>NZ_CP051208.1:0-3218664 GCF_012516415.1 Acinetobacter sp. NEB149
CTTCAACACAACTGCGATGCCCGCTTGCTAAAAAACCACCCATTCTGCAAGATTTCTCAAAATTTTCTGCTAAGATGGAATGAACCTCAACGATAACATTAGATTGGAATAATACATGAGCAAGGCCTTACCGATTGCTGTCGCTGTTCTTCTAGGCGGTGCCGCGCTAGTACCTGTTTACTATGCAACTCAAAACCCAGTTGCTCAAACCACAAAAGCATCTAAAGATGCCTCTGCTGTTTCTAAAATTAGCTATGCACTCGGTTATGAAGTCGCTCATCAAACTCCACCTGAGCTGGATATTAATAGCTTTGTGACAGGCGTTCGCGAAGGTCATGCCCGTACCGCACCAGCGTATACGGAAGAAGAATTACAAGCAGCTTATGAGCAGTTCCAAAAAGACATGCAGCAGAAGCAACTGGATAGCGCCAAACAGGCTCAGGCATCAAGTGATACTTTCCTAACTGAAAATGCCAAAAAAGCTGGGGTAAAGACCACCGCATCCGGTATGCAATATTTAGTGACCAAAGAAGGGACAGGCAAGCAGCCTGTAGCCACTTCAATCGTGAAAGTTCATTACACCGGCAAACTGGTTGATGGTACCGTGTTTGACAGTTCAGTTGAACGTGGCGAGCCAATTGAATTCCCGTTAAATCAGGTCATTCCAGGCTGGACCGAAGGTCTGCAACTAATGAAAGAAGGCGGTAAAGCAACCCTATATATCCCATCTAAACTGGGTTATGGTGAACAGGGCGTGCCAGGTACGATTCCTCCACACAGTACTTTGATTTTTGATGTGGAACTCATCGAAGTAAAATAATCCACAAAAAGGAGAGCAACGCGCTCTCCTTTATTTTGAGAATTAATCATGAAAATACAAATAAGTTTGATGGTTTTACTGCTGAGTTCTGGCAGCCTGTTTGCAAAAGAAGTCACCAATAAAAGCCCTGAGGCTGAACAGGTCGGCTACAGCTTTGGTTATCTGATGGGAAAAAGTAATGCAGATTCCTTACAAGGCATTGATCTAGATGCCTTTAGTACCGGTTTAAAAGCAGCAGCTGCTGGAAAACAGGCGACTTTAAGTGAAGAAGATATGGCGCGAGTCTTGACCCAATTCAAGCGTCAGGCTGAAGCCAAAGAGCTGATTACCCTGAAAAAGCAAGCTGAAGAAAATGCCAAAATTGGTCATGCTTTTCTGGCTGAAAATGCCAAAAAACCCGGAATCAAAACCACCAAATCAGGTCTGCAATATCAGATTCTTCAGGAAGGCAAAGGCAAATCACCAAGTGCAAACAGTAATGTCCGCGTACATTATGAAGGCCGCTTGATCGATGGTACGGTTTTTGACAGCTCGATTGCCCGCAATCAGCCCGTGGTATTTCGAACCACCCAAGTCATTACGGGCTGGACCGAAGGTTTACAGTTAATGAAAGAAGGCGCCAAGTATCGTTTCTTCATTCCGGCAGAACTTGCCTATGGACAAATTGGTTCAGGGGATGTGATTGAACCGAACAGTACTTTAATTTTTGATGTGGAATTACTAGAAGTTATTAAATAATAAGTCCTATTTTTCCAGATCTACAATCAGAGAGGTTCTATATTGACCTCTCTTTTTTTATGGGCTTAAGTATCCGTAAATCGCAGGTTTTCATGTCACATTCCGATCAGTTTTGCTATGTTATGTTTTAATCAAGCAATTCAACAACAATAGAGGACGTCAGCATGGCAGCAATCAAGACTCGCGAAATTCATTATACTGCGCAGGATGGCAGCCCATTAATTGGTTATTTTGCCGCCCCAGAAACAGATACCCCTGTTGCCGGTGTACTGGTCGCACCCGAATGGTGGGGTCGGAATGAATATACCGAACAGCGTGCCCGTGAACTTGCAGAACATGGCTATGCGGCCTTGGCCATGGACATGTATGGGGATAAAAAAGTCACGACCAATTCTGATCAGGCTCATCAGTGGATGATGCAGACTTTTGAAGATCCTGACACTATCGTTAACCGTGCCACAGCAGCCTTGAATGCCCTGGCAGCACAGGATGAAGTCAATGCTGATAAGCTTGCAGCGATTGGTTTCTGCTACGGCGGCAAAGTCGTATTGGATCTGGCCCGTTCTAATGCACCTTTACAAGCGGTGGCCACTTTCCATGCCATTCTGTCGCCAAAAGCACCTGCTCAGGAAGGTCAGGTACAGGCGGAAATCCTGGTGCTACATGGTGAACTAGACAGCATAGTGACTTTGGATGATGTGGCCAGTTTCCGTGAGGAAATGCATGCCGCCAAAGTCGAGCATGAAGTAATTGTTTTTGAAAATGCCAAACATGGCTTTAGCAACCCGCTTGCGGATGAACGGGCCAAAGCCAATGGTGTAGATCTTGGTTACAATGCAGAAGCGGAACAAAAAGGCTTGGCAGCAATGTATGCCTTGCTGGATCGTCATTTGGCATAAATAGAAACAACTATTTGGCTTGTTCACAGGCTAAATATTTCAGATACTTCATGAAGAAAAGAAAGATAAATCCTACCAGAGGAGAATGTGTATGATGGCTGAAACCAACTGCCCCTACTGCAATTTTGACGAATATGATGTCATTGCCAAAAATGATTATGGTGTGGTGTTGCCTGAACCGAATTCATTGTCCGAAGGTCACTGTGTGATTATTCCATTGCGGCATGTGGCCTCGTTTTTCGAAGTGACCGACAAAGAACGTAAAAGTTTGATGTCCTTACTGGAACAGGCACGCAATGAACTGCAATTACGCTACCAGCCTGCCGGTTTTCATGTCGGCTTTATTGACGGTGAAGTTTTTCAGGAAAAGGTTGAACATCTGCATATTCATATTATTCCGCGTTATGCAGGCAAAACCTTGAAGCTGGATGAGCGCTGGGGAATTAATAATTAACCAGGTTCTATATCAAAAATAAATGCTCTACGGAGCGTTTATTTTTTTGAAATCACGCTTCTGCCCAAATAAATGAGCAGCCATTTTTTATCCTACTTTTCACATTCCCATCCTGCTGATTCCGCTATACTAGCTGCTGCTTATTCGGTTGCTAGGTGTTCATGTTCGTATTTTCAGATGCCCTGTTGGAATGGTTTGATGTGCATGGTCGTCATGACTTGCCCTGGCAGGTGACAGATGATCCGTATAAAGTCTGGGTCTCTGAAATCATGTTGCAGCAAACCCAGGTCAAAACTGTACTGCAATATTTCGAACGATTTATCCAGCGTTTTCCGAGGGTTCAGGTCTTAGGTCAAGCCTCATGGGATGAGGTTGCACCTTACTGGGCAGGTCTCGGCTATTATGCCCGCGCCCGCAATCTGCATAAAGCTGCCGGCATCGTGACGGCACAGCAGCAGTTCCCTCATACTCTGGAAGAATGGATGGCTTTGCCCGGCATTGGCCGTTCTACCGCGGGCGCCCTGATGTCACTGGGTTTACGTCAATATGGCGTAATCATGGATGGTAATGTCAAACGGGTATTGTCACGTTTCTTTGCCATTGAAGATGATCTTTCCAAACCGGTGCATGAACGTGCCTTATGGCAACTGGCAGAACAACTCTGTCCTATTGAACGCAATCATGACTATACCCAGGCGATTATGGATCTGGGAGCAACCGTATGTACGCCAAAAAAGCCTTTGTGTCTGTATTGTCCAATGCAGCAGCATTGCAAGGCACATCAGCAAGGACTGGAAAATGAATTGCCTTTCAAAAAGGTCAAAAAACCGATTCCAGTACGCTCTGCTCAGGTCTTGCTGATCCAGTCCGGTACAGACTGGCTCTGGCAGCAACGTCCCAATAGTGGTCTTTGGGGTGGTCTCTGGTGTCTGCCGATTATTGAAAATGCACATGAATTGGAACAGCGATGTCAGCAGCTGGGCCTGAAAAATATCGTCAAAAAGACCCAGATTAGCCACAGTTTTACCCATTTTACCTGGCATCTTGAAGCGATTGTTTTTGCTGTAGATCAAGATCAGCAGGAGCATCTGGCGATTGAACTGCAAGGCTGCTGGATGAGTCCGCAAACAGCAACCGATGCCGGTATTCCAACTGCCATGAAAAAATTGATCACTAGCGTCAATCTATGACATAGTCTGGACAAAGCAAAATATCGATCAGCTCGACATGAGCATTGCCAATATTTAAGGATGAATAAAGTGCGCCAATACCTTGCTTTGACATGGATTGCTTTAATAGCTGTGCTGCTGGCTGCCTGTAGCAGTACACCGAAAAAATCTCCCGCTGTACAGCTCAATCCCATTCTGGTGCAAAAGCTGAAAAATATGCGGATGCCCTCTTCTCTGCCAATCCCGGTGGCACGCGTACAGGCACGTGAATTAACAGATACCTGGGGCGCTTCGCGCAGTCGCGGACGCCTGCATGAAGGCATTGATATCATGGCTCCACGTGGCACCAAAGTTTTTAGCGCGACTGAGGGTCTGATTGCAGATTTACGTAATAACAATTTGGGTGGTAAAGTAGCCTGGATTCTGGGTCCGAGCGGCTCGTGGCATTATTATGCTCATCTGGACGGACATAAGCGCGGTTTAAAAGTGGGCGACTATGTCAAAAAAGGCCAGCTGATCGGTTATGTCGGCAACAGCGGCAATGCCCGGCATACTGTACCACATCTACATTATGGAATCTATTTACAGGGCAAGGGCCGCGGTGTGGTCAACCCTTATCCCTATTTACGTTAATTTTAGGATATTTACATGTCAGAAGCGTTGATCAATCGTCTGGTGGAATTTGCTGAATCAGGCAATCAACAAAAAATTGTATGGAATGGTCAAACTTACCAGGGCTGGGTGATGGAAATTACCGAGGATGCGCTTCTGATCAGTACCGGTTATGCTGACAAGGCCGGTAAAGATATGTGGATTCAATTTAGCGATCTGGATCAGGCTGAGTTGTCTTACTGGGATAACCAGCAAGATCAATGGACTATTTTTAAATTATAAAACCATAAAAACAAGGAGCATCACATGACTGTGCAACGCTGTGGCTGGTGCTCCGATGATCCGCTGTATATCACCTACCATGACCAGGAATGGGGACAGGCACTGCTGGATGAAAATCGCCTGTTTGAAATGCTGTGCCTGGAAGGACAGCAGGCTGGTCTGGCCTGGATTACCGTTCTCAGAAAACGTGAAGTTTATCGTGAACATTTTTTTCAATATTCGATTGAATCTATCGCCTCACTTACAGATCAACAACTCCAAATAAAACTCGAAGATGCTAGCCTGATACGGCATCGCGGCAAGCTGAATGCCATTCGGGAAAATGCCCAAGCCTGGCTGAAACTAAAACAGCAAGGCATCAATCCGGTGGATTGGCTCTGGTCTTTTGCCCAGCAACCGCGACTGAATAATGATGTTGTGGATTATCGCCAAGCACCCGCTCAAACCATTGAGAGCCAGAAGATGTCTAAAGCACTCAAACAGGCCGGTTTTAAATTTGTCGGACCCACCATTTGCTATGCCTTTATGCAGGCCGTTGGTATGGTCGATGACCATGAAAATCATTGTGACTTTAAAACAATATCCTCGCATTTAAATAAGAGCTAAAAATCATGTCGAATAATATTATTCAAGCTTATGCTGCCATGTCTGCAGGTGCGGAACTCGAACCTTATCAGTTTGATGCCGGAGAACTGCAGCCGCATCAGGTCGAAGTAAAAGTGGAATACTGCGGCCTCTGTCATTCCGATATTTCAGTGATCAATAATGACTGGGGTTCATCCGTCTATCCAGTCGTGGCTGGACATGAGATTATCGGTACCATTACCCATCTGGGTGCAGAAGCCAAAGGCCTGAAAGTTGGGCAACGGGTGGGTATCGGCTGGACAGCGGAAAGCTGC
The DNA here is from genome assembly GCF_012516415.1 of Acinetobacter sp. NEB149. Taxonomy (NCBI): domain Bacteria; kingdom Pseudomonadati; phylum Pseudomonadota; class Gammaproteobacteria; order Moraxellales; family Moraxellaceae; genus Acinetobacter; species Acinetobacter sp. NEB149. The sequence continues at coordinate 5,874 of NZ_CP051208.1, forward strand.
CAATATTGCGATCCCTGCATTTCAGGCCAGCAGGTGCTGTGTACTGGCGGTCAGGTGGCTACCATTGTCGGACATGCCGGTGGTTTTGCCGACAAAGTGCGTGCTGGCTGGCAATGGGTCATTCCCCTACCCGAAGATCTTGATCCTGAAAGTGCCGGCCCTCTGCTCTGCGGCGGGGTTACCGTATTCGATCCGATTCTCAAACATCAGATTCAAGCTATTCATCATGTTGGCGTAATCGGGATTGGTGGTTTAGGTCATATCGCGATTAAATTGCTCAAAGCTTGGGGCTGCGAGATTACCGCTTTCACTTCAAATCTGGATAAAACCGATGAGCTGAAAGCCATGGGCGCTGACCATGTGGTGAACAGTCGTGATGTCGCTGCATTAAAAGCCCAGCGTGGCAAGTTTGATTTATTACTGAGTACTGTCAATGTTACCTTGAACTGGCAGGCTTATCTGGCAACTTTGGCGCCGAATGGCACTGTGCATATGCTAGGTTTACCACTTGAGCCGATGCAGATTCCGGCTGGCATGCTGATTGGCGGAGCTAAATCAGTCACCGGTTCACCGACAGGTTCACCGGCGGCATTACGTCAGTTACTCCAATTTGCTGCACGTAAAAATATTGCCCCACAAATTGAAGTTTTCCCGATGTCACAGCTGAATCAGGCGATTGAACATCTGCATTCTGGCAAAGCTCGTTACCGGATTGTACTTAAAGCGGATCTTACAGCTTAAATCCTGTCTATTTTTAGCCGTTAAAAAGACCCAGCAATTGGGTAATGCCAGTCAGTTAAGAAATTGACTGGCATTTTCTTTTTTAAATTCAGGATTATATTTAATAGGTGGGAAAGTCATCCGCAACTGTTCGAGGCAGGACTACATTAAAAAATGATTGTTTCTGCGACAAATTTACTAATGGATGCTGGCTGACGAGTTTTGTGGGGAGGACTATTGCTCTGCAAGATGCCTTCCTGGCGAAGCTCCGCTTATCATTTGAGCGAAACCAAAGTAACAAATGATATTGCAAATATTTGATTTAAAAAGTTAAAAATTTCTCGTGAACGACTGAAAAGTTAAAGAAACTATTTCTAAATTCCTTAACTGATCAGCATTACAGCAATTGGGTCTTTTTTATCAAATGGAGCGTAAAATGCTGTCTTTCAGGTCAGAGATATAAGAGACACGACATGAAATGTCGTTTAATTTTTAAGAATCAATAATTTTAATTTAACATGAGCTAATATAAGCCTATGAAAACACTTAAATTACGCATAAAAGACAAACATTGCAAGGTGCTAAATCAGTTAGCATCCGAGGTGAACTTTGTCTGGAATTATGTGAATGATTTAAGTTTCAAACACCTTACAAGAACAGGTGACTTTTTCTCAGCATTTGATATGACTAAATACACAAAAGGAACTTCAAAACTGTGTGGTTTGCATAGTCAAACAGTACAAGGGATAACAGAAGAATATGTTAATAAAAGAAGACAGCACAAGAAAGCAAAGCTGAAATGGCGTGTAAGTAATAAGAAGTCGGCAAGACGTTCACTTGGTTGGATACCATTTAAAAAAGTAGCGATTAAATATGCTGATGGATATGTGCAATATGGCAAGTATCACTTCAAACTGTGGGATAGCTACGGTATAAGTAAATACAGCGTTAGAACAGGCTCATTCGTTGAGGATAGTCGTGGGCGCTGGTACGTGTGCCTTGTTGTCGATTCACCCAAGCAAGACAAACCAACTGTAACTCAAGCGATTGGTATTGATCTTGGTCTAAAAGACATTGCTACCTGTTCAGATGGTACGGTCATTTCAAATCCCAAGTTCTATCAAAAATACGAGCAGAAATTAGGGATTGCTCAAAGAGCAAAAAATAAAAAATGTGTACGTGCATTTCACGCCAAGATTGCGAATTGTCGAAAAGACCATTTGCACAAAGCAAGCACCATGCTTGTGAAAGAAAATGCATTGATTATTGTTGGTGATCTGAGTGCCAAGAAACTTGTAAAAACCCAAATGGCAAAATCGGTTTTAGATACAGGGTTTTCAGCACTTAAAACAATGCTCAAGTATAAATGCGAGAACGCAGGGGTATTGTTTGAAGAAGTGAGTGAGAGGTTCACAACCCAAATCTGTTCGTGCTGTGGTGAGATCACCGCAAGCAGTCCGAAAGGTAGAGCAGATTTGCGAATAAGAGTATGGGAATGTGAATGCGGTAGTTTAAATCAACGTGATTTAAATTCTGCTAAGAACATACTTGCGCTTGGGCATAAGCGTCTAGCAGTAGGAATCACCTCCGTTTTAGGGATGTGAGGATGTCAATGCAGGGCTTCAGGCAAGACCGCAATAGGTGAAGGCTTGGCCAGCTCGGTCTTCATTTTCTGCAGCATCTGATAAGGTTGTTGTTGCACGAACATATTTACGAAGGTCAAAGGAATGGAACCTTCCGGATTGGCATAACCATAGGTTGAAACCTTGACCTTGTTATTGGCTAGTTTCTGAAAAGTCCAGTCGCCCTGATAATCGGTTAAACGCACATAATCCGGATTTAAAGGATAGCCACTTTGGATGGCTTTATTCTTGATGGTGATCTGGCCATTGGCTTCCTTGATCATCTTGCCCTGTACAATCAGGTCACGGTCTTTTAAGGGAAATGGAAAATCTAGCACCATATACAGGGTAAAGTCACCTTTTTTATCATCGCGGGACAGGATCTTGATGCTACCCATATAGGGGACCCATTGCACTGCATGTGTGACATTCAGAATCAGGGACACAGCATTTTCAATGGGCACGGTATAGGTGGTTTCAGCTTTATAGAGAAAGACCGGGTTTTGCTCATTCTGGTAGGTCCAGACCTTGATATTGTTTTTATGAATACTGAGTTTAGGCTTCTCAACAGGTTTTGCCTGCGCAATGGCACCAAGCGCCACTGCACAGAGCAGGAAAATCATTTTTTGCATTTTTATTCGTCTTATTTTAGTTTTATACTTTTTTATAAATGATTTTGACTCGGTTTTAAACCTGAATATCGTTAAAACCAAGCACGTCCTTCATATCATATTTACGCGCTTCACGGCCGACGACCCAAGCTGCAGCACGTACCGCACCAGAAGCAAAGTTCATGCGGTTAGTCGCTTTATGAGTAATTTCCACACGTTCCCCATCGGCAATAAACATTGCAGTATGTTCACCGACAATATCGCCACCGCGAATGGTCTGGAAGCCAATACTCTTACGCTCACGCGGACCAGTATGACCTTCACGGCAATACACTACATCTTCTTTTAAGTCACGACCCAAAGTTTCCGCAATCGCCTCACCCCACATCAAAGCTGTACCCGATGGCGCATCTACTTTATGACGGTGATGTGCTTCAATCACTTCGATATCAACCGTATCACCAAAAACTTTAGAGGCCAGTTCAAGCAGTTTGATCGAGACGTTCACACCCACTGAATAGTTTGCTGCATAAACTACAGGAGTTTCTGTCGCAGATTGATCGAGATAGGCTTTTTGCTCGTCATTCATACCCGTCGTACCAATCACGATGGCAACACCGGCTTCACGGCAGATTTTCAGATGATTGACGGTCGCTGCTGGCGCAGTGAAATCAATCACGACATCACAGTCTTTGACTACATCGGTAAGGCTACCCACGACCTTAACACCTGTTGCGCCAATTCCGGCAAGTTCGCCAGCATCTGCGCCTAATAGTGTACTTTCAGGGCGTTCTACCGCAGCCGCCAATTGATAACCTGCTTCATGCACAGCCTGAATAAGGATACGCCCCATACGACCGCCTGCACCCAAGATCCCAATGCGTGGTGTAGCTGACATAACATAGTCCTGATGTTGATCCAAAATTGCTCTTACTATAGCAAAACTGCGGAATAACACTAAGATGCATTGCATAAAAATCAATGAAAATACTCAAAGAGCGAAATCACTGATATTGATAAGAGTTTTAATCAAGCTTAAGAAGTTAGGCTATCACTTCCGTCAAAGCTATACGATATACATCAACTTGACTCGTCATATAGTTTTTAGCAATTGCTCATATAACTTGAATAAGCTTATTCATAATTTTATCGCTATGATTTTGAAATGATTTACTGAGATTACTGATTTTTGAAGTTAAACAGACGACTTGCCAATACAGTTTTTCCTGTTCAGGCTCGCCATTATTAAGTCAGCTCAAAATCTTGATGATTTAAATCTCAGTTAGATTAACGGGATTCTTATGCAAGACTTTTACTAAATTTTAATTATGAATATCTACTTTTGAATTGATGAGTAGATAGGATTTTAAGTCTTATGTAAGCGTGCGCTGAACCCCATAGCTATTTTTAATTTTGGTCGGGTTTCCAGCGGTGCGGCAGCAATTCTTCTATTTGGCTCACTTTATGTGTCGGTAACCTTTTCAGCACATCACTTAAATAGGCATACGGATCCAAGCCATTCAGCTTTGCTGACTGGATTAAAGTCATGATATTCGCCGCTCGCTGACCACTGCGCAGCGAGCCAGCAAACAGCCAGTTCTTGCGTCCTAAGGCCCAAGGTCGCATTTGATTCTCTACCCAATTATTGCAAATCGGTAGATTGCCATCATCCAAATAGCGGCTTAAAGCTGGCCAACGCTTCAGAGTGTAATTGATCGCCTTGGCGGTGGGAGAACTCGATGGCACCGTCAGATGATGTTGGTTGAGCCATTCATACAGTTGTTGCATCACCGGTTGACTATGCTGTTGCCGGTATTCGCGGCGGTCTTCCGCTGTACTATCGGTCTTTTTCCTGAGTTCTGCTTCTATCCCATACAGTTTCTGAATCAGCACTAATGCCTGTTCAGCGACCTGACTTTTCCCGGTCACATGCAGTTCATGGAATTTACGACGTGCATGGGCCATGCAGCCCACCTCAATCACCTGGCCTGATTTAAAACGTGCTTTATAACCACTGTAATCATCACAGACTAGATAGCCCTGCCAGCCTTTCAAGAACTCTTCAGCATGCTGGCCTGAACGACTATCCTGAAAGTCATAGATCACCGCCTGAACTGGATTATACTGTGTGGTGGCATAGGCCCAGACATAACCTTTCTTCGGTTTTTTATTATTCTCACCCATCCGCATGATGGTGACCGGTGTTTCATCTGCATGCAGCACCCGCTGTTGCAGCACCACCTCTTTTAAGGCATTGGCCAGAGGTTCCAGTTCTACACCGCAGCGACCTATCCAGTCAGATAAAGTGGATCTGGACAGATCAATGCCAGCCCGCTGATAGATCAGGCGCTGACGGTACAGCGGCAAATGATCGGCATACTTCGATACCAGCACATGGCTGAGCAATTCAGGTGAAGCAATGCCTTTATCAATCACATAGGCGGGCATCGCTTGCTGAGTTAGAGTGTCACACTGATCACAGACCCATTTACCACGCACATGCTGTTCCTTATAGAACTGTGCCGGTCTGAAATGCAGTTTTTCACTGACATCTTCGCCGATACGACGGAGTTGGCAGCCACAAGCACATTGGGTTGATGCAGGTTCATGCTCAATACGGATGGTGTGTAGATGATCTGGCAGTGGTCGACGTTTAGGTTTATTGGTTTTGGCTTTCTGTGTCGCTGCATTGGTTTTATCTGCATTTAGCCGTTCCAGTTCTAGATCAACCGCGGCAATATCTTCTTCAACCGCTTCATCCCACAGATGGATTTGTTTTGCCGTTAAGTGTTCATTCTTTTGGGCGAATTTGTGCTTTTTAAACAGCGCCAGTTCATGCTCGTATTTTTGATTGAGAATAGAAAGATGTTGAACTTTGGCATCCAATTGTTGGTTTGATTGTGCTAGAGACTGATGCTGCAGCGCCAACTGCCTGGTGAATTCCAGCAGTTGTTCATGGGTCAGTTGGCTTAAATCAGGCAGCGTATTCATGACCGCAGTATGCCTGAGGTCATGAGAAGAATGAAATAGAACGTTTGGAGAATAGCAGAATGGTCGAGCCTGGTTTAAAGCATCGTCACCACCTGCTGTCGTCCAATGCGCTGCCAGGGCAAACCTTGGATCAGTGCCTGTAACTGTTCCGGGCTGAGGGCCACGGTTTCACCTTGGTGAACTTGAGCCCAGTGAAATTTGCCCTGTTCCAGCCGCCGGGCACACAGCCAGATGCCCAATCCATCATGTACCAGCACTTTCATGCGATGGCCACGTTTATTACAGAACAGGTAAGCACAATGCGGTTTGATGTAGCCAAAGGCTCTCACCACCTGAGCCATGGTCGTATCCATACCTGCTCGCATATCCAGAGGTTGGGTAGAAAGCCAGATTTCATCAATGCGGATCATGTTGCAAGTGCCTTGAGTAATTCTGCTAAAGCAGATATTTCTGATACTTGCCATTTCAAGCCAATTTCTGCTTTTGAGTGGGGTAAAGTAATTTGAACCGTTAACATGTCAGTAGGAGTAGGATCTAATGGTGTAGAGCAAGATAAGGCAATAAATGCAGGTTTATTCGGTAGTGGTGAGCGATCATTCCCTGGCTTACCATCAATTAAGCGAATCCATTTGGATACAAGATTTGTATTCAATCCATGTTGCAAAGCGACCGAAGCAATTGAAACGTCCGGTGCTTTACAAGCCTGAACGATCTGCTGTTTAAATTCAGCACTGTATGTTCTTCGTTTTTTCGCAAGAGATGCGATGGATGTCTGGTGATTTGTAGTCATAAATTTTAGTCCCCACTTGTTTTTAAGTGGGGACTAAATTAAGGCTTATAGGATGAATTCATAAGGTGTGTTCAGCGGACGCTTACAGTCTTATTGAGACTAAAAGGACTCAATTTTGCCTTATACAAAAATCAGTCCTTAGATTGAGCAAATTAATTCTCTAGCTCTTCGGGAACTTATTAAAAATAATAATACCTAAAGCAAAATTTGCCTGGTCTATACAATTTTGAAAATTTTTCCACTTAAGGTACTTTGAAAGCACATTTCAAAACTGGGACGAATATCTTCACCATCTACAGTGATATGTTTTATATTGGAATGAGATTGTGTTTTAGAAAAATGATGATCGACTGTTGCTTGAATAGCGTGTTGAGCCCCAAACTGATCCTTTACACTAATACTTTGTTTAAGCATATCTATACCTTTAATAATAGTTAAAGTGGCAAAATATCCACTAAAAATTGATGTTTCTGAATTTTATCTTTAAATAACTTTATGATTTAGCTTAAATAATTGATTTATAGAAGTATAGAATGTACGACCATCTAAGTTTAAATCTACCTCAACTCCAGATGAAAGAAGAACTCTCTTACCCACTTCAATTCTTTTTAAACCCTGACGTGTATTTTGCATTTTATTGAGAGGAATTAACGAAACAATAATTTCAGTACCATTTTTAGATTTTGCAATTAAATCATTTATTTTTAACAACTTGAATCCTGTTTTTCTAAAGATTTTTCCAATTTGGAAAATAACTTAAAATTAAATTTGAACGATAAAAAAAGCACTTATTAAGTGCTTTTTTTACTGTTTATTCTTGCTTAGATAGCAACAATATTTACAGCATTCGGTCCTTTTTGACCTTGAGCTACACTGAATTCAACCAGCTGGCCTTCAAGCAAGGTTTTAAAACCTGAACTCGCAATTTCACTGAAATGAGCAAAAACATCTGGACCTGATTCTTGTTGAATAAAACCAAAACCTTTAGTTTCGTTGAACCACTTTACAGTACCTTTAACAACATTTGAGTTTGACATAATATATCCTAATAATTTTTAATAATTTTTTAGTCATTTTATAGACTGATTATAACTTTGAAATAATAAAGAATGAGACTTAAAATCTGAAAAAAAACGAAGGATTATGACTAAAACTACGATACTTAAAGAAGATTTACCGAAACAAGACTTTTTTCTAGGGCGTGTCATCAATTAAGCCAAATGATTGTTGAAGCCAGGTAGATCGCTGATAAGAAGTTTTGAGCCAATTTATCATAGCGTGTGGCAATAGCACGATACTGCTTGAGCTTGGCAAAAAAGTTCTCGATCAGATGTCTTGCCTTGTAGAGATTTCGATCATAATTACGCTGATCAATAGAATTACTTTTCGCTGGCATCACAACTTGACCCTTCGCCTCTAAAATTGGATCAATGACTCGATCCCTGGAGTTGTAGGCTTTATCCATAAGCCAGGTCTGGCTCAACGATAAGTCCAGCAACACATCTGAACCGTTTAAGTCATGGACCTGCCCATCAGTGAGATAAAATCCTGTTGGGTTGCCTAAAGCATCAGTACGGGCATGAATTTTGGTGCTTAAGCCCCCTTTACTGCGTCCAATCGCCTGATTTTTTCCCCCCAGCGCTGTGTTGATGAGCACGTACAATGGTGGAGTCTAACATGGCATATTCATTATCACTGTCATGTGACAGTACTTCAAAGACTCTCTGCCACACACCTGTTTTAGCCCAACGACTAAAACGAGTGTGCACGACTCTAAAATCACCAAAGCGTTGGGGTAAGTCTCGCCACGGGATACCTGAACGATACCGATACAATACCGCTTCAACAAATAGTCGGTTATCTTTGGCCGTTACTCCAACAGTACCCATTCGTCCAGGTAACAGATCTTTAATCTGTTCCCACTGCTCATCTTTTAATGCATAGCGTTTAGTCATAAAAGTATAATGGGGACAAGGCGGTTTTCCTCAAGCTAATTGATGACACGCCCTAGTTAAGTTAACTATACACGAAAAATTTAATTAATCAAGTTTTCTTATATATATATTTATTTTATTTATTAAAAAGTAAAATTTATAATTATTTCAATAAGATTAAGCTTTCATTGTCATGACAACAAAATAAGAGTAATCTGCTGTACTGGTAAATTTGATAAGTAATGAATGCGATTATATAGCTCTGTAATAACAATATTGGCCTTTTTAATTTCGGGAATGATGCTTTTTTCTCACTTACAAAATATCTATCACCCTCCAAATTTGGACTCATACTTTCTATTTAGATAGTCAAATATAAAATAGAAACCGCTTTTTAGGCGGTTTTTATGTTTAAGCGAGACTTATCAAACAATAAATAGCATCTTCTAATCTAGAGTATCTTATCTACATAATAAAAAAGGACGCCTCAGCGTCCTTTTTTACTTTCACTCAATTAATCAAACAAACGATCAAAGAATGATTTTTTCTTCGGTGAGGATTTGCTATCTTCACCATCCATTGTTTCTTGTAGTTCTTTCAACAGTTCACGTTGACGTGCACTTAAGTTGACTGGAGTTTCTACCACAATACGGCACAGCAAGTCACCTTGCATGCTGGTACGTACCGGTTTAACACCCTTACCACGTAAACGGAACAGTTTACCTGTTTGCGTACCTTCAGGAATTTTCAGACTAACACGGCCATCTAGCGTAGGAATCTGAACTTCCTTACCTAAGGCTGCATCAGCAATTGATACCGGCACATCCATATACAGGTCAGCGCCATCACGCTGGAAGATTTCATGCTCACGCACCACCACTTCTACGTACAAGTCACCTGACTGACCATCACGGATTGCTTCACCCTTACCGGTCAAGCGAACGCGGTCCCCATTATCCACACCCGCAGGAATAGTGACTTCCAGAGTTTGCTGACGATCCGACACACCTGAACCATGACATTTATTACATGGGTTCTTGATGATCTTGCCCTGACCGCGACAGGTGCTACAGGTTTGCTGTACCGAGAAGAAACCTTGCTGCATACGCACTTGACCGGCACCATGACAGGTACGGCAGGTTTCCACATCATTTGGATTTTTTGAACCCTTACCATCACAGGCATCACACGGTGCCGGTGCAGTAAAGGTAATAGTTTTCTTGACGCCTTTGACCGCTTCTTCCAGGGTCAGTTCCATCACATAGCGTAAGTCAGAACCACGGCGCGCGCGTTGCTGGCCACGACCACCACCGCCGCCGAAAGCACCACCGAAAATATCACCGAACTGGCTGAAAATATCTTCTGCGCTGAAACCACCGCCGGAGCCGCCACCGCCGCCCATACCACCTTCAAAGGCCTGATGGCCCATACGGTCGTACATGCTGCGCTTTTCACCATCAGAGAGCACTTCATAGGCTTCTGCTGCTTCTTTGAATTTCTCTTCAGCTTCAGCATTGTCCGGGTTACGGTCTGGATGATATTTCATCGCCAACTTACGGTAGGCTTTTTTGATTTCATCATCACTAGCGGTTTTAGCGACGCCCAAAACCTCATAATAATCACGTTTAGCCATGTCTGGCGATGCTCCTCACGGAATTTGTTTAATATTCAACTGAGGTCTGAAATTGGGGTCAAACCGAGTTTTACAAGGGGAAATATGAAAAAATTATCAAATGGAGCGTAAAACGCTGTCCTTCAGGGCAGAGATATAAGCGATACGACATGAAATGTCGTTGGTTTTTTTTAAATCAACACCTTTAATTTATTATTAGCTAATATAAGCCCATGAAAACACTTAAATTACGAATAAAAGACAAACATTGCAAGGTGCTAGGTCAATTAGCATCTGAGGTAAACTTTGTCTGGAATTATGTGAATGATTTAGGGTTCAAACATTTAAAAAGAAAAGGTGAATTTCTATCGGCTTACGATGTAGCGAAATACACAAAAGGCGCATCTAAAGAATGTAGCCTACATAGTCAAACCATTCAGGCTGTGACAGAAGAATTAGTAACAAGACGCAAGCAATTCAAAAAAGCAAAGCTAAAATGGCGTGTAAGTAACAAGAAATCAGCAAGGCGCTCTCTTGGTTGGATACCCTTTAAAAAGGTTGCCGTTAAATATTCCGATGGCTTAATTCAATATGGAAAAAACAAGTTCGGCATGTGGGATAGCTATGGCCTAAGCAAATACACTGTAAGAACAGGTGCGTTTGTTGAGGATAGTCGTGGGCGTTGGTATGTATGCCTTGTTGTAGATTTACCTAAGCAAGAGAAGCCTAAAGCGACTAAAGCAATTGGTATTGATCTAGGCTTAAAGGATATTGCTACCTGTTCTGATGGTACGGTCATTTCAAATCCCAAGTTCTACCGTAAATATGAGCAGAAATTGGGTATTGCTCAAAGAGCAAGAAATAAGAAGCGTGTTCGTGCATTACATGCCAAGATTGCAAACCGTCGTAAAGACCGTTTGCACAAAGCAAGCACTATGCTTGTTCGAAATAATGCACTGATTGTTGTAGGTAGCTTAAGCGCTAAAAAGCTTGTAAAAACTAAAATGGCAAAATCGGTTTTAGATACAGGGTTTTCAAAACTCAAAACAATGCTCAAGTATAAATGCGAGAACGCAAGTGTATTGTTTGAAGAAGTTAATGAAGCCTATACCACCCAGATCTGCTCGTGCTGTAAGCGAATATCAAGCAGTAGTCCGAAAGGTAGGGTTGATCTTGGAATAAGAGAATGGACATGCCAGAACTGCGGTACAGTCTGGCAGCGGGATTTGAATTCCGCCCTGAACATACTTGCGCTTGGGCATAAGCGTCTCGCAGGAGGAATCCTCTTGCTTTAGCTGGGGGGAGGATGTCAAACGCTTTAGAACACAGCTTTATTTTGAGAGAATTTATAGATACCTTTAAACCAGGCATTGATCAGGAAAATAAAGGCAATAAAGCTGAAAATCACCCCGGTTACTACACAGGCTTTGACCCAGAGCTGGCTATCCCAGGCAAAGAAAAACAGTGGAATAAACCACAGTGCAGCAAAGATCGCCAAAATGGTATAAATCACGATATTACGCATGATCCACAGCGCCTGTGCCTGTAACCAAACTTCAGCATAATCAACCTGGGTGACTTTACGTGCGAACCAGTAGGCCAATAGTCCACTAAACAGGGTAAATAAGGCCAAAAACATGAAGACATAAGCCATCGCTACGGAACGTCGCATCTTGGTTAATGTATCTTGAGTCATGTTCGGTTCAACCTCGTTACCGTATTGGCAGCTCGGCCAATGCAGCAATTACTTATTTTTTTAAATTATAAAAATCTCAGGTGCTACTATATTGAAAATTTCCAAATTTCGCACCTGAAATTATGACAAATTTAAACAGAATTTAAACTTTTTTTCACTTTAAACCACTGTGCATATAGTGCAGGCAGGAAAAACAGGGTCAATAATGTCGCCACAATCAAACCACCCATAATCGCCACCGCCATTGGCCCGAAGAAAATACTGCGGGATAAGGGAATCATCGCCAGCACCGCAGCCAGTGCGGTCAATACGATCGGACGACAACGGCGTACTGTGGCATTAATAATCGCATCCCACTGTGATTCTCCGGCCTGAATATCCTGCTCAATCTGGTCAATCAGAATCAGCGAATTGCGCATGATCATTCCGGATAATGCAATCGTTCCGAGCATCGCAACAAAACCGAAAGGTTTATTGAAAATTAACAGGAATAACACCACGCCGATAATGCCCAAAGGTGCGGTCAGGAACACAATAAAGGCACGTGAGATGCTTTTGAGCTGAATCATCAGCAGGGTCATGACCACTGCGAGAAATAAAGGCATGCCGGCATTAACCGAGTTCTGCCCGCGAGCCGATTCTTCAACTGTACCGCCCACTTGCAGCAGATAGCCATTCGGCAGCTCTGCCCGGATTTTTTCCAGTGGCTCTTTGAGTTCATTAACCACAGTAGCGGGCTGTAACTTGCTGCGAATGTCGGCACGCACGGTAATGGTCGGTAAACGATTCCGATGCCAGATCAGACCTTCTTCAAAGCTGTATTCAATTTTGGCCAGCTGCGCCAAAGGTACTGATGTACCGGTTGCAGTCGGAACAGCCAGACTGGCTAAAGATGCTACCTCCACCCGTTCAGCCTGAGCACCACGTAAACGGATTTCGATCAGTTCACGTTTTTCACGGTACTGATCAATACCGGCCCCCAAAATCGAGCTGTTCAGCACATTGGCCAGTTCACTGCTACTCACCCCCAACTGACGGGCACGATCCTGATCGATCTGCAATTTGATGACTTTGCTCGGCTCCCCCCAGTCCAGATGCACATTGGTGGTATTCGGATTTTCTCCCACGGTGGCTGCAACTTTCTGCGCCCATTCACGGACTAATCCTAGGTCTTCACCCGATACCCTGAACTGCAGTGGATAACCCACAGGTGGGCCATTTTCCAGCAAGGACACCCGGGTACGCACTTCTGGCAATAACTTTCGAATCTGATCACTTAAGGATTTACGGATTTCATTTCGATCCTCTAAAGAGGATGCCAGCACTACAAACTGGGCAAAACTGGTTTGCGGCAACTGCTGATCGAGCGGTAAATAGAAACGCGGCGATCCCATCCCGACATAAGCCACATAGTTATCAATACCCTCTTGTTTCGATAAAAAGGCTTCGACTTTTTTTACTGCAGCTTCAGTGGCTTTCAGTGATGCACCTTCTTCAAGTTTGAGATCCACCAGAATTTCAGCTCGATTTGAAGGTGGAAAAAACTGCTGCGGCACCAGCTTAAACATTAAAATGGACAGGATAAAAATCCCGACCGTGGCAGCAATGACAGTTTTACGATAGGTCACACAGGCATCGACCCAACGACGAAAACCCTGATAAAACCGGGTTTGATAAGGATCATAATGTTCGCTGGCATGATGCACAATCGGCTGAGGTTCTGGCTGTTTGCACAGACGTGCCCAAAGCCGCTGATACCACGGTGCTTTTTGAATTAAATCTTTGTTGAAATCCGGTAAAAGTTTATCGCCTAAGTATGGGACAAACAGTACCGCGGCAATCCAGGACACCAGCAATGCGATGGTTACCACCTGGAAAATCGAACGGGTATATTCCCCGGTACTCGAGGCCGCTGTGGCAATCGGCAGGAAACCGGCAGCAGTAATCAGGGTCCCGGTCAGCATCGGAAAAGCGGTGGTGCGCCAGGCATGTCCGGCTGCCTGCAAACGGCTATAACCCTGCTCCATTTTAATCGCCATCATTTCAATCGCGATAATGGCATCATCGACTAGCAGACCGAGGGCCAGAATCAGGGCCCCCAAGGAAATTTTATGCAGTCCGACATCAAACAGCTGCATACCGGCAAAGGTCATGGCCAGCACCAGCGGAATGGAGAAAGCCACCACCAGACCAGTCCGGAAACCGAGCGAGAAAAAACTGACCAGCAATACGATAATCACCGCTTCTGCCAGCACTTTCATAAATTCGTTAATACTGCGTTTGACTGCCACCGGCTGGTCGGAGACTTTTTGCAGCTCCATGCCGAGTGGCAGGGCTTTTTGCAGGCGGGCGAATTCCTGTTCCAAATTTTTACCCAAGGCAATGATGTCCCCACCCTTGCGCATGGACACAGCAATACCAATGCCGTTTTCACCCATAAAGCGCATTCGAGGCTGTGCCGGATCACTAAAGCCACGATAGACTTCTGCGACATCTCCCAACTGAATAGTTTTGCCATTGACCAGCAGCGGCATCTGTCTTAATTCTTCCACACTGTTTAATGCACCACTGACCCGCACCTGAATCCGGTCTGAACCGGTTTCAAAAAAACCGGACTGGGTGGCGGCATTTTGCTGTTGCAAGGCTTGCTGAATCGCCATAACTGGAACGCCCAGCTGAATGGCCTTGGTATTGGAAATCTCAATCCAGATTTTCTGGTCTTGCAGGCCAATCAGTTCAACTTTGGCGACATCTTTGACCCGTTGCAGTTGCAGCTGTAAGCGGTCGGCGTATTCCTTGAGGGTCGCATAGTCAAAATCTTTACCCTTGAGCACATAAATATTGCCAAAGGTATCGCCGAATTCATCATTAAAGAACGGCCCTTGTACTCCTTGTGGCAATTCATGCCGGATATCGCCCACTTTCTTGCGCACGTTATACCAGATATCCGCGACATCTTTCGAAGCCAGAGAATCCTTGGCAACAAAAGTCACCATGGATTCACCCGGACGTGAATAGGCCATGATGCGGTCATACTGTCCCGTGGTCATCAGTTCCTTTTCAATCCGGTCAGTGACCTGTAGGGATACTTCTTTGGCACTGGCACCCGGCCAATAGGTCTGGATCACCATGACTTTAAAAGTAAAAGGCGGATCTTCACTTTGTGACAGTTGGGAATAAGAGACGATGCCGATCAGACCCAGCAGGATCATAAAATACAGCACCAGACCTTTATTTTTTAAGGCCCATTCCGACAGGTTAAAGTTCATGCTTAACTCCCTGCCTGAATGGTCACACGACGGTTTTCACGATCAATCGGATTGATTTTTTGCTGGTTACGCAGCAGATGTACGCCGCCAATCACTACATAATCTTCCGGCTTGAGGCCACTGAGTACAGGAACACTGTCCCGGCCATAGGCACCGAGCTGAACCGGAACTTTACGCAAGGTATGATCCGGCTGGACCACCATCACATAAGCCTGCTGATCCGTTGCCGAGACACTGGATAGCGGCACACTGAGCATATTGTCGCGGCTGTGCTGAAAAAATACCCGGGCACTTTGCCCCAGCTGGATCTGACCATTGCCTTCACGTAAGGAAACTTTAACCCGAAAGGTACGCGACTGGTCCGCTGCTGGTGAAATCTCGCGGACAAAAGCGGCAAATTTTTCTTCAGGTCTGGACCATAAAGTGACCGTAGCTGCCTGTCCAACCTTGATCTCCGAAATAGCCTGTTCCGGTACGCCAATTACCACTTCACGCTCACCGGCAATCGCCAGTTCATACGCCGCCTGCCCGGCAGCCACCACCTGTCCTGTTTCGATATTACGTGCAGTGATCACGCCGTTTCTGGTGGCAATCAGCTGGTTATAAGCAGTCTGGTTTTTAGCGGTATCGTAGTTGGATTGTGCCTGTTTCAGATTTGATAGGGCGGTCTTGTACTGGTTTTCGATCGCGTCATATTGTGAGCGGCTCACGGCATTGGATGGCAATAACTGCTTGAAACGTTGTAATTCATCCTGAGCAATCTTAGTAGCAGACTGCGCGCTTTCCAGCTGGGCACGTGCTGCATTCAGCTGCAGCTGGGCATCTTTGACATCCAGAGTTGCCAGGACTTGCCCGGCTTTGACCTGGTCACCCACATCAGCGAAGCGCTGGGTCACCTGCCCAGCGACCCGAAATGCCAGTGCCGTTTGCTGGCGTGCCTGCACATCACCGGCATAACTTTTTAATTCATGCTGTGAAGTGGTGGGTGTCGCCACCATGACAAAGGGAACTTCCTGTTGTGCTGCAGCAGTATCTTTGCTGCACCCGCTTAAAGTCACGCTGCAAAGCACCACCATGCCAGCCAATACGCTGTAAATCCTGCTCATCTTATTCGCTCTTATCTGATCGTCTTTTTTAGGGCAAACTATGCTGATATATTGAATTGCTTGTTTTTTAATTAATATACCACCCGGTACACTAATTAAAACTCAAGCTTCAAAGCAATGACCGTATTGACTTTTTTTGGAAGAAATTGTGCAAATACCTGTAGGACGACCCAAGGATCTGGAAAAGCGTCAGCGCATCCTCAGCGTGGCCAAAGCGCTGTTTTTAGCGCATGGCTATCATGCCTCCAGCATGAACCAGATTGCACGTGAGGCAGGTGTGACCAAGCTGACGGTGTATAACCATTTTCGGTGGTGTTTCAAAAAGTATGCTGAAACAAAGCAGGTTGAATTTTGATAAAATAGAGAAATGCGAATAACTCTAGAAATCAAATGTCCAACCTGCCTCAGTGACAGTATAAAGAAAAATGGCATCAAAGTAGATGGGAAACAAAACTATCAGTGCAAAGACTGCAAACGTCAGTTTATTGGTGACCATGCTCTGAGCTATCTAGGATGTAATTCAGGCATTACTCGAAAAATATTACAGTTGATGGTCAGAGGTAGTGGTATACGAGATATCGCTGAAGTTGAGCGAATCAGTATCGGTAAAGTTTTACGTACTTTAACCGAATCGACCTACCAAATTCAGCCTAAACAAAGTCATTATGAGTCTCTTGAAGTTGATGAGTTTTGGACTTTTGTGGGAAATAAAAATAATAAACAATGGCTTATTTACGCCTACCATCGAGAAACAGGTGAGATTGTTGCTTATGTTTGGGGTAAAAGAGACTTAGCTACAGTTCAACGATTGAAGACAAAGCTTAAACAATTAGGTATTCACTACACCCGAATTGCAAGTGATCATTGGGACAGTTTCATAACTGCTTTTAAAAACTGCAAGCAAAGTATTGGTAAATTTTTTACTGTAGGTATTGAAGGTAATAATTGCAAAATAAGGCATCGAATTAGGCGCGGTTTTAGAAGGAGTTGTAATTTTTCAAAAAAGATTGAAAACCATTTTAAAGCTTTCGACTTAACCTTTTTTTACATCAATAATGGCTTCATTTAATGTCAGCATACTTTTTGAAACACCACCCCATTTTCAGGACAAGGCGACCCTGTTTAGCTGTGCGATTGAGGATACCTGTGAAGCCATTCTGCATGAACATCCTCA
Organism: Acinetobacter sp. NEB149; assembly: GCF_012516415.1. Classification (NCBI taxonomy): domain Bacteria; kingdom Pseudomonadati; phylum Pseudomonadota; class Gammaproteobacteria; order Moraxellales; family Moraxellaceae; genus Acinetobacter; species Acinetobacter sp. NEB149. Next base: position 23,399 of record NZ_CP051208.1, read on the forward strand.
GCTCTTGCAGCCGAGCAGTGACTTTGCGCAGGAGTTTTATCAGGCCTGTCAGCGCGCTTTAAATATTATTCATTTACCAGAAGCGATCAAGCTGGACCTGTTACTGATGGAACTGGCCTCGCAGCAAAGTCCTCTGGCAGAACAGTTTTATGAGGCCTCGCATAGCAAACTGGATGCAGTCTGGAATGATTTCTTTGCTCTGGCCCAACAGTACAGCTTTATTCAGGTCGATCTTCCAGAAAAACAGACCGAGCTGATCGTGTCCCTGCTGACCGGAACCCGTCATCAGAAAATCCTGTTGGGTCTCAGCCCTCCCCCTTCAAGCGCAGAACAGCAACAGATTATTAGCGAGGCCATTGAACTGTTTATGCTGAAATATGCCCTTTCGGATTAAATCCTTTCCTTTGGATTGATCACCGATCACCGTATATGGCCTAAAAGTTGCTAAAAAGCAGCCTATGTTCTGCAACTTTTGTCTCTAGGGGACTTGGATTGTCATGCAGTCGCGGTATAGTCAAAGCATGCATGTGAGGGAATAAAAAATGATTCAACAGATTGATGCACCACTACGCGAAGACGTACGCTTACTGGGTAATTTGCTTGGGGAAACCTTAAAATTACATGCCGGGCAGGATTTGTTTAATCAGATCGAGCAGATCCGTGCCCTATCCAAAGGCGCTCGCGATGGACAGGTCGAAGCAGAAAAACAACTGGAACAACTATTTTTGAGTCTAGAAGATGCAGAAATCCTGCCGCTGACCCGCGCCTTTACCCACTTTTTAAACTTTGCCAATATTGCCGAACAATATCATGTGGTACGTCGTCGCCGTCAGAGCGAGTTTGATGACACTGCAGAATCGCCCAATCCTCTAGTGCCTTTATTTGAAAAATTTAAACAGCAGGAGATTTCTGCCGATACGCTGTATCAGCAAATCTGTGAACTGAAAATTGAACTGGTTCTGACCGCGCATCCCACAGAAGTCAGCCGCCGTACCCTGATTCAAAAATATGACGGTATCAATAATGCCCTGTCCAAATTTGACCAGCAGAAACTGACTCCACGTGAACGTCAGGCAGTTCTGGCCGATCTGAAACAGCTGATCAGCTCCGCCTGGCAAACCGATGAAATCCGTCAGCATCGCCCGACTCCGATCGATGAAGCCAAATGGGGTTTTACCACCATTGAGCAAACCTTATGGAATGCAGTACCGAAATTTATCCGTGAACTAAATGGCATGGTGCAAGCGCAATGTGGCCAGAACCTGCCCTTAAATGTCGCACCCGTACGTTTTGCCTCATGGATGGGTGGTGACCGCGATGGCAACCCCAATGTCACCCACACCGTCACTCAGGAAGTACTGTGGCTGTCGCGCTGGAAAGCAGCCGATCTCTATGTACGCGATATTGAAAACCTGCGCTGGGAACTGTCCATTCAGCAATGCAGTCCGGAAATTTCTGAAGCCTTGGGCCAGCCCCATCCTGAACCTTATCGTGAATATTTACGTGATACCCGTACCCGCCTGAAAGCCACCCGTCACTGGCTGGCAGAAAAATTAAAAGGCAATGATGCCGATGACAGTCTGGTGATTAAAAGTAAAGATGAACTTTTACAACCGCTCCTGACCTGCTACCGTTCACTGATGGACTGCAATCTGGCCGAAATTGCCAATGGCAGCCTGCTGGACTTTATTTACCGGGTCAACAGTTTTGGGATCGAACTGCTAAAACTGGATATCCGCCAGGAATCGGGTCGTCACCGTCAGGCGATTTCTGCGATTACCGAATATTTAGGACTGGGGAATTTTGAAACCTGGACTGAACAGGCACGGCAAAACTTTTTACTGCAAGAGCTGCAAAGCAAACGTCCGTTGCTGCCAAAACATCTGAATGAGCCAGCAGGCAGCCTGATTGAACATCCGGATGTACAGGAAGTGTTTGCCACCATGCGTACGCTAGCCGAGCAACCGAGCGAATCTCTGGGTGCTTATATCATCTCGATGGCAGAATATCCAAGTGATGTGCTGGCCGTACTGCTTTTACAAAAAGAAGCCGGCATCGAGCAGGCGTTACGGGTGGTTCCCCTGTTTGAAACCTTAAAAGATCTGGATGGCGCAGCCGCAACCATGTCGACCCTGTTCAATATGCACTGGTACAAACAGCATATTCAGGGCAAACATGAGGTCATGATTGGCTATTCGGATTCTGCCAAGGATGCCGGTTTTATGTCGGCCAACTGGGCCCAGTATCGTGCCCAGGAAGAACTGACCGCGGTTGCACAGCAACATGACGTGCAATTGACCCTGTTTCATGGTCGTGGCGGTTCAATTAGCCGTGGCGGTGCGCCAACCCAGCAGGCACTCTTCTCTCAACCGCCAGGGTCGATTTCAGGTGCGATCCGGGTGACTGAACAGGGCGAAATGATCCGTTTCAAATTCGGTCTGGAAGAAATCGCCCTGCAGAATCTGGAAATTTATACCGCTGCAACACTGGAAGCGACCTTACTCCCGCCACCTGAACCCAAACAGGAATGGCGCGACTTGATGCATCAAATGACCGAGCTATCGGTGCAGGTCTATCGCCAGACCGTCCGGGAAAATCCGCATTTTGTGAAATACCTGCGTACCGTCACGCCAGAACTTGAACTGCAAATGCTGCCACTGGGTTCACGGCCGGCGAAACGTAAAGTCAGTGGTGGGATTGAATCACTGCGAGCGATTCCCTGGGTCTTTGCCTGGACCCAGATTCGCCTGATGTTACCGGCCTGGCTCGGTACCGGTGCTGCATTAAATGCGGTACTGGATCAGGGACAACGCACGGTACTGGATGAGATGCTGGCAGAGTGGCCGTATTTTCAGACCCTGATTGATATGCTGGAAATGGTACTGTCCAAAGCCGATGCCAATGTGGCGCTATATTATGAATCGCATTTGACTCAGGATGAAGATCTTAAAGTTCTGGGAACAGAACTGCGTCAGCGTTTGCAGGATGCTGTACAAACCCTGTTGAGCTTAAAAGGCGAATCGAAACTCCTGAGCAGTAACGGTGTACTGGATCAGTCGATGAAAGTACGTAAACCCTATTTGTTACCACTGCACTTACTGCAAGCTGAACTGATGAAACGTCGCCGTTTATATCTGGAACAGCAGCAGGCTGAAAATACCCCGGTCGATCATGCCTTAATGGTCAGCATTGCCGGCATTGCAGCCGGTTTACGTAATACCGGCTGATTTTTCGCCCTCGCATTCAAAGCACATCCTGGTGATGTGCTTTTTTTGTACATGAATTGGCCAAAACCACTCACTGCATCGTATTTTTTATAACTAAAATAACAAATCTTTATGAGTGAATTTTAAGCATAGCTATATGATTAATCCACTGATTTAACGCTACTTTTATATTAAAAATATTTACCAATTGATAAAAATAAATAAAAGTCAATGAATTAACTTGAACAAAAAGTTGAAAGGAGTGATTAAAACTTCCAAAAAACCGGAGTATGATGTGCACAATTTATCTTTTGAGTGCTCATTTTATGTCCAGTTGGTTTCCCAAATGGCGCCCGTATGAGGGCAGTATCGATGCACGACCAGTAGGTACCGCAGAGTATTTGCCACCCGCACAAACGGTAGTTTTGGGTGTACAGCATGCCTTTGCCATGTTTGGCGCAACCGTACTGGCACCTTTTTTAATGGGCTTTGATCCAAACCTGGCAATTTTAATGTCAGGGATCTGTACCATCCTGTTCTTTTTAATCACCGGTGGCCGGGTTCCAAGTTATCTAGGTTCAAGCTTTGCCTTTATTGGTGTGGTCATCGCAGCAACTGGTTATGCGGGTGGTGGCGGACTGAATCCGAATATTGGCGTTGCAGCAGGCGGGATTATCGCATGTGGCATCTTCTATGCGCTGATGGGCTTTCTGGTCATGGCGACGGGCACCCGCTGGATCGAAAAGCTGATGCCACCGGTAGTGACCGGTGCCGTGGTGATGATCATTGGCCTGAACCTTGCTCCAGTCACGGTTAAAAGCGTCATGGGCAACACCTTTAATATGTGGATGTCTCTCGTTACCGTGATGTGCATGGGCTCGATTGCCGTCTTTACCAAAGGCCTGCTGCAACGCCTGCTATTATTGGTCGGTCTGTTACTGGCCTATCTGATCTATTTCATGCTCAGCAATGTCATGGGTTATGGCACTGCAATCAACTTCCTTCCCATTCAGCAAGCAGCCTGGTTCGGTTTACCGACCTTCCATGCACCGACCTTTGAATTGAATGCCATGCTGATCATTGCGCCGATTGCCTTGATTCTGGTGGCTGAAAATCTGGGCCATATTAAAGCCGTAGGTGCGATGACCGGTGAAAACCTGGATCCGCATATTGGTAAAGCCTTTGTTGCAGATGGTATTGCCACGACTTTAGCGGGTGGTGTGGGTGCGCCGGGTATGACCACCTATGGTGAAAACATTGGCGTGATGGCCGTAACACGGGTCTACTCGACTATCATCTTTGCCGTCGCGGGTGTCTTTGCTGTGTTCCTGGGTTTATCGCCTAAGTTTGGTGCGATTATTCATACGATTCCGACAGCGATTCTGACCGGTGCTTCGATTATAGTCTTTGGTTTGATTACTATTGCTGGTGCCAAAATCTGGATTGAGAACAAGGTCGATTTTTCGCAGAACAAGAACCTGATGGTGGCTGCGGTGACCATTATTTTAGGTACGGGTGATTTTGCCCTGACTTTTGGTAGCTTCAATCTGGGTGGTATTGGTACGGCAACGTTTGCAGCCCTGTTCTTAAACTGGTTCTTCAGTCTGGTCGATAAAAAATAAAATTCAGCGATGCCTGGGCACAGCCTGTTGCAAGCAAAAAGACCGAACATATATGTTCGGTCTTTTTTGTAGCCTAAAACAGTCTGTCTAGAATGAACTGTTTTAAATGACTGGCAATTGATTCGCGTTGGCTTATTTCTGTTTTTTAAGCGCTTGCTTCAGTTGCTTCAATTTGCCTTTATGTTTTGAAATCTTTTTCAAACGTGCTTTGATTTCTTGCTTTAAAGATTTAACTTGCTTAGCCATGGTATTACTCCCTAGTAAGGCTATTCGTTAGGCTTGTGTTGTTTCACAAAACCACGAATAAATTTTCTTAATTCACGAGCAGCACTAGTATCCAGTTCTTCGCAGAGACGAATAAATTCATCACGCTCCGTACTCTGAATACGAATTAAAAGTTGTCCATCTTTCTTGCCTGTCTTTATTTTTTTGATTTGCTCGCTCATTGCTTATCTCTCCAAAATAAAGACTGCTTTGCAAAAGATGTATATACAATATATATACTTTTTAAATTAAATCAAACTTACATTGTAAAAATATTTAATAAAATCAATTTCTTTTTTTTACTACAATTTCTATAAAACCGTGTAAAGCCTGTCCAGGCAAGGCTTTAGGCACTTGGCTGAATGGGCTTTTTATGGATAAATTATTTTTGCAAAAAGGCGATGTTATGCTTAAAAATCGCCATGGCTACAGCAAGATCTCCTGCATAGCTTGAAGATCGTCCGGCGTAGTTGAACTGAAATGAGCCTGTTTAAGGACGAAACTCTTTCAGTTCACGTTGAATAAAGTATTGGAACATTTCACGGTATAGATGTTCAATAAACTCCTGATCGAGGCCCTGCTTTTGCGCCAATGCCCTAACATTTTCTACAATCTGTTCCATACGTTCTGGTGACTGCAAATCGGTTTCAGTTTTTTTGAAACGGGTGGTTTGATCAACATAAAATTGACGCGCAGCGATCAGCTCAACTAAAGCTGTATCAATGGCATCGATCTGTTGACGTGCATGTTCTAGTGATTCAGCTTTGATCTTTTCCATGTTTTTTCAGTTCACTTTCAGTTTGATTATTACTCTTATACTTTTCTTCTAACACATTACTGAAAATACTTTCAATCATCCAGACCCGATATAAGCTATTAAATGTATAACTTTGATCATCAATGCGCAGTTCCAGTACCGGAAAATTCGGCTGCGACTTCATTTCACACAGCATATCATTGTCCTGCAGCTTGGCCAGAATATCGTCTTGGGTCAGATCTACAATATTTAACTGTTGCTGCAAAAGTTTGAAATGGGGTGCATAAGACAGGTCTTCACCACGGGTCCAGACAGCCTGCAAGATCTGGTACATCGCCTCAATCCGCTGCTCCTCGGGACAGCTATAAAATAACTGTGCCATTGGCGCAATCGCCTGCTCGGTCGGTCGGCAAAACGGGGTAAATTCTACGTCCGTCCGTTTGGATAAACGTGTGGCCAGACTCCAGTCAAACTCATCCCGGCCACGATAGGACAAGGGATAGACATTCAACTGGATATTATAATAATCGGCCAGTTCTTCCTTGATATAGGCCAGCAAAAGCCAGGAGATCGGATCTTCCAGCGCGATATACAAGTCCAGTTCCGGATCCATCGACTGGATCTCGTTCAGCTCTTCAGCATCACTGATCAGATGCTCACGCCATTCAATGTGATCGATCATAAAAATCGGATTACCGGTCAGCAGTTTTTGCTGCTCCAGACGCCGGGTCAGACGCAACAGGTCATCGACTGCCTGATACTGGCGTCCGCCTAAATTAAAATAGCTGGCCAGAATCGGGGTCTGGTCAAAAATACGTTCGGGAAAGTCCTGTGGCTGATGATGACGACTGGCCATGGCATAAAGGGTTCGTAATTTTCCGGTCTGTTTTTGCCACAACATATGAAACACATCTTCCAGCAAATACAGAAAATCCTGCCCGCGCAGCGGGGTATGCCGTAAAATCAGTTCCGCCTGTTGCAAGGCTTCAGCGCTGGGCAATTCTGGCGTGTCATGAAAACTAAAACGATGCTGTTTCGACAGAATCTTGGCATCATTTAGGGTGTAGTGCTGCCATTCATCAAAAGACATCTGATTTGGGGGGCTGCATGCGAACTAGAAATAATTACTTTCAGCGGCTTGAGCTGCGGACTTAAAATTTCTTCGAGCTGGGGCAGCTGCTGTACCGCCAGATAGCTGTACACATCATCCAGTCTTAAATGGATACTCAGCCCATCTTGAATAGATAACACCGTTTGACGGATTGGTTTCTGGTAAAACCAACTCGATCGGATTGGATCAAACCAACGGCGTAACAGGGACATGAGTTCGGCCTCGACAAAGATGACGGTGTGCAGTTCAAAAAATTGAATCTGTACAGAATAATCTATTTTTAAGATCGCAGAGCAAAAGCCCTGCATGGTGTAAAAACTTATATCAAGTCTTGACATACTCCCCCCACTTTCGACTAGCTCAAGTGGGGGATTCTAAAAGCAAAAGCTCTTAGGTGACTTCCTCACGGATTTCACTTGCTTTCTGCTTCACAGGGCGATCTTTACCGCATCTTCCCTCGACAGACAAAACGGTGTGTCCCACCGCTAAAATGTTGCGAGAAGCATTAATATCTGCATTCTCGCTAAAGCCACACTCGACACAACTAAAGTTTGCCTGAGTGAGCCTATTTTCTTTTGCAACGTGACCACATGAACTACAAGTCTGACTTGTATATTTAGGGTCAACTTTAACGAGTAAACCACCTCGCCATTGCTGTTTGTACACCAACATATTAACAAGCATTGACCAACCTTGATCTAGGATTGATTTGTTCAAGCCTGATTTAGCTTTAACATTCTTTCCTTTTTCTTCGATTGAGCCTTTGGCTGACTTCGACATATTGGCTACTTTTAAGTCCTCAACTACGATCATTGCGTGGTTTTTGCTGAGAGTTGTCGTGACTTTGTGCAAGTAGTCATGCCGAATATTGGCAATATGATGATGTAATTTATTGATCTTTAAATTAAGTTTTTTCCAATTTTGACTAAATTCGGTTTTCTTTCTCAACTTGCGTTGAAGCCTAGCCAACTTTACTTGATTGGCTTTAAAACTATTGATTGGGTCAAATACCTGACCTGTTGATATTGTAATTAATTGCTTAATGCCAAGATCAACACCAATTGCAGATTTTGATGGATGAATTGGTTGTTCGATTTCACGGTTAGTACAAAATGAAACATACCAAAGCCCACAAATTTTCTTAATTGTAATACTTGTGATTTTACCAACAATTTCTTGTGATTTTTTAAATCTTATCCAACCTGTTTTTTTAGGCAAAGAAACTCGATCACTAATAACCTCACAATCTGCAAATGGAAGTCTAAAAGATTGCTCACCATCTGATTTCTTCTTGAATCTTGGCATGAGTGGTCTAAGCTGAATCTCACCACCATCAGCCAATTTAAAAAAATTGGGTTTACGTGGTTTCCGCTTGTTTTGCTTTAAACGAGCTTGTTCTTTTTTGTTGTAAAACTTACCCCATGCTTGAGCAAGATCACGTATTTTTTGCTGTAAGCAAGCTGAATATGTTTGACCAAGAAAAGAAAATTCAGGTGTTTTTTTAAGGGGCACTAATTTTTTTTCAATGCTTTCGTAACGAATATATTCATCTTTAGCAAACATTTCAAATGATTTAGCGAGAATTTGATTCCACACAAAACGAGCAGAACCTATTGCTTGATTAAGCAATATTTCCTGTTCTTGGTTAGGCAGAAGCCTAAACTTGTAGTGTTGTGAAATCTTCATTAAATCATTGTTTATAAAAGAATTGTAGTGTTTAAATTATAGCAAAAATAAGCAATAAAACCAAGAAAACATTATCTTTAATATGGCTATCGCCACTCGCTTGTATCCTCCACCTGACTGTCGGTGAGGGTCTTACGCCCGATTAAGATAAGCAAATGTTCAATGTTTAACAATGGATTAGAGGTCAAGATTCAGGTCAGTGACTGCACCGGTTTCTGCACCTGAAGTCAGTTTGGCGAATTTGGCCAGCGCACCGTGAGTATAGTTTGGCTGAGGTTTGGTCCAGGCCGCTTGACGTGCGGCAATTTCTTCTTCCGCAACATGCCAGGTCATTTCCCGGGTTTCAGCATTAATTGAAATCTGGTCACCATTTTTCACCAGACCAATCGGGCCACCCTCATAAGCTTCTGGCGTCACATGACCAATCACAAAGCCATGACTGCCACCAGAGAAGCGTCCGTCAGTAATTAAAGCCACCGAAGCGCCCAGACCTTTACCAATAATCGCAGAAGTCGGTTTCAGCATTTCCGGCATGCCCGGACCACCTTTAGGGCCGACGCCACGAATCACCACCACTTCACCCGGCTGGACTTCACCATCCAGAATCCCGCGCATGGCACCCTGCTCGCCTTCAAATACCCGGGCCGGACCAGCAAAATGCAGACCTTCCTTACCGGTAATCTTGGCCACGGCGCCCTTCGGCGACAGATTGCCTTTTAAAATCACCAGATGAGAGTCTTTTTTCACGGGCGCATCAAAAGGCAGAATAATCTGCTGGCCTTCTGGATAGTCCTGAACCTCGGCCAGGTTTTCTGCCAGGGTTTTTCCGGTCACCGTCAGGCAGGAACCATCCAGCATGCCGGCATCCAGCATGCGCTTCATCAGCGGTTGAATCCCACCGATGGCAATCAGTTCAGACATTAAATACTTACCAGATGGGCGCACATCGGCCACCACCGGAATATCTTTACCAATCCGTACGAAATCATCAAGACTCAATTCAACCCCTGCGGTATGCGCCATGGCCAAAAGATGCAGTACACCATTGGTCGAGCCACCCAACGCAATCAAAACCTTGATCGAATTTTCAAAGGCAGCCTTGGTCATGATGTCACGCGGCTTGATATCCAGTCGCAACAGATTCATCACCGCCTCACCGGCACGGGCACAGTCAATTTGTTTGTCATCCGAAACTGCTTCTTGCGCGGACGAACCCGGCAAGCTCATACCGAGTGCTTCAATCGCAGAGGCCATCGAGTTAGCCGTATACATACCACCACAAGAACCCGGACCCGGCAAAGACACTTCTTCAATATGCTTGACCTGAATCGCGTTAATTTCACCTTTGGCATATTGACCGACCGCTTCAAATACCGAAATCATGTCGGTATGGCCTTCGCCTGGTTTGATGGTGCCGCCATAAATAAACAGACCCGGACGGTTTAAACGGGCTAACCCCATAATGCAGCCGGGCATATTTTTATCACAGCCACCAATGGCGATCACCCCATCATAAGCCTGACAGCCCACGACCGTTTCAATCGAGTCTGCGATCACTTCCCGTGACAGCAGTGAATATTTCATGCCTTCCGTGCCATTGGAAATACCATCTGAAATGGTAATGGTATTAAAGATAATCCCCTTGCCGCCTGCCGCACTCACGCCCTGCTCTACAGTTCTGGCCAGACCATCAATATGCATATTACAAGGCGTGACATTGGCCCAGGTCGAGGCAATACCAATAAATGGACGTTCAAAATCAGCATCTTGAAAACCTGTGGCACGCATCATGGAACGGGCTGGTGCATTTTCAATGCCTTCATAAACGGGGGCTGAATGCTCGCGGATATTATCTTTACTCATTATTTTCTTCCTGGGCGTCGACTGATTTGAAACTTCAGTTTCAGCAATTTATTTTAAGACTATTGTATAGAAAGCATTCGGCATGTAAAAGAAATTACCCTATAGAAAAACATTTTGATGAATACTTAAAAAATTTTAATCACATGATCAAGCGACATGGATGTCGCCGTTTCGCTACTCTACAGGGAAGTAAAGTTAGCGGAACAAGAGCGTTTTGTTACTTTTGCGCCGTCAAAAGTAAGATTCTGCCTGCACAAAGATCATCAGAACTTTTAAAGTTATTAACGCTTTGATTTTAAGTGGATCTTCGATTTTTTTACCATACAGCCTCAAATTACCTGAGTAATTTTTAATGCTATCTCGTAGGCACTTTTACTTTTGCCGGGCCAAAAGTAAACAAAATCCCTTTGTTTGCCCGATATGGCATCCCTGCCATACGGGCAAACGTGCGACTTCCTGTCGCATTCTACTGGGCATAATTTGGAAAGTCTAAAAATAGTTTCTTGTATAAAAAAAGCACCCCATCTGGAGTGCTATTTAAATCTGTAAAATTACAAATTAGATATCACGTACTGCACCTTTCGAGGCACTGGTAGTATGCATCGCATACGCTTTCAGTGCTTTAGACACTTTACGCGGACGCTGTTCCGCAGGCTTCCAGCCTTTGGCTTCTTGTGCTTCACGGCGTGCTGCCATGGTTGCTTCGTCTACGGCCAGGTGAATAGTCCGGTTTGGAATATCAATTTCGATACGGTCACCATCTTCAACCAGACCAATCGCACCGCCTTCCGCAGCTTCAGGAGATACGTGACCGATTGAAAGGCCAGACGAACCGCCTGAGAAACGGCCATCCGTTAAAAGTGCACAGTCTTTACCCAAACCTTTCGATTTAAGATAACTGGTTGGATACAGCATTTCCTGCATGCCCGGACCACCACGTGGACCTTCGTAGCGAATTACCACCACATCACCCGCAGTGATTTTGCCGCCCAGAATCGCTTCTACAGCAGCATCCTGGCTTTCAAACACACGTGCAGTCCCGTTGAATTTCAGGATGGAATCATCCACACCCGCTGTTTTTACGATACAGCCTTCCAGTGCGATGTTGCCATAAAGTACTGCCAGGCCACCATCTTGCGAGAAGGCGTTGGCTGCATTACGGATCACGCCATTGTCACGGTCACCATCTAAACGGGCATAGTAACGGTCTTGTGAGAATGCCGTCTGCGTTGGTACACCGCCCGGCGCTGACTTAAAGAATTGATACACGTCTTCATCTTCAGTACGGATGATGTCCCATTTATCCAAGGCATCTTTTAAAGTTTTTTCATGGACGGTTGGAACAGATGTATCCAGCAAGCCTGCACGATCCAGTTCGCCCAGAATCGACATGATGCCACCGGCACGGTGTACATCTTCCATATGGACATCCTGTTTCGCTGGGGCAACCTTACAAAGAACCGGCACATTACGCGACAAACGGTCGATGTCGGTCATCGTGAAGTCGACTTCAGCCTCGTGTGCTGCTGCCAACAGATGCAGAACCGTATTGGTTGAACCACCCATTGAAATATCCAGCGTCATGGCATTTTCAAACGCTGCTTTGGTCGCGATTGAACGTGGCAACAAGCTGTAGTCATTTTGCTCATAATGACGTTTAGTGATTTCAACAATCAATTGACCCGCACGCTCGAATAATTTTTTACGATTTGCGTGGGTTGCCAGCGTAGAACCATTACCCGGTAAAGATAAACCTAAAGCTTCGGTCAAACAGTTCATGGAGTTGGCGGTGAACATGCCTGAACATGAACCACAGGTAGGACAGGCTGAACGCTCATAAGCTGCCACTTCTTCATCAGTAAAGCTGTCGTCTGCCGCAACCACCATGGCATCCACCAGGTCAATCGCGTGTTCATTGCCACGGATTTTGACCTTGCCCGCTTCCATCGGACCGCCAGAGACAAATACCACCGGAATGTTCAGGCGCATCGCGGCCATCAACATTCCCGGGGTGATCTTGTCACAGTTCGAGATACACACCATCGCATCGGCACAATGGGCATTGACCATGTACTCGACCGAGTCTGCAATCAGATCTCGTGAAGGCAATGAATACAGCATGCCGTCATGACCCATCGCAATACCGTCATCGACCGCAATGGTATTGAATTCTTTTGCTACACCGCCTGACGCTTCAATTTGACGTGCCACCAGCTGACCCAGATCTTTAAGATGCACATGACCCGGTACAAACTGGGTGAACGAGTTCACCACCGCAATAATCGGTTTACCGAAATCTTCATCTTTCATGCCGGTGGCACGCCATAAACCGCGTGCGCCAGCCATATTTCTTCCGTGTGTCGATGTTTTTGAACGATAGTCAGGCATTTTATATTTCCAACAAAGTTTGAGCTTGCAATGAATCGGGCAGATCCACTCTGGCTAAATCATACTGACAAGGAGCTTAAATCAGTTGAATTTTAAACCTATCATACTACAAGCCCTTGATTTACAAGATGGCCTTTTGGGTGTAGATGCAGGCAAAAATGTCTATAGAGAGGTTTGGATGATCTGACGATAAAAATTTCTTAATGAAATCTACTATACCGCCATCATCATCAGGACAATACAAAACTTTCATGAATAATTTTTACAATTTGCATGAGTTTTTTTTATATAAAAATTCCACCGAAATTCAAGTACTCACAGGCCTTATTCGATAAGTTTTTGCAACGATTAGGCTGAAATTTGGCTTTTGGCTTATAATACCCTTTAAGTTTATTTGGAATTTCATGTGTGAAGATCATATTTGCGGGCACACCAGAATTTGCAGCCACAGCATTGGCTGCACTGCTTAAAACCGAACATGAAATTGTTGCGGTCTACACTCAACCGGACCGCAAAGCTGGACGTGGACAAAAACTGAGAGCTTCTGCAGTCAAGCAGCTGGCTTTAGAAAATAATATTCCGGTCTACCAACCGCTTCACTTCAAATCTTCGACTGAAGAAGGTCTGGCAGCGCAAGCGGAACTTAAAGCATTAAATGCAGATGTGATGGTAGTGGCGGCTTATGGCCTGATCCTGCCACAAGTGGTTCTGGATACGCCAAAATATGGTTGCCTGAATATTCATGGTTCGCTGTTGCCACGCTGGCGCGGTGCAGCCCCGATTCAGCGCGCGATTGCTACCGGCGATACCGAAACAGGTGTGACCATTATGAAAATGGCGGCCGGTCTGGATACCGGGGATATGATGTATAAAACATTGTGCCCGATTAGCGCCGAGGATACTTCTGCCAGCCTGCATGACAAACTGGCGTTACAAGGTGCTGAGGCGATTGTGGCCGTGCTCGAATCGGAACAGACTTTACAGCACTATCTTGAGACTCGTGAAGTTCAGGATGAAAGCCTGACGGTTTACGCGCATAAACTGTCAAAAGCTGAAGCACAAATTGACTGGACCCAGCCTGCAGCAGCCATTGACCGTAATATTCGTGCTTTTAATCCATGGCCGGTGGCATTCACCCCGCTAGATGACAGCAACAATTTACGCATCTGGAATTCCTCGCTTTCCACGCAAAAGACAAGCAATGCCCTGCCTGGTGAAGTGATTGCCCTGGATAAAGACGGCGTGCATGTGATGTGTGGCGATCAACATGCTATTTGCATCACCAATCTGCAATGGCCAGGCGGCAAAGCCCTGAATGCTGTTCAAATTAATCAAACTCAAAAACTATCGGTAGGATATAAATTCGCATGAGCCAAATTCAATCATCAGCTAAAAATTTGAATTTGCGCGCGCAAGTTGTAAAAACGCTATTGGCTGTACAAAATGGCCAATCACTTGCTTCTGTACTCAATCAACATATTAATATTGTGTCTGAACGTGACCGTGGTCTTTATCACGAGTTAACGCTAGGCTGTTTACGTCAGTGGCATGGCCTGAAAGCCATCACCCTGCCGCTATTAACCAAACCTCTTGATAACCAGGCTCTAGAAAGCTGCTTATATTTGGGTTTGTACCAGATTCTATGTACGCGTATTCCGGCACATGCTGCGATTTCAGAAACCGTCACTGCAGCCAAACAGCTGGGATTTGAACCTTTAAGCGGTCTGGTCAATGCGGTACTGCGTCGTGTTTCACGTGAAACAGAAGAATTTGACCTGGCTTTAAATCAGGCGCATGGCCTGCCAAGCTGGCTCTACAAGCGTTTAAAGAAAGACTGGCCGGAACAGCTTGCCGAGCTGTCACATGACTTGAAACAGATTGCGCCGCTTACCTTGCGTGTCAATATCAATCAGGTCAGCCGTGATGAATATCTGGAAATTCTGGAAGAAGAAGGCTATGAAGCACGTGCCTGTACTCTTTCTGAAGTTGGGATTGTACTGGAACAGAATGTGCATATTCCGAACCTGCCGGGCTATGAAGCCGGCGGTTTCTCGGTGCAGGATGAACATGCCCAGCTGTGTGCGACCTTAGTTCCTGACCTTGAAGGCAAAATCGTAGTAGATGCCTGCGCTGCGCCAGGGGGTAAGACTGCGCATATCTTGGAAAAATACAGCCCGAAAAAACTCTATGCCATTGATCAGGATGCTAAACGTTTAGTCCGTGTGGCAGAAAATCTGGAACGTTTACTGTTAACTGAATATGCCGACGTTGAAATTATCGCGGCTGATGCGATCACCTGGACCGCTCCGGAGCCGGTCGATTGTATCGTACTGGATGCACCATGCTCTGCAATTGGTGTGATCCGTCGTCATCCGGATATTCGCTTGTTACGTCACTCTACCGATATTCCGCAAACGGTACAGCTGCAAAAGCAGATTCTGGAAAATATGTGGCAGCAACTGAAAGTCGGTGGTACGTTGCTGTACATCACCTGTTCAATTCTGAAAGCCGAAAATGAACAACAGATGGTCGAGTTCTTTGCTCAACATGCCGATGCCAAAGAAATCAAAATCGAAGCCGATTGGGGCATCGAACAGATTCATGGCCGTCAATTGTTACCGAAAGCGGATCAAGGCGACGGCTTCTTCTATTGCCGTATTGAAAAAACGGCATAAATCATGCGTTTAAAATGAAAGGCAGCCTAAGCTGCCTTTTTTATATCTCGTGATTTAGTGAATATGAGGTTTATTGAATAAACTTAAAAATCACCAGACTGCTGGCCAATGCAGCCATGCCACTGACCAGCCCATATACCGTTTCATGTCCTTTGGCATAGCGTTTTGCCGTCGGCAATAATTCATCCAGTGCCAGATAAACCATCACGCCGCCAATCACCCCAAAGATCAGACCATAGACGGTTTCACTCATATAAGGTGCCAGAATAAAATAACCGAGCGCTGCCCCCAATGGTTCGGCCAGGCCCGAGACCAGACTGGCCCAGAGCGCATAATCTTTACGGCCGGTGGCCATATATACCGGCAAGGCTATCGCCACACCTTCTGGCACATTATGAATCGCAATTGCCACCGCCAACGGCGCACCTAAAGCTGGGCTTTCTAGTGTGGCAAAAAACGTCGCCAGTCCTTCTGGTAGGTTATGTGCGCTAATCGCAAACAGGGTCAGCATACCGGTACGCAGTAATTGGGGGGAACTGACGCCCTTGGCAGAATGGGTTTCAATCGTGTCATGCGGATTCGGCACAAAGCGATCCAGCAATAACACCAAAACCACGCCCAGTAAAAAAGCAAAAGTGCCAAAGGCAAAACCGGTTTTTTCATCAAAATCCAGACTAAAGGACGCAATCGATTTGTTCAGAATTTCGGTTAAAGAGACATAGATCATGGCACCGGCAGCAAAGGCCAAACCAAAGGCCAGCAGGCGGAAATTGGGTTTTTTTAAGAATAATACCAGCCCCCCACCCACCACGGTGGCCAGCCCGGCAAATAAAGTTACGGCAAAGGCTGTATATACTTGTCCATCTGAAACGGAAATCATGTCAAAGCATCAGCCATTAAAAAAGTCATTATCATCAAGGATGATAATGACTTCCGTTTATGGCAACAGTACGTTTATGTGAAGATTTTTAGTCTTCTGGTTCTTCCGGATTCTTTACCAGATGAATCACAGCCAGTACCAGACCACCCCATAATAAAACGATGGAGATGATCATCATGATTAGTGCAGATGTATTCATAGTCGCTCTCCTAGCTGTGACGGTCTTTGATCAGGCTGAACAGAATGGGACCCAGAATAAAGAATGCCATCACTCCTCCACCTACCATCCATAGGGTACTGGCAGCATAGCCACCATAACCTTCTGCCATGACGGATTTCAGGGTCAAGCCCAATGCCAGCAATAATGACAAAGGCGTGATCACCGTCAGCATGAAGTTCCAGCTGGCACCCAGTTTCACGCTGGCAAACTCATTCACATGGCCTTCCAGCTGTTTCATTAATGGACGACGGAACCACGACAACAGAATAATCGATAACAGACCACCACCGACAATACCGATGTTATTGGCAAAGTAGTCGATGATATCGACAAAGGTAATCGCACTATGTGTCGAGAACATCAGGGTAGAAATCACTGCTGAACCACCAGCAATAATCGTCACTGACTTGTTCTTTGACCAGCCCAGCTTGTCCTGGAATGCAGCAATCGGAACTTGCAGGATGCTCACCATGGAGGTAATACCCGCCACCGTCAATGAACCAAAGAACAGGAAACCGAACAGGTCACCACCTGCACCTAAACTGGAAATGATTTTCGGAAACGCAATAAAGGCCAGACCAATACCACCGGACACCACATCTTCAACTTTCGCACCTGAGCTGAATGCCATAAAACCAAGCGCGGCAAAGACACCAATACCCGCCAGGATTTCAAAAGACGAGTTGGCCAGTGCCACCACGATCCCGGAACCGGTCAGGTTGGTTTTGCGTTTCAGGTAAGATGCATAGGTCAACATGATCCCGAAGCCCACTGACAATGAGAAGAAGATATGACCAAAAGCGGCTAACCAGACTTTATAGTTGGCCATCGCTTCCCAGTTCGGCGTGAAGAAAGCATTTAAACCATCGACTGCACCCGGTAAACGGACTGCCTGAATCACTAGGATCGTGAATAAAATCACCAGCAATGGCATAAAGATTTTATTCGCCAGTTCCACCCCACGGCGTACGCCACCGTAAAGAATCAGCATGACTGCTGCCCAAACGACCACCAGACCAAAGAACAGCACAGGTACAAAACCGAGCGTCAGACCCTCACCATTTTGCAGGTAAGTATTGAAGAAGAAGCCTTGGGTATCTGTGCCCCACTGCTGTCCAAAGGAATAGAACATATAGCTGCCAGCCCAGGACAAGACGCTGGCATAGTAAATCCCGATCACCAGAGTGACCATGACCTGCCACCAACCCAAGGATTCGGCATTCATGAGTTTTTTATAGGCCATAGGCGGTGCTTTACGGAACTTGTGTCCGACCGCATAGTCTAAAAACAATAAAGGTAAACCTGCTGCGAAAATCGCAATCAGATAGGGGATCAGGAATGCCCCGCCACCATTTTCATAGGCAACATAAGGGAAACGCCAGATATTCCCCAAGCCAACGGCGGAACCAATCGCTGCAATAATGAATCCTGATCGTGCGGACCAATTCTCACGAGTTTCTGTCATAGAACACCTAAACTTTTAACCCCTTTAGATGCTGCTTGTTATGGTTATGGCGCAAGCAAAAAAAGAAGCATTTTCAATAATTTTGGGTGTTTGAATTAGAGGGCACCTTGTGGGCGTCGAATTCTAATGTACAAACAGGTCAGCAGGTCTTACATCTTGCTTAAAGTCTGATCGAAAAACTGACCTTGTAGATGATTTAACAATACTGACTTTTTTAAATTTTTTCTGTAAATTCTGCTTAAAATATTCGTTATTTATAATCTATTCGAATTAAGCGTTCAATAATTCTGCGAAATAAGCCAGATTAAACAAGTTATATATTGACAAACTTTTTGGAATATATTTTTCTTAAGTTTTACTACAGGGTCGCTGTTTCAAAAAATGTATTCCAAGACTCTGATCCAGCATCTGTTTTTAGATCATTATTTGAAGATGAAACGGCTCATACTAAGGCACATGACCAAGCCGTGATATGGGAAATCAAATTCTCTCATGGAATTTTGACCTCTTTAAAAACCGGTTTAAATATCACAAGCAGATTTAAAACAAGCTGCCTGTGATATCGAAGCGATGAGTATTCTAAACTTAGGCTTTAATCACCAGCATGCGCTCTTCCTGCATGTCGCGAATGGCTGACTGAATTCCTTCACGACCCAGACCTGAATCTTTGACCCCGCCATAAGGCATGTTATCGACCCGGAAAGACGGAATATCATTGATAATGACACCGCCGACATGCAGATGATCCCAGGCATACAGCATCTTGTTCAGATTCTGAGTATACACTCCAGCTTGCAAGCCAAAACGGCTGCGGTTGATACAGGCAATACCGGATTCGAAATCAGCATACGCTTCCAGAATTGCCACCGGGCCAAAGGCTTCATCACGGTAGATTTCCAGACTGTGGTCTACATTTTCCAGCAAGGTCGGTGCGAACATCACACCATTTAGCTCACCTCCAATCAGGATTTTCGCGTCTTTTTTCACGGCTTTATCCAGCCATTTTTTCAGGCGTTTGGCTTCATCTTCCTTGATCATCGGACCAACCAAGGTTGTGCTCAGATTCGGATCAGCGGCTTTAATCGTTTTCAGTTTCGCCAGCAGTTTGTCCTTCACTTCAGTATAAATCTGCTGATGCACCAAAATGCGTTGCACACTGATACACACCTGTCCGGCATGGTTATACGCCCCGCCAATTAGACGGTTAATCAAGGCATCGTTAATTTCGGTATCTGGCTCAATCATGACAGCAGCATTGCCACCCAGCTCCAAGACCACTTTTTTACGACCGGCACGCGCTTTCATATCCCAGCCTACAGCATCGGAACCGGTAAAACTGAGTAATTTAAAACGCTCATCGGTGACCAGTAGATCAGCCAGCTCTCGCGGACAGGGCAATACCGAAAACGCACCTCGCGGTAAATCGGTTTCCGCCATAATTTCAGCAATTTTTAAGGCAGAAATCGGGGTCAGGCTAGGTGGTTTCAGCACAAAGGGACAACCGGCTGCAATCGCAGGAGCAATTTTATGCGCGGTCAGGTTTAAAGGAAAATTAAACGGACTAATCAAAGACACTGCACCAATCGGCACCTGTTTTACAATGCCCCGATAACCGGATGCTGCCGCAGTCACGGCCAAAGGCAGCATACGTCCCTGATCAACTTGGGTCACGGCATCTGCGGCAATCTGGAAAGTATTAATCAGACGTTCAACTTCGGCTTCAGCTGCTTTACGCGGCTTGCCCCCTTCTGCAATCAGAATTTCAGTCAGTTCTTCATGAATCTCACGAAAACGGCGTACGCAATGCAGCAGAATTTTCTGTTTCTGAAACGGCTCCAAGGCAGCCATTTCGGCTTCAGCATCTACGGCAGACTGAATCGCCTGTTCCAGTGTATTGGCATCAGCCAAGGCGACACGGGCATACAGTTCGTGGTTATATTTATGTTTGACCTCTAACCATTCACCCGTCTGAACGGCCTGACCGGCGACATATAATGCATACTCTTTCGTTTGTTGTGTGCTTCTCGCTACCATCTTATTGTCCTGCAAAATCCAAGGATATACATTTTTGAAATTCTCTATATCATGCACTTGCTACTCCATATTAAGAAGATGTTTTTAAGTAACCAGACACCTCCAATTTTAATAAAGCTTTAGGGAATAGAGCCATGCGCGCAAAAATACTCACCACCTTATTCTTCGGTTTTGGACTCAGTACGCTCAGTCATGCAGATGTAATCGGCGTGAAAGCAGATCTCAGTTACTGGGATTTTGACGGCTATAGTCAGGATAACAATTTCAAGCATGAGCTAGATCGACAAGGTACAGCGCAGCTATCTGTCGCTGTAGAACATCCTGTGCCATTGTTACCGAATGCCAAGATTAAATACGTCAATCTGGACAGCAATAGCGAACAGAGTTCTCTTATCAATGCCTCAGAAATTGAGCTGAACAATATTGACTATATTCTGTATTATGAATTGCTAGATACTATTGTGCATGCGGATATAGGCGCAGGTTTAACCAATCTGGATAGTACTGTGAAAAACCTGACGACCGGAGTTTTCACCCAATACGATCTGGATGAATACAGCCCACTGCTCTATGCAACAGCCGGGGTTAAATTGCCCTTTACCGGTATGAGTGCCAAAGCAGAAGCGGTTTACAGTCACGGCAGCGATACCCGAAAGACCGACGTACAGGCGGAACTGCAATATGATTTCATTGATAATCTGCTGGTCGATGTCGGTGCCAAAATCGGTTATCGCCTCATGCAAGTAGATTTTGAACAAGATCAACGTCCAGACTTACAGCTGGAATTTAAAGGCCCTTATATCGGTCTAGATGTGCATTTTTAATGCAATACAACTGGTTAAGCTTGCACAGCTCAATTTCTCTGTGCTGATGTAAGCCAAAGCGTACAGCAATAACCGCAATCTGCTGCTAGTGCGCCACCGGGATGTGTATTACTTTATAAACATAGAGAGCAGGATGCTCCAGAAGACCTAAAAACAAGAATAACATCGCAACACCAGGACGTGAGGTACGACAGGAGTTATACCTAAATCACGAGATACGAAAAAGCCCCGACAGGATGTCGGGGCTTTTTTTTCTGCCTATTATTTTATTTATCATTGCTTAACAGTTCCGAGCTAAAACTCCAACATTGTAAGAATCGCCTTGTTGTTAAGCTAAAAATCCTCACATTTTTTAGGAACAGCAATCATGGTAAAAAAGGTCCTCTTTATTACATCCAATCAAGGCATTGAACATGATGAACTCACTGAGCCTTTAAATTTTCTAAAGTCCAAAGGTTTTGAAGTGATTCATGCTGCCGAAAAAAATGAAGATGTCGCCACTGTCAAAGGTGATACCAAGGCTGCTACCCAATACACGCCGGATACCAGTTTCGACCATGTCGATCCGAATGATTATGATCTTTTGGTGATTCCCGGCGGCACTGTCAATGCAGATACTTTAAGAATCAATCAGGATGCGCAGAAAATCATTCAGCATTTTGCCGACAATCACAAACCGATTGCCGCAATCTGTCATGGGCCATGGACCCTGATTGATGCACAGCGCATCAAAGACAAGAATCTGACCTCATATAAGAGCATCAAGCTAGATCTGGAAAATGCCGGCGGGAAATGGGTCGACGAAGAAGTCCACCGCTGCAATACAGGTGACTGGGTACTGATTACTTCACGCAATCCGGACGATTTACCGGCTTTCAATGAAGCGATCTTAAAAGAGCTTGAAGGCGAAGCTGCCTAAGCTCCTACACTAAAAAAAGAACCTCAGCATTGAGGTTCTTTTTTTATATTCAGACACCTCCGGCCAGACTTTTCAGATAAGCCACCACCTCTTTATTGCCTGCCATTTCAGCCAGCTCTAAAGCAGTATTTGGACTGCGATGGGCAATATCTGCGCCTTTACTGACCAGAAGCTTAACTACGTCTAGATGATCATTTTCAGTAGCAGCCTGTAGGGCGCTATAGCCTTCTTCATCGGCGGAGTTGACGTCCAGACCTTCCTGCAAGCCCTGCTCGACCTGTTCCATATCGCCTAGTGAAGCCCAGTACACCAGTTCAGGAAGATGTAGTTCGTCATCATCTTCAGGGATTGGAGAGATAGAATTAAATTGCATAAGAGTTTCACCTTAAACTTTAAATCTTAAAATTTTATAACTTATTAAATATAGGCTATACATCACTTAAATGTGTATTGATATCTCGTATGAATCTATCTCTTTTTCTTTCCCAAGCTGAGAAAGTTAATTTACTTTCTATCCTGAAATCATTTTCTAGCTTATCTTTAAAACTATTAAGTTTAGAAGAATCATTAATTAAAAGTCCTTGAGTTAATGGAATTACAGCCTGAATATCAATGTAATTTAAAGGAGGAACAACTATTGGCACATGGTTTTTAGACAAAGCCCATGCCGCCCCCATTTCACACAAGCAAATTTTACTTTCATAAAAATTTTGAGTTAGAACGAATAAAACTAGTACTTCTGAGGATAATTCCTGCTTAATTTGCTCTAAAAAGTTTTCACCTAATGGAATGCCATAACCTTCAAAAGAAGAGCAGAAAATTTTTTCTGACTCTACACCTATAGACTCTATAAGCTCGATTATTTCTTCTACAAGAGTTTTGTCTTTAGTAGCGTGACTTATAAATATTTTCTTATTCATTGTATCGACGTTCTTATTAAATATATTTTCTCTACTAACTTCATAATTCTTTATTTCATCAATATATTCGATTAGTGACTTCTTTAATAAAGAATAATCCTTATCAAAACATTGCCTATGAGATGAACTATCATCTCCTCCACTCATCCTGGCTACGGTATAGCAAAATCTAAGTTTAGAAAAATGAAAAAACTCTGTAGATTCTCTGCCATAAATTTTCTCAAGATTCCTTTCAACTTCATTTTTCCAATTTAAAAAATTTGTATCTTGATAGGAGAAATTTGCATTATTTGCTCTATCTAAGAGATGCTCTAATCTTCTTAGTTTTTCTTTTGATTCCATACATCCACATAAATTTTAATTTGATTTTTAAAATAACATTATTCAAAAATAAAAAAAGCCCCCTTTCGGAGGCTTCTTATTTAAGAACTTAGCTTTAAGCTTTAGATACTGCTGGTTCAATTGAACCAATCTTTTCAGACTCATTGTCATGCATGATCAATGCAACCGCAATTGCAGTAATTAGAACCGGTAAACCGACTGCCATAAAGTTGAAGTAGGCTGGCAGGTTCATTCCCAGTAAGCCACCAATCAGGATCGGCCCTACAATCGCTCCCATACGACCAATCGCAGAAGACCAGCCAATACCTGTCGAACGTACCGCAAGTGGGTAGAACTGCGCAACATAGCTATATAGCAACATTTGTGAACCAATTGACGCTGCACCGGCCAGGAACACCAGGATGTAAAGTAAGAATTGGTTAGATGCAAAGCCCATTGAGCTCATCACAATCGCACCCATCATACCCAGGAACATCAGTACCGGTTTCAGGTGGAAACGATCCGCAAGAATACCACCACCCACAATACCCACAACCGCACCAACGTTCATCACCATCATGAACATCAAGCTGTTGTCCATCGAGTAGCCTGCCGCCATCATTAATTTCGGTAACCAGCTGCTCAGTGCATACATGGTTAACAGACAAGTAAAGAACGCGACCCAGAACAGTAAAGTATTGACCGCACGACCACGACGGAACAAACTCACCACGTTAGCGGCTTCAGGCACATTTTCCTGTGGCAAAGTGAAAGTTGTATTCTCGGTAACTGTCAGATTTGGCGCCAAGCGACGTACAATACGACGAGCTTCAGGCTGCTTGTTCTGCTTCACAATAAATGCGAGCGACTCAGGCAGGAATTTCCAGATCACTGGTAATAAAAACAGTGGAATACCCGCGATAAAGAACATGATTTGCCAACCAAAACTTGGCGTGAACCATGAACCTAATAACGCTGCCATCACGCCACCGACCGCATAACCACTAAACATGGTGGTCACCAGCGTACTACGCATTTTTTGTGGAGCATATTCCGAAGTCAATGCCACTAGGTTTGGCATTACACCACCAATACCAAGACCGGCAAGGAAACGTAAAATACCGAATTCGGTTGGGTTTGAAGCAAAGCCGCCAGCAAAAGTTAAACCACTAAATAATACAATACAGATCATGATCACTTTCTTACGACCGATCTTGTCCGCGAGGGAACCAAAGATCATCGCACCAAACATCATGCCGGCCAGCGCGGTACTTGCAAGCATTCCGGCCTGCACTGCACTTAAGCCCCAGTCTTGCATCAATAACGGTAAAACTACACCATTGATTGCGAGATCGTAGCCATCAAATAAGATAATGAGTAAACACCAAGCAACTACATTGAAGTGGAAAGGCGTGAATTTCGCATTATCGACTACAGAATTTACATCTATTTTTTCCGTTGTCATCGTTCTCATCTCCCATGAGTACTTGTCCATAACATCTTGTTGAAGACTGAAGTCAATCTTCAATGTCAGGCAATATACGCAAGCAGGATTTAAGGCACAATAAGACTAATTGATATTCTGCTATGCTCTCGGAAATGTCATTTATTTGCGTGATATGTCACACTACTATTAGTATAATCTTTTGAATAATTGATGTTTATTTTTTAATTTACACCATATTTAAGCTCTTTTAATCCACTTATTCTTTTGACCAATTGAATATTGATTTAATTTAATAAGTTGTCATTAAAAAGTAAACATGTATTCTTTTCCGAATTGGTTTGATACTTTCTCCACCCATTGCTCTATTTTGTCAGCTGTCATGACTTGAAAATCTCGCCAATAATATTTCATCTGCTTCCATACCATCTCGATTCGATTTAACTCAGGGCTATAAGCTGGAATAAAATACAGATTCGTCGAAAAGTTAGTTTTAAGTAGCTCTCTGTAATCAGCCATCTTTTTACTTCTATGAATCGAGGCATTATCAACAATAAGAACCAATGGAAGGTTATACGTCTGTTTTACTTGTTGAGCTATTCCAGTTAAATAGGCATAAAACCAAGTGCTTGTCACTGACTCTTGTAAACAACTAGTCACCAGTTTCCCCGTTGAAAGCAAACACCCCATGACATTAACTCGTTTTAATCTTATTGCATCAACCGCATAAACATCACCTATCTTTGTCCACGCATAGCGGTTATCAGGTGTAGATGAAAATCCTGTTTCATCAACATAACCTAATATAATTTCACCACGTGCCGCTTGCTCTCGTAATTCTTCAATCTGCTGTGTTGCTTGTTCAAATGCAATCGGATCTCTTTTTTTTCAAGCTATGACGGGTACGCTTGAAGACCATACCTGAATCACGTAAAAACTTACGAATGGTTTCAACAGACACGGACACTTCGTATTCTTCATGTAGTTTGACTCGGATTTGTTCTGCATTGAGTGGACTTGTATTGACCCAATCTAGGATTTTCGCCTGATAGTCTGAGATCAATGTATTGGGTCGACCTGAGCGATGACCTTCTTTAATCGATTCAAACTCATACAATTCCCAACGTCGGCGTTGTAGCCTTATGGTTTCTGGGATACGTTCTTGTAGAGTGGCAACTTCCGCAACACTTTTACCTTCGGAAAGCCAGAGAATAGTTTGGGCACGTTGCCTTTCACGCCAATGTTTTGCATGCTTGACCAGAAAAATGAGTCGTTCTCGCTGTTCTAAACTAAGTGGTACAGAAACAATTCTAGGCATGTGTGAACATCTGTTAACTAAAAAAACCTTTTCGCATCATTAGTTATTTTTGTCAACTTACTAAAGATATGAAAAAGCCCCTTTAAGTAAGGAGCTTTTTTAACTGAGTAGGTTAATTACGAGAGTTTAAATTTTGGCTGTTTTTAATTTTTTCACCATCACGCGACCAGGTTGTGGCTTACGAATCATTGAAATAGCGATGATACCAATAATACCTGGCATTGCTACCGCGATAAAGTTCCATTTATGTGGTAACTCCATACCAAGTAGCATACCAATTACGATTGGGCCAACAATTGCACCTGTACGCCCTACAGCAGAAGCCCAACCAATACCAGTAGAACGTACTGCAACAGGATAGTATTGAGCAACATAGCTATATAACAAGATACTGGTACCAATAGATGAGGCACCTGCTAAACTCACAAGTAAATAAATAACAGGGGTTGGAGAATTAAAGCCCAAACCAACCAAAGATAGTACACCGACAGTTAACATACTCATAAGAACAGGTTTAAAGTCAAAACGGTCTGCCAAAATACCACCGCTAATGGTTCCGATCACGGCACCAATATTCAGTGCTAATAAGAACATTAAACTGCTACCTAAAGAATATCCCGCTGCCATCATCAGTTTTGGTAGCCAGCTTCCAAGTGCGTAAAGCATGAGTAAGCACATAAAGAAAGCAATCCAAAATAAGAATGTTCCTGTGGCACGATTTTCTGTAAATAAAGCTTTTACTGATGCACTTTGGGTCTGATCAGCGCTAGCTAGAACCAGTTCAGTATCTTCTTGTATGTCTGCAGTTGGCTCGACTTGCTTTATAAAACGACGTGCTTCATTCACTTTTTGTTCTTTAACGAGGAAAGTTAAAGACTCAGGTAAGAACTTCCAAAAAAATGGAACAAAAAGTAATGGAATACCTGCAATGAAGAACATAATTTCCCAACCAAAACTTGGTGTAAACCATGTACCGCATAATGCAGCCATAATACCGCCCACGGCATAACCACTAAACATGGTGGTTACCAGTGTGCTTTTTAAACGTTTAGGTGCATATTCAGACGTTAGAGCGACTAAGTTTGGTAATACACCACCAATCCCTAAACCAGCAATAAAACGTAAAATACCAAATTCTGTTGGATTAGTCGTAAATCCACCTAAAAATGTAAAAGCACTAAATAAAGAAACACAAATCAAGATAACTTTTTTACGACCAATTTTGTCTGCAAGCATCCCAAACAGCATGGCGCCAAACATCATGCCAGCGAGTGCTGTACTTGCAAGCATGCCTGCTTGAACAGCACTCATGCCCCACTCTTGCATAAGTAGAGGCAGAACGACACCGTTAATTGCTAAATCATATCCGTCAAATAGGACAATAAACAAACACCATAATACAATGCTTAAGTGAAATTTAGTGAATTTTGCCTGATCAATCACATCATTCACACTTACAGTGTTTGCTACTCGCTTCATGTTTTCTGCCATTTTTACTCACCTCCTGTGAGTTTTTTTCGTTGTTTTCAGCACGACACATGACCCTAACTCTTATTTATTATTTTTAATGATTCTTATCGCCATGTCTTCGCAACAACTTAGTTCAACACAGCTACTTTTCATGCAATATCCGACTAAAGTCTTACTTATTCCTTAAAAATCTAAACCCATGAGTCTAGTTTTTAATCAATATTCAACAATTCCAAGAGCTATTTGACTAAAACCCACGCATAAAAAAATCCCCCTCTGCCTTGGCGGAGGGGGATTTCGAATAATGAGCTGGCGATGACTTACTCTCACATGGGTAACCCCACACTACCATCAGCGCTAAGAGGTTTCACTTCTGAGTTCGGGAAGGGATCAGGTGGTTCACTCTTGCTATGGTCGCCAGCACAACTGGTATGATTACTTACTGAGGTCTTATGGTTGCCTTAGCTTTCTTCAAATCTTGCACTCTGTTCAAAGCAGTGCTTTGAACATCGTTCATTAACAGGTATATCTGAGTTGTAGTAGTTTGTTCGTTTAGCGTAACTAAATCAAGGCTTCGTCTGATCGTTAGATCAATATGAAATCAATTGATGCTTTATATACAACTGTTTGGGTGTTGTATAGTCAAGCCTCACGAGCAATTAGTATTGGTCAGCTTCACATATCACTATGCTTCCACATCCAACCTATCAACGTCGTAGTCTTCAACGGCTCTTTAGGAGACATAAAGTCTCGGGGAAATCTTATCTTGAGGTAGGCTTCCCGCTTAGATGCTTTCAGCGGTTATCCCTTCCGAACATAGCTACCCGGCGATGCCACTGGCGTGACAACCGGTACACCAGAGGTTCGTCCACTCTGGTCCTCTCGTACTAGGAGCAGATCCTCTCAAATTTCCAACGCCCACGGTAGATAGGGACCGAACTGTCTCACGACGTTCTAAACCCAGCTCGCGTACCTCTTTAAATGGCGAACAGCCATACCCTTGGGACCTGCTTCAGCCCCAGGATGAGATGAGCCGACATCGAGGTGCCAAACACCGCCGTCGATATGAACTCTTGGGCGGTATCAGCCTGTTATCCCCAGAGTACCTTTTATCCGTTGAGCGATGGCCCTTCCATACAGAACCACCGGATCACTAAGACCTACTTTCGTACCTGCTCGACTTGTGGGTCTCGCAGTTAAGCGCGCTTTTGCCTTTATACTCTACGCGTGATTTCCGACCACGCTGAGCGCACCTTCGTACTCCTCCGTTACTCTTTAGGAGGAGACCGCCCCAGTCAAACTACCCACCAGACATGGTCCTCGTCCCGGATAACGGGACAGAGTTAGAACCTCAATATTACCAGGGTGGTATTTCAAGGACGGCTCCATCGCAACTAGCGTCGCGACTTCAAAGCCTCCCACCTATCCTACACAAGTAAGATCAAAGTTCAATGTCAAGCTGCAGTAAAGGTTCACGGGGTCTTTCCGTCTAGCCGCGGGTACACCGCATCTTCACGGCGAATTCGATTTCACTGAGTCTCTGCTGGAGACAGCGCCCCCATCATTATGCCATTCGTGCAGGTCGGAACTTACCCGACAAGGAATTTCGCTACCTTAGGACCGTTATAGTTACGGCCGCCGTTTACTGGGGCTTCGATCAAGAGCTTCGCTTACGCTAACCCCATCAATTAACCTTCCAGCACCGGGCAGGCATCACACCCTATACGTCCACTTTCGTGTTTGCAGAGTGCTATGTTTTTAATAAACAGTTGCAGGGGCCTGGTTTCTGAGGCTGTCGCCCGCTCAAGGAGCAAGTCCTATCACAGACAACAGCGTACCTTCTCCCGAAGTTACGGTACCATTTTGCCTAGTTCCTTCAGCAGAGTTCTCTCAAGCGCTTTGGTCTACTCGACCTGACCACCTGTGTCGGTTTCGGGTACGATTCCTGTGTAACTGAAGCTTAGAGACTTTTCCTGGAAGCATGGTATCAGCCACTTCACTGTACAAGTACAGCTTGCTATCAGTTCTCAGCATAGAGTACCCCGGATTTGCCTAAGATACATGCCTACAACCTTCCACCTGGTCAACCAACGCCAGGCTGACTTAACCTTCTCCGTCCTCTCATCGCATTACACAGAAGTATTGGAATATTAACCAATTTCCCATCGACTACGCCTCTCGGCCTCGCCTTAGGGGTCGACTCACCCAGCCCCGATTAACGTTGGACTGGAACCCTTGGTCTTTCAGCGTGCGAGTTTTTCACTCGCATTGTCGTTACTCACGTCAGCATTCGCACTTCTGATACCTCCAGCAGACTTCTCAATCCACCTTCATCGGCTTACAGAACGCTCCCCTACCACGCATAATAAATTATGCATCCGCAGCTTCGGCATATAGTTTTAGCCCCGTTACATCTTCCGCGCAGGCCGACTCGACTAGTGAGCTATTACGCTTTCTTTAAAGGGTGGCTGCTTCTAAGCCAACCTCCTAGCTGTCTATGCCTTCCCACATCGTTTCCCACTTAACTATAATTTTGGGGCCTTAGCTGGCGGTCTGGATTGTTTTCCTCTTGACTACGGACGTTAGCACCCGCAGTCTGTCTCCCGGATAGTACTCATTGGTATTCGGAGTTTGCATCGGTTTGGTAAGTCGGGATGACCCCCTAGCCGAAACAGTGCTCTACCCCCAATGGTATTCGTCCGAGGCGCTACCTAAATAGCTTTCGGGGAGAACCAGCTATCACCAAGTTTGATTAGCCTTTCACCCCTATCCACAAGTCATCCCCTGGCTTTTCAACGACAGTGGGTTCGGTCCTCCAGTTAGTGTTACCCAACCTTCAACCTGCTCATGGATAGATCACCTGGTTTCGGGTCTATACCCAGCAACTAAACGCCCTATTAAGACTCGGTTTCCCTACGGCTCCCCTATTCGGTTAACCTTGCTACTGAATATAAGTCGCTGACCCATTATACAAAAGGTACGCAGTCACCGGACTAAGCCGGCTCCCACTGCTTGTATGCATGCGGTTTCAGGATCTATTTCACTCCCCTCACAGGGGTTCTTTTCGCCTTTCCCTCACGGTACTGGTTCACTATCGGTCAGTCAGGAGTATTTAGCCTTGGAGGATGGTCCCCCCATATTCAGACAAGGTTTCACGTGCCTCGCCCTACTCGACATCATCATATAAGCCCTTTCGTGTACAGGACTATCACCGTCTACGGTCGCACTTCCCAGAGCGTTCCACTAGAACTTATATGACTTAATGGGCTCTTCCCCTTTCGCTCGCCGCTACTGAGGGAATCTCAATTGATTTCTTTTCCTAAGGGTACTGAGATGTTTCACTTCCCCTCGTTCGCCTTGCAACACTATGTATTCATGTTGCAATACCTACCTTATGGTAAGTGGGTTTCCCCATTCAGACATCTCCGGATCACAGGATATTTGCCGCCTCCCCGGAGCTTTTCGCAGGCTATCACGTCTTTCATCGCCTCTGACTGCCAAGGCATCCACCACATGCACTTAATTACTTGACTATACAACCCCAAACAGTCGTTTATCCTTACAAGTAGGATAAGCAACAGATTGTGATGATCTCTCATCACGCTCATACAGTTGGCGTTTGTGCACTTAAGCACCGTACAGCTTCAATTAGATTCATATACCAAAACGCTTGATTCAGTTAATTTCGCTAGTAACTCATTTCTTTCATCTTCACATCACAGTAATAAATCACTGCTAGTGTTAATGTCAGTCATGAGTATGAACAAATTATTTCAACTCAAATATATTCTGTTAATGATTTTTCCAGCCTTCGTCAGGTCAGGAAACTGTGATAAATCACAGAGGTTATCAAGTGCGCGTATCATAACGCTTGTACTTGTTAATCTCTAGGATCTAAACACTTGATCGCTTAGGAACTAAACAACTTCATCACTGTATGATTACATACTGCGCGAAGCGTAGCTTCTTGCTTAAATTTCAAGTAAAAGCCCTAAAGCAGTGCTTTAAGTTTTATGATCTTGAAATTTGGTGGAGACTAGGAGAGTCGAACTCCTGACCTCCTGCGTGCAAAGCAGGCGCTCTACCAACTAAGCTAAGTCCCCAGCTTATCAATAAGTCAATGTATCGTTCTGTTCTGTTTGCTTCAGCACTTTCATGCTGCGTTAGTCAGATTTGGTGGGTCTGACAAGACTTGAACTTGTGACCCCACGCTTATCAAGCGTGTGCTCTAACCAACTGAGCTACAGACCCTCAGATACATCGTATGAAGAACAACTTGTTGTGGATTCTTACCAATCGTCAATCTTTCGTTAAGGAGGTGATCCAGCCGCAGGTTCCCCTACGGCTACCTTGTTACGACTTCACCCCAGTCATCTGCCACACCGTGGTAAGCGTCCTCCTTACGGTTAGACTACCTACTTCTGGTGCAACAAACTCCCATGGTGTGACGGGCGGTGTGTACAAGGCCCGGGAACGTATTCACCGCGGCATTCTGATCCGCGATTACTAGCGATTCCGACTTCATGGAGTCGAGTTGCAGACTCCAATCCGGACTACGATCGGCTTTTTGAGATTAGCATCCTCTCGCGAGGTAGCAACCCTTTGTACCGACCATTGTAGCACGTGTGTAGCCCTGGTCGTAAGGGCCATGATGACTTGACGTCGTCCCCGCCTTCCTCCAGTTTGTCACTGGCAGTATCCTTAAAGTTCCCGGCTTAACCCGCTGGCAAATAAGGAAAAGGGTTGCGCTCGTTGCGGGACTTAACCCAACATCTCACGACACGAGCTGACGACAGCCATGCAGCACCTGTATGTAAGTTCCCGAAGGCACCAATCCATCTCTGGAAAGTTCTTACTATGTCAAGACCAGGTAAGGTTCTTCGCGTTGCATCGAATTAAACCACATGCTCCACCGCTTGTGCGGGCCCCCGTCAATTCATTTGAGTTTTAGTCTTGCGACCGTACTCCCCAGGCGGTCTACTTATCGCGTTAGCTGCGCCACTAAAGCCTCAAAGGCCCCAACGGCTAGTAGACATCGTTTACGGCATGGACTACCAGGGTATCTAATCCTGTTTGCTCCCCATGCTTTCGCACCTCAGTGTCAGTATTAGGCCAGATGGCTGCCTTCGCCATCGGTATTCCTCCAGATCTCTACGCATTTCACCGCTACACCTGGAATTCTACCATCCTCTCCCATACTCTAGCCAACCAGTATCGAATGCAATTCCCAAGTTAAGCTCGGGGATTTCACATTTGACTTAATTGGCCACCTACGCGCGCTTTACGCCCAGTAAATCCGATTAACGCTTGCACCCTCTGTATTACCGCGGCTGCTGGCACAGAGTTAGCCGGTGCTTATTCTGCGAGTAACGTCCACTATCCAAGAGTATTAATCTCGGTAGCCTCCTCCTCGCTTAAAGTGCTTTACAACCAAAAGGCCTTCTTCACACACGCGGCATGGCTGGATCAGGGTTCCCCCCATTGTCCAATATTCCCCACTGCTGCCTCCCGTAGGAGTCTGGGCCGTGTCTCAGTCCCAGTGTGGCGGATCATCCTCTCAGACCCGCTACAGATCGTCGCCTTGGTAGGCCTTTACCCCACCAACTAGCTAATCCGACTTAGGCTCATCTATTAGCGCAAGGCCCGAAGGTCCCCTGCTTTCTCCCGTAGGACGTATGCGGTATTAGCATCCCTTTCGAGATGTTGTCCCCCACTAATAGGCAGATTCCTAAGCATTACTCACCCGTCCGCCGCTAGGTAAAGTAGCAAGCTACTCTTCCCCGCTCGACTTGCATGTGTTAAGCCTGCCGCCAGCGTTCAATCTGAGCCATGATCAAACTCTTCAGTTTAATACTATGTAGTGCCTTAAAGGGCACCAATCTTGGCTCATCAATTTTCTGACAAATATTTCTCAAATAAACTTCGAGTAATTTCTACCATCAATCAATGAAAATAATTTCGATCGATCAACCAGTAAAAATCCACACAAGTTGTTCTTCATAATCTCTTAATGATCTTTCTAACACCTCGTCAGTGCTAGAAGCTGGACTTCGATAAACTTAACAACTCCGCCATTCTGCTTCGTTCGTTTCCGTCTATCTCGTCGGTATGTGCTCATTATAGGGCAATTTCTTACACGTGCAAGCGCTTTTAACGCACAGGAATCACGAGTGTTTTATTTTTATGCACTAAATTGGTTCAATTCCATACAATTCATTACATAAGTACATATTTTTAAAACAGAAATATAAATTAAATATTTCTGCTTTATTCTATGCCTAGTTTTTCACGACTGGTGCTTTAATCGTCACACTGGTGATTTTTACAGGGTTCACCGGCACATTTTGATACATTCCATAGTTTCGGGTCGGTACTTTAGCAATCTGATCGACGATATCCATGCCTTTAGTGACCTTACCAAAGACCGCATAGCCGGCATTTCTAGCAGAACGATCCAGGAAATCATTATCGACCAGGTTCACAAAGAATTGTGCTCGGGCAGAATCCGGCTGATTAGTACGCGCCATGGCTAAAGTACCGCGTTTATTTTGCAGACCATTCGACGATTCGTTTTTAATAGGTGCTTTCGTATTGGCTTTTTCCTGCATGTTCACATCAAAGCCACCGCCCTGCACCATAAAGCCGGGAATGACACGGTGAAAAATCGTGTCCTTATAGAAGTTGCTCTTTACATAGCTTTCGAAGTTCTTTGCCGAGATTGGGGCTTTGTCATTGAAGAGTTCAATTTCAATATTTCCAGATGAAGTCTTCATCTCAATAATCGTATTGGCAGCAAAGCTTGGCAGACTGACCGCAGCAAGTGCGATGACACATAATGATTTCTTTAACATTTATTAACTCATCTACTTAGAAGTAATGGTTGTGAATGACTATATATTAATCTTTTATAACTCATAATGCAGTGACCTGCCGACTAAAGACAAGAGAATAAGAATGAAGCATGCATTATTACAGGAGCAAAATATCCACCAGTTTCCACCTTGGCGTTTGCAGGGTGAGGGTTTTATTCTGAATTATTGGCTGACCCCCAGCTTTATTGAGCAAGCGAAACAGTTCCGGATCGCCCCTTCTCCGCTGGGTCGTATGGTCCAAGTCTTATTGGTGCGTTATCACGCTTCGCCGATTGGCCCTTATGATGAGTTACTGATTCTGGATCATCCTTTAATTAGTAAACGGCGCCTCAGTTCGATTCCTAAAATTTATGTGTCTACCCATGAGTCTGTGGTACACGGTCAGTATTTATGGGGCATTCCCAAAGAACATGCGCAATTTGAATGGCAGGAAAAGGATCAGGAAGTGCTGTGTCAGATTCAGCATCAAAACCAGCATATGACGATTCGGCTGAAGAAAACCAAATCTGCACGCCAGTTCTACATTAATAGTCATCATATTCCAGCGTCTATGCTGAAGATTCAGCAAGCCTGGAAAGGGCAGCGTTTTCAGTTTAGTCCACAGTTCCGCGGTCACCTCTCCAAACTCTCGCAAGTAGAGTGGCAAGATGCCGAGAATATATTTCCAGACTTTTCCAAAGCCAAATTGCTGCAAAGCTTTTATGTCCCCAAATTCAATTTGATCTTTCCTGAAGCGCAGATCAGTAGCAAAGTATAAGAACTGATAAAAACTTATCTATAAAAAAGGTGTTTCATGAGAAACACCTTTTTTTATTTATACTTTCGATTTAACTATTTTTATCCCAGAATTTGCGGAAGTTTTTGCTGATCTCAATCACATATTTTTTGGCACGGCGAGAGATCGGCGTCAGGTTAATAAAACCATGTGCCTGATCGGTATATTCATGATAATGAACACTCACGCCATTCTGACGTAGTTTATGTGCATAGATTGAACCTTCATCATGCAGGACATCATGACGTGCGGTAATCACATAGCTCGGTGGCAAGTTCTGCAATTCACCATAGGTCGGTGAAATCAGCGGATCATCCAGTTCAATCTGATGGGTTTGGGCATACATGAAGGTCACCAGATCAATATCCTGCTCTGAAAGTACCAGTCCATCTTTATAGGCATAAAAAGAAGGATGGCGACTTTTAAAGTCGACCGCCGGATAAAGCAAAAGCTGTGCTCGTGCGGCATAAGATTTACCTGCACTGCGCTGTGCCACCACAGTAGCCAGATTTCCGCCCGCACTGTCCCCTGCTACGGCAATACGATTTTTATAGATTTTTAGTTGCTTACTATGCTGATGTGCCCAAGCCAAGGCATCTTCACAAACCTGTACCATCTGCAAGGGGCTAAATTCTGGCGTCAGCGGATAAGCCACGCTTAGCACCTGTACTTTGGCATGTACTGCCAGCAAGCGACAGAATTCATCATGACTGTCCAGACCACCCACCATAAATGCACCGCCATGATAAAAAATCACCATCGGCAACTTCTTTTGTGGAGCTGGATGATAATGCCGGGCAAAGATGCTGCCACTCTGTAGAGGAAGGCGGAGCTCTTCAACAAATTTGACCGCGGTCGGTCTAGCCCGGATGGCTTTCATACGTGCATCAAACAATGTGCGCGAATGAGCCAGATCCTCACTAATAAAACTGCTATGCCCCTGTTTTATCTGGATGGCCATCAGGCATTTAACCAATGGATCTAAATCAGGATAAACATGAGGATAATCCAGAGCCTTGACCAATGCTTCCTGTGCAATGCCAGGTAAGCGGTCCAGCATACGCGCTGCCGTCCCTTGTCCCTTTTCCATCACACTTTTCAGAACCGGAGGATTCACAGTCATTATTTTTAGTCCTTATTCTCTTAATTCTTCATAGTTTCTACACGATTAGTGTTTCAGTGACCATATTCTTATATAAGTCTTAATATCAATGTACATATAGCTTCTACTCGATACGTTACCCTCGTTTATAAAAGATATCATTGACCGTTTAAAGGTTATTTTTGACGTACTTTTGCGAGCTTAAGTATATTTTTTATTACAAATCGGGAGGATGCCTATGGCTAGAAAAATTATAGCTCTGTCTTTGGCGACTGCATTTTTAGCTGTAGGCTGCGTCGCATTTCCTGAAGATGGTGGCTATTATGACGGCCGCTATGATCAGCGTTATGACCGTCGCTATGAACTGGACCGGCATTATGAACAAGATCGTCGCTATGAGCGGCAACGCTGGGAATATGAACAGCAACACAAACGTATTGAACTCGATCGACGTAAACAGGAATTACAACGTCGCAATTGGGAGCAGGATCGTAAAAGACAGTTAGAGCTTGATCGACGTAAAAGCCAACTGGAACGGCAGCGCCATGAACAGCAACGTAAAAATATCATGACGCAACGGCAAAAACAGGCAGAAGCAGAACGCAAGCGTCGTCAGGATCTGGAGCGTAAACGTGCAACAGATCAGCGCAGTAAAAAAGTCCAGCAAAATCGTTCTAATCAACGCTGGAATGACAACCGACGCCATCAGGAACAACGTTCACGGGATCGTCGTGACTAAGACTTGAATCACCCTCTCTATTAAAAGCCCAGACTGGGCTTTTTTAATGAAAAAGGTAGCTGCCAGATAGACAAAGGCCCTAAAGAAAATTTCTTTAGGGCCTTTGCAGAGGGTTATGTTAAACGAACTTCCACTTCGCTTATGCTTCTCAGCAATTCAACCAGAACATCCCGTTCTCTACACAAATTATCCTATCGAATCAACTTGCTCTCATGAAGCGGACATTCACTATCCAAGCTGTAAGTTTTATATTACAAACCGCTAAAATAGAGACGACTGATTCCAACAAATTCAAAAAAGGTAAATTCTGGACAAAAAAAGGCTTATCTAGAGAACAGGATAAGCCACGAAAACACATTTCAAAATAAGAAGAAACTACAGCGATAGAATCTGGAATAAATATTAATCAAAAGTTCATCTATTGTGAAAGACTTTATTGCTTAGATATTAATCGTTTTTATGTCTAATAAATAAACAGGCAAAAAAAAAGCTGAGTTTTGGGGATACTCAGCTTGAAAAAAGCAACTCTAAAATAGGGCAACAGCAACCCGGTTCGGCTCTCTCCTCTGAACAAGGTCGCTGTTAATAGAAGTATGATGCAATTTTTTTACCAATACTTAAAACGGATTAAAATTATTAATTTGATTCAAAAATACGATTATTCATTTTTTATGTTTATTTTCAAATACTTAATTCTTAGATTTAGTCGAGAATTAAATCTATTCAGTTCAAAATTCGGATTCATCGCTGCTGATGTCCGTGTATTTTATTCTCATCCTATCCTGCTGTTGTGTTCTGAATAGCTTGTTCTGCTATCCGCTGGATTCAGTATTTTGTATAAATCTTAAATTTAATCTGGGTCGACGCTTGAATTTTTACACCCTGCCCCGATTTCTTTAGGTAATCAAGAACTTCACAACCATGGCAGTTCAGCATAAACGCAGTGAACACTGAGGCCTAAGGACTGTACATGTTTAAGAACCCATTTAAACGGAGTAAATCAATGGCGACTGAGCAAAACGAGCAAGCTCAACAACTTGAGCAAGAGCAAGCGGAACAAGATACAGCGCAAACTCAAGCTGAAACCGAGCAGGCTGAAGTTTCCGTTGAGTCTTTACAAGAGCAGATTGCGCAGCTTGAAGGTGATTTAAAGTTAGAAAAAGCCCGTACCGCCAATGCAGTCTATGAAGCACAAAAAAGTGTTGAACGTATTCAGCGTGAATCTGAAAAGCATAAAGATACGGTTCTGGAAAAGTTCTCTAAAGAGCTTCTAGAAACAGTCGACAATCTGGAGCGTGCCATTGTGGCTGCAGGTGAAGAGCAAACACCATTACGTGAAGGCGTTGAACTGACCCTTAAATCGTTATTGCATACCTTGGAGAAATTCGGGGTTGTGGCAGTAGACACCAACAACGGTTTCAATGCTGACCTGCACCAGGCAGTCGGGATTGATCCAAATGCCAAAGCCAATGAAATTGGGACTGTTTTGCAAAAGGGCTACACGCTCAACAGTCGCTTATTGCGTCCTGCTATGGTGATGGTCGGCGCTTAAGCCAAATAATTTCGGGAGTTTGTGAAATTTTTCAAAAAATTTACTTGAAAAAAATCGAACGGCTCTCATATCGGATAACAAGTGTAAATCACAAAAAAATTTTAGAGGAAACATCCAAATGGCTAAAATCATTGGTATTGACTTAGGTACTACAAACTCATGTGTTGCAGTACTTGAAGGCGACAAAGTTAAAGTAATCGAAAACGCTGAAGGCGCACGTACCACTCCATCTATTATTGCCTATAAAGATGGCGAAATTCTGGTAGGTCAATCTGCAAAGCGTCAAGCAGTAACAAATCCGAAAAACACATTGTTCGCGATCAAACGTCTCATCGGTCGTCGTTATGAAGACCAAGCGGTACAAAAAGATATCGGTTTAGTTCCTTACAAAATCATCAAAGCAGACAACGGTGATGCTTGGGTTGATGTCAACGACAAAAAATTGGCGCCACAACAGGTTTCTGCTGAAATCTTGAAAAAGATGAAGAAAACTGCTGAAGATTACCTGGGCGAAACCGTAACTGAAGCTGTTATTACTGTTCCTGCTTACTTCAACGATGCACAACGTCAAGCAACTAAAGATGCAGGTAAAATTGCAGGTTTAGAAGTTAAACGTATCATCAACGAGCCAACTGCTGCGGCACTTGCGTTCGGTATGGACAAGAAAGAAGGCGATCGTAAAATCGCGGTTTATGACTTGGGTGGTGGTACTTTCGACGTTTCAATCATTGAAATTGCTGACCTTGATGGTGACCAGCAAATCGAAGTATTGTCGACTAACGGTGACACATTCCTAGGTGGTGAAGACTTCGATAACGCGTTAATCGAGTTCCTGGTTGAAGAGTTCAAGAAAGAACAAAACTTTAACCTGAAACAAGATCCACTGGCGTTACAGCGTTTAAAAGAAGCTGCTGAGAAAGCGAAGATCGAACTTTCATCTTCAAATGCAACTGAAATCAACCTTCCATACATCACTGCTGATGCGACTGGTCCTAAACACTTAGTGATCAACGTAACACGTGCAAAATTAGAAGGTCTGGTTGCTGACCTGGTTGCGCGTACCATTGAGCCTTGCCGTATTGCGCTTAAAGATGCTGGTCTTTCGACTTCTGACATCTCTGACGTGATCCTAGTGGGTGGTCAATCACGTATGCCAATGGTTCAACAGAAGGTTCAAGAGTTCTTCGGTAAAGAGCCACGTAAAGACGTAAACCCTGACGAAGCAGTCGCCATGGGTGCTGCGATTCAAGGTGCGGTACTTTCAGGTGACAAAACTGACGTACTTCTACTTGACGTAACTCCGTTGACACTTGGTATTGAAACCATGGGCGGCGTGTTGACTGCAATCATCGAGAAAAACACCACGATTCCTGCGAAGAAATCTCAAGTATTCTCAACTGCTGCGGACAACCAGCCTGCTGTAGACATTTCAGTTTACCAAGGTGAACGTAAAATGGCGCAGCAAAACAAACTGTTGGGTAACTTCCAGTTAGGTGACATTCCACCTGCGCCACGTGGTGTGCCACAAATTGAAGTATCTTTCGACATCAATGCTGATGGTATCTTGAAAGTATCTGCGAAAGACAAGAGCACTGGTAAAGAGCAATCGATCCAGATTAAAGCAAACTCAGGTTTGTCTGATGCTGAAATCGAAGCAATGATCAAAGATGCTGAAGCAAATGCTGAAGAAGACCGTAAGTTTGAAGAGCTTGCAAAAGCTCGTAACGAAGCGGATGCTTTAGTTGCTTCTTCACAAAAAGCAGTGAAAGATCTTGGTGAACAAGTAACAGCTGACGAAAAAACTGCTGTTGAAACGGCGGTTTCTGAGCTTGAAGCTGCAACTAAAGAAAATGACGTTGAAGAAATCAAAGCGAAAACTGAAGCGCTGCAAAATATCATCATGCCAATTACACAACGTGCATATGAAGCTGCTCAAGGCCAAGGCGGTGCGCAAGGTTTTGACCCGAATGCATTCCAAGGCGGCGAAGGTCAATCTCAAAAAGCGGACGACGGCGTTGTAGATGCTGAGTTCACTGAAGTGAAAGATGACAAAAAATAATTTGTCGCTTTAACTGAAAAAACCGCGCGAAAGCGCGGTTTTTTTATGTCTCGACTTAAAAGAATAAAATAAAAATTACTAAAATTTGATCGTATTTTCAGGAAAAGCTGTTTAAGTTAAATCCAACATTAAAATACCCTGAACCCATGAAAATTCTGATTTTGCTGCCTTTACTTAGTTGCTTGGGCCTGACAGCGTGTAGCCTGCCCGTTTCATCTCTCCTATCTCAAAGCACTTCGACTCAATCGACTCAAGCCATTGCCCAATTATTTGATCAGGCGCAAAGCGCGGGTGTTCTAGTGATTCAGCGTGGTCAACAGATACAGGTTTATGGTAATGATTTAAGCCGTGCAGATACCGAATATGTTCCCGCCTCTACTTTTAAAATGCTCAATGCCCTGATTGGCCTGCAACATGGCAAAGCCACAACCAATGAAATTTTTAAATGGGATGGCAAGAAACGCAGTTTTGCAGCCTGGGAAAAAGACATGACTCTCGGCGAAGCCATGCAAGCTTCTGCTGTACCCGTGTATCAGGAACTGGCACGTCGCATTGGCCTTGAATTGATGCAACAGGAAGTACAACGCATCCAATTTGGTAATCAGCAGATTGGTCAACAGGTCGATAACTTCTGGTTGGTAGGCCCTTTGAAAGTTACTCCAAAACAGGAAGTCCAATTTGTTTCTGCGTTGGCCCGAGAGCAACTGGCCCTTGATCCTCAAGTCCAGCAACAAGTCAAAGCCATGTTATTTTTACAGGAGCGGAAAGCTTAT
This sequence comes from Acinetobacter sp. NEB149, assembly GCF_012516415.1. Lineage (NCBI taxonomy): Bacteria > Pseudomonadati > Pseudomonadota > Gammaproteobacteria > Moraxellales > Moraxellaceae > Acinetobacter > Acinetobacter sp. NEB149. Next base: position 64,658 of record NZ_CP051208.1, read on the forward strand.
CGACTATATGTCAAATCCGGTTGGGGCATGGATGTGGAACCGCAAGTCGGCTGGCTCACCGGCTGGGTTGAAACACCGCAGGCTGAAATCGTGGCATTTTCACTCAATATGCAGATGCAAAATGGTATAGATCCGGCGATCCGCCTTGAAATTTTGCAGCAGGCTTTGGCCGAATTAGGGCTTTATCCAAAAGCTGAAGGATGATGCAAATAAGCATGGGAAAGGCATTAAAATTAAGCTATATTTTTAAAAAATAGACATTTAAATAAAAAATATGCGTCTTCTGCTCTGTCTGCTCGTAGTGGGATTGATCATGTCTGCCTATCTACATATGCAGGCCCAAACCCATCCTCAACTGCGCTATAACTCGCTGGCTGATCGCTTGACGCATCCTTTCGATACACGCTTACGTTTCCGGATTGATCAGGTCGATTCAGGCTTTGGACTAAGTAAAGATCAGGTCATTCAACTGAGCAAGGAAGCGATCGAAATCTGGCATCAGGGAAGCAATCGTGATGATTTGATGGTCTATGATGAAAATGCCAGGCTGAGTATTCACCTGATCTATGATCAACGCCAGCAAGACTATGATGCCTTGAAGAAAGTCGAAAAACAGTTGCTGGCAGATGACGCCAAGTATCAACGTCAGGTCAAAAATCTGGAAGCATCCCATCAGCATCTGGAAAGTCAGCAGCAACGCCTGATCCAGCAAAGAGATCAGATGAATAGTGAATTTCAGGCCTTACAGCAACGACGCCGTCAGCCAAATTTATCTGCTTATGAACATGAGCAGATTGAATATGAGGTTTTGGCTTTACAGCGCAAATCGGAAAGTTTTCAACGGGAACTTCAGTACCTTCAGGAACAGCAAAGTTCCTTTAATATGAATGTTTCCATGCATCAACATGGTCTGCAAAACCATCAGCAGAATATCATTCAAGCCCAACAGCGTTTCCCTGCCCGCGAATTTCATAAAGGCGTGTTTATGGGTGATCAAATTCATGTCTATCAGTTTGATGCAGAAGATGATCTCCGTCTGACTCTGGCACATGAACTCGGACATGCCTTGGGGCTGTATCACCATAATGACCCGGAAGCACTGATGTATCCGGTGCTGGGTAAACAGAATCTGCAACACTTCCAGCTGCGACCTGCAGACAAGACCTTGCTTTATAACCGTTAAGTGATCAGCTTGAATTCCCTAATTAATTTAAGTGTATAAGTATTATAAAAAAACACTCTATTCTGATTTCATGTTATTGTGATTGGCTACATTGTTCAGGCCATCTTTGGAGATTCGTGTGAGTTACTACCATATTTTAATTGAAGTAAATGACCACATTAGTACGATTGATGAAACCCGTGATATCGAAATCTTTGATATCGAGGACATCCAACCCTATCTTCATTCGATTTTGCTGCCTTATTTCAATGAACAACTGATTGAACTCGACGATGAAAATCTGGAATATAAAGATATTCTGCATCTGGAAATCAAACAGACCTTATTACCGATCAATGACCTGATCGAAGAAGAACAGCGTCTGTTGCCAAGCGATACCGACATTACCATTAGCGCCTATGAAATTTTCAATAACCGCGAGTTGAGTCAGGATGTCACTACCGTGATCTTTGACCTGCTTGAAGCGGTAAAACTGGATAGCTAAACGTTCTTCCAGATATAAAAAAGTCCTCATTGAGAGGACTTTTTTTTGTGCATGGATTTAGATCGAGAATGAAGATCCACAACCACAGGTCGTGGTCGCATTCGGGTTTTGTACCACAAAACGTGAACCTTCCAGACCTTCTAAATAATCTACCACCGAACCGACCAGATATTGATAACTCAATGAATCGACCAGGACTTTAACATCGCCATTGGCAAATTCTGCATCATCTTCATTCTGGCTTTCTGCAAAATTAAAGCCATAAGAGAAACCTGAACAGCCGCCACCGGTCACATAGACACGGAGCATTAAGTCTTGGTTACCTTCACTGTCACGCAACTGGCGTACTTTATTTGCGGCATTGTCGGTGAGCACAAGCGCTTGGGCATTCATGGCGGATTCCTCTGTTGAATGGAATGTCTTTAAAAAGAAAAGACCATATTTAAGTATAGCACACTCAATATATGGTCAGTCTCTACAGATTAAAAGTCAAATCAGAGTAATTTTATCAGGATTATTTGTAGTTCTCATCCTGTAAGGCACATTCAAAGTTTTTCGGGTTCTGTTTGCAGCGGAATTGCCATAACAATTTCATCATACGTTTGTCATAAACGCCGCGTTTAGTCAGGTCAATTCGGGAATCCCGCATCATTTTTTGATAACCCGGTTTATCTGCCGCAGGAATATCCATCCAGTATTTTGATGGAATATCTGATTTCATTTTCCCCAAAATACCAAAGGCACGCGGTAACTGGCTCTTGACCCATTCACGTGATTTTTGTCCATATCCGGCCGGGAATTTATCGGGACGGATAATAATATTACCGGTAACCTGCAATACCGGATAATTCACAATCGCACCTTTACTACCTAACCCCTTATGTAATTCTAAAGGCTTAAATGCCGCAGCTGGTGCACCGATAATATCCACCTGACCATTGTTAAACATACTGGCAAAATTGCTAATTTCGGCACTCACTGCTTGTGCACCGACCTGCTGTACCATGATTTTTTGTGCTTCGTCATGGCTTAGTACCGCAATTTTCTTGCCTGCTGCTTTGGCAACGGTATTGATACTGCGGTCATTCACTAACAGAAAAGCATCACCTACCGGAATCACTCCAACAATTTCATATTTACCTTGCAACATTTGTTTGGCGAAGGTGGGACTGGCCAAGCCCTGCATGACTTTAACCGCCAGATTCAGATCTGGAATCGCGCCAATAGCATCGAGTGAACCGGTAAAATTATTGAACTGACGGCCACGCATCCCGGTCACACTAATGCCGTCACATTTTCCAGCTTTAAAATCTTCTGCAACCACCGCTTCATTGGTATTCACCCGCAGTTCGACATCTGCACCCCAATTTTTGGCCGCCAACTGATAGTCTTTCATCACACTATAGACATCACCGTTTTTACCAACCAGATCAAATACGCAAATCACCTGTTTAGCTTGCGCCAGACCTGAAACAGCCAGTGTCGCCGTAGCCAATGCCAGTGCTTTCCATCCTCTATGGATCATCCTCATTTCCTTATCGCTTGTTTTTGTTATTGCACTTTTAGTCACATGTGATTGTTTTTTATATAAAACATGCGAATTTAATAGTTAATCAAGCTTAAGCTATTTTATTCGCTGCACAATGGCAGATCTGACCTGGATCAGCCATAAAAAAAGCCTAGATCAATCTAAGCTTTTTTCTTTAAAAATCAGATTATTCGCCAGCAATTGAACATTCAAAGTTGGCCTTATCGACAGAACAGCGTGCACGTTTTAAGACCGACATCATGCTGGCATCATAGATTCCGCGTTTGGTCATATCCATCCGGCCATCACGTAACATTTTCTGATACTTGGTTTTATCTTCAGCGCTCAGATTCATTTTATATTTCGACGGAATACCCGCTTCCAGACGGCTGATCATCCCCATGCTCTTTGGCAGGTTTTTGATAAACCAGTCACGCGATTTCTGTCCAAAACCTGCGGGGAATTTTTCCGGACGAATCACAAAATCAGAGGTGACATGCAGTACCGGGAAATTAAACATTGCGCCGTTATTACCCAGACCTTTATAGATTTCTAATGGCTTGTAGGCATAAGCAGGTGCACCGACCATATCCACCTGACCATTGTTAAATTTGGCGACAAAGTTAGAAACATCGGAGATCACTGCCTGCGCACCGACGCGCTGTACCATGATTTTCTGGGCATCGTCATAGCCGAGTACGGCGAATTTCTTCCCTGCGGCTTTTTCAATCGAATTGATATTCTTGTCACGAACAAAAATAAATGCTGAACCCAACGGTGAAATACCGGCAATTTCGTATTTTTTGCCGCCCATATTACTGACCATTTTCGCTGCATTACGTTTGTCCAGAGCAAAACTGATCGCACGCTGGGCAATGGCATTACTTGGTGCACCGCCCAGTGCATCAATAGAACCGGCAAATTTATTGTATTGACGGGCACGCATGGCGGTCATAAACACACCATCACATTTACCGGCCTTGAAGTCATTGTCGGCAACCGCTTCATCCTGACGGGCAATCAGATTGATTTCTGCGCCCCAGCCTTTTGCAGCCAGTGCCCATTCTTGCGCCATCTGGAAAGACTCACCGGATTTACCCAGTAAGTCAAACACACAGATATCGACTTTTTCTGCATGCGCCGCACTTGCAAAACCAAATGCAGAGAATGCAGCCAATGATAAGAGTGTTTTTTTCATTGTAGTTATCCTTTGAAATCTTGTTATTCGCTGAGTGTCCGTACACGGGACAAATATTAAGCAAGTTTAATTAAAAAAAATAGAGCATTTACTCCATTTAAAACCGGCATTTTGGCCTATAAAGATAAATCAGTATTATTTGCATAGATTATTTTTAAATATATATTTAAATATCAATATCTTAATATTTAAAACTGCTTTCTTATAATTACATTTACCCAGATATAGTTACAAAGATATACATGATTTCAGATTTATTCACCACCAATCGAACACTCAAAATTGGTTCGTTCAACTGTACAACGCGCGCGTTTCAATACATTCATCATGCCCTGATCATAAATCCCCTGCCGGGTTAAATCGATCCGCCCATCACGCAAAATCTTTTGATAGGCCACGCGGTCTTCACGGCTTAGATTCAAAATATATTTGCTTGGAATCTCAGCTTCCATACGCTTCACCATGGCAAAGCTGCGCGGTAACTGTTTTACAAACCAGTTTCGGGATTGCGCGGCAAAGCTTGCCGGGAACTTTTCCTGACGAATAATCAGATCGGCAGTGACATTAATTACCGGAAAATTAATCATTGCGCCTTGACGGCCTAGTCCTTTCTGTAATTCCAGTGGTTTAAATGCATAAGCCGGTGCAGCGACAATATCCACTTCGCCCTGATTAAACTTGCGAATAAAATTGGAAATTTCCGACATGACCGGTACGGCTTCAATCCGGTCGACCATGATTTTTTGCGCATAGTCATAATGCAGCACAGCAAATTTCTTGCCTTTGACCTGTTCCAGTTTATTTAGAGTACGATCACGAACAAAAATATAGGCTGGCCCAATCTGGCCGATGCCTGCTACTTCGAATTTTTCTTTGCCAATCTGGGTGATCAGGCGTTTGCTATTGCGTTTATCCAGCACATAGCTGATGGCTTTCATGGCAATGTCATTATTCGGCACGCCGCCAATTGCATCAATCGATCCGGCAAATTTATTATAGGCGCGGGCACGCATCGAAGTCATATAGAAAGCATCACATTTTCCTGCTTTGACATCCTGATCGACTTTGGCTTCATCCTGATAGGCGTTTAGCTGAATTTCGGCACCCCAGCCTTTTGCTGCCAGCGCCCATTCCTCCAGCAGCTTATAAGACTCACCAGATTTTCCCAGCAAATCAAAAACACAGACATTCACTCTGGCTTGAGTTGAAGTCGACACCAAAAGACCCAGTGCCGACAAAATTAAACATCCCTTTTTCATTTTTATTTGACTCTATGGTATTTTTTACTCGATCAGCCTGAACTATAAACCACTGTTCATGCATAAAATAGAGCTTTTACTCAACTTATGCGTCTATCCCAAATCAATTGACAGAGATGAAAACTGATTCATTTCAGCAAAATCGGTAAGATTTTTCATTTTCACAGGGCTTTCCTTTAGAATAGGCGCATCTTATTTCTTAGCTTTGATTTCTCAATGATTCAGTTAGACCAGTTATCTATACGTCGCGGTGGACGTGTTTTATTTCAAAAAGCGTCGATGCAGTTACACCCAGGATGGAAAATTGGCCTAACCGGTGTCAATGGTGCTGGAAAATCAACCCTGTTTTCAGCCTTGCTCGGCGGCATGGAATCGGACACCGGTTCGCTGACCCGACCTGCGGTATGGACCGTGGCGCATATGGCTCAGGAAATCAAAGCACTGAATATGAAAGCCATTGATTTCGTATTGTCGGGCGATGAAGAATACTGGGATATTCAGCAAAAACTCGATCAGCCGGATCAACTGGATGATGCAGAACTGGCACATTTATATGGCCGTTTTGATGAAATTTCAGGTTATTCGGCTCCTGCCAAAGCCTCGCAGCTGATGGCGGGTCTGGGCTTCTTTGAACATCAATCACAGCTGGATGTTTCAAGTTTTTCCGGTGGCTGGCGTATGCGTCTGAATCTGGCGCGTACCTTGATGAGCCGTTCAGATTTACTACTCCTCGATGAACCGACCAACCATCTGGACCTGGATGCGATTCTCTGGCTAGAAGACTGGCTCAAGGCTTATGAAGGTACGCTGGTGCTGATTTCGCATGACCGGGATTTCCTCGATGCGATTACCGATCACATTTTACATATCGAAAATCAGGAACTGATTTTATATACCGGCAACTACTCGACTTTCGAGCGTACCCGTAGTGAACGTCTGGCACAGCAGCAACAGGCGTATGAAAAGCAGCTGGAAACCCGCGCACATCTGCAAAAATATATTGACCGTTTTAAAGCGCAAGCGACCAAAGCCAAACAGGCCCAAAGCCGGATCAAGCAACTGGAACGTATGCAGGAACTGTCTGCTGCGCATGTCGATACGCCATTTACTTTCAGTTTCCGTGAACCGACCAAAATGAGTTCGCCGTTATTGCAACTGGAACATGCCGATATTGGTTATGGCGACAAGCTGATTGTCACCAATGTAAATTTACAGATCACGCCAAACAGCCGGATCGGTTTGCTTGGGATGAATGGTGCCGGTAAATCCACGCTGATTAAATCGCTGGTCGGTGACCTAAAACTGATTCAGGGTCTGCGGAAAGATTCAGAATTACTGAATATTGGTTATTTTGCCCAGCATCAAATGGATGCACTGGATGGTAATGCCAGCCCAATGTTACAGCTAGCACGTATCGCAGATAAAAAAATCAGTGAAGCCAGTCTACGCTCCTTCTTGGGTAGTTTCGGTTTTAGTGGCGAACGTATGGATACGCCAAGCGAAAGCTTCTCAGGCGGTGAACGTGCACGTTTGGCCCTAGCACTGATTGTTTGGCAGCGTCCGAATGTACTGATTCTGGATGAGCCGACCAACCATTTAGACTTAGATATGCGTCATGCACTGACTATGGCTTTGCAAGATTTCCAGGGTGCGGTGGTTCTGGTTTCGCATGAACGTCAGCTCATCGCCAGCGTCTGTGATGAACTACTACTGGTACATAATGGTCAATGCCGTGAGTTTGATGGTGATCTTACTGCCTATGCTGACTGGTTACGCCAAGCCCGTATTGAGATGATTAAAAATGGGCAAAAGCCAGCAGAACCGGTGAAATCCCAAGTCGAAGTCAAACCGACTATTTCCAAACTGGACAAGGAAGCACAACGTAAGGAAGCTGCTCGCCAGCGGGAACTAAGTCGTCCGATTCGCAAGAATATTGAAAAATGCGAAGCACAGATGGCCAAACTACAGCCGCGACTGATTGAAATTGAAAACCTGCTGGGTGACAGTGCTTTATACGAAGCATCACGTAAAAATGATTTGCTGAAACTGATGAATGAGCAAACCGAGCTAAAAGCCAAACTGGAAACAGCCGAAGAGCAAATGCTAGAACTGATGATGGAACTGGAAAGTCTGGAACAGACGTTCTAAAGCTCTTTTAGTAAGATTTAAGATAAGAGATGAATGACCAACGTTGTTCATCTCTTTTTTATTCACTATTTTTAATGTTTTCTCTTCCATTTTCCCCCCTGTATTTTTTCATCTACGTCTAGATGTTTCTTTAATTCTGTTCTTTTCTATTCATTCGACACATAAGGTCATGAATTACACAAACCCTATATAAGTTTATTTTTTAAACAGTTGGATGCCTTATTTCATACATTAATTTACAGCGCGCTGTTTCATCCTAAGGCTCTAATACAAGTGTTTTTTAATTTTTGGCAGCCTTGATACGAGTCTGTTTAATGTTGAACTAGAAAGAGGAAATCCGCATGCGTGCTCTTACCTATCATGGTGCTCGGGATGTACGAGTTGAATCCGTTCCAGATCCAGTGATTCAGGAACCAGATGACGTTATTTTAAGGGTGACAGCCACCGCCATCTGTGGCTCAGATCTGCATTTATACCGGGGGAAAATCCCGGCCACTGAAGACGGTGATATTTTCGGCCATGAATTTATGGGAATTGTAGAAGAAGTCGGCCCTGAAGTAACCGAAGTCAAAAAAGGTGACCGGGTGATTATTCCCTTTGTGATTGCATGCGGTCACTGTTTTTTCTGTGAACATGAACTCATGGCTGCCTGTGAAAATACCAATACCGGCCGTGGTGCAATTCTCAACAAAAAACAGATCCCACCAGGGGCAGCTTTATTTGGCTTTAGCCATCTGTATGGTGGTATACCGGGTGGTCAGGCTGAATATGTACGGATCCCCAAAGGCAATGTCGGACCATTTAAGGTGCCGGGTTCCCTGCCTGATGAAAAAGTATTATTCCTGACCGATATTCTGCCAACCGCCTGGCAAGCAGTGAACAATGCCCAAGTTGGTCGAGGTTCCAGTGTGGCGATTTATGGTGCTGGCCCAGTCGGTCTGCTGGCTGCTGCCTGTGCGCGGATGCTCGGTGCCGAGCAGATTTTTATGGTCGATCACCATCCTTATCGTCTGAGTTTCGCACATCAAACCTATGGGGTGATTCCGGTCAATTTTGATGAAGTCGATGCCGCTGAATTTATCATTCAAAATACCACGGGTTATCGTGGAGTCGATGCCGTCATTGATGCGGTCGGTTTTGAAGCCAAAGGTAGCATGCTGGAAACCGTAATGACCAACCTGAAATTAGAAGGTTCGAGTGGTTCAGCGCTAAGACAATGTATTGCAGCGGTCCGTCGCGGCGGTGTGGTGAGTGTACCTGGAGTTTATGCCGGTCCAATTCATGGCTTCCTGTTTGGTGATGCCTTTGACAAAGGTTTGACCTTTAAAATGGGACAAACCCATGTGCATAATTACTTGCCGCAGTTGCTAGAACATATTGAAAATGGAGATCTGTCTCCAGATCTGATTATTACCCATCGCATGAAACTGGAAGATGCTGCGGAAGGTTACCGTATTTTTGATAAAAAGGAAGAAGACTGTCGTAAAGTCATTCTAACACCATAAATATGATTAAAAAAAAGCGCCGTCAGGCGCTTTTTTATTTTTCATCGTCATTTTATCAATCCTCTTTTTCTTGTTCCTAATCAATATCATTTCAGCGATTCCCTCCCTCTTTTCTATCGAGTAATAAAAGAAATGCCCGATTTTCAATAATGAAATCAAGAAATAACTCAAAAATGAGAAATAAAAAAGTTAAGCAAAAATCGATAAAAGTATGATTTTAAATAAAAATGAAAGTTCACTTGATTATTAAATCAATTATGTAGTTTAGCTACATCTTGAGTTTTTAGTTAACAATATGTTCCACGGTAATGATTAGAGAAACTACACTATATTTACAAGTATTTAATTTATAATAATTTTTTATTTTAAAGCCAATCCAAGGAATAGTCTGGTCATACTAGCAATATATCGCCAAATCTAGCTTTAAATTTAAAATGCTATTTTAAATTTAAAAACACTTATCCACAAGATAATCGATTTCAAATTTGAATTTAAAATAAAGAATTAATACGTGGATTAAAGCTTGCGGAAAAATACTATCTTATTCACATAAAAATTATGGGTAACTTTAGAGTTATCCACATCTCTGATCAGGCTTTCTAGATGCTTGAAGCAATATTATTCACGTATTATTTAGCGTATTAGACCAAGTTTCTTATAAGCTATTTAAAATTTAAAATTTAGTTTTAGCAGCTTTTTATTTATTTTTGAGATATTGGATCTTCTGAATAGGCGATTTATTATTTTTTAGTCGAATCCACCTAAAGTATTCGATCTGTTTTTATTACACGCATCTTTAAATACCACTTTGACTGATCCAGTTTTCACCTAGTGTCGTTAACTGCATGCAAACTTCTCATCGTATAAAGAACTTCTTTCTACCTCACTTTCCTATTCAAAAATTATTTTAGAAGTTCTGATGCAGATCATTTTTATAACGATAGATTCACTCCAGATTTCAGGTATTCTCCCGAGTTGGTAATCTCTATACATAAACCCTTTCTTAGAGTCGATTTGGCTTACTCAACTTGGCTTTTTAAAACCTAAATGAACCCGTTCCATATCTAAAAATCGGTCCAAAATTACTTTATTTTGCCTAGCTCACAGGATATGAGTAAAAAAATTGGTCTAAAAAAAGCGCCTCGAAAGGCGCTTTTTTATATCTGATTTTATCCTGAAGAGTTATGCATCAATATCTGCATTCAAGGCATTTTCTTCAATGAAAGCACGACGTGGTTCTACGTCATCGCCCATCAAGCAAGAGAACATACGATCCGCTTCAATCGCATCGGTAACTGTCACTTGCAGCATGTTACGGTTGTCTGGATCCATGGTGGTTTCCCACAACTGTTCCGCATTCATCTCGCCCAGACCTTTATAGCGCTGGATCATCATGCCACGACGTGAGTCCTGCAAGATATGTTGCCAAACCTGATGGAAATTGCTGACCTGAATCTTGCGATCGCCTTTTTGCAAATATGCACCATCTTCAAGCAGACTAAACCAGCTCTTTGAATTCTTTAATAAACGTGCATATTCACTTGAACCTAACAGTACTGAGTCTAACAGGTAGCTATGTGGCAAGTTATGTACATAGATCGTGATACGTGGCAACCAGCTTGCAGTTTTTTGACCATCTGCCAGTTCTTTTTCAAAACGCTCCAGGGTTAATTCTGGACGTAATGTTGGCTGAATGGCTTCAATCGCTGCACGCAGATTCTCACCCCATGTTTCCACATAGGTTTTGTCTTCCAGCTGATCCAGCTTAAAACCTTCCAGTGAAAGTAGTGCATCAAGCAGACTCGCAGGATAACGCTGGGTCAAACGTGCCAAGCTCTTCTGGGAAGTCTGATAATCAGCAATCACATTCGCCAGTACTTCACCACGAATCGCAGGCGCTTCTGCACTGATATGCAGTTCCAGCTCATCAATCGCATTCGAAATTAGGTAAGTTTCCAGTGCATCATTGTCCTTGATGTACTGTTCCTGCTTGCCTTTTTTCAGCTTATATAATGGTGGCTGTGCGATATAAATATGACCACGTTCCACAAGTTCCGGCATTTGACGGAAGAAGAACGTCAACAGTAAGGTACGGATATGCGAACCATCCACGTCAGCATCGGTCATGATAATGATTTTGTGATAACGCAGTTTGTCCGGATTATATTCTTCACGACCAATACCACAGCCCAATGCGGTAATCAGCGTACCGACTTCAGCAGAGGAAATCATGCGGTCAAAACGGGCACGTTCCACGTTCAGGATCTTACCTTTCAGCGGTAAAATCGCCTGCATTTTACGGTTACGACCTTGCTTTGCCGAACCACCTGCAGAATCACCCTCGACCAGGTACAGTTCAGACAAAGCTGGATCTTTTTCCTGACAATCGGCCAGTTTACCTGGAAGACCGGCAATATCCAGCGCACTCTTACGACGTGTCATTTCGCGTGCTTTACGCGCTGCATCACGCGCACGTGCTGCATCAATGATCTTGCCAGCAATCGCTTTGGCTGCTTGTGGATTTTCCAATAAATATTCAGAAAATGCCTTGTTCATGGCCTGTTCAACAGCCGTTTTCACTTCACTCGACACCAGTTTTTCTTTGGTCTGTGAAGAGAATTTTGGATCAGGTACTTTGACTGACACGATGGCAGTCAGGCCTTCACGCGCATCATCACCCGATACCGCAACTTTTTCCTTTTTCAGGATATTTTCGCTGTCCATGTAGTTGTTTAAACCACGGGTCAACGCAGCACGGAAACCGGCCAAATGCGTACCACCATCCTTTTGCGGGATGTTGTTGGTAAAGCAACGTACATTTTCTTGATAAGAATCATTCCACTGCAATGCGACTTCTACCGTAATACCGTTATCGGCCTGTGCAGCAGTGAAATGGAAAATATCATTCAGGTGAGTTTTGCCTTCGTTAATATATTTAACGAACTCAGACAGACCACCTTCATAATCAAAGACATGCTCGGCATTAATGCGTTCGTCACGCAGCACAATACGCACACCTGCGTTCAGGAACGACAGTTCACGCAAACGACGCGCCAAAATATCAACATTAAAAATGGTCTGACTAAAAGTCTCGGCACTTGGCCAGAAACGGACACGAGTACCGGTTCTATTGGTATCGCCCACTACTTTTAATGGATATTGAGAATCGCCATGACGGTATTCTTGTTCATGAATTTTACCGGCACGGTGAATGGTCAATTCGAGTTTTTCAGACAGTGCGTTGACTACGGAAACACCGACACCATGCAGACCGCCAGACACTTTATAACTGTTGTCGTCGAACTTACCACCGGCATGCAGAATGGTTAAAATCACCTCTGCTGCAGACACACCTTCTTCAGGGTGAATGTCGGTCGGAATACCACGACCATTATCAGAAACTGAAACCGATTCATCTTCATGGATCGTCACTATAATTTCATCACAGTGGCCTGCCAAGGCTTCATCAATCGAGTTGTCGACTACTTCAAACACCATGTGGTGCAGGCCTGTACCATCGTCTGTATCACCAATGTACATGCCCGGACGCTTACGGACTGCGTCTAAACCACGTAATACCTTGATGCTAGAGGAATCATAAGCCTTTTCAATGGTTTGTTCTGTTTGAGAAGCAGCTTGATCTTCTGAACTCATGGTTTCTCCCTAGTGAAAAATAGGTCTATCCAAAGATGGGTAAAACTCAAAAAATATTATTGCACAACTTGAACTGTACCGTTTTCAACACTGAATAACTGATATGAGATAGACAAATCATGTAAGTGCTTTTGTACTGATTCATGGTCTAAGGTGGTAATAAAAACTTGACTACCAAGTTGGCTCAATCGCTCAATTAAACGTTGTTGTGCGGTTAAATCTAATTCTGCTGTCACATCATCTAATAATACCACAGTTTCCTTATTACAAGAATGTAGCATTGCGATTTGCGACAGTTTTAGTGCGATCATCAGCAGCTTTTTCTGCCCGCGCGACAGGATCACATCAGCATCCCCCATCGGGGTCTTTAAACGCAAATCTGCGCGATGTGGGCCATATTCGGTATAGCGTCGGTCACAGTCTTTTTCATGCTGGTTGGTCAGATCATTTAGCAGGCCGGTTTCACTATGAAAGCCCGGACTGTATTCCAGACTGACTTGCAATTCAGGTAATAACTGTTTCAGATCATCTTCAAAAAATGGCTTCCATTGTTCCACGATGCCGACACGTTGCGAGTGCAGGATTTCACCATATTCACTTAGCATCTGGTTCCACGGTTCTACATCAGACAGACTCAGAAAACGTTTGCTTTTGAGCAGACTGTTTCGCTGTTTCAGCGCACGAGAATAATATTGCCAGGCATGATAAAACTCTGGTTCCACGTGGAACATCAACCAGTCCAGCAATTGACGCCGTGGCTTGGCACCATGATCGATGATATCGGTACTTTGTGGATCAATCAGCTGTAAGGGTAACAGTTTGGCCAGTTGTCCCTGAGTTGCGACCAGATCACCATTCACCTTGATCAACTGCTCCCCGCTAGCCATTTTTTGCATGCCAATTTTTTCAGTCGCAGATTGTGCAAACACAATCGCATCCTGTGCGCCATGCTGGATATAATTTTTGGGAATATGGGTACGGAAAGAACGACCAGCAGCCAGCAAATGAATCGCCTCTAAAATCGAGGTTTTACCTGAACCATTTTGGCCATAAAAAACATTAAACGGCTGCAATCCGTGGAGAGCAACCGTCTTTAAATTCCGCACACGCTCAATATGTAAACGCGTAATATGCATGTCTTATATGAGTATCAACAGCCGCGGCTTAAACACGCATCGGCATAACGACATAAGTCTGATCGGTATGCGCCGGGTCTTGTACCAAGACAGACTGGTTGGCTTCAGTCATGGTCATTGACACATCATCGCCATCCAGCACACCAAGTACTTCAATCAGATACTGCGCATTAAATGACATTTCTAGCGGTGAATCGGCATATTGAATCACCAGATCTTCAATCGCTTCATCCTGCTCCGGGTTATTCGCACGAAGTTGCAAAGAATCGGCATTGAAGTTTAGAAACACACCACGCAGCTTTTCATTACTTAAAATCGCTACACGTTGCAAAGATTGCTTGAACACATCATGCGCGATCATCACCACTTTGTCGCCACCACGTGGAATCACACGGCGATAATCCGGGAACTTACCATCAATCAGCTTGGTAGTGAAACGTACGATAATATCCGCCTGCTCCTTGTCACGGCTTGACATATTGATGGTCACATTGAGCAGTTCACGACCAATCAATAAAGATAATTGCTCATCTTCAACGCTGAGCAGACGCTGTAATTCTGCAACTGCCTTACGTGGCACAATCGCCTGAATCGGTTGTGTTGCAGTAGATTGAGCCACTGTTTCACACAGTGCCAAACGGTGGCCATCGGTGGTCACAGCACGCAACTGATTGGCATCAATTTCCAACAAAGTACCGGTCAGATAAAAACGTACATCCTGAACTGCCATGGCAAAAGCAGTTTTTTCGAACAGGCGTTTAAGTTCACGCTGTGTCACCGTTACTTGCGTGCCTTGGGTGTTTTCAGTGTTCAGTAATGGATAATCATCAGCAGGCAATGTCCCCAATACAAAACGGCTGTTGCCCGATTTAAGGATACAGCGCTGATCTTCAGTAATATGTAAATCCACCAATGCCGCTGAAGGAAGTGACTTACAGATATCAATCAGCTTACGTGCAGGAACTGTGGTCTCACCTTCCTGCAAACATGCACCTTCAGCCAGTGCTGTACTCGCCACCAGTTCGACTTCCAGGTCGGAACCGGTCACGGTCAATGCTTGCGCAGTCACCTGAATTTTCAGGTTAGACAGGATATTCAAGGTATGGCGACGTTCAACCGCTCCTACGACATGTGAGAGAACATTCAGTAAGCTTTCTTTCGCGATTTTTAAACGCACGGTGCATTCCTCTAAAGCTGAAGATTAATATAGAAAAAGTGATTTTTTTGACGGTTTACTATGCGGCAAAAGCAGCCGCATAGCAAGAATAGAATTTGAGCGATTTAGGTCAACTTTGCAATAGACGTTGCAGGTTTTTATAGTCTTCGTTAAAGATCGGATCTTCTTCCCGCAGGCTCTGTACTTTCTCGCAGGCATGCATCACGGTACTGTGATCACGCCCCCCAAAAGCCATGCCAATTTCCGGAAAACTGTCGCCTGTTAATTCACGTGCCAGACCCATCGCCAGCTGACGTGGGCGGGCATAAATCCGAGTGCGTTTTGGACCGACCAGTTCTTTCAATGGAATCCGGAAATATTCACTGACCACACGCTGAATGTTTTCAGTACTGATGGTACGGGCACGAATTGCCAGCACATCTTTTAAAGATTCACGCACTACATCCAGATCAATTGGTGTGCCTTTAAAACGTGAAATCGCTACCACTTTATTCAGCGCACCTTCCAGCTCACGCACGTTAGCCACCACCTGCTGGGCAATAAACAGCGCACAGTTACGAGGTAAATCAACCTGATTGCTTTCGGCTTTTTTCAGCAAAATTTCAATTCGGGTTTCAATATCTGGTGGTTCAACCCCGACCGACAACCCCCAGGAAAAACGTGAAACCAGACGTGGATCGAGTTCGGTTAGCTCTTTAGGATAACGATCTGAAGTCAGAATGATCTGTTTGGACTCGTCCAGAAGTGCGTTAAAGGTGTAGAAAAACTCGACTAGACTGGCTTCTTTACCGGCCAGCAAGTGAATATCATCAACCAGTAATAAATCCAGAGAACGGCAGTTTTTCTTAAACTCTTCGACTTTGCCCTGCTGCAACGAACTGACAAAATCCTGCACAAAACTTTCTGCAGTCATGTACATGACTCGGGCATTCGGCTTGGCCTGCAACAATGCATTGCCCACAGCCTGCATCAAGTGGGTTTTACCCAGACCGGTCGGACCATATAAAAATAACGGGTTGTGCTGTGAAGCACCCAGCTGGGTCAGTACCTTGCGACAGGTTTCTGCCGCCATCTGGTTAGATCGGCCTTCCACAAACAGCGAGAAGGTAAACAATGGATTCAACTGACGTCTACGGCTATTTTTGCCGCTGTCTTCTTTTTCTTTCTTCGGTTTCGGCACCGGCATCGGTGTCGAAGTCAATGCCGCCGTCGTAGTCGCCGGTTGTTCACTGGCAGATAAAATCGCCCCTGGACGTGAATCGACCAAAATTTCGACCTTGCGTACCCGTCCTTCAGACAATTGCTCTGCCAGAATCGTGATCAGTTCCAGATGATGTTCTTGAATGTAACGCGTCCAGTAAGGATTAGGTGCATACAAACGCAAGCTGTCTTCCAGCTCTTCTGCAACCAATGGGCGAATCCACATTGTAAAGACATTTCCAGAGAGCTCTTGTCGCAGGCGATTTAAGCAGTCCGTCCAAAGCATGTGAATCCCCTATTCATTCCATTGTTCATTCAAAAAAGATGACCGCGACCAAAAGCGGGTCGCCATTCTAACCAAGTTATCCACATCTGTCATGGCAATTTCCACAAAAACTGTGCAAAAAGAAATCACCATGCATAAAATTAAATTTAAAACCCAGTGTGGATAAGTTTACCCGCAAGCTGTGGATAAAATATATCATAAAGTTATCCACAAAGTATAAGATTAATAGAAACAGTTTTATCCACAATATAAGTTAATGTTTAAATAAATAAAAAGTGGCTTATCCATAGAAAAAGCGCTCCCTAATAGTAATAAATTTAAATTTATAAATTTGAATTTATTTATAAGATCACTGGTTTTTGTGGATAACTCAAAAAACTTCAAATTTAAATTCAAAACCGTAAGTTAAATTTAAACTCTGGATAACATGTGGATAACTTTGTTGATAGAGTTGTTAATAACTTATATATCTTTATATAACAATAACTTAATTTGTGATTAACTTAAGTTGAACTATTTTTTATTCAGTTCTCTGAACAACTAGGGTCTTTATATTTTTTGATCTTATTTGAAAAGAAAACCGCTTTTGCATTGACAGCTCAAGCAATGAGCACTAAAATCGCGGACCTTCATAGAAAGATCATTTTTTGGAGTTTCAATATGAAACGTACATTCCAACCGTCTGAATTAAAGCGTAAGCGTGTTCATGGTTTCCGTGCTCGTATGGCTACTAAAGCTGGTCGTCAAGTATTAGCTCGCCGTCGTGCAAAAGGTCGTCATAGCTTAACTGTTTAATCAGTTACGCTAAGACGATTTTGGGTGTTATGACAAAACTTTATAGTTTTGGCACAGAGTTGCGATTACGCTGTGCTGCCGATTATAAAGGTGTCTTTGATGGTGCGCTTTTTAAAGTGCATCAACCCCATTTCTTATTTCTTGCAAAACATTCCGAACTGCCAAATAGCCGTTTGGGTTTAGTTGTTGCCAAGAAGAAAGTGCGACGTGCACACGAAAGAAATCGAGTAAAACGACTTGCTCGCGAAAGTTTTCGCCTGCATCAACAGCAATTAGATGACCTAGACATTGTAATCATGCCGAAAATGGGTGTTGAAGCAGTGCCTAATGCAGAATTGCACCAGCAATTACAATTTGCCTGGCAGAAACTTAACCGTCTCGCCAAAAAGCATTCAAAAATAGCCCCCTCCCCACAAAAGTAGAGTTGGCCAATGGTACGTTTACTGCATTGGTTGATCCGTTTCTATCAGATTGCGATTAGTCCTCTTCTTGGACCGCGCTGTCGTTATATTCCAACTTGTTCTCAATATTCCTTGGAAGCAGTCCAGATGCATGGCGCTGGGCGTGGAGTGTGGCTGGCTACTAAACGTATTTGCCGTTGTCATCCGTGGGGGGGCTCGGGATATGATCCTGTTCCCTCAAAAGCGATTCGTTTTATTTCATTTCAGCAAATAGATTCTCAAACGCTTCACGTTGCTGTACCCTTTCGTGATCGTTTATTGAACCAAAATCACTCTCACCACTTGGGGTAATACATATGCAACAATGGGCCAGGATTGCAATTCTCGGAGCCATGTTTGTTGTCGCATATTTGCTCATTTTGGCGTGGCAAAAAGATTATGGAAATGCTGAAACAAAACCGCAGCAGGAAACTGCTGTTGTTTCGCATGACGTATCTGCAGATTTGCCAAATGGTCAGACGGCTACAGTTGCCTCTGATCTGCCACAAGCAAATGTGCCAGCACAGCAAGCCACGGATGCCACAGCACCTGTAAGTCAGCAGCTTATTTCAGTACAAACTGACCTTTATCATCTTTGGATCAATCCGAAGGGTGGTGATATTGTTCGTATTGAATTACTCAATCATGACAAGAACAAAGACAGCGATGAACCTTTCGTCATGCTGGAAAGCGATGCGAAACGTACTTATGTCGCCCAGTCTGGCCTGATCGGTCTGAATGGACCGGACAGCAGCCGTAACGGCCGTCCAATGTATGAGCTGGAAAAAACTGCTTATACCCTGGCAGATGCGAAAACAGTCAAATCCAAAGATGGTGAAAACCTGAAAGTATTGTCTGTACCGCTAGTGTTTAAAACCGCTGACGGGATTGAGATCATTAAGACCTTCAATTTCACTGAAGGTGAATATCCGGTCGTGGTAAATCACAAAGTGGTTAACCGCAGTGGCCAGACCTGGCAAGGCCAGATGTTCGGTCAGATCAAACGCGATAACTCGGAAGATCCAGGCAAGTCCGATCAAGGGATCTTCACGCTGGGAACATTCCTCGGCGGTGCATGGGGTACCCCGGACGAGCAGTACAACAAGCTTAAATTCGACAACTTTGTTGAAGAAAAAGTCAGTACTGAAGCGACAGGTGGTTGGGTGGCAATGGTACAGCACTACTTTGTCAGTGCATGGGTTCCAGGTCAGCTGAAGTTGACTCAAGGCAATGGCGAAGCTTATAGCGCCAAGCTTGAATCACGTAAATCAACCGATAACATGAACATCATTGGTTTTACCTCACCGACCTTCAATGTGCCTGCAGGTACAGTGGCTGAAATTGATGCGACTTTCTATTCAGGTCCAAAAATCCAGTCAGAACTGAAAGATTTGGCTGCGGGTTTAAACCAGACCGTTGATTATGGCTGGTTATGGCCAATTGCGAAATTACTGTTTGTCGGTCTTGAGTTCTTCCATGGTCTGGTGGGTAACTGGGGCTGGGCAATTATTCTGTTGACCATCCTGGTGAAACTGATCCTGTGGCCATTGTCGTCGAAGAGCTATCGCTCTATGGCGAAAATGCGGGTGATTGCGCCAGAAATGCAACGCATGAAAGAAGAGTTCGGTGAAGATCGCATGCGCTTCTCTCAAGAAATGATGGCATTGTACAAACGTGAACAGGTCAATCCGCTTGCCGGCTGTTTACCACTGTTATTACAAATGCCGATTTTCCTGGCCTTGTACTGGGTATTGATGGAATCTGTGGAACTGCGTCATGCGCCATGGATGCTGTGGATTCAGGATTTGTCTTCAATGGATCCTTGGTTCATTCTGCCGTTGTTGATGGGCTTGACGATGTATATCCAACAGTCGTTAAATCCACAACCGACGGATCCAATGCAGGCAAAAGTCTTCAAGTTTATGCCGATTATCTTTACCGTATTCTTGTTGTTCTTCCCGGCAGGCTTGGTTCTGTACTGGATCGTCAACAACTTGATCACGATTCTGCAACAAACTTTGATTAACAAGTCTGTTGCCAAAGATCGCGCGAAACGTGATGAGGTTACTCCAGTCAACTAAGTTGTACGGATAGGCTGAATAAATCCGCTTAAGATGGTAATCTTAGGCGGATTTTTTTTGGCTGTACTTTTGAGTCTTTGCAGGTGAATTTTATGCTCAACCGAACCACAACTATTGCTGCGATTGCAACTCCACCAGGACGTGGCGGCGTTGGGGTGATTCGCCTGTCAGGCCCGAAATCCTATGAAATTGCCCAGCAACTGACACAAAAAGAGCTGCCTAAAGCCCGTTTTGCCGGTTTCCGCCAGTTCTACGATGCAGCAGGTGAAGTCATGGATGAAGGACTGGCGATTTGCTTCCCGAATCCAAACTCGTTTAC
Source organism: Acinetobacter sp. NEB149 (assembly GCF_012516415.1). Lineage (NCBI taxonomy): Bacteria > Pseudomonadati > Pseudomonadota > Gammaproteobacteria > Moraxellales > Moraxellaceae > Acinetobacter > Acinetobacter sp. NEB149. The sequence goes on from NZ_CP051208.1 coordinate 85,051, forward strand.
CGGTGAAGATGTAGTGGAGCTACAAGGTCATGGCGGTCCGGTGATTCAGAACGCCCTGCTTGGCCGTTTGCTGGAACTGGGCGCCACTGCAGCCAAAGCGGGTGAATTCTCGATGCGTGCCTTTGAAAATGGCAAGCTGGATCTGGTGCAGGCTGAAGCAATTGCCGACCTGATTGATGCAACTTCGCAAGCGGCTGCACGTTCTGCGGTGCGTTCACTGCAAGGAGCTTTCTCGACCAAAGTCAATGCAGTCCTTGAGCAGCTGATTCATCTGCGTCTGCATGTGGAAGCCGCGATTGATTTTCCGGAAGAAGAAATCGACTTTCTGGCAGATGGCAAGATTTTAAATCTGCTGGATGGCGTATCCAGTGCAGTCACTCAAGTCCAGCAATCCGCACGTCAAGGACAGCTTCTACGTGAAGGCTTGCAAGTCGTAATTGCAGGTAAACCGAATGCCGGTAAATCCTCTCTACTGAATGCGCTGGCCGGAATTGAACGCGCGATTGTGACCGATATTGCTGGCACCACCCGTGATGTGCTGCATGAGAAAATTACCTTAAATGGCTTACCGATTACCCTGACCGATACGGCTGGTCTGCGTGAAACCGGTGATATCGTGGAAAAGGAAGGGATTCGCCGCGCGATTAAGGAAATTGAACAGGCCGATTTATTACTCTTGGTCTATGACTTAAGCCAGGGCGAAGATCCGCTGCAACTCGCCCAAGAATATTTTGCCGAACATATCGAGCCAAAACGTTTGATGCTAATTGGCAATAAATGCGACCTGACCGGTGCTGAAGCCGTGATTGGCGATTTAAATGGTTTCCGGCATATTGCAGTCTCTGCCAAGCAAGAAACTGGCGTTCAAGCGCTCATAGAGGCGATTACAGCGCATGCAGGCTTTCAGCCTGAGGAAGACACCTTTATCGCACGTACCCGTCATTTAGATGCAATGAAGCGCACTCAGCTCTATCTGGCTGAGGCGTGTGAACAACTGGTGGTGTATAACGCCGGTGAACTGGTAGCGGAGTCCTTACGTCTGGCGCAAAATGCATTGGGTGAGATCACTGGTGATTTCAGTGCAGATGACCTGCTGGGCAAGATCTTCGGTTCATTCTGTATTGGAAAGTAATTATTTAATAAAACATCAAAAAAGCCCTCAACTGAGTAATGCCAGTCAGTTAAGCAGACATTAGAAAAATGTAGTAAAAATGAGTGTATGCCAATACGCTCATTTTTTTTATGACTTTATCTGAAAATTTAGATTGCACCCTTCAACATTCTTTGCCTTCACTCAGCCATTTCAGTGAACTCATTGATTTAAACTGGATTAAAGAAAGCCTACATCAAACAGGTAAGGCTTCTATCAGGAGAAGAAAATTACCTGCCGAACATGTGGTATGGCTGGTAATTGGGCTTGCCCTATTTCGAGATCAACCGATCGGGTATGTCGTAGAGCAACTAAAACTTGTGTTTGGTACAACAGAATATTGTGTCCCCAGTGCAGCAGTGCAAGCACGACAACGTTTAGGACGAGAGCCCTTGAATACCTTGTTTTCTCTACTCAGCCAAGCCTGGTTTGAAGAATCCCAACAGCAATACTCAAACTTTCATGGCCTTAGTGTATGTGCTGTTGACGGGGTGGTTTGGTCTATGCCTTATACAGACGAGAATTTTGAACACTTTGGCTCATCTAAGGGTAAAACCGCTGCAGCCCCTTATCCACAAGTGAGAGCAACCTGCCTGGTAAATACCAGCACCCATGAAATCATTGATGCCCAAATAGGTAGCATGGATCAGGGTGAACTTACACTGGCAAATCGATTATGTCCTCCATCGCATAGTATTACCTTGTTTGATCGAGCCTATTTCTCTGCTGATTTCTTGATTGACTGGCAAACACGAGTAGAAGCCAGTCATTGGTTAATGAGAGCAAAAGATAATTTACGCTATGAGATCATTAAACGTAATTCCCCGCATGACTTTCAAATCAAAATGCCTCTTTCAGCTAGAGCCAGGAAGCTAAATCCATCATTAGGAGAATATTGGGAAGCGCGTTTGATTGAAGTTGAGCAGGCAGGGAAAATTAGACGTTATATCACTTCATTAATGGATTCAAAGGCATATCCACTGATAGGCTTGGCGAAGCTTTATGCCCAGCGCTGGGAAATAGAAATGTGTTACCGAGAAATCAAAAGTGATTTACAGGAAGGCAAGCATTTGAGGAGCAAGCAACCTGATTTAATTTATCAAGAATTATGGGGGGTCTTCATTGCCTATAATATTCTAAGAAGACAAATGAAACATATGGCTCAACGAGCAAAAGTCAGTCCTTTGAGAATCAGCTTTCATATTGCATCTATCGGTATCCTGAATATATTAAGATTTGACTCTTTAGACTCCGCAGGGAATTTACCCAAACATCTAGAAAGTTTACTGGAGAAATCTAAGAGGTATGTGTTGCCTGAGAGGAGGGTTAGAAGTTGCCCACGAGTTGTGAAAGGAAAACCACAGAAATACCCAAGAAAATGCCAGTCAATTTCTTAACTGACTGGCATTACTCAACTGAGGGCTTTTTTTAGGCTGGTCGATGAGATTTTTGATACGCCCACCACAGCGCAAAACACAATAGACTGATCGCGATACAAAAGCTGATCACAGCGAAATCCAGCCCCCAGTGATCGGCCAGATAACCCACAGCAATGATAGGGACAATAGTGCCCAGATAGGCAATAAACAGATAGGTCGACATGACGGCTGCACGGTTGTCTAAGCTGGTCATTTGATGAATCAGTGCAAAAGCACCCATCAGGGCAAACCCATGGCCAATTCCAAAGCAAATATCACTGATAAAAAATAGCAGGCTGATTTTCGAATACATGCATAGTGCTAAAATGATCAGGCTCAAGCACATCATCATCAGGCCGATATTCAGACATTTAGACGCTGCGACCGCTTTGGCCATAAACTGCACGATCACTGAGACGACTAAAATACTGGTAATGGCCAGCCCACTGACCAAAGGACCATGCCAAGGTAAAATATTGCGGACAAAGGATGGTGACAGGGACGCAAACAGGCTAAAGGCGGCAAAGGCACTAAAAGCTGTCACTGCAATAATCATAAATACCAGATGAAATTGCGATTCAGGTCGTTGCAGTTTAGGCGCCATGCTAAAGGGCTGTGCCTCAAACTTGGGTGCTTTAATCCAGAATAGGCCAATCAAACACAGCACGGCACCCAGAATAATTGGCAAATATGGCATTACCAAAGGCGCAGCGGAAAACTGCGCAATCACGCCACCGACCAAGGGTCCTAAACCAAAACCCATTGCAGTAATGATTGAAATCAGTTGTGGTGCAGTGTGTTTATGGCTTTCTGGGATGGTATGCATTAAACCCATCATGGCAGAAGTGGTCATCAGGCCCGAGGCAATCCCAATAATAAAACGGCCAATCGAGAGGATCAGTGCATTCTGAGCAAAAACGGAAATGATGAGACCTAGCGTGATCAGGGCCAGGCCAATTTGCAGGGTTCGTAAAAACCCGATGCTGTTACTGGTTCTGCCCAAAAACAACAAGGTCGAGAGGCAGCCAAACATATAGGCGACAAAAATGTAGCTGATCTGGCTGGGCAGCAAATGCCAGAGCTGTTGATAAATCGGATAAAGCGGACTGGCCAAAGCGGTGCCAATCGTTCCCATCATTAAAGCCAAGCTGACCATCAAGAACGGTCGCCAGCTGGTTGTTATTGTCATGAAAATGCCGTTATAGTGTTGATCCTTGGCCAATCCATGTCAGGGCGTAGCGAGGAAAATAGAAAGTGTCTGCAGTTTAGAATGGATACAGAAAATCGGTCAAGGTTGAATTAGTAAGATGTTTATCATTTAAAATATTTTAATTATATAAAACAATTATTTAATATGAATAATGATGTGGTTTTAGATATATTGGAGTTAAGTATAACTTTATATATTGTGTTCCACGTGAAACATGATGAGCTTATTTAACTGGGTATAAACAGTAACATAAATGTTTGAGAAATTTAAAAGCAGAGCGATTAGAATCGAAGCATATTCTTATCCAATTCATGTAGAACATTCATGTTAAAAAAAACACTGATCATTAGTTTAAGTACATTCATTTCAAGCTTTGCATTTGCCAATATTGATACGGTACAAGCTAATTTGGCAAAAAACAGTCCCAATTTAAAAATTGAAAATATTCAGACCACCGAGATGAAAGGTATCTATAGCGGTTCCATGCAGGGCCAAGTGGTTTATCTGAATGAAGATGCCAAGCATCTGATTGCTGGTCCGATGCTGCGGATTCAGGATCAACATAATCTGACCCGTGATTTAATGCTGAAACAAAATAGTATCGACTGGAAAAAATTACCGCTTCAGGATGCTGTAAAAAGTGTAAGAGGTACGGGTAAACGTCAGATTGCCATCTTTTCTGACCCAAATTGCCCGTATTGTAAAAAGCTTGAGTTAGAGCTGAAAAAACTGAATGATTTGACGATTTATACCTTTATTCTTCCTTTAAAACCCCAGTCGGTGGCTCCTTCAAAACAGGTGTATTGCGAGTCTAATCCAGCTCAGGCATGGGAAGATCTGATTGCTCAAGGGATTCAACCTAAATCGAAAAAAACTTGTGCCAATCCGATTGAACAGAATAAAAAACTGGCTCAGTCTATGGGCGTGAATGGGACACCTGCGATTATTTTTTCCAATGGTTTTAAAGTGATGGGTGCCTATCCGGCAGAGCAGATTGAGCAGATCTTTAAAGAATTCAATTTATAAAAAAATTAAATAAAGCTATCAGTCGCTCAATATAAAAAAGCACCTTTCCGGTGCTTTTTTATTCAGGTCGTCAAATCAACCTCAGAAACATCTGAATGGTTTAGACTGTACGGCGTTTGGTGACCATATTATAAATAAACAGAATAATCACAGCACCAATCACGGAAGCAATCAGACCTGCTGCGGAATCTGCCGAATACAGACCGAGCATACGGCCACCAAAAGTCGCCAATAAGGAGCCGGCAATACCCAGTAAGGTAGTCATAATAAAACCTGCCTTATCATTACCAGGATGAATGGCACGTGCAATCAGACCTGCTACAAAACCAATGACGATCGCCACAATAATTGTCCACATATGCATACTCCTTCTTATCATGTCTTTGTTTTCACATCTGTTTAATCATCTTGAAACAAAGTCAGGATCATAAAAAGTTGAATCCTGAAACGAGATGTTATTTTTTGTTCCCGGTTTTCTCTATATTTGAAGTATAAAAAAAGTGGCTTATGCCACTTTTTTTAACCTGATTTTAAAGACCGATTTCACCAATAAATGGCAGGTGACGGTACTTCTGGTCATAGTCTAAGCCATAACCCACGATAAATTTATCTTCAACCTCAAAGCCCATAAATTCGACCTTCAAATCGATTTCACGACGCGATGGTTTACTTACCAAAGTACACAGTTGAATCGAATTGGGTTCACGGGTTTGCAGGATTTCAAGTACCTTGCTTAAAGTGTTGCCTGAATCAATAATATCTTCAACGACTAACACATCTTTACCACGGATTTCACCGTCTAAATCTTTCAGGATTTTTACATCACGTGACGATACCGTGCCATCGCCATAACTGGACACAGTCATGAAATCCAATTCATGCGGTTTTGAAATCACACGACATAAATCAGCCATAAAAATCACTGAACCACGTAATAAACCGATGAGCACAAGTTCTTTGTCACTATTGGCATAGTGTGCATTGATTTGAGCACCAAGCTCTTTGACTTTAGCTTGAATTTCTTCAGCGGAAATCATTACGCTCATTTGGACGGTCATGGGTAGATACCTAAAAAGTAAAAATAGCAAAATAAAAAAGGTGTTGACCTGCAACACCTGAATACGTCGCAATTTTAATACATCCCTAGCAGAGATGCACCTGTTTTGCTGGCTGTAAATGTAATCATTTTTTAGCCGCGGCTGAATCGCGTTTCAGTAAAAAAACACAGCCCAGCGCCATTGCAGACAGGAGCAAGTATTGACGATGGCGGGGTTTTGTCGCTTTATTCACTGGCTGCTGCTTTGACATAGACGGCTACTCCATAGACATAGGTGGCTGCAATATTACGGTCATCGCCAAGCATGGTCAGTGCAAAAAATGCATCTTCAATATTTTTAGCTCTGCTCTGGCGTAACTGCTGTAAGGCAGTGGCATTGAGATTCAGCACCACAAAGTCGGCTTCTTTGCCAATATTAAAGTTCCCTAGGCGATCATCCAGACTCAAGGCTTTGGCACCGCCTAAAGTGGCATGATACAAGGCCTCAAAAGCGGAGAGTTTTTCGTCCTGCAACTGCTGCACCTTATAGGCTTCATTCAAGGTTTGCAGCTGATTAAATGATGTTCCTGCTCCAATGTCTGTGCCTAAGCCGACTTTGACCCCTTTGTCCCAAGTTTTTTTCAGGGGAAATAAGCCACTGCCAAGGAATAGATTTGAGGTCGGACAGAAAGCAATGGCGGAGTCGGTCTGATGCATACAATCCCACTCCTCATCTTCCAGATGCACGCAATGCGCGAAGACGGATTTACTGCCGGTTAAACCATAATGATGATAAACATCCAAATAACTTTCACGTTCAGGAAAGAGTTCTTTTACCCAAGCAATTTCATTTTTATTTTCACTTAAATGGGTATGTACATAGACATCCGGATATTCGGCTTTGAGCTGTCCGGCTTTTTGTAGTTGTTCAGGTGTTGAGGTTGGTGCAAAGCGTGGGGTAATCGCATACAGGTTCCGCCCCTGTCCGTGCCATTTTTCAATCAGCGCTTTAGAATCTGTATAAGCTGTTTCTGCTGTATCTGTTAGTGCTTCCGGAGCATGACGATCCATCAGGACTTTACCCGCGATCAGACGCATATTGCGCATGGTTGCCGCATTAAATAAAGCATCTACGGATTCAGGATGAACGGTACAAAAGACCAGTGCAGTGGTGGTGCCATTTTTAAGCAATTCCTGCACGAAAAATTCGGCAATTTTTTCGCTGTACGATGCATCTTGAAACTGGATTTCAGTGGGGAATGTATAGGTATTTAACCATTCCAGCAGCTGTTCACCATAAGCCCCGACCATTTCCGTTTGCGGGAAATGAATATGGGTGTCGATAAAACCGGGAACAATCAGTTGATCTGGATAGTGCTGTAATTCAGCGTTGGTAGGAAGTCGTGACTGCCCTTCTTGCCAAGGACCAAACCACTGGATTTTACCTTCGTGAATGATGACTATACCATCTTCTACATATCGCACTTGGTCGTGTATATCACGTGCTTGGGCAACTGTATTCTGAATGTCGAGGAAGCGACCACGGATCGCTGTCGTTGCAATTACAGAAGACATTTTAAACCTACGCTTTTAATTTTTTCGATTGATTGTAGCTGAAAAAATTGCCATGTTTGTATGAACATTCATATTTAAATAGCGATCCAGATTCTTCTATGACCCCATCCAATTATTATGATCAATTTCAACAGATCGTGTGTGCGCAGCCCACATTAATGCGCTTCTTGCATCAGTTAGCACAATTACACTCTGACGCTTATGTCGCAGCGGGTGTGTTACGTCATGTGATCTGGGCGCATTTACATGGATGGGAATATGAAATAAATCATACTGAGGTCGATGTGATTTTCTATGATGAAAATGAGCAGGCTCGCGTTATAGAACAGCAACTTGCAGATCGGTTAAAAGAGTATTTTCCAGATATCCGTTGGGATGTGACCAATCAAGCCTTTGTACATGAGTGGTATCGTACCGATCAAAATGAAAATATTGAGCCTTTAACTTCAATTGATCATGCGCTGTCATTATGGCCAGAAACTGTCACGGCCTTGGCACTGCGCCTAAAAGATGATGAATTGGAGTTGATTGCTCCTTTCGGTTTAGCAGATTTATTTGAGTTAAAGCTGCGTTGGAATCCGAATTTAGTCAGTTATGCCGTGTTTGAACAACGCATGCTGAGCAAACAGTTTTTGCAAAAATGGCCCAAATTATCCCTGATAGAACAATAAAAAAAGCCTGCTGATGCAGGCTTTTTTGATGATTACTTTTTACAGGGTGGTTTCGTTATGCCTCTTACTATGACGAATCGACAAGATCGCGGTCACAGTGAGGACAATCACAATAAAGCTCAAAGAAATCCAGATCGGCATATGGAACACATCCAGCATCAGCATTTTAAAGCCGATAAAGACCAGAATGATCCCGAGACCATAAGGCAGATAATGCATTTTTGAGGCTGCGCCCGAGAGCAGGAAGAACATCGCGCGTAGGCCTAAAATCGCCATCAGGTTTGCGGTAAGGACAATAAAGGGATCGGTGGTGACGGCAAAAATAGCTGGAATAGAATCGACGGCAAAGATCACATCAGAGGCTTCAACCAGGATCAGGACCAAGAACAACGGCGTTGCCCAGAGCAAACCATTCTGACGGACAAAGAATTTGTCGCCCTGAAGTTGCGGGGTAATACGCATATGTTTACGTAGCCATTTCAGAATCGCCATATCTTCAATATTGCTGTCTTCTTCATGCTGACCACGAAGGAATTTGAAGCCGGTATACACCAGGAACGCACCGAAGATATACAGAATCCAAGAGAATTCCTGTACAAACCAGGCGCCAATAAAAATAAAGATGGTTCTGAGTACAATCGCACCCAGTACGCCATATAACAGCAGCTTGCGTTGCAATGCGGGTGGAATGGCGAAGGCCGCGAAGATCATCAGCCAGACAAAGACGTTATCAATCGCTAGGGATTTTTCCAGCAGATAACCGGCAAAGTATTCCATAACCTTGGCATTAGCAATTGCCGTGCCTGCGGTCTGCTCCAGATACAGCCATAAGCCGCCACCAAATAAAGTCGCGACACTGACCCAGGCAATACTCCAGTAGGCAGCAGTTCGGACTTTAACTTCCTGACCATGCTGATGCTTAAAGCCGACAAAATCGATTACCAGCATGACTGCGACAATCGCGAAAAAGACGAGATACAGCCAGAGTGTACCAATGGTTTCCATGTGAATTCTCCACATCGGACAACTAGCCATAAAAAAACCTTGACCAGTTGCCAGATGAAAAACATCTATAACAACATGATCAAGGTCTTGCCTACATCTTACTGTTCCACTTTTTTATATAAAGTGTGACTTCAAGATGCTCAGATACCGACTTTTTGCAAAGTGTAATGACGATATTCTGACACGTTTAAAAATTGAAATTTCATTCTTAAACGCTTGGAGGAGGCTACTCCCCTTGTTCAAACTAAATTTTATTTGAGCGGTAGCTCAATGTGCAGCAAGCATGACAGATTTTTGCTAAGACTACAATTTCATTTACAAAAATCATGCTTCAAGGCGCTTTCTTACCTAAGAAATCCGGACGCTGAATCAGGTATAAGCTGATCAGAAAACCCAAGCTGGCCAAGATTGCTCCTACCCAGCCAATACTATGTAATCCGATATGTGCCGTTACCAGACCGCCGAGTAAGGCACCGCCACCAATCCCGACATTGTACAGACCTGAAAAAATTGCCATGGCGACATCGGTTGCATCAGAAGCCAGATTTAAGGTCTTGGCTTGTAGAGCCAGACTAAACCCAATAATGCTGATGCCCCAGATTAACGCCAAGCTATTAAGCTGAAATACACCCTGAGACAGTGGCAGCAATAACAGCAGCGAGATCCCTAGCCCGAGTGTAAATAGCGGAATGGTGAGTCGGGGAAAATGCGGTGCAAAGCGGCCAAATACATAAGACCCGATCAGGCCCGCACCGCCATAAATCAGCAATAAGCTGGTGGTCTGTGCAGAGCTGAATTGCGCAATATTCAGCGCAAAGGGTTCAATATAACTATAGGCGGTAAATTGCGCACTAATCACAAGCACGGTAAGCGCAAAGACCAGCATCAGGCTGGGACGTTTTAGCAAGCTTTTTAAACTGCTGAGTGAACCTGAATTAACACTTGGCAATAAAGGCAAGGTTTTGGCCAGCAGTACGCAGACCACGCTTGCCACAACTGCGATCAAGGCAAAACTATTGCGCCAGCCATAGGCCTCCCCGATCATCCGGCCAAAGGGAATTCCCAAGACCATCGCCATGGCGGTACCGGTAGCCAATAAGCCCAATGCCTGAAATTTTTTGCCCTTTGGCGCAACCCGCACAGCAAGTGACGCCGTAATTGACCAGAACAGCGCATGCGCCACGGCAATACCAATCCGGCTCAGCACCAGAATGCTAAAGCTCCAGGCAAAATAGGACAGCACATGACTGAAAATAAACACCGCAAATAAAACCATCAGCAGAAAGCGCCGTTCAATATTTTTGGTCAGTAACATCATTGGCAAAGACAGCAGCGCCACGACCCAGGCATAAATTGTCAGCATCCATCCGACCTGGGTCGGTGACATGGCAAAACTGGTACCAATATCACTTAATAGCGCCACCGGGATAAATTCGGTGGTATTGAAAATAAAGGCAGCAGAGGCTAAAGCAATCACACAAACCCATTGACGCGTCACCGAAGAGGTGGAAGAAGAGCTGGACATAAACATCTGATAAAAGGAACCGGCCGGCAGTTTAAACCTGTTCAGCAAAATGCGGTATTGGTCAGAAGGACAGATTCACAATCCTTTAAAAGAAATCTAACAATAGAGCAGGGAAAAATATGTCAGTCTGGCTTAAAAACAAGGAGAGGATCGGTATGTTGATCGAGCATCAGCAACAGGACACTGGAGGTTTATGGTTTGTAGAGCCAAATGAAAAACGTCTGGCAGAAATGAGTTATTCCAGAGTAAATGAAGATCAATTAGTGATTGAACACACCTGGGTCGATGACAGCCTACGCGGACAGCACGTCGGGTATTATCTGGTCGAGGCCGCTGTGAATTTTGCCCGTGAACACGGCATCAGGATTATTCCAAAATGTCCTTTTGCCAAATCCGTGTTCGAGCGAGAGCCTCGCTTTAATGATGTTTTATAATTTTAAAATGACAACAAAGGTTTAGATTCGTATGGAAATTAAATATCAAGATTCAAAACGTGGTGGTGTATTTTTTATGGAAGATCAAGGACGTCGCCTGGCGGAGATCACTTATCAATGGCGGGGCGATGCCGTCATCATTGCCGATCATACCTGGGTCGATGATTCCCTGCGTGGCCACGGTATTGCCCGGAAAATGCTGGATGTACTGGTCGATTTTGCCCGTGAAAAAAGTTTAACCATTATCCCACAATGTTCCTATGTGGATGTCATGTTTAAACGTGACCGAAGTCTGGCAGATGTCGCAGCAACTGCTATTTAACTACCCAAGGGGATTTCCCGAAAGATAAATGCAGTTTTTCTTTCAAGGCAGGAATCAATATAACCTGTAACAGGGTATATAAACCGAAACCTGCCATCACGCCGGTCATGGCCCAGAAAATTTCTTCAAACTGTTGCAGCATCACTAAAATTGCCATGATCAGCAGGTAACTGGCATGAAAATAAATACGATGCCCAACAAATTTCAAGATCGTCCAGCTAATAAAAATTGAACTGATCAGCAAATTGGTTTGAGCACTGAATTGCCAGTTATTTAAAGTGATCATCAGGACAAAACACACACATAACAAGGCGAGGGTTAAAATCAGATCTTTTAACATCAGGTGATCCTCATGCTTACGGTAGGTGTATGAAAATATTCGTTTAATAATTTAGGGACTATTGTTAAAAGTTTAATCCAGAAATGCAAACTGAAAACCGTGTAAGCAAAAACGGATGTTTGCTCAAAAAATAGTCGACTTAATTTAAAATTATTGATTAAATTGTATTTTTAATTCTTCCCTCTAGGGAGATGGCATGATGCTACAGCTTTGCTATGCTAGTGAACGCATAGAATCTGAACAAGAGTTGTTACAAGATTTGAGCGATATTTTAGCCACTGCCCGGAAGTTCAATCTTCAGCATCAGATTCATGGGGTGTTGTATTATTCCCATGGCAAATTTTTCCAGTGCCTTGAAGGTCAGGCTGAAGTAGTGGAAAGTTTATTTCAGAGCATTTGTCGGGATCCCCGCCATCACAATATCTTGCGTTTTGCAGATGCGATGGTAGAGCATTCCCATTTCTCGGAATGGTCAATGAAATATGTGCATAAACACAGTGAAATTTCTTCTTTATTTTCACGTTTAGGTTTGAAGCAATTTGATCCGCATGCCTTACAGCAGTCAGGAATTGCCGAATTCCTCAAAGTACTGTATCGCCTGGAAGAAAATCAGGCCAGTTTGGCATCGCCAAAAGGTTATAAGCAGCGTGGTTATGTCCCCTATTTTTGATCTGATGGATCAAAGCTGAAAATAAAAAGTCCGCATGGCGGACTTTTTTGTCTGATGTGGATTAGGTCATGTCAATCATGACTTTTAAGGCCTTTTCATCAGAGGCATGTTTAAAGACATCATAGGCTTTTTCAAAATCGGAAAATTTAAAATGATGGGTCGCCAGTTTTTCTAGGGGCAATTTGCCGGAACAGCAGGTTTTCAGCAACATCCCTGTGGTATTGGCATTCACCAGGCCGGTGGTGATGGTCAGGTTTTTAATCCAGAGTTTGTTCAGTTCAAAACTCACCGGTTTACCATGTACGCCGACGTTGGCAATATGCCCGCCCTCCTTCACGACATGCTGGCAAATATTCCAGGTAGGCTCCACCCCCACTGCTTCAATGGCACAGTCGACCCCGCGTCCATCGGTAATCTCTAGAATCTTTTGAATGGCATCTTCTTTGGCAGAGTTGATGATATGCGTCGCGCCGACAGTCTTGGCAAATTCCAGCCGATTATCATCCATATCCACCATAATAATATTGGCGGGTGAATAAAACTGTGCGGTGAGCAGACAACTCATGCCGATTGGCCCTGCCCCGACAATCGCGACATTGTCGCCTGGTTTGACATCGCCATATTGCACCCCAATTTCATGTGAAGTTGGCAGGATATCTGAGAGGAATACGGCCACATCTTGATTCAGGCCATCGGGTAAATGATAGAGTGAGGTATCGGCAAAGGGCGTGCGTACATATTCGGCATGGGTGCCATCAATCATATAACCCATGATCCAGCCGCCTTCATTGCGACAATGGGCATAGAGCTGTTTCTGGCAGTTTTCACAGGTTCCGCAGCGGCTGACACAGGAAATAATCACCCGGTCGCCCTTTTTAAAGTTTTGCACGGCGGAACCAACTTCTTCCACAATGCCAATACCTTCGTGACCTAAAATACGTCCCTTAAAGCTGCCCTCTTTACGCGTAGCCTCCTGCTCAATTTCCGGGTTTTTACCTTTCCAGATACCCAAGTCGGTACCGCAGATGGTAACTTTTTCCAGTTTAATGATGGCATCGCTGGGATGCAAAATGGTGGGAACTGGGCGGTCTTCAAAGCGGATATCATTTGCGCCGTAATAGACCATCGCTTTCATCGTTGTCATGACACATCTCCTAATGGAATGAGGAATGAGAATGACCTGACTCAGCGAGAATAATGAACGCCTCGATTGCTTTTATATAGTGACAGCGATGGGCTGATTTATGATCTGGCTTTCAGGCCTATAGATACCTGTGTTCTTCTCGATTGTGCCTTGAGTGATATGGCGCTGCAATGAGTCTTGTGTACAGATTGCAACAAAAGATCATCAGGGAGGGTTCAGAGATAAATCTGCTCTTTGGGTCAATGTTTAAATCATAGGATTGCAGGATCAGAACAACGGTTCACTTTTTCTCAATCAACGTTTTAATATGCTAAAAAAAGCCCGCTAGGCGGGCTTCTTCACTTCACTTAAATCTGTTTTATGCTTGTAAAACAGTAATCAGCTTCTGATGCAAACCACCAAAACCACCATTCGACATAATTACTACGGCATCGCCCTCGCCTGCCTCTGCTACCACGGTCTGAATGATGTCATCCAGTGTGCGTGCAACTTTGGCCTTGTTTGGCGCAGCCTCAATGACCGGTTGCAGATCCCAGTCCAGTCCTTCCGGTTGATACCAGATCACTTCATCGGCCAGACGTGCTGAATGAGCCAAGCCATCTTTATGACTGCCCATGCGCATGGTATTGGAACGTGGTTCAATAATTGCCCAGAGTTTGCGTTCCCCTAGACGTTTGCGCGCACCTTCTAAGGTCGTATCAATCGCCGTCGGATGATGGGCGAAATCATCATAAACCTCGATACCACGGACTGTGCCTAACAGTTCCATACGGCGTTTCACCCCACCAAAATTCGATAGTGCTTCACAGGCAGTTTCAATCGATACGCCGACATGTTCAGCGGCAGCAATCGTGGCCAAGGCATTGGCCACCGAATGCTGTCCAGTCATATTCCATTGTACTTCGCCTTTGACCACGCCCTGTTGCAGCACTTTGAAATGTGAACCATCTGCTGACAATTGTTCTGCATACAGCTTAGCTTTTTCATTGGCATCCAGACTGGTGCGTACTACAGGTGTCCAGCAGCCCTGCTCCAGCACTTCATCAATATTGCTTTCAGTAATCGGCGCGATAATCCGGCCTTCACTTGGAATGGTACGAACTAGATGATGGAACTGCTTTTGAATTGCGGCTAGATCATCGAAGATATCGGCATGGTCAAATTCCAGGTTATTTAAAATTGCGGTTTTTGGATGGTAATGCACGAACTTGGAACGCTTGTCGAAGAAAGCAGAATCGTATTCATCGGCTTCGACACAGAAATATTTCCCACCACCGAGACGCGCACTTTCCGAAAAGCCCAATGGCACACCGCCAATCAGAAAACCTGGCTCCAGACCGGCTTGATCCAGTACCCAAGCCAGCATCGTGGTGGTCGTGGTTTTACCATGTGTTCCGGCGACACCCAGCACGTGTTTACCTTGCAGAACATGATCAGCCAGGAACTGCGGACCTGAAATATAAGGCAGACCTGCATTCAGCATATATTCGACTGCATCAATACCACGCTTCATGGCATTGCCGACGATCACCAGATCCGGATGAGGCTGTAAATGACTGCGGTCATAACCCTGCATTAAAGTGATGCCCGCATTTTCAAGTTGGGTCGACATGGGTGGATACACATTCAGGTCTGAACCTGTTACCTGGTGGCCCAGATCGCGTGCAAGTAGCGCTAACGAGCCCATAAAGGTGCCACAAATACCCAAAATATGCAGATGCATCTACTTTACTCCGTTCCTGTCTGACCCATCACTTTATATTGGTGCTGTTGTCATGATTTATTCAATTTGCAAGCAACGATAGCAAGGCTTTAGCTGAAAAGATAGTGAAAATTCTGGCCTTGTTGTGGGATTTTTTAAATCCTGTTTCACGGATAAATTCAAAGAAAATTTCAAAGCGATGCAATATCTTTTCGCCAAATAAACCGTAAAATAAGTTCGACTTTTTTGCAGAGTGCATGCAAATGCTGCCGGCTTTATTTCTTCTGGTAATTGCCAACTGTTTTATGACCCTGGCCTGGTATGGGCATTTAAAATTTTTGCCGCATGATGCACCGCTCTGGCAAGCGATTTTGTTCAGCTGGGCCATTGCCCTGTTTGAATATAGTCTGATGATTCCAGCGACCAAATTACTGGCGCAGCAAGGCCTGGCAGTCGGTCAAATGAAAATCACCCAGGAAGTCGTGACCTTACTAGTCTTTGTTCCTTTTATGATTTTTATGTTTAAACAGCCCTTTAAACTGGATTATCTCTGGGCTGCTTTATGTCTGTGTGGATGTGTCTATTTTGTATTCCGCAGTTCTTAAATAGTTGTAACTGCAGATACTCCCCTATTTTTATTACAGTTTTTGAAAATTCGATAAAAAAACAAGAAAAATCGAGCCTTGCTTTGACCGTTAAATTTTATGAAGCTGAATTTTCAGTCTATAATACGCACTCCTATTCAAGCTTGGCTCTCTCGTCGAGATTTATCTTTATCTCACTTTAATCTCTGGAAAATTTGCAATGAATGCGGCTGCTGCACAAGATACTCCTCTCGTAGGTATTATCATGGGTTCTCAATCAGATTGGGCAACTCTCGAACACACTGCCAATATGCTCAAGCAGCTTGGTGTCCCATTTGAAGCCGAAGTTGTTTCTGCACACCGTACCCCAGACCGCCTGTTTGAATATGCCGAGCAAGCGCGTGATCGTGGTATTCATGTAATTATTGCCGGTGCAGGTGGCGCAGCGCATTTACCGGGTATGTGTGCAGCGAAAACTGATCTTCCAGTTTTGGGTGTACCGGTGAAATCTTCGATTTTAAACGGTGTTGATTCATTGCTGTCTATTGTGCAAATGCCAGCCGGTATTGCGGTGGGTACCTTGGCCATCGGTCCTGCCGGTGCCACCAATGCTGCCATTATGGCCGCGCAAATTCTGGGTTTGACCCGTCCAGAAATCGCAAAAAATGTTGCAGATTTCCGTGCAGCGCAAACAGATAAAGTGGCAAGTAACAATATTCCAGGCCAAGCTTAAGTCGAGACACAGATTATGGATAAAACCATCGGTATTTTTGGTGGCGGTCAGCTGGGTCGTATGATGGCGCAAGCGGCACTTCCATTAAATATTCAATGTACATTTTTTGAAGCCAGCACAGACTGTCCTTCTGCTGCTTTGGGTCCGGTGATTTCGAGCCAGGCTGAAAATGGTCTGCAAGACTTTATTAATAGTGCAGATGTATTTAGCCTTGAGTTTGAAAATACGCCACTTACAGATGTTGATGTACTGACGCAAAGCAAGCAACTGCATCCGCCGCGTCAGGCTTTGGCGATTGCCCAGCATCGTCTGTCTGAAAAAGCCTTGTTTGATGAACTGGCTATTCCGGTTGCACCGTACAAAGCGGTCACTTCACTGGAAAGCTTAGAGGCTGCTGTAGCTGAACTGGGCTTGCCGATCGTACTGAAAACCTCGCGTGGCGGTTATGATGGTAAAGGCCAATTCGTTTTACGTTCGACCGATCAGATGGATCAGGCCTGGGCAGAATTGGGCCCTGCAGGTGAGCTGATTGCAGAAAGCTTTGTCACCTTCTCGCGTGAAGTTTCAATCATTGCAGTACGCGGCCAAGATGGTGATGTTAAAACCTGGCCATTGGCGGAAAATCATCATCATGACGGCATTCTGTCGCACTCGATTGTGCCAGCACCGGACAGTACTGACTTGCAGCCGGTAGCACAAGAATACATCACTCGCCTGCTGAATCATCTGAACTATGTCGGTGTGCTGACCCTTGAGTTGTTTGTGACAGACAATGGCCTATATGCCAACGAGATGGCACCACGTGTGCATAACTCGGGTCACTGGTCGATTGAAGGTGCAGTATGTTCGCAGTTTGAAAACCATGTGCGTGCCGTGGCAGGTTTACCTTTAGGTTCAACTGAAGTGATCCGCCCAACTGTCTTGGTGAACATCATTGGTCAGCATCCGAAATCTGCAGATGTACTTGCTCTGGAAGGTGCACATTTGCATCTTTACAATAAGTCAGAGCGCGAAGGCCGCAAGATTGGTCACATTACCCTGATGCCAAATGACAGCGCGCAATTGTCTGTACTTTGCCGCCAACTGGCGAAAATTTTACCGAATCCATTGGCATTGAGCGAAGATATGACCATCTAGGCTTTAACTTGCTGATAAAAAAAGCGATCACTTCGGTGATCGCTTTTTTATTTGTCTGCTTTCAGGCATGATTGCGCCTCTTCAAAAATACCTGCCATTGGTCGGATCAGTTTTTAAATCAATTGCTTATAAACTGATCAATTGAGTATAAATATACCAATTCAATAAAATCTTATTTACCGCTGAATTTTGTCATATTCATTTGTGGATAAGCCTAAAATCAAAGTTTGAATTTAAAACTGGAAAGTGGTTTTGAATTTAAATTCATAAAAACAAATTCGAATTTAAATCGGACTTTGAATTTAAACTTGCGCTTTTAAATTCAAAAAAATATGAATTCAAATTTAAAACTGGATAAATAAATTCAAAGTTTTGAATTTAAAAATATTAGCCCATTATTTAAATGAATTTAAAAGAAAAACTAGTGTAATTAGAGCATGTTGATGATCGAGAGTCGCTTTTCCTGAAACAAGTTATCCCCAGTAATTTTTAAATTTAAAACTGATTGCAAGTGTTTTGAATTTGAATTTAAAAATCCCGCTGATTTGAATTTAAATCAGGCTTGTGGATAACTCATGTTTAAATTTAAAGATTACAAAATGAATTTAAAAGTGTAGGAATTATGGATTTAAATTTACGCATTGGCGCTTTAATTTTCATCATGAGCTGCTAAGGTAGAAACATAATTCAAAATCTAAATACTCAAGGGTCTTATGCAACGGCTTGCACTTTTTATTGGTTCTGTGGTCTTGGCTGCTTCACAGGCACAGGCTGAACTTATTATTAATGGTCAACGTGTCACGCCGACTGATTTGACCTCTAGTTCAAATATCCCGAATTATGCCTCCCAAAATAATTTTCAAAACTGTCTCGCCAATTTGCGCAGTCAAGCTGTTGCTAGAGGTGTAAGCGGCAGTACCTATGATCGTTATACCCAAAACTTAAGCCCTGATTATTCAGTGATTGAACGCCTGAATTACCAGCCTGAATTTTCTACCCCAATTTGGGATTATCTGTCTGGTTTGGTGGATGAAGAACGGGTTCAGCTCGGCCGGCAAAAATTACAGCAACATCGTGAGGTGCTCAATCGTGTTGCTGCCACCTATGGTATACCTGCAGAAACGGTAGTTGCGGTATGGGGTGTCGAAAGTAATTTTGGTGATATTTCGGGGAAATATCCTTTATTACAGGCTTTAGGAACTTTGAGCTGTGAAGGTCGTCGCCAGAGTTATTTCCGTGGTGAGTTTTTTACCACTATGAAACTGTTACAGCGTGGCGATGTGCGTGAAGAACAATTAAAGGGTTCCTGGGCAGGCGCATTTGGTCATACCCAGTTTATGCCATCGACTTATGATGAGCTTGCAGTTGATTTTGATGGTGATGGCCGACGTGATCTAGTTTCGAGCATTCCGGATGCACTCGCATCAACTGCCAACTTTTTAAGCAAGCGTGGCTGGCAGAGCGGACAGCCTTGGGGTTTTGAAGTCAAGATCCCTCAAGGCATGTCGGTTTCCGGTGAAGGCCGAAGAAATAAAAAATCCTTGAGTAGTTGGAACAATCAAGGGGTGGTACGTGCCGATGGTTCGGCATTAATTCAAGGGAATTTATCACAATCCTCTCAAGCAGGATTACTTGCACCTGCAGGCCCGAGTGGCCCAGTATTTTTGGTATTTAAAAATTTTGATGCCATTTATAGCTATAACGCGGCAGAAAGTTATGCCTTGGCGATTGCACATTTATCCGATCGCCTGCAAGGTAAAGGTTCATTTATGGCCACATGGCCTACTGATGATCCGGGAACTTCGCGTGCAGAACGTCGTGAGATCCAGCAATTTCTGTTAAACCGTGGCTATGATATTGGTGCAGTGGATGGTCTGATTGGAGATAAAACCCGTCAGGCGATTCGTCAGGAACAGCAGCGTTTGGGCTTAAGTCCTACAGGTCGTGCCGGTCAGCAGATTCTGCGTGCTTTTAGAAATGAAAATGCCAAACGCATGATGCAATAAAAATATTGAAAACGAAAAAAGGTCTGCATTCATGCAGACCTTTTGTGATGACTGTTTTTGAGTAGCTATTATAGTCATGCAAGATAATAGTAATTCGCTGAATTTAAACAGCAGTAATGGTGCCGAGGACGCGATAGCCAGCGGCACCAGTGACTGCAGGCAAGTTACCATTCAGCTGGTTCATAAAACGCATGGCCAGCCAGGCAAAGGCAGTAGCTTCTACCCAGGTCGGACTGAGGCCCAGATCGGCGGTAGTCTGTACGCTCCATTCATGTTTGCGCAGGCGCCAGCGCAACTGCTCCAGTAAATGTGAGTTGTAGGCACCACCACCGCAAACAAAAACCTGTCCGGTATCCATGCCAGAGCGGTAAATTGCTTTTTTAATGGCTCGGGTGGTGAGCTTTAATAAAGTCGCCTGTACATTTTCCGGAGTGTCTTCCAGTTCATCGTATTGTAGGTCATTGCGCCAGTCGGCAATCTGTTCATCTAGCCATTCCAGATTGAAATCTTCACGACCAGTACTTTTCGGAGGTTCTTTGGAGAAGAATTCGTGTGACTGCAAGCGATCGAGTAAACTGCGAATCGGGGTGCCATATGCTGCCCAGTTACCATTTTCATCAAAAGGCTGGCCAGTATAACGGGAACACCAAGCATCCATCAGGATATTGGCCGGTCCGGTATCAAAACCATATACCTCTTCAGGCTTCCCGGCAGGCAGCAGGCTGACATTGGCAATGCCACCCAGATTTAAAATGACCCGGTGAATGCTGTCATGCTGGAAAATATCCTGATGAAATGCCGGAACTAAAGGCGCTCCCTGACCACCTGCCGCCAGATCACGACGACGAAAATCTGAAATCACCGGAATCTGGGTAATTTCAGTAATGATGTTCGGATCACCAATTTGCAGGGTAAAACCATGTTCAGGACGATGCCGGATAGTCTGGCCATGCGAGCCAATCGCCTTAATTCTGGATTTATCTAGGTTGTTTTTTTCAATCAGCGCATTAATACCATGACCAATCATTTGTGCCAGTGCAACATCAGCCTTGCCCATGCGGTCAATTTCATTGTCATCCGGCAAAGTCAGTGCCATCAGCTCATCCCGAAGGTCAGGATCAAATGCCAAAGTGAGTGTGGCATGAAGCTGGAGTGGATCAAAAGAAGCAGCAACAATATCGACACCATCCATGCTCGTGCCGGTCATTACCCCAATATAGATCGCTGTCATGGTTATTCTTAAGCCTGCAATATGCTGAAAAAGTGTTAGTATATCGCACAAATTGAGTAACTGATGTATTGGATTTTGTGATGTCAAATTTCCTGCCGGCTGAAGAACAACTTGCCCTCATTCAACGAGGCACCCACGAAATTATTTCTGAAGAAGACCTTCTCAAGAAATTAAAATTGAATCGTCCATTAAAAATTAAAGCGGGTTTTGACCCGACTGCACCTGATTTGCACTTGGGCCACACAGTTCTTATTAATAAGTTAAAAGTATTCCAAGACTTGGGTCATGAAGTGTTGTTCCTAATTGGTGACTATACTGCGATGATCGGTGACCCAACCGGAAAAAGTGCTACACGTCCGCCATTGTCACGTGAACAGGTTTTAGAGAACGCTAAAACATATCAAGAACAAGTATTTAAAATTCTTGATCCAAACAAAACCAAAGTGGTGTTTAACTCGGAGTGGTTTGCACAAAAAACTGCGGCTGATTTAATTCAATTGGCATCACAGCAAACGGTTGCACGTATGCTTGAGCGTGATGACTTCACCAAGCGTTATAACAATCAACAACCGATCGCGATTCATGAATTTTTGTACCCATTGGTACAAGGCTATGACTCTGTTGCGTTGGAAGCAGATGTTGAATTAGGTGGTACAGACCAAACCTTTAACTTGTTGATGGGTCGTACCTTACAAGGTCGCTATAACCAGGAAGCTCAAGTCTGTATCACAGTGCCAATCCTTGAAGGTTTAGATGGCGTCAACAAGATGTCTAAATCTTTAGGTAACTATATTGGTGTATTTGATGCACCGGGCGCGATGTACCAGAAAGTGCTCTCAATGCCGGATGCATTGATTGAGCGTTATTTTGATCTGCTGAGCTTCAAAACCATTGAAGAAATTCAGCAACTATTAAAAGAAGTGGCAGAAGGCCGTAATCCTCAAGAAGTCAAAAAGATTCTCGCGCTGGAGCTGGTCGAGCGTTTCCATGGTGCAGAAGCGGCTGCCAATGCCCATAAAGGTGCGGGCAATATCATTACTGAAGGTGAATTACCTGAAGGTACGCCAGAAGTCACTATTTCGCGTGGCGAGTTTGGTGGTGAAATCTTTATTACCTCGATTTTACGTGAAGCAGGCTTAACCAAAAATGCAGCCCAAGCTAAAGATGCATTAGGCCGTGGCGCAGTGAAAGTGGATTGGCAGACTGTAGATACGACCTATTCTGTGAAAGAGAATGTAACTTTGATTGTTCAGGCCAGTAAAAAAGCAATCGCTAAAGTCACTTTTGTTGACTAAAAAGCGGATAAGTTATTGAAATAAAAGCAGGCTTCGGTCTGCTTTTTTTATTGATGTTCTATATTTAAAAATCAAATAAGTAAAGTCAAAAAAAACCCTATGAAAACAAGAGTTAATTTTTCCCAAATCACTTGCTTTTCATCTTTATTATGTATAGGATTTATTCATCTAGAGAATTCGTTTAGAGCATCTAGAGGGTAGTAAAAATAATAGTACTCCACAATTGAGAAAGTCTCTTTTCCAAGAGGCTCTTTTTAAAAGCTTTAAAGCGAATAACTATAATAATGACATAATGGATCGGGTAAAGATTCAATTCTAAGGAGGAGATTTTGGGAGAGATCTCTTCCTTTTTTATTTATTCTGATTGCGTAATCAAGATATAAATCTGCATGTTTACTCTTCTCATTGAGCAACTAAACTTAAAATTAACTAGCAAATTGGGCTTAGGTGAATGACCTCTAAGAATGAGTTCATTTCAATTGACTGTGAAAAAAGAGCAAAACATAAAAAATTAAAACAGAGGTGGTTTGATGTATCACTATCTAACAGAAGATATTTTTGATGAACAGATCGATTGCATTTTACGGTTCTTATTTGAATACCAGCCGGTCGAACAAAAACAGCAACTCTATAGATCTGTCTATACTTTATTTATGCAGCTTGATCTGGCCGCACATTATTTTTTGTTTTCCCTGATTGAAGAGCAGTTACCGCGACGCGCGAAATTATTCTTTATTGCCGAGGATTATCAGGGTAAGAAAGACATAATTGTAGAAGTTATGCAACACTGGCTTGGACAGCAACAACAGGAAAAAGTCGCTTAATGCAAAATAACAGACTTTATCTTCTATATATAAGTAGTCTAAGCATGGTTTTGGGATTCGAAAACTAAAAATGAATACCTCTTTTATATAGCAGCCCAAGAATAGGCTTTTATAAAAGCTTTTTACGTAAAAAATAACTCACAAATTAAGGAGTCTAGGATTTAGATCGGCTTACTGAGCGAGATAGATTAATTTTGGTTTTCTTTTGACGTGCTAATTTAAATAAAAGACAAGATTTCAATGTTAAAAGGCTAAAAATACTATTTTAACGATTATTGTGATAGCTTTTAGGTCTAAATGAATTTTCAGTTATAAAAATAAAATGACGTGTTTAGTGGGTTTATTGCATAAAAACGCTTAAAAATTAGATAAAAAAGCGATTTTTTAGCAATTTTTGTAGAAAAAAAAGACATACGTGAAAAATATAGTGAATTGGGGGTTGCAATGATTCTGAAATCCTCTAGAATGCACCCATACCGACGAGATAGACGGAAACGAACGAAGCAGAATGGCGGAGTTGTTGAGTTTATCGAAGTCCAGCTTCTGGCACTGACGAGGTGTTAGAAAGATCATTAAGAGATTATGAAGAACAACTTGTGTGGATTTTTACTGGTTGATCGATCGAAATTATTTTCATTGATTGATGGTAGAAATTACTCGAAGTTTATTTGAGAAATATTTGTCAGAAAATTGATGAGCCAAGATTGGTGCCCTTTAAGGCACTACATAGTATTAAACTGAAGAGTTTGATCATGGCTCAGATTGAACGCTGGCGGCAGGCTTAACACATGCAAGTCGAGCGGGGAAAGGTAGCTTGCTACCTGACCTAGCGGCGGACGGGTGAGTAATGCTTAGGAATCTGCCTATTAGTGGGGGACAACATCTCGAAAGGGATGCTAATACCGCATACGTCCTACGGGAGAAAGCAGGGGACCTTCGGGCCTTGCGCTAATAGATGAGCCTAAGTCGGATTAGCTAGTTGGTGGGGTAAAGGCCTACCAAGGCGACGATCTGTAGCGGGTCTGAGAGGATGATCCGCCACACTGGGACTGAGACACGGCCCAGACTCCTACGGGAGGCAGCAGTGGGGAATATTGGACAATGGGGGGAACCCTGATCCAGCCATGCCGCGTGTGTGAAGAAGGCCTTTTGGTTGTAAAGCACTTTAAGCGAGGAGGAGGCTACCGAGATTAATACTCTTGGATAGTGGACGTTACTCGCAGAATAAGCACCGGCTAACTCTGTGCCAGCAGCCGCGGTAATACAGAGGGTGCAAGCGTTAATCGGATTTACTGGGCGTAAAGCGCGCGTAGGTGGCCAATTAAGTCAAATGTGAAATCCCCGAGCTTAACTTGGGAATTGCATTCGATACTGGTTGGCTAGAGTATGGGAGAGGATGGTAGAATTCCAGGTGTAGCGGTGAAATGCGTAGAGATCTGGAGGAATACCGATGGCGAAGGCAGCCATCTGGCCTAATACTGACACTGAGGTGCGAAAGCATGGGGAGCAAACAGGATTAGATACCCTGGTAGTCCATGCCGTAAACGATGTCTACTAGCCGTTGGGGCCTTTGAGGCTTTAGTGGCGCAGCTAACGCGATAAGTAGACCGCCTGGGGAGTACGGTCGCAAGACTAAAACTCAAATGAATTGACGGGGGCCCGCACAAGCGGTGGAGCATGTGGTTTAATTCGATGCAACGCGAAGAACCTTACCTGGTCTTGACATAGTAAGAACTTTTCAGAGATGGATTGGTGCCTTCGGGAACTTACATACAGGTGCTGCATGGCTGTCGTCAGCTCGTGTCGTGAGATGTTGGGTTAAGTCCCGCAACGAGCGCAACCCTTTTCCTTATTTGCCAGCGGGTTAAGCCGGGAACTTTAAGGATACTGCCAGTGACAAACTGGAGGAAGGCGGGGACGACGTCAAGTCATCATGGCCCTTACGACCAGGGCTACACACGTGCTACAATGGTCGGTACAAAGGGTTGCTACCACGCGAGTGGATGCTAATCTCAAAAAGCCGATCGTAGTCCGGATTGGAGTCTGCAACTCGACTCCATGAAGTCGGAATCGCTAGTAATCGCGGATCAGAATGCCGCGGTGAATACGTTCCCGGGCCTTGTACACACCGCCCGTCACACCATGGGAGTTTGTTGCACCAGAAGTAGGTAGTCTAACCTTAGGGGGGACGCTTACCACGGTGTGGCAGATGACTGGGGTGAAGTCGTAACAAGGTAGCCGTAGGGGAACCTGCGGCTGGATCACCTCCTTAACGAAAGATTGACGATTGGTAAGAATCCACAACAAGTTGTTCTTCATACGATGTATCTGAGGGTCTGTAGCTCAGTTGGTTAGAGCACACGCTTGATAAGCGTGGGGTCACAAGTTCAAGTCTTGTCAGACCCACCAAATCTGACTAACGCAGCATGAAAGTGCTGAAGCAAACAGAACAGAACGATACATTGACTTATTGATAAGCTGGGGACTTAGCTTAGTTGGTAGAGCGCCTGCTTTGCACGCAGGAGGTCAGGAGTTCGACTCTCCTAGTCTCCACCATACATTCCTACGGAATGTATAAAGACAAAAGCTAATAAATAGACAATCAGTTGATTGTTAGTTTAGTCCTTAAGCGATCAAGTGATGAGATCCTAGAGATTAACAAGTACAAGCGTTATGATACGCGCACTTGATAATCTCTGTGATTTATCACAGTTTCCTGACCTGACGAAGGCTGGAAAAATCATTAACAGAATATATTTGAGTTGAAATAATTTGTTCAAACTCGTTTTTAAGATCAACACTAACAGTGATTTATTACTGTGATGTGAAGATTAAGGAAATGAGTTCTAGCGAAATTAACTGAATCAAGCGTTTTGGTATATGAATCTAATTGAAGCTGTACAGTGCTTAAGTGCACAAGACGCCAACTGTATGAGCGTGATGAGAGATCATCACAATCTGTTGCTTATCCTACTTGTAAGGATAAACGACTGTTTGGGGTTGTATAGTCAAGTAATTAAGTGCATGTGGTGGATGCCTTGGCAGTCAGAGGCGAAGAAAGACGTGATAGCCTGCGAAAAGCTCCGGGGAGGCGGCAAATATCCTGTGATCCGGAGATGTCTGAATGGGGAAACCCACTTACCATAAGGTAGGTATTGCAACATGAATACATAGTGTTGCAAGGCGAACGAGGGGAAGTGAAACATCTCAGTACCCTTAGGAAAAGAAATCAATTGAGATTCCCTCAGTAGCGGCGAGCGAAAGGGGAAGAGCCCATTAAGTCATATAAGTTCTAGTGGAACGCTCTGGGAAGTGCGACCGTAGACGGTGATAGTCCTGTACACGAAAGGGCTTATATGATGATGTCGAGTAGGGCGAGGCACGTGAAACCTTGTCTGAATATGGGGGGACCATCCTCCAAGGCTAAATACTCCTGACTGACCGATAGTGAACCAGTACCGTGAGGGAAAGGCGAAAAGAACCCCTGTGAGGGGAGTGAAATAGATCCTGAAACCGCATGCATACAAGCAGTGGGAGCCGGCTTAGTCCGGTGACTGCGTACCTTTTGTATAATGGGTCAGCGACTTATATTCAGTAGCAAGGTTAACCGAATAGGGGAGCCGTAGGGAAACCGAGTCTTAATAGGGCGTTTAGTTGCTGGGTATAGACCCGAAACCAGGTGATCTATCCATGAGCAGGTTGAAGGTTGGGTAACACTAACTGGAGGACCGAACCCACTGTCGTTGAAAAGCCAGGGGATGACTTGTGGATAGGGGTGAAAGGCTAATCAAACTTGGTGATAGCTGGTTCTCCCCGAAAGCTATTTAGGTAGCGCCTCGGACGAATACCATTGGGGGTAGAGCACTGTTTCGGCTAGGGGGTCATCCCGACTTACCAAACCGATGCAAACTCCGAATACCAATGAGTACTATCCGGGAGACAGACTGCGGGTGCTAACGTCCGTAGTCAAGAGGAAAACAATCCAGACCGCCAGCTAAGGCCCCAAAATTATAGTTAAGTGGGAAACGATGTGGGAAGGCATAGACAGCTAGGAGGTTGGCTTAGAAGCAGCCACCCTTTAAAGAAAGCGTAATAGCTCACTAGTCGAGTCGGCCTGCGCGGAAGATGTAACGGGGCTAAAACTATATGCCGAAGCTGCGGATGCATAATTTATTATGCGTGGTAGGGGAGCGTTCTGTAAGCCGATGAAGGTGGATTGAGAAGTCTGCTGGAGGTATCAGAAGTGCGAATGCTGACGTGAGTAACGACAATGCGAGTGAAAAACTCGCACGCTGAAAGACCAAGGGTTCCAGTCCAACGTTAATCGGGGCTGGGTGAGTCGACCCCTAAGGCGAGGCCGAGAGGCGTAGTCGATGGGAAATTGGTTAATATTCCAATACTTCTGTGTAATGCGATGAGAGGACGGAGAAGGTTAAGTCAGCCTGGCGTTGGTTGTCCAGGTGGAAGGTTGTAGGCATGTATCTTAGGCAAATCCGGGGTACTCTATGCTGAGAACTGATAGCAAGCTGTACTTGTACAGTGAAGTGGCTGATACCATGCTTCCAGGAAAAGTCTCTAAGCTTCAGTTACACAGGAATCGTACCCGAAACCGACACAGGTGGTCAGGTCGAGTAGACCAAAGCGCTTGAGAGAACTCTGCTGAAGGAACTAGGCAAAATGGTACCGTAACTTCGGGAGAAGGTACGCTGTTGTCTGTGATAGGACTTGCTCCTTGAGCGGGCGACAGCCTCAGAAACCAGGCCCCTGCAACTGTTTATTAAAAACATAGCACTCTGCAAACACGAAAGTGGACGTATAGGGTGTGATGCCTGCCCGGTGCTGGAAGGTTAATTGATGGGGTTAGCGTAAGCGAAGCTCTTGATCGAAGCCCCAGTAAACGGCGGCCGTAACTATAACGGTCCTAAGGTAGCGAAATTCCTTGTCGGGTAAGTTCCGACCTGCACGAATGGCATAATGATGGGGGCGCTGTCTCCAGCAGAGACTCAGTGAAATCGAATTCGCCGTGAAGATGCGGTGTACCCGCGGCTAGACGGAAAGACCCCGTGAACCTTTACTGCAGCTTGACATTGAACTTTGATCTTACTTGTGTAGGATAGGTGGGAGGCTTTGAAGTCGCGACGCTAGTTGCGATGGAGCCGTCCTTGAAATACCACCCTGGTAATATTGAGGTTCTAACTCTGTCCCGTTATCCGGGACGAGGACCATGTCTGGTGGGTAGTTTGACTGGGGCGGTCTCCTCCTAAAGAGTAACGGAGGAGTACGAAGGTGCGCTCAGCGTGGTCGGAAATCACGCGTAGAGTATAAAGGCAAAAGCGCGCTTAACTGCGAGACCCACAAGTCGAGCAGGTACGAAAGTAGGTCTTAGTGATCCGGTGGTTCTGTATGGAAGGGCCATCGCTCAACGGATAAAAGGTACTCTGGGGATAACAGGCTGATACCGCCCAAGAGTTCATATCGACGGCGGTGTTTGGCACCTCGATGTCGGCTCATCTCATCCTGGGGCTGAAGCAGGTCCCAAGGGTATGGCTGTTCGCCATTTAAAGAGGTACGCGAGCTGGGTTTAGAACGTCGTGAGACAGTTCGGTCCCTATCTACCGTGGGCGTTGGAAATTTGAGAGGATCTGCTCCTAGTACGAGAGGACCAGAGTGGACGAACCTCTGGTGTACCGGTTGTCACGCCAGTGGCATCGCCGGGTAGCTATGTTCGGAAGGGATAACCGCTGAAAGCATCTAAGCGGGAAGCCTACCTCAAGATAAGATTTCCCCGAGACTTTATGTCTCCTAAAGAGCCGTTGAAGACTACGACGTTGATAGGTTGGATGTGGAAGCATAGTGATATGTGAAGCTGACCAATACTAATTGCTCGTGAGGCTTGACTATACAACACCCAAACAGTTGTTGTACGAACTTCGAAAGAAGTGAGGATCAATTGATTCGATATTAAACAAAGTGACTTGATTTAGTTACGCTAAACGAACAAACTACTGCAACTCAGATATACCTGTTAATAACTCATTTGACGAAAGCTAGGCTAGCGAAGTGAAAACAACGCCCATAAGACCCAAGCAAATAGTCATAAACAGTTGTGCTGGCGACCATAGCAAGAGTGAACCACCTGATCCCTTCCCGAACTCAGAAGTGAAACCTCTTAGCGCTGATGGTAGTGTGGGGTTACCCATGTGAGAGTAAGTCATCGCCAGCTCATTATTCGAAATCCCCCTCCGCCAAGGCAGAGGGGGATTTTTTTATGTGCAAAAATTATAAATAAAACTTCAAAATTAACTCGTTTTATAGTTTTTAAAATGTATCTATTTACCTTTCTCTGCTGAATTTACATTATAAATTCTGTATCTTGATGTTAATTTGAACAATAAATCAGTATGGAGAAGATAATGTTGTCGCAATTTAAAATAAAAATTCTACTCAGTTGTTGTGCTTTAGCATTTACTGCCTGTCATGCAGAGAATTCATCTTCTAGAAGTAGTCAAGAGGTATCTACATCAGCTGCCAAATCGGATGCAGTCTCTTCTAACTTGCAAAAATATAAGGTTGAACAGGTTGCTCAATTTAATGAGCCGTGGGCGATTACTACTTTAAAGGATGGCCGACTATTAATTACTGAGCGCAAAGGAAAATTGCAGCTCTTTGATCCAAAAACCAAGAAAAAAATTGAAGTTAAAGGCATACCTCAAGTCGCATATGGAGGCCAGGGTGGCTTAGGCGAAGTTGCTTTACATCCTGATTTTGCAAAGAATCGGTGGGTATATCTGAGCTATGCTGAACAAGGCCAAGGCGGATATGGTGCAGTGGTGATCCGGGGTAAATTAAACTTAAATCAAGCCACTCCTCAACTCACACAAATTGAACGGATCTGGACGCAAGTGCCGAAATTTTCAGGCCAGGGACATTATGCCCATCGGATTGTATTCGGGTCGGATGGTAAGTTATGGATCAGTTCAGGAGAACGTCAGCAATTCAACCCTGCACAGGATATGCAATCCAACGCCGGTAAAATTATTCGCCTGAATGATGATGGCTCAATCCCTGCCGATAATCCGTTTATGAATCAGGGTAAAATTGCCCAGCAGGTCTGGAGTCTTGGACATCGTAATCCTCTAGGCATGGCTTTTGATCCGAAAGGGCAGCTTTGGGTGATCGAAATGGGACCAAAAGGCGGCGATGAACTGAACAAGATTGTCAAAGCTAAAAATTATGGTTATCCGTTAGTGTCCAATGGCGATCATTATGATGGCAAGCCGATTCCTGACCACAGTACCCGACCTGAATTTGAGGCCCCGGCACTGGATTGGACTCCGGTAATTTCTCCTTCAGATTTAATGTTTTATACGGCTAATGTCTTCCCGAAATGGAAAAATAAAGCGATTGCGACCGGTCTGTCTTCCAAGGCGATTGTGATTGTGGATACGACCCAGACTCCAGTGAAAGAAGTCCAGCGTCTGGATATGAAGGAGCGGATTCGCGGGGTTGCTCAGGCACAGGATGGTTCACTGTGGGTGATTCAAGATGGTTCGCAAGCCGGTTTGTTAAAAATGACAGCATCTTAATCCTCTGCTTTTAGGATGCTTATCTGAAAATGAGTTATTGAAAGGTGGAATAACGCAGCATGAGCTGACCCTCTGAATGAAAGGATTTTTAAGCTGATGCTGACATGAAAGAAAAAGGCCTCTACATCCTGTGAAGGCCTTTTCATATTCTGTTAAAGGTATAATATCTGTTATACCGATCAGCATCCTGCTACGTGAATTTTTTATTTTTCTTACAAG
This sequence comes from Acinetobacter sp. NEB149, assembly GCF_012516415.1. Lineage (NCBI taxonomy): Bacteria > Pseudomonadati > Pseudomonadota > Gammaproteobacteria > Moraxellales > Moraxellaceae > Acinetobacter > Acinetobacter sp. NEB149. The sequence goes on from NZ_CP051208.1 coordinate 115,894, forward strand.
ACTTCCTGTCTTGGTATGATCTGAATATAGCCTGAAGCGATACAGCGCAATAGGGCAGTTTGGCTGCATAGATTGTAGGTCAAAGCCGACAGCCAAATTTTAAAAAGATAAATTCAAAAATACTGTTTTAAAATGATCATCCGATCAAATTACAAATAGGGATGGTGATTTTGCTGTATGTTAGCGAGAGAATACTCTTTTGATATGCATCAACTGATATAAATAAAAATGTCGATAAAATAATAAAAAGGAAACTCCTATGCCTACGATTTAAATTGAAGTTCGCCAACAATATCCTCAAGCAGTTGAGGAACAATTGCTTAACAGCGTATTTCATTGTGTGAAAACTGCCTTTCAGCTACCTGAATATGATCGTAATATTCGTCTGGTCGTGCATGAAGCGCATCGTTTTCAGTATATGAGTCATTTAGCTCAGCCTGAATATTTTACCTTGATCAGTATTGACTGTTTTGCTGGACGCTGTCTGGAGACCAAGCGCAATTTGTATCAGCAGATGGTCAAAAGTCTCGGGGAAATCGGTATTCCTGCAGATCATATTTTGATTCATCTGAGAGAAAGTGCATTGGAAAATTGGGGGATTCGAGGAGGACAAGCCGCCTGTGATGTTGATCTCGGGTTTAAGGTTGATGTCTGATGCATCCAGATCAGTAGTCACGTTAAATCTAAAGTTTAAACAGAAAAGCCTCAACATCCTGTAGAGGCTTTTCTGGATTTGCTTCTCAGATCTGACTCCTGTCTAATCTGTCAACGTCCTGTTGATTAGCGCTTTTTATTGTTGTCGTATCGCTGAGCAGACTTCCTGTCTGTCTATGTACTGACTATAGCCTCGCATAAAACGACCGCATAGCGGCCAAACTCTGCGCTGCATGTAGGCTAAAACGTACAGGACTGTCGTCCAGTCATTAAGCACTGACATATTGAATCAGTCTATCCACCACAGCTTTTAAGTTTTTATTATCAAATTCATTGCCTTGGAAGGAATAATCTTTGTTGCGTGCAAAGATGTCACGGATTTCGATCACGGCATTGGTATCCACCAGTCCAAGTTGAGTGCCGACTTGACGAATCTGGTCAATCGAACGTGAGCCATTGGTCGCGCCATAACCAATATAAGCTGCCGGCTTGCCTTGCCATTCCTTGCCGAGATAATCCAGGGCATTTTTCAGGGCAGGGCTATAGCCATGATTGTATTCAGGCGTGACAAAAATAAAGGCATCGCCGAGCGCAATTTTATCTGCCCAGTCTTGTTGTTTGGGCTGATCATAAATCCCGGTCAATGGCGGATGGGCACCAGAAAATAGCGGAAGATCCCATTCTTTTAGATCGACAATTTCAGTTTCTAAAGTGCTAAAGGCATAACTTTTAATTTCCTGCAGTACCCAGTGCGCCACTTTAATCGCGGTACGTCCCTCACGCACACTCCCAACCACAATATAAATTTTCATGTTTCATCCTTTCTTCGGGTCTGATCATCAAATTAAATTAATCAGATTTCAGGAAGGTGACTAGAGATGATTTGTATCCGGAATATAAAAAAGCTCCCGAAGGAGCTTTTTTAAAATCAGTTAATTAGCTGATGTCTTACATCAGTTTAATGCCTTGCTGACCCGCAGGTGTCACTTTAAAGATTTCCACTTCAAAAGTGATGTTTTTGCCTGCCAATGGATGGTTAAAGTCTACTTCAGTGATGTCATCATTCACCGATCTCACCACACCATACAAGGTGGCTTTGGCTTTATCTTCAAACTCGATCATGTGACCTTCGATCGGACGTTCTCCGAACTTCACCGTATCAAATTTCTGGATGTTTTCTGGATTCCATGGACCAAAAGCATCTTCTGGCGGCAGGCTCACCGTACGACGGTCACCGGCACGTAAACCAAACAGTGCTTTTTCAAAACCAGGCAGTAAATTGCCATCACCAATCACCAGGCTGACCGGTTCTTCACGGCTACGGGTATTGTCAATTTCCACGCCATTTTCGATTGCGACAGAAAAGTGCAGCTCGACTTTAGAACCGTCTGCAACCCGGGTTTCTTCGTTAGGATGAATAAAATCAGTCATGTTGTGCTTGCGCCCGTTGAATTCGATGTTTTTCTAAGAAAAAGGTATCAATCAGCATCAGAATAGTGCCTACAGTAATAGCACTATCTGCGATATTGAACGCAGGGAAGTGGCTGTTCTGGTAATACACATGAATAAAATCGACTACATAGCCGAGGCTGACCCGGTCGATTAAATTACCGATGGCACCACCCAGAATCAGGGCAATCGCCAATGGTAAAATTTTCATGTCTTTTGGCATGCGCATCAGCCAAAACACAAAGATTACAGACACTAAACCTGCCAGTGAAGTAAAGAAATAGCGTTGCCAACCACCGGCATCGGACAGGAAACTAAAGGCAGCGCCATAGTTATGTAGCAGTGTCCAATTTAAAAAGGGCAGCACAGGAACAGGATCTGCATAGTTCAGATTTGTCACTGCAATCCATTTGGTCCATTGATCCAGAATGATCGCCAGAATGGCCAGTCCAACCCACCATAAATTATGTGGATAGAACTGGAATAAGCCCTTTTTGGTGTGGGTATTAGGCATATTTTCTCTCTTCGCCTTGGCCTGTAGGAAGGTTGATGATACAACGACCGCATAGACCAGGATGTGCAGAATGTGTATTTACATCTGGTAATACATGCCAGCAACGTACGCATTTTTCGCCATCAGCTGCTGAAACTTTCACATTCAAGCCTTCAAGATCAGATGCTTCACCTTGTGCTGCATCAAACTCATTGACGATCACTTGTGATGTGATCAGTACGAAACGAAGCTCATCACTTAACTTATCTAGCACTGCTTTTAATTCGGCATTTGCCCAAAGTTCAACTTTGGCAGACAAGTTAGAACCGACAGTTTTCGCGGTACGTGCAGTTTCAATGAATTTGTTTACTGCAGATTTCACGGCAATGAGCGTTTGCCATTCAGCTTCAGATACTACATTTGCAGTTGAAGCCACAGGAATATCATACCATTCAGCCGTGAACACGTATTTCTCTGATTGCTCAGGAATTAACGGCCAAGCTTCTTGTGCAGTGAAGCTCAGGATTGGTGACATCCAACGCACGAATGCTTGTACCAAGTGATACAACGCAGTTTGTGCAGAATGACGTGCTTGCGAATCCGCTTTCGTGGTGTATTGACGGTCTTTGATGATGTCTAAGTAGAAACCACCCAAGTCATTGATACAGAAATTAGTCAGAGCAGTCGTTACGATATGGAAGTTCATATCTTCGTATGCTTTCTTAATGGTTTCTTGCACTTCAGATGCACGTTGCAGAATGTATTGATCCAGCGCGATCAATTGATCTACAGGAAGCGCATCTGTTGATGGTTTGAAGCCATTCAGGTTAGCAAGCAAGAAACGAAGCGTGTTACGGATACGACGATAACCGTCAGAGGCACGGCTAAAAATTTCTTTACCCGCGGTCATTTCATAACGGTAATCCGCAGAGGCGATCCAGAAACGTAAACCATCCGCACCCATATCTTTAATGATGTCTTGCGGCGTGATCACGTTACCGATCGACTTGGACATCTTGCGGCCTTTTTCATCCACGACGAAACCGTGAGTCAATAGACCTTTATATGGCGCACGTTCGTTAATCGCAATCGAGGTCAATAACGACGACTGGAACCAGCCACGGTGCTGGTCTGAACCTTCAAGGTACAAATCAGCAGGATCAGTCAGTTCTTCACGTTCACGCAGTACCGCATAGTGCGTTGTACCAGAGTCAAACCAGACATCTAAGGTGTCACGAACTGCATTATATTGCTCAGCATCCGCACCGATAAACTCAGAGGCATCACGGTTGTACCAGCCATCAATGCCTTCTTGCTCGATCAGTTTGGCAACTTCTTCGATCAGTTCAGGCGTACGCGGATGCAATTCATTGGTGTCTTTGTGTACGAAGAACGGAATTGGCACACCCCAAGTACGTTGACGTGAAATACACCAGTCCGGACGACCTTCAATCATCGCCTGGATACGGTTTTTACCCCAGTCCGGTACAAAGCTGATATCGTTTTCAATCGCATTCAGTGCATTTTGACGCAGACCTTTGGCATCCATGCTGATGAACCATTGTGGGGTCGCACGGAAGATAATCGGGGTTTTATGGCGCCAGCAATGCGGGTAGCTATGCTTGATCACCACGTGTGCCCAAAGCTTGGTCGCTTCAGTCAATGCTGTAATGATTTTTGGATTGGCTTTGTAGATGTGCTCGCCCGGGAAGATTGGTGATGTTGGTAAATACACACCATTACCGCCGACTGGGTTTTCTACTTTTAAGTTGTACTGTAAACCAACTTTATAGTCATCCACACCGTGGCCCGGTGCGGTATGTACTGCACCTGTACCGCTCGCATCGGTGACGTGTTCACCCAAAATCACTGGCACTTGGCGGTCGCTAATTAAAGGGTGTTGAAGCACTAGATTTTCAAGTTTAGAACCTGTGAATTCAGCAAGGACTTCAAATGCTGTGAAACCATAACGCTGAGTTGCAGACTCAACCAATGATTTCGCCAAAATGAAGTTTTGTGCAGCTTTATCTTCGGCTGTTGCTTTCACCAGTTGGTATTCAAGCTCAGCATGTAATGCAACCGCCTGGTTGGCAGGCATGGTCCAAGGCGTGGTAGTCCAGATCACGATGTCGGTACGATCAGCAACGTCTACGCCTAAACGAGTAGACAAATCAGCTAAATCAACAACAGTGAAACCTACATCAATTGCATCCGATTTTTTATCTTCATATTCAACTTCAGCTTCCGCCAATGATGAACCACAGTCCAGACACCAGTTCACCGGTTTCAGACCTGGCTCGATATGACCTGCTTTCGCGATTGCACCCAATGAACGTACGATGTCGGCTTCCTGTTTGAAGTTCATCGTTAGGTAAGGATTGTCCCAATCACCGAACACACCCATACGTACGAAGTCTTTCTTTTGAAGCTCAACTTGAGTGTACGCATATTCACGACACGCTTTACGGAAAGTTGAAGCATCAACTTTTACGCCGACTTTACCGACTTTTTCTTCGACTTTGAGTTCGATTGGCAAACCGTGACAGTCCCAGCCTGGTACATATGGCGCATCAAAACCATCCATGACACGGCTTTTGATGATGATGTCTTTGAGTACTTTATTGACTGCATGACCCAAATGGATTTGACCATTGGCATAAGGAGGGCCGTCATGAAGCACGTATTTTTTCTTGCCAATACGCGATTCACGAATCTGCTGATAAATGTTGTCGGCATACCACTCTTCTAACCATTTCGCTTCACGTACTGCCAAGTTTGCTTTCATTGCAAAGTCAGTACCTGGGAGGTTTAGCGTGGCTTTATAGTCCACTGCATTTTCAGGAGTTTGCTTATCGCTCATGCAAGTCGTCTTCCAATCTAATCAGTTATGTCACTGACACGTTTTACAATAAAAATATGGGATATTAAAAGGGAAATGTGGGGTGATTTCGACGAAACTCAAGCAGTTTCTCGACATCATCATCAATTCCGGCTTTTAGCGCTTCAAGCGAAGGATAGTCCTTTTCGCCATGTAAATAGTTTAAGAACGTCACCCGCATCAACAGGCCATACAGATTAGCAGAAACATCTGGAAAATGTACTTCTAATCGCCACTCTGGATGTGCTTGTTTGATGGCTGGACGTGTGCCGACATGACCTGCCCCAAACAGAGCAGTGGGGTCATAACCTGCAATGCCTGTTTGCGCTGCAGAATCGGCTTTTACCTTGTCTTTTAAGGATAGGGTTTCGCAAATGACTTCAACCCCATAAATTCCCTTGAGGCAGGGCTTATGACGGTTAAGCCGTACATTAATGGTCGGGAAATCAATAGTTCGACCAATCTGATCACCATATTGCACTCGTCCGGTAATGCTATAAGGACGACCCAGCAATTGTGCGGCCAAGGCTAAATCACCAGCTTGCAAGGTCTGGCGAATCCGGGTGGAACTGACCCGTTCACCATCTAGAGCAATGGTATTTAAATTGGTCACTTCAAAGCCGTAATTGCGCAGGAATTCGCTGTTGCCTTGGCGGTTTTTACCAAAGTGAAAATCATCGCCTAAGACCAGATGCCGAGCATTCAGTTTTTCTTTTAAAATGTCGGCAAAAGCTTCTGCAGTCAGGCTGCGAAAAGTATGGTCAAATTTCGCCACCGCGATATAGTCCACACCCAGCTCAGTCAGGTATTCAACTTTTTCACGCAATGATGAAATACGCGGTGGGGCCTCATAACCCTGAAAGTATTCAAGCGGTTGCGGCTCGAAAATCATCACTACAGATTTTAACCCCTGTGCTTTGGCCACCTGTTGCAGCTGACGGATCATCGCCTGATGGCCTAAATGCACGCCGTCAAAATTACCGATGGTCACGGCAGTTTTGGGTAATTCAGAATGAGAGGCTAAAGCATTTAGACGGAGCAGCTGCATGGGCAAATCAAGTGCTTAGAAATATCGAGAGGCTATATATTGCCATAATCTCGCGCTTTCGTCTTGCTGTTGTGTTTTTATGCAATATTTTTCTTGAAAATTCATCTTCCTTAGAATTGAGCAGTTTTGTTTTTGTACACATTGATCATGTCTGATCAGAGCACTGGTGCTTTTCATTCAGCCGGTTTTGTTTTCTAATGTCAGGGTTTTTCTTGATATCAGGTGTTTCGAATGTCCGATCTGGCGCTCATCATGGCTCTATCCAATGAATCCAAAGGCTTGTTTGAAGCAGAAGGCGTTCAGGTGCATTACAGCGGGATTGGCAAAGTCAACGCGGCCTTTAAAGCCTTTGAGGTAATTCAGAACACCGGTTGCAGCACCTTGCTGAATTTGGGTAGCGCGGGGAGTTCGCATTTCAATGCGCATGAACTGGTCGAAGTCACGCAATTTGTACAGCGTGATATGGATGTGTCGCCCCTCGGCTTTGAGGTCGGCATGACCCCGATGGATCAACATTTCCCGGGTGCGATTGAGTTGGATTCTTTCTTTGACCATTTACCGAAAGGGATTTGTGGCACAGGCGACAGCTTTGAAACCGGTATTTCAAAAGTGACGTGTAATTTGGTCGATATGGAAGGCTATGCCTTGGCCAAAGTCTGTAAAAAGCTGGGCGTTCGGCTGATTTCAGTGAAATACATTAGTGATGGAGCCAATGAGACTGCGCATCTGGATTGGGAAGAAAATCTGTTGCTAGGTGCGAAAAAATTATTAGATTTATATCAAATGGTAAAATAAATAGGAAGGTTAAGTTTGCTCGGCGACCATAGTAGCTATGGTCGTGTGCCAATCAGAAGCGCTTGCTTATTTATCCGTACGTGGAATCACGCCGTATAACATCATGTGAACCGTATGCTGGATAATGCGTTGCTGCATGCTGCGGTTACGCAAGGTTTTACCCGTGACCATTTCCATTTGAGTGGCAAAGTCTGCATAGTTCTGGGTAATCGCCCAAATATTCAGAATCAGTAACTCAGGATCAATATCTGCAGAAATCTTGCCTTGCTCCTGCCAGTTGGAAATCACTTTGGCTTTACGCTTGACCAGTTTTTTCAGCGGACCTTTTAAAATTTCCAGAATATGCGGTGCACCTTGAATTACCTCCAAAGCAAATAAACGGGATGCTTTAGGCTGGGTACGTGACACTTCAATTTTTTGCATCAAATAATTGGTGATCGCTTCTTCAGGTTCAAGTTCAGCTTCAAGGGTTTGTAAAGGCGCCAACCATTTTTGTAGAACGGTGGTTAACACCTCAACATACAGGGCTTCTTTATTTTCATAATAATAGAAAATATTCGACTTATGCATTTCTGCAATTTGTGCGATTTCATCCAGACTTGCCCCATTAAAACCATATAGGGAAAATACGTCTAGTGCAGCATTTAGCAGCTGATTGCGTTTTTGAGTACTCTTTTTTGTTCCATTAGCAAATATAAAAAACAATGAAAAAGGGAATCCTCAATTGTACGGCAAATCATCAGATTTGTGCACACAGTCACAGGCTAATTTTTTGAATAATGATGATTTATTCTCTAGATCAATATTTAAAACAGGCTAAATGCATTTACACCAAGAGAAAAATTCAAGTTTCTGAAAATACTTCATTTATTCATTTTTTTCTTCATCAATGCAAGAGAGGAATAATACTGAAATGAATCTGATAAAAATGTTCTCTTATTGAGATAAATGTATTTTTATAAGAATAAGACCCAAAACCATGCGCGATTTTGGGTTGGATTGGGTATTCAGGTCGCTAAAACTGCCTGCAAGACCTGCTGTTCTAGTTCTGCAAATGTCACACTTTTTTGCCGGGGACGTGACAAATTGACCTTAAATTCTTTGGCAATATGGCCTTTGTCCAGCAAGATAATCCGGTCTGCCAATTGCACTGCTTCACTGACATCATGCGTGACCAGAATGGCGGTAAAGCCTTGCTCGGTCCAGAGACGTTCAATCAGGTTCTGCATTTCCAGACGTGTCAGGGCATCCAGGGCGCCGAGCGGTTCATCCAGCAGTAGAATACGCGGCTGATGCGATAATGCCCGCGCCAAGGCGGTACGTTGCCGTTGTCCTCCAGAAAGCTGTGAAGGCCACAGTCCAGCTTTTTCTTTGAGTCCGACCTTTTCCAGCATTTGCGAAGCTTTGGCATGCTGCTCCTTCGGTAAACCGAGTTGAACATTCTGTTCGATGCTGCGCCAGGGCAGCAGGCGAGGGTCCTGAAACATCACCCGGATATCATCGGTAGTAATGCCTTCGCGAATATGCCGGGCTGACTTAAACTTGATTTCGCCGTAGCTTTGCTGTTCCAGATCGGCAATCAGGCGCAATAAGGTACTTTTACCACAACCGCTGCGACCAACAATTGCCAGAAATTCACCCGGCTGGATATGCAGGTCCAGATCTTCCAGAACCTTGACCGAACCGTAAAACTTGTGCAGCTGTTCAATGATAATTTCGGCACCGATCACTGCAGCAGGATTGATCTCTGCCGCAGGTTGGTCCAGTGGCACAATCGGGTCATTGGCATGACGCCCTAAACTGAGATCAGTCATCACATGCTCCTCATTTATTCTTTATTTTTGATAGCCGGCATGCCAGCGCAGCAGGAATCGCTCTAAGGCCACGGCCAGAACATCGGCCAGTTTGCCGAGCAGGGCATACAATAAAATACCTACCAGAACCACGTCAGTTTGCAAAAATTCACGTGCATTCATGGTCATATAACCAATACCAGACTGGGCGGAAATGGTTTCGGCCACGATTAACAATACCCAGACCAGACCTAGAGAAAAACGCAGTCCGACCAGAATTGACGGCATCGCACCCGGCAGAATAATTTCTTTATACAGTTGCCAGCGAGTTAAGCCATAGCTTTTGCCCATCTCGATCAATTGCGGATCGACGGAACGAATCCCATGATAGGTATTGATATAAATCGGGAAAAATACCCCAATCGCCACCAGAAACAATTTGGCAGATTCATCAATCCCGAACCATAAGATGACTAGGGGAATGAGTGCCAGTGCAGGAATATTGCGGATCATCTGCAAGGTGGTGTCGAGCAGGGTAGAGGCAGTTTTGGATGAACCATTTAACAGACCCAGCAATAGGCCCAAACCACCACCTACCAATAATCCGCTGATGGCACGTCCTGCACTGACTTGCACATGCGTCCACAGTTCACCGCTGAGCAATAAATTCCAGAAGGCTAAAACCACGGCACTCGGTGCAGGCAGAATCCGGCTTTCCAGCAGGCCTGTGCTAGAGGCAATTTGCCAAACTGCAATCAAGAAAATTGGAACCAGCCAGGGCAGCAGATGCTGCCCCAGAATTGTTCCACGTGAAACCTGCTTTGGGGTCAGGGTTTCAACGGAAACGACTTTTGACATTAAGCAGACTCCTTAATTTTCTCAGCCTGCTTGTTCTCGTCCGGTGTGTAGTTGTTCGCCACGATTTCACCAAATGGACCGGTCAAGTTTGGTTGAGTGAGTTTTTGCTGGGTTTCCAGTGGAAGTAAAGGGAATACCAGTTCTGCAAAACGGATGGATTCTTCCAGATGTGGATAGCCTGAGAAAATAAAGGTGCTGATCCCCAGATCGGCATATTCCTGGATACGTGCAGCGACAGTTTCCGGATCGCCGACCAGTGCCGTACCTGCACCACCACGAACCAGACCCACACCTGCCCAGAGGTTTGGAGAAACTTCGAGTTTGCTGCGATCGCCATTGTGCAGTTCTGCCATACGGCGCTGACCGACCGAGTCCATGGATTTGAACTTGGCTTGGGCTGCAGCGATAGTGGCATCATCCACATATTGAATCAGTTCTTCAGCCGCCGCCCAGGCCTGCTCATTGGTTTCGCGTACGATCACGTGTAAACGGATCCCGTAATTCAGTTCACGACCTTTAGCTGCAGCCTTGGCTTTTACCACTGCAATTTTTTCTTTGACTGCTGCCGGTGGCTCGCCCCAGGTCAAGTAAGTATCGACCTGATCCGTGGCCAGCTCAATGGCATCATCCGATGAGCCACCAAACCATAAAGGCGGATGCGGCTGCTGAATGGGTGGATACAGCAATTTTGCATCATCGACACTTAAGCGTTCGCCATGGAAACTAAAGCTTTCACCGGTATGTGAGCGTTTTAAAATTTCACGCCAGATGGTGGTGTATTCGGTCGCCGTTTTATAACGGGTTGTGTGATCTTCATAGACGCCATCACCTTTTAGCTCCTGCTCGTCACCGCCAGTCACCAGATTCAGCAGTACTCGGCCATTAGACAAGCGGTCAAAGGTCGCGGCCATACGTGCAGCCAGTGCCGGCGTGGTCACGCCTGGACGCAATGCCACCAGGAATTTTAATTTTTTGGTCGCATCAATCAGGCTGGCTGCAGTTAACCATGGATCTTCACAAGAACGGCCAGTCGGAATCAGGACACCTTCATAACCTAAGTTATCTACCGCAACGGCAATCTGCTTCATGTAGGTATGATCTACAACACGTGCGCCCTTGCTGGTGCCTAAGTAACGACTGTCGCCATGAGTGGGGATAAACCAGAAAATTTTCATGTAATATTCCTTAAATTAAATGATCTTGTTTGCTCATCAATGTGTGGCCGCTGGCGACCAGATCTGTTGCTGGACGCTGATGGTTTTGGGAATCAGTTGAACCTGCTGGAAGAGATCGGCAATATTCTGTTGAGCTTTGATCACTTCCGTCGTTAATGGTTGTACCGGCGAAGGTTTAAGACGACGCTCAAATGCAATCTTCGCTACATCCGGTTTCAGACCGGTACTTTTCTGATAAATATCTAGAGCTACAGCCTGGTTTTTAAGAATCCACTGGTCAGATGCATTTAAAGCCTGGATAAACTTCCCGGGGCTATCCGGATGCTTCTGAATAAATTCGGGATTGCCGATATAAAAGGAGTAGGTTTGTGGAAAGTCACTAGATTCAATCAGCACCTTAACCTTGCTGTCGAACTCGGCTGCACCCAGGAAGGGATCCCAGATTGCCCAGGCATCAATGGCTTTTTTGTCAAAAGCAGCACGTGCATCCGCAGGGGGAAGCCAGACGGCTTGAATCTCTGACCAGCTTAATCCGGCTTTTTCCAGGGTTTTGGCCAGAAGTTCATGGGCACTTGAACCTTTCTGCACCGCGATCCGTTTTCCTTTCAATTGTTGAATATTTTGAATGGCACTGTCTTTCGGCACGACCACGGCCAAAGAATTTCCCGCCACTTTTTCAAAGGCCACGTAGCTCAGGGCTTTGTCTGCCGCCTGTGCAAAAATAGGCGGAGTATTTCCCACATAGCCATAATCCACTGCACCGACTGCTAAGGCTTCCAGCATTTGTGGGCCTGCCGGAAACTCTTTCCATTCAATTTTGGCATTGGGAAATTGTTGTTCTAACAGCTTTTCATCACGTGCCACCAGCAGATTTAAGGCTGATTTCTGAAAGCCAATCGCAATGGTTTTAACTTGTTGCGCTGACGTGGTTTCTGCGGCAGCCGTTTGCTGTGGTTCCTGTTTCTGGCAGCCAGTCAGACTAAAGCTCAATAGCGCTAAGCTGATATAAGAAACTGTTTTTATATGACTCATCTTTATTCTCAAATTATTCTGCTGTTATTTAATAATTGCTGCATCAATATTCAGCTTTTGTGGAATCAGCTGCTGCGCATAAAATGCATCGGCGACTTGTTGCTGTTTTTGAATCACGTCAGTGCTGAGAGGTTTAACGCCAAAGCCCATGCGTGAAATAGAGGTTTTCAAGACATCGACGGCCAGACCTGTCGGTTTTTGCAGGAGCTGAGCGGCAGCGTCCTGATTTTTTGCCACCCAGTCCGTGGTCAGATTCAGTTCGTTGACCACCGCCTGTACCACCTGAGGATGGCTTTCTGCGAACTTGCGATCTGCCAGATAGAACTGATGATTGCTCACCACATTTTCACCGCTGGCAATGACACGCGCACCAATTTGATGTTCAGCAGCTGCAAAGAACGGATCCCAGATCACCCAAGCATCGACTGCACCACGTTCAAATGCAGCACGTGCATCGGAAGGTGGTAAATAGATCACTTCGATATCATCAAGGCCAAGCTGGTTGGCTTCCAGAACTTTTAATAGTAAGTAATGCACGTTTGAACCTTTGTTCAGGGCTACCCGTTTGCCTTTCAGATCTTGAATAGACTGAATCGGCGAATCTTTCGGTACAATTAAGGCTTCTGCCTTAGGCGCTTGCGGCTGATTGGCCACATAGACCAGATTTGAGTTGGCCGCCTGGGCAAAAATTGGCGGTGCTTCACCGGCTTCACCAAAAGAGACGCTGCCAACATTCAGGCCCTCAAGCAGTTGTGGGCCGGCCGGAAATTCTACCCATTTCACATTGACCCCTTGCTGTTTTAAGCTGGTTTCCAGCGTGCCGTGTTCTTTTAAAATAGGTAATATGCCGTATTTTTGGAAACCGATATTCAGGGTAATGGTCTCTTCTTTTTTCGAGCAGCCTGAAAGCATCATGACACCAGCCATCGCGGTACCGAGTACCGCAATCTTTGTTAAAAACTGAACATGAGATTGGCGCATGAATCAAAACTCCCGAAAGTGAAAAGCTAGTGAATGAAAACTTAGACACACGCTAATCGTTTTTGTTTTTCTAAAAAAATAACTATTCAGGAATTTCTAATGAAGAAAAAAGATAAATAAAAAAGCGCAAAACTTATGCAGAAAAGTGATTTATATAAAAATGAAGATTTAATATTTAAATTAATCAAATCTATGAAATTTATAGTTATTTTTTTAAATCTAATCTATTGATATGTTTAGCTAAAAACGAGTAATAGAATTTTAAAATTTAAAGCGAGATTGCCAGATATCTTTATCTAAAATTAAGCTAAAGCACTGAAAGAAAAAGCCACTTTAAAGTGACTTTTTGCAAACAATTGAATTACGTTGATAATTGTAAAATGCCTGACGGGCATCCGGCAGGTCATCGACTGAAGCCGGTTCAAAGCCTTGTTCTAGAAACCAGTGCGCGGTGCGGGTAGTTAAAATAAACAGTTGCTGAATCTGCATGCTTTTGGCTTTTTCTTCTAGATAATGCAGGATCTGGCTACCCCGATTAGACTTGCGATAACTGGGATGTACCGCAACACAGGCAATTTCTGCAGAACGCAATTCATCCCCTGTCGTCGGAATCGGGTAGAGGGCGGCACAGGCCAGAATCATGCCGTCCCGTTCGATTACGGCAAACTGGTTGATTTCATTTTCTAGGCGTTCACGCGAACGATAGACCAGAATGCCTTCTTCTTCCAGTGGACGCAGCAAACCGATCAGGCCACCGACATCCTGAATATCGGCCATCCGCACTTCTTCATAATGCGCGTCGGTGACCAGAGTTCCGGAACCATCCCGGGTGAACAGCTCTTCCAGCAGGGCACCATCATAGGCATAAGAAATCAGATGCACCCGATGTACGCCGTTCATTGAGGCTTCCTGTGCGGCTTTCAATTGTAGTCCTCTTTCAAGCGCATCTTGTTCGACCGGAATAAAATCATCCAGTTGTTGCGGTGTCACTTCGCGTTTGAGTTGGCCGTTACTGTCCATCAGACCATGCTGCTTACCGAGAAAAATCAGTTTATCTGCCTTAAGGCGAATCGCAGTTTTGGTAGCAACTTCTTCAGCCAGCAGATTAAAAACTTCTCCGGTAGTGGAATAACCGGTCGGGCCAAGCACCACAATATTATGACTGTCCAGATGGCGCTGAATCGCATCGGTATCAACCGCGCGCACTTCACCGGTCAACTGAAAATCGATACCATCGCGGATGCCATACGGCTTGGCGGTGACAAAATTCCCTGAAACGGTATCAATCCGGGCGCCATACATCGGCGAATTGGCCAGTCCCATAGACAGCAGTGCTTCAATTTGTAGGCGGATCGAACCGACGGCATTCATCACGCAGCTTAAAGATTCACGTGTGGTGACCCGACGCTGCTGGTAAAAAGGCGTCGTAATCTGGCTTTGAGCCAGATTCTGGTTAATTTGCGGACGTGCACCATGTACCAGAATCAGCCGAATGCCCAAAGAATGTAATAAAGCAATATCGTGAATAATATGCTGAAAGTTATCATTTAAGACGGCTTCGCCATCAAACATGATTACAAAGGTTTTATTGCGGTGCGCATTGATATAAGGCGCAGAATGGCGAAACCAGTGCACATATTGCAAAGTTGTGCTTTGTGACGTTTCTGCTGAAGTCATGCTGTGCCCATTTCAATGATTGAAGATCCAGCTTTGATTCTAATGAAAAAAAATGCAAGTGGAAGTGCAGATATAAAAAAACACCTGAAGGGGACTTCAGGTGTCTGCAAGACGAGCAGTAATGGAGAAAGCTTAGTTAATGATTCGTACAATTTTGTTGGTACGCTCATTGACCAGAACGTAGTCATTGTTGACCTTGTACCATTGCTGGAAACGACCGGTATTTGGCAAACGGCGTGCTTCGCGATCACTGACTTCAAAACGGTTGTTGTCATATTGACGTGGTAGAGTTTGGCCTACGCGCCAGTCACGGCTTGGATTGACCATACGGTTGTTATGACGGCGGTCATCATTCCAGCGACGGTCGTCATTCCATTTCTTGCTGTCTTTGGCATTCCAGTGTGGCGCCGGTTTATGCGGATTATGGTCATAACGCGAGTCATGCTGTGGTGCTGCCATTGCAGAAGTAGCTAACAAAGCACTTAGAGATAACGCGATTGTAGTTAAGACTTTTTTCATGGCTCTCACCTTAAGATGTATATCTAATTTCGATGAGACTAAATTAGCGAACAAGTACATAGAAAGCGTGAGTACAATTTAGTTAAATTGTTAAATTCATGAAGAAATTTAGTAGATAAGTCATGCAGTCTAAAAGCTGGATAAGCCGCAAGATTTGCGGATAAAAAAATTCAGCCAGTAAAATAGAAAAGCCCAAACATGGTTGGGCCTTAAAGAAGATTAAATTTGAATGCGCTTATGAACTAGTCACCCACGATGCGGATAATGCTGTTGTTTTCAGAATCCACCAGAATGTAGTCATTATTGACTTTATACCATTGCTGCTTGCGGTCAGGTCGAGGCAGGCGATGGTCTTTGTATTCAACTTTATAGCCATTGCCACGATAATGCTGTGGCATCACATAACCCGGCTGCCAGCGTAACTGTTGCAGGCGTTTCACCCCACGTTCTTCACGCATACGGCGGTTATCCTGCTGATCTTCCTCTCGGAACTCACGGGCTTTCTTCTTGTCATAACCATGACGTGAATCCATACGGGATTCATCATTGAAATGAGGGGCAGCGATGACGACATTGCTCAGCATGAATGTACTGCAAGAAATTGCCAGTGCCACCAAAACCTTTTTCATGTTGAACCCTCATTAAATTGTTCATCTTCTACAGCACCTAATGTACGGAAAAATTGCAGAGAAACTGTGAAGAACAGGCACAATTTTTATAACAAATGCAGAGATATTATGATGATGTCATGTTTTTACATGACTATATGCGACGGCATCACTTCTATAAAGTAGCCTACCGAGCCATGTCCTTATCTCATCAAAGCAAGGGTCAACATGCAAGCGAAAATCGATGATTTAGCTCAAAAAAACAGCATTGAGTCAGCGAGAAAAAAGTTCATGATTTAATGAAACGACAAAGAATTTTGCCGGTTTAGTTTGAGATTAATTCCATTGCTCTGCCAAACCTTGTAAGGACTGAATCGCGTCAGCTACGGATTCAGCTTGTAGGGCGTCATCGAGTGCCACAATCAATGCTTCAGATAACTGCAACTGTTCAATCCGGTGAATTGTTTCAATTTTACGTTTTTGGTCAGCCATGCTGCGCTCCTGATTTGATCTATCTGTGATTCAAGAAAGCATAGTCCAATCAGTTTAATTTGGAAAACCGTATAATTTTATATATTTAATATGTAAATCCGATTTACTGTTATTTTTTGCAGGATTTTAAGAAAAAAAGGGCACTTTATCGAAAAGTGCCCAAGATTATTCAATGACCCGACTTTTAATAAGCGTAGTTCAGGTCAGTATAATCGTTGAGTGATTTCTGCACATGCGCCTGAATAAAGGCACGTACATCCTCGGCCGTCATGGCTTTGCCCTGATTGCTGATGACATGTTCGATTTCTGGCTGACCTTCAATTTTAATGCGATAAACAAAATGCTTGGCCAGACGATAACTGTCGTCTAATTTTTCAATGCCAGTCACATAATAATAGGCATGTTCAAAATTCAGATCCTGATGTGAAAATACAAATTGCTCGAACAATTTGAGTTTCTGAGCATTTTCGAGTGCTTTGATGTCATCCACGATACTGGCTTCAAACTTGGTGCCGTATTTCTCTGAAATAGGCTGTTGATCAATCAGCAGCGACACCATGCCATCGTCTAAATGGGTCACCGTAATATTGTTTAATTCAGTCATGATGCACTCGAGTGAAATATAGTGGGGCTTAGTATGCTGTTATTTTAATGAAACTCAATGCGAGCGGGGTGAACTTACTTAAGATTTATGCGCTGAATATGACTAAAAATGAAATAAAAAGGGAGCGATTGCTCCCTGAATGACAGACAGAATAATTTAATCCTGTGCATCAATACTCTGGCCATTCATATGCAGGCTGTCATTACCCATCAAATATAGATAAGCCGGCATGATTGAATCGGGGGTAGGCAGGGTTTTCGGATCTTCATTCGGATAGGCCTTGGCGCGCATGGCAGTCCGCGTTGCCCCGGGATTGATGCAGTTATAACGGATATTTGGATGTACCTGCTCTTTGGCAAATAACTGGCTTACCGCTTCAATAGCAATTTTAGAAACCGAATACGCACCCCAGCGTTCGCGGGCTTCGCGGCCTACACCTGAGCTGGCAAAAACCACAGAAGCATGTTCGGATTTGGATAATAACGGTAACAGCGCTTGGGTCATGACAAAGGGTGCACGCAGATTGACCGCCATCACATCATCCCAGACATTGACCGGATAATCCGCCAAGGGAACCCGTTCGCCTAAAATGCCGGCATTGTGCAGAATGCCGTCCAGACGACCAAACTGACGGTCTAGCGTATCGAGCAAAAGCTCATAATCACGTTCTGACGCACTCGATAGTTGTAGCGGCAAGATGGCAGGTTGCGGCGCACCCAAACTTTCAATTTCATCATAAATGACTTCGAGTTTGTTTAAGGTACGCCCATGCAGCACCACAGTTGCGCCATGCAAGGCATAACTGATTGCTGCTGCACGTCCAATGCCATCGCCCGCACCTGTGATCAGGATGATACGATCCTTGAGCAGATCGGGGCGAGGTTGATATGCTGAATATTTCATTATCTACCTCCTCACTTCTTATTATTTAGTGTTAAGCGTTCAAGATACCGCAGTATGCTGCTTCAGTACTAGTGTCTGAATCAATTGATGTAATTCTGCCACAGTATGCACGATATGGTCGGCCTGCCAGGCATTTAAATCGTCTTTGTATTGCAACGGCAAATAACCATAGGCAGCCAGAATGGTCGGCATCTGGGCATGACGGCCGGCATCAATATCTCGTGGATGATCTCCGACATAGATACAGTCTTCTGCGGCAAGATTCAGTTGCTTGGCTGCCAGATACATCGGTTCAGGATCAGGTTTGGTGCGGGTGACATCTTCAGGGCACACCAGTACCGCACAGCGTTCACTCAGATTCAGTGCTTGCAGTAAAGCCTCACTGAGCCAGCGCGGTTTATTGGTCACAATCCCCCAAGGAATGTCATTTTCCTCTAGCTGTTCAAGTAATGGATACATGCCATCAAACAGATCGGTATCGACCGCAATATCTGCGCCATACATGTCCAGAAAGCGCTGACGGTGTTGCAGAAAGACCGGATCTTCCAGTTGCAGTTCCGGATAAACCAGTTTCACCATAGCGCGAGCGCCTTCGGAGACCTGGGTACGAATCAGCTCGGGTTCAACCAGTGCACGGCCTTCTTCATGGCACATCTGCTGGATAATCCGGATAAAATCGGCAGCGGTATCAATCAGGGTACCATCGAGGTCAAATAAAACGGCTTTCATGCTGTGGTCTCTGCTGCGCTATCTTTCACGGTATAGACCATATAGTTCACATCAACATTCGGTGCCAGCCAATAACGCTTGGTCAGCGGATTATAGTGCAGACCGGTCATGTCTTTAAGCTTTAAACCCGAGTTGCGAATGTCATGTGCCAGTTCGGACGGCTTGATAAATTTGCTGTAATCATGGGTGCCTTTGGCCAGCATGCGCAAGACATATTCTGCCCCAATAATGGCAAATAAATAGGACTTCGGATTGCGGTTAATGGTCGAGAAGAATACATGACCACCTGGCTTGACCAGCTTGTGACAGGCCTGAATAATCGATGCCGGGTCTGGTACATGCTCTAGCATTTCCATGCAGGTCACGATGTCATATTGGCCAGCCTGTTCCTCTGCCAGTTGCTCAACCGGCACCTGACGATATTCAATATTGTTCACACCTTCCTGTTCGGCATGGATGCGTGCTACGTTCAGAGGCGCTGCACCCATATCAATCCCGAGCACATCGGCACCGCGACGCGCCATGCTTTCGGCCAGAATACCGCCACCACAGCCGACATCCAGCACTTTTTTGCCGTTCAGGCCTCCGGCATGTTCATCAATCCAGTTTAAACGCAGTGGATTAATCATGTGCAAGGGGCGGAACTCGGAATGCTGATCCCACCATATAGCTGCAAATGCTTCAAACTTGGCAATTTCTTGTGGATCAACATTCAATTGCGACATCGGTGTCACCTCAATCAGTCGTGATTAGCTAAAAATATGTATGTGCCGAATGGCCAGAGAAACTGATTTAAAACCTTGAAAATCAGTCCGATGGTTTAGTGTAGCGATTCTGGCAGAAAAAGCGATAAAAGCAGCAAAAAAGTTCACAGAATGAAAACGAAACCGGCATAATTGATTTATAGTGAACACATAAACTAAGCATAATGATTTAGAGGACGATAATCCGAATGAAAAAATTCCTTTTAGGCGCTGTTGCCGCATCTGTTTTGGCCTTTTCAGGCAATGCTATGGCCAATTTTGTGGCAGGTCAGGACTATCAGGTGGTTGCAAAACCAGTCAAAGTCGAAAAACCGGGCAGAATTGAGGTACGTGAATTCTTCTGGTACGGCTGTGGTCACTGTTTCGCGCTTGAACCCCATATGCAGGGCTGGTTGAAAAAATTACCAAAAGATGTACGTTTCGTACGTACACCTGCTGCAATGAATCCACTCTGGGAACAGGCAGCGCGTGCTTATTATGTGTCTGAAGCATTGGGTGTGCGTCAAAAAGCACATTTACAATTATTCCATGATATTCATGACAAGCAACGTCCAATTTTAGAACAGGCGCAATTGGCCAAGTTCTATACCCGCTATGGTATTTCTGAAGCGAAATTTAACAGCACTTATAAATCTTTCCCGATCACTTCGAAAATTGCCCAAGCTAAAAATCTGGCTGCTCAGTATCAGCTCAGTGGTGTTCCGGCAGTGACCGTGAATGGTAAATATATTGTGCAAGGTAATGATGCCAAAGTCATTCAGGTGGTGAATTACCTGATCGAAAAAGAGCGTAAAGCCAAATAAGTCTGAACTGACGATCACTAAAAAAACCTGCATCATGATGCAGGTTTTTTTATTTAGGCCGGAGGAGTGACCGCTTCATTGAGCACAGGGCTTACGGTTTCAACTGTTTCGGTAGGTCTCCGGTACCAGTGCAAAATGCCATGCAGCAACAGTTGCATCTGCAATATGCTTTGGGTTTTAAAGGCAGTGGATTGTGTGCGGCGCAGCTCTGGATCAGCTTGATGCTGCAGATGAATCCAGCCCATGGCCCAGTTCAGGGACAGTTCAATCAGCATCTGTGCCAGAGCCTGCAAGTCCTGTGGCGCCTGAATATGTCGGGTCGATTGCATCTTGGCCAGTTCATGCATCACATCTTCAGCCAGAAAACGAATTTCCCGTTCAATACCGGCACGGAGCACGTCCGAACCGCCCCAACGTTCTGCCACAAAAAAATCCAGGGTTCAGGATGGTATTCGACGGCCTGAAAAAATAGTTCCAGCCCGGTGTGGGTTCGGGTATTCGGCTGATACAAATAAGCCTGTCCCAGCTGATTGAGTACGCCCTTGATATGAATCGCAACCTGATCCAGCAATTCCAGACCCAACTGGTTCATATCCTGAAAATGCCGATAGAATGCCGTCGGCACCAGTCCGACTGCATTCGCAACTTCACGTAGGCTGATCGTGCTGAAAGCGCGGCCCTGACTGCTGAATGCCAGTGTCGCATCGAGTAACGCCTGATGACTTTGCTGCTTGCGATCTTCACGTAAGGACATAAATGGGTTTCCTATCACCGGCTTCCCTTATAGAGAGTTTTAGTCTAGCAAAAATTAAATTAAATCGTAGTGCCACAGATCGGCAGAATTTCGACAACTCGTAGCGAGCTGATGCATTGATTTTGTAAATGAATCGCCCGGCTGCCTAATCTTGGCAAAGGCTTCTGCTATACTGAGCCGCAATTATTTTGAACCCATACAGGACTTATTATGCGTATCGACCAACGAGCATTAGATCAATTACGTGAAGTGAAAATTACCCGTAACTATACACGTTATGCGGAAGGCTCTGTATTGGTTGAATTTGGTCATACCAAAGTACTGTGCACTGCCAGTGTGGATAGTTCTGTACCGCGTTTCCTCAAAGGTCAGGGCCAGGGCTGGGTAACGGCTGAATATGGCATGTTGCCACGTTCAACTCATACCCGTAGTGACCGTGAAGCGGCACGTGGCAAACAGAGTGGCCGTACTCAGGAAATTCAGCGTCTGATTGGTCGTAGCTTGCGCTCAATGGTCGATCTGAAAAAGCTGGGTGAAAATACCATTACTATCGACTGTGACGTGATTCAGGCTGATGGCGGTACCCGTACTGCAGCGATTACGGGTGCTGCGGTGGCTTTGGTTGATGCGATGAACGTCTTGCTGGAAAGAAAAAAAATCAAACATGATCCATTAAAAGGTTTGGTGGCTGCGGTTTCTGTCGGTATTTTTAAAGATGAAGTATTACTGGATCTTTGCTATGAAGAAGATTCAAACTGTCAAACCGATTTGAACGTGGTGATGACTCAGGCTGGTGAATTTATTGAAATTCAAGGTACTGCTGAAGATAAGCCATTTACCCGTGCACAATCGAATGCCATGCTGGAAATGGCCGAGAAAGGCATTCAGGAACTGGTAAAAAAACAGCAAGAAGCTCTAGGCTGGTAATCCATCCCATGTTAATAAACGCATCTCTGGATGCGTTTTTTTATGCCTGAAATTTCACTCTGCACCTGTATTCAAAAACTACATTACAAAACTTCCTGACAAAAAGTCGACATGAATCGGCTATATCTGAACCGGTTTTGCATCGATATTGGATCAGATGAGAACACAATGAGGAATGCGACATGAAACAGTGGCTTTGTGCAATTTCATTGCTGGGCGTGTTTGGATTAACTGCCTGTGACTGGGGCAATAATCGTGAAGATGACGAGCGTTCAGTGTTAAATCAGGATCGTGATGAGGATAACGGAAGATATAACGACCGTGATGGTGACGATGATGACCGCGATCACCGAGGTAATCGGGATGACGATGATGATTAAGGTCTAAAATAGAAAATTGAGCAAAATATACGCAAAAAAAATTTCTAAAAATAAAAAAAGGGTGCTTCGCACCCTCTACGGTCATCTATCCCATCTAGGCTTAAGCATTGAAACGCATCGACAGATCAATGGCTTTGAGATCTTTGGTCAGCACGCCCATGGAAATATAATCTACTCCGGTACTCGCGACTTCACGTAAATTATCAATGGTGATATTACCTGAGGCTTCCAGTTTGCAGCGACCGGCCACATGTTGCACCGCGTCGATCATCTGCTGCTGACTGAAATTATCCAGCATCACAATATCAGCATGGGCTTCGAGTGCCTGATTCAGCTCATCCCAGGTTTCCACTTCAACTTCGACAGGCTTACCCGGTGCAATTTGATGGGCCTTGGCAATCGCCTGCGCAATGCCACCCGCTGCCATAATATGATTTTCTTTAATCAAGAAGGCATCAAACAGGCCCAAACGGTGATTCTGGCCACCGCCAATGGCCACGGCATATTTTTGTGCGATACGCAGACCCGGAAGCGTTTTACGAGTATCTAATAATTTGGTGTTTAAACCTTGCAGCTCTTTGACATAGTGGGCGGTTTTAGTCGCAACCGCAGACAGCGTCTGGACAAAGTTTAGCGCAGGGCGCTCCACGGTGAGTAAGCTACGTGCAGATCCGGCCAGTTTTAAAAATGCTTGATTGGCTTGAACATGATCGCCATCATTTTTCAGCCAGATCACTTCAATACTTGGATCATAGGCCTGAATCAAGGCATTTACCCAAGGCTGGCCGGCCAAAACCATGTCTTCACGGCTAATGATAGTGGCAGTGGCCTGTTCATCTTCAGGGGTCAGCAGGGCAGTAATATCACCATCACCGATATCTTCTGAAAGTGCTTGTTGAATATTGATCTGAATGGACTGGTCTAGCAAAGCTTGAGATATGCGCATGAGTATTTCCGTATCTTTTTTAAGCCGTGAAAATTGCGCCTTATCTTAGCACCGTTACATAAAAGATGAGCGATTTTTCATCCAGTTTGCTGGGATGAATTGAGATTTCTCCTTGAAAGTTTTAGCATGAAGCCGGCTGCAATGCTGATCTTGCAGATTTTATTTTTGGGGAGAACGGTTTTATGCAACAGGCAGCTGAGTTTCAGGTCAAGGACGGGCAACTAATCGGTGCACGTCAAATCCCGTCTCCCAATTTTAATCAGCGGCCAGAACAGACCGAGATTCAATTGCTGGTGATTCACAATATCAGCCTGCCACCTTCACAGTTTGGCGGTGGTTATATTGAACAGTTTTTTCAGAATCAGCTGGACTGGTCCGTACATCCTTATTTTCAAACCATTGAAGGGATGCAGGTGTCGACCCATCTGCTAATTTTACGATCTGGCGAAGTGCTGCAATTTGTCAATTTTAATGATCGTGCCTGGCATGCCGGCCGCTCGAGCTATTTGGGCAAAAAAGAATGTAATGATTATTCGATCGGGATTGAGCTGGAAGGCAGTGACGATTTGCCTTTTGAAACTGAACAATATCAGGTATTAGTAAAAGTCACGGCCTGTCTGCAACAGCATTATTCTAAGATTCAGCAGCATATTGCCGGACATTCGGATATTGCACCGGGCCGCAAGACCGATCCGGGACCATATTTTAACTGGGCTGATTTTCGTACACAGTTACAGCATTATAAAAATACCTCAAGCTCGCTTGAGCGATGAAATTAAGCAATGAACTTCTGACAAAAGTTTCATTACAATAACCACAAATTTATACATTAGGTGAAGAGGATGGCGCTTTGGCGTTCGACCGTCATTGTCAGTGCGATGACCATGTTGTCACGCGTACTGGGATTGGTTCGAGATATTGTTTTACTGAATGTCTTTGGTGCTGGTAAAGACTTCGATACCTTCGTAGTCGCATTTCGTATTCCAAACTTTTTCAGGCGTTTATTTGCCGAAGGCGCATTTTCACAGGCATTTATTCCGGTACTGACTGAATATAAAACCAGTCGCACGCATACCGAAGTCCAGATCCTGATTAGCCGGGTGTTTGGCTGTCTGGCCACGGTCATGACCACGCTGACCATGGTCGCGATCATTGCTGCGCCATTGATTATGTATATCTATGCGCCCGGTTTCCATAGCGATCCTGAAAAGTTCGCTCTGGCGACCGACATGTTCCGCCTGACCATTCCTTATTTGCTGTTCATGTCACTGACGGCTTTTGCCAGCAGTATTCTGAACAGTTATGGCTCTTTTAGTACCCCGGCATTTGCGCCGGTCTTGCTGAATGTGGCGATGATTGCCGGGGCGCTCTGGCTTACGCCTTATATGGCCGAGCCGATTATGGCGCTGGGCTGGGCTGTGATCATTGCCGGTATTTTACAGCTGGCGATCCAAATTCCTGAATTGTGGCGTAAAAATCTGCTGATTCCACCGAAAATTGACTTCAAGCATGAAGGCGTAGATCGCATCATGAAGTTGATGCTGCCGGCATTATTTGGTGTATCTGTCACGCAAATTAACCTGCTATTAAATACCATTTGGGCCTCATTCATGCAGGATGGTTCGGTGTCTTGGTTGTATAGTGCCGAGCGTATGACCGAATTGCCACTAGGACTCATTGGTGTTGCAATTGGTACCGTGATTCTGCCGTCGTTATCAGCACGACATACTGAACAGAATCCGGAAAAATTCCGTGGCATGATGGACTGGGCAGCTAAAGTCATTGTGATGGCTGGCCTACCCGCCAGTATTGCGCTGTTTATGCTGTCGACTCCGATTATTCAGGCTCTGTTTGAACGTGGCCAGTTCACCTTTGAAGATACCCAGATGACGGCTTTGGCACTGCAATGTATGAGCGGTGGTGTGATTGCCTTTATGTTGATTAAAGTCTTTGCACCCGGTTTTTATGCAAAGCAGGATACCAGAACCCCGGTGCGTATCGGTCTGATGGCTGTGGCAGCCAATGCGATTCTGAACGTGATCTTTATCGGCTTGTTCAAGCTGATTGACTGGGAAGCGGAGCATATGGCCCTTGCGCTGGCCTCGACAGGTTCAGCGATGGTCAATGCTGGTCTGCTTTATTATTATCTGCATAAGCGTGATATTTTCCGTTTTGGGGCGCACTGGAAAAAAATCTTCCTGCAATTCATGTTTGCCAATGTGGTGATGATTGCAGCTCTGGCCTATGCCCTGAGTTGGTATAACGCAGATGTATCACAATGGATGCGTGTGGTAGAAGTATTGATCTTATGTGTTGTCGGTGTGGTAGCGTATGTTGCAGCCTTGCTGGTGGCAGGTTTTAGACCACGTCATTTAAAGCCCTAAGTTCATCTTAAAAGAAGTATTTTTGATCAAAACAGATCATTAAAAATACCCATAAAAAAAACAAGAGCCAGAAGGCTCTTGTTTTTTTGAAAGCTAACACTTGCTTTGAACAGGTCTAGCGTAAATCTAGACCTTGCCGCGCGAAAGAAAACCAACGATCGCAAGAATCACCGCAATTACCAACAAGATAATTGCAAAATCCTTAGACAAGCCTGCGACGCCACCGAAACCAAGTAGACTCGCAATTAATGCAATAACAGCAAAAATAATAGCCCAGCGAAACATATATATTCTCCATGTGTTTTTATTTTCAAATTTAGTATAGAAATAAACTATTCCAGCGACTGTTAGTGTTTTGTTGATGAACTGTCTATGATTTAACAATAGTTTACGTGATAGTAATAAGAATTTGAGGCGGTAGGTCTGCAGGGTTCGGGCTGCTATAATAAGCTGATTTTTGAATGTGCCGGCCTGATCATGAGCGATACTTTACGTCCCGAATTCTGGAAAAACTATTCACTTGCTAAACTGACGCAAGTCGAGTGGGAGGCCTTATGTGATGGTTGCGGATTATGTTGTCTGATTAAACTGGAAGATGAAGATACTCAGGAAGTCGCATATACCAAAGTGGCCTGCAAATTACTGGATTGTAGCACTGCGCGTTGTTCCAATTATCCGGATCGCCTGCAATATGTGCCGGACTGTATTCAGCTCACGCCAGAGAAGCTGGAAACGATTCACTGGTTGCCTTCGAGTTGTGCCTATCGTCGGGTAGAGCAGGGTAAAAGCCTGCCATCTTGGCATTATCTGATTAGCGGTTCACGGGAAAGTGTGATTCAGGCACGCAAGTCGGCAGCAGGGCGCTGCCTGAGTGAAGCCGATATTCATGAAGATGACATCGAAGACTATATCGTACGCTGGGTGCGTTAAATCTGCCTGAGTGATTCGTTTATTGATCTGCTGGATGGAGTAGGGCCTGGGCCGAAGCACCGGCCATCGGACGATAGAAATAAAATCCCTGTCCAATCTGACAGTCACAATGGATCAGGGTGTCCAGCTGTTCTGTATTCTCGATCCCTTCCACTAGAATATCCAGTGCAATACTAGAGCCAATCTGGGTAATGGCTTTGACAATGGCCAAGGCGGACGGGTCACTGTTCATGCGTTCTACAAAGTTGCGGTCAATCTTGATGCAATCGACCGGATAGTCTTGCAAGCGGGTCAGCGAAGAATGTCCAGTGCCAAAGTCATCTAGTGAAATCTGGATTCCGGCCTGTTTCAGCAGGTTCAGGGCGCGAACCACATAATTGGCACCATGTTCGGATAGGCTCTGCTCGGTAATTTCTAGTTCAACTTTATGTGCGGGAATATCAAAGTTGGACAGGCGTGCCAACAGTTTTTCGGCATAGTCATCGCGCAGGAATTCGACCGGTGCAGCATTGATGGAAATCGGTAACAGATCCAGACCTTGCGCCTGCCAGCGACTCATATCTGCAAAGACTTTCAGTTGCATGGTCTCACTGATGCGTGAGGCCAGCTCATAGTCCTGAAAGGCAGCAAAAATTTCGGAAGGTAACTGAATGTTCTGATTCTGATCTTGCCAGCGTAATAGTGCTTCGAAACCAATCACTGCACCATCAGAAAGACGTACTTTAGGTTGGTAATAGGGAATGATCTGATCGGCGAGAATAATTTTGCGTGCCAGAGTCAGCTGCTTGGTCATATTTTCCAGTGAACCGCACATTTCCTGATTGAACATGCGGATGCCACCACGACCACTATTTTTCAGGTCGTTTAAGGCGATATCAGCACATTTCAGCAAATTAGAAGTATTTAAGGCATCACGTGGATAGATGGCACAGCCAATACTCATGGCACTGCTGATGCTATTGCCGACATAATTGATGGGCTGATCCAGCTGGGCATAGGCCATTTGCGCCGTTGCCAGCAGCTGTTCTTCACTTTCCAGATTTTTCACCAGCACAGCAAATTCATCGCCACCCAAACGGGCGATGATGGTATTCGGACCGAAACAGGTCTGGAAGCGTTTGCCTAAGACATGTAGCAGATGATCACCAGCAATATGGCCCAAGGTGTCATTGATATGCCGGAAATAGTCCAGATCGATCAGCAGTAAACCCGCTATGGTCTGTTGTTGTTTGGCCTTTAACAGTACCTGTTTAAAGGTTTTATAGAAGGTACTGCGATTATACAGGCCGGTGAGTTCATCCCGTTTAATCACTTCTTTTAAACGTGTTTCTGCAATTTTTTGCTGACTAATATTGCGTGATACACAGAGAATATTTTGGGTAATATTGTGCTGATCCAGAATCGGGGTGAGCAGATGATCCCAATATTGGATTGGTTGATCTTTAATCTGAACTTTGCTGGAAAAACGACTGTTTAAGCCTTGGGCAGCCTGTTTCAGAGCACGTTGCCCAGATTTTCGGGCTTCAGGGGTTAAGCGATTTAACCAGCACAATGAACGGTCTTGATTTTGTCCTGCGGTCTCACTTGCTTGTGCCAGACAGCCAGACTGGTTACTATGCCGAATCTCGCCTTCAGGACTGATAATGTTAATGCAGTCTGCACTGGCATCCAGCATATTTTCCTGAGTGGAAACAATTTGAGAAAGTTGCTGCTGGATTTCAAAATAATCATGCACATCGGTCAGGGAAACTGCCCATTGCAGCAAATGGTCAACTTCATGATGAAATTTTACCGCCAGGCTACACATGCGATAATGGCTATCATTGCGTTTAATCCGGCACTGGGTTTCAAAATTCTGATGCTGATCCAGCGCAGCATGCCACTGCGCTAAAAATAGCTGCAAGTCCTCGGTATGAATAAAACTCTGCCATTGCAGATGGCCCTGTTCATTCAGGTTCATGCCAAGATAATCAGTCAAGGCATCGTTAAAATATTGCAGATGTTTTTTGTTGCTGACCCACAAGGGTTGCGGTAAGGCATCGATCAGATTTTTTAATAAAACCGATTCAGACAAGTGAACGTGGGGTGCAATCAGTGATGATGAGGTCAGTGGCTTAGACCGACTCAGAGCTCCCTGTTCAAATTTATCATGCTTCATGCATTCACCACTACAACCCAAAAGTGCCCAAGGGGCGAGATAAGTTTCTTTTAATTAGAATAAACAATATGAAAATTACACTGTAATTAATTCACAATTAATCATGTTCAAATTATTCGGTTTTATAGAGATTAATTCATTCAGAATTAAAAAAATAGAGGATATCTACATAAATTAATTTTTTATGCTTGATGTTTGCATTCTTGGAATCAAAACTGCTGGTGTTAGAATGAGATCAGAATTTAGTTTGAGCCAATAATAACATGTCAGATAGTCATATCCCGCTTCCAGAACGCTTACGGCCACGCGACCTTACACAGATTATCGGGCAGGAACATTTGCTGGGAGAACATGCGCCCTTACGCCAGATGATTGATCAGGGGCATCTGCCTTCGATTATTTTCTGGGGACCTCCCGGAGTTGGAAAAACCACCATTGCCTTACTGCTGGCTCAAGCGGTAGACCGGCCTTTTATCAGCTTGTCTGCCCTGAATACCGGCGTGAAAGAGCTGCGTGAAATCATTGCCGAAGGTGGCGATTTGCTGACGCCAGTGGTGTTTATTGATGAAATTCACCGTTTTAATAAATCCCAGCAAGACGCGCTGTTAAATGCGGTCGAGAAAGGGAAAATTACCTTAATTGGCGCCACCACGGAAAACCCGTCTTTTGAAGTGAATAGTGCCTTATTGTCACGTTGTCAGGTGTATAGCCTGAATGTATTGAGTGCTGAATCGATTCAGACCTTATTGACACAAGCCTTGCAAAATGACTCTTTCCTGCAAGAAAGACATATCCTGATTGAAGAATTTGATGCCCTGATCCAGTTCGCGGCAGGAGATGCCCGCAAGGCACTAAATTTACTGGATCTGATCGCCAGTACCTTTGAAGCGGATATGGAAAATATCATCACCAATGCAGTCGTGGTGAAAGTCGCACAGCAGAATATCGCCCGTTATGACAAGTCCGGTGAGCAGCACTATGATCTGGTCTCGGCCTTTATCAAATCCATTCGCGGCAGTGATCCAGATGCAGCCCTGTACTGGATGGCACGCATGCTCAAAGGTGGTGAAGATCCGGTGTTTATTGCACGGCGTATGCTGATTGCCGCATCTGAAGATATCGGCAACTCTAATCCAAATGCTTTACTGTTGGCTGGTGAATGTTTCCGTTCTGTGCAAGCCGTAGGCATGCCGGAATGCAGGATTATTTTGGGACAATGTGCGGTTTATCTAGCGACCAGTGCCAAAAGTAATAGTACCTATCTGGCGATTAACAAGGCGATGGAACTCGCAGATAAAACCTCAAATCTGCCAGTGCCTTTGCACTTAAGGAATGCACCGACCAAACTGATGAAAGAACAGGGCTATGGCGTGGATTATCTGTATCCGCATAATTATCCTGAGCATTTTGTGCTGCAAGAATATATGCCGCCAGAACTGAAAAATACCAAACTGTATGAATCAGCACGTAATAAACGTGAAGTTGAAGGGGAGCGTTTACAGCAACGCCGTTGGCAACAGCAACAACAGCAGCAATAAAGCTGGGTATCTCAACTAATTGAACAGAGTAAAAAAAGCCCAATTCAAGGTGAATTGGGCTGAAAGTAGGATGTTTTTTGAGGGAGATAACATCCTAGAGGGTAGAGGAAAAATCTGGTCGGCAAATATGGAGCTAAGTGCATCAATTCACTGATTTGCCTGGTATGAGATAATATTAATGCAGATAGTTTTTGATGTAAAAACGATCATTTTAATAATAAAAATTTATTTTTCCGATTAAAAACCGGAAATAAAAAAACCGAGCTAAAAAGCTCGGTTTTTTCGAATCTGCGCATTTCCAGATTAGATGTTGTCCAGGTTGATACCTAAACGGCCAGCCACTTCTTCATAGGCTTCAACCACGCCGCCTAAACCTTGACGGAAACGGTCTTTATCTAGTTTTTTCTTGGTGTCTTTATCCCATAGACGGCAACCATCTGGAGAGAATTCATCACCCAGTACGATACGGTCGTGGAACACACCGAATTCAAGTTTGAAATCGACTAGAATCATGTTACCTGCGTCAAACAATGCTTTAAGCACGTCATTCACTTGGTAAGTCAACTCTTTCATTTTCGCCAATTGTTCAGCAGTCGCCCAACCTAAAGCAATGGCTTGTGATTCATTGACCATTGGATCGCCAAGCGCATCATCTTTAAAGAACAATTCAAATGTTGGAGGAGTCAGTTCCTTGCCTTCTTCCACACCCAGGCGGCGGCATAAAGAACCTGCTGCATAGTTACGGATCACACATTCAACCGGGATCATATCCAGTTTTTTCACCAGCACTTCATTTGGAGTCAGTAGCTTTTCAAAGTGGGTCTCAATTCCCGCTTCTGCCAGTTTTTCCATGATGAAGGCGTTAAAACGGTTGTTCACCTTGCCTTTACGATCTAGTTGCTCAATTTTTTCGCCATTGAATGCTGAGGCATCATCGCGAAAGACTAAAATCAGATGGTCTGAACTGTCTGTGGTGTAGACAGATTTCGCTTTACCAGTATAGAGCAAGGTTTGTTTTAACATGAGGGAACCTTTTACAAAAAAAAATGCCTAGAAATGTCTAGGCTGGCCAATTTTGGTAAATCTGGTTGAGCAGTTCTGCAGCTTTTTCACGGTCGGCAAAACTGTTATCGGCATTGAACACAGCGAGGTTATTACTCGAACCGACAGAAGATAATCTTAATACATAGGTCTGCTGGTCGACCTTAATCGTGACTTCGTAACGATTTTTGCTCTGCGCAACGATGCTATGATTCAGACTGCTGAGGGTGGCAAGTGTATATTGCCAAATTGTAGCAGAATTTCCCTCAATTTTAAGCAGCGGATT
The DNA here is from genome assembly GCF_012516415.1 of Acinetobacter sp. NEB149. Lineage (NCBI taxonomy): Bacteria > Pseudomonadati > Pseudomonadota > Gammaproteobacteria > Moraxellales > Moraxellaceae > Acinetobacter > Acinetobacter sp. NEB149. The sequence continues at coordinate 147,493 of NZ_CP051208.1, forward strand.
AAGATTTCCGTCAGTGACCAACTGTGGTTGACCCACTGTATTGGTTTCGGTTAGATCAGCTGTATTTGAGTTTTCAGTCTGGGCTTGTGGGCGTGGCAAGGCAAAACGGTTGCCACGCTGGTTTTCAAGCTTCGGTGCATGTTCAATTGCAAGCGGATCAACTGTTGGAGCAGGATACAATGGCGTTGCAGGACGAACCATGGCGCCTTCAGGATATTGTAAAGCTTCCAGGGTAGTAGTCTCTTTATAGTCTAAAGTGCCGTTATTAAAGGCCATTGAACTACAACCTGCCAAACTGAATACTGAAAGTGTAAGGCTAAGTCCTAAACGTAATTGCATAATCTTGTGCTCTTTTATTTAATAACGCCCGCTTCGACCAGTGCTTCATGAAGCGGAGCGCGATATTGTTCTGCAAGTGGTGTTAATGGAAGGCGAATACCCGTACCAATTAAGCCCATGTCATGGAGTGCCCATTTCACAGGAATTGGGTTCGATTCGCAAAATAAAATATTGTGTAAATTTGCAACCTGAGCATTTAACTGTTCAGCTGTGGTTGCATCACCGGCAATGGCGGCAGCACACACTTCGCTCATAGCTTTCGGAGCCACGTTCGCCGTCACTGAGATATTGCCTTTGGCACCATGACCGATCAGCTGATATGCAGTGGCATCATCACCCGAATAAACAGTCATGTCTTTGCCTACAAGACCTTGTAGCAGTTCAGCACCGCGCGGTACATCGCCAGTCGCATCTTTAATACCGATAATTTGTGGAATATCCGCCAGGCGAATCACGGTTTCATTGGCCATATCCACACCGGTACGGCCTGGAACATTATAAAGAATCTGTGGCAGGTCAACAGCTTCAGCAATAGCTTTATAATGCTGATACAAGCCTTCCTGAGTCGGTTTGTTATAATATGGCGTTACCAGTAAAGCGGCATCTGCCCCTAGCTCTTTGGCTTCGCGGGTCAGTTCGATCGCTTCACGGGTCGAGTTCGCACCTGTGCCGGCAATAATAGGAATACGTTTGTTGGCCACACGAATGATTTCTTTGATCACCTGGGTGTGTTCACTCATGCTGAGAGTAGAGGCTTCGCCTGTTGTTCCAACGGCGACAATACTGTTGGTGCCCTCTGCAATGTGCCATTCAACCAGCTTCTCGAGACCCTTCCAATCTACGCTGCCATCTTCAAACATAGGGGTGACGATTGCGACTATGGAACCTTGAATGGTCTGTGCTTGCTGAGTCATTTTAAAAAACTATCCTATTTGTCCATCCGAAAGGAATGAGAAAACATAAATTGGGATGGATTTGTATTTTGATTTATAGCAAATTCAATAGATTTGCATTGAATTGAATATTGCTTATGCAAATTATGACTGATCAAACGCATAAGAACAATATGCTTTAGTAAAAGCTACTGAATTCTTTATACAAAGCCTTTTGGAAACAATCAAGTAATAAATAAGATGATTTATAAAGCAAAATCCTGAGACCAAAGTTATGTCTTCAGTCTAGATAAAAGAAGATATTGCCCCAAATTAACCCAATAATGATAAGGCTTGTGCAAAAAGATCAGCTGAAAACTGCCATTTTTATGCCTTTTGATTTTGGATTAATAGTTATATTGGATAAATTGAGATCTCGTACATCTTGATCGCACTCTCGTACCAATACAAATAAAGCCAAAAACGACTAAGACTAATCTTTTTTAAATATCAATAAATTGAGGATTTTTTTTCTTATCGGTTAATTTTTTAACTTGATGTATAAGCTTTAAACTCTAAGTCTTGAACTTTATGGTGTTTTGATTAAGTGTTTTTGCGACTTTATCAGTCAGCATCTTCAATTCCTCTACTTCAGCCCCTTTTGGAATATCCAAGCAAAACGTTCAACTTATTGATAGTTATTTCTGCAATCAGGCTCATAGATGATGGCTGTCTTTTGTAACGCTGATTGAACAAGGATAATCCAATGGAAAAATCAGACAATAAGCATGCTATCGTCACGGTCGCGATCTGTTTTCTGATTGCGGTGATTGAAGGCTTAGATATTCAGGCAGCCGGAATTGCTGCTGCAGGTATTCGTGAGCATTTTGGTCTCGATAGTTCCCAGTTGGGTGTGTTTTTTAGTGCAGGGATTCTGGGTTTATTACCGGGTGCACTGGTTGGTGGGCGATTTGCGGACCGTATTGGCCGTAAGAAAGTCTTAATCTGGTCGACAGCAGTGTTTGCTGTATTTACCTTATGTACGGTTTGGGTCAATAGCTTTAACAGCTTGCTGGCAGTGCGTTTCCTGGCTGGAGCATGGCTAGGTGGCGCGATGCCGATTCTGATCACACTCGCCTCTGAAGCTGTCTCTCCACAAAATCGTGGTCGTGCAGTCGGCTTGATGTACTGCGGCATGCCAGTCGGTGCAGCGATTTTGTCTTTGATTGCTGCGACGGAATTTGGTGCCAACTGGAAAAATGTTTTCTATCTCGGTGGTCTGTTACCGATTTTTGCCATTCCGCTAATGATGCTATTTTTGCCTGAATCGAAGGAATACCTGAAAGCACAGAACAAAACGGCAGCAGAACTTGCTGTTGCACCGCAGGGTTCATTCAAGGGCCTGTTTAATTCGGACAACCTGTTGCGTACGCTGTGTATCTGGGTGAGCTACTTCTTTACCTTGATGGTGGTTTACATCATGTTGAGCTGGCTGCCATCATTGTTTATGGAACTTGGCTTCACACGTAAGGATGGTTCAACCGCACAGTTCTACTTCATGGTTACAGCGACGATTGGTACGATTATTTTGGGTATGCTGACCGACCGCTGGAAGAAAGCCTATGTGATCCTGTTGATGTACGGTGGTATTTTGGCAGGTCTACTGGCGCTGAATGGGGCAAGCTCGCTGAACCAGATGTATATGGCAGCCGCATTGGCCGGTGCCTTCGTGATTGGCTGTCAGGGCGTACTGTATGCCTTCGGTAGTATCGTGTATCCGACTGAAGTGCGTGGTACTGGTGTTGGTGTTGCGTCTGCAGTTGGCCGTATCGGTGCCATGCTGGGTCCAGTCATTGCCGGTCAGTTATTGACAGCAGGTTTTGGTGCTGCGGGAGTCATTAGCGCTGCGATCCCATGTATCATCATCTCTGCATTATGTATGCTGTTCCTGGTGAACCGCACTAAAGTGTAATGTTCCAAGATTTTAAAAAGCCTGCTTTTGCAGGCTTTTTTATTTTCAGAATTTAAGAATTAAATATACTGTTTTCTAATTAGAAAGGCTCATCACTTTATCTTAAAACTTATTTTTTTTTGCAGAGATCTAGCTCGGAACTCATCTCATATTTATCAAAAAATAAGGGGTCTCTTGATCTGCTCATATAAGGATGCTCAGAATGCACAGTCATACCATTTTTAGCAGCAGGGCTAAAAATTCTGGGATATTTTGCGCTATGCTTGGGCATAAATCGAGATTTCAATGGATGAAAACAGATGCAGAATAATGTCGCTTTACTGGTCGTGGATGTACAGAGAGGATTTACCCCGGGAGGCAATCTGGCTGTAGCCAATGCTGACCAGATTATTCCAAATATTAATCTATTGGGGCAGCATTTTAAGCATATTATCCTGACCCAAGACTGGCATCCGGACAACCATATCTCTTTTGCAGACAACCATCCCGGCAAAGCAGCCTATGACAGCATTCAGCTGGATTATGGCAGTCAGGTTTTATGGCCAAAGCATTGCGTGCAAGGGACACGCGATGCCGAACTGCATCCGGATTTAAATTTACCGCAAGCACAACTCATCATTCGCAAGGGCTTTCATTCCCAGATCGACAGTTACTCGGCCTTTATGGAAGCCGACCAGAAAACCACTACCGGTCTTGCTGGTTATCTGCGTGAACGTGGGATTGATACCGTATTTGTGGTCGGGATTGCTACGGACTTTTGTGTGGCCTGGACTGCAATCGATGCCTGCAAACTGGGCTTTAAGACCTATGTGATTGCCGATGCCACCAAGGGCATTGACCTGAATGGTTCCTTGCAACATGCCTGGCAGGATATGCTGTCGCATGGCGTAAAACGTATCTATGTGAAAGATATTGTTCAAGCAGCTTAAAGCTGAATAGGGATAGAACTTAAATATTCCTTTGATCTTATTTATATTTAAATATAAAAATTCAGGCGTCAACGGGTGCCTGTTTTATCTTACTTTTTCTCCCTTAATGTCATCTGGATGAAACCCATGTCAGCCTTGCTCCAGTTTAGCCAATTTGTCCAAAAAACCTTTGCTTTATGGGTCGTACTTTTTTCCGGCATTGCCTTGATGGTCCCTGAAGTTTTTGTCTGGTTACGGGCTTATATTCCGTGGATGTTGGGCATCATTATGTTTGGCATGGGCATGACCATGACCGTGGGAGATTTTAAAAGTGTCCTGCAAAGTCCGAAAGCAGTAGCGATTGGCGTGGTCGCCCAGTTTGTGGTGATGCCTGGCTTAGCTTATCTGTTGTGCAAATTGTTTCAACTACCGCCAGAGATTGCGATCGGGGTGATATTGGTAGGTTGCTGTCCGAGCGGAACTGCATCCAATGTGATTACCTATATGGCCAAGGGCAATACCGCCTTGTCTGTTGCTTGTACTTCAGTTTCGACTTTACTGGCGCCCATTTTAACTCCGGCCATTTTCTATGTATTGGCCAGTCAGTGGATTGAGATCAATGCTTGGTCGATGCTGGTGTCGATCTTACAGGTGGTATTATTCCCGATTATTCTGGGCTTAATCGTACGGGCGCTACTCAAGCAAAAAGTCACGGCCTATATTCAGGTAATGCCCTTGATTTCTGTGATTGCAATTGTGGCAATTGTCGCGGCGATTATTGCCGGCAGCAAAGCCCAGATTCTGGAGTCCGGTTTAATGATTTTAGGGATCGTGGCCTTACACAATGGTATGGGCTATTTACTGGGTTATTGGGCCAGTCGCATATTTCACTTGGCAGAAATAGACTGTCGTGCAGTATCTATTGAAGTCGGGATGCAGAATTCTGGTCTGGGTGTGGCCTTGGCGGCGACCCATTTTGCAGCATCTCCAATGACGGCTTTGCCAAGCGCCATTTTCAGTCTGTGGCATAATATTTCAGGGCCAGCTTTAGCCACTTATTGGGCTGCCAGACAAACTGAAAAAACAGACACCTAATTGCAGTTTGATGACAGCACACAACGAACCAGAGTATGATTTTTTTATAGTGTGAAAAAGTTAGAATATTAGGGTCTGTTGACATTTACTGTTCATAATTAACCCTATAAAGGTAGCCATAAAAATATACAGGCTAAAGCAACAGAACTTTGATAATTTCTTTTGAGCTTGTCATATCGAGTAGCTATTCCTCTAAATTGCTTTAATCTACAAAACATATTTTCAACTAAATGCCTGATTTTATATAAATACCAGTCCATATGGTCATTGTTCGATTGGCTATTCGTTTTCTTTGGTATATTCGCTTTAGTTCCTGTTTTCCTGATCTGTTCACGCAGTGGTTCTGAATCATAGCCTTTATCTGCGCATCACACTTTTGTCTCTTTTAAATCTAATGTTGATATTAAATCAGGTGCAACTTTAACATCATGTGTGGTTCCATCGGTAATCATGAAATCAATAGGATTGCCATATGCATCAAGAATCAAATGTATTTTTGAGGAATTTCCTCCTACACTTTTAGAAATAGATTGATTCGCTATGCCGGCAGAATGTTGATGAGCACGTACATGAGAGCCATCAATAAAAATCCACTCCATATCGGGGCATGAGGCTAGTAATTTGAATAATCTAAGTAACTTACCGCTGCTTGACCAACGATTAAAACGTTTGAAAATAGAGTTTGAATGACCAAAACAGGAAGGAATATCTCGCCACGGACAGCCTGTTCTAATTCTATAGAGAATAGCTTCAATAAAATTGCGTAAATTTGAGTTGTGGTGAATGGATAAATTACGCAGAATAACTTTCAACTTTTGCCAGTGTTGATCTGTCAGCATGGTACGAGGCATAGCGAATAGTAAAATTGTGTTTGGCGATTTGATTTTACTACTTCGCTATTTTTTTAAGCTAAAAGTGTCAACACACCCTAATTTATATGGATTTATCGAGCTTTGTAACATAAGTGTCATGAAGTCTGCCTAAGATCGCCCCTCAATGATGTGAAACAACAGACTGTAATCAGCAGCATTGAGAGGGCATGGAACAATTTCAGCATTCGTCAGCGACCTATTTTAATCGGGAACTTTCCTTATTTAAATTTCAGCGTCGTGTCTTGGCACAAGCACTCGATCCGAATTTACCGATTTTAGAGCGCTTAAACTTCCTGATTATTTTTTCCCGTAACCTGGATGAGTTTTTTGAAATCAGGATTGCCGGGCTGATGAAACAGCAAGACTTGAATGCGACTACCCGGACGCCTGATGCTGTACCCACCGAGCTGATTCTACAAGAACTGTCCCAGTCCATTCATGCCACAGTGAACAAACAGTATGAGGTGCTGAAGCATGCGATTTTGCCTGAACTTCAGGCACAGGGGATTCAGTTTCTTCAATACCAGGATCTTCTGGAAAAACACAAGGCCTGGATTGCAGCCTTTTTTGCCAAAGAAGTGCAACCGGTACTGACCCCGATCAGTCTGGATCCTTCACATCCTTTTCCACGTTTGGTCAATAAAAGTCTGAACTTTATTATCAGCTTGGAAGGTAAAGATGCCTTTGGCCGTGAAATCGAGATGGCGATTGTGCCAGCACCACGTTCCTTGCCATGCCTGATTAAAATTCCGGAAGACGTCACCGGAAACAATACCACCCAGATATTTCTGACTGCGATCATCCAGCAGCATATCAGTGATTTGTTTCCCGGCATGAAAGCGACCGGATGTTATGCCTTTCGGGTTACCCGCAATGCCGATCTGGTATTGTCGGAAGATGTTGACGATCTGGCAGTGGCCTTAAAAGACGAATTGTCATCGCGCCGCTTTGGTCGTGCAGTACGTCTGGAAATTGAAAATGACTCTCCACAGAACATCATCGACTATTTGCTAGATGAATTTGATCTGACGGAACAGGAACTGTACCGGATTGATGGACCGATCAATTTGTCCCGCCTGAGTACCAGCTTTGAGCGTCCGGAATTAAAGTATCCGCATTTTAGTCCGGTCATTCCGAAAATTTTCCGCAAACAGAAAAGTATTTTTGAAATTTTGAAGGCGCAGGATGTGCTGCTGCATCATCCTTTTGATTCATTTCAGCCTGTGATTACTTTACTGCGCGAAGCGGCTAAGGATCCGGCGGTGCTGGCGATCAAGCAGACGCTGTACCGTAGTGGTCCGGACTCGGAAATTGTTCAGGTGCTGGCAGAAGCCGCACGGAATGGCAAGGAAGTCACGGCCGTAATTGAACTGCGGGCGCGTTTCGATGAAGAATCTAATATTATGGTAGCCAATATCCTGCAAGAAGCCGGCGCGGTCGTGGTCTATGGCATCGTGGGGTATAAAACCCATGCCAAAATGATTCTGATCGTCCGGCGTGAAAATCAGGAATTACTGCGTTATGCGCATCTGGGTACCGGAAACTATCATGCCGGTAATGCCCGCATGTACACCGATTATGGCCTGATGACCACACAGCCGGATATCTGTGAAGATGTGCACCGCATGTTCCAGGAACTGACCGGTATGGGGAAAATGGCCAAACTGAAAGCCTTGCTGCATGCGCCGTTTACCCTGCATAGCGAACTGCTAAAACTGATTGACCAGGAAAAGGCATTTGCCTTGGCCGGCAAAGCCGCCCATATCATCATCAAAGTGAATGCACTTACCGAACCGCAATTAATTGCTGCCTTATATCAGGCTTCGCAGGCCGGGGTGAAAATTGACCTCATTGTACGTTCAATCTGCTGCCTGATTCCACAAGTCACCGGTATGTCGGAAAACATTCGGGTACGTTCAATCGTAGGACGTTTCCTGGAACATACCCGGGTCTATTATTTTGAGCATGGCGGTGCCAAGAAACTGTATTGTGCCAGTGCTGACTGGATGGGGCGCAACCTGTTTTCCAGGGTCGAAACCTGTTTCCCGGTGCTGGATCCAGCGCTGAAAAAACGGATTTATAAAGATGGCCTGATCAGCTATTTAAAAGATTGTCAAAATGCATGGGAGTTAGATGCCGATGGTCAGTGGCATAAAGTCCCCTGTCAGGATCCGGCCCAGCCTTATAATGCCCAGCAATATCTGCTGGAACAAAAACAGTTAAAAATTTAAAGGGTAGTCCAAGATACGCTGGCGTATTTGTTTTATATCCATAAAAAAGCCGGATGTTAGATCCGGCTTTTTTAATTGAAACATTCAGGGATATTTATGAGGCTTTGGACTGTTTAGATTTTAGAATTTCGGTTCTAAAAGTCTGTGCCAGCTCGGCGCTTTCAGCATCCATTCCATTCACCACAAAAGCATGACGGGTCAGGACATTGGTTGGATTCGGCATGCTCACCAACTGGAAGTGATCACTCACATCTTTCAGCAAGGTGTTCGGTACATGTAAGGCACTTTCTTTCGCGACCAGATGTTGAGTCAGACGCTCAGCGGCCTGTACCGAGCTAAGCTGCATCTCCTCGACTTTAGAGGCAATCGCGCTGCGGGTTTGTAGCACAAAACGTTTTTCTTCACGATAGCGTTTATACAGCACTTCCGAAAGCAGCTGGAACACGGCATTGATCATAGTCAGGCAAGCCAAGGCATTCGGTTTGTCTGCCGCGATACTGATGGTGGCACCTTTTTCATCAAATTTATGTACGGTACAAATATCAGAACTGTTCAACTTATAGCGTTGCACACAGAGTTCAGTGGCTTTATTCAGGAAAATCTGACAGAGATTGAAATAAGGCACCGAAACGGTTTTATTCACGCTATCCAGTAATTGTTTTGGATCATAGAACTGGATGTTTAAGCTCAGGCTATCGCTCTCCAGTACTGCCGGTTTATGTTCTTTTTCTTTGGTTTTGTTTTTCACTGCCTGTTGGGCTTGGGCAATCGCCAGTGCTGCATTATGCTTTTCTTGTTCCAATGTCTGGGTCAGGGTCTGAATCTCGAATTTCAGCCGCGATTCATTATTGATACGCGCCAGATATTCGGTGCGGCTTGGACGTGCCACGGCACGATAAGCGACCCAGAGCAGAGCATGAATGATGAACGAGAACAGAATCGCCAGCCATTGTGTCCGCAAAATTTCACCAATACTTGGTTCAATCAGGGTGATTTCAATCACACCGACTTTTTTCTCGTTTTGCAGCGCATCACGGACAAAAACTTCACCCTCGCGAGTTTTGGTCAGTCCGCCAGTGGCTAAAACCTGAGCTTTCGCATCTAGAATCCGAATGGAAGCGACACTTGGATTGGTGGCATAACGATTTGCCAGCAAAGCCAGAGAAACGCGGTTGGGCGGTTCAAGCTCAGACAGGCTGTCTGTCACCAGTTGACTGGTGATCAGCTGACCCTGATTGGCACGGTTTTCATTCAGTTGGTGAGTGGTTGCCAATACCAGTAAAAAGGTATGCAGAGCAAAACTTACAATCAATAGGCTAGCAAATAGCCCTTGTCTAGGCGCATTCAACGTAAACTTCCAAGGCAATTCTGTTCAATTTCGATTATGATTCTAACAATAGTTGTAGCTCAGACCCGAGTCAATTCATGCGAGAAATCATTCTTATATCATTCTTAGGACCTGACCAGCCTAATCAATTTACACGATTAATGCAGGTTTTGTCCGCCCATTCCCTACAGATTTTAGATGTAGGGCAAGCGGTTATTCATAATCAGTTAACCTTAGGTATTGTTGTAGCCTCTGAAGACCAGACAGCGACAGCATTAGCCATGAAGGAGATCCTGATTCTAGCACATGATATTGGGTTAACTGTGCGCTTTAAACCGATCTCTGCGACTGAATATGATCAGTGGGTCAAAGAGGGTGGACGCACACGTTATATCGTAACGGCATTGGCCCCTGAATTAAATGCCTCTCATCTACAAGCCGTGACCCAGATTGTGTCAGGCCAGGGTTTTAATATTGAAACCGTGACCCGTCTGTCTGGTCGCCCCGTTTTAGATGGCCAGAGCAGCGGGCCAAAACGTGCCTGTGTCCAGTTCGGTTTAAGCGGACAGATGCTAGATGCAGCTGCCATGCGCGCGGCCTGCCTCAGCCTGTCGAATGAACTGAATGTCGATGTCGCGGTACAAGAAGACAATGCCTATCGCCGTAACCGTCGTCTGGTTTGCTTCGATATGGACTCAACCCTGATCGAGCAGGAAGTTATTGACGAACTGGCAATTGAAGCCGGTGTTGGTGAACAGGTCGCAGAAATTACCGAACGTGCTATGCAAGGCGAGCTGGACTTCCAGCAAAGCTTCCGTGCACGTGTCGCCTTGTTAAAAGGCATGGACGCTTCGGTACTTCCGAAAATTGCCGAGCGCCTGACGATTACCGAAGGAGCTGAACGCCTGATTTCGACTTTAAAAGCACTAGGTTACCGTACTGCAATTCTTTCTGGCGGTTTTCAGTATTTTGCGGAATATCTGCAAACTAAACTGGATATTGATGAAGTGCATGCCAATGCGCTCGATGTGCAGGATGGCGTGGTCACTGGTGAAGTCAAAGGCCATATCGTCGATGGCGCACGCAAAGCACTCTTGCTCGGTGAAATCGCCCAGGAGATGGGAATTTCCCTGGAACAAACCATTGCAGTCGGTGATGGCGCCAATGACTTACCAATGCTCTCGATTGCAGGACTCGGTGTGGCTTTCCGTGCCAAGCCGCTAGTACGCCAAAATGCCAATCAGGCGATTTCTAGCGTCGGTCTGGACGGTGTGCTTTATCTGCTCGGTGTACATGATAAAGACCTGAACCGTGCATAAATACAGGCTTTGATTGATTTTAAACGCGACCTCCGGGTCGCGTTTTTTATTGCTTATGATCTGAGTGATATAAGGAATAGCTGAAATGTGGCTACAAAAACATCGATCATCTTAAACGGAAAAATAATTTTTTCACTTAAAAAAACTACTGATAATTTTGTAATGACACGCCAACATTGGCGCAGTCATTGATCCACAAAAATGTGAAAAGCAAAAAATGTAATGACAATATAATATCGCGACAAAGTATGTCGTTAGGCTGGATGACAGGACTTTTTTTATGCAAAAAACTCAGCATAATGCAGGCATAGAGATACAAATCAACAGATTTCATTTTATTGATTTAACGAAATTCAATAGATAGAAGCGTTGCAATATCAAGCGGGAACTATCTATCTGGATGGAGGGGGTTATATGGTAACAGCGCATTTAGCAACGATTGTGGGCTTCAGTTTAGTCGCTGTAGCTGTGCTTGCTGTGTTCTTCTCGCCTTATCGTCGCTGGTTAAGCTTTATGGCGGCCGGGATGCTGGTATGGGGCCTGATCGAGGTGATTCGTGTAGGAACTCAAACTTGGTTTGAGCTACCAATGACGTATAGTTATCTGAGCGCGTTAACTGCGGTCATGATGGTGGTGACTGGCCTGTTGTTGCGTGAAGATCGTCGTGCTGAGCGTGCTTTGGCAAAACGCCGTTGCATCGAACATACGCCAGTGTATGAAGACGACCAGCAGCAGCTTTCAAGCCGTTAATTCTACAAGTTGTAATGAAAAAAATGCACCCACGGGTGCATTTTTCAGTTTGGAAATATGATACAAACTGCATAATCCACCTAGCCCAGAACTATGCTAGGATATTTGTCAATTTTCGTACAATTAGAATAGGCATCCTCCATGAAACTGTCGTCCATTCCTGTGTTAAAACTTCCTCTTATTGATATGAGTACAGATCCGCTGGACTTACTGGTCGCAGGTTTAGCTTTACGTATGAAGCAGTTGGCACGTACCAGCCCAAAATTCATTGAACTGGTACATGGGCGTCAATTCCGTATCCAGATTGGTACGGATGAAGGTATGGCACGTCAGATTATTGTGGATAACGGTCATATCGATACCGTTTCTGGTGATGCTGAAAAAGCAGATTTTGTTTTGCAGTTTGCTGACAGTGAGCAGGGCGTAAAGACTTTAATTAAAGGTGATCCGACCGCATTTATGACCGGCATGCAAAGTGGCACCATCAAAATGGAAGGTGACTTCGGTTTGCTGGTCTGGTTTAACCAGGTGGCGAAGATGATTCCACCAAAACTGCCAAAGCCAGTCAAAGAAAAAGTGAAAATGGTACGTCAGTTTATTAAAGAAAAAACTGGTAAATAAGTTAAAAATCTTTCATCCAACCTTTTCTTTCTCCCTTTGGGAGAAACACAAAGAGGGGTGAAAGGATGAAAGATTTTTTAAAAGAAAAAGTCCTCAATTCGAGGGCTTTTTTACTGAATCATTCAACTTCCAGATTAAACGTCACCGGCCCATCATTGACCAGATGCACTTTCATGTCGGCGGCAAAAATACCGGTTTGCACATGTTCAAACTGGCTTTGGGCATATTCTACCAGCTGCTCATAAAGTGCTTTAGCCTCGGCAGGCGGCATAGCGGGGCCAAAGTCTGGACGTAAACCCTTGTGGGTCTGTGCCATCAAGGTAAATTGTGAAACCAGCAATAAACCACCGTCGGCCTGGGCAACGTTCCAGCCCATTTTACCCTGTTCATCATCAAAGAAGCGGTATTTCAATATCTTATCAATCAGCTTTTTGCCTTTTTCCAGATTGTCATCTTTACCTAAACCTAGAAAAACCAGAATTCCTTTTTCAATTTCCCCGGTGGTTTCACCCTCGACCACAACTTTAGCTTCTAAAACTCTTTGTAATAAGGCACGCATTTTACATATGGACTGATAACGATAGATGGAGGTGATTGTAGCAAGAATAAAATCTGGAGCAGTATTAGATGCCGTTTTTATGAGCTTTAAATATATGAAAATCAATTGATTAATTTTTATAAATTTATTAAAGCGATTGAATTAATAAAAATAATCTGTTTTATCTATTTATTGTGTTGGCGTATCTTAGCTCATGCAGGAAAGGTAATAAATTGAGAGATTTAGAAATGTTTAAGCGTTCATTACTGGTTGCAATGCTTGCAACTGTCACAGCTATACAAGCTGCTCCTTTAACAAAAGACAATGGCGCGCCAGTCGGTGATAACCAGAACTCGATCACTGCGGGTCCAAATGGTTCTGTACTCCTTCAGGATGTTCAACTGGTACAAAAATTACAACGTTTTGGTCGAGAGCGTATTCCTGAGCGTGTCGTACATGCGCGTGGTACTGGGGCATATGGTGAATTCGTTGCAACCAAAGACCTGTCTGATCTTACCCTTGCTTCATTGTTCAAAGCAGGGACTAAAACTCCAGTTTTCCTGCGTTTTTCTACCGTAATTCACGGTAAGGGTTCACCCGAAACCCTACGAGATCCGCACGGTTTTGCAGTGAAATTCTATACTCAGGAAGGCAACTGGGACTTAGTCGGTAACCAGACACCAGTATTCTTTATCCGTGATGCGATCAAATTCCCGGACTTCATTCATGCGATGAAGCCAAGTCCAGTAACGAATGTTCAAGATGCTAACCGCGTGTTTGACTTCCTGTCGAGCCAGCCATGGGCAACCAATATGCTGACTTATGTTTACGGCAAGCAAGGTGTTCCAACCAGCTACCGCGAACAGGACGGTTTTGGTGTTCACGCTTACAAACTGTATAACGACAAGGGCGAATACAAATACGTGAAATTCAACTTCCGCTCTAAACAAGGCGTGAAGGGCCTGAACGTGAAAGAAGCGGCTGAACAGCAAGGTAAAGATTTCAATCACTTGACCAATGATCTCTATAACAACATCTATGCAGGTAATTTCCCGAAATGGGATCTGTATATCCAGGTGATTGATCCTAAAGATCTAAACAGCTTTGATTTTGATCCGTTAGATCCAACTAAAATCTGGCCAACTGAGCTGGTGCCAGAAACCAAAGTGGGTACTTTGACGCTGAACCGTATGCCGAAGAACTTCTTCAACGAAACTGAACAGTCGGCATTTGCGCCAGGTAACCTGGTTCCAGGTATCGAGCCATCAGAAGACCGTCTGCTGCAAGGCCGTATCTTCTCTTATTCAGATACCCAAATGTACCGTTTAGGCGCGAATCACCAGCAAATTCCAGTGAACCGTCCAGTGGTGAATGTGAATAACAATAACCAAGATGGCTACATGAATATCTCTGAGCGTGAATCGGATGTGAACTATGAGCCAAGCCGTAAAGAGCCAAAAGCTGCCACTGAAAAAGCACGTGCGGTACAAACACTATTATCTGGTCATGTACAGCAAATTGGCGTGAAAGAGCAGAACTTCAAGCAGGCAGGTGAGCTGTACCGTTCATACACGGTCAAAGAGAAAGATGACCTGATCATGAACCTTGCTGCTGACTTAGGTGTAGTGAAAGATTCAGAAACCAAGCACATCATGTTGTCTTATTTCTACAAGGCAGATACAGACTACGGTACACGTATGACCAAGGCGGTAAACGGTAATCTCGCGACTGTTAAAGCCAAAGCTGCAAAATTAAAAGACTAATCCCGATTGGTCTTGAGGAACTGGTGACTAGGGCATAGCGCATCACCTCCAAAAAGTCCTGTAATACTCCAAACCTTTCCTGCACCCTAGGGGAGTTTTACAGGCACTCCGTTTTTCATCTCATCTCAGGATAATTCAGTTTTTCAAGACTTAAATTTCCCTTCGATTTCTGCTGGAGTTCATCATGAAAGTTATGTCATCTGTGTTTTTAGCCAGTATTCTCACGATAGGTTCCGCATTCGCAAACGCGACTGTCGCGAAGGATATCTCCCCCGCTAAAAGCGTGGACAATGTTCAGATGAACTCACAACAGGAATTGGCCGACCTGTTCTTTGCTGCGGCTAAAATTGGCAATAGCGAAGTCATTCATGAATTTTTAAAACACGGCTTTCCGGTCGATGTACGCAATAAAGACGGTTATACACCACTGATGATGGCGACTTATTATGGCCATCAGGATATTGTCGCCAGCTTGCTTAAACATGGTGCCGACCGCTGTGCTCGAGATAATCGAGGCAATACAGCCTTGATGGGAGCCTTGTTTAAAATGGAATTTGCAATTGCCAAGCAGCTGCGTCAGGTGGATTGTGATGCCCAGGCGCAAAAAAACGGACAAAAGACCACAGCCGAATTTGCTAAGGTCATTGGTCAGGAAAAACAGTTGCAGAAACTGATTCAGGAACAGGAAAAAGCTCAGTTCAAATCACAGAAATAAACCGGGTTATGCTTCTGATACTTTTGTCGCAAATACAGCCAGCTGTACGTAAATCCTGCATTATTGCACGACTTTTTATGCTTTAATGCAGAGATAAGCACAGCGATATTCCCTTAGTTATGGCTCCAATTATCCATTCTCTGTTAGATACTGACTTGTACAAATTCACCATGTTACAAGTGGTCTTACACAAGTTTCCGCAAACGCATAGTGTCTACCATTTCCGTTGTCGTAATCTGGAAGATACAGTCTATCCACTGACGGATATTCTGGATGACCTGAATCATCAACTGGACCTGCTGTGTCAGCTCAAATTCAAAGAAGATGAACTGCAATATTTAAGAAGCTTACGTTTTATCAAAAGCGACTTTGTCGATTATCTGGAACTGTTCCAGCTCAAGCGCCGTTTCATCAAGGCCAGTATCGACAGTCAAGGCCGTCTGGATATTGTGGTGGAAGGCCCGATGGTTCAGGCGATGATGTTTGAGATATTCGTTCTCGCTATTGTCAATGAACTGTATTTCAGCCGCATTCGCACGCCTGAAGTGTTGGCTGAAGGCGAACACCGTTTAAAAGCCAAAATCGAGCTATTAAAACAGTATGATGCTGCGCAAAACCCCAATGATCCACCATTTTTGGTGTCAGATTTTGGTACGCGTCGCCGTTACAGTTTCGATTGGCAAAAGCATGTGGTCGAAGAATTTCACAAAGCCGCACCGCATGTGTTCCGTGGGACCAGTAATGTACTGTTAGCCAAAGAGCTGGGTATTACCCCGATTGGTACCATGGCGCATGAATTCCTGCAAGCTTTTCAGGCTCTGGACGTACGTCTGCGTAATTTCCAGAAATCTGCACTAGAAAGCTGGGTACAGGAATATCGTGGTGACTTGGGCATTGCCTTAACCGATGTGGTTGGGATGGATGCTTTCTTGCGCGACTTTGACCTGTACTTTGCTAAGCTGTTTGATGGCTTGCGTCATGATAGTGGCGACCCTTATGAATGGGGTGACAAGGCCTATGCGCATTATAAAAAGCTGAAAATAGACAGCAAAACCAAGATGCTGACTTTTAGTGATGGCCTGAATCTGGAAAAAGCCTGGAAATTGCATCAGTACTTTAAAGACCGTTTTCAGGTCAGTTTCGGCATTGGCACCAATCTGACCAATGATATGGGGCAAACCCCACTCAATATTGTGCTGAAACTGGTGGAATGTAACCGTCAGTCAGTAGCCAAAATCTCGGATAGTCCGGGCAAAACCATGACCGATAATGATACGTTCTTGGCCTATTTGCGTCAGGTTTTTGAGATCAATGAACCTGCTTAAGTCAGTTTGAAAAATTCATAATTTTTAAGAACCGTTTCTATATAGAGGCGGTTTTTTTATGCAAGCTTATTTAAGACCAGGGTTTAGCTAAAATCTTGCTAATCATCTGCAAAGAAAGCACATCAGTGTAAAAACCAGCTGTGCTAAGATCAACAGGATTTGACCAATAATAGCCATGATAACGATGACCGCTGCAGCTTTTAATTTTGGCCTGCTGATTGAGGCAGAAGATTTAGTTCCCTATTTGGGTCATGAAAAACTTCGTATTGTCGACCTGAGCCGTGCCTCTGTGTATGAGCAGCTGCATATTCCGCATGCCTTGCATTTAAAGCCTAAACTTCTGGTGCGTCAGGAAGAAACGGCAATGGGACTGTTGCCGGACGCGGATGGCTTGCAGGCTCTCATTGATTATCTGAATATTTCTCCTGAGCATCATGTGGTGGCTTATGATGATGAGGGCGGGGCATGGGCAGGGCGTTTGCTCTGGAACCTGCATTGTCTGGGCTTTGAAAATACCAGTCTGTTGAATGGCGGGATTCATGCCTGGCTCGGTGCCGGTTTGCCGACTTCTTCCAGTCAGGAACAATTTGCACCAGTGCAGGACGTATTGCAGGTTAATCTCGAGCATCAGACGAATTTTCAGATTGGCTATGATGAACTGCGCCAACAGGTTGAAAATCAACAGGTTCAAATTTGGGATTGCCGCACGCAAGATGAATATACTGGCCTACGTTTAGCGGCTCGACGCGGCGGTCACATTCCGGGAGCACGTCATTTTGAATGGAGTACTGCCCTTAATCGCGAAAATCATTTAAAATTACAGCCTTTACCACGTACTCAGCAGCGTCTGGAACAACTGGGCTTTGATTTGAATCAACCCGTTGTGGTGTACTGCCAGTCCCATCACCGCTCAGGTTTGGCCTATATTCTGGGTCGTTTACTGGGCTGGAAAATTCGAGCCTATGATGGTGCGTGGAGTGAATGGGGCAACCGCCTCGATAGTCCAATCGCTACAGGGGAGCTGCCATCTTGAGCATCACATCACGTTTAAAACAACAGTTTTTTATTAAAGCTCAACGATTAGTACCGCAACATCGCTTGTCTCGGGTGGTGGGTAAAATTGCCGCCAGCGAAAACCCGATTATCAAAACTGCTGCAATTACTGCCTTTAAGGCGCAGTATGGCATTGATATGTCGATTGCTGAACAGGCCAATGCCCTGAAATTCAAATCATTTAATGAGTTTTTTACGCGTGCCCTAAAAGAAGGTATCCGTGCGGTTGATCCAGATGCTACGAGCATTGTTTCGCCTGCAGATGGTGCGATTTCCCAGCTGGGTAAAATTGAAAATGGCGATGTGTTTCAGGCCAAAGGCCAGAAATTTACCGTTGAAGCCCTGATTGCTGATCCGCAACTGGCTGAGCCATTCAAAAATGGTGAATTCGCGACCGTATATTTGTCGCCACGTGATTATCATCGGGTGCATATGCCATTTGCCGGAACATTAACTGAAACGCTATATGTTCCAGGCGAGCTGTTCTCGGTAAACCAGGTGACCGCAGAAAACATTCCAGGCCTGTTTGCACGCAACGAACGTATGGTCTGCCTGTTTGATACTGAAATCGGCCGTATGGCGGTGGTATTGGTCGGCGCGATGATTGTGGCGGGTATTGAAACCGTGGCAACTGGCAAAGTGAAGCCTTCAGGACGAATCGAACTTAATCAGCATGATCTGTTCCTGGAAAAAGGGGCAGAACTGGGTCGTTTCTATCTCGGTTCAACTGCAGTGATTTTATTTGAAGAAAATAAAATGCAGTGGGATGCTGCATTCAAGGCCAACTCTTTGGTGAATATGGGTGAAGCGCTGGGGCATACGCTGTAATACTATTCCTCCTCCCTTTGGGAGGAGGCTAGGTGGAGGGGCTTTTAAAATAACCTCTTCCTTGCGAAGCAGTGCTTCTCACCTCCTAGAAGGAGAGGGAACTTCCCCCTTTCTAAAGATGGATTTAATTTTTAGCTAATCCCTCCCAGACTCCCTTTTAAAAGGGAGGAGCTAAAAAGAAATAAAAAAGCGCCATCAGGCGCTTTTTTATTTCTAGAAATTTATCTTTTCACGACGATGGAATCAATCCCGCTATTCTGCAAGGTTTGCTGCGCGATAATCGCAACTTCGGCAGAATCATATGGGCCTGAAACCACGCGATACCAGACTTTGCCATTTTCTACACTGCGTACCACATCGGCAGATAAACCATTGAGAATAATTTCGGCACGGCGGGCATCGGCTTGATCTGGATCATCAAAGCTGCGAACTTGCAGAATATAACTGGCCGGAGCGGCAACAGGCGCTTCGCTGGCTTCTAAGCCAGGCTCAGTTGTCGTCGCCTCAGGTGTAGCCACTTCAGGTCGAGGTGCTTCTACAATCACTACCGTATCCTGATTTTTGTTTTCAGGGACGGCCTGTTCAGGAATTGGCGTCACTTGTTGCTGTGGCAAGAGATCATAAAAACGGTAATCTTTATTGGTATCTTCTTCTTGGACAGATTCAGCACTTGTTTGAGTTTTCGGTTTAACTGGTTCCCATGGCTTCCAGAGCATCAGTGCCATTAAAAAACTTAACACGATTAAAATGATCACGAGTGTGCCGAGCCAGGTTGGAATAAGTGGCTTTTTAGGCTTATTCGGTCTTTCAGATACACCGCGCTGCGTTTTTCCAAACACTTGGGATTTTCCTCTTATTAATCGGGACATATAGAAAAGGCATAACAGCAGTTATGCCCTACTATCACTTCATCCTATGTGATCAGGATACAAAAGTCATCCTCTAGATCACAAATCACACAGAATTTTAATTTATCTGTATCTTCAAGCACATAGCTAAAGTTACAAAATGTCTGCTCAGCAGATAAATGGCAATACGTGGCATGTTCTCAAGCTAAACTCTAAACATGCCAAGTTGTTTGCATGCTCACTTCGAGCATAGCTCTCGTCTTGCGAGCATAGCTCTCGTCTTGCGAGCATGCAAAACAGTGTTTTGACTATTTACCTTCTTGCATCAATGTAAAAGCAGAGCTTTACATTGATTCAGGAGCAGACACACCTAAAAGTTCTAAACCGTTACGCAGTACCTGACGTACGTTTACTGATAACAATAAGCGCGCTTGCGTCAATTCAGCATCATCACCGAGTACTTTATTGTCGTTGTACCAGCCGTGGAACAATGCTGCTAGCTCTTTCAGGTAGTTACCGATTTGATGCGGCTCATAGCTGTTTGCAGCACGTACCAGAATTTCTGGGTAGGCAGCCAGCTTGGCCAGGATTTCAGTTTCAGCATCAAGCTCCAGCTTAGCCGCCAAATTACGTGCCGCTGTAGCATCAAAGTTGACATTGGTAGAAGCTGCTTTTTCTAACATACGGCAGATACGGGCATGTGCATACTGGATGTAATACACGGCATTGTCCTTGCTTTGTGACACAGCAAGATCCAGATCAAAGTCGATGTGCTGTTCAGACTTACGCATTACGTAGTAGAAACGAGCGGCATCATTGCCGACTTCTTTACGCAGATCACGCAAGGTCACAAACTGGCCTGAACGGGATGACATTTGTACCATCTCGCCGCCACGCCATAGGCTGACGAACTGAACCAGAAGAACCGTTAATTTTTTCGAGTCATAGCCCAGCGCATCAATCGCTGCTTTTACACGTGCGATATAACCGTGGTGATCTGAACCCCAGATATCAATAATATCGGTATAGCCACGCTGTAACTTGTTCAGGTGGTAAGCGATGTCAGACGCGAAGTAAGTGGTCTGGCCATTACGGCGTTTCACCACACGGTCTTTTTCATCGCCGAATGCAGTGGATTTAAACCAGATGTTGCCATCCAGTTCATACAGGAAACCACGCTGATCCAAGGTCTGTAAGGCTTCTTCAATTTTGTCTGTCAATGATTCTTCGCTGAACCATTGATTGAAGGTTACACCAAACTCGCCCAGGTCATCTTTAATATCATCCAGAATCGCTTTAAGCGCGGCTTGCAAGAATACGCGGTAGCCTGTGCCAATTAACGCTTGTGAGTTAAAGATCAAACCATCGATGTGTTTTTCTTTATCGCCAGACAATACGACTTTATTGCCATCTGCATCTAATTCAGCTGCAAACTGTACATCTTCAGGCACGTCTTTATACACGTCAGCCACAGGACGTACATACGCATCGCCATCCTGATCAATAATGCTTTGTGCGATTTCTTTTACGTAGTCGCCCTGGTAGGCATTTTTCGGGAATACCAGTTCCTGACCGGTTAATTCTAAGTAGCGCAGATAAGTCGAAGTCGCCAGAATGTCCATTTGACGGCCAGCATCGTTGACATAGTATTCGCGATCTACTTTGGCACCGGTCGCTTCAAGCAAGTTCGCAACCGTCATACCATACGCAGCACCACGACCATGGCCCACATGCAGGCTAGAGGTCGGGTTGGCAGACACGAATTCAACCTGAATACGTTTGTCCGCATTGACCTGGGTACGACCATAAGTCGCCTGTTGTGCCTGAATTTGATCGAGGACTGCAAAACGCTGGTCGGCATTCAGGAAGAAGTTAATAAAACCAGGACCGGCAATTTCTGCCTTGCTGATATCCGCCACTTCAGGCAGGGCAACAAGAATTTTTTCCGCTAAATCACGTGGCTTCATACCCGCAGCTTTCGACGCGATCATGGCAATATTCGACGCAAAGTCACCATGGCTTCGGTCTTTGGTACGCGTCAAATTACTTGTATTGTTCCAGTCAGATGGGAGTACGCCTTGTGCCTGTAAAGTGTGCACTGCATGATCGAGAGCTGCTTGTATTGCCGTATTCATAATCAGTCGAAAATAGAGATCGCAGAAAAACAGCAAATATAGCAAATTTCAGGCTGTTTAGGTAAAAGCATTTCTAGGGAATCAAAAGTAGAGGATCACTTCATCAGAAGTTTTTGACTAAAGAAAGGGAAAATCAACGGATTAATCCCATGAAAATAAGACCAGTTTAAGCTCTATGATTCAGATGAAAAAAACAATGCTCCACCGTATAGAATTTGGCTTATATTAGTCATCTGAAAACAGTAAAAAGAGCATGTCGTGGCTGCATCACAACGTCCGACCATTATCGGTCATATTCCTAAACTTCCTGCAAAATGGGCATTGATTATTGTGCCTTTTATCCTGTCCTGCCTGATGAGTGGCATTATTTCCATGATCAATATGCTGCGTAATCTCGGCTGGATTGATGGATTTATGGCACTCTGGTTTCATAACTGGATGATTTCCTGGGCGATTGCTTTTCCGATTGTAGTGACCTTATTGCCTTTTGTACGTAAATTCACTGGGCTATTGGTCGATATGTCCGGATCTCAGCCACCCAAATGATCATTTTTTAAATCTTAAATTTGATCTGGCTGGAGTCAATTCTTGGATATTTTAAAAGTCGGGATGTATGGGACGAATAGCGTCACCTTTAAATTAAATGCTCTACCGCC
The DNA here is from genome assembly GCF_012516415.1 of Acinetobacter sp. NEB149. Lineage (NCBI taxonomy): Bacteria > Pseudomonadati > Pseudomonadota > Gammaproteobacteria > Moraxellales > Moraxellaceae > Acinetobacter > Acinetobacter sp. NEB149. The sequence goes on from NZ_CP051208.1 coordinate 169,660, forward strand.
GCCCGGATAATCCCAAGTACCAGACCGATACAGGCACCGACCACGACTCCATTGACCCGGATCATATGCAGGTCGCCGCCGACTTCATTTTCAATCTTGTCGATCATCTCGCTTGAATCCCATTCGTGAATGCGCTCGCTGATAAAACGAATCACTTTTTCACTATACTGGTCACTCAGGTCAACCGCGATTCCGCTGAGACGTTTATTCAGCAGCTCACGTACCGAGGCATTCGAGATAATATTTTCTCCGACCTGCTGGATGGCAATTCTAAGATTTTCCGCAATCCCCGAATCCGGTTTTTGCAAGTCAGCCTTGATCGCATCACATAAAATCACCACCGCACCGCTGATAAAATTCAGCACTTGTGGGCTATCCAGTAAGGCATCTTTGGTTTCATTCAGACGCTGGCTGGCTTCACTGTCATTATCCGCCAGCTGTAACATCCAGCTATGTCCCATGCTCTCAATTTTAAGTCGCCATGGATGATCTGGATCGGCCAGCATGGCTTCAACCCGCCCGATCACGGAATCAATACTGCGTTGCTGCACGTCAATCCCGATCCAGCTGGCGCCTTTGGCCAGTTTCCACACACCCATTTCCTTAAACAGGTTACGGGTCAGCTCGCGGGTTTGTTCAGGATGTGAGGTCATCCAGGCATGCACCACATCCAGTCCGCGCTGTAGTACATCCTGATGGAAATCATTGTCCAGAACGGCATGCAGCATTTCGCTGGCCAGGGTATTGATCTGGGTATTTTTGACCCATTGCACGCTGTTGCTCTGGATAAATCCGGCAATCTGTTCCTGTCCCACAAATTCAAAGATTTTAGGCACCGTCTGTTGAATGACCTGAGTCACTTGGGCATTGTTTTGTGGATTGGCCAGCCAGCGTCCTGCAGCCAGACTCAGGTCGGTACTGTCCAGACTGCGCTGTACAATTTGCGGAGAAAGAAAATTTTCCTGCACAAAACGGCCCATCGACTCTGCAATACGGGCCTTGTTACGTGGAATGATTTCGGTATGGTCACGTAAAAACTTGGGAATAGGCAATCTGCCAAAAGGGTTACGAAACAGTACGGTAATCGCATACCAATCCGCCAGACCACCGACCACACCCGCTTCTGCCGAGAGCATCAGAATATGAATGAGCCAGACATATTCGGGTAGCAGTTTGGCTGCAACCATCAATGCCAACCAGATCAGTACGGCGACCACCAGGGCGATGGTCGCGAAACGTTTACTGCGTTGTAAGCTCGGGGAGATACGCTCTGTCTGCATAGATCATCCTGTCAGGAGGGATTGGCCGGTTGCGGTTGCAGCACTGCACCGGATGGACTTAAACCATATTTAGCCCCAAGTGACTGTAAAATCAAGCGGGCATCAAAGGCATCTTGAGGCGCCTGATTGGCCTTGAAGCATTCAATGGTATAAGCCACCTGGGCAGGATCCAGAGTCACGGTATAAGGACGGTCATAGAATGGGTCTGGCCAGAATCCCGGATATCGGCGGTAATACCCGTAAGGATAAAAGCTTGGCGCCGGATAGACGATGGCTTGCCGTGGAGGTTGCTGGGTGCGGTTACTTGGATCATTCAGTACCCTGAAGAATTGAAAACCATTTTGTACGGTAGTCTGTGCGGCTTTGAGCAGGGTAATTTCTTCAGCTGTGCCAAAGCTCATATTGGGACGGGCCTGAAAGCTGATACGGTAAGTGTTGCTATTGAGGGGAGTGGTACTGTAGCGACCTAACTGATCAAATGTTAAGGGCTTTGAGGGTGTGGTTGCACAGCCAGTCAGGCTGATGGCAGCAATCATACTCAATCCCAGTAGCATGTTTTTCATGTTCGATCTCCTGATGCAATGATCCAGTTCAGACAGCCGGTCTTAAAAAATCTTAAAAACTGCTATCGGGCTGGGTCAGGAAAGTAAGTTCTTCATTGGTCGATTCACGACCCAGGATTTGGTTCCGATGCGGGTAACGTCCAAAGCGGTCAATAATGACTTTATGCTTTTTCTCGAATTCCAGATTGGTCGGATTGCCCAGACGCTGAAACAGTTTTAAGGCGAATTCATGAATCAGTTTGGATTCGCTGTGCATAAATGGCATATACAGAAAGGCACGCTGTTCCGGACTGAGCTGTTGATCTAGATTCAGGCTGATGGTTTCCTGAGCCAAGGCCAGTGCCAGACTGTCTTGGGCAAAAGCTGGGGGAGAATCACGGAATAAATTTCGTGAAAATTGATCTAGCACAATAATTTCGGCCAGCCGACCTTCTGCTGTTTTACGCCAGCCCCAAAGTTCAGCCTGGGCTGCCTGCTGATGGGTGCTCATGAACTGCTGCGCAATACTTTGGTCGAATTCATGACTTTGGCTAAACCATAAGGGCTGGCTGTCCGCATGAAACCAAAAGTCTAAAATATCTTGATAATTCATAATATTTACAATTCATTAGCATCTATTCGTTAATAAAATCACAAATTTTCCATGTCTTATAGAGGAAGTTTGTGTTAAAAATTTGCCAAATTAAAAATCAATGGTTTGCCTGAAAACTAGGCAGCCTGTCATATGCCGGCACGAAATCACGTTATACTGATTAAACCGATGATTTTAATTTAATAATTTAGCCCCCTTAAGCGAGATTGTAATGAGTCAACCTGAATCGACTTCCCAAAATGTATTACCGACCTGGGTCGAGTCGTCACTCATCAAAGGCATGCTGCGTGGTATCGAGCGTGAAAGCTTGCGTATGCAAAGTGATGGTTTCCTGTCACAGGCAGCGCATCCTCGTGCCTTGGGTTCAGCCTTGACTCATCCACATATCACCACAGACTATTCTGAAGCGTTGATGGAGTTTATTACTCCGCCACAGGACAGTATTAAAAAAGCACTGGATTACCTCAGCGATATTCATGCGATTGTGCATCGTCATCTAGAAAATGATGAAAAGCTCTGGCCTTTGTCGATGCCCTGCATGCTGGATAGCCGCGATGACAGCATTCCGCTGGCGCAGTATGGCAGCTCGAATATCGGTCTGTTTAAAACCTTGTATCGTCATGGTTTGGGCGTGCGTTATGGTCGCCGCATGCAGACGATTTCAGGGGTGCACTACAACCTGTCTTTCCCGGACCATCTGTTCGAGGCCTTACAACAGCAGGAACAGGACGAGGCACTGAAAGTGCTGAGCTTGCAGGATTATCGTAGCCATCGTTATATGGGCCTGATCCGCAACTTTATTCGTCTGACTCCACTGGTGATGTTCCTGGTGGGGGCCAGCCCGGCAGTCTGCCAGTGCTTTATGACCGGTCGTGATCATCATTTGTTGCCTTTGGTAAAGGGCACCCTGTATACCCCTTATGCGACAGCATTGCGTATGGGACGCTTTGGCTATCAAAACTCTGCGCAGAAACAGCTCGGTATTTACTACAATAATTTGCAGGACTATCTGGACGGACTGCAAAAGGCGGTCAAAACGCCGTATAAACCGTTTAGCCGTTTGGGACTAGATGATGCCAATGGCCAGCCGATCCAAATCAATGATCATGTGCTGCAAATCGAAAATGAATATTACAGTCTGGTGCGTCCGAAACAGGTGCCGCTTGCAGGTGAAACGCCGTCACAGGCCCTTGAAAATCGCGGGATTGCCTATGTCGAGTTACGTGCCGTCGATGTCAATCCCTATAGCCCGATTGGGATTAATGAAGATACGGCCGGCTTCCTCGAAGTGGTAGCTTTGTACTGTTTATTGCAGGACAGTCCGGCGCTCCTTAGCGATGAACAGGATATTATTGAGCAGAATCAGGCCGAGGTGGTGAACCGTGGCCGTGCGCCAAATGCGGCAATTATGGAAAATGGCCAGTCTTATCCGATTGAAGACTGGTGTGCCATGCATTTGCAGCGCATGCATCCCCTGGCCAAGCTGTTAAATTCAGCCTATGACACTACTCTCTATACCGATGCATTAAAAACCATGATGATCCGGGTTGATGAAGTCGATGCCACCTTGTCTGCCCTAGTGGTCGGGGATACGCGTGAACAGGGCAGTATGTGGCATTTTGGCCAACATCTGGCCCAGCAACACAGCAGTGTCTATGAAGCGCATCAGCTCAGCCCGGAAACCCTGGCTTATTTTGAAGAAATGTCACAAAAGTCATTGCAGCAACAACAGCAACTCGAGCAAGATAGCAGCGTCAGTTTTGCTGATTATTTAGCCCAATATCGATAAAAAATAAGAGGATTCACCATGCAATGGGGTTATCGCTTCGTGAGTGGTCTGTTGTTTCTGGCTGCCGTCATCGGCATGGCATTTGCCTTATATCTTGAACATGTACAGGGTTTGGCGCCTTGTCCGCTCTGTGTCTTCCAGCGTGTCGGATTAATCGGATTGGGGATCATCTCACTCATCGCATGTCTGCATAATCCTGCATCCAATCTCATGAAGCGACTGTATGCCTTGCTAGGTTCGCTCAGTATTCTATGGTCTGTGGGTGTGGCTGCCCGGCATGTCTGGCTACAGAACCTGCCACCGGATCAGGTGCCGAGTTGTGGTCCTGGTCTGGAATACTGGCTGGAGACCTTGCCAATGCAGTCCGTGCTGCAACAGGTCTTAAATGGTTCAGGGGAATGTGCCGCGATTGACTGGACTTTCTTGGGTCAATCTTTACCTGTCTGGTCTTTGATCTTCTTCAGTATTTTATTGTTGATCAGTTTATGGCAACTGTTGCGTAAATATAAAAAGGCACCGGTTAAACGACTCAGAGATAAATATTAATTCCGTATTTAAAAAAAGCCCTCAATCGAGTAATGCCAGTCAGTTAAGCAGACATTAGAAAAATGTAGTAAAAATGAGTGTATGCCAATACGCTCATTTTTTTTATGACTTTATCTGAAAATTTAGATTGCACCCTTCAACATTCTTTGCCTTCACTCAGCCATTTCAGTGAACTCATTGATTTAAACTGGATTAAAGAAAGCCTACATCAAACAGGTAAGGCTTCTATCAGGAGAAGAAAATTACCTGCCGAACATGTGGTATGGCTGGTAATTGGGCTTGCCCTATTTCGAGATCAACCGATCGGGTATGTCGTAGAGCAACTAAAACTTGTGTTTGGTACAACAGAATATTGTGTCCCCAGTGCAGCAGTGCAAGCACGACAACGTTTAGGACGAGAGCCCTTGAATACCTTGTTTTCTCTACTCAGCCAAGCCTGGTTTGAAGAATCCCAACAGCAATACTCAAACTTTCATGGCCTTAGTGTATGTGCTGTTGACGGGGTGGTTTGGTCTATGCCTTATACAGACGAGAATTTTGAACACTTTGGCTCATCTAAGGGTAAAACCGCTGCAGCCCCTTATCCACAAGTGAGAGCAACCTGCCTGGTAAATACCAGCACCCATGAAATCATTGATGCCCAAATAGGTAGCATGGATCAGGGTGAACTTACACTGGCAAATCGATTATGTCCTCCATCGCATAGTATTACCTTGTTTGATCGAGCCTATTTCTCTGCTGATTTCTTGATTGACTGGCAAACACGAGTAGAAGCCAGTCATTGGTTAATGAGAGCAAAAGATAATTTACGCTATGAGATCATTAAACGTAATTCCCCGCATGACTTTCAAATCAAAATGCCTCTTTCAGCTAGAGCCAGGAAGCTAAATCCATCATTAGGAGAATATTGGGAAGCGCGTTTGATTGAAGTTGAGCAGGCAGGGAAAATTAGACGTTATATCACTTCATTAATGGATTCAAAGGCATATCCACTGATAGGCTTGGCGAAGCTTTATGCCCAGCGCTGGGAAATAGAAATGTGTTACCGAGAAATCAAAAGTGATTTACAGGAAGGTAAGCATTTGAGGAGCAAGCAACCTGATTTAATTTATCAAGAATTATGGGGGTCTTCATTGCCTATAATATTCTAAGAAGACAAATGAAACATATGGCTCAACGTGCAAAAGTCAGTCCTTTGAGAATCAGCTTTCATATTGCCTCTATCAGCATCCTGAATATATTAAGATTTGATTCTTTAGACTCCGCAGGGAATTTACCTAAACATCTAGAAAGTTTACTGGAGAAATCGAGGAGGTATGTTTTGCCTGAGAGAAGGGTTAGAAGTTGCCCACGAGTTGTGAAAGGAAAACCGCAGAAATACCCAAGAAAATGCCAGTCAATTTCTTAACTGACTGGCATTACCTCAATCGAGGGCTTTTTTTATTTACTTCAGTTTAGGTCAGGGCAATGCCTTCCAGACTGTCCAGATCCATCACATATTCATGAATCTGATCAAAGGCTTCATCTTCTACACTTGGATAGAACCAGCGTGCCACCTGCTCGGCCACCAGCGGATGATATTGAATTTCAAAATGGTTCAGGCCGTAAAAAATCGCCTTGTTTGCGTCCGGGACTTTGAGCTGGAAACGCGGATTGGGATGCTCGCCCAAAGCACTTTTAATACTGACCAGATAATCACCAATTACATGCAGGGTCTTGTTCTTGCGGTTTTCAAACTCGATGGTGCCGGCGACCAGATAGGTGTCGATATGAGAGGGAATCGGGGCAGGTTTACGGTGATCATCCATAAAGCCGATCCGTAGCGGATTATGCTCCCAGTCATCATCCCGGACGCTGCCATGGCGCAAATCCAGAATACCGTTACTGCGAATATTGACCAGATGGCCAAGCAGCCGGATCAGTGGAAAATGTCCAAGTTTGTCCTGCAAGCTAAAACCAAAACGTTCCAGTACCGCACCATGATGCGGTGAACCCAGACAAACCAGATTCTCCACCATGTTGACCCAGCTATAGACATTCTGCTTGCCATAGAACAGTGCGCTGCGTGACACCAGCCCACCCATGCTATGGCCGATGAGGTCAATACTGGTAATTCTCGGATTACGAGCGACCAGATCCTGCAAGGTATTCGCCAGACTGCGGCCATTGGCAGAAATCCGGCGTCCGGTATTGTAATTCAGATAGAGCATGGTATTGCGGTCGCGCTGCGCCAGTAATTTTGCCCCAATGCCTTCATATTTGCGATTCGACCAGTCTAAATGGTTCATGCATAAGCCATGCACAAACAGGATAATACGACCGCTCAGCTCACCTTTTTGCAGCGAGCCATAATGGTCATAAATCACCATTGGCAGAGCCAGAGGGTTCTGATATTTCAGCAGATAATCCCCGATAATGCCATTTAAGACACTGACCAGAAAATGCAAGGAAGGCGTCAGCGGTTTATTATGTAGTTTTGGGAAACGTTCAATAATCTGGCGCAGACCCGGGGCAATCAAGGTATTGCCATAATGAAACAACATGTCATAAGACATTTGATAGAGCCGCACAATCGAAGGAATATTCTGAATTTTTTCTGAGTTATTTTCACTTAAACCAAAAATACTCATTAAAATTTCGCGTTGAATACTCTTGATCAGCTCCTGGATCACATCGTTAAAGCGCATCGTTACCAGCTGCGCCAGACCTTCCAGTACATCGGCCTGACTCGGCGGGGTTCGGTCCCATCGACAATAGGTTTCATGTAACGGTGTCAAACTTGGCATCTGATCCTGTCCTTTCAATGAGCCGCATGTGGTGCCATCTTTCTTTTTAAAGAACTTCGCGGTATAAATTCTTTTTCTTGTTGAGTTTCCGGATTTTGAGGGCCTCAGCTTAAAATAACGAGAATGAGAAAAGATTTTGGGCTTTTTTGTCAGACAATTTAAGCAATTAACTGGTCTTATAAAGTAGTGTACTTCACATTATTTAAATTAAATTTTGATGATTGATGGGTTTTTTGTTGGTAGTTCATGAATATCATTTATTTGCATGGTTTCAAGAGTAATTCCAACTCGATCAAGGGGAAATTGCTGCAACATTACTGTGCAAAGTATCCTGAAATTCAGGTACATTTACCCGATTTAAACATGTCACCGAACGCTGCCATTGCACATGTTTCTGGCCTGATTGAATCGATGCATGATGTGGCGTTACTGGGCAGCAGTCTCGGCGGATTTTATGCGACACATCTGGTCGCACAGCATGCTGTGCCTGCTGTACTGATCAATCCGGCAATGCGACCATGGCAACTGTTTCGTGAACTGTTTGACGAGCAACTGCCTTATCAAGTCCATCCGAACTGGTGTCTGGATGAGGCAGATCTGTTACAACTGCAGCAATTGGCCCTGCCTGTTGCACAAGATGCAGACAAAATACTGGTTCTGCTGCAACAAGGCGATGAAGTTTTGGATTATCGTGAAGCACATCGTTATTATAGTGCTGCGCATCCCCCTGCAATGCTGATGACTGAAGCGCATGGCAGTCACGGGATGGATGATTTTGCGGAAAAAATTCCGTTCGTCTTACAGTTTTTATTGGACTGCATAAAAAAGGAAACCGAATAACGTGTCTCAATATACGGCTCAATCTCTTGAAGTTTTATCTGGTTTGGATCCGGTCCGTCGTCGTCCGGGCATGTATACCGATACTTCTCGTCCCAACCATTTGGCACAGGAAGTGATTGATAATGCTGTCGATGAGGCACTGGCAGGGCATGCCAACAAGATTACCGTCACGGTCTATAAAGATGGTTCTTTATCAGTCGAAGACAATGGCCGTGGTATGCCGGTGGATATTCACCCTGAATATGGCCAGAGCGGTATTGAAATTATCATGACCAAACTGCATGCCGGCGGTAAGTTCAGCACCGATAATTACCAGTTTTCCGGTGGTTTGCATGGCGTCGGGATTTCAGTGGTCAATGCGCTTTCGACCCGTGTAGAGGTCGAAGTTCAGCGTCAGGGTAACCTGTACAGAATGGCCTTTGAAAATGGTGAACCGGTGGCACCGCTTGAAGTACTGGCAGGTAAGGCACCGAAACGGGTATCAGGAACTACGGTACAATTCTGGCCTGAAGCCAAATATTTTGATTCTCCTAAATTTGCCTTAAAAGCGTTAAAACATAATCTCAAAGCCAAAGCTGTTTTGGCGGCGGGTTTACAGATCAATTATGTTGATCAGATCAATGATGAAAAGATCACCTGGCAGTTTGAAAATGGTCTGGTTGATTATTTGATGGACGAGCTGGAAGACCGTGAAATTATTCCGGCACCGGCTTTTGTCGCCACAGGTGACGCAGAGCGCGCCAGCGCAGAATTTGCAATTTGCTGGAATGTCGAAGGGGGTGAAAGCGTCCAGGAATCTTATGTCAACCTGATTCCGACCGCACAAGGCGGAACGCATGTGAATGGTCTGCGTTCAGGCGTCACCGATGCGATGCGTGAATTCTGTGAACTGCGTAATTTGCTGCCGCGGAATATGAAACTCTCTGCCGAAGATGTCTGGGACGGCGTCAATTATATCCTGTCGCTGAAATTCCAGGAGCCACAGTTCTCGGGTCAGACTAAAGAACGTCTGTCGAGCCGTGAAGCAGCTGGGATTGTGCAGAATATCGCCAAGGATGCATTTGCATTGTGGTTGAACCAGAATTCTGACATCGCCATGCAACTGGCTGAAATGGCCATTTCCAAAGCCGGTCGCCGTTTAAAAGCTGCGAAAAAAGTAGAACGTAAAAAGATTGTGGCAGGTCCAACTTTGCCAGGTAAATTGTCGGATTGTGTAGGCCATGATCTGGATCAGTCAGAACTGTTTATTGTGGAAGGGGATTCTGCGGGTGGTTCGGCCAAGCAGGCGCGTGATAAGAACTTCCAGGCGATTATGCCAATTCGTGGAAAAATCCTGAATACCTGGGAAGTCTCTTCTGACGAAGTTCTAGCATCGCAGGAAGTACACAATATTGCGATTGCCATTGGCGTTGATCCGGGTTCGGATGACTTGTCTGAACTGCGTTATGGCAAGGTCTGTATCCTAGCCGATGCCGACTCGGATGGTCTGCATATTGCCACTTTGCTGTGTGCCTTGTTTGTAAAGCATTTTCCTACACTGGTCGAGGAAGGGCATTTATTTGTAGCGATGCCGCCATTATTCCGTATTGATGACAATAAAGATGTGCACTACGCTTTGGATGAAGATGAGCTGAATAGCATCCTGAAAAAATGCAAAACCAAGAATCCGCAAATCACCCGATTCAAGGGTCTGGGCGAGATGAATGCCAGTCAGTTACGTGAAACCACACTTGATCCAAACACGCGCCGTCTGGTGCAACTGGATCTGGATGATGCTCATCATACTGCAGGTTTATTGGATAAACTCTTAGCGAAAAAGCGTGCTAGTGACCGTAAAGACTGGTTGGAGCAAAAAGGTAATCTGGCAGATTTGGTGGTTTAAACTATCGAATTTAAGTAATAAAAAATCCCGCAAGCGCGGGATTTTTTGTTTTAAAACAGTGCAAAATTTATTCAATAGGCTGCACTTTATTTGTACATCATCTTCTATATCACTTCTGCCATGTTTTCATTGCTCTTTGCATGACCTATTTAGAGTTGAGTTCGGATACAGCATTTAAATACCGATTTAATTCTTTTTAGTATTACTAAATCAATGATTAATAATACAAATAATGAGATCAGTTAAAGTAAATTTTTTTATTTTTTGAAGCCTTGGCACAGAAATTGAATCATTCCATCCAGATGTACAACAAGACAAGCATGAAAAATGCACCATTATAAAGTTTGGAGAAAAATCTGATGTTCCAACGCAATTTATTTTCAAAAAGTATTTTAGCCGCAACCATGGCAGGGGCTGTTGCATTAACGGGGTGTTCAAAATCTGCTGAAAAAGCAGAAGCCCCGGGCGCAGAAAGCAAAGTCGCAGACAGCGGCGACACGATTAAAGTCGGGATCCTGCATTCATTGTCAGGCACGATGGCAATTTCTGAGACCTCACTGAAAGATACGGCCTTAATGGCGATTAAGGAAATCAATGATAATGGTGGGGTACTGGGTAAAAAACTGGAACCTGTGGTGGTCGATCCAGCATCTGACTGGCCACTGTTTGCAGAGCAAGCACGTCAGCTGATTACCCAAGACAAAGTCGCGGTAATTTTCGGTGCATGGACGTCGGTGTCACGTAAATCTGTCTTACCAGTGGTTGAAGAGCTGAATGGCTTATTGTTCTATCCCGTACAGTACGAAGGCCAGGAACAATCCAAAAATATTTTTTATACCGGTGCTGCGCCTAACCAGCAAGCCATTCCAGCCGTGGAATACTTGATGAGTGAAGAGGGCGGTAAAGCGGAGCGTTTTGTTCTGCTCGGTACAGACTATGTTTACCCACGTACCACCAACCAGATTTTACGTGCTTTTTTAAAGTCTAAAGGCGTGGCTGATGCGGACATCATGGAAGAGTACACGCCATTTGGTCATAGCAACTATCAAACCATTGTCGGCAATGTGAAAAAATTCGCAGCTGGTAAAAAGACTGCGGTGATCTCGACCATCAATGGCGACTCGAATGTGCCGTTCTATCGTGAATTGGGTAATCAGGGCATTAAAGCCTCTGATATTCCCGTCATGGCGTTCTCGGTGGGTGAAGAAGAACTGCGTGGTATTGACACCAAGCCATTGGTCGGTCATTTGGCGTCATGGAACTATTTCATGTCAGTGAAGAATCCGGTCAATACAGAATTTACCAACAAAATGAAGCAGTATGCAGTGGAATTCAAACTGCCGAATGCTGACAAACTGGTGACCAATGACCCAATGGAAGCGACCTATGTCGGGATTAATATGTGGAAGCAAGCCGTTGAAAAAGCAGGTTCTACAGAGGTCGATAAAGTCCGTGAAGCGATGGCAGGTCAGGAATTCAAAGCACCATCGGGCTATACCCTAAAAATGGATGCAAGTAACCATCACTTACACAAGCCAGTCATGATTGGCCAGATTCGTGGTGATGGTCAGTTTGATGTGGTCTACAAAACATCTCAAACTATTCAAGCAGAGCCTTGGAGCCCGTACATTCCTAAATAATACCTATCTTTTGCCTGCTACAGCCGTAGCAGGCATCCTCTGATTTTTTTCTTACTCTCCACGGAAAACTTCCAATGGAATAGGGGTGTATATAATGAATATTCGTGTGAATATCGCCACTATTTTTCTGTTGTGTATACAAATATTTTGTATGCAAATGGCAACAGCAGAAACCTCTTTACAACACAATAATTCAACCATAGCGATACAACCACAAGATGCGATTCAGCAATTTGTGAAAGGTGATTTTGCTCAACGTCGTGCTTTACTCAATCAATGGCCAGGCAGTATTGAACAGTTAGATCAGCTTGCAGAATATGTTGAAAACGACCAGCTTTATAGCGATTCTCAAGGACAAACCTATATTTTAGAAGCCGATGATCAGTTGCTCAGTTATCCAAGTTTAGATGCTGTTGCAGATTGGCCAAGCGACCTTGCACAAGTCACTTTGGTGAATACCTTGCGTAAAGCATTGACCTTTGGTTTGGCACAAAGCAAGTTGAAGTCGGATGATGCCTCTGAGCGTTTAGAAGCGATTGATATTTATGAAAGCAATCTTGCGGAACTTGATATAGCACATATCAATGCGCTGTATTTAAAAGAACAAAACAATAAAGTCAAAGCCCGTTTGGCACAACTGAAAGCGCGTCTGGATTATGAAAACTCAGATGTGCTCGTCAAAATTCAAGCCGCAAAAATTTTACAAGATTCTAATCGTCCTGATGTCTTGGCGATGATCGACAATGAGTTGTCACAGCCGACTATCCATCCTGAGCTGAAAGCAGCTTTAGTCGAAGCAAAAAGCGAGATTAAAACCAGGATTCAAGTCAGTGAATGGACAGGACATTTATTTTCAGGTTTAAGTACCGCCAGTATTTTGTTGCTTGCTGCACTGGGTCTTGCGATTACCTACGGTTTGCTCGGTGTGATTAATATGGCGCATGGTGAGCTCATTATGATTGGCGCCTATACCACTTATGTAGTGCAAAGCCTGTTTAAAAGCTATTTGGGCAGCTATGTCGATTGGTACTTAATCGCCGCGATTCCTGCGGCATTCTTGGTGAGTGGGCTGATCGGCATGTTGATTGAACGTACCGTGATTCGTCCATTATATGGTCGTCAATTGGAAACCTTACTTGCAACCTTTGGGGTCAGCCTGATTTTGATGCAATTGGTACGCATGACTTTTGGTGCGCAAAATGTCGAAGTGTCGAATATTTCGTGGCTATCAGGCGGGATCTCAATTACCCCAAGTTTAATGCTGCCGTATAACCGTATTGTGATTATTGTCTTCACCATTGCAGTGCTTTTGTTGTTGGTTTACCTACTGAATAAAACCCGTTTTGGTTTGTTTGTACGTGCGGTGACGCAAAACCGTCAAATGGCACAAGCCGTTGGTATTCGTTCAAGCCGTATCGACATGATGGCCTTTGGTTTAGGTTCAGGTTTGGCCGGTTTAGCGGGCTGTGCTTTGGCACAAGTGGGTAACGTCGGGCCGGATTTAGGGCAAAACTACATTATTGATGCCTTCTTGGTGGTGGTTGTCGGTGGTGTAGGTCAGGTGTGGGGTGCAGTCCTTGCAGCGCTTGGTCTAGGTATTAGTGGTACCGCCTTGGAAATTGGCATTGGTGCGGTACTGGCAAAAATTGTTCTCTTGGTGCTTGTGATTTTGTTTATTCAAAAACGTCCACAAGGTTTGTTTGCCATCAAAGGCCGTTTTGTGGAGTAAGCACATGAAGATTACACAATTATTATCCGACAAACCGCATAGTGGCATTGCGATTGCCGTATGCTTTGCCATTTTATTGGCATTGCCATGGTTACACCTGTTACCTGCCGATTCAACCCTGCATTTATCTGCGTATTGGGTCACCTTGATTGGCAAAATCATGTGTTTGGCTCTGGTCGCTTTGGCACTGGATTTAGTTTGGGGCTATGCCGGAATTTTAAGTTTAGGACATGGTTTGTACTTTGCCCTTGGCGGTTATGCCTTTGGGATGTACTTAATGCGCCAGTCTGCAGGGGATGGCATTCCTGACTTTATGCGCTTCCTTAGTTGGACGGAAGTGCCATGGTTTTGGGTCGGTACGGAATACTTCCTTTGGTCATTGGTATTGGTGGTATTAGTGCCGGGCATCATCGCCTTTATTTTCGGCTTCTTTGCCTTCCGTTCCAAAATTAAAGGCGTGTATTTCTCGATTATTACCCAAGCTATGACTTTTGCCGCTGCATTACTTTTCTTCCGTAATGAAACCGGCTTTGGTGGCAACAACGGCTTTACCGGTTTTAAAACCATGCTAGGTATGGACATTACCTCGGCATCTATGCGTGCCAGCCTGTGCTTTATCACCGCATTGGTACTGCTGCTCTGTTTTGTTGGGTTACGTCATTTAATGAATAAACCTTATGGCCGTGTGTTGGGGGCGATTCGTGACAGCGAAAATCGTCTGCAATATTTGGGCTATCGCACGCTTTGGTACAAGCTCTCTGCTTGGGTGCTTTCTGCTGTGATTGCAGGGATTGCAGGCGCGCTGTATGTGCCGCAAGCAGGCATTATTAATCCAAGTGAAATGAACCCGGTGAACTCGATTGAAATGGCGGTGTGGGTGGCAGCGGGTGGTCGTGGCACTTTAATTGGCCCACTAATTGGTGCAGGTGTCATTAACGGGGTAAAAACCTATTTCACCTCGGCTTATCCGGAAGCATGGCTACTTATTTTGGGTGCGCTATTTATTGTGGTGACCATTTTCTTACCGAAAGGCATTATTGGTCTGTTTGACCGTTTTAAAAAGGAGCGTAGCGAATGAGCGAGGTCCTACAACCGCATGGTGGTCATGCCGCTGAAGGCTATGGCCGTCCTAAAGAACAAGGCGCGGATTTTACCCATGGTATTGCGCTGTATTTAGAAAAAGTCAGTGTTTGGTTTGATGCCTTTCGTGCCTTAAACGATTTGTCGCTTTATATAGAAGAAGGCGAATTACGCTGCATCATTGGGCCGAACGGGGCAGGGAAAACCACCCTCATGGATGTGATTACCGGTAAAACGCGACCAACCGAAGGCACAGCATTTTTTGGGCAAAACTACGATTTAGCCAAAATGAGCACTGAACAAATTGCGGAAGCAGGCATAGGGCGCAAGTTCCAAAAACCGACCGTGTTTGAAAATTTCACCGTCATGGAAAATCTGCTTCTAGCAGCACCCAAAGACAAACGTGTGAAAAAAAGCCTCTTTAGCAAGCTTGATCCGGATGCACAAAATGCCTTGGATGAATCCCTCACTCAAATTCGTCTGCAAGAGTTCATTAATAAACCTGCTGGCTTGCTGTCACATGGTCAAAAGCAATGGTTAGAAATCGGTATGTTGCTGATGCAACGCCCTAAACTGATTTTGCTTGATGAGCCTGTGGCAGGGATGACTGATGCCGAAACCGAACGCACGGCAGAGCTGTGTTTAGAACTCAAGAAAAATCACACCCTCGTTGTGGTCGAGCATGATATGAGTTTTATCGACACCATTAGTGAAAAAGTCACGGTATTGGCGCAAGGCGCAATTTTAGCAGAAGGCACATTGGCAGAAGTACAAGCCAATGAAGATGTCATTGAAAAGTATTTAGGACGTTAAGGAGACCGTGATGTTAGAAGTCAAAGACGTCAATCAATTTTATGGTGGCAGTCATATTTTACGTGATGTGTCGTTGACTGCACCTGTGGGTGAGTGTTCGGTGGTGCTTGGGCGCAATGGTGTAGGGAAAACCACGCTCCTTAAATGTCTGATGGGTATTTTACCGATTAAATCCGGACAGATTTTGCTGGATGGCAAGGACATTTCGAAACTCAGTCCTGAACAGCGTGTCCGTGCAGGTCTGGCTTATGTGCCCCAAGGTCGAGATATTTTTTCAACTTTAACCGTGGAGGAAAACATCCTCATTGGTATGGCGAAATTTAAAGGCGCAAAGACACGCAAAGTGCCTGAGCATCTCTATGAAATTTTCCCTGTGTTGGATGAAATGAAGCATCGCCGTGGCGGAGATTTGTCTGGTGGTCAGCAGCAGCAGCTTGCCATTGCACGAGCACTTGCTTCTGAACCGCGTGTGCTGATTTTGGATGAACCGACTGAAGGTATTCAGCCATCCATTATTAAAGACATTGGACGGGTGATTCGTAAACTTGCTGATGGTGGTGAGATGGCGATTGTGCTGGTTGAGCAGTTTTATGACTTTGCTGAAGAACTTGCTGATGGATATACCGTAATGGCACGTGGCCAAGTCGTGGCGCAAGGTGTGGGTAGTGAAATGCCGGAGAAAGGCATTCGGGAGTTGGTGGCAATTTAAGGCTTTTAGCTCCTTCTCCTATGGGAGAAGGCGGGGGATGAGGGTTTATCTTTATTTACCTCTCCCTAACCCTCTCCTTTTAGGCATAGGTATCTACACAATTCCTGAACTTTGCGTTAAATTGAAGAGCATGCTCTTCAATTTAACATCTCTGGCCTGGATCAGCGTCTTGTCAAGCGCTATAACAGCCTTGTAAAGCTCAATATGAACCCTCTTGCTTCACTTGCTCCGGCAATCAAAGACCTGGCTTCTGCCCAAAAGTCGAGTTTCGCAACCACACAAGCGGTCTGGCGATTCCTGAATAATGACAAAATCTCTTTTAGTCAGTTAAACCAGCCAATTGAACATCTTGCATGTGAACAGATCAAGGCATCACCGCATCAATATGCATTGATTGTTCATGACTGGTCTCAGCTACAGTATGTGAAACACCATCATAAAATTCAGCGCCTGCAAAGAACCCATCAATATGATTCAGGCTATGAATTGCAAAGCAGTCTGCTGGTTGATGCAGCCTCGGGACTACCTATTGCGCCACTGGCGCAGACACTATCAGATGCCTCAGGCTGCTATTCCACATTCAGTCAACACTCTGCTGGGCGCAAATCTCATCTAGATTCACTTACCGAACAAATCAAAGTGATTGAACAATATCCCATTGAGAAAACATGTGTTCATATCATTGATCGTGAAGGTGACTCCATTGCCCACCTAAGGGAAATGAGCAGCCAGGGTTTTAAATGGCTGATTCGGGCGAAAGAAGGCCATCGAATTGAGCATCAGGGCAAAACATGCAAAGTTGCAGAAGCCGCAGAACGAGTAGAAACGCAGCAGGTCCAGCCGATTGCCTATAAAGGAAACCGGCATATGTTGCATGTGGGAGAAACTGCTATCCGGATAACACGTGCAGCAAAACCGAAGAGAAATGACGATTCAGGCCAACGGGTTGCTCCCCAGCCAGGGAGTGCGATTGAAGCCAGATTAATTGTTGCCGTAGTGAAAGATGATCAGGATAAGACCGTCGCAAGATGGTCACTAATCAGCAATGTTCCATCAGAGATTACTACGGTAGAGATGACGACCTGGTATTACTGGCGCTGGACAATTGAATGCTATTTCAAGCTGCTCAAGCAGGCAGGTCATGATATTGAAGCATGGCTTCAGACCAGACCTGAAGCCATTTTAAGGCGGTTACTGATTAGCTGTATGGCTTGTGTTTTAACTTGGCGAATCCAGCGTTCTGAAGATGAACACCATCAGAAAATTCGTGTATTTCTCACCCGTCTTTCAGGTCGGCAGCAGAAAAGAGGTAGGTTGGAAAGTGCACCTGCCTTATTGGCAGGGCTTTCGATTTTACTGAACACTCTTCAACTGCTCTCGGAATATTCAATAGATGAACTCAATGAGATAGCCACAATGGCATTAGGTATCTCATAGATGTGTAGATACCTATGCCTAGAAGGAGAGGGAAAAAGCCTCCCTGAGCAAGATATAAGCACTGCTTTATATCGAAGCGTAAGAAAGGGAGGTTTGGAGGGATTAAATTTTAAATCTCCTCTTACCAAGCAGAGCTTCTCATCTCCTAAAGAGAGAGGGGAATTTTCTTTTTTGAATAATGGAGGAATTAGATTTCTGTATTTTCATCCCAAAGGAAGTACATGCCAAATTGTCCGGTTCTAAATTCACCGCCTATCGCTTTGCCGGTATCAGTTAAAAAGTGCTTATCATTTTCAAGTTTAAGATAGCCTTTATTCACCAGCTGTTCGAGCAAATCAGGAGTCTTGAGTCCAACTTTGGAAGCAAGTTTTGCTGTTGTTAATTTCTTGAACTTTACATTTTCTTGTTCTATTTCATGCTCAGTTTGAGTCTCAACCTTATCTGTTTTAACTTCATCTAAGCTAATCCGAACTTCTTCGCTAATCCGAATTATGCGCTGCGCTTCTTCATAAGCATCTTTAAAGACGTCATCATCTTCATACTTACTAATCAAAATGCCCATTTCATTATTATTGACCTGGCTAAATTCATATAAGTTCAAACTCGAAATAATACATTCCGATTCATTGAGGTAGCATTTTGCATGCAGATTTTTGCAGAAACTCAAACGGACATAGTCCAGTTTTTGAATCCATTTAATTTCTTCAGGATGCAAATCACTTTTGCCATAGACAATGCGAACATCAATTTTTAGCCGGTCTTTGTCTTCTAATAATTCTTTGATGCGGTCATTGAGACGTAAATACGGACTGATTAAAATTAGACGTTCTTTGGCATTTTTAATGAGTTCTTCTAAGAAAAAATTAGTTGCACTGGTATTTAGAAATTTAGCCATATTTTCCCTGTAATATTTTGAATATTATGTTTGTTATAGGGCAATAAGATATCGCTGAATCAGCAATCACTCAACCTTTAAATACATGCCATCCGCCGAGACATTATGTCCAAAACCACAAGACATCGGATTGCTGCTATTCACCGCAATCTGTTGTCCAATTTGAGCGTTAAACTGAAATTTCAAATCAATTTTGCAATCTTCTACGCTGTAATTGGTCTGAGCTTTATTCAATGGCATCCGGGTTGAAAATTCTCCTATATTTGGTCCATAAATCAGACTGCGCAAACCCATATAGAGTCCATTAAACTCAATTTGGTAGGCATTCGAAGCCCATTTAACTTCCATCGTATTCCACTGGCCAAAACCTGCATAGCGGACATATTTGCCTGCAAGATTCTTCGGTTTTTCTGGTGCAGGCAACTGTTTTAGATTGAACTGGCTGGCTTTAGCATTCGGAAAAACGGAAAACCAGGCGCGTGCCCATTGCGGCTTTCCAAGCTTGGCATAACTTAAGCCAACATTATTAAATGCCGTGGTGATATCACGCTCAGAAAAAGCTGTACCACCGTCTTCTACATTCATCGCACAAAAAGATGACCAGGCGGCTTGTTGTTTGAATTGCGCTATGGCCTTTTGATATTGTTTTTGGTCGTAGAATTTCTTGCCATTATTTGCATAGCTTTGCACTTGGCTACAGCCTGAACACAATTCTTTTTCAAAGTCTGAATCAGCAAAAGTGAGCATACTTAAACTTAAAAGACCAATAGACAATAGAGATTTATACATGGTGTTATTCAGTATGATTTTGAGCTGAATAAAACATAGCCGCTCGTATAAGTAAATAGAACTTGTGCTTATTAAACTGGATAACAACCAAATATCGTGATGGCCAAGTATTAAAAAGCTAAAGAGGAGTGTCCAGAAAGCAGTTCTGGAATAGCTTTAAACTAAGAATGAATCAAGCTTGATCCAGATTCAGTTGTAAGAGGACCAAATCACGCCATTGCCCAAACTTCTGTCCGACTTGCGGCATATAGGCAGTTTGAACGAAACCCAGTTTTTCATGCAGACGAATCGATGAGGTGTTTTCTGAATCAATCGCTGCGACCATGATATGCAATTTCTGTACTTGAGCCTGTTCAATTAAATACTGTAATAATTTAGAACCCAAACCTTGCCCTGCATAATCTGGATTTAAAAAGATGGAATGTTCTACCGTCTGTTGAAAGCCCTGAATACTACGAAACTGATCATAACAGGCATAGCCAGCAATGACTTGATTTTGAGTATCTTCAACCACAAAAACCGGGAAATTCTGATTTTTAAGCTGCTTAAACCAGATTTTGAAATAGTTCAAATCAAAGGCTGTTCTGTTCCAGGTCGCAGTACCATAGAGTACTTCCTGATTATAAATCTTGAGGATGGTTTCAAGATCATGTTCGGTCGCAGGTCGAATATCAAAATCAGGCATATTCTTGTTCTAGTAGAGGTGAGCTGAAATCACAGTTTAAAAAAAGCAGAACCGGAGTTCTGCTTTCGATCATACATCAATTAGAAATGATATTTCACAAGTGCGCTGACATTGTTTTCATCTTGATTTTTAAGACCAAACTTATTGTTCCACACTGAATGTTCAACACCGAGGTATAAACGGGTATCTGGAGAAATGTGTTTGCCCGCATTCCATTTCCACTGTGTAGTCCAGTTTAACTCGCTTGCTTGAGCGTCTTTTTCAGCAGTTGACCAATCAAGGAAGCCATCTACAAGAAAATCTTCAGCACCCAGTTTAAATGGCACACCATAGGTAAGCGTCATTTGATAATCGTCTTTATTGCCAAACACTTTTTCATTGTTTGCACGATAAAGATTTAAGCTTGCATATTGAAAGTATGGGATATCAAGGTCAAAGCCCACGCCATATAGGAAGTTATCAGCATTATCTGAACCTTCCCACGTTGTTGAAATAAGCACATCTTTCACTGGACCAAAGGCAAGTTTTTGGCCTGTAACTTCGCTTAAGCTTAAACGTGGTGATAACTCAAAGTACGTACTTTTAACATCATCGCCACCGCGCAGACGATCCATAAAGAAGAATACATCTGCATATTTAACTTTTGCAGCATATTCAACAGTTAAAGTAGTTTGCTGATCGTCTACAACTTCATAGTTTTCACCATAAAGACCTGTAACGCTAAAGTCCTGCCAAACTGGTTTTGCTTGAGCAAATGCTGCAGTTGAAGCCAATGCACAAAGTGCCGCAAGTTGTGTAAATTTCATTTAAATCTATCCCCCGAGAAAGCAGAATAAGCATACAGATTAATAAGTAAAAATAAAGTTAAAAGTGATCGCTGACTTAAATATATTTCAGCCCCCATGAGTTGAATGAAGACGATCATCTTCCTCAGTTTTCATTGCCTTTTGCTGATATTTCTCTAAATTATTATTTTTTAAATGAAGTTGAATATGTAGCGTCTTAAAAGACTGAATGTATAACTAGAAATATAAAATCACTTCAATTCAGGATGATGAGTTTAGAAAACCAGTAAAAATAGGGGGAATATACAGATTGTTTAGTAATTAATTTGAGCCTGAGGCTGAATAGCTTTGTTCTGTTTGTGTAATGAGGTTAGTTCTAAAATCTCAAATGACGGTCGTTTTATAAGCCTTTCTCAGCGTCGTAAAATAAGAGTGATCGGTCTTATATTTCAATTGAAAATCATTTTTGCAGTTTATTATTTTCGAATGACGAAAGAGTATTTTTCCCGGTTCTGCAAAAGCAACTAAATAATGATAAAGCATATTATCTCTTCAGAACTGTAAGGCTGACTAGGCGCTGATCTTATAAGAAAAACTATTAGATAAAAGTGAGCTAATTTTCATAAAAAAATACTTTTAATTTCTTTTTTTTAGGTTTCTTGGTCGAATGTTATTTAAGCGATTTATCGGTCTGGCTTAAAAAACATTTCAAACTAAATTGTGTGAAGAGTTGCGCAATTGCTGTTTGAAAAATCCTGTATTTTTGAGCTGAGTAAGCAGTTGTCACAATGGATTATTCTTTTGCTAAAAAACCAAAATATCACTTGCATATTTCCCAGATACAGCCGATATTCAAGATATAAGGACACGATTCTGCAGACTCAAAAATGTGTTCATCATTCAAAATGGAGGGTGTGATTCCAATCATTTGAAGAAGTGAAATGCGATGCGAAACAGCAAGCTACAAACGTGCCAAGATAAAAAATTTTGCACTCAAAAGTTACAAAGATTGAGGATGGTAATATATGAATATTGAACTTCGTACCGATAACCACATTCAGAATAGTGATCGTTTAATTACTTATGTACGGGAAGAATTAAATCAAGAATTCCAGCGCCACAGCGAACGTATTACCCATTTTTCAGTCCATCTTAGTGATGAAAATGGCGCCAAAGGCGGCGATGACGATATTCGTTGTATGATTGAAGCGCGTCCTGCAGGCTTGAAACCTGTCGTAGTCAATCATCGTGGCCATAATGTCGATACTGCGATCCATGGTGCAATTGACCGACTAAAACGTAGTCTGGAACATGTGATCGAGAAAAAAGACAATGTTCGTCCTGGTGCTCTCGAACTAGCAGACACAGATACTGCGGATATCGAAGACTAAGCCGAACCGATTTGAAAAAGCCCTGCGGGGCTTTTTTCGTATTAAACAAAAATATAGTTATGAGAAGCACAACAAATCCTGCTTTATTCGGCATAATAGTCGAAAACGAATCAAAGTGAGCTCCATCATGTTAACTGCGCAACAACAACTTTTTGTGCAAGCACTCGAAGAATTAAATCTGGACCAGGTCAAACAGCTGCTGGCAGATGGACTCAACCCGAATTTTATTGATCATGACAAAGGCCCGGTGATTTCGGTCTGGTCAGATGGCCTGTTTAAATGGTGGGAAGAAGTGTGTGAGCTGTATGAAGCCGGAACACCACTTTCAGAAGAGGAGAAACAGGCACGTTTGGCGGTACATTTACAGATTCTGGAAGAACTGATCCAGGCCAAAGTGAATCTGCATTTGTGGGATGCAGAAGAAATTTATGGTCCACTCTGGGATGCCGCAAGTGCCGCATGCGCGCCAGCTGTACAGCGTTTACTGGATGAAAAAGTCGATCCAAATAGCAAAGATGAAGATGGCATGACTATTTTATCTTCAATTAGTGATCTATTCTTTGATTGTGATTTTGATGAAATCAACTGGTCAGAAGCCTTGGATGAAGAAAAACAGACGCTAGAACTGCTTCGCAAGCATGGCGCAAAAATGACGAAAGAACTCAGTTAAATTTTAATAAAGAGCTCCAACATGACAACATTAAAAACCTTGGGTTTGATTGCACTGGCCGGTTGTAGTGCACAGCTTTTCGCAGCAGATTTTGAATTTGATCGACCAGGTGAGGGTCTCAGTACTGGAATTACTCCAGTCGGAAATGTCGCTTGGGAGCAAGGCTTGCCTACAGCGCGTTATAGCAAGTCGGGCGATCAGACCGCGACCACACTCAGTGCAGATATGTTGTTACGTACCGGACTCAGTGATGATCTGGAATTGCGTTTAGGTTGGGCTGGCCCGACCTGGACCCAAGTGAAATCCAATGGCCAGACCGAAGAAGATGATGGTCTGGGCGATGTTAGTATTGGTCTGAAAAAGGCCATTGATTTGGATGATGACAAACTCAGTATGGCTTTGCTGGCCGAAGCCATCATTGCAACAGGCAATGCCGGTTTCACTAATGAAGAAGATATTTACAGCTTGGGTTCTGTCGTGTCGTATCAATATAATGACTTGGTCAGTACCGCATTGACCATGCGTTATGAATGGCAGGACAGCAACTGGGCAGTGTCTGCGATTCCTTCTCTAGGCTACCGCATTACTGATCGCTGGTCAGGTTATTCTGAACTGATTTACCGTAAAGCGGAAAGTGTCGATAATCAATACGCACTCGGTACCGGGGTCATGTATGCTTTAAACGATCGTGTCCAGTTAGATGCGAATGTCGGTGTAGATCTGGATGGTGCAGATCGAAGCTACTTCTCAGGCCTAGGTTTCTCTGTACTGTTCTAAGTTATTCAACTCACAGATGATGAAATACTCGCAGTTCCCGACCTGGGGGAAAATACTTGCCCCGGTTATTTTGGGAAGCACCTTGTTCAGCAGTCCTGCTCAAGCGGAAACTGCATTGTTGTCTGCCGATCAGGCTTTTCCTGTGAGCGTGATCTCCACCAGTCAGCAGCAGGCTGAACTGAGCTGGCAGATTCCGGACAACTATTATCTGTATCAGCATAAAATTGAAGTCCGGCAGGGCAACCAGCCGGTGACGTTTGAGTTGCCACCCGCTGAAGATTTATATGATGACAACTATGGGCATACCCAGGTTTATTATCAGCAGTTAAAGTTTCAGATCCCGACTCAGGCGGGGCGATCCTATCAGGTTAGCTGGCAGGGTTGTGCCAAAGACCGGATCTGTTATCCGCCACAAACCATTCAGTTCAAGACCGATTTGTCCGGTCTGGTGCAATTTGAAGCTGCCGGATCAGGAACAAAGCGTTTACTTGATCTGAATACTTCATCACTGCAACACAATACCCTGTTTAATACAGCAGATTCTTCAGAATCTACAGCAGATGAAATCTCTGCATCAGCCAACACACAAACCGAACCCTATGCAGCACAAGACCAGAAATGGTCAGCCCAACTGCTTGAACGCTCTTTGGGCTATGGGCTTTTGCTGTTTTTCGGCCTGGGAATTTTACTGGCGTTTACGCCGTGTTCCTTGCCGATGCTGCCGATTCTGACCTCACTGATTGTACGTGACAGTAAAGGCCTGAAAGCCTGGATGATTGCACTGACTTTTGTCAGCAGTATGGCCGCTGTCTATGCAGTACTTGGCCTAATTGCATCTTCGGCCGGCCTGAATTTTCAGCGCTGGTTGCAGCAACCTGGGACTTTAATTGCTTTTAGTGTGCTATTTGTCCTGTTTGCCCTGAATCTGTTTGGCCTGTTTGAAATCAAACTGCCGCAACGTCTGGTTCATCGTCTGGATCGGGCACAGGCCATGCAGCAGGGAGGTAGTCTGGTCAGTGCGGGCGTTATGGGCATGATTTCGGCGCTTCTGGTAGGACCATGCATGACCGCACCACTGGCAGGTGCATTGTTGTTTATTTCCCAGACACAAAGTCAGTGGCAGGGGGCTCTGTTGCTGTTTACTCTGGGTTTTGGGATGGGCACGCCTTTATTGCTGGCCAGTATTCTGGGGGCACGGATTCTGCCTAAAGCTGGGCACTGGATGAATCAGATCAAAGTGCTCTTTGCCTTTATCATGCTGGCACTGGCGCTGTATTTTATTCGCCCACTCATTTCAGAAGCGGCTTTACAATGGTTATCCTTAGCTTTGGGTATGACCTTCGTGGCTTATGTGCTGTTCCGGATTTTCTGGCATCGTACCGGTTTGAGATGGCTATATATCCTGTGTCTAGTACTGGCCGTGCCTTATATTGCTTATAGTCAATATCAGCACAGTCAGCGTTTTTTTGTGGAGCAGGCGAGCACAGAAGCCAACTGGCATTTAGCACGTAGTGCAGCAGAATTTCAGCAGATTTTGGACAGGGCACCACAAGGGCAAAAGATTATTATTGATGTCTACGCCGACTGGTGTGTTGCCTGTCAGCCGATCGAACATCGTATTTTAAAATCTGCAGCGGTACAGCAGGCGCTTGCGCCATATTTCCTGATCAAGCTGGATTTAAGCCAATATAATGTCTCTCATCAAGCGCTGTTAAACCAATGGGAAATTCTCGGGCCGCCGACGTATTTATTCTTGAATGCGCAGCAGCAGGAAATTAGGGGTTTACGTTTAACCGGTGCTTTTAGCGAGGCAGAATTGCTGGCACAGCTGCAAGCGTTGGCTCAAAGTGAAAATCCATAATTTAGTTCTTAAAAAAAGCTGAACCCGTTTAAGAAACCTGCATCTGTACTGGCACCGGTTCAGCATAAGCTTTGACCAGATTACGCCCACCGGCTTTGGCCTGATAAAGCGCCTGATCGGCCTGACTCAATAATTGTTGTGGGCGTAATTCCGCGCTAGAAATGGCAATCCCGAAACTGGCGGTCACCGGAATCAGCTCATCCTCATCACTGAAAATCTGCAATTGCTGAATGGCGATGCGGCAGCGTTCAGCCACTTGTTCGGCTTTTTCCAGACTGGTATTTTTAAGCACCAAAATAAATTCTTCCCCGCCAAAACGGCCGACTATATCACTTTCGCGCAATTGCTGATTCAGCACGGCACTCACTTCGACTAAGGTTTCATCACCCTTATGATGGCCATAGTGATCATTAATCTTCTTGAAATGATCCAGATCCAGTAAGACCAAGGCGTAATTTGGAGTGGCTGCAGCATTCAGTTTATCCAGACATTGGTTGATGCTACGGCGGTTAAACAGGTTGGTGAGTGGATCAATCTGGCTCAGTTGTTTGATCAGCTGCTCGCGATGACGCCATTGACTGAGCAGAATCTCGAATAACACCATGCAGACGGCCAGAATTGGCAAAATAAAATACAGCATCGATAACAGCCAGAAACCATTATAGAAAAGCTTGTCATCGATATTAAAGAGCGGTGAATAAGGTAATTGATGACTGAAACTTAAATAGGCACATCCGCCCAGAAAAATGGAGGCAGGAATCAGCATGCTATACACCAGCGTGCGATGAAACAGCACCAGACCGACCATAATTAAGCAGACGTAAGCGGTGGTAGCGACCGGACTGATCACGCCGACAATATAGGCATCCCGGCATAGCGAAACCACAAAGGTGCCGACTGCCAGATAGGGTAGATAACGTTCCACCAGACGGTTGCCCTGAAATTTATAACAAGGATAAATCAGTAAGGCTAAAATCAATAAAAAACTGCCGTTCAGCACGACTTGTGAATGAACCCGTTCAATCTGTACATATTGCCAATACTCAGGATTGAATAAAACAAAGAGATCCCAGCCGAGCCAGGTCAGATGTACACCGCATCCCAAAGTCAGCATCAGGATGCATTTCTTCAGGATACGCCAGTTCATCACGACTTCATCTTCGACCAGATATTTCTTGATTCTGTGTCTTAGCACTTTTTCTAATACAGGCGATATTCGCTTCATGGTCCCGGTCTGACTTTAATTGTTATGGCAGATTTTTTAAGACTTATTGGATATTTATAGCTTTATTTACACAAGATAACATAAGTTTGAATGCTTGATAAACAACAATATTTAAAACATTTTTGTGATTTAGTTGATATCTGATCTGCTCATTCTTTGCCGATAGCGTAAGTGATCTAGGCTATGCCAAAGGGTTCTCATCAAAATTAAAGAGGTTAAGAGGTATACAGTTTTGTTCTAAATTCAGGATGATGTGTTTTATTTGTGCTAATTATTTCAATATGGTCAATCGTTAAAATGGCTGCATTGTTAGAAACAACCAAAGATAAAGAGCGAAGCCATGAAAGTTTTACAGATTGATTCCAGTATTTTAGGAGATGCTTCTATTTCGCGTCAGTTAACTCAGGCCGTGGTGGAACAATTGCAGCAAAAATATGCTGAGGCCATTGAGGTTGAATATCTGGATCTGGCAGCACAGCCTATTCCCCATCTTACCGCCGAAATTTTAATGGGCCAGAATGCAGAACAGACGGCATTGGGCGAGGAAATTTTAGAACAATATTTGCAGGCGGATGTCGTGGTGATTGGTGCAGCGATGTATAACTTCGGTTTGCCATCGACCCTGAAAGCCTGGATTGACCGGATCTGTGTCGCGGGACGCACCTTTAAATATACCGAACAAGGTCCTGTGGGTCTGGCGGGCAATAAAAAGTGTATATCGCCAGCAGCCGTGGTGGTGTGTATGGTGAGCAAAGCCCGGCTGATTTTCAGGAGGCTTTCTTGAAAACCGTATTTAACTTTACTGGCGTGAATGATATTGAAGTGATTCGTGCTGAAGGGGTGAACATGGGAGAAGCGGTTAAAGCCCAAGCGCTACAAACTGCATTGCAGCAGGTTCAGGCCATTTAAAACCTAAAACCTCTTTTCAAAGGGTCAGCTACGGCTGACCCTTTTTATATGCTAAATCATGCTTAATCCCGATCCAGACGATGGGCAAATTCTGCAAGATCGGTCAGCGCCTGTTTGGCTTCATCGAACCAGGCGCTGAACATCTGGAAGTTGTGCCACATGCCGGTATACAGTTTAAATTCGACCTCGACACCTGCCTGCTCCGCTTTTTCTTTAAAACGGCTAGCATCATCCAGCAGAATTTCCTTGGAACCTACCTGAATATGAATCGGTGGCAAACCGGTTAAATCGGCAAAAAAAGGAGAAACTTCCGGATCACCCCGATCAATTGAACGCGGTACATAATATTCAATCCCGGTTTGAACTGTTTCCAGAGACAGCAGGGCATCATGCTTCTGGTTATAACGTAAAGATTCACTGGTCAACGTTAAATCTAGCAGTGGAGACAGCAGAATCAGACCGCTGACCTGTGGCAGACTTTCCTGCTGTATTTTGAGTGCCAGCGCCAAGGCCAGATTGGCACCGCAAGAATCGCCGGACAGAATAATATCTTTGGCCTGAACACCTTGATCCAGCAGCAGATTATAGACATCAAACAAGGCTTCTAATGCTTCTGGATAGGCAGATTCAGGTGATAGCGGATAATCGACATGCAGTACCTGCATCTGGGTTCGAGCCGCAATTTGAGTCATAAAGGCGCGATGGGTATTTAAAGAACCTAAGTAAAATGCGCCGCCATGAATATGAAAAATCAGCTGGGTCGATTCCTGCTGCGGCTTAATTTCTTCCGCGTGCAGTCCGGCCAGTCGAAGCGAGCGAATCTGTACCGTTTTATCCTGAGGGAAAAGTTTGCACATCTGTTCCAGAGCAATGCGCATTGAACTCGGTGGAAGACTGAATCTGCTCGGGGCACGAATGGCCGTTTTTAAAAAGCTTTCTGTAATTAATTGTTTCGTTAGCGGGCTTATCTTCATCTTCCTTCCATCTTTTTGTGCTTTTATTGATCGTGTAGATTATTTACCAACCATATTTACAAGGTTACACTAAATAGTCACAGCTAAAAATTGAAAAATTGTTGTGACTTTTTAATACTACATGGGTCTATTTTCAGACTAAGGAAATGAAGAAAAATGAAAAAAATAGCGCTTACGTTAGGACTACTAGGCTTATCTGCACTGGCTAATGCCGCGGATCCTTTAAATGGCACGGTATGGAAAACCATTGATGATAAAACCAAGCAGCCTAAGGCCATGGTTAAATTCACTGAACAAAAGAACGGCACTTTGTCAGCCAGTATTCAGTCTGTGTTAACTCCAGGTGAAGAAAATGCCTGCAAGAAATGTGAAGGTCCATATCACAACAAATCTCTGAAAGGCCTGACCATTGTTAAAGGTCTAAAAAATGCTGGCGGGACTAGCTATGACAGCGGTTCGATCCTTGATCCACAATCCGGTAAAACCTATAAGTTGAAAGGCCAGTTGGCAGACGGTGGCAAGAAACTTGAGCTACGTGGTTTCATCGGTGTAGCGGCATTGGGTCGTAACCAGACTTGGATTCGTGCCAACTAATTTATTTTAAGCAGATATACAAAAGCCTGATCGATGTCAGGCTTTTTTATGAGTGTTATTCAATACAAGATATTAGTGGGCTAAGCTACGATAAACCGTTTCATTAAAACCGGCAATAAATCCTGTAGAGGTTGCCAGTATTGGACGTTTGATTAAACTGGTATGGGTGGTTAATGCATTAATTAAGGCATTTTCACTTGACAGGGTGGCCTGTTGCTCTTCTTCACTGAGTTTACGCCAGGTAGTGCCTTTCTTGTTCAGAACCACGTCCTGACCCAAGGCATCCAGCCAGGTTTTGACGGTTTCAGCATCGATGCCCTGTTTTTTATAATCATGAAATTCATAACTCAGACCTTGCTCCGTCAGCAGATCAAAGGCTTTTTTCATCGAACTACAATTTTTAATTCCGTAAATTTTTAACATAGCTGCCATCTAAAAAATTTAAATCATGAACTAGCTTAACCAAATTGGCAGCAGCAAACCATGCAAAAGCAAATGAAAAAAAGAAAAAATTTTAAATACCAGAAAAGTCATGTCATCAAAATGACATCAAGCAGCTTTAACATGAGCAGCAAGAAAAAGAACAATCTAAATAATAAGAAAAATAAAAATTTGGGAATGATAGAAATAGAAAACCCGCATTTAATCATCCTGATCATGCGGGTCTCAATCCAACGTCCAATGTCACATCCATGCAAAACAAGCTAAATCTATAGTCTGTTTTATTTTCGTCCTACGGCGTCCTGTCCTTATGTTGTCGTCCTGACATGTCCTTGTGCCGTAGCGCTATAATGCTATGTTATTACATTGAGATAAACCCAAAAAATACGTCATGTCATGTAAGAGATAAGCCTTAATTGAGTGAACAACTGTTCACTCAATCAAATGGTGAGGCTTTATAATTTGTAGTCGATAATCACTGGAGCATGATCGCTAAACCATTGTTCTTTATAGACCCAGGCATTAACGGTTCGCTCTTTCCAGTCTGGAGAGCAGGCATGATAATCAATCCGCCAACCAACATTCTTGGCACGCGCCTGACCACGGTTTGACCACCAGGAATACAGCTCGGCTTCTTTACGCACTTCACGGAAAGTATCGACATAACCAAGCTCATCGTAGATATGATCCAGCCAGGCACGTTCATGCGGCAAGCAACCCGAGGCTTTCTGGTTACCCGACCAGTTTTTAATATCAATACGTTTATGCACGATATTATAGTCACCGCAGACAATCACCGATTTATTTTCATCGCGCCACTGTTTCAGAATTTTTGCGTATTCTTCCAGAAAGTGATCTTTACGTGCTTGCGCTTCATCGCCTGATGAACCCGAAGGCAGATACAGGGAACAGATCTGTACAGTTTGATCTAAACCCAAGTCAAATTCAGCGGCAATAAAACGGCCTTGTGAATCGGCCAGTTCAAAACCCAGGCCATCAGTTAAAGATACAAAAGGCAGACGGCTATAAATGGCCGTACCGGCATAACCCGGACGCTCGGCAGGAAACAGGTGCGTGTACCAGCCTTCAGGCTTGAATTTGTCCGTCCACTGCGCATGCGTGATCCGGCTTTCCTGCATGCAAATCACGTCGGCATCAGACTGTTCCATCCATTCCAATAGGCCTTTGGTGACAGATGAACGTAAGCCGTTGACATTAATTGAAACGACGCGAAGAATTTTTTGATCACCTGGATAGCTACTCTTTGGTATCATGCGCAAGTCTTACCTTAATTAATGGATTTAGGAGCACCTCATGTCAACGCCAGCTCAGTTTAACCCGCAAGCTTTTATCGAACTCGCATTATCACGCGGTGTACTTAAATTTGGTGAGTTTACTTTAAAATCGGGGCGTGTGAGTCCCTATTTTTTTAATGCGGGTCTGTTGAATGATGGTGAAGCCTTGACCCTGCTGGCTTCTGGCTATGCAGCGAAACTGACTGAATGTGATCATGTTGAAGTGATTTTTGGCCCTGCCTATAAAGGCATTCCTTTTGTGGCAGCAACTGCTGTGGCTCTGTCGCAAAATCATGGGGTAAGTGTGCCGTGGGGTTTTAATCGCAAAGAAGCCAAAGACCATGGCGAGGGTGGCGTATTGGTCGGTGCTTCTGTAGAAGGTAAAAAAGTCTGGATCATTGATGATGTGATTACCGCAGGCACAGCGATTCGTGAAGTCGTCACCATCCTGAAAAATGCCGGTGCCCAAATTGCAGGTGTATTAGTGGCACTAGACCGCCAGGAAAAAGGTCAGGGTGATTTATCTGCGATTCAGGAAGTGCAGCAAGAGCTTGAGATTCCTGTACATGCCTTAATTACTATGAAAGATTTAATGGACTACCTAGAAGCGAAAGGTGACCTAGAAGCTTTGGCGAAAATGGAAGATTACCGTGTTAAATACGGAATCTAAGCCTAGATTGGCATAGAAAAGGAAGCTTGTGCTTCCTTTTTTTATAGATACTCGATTTTCTAAGCATTTGAAATTTATTATCTCTGTCTATTCTTGTAAGCATTGGCTTACATTAATTCCAGCACTTTGCAGCTGTTTTGAATGGTGGAAATTTCCTATGATAGCTTTAACAGGAACAGGACGTTCCGCACAAGAATAACAATAGATAAATACAAGGAAAGTAAGGTACGACAGGAGTTATACTAAGCGAACCCATACGGAAAACCCCTGGCAGATGCCAGGGGTTTTTCATTTCTATTTCTTTATAGAGCAACGCTTACAACAGCAATGATTCAGAACATGATTCTTAAAAATTCACTGTTAATGAGCTAAATAGAGGAGTAGAAAACCTTTCACCAAAATTATGAATCTTCAGAGCTAAAAAAAGCACCTGAAGGTGCTTTTTCTTATTGCTGTGCTAAATTATAGCGCAACGATATTGATCGCATTTGGACCTTTTTGACCATCAACCACGCTAAAAGAAACGCGCTGACCTTCAAACAAAGTTTTGAAACCAGAACTGCTGATTTCTTTAAAGTGTGCAAAAACGTCAGGACCTGATTCTTGTTGAATAAAACCAAAACCTTTAGTTTCGTTAAACCATTTTACTGTACCGGTAACTGTAGTAGACATAATATAACCTGTTAAATTTTAATAATTTTAGTCATGCAAATGACTATGGATAACTTGGAAAAACAACAAGAATTGAAATAAAGATCTGAAAAAACTGAGGATTATAAATAATACTGCGGCACTTAAAGAAGCTTAACTAAACAACGCTTTTTTCTAGTTAAACACAGCATAGCCTAAATCAGGAAATATTCAAGTTTTTTATATTTATTATTTATTTTTCTTATAAAAGTGGCTCAATTCTTCTTTTTTAAAGAATTTCAAGCTGATTTGCTTGAGCTTTATCGGTTGTATTTAAGCTTTAACCAAGTTAAACAATAAATACACGTTGTGTTTACGTTACTTTATGTTAATCAGAATCGTTCAGTACTTAGCAAGATTTTACTAAGTCAGTGTATTTTATAACTTTGGGTAAATTAACATTTGTAGCTTTAAGATAGTTATCGTCATTGCTCATGTATAAAAATCCACCTATATTAAAATTCAATTGGAAAAATTAACTATAAGAATTTCTTAATTTTAATTTAAAACCAAATACGAGTGAGTCTCATGGATTACTGGAACAGTGTGTTACTTATATCCATCATCACCATGGTTGGACTGGCCATGATCATCCTGTTTGTCGGATGTAAAATGTGGAAGAACTTGGTGGTTACTTTACTGATTGCCACCTTGATTGGATTTCTGCTTGTATGTGCGATCAATTTTATTTTTGGCGATCGTCTTCAATTTCTATGGGGTGCCCCTGAGACTGATGATAGTAATTTTATGCTGGAAATGGGGCTGCTGAGCCTGTTAATTGGCGGTGTGAGTACCTTTATCATTATGTTAGGCACTTTGGTTGCTAAAAGTAACAGTGGAAATCAAGGCGATGAAGACTAGTTTTTCGCAAAATAACAAGTCTCTTAATGAGCGGGAAAGTGCAGAAAAACATCGCATGTACAGTTCATAGGCTTAAAAAATCTTTCTCAGCCAAATGTATAGTGCCATAGCGCTACGGGGCATAAATGGAGCTTCATATCCCGTAGCTGCATAATTTTCTGTATCAAAAATTTAGAACATCATTCTTAGACCTGCACCATAGATCCAGCCTTTTTCAGAATCAGAGCTTTGCTGCCAGGCTGTCTGTTTGTTGCCTTTACTATATTCATAACCCACTTCCAGGTAAGGCATGAGCTTTTTGCTCAGTTCATAGCGTGTTTCCAGGCCCAAGGTGGCATGACTAAGGCCGGTTTTTTTCGCATTCGCTGCCTGATCATTCAGGATGACATCCAGTTCGACAAAGGGTTGCATAATCAGTTTCTGAGTCAGTAACAGGTCACGCTCTGTTTTCAGTTTTAATCCGACAAAGTCATCTTCACCAACATAGACATGAGCATCCGTTTCGAAAAAGTAGGGAGCCAGGCCATGTAGCCCAAATACTGCATCGAAGCGCTCGTTCTGCTGGTTTATAGAAGGCTCGGCTAAATTTTCCTGTCGATAGCGCACCCCGGTCTGCACATCCCAGAAATCAGAAATATTTCGGCTATACAACACTTTGGCATCATATTCGGCCTGACGGGATTCATGTTTGTCGGCTTCTAGCTTGAGGAAAATTTTATTTTCATCCGTGCCGACTCTGGCCTGGTTCTTGGACTTGAATGCTCCATTTCCCTCTGAACTATGCTGCCATTTCTGGTCCAGAATAATCTGGCTATAAATCTGTGCGCCATGTTCTTTACGATGATCATGTTCGCTGGCAGAACTGACTGAATTTTGTGGTGTGTTCAGCGCCTGCTGTTGATGCAATAACTTTGGTGGCGGTTGATGAGAAACGGCATTTGCTGTTTCAGTATGCTGTGCGTGGTCATCAGCCATGTTTTGCATGGCATGATATCCGCTATGATGCTGATGTTCATTATGACCCGTATGCTCGCTAGAAGCTGCCGCAAAAATACTCAGACTGCTTAGGGTAAGCGCACTGCTAAGCACTGACTTTACAAAAAGATTAGTGATGTGCATGGCTTTCTCCTTGGGCAGCTGCTGGCTTTGACGGCGTTTTTTGTGAAGAAGGGTGAGATGCTTGATCTTCGTCAACCTGTGCCACAATCAGCTTGTTCATCATGCCGGCACTCATGTGATAGAGCAGATGGCAGTGAATCGCCCATTCTCCCAGTTCATCTGCTGTGAGCAGGGTGGTCACCGTTTTCCCGGGCGGCACAATCACGGTGTGTTTATTTGGCATATTTGCAGCAGACTGACCATTTTCCAGCTGCATAAACATGCCATGCAAATGCATCGGATGGGCCATCATGCTGTCATTGATAAATTTCAGCCGGATCCGCTCGCCATATTTCACCTGAAGTGGCTCGGCATCACTGAATTTTTTACCATTCATGGTCCAGATATAGCGCTCCATAGTTCCACCCAGACGAATCACCAGTTCACGTTCTGCTGCGCGGGTATCAGGTTGCGGTGTCAGGGCTTTGAGGTCTTGATATTGCAAGGCTTTGTGCCCTGCAGGCGTAGACATATTGGCCCAGCCCTGAACAGGCTGATTGGTTCCGGACATGGCACTATGACTTGCATGCATGTCGTGCTGGGCATGCTGATCATGTTCACTTGTGACAGTCTGCGTGGTCTGACTGCTGTGTGCGTCATGCGACATGTCATGCTGTTCGCCATGTCCCATATCTTCCATGGTCAATAAGGCACGAGGGCGCGGTGTCGGTAATTGAACCGGGGCCGGGGTTTTGCTTGAATCAGTTGCCTGATGCAAACTGCCAATGGCAAAGCCTGAGCGGTCGATCGATTCCGCTTCAATCTGGTAATGCGCTGCAGTGGGTTCCACAATCACATCATAGGTTTCAGCAGTTCCAATCCGGAATTCATCTACAGCGACCGGCTGCACAGCTTGTCCATCGGCGCTGACCACGGTCATTTTCAGCTGGGGAATACGCACATCGAAAAACGACATGGCAGAAGCATTGATGAAACGCAGGCGGACTTTTTCATTGGGCTGGAACTGGCCACTCCAGTTTTGTTGCGGCGTTTTTCCATTGATCAGAAAGGTATAACCGGTAACATCAGATAGGTCGGTTTTCAGCATACGCATCTGGTTCCACATCTTGCGGTCTGACCAGGTGGCCTTGAGGCCGTCACTTTTTACCTGCTTAAATACATCGCCAACGGTTTCGCGCTGGTTCTGATAATATTCGGCCGATTTTTTTAAATTGTTCTGAATCTGCTGGCTGCCCTGTTCGTGAAAATCCGACAGCATCACCACATAATCCCGCTCGGTTTGTTCATGTGCAGGTAGCAATGTCTGGGCTTTGGGGCGAATCACCAAGGCGCCATAGAGGCCGTCCTGTTCCTGACCTTTGGAATGTGCGTGATACCAGTAGGTGCCGTTTTGACGAACCTTGAAGCGATAAGTAAAAGACTGTTTCGGTTTGATGCCCTGAAAACCGTTAAATCCGGGGACACCATCCATCAGCCCGGGCAGGAGCAGGCCATGCCAGTGCAGTGAGGTATCCTGATTGTTCAGGTTGTTTTGTACATGAATGACTGCATCATCACCTTCTTCGAATTCCAGCAAGGGTGCAGGGAATTTTCCGTTTACAGTGATACGCTTGACCGTCTTTCCGGTGAGATTGATCGGGCTTTCATCAATGACCAGATGATATTCTTTTACGGCTGCAAACAAGGCAGACGACGAGATGAGACCGAAGCCCAGACACAGGCTTTGACTGATTTTAAGCAACATAACTTAATCCTTAATGAATAAAAAAATTTAAAAATTCAGGATCAAGCTTTGGGTGGGCGCAGGATTTCTTGCCAGTAACCGACAAGGTGCTGGGCATGGTAAGCAGGGAGGAGGGTTTTTTCCGGATAACCGTGATCAGGCACGCTTAACTCGGGCGTTGTAATGGGCAGGCTGGTGACCAAGTTCTGGCAGGCCATAGTGCCACAATCCAGACAATCTGATGACTGCTGGGTGCTGTCACTGACACAGTCCGGCTGAATCAGTTCCTGATCTTGATGATGATCAGTCTTATGCAGCGAGTGAGAAGCAGAGGGTTTTGTCATTTCCAGACAATGAGGATTCGTTTTTTCAGACGGCATAACCAGATGCATGGTGTTTGCAGATGCGACAGACACACTGCTCCAGCCTATGGCAAAAACCACAAGCATCACCAACCAGATCTGTTTGACGAGCCGTATGAGCAAAAGTACACCCTGAAAAAATGCGCTGCATGTTTGAGCAATAAAAGCATAAACGCAGTAACTCAAATTAGCAAATTCTGGACAAGATTATTTTTTAGGTCACCTACATACTACTTTTTTCATAGGTTCAGGTTTCAGTTTCGCACTTTTCGCATTTTTTACAGTCTAGCAGCATCCCGAGTTTTTCTTTACGTCCTTGCTCGGTCATCACCCATGGGCGATTTTGCCATGGCGGGGTATGCCGCACATGCTGGCCATGTCCGCAGGCCAGCTCTGCAACCCAATGCTGTTCCTCATCCAGGTGAAAACCGATAATGGCCTGTTGCATGGCAAACCTCCTGTGGGCTCAATCTGTCTCAGTACCTATATAAAATAAGTCATGCAAAATCACCATAAACAAAAGAATCGACACAAGCTATACTCCTTGCCAAGTCATTTTTTGAAAAAGAGCAGAGACACATGCGCGTACTTGTTGTGATGGATCCCATTGAAAATGTAAACCTGAAGAAAGACTCGACCATGGCGATGCTATGGGCAGCAGCACGTCGCGGGCATGAACTCGGTTATGCATTGCAGCAAGATTTATATATCGACCAGGGCAAGGCCTTTGGTCTGATCGCGCCGTTACAGGTATTTGAAGACTACGATCATTATTGTGAACTCGGCGAAAAACGCAAAGAGTCGATCGCTGCTTATGACGTTGTCTTGATGCGTAAAGATCCGCCTTTTGATATGAACTTTGTCTATACCACTTATATTCTGGAACAGGCAGAGCGCGAAGGGGCATGGATTATCAATAAGCCACAAAGCCTGCGTGACTGTAATGAAAAACTGTTCGCAACCCAGTTCCCGCATCTGCAAGTTCCGACCTTGGTGACTTCGCAACAAAGCCTGATCCGTGAATTTCT
The DNA here is from genome assembly GCF_012516415.1 of Acinetobacter sp. NEB149. NCBI lineage: Bacteria > Pseudomonadati > Pseudomonadota > Gammaproteobacteria > Moraxellales > Moraxellaceae > Acinetobacter > Acinetobacter sp. NEB149. The sequence continues at coordinate 207,090 of NZ_CP051208.1, forward strand.
CAAAGAACAGGTCGATGTGATTGTAAAACCGCTAGATGGTATGGGTGGCACCGGGATTTTCCGTCTGTATCAGGATGGCATCAACATCGGTTCAACCATTGAAATGCTGACCAATAATGGTACCCAGCCGATTATGGCGCAGCGTTATATTCCGGAAATTGTCGAAGGCGATAAACGCATCCTGATGATTAATGGCGAGCCAGTGCCATATTGTCTGGCCCGTATTCCACAAAATGGTGAAGTGCGCGGTAATCTGGCCGCGGGTGGCCTGGGCGAGGCGCGCCCACTGACTGAAACTGACAAAGCCATTGCAGCAAAAGTAGGGCCGTATCTCAGAGAGAAAGGTCTGGTCTTTGTGGGGCTGGATGTGATTGGAAATTATGTTACTGAAATTAATGTAACCAGTCCAACCTGTATCCGTGAAATTGATGCGCAGTTTGGCACCTCGATTGCGGATGATCTGTTTGCCGTGCTGGAAGCAGGTCAGGCCAATCAGGTTTAAAGGTAAAATCAGGTGAAAGAAGAGTCTGCTTGCAGGCTCTTTTTACCTTTTTTATTTCGGGTAACGCTTAAATAAATATGCCGTCATTACCATGCCCAGCATCGAAAGGCAGACGGTGATAATGGCAAGATTGGCCCAGTATTGAGTGGCAGATATCAGCGCAGCGCTCAGGGTCGGTATAAAAAACTGTGCGCAGGCTGAAATTTGTAAAACCAGACCCACACTGGCCGCTGCTGCATAGGCACGTGGTGCATAGTGCAGGGTAATCGCAAAAACAGTGGTTGGGATCATCCCGCCAATCAGTGAAAACAGCACGGCACTGACAACCTGCAATTCAAATGAGAGCCAGGAATTTGCAGCAAATACCAAGCAACTGCTGCAGAGCATTGCTACAAATCCGGTACTCAATAAGGTGTGCGGTCTATAACCCTGTTGCAGCAACATGCCTGCGCCAAAAGTACCGCCTAGGTTGGCCAGCACGACCATTGAAGCCAGCATCCCTGCGCGTTTTAAGTCTAGCCCCTGTTCGACATACAGCGTAGGCAGGAAGCCCGTGACAGTGATCCATTGACTGCTATAACAGGCAAAAATAATCGCCAGACAGATAATCGATGGGTGGGTCAGGGTAATTTTAACAATCTGCCAGAATGAGGTGTTTTCCGTAGCTGGCTGAGAAGAGTCTGGCTGTGTTACCAAGACAGGTTCAATATTTAAATATTGTTTAATCATGCCAGCAATGACAAGGCACAGGCAGCCCAAAATGGCCCAGATCATTTGCCAGTCCAGATATTCAAGCAGGAGAGGAATCGTCAATACGGCCAGACTGACACCGATGCCCATATAGGAACTCCAGAGTCCCATCTTGAAATTCAGTGTCTCAGCGCGGCTGGTACGTTTTAAAATTGCTGGCGCACACAAGGAAATGGTTAAAAACCCGATTCCTTCCATAAAGCGCAATACATATAAAGTGGCAGGCTGCGTAATCCAAAGCCCGGCAAAACTGCTCAGCCCTAAAATGATTAAGGCCATGATCAGGCAGCGCTTTAATCCCATTTTTTCCGAGAAGGCGCCAATGCATAGCGCAAACAGCATTCCGACAGCCTGCACCAACGCTAATGAAAAACCAGCCTGGGTAAAACTCAGGTTTAAATCCTGCTGCAATACAGGAATCACGGCCGAAAGTTTGCCGACATGGATCGCAGCCAGATAACCGGCCAAGATAATCCATACATCATGACATGATATTTTTGACATTTATCCGAACTGAGTCCATTTAAAGCATCTGCTTGTACATCAAGCATCATTCATATATAGATATGAATAACATGAAAGTTTTATAAAATTGATAGGATTTAAGCCTAAGCTCATTAGTCGATGATAGGATATGGATTGACCGGGAGTGAGCTGTAAAGGGTTCTAAATAAAGCCCTGTCCGTGGCAAGGTTATTGATAATATAATGAGAAAATCATTTAAAATTGCTATGATATGTCACTTAAGTCGAAGGAAAAGTGCAGACCTTATAAATAAAACGAGTCTAAACTTGGAATTTGCATGAAAAAACAATTAAAGCCTTGTTGAAATAAAGTAAATAAACTTTCATGGCCTGAGGTTTGTGATTACAATTGATTACTTAAATCAGATTTCCTGCTCCATTTTTTGAATTGAAGAATTAAACCGTGACCGAAGCTCAGCAAAAACAGCCTAAACATGTCATGATGATGGCCGCAGGTACAGGTGGACATGTGTTTCCAGCGTTAGCTGTTGCCAAAGATTTACAACAAAAAGGTATACAGGTTTCATGGTTGGCCACGCCCGTAGGCATGGAAAACCGCCTGTTAAAAAACCAGAATATTCCCATTTATCAGATCGATATTCAAGGTGTGCGTGGCAATGGTTTTGTGCGTAAAGCCTTGGCGCCTTTTAAAATTATGAAAGCCACCTTAAGTGCCATGAAATTCATGAAACAGCTTCAGGTCGATGCCGTGGCAGGCTTTGGTGGTTATGTGGCAGGCCCGGGTGGTTTGGCTGCGCGTATCTTAGGTATTCCGGTGCTGATCCATGAACAGAATGCAGTTGCCGGTTTTACCAATACCCAATTGTCGCGTGTGGCAAAGACGGTGTGCCAGGCTTTTCCAAATACCTTTCCGGCCCAAGATAAAGTCGTGACTACGGGTAATCCGGTACGACAGGAAATTAGCGAAATTTTAAATCCATCCTGGCGTTATCAGGAGCGTGACAAGGCAGGATTGCCCTTACGTATTCTGATCGTTGGTGGGTCTTTGGGGGCGCAAGCCTTAAATGAACGGGTTCCGGAAGCTTTAAAGCAACTCAATGTGCGATTAAGCGTCTATCATCAGTGTGGGCAAAACCATGCCGAGGCGACCCGGGCACGTTATGAAAATGCACCGGCCAGTCTACAAGTTGAAGTACAGCCTTTTATTGAGGATATGGCCAAAGCCTATTCTGATGCCGATCTGGTGATTTGCCGTGCCGGGGCTTTGACCGTCACTGAAATTGCCACTGCCGGGGTGGCTGCGATTTTTGTGCCGCTTCCAAGCGCAGTGGATGATCACCAGACGGCCAATGCCGGTTTCCTGGCCAATATCAATGCGGCAAAGATTTGCCCGCAGGCCACGATGACCCCGGAAAGTTTAACAACATTATTAGAGCCGATGCTGAATCGCCAGCTGTTAATGGAAATGGCCGTGAAAGCACGCCGACAGGCTCAACCCGATGCGACTCAACATGTGGTCCGTTTAATTCAAGAATTGTAATCCGAGTAAACTATGTCTCCAACAACCCCAGCTGAACAAGCGAAAAAGTTAATCAAAGTGCCGGAAATGCGCCGTATCAAACACATTCATTTTGTGGGGATCGGTGGCGCAGGCATGTGTGGTATTGCGGAAGTGCTGAAAAACCAGGGCTATAAAGTTTCCGGTTCAGATATCAAGGCATCCAATACCACCGCACAGCTGGAAGCGAATGGCATTAAAGTCTATATCGGACATACTGCAAATAATATTAAGGGCGCCAACGTGATCGTGGTTTCTACCGCGATTGATAAAGAAAATCCGGAAATTAAAACCGCGATTGAAAACCGTATTCCTGTGGTTCGCCGTGCGGAAATGCTGGGTGAACTGATGCGTTACCGCCATGGTATTGCCGTTGCCGGCACGCATGGCAAGACCACCACCACTAGCCTGATCACCTGTATGCTGGCTGAAGAAAACATGGATCCAACCTATGTGATCGGTGGTTTGCTGAACCGTACCGGTATGAACGCAGCCTTGGGCGCCAGCCGTTATATCGTGGCCGAAGCCGATGAGTCAGATGCTTCTTTCCTGCACCTGGAACCGATGGCTGCCGTGGTGACCAATATTGATGCTGATCATATGGATACCTATGGCGGTAGCTTCGATGTCCTGAAAGATACTTTTATCCAGTTCCTGCAAAAACTGCCATTTTACGGCTTGGCTGTAGTCTGTGGTGATGATGCCAATATCCGTGAAATCATGCCGCGGATTGCACGTCCGTTACTGACTTATGGCTTCAATGAGGACAATGACATCCGCGCAGTAGATGTTGATCAGGATGGCATGCAAACCCACTTTACCGTATTGCGTAAAGAGCGTGAGCCATTGCGTGTAACGGTCAACCAGCCAGGTTTGCATAATGTGCTGAATGCCTTGGCCGCGATTGGTATAGCAACCGATGAAGGTGTGTCTGATGCTTCAATCTGCCGTGCACTGGAAGGTTTCAGTGGTGTGGGTCGTCGCTTTGAGGTTCAGGGTGAGTTTGCGATTGAGGGCGGTGACGTGAAACTGGTGGATGACTATGGTCATCATCCAAAAGAAGTCGAAGCGACGATTAAAGCTGCGCGTCAGAGTCATCCGGACCGTCGTCTGGTAATGATGTTCCAGCCACACCGTTATAGCCGTACCCGTGACTGTTTTGATGATTTTGTGGAAGTGCTTTCTACTGTAGACCAGTTATTGTTGCTGGATGTTTATCCTGCCGGTGAAAAACCGATTGTCGGGGCGGACAGCCGTACTTTGGCCCGCAGCATTCGCTTACGTGGTGAAGTCGAGCCGATTCTGGTTGATGCGACGGACGGCAACCTGAATCAGATCATGAGAAAAGTATTGCAAGCAAATGACTTGTTATTAACCCAGGGCGCAGGTAATGTTGGAGCAATCTCAGTCGAACTTGCACAAAATCACTTATATATAAAATAGTCATCTTGTGTGACTGAATTGAATTGACCAGATTGAAAAAAGTTTAAGGATATAAACGTGTCAAATGCTTCAAAATTCGGAAAAGTTGCCGTGTTGCTTGGTGGTAAATCTGCAGAGCGTGAGGTTTCTCTAGACAGTGGTACGGCGGTACTTGAGGCATTAGTGCGTTCAGGGGTCAATGCGGAAGCGTTTGATCCTCAGGAGCGTAGTGTCACAGAACTGGTAAATTATGATCGTGCTTTTATTGTATTGCATGGACGTGGCGGGGAAGATGGCCAGATCCAGGGCGCACTGGAATGGTTAAACGTGCCGTATACCGGTACCGGTGTACAAGGTTCTGCGATCGGCATGGACAAGGTCAAGACCAAGCAGGTCTGGCAGGGTTCGGAATTGCCGACAGCACCGTATCGCATTGTCACCAAAGACTCTGATGCGAACGACATTGTTAATGCTTTAGGCTTGCCTTTGATTATCAAGCCGGTACATGAAGGTTCCAGTATCGGCATGAGTAAGGTTGAGAAAATTGAAGATTTTGCAGAAGCAATTACCAAGGCAACTGAACATGATGCTGTGGTGATGGCAGAAAAATGGATTACCGGTCGTGAATATACCATTGTGGTTTTAAATGGTCAGGCGCTGCCGGTGATTCGTCTTGAACCGCCTCAAGATGTTGCCTTCTATGACTATGAAGCGAAATATCAGCGTAATGATGTGCAATATGGCATTCCATGTGGTTTAAGCGAAGCTGAAGAGCAACAGTTAAAAGCCTTGAGTTTGCGCGCATTCCAAGCAGTCGGTGCCAGTGGTTGGGGCCGGATTGATGCCATGCAGGATGAACAGGGCAACTTCTGGTTGCTTGAAGTCAATACCGTACCGGGCATGACCAGTCACTCACTGGTGCCAAAAGCGGCAGCTGCAGTCGGATACAGTTTTGATGAGCTGTGTGTCGCGATTCTGGAACAGACCTTGACTGGTTCGGCACACTAAATATGGCTCAACTTCCTGTTTCCATGCGCCGTAAACGTGCTGCGATTACTTCAATTCACGACAAGCCGCCGACACGCAAAGAAAAGCTGACCAATTTTGGTGGCTGGTTATTGTTGTGTATTGCGGTATTGGTGCTGGCCTTTGGAATATTGGGCTTATATAAAGTCATGACCAATAGTGACGTGGCAGAGCTGGGCGTGATAGGTACGCGCTCGGCTGCTGAACAGCGTCAGGTTATGCAATATGTGTCACCGATTGTGACCGAAAACTATTTTACTTCAGATCTGGAAGCGATCCGCGATCGTACTCTGGAATTATCCTGGGTGGATCGGGTCGTGGTGTCCCGAGCCTGGCCAAATGGCATTCGGGTGCGGGTGATGCCGCATCATGCAATTGCACGTTGGGGGACAGGGCGTTTATTGAGTGACAGTGGTGTTATTTTCACTGAAGTCATACCCAAGAATTATCAGGCATTACCGTTGCTACATGGGCCAGCGAGCCATGCAGAAACCATGATGCGTCGTTATAATGAAATTAATCAGTTATTTTTGCCACAAGGCATTCGTCTAAAAGAATTATATCTCACCGAGCGAATGACCTGGTTTATGCAGTTTGATTCGGGTTTAAGAATAATTGTGGATAAAGACCAGACTATGAGCAAATTACAACGCCTGAGCCATCTGTCTCAGAGCGATTTAAAGCCGGTCTGGTCTAAAATTTCGGCCATCGACCTGCGTTATCGCAATGGATTGTCGATACAGTGGAAAAATTCAATTCCGCCTAAAATTGTAAATGGACATTTTATTGTAACCATTGATGACACGGGCGTTGAGAATAAGGTAACAGTAAAGCCATAATGACCGGCTTTAAAAAATAGAGGCATTTAAAGCCATAAATCTAACAAACACGTAATGGTAGTAGTGAATAATGAGTGAAGCTGTTCCCTCGGTTGTGGCGATTGACATTGGGACACACAAAGTTTCAGTTTTGATTGGCAAGGTACACGCGCCAGACAATATCCAAGTGATTGGTATGGCCACCGCTCGTAACCGAGGCATGAGTAAAGGGAAAATTGTCAGTCTCGATAAAGTTATTACTGCAATTAAAAATGCCGTTCAAGAAGCAGAAGATATGGCGGAATGTCGTGTACATTCTGCCTGGGTCTCTATTCCAAGTGCCGAATTAAAAAGCTTTTATGCTTCAGGTCGCACCTCGATCGACAATAGCGAGCATGCGATTACCACCAGTGAAGTGGTGCGTGCACTGGAATTGGCCAAAGCCAGTCATTTGACTTCAGATCATTATCTGGTCAGTGCTGTGCCTCTGGGTTTTGAGCTGGACGACTCACCGGAATGGGTGTTAAACCCGATTCGGATGTCGGCACATAGCATGACCGGACACTATCATTTGATGATGCTGCCGATCAGTACCATGCAGAATATTGATCGCGCCCTGAAAGGTGCCAATATTGGTGTAGAAAAAATGGTGGTGTCGAGCTTGGCTACTGCTGAAGCCAGCCTGCTGAAAGACGAAAAAGAATATGGCGTATGCTTAGTAGATATCGGTGCCGGCACGACCAATGTTGCAGTGTATGTGGATGGTCGTTTGGCCTTAACCCATACCTTCCAACGTGGCGGTGAACATGTGACCCGTGATATTGCAGCAGTATTGCAAACCACGACCGAAGAAGCTGAACGTCTGAAATTATTGTATGGCTGTGTCGACCTGAAAGTGGTCAAGCCTGACCATATGATTCAGTTCCAAGGAATTGACGGGCCACAAACCATCAGCCGGATTGAACTGACTGAAATTATTATGGCTCGTTATGAAGAAATTCTGGGTCTGGTACGTGATGAGCTGGTGAAAAATGGTGCCATCCAGGGCTTGTATCATGGTGTGGTATTGACCGGTGATGCCAGTCATATCGAAGGGATGGTGAGTTTTGTTCGCCGTACCATGGGGGTCTCGGCGCATTTAGGTAATCCGCCGACTCAGGTGTATGCAGACGAACAACATCAGGCTGCTTTACGTCGCTCGCAATATAGTACGGTGGCTGGCTTGCTGATGTTTAGTCAGAGTGATACCCAGGACACGATTGTGGAACAGGATGATGTAGAGCGGTTGTCATTGGCTAAGCGGGTCAAAAGAGCCTTGTTTGGCTTTAATGACACCCTGAAATCAATCTTTTAAGTCGATTTTTATTGTGAATATTGTTGGGAAGATGTAGTTAATCGGGCTTGTACTTGACAAGTGAACGCATGAGCAGCATTCTTAAAAACAATTTTATTAAGATTAAGGCAGTATACGGGCTTAGTGACTGCCAATTATGAATTAGGAATTTTATAGGTCATGGCCTCATTTGAATTTTTCGAAGACGATCATAGCGATAGCAATGGTCAAGCCCGTTTCACTGTATTTGGTGTAGGTGGTGCGGGTGGTAATGCGGTACAACATATGTTGCAGTCCGATATCCAGGGCGTAAAATTTGTTTGTGCCAATACGGACAAACAGGCATTGGATCGCATGGAAGCCGAATTTAAAATTCAGCTGGGCGAGCAAAGTACCCGTGGTCTGGGTGCAGGTGCAAATCCGCAAGTCGGCCAGACCGCAGCAGAAGAAAGCCGTGAACTGATTCGCCAACAGCTTGAAGGGACCGATATGGTCTTTGTAACTGCGGGTATGGGCGGTGGTACCGGTACCGGTGCAGCGCCAGTGGTTGCTGAAATTGCGAAAGAAATGGGTATTCTGACCGTTGGTGTCGTGACCACGCCATTTAACTTTGAAGGCAAACGCCGTCTACAGTCTGCTGAAAAAGGGATTGAAGCGCTAGAGCAGCATGTAGACTCATTAATCATCATTCCAAACCAGCGTCTATTGAAAGTCTTCCGTGATATTTCAATGAAAGATGCCTATAAAAAAGCGGATGATGTATTGTTGAATGCAGTACGCAGTATTTTTGATTTGGTAGTCCGTCCTGGCCATATCAACCTTGACTTTGCTGACTTAAAAACAGCCATGAGCACTCGTGGTTATGCCATGATGGGTGTCGGTCTGGGTCGTGGTGAGAACCGTGCACGTCAGGCTGCTGAGCAGGCAATCCGTAGTCCATTACTCGACAACGTGACTATCATGAATGCCAAAGGCATTCTGATCAACGTGACTGGTGGCGATGACGTGACTTTCGGTGAAATTGAAGAAATTACTGATGTCGTGAACCAGATTGTCGATTTAGATGAGGGTCAAGTGTTCTACGGTACCGTTTTTGATCCGGATGCGCGTGATGAAATCAGCGTGACTGTGATTGCAACAGGTCTCACCCGTCATGCAGCGGATTCAGTTGAACCGACCAAACGTACTAATGTACAGGCAACTCGTCCAGCAGCAGCTGCACAGGCTGTGGTGGAAGATGATGATGTACCGGCAATTCAGCGTCAGCAGCATGAAACAGGTGCAGCAGCGAATCCAGCGGCGGCTTCAGTTTCTAGCCCGCGCCCAACGCCAATGAGCATTCAGGATTATCTTAAGAATCAACAGCGTAAATAACATGTAACATCATGTGTTTAGCTAGATTAGACAGGAAAGGTGGCTTTTAAGCCACCTTTTTGTTTTTTATCAATAGCCAAATATGCTAACGTATAGCGGTTTTATAGATGAACAGATGATAAAAGCATGTTGAAACAACGTACCCTGAAACGTGTCGTGAAAGCGAGCGGAATCGGTCTTCACAGTGGGCAAAAAGTCATGATTAACTTTGTGCCGCACCATGCCGATGGGGGAATTGTGTTTCGTCGTATTGACCTGAATCCGCCAGTCGACATTCCTGCCGATGCCATGCTGATTCAGGAAGCCTTTATGTGCTCGAACCTGGTTCAGGAAAATGCCAAAGTAGGCACCATTGAACATGTCATGAGTGCGATCGCTGGTCTGGGCATTGATAACCTAATTATTGAAGTATCGGCTTCTGAAGTGCCGATTATGGACGGCAGCGCAGGTCCGTTTATTTACCTGCTCATGCAGGGTGGTTTGCAAGAACTGGATGCTGCTAAAAAATTCGTCAAGATTATTAAACCGGTTGAAGCACTGATTGATGACAAATGTGCCATTTTTAGCCCACATGAGGGCTTTCAGCTGAATTTCACCATCGATTTTGATCATCCTGCCTTTAAAAAAGAACATCAGTCCGCCAGTATCGATTTTTCTACTGAAACCTTCGTTTATGAAGTCAGTGAAGCGCGTACCTTTGGGTTTATGAAAGATCTGGATTATCTCAAAGCCAATAATCTGGCCTTAGGTGCAAGTCTGGAAAATGCCATTGGTGTGGATGAAACCGGGGTCGTTAATGAAGAAGGTTTACGTTTCTCGGACGAATTTGTACGTCATAAAATTCTGGATGCCGTGGGTGATTTATACCTGCTCGGGCATCAGATTATTGCCAAATTTGATGGTTATAAATCTGGACATGCCTTGAATAATCAACTTTTACGCAATGTGAAAAGTGATCCAAGCTGCTATGAAATTGTAACATTTGATGACGAAGCCAATTGTCCAATCATGTATGTGAATGTGACATAAGTCATTGTGTTTGTGTCTTTATGTTTTTGTTATTGCTTTAATACTGTGATACACATCACATAATGTTTGCTTTTTAATTTATTACATTTGATTGCGATGTTACTTTTTATTGCTTGCCAAACGTAGTAAAGCTTGGCTAAGCTTAGGGTCGCTTATAAAGTCAGCAGCACTACGAAGTAATTCCTGTGTTTCTGCATTTAAGGCTCTTTCAGGTGTTGCTGAAACAGGTGGCGTTTGCGAAGGATTCCGCAGACAAACTTGAAGTTTAGTGAGATCTGTTAATTCATTTATTTGAGAGAGTTGTGAAATGTATTGCTTTTGAAGATAGGCCAATTGACTGATCATGGCCTGGTTTTCACCAGTAATCGTTAACACACCATTTTGATAGCAGACAACTTGCCAGCGTTCCGGTTGGGGCAATAGCGGTTGTACGAGTTTCGTGAGTTTCTGCCAAGCAGCGACTTGTGATGAGAGAAACGAAAAGTTTCCTGTTTTTATCTGTTTTCTTGTTTGTTGAAAAACGTTGACAGGTTCCGACATACATAATTCCTACATATTTATGTCTTAATCTTATGCGCTTCTTTTAGTGGATATCAAGGATAGAGATCTTCAAGGAACTCGATTAAAGCAGTTTAGAGAGGTTTTTTATGCATATGCGACGTATTTTGTTGGCATTTTCTTTATCAGTTTCAGCGGCTTCGGTTGCGTTCGCAGATTTAGTTAATCTAAATCAAGAAAATGGTTCAACAGATCGTATCGAGCAATTGACGCGTACTCTGGCACAGGGTGCATATACTCATCCAGATGATATCGATATTCCAGCACAGACTAAATTGAATGTTCAGCTTCGTGAGAAACCGGTTGAACTAAACAATCGTACGCTTGCTCAGAAGTATGCCAATACTTCATCCAACAAAGCGGCAGCAAACAGTGCTTATTCTTGGCTAATTTCTCATCCTTTACCTAATTCTCGCGTAAGTTCAAATTACGGTGGCCGTACCATGAGTGGCCGTGCTGAAAATCATTCAGGCCTTGATCTTGCAGCGCCAAGTGGTACACCAATCTATGCAACAGGTCCAGGGATTGTGACCAAATCAGGTTGGGGCACAGGTTATGGTCAATACGTTGAAATCAATCATGGCAATGGCTATTTAACGCGCTATGCCCATGCTTCACGTCTTATTGCACGTGTGGGAGAGCAGGTGCAAGCAGGTGATCATATTGCCAACGTTGGCTGTACTGGTCGCTGTACCGGTCCACACTTACATTATGAAGTAGTAAAAGACGGTCAACGTAAAAACCCATCTACTTATTTGGCCATGTTACCTTAAGTATAGACCTGAATAACAAGAAGCATCTCTATACATAAAAACCTCCAATAAGCATTTTAAAGCGTTTAAACTGCAGGCTCTTCAAGTCAACTTGAAGGGCTTTTTGTTTTATCACTTTTAAGTCTCATATTATCACCAACTATTATAATGATTGTATAATAAATCGCCTTTATTGACTATTTTTTGTTATGTAGTGTAATTATACGTCACCCATCATTTAGTTCCTAAATAGTACTGCTAAATCGCATTCAGCTAAGGCCATACCTGCAGAGGTCTTAAATATGGTACATATAAGACATTAGATTAGGCTTTTAGGAACTGTAGATTATGGCGTTTTATGGCGATACAGACGCGCAAGAAACCCAAGAATGGCAAGATGCATTTGACTCTGTTTTGCAGCACATGGGCACTGAGCGTGCAGCATTTTTATTAGAAAAACTTTATCAACGCGCAATTGCAAAGCATGTTCCTATTCAGCGTTTAAATACTCCCTACTTAAATACGATTTCTGTTGAAGAACAACCTGCAATGCCAGGCGACCAGGACATGGAGCGCCGTATTCGCGCGCTGATCCGCTGGAATGCCTTGGCAATGGTATTACGCGCGAATAAAACCGGTGATGATCTCGGTGGTCACTTGGCGAGTTTTGCTTCTTCTGCAACCCTTTATGATGTGGGCTTTAACCACTTCTTCCGTGCCAACAGCGATAGCTTCGGCGGCGACATGATCTATTACCAGGGTCACTGTGCACCGGGTATTTACGCGCGTTCATTTTTAGAAGGCCGTCTGACTGAAGAGCATCTGAATAATTTCCGTCGTGAAGTGGGTGGTAAAGGTTTGCCATCTTATCCGCATCCTTATTTGATGCCGGACTACTGGCAGTTCCCGACCGTATCGATGGGTCTGGGTCCAATCATGTCAATTTATCAGGCACATATCCAAAAGTACCTGATGAACCGTGGCCTGATTAAAGAAGAAGATCGTAAGGTTTGGGCTTATCTGGGTGATGGTGAGATGGACGAGCCGGAAAGCTTGGGTGCAATTTCTCTGGCAGGTCGCGAAAAGCTCGACAACCTGATTTGGGTAGTGAACTGTAACTTGCAACGTCTGGATGGTCCGGTACGTGGTAATGGCAAGATCATTCAGGAACTTGAGTCATTATTCCGCGGCGCAGGCTGGCGTGTGATTAAAGTTGTGTGGGGCCGTCATTGGGATCCACTACTGGATAAAGATAAATCCGGTGCACTGAAAGCAGTGATGGAAGAAGCAGTCGATGGCGATTTCCAGCGTTACCAGGTAAAAGGTGGTGCTTACGCGCGTGAAAAGTTCTTCGGCAAATATCCAGAAGCAGCTGAGTTGGTTAAAGACTTAAGCGACGAAGATATTGATAATCTGAACCGCGGTGGTCACGACCCGTACAAAGTCTTTGCTGCTTATGCCGAAGCATGTACGGCCAAAGGTCAGCCGACCGTGATTCTGGCAAAAACCGTGAAAGGTTATGGTTTGTCGGAAGAAATCGAAGCAGTCAACAAAACTCACCAAATCAAGAAGATGCAAATCAATTCTTTGAAATACGTGCGTGACCGTTTCCACCTTCCTTTCACTGATGAACAGCTTGAAGAAGTACCGTTCTACCGTCCAAGCGAAAATTCCCCTGAATTGAAATATATGAAGGCGCGTCGTGAGGCGCTAGGTGGCTACCTGCCTGCACGTCGTAAGGAAAGCGAACAGCTGGCGATTCCTGGACTTTCAGTATTTGATTCGGTCTTGGCCGGTTCAAATGGTAAAGAACAATCCACCACAATGGTGATGGTGCGTTTAATCTCTGCACTTCTTAAAGAGAAAGCGATTAAAGACCGCGTTGTTCCAATTGTTCCAGATGAAGCCCGTACTTTCGGTCTGGAAGGGATGTTCCGTCAGCTCGGTATTTATGCCGCGCATGGCCAGAAATATACTCCGGAAGACCAAGAACAGCTGATGCATTACCGTGAAGCCAAAGACGGTCACATGTTGCAGGAAGGGATTAACGAAGCCGGTGCGATGAGTGCATGGGCAGCATTGGCGACCAGTTATTCAACCAATAACCTGCCAATGATTCCGATGTACATGTACTACTCGATGTTTGGTTTCCAGCGTATTGGTGATATTGCATGGGCAGCAGGCGATGCACAGGCACAAGGCTTCTTGCTGGGTGCAACTGCGGGTCGTACTACACTGAACGGTGAAGGTTTACAGCATCAGGATGGTCATTCACACATCTTGGCTAATACCATTCCAAACTGTGTCTCTTATGACCCATGTTTCGGTTATGAATTGGCAGTGATCGTGCATGACGGTTTACAGCGTATGTATGTGAACCAGGAACGTGTGTTCTATTACCTGACCGTGATGAACGAAAACTACGAGCATCCGGAAATGCCAAAAGGTGTTGAAGAAGGCATTAAGCGTGGTATGTACTTACTGGAAGAAGATGAAAAAGCCACTGTTCAGTTACTGGGCTCAGGTGTAATCCTGCGTGAAGTGATCAAGGCGGCGAAGATTCTGCGTGAAGAATATCAAATTCATTCAAATGTCTACAGCGTGACCAGCTTCAATGAACTGGCACGTGACGGTATGGCATGTGAAGAATACAACCGCTTGCATCCGCTGGCTGAAGACGTAAAAGAAGCATGGGTATCGAAACAGCTTCGCGGTACTGAAGGTATCGTCGTGTCTGCAACCGATCATATGCGTGCTTATAGCGAACAGATTCGTGCTTATCTTCCAGATGGCCGTCCATTCGTAGCATTGGGTACTGACGGTTATGGCCGTTCAGATACACGTGCCAACTTGCGTAGTTACTTCGGTGTCGATGCTGCCCATATTGTGGTTGCAACCCTGAAAAAACTGGCAGATGAAGGTGAAGTTGATGCGCGCCTGGTAAAAGATGCGATCTCGACTTTTGAGCTTGATACAGATCGTCCAGTGGCTTGGGCACCGCAAGAAACCCCATCTGTACATGCTGTTGCTGACTACAAAGAGGAGAACTAAGCATGCAAATTACGACTCCTGATATTGGTGTAGATAAGGCAACAGTGGCCGAAATTCTGGTCAAAGTGGGTGATACGATCGCGATCGATGACAGCATTGTATTGCTTGAATCTGATAAAGCCTCTGTTGAAGTGCCTAGCACTTCAGCAGGCGTGGTAAAAAGCATTCTGGTGAGTCAGGGTGATGAAGTGGCTGAAGGCGCGGTACTGATTGAGCTACAAGCTGAAGACGGCAGCGCTGATGTGGTCGAGCCACAGCAAGCAGATGCCTCACAAAAAACTTCAGAAAATACTCCGACTTCATTGCCGGATCAGGAAATCATGCAGGAACTGGCTTCACATCAGTCTAAAGCTTCTGCTGCTCCTGAGGCTCAAGCGAGCTCACAGGTGGTTGATGTACAAATCCCCGATATTGGTGTAGAAAAAGCTACTGTAGGGGAAATCCTGGTCGCTGTCGGTGATGAAATCGAGGTAAATCAAAGTATCGTAGTGGTGGAATCAGACAAGGCGACTGTTGAAGTGCCAAGTACGGTTTCAGGCACGGTAGAGTCCATCGAGATTAAAGAAGGCGACACGATCAAAGAAGGTGTGGTCATTCTGAAAGTGAAAACGGCTGTTTCGGCAGCACAAGTACAGACAGAAGCACCTCAAGCACCAGTTGCTCAAGCGGCAACCCAAGAGAAAGCAGTTGAAGCGCCACAAACGCCAGCAGCACCTGCAGGTGATGTTGAAGTGAAGGTGCCTGATCTAGGTGTAGACAAGGCGGCTGTGGCTGAAATTCTGGTTCAGGTCGGTGATACGGTTGAAAAAGACCAGAGCATCATCGTGGTGGAATCAGATAAAGCGACTGTTGAAGTGCCAAGCACTACAGCCGGCGTGATTAAAGCCATTCATGTGGAACTGGGTCAAAATGTCTCTCAAGGCATTGCACTGGTGACAATTGAAGCTGAAGCGCAAGCAGCTGCTGCACCTGTCGTAGCCAAAGCAGAAGCACCGAAAGCAGCAGAAGCACCAAAAGCAGCCCCGGCACCTGCTGCATCTTCTACTCAAACAGTCACGACGTCGGATAATGCTGACAAGCTGACCAAAGAGCAGAATGCCGCTAATTCTAAAGTTTATGCCGGTCCTGCGGTGCGTAAACTGGCCCGTGAACTGGGCGTCGTGTTGGCAGACGTCAAAGCATCTGGCCCACATGCGCGCGTCATGAAAGAAGACCTGAAAGCGTATGTCAAAACGCGTCTTACTACGCCACAGGCGGCTCCTGTAGCCGCTGCTGCTCAAGTCGCAGGTCTGCCAAAACTGCCAGACTTTAGCGCTTTTGGTGGTGTGGAAGAGAAAGCCTTGACGCGCTTGCAACAAGTGTCTATTCCACAGTTGTCGCTGAATAATTTCATTCCGCAAGTGACCCAGTTTGATGCAGCGGATATTACTGAACTGGAAGCATGGCGTAATGAACTGAAAGGCAACTTCAAAAAAGAAGGCTTGAGCCTGACCATTATGGCATTCATCATCAAAGCAGTTGCGCACTTGTTAAAAGAAGAGCGTGAGTTTGCTGGTCACTTGGCCGATGATGGCAAGTCAGTCTTGCTACGTAACGAGATCCATATGGGTATCGCGGTCGCAACGCCAGATGGTTTGACTGTGCCTGTACTGCGTCATCCAGAACAGAAGTCAATTAAACAGATTGCTACTGAGCTAGGAACCTTGGGTCAAAAAGCGCGTGACAAGAAATTGTCGCCGAAAGATCTGCAAGGTGCCAACTTCACGATCACTAGCCTGGGTTCAATTGGCGGTACGGCATTTACGCCATTGGTGAACTGGCCGCAAGTGGCAATTCTGGGTATTTCACCTGCAACCATGCAACCGGTCTGGAATGGTGAAGGCTTTGATCCACGCTTGATGCTGCCGCTTTCATTGTCCTACGATCACCGTGTGATCAATGGTGCAGATGCTGCTCGTTTCACCAACAAGCTGACCAAGCTGCTTAAAGATATCCGTACTTTATTGATCTAAAAAATCATGTATATGCCTTCTATTTTCTTCCTCTGGGAGAAATATAAAGAGGGTGTAAAGAGAAAAACCCTGCTTCGGCAGGGTTTTTTGCTGCTGCATTGAAAAATAATCTATTTGATTCTATACTTGACGCACTTCATTGGGGAGTAGCCGCCTTTTGCGCAAAGCAGAAGGGTGATGGTCAACATATTTGCTCAAACGAGCATGGTCATCATAGCAAAGAACCAAGTTAGCTTTTCCAAGCTTTCTTTTGTTGGCAAGACCTTTGATTTACCACTCTGCAGATTTTGGCTAGCAGGAGCGGTGAGTCATTGGTATTGGATGCTAGCCAGAGAAAAACCTCATGTATGAATTCTTACTGTCGACTGCAATCGTAGCACTGGCTGAAATGGGTGATAAGACCCAACTGCTGGCATTGCTGCTTGCCGCACGTTTTCGCAAACCTGTTCCTATTTTAGTTGCCATTTTATTGGCGACGCTGATTAACCACGGCCTTTCTGCAGTATTGGGACAATGGGTGACCACCGTGATCGGGCCGGAGGTGCTACTGTGGATCGTCTCGATTGGCTTTATCGCAATGGCTGTCTGGATGCTGATTCCGGATGAACTCGGGGATGAAAATGCCAGTATCAATAAATGGCAAAAATTCGGGGTATTTGGTGCGACCTTTATTC
The DNA here is from genome assembly GCF_012516415.1 of Acinetobacter sp. NEB149. Classification (NCBI taxonomy): domain Bacteria; kingdom Pseudomonadati; phylum Pseudomonadota; class Gammaproteobacteria; order Moraxellales; family Moraxellaceae; genus Acinetobacter; species Acinetobacter sp. NEB149. The sequence goes on from NZ_CP051208.1 coordinate 224,434, forward strand.
TGTTCTTTCTGGCAGAAATTGGTGACAAAACTCAGATTGCTACAGTCGCATTGGCAGCACGTTTCGATAGCGTATTCTGGGTGATGCTTGGGACCACTTTGGGCATGATGCTGGCCAATGCACCTGCAGTATTTTTGGGAGATAAGCTGGCGAATAGACTCCCGATCAGCCTGATTCATAAAATTGGGGCGGCGATTTTCCTGGTGATTGGTGTCGCAACACTGGCTCAACATTATTTCTTTTAAATCATAAAATAATAAATTACATGAATCCTGAGCTAAAAACTCAGGATTTTTTATGGTTAAAATTCTCTCAAAACCTTGGTAAATAGTGTGATATGGCTAGTTTTATTGATTGTAAGTTTGATTAATTCCTTATATTTTATACGGGTATAAAAACGTTATTTTTATTATAAATTGGGGAATTTACATGGCTTTTGAACGCACCACATCGCAGGTTCTGTTTGATAACGGGACACATAAATGCATCAGTTTTACCAGTCTGGTCAAAGGTGAAGGCGTTCAGGCAAACCAGTTTCTGATCATTGATCATGAGCGCGCGGCGGTACTTGATCCGGGTGGTGATTTAACCTATGTGCCGCTGACCATGGAACTGAATAAATACACCCGTTTGACCAATCTGGATTATGTCATGGCCTCGCACCAGGACCCGGATATCATCACCTCGATGCCACGCTGGCTGGTCTATACGGACGCCAAAGTCGTCGCATCCAAGCTGTGGGCGCGCTTCTTGCCACACTTAAACTCGGCCTTTATGAGTGACCGGATGAAAGGCAACTGGCTGGATCGATTGGTGGAACTTCCGGATCATGGTCAGATCGTTTCGTTGGGTCAATCACACATTGTGGCGGTGCCGGCGCATTTCCTGCATTCGGTGGGGAATTTCCAGTTTTATGATCCGATTGCCAAGATCCTGTTTTCGGGAGATATGGGCGCATCGATGGTCGATGATGCTGCCAAACCATTGGAAAACTTTGCGGCGCATATCCCAAAAATGAAAAGCTTTCATCAGCGTTATATGTGCAATAACAAGGTGATTCGTCTTTGGGTGAACATGGTGCGGGGCATGGATATCGAGATGATTGTGCCGCAGCATGGCACGCCTTTTATGGGTAAAGAGCAGATCACCCAGTTTCTGGACTGGATTGAAACGCTGCAATGTGGCACCGACCTGATGGACGAAACTGTTTTTACCTGTCCTGAATAGTTCACAGAAAAATAAAATTTTTCTTGTGTAGAAAAACAACATTTTTTATATTTCTTCTCCAAAAAACTTTTTTTTGATCATGAGAACTTATAAGAAATGTTGTCTCAAGTTCCAAAACCGGATGCGTGTTTAAGCTGCGGGGCGTGCTGCGCCTATTTCAGGGTTTCGTTCTATTGGGCCGAAGGTATTCATATGCCTGAGCACTATACCGAACCTGTGACAGCAGTCTATTCATGTATGGCTGGAACTAATCAAAAAAATCCACGCTGTATTGCACTGGATGGCACCATTGGCCAGCAGGTCAGTTGCGGTATGTATGAGCTGCGCAGTTCATCCTGCAAAGAAGTACAGATCGCCGATGATCAATGCAATAAAGCCCGTTTGGCACATAATATGTTGCCTTTTATTCAGATTGAAAATGATGAAGCTGACAATGATGACAGTTTTGAATACGTCAGCTAAATCGACCCAAAGCAGAGTTTAGGCTCTGCTTTTCACTCCATTAAAATGATCGGGGTATATTTAAAATAGGGAACTTCATTATCAGAGGTATTATTGATACTGTTTTAGCACCCACATAGATCTGCGTGTACAAAGCTTGAATAAAAAAATAATTTTGCAATTGCAATGAAATTTAAGCCGATATTTGTTTATAATAGTGCACGGAAATTACCAGTGAGACTGTTATGTTGACCATCGTTCAAGACGCGTTAACCTTCGATGATGTCCTATTACTCCCTGCCTATTCTACTGTTCTTCCAAAAGATGTCTCCCTAAAGACACGTTTAACTCGTGGCATTAACCTGAATATTCCTCTTGTGTCTGCAGCAATGGATACGGTGACTGAGTCCCGTATGGCAATTGCAATGGCGCAAAATGGTGGTATCGGTATTTTGCACAAGAACATGGATATCGCGGTTCAGGCTGCAGAAGTGCGCCGTGTGAAAAAATTCGAAGCGGGTATGGTCAAAGACCCGATTACAGTCACTCCTGAAACCACAGTACGTGAACTGATTGCGTTGACTCAAGCCAACAATATCAGCGGTGTACCCGTTGTGAAAGATGGCAAAGTGGTGGGTATCGTGACCGGTCGTGATACACGCTTTGAAACCAATCTTGAGCAGCCAGTCAGCAATATCATGACTGGTCAGGATCGCCTGGTGACAGTTCGTGAAGGCGAATCGAAAGAAAATATCCAAGCTTTATTGCAACAGCACCGTATTGAAAAAGTATTGGTGGTCAACGATCAGCAAGAGCTGAAAGGCTTAATTACGGTAACCGATTTCCGTAAAGCTGAATTGTATCCAAATAGCTGTAAAGATGACCTGGGTCGTCTGCGTGTTGGTGCTGCTGTCGGTACTGGTGCAGAAACGCCAAGCCGCGTAGAAGCCTTGGTTGATGCAGGTGTGGACGTGATTGTAGTCGATACTGCACATGGCCATTCTGCAGGTGTGATCGAGCGTGTACGTTGGGTTAAGGCCAATTATCCACAAGTTCAGGTGATTGGCGGTAACATCGCGACAGGTGATGCTGCGCTGGCGTTACTTGATGCAGGTGCGGATGCCGTTAAAGTTGGTATTGGTCCTGGTTCAATCTGTACCACGCGTATTGTGGCGGGTATTGGTATGCCACAGATCTCTGCGATTGATTCTGTTGCCAATGCGCTGAAAGATCAGATTCCTTTGATCGCAGATGGCGGTATTCGTTTCTCTGGCGATATGGCCAAAGCGATTGGTGCGGGCGCAAGCACGATTATGGTTGGTTCATTGATGGCCGGTACTGAAGAAGCACCAGGCGAAGTTGAATTCTTCCAGGGTCGTTACTACAAGGCTTATCGCGGTATGGGTTCATTGGGCGCGATGGCGGGTGCGACAGGTTCTGCTGACCGTTACTTCCAGGACTCCAAGGCCGGTGCCGAGAAGCTGGTTCCTGAAGGTATTGAAGGTCGTGTACCGTACAAAGGCCCAATGGGTAATATCGTACATCAGATGATGGGCGGCCTACGTTCTTCAATGGGTTATACCGGTTCTGCGACGATTGAAGACCTGCGTCAGAATGCCAAGTTTGTGAAAATCACTTCTGCCGGTATGTCTGAGTCGCATGTACATGATGTGACCATTACCAAAGAAGCACCAAACTATCGCGTAGGTTAATTTCCTGTGATTTAAAATTTTAAAAAGCCGTCATGCAAATGACGGCTTTTTTATTTTGGTGTAAAGTGTGACTCAAGGAAAAAAATGGGTGATATCAATCATCCGCTAAGAAGTGAGATAAAGATGAGTTATTTTGGTACGGATGGTATTCGTGGAAAGTTTGGCGAATTGCCGATTACCCCTGAGTTTGCCCTGAAACTGGGATTTGCGGCTGGTAAAGTTTTAAAACGTCATAGTAAAAAATCCAAACCATTGGTGGTTCTGGGTAAAGATACCCGTTTGTCTGGTTATATCCTGGAAGCTGCCTTACAGGCAGGTTTAAATGCCGCTGGCGTTTATGTTCACCTTTTAGGTCCACTACCGACACCGGCGATTGCTCACTTGACCCGTGCCTTACATGCCAGCTTGGGTATTGTCATTTCCGCTTCGCATAACCCGTATTTTGATAACGGCATTAAGTTCTTCTCTGCGGAAGGTAAAAAATTGCCAGATGCTTTACAAGACGAAATTAATCAGGAACTTGAAAAAGATTTTGTGATTGAAGATACGGCGAATCTGGGTAAAAGTATCCGGGTTAAAGATGCCAACGGTCGCTATATTGAATTCTGTAAATCGACGTTCCCGTATCATCTGGATCTGAATGAACTCACCATTGTGGTGGATTGTGCCAATGGTGCAGCCTATAACGTGGGACCTGCAGTGTTCCGTGAACTGGGCGCACGTGTGATTGCGATTCACAATGAGCCGAGCGGTTTAAATATTAATGAGGGCTGTGGTTCAACGCATCCGGAAAGCTTGCAACAAGCCGTGATTCAACATCAAGCGGATTTGGGTATTGCCTTTGATGGGGATGCTGACCGTGTGGTTCTCGTAGATAAAGCCGGTAATCTGATTGATGGCGACCATATTCTTTATATTCTTGCGACTCAAAGCTCGAAAAAACCGGCAGGTATCGTCGGTACCTTAATGAGCAATATGGCGCTGGAACTGGCGCTGGAAAAAGCACAAGTGCCGTTATTACGTGCCAAAGTCGGCGACCGTTATGTATTGCAAGGTCTGGAAGAAAATGGCTGGGTAATTGGCGGTGAGCCTTCTGGTCATATTCTGACTTTAGACAAGAGCACCACAGGCGACGCCATTATTGCAGCCCTGCAAGTTTTAACCGTGATGGTTGAGCAGAAAAAAGCTCTGCATGAACTTGTGGCTGACTTTAAACTGTTGCCCAATGTCCTGGTCAATGTACGTTTAAATGCCATGTTTGATCCTTATTCAGTGCCTGCACTGGCAGCTGAATTTGAAAAAGCCGAACAGCAGCTTAAAGGTCGTGGCCGTTTATTGATTCGTAAATCTGGCACAGAACCTGTCATTCGTGTGATGGTCGAAGGCGATGATCTGGCTGAAGTCACCACACTTGCAAACAGCCTGGCAGATGCTGTGCGTGCCAATGCCGCTTAACAGGAACATAGATAATGAGTGATCTGATCAAGGATCTGAGTGAACTACGCCTGAATTATGAAAAAGGCGAGTTACAGGAACAGCAAGTCAATCCGAATCCACATATGCAGTTCCTGCAATGGTTTAACCATGCACTGGAAGCAAAATTGCATGAACCCTATGCCATGTCGTTGGCAACAGCCAATGCACAAGGCCGTCCGCATGTGCGTACGGTATTGCTGCGTGGAGCGACTGACGCAGGGTATGATTTTTATACCAACTATGATAGTCAAAAAGGTCTGGATCTGGCTAAAAATCCTTATGCCGAACTGTTGTTCTACTGGCAGGATCAGGAACGTCAGATTCGTATTTCGGGTCGTGTAAAGAAAATATCGGAAGAAGAATCGACCGACTATTATCATAAACGTCCACGCGAAAGCCAGATTGCCGCGCATATCAGTACCCCGCAAAGTGGCATCGTGGCTAGTCGTGAGGAATTGCAGCAACGTTTTTGGGATTTGCATACCCAGGTTGCCAATCAGCAACAGCTGGACAAGCCGGTATTCTGGGGCGGTTATCGTCTCGAACCCGATTATTATGAATTCTGGCAGGGTCGTCCGAACCGTTTGCATGACCGTTTAAGTTATCGCAAAACCGATGCCGGCTGGACTTTAGAGCGCTTAATGCCATAACCATGCAAAAACTGGAAATCAAACAACGTCCATTGCTGACACGCCCTGAAAATTTACCGGGCGTCCCTGCATTTGTGGCCGAGATTCTGGCTCGTCGTGGGGTGGAATCCGAGCAGGAACTTGAGCTCAAGCTGAAGCATTTGCTGGCACCGACCATGAAAGGCTTGCCTGAAGCCATTCAATTGATGGATCAGGCGATTGATCATGGCCAGAAAATCGTGATTGTCGGCGATTATGATGCCGATGGCGCGACCAGTACTGCACTCATGGTGCTGGCACTGCGTGATATGGGCGCCAATGTTGAATATCTGGTACCAGACCGTTTTAAATATGGGTATGGATTGACGCCCGCAATTGCAGATCTGGCCTTTGTCAATTTCACGCCTGATTTACTGATTACCGTGGACAATGGCATTTCCAGCCATGACGGAGTAAAACAGGCGCAGGATCATGGCATGCAGGTGATCATTACTGATCACCATCTGACGACCAAGCCGACACCAAAAGCCGAAGCCGTGGTCAATCCCAATCAGCTCGGTTGCGACTTTCCAAGCAAAGCACTGGCTGGGGTCGGGGTGGCTTTTTATATACTGGCCAATCTGTCTACCCATCGCAAGAAACTTGGAAAATCCTCTACGGTAATTACCAATTATCTTGATCTGGTGGCACTCGGTACTTATGCCGATGTCGCGAGTCTGGACTATAACAACCGGATTCTGGTCGATGCAGGGTTGAAACGGATCCAGCAAGGGTTATGCCGAGCAGGAATCAGTGCGCTACTTGATATTGCAAAGCGTGATCCTGCTGGTCTGAAAGCTCAAGATTTGGGCTTTGTTTTAGGCCCACGGATTAACGCGGCTGGACGCATGGAAACCATGGATATCGGGATCGAATGTTTGCTGGCTCCTGATCTGACAACGGCTTATCCACTGGCTGAACAGCTGAATCAGCTCAATGTCGAACGCCGTCAGGTGGAAGGCAAAATCAAGCAGGAAGCCTTGCTTGAGCTGGATAAAATTCAGTGGGATGCAGCTGAACTGCCTGCTGCACTGATCATGTTTGAACAGCATTGGCATCAGGGGGTCATCGGGATTGTGGCAGGGCGTTTGAAAGAGCAGTTTCATCGTCCGAGCATTGTCTTTGCAGCGGATCAGGATGGGATTCATATTAAAGGTTCGGCGCGTTCGATAGAAGGCATTCATATCCGTGATGCGATTGAACAGGTGGCGGAACAATATCCCCATTTAGTCAGTCATTTTGGCGGCCATGCAGCAGCAGCCGGTTTAACCCTGAAAAAAGAAAATTTCGCTGAATTTAAGCAGATCTTTGAAGCACTGATTGCTGCGATGGACAAGGATTTATTTACTGCGACTTTATGGACGGATGGAGAATTGCCAGCTTCTGCTTTTCAGATCGAAACAGTCGATTTATTGCAGAATTTAAGCCCATGGGGGCAAAAATTTCCCCAACCGATTTTTGACGGTATATTTAAAATCATGGACTATCGCTGGCTCAAAGATGTGCATCTTAAATTACGTGTGGCTTTGCAAAATGGTCAGATCATTGATGCCATCGCCTTCAATGCAGCCGATAAATATGACTTCGATCCGATGAAAGATACACGCTTGGTCTACGAGCTGGATAAAAATGTCTTTAATGGCAATGTCAGTCTGCAAATGCGGATTATCCATTTAGAACAATAGGCCATAAAAAAAACCGCTCGAGTGAGCGGTTTTTTTGCTTTTAATTGGAGAGATTAGAAGCGGAAAGTACCGTTAATACCGAAAGAGTCAGCACTGTCAGTGGTTGTGTAGTTCACACCAGCCGCAATAACAGGTGTAAAGAATTTTTGTGCACGAACACTAAAAATAGTATCTGATTCATCAGCAGTAGAGTCAGCAAAAGAAACACCAACGCTAAGTGTAGGATCAATATAAAGATCAGCAGCTAAGCGATAAGCAGTTTCATCACCGAAATATGTTACTCCCTCGAAATTAGTAAAATGATTACCAATTTGAGTCACATATTTAGCTCGCAAAGAAACAGCGGTGTCTTCACCTACAGCTACACCGTAACCAAGGGTGCTAGCAAATCCAATTTTAGAAGCAAGCATAGGATCTACACTTTCTTTAGCAACTCCTAGAGCCAATAATAATCCATTAACTGGTAGGTAACCCGCTTCTAAAGAATAGCCAGTAGTGTCATCAGATTCTTCAGAAGTTAATCCAGGAGCACGTACGCTAGCTGTATAATCTACTTGGTTTAAACTACCAGCGATATAAAATTGAGAATTAGGAATAAAGAATTCACCATTAATACCAATAATCTCAAACTCTTCTTCTGCATTAATACCAGCTTCGCTCAATTCATTTTGAGCATTAACGTATCCTAAACCAATATTACTAGCTTTATTTAAAAAGGCAGCTTCAGCTAGAGGAGCATTTTTAGTATTTACGGTATTTAAGTAGTATTTACCGTTAACAAAAAATAAATCCCCATCAGAGTCAAGTTCAAATCCACCTAGATTATTTTCAAAGTCAGTGTTTTCATACCCAACATTAAGTTCAGTTTGGTAAGCATGTGCAGTTCCCAGGCCAGCAAGAAGCGCTGTAGCAAGAGCAAGTTTCTTAAGCATTTAGATTTCTCTCTTTGTTATAAAAATATGACTGTTTGATGAACAGTTGTAACAAATTGTACAGTTTATATTCGCCCCGTCAATGTGCAAAAATACCTAAATGCTTGTTAAGAGTGCAATAAAAAAACCCATCCGAGGATGGGTTTTCTATGAATGACTAATTTTTGGTTTTAGATTAGAAGCGGTACTTCGCTGCTACACCAAAGGTATTGTAGTCATTGTTAAACTGTTCACCAAAGCCGACACGGCCTTCTAAGCTCACTTGCTGGTTAATGAACTTACGTGCATTGATACCAAATTCGCTCTTGTCGGTAATATCATTGTTGTGATAATCAGCACCGACACTCAAGGTTTTGTCGATGAAATAATCTGCTGCCAGATTGTATTCATCTAAATCACCAAACGCTGCACCTGCTTCCAGGTTGATGTCTTTACCGTTGCTAAGTGTAGTGACATATTTAGCACGCAATGTTGGATCTACGCCATCATCATTGTCGTTATCCCAACCTTTTACACCCGCCGCAATCAATAGACCTGGCGCTGGCAGATAACCGACTTCAGCTGCATAGGTGGTTAAATCATTTTCTACATCATCATTGTCTTGCAGATCATGGCCATTGACGTTACCGCTTAAGTAGAAGTCAGAATTCGGTACGAAGTACTCTGCACCTACGCCATAACGATGCGCTTCAGAATCACCAATTTCATTATATTGATATTGCGCACTCACGTTGCTAGCACGATCAAGGAATGCTGCTTCTGCTAATGGTGCATTACGTGTTTGAACTGGATTGAAGTAATATGTACCATCAACGCCGAAAGAACCGCTAGTTCCACCGTTGTCAGGATCAAACACTCCTGCTGATGCACCAATTTCTGCTTGGTAAGCATGTGCTGCTGTACCAGTCATTGCTATTGCTGAAAGTAGTGCCGAAGCAATCGCTAATTTTTTCATGGTTACTACCCCTCAAATCGTGAGTTAAAAACATTACACTTTTTGTTACAACTTTCAGTCTAGAGCAATTCCAAAGATCGTCAATCAAAGGAAAGTTACAGTAATGTGAATAGCGTAATCTTGTGTAATTTTTGCTGAACAAGTGACTGAATAATAAAATTAAATTTATAATGTAGTGTTTTATTAAAAGTGTGTAGATATTGTGGAATCTATTGAATTCGCTGATTTTTTATACAGAACAATAAGAAATCCTAAATTATAAAATCAATTACAAAATTATATTTCGGTCATAAAACGGGGCTAAAAAGCCGATAAAAATTTCCGATAAAAAGACGCAAAAGAGTCTATGAGATGTTGAAAATTGGGTGAGGGAAATACAGGTCTAAATGCTCAAGATATTCGAGCTTTAGACTGAATGGATCGTTAAAATAGCGGAAATAGACTGTGCTATAATATCGGGCTAAGAATTTTGTGCCTAATTTTGATTGAGAGTAATTCACGTGGAAATTAATCCGTATCTAAACCAATTAAAAGACTTAAACGAACGTGGTCAAACACTACGGGGGTATCTTTGACTACGATCTGAAAAAAGAGCGTTTAGAAGAAGTCCTGCGTGAATTAGAAGATCCAACGATCTGGAATGATCAGAGTCGTGCTCAAGCAATGGCCAAAGAAAAAGGCGAGCTTGAAAATGTATTAAATGTGCTGGATCGCTTAAGTACCCAGCTTGAAGATGCACAGGCTTTGCTTGATCTGGCGGTTGAAGCGGATGATGAAAGCTTGCTAGAAGACGTACAGGCTGAACTGAGCACGGCTGAAGAAGAACTGGCCAAGCTTGAATTTCGCCGTATGTTCAATAATCCGATGGATCCAAACCCTTGCTATCTTGAAATTCAAGCTGGTTCAGGCGGTACAGAAGCACAGGACTGGGCGTCTATGTTGCTACGTATGTATCTACGCTGGATTGAACGTCATGGCTTTAAAGCAGAAGTGATGGAAGAATCTGATGGCGATGTTGCCGGGATTAAATCTGCGACGATTCGTGTGGAAGGTGAGTACGCCTATGGCTGGTTACGTACCGAATCTGGTGTACACCGTTTAGTGCGTAAATCACCATTTGACTCGGGCAACCGTCGTCATACCTCATTTTCTGCCGTGTTTGTCTCACCTGAAGTAGATGACAATATCGAAATTGAAATCAATCCGTCCGATGTTCGTACCGATACTTACCGTGCATCAGGGGCGGGTGGTCAGCATATTAACAAAACAGATTCTGCCGTGCGTTTAACCCATGCACCGACCGGAATTGTGGTGGCCTGTCAGAACCAGCGTTCACAACATGCCAACCGTGACCACGCCTGGAAGCAGTTACGTGCCAAACTTTATGAGCTCGAGATGAGCAAACGTAACGAAGCGGCACAAGCACTGGAAGATTCCAAGTCTGACATTGGGTGGGGTAGTCAGATCCGTTCTTATGTCCTGGATGATTCACGTATTAAGGATTTGCGTACAGGTGTGGAAAATTCCAATACTGGCGCAGTTCTGGACGGTGATCTGGACAAATTTATCGAAGCAAGCCTGAAACAGGGCTTGTAAGAAGTTGTTTAAATAGCTGGCGTAACCAAGCTTGTACAGATTGTGACTCTTATATCTAAATTATTCGATATATAAATCGTAAAAATACGATATAATGGTCGCAGATGCTGAATAAAGTTTCGTTGCGCCACTGATTGTGATGTGCCTATGGACCTTGATCTAATTTTTAAAGCCTTAGCCAATCCGACCCGTCGACAAATTCTGGAGTGGTTAAAATCTCCGGAGCAATATCTGTCTGCGGAAGAGTGTGGTGGCTTTCAACGTGGGGTCTGTGCAGGTCAAATTGAACGTTTGGGCCAGGTTTCCCAGTCCACCATGTCCAATCACCTGTCGGTGTTACAGCAGACTGGCCTGATCACTGCGACCAAGCATGGACAGTGGTCATATTTCTCCCGCAATGAAACTTTGATTCAACAATTTATCGAACACCTACAACAACACCTTTAACAGGTGGGAGTAACGATGGCTGAATTAAATTCTCCTTTAACGCTCGGTGCGTTAGAGCTTAAAAACCGTGTCATCATGGCGCCGCTGACCCGTAACCGCGCAACTGCTGATCGCGTTCCAACCCCAATGATGGTTGAGTACTATGCGCAACGTGCAAGTGCTGGCCTGATTATTTCTGAAGCCACAGTGATTTCTGAAGAAGCCAATGGCTATTTAAATACTCCAGGATTGTTTACCGATGCTCAGGTCGAAGGCTGGAAAAAGGTTACTCAAGCGGTTCATGAGAAGGGCGGTCTGATTGTTGCCCAGCTTTGGCATGTTGGTCGTGTATCGCATCCGGATCTGTTAAATGGTGAAACACCAGTCTCTGCAAGTGCAGTACAACAGGCGGGTCATGTCAGCTTGTTACGTCCAAAACGTCCTTATGTGTTGCCGCGTCCGCTGGAAATTTCGGAAATTCATGCCATTACCGAGCAATATAAGCAAGCCGCGATTCGTGCTAAAGAAGCCGGTTTTGATGGTGTTGAATTACATGCTGCCAATGGTTATCTGATTGACCAGTTCTTGCAAAGCAAAACCAATCAGCGTGAAGATGAATACGGCGGTTCAGTGGAAAATCGTACACGTTTCCTGCTAGAAGCAACTGATGCACTGATTGAAGTATGGGGCGCAGATCGTGTAGGGGTGCATTTTGCGCCGCGTTGTGATGATCATGACATGGGCGACAATGATCCACGTGAAACATTTGGCTATGCCATGGAGCAGCTGGGTAAGCGCAAGATTGCCTTCTTCTTTACCCGTGAATATCTGGCAGAAGACAGTATTTCTGAATATATGAAACAGCGCTCAAATGGAGTGCCTTATATTGCCAATATGCAACTAAGTCGTGAAGATGCCATTGAATTACTGGCTTCAGGCAAGGCTGATGCGGTGGCTTTTGGTAAGGCGTATATTGCCAATCCGGATCTATACGAACGTCTGCTCGAAGATGCGCCGCTGAATGAACTGAAGCTGGAAAATATGATCGGAACCAATGTCGCGGAAGGCTATATTGATTATCCGACATTGGCTGAAGCAGAAGCTTTAACTACAGTAGAATAATCTAAAAATGAGCCACATTGATTAACATGTTGATGTGGCTCTGCTATATTCTGCCCATTGAATCTTTGGACAGGGGCGCAATGTGGCCACTCCATTTTGGTATAACGCAGCCTTGGCGCTGGTTAAACCCTTATATCAATCGCGTATCCGTAAACGTGCGACCGATCCTGAACAATTACAACAAGAACTGACAGAACGTTTCGGCCCGTTTCAGCCACCCAAAAACCTGCATGCCATCTGGTTTCATGTGGTGTCGGTGGGTGAAACCAATGCGGCTCAACCGTTAATTGAACATTATTTAAAACTTGGCCATCCGGTGTTGGTCACCAATACCACCAAAACCGGTCAGGCACGCGCTAAATCACTTTTTTTAAAAGCGCCTTATCTCGATTTGTTTCAAGCCGTGTATTTGCCTGCTGACCAGAAAACTTTAATTCGTGAATTTTATCAAAAGTATCAGCCGAAACTTTTATTGCTGATGGAAACTGAGCTTTGGCCTAATCTGCTGGATCAGGCACCCCAGTTTAATGTGCCAACTGTATTGTTGAATGCGCGTCTGTCTGAAAAATCTGCCAAAGGTTATACCAAGGTCAAAGGTCTGACTCGCGGCATGCTACAGCAGTTAACCCAGCTTTTGGCACAGGATATTGCCACCCAGCAACGTTATATCCAGTTAGGAATAGCAGCCGAAAAAACCCAGGTTTTGGGCAATATCAAATTTGATATTACTGCGCCCGAGCGCTTTATCCAGCAGGCAGATCAATTGACACAGGAGTGGCAGTTAGGGGGGCGAAAGATCGTCACGTTAGCTAGTACTCATGCTCCTGAAGAAAAAGAAATTCTGAGTGCTTTAAAAGCTGCTTTAGAAGCTGATCCATATTTGGTCTGTATTGTGGTACCGCGCCATCCGGAACGTTTTGATGAGGTGTTCCAGGCTGCACAGTCTTTGGGATTAAAAACTCAGCGTCGTAGTTTAGGGCAACGTATCGAAGCAGATACCCAGGTTTATTTGGCCGATTCGATGGGTGAAATGTGGCTCTGGTATGCTTTGAGCCAGGCCTGTTATGTCGGTGGTTCTTTAAATGAGCCAGGTGGAGGACATAATATTCTGGAGCCGATTGCGCTGAATGTGCCGACTGTTTTAGGCAAAAACTATTTTAATTTTCAGACCATCGTGGATGAGTTTGTTCAATCGGATGCAGTCGCAGTAGTACATAATGCCCAGCAGGCTGCAGAAGTATTACTGGAACTTTTGCAAGATCAGGTTAAGGCGGAAAACTTGAATGCGGCAGCGCAGCAAATTATGCAGTTAAATACAGGATCGCTTGCCAAGCATATTCAGGTGATTGATCAGTATCTTTAATTTACCTTGATAAGTAACAGATATTGGATTTACCAAGACGGCAGGGATGCCGTCGTTAGGCTGATGATACAGGGAAGTATCATCAACCTAACAAAAGCGTTTTGCCTACTTTTACGCTGTAAAAAGTAGGGAGAAGCCTACACGATGATAAGTCACTATAGAGCTTTATTTAAGGCTTGTCCTACAATAACCGAGTTTCGATTTGGCTTAGTATTTCTTTGTATTTCTTTTTCAAAGTGATTACCTTACTTTTGTCGGGCCATGAAGGGCATACCCTGCAAGACAAAAGCCCTTTATTTCACTGATGCTGCATCCCTGCAGCACAGTGAAATTGGCGACATCCCTGTCGCCACCCTCTAGCCAATAGAGGGATATATCATATTTTTTTGGTCTTCTTTTTATGAACATCATCCTGCTTGATCCACGCCAAACCGAAACTGAACTTTGGTCCATTACCTCAACTCGGCAACTGGAACATTTACAGCAGCATGTGCAGATTCAAGTGGGAGATACTTTAAAAGTCGGAATTCGAGAAAGTCAGCGCTACCTAACTGAAATTATTGAAATCTCTGAAAAAGCTGTGTGGCTAAAACCACTACAAGAAGAAGCTGTTCCAGAAAAATTGCCAGTGACTTTAATTGTTGCTTTGCCACGTCCGAAAGTGCTGCGCCGTCTGATCATGGACAGTGTCACCTTGGGTGTTGAAAAAATCATTTTACTGCATAGCTACCGCGTCGATAAAAGTTATTGGCAAACTCCATTTTTACAGCAGTTAAATCATTATATCGAATTGGGGCTAGAACAGGCAGGGGATACGGTTGCTCCAAAAATCGAGCTGTATAAACGTTTTAAACCCTTTGTTGAAGATATCTTGCCGGGTTTGATTAGTACAGATTGCCCGGCTTATGTGGCACATCCTTATGCAGAGCAGGCGATGCCATTTGCGATTGAGCATCCCTGTACGATTGTTATTGGTCCGGAAGGCGGATTTATTCCATATGAAGTCGATTTACTCATAAAAAACGGCTGTCAGGCTGTGAGTCTGGGCAACCGTATTATTCGTACAGAAACTGTGATTCCCTATGTTTTAGGTCGTCTGTTTAGCGCGGGCTGAGGCATCATCATTGCCTTCGCCGCGGTAGACTTTGACTTCCTGTACCGGATACGGAATCGAAATATTATGCTCGGCAAAAGCCTGAATCACCCGTTCCTGCACCGCACTGATTGAAGTTCCGGTGCCGGTTTCAGTGGTATCGACCCACCAGAAGGCTTTTAGGGTAATAGAAAAGTCAGCCAGCGCCGTGACGTTGACACTAAAGCCAGGCTGGCTCAGGATGGTTGGATCTTTATCTAAAATAGCGGTGATCAGGTCCTTGGCTTTCTGGATGTCATCTTCATAGCCGATGCCCACCACGAATTCGCAGCGGCGACGGGTATAGGCAGTATTCACCGTGACCGCACTGGTGTAGACCGTGGCATTCGGAATGACAATACGACGGCCATCTGGTGAACGTAAGAAGGTCGCACGAATCTGGATATCTTCAACCGTACCTTCCATGCCATTCACGATAATATCGTCGCCAATCTTGAACGGTTCACTGAGCAGAATTAACACGCCAGAGAGCAGGTTCTGGAAAATATCCTTGAAGGCAAAACCGATCGCGACCGAACCAATTCCGAGGGCACTCATCAGCTGACCCGGGGTAAAGCCAGGAACAGCAATCACCAGTCCAATCAGAATACCAAAGAAAATAATAAAGGTACTGCCGACACGGTTGAGTACCAACACCAGATTCTGGCGGGTATAAGAACGGTTTTCCAAAGTTTTACGTACGAAAAACTTGAAGACTTTGGAGAGTAACCAGAAAATCGTAATCACGATCAGTGCGATACAGAAATAAGGCACACGCTCCCAGAAGCCCTCCATGATTTTGTCAATGGTGCTGTAGGCATCATTATACTTGGCGGTATGTTCAATCACGGTCTTGGTCGTTTTTTCAGTTGCCTGATGTAACAACTCCGTGGTGCCCTCAGTTACCTGGCTTAAGGTATTGTTTTGCTCTGCCACAAAAATTCCACAATTCAAATTTTGCCTATTTTGCCTGATGTTCAGCAAAAAATTAATAAGGGCTCGAAGTCACCATTGGATAATTTTAAAAATAACGGCGCTGTTGTTAAAAGTATTTGGTGGTTTTTTGCATCATTTCCGTGGGGGTAGGTGTTTGTTCTTCACCGCTCATATAACTGAATAAAGCGATAGATCCCAACAGGCTAAGCAGGGTCAGGATAATCATCAGCCAGGCCAGAATTTTTTCCCAGAGCAAGGTGATCCGTGCCGGACCATACTGATTACTGCCGCGATCGCCCGAACCAAAAACGATATAAAGCCATACAAAAATGTTGACTAGCGGCAGTAAAAATAATAGCGCCCACCAGCCACTGCGGTTCATATCATGCAAACGGCGAACAGTCACCACTAAAGCGAAATACACATAGACCAGAACCATGACCAGTACACCGATACTGGCCAAGCCTTGCAATGAAATCAGCCAGTTGGGATCTAGGGAATGGGTAGAAATATTCACAATATCAATACTGAGACCCAGTGCGATACTGCCAAATAAAAAAATGAAATACAGAAATGCCGACCAGGCAATAAAGCTCAAGCGTCCGAAGCGGCCTTTCATCGACAGGGGATGATCGGTTGCGGGCAATGCAGGCGGGCTAAAGTAGGGAGATTCAGGCGATTTCATAAAGTGTATCCTGCTAAATCAGATGAAATAACCACAAGCGGTCAGTTTTATTTTTAAGGACTGTGCTACAGATCATACACAGTTGCGCAGAAGATTCTGTACTGTAAGTTGTGGTTTATTTTGATTGAATTTGTATAAATAATCTACGACGAAAGCATGATTGCCGGATTTGAAATAAGCAGGCCATACTGCCATTATGCATAAAAAACAATCAACAACGCCGCATTAACCTCTCGTGATGAGATAGAACAAAATCAAGGAAGTGACCTATGCAAGAGATCTATCCAGTACCCGAAGAATTTAAAAAAACAGCACGTACGCTTGAAGACCAGTACTTCGAACGTTATCAGTATTCTATAGAACAGCCAGATAAATTTTGGGCAGAACAGGCGCAACGTCTGGACTGGATCAAGCCCTTTACCCAAGTCAAAAATACCAGTTTTAATAAAGACGATTTTAAAATCGAATGGTTTGCTGATGGTCAGCTCAATGTCAGTGCCAACTGTCTGGATCGGCACCTGAAAGAACATCCTTATAAACCGGCGATCATCTGGGAAGGGGATCATCCTTCGCGGCACAAGATTATTTCCTTTGCCGAGCTGCATGATGAAACCTGCCGTTTCGCCAATGTGCTAAAGAAAAATGGCATCCAGAAAGGCGACCGGGTCATGCTGTATATGCCGATGGTCTCTGAAGCCGCGATTGCCATGCTGGCCTGTGCCCGGATCGGGGCGGTGCATTGCGTGGTATTTGGTGGTTTCTCGCCAGATTCTTTGGCCAGCCGGATTGAAGACTGTCAGGCGAAAATGGTGATTACCGCTGATTCTGGCATGCGCGGCGGTAAGGCTATTCCGCTGAAAGCCAATGTCGATGAGGCACTGAAACTGGCGGGTACAGACTCGATTCAAAATGTAATGGTGGTACACCGCACCGGTAACCCGATTGAAATGCAGGAAGGGCGTGATCTGTGGTATCACACAGAAATTATGTCAGTGAATGACATTTGTCCACCGGAACCGATGAATGCCGAAGATCCGCTGTTTATCCTGTATACCTCAGGTTCCACCGGTAAACCCAAGGGCGTGATGCATACCACTGGCGGTTATCTGACCTACGTCAACTGCACCTTCCGTGAAGCATTTGATATCAAACAGGATGATGTATTCTGGTGTACCGCAGATGTGGGCTGGATCACCGGGCATTCCTATGTGCTGTATGGACCACTCTCGAATGGGACCACCACCGTGATGTTTGAAGGTGTGCCGCAATATCCAAGCTGGGCGCGTACCGGGCATATTGTAGATAAGCATAACGTGACCATTCTTTACACCGCACCGACCGCGATCCGCGCCATGATGCGCGAGGGTGATGCTTTTGTGCGGGAAAGTGACCGCAGTAGCTTAAGAATTTTAGGATCAGTGGGTGAGCCGATTAATCCGGAAGCCTGGAACTGGTACTACACCGTGGTCGGTGAAAGCCGCTGTCCCGTCATCGATACCTGGTGGCAAACCGAAACTGGTGGTTTTATGATTACGCCATTGCCGGGTGCGACTGATTTAAAACCAGGTTCTGCGACACGGCCTTTCTTCGGGGTACAACCGGCTATTGTCGATGCCGATGGCAAGGAACTGGAGGGTGAAGCTGAGGGAAATCTGGTGATTAAGGATTCCTGGCCGGGTCAGATGCGTACCATTTGGGGAGACCCGGAGCGTTTTATTGAAGCTTATTTCTCTACCTATCCCGGTACTTATTTTACCGGAGATGGGGCGCGTCGCGATAAAGATGGTTATTACTGGATTACCGGTCGTGTCGATGATGTCCTGAATGTATCCGGACACCGTTTAGGTACTGCAGAAATTGAAAGTGCACTGGTGGCGCATGAATCGGTGGCTGAGGCCGCTGTAGTGGGTATGCCGCATGACATTAAAGGTCAGGGCATTTGTGCCTTTGTGACTTTGCAGGCTGATGTTGCCAGTTCAGATCAATTACGTGGAGAACTGGTCAGCTGGGTACGCAAGATTCTTGGTCCAGTGGCTACACCAGACGCCTTGCACTGGGCACCGGCCTTGCCAAAAACCCGCTCCGGCAAAATCATGCGGCGGATCCTGCGAAAAATTGCAGCCGATGAGCTGGATAGTCTCGGAGATACTTCAACCCTGGCTGAACCGCAGGTGGTGGATCATTTGATCGCAGAGGTACAGCGTAATAAAGTTTAAATTCAAGCGGTTCCAATACCGGCATTCTGCCGGTATTTTTATATCAGTCATAAGCTCTGCATGCTTTCGGATACAGGTCAGTACCCTGATCTGCTAAGCTGTTTCCATGCTGAACATGAGTTAAAATAATGAATGCACAATCCCCATATTTAAATCAGTCTCCTGTCGATATTGCCCAGAAACTTGCTGAAATTTTTGCTTTGACTGCAGCAGAGCGGGATCGGCAAGGTGGGAATCCTAAAGCCGAACGTGACCTGATTCGCCAGAGTGGCTTGCTGGGCCTGTCCATTCCAAAACAGTATGGCGGTCAGGAGACAGATTGGCAGACCATTTTTAAAACTATTCAAATTGTAGCCCAAGTCGACAGTTCATTGGCGCATGTCTATGGCTTTCATCATTTGCTGATTGCGACCGTGCAATTATTTTCCCAATCGGAACAATATGGCCCGTGGTTTGAACAGACTGCCCAAAATAATCTATTCTGGGGTAATACTCTAAATCCGCTGGACCATCGCACCACAGTTACAAAAGTTTCAGAAAACGAATATATTTTCCATGGTGATAAAAGCTTCTGCTCAGGTTCGATTGATTCGGATATGTTGCTGTGTTCAGGTTATGACGAAGCAGGAAAATTACTGATAGGAGTGATTCCTACCTGGCGAGAGGGCGTGAGCTTTCTGGGCGACTGGAACAATATGGGCCAACGCCAGACCGACAGTGGTACCAGCCATTTTGAGCAGGTCAACATTCATGAAGATGAATTGCTGTTAAATCCCGGTCCACTGAGTACGCCATATTCCAGTCTACGGCCTTTGATTGCCCAGCTGATTTTTGTGCATCTGTTTTTGGGCGTGGCAGAAGGGGCATTTGACGTCGCCAAGCAGACCGTACAAACCCAAAAAGCCTGGTCCAAATCACTGGCAGACGATGCAGTGAATGATCCTTTTATCCAGAAGCATTTTGCCGAGTTTTATGTACAACTGGAAAGTGTACGCTTACTGGCAGATAAAGCGGTTCAGACTTTACAGGCAGCCTGGGAGCTTGGGAATGATTTAACAGCTGAGCAGCGCGGTGAAGTCTCAGTTGCCATTGCCACAGCCAAAATTGCCGCAACCAATACCTCTCTCTATATTACCCAGAATATTTTCCAGGTGATGGGTGCGCGGGCCACCACGGCCAAGCTCAATCTTGACCGTTTCTGGCGCAATGTCCGCACCCAGACCTTGCATGACCCGATCGATTATAAATATCAGGAAGTGGGGGAATGGGTGCTGACTGGAAAAGTGCCTGATCCGAGTTTTTATTCCTGATCTAAAAATAAAACAGCCTCTTTATCGGAGGCTGTTTTATTCGGGATGAAAAAGTTTGGTTTTAAATTTGCTTAAACGCTTCAATCGCTCTTACACGAGAGGCTTTTAAATCCACAATCGGTTTTGGATAATCCAGTGCAAGATCCGGATTTTTAGCATAGGGTTCATGAATAGATTTAGCATTCAGATGTGTCAGTTCTGGCACCCATTGACGGATGTAATCCCCATTCGGGTCAAACTTCTGTGACTGGCTGACTGGATTAAAAATCCGGAAATAGGGCACGGCGTCCATGCCGGTCGAAGCACACCATTGCCAGCCGCCATTATTGGCCGCCAGATCACCATCAATCAGCTGTTGCATGAACCAGCTTTCTCCCAAGCGCCAGTCAATCAGCAGGTTTTTACATAGAAACATCGCAGTAATCATGCGCACCCGGTTATGCATCCAGCCAGTGGCCCGCATTTGCCGCATACCGGCATCGACAATTGGAATCCCGGTTTGTCCTTGTTGCCAGGCAGCCAGATCTTCAGGAGCATCGCGCCACTGGATGTTATCGGTATTTTCTTTAAAAGGCTGATGCCTAGATACACGGGGAAAATCAAACAGGGTATGCAGATAAAACTCGCGCCAGAGCAGTTCATCCAGCCAGGTCTGCTGACCGATATCATCAATCTGGAAATATCCGTCCTTAAATAGGGCCTGCATACATTGGCGAATCGAGAGGATCCCCATATTCAGATATGGTGACAAGCGGCTGGTACCATCGACTGCAGGTAAATCACGCTCGGTTTTATAGTGAGCCATTTTATCCAAGATAAAATCATCGAGCAGCTCAAAGGCAGCTTGATCTTTTGTAGACCAGAGCTGGGCAGTATGATCGACAGAATAATCAGCCGCAAATTTTTGCAGATCAAATCTGGTCAGCTGGTCTGGTAATTCAAGCGGATCTTGAGGCTGAATGGCAGGATAGCAGCCCGGTATATTCTGAATCAGTCGCTCATAGCACTTTTTCTTGAATGCGCTATAGACCTGATAGGGTTGATTGGACTGATTGCGGATACTGGTCAGTGGAAACAGGCTGCGATCATGATACAGCTCGACCCGGATCTGCTGCTGTTCCAGCATCTGCTGTACCTGTGCATCACGTTGCAGTTCATTCATGCCCACTTCAATATTGGCATGTAGCGTATCAATCTGCAGTTTTTGGCACAGGCTTAGCATTTCGGCCGGCAGGTCTTGCCATAAGGGAACATTTAAAATGATTAATGGAATATTCAGCTGCGCTAACTGCTGCTTTAAGACGTCGAGGCGGCGCAGATAAAAATCGATTTTAATCCGGGCATCCTGATGCCGCTTCCATTGTTCAGGAGAGAGCACCACCAGTGCTATACAGCTGCCTTGCTGGGTGGCATGCCAGAGCGCAGCATGATCATGAATGCGGAGGTCTTGACGAAACCAGATCAGTTGCATTGTTAAAATTCTTGGAAAGTCGTTAGTGCAGAATTTTAAGGAATTGCTGGTCTTAAGCCTAGCCAGACAACAATTTTATCACATAAAAAAATCCCCCAAGCCGAGCCTTGAGGGGGGAGTGAATCTGCTGAGATTTATTGGAAGGATTATACGGGCTCAGCTTCTTCTTGCTGTACAGGCGTTGCCTGTTGTGCTTCAAGCTCACGGACCAAAGGCAGCACCTTCTGGCCAAAATATTCGACTTCTTCAATAAAGTGCAAAAAGCCTGACAGAATCAGATCTACGCCCACTTTTTTTAGTTCGATAATCCGTTCAGCAATCTGCTGCGGTGTTCCGATCAGATTGGTGCGGAAACCATCATTGTATTGCACCAGATCTTCAAAGGTGGATTTGGCCCAGTTGCCTTCACCTTCCTGACTTGCTGCGCCGGCTTCACGGGTCGCTTCACCAAAAGATTTCACTGCCTGCACATTGGCCTTGCTAATAATTTCCTGCAATACAGCCTGAGCTTCTTCTTCGCTATCCCGTGCAATCACAAAGGCATTTACGCCGATTTTCACCGAGTGATGATTTGCCTTGGCTTTTTCACGAATATCATCGATCTGTTTTTTCAGCTCTTCCGGGGTATTGCCATTGGTGAAGTACCAGTCAGATACGCGAGAAGCCATATCACGTGCTGCCCGGGAACTGCCGCCCTGAAAGATTTCAATATGCGGTTTTTGTAGCGGTTTTGGACTCAGGGTATAGTCTTTGAATTGATAATATTTACCTTCAAAATTAAAGTTATTCTGGCTCCAGACCCCTTTCAGGCTACGGATAAACTCTCCCGAACGGGCATAACGCTCGTCATGTTCCGGCCATTCTTCACCAATGGCATCAAACTCACCGCGGAACCAGCCACTGACCACATTGATCGCGATCCGGCCATTGCTCAGATGGTCAATCGTCGCCAGTTGTTTTGCAGCCAGTGCCGGCTTCCATGGACCCGGCAGAATCGCGGCAATGACTTTCAGGCGTTCAGTTTTGGCCAGAATGCCATGACTGAAGCTGACCGATTCATGCTGGTTTTCTGCGTTATAGCCGGCAGTAAAACGGATCTGGGTCAGGGCATAATCAAAGCCTGCCTGTTCAGCGGTTTGTGCCAGACGCACGTTATAGTCATAGCTCCAGTCGGTGCGCTGCTCGATATTACTAACCACCAGGCCACCACTGACATTCGGCACCCAATAGGCAAATACGATATTTTTATCATTCGACATATTCATCGCCCTCTGCAATGCTGTGTTCAAGCCACTTGAGTCTTTGGTGCTTTCTTGCTGTGCAAGCGCGATTCTGCGGCATCCAGGCTCGGCACGGCTGCTGAAGGCAGCACTTCTTCCTGTTCGATCTGCTTGTTAATGCCCAGATTTTGACTCGCTTGAATGGTTTTTTCTTTGATGACTTCAGCACGTTGTCCCTTGGCTGGTGCCCATTCAAGAATCGGCAATGCACGCGCCACAGCCAGGGTAATCCGGTCGCGGAGCAATTCACTGTGAATGGTATATTCAGGGGTGAAATCGCGGTCGGTGGCATAGACCCCAATCGGTAAAGTCTGTGCCTGAAAGAAGCTGAATAAAGGACGCAGTTGATGTTCAAGCACTAGCGCATGACGGTCACTGCCACCAGAAGCTGCCAGTAATACCGGAACATCGACCAGTGCCGTTTGCTCAACAAAGTCAAAGAAATGCTTGAACAGGCCGGTAAATGAAGCGCGGTACACAGGAGTGCCAACAATCAGCGCATCTGCGGCTTCTACTGCTGCCAGATCATTCTGAACGCGTTGCGGCAACTGATTGCGATAAATCGCGCCGCCCAAGAGCGAACCAATTTCACTAAATTTAATGAAATGCACATTGATTGGTGTCGCTTCCCCAAGCTCATCCAGAATGGCCTGAACCAAGGCTTCGGTTTTTGAGGGGTGATTTAAACCGCCAGATACGGCAACAATATTTAAGGGTTTTTGCGCATTAAAATTAGACATATTTAGAACCTGAAAATAGGGTTAATCTCGGAATGACCCTATTAATCCCGATTCAGCGAAGGGCTGTAAAATAACGAAAAGCTGAAAAGTTATCTGATTTTGCGATATACGACAAAGGCCTGATTTTTAAGGAAGTTTTTGTGGGTAAGTGAATGATATTTATATTTATATTGAATAAAGATAAGCTTTTTCAGTGAGGAATAAGTGATATATAAAAAAGTGATGAGAATTAAACAATTATTGCAATAGTGCAAAAATGGGCAATTTTGAAGAAAAACTGCATATTATTTTAAAAATTGTAGTGTCTTGCATATCCTTAACCGGGTTGTATGGTTAGAATAGGGACTACCGTGCCAAGATCTCTCTCACGTTGCCTATGAATATTTTAATCGTTGATGATCATCCACTATTTCGTCATGCCTTGATTCAAGCTGTACGTTATAGCCTGCCACAAGCCCAGATTCATGAAACTGCGGCAGTCAATGAATTTTATGAACGTCTAGAAAATGGCCCTGAGCCTGATCTTGTGCTGCTGGATTTAAACCTGCCGGGCGCTTCCGGCTTTTCTGCCCTGGTGCATGTCCGCGCACAGTATCCGTCTTTACCGATTATTGTTGTGTCTGCACATGAAGAAGTCAGCATCATCCAGCGTGCGATCGCGCATGGTGCGATGGGCTATATTCCTAAATCTGCTCACCCAAGCCATATCGGTGAAGCGATTCGTGAAGTGCTGGAAGGTGAAATCTGGTTACCGCCAAATCTGCCAGCCAATATGAATTTTGATCCGCGTGCTGCCGATGAAACGGCTTTGGCAGAACGGATCCAGTCTTTGACGCCGCAACAGTTCCGGGTATTGATGATGGTGGCTGAAGGTTTATTAAACAAGCAGATTGCTTATGAACTGGATGTATCAGAAGCGACGATTAAAGCGCATGTGACTGCAATCTTCCGTAAGCTTGGCGTACAAAACCGGACACAAGCGGTATTGGCCATTAATGCACTGAATATTGAAGACCGCAAAATGTAAATTCTGCATATACGAATTGAAAAAGACCTCCTTGGAGGTCTTTTTTATGGGCAAAATCTGCAAAATTGAGTGCAAAGGCCTGAATCAGCTAGGCGATATAATCCTGCTTGCGGGTGAAATCATCACAAAACAATGGATTTAAGGCACATTGCAATTCGTCAATCTGCTCTTCGGTGACATAACCTTTCGATTTCAGATATTCCGCCACGCGATCATCACGCAGACTCAGGAAAGTCGCATCATAAACACCGAGATCGACAAATAGTGCTGCAGTTTCCAGACTGTTAAAACGATCCAGATAAACTTCATTGTCATACATCAGGAAGACATGTTCGTCGCGCGTATTCGGATCGACATGTAAACGTTGTGCCAGTTCATGTGGGCAGGTTTTGATAAATAACAGATCAGACAGCTCATCAAACTGGCTGGTGTCCAGACAATCTTCTTCATTTTTGACTTTACCCAGCCAGGCCTTAAAGACCAGTACCGCGCCACCACGCAGCAACATGCTCCAGATCTGATGACGGGTCTTTGCCGGAAGATCCTCTGTTTCAGCTTCTAAAGACTGAATCAGCTTGTCTTCCTGTTCAGCAATCTTTTCAAATAGACCCAGACCTTGCGGCTTGTAGGCATAAGGTTCAAAGACATCAAAATGTAATTCATCAAAGACTTGCAGTGCCAGAGGGACTGCACTCTGATACAGCGTTTCCAGTGCCTGATACTGGGCATCATTCAGCTTGCTGTATTTAAAGATCTGTGCCCAGTCAATGCTTGGCAATAAGGCATTGGCGCCATATTGACGGTGAAACTGCTGGGTCTGATTCAGGCCATGGTTTTGATCTATGTTCATGTGAAGAACTCCGATATGCAGAAATAGATCAGCGACCAAAAAATTAAGGCTGCATGAGATGGGAACTGATCGTTTCTTATTCCTCTATTTTTAGAGCCAAGTACAAGGGATAAAAATACGACTAAAGTTATAGTAGTGGAAAATTACTCTTTAATTTTTATTAAAAACAATAAGATAATTAATTGTAACTAAGTGTACACATGTATATTAATACATTCGTCAGTTTTTGCCATAGTGAATTAAAAAATGAGCATTTTGGTCAATTTATTCAGCTGTATTTTCGGCATATTTGCTGCTTTTAGCACATTAGAATAAATTTTATGCAAGCTAGGTAAGTTTATGTGGCAGTTGAGTATAAAAAATGCCCATCTCAAGGTTTGAAATGGGCATTGATCAGATCAGTATCTACTTAGGAGTCGGAAATTTTCAGTCCAGATAACCATGAACGTAATGAGGCCGGTTTCAGCGGTTTTTTCAGCAGAACAATGTTTAGCTCTTTTAGACGTTGCGGTAATTCCGGATCGGAGTCAGCGGTAATCAAGGCGACCGGAATATCCTTTGAACGATGTTCCAGAATGAAATCCAGACCAATCTTGTCTTGGTTGAGATGCTGATCCACCAGCCAAACCTGAATATTTTCCTGCTGAATCAGCATGGCTGCTTGCTCAGGTTCGGTGGCTTTAAATACCTGATAGCCCCATTTAGTCAATAAGGTCGACATGCCTTCCAGAATGGTTTCATCATTATCCAGACATAGAATCTTAAAGGCCTTGCTCTTTAAAGGTACGGCCTGAACCGGTGCTGCAACAACTTTAGGTGCCTCAATCACAGGCACTTCAATCATAAAGCAGGAGCCTTTGCCCAGCGCAGAAGATACATGCACCGGATAGTCCAGCATGCTGGTCATGCGTTGTACGATCGCCAAACCTAGACCCAGACCCTGTTCACCCCAAGGTGAGGTGTGACCGCAACGTTCAAATTCCTGAAACAGCTTGATGCGCTGTTCTTCGGCAATGCCGGGTCCGGTATCCCAAACGCCAATACGGATATGATTCGGTCTGCTGCTCGAACGTAATACACCGACCACCACTTTACCTCTGGCAGTATAACGCAACGCATTGCTGACAAAGTTCTGGATAATGCGGCGAATCCATTGTGGATCGGTATCAATCCAGAACTGTGCATCATGCACACTGAACTTGATACCACGTTGTGCAGCGATGGATTTGAACTGGAGTTCCAGATCGCTGAGCAGGTCATGCAGCGGATAAGCCTGACGTTTCGGCTGAATGGTGCCGCCTTCCAGTCGGGCAATATCCAGCAGGGCAGACAACATGCTTTCTGCACCATGCAAAGCACGATCCAGTTGTTGTAAGGTCTTGCGGTCTTCATCATTCTGCACGCTTTGTTCGAGTGCGGTACTGAACAGACGCGCAGCATGCATTGGTTGCAACAGGTCATGACTGGCGGCGGCAATGAAGCGGCTTTTCGACATATTGGCTTTATCCGCCTGTTCCCGCGCCAGTTGCTGCTCGGACAGGGCATCGGCCAGCTGCTGGGTACGGTCCTGAACCCGGGCTTCAAGTACGGCTTCATTTTCACGGAAGGCAGTAATATCGGCGAAAGTGGTAACGAACCCGCCGCCTTCGATCGGATTGCCGCGCATCTGAATGACGCGGCCATCTTTACGAATCCGTTCAAATTCATGGGCACTGCCGACCTGCATCCAGTGAATCCGTTTCCGTACATGTTCTTCAACCGAGCCCGGGCCACATTCACCACGTTCAGCGTTATAACGGATCAGGTCTGCGATTGGACAACCGACATAGACAATATCGGTCGGATAATCGAACAGTTTCAGATATTGATTGTTCCATGCGACCAGGCACATATTTTCATCAACTACGCTGACCCCTTGGGTCATGTGATCAATCATGGTCATGATCAGGTTCTGATTAAAGCGTTGCCATTGCGAGGCCTGATCGAGAATATTGGCGACCTGACCCAATGCCAAACCATTATTAACCATAGCTGTGGTCAACAGGGTACGTGCCGAGGCTGCCCCGATAGTCCCCGCCAGATACTGTTCGGTGAAACGCCACCACATGCCATTGGCACTGCTGTTTTCATTCAGCTCAACACTGTTTTGGGTGCAGAACTGCTGGAAAGCGCGTGTGGTTGGGCCTTCGCCGGTAATGCGTTTAGCTAGGGTAATCAGATCACCGACTTTTAAACGGGCGACATCCTGATGCGAATAGCTGACCTCGTTAGAAGGACTCTGCGAGGGTAGTGGCTTGGTTTCATAATAGAAGAAACTTTCGGCTTGAATCTGTTCGGCAATACTCGGACGGAAAATACGGGAAATCCAGATATACAGCAGGGTATTTAAGCCCAGTGCCCAAACTACGCCATGCGTCAGTGGATCAAAAGACTCAAAACCGATCAGGGCTTCCGGTCTTAACCAGTTCCAGCCAAAAGGCCCTTGATTCAGCAAGCTTTGGCTAAAGCTGCTATAGGCTTCTGGCAGGCTTCGCAAAATGGTTGGAAACAGCAGGGTATAAGCCCACAAGGCAAAACCGGTCAGGAGTCCAGCATAGACACCCTGTTTACTACCGCCACGCCAGTACAGGCCACCGATCAGGGCAGGGGCGAATTGTGCCACCGCACTAAATGCCAACAGACCAAAAACCGACAACTGGTCAATATCATTAAAGAAATTGAAGAACAGGAAGCCCATCAACATCACGCCCAGAATACAGACCCGGCGGGTAAATTTCAGCACCAGCGGCAAGCGTTTGTCATGCCGGGAAATCAGCTTTAAACGCCACAACGCCGGCATGATCAGGTCATTGCTGAGCATGATTGACAGTGCCACGGAAGACACCAGCAGCATCCCGGTAGAGGCAGAGAAACCACCCAGAAATGCCAATAAGGTCAACCAGTCCTGATTATAGCTAAGTGGTAAGGACAGGACCGCCACATCCGGAATGGCCAGATATTGCGGTGCAGCATGTAGCGCCCAGCTGGCAATTGGAATAATCGCCAGGGTAGTCAGAATCAAATAGACCGCAAACCAGCGCCGCGCACCACGAATATGTTTTTCATCACGTAGCTCAACCACAGCTACATGGAACTGACGCGGCAGGCAGATAATGGCCAGTGCCGCGAGCAGGGTCTGAATCCAGAAACTTTGTGGCACGCCAAACAGTTGTACATCATGAAAAGTAGTGCTGATATCGCTACTGATCTGTGCCAGATTTTCTGGTGCTTCAAACATAAAGAAACAGGCAACTGCCAGCAGGGCGAAGAGTTTGACAAAAGACTCAAATGCCACGGCCAGCATCAGGCCGCCATGCTGTTCAGTATTGGCAATCTGCCGGGTACCAAACATCATCGCCAGTATTGCCAGAACCCCAGTCAGAAACAGTACGCCATTGGTCGTGCCGGTTACACCTGCGGAAGGTTCCAGAATGACGGCGGCACTTAAGGCAATCGCACGTAACTGCAAGGCCAGATAAGGCACAATCGCTACCACTGCCAGAATGGTTACCAGCGAGGCGAGGGGACCACTTTTACCATAGCGTGCTGCGACAAAGTCAGCGATCGAAGAAATGGCATGATGTTGTCTCACCCGTCCCAGACGGCGCCAGATGTCATAGCCGACAGCAACAAAGAGCAGCGGACCCAGATAGATCGGCAGGAAAATAATCCCTTCACGTACCGCAGCACCCGTGGCACCATAAAAGGTCCAAGAGGAACAGTACACCCCTAAAGTTAAACTGAACAATAACATGCGCCCACGGGTACTCAGCCGGCTGGCATGTTTTTCTCCGTAAAAAGCGCAGATAAAGAGTAATGCGATATAGAGGGCAAGTACCCCTATGATGAGCCAACTGTTCATATAGCCTGATGTGTGCTGAGCATGCCGCTATGATAGCGCATCATGAACGCTGCAGTTTAAATTGATCATTTTTTAACGACCAAAGTCTAAATTACAAGCACATACGAATCTTGTTAACTTGTGATAGTGATAATTCGAATTAAAAATAGTAGGCCCAAGGTTGGGCTACAGGAGTAGTAATTATGGATGAGGTACAAGTAGATCGTATTCTACAAAATCCAAAATTCAAGGAAATGGTCCGCAAGAAAAGTATGCTCAGCTGGACGTTGACCGGCATTATGCTATTTGTCTATGTGGGTTTCATGTTGCTGGTTGGTTACAACAAAGAATTTCTATTGTCTTCAATTTCAGGTGGTGTGACCACGTGGGGTATTCCACTTGGTCTAGGTATCATTGTCCTGTCGTTTATCTTGTGTGGTGTGTATTCCTACATTGCCAATAACAAACTTGATCAATTGACTGAAGAAGCAATCCGTGAAGTCGAAGCGATTGCGCATGAAAAAGGACACCACTAAGATGAAATGGAATTCTCTTATTGCCCTAGCGACCACGATAGTGGCTTCAGGCGTTGCATTCGCTGGTCCTGATCTGGGTGCAGCAGAACAGCAGGCGACCAACTGGCACGCGATTATCATGTTTGTGATTTTCGTAGGTGCTACGCTGTTTATTACCAAATGGGCAGCAAAACAAACCACCAATACCAAAGACTTCTATACTGCCGGTGGCGGTATTTCCGGTTTCCAGAATGGCCTGGCGATTGCCGGTGACTATATGTCAGCTGCATCGTTCCTGGGTATTTCCGCGATGGTATTCCTGTCCGGTTTTGATGGCTTGCTGTATTCACTGGGTTTCATGGTGGGCTGGCCGATTGTATTGTTCCTGGTGGCAGAACGTCTGCGTAACCTGGGTAAATACAACCTGTCAGACGTAGTGTCTTTCCGCTTGCAGGAAAAACCGGTACGTACCTTGGCTGCTTTAAGTTCACTAGTTGTGGTCGCGTTCTATCTGATTGCACAGATGGTGGGTGCAGGTCAGCTGATCAAACTTCTATTCGGTCTGAACTATAACATTGCAGTCGTGATCGTTGGCTTGTTGATGATGGCCTACGTGATGTTCGGCGGTATGTTGGCAACCACTTGGGTACAGATCATCAAGGCGGTGATGTTGCTGTCTGGTGCAACCTTTATGGCATTCATGGTTATGAAAGGTGTGGGCTTCAGCTTTACCAACATGTTTGAACAGGCGATTGGAGTCTACTCAAAAGTACATGACTTGAGCCTGACAGATGCGACCAAAATCATGGGTCCGGGTAGTCTGGCATCTAATCCGATTGATGCGATTTCTTTAGGTCTGGCATTGATGTTTGGTACCGCAGGTCTGCCACATATCCTGATGCGTTTCTTCACGGTAAAAGATGCCAAAGAAGCGCGTAAATCAGTCGTAGTTGCTACAGGTTTTATTGGTTATTTCTACCTATAGGACTTACGCACTGTTATTTATAGACTCTCTGTGGTAGCAGATGATTTTTATCGAGAATAAAGTCATCAATGAAGTTTTTGATCATTGGTCTAAATAATTTCTTCTGCCAACGATATACATTTTCAAAGATCCCCTCAAACTGGTTCTTTTGTATCTCAACGTAGGCCATTAAGGCTGAAAAAATATGATTCAAAATCAGTTTAGACCGTCTTACTTGAAACTTTTCAATATGACAAACCTGTTTAATCACTCGGTGATATTGTTCTATTTTCCAATGACTTGAATGTAATTCATGAAAACCCTCAAAGGACAATAAATCATCTTCATCTTGATACACAATATAAAACCTCTGCTGTTCTTTTAACTGAGTCTTAAATAATTGTACAAAGCCAAAATCTTTGAGCCAGACCACTTGACCCTGATGGAAATTCGGCAATAAACGCAGTTGAAACCATTGTCCTTTTTCAGGGGAAACCTTACGGTTACAGTCGATACCAAACATAAATCGAATACCATGTTTTCTTATGGTTTTTAGATTTGCAGTCGATGAATACCAACTATCACCTGTAATAAATTGAATCTTTGCACCCCAACTAAGTACTTCACTTAACATATCCATAAAGTAATCATTCTTGGTTTTACCCTCAGATTTGTCATAAATTCGGAAATTAATTGGAATATTTTGACCATTCTGATCTGTCGCATACAAGGTAATGAGATTAATCCCCTTGACGGATCGGTGGTGTTTGCCTGACCAAAAATAGCTAACCAAGTCCATATGTTGACTATATGGTTTATCTAAAACAGTATCATCAATACTGACTATAAGTTTATTATTATCAATATGTTGAATTGCTTCTTGATATAGGTCGTGAGGTGTGTAGTCTTCACGCTCTAGAAAGCGATTTACACTATCATGCGAGATATTATAAGTCTCGGCAAGTTGTGTGCAGCTAATAGAGTTCGGTTCTGTCATGAGAAAGCCCATATAAATGGGTAATGTACAAGTTGCTGTAGAAGCATGTTTAGTTCGTCTGATCACAGATACTTTATAAACTATTTTAATACTTTTTTGAATCCGTCAATGCGTAAGTCCTATACCTATTAACCTTCATCATTGGTTTTGGTGCGATTCTCTATGTATCGAACAACCCGCAATTCCTTGATGTTGCGAAAATGGCAGTGACTGGCAAGCTGGAGCTGGTGGGTGGTAATAACATGGCGGCGGTTCACCTGTCTGATGCAGTCGGTGGTGACCTGTTCATGGGCTTTATTTCTGCAGTTGCATTTGCCACGATTCTTGCAGTGGTTGCAGGTTTGACCCTGTCAGGTGCTTCAGCAATTTCGCATGACTTGTATGCCAACGTGTTGAAGAAAGGCCAAACCACGCCTGAATCGGAACTACGTATGTCTAAGATTGCGACTTTAGGTCTTGCGATCTTCGCGATGATTCTCGGGATTCTGTTCGAGAAACAAAACGTAGCCTTCATGGTCGGTCTGGCATTCTCTGTTGCGGCATGTGCCAACTTCCCGGTACTGGTATTGTCTATGTTCTGGAAAGGCTTGACGACACGTGGTGCAGTGATTGGTGGTGTTGCAGGTCTGGTAACCGCAGTAACCTTGATTGTGCTGTCTAAAGCAGTATGGGTCGATACTTTGGGTATTTCTGATACGCCAGTGAACCCGTTCAATGGTCCTGCAATCTTCGCGATGCCATTATCATTCTTGTGCTGCTGGTTGTTCTCTGTGACGGATAATTCGGCACAGGCTCAGGCAGAACGCAAAGCCTTTGATGCGCAGTTTGTACGCTCACAAACCGGTATTGGTATCTCAGGCGCATCGGATCACTAAGATCTGCGCTACGCTAAAAAAGCCCCGTCAGGGGCTTTTTTTATGGAGATATCATCAAGTTTTTTCTTTAGGATAAATGCCGTATTGCATTGAGCTGGCTGGATTTGTGCAGTGTTATTTCAGTAATTTTCATACAAATCGTATATCTGCAAGTGGCTTTGAGCATGCTATGTTAAAAGCTGTTAACAATAACAATGTATTCCCTACATGAAGATAGTAACAAGAATAGCAACAAGAAGGGCATTATGAAGCAATCTCTGCAGCAGTTCTGGAACAGCTTTACCCATTTGCCTTCGGCATGGCTGTTGTGCCTGCAATTGCTGATCCTGATCTTGTCGGTATTGAGTTATGGAAGCATGTCTTATCGGGCGGGAACCTGGGTACTGGGTGTTCTGGTTTTGCTGGTGATTGCCAGAGTCATTCGCCAGACTCCGATGTTTACCATTTTAGGACTCAGCTTTGTCGCCGGTGCAATTCTCTTTTCCTCCCTGATTGTGCTGGGACTGCGTTATACCTGGATCCATGTCACCGCCCACCTGTTTGAAGCTGGTGCTTATTTTAGTGCAGCCTATGGCCTACTGCGTTATATGTTTCATGACCGTTATCTGACCAAGGATGAACTCTTTGCCGCTGGCGCAGTATTTACCTTGCTGGCCTGGGGCTTTGCCTTCCTCTACAGTATCTGTCAGCTGCTGGTGCCGTACAGCTTTTCAGACCCCGATCTGCAAGCCTATCAACCCTGGCTGGATCTGATTTTTCTTAGTTTCAGTGTGCAATCTGCAACAGGACTGTCTGATATCATGCCGGTCAGTCCGGTCGCACGGATGCTAGCCATTATCCAGATGTTTGTCGGGGTGATGTATCTGGCGCTGATTGTATCCCGCTTAATTGCCTTGCAATATATCGCACGTCTACCGCATAAAAAGAACGTGAAAAATAGAGAAAACCCGCCTGGGCAATAAGACTCATCCTTTTATTGTATTTGTTACAGTAACTTAACGGCTTTATTTTGTGTCACATCCTAAAATAGCAGGAGATCTAGCTCCCATAGACTGAATCTGTCTGATCATTTTGACCTTACCAATAATTATTTGACGCTGTTTGTCGATCCAATTTTTAAAAAATGGAGGATGTATGCCTTCCACAAAACCATCCTGTTTTGCCAATATCAATCCAAATGTTTTTATTAGTACTGTCGCCATTATTGCGATATTTTTAGCGTTGGTCGTATTTGCACCCGATGCTTTTTCAGTTTTCACCCAGCAACTGAACCAGTGGATTACTACGTCCTTTAGCTGGTTCTATGTATTGTCGGTGGCGATATTTCTCATCCTTCTGGTTTATATTGCCCTGTCGGATATGGGCAAAATCAAACTGGGACCCGACCATAGCCAGCCGAAATATAGCAGCGCCTCTTGGTTTGCGATGCTATTCACCGCAGGGATGGGGATTGGCCTGATGTTCTTTGGTGTGGCCGAACCGGTGATGCATTATGTCACGCCACCTGCCGGTGAACCTGAAACCGTACTGGCTGCACAACAATCTATGCGGGTCACCTTTTTCCACTGGGGCTTACATGCCTGGGCCATTTATACGCTTGTTGGCCTATCGTTAGCTTATTTTGCTTATCGGCATCAATTGCCTTTAAAAATCCGTTCGGCCTTGTATCCGCTGATTGGTCAAAAGATCTATGGACCGATTGGAGATGGCGTCGATACCTTTG
The DNA here is from genome assembly GCF_012516415.1 of Acinetobacter sp. NEB149. Lineage (NCBI taxonomy): Bacteria > Pseudomonadati > Pseudomonadota > Gammaproteobacteria > Moraxellales > Moraxellaceae > Acinetobacter > Acinetobacter sp. NEB149. Next base: position 258,638 of record NZ_CP051208.1, read on the forward strand.
CCACCATTGGTACGGTATTTGGTGTCGCTACTACGCTTGGTTTCGGGGTGACCCAAATCAATTCAGGTTTGAACTATTTGTTTGGCATTGAACAGGCACCCAGTACTCAGGTCATTTTGATTATTGTGGTCAGTGTCATGGCGGCGACTTCCGTATTTTTTGGATTAGACAAAGGAATTAAACGTTTATCTGAACTAAATTTGGTACTTGCACTGCTGTTGCTGATTTTTGTCTTTGTGGCAGGTCCGAGTATTTATCTGTTACAGACGACTATTCAGAATGCCGGCCAGTATGTTTCAAATCTGTTCAGTATGACCTTTAATCTGTATGCCTATCAGCCAAGTGGCTGGATTGGGGGCTGGACCATCATGTACTGGGCCTGGTGGATTTCCTGGTCGCCATTTGTCGGGATGTTTATTGCCCGGGTCTCGGAAGGCCGCAGTATTCGTGAATTTATCGTGGGTGTATTGCTGATTCCGACTGGATTTACCCTGATCTGGATGGGCTTTATGGGCAATGCCGCACTGTACAGCATTATGCATGAAGCCAATACTGGCTTATTAGAGGCAGTTCAGCGTGATTCATCAGTGGCCCTATTTGAGTTTCTGAACAATCTGCCTTTCAGCTCAGTGACCAGCATCATTGCAACTTTACTGGTCATGCTGTTCTTTGTGACTTCTGCCGATTCAGGGGCATTGGTGACTGATTATCTGACAGCGAAAAGTGATAATTCACCGACTTGGCAGCGTCTGTTCTGGACCGTACTCATGGCTTTATTAGCCATCATCCTTTTGCTGGCCGGTGGCTTAGAGGCCTTGCAATCGGCCACGATTATGAGCGCTTTGCCATTTACATTTATTATGCTGCTGATGTGTTGGGGATTAATCAAAGCCCTACATCTGGATGTCACCAAAATGCATGCACTGCAAGCCGCACGGATTACCCCGCGTGCGATCCAGAATCCACGCAGCTGGCAACAGCGCTTAGGCCTGATCATGCATTATCCGCATACTCAGGAAGAGGTGCAGCAGTATATTCACAATACGGTGAATAAGGCATTTCTCAGCTTTCAAAGTGAATTGAAACGGCGCCGATTACATGTAGCGATTAGCCCGCTAGAAGACGGTATACAGCTCCGTGTTGATCATCAGGATGAAATTAATTTTATCTATCAGGTCAATGCCACTCAGACTTTAAGTCCAAGCTTTATGGCTGAACTGGAGAATGCGGGAGTAGATTCCTATCAGGCAGAAGTCTTTTTAAGAGAAGGTGGGCAGGGTTATGATGTGATGGAGTGGACGCAAGAAGATCTATTGCAGGATATCATTGATCAATATGAACGTCATTTGCACTTCTTAAGTCTGGTACGTACGCCTGAGTAAACAGAGTCATAAAACAATAAAAAAGGACGCAATATGCGTCCTTTTTTGATTCAGAATCTAATCAGAAATTAGAAACGGAATTTGGCATTTACGCCGATCGTTTGAGTATCACGAACTTGAGCAGTTTGCGCAAGATTTGCTTCGTAGTTAGCATTTACATAAGATGCGCCAACTGCAACAGCAGGAGTAATGAAGTAGTTTACGTTCGCGCCCCAAGCTTTGTCTGGAGAACCAGCAAAGCTAGATTCCATATAAGAAGCACCAACGCTTAACTGTGGGTTAAGGAAAAGAGTTGTACCTAAGTTGTAGGCAGTATCTTCACCATAAACTAAACCGCTTTCAAAACCAATTGACATGTTAGTACCGTCGATTGCACCAACGTATTTAGTACGTGCAGTGATCGCATCTGTCTTATCAGCAATTGTTGCAGATTCAAGAGCAGCTTTAGCAACGCCGTTAGACACAATATTGAATGCATCTAAAGAAGCTTGGTCAGCAACGCTGGTATAACCAACAGCAACTAAGAAGTTAGGAGCAACTAAAGCACCAAGTTCTAATGCATAACGGTCGCCTTGATCGTCAGTTGCGTTAGCAGTTTTGCTATCAGCAATGGTATGGCTATAAGAAGCGCTTGCATAAACAGGCACAACTGAAGTTGGAACGTAAGCTTCACCTTTTACGCCGTAAGTATGATTTACAGTACGTGAACGTCCAGCTTCTTCTTGACCGTTTTCGCCATAGCTATACGCTAGAGCAACATTAGAAGCTTGGTTCAGGAAAGCAGCTTCAGCTAAAGGACCTTTAGAAGCGTCTACATCTTTGAAGTAGTAAGTACCTTGAACAGCGCCAGTGAAGTCTTTGTCATTTGCAGTGTTGTCGATGTACTCTGACTGACCTTGAACTTCGAATTGATATGCTTGAGCACCGGTCATCGCTAATAATACAGCAGTGGCTAAACCTAGTTTTTTCATGATATTTACCATTTTGTTACAAAAGATGTACAACATAAAACGTATTGTATTGTAACAATTTATTAAGTCAATCCAATTCGAAATCGCTATTTTTTAAGCTAAATCATTGTATTAATTTTGTGTAAAATTCAAGTATTAGGCTCCGAAGCTATTTTATATAAAAACTCTTGTATAACAAAAATCTAGACTTTAAATATAGAATCGGGACTAAAGATTAAGGAGAAATTATGTTGTTATTTTAATCAATTAATACGATTAATTATAATACATTTATCTATTAAAACAATTAATAATAGGTGAGTTAATTCATAAATGTGTCAAGAAGTGCAAAATGTCTGGCGCATCAGGTCTTTGATTGGATTGCTTGATTTTAAAGCATCATCAGCTTGGATCTTAGAATAGGTGTCTGTTTTTTGAGCTAAATGGGCATGTTTTATAATCTTGACTGGAGCAATCGGCTTTACATTTTGAGGGGAATTTTACATAATATGAAAATCAAGTTAGAGTTCACACTTTTATAGTGATTTAGCCTGATTCTCCACAATTTTTTGTTTTATCGCCCAGCTTTCCCCAAGGTTGGGCTTTTTTTTGTCCAGCATTTTTTATTTCGGATCATTCCGTTTCTGAAAAAACCTTCAACTCAAAACAAGATGAGAAAAATAAATATTAGAATAATTTTAAGCACCAAAATAGTGCATATTGAAAAGTAAAAATAGAGGTCTAAAATTCAATAGCTAAAAAAAAGCCCGATTTTCATAGAAAATCGGGCTTTTTTCGCCAAAATTTGCGGGTAAACTAAAATATCTGCTGAGGAATAATTTAACTCGCCCTATTGCGGTGCATTATGCACCTATTTGTTGCAGGTGTAAATAGTGCAGAAAGCAAGTTTTTATATTTTTTAGCTGCTTAAATTCCCTTGCTTTTGTAAGACTTTATAGGGAATTGTGGTTATGAAACCCTGCATTAAAGTTTCAAATGAACTAACTTAAGTATCTGAAAATAATAGATGATAAAAATTCATTAAAAACATAAGTGAAGTAAGACTAAAGGCTTTAAGACCATCCTGTTTTATTTGTATAATAATCAATCTATTTAGCTTTGCTTGTCATATTGGGGCGTAATACAACAGCATGAATACCTTACGCTCTGAGTGGATCAGTAAACGTTTGTACTGGTCGATGTCGATTATTATTTTATGTTTACTTTGCATCTGTATTCCCTTAATTGTGAGTAGCAGTCAAAGTTATTTAAAATCCAGACAAACCTATCAACAATTGAATGCATTGCAGCAGGTCGCTGACCTGGCAAATAAAATTTCGCGTGAGCGTGCGCCTGCCAATAAGGCCATGTCCAGTTCGGTGCAGGAATTTGCCCAGCATCAGCAAGAGTTAATCAGCTACCGTCAACAGGTGGATCGGCAGCTCTCCCAGACGGCTGATGTTTTGACGGAGGTCGGTTTTAACAACCTGAGTCAGCAACTTTCACAGCTTGAGAATAGTTTGAAAAAAGGGCGTGCACAGGTTGATGCCTATACCCGGATGCCACGTCAGCAACGTAGTGCACAAGAACTTGATCAGGCGATTCTGGCGATGTTTGCTGCCTGGGAAAGTTGCCGTGAACTTTTGCGTGACGTGGCGGTGGCTTCAGATAGCTCATCGACCCCTCTGAATAACTATATTAGCCAGATTCTATTTTTATCTGATTTACGTGATCAGGCCGGTCGTGTGGCCTCGTCTATCATGGCGCATGTGACTTTTAAAGCTCCGCTTCCCACTGAAAATATTACCCGCTCTTTACAGACCCAACATCAGGTGCGTTATTTGTGGGCCTTGATTGATACCATTCAACCTGTTAAAGATAAGACTGAGGAATTCATCCGTTTACATCGGCGGGTGGAAACCGAGTTTATTCAGCAAGGCTTACCGATTGTGAGTGAGCTGATCAGTGACAGTCTGGAGCAACGTGACTACCGTTTGAGCGGAACAGAGCTGACTGAAGCGATCGTAGATAAATTTTCGACTGTGGTAGACCTGCAAACTTACCTGCTGCAATATAGCAGAGATGCCGCTATTCAAGAGATGAACAGCAATATGCAGCGTTTGATCTGGAGCGTGTTGGTATCGCTGATTTCATTGCTGACCGCGATTTCAACCATGATTTTTGCACGTAAACAGGTTTTTCTGCCGCTAATTCAGGCACGCCGCATGTTGTTGAGTTTGTCTAAAAACTTGGGTCGTCAGAAAATTGATATGCGGCTGCGTGAAGTGAATCATTCTGATTCTTTATTCGCTGCCATTCAGAAATTGCAACAGATGTTGCAAGAACGTGATGCGCTAGAGTTCCGTTTAAAGAATATTGCCCATTCCGATTCTTTAACCGGATTATCCAACCGTTTCGCGCTAGAAGAATATATTCGTTTTATGGAAAATCAGCCGGGTCAATTGAGCCAAACCTGTTTGATGATTATTGATATTGATCATTTTAAACAGGTGAATGATCAATATGGGCATATTATTGGCGATCAGGTGATTCAGCTGGTGGCCGAGCGTTTAAAGGCCAATGTCCGTGCTACAGATTTGCTGGTACGTTATGGGGGCGATGAATTTCTGGTGCTGATTGAAAATATCCAGATGCAGCAGGCATTGATTGTGGCCGATAACATTCGGGCTGAAGTGGCTGAGCGTCATATTGTGACTGCAGCAGGAGACGAGATTCAGATTTCGGTCAGTATTGGGGTTGCCATTGGTGCCGTGTCCTGGATGGCTTTATTGTCAAATGCAGATGATGCTTTGTTTGCAGCAAAGGCCAAAGGACGTAATGCGGTGGCAGAGGTTTAGTTCAAAAGACTGTTTTCTCTACTTTTGAACTGCACAAAAGTAGCAAAATGCATTTGTTCGACTGATGCTAAGTCCCTTTAGCACAGTCGAACGGGCGACATCCATGTCGCCAGTCATGTGATCTAATTTGGATGATCTCTGGTTTTGTCGATCAGATAGTTAATAAAATTTGTGCAGGCAACAAGCATAAATTTTGCATCGATATAAGAAAGATTTGATTCGTCTAACATTGCATGGCGAATACCATCTGCATCGGATGTATAACCATATAAAGATTTAATACTGGCTTTTAATGCAGGATGTATTGGATATTGTTTTTCAATTTGACCAATTGCATCACCTAAAGTTACTTTGTCCTTCTTTAATATTTTTTGACACATACCTTCTAATGCCGAAACAGATTCTTTAATCGAATTTCGATAGTCAGGCTTTTGACGATCTGACATCAGTTTTAAAGCTTGATTTAAATGTTGTTGAACACCTAAATATTGATTTGTATTTTCTAAAGCAGTTTCGATGGATTGAATTTCTTGTTCGGAAGTTATTGGAATGATTTCGTCATTTATAATTCGGTAAGCACTATTTTCACGCTCTAGCATATTGTTGATATTAGTTATAAATGAATCTTTATTACTTACTCTTTGATAGGGGTAGTGCTCAATTGTTTCTTCAATCAAGCTATAAATTTCGTGCCATGCACAATTAAAAAAGTAATCTCTAATTATTTTTAAAGAATCAGATGTCCATTGAGGGATGGTATCTGTAGGGTTTTTAAAAAGATTAAGCCAATAAGATTCTACTAACGAGTATATATTTGAATTACGGGTAAAAGAGCTTTGATTATGTCCATGTTCAATCCGATTCCAAATATAGCTATGAAAAACACTCCACAAACCATTTTTTAAAGCATCATCTATACTTTCTTTTTGAATAATGTCACGTACGGGCTTATAACCATATCTTTCAGAAAATCGCATTTTGTTCCCCCTCAAACAAATTTAAGAATAGATTTATTTTTTTAATCCACCCTAACCCTCCTTTGCGAAAGGAGGGAATGCCTCCTCTTTATCAAAGAGGAGGCTAGGAGGAGATTTTTATTTCAACAACGGTTTCAAAAATTTACCCGTATGAGAAGCTTTGACTTTCACGACCTGTTCAGGCGTTCCTTCCGCGACAATCATACCGCCACCCGAACCACCTTCAGGGCCTAAGTCCACCACCCAGTCGGCAGTTTTAATTACGTCCAGATTATGTTCAATCACCACGATGGTATTACCCTTGTCACGGAGCTGATGCAGGATATCCAGCAGTTTGGCAATATCATGAAAATGCAGACCTGTGGTCGGTTCATCTAGAATATACAGGGTTTGACCGGTATCGCGTTTGGCCAGTTCACGCGCCAGTTTGACACGCTGTGCTTCACCACCAGAAAGAGTGGTCGCAGACTGACCCAGACGGATATAACCCAGACCCACCTGATGCAATGTTTCCAGACGACGGTGAATCACCGGAATGGCATCAAAGAAATGCATCGCATCTTCAACGGTCATCTGCAAGACATCGGAAATATTCTTGCCCTTGTAGTTCACTTCCAGCGTTTCACGATTATAGCGTTTGCCATGACAGGCATCACATGGCACATACATATCCGGCAGGAAGTGCATCGCCACCTTGATCATGCCGTCACCTTCACAGGCTTCACAGCGGCCACCTTTCACGTTAAACGAGAAACGACCGGCAGCATAACCGCGTGCCTTGGCTTCCTGAGTTTGGGAAAACAGCTCACGAATCGGGGTAAATAGACCGGTATAAGTCGCCGGATTAGAACGTGGGGTTCGTCCAATCGGGCTCTGGTCAATATCCACGACTTTGTCGAGGAACTGCAAACCATCAATCGATTCAAATTTTTCCGACGTCAGGGTGGTGGCACCATTCAATTGGGTCGCTGCTAATGGCAATAAAGTCCGGTTAATCAAGGTCGATTTACCTGAACCGGACACCCCGGTGACACAGGTCATAATGCCCAACGGAATGGTCAGATCGACTTTTTTCAGGTTATGCCCGGATGCCCCCATCAGCTTGATCTGTTCCTCAGGCTTAGGCGGTTGAATCCGTTTTTTCGGGACTTCAATTTTTAACTTGCCAGATAAATATTTTCCGGTCAGCGAGTCAGGATTGGCCAGAATTTCATCATAAGTCCCTTCGGCAATCACATGCCCGCCATGTACACCGGCACCCGGACCGATATCAATAATATGATCGGCGGCACGAATCGCATCTTCATCATGCTCGACCACCAAGACGGTATTGCCCAGATCACGCAGACGGATCAAGGTCTGTAACAGACGGTCGTTATCACGCTGATGCAGACCAATTGATGGCTCATCCAGCACATACATGACGCCCATCAAGCCAGCACCGATCTGTGAGGCCAGACGAATTCGCTGCGCTTCACCACCAGACAAAGTTTCGGCAGAACGCGACAGGCTGAGATAATTCAGGCCGACCGAAACCAGAAAGTGCAGACGTTCACGGATTTCCTTGAAAATCTTGTCGGCGATTTCACCCCGTGCACCTTCCAAATGAATACCCTGATAATAGCTTTCAGCATCGCCGATCGACATGCGGGTAATGTCAGCAATGGTCTTGTCCAGAATTTTCACATTACGCGAAATTTCATTCAGACGTGAACCATCACAGGCATCACAGGCAGCATTGGATAAATACTGCGCCAGATCATCACGCACATAATTACTTTCAGTTTCACGATAACGGCGTTCCAGATGCGGCAAAATCCCTTCAAAAGGAATGACCCGATTATGACGTCGGCCACGTTCATCGATATAACTTAGATCAATTTTTTCTTTGCCAGTGCCGTACAGAAATTTTTTCTTGGTGTCAGCATCCAGTTCATTCCATGGAGTTTCCAGAGAAAAACCAAAATGCTCGGCGACTTTCTGGATCATGCTGTAATAGTAAGGACGCTGACGGTCCCAGCCACGAATCGCGCCTTGACTGACACTGACTTCAGGATTGGGAATCAGTTTGTCGGCACTGAAATGGCTGCGGGTCCCCAGACCATCACAGACCGGACAGGCGCCAAAAGGGTTGTTGAACGAAAATAAACGCGGTTCCAGTTCAGCCACCGCGCGGTCACATTGCGGGCAGGAGTGCTTGGCTGAAAATACGCGATCGTTATGCTCGCCCTTCATCCAGGATAAAATCGCAATATCACCACCAAGACGCAGCGCCGTTTCAAAACTTTCGGCAATACGGTTGCCCAGATCATCACGCACTTTAAAACGATCGACTACCACTTCAATGGTATGTTTTTTCTTTTTGTCCAGTTCTGGTGGCGGATCAATTTCCATGATCTCGCCATCGACGCGGGCGCGGACGAAACCCTGGCTTTGTAGCTGTTCAAACAGCGCCGTATATTCACCTTTACGTTCACGCACCACCGGTGCTAATAGTAAAAGAGCAGTGCCTTCTTCTAATGCTTTGACTGCATCGACCATTTCAGTAACCGTTTGTGCCACCATCGGCAGATCATGTTCAGGACAGAACGGTGTACCGACACGCGCATACAGCAGGCGTAAATAGTCATAAATTTCGGTAATGGTACCCACGGTCGAACGCGGGTTATGACTGGTAGATTTCTGTTCGATGGCAATCGCTGGACTCAAGCCTTCAATAGAATCCACTTCCGGTTTTTCCATCTGGGAGAGGAACTGGCGGGCATAGGCAGACAGCGATTCCACATAACGGCGCTGACCTTCGGCATATAAGGTATCAAAGGCAAGCGAGGACTTTCCTGAACCAGACAGTCCCGTAATCACCACAAACTTGTCGCGTGGTATATCAAGGTTCACATTTTTCAGGTTATGGGTACGTGCGCCTCGAATACGGATGTGGCTTTGGCTCATGCAAGGATCCTAGAATATTCATCAAAAACCCTTATATGATACCGGATGAAAAATGTTCAAGTGCAAATAAAAGTATTTTAAACGTCAAGTTATGTCGGTGATTGGTCAATTCATCACAACATTAAGAAACACAACAGCAGATCATTTAAATATTCACAATGATCATGTACAAGGCCAATACCTAATAAGCCATTGCATAATGGCGTTCAAAGATAGACTCGATCTCTTCAAAGCAGCGTTCACGTGACACATCATGATGCAGACGTGCATAAAAATTGACTTCATTTTCCAGAATGTGCAGAAAGTCCTCATAGTCTTTTTGGAAAAAATCCAGGTCGAGCAAATCGTTACGTCGCGCCTGATGACAGCGATACTTTTCAATAAATTTCAGCAGATGTTTCTGGATATGCGTGTTGGTATGGTAAATCAGATAAGTCGCTGCCGAGCTACAATCTGGACAGCCTTGTTCCAAATAGATTTCTTCATTATTGAGCCAGCAACATTGCAGGGTAAAAAATGCCCGAATCGCTTCGGTGCCTAAAGTGTGCATATCATCTGCCTCTTTCCGGGATTGATTTTATTAATTGATAATTATTCTCAATTATTGTTCGGCAATTTGGGGCTTATAGCTAGGTCTAGCGTACCGGCCAGTTCTATCCTTGTTTTTTTCAGACTAAGCCGTTTTTATGATCGGTTTATGACAGTAGAAATTTTTTGATCAGCTATAACCCAAAAGCCCTATCTTAAACAGGGCTTTTTTTATTCGTCCGTCTTATTCATCCAGACCAGGCCACTGGCGTTGCTCAAAGGCACTGTCCCAGAACAACCATTCCAGACGGGCCGCATGCGTATAAGCTGCATGCATTTTTTCTAGTGTATCGGCATCAACACGCGCCGCAACACGGTCAACGGTCGCAATCACATTCCGCACCGCAGTGTGGAATTCTTCTCCTGAATAGGTATCCACCCAAGCCTGATACGGATTATTCGGCGCAGAGTTGTCGACAATATCTTTACCAACTTCGGCATAAATCCAGAAACAAGGCAGCAACGAGGCTAGCACCACCGGGTAGCTTTCTGACCAGGCGGTCGAAGTCAGATAAGAAGTATAGTGATGACATGCCAGCGTCAACGGTGTCTGCTCAAATTGCTCTTTGCTAATGCCAAAATCTTGCATAAAGCCATCATGCAGGCTACGTTCCACCACAATCGCAATTTTGGCTGCCTCGGCAAACTGGATTACATCGTCCGCTTCAAAAGCTTTGGCGGCACACACGGCCAGTGCACGGCCATAGGCCAGTAAATAATGCGCATCCTGAATCACATAATGACTAAAGGCTTCACGGCTTAAAGTACCTTGCGCCAGTTGCTGATTAAAGGGCAGGGCCAGGGTCTTCTGATAAAGTCCGAGATTACGTTGCCATACCTCTTGTGAAAAACTCATGCTGAAAATCCTTCGCAGTTCAAGTTAAACCATGCGGCACTATAGCAAAGATCGGGCTGTTTAAAAGATCGGCAAATTTTAAAAACAGAAAATAAGATAAAACAGCTCAGGAAGTGCTTTGGTTTATGCGCTAAAAGTTTCATAATTAGCTTAACTTTTCCTATTCGTATAGCTGCTCTCTCGCAGCCATACATTTATTTAATTTATCCAAGGTCGTTGTGTATGTTGAAACATTTTGGTTTCTCGATTGCATTTTCGATCGTGTGTCTTGGTTTGTCTGCGTATTGGGGTTATACCCATGGTCCTGACGCAGGCCTGCAAACCATGCTCACAGCGCTGACCATTACCGCTATTCTGGCGATTATGGAAGTGTCGTTGTCCTTTGATAACGCGGTTGTCAATGCCTCAGTCCTACGGGGTTGGGATCATTTCTGGAAAATGCTGTTCCTGACAGTCGGTATTCTGATTGCAGTTTTCGGGATGCGTTTGATCTTCCCAGTGGTCATTGTTGCAGTGACTGCAGACCTGGGCTTTATGGAAGTGGTACGCCTGGCCCTGAATGATCCGAAAGAATATTCAGCACGTTTAATGGCACATCATCCTGAAATTGCTGCTTTTGGTGGTGCTTTCCTGTTGATGGTATTCCTGAACTTCTTCCTGGATGAAGAAAAAGACACGCACTGGTTTAGACGCGTAGAACGCCGTCTGTCCAATCTGGCCAATGTGCCGGCGATGTCGGTGTTTATTGCACTGGTGGCTTTGTTAATCATGGCAGCCAATGTCGATGAAGCCAAACGTCTGGCAGTGACTATGGCCGGGATCTGGGGCATCGTGATTTATATCGGGGTGCAGGTTCTGAGCCATATGCTCGGTGGTGAACCAGAAGTCGATAAAGAAGGCAATGCGATTCGTCATGATGAAAATGGCGTACCGACGGGTGTAGTGAAAGCGGGTATTGGTGGTTTCCTCTATTTAGAAGTCCTGGATGCCTCATTCAGTTTTGATGGCGTGATCGGTGCCTTTGCGATTACCTCAGACGTGGTCATCATCATGCTTGGTCTGGCAATTGGTGCGATCTTTGTCCGTTCAATGACGATTTATCTGGTTGAGCAGGGCACATTGGATGCTTATATCTACCTGGAACATGGTGCGCATTATGCCATCGGTGCACTGGCTTTCATTATGATTGCCAGCGGAACCGGTCTGCATGTGCCAGAAGTGGTAACCGGTCTGATCGGTGTAGCCTTTATTGTCTGGGCAGTATTTGCCTCGATTCAATACAAAAAGCGTCAGGCGGCTTTAGACAAATAAAGCGCTGTTCCTGAATAAAAAGCGTAGCTCCTGCTGCGCTTTTTTGTTTTTAGATTGGCATCATCTTTATTTCAAATAAAATTCATGTCTTATTAATGAGCTGAATGTCCTATAATCTGGGCTCCAGATTAATTAACCCAATCGCCATAATTTATGATGAATGCTTTAGAACGTCGTTCAACCTTTGCCCTGAGCAGTATTTTTGCACTGCGCATGCTGGGGTTGTTTATGATTATCCCGGTATTTTCTGTGGCAGGGCAGGCATATCAATATGCGACGCCTGCACTGATCGGTTTGGCGGTCGGGGTCTATGGTCTGACCCAGGCACTGTTACAGATTCCATTCAGCCTGATTGCGGACCGTTATAGCCGTAAGCCACTGGTGGTTTTAGGGCTGCTACTATTTGCGCTGGGCGGTGCAATTGCGGCCATGTCGGACACCATTTATGGCGTGATTATCGGCCGTGCAATCGCTGGTGGTGGTGCGGTATCCGCTGTGGTGATGGCACTGCTGGCAGACGTTACCCGTGAAGAAAACCGCATGAAAGCCATGGCCATGATGGGCATGAGTATCGGCCTGTCTTTTGTGGTGGCCTTTAGTCTGGGGCCTTGGCTGACGGGTCTGGTCGGTATCTCTGGGTTGTTCTGGGTGACCACGGTGATGGGCCTGGCGGCGATTGCCATGCTGTTGATGGTGCCTAAAGTCACGCGGCATCATAAAAACTTTCAGCAGGGCTATCTGGCACAGTTGAAACAGGTAATCAAAATCGGGGATCTGAACCGTCTGCATGTGTCGGTCTTTACCCTGCATTTATTGCTCACCGCGATGTTTATCTATGTACCTTCGCAGCTGATCGAATTTGCTGATCTGCCACTGTCCAGTCATGGCTGGGTATATTTGCCGCTGTTGGTGCTGAGCCTGTTTTTTGCTTTTCCAAGTATTATCCTGGCAGAAAAATACCACAAAATGCGCGCGATTTTTCTGGTGGCCATTACTGGCATTATTCTGGGCCTAATGGTGATGGCATTTGGTTTTGAATCCAAATATGTCTTGCTGATTGGTCTAGGGCTGTTCTTTATTGCTTTTAATGTGATGGAAGCCTTGTTGCCGTCCTGGTTGTCGAAAGCGGCACCGATCCAGTCCAAAGCCACCGCAATGGGCGTAAATGCCAGCAGCCAGTTTTTAGGGGCGTTCTTTGGCGGTATGATTGGCGGACAATTATTACTGCTGAACAATACCTCGATGGGCTGGAGTATCCTGACAGGGATTGCGATAATCTGGCTGCTGATGAGTTTTGGCCTGGCACAGCCACGCTATCTGTCATCGCTGGTGTTGCGCTTGCCGGAAAGCAGACAAACTGACGAATGGACTTCTCAGCTTTTGGCGATTCGTGGTATTGAAGAGGTCGTGGTGATGTCTGAACAGCAAGTTGCCTATGTAAAAGTCGATAAACAGCAGATTGATGATGCTTCGCGACAACAATTAACGCACTTGTTGGGTAAAGAGGTAGCCATTTAAGCATAACTCTTATAAAGTAAAATACAGAAATATATAGGAAGTAAACGGCAAATGCGTGGTGTAAATAAAGTTATTTTAGTGGGTACTTTGGGTAAAGATCCGGAAACCAAAACTTTTGCAAATGGTGGCTCTCTCACTCAATTCTCGATCGCAACCAGCGATTCGTGGACAGATAAAAGTACCGGTGAACGTAAAGAACAAACGGAATGGCACCGTATCGTGTTGCATAACCGTTTAGGTGAAATTGCACAGCAATATCTTCGTAAAGGCTCAAAAGTATATATTGAAGGTTCATTACGTACCCGTCAGTGGACTGACCAGAATGGTCAGGAGCGCTATACGACGGAAATTCGTGGTGAACAAATGCAGATGTTAGACTCTAGCCGTCCTCAAAATGATCAGGGCGAGAGCAGCTTTAACCAGCCACGCTTTAATAACAATAATCAGGCGAACAACAACCAGGGTGGTTATGGCAATAACCCGCAATCAGGTTATGGTTCAGCGCCACAGCAAGGCGGTTTTAACAACAATCAGGGCGGCGGTTATGGCAACAATAACCCGAGTGGTTTTGCGCCGAAATCTGCACCTGCTCCAACAGCAGCGCCTGCAGCAGATCTAGATGATGACTTACCATTTTAGACTATACAATAATTAAATATTGTATTTAATATAAAGTAAGAACCTGATTTAGATTGGGTTCTTATTTTTTTTACTCTAAAAAACTTGTATTTCTTGTAAAATAACTTTATACAATATAAAACATTGTATTTATTATTCTTAAGTATGCCTGACTTACACCGTAAAAATTTCATAGCTCAAGATGGTGAGCGATTTACTTTGTTGGTTAATGAAGATGGTATTCCTGATTTCTGGACTACACTCTATATGACTACTAAAGTAAGATCTCAGACTCAGGCTACTCAAAGAGCACATTTAAACAACTTGGTTCATATCAATATTTGGGAACAAATTGTAGGTGAACGTTTATCAGATACGATAATCCGTGCATTTAATGACCATACTAAAATACTAAATGATGATTTATTTACGACAAATGAAATCCATCAGATTGGCTATCATTGTAAATTAACTTCAAAGGCTGCGAGAAGAAATTTAAAAGCCTCATCGAAAAAAACAAGAAATGATAACTTAATTAAATTCATATCTCCGGTAAGTAAAATCCCTGATCCGATAGTGGGGGTAGAGCAACAAATAGGTCGAATTCATGAATTCGCAGAATATTTTGAATTTTTAGCAATCAATATCTTAAAATCTAAACCTTCTTTTTCAGCTTACTTAGATCAGATATCTCGAATTAAAAGCAATATTTTGAAGCAAAAGAGTAAAGGCCGTAGTTCCAGAAACAAAGTAACTGATCCTGATAGAAAGGCACCTCCTGCCGAAGTCTTTGATGAAGTCATGAGGATTGTTGATTTAGAGAATCCAATGAATCCATTTACTTCTGCTGTTAGAACTAGAAATTATTTATTGTTTCGAGTGCTTTATGAAACAGGTATGAGAACGGGTGAAATATTACAGCTAAAGATTACAGATATTGATTTTTCGGACTCAGCAATTCAAATAAGAAGAAGGCATAACGATCCCGAAGATACAAAGCGTAGATTCGAACCGAATGCAAAAACTGAAGAAAGAGATATTCCTATCTCACGTAAACTATCTAATGAACTTAGAAATTATATTTTATATGAGCGTAGAGAAATACCTAATACAAAATCACATAGTTTTTTGTTTGTTTCAAATAAAGGAAAAAGTAAAGGGGATCCATTGTCGCTAATTCAATTTTCTAAAATGGTAGAGAAAGTCGCTGTTAGTGAAAAACTAGCCGATTTTATTAAGAAAAACGGTTTTTCTACATCTATAACTCTAACCAAACACAGCTTTAGACATAATTTTAATAATAGATTTTCTAAAATTATTGATACAAACAATGCTTTAGCAGTAGAGGAAGGTAGGCTAAATGATGTTATTTCAGAAAAAAAGGAAATAGAACAAAGGATGTATCTAAATGGTCATCGTAGTGCTGATTCTGCCACAGTTTATAATTTGAGACATACTAAAGAGCAGGCAGAGAAACTATTGAAAAATGAACAAAATAGAATTGATGAACATCTAAGAATTGGAGAGGTTTAATGAAACACGATCATTCAGATGTTGCTGAATTCTATCTTGAAACACGCTTAAGTAAGGCTGGTTATGGATTTGATTTTTTCAATTCTCTTTGGTCTTTAGATAATTCTTTGACAATAAACTGGGATATTGTAAATAAAAAAATCCATCCTGAAGTACTTAAGGGTTTCCGCTTAACAATTGCAAGATTAGCTGAGGAAGTATCAGCTCATTACACGCATAATTGTTGGAGTTATTTTAGAAGATACCTCCTAGATACAGATATTTATGATGGTGGACTTATTACACCTGAATTGATTTTGAATATTAAAGCTAGTTTAAGTAAAGATGATGAATATAAATTAGGAACTATTCGTGCCCTATTACGTAGTTGGATCTCTTGGGGATTTAATGGCTTAACTATTGGTGTTGAAGAAGTTTTAGATAAGATTGTATTAGCTGGAAATACTAAAGGAAAAGCTGTTACTCACCATTGTCCTTATACAGGTCCATATACATTAACTGAACAACAATCACTGTTAGTATGGGCTGGTAATGCATTCAAAAGTGAATTGATTAGTTTAGAAGAGTTTGCATGGTTTTATACAATTTATTCTACGGCTCGCCGATCAAATCAAATACGAGCATTAAGAACAGTTGATTTAACCGTCAAAACTGATGTTGATGGTCTAAAGTACGAGCTTGATGTTCCAAGGGCTAAGCAAAGAGGTAGTAAGTTCAGAGGAGAATCAAGGTCAATATGTATCAGTGAAGATATGTATCTGGTTCTGAAAAATTTAATTGAGCAAAACAAGCAAGTAGCTAGAAAATACATCCCAAAATTAACAGAAGAAGACTTAAAAGAACTTCCGATTTTTTTCAATGTTAATAGGTTTAAGGTAGTCAATTCGGTAGAATTATTCCGCGAAAAATTGAAGACAACACCTGATTATTTTCATGCTTCAATCCAAGATGTTGATATTTTAACTACAAGTCTATCTCGAAAGTGTGACGCTATTTCTGAAAGAACATCAGATTATATTCACTTTACTCCAGTACGATGCAGACGAACACGTGCAACAAACCTAGTTCGACATGGAATCACGGGAGTTCAAATGGCATATTTAATGGATCATTCAGATACTCAACAATTGAAAGTTTATACAGCTCATACCCATGAATTGGCCTTACGCATCTTTGAGCATATGAATGATCCTATGACTTTCCTAGCTACTAAATTTGAAGGCCGACTAATCGAGGATGAGAGAGAAGCCAGACGAGGACAAGATATTAGTAGCAGAATTTATAAGGGGGACAATAAACAGATTGGTAATTGTGGAGGCTCTCCATCCTGTCAAGCTGGTATGAAAGCATGTCTGCTATGTGATCAATTTCAACCTTTACTCTATGCACCTTGGGATGAATTGTTTTTAGATCTATTAGAAGAAGTTGAACAGCGACATAAAGAGGGTGCTAGCGAATTAGTTATAAAATCTTATGACTTACAATTATCTCGTGTAAAAGCCATTTTAGATGCGTGTGATAAGCGCATTAAAATGGAGGAAATAAGAGCATGAGTGAAGTTATTCCATTTGTACCCAAATATGAATTAGATTGTCAAAAAAACTTAAATGATTTCATTTGTCGGGCCAAGAATCAATTAACTATTTATGAAGATCAAGGTGGTTTCAGTAGCTCAAATTGGAAGCATTATTTAGCTAATGGTCGTCCTCAATCTATGGAGTTTACTGGTTTAGCGGAAAAAGGTAGAAAAACTGGTTCTCCGATGGAACCCCCTTTTGTTGATTTTGCTAAAGCTTATGTAAGAGATAGCCAAACATGGAATGCAACAAATCCCGGTAACATGATGATGGTATTAAAGACTTGTCATGATGCACTACTCTTTGTTTACTCTAAGGCAGATGTTTTACTACTTGATGGGATTGTATTAAGAAAGATTACTGAGCTGATTTATGAACGGAGTTCTGAATCTTCAAGATACCGTTATGGACAAATGTTGGAAAAATTTTTAGAAGATTTGCGACTTCTTAAAATTAATATAACTATTCCTGTATGGACAAATCCGTGGAAACGGCCTGGAAATAAAGCACAGGGAACATCAGAAGAAGATAGAAAATGGCAAAAAGATAGGCTATTAACAAGTTTTGAAATTACAGCATTAGCTGATGCGTTCAGATTAGCAACAACAGCTTATCAAAAATTTTATTCAGCTCAAGCTGTCTTACTGATGTGTGCTCCTAGTCGTGGTGGGGAGTTAAGTTTTTTAACAGTAGATTGTTTGTTTGAAGAAACTCATAGTGAAAAAGTAAGAAATGAGGAAAATCAGCAGCTTGAGGATAAAGAAACGACAATTCTTTATATTCGATGGAAGGCTGAAAAAGGTGGGGGGCTTATTTCTAAACCTGTTCATCCGTTAATAGCATCTACAGTTAAGGAAGCTGTTAAGCGACTAATTATGATTGGAGAGCCTGCAAGAAAAGCTGCAAAATGGGCTATTGAAAAATCCAGTCAATTTTATCGACATGATGGTTGCATAACATCTAAGGAACACGATGAAGATACACCACTTACAGTTGGTGAATTCGCTGCTGCATTCAATTTAGTAGATCGCTCTACAAGTTTAGAAAGTACATCCACAGATACTGAGGTTATTAAGAAACTATATAGACAAAAATGGGTTACAAATCTGATTGGTTCAAAGAGTTATATTACTTACAGAGACTTAGCTCAATTCACTGTTGAAAAATATAAGAAAAAATTCCCAAGTTGGCCTCAAATAGCTGAAATTGATAAGCCAGTTTATGATCTATTGTGCTTGGTTCGAGAGAATGAATTTCATATTGAATTTGCACCCAAAGAGTATAGTTTTGAATGTCCAAATCTAAACTTACTAAATGACGCATTAGGTGCAATACATCAGAGATTACCTGGTACACACTCTCTATTCAGTGAATTAGGCATTAAAAATGAAGAGAGAGGCGAAATAGTTATTTCCTCCCATCAAATTAGAGTTTGGCTATCCACGATGGCAGAGCGTGGTGAGATGGACTCTCTGGATCTAGCTATGTTTGCTGGACGTTCAAGAATTGAAGATAATCGTGCTTATGATTTGCGCCCAATGAGTGAATTTAAGGCAGAATCTAGAAAGCTTTTAGAACTAGGACTAGAAAGCTTGGATGGTACAACCGCATTAGAAGCTGTCAAAGTCAATGTGCCTGTAACATTTGAAATGTTAGGTCGTAAAGATCGAATAGGTACAGTACAAGTCTCAGGTTATGGATACTGTGAGCATGACTGGACAATGACACCCTGTACTAAAGCAGGTGAATGTATCAGTTGTAAAGAACATGCATGTGTAAAAGGATTGCCAAAAAATGTTGAACATCTCAAGCAGCTAGAAGATGTTGTGCAAAATGAACTTAATCGAGCCGCTGCTGCTACGCAAGAAGGCTTTCATGGTGCAAATGCTTGGTTAGTTTACCATGGTAAAAAACTCGCCATTATTAAGACATTATTAAAGTATCTAGAAGATGATCAATTACCTGATGGCTTAATACTTCGTATCCCAGAAGAGTTAGATGTGAGCCTGACAAAAATTGCATTAGGTGAACAAAATTTTATGAATACGGTAGATGAAAAGAATCCTATGTCTGAACAATTAGCGAATGAGTCAAAGAGTTCATTCTTAGCATTATTGCAAGGTGGCTTATGAAACATAAATTCATTGATGTCAAAGAAATGAAAGTTATCGAAAGTATCCTTAATAAATGGTCAGGTAAGTTAACTTGGGATCTTTTCGCAGTGTCAGTAGCTAGAGCATTAGATAAACCCTCTATTTCTAAATTTACCTTAATGAGCTATGAGCCTGTAAAACAGGCTTTTAATTTTCGAAAAAAGACGCTCAGAGAGGCAAAATCGACTGTTATAGCTTCAATGGGTGATGTAACGATTGATATGCTTATCAAAGAGAATGAAGAGTTAAGAAGCCAAATTTCACATTTGAAAAAGTTACTTGAAGCAAAAGAAAGTTTATGGGCAGACCAGTACAGACGATGGCAATATAATTTATCTCAAATGCCGAATGTAGATTTGGCTACATTGGATAGATCATTAACCAAGAAATAATTTATATATTCACCTTCTTGCGTAATAGATCGAGAGTTGTATGTTTTGCGAGATTTTATAGTGATATCTATTTTTTAAAATAAATATGATTATAAAACAATTATTTAATTGTTTTTTTGTATTTTTAAAGTGTTGTAAGTTATTTATTTTATTTATTTTTTTGAAATTCTATTTTAGAATTAGATTAAGAAATAAACAAAGAGGGTCTTACAATGCAACCACAATCACAATCAGTAGCACAAAATGTTAAACAAGTTTCTTTAAATAGTGTTGTTTTACAAAGGCTTATTAAAGAAGTTAAGATGGAGAAAGAGAAAATGTCATGCGTTGGTGGTAATTATGATCGAGTTCATAACCGTCATAATCGCTAATAATGTTAAATCGTCTCGATACGTTGTTAATCAAGGTTGCAAGCCGATGTAATCTTGATTGCAGTTACTGTTATGTATATCAAGGGCAAGATCAAAACTGGGTAAATCAGCCAAAAAGAATGAGTCAAGGAACTATTGGCTCGATTTGCAACAGTTTGAATCAGGTAATTTCTTTCCAAGAAAGTGGTTTTGCCGTTGTTTTGCATGGTGGAGAGCCATTGCTGTTGGGGGCTACTAGATTAGAAGAAATGCTTTCAAATTTTCGTATGGTTTTACCAAACCATCATAAGTATCCAATTGCTATTCAAACAAATGGGATGTTAATAAATGATGAAATACTAGAAATTTGTAGCCGATATAAAACTAGTATCTCTGTGAGTTTGGATGGTGTGAAAAAGGCAAATGATATAGCTAGATTTACCCATGATGGTAAAAGCTCATTTCAAAAAGTTGTTAATGGTATAGACAAATTGGTTTCACATCCTGATAGAGATTTTCTATTTTCAGGTACTTTATCAGTAATTCAGCCAACAACTTCACCAATTGAAAATTATAAATATTTAAAAAGTATTGGTAGTAAAAGTATTGATGTACTTTTGCAGGACGGGAATCATACTTATCTTCCCAAAGGAAAAGAAAGTTTTGAAAGTATTGAATATGGTGAATGGTTAGGAGAGCTATTAGAATATTATTTAAGAGATCCTGAACCTGTACCAATTCGCTTTTTTGATGATTTAATAAAAATAATTCTAGGAGGAAATCCTGATAAAGAAGGTAAGGGTGAAAACAATTTTGGTATCTTAGTAATTGAAACTAATGGTGAAATACGTAAAAACGATACATTAAGAGCTACTTTTGATGGTGCAGATTATTTTGAAAAACATCCTAATATTAATGAGCCAAATACCTTAATAGATACCCTTAAATCTAAAGAATATGTAGAGGCATCTAAAATTCAAAAACCTACATGCCAAAATTGTATAAATTGCGAAATTAATTTTATTTGTGGTGGTGGTATGCCTTTATCAAGATGGAGTAAAGAGAAGGAATTTGATAATCCTTCTATTTATTGTAATGATCACAAATATTATATATATAAATTACTGGATTTAATGGGTATTAAATGATCTCTATTCCTAGTTATATCTCTTTGGAATTAACCCCATATAAACATTTTTTTTCAGAGTATTATATTGATGATAGTTTGAAGAAAAATATCCAGTATTGGTTGCTAAATGAAGCACCATGGAATTTGGTAAAAGCTAGTTTCTATACACAATATGAATTTAGTCTAAAAGATATAGAGCTTCCTGAATTTTTAAAATTTATAATATCAAAAGACTATCTTACAGAATTAAAGGAAATTGTAGAAAAAACATATAAAGTAAGTCTACATAATCAGGTTGATGTGGTAGCACACAAATTAACTAAAGGACATGTCATTAAAATACATAATGATTTTTTAGTTGATGATCAATTAAAAGAAAGTCATAGGCTTCTTATGCATTTCAACTCTAATTGGAATGTGGAGAATGGAGGCTTATGTATGGTCTTTTCTAGTAATGATGCTTCATCAATACATAATATAATAATTCCAGAAGGAAATTTATTACAAGGCTTTGAAATATCAGAGAATTCTCATCATGCAGTGAGTGAGATATATTCCGGTAATAGATTAACAATCATTTTTACTTTTTATTCAGGTTAAAGGTTATGATTAATTATTTATATCCTGATAAACATGAAATTTTAAACATAGTTTTAAGTGATATTTATTATAAAAATTATAATACTCTTGATTATATAAATGGCTCATCTAGTGAAAAAAAAACTACTCCAAGGATATTACAAAAACTTCCCCAAAATCTTTCAGAAACTTGGCTAGATGTCGGTATTGAGTTAGATCAAGAATACAATGAGCAAGATGCTTTATTACAAATAAATGAGGTTTTTGAATATATTTGGAAAAATGATAGTTTTTCTGTTGGTATCTACGTTGATATTTTAGTCAAATCAATTCACCTGTTAAAAACAAAGCATGAAGACAATGATATAAGTTTTAGCGACCCTAATTTACCTTATACGATTTTCATAAATCTGCCTAATATACATTTAAAGAATTGGCTCGAGAGGACTGTGGAGAATGTGATTCATGAAGCTATGCATCTACAGTTATCGTTACTTGAAAGAAAATATAATTTTTATACATTAACTGACTCTAAGATTTATTCTCCTTGGAAGCATGAGCCTCGCAATAATAAAGGTATATTACATGCTGTATATGTATTTTCACATTTAAAGAGTTTTTGGGAAAAAGTTTATATTGCTAACCAGACTATATTTGCTAAACATCGTATAGACGATATTCAGGAACAGCTTAATTTACTAAATTTTGATCAATTATCAGATTTTTATACTAAAGCTGGAAAGGATATTTTAAAGTTTTGTCTTAAACCGTAAATGGAGCCATAACCTCTAAAGAGAGGTTAGGACGCAATTTAAAGCAGTAGTGTATGCATTGAGATCATTTAATTTCTCAATGCATTTATTTTTTTCAGCATTGATTCTAATAGCTGAATTTGGGTATTTCTTTTCTAATAAAGAGAAGCTTTCCCGTTGTTTCTCTAATATTGAGATTTCCTTTTGAGTTTCTTCTATAGAGTGACTCATTTCTATAAAATCTAAAGATGCCCCTGTAATTTCTCGCAATTGATCGAGCTTACTTGTTTCCGAAAATGTTGAAAAACGAGGGTTAACCAAATTGGTTTCTTTTGTTAAAAAACCATCTTCTACTAGCTTTCTCAGTAATCGATACATGCGTTGTCGATTAAAGCGATTACGTTCTTTTTTACTAAGTTTTAAGTGTTTCCAAAACTCATTTGCTGTCCACTCTTCAATCTTTTTGCGCTTAAAAAGTGGTGGGAAAAGTTCAAACATCGGCATATTGCTTATAGACATAACAATCACAGCATAAAAATACAAAAGAGGATTATAGTCCGTGGATATATAGTCCTCAAATAGTAATAGTTCTGTTTTTTGATCACTTGAATTGAAATGTCAGAACTTAGTATGGCTTTTGGACAATTAGTTCGGAAACATAGAAAAGAGAAAAATATCTCTCAGGAGAGGTTAGCTCTGCTTTGTAATATTGATCGTAGTTATATGGGACGTATTGAGCGTGGAGAAGTGAATATTACTTTAGAGAAAGCATATGAGATTGCCAAAATATTAGAAGTAAATTTCTGCTCTCTTTTACCTTAATTATTAATTTTATTTGTTATAATTTAAAGAAAAATGGGTGTGGTATGGGACAGAATATTCTAGCTGACTTGGAAAAAATGGGGATACAACTCCAAACAGAAAATGAACAAGTGGTGTACTCAGAAGGATTAGCTTCAAAAAGCATTTTAAAAATTTCAAATGGATACAGTTTTATAAAATCTTTGAGTTGTGATCAAGATTGGAAGTCGTATCAAGCAAAGGTTTTAGCTCACTTAAGGACTTTGGATGAAGCGAATGCCCGTCAAGAGCTGAGTCAGATTGACTATCAAGATTGGCAATGGAAATGGATCAATAAAACATATCATACGAAGACTGATAATTGTAATGAGTGGTTTTATCTTGAAATTGATTCAAAAGTAGAGGCTGCTTGTTTAATTTATTATCCCAAAAATAGCTACCTGCATCCTTTAGAAAGTATCTTTTATGTGGAGTATTTAGCAGTTGCTCCATGGAATAGATATACACCTCTTGAAGAACAGCGTAACAAAGGGTTGGGTAGCTTATTACTATTGAAAGCAATTAATTATCTAGCCATAAAATATAATACTTCTGGACGTTTCTCGTTACATTCCTTAATGCAAGCTGAAGGTTATTATGTTAATAGACTGAAGATGCAACATGTTGAAACTCAAGATAAGCCTCAATTAAAGTATTTTGAATTACCAGAGCATGAAGTTTCAAATATTATTGGAGCAGTAGCATGAGCTTAGAAATAGAATCGATAGGTGGTTATTCATCTAACAGTAGTGATATTTACAATGAATTCAACAATTTTCATTCTTATTTCCTGAACATGCCTGCTAAGGTAAAGACCAAAATAGGAATAAATGACAATAACTATCATGAGTTTTTTAGACTTTACCTTAATAGTCCAACCAAAAGTTTGTTTAAAAAAACAGATTCTGCTGATCAATATCTAATTGATTTTTGGGTATCTACTGTAAGTGGTAAAGCTATATTTTTAGATGGTTTTTTGAATAAACCGTATAAAGGAATAAATAGAGATTTTCTGCGAGTACTATTTAACGAATTCATCCAACAAACCAATTTGATAGAAATACAAAGTTTCCTATTAGAACAAGGTATATATCTAATTTTTGAGACCGCTAAAGAAGGTACAAAAGTTGATGGTGTCTCTTTAAAAATTAATGAAAAACCTGTTATTGCTATGTCTTTAAGACTGAAAAGTTTAGATAGTTTTTGGTTTACTTTACTTCATGAACTATCACATATCATATTACACTTTGATGAGCTTAATGAACCGATCATTGACTATTTTGATGATAGTACAGATATAGACATTAACAAATTGGAGAAACAAGCTAATAGGCTTGCAAGAGATACCATGATTCCAAATGCTCATTGGAGAACTATAAAAAATACTAGAAACCTAGAGGAATTGAAGAGCTACTCACAGCTTTATAATATACATCCTAGCATTATCGCTGGTCGATTATCTTTCGAAAATGATGATTGGGCTACTTATTCAAGATTGAGATCAGAGTATAAAATAGCTTATGACTTCTAAGTATATCCCCTTTTTAAAATTTAAAAAGAATGAAATTTATGCATTAGACTATTTAGATAAAGCTCTGAAAGCAGAAGGTATAGATGTTTTTTTTGATTTACCTAATGAGCTTCCCTCAAAATCTCGTAATGCAGGGATTGATTCTTTTTCCCCAGAAGAATTAATAGCATTTAAAACTGATGCTTTAACTAGAAAAATAGTAGCACAAAAAGGTTATTTAAAAAGTAAGATCAATTTTTTGAATGATCTATTTGTTGATAATTATGATATTGATCCTTTGGTTAAGATTGATGGTAAAGAGTATAATTATCAAACAATTATAGATGAACTTTCTCCTTTTGGGATGATACCAGTATGTGGAATAGATGATCGTATTCCAGAGCATTTGGAGTGTATATTAAGAAGTGCACAAAAAGGCAAGTTTGTAAAAAGTAAGGTAGCTATTAGACTAACCAATTCAGTAATTGAAGATTATGATTATAATGAGTTCGAGTTTGAAAGCTGTGTGGATAGATTAGCTAATCATTTTAGAGAAATTATACTTATATTTGATTTAAGAGTGATCTCAGATATTGAAGACTGTAAGAAAAATCTCAAAGATTTCATTAATAAAATAGATGTTAAAAAATTTTCTAGATTAATTATCACAGGCTCAACAATTCCTAAAATCATCACTGAACTAGTGGAAACTAAAAATAATGTAACTGTTGAGAGAAATGAGGTTTTGATCTTTAAGTATTTAAAAGATGAGGGAATTAGTTTCGACTATGGAGACTATACTTGTGTTAGTCCTGAAACTAGCTTTTTAGATATCTATATTGAAGAAATTCAATCCTATATGACTGGGAAGATTTTTTATCCTTATGATAATCAACTTTATGTGACAAGAAGTGGGAAAACTAAAGGAGTAATTACACCATTTAAACCTCTACTTGATGAGATAGTTAGTAAGCCATTCTATAGAGGGAAATCATATTCATTTGGTGATAAGTACATTTTTGACAAACAACCAACAGGGCTTAAAGTGAACGCATCTTCAATATTAAATCCAAATATTAATTTACATATGACGTTCATGTTAAGAGACTTTTCTATTTAGTAATCTGATGCAAATTGATTGATCCAATTCATATGAAGTGTAACAAGTATTTATTAGGTCAATCAGATCATTTCGTGTTGAGCTTGCTTTAAAATTTATATCTTTTTTTTCTAGAAGTTGCTGCATCTCACTTTTCCATAGGATTTTGGAAGCTATATCTTTACGATAAAATGGATTGTGAGAAGACTTTCTTACATATTTGAATTTTATTATTTCATTTTCATTCATTGCCACAATAATTCCCCAGAAATTAGGAATAAGTCCTAATGCTTTTTTTAGGTGCTTTTGAGTGGTAACAAGTGTATTTTTTTTAAATGATGACTGATAATGGGCGTACTGTTTGACTATACGCTGTATTTGATCATTATCGCCTTTAATTTCATAACAATGAGAATAACTATAAATTGCTATAAGGTCTGGGCGTGCTAAACCATCCGAAATAGTGACTTCGTTCAGAATCTTTTGAGGAGCAATTTTCTTTTGGTTCAGCCAATCAATCAGGGCTAACCTGATTTCAGCATCATTCATATCAAGCATGACTTTGCGCTATGTAAATAGTGTAATAATTATAGCTGATTTTAGCCTTACCTCTAATTTAAAAATTAATAGTAAAAATTGTATTTATAGCTAATTTTTATAAAAAAGTGCATAAAATCAAATTTTTTGATAAAAAATTAATTAAAAAATCTGTAAGTTTATGAAATTTTTAAGTAAATTTTATAATTTTCTTTTTTATATAGTTAACCATTTTGATTTATCAGAACGGTAAATTATCATTAAAACCCACCTGAATACGGTGGGTTTTTTATATCCTCGAGATTTATATTAAGTTTGAATAAAGCCCGACTTATTAAAAGAATCATAAATCTTAAAACATCAGGTTGCTTTTGATGGGGACAACTCTGCATCGAGAAAATAAATAAGATAATAAATACTGATAGAAATTTATGATCTAAAAAAGCGATCATTTTTATAAAAACTTGCGGTTTTACCTATTTTAAAATTTTTCGTATTCTAGCTTCACAAGATAAGCAATCCCAGAAATAAGCCAGAGGAAATATATCATGAGTTTAATCAATACTGAAATCAAACCATTCAATGCAACTGCTTACCACAATGGTCAGTTCATCGAAGTTTCTGAGCAAGACCTGAAAGGTAAATGGTCAGTGGTGTTTTTCTATCCTGCAGATTTTACCTTTGTTTGTCCAACTGAATTAGGCGATCTTGCTGATCAGTATGCTGAATTCCAGAAAATGGGTGTAGAAATTTATGGCGTGTCTACCGATACTCATTTCACCCATAAAGCTTGGCATGATACCTCTGACGTGATTGGTAAAATCCAGTATCCATTGATTGGTGATCCAACCTGGACTTTGTCTAAAAACTTCGAAGTATTGATTGAAGCCGAAGGTCTGGCAGATCGTGGTACTTTCGTGATTGATCCAGAAGGTAAAATCCAGATCATTGAAATCAACGCGGGTGGTATCGGCCGTGATGCACAAGAGCTTCTGCGTAAAGTGAAAGCTGCACAATATGTACATGCGCACCCAGGTGAAGTTTGTCCGGCAAAATGGAAAGAAGGTGAAGCAACACTTGCTCCATCAATCGACCTGGTGGGTAAAATCTAATTCAAACCTAGTTCTTTGAAGCAAAAAATCCAGCACAAGTTGCTGGATTTTTTATTTTTTTAGTTTAGAGATTTATGAATTCTAGACAAAAACATCATGCCATTTGATTTCTATTTGAGAACAAAATGAGAATTGAGGAATTGCACTCTATGCTTTTTAAGCGGCTTATGCGAGGCAATCAAGTAAGCGCAATACCCTGCTGCATGATTGACTAGGCCTGAAAACAAAGAAGCCTCTGCTTTCGCAGAGGCTTTTATTTTATAAGGCGCTGTAGTTTCTTGTCGTTTTAAACAATTTTCGCATAAACGCATCTGAATGGAACCGGATGAATTTATGGTTTTCTTATGCTGCGAATCATAGGTATTTAAAAAGTATTTGTCAACCAAGGATTATAAAAATGGTTAATTAAATTATTTGTTTTTAAAGCGAATTTTCAAGTTTTTAGATAAAAATATGAATAAAATCTTAGATTTGATGGAATTTTAACTAAGGCAGAAAAATGAATAAAAAGCAGGTGAAATTGAACAAAAAGGCCTTTACGAAAAACATATATTCTGGAAGATTTTAATAACCTGTTTGATTGGCGCATGGTACATAATTTCTGTAGTTTTTCAATGACGGATGATCAGTTTGGATATCGCAGTAATTGGTAGTGGCATGGCCGGACTGGCTACAGCCAGAATTCTCCAGGACGCAGGGCATCACATCACGATTTTTGAAGCACTTCCAGGTCGCGGCATGGACAGTCATAGCCTTGAATTTGAAGGGGGCCTGATTGACGCACCTTTACGTGTGATGAACCCCTATCTGTGGAAAAACACCCTGAGTCTAGCCACACATCTGGGCATTAAAACTTATCCGGTGCGGACCTATATGGC
The DNA here is from genome assembly GCF_012516415.1 of Acinetobacter sp. NEB149. Classification (NCBI taxonomy): domain Bacteria; kingdom Pseudomonadati; phylum Pseudomonadota; class Gammaproteobacteria; order Moraxellales; family Moraxellaceae; genus Acinetobacter; species Acinetobacter sp. NEB149. The sequence continues at coordinate 287,086 of NZ_CP051208.1, forward strand.
CTGCAGCTGGTTATTTGAAGATAAAACTGAAACCTGGCTGACCACATCGCGTAGCCGAATTGGCAATATCCCGATCATCAATAACCGGAAAGGCCTGCAACAATATGGCTGGCGTCTGGTCAAAGGCCTGTTGCAGTTAAAAGTTGCATTGACCAAATTCTTTAAATCGAAAAATCAGGACATCAGCCTGGCAGAATTTATCAATCGTAACGAGATTGAAGAAGTGTTCTGGCACGGTGCGGTGATGCCGGTGCTATATACCATCTGTACCTGCAATCCGAAAACCATTGGTGAATGGCCAGCTAAACCGTTGTTAATTTTTCTGCGTCAATTAACCGATGGCGATGCGTTACTGCGTCTGCAAGGCGGTACACCAGCGTTGGTCGATAAGCTGATTGAAGGCATTCAGATTGAAGACGGTTCAGCAATTACACTGGTACAAGAGCAGGGCGATCAGGTCAAAGTTGAAAATGCGGCCGGTTATTCAAAACTGTTTGACCGGGTGATTGTCGCGACACCGACCACCAAAATTGAGGAGTTCCTGGATCCAGAACAGTTTGCCAGTGAAATTGAATTATTGAAGAAATTCAAATTCGAACAGGGTGAACTGGTCATCCATACCGATGCCAGCGTGATGCCGCCAAAGCGTAAAGACTGGGCCGTACTCAGCTATATGATGGATCGTAAATTTACCCGTCAGCAATTTACCGTGTGGCTTAACTCGATTGAACCTTCTCTGGTCGGCAAGTCGGCCGTATTTCAGACCTGGCGTCCGGTAACCGAGATTGATCCGAAAAAAGTGATCAAATCGGTGATGCTAACGCGTGCAGTGGTCGATGCCAATACCGTGGCACTGAATAAGGAATTGCAGCAACGTCATCTGGATGCCAATCGTAAAGTCTTCTTCTGCGGTTCATGGTCATGTGACGGTTTGCCAATTCTGGAATCGGCAGTGACCTCAGCGATGAAAATTGCAGAAATCTTTGGTGCACCTTTACCATTTGAGGGTTTAAAACCTGTGGTTGAGGTGGCTCCACAACTGGGTTATTAATCCATGCAATGGCTTCAGGCACTGCGTCAGCGTCTTCCCCAGCACAAGTATGCGATTGATGCCGCTGTGTTGGGCGATCACGCGCAATTGCCCTGGAGCAATTTAGGGTATTGGCAAGCAGGTCAGCAGGATTATGCGGCTGCCTGTCGTATGCTGGCCGATCACCTTGCGCAAACTGTAAATTTAAATTCAAAAGATAAACTGCTGGATTTAGGCTGCGGTCAGGGCGCCAGCTTGCTGCACTGGCAGCAACATTATCAGGTGCAATATCTGGCCGGGGTTGAGCTGCAGGCTGCCTGTGTGGCCAATATTCAGCAATATTTACCAGAACTGAATGCCATTTATCAGGCGTCATTTTTGCGTTTAAAAGAATTGCCATTTTCCCAGCGTTTTGATGTGGTGTTGTGCCTGGATGCGGCTTATCACAGTCCTGTGCCTTTATTCTTGGAGCAGGTCCGCAGTGTTTTAAATTCAAATGCACGGATTGGTTTTCATCATCTGGTTTTGTCCGAGCGTTGGGAAAATTTAAATGCATTACAACGGCGTAAATATCAGTTTTTATTGAAATCTGCCGATGTGAATTTAAAAGATTTAATGACAGTGGGTGCATTATATGCCTGTCTGGATCGTTTTGAATTTAAAAATATCCAGATTCAGGATCTGTCCGAGCCGGTATTTTCAGGCTTTGCGGATTATGTGCAAAAAACTTTGAATTCAAAAGCATCAGATGATCAGGCTCAAGGTTCAAAACTGGATCATTTTAAAATTCAGATGACAGCGAAACTATGCCGAAAATTATATCAGGAAGGGATTATGAGATATGTGCAAGTGACGGCACAATCGAAGCACTAGAAAGTGCAAGAAGACTCAGCTGAAAATACCAAAACCCAGAAACATCAAAGCCTCACTAAAAAGCGAGGCTAAGATATGGTGCCGGCACACGGATTCGAACTGTGGACCTACTGATTACAAGTCAGTTGCTCTACCAACTGAGCTATGCCGGCATGGTGGAGTGCATTTTACAGATTTTTTTGGGTCACGCAAGCCAAAAAATAACCGTTTAAACTGTTTCGGCAGGATTTGTTTATTTTGACCGAATGGATGAAAAGTTCTGTTTTTGATTATGTGCAAAGAAATGGCCCATATGTGCAGATATGGGCGAGGGTGAAAGCATAGGATTTGCTATGGATATGAGTTGGTTATAAGGTTTATCTGTTTTTCAGGATGCGATCTAATTCTTGTGCACATTCCTCTAAAGTAAAGGCCATATCAAACTGCATTTGAGGTTTGAGTTCTTGAGCGAGGCTTCTCCACTGTTCGATGAGTCTCAAGGCTTTTTGAATTTTATGTTTATTGATGTCCTTGGCAAGGGTTGGGGTATAACCGCCACGTTTTGCATTTTTAATCTGTTTGGCATAGTTTGCGCTGTTATTCATGTTCGCTCTCCGAATAGCAGTGTATCTATTTTTTAACTTCAAATTTGAATGGCTCGGTTCACTTGGTTATTTCTTTCTATCCTGTGGTTTTTATTCTCCTTTTAGTTGATTTATAAGCAACATAACATAGCTTTGATGACAATAAAATTAAGCTATTTCTGTGCCAGTTTTTTGTTTGAACACATAAATAAAAACCTGAAATGAATGGCGTACAGAAACTGCACAATTCATCAGTTTTTTGGCTGATGAAAAATGAAGATTTTTAAAAATAGAATTGAGCGTAAGTGTTGTGTTGCAAAAGATTTTTATGAACGAGGACTGGTATTAATTCAATGCCTTTGCCTAAGGCGATAGATAATAATATTTTAAGATCTAAGCAGATAATTTTTTTACTGATGGGATGATGGATAAAATTAAACGCAGATTCAAATCTCAAGTGCGACACATTTGTAGTTAGTTGAAAAAGTTAGGTGTATTCGTAGAATCATTGGACTTTTTCAACTCGCAATTGGAAAGCACACAATGAAGAAATACACCCAACTTTCTCAAGATGAAAGATACGAAATTTATGCTACTTTGAAAAGTAAAAGTTCAATCGCTAGCCTTGCCTTGCTCGGGAGTTAGGGCGTTCACGATCAACCATCTACCGTGAATTAAAAAGAAATACTGGGCAACGTGGATATAGAGCTCAACAGGCAGCGAAATTTGCAAGTCAAAGACGGTACCGTCCTTCATCACCCATGACAGCATTTGCCTTCGCTTATATTGATTACTTGATTGGCTTGGACTGGTCACCAGAACAAATTTTAGGCGCTTTAACACAACGCGGTTGGCTGGATGTACCTTCACATGAGTGGATTTACCAGTACATTTATGAAGATAAATCAAAAGGCGGTAAACTCCACCTACATTTAAGGCATCAGAAGAAATATCGAAAACGAGGTTACAAAAACACGGATCGTAGGGGGCAAATCATTGATAAAACAAGTATTCATTGCCGAGACCAGGTCATTGATCAACGACAACGTTTAGGAGATTTCGAAGGTGACACTGTAATTGGTAAACATCATAAAGGTGCTTTATTAACTCTCGTTGATCGAAAGAGCCTGTACGTACATATTGTTCATTTAGGGCCAACGAGAGCATCCTCTCAAACGATTACTTGTGCATTAGATCGTTTACGGATGAGCCATGCTTATAGTGTTACTTTTGATAATGGTAAGGAATTTGCCGAACACAAAAGAATCACTGATGCCGGCATAGATACGTATTTTGCTGATCCTTACAAGTCTATTCAACGAGCAAGGAATGAAAATACGAATGGTTTAATCCGGCAATATCTGCCAAAATCATCATCGTTTGATGACGTGTCAAACGAACAAATAGAGCAGATAGAATTTGCACTCAACCATCGTCCTAGAAAAACACTAGGTTGGTATACGCCTAGTGAAGTTATGGCTGGTTTTTATACTGTTGCACTTGCCGCTTGAATCCGCCAAATATAAAAAAACCCGAATCATGTGATTCGGGTTTTTAAATTCTGGCGGTGAGAGAGGAAGTCATAATTATGATATAAGATACTGAAATATATAATAATAAATTTATATAATTTTAAATATACCGACAAATATACCGACAAGTGAAAAAAGTTGTGAAGCTGCTACACGTATCGTCAATTAGATTTCCTCTGTCACGAATTGGTCATTTTTGAATATAGAAATCATTTGTTATCTTAAAAAAATATAAGTTGACTCTTTGTTTTTTATTGGTTGGTTAAATTACGGTGGTATACATACATTTGTATTTTTATGCTATACCTTTCAGTAGGTTATGTACTTAAAAATTATAGTAAGTATTTCTTATAAAAATTAAAGAGGGTGGGTTATGAGGTTGATTCAAGTTGTAGGGTTATTGTCGATATTGCTTTCTGGTATAGCTCAAGCTGAAAAAATACCGGTTTTGCCTGGTATGCAAGGATATGGATCATATGAATTTGGTTCTCTTGTTAAAAAACTCATGCCTGTAAATCGTATTTGGTGGGATCATCTTGCTAATGATAAAAATATCAAGTGGTTAACGCCTAGCTCACAAGAAGTCATTAATTATGATGGTTCTGTTGAGTCTTCTAGACAAGGCTTAGTTCGTATTAACGTGCTAGGAAGCACTCCAACGATTCTAAAAAATCGTAAATATGAACTTCCTTGGGCAATAACTTATAAAGGCGGACAAGAAAGGTTTGGAGTTACAAGTGTATTGTTGGAACCAGGGGATAAAGTTAATGGTTGTTATGGTTATCCAACAAGTAATTGTTCATTCGAGCACATACCCTCATTGAAAAAACAAGGAATTACTACCAAAAAGATCTGTTTAGATAAAACAAAAGGATCACTTGTTTATGAGGCTTATCAGCTTTCTACACCTGGTAAAAAAACTACTTACTTATACAAAGTTAATAGTATTGGCTCTGGTGGAGATTCGACAAGTTTTGAGCTTTATTACTCCCCAAATATACAAGCCTTCTGTTCAGAGATTGATGTTTTCTGATTATTAAAAAAGCGCCCAATTTTGGGCGCTTTTTTCATCACTGCTTTAAGTGCGGATTATATTCACTCATCCATTCTAGCCCCTTAACGATTTTGCGCTTTTCTTGCCATGTCTGGTTAGACTTGTTGTAATTCGTTTCAGCAAGTTTCTGATTAAACTTAATTGGATAACGCGGATTATCCTTGTTGTAATCATTAATTTCTTGCTTAACGGCGCGAACTTGAGTGCGGTCTCCAGATTCAAGCGCATTCACATAGCGTTCTTTCCAACGTGCATTGACATAAGTTTGTGCTGATTTATCTTTCAGCTCCATGCCACGGAATCGACCTTCTTTAGCAATGCTGGCTGGCTGTGCATCAAGCATCTTAATAATACCTTCCCATGCTTCAACATCGTTTGTCTTAACTCCGGTTTTCATATTGCGATAATCACCAGTGGTTGCAGCAATAGCACCTTGCCCCACGCTTGTAATCGCTTTAGGTAGTAATTGCACACCAGATTGACCATAGGCACCCACTTGAGCCAGTGCAACGGATTCCTTCACCTTCTCAAGTAATCCACCGATAGGACCTGCAATCTGTGAAATCTCGGAAGATTTCATATAATCACTGGTGGTTGGGCTGAAATATGCAGTCGCAGGGATTAAGTCACCCATACCCATACGACCCTTAACATCAATCAATGGATTTAAGTTGACGATACCATCCATTAAGACAGTATTTACGCCATTGCCCAGCGTTTGACCTAATGCATCCTGTAAAGCTATTTGAATCTCACGTTCGGTATTAACTGGTTTACCCATTAAACCGCCGGCAGTTTCAACAACATCTAGAATATCGCGTACAAACGGCAAGCCAGTCGTACCAGAAAGGGCCATTAAAATTCCCAGCATGGTTAGGATGGATCTGGATACACCAAAACCGACTAATGCGGCCATTTTCTTTTTAAACTCGTCATCTTCGCCGCCATACAAGCCAGCTTTTTGCATTCTGACCATCTGTTCGATATATGCAATCATAAATTGCTTATACATCATCAGTGCGCTACCGATGTTGCCACGTGCTAAACGTGGTCGGTTGCCTTTGTTGTAGATACCTTGGGTTTCTTGAATAGTTCTGACGGCGAAGTCATACGCATCTTTAAAGCCTAGTTTCTCTAATTTGGCTTGGCCCAGACTTTCGGCCACGTCCAAGGCTGCAAACAATGAAGTACGGCGGTTGACCGCTTCAGACGCTTGAGCAAATAAGCCAGACGCATGGCTGATTAATTGCCATGTACTCGCACCAAGGCCAGACTTACCACGCTCTAGGCCCTGCATCATCCATGTGTTTTGTGGATCTAAGTGGCCTTCTTTTCTGGCACGTTCATAATGGTCTTTATACTTCCGATCCATTGCATCGGTGCCTTTTCTCCAAGTGATAACCGCTTTACGGAAGGCTCTTAGAATAGTTCCTTTGTCTCTGCTGTACTGCATCAAGTAAGGGAAGGTTTGCAATAGTGGCTGGGTTAAGTTCACCACACCAAACATGGCTGAGAATCCCATATACCAAACAAACGCAAAGTTTTTAACTGCTGCAAGTTCTTCCTGAGTATCGAGCGAATAATCACGCAACCGGATAGCATCCTCTTGAAAGGCTGGATCTTCGATATTTGTGATTGATTCATCAATGGCTGGGTTGTAGCTCTGGTTTGCTGAATAACGCGCATTCGACATAACAAACGATGCTAGGACGCGCTTTAAGTCACTATCAAAACCTTCAATCCCCTGGCGTTTCAAAAGTCGTTTAAGGTTAGGGTTATTCTGGACGGCGTACTTAATATACGCTGTTTCAGCATCACCAATCGGTAAACCTGATTCTTTAGCGAATAACGCCACGGTTTCAGGACTTACGCCCTGGAACAGTTTGTGTTGTAACTCATTAATCTGACCTTGCTCAATTTCATAACCGGCTGGAATCTTCGACTGGTCATAGTTCCGATAGAATAAGTTGCGTTCAGATTCACTTTCGAAGTGTTGGCGATATGCAACTTCCCCTGTGGTTGGGTTGTAGATCCGCACAAAATACTTACCAAAACGCATTAGCGGTACATAGCCTTGGTCTTTCAGATCGTTGGCTTTCTTAAATACCCGGTCAATCGCTTCAATTGCAGCCTGTCTAGCTTCTGCCTTCTCTGGTTTACCCTTGGTCAATGTATCTATGCGTTTTAGGATCTCATTGTAATGGTCCACAATATCCAGATCTTGAGCGGCCAGCTCCAATACTTCCTCATTGGTTCCGCCCAGGTGTTTATAGATATTTGAGAAGGTTGTATTTGCAAAGGTGTCTAATGACGTATCAATTGCATCACGAACCTCGTTATATAGGCCAATCTGGTCATCATCAAAACCTAATTGCTTTAATTCCTTAACTGAATGACGTTCTGAGTTATCCATTAAGGTGTTTTCAAACATTAGATCGCCAACTTTCTTCAAGTCTTTATCAACTTTGGCCTTGTCAATTTTTCCACCAGAAAAGGTATGTCCAATTGTGCGGCCAACTCGTTTGACTTCCTTCCAGTAATCTTCGCCTTGCTCCAATTGAATAAGCACGTTCGGGGCAACGTCCATTGACTTACTACTGGCAAAAGTAACGTGATTGATTTTCCCCTGGACTAAATCAAAAGTCTTTTTAAATTGCCCTGTTTCATCCCTTAATGACTTATGCAGCATGGTTTGGAATAGGTTGAGCGTTCGACTGCTCAGGGTTTTTGCACCTTCGGCACCACGTAAAGACATTTGACCAAAAGCGGTTGACGCTGCTTTGTCTAAAAGCTCGCGCTGTTTAGTTTGACTCATGTTTTGAGGATTAGTTGTGCTTCCTCGACTATAACGGCGTTCGCCTTTTGGTGGTGTTGGTGGCGTTCCCTTAGAAATAGTTTTAATCATGCGTTCAGCAAGGGCAACCATGTCGTTAGAGTTAAGTTTTAGGTTTAATCCTAGCCTATCTACCGCCCACGCCTTAACTGCGCTTAAAACGCGGTTTATAAGCTTCTGTGCTGGCCCTTGGTTTTGCTGATTCCTTGCAGCTACGGTGATTAAGTACGGTAAATATTCATCAGCTTGTACCTGTGCATCAGATTCACGCTCTGCTAATCGCTTGGCTTCGATTGCATCGGGGTTTCCAGACTTCACCAGACGATTAAATTCCGACATTAAATTATCGTACGCACTGGCTTTAAGTACACCCTGCATCCCAATGTGGCCGCCAAGCTCATGTAGGAACACTGGTACGATGTTTTCAGGTGTGATTGCATCAGCAACCAGTGTTACACGGCCATTTTCCGCAAAACCTTCCACACCTTGCTCGGCATAAGTAGGCACAATGCTTAAAATGCCTTTTTGCTCAAGCTGCTGAATTGTGTCCCCACCAAAACGACTTACAAGCTCTGCACGTACCTGATTTGGATTACTGCCTTGGACTTTTTGATTTTTTGTCCGACTACGTAACGGCGAATCACTACCAGAATTTGATTCTTGCTTACGCTTGTCATCAACCTGTCCTACTTCATCTTTTTCTGGACTTGATAAACTGGCTGGTTGATTTGAAGGGCTTCTTTCGATGTTTTCGCTTGAGCTAGTTGTTGTTCGTATTGCGGAAATTGTTCCTGGTACTCTAAAGGCATTGCCTGAAACTCTTTCAGAAGTTCCTTCTTCGTTAAATCGGCCACTGCTTCTTTGCTTGATTTGCCCATTGTCATTAGCTGCTTCCTTTAAAACATTATTAAAAATTGTGTCGAATCTATCCAATATACCAATTTGACTCAATATCTCTCTTGGACTTGATTCCGCACCAAACACCGTAAACATCTCATGAGGGTAGGAGGTAAATATTGCATAGTTAATTCGATCTAGAACATCTGAATCTATATTGTCAAAGCTTTCTCGATTATTACTCCAAATTGTTTCTTTAATTTCATCTAAGTGCTCAAGTTGTTCTGGTGTGAGTTTATCTGTATCAATATATTCTTGGGTCGCAGCATGGATCAGCTCATGATTAATTAATTCAGATACTGTACCTTTCCATTCAGAAGAACGTGGATAAATATAAGAGATACGTGAATCAATTGAATAAAATCCACCTTCCAGTAATTGATCAGAAATAGATTGAATAATTAAATCGGAACTATTAGCTAAATCAGAAACGATATGTACTTGTACATCAGGATTTAGTTTTGCAAGCTTGATTAATAATTCTTTGTTATAGGTCACATTTGTTTTTACTTCATCCGCTTGCAAACTAGATAAGTCACTAAAAATATCCTCGAGCTTGTGTACTTGATCCATCATTTCATTCGGGATGCTACGGATTATTTCTGATTTGCTATGCTGAGTATCACCAAGAGAACCTTTTAAGAAGTGGTCATGAGTAACTAGAGTGACTGTTCTATCTATTGATTGCTTAGCATTATTCATATCAGAAATACTTGATTCATTCTGCTCCTGCTCTGAATCTAGTTTTTCACGCAATACAAACTGTGACGGTGCCAGCTGCACAACTTCATGGGTATCGGATAAGCCCTCTTTCTTAATTGTCGTAGTAGCGGCTGATTTATTAGCAAATGGCTTGTTATCAGATGCTCGACCAATATCCTTCTTTTTTATGGTGCCCGGTGTATCGTTCCTTTGAAATGGAGGGTGGGGGAGGTCTGCCAGTGCTAGTTCTTCGCTACCTGATTCTAAACTATCATCTTCTGACTTTGCCTTTTCACGCAATACAAACTGTGACGGTGCCAGCTGCACAACTTCATGTGAGTTATCTAACCCTTGTTTTTTAATCGTAGTTTTTGCTGCGGTTGCACTGGCAAAAGGCTGATTATCAGACTTACGGCCTACATCACCCTTTTTCATTTCTTCTGGTGCTGGTGTGTCTAATACAGAATTTTCCGCAGGTGCTTGCTCCTTCTGGTTGCTTTGGTCTTTTTTGTCATACCAATAATCTTCTAGGAATTTACCCAGGCTTTCAGGGGTTGTTGCACCACTGAATGCAAGATTTCCTAAAACATCTTTAATATGTAAACGACCATTCTTCTCTTGGATTTTAAAAGCGGTATCTTGGCCGTTCCGAGCTACAATAATTCCATCCGGCTTAATGGATCTACCGTACTGTTTGGCTAAATCATCATACTTTTGATAGGGATTATCAGATTCTTGTGGCTTATCAACTCCTGGTACTGTTTCCTTGGCGCGAAGTACAAAATTAGACGGCGAAATTTCAACAACTTCATGTGTTTTTTCCACATCACGAAGCTTTAAACCTCGATTTGCAGCATTCTTACTTAAAAATGGTTTTCCATCAGAACCTCGGCCAATATCGCCAGATTTTATACCTTCCGGTGCATCATTTTTCTGAATGCCACTTTCGTCTGTTTTTTGCTCAATCGGTGTTTGTGCTGGTGTTTCTGGCTCCGGTGTATCGGTTTTAAGCTCCGGTGTAGTGATTGTATTGATCGCCTTAACAATGTCCGAAACCTCTGCTAAGACTTCCGCACGTGGACGGCCCTTATTAATTTCATCCTGGATAAGCTTTGGCTTAGCCTTTGGGTTGTTCAAATGAGCATCACGGACCTGATCAGCAAAGCTGTCTGTTGGTTGTACTGGATCAGTTTGTTTATCACTTGGCGGCACAGCATTTAATAACTCGTCAAATGCTTCATCACTGTCAAAGTCCGTTGCTGGATCTGCGGCCTGTACTGGCTCAACTGGATCTTGTGACGGTGTGCCGATAGGTGGAACGGCGCTAAGTACATCATCAAATTCCTGATCGCTTCCAAAATCTTCAACTGGTTCTGCTGATTTAGGTTGAACAATTACTTGCCCTTCACCCTTAGTAATAATCTCATGGCTCTCTTTTAGGCCATTCTGCTTCACAAAGTCATTGGCTCTCACATAATTGGTGAAAGTTTTGTGTTTGTTGTGGTCTGGCTGCGCTTTCGGGATCGACTCTACTGGCTGCTGCACTTCTTCTGGATCAATGACATCAGGCACATTCTCAAGATTTAAGCTATCAACACTCACTGGACCTTCTGAGAAGTTTGATAGATTGGGATCTGCCGGGGTTGGCTGCACAATATTTTCCGGGCTATAACCAAAGCTGTTTAGGTTTGGGTCGTCCGGGATGATTCCTTGTTTTTTGACAACAATAAGCGTTCCATCATCGGCACTCTCAATGTCGTGCGATTCTGTTAAGCCATTGATCCGCACATAATCATTTGCCTTGGCTGCATTATAAAACTCTTTAGGCTCGTTAAAATCCTCCTGGAACGGCGATGGCTGATTAGGATCAACCGGTTCAAATGTTTCGGGGTCTAACTCAACCTGATTGCTAAACAGTCCTTTATCTTGTGGATGGATCTGCTGCTTAACATGGTTGTTCACAATATTGGAGATAGTCGGCTTTTTCGGTGCTTTGGCTTGAGAATAACGCGTAATGGATTGAATCAGCTCTTGCGCCTGGTCTGTGTCGATATTACCCAGTGAAACGGCGTTCATTACCACATTATGCGCTGCGGCTTCATCACCGGTCATTGTGAGGGTGAATACATCAGCTCGAATAGGGTCTGTCTGGATTACCTGCGCTTCTTCTGGTGTGATATATCCATTGCTCACACTATCCATCACCAGATTTGTGGTATTTGCCATGCCCTGATTAATTGGCGTGGCCTGTGGTTGTTCTGTTGGTTGTGGTTCTACTTCTGGCTGCACCTCCGGTTGTACTTCCGGTTCTACTACTGGCGGCTCCTGTTCTTGTTGTTTTGGTGGTTGATACTGTGCCGCAAAACGCTCTACAAAATACGGCGTATCAATACCGTACTGATCATAAGCAGCTTTAACCTTGCTGGCTTCTGCACCAATATTATTCAGGTTGTCTTGTGCGCTTTGGAGTGCTGCCGGATCGTTAAGCTGCATGGCATCTGCCAGCTCTTTACGTGCTGCGGCTTCTTCCTGGCGCAATGTGTTGGTCTGGTTGCGTAATTGCTTCGCCACGTCCTTGGCTTGGCTGGTTGGTGATCCACCGGTAGCAGACTGCATACCACCACCCATGATACCGCCGACCAAGCCTTCTTCTAAAATGGTCTGGCCGACCTTGCCATAATCAACCGGTGTACCGCCAATATTGGCCGATGCAGCTTGAGCGCCATACTCACCAATACCGCCCTGTAAACCTTCCTCTAGGGCCTGTTTACCCACCATTTTGGCCGCTGCTTTGTTGGCTGCAATACTCATATCCGGCACAAGTTTAGCCATGCCGGTACGTGGGACCTGTTGCATTTCACGCTTAACCAAAGCTGAATCTACACCGCCGCCAGTCAATGCCTTACCGATCTTGCTTGTTGGTGCATTTTTCAGAATGCCAGATCCAAGGACGGCACCAGATGGAGCAATAAACCCAATAGCTGTCATCGCTGTGCCATATTTATCAGATGCTTTTTCTGAAAGCTGATCTAGAGTTGCCGCATAGGCTTGTTCACGTGCTTGGGTAATAGTTAGCCCATTATTTAGTCTTTCATTAAAGTTCTGCTCAAATAGTGGATTGCCTTGTAGCTTTTCCCATGTTGGGAAATCTCGCTCTAGATTGGCTGTAGCGTTACGGCGAACCTCACCATAGTTTTGAGTATGCTCTGCTGCTTTACCAGCAACTATGCCTAAGTAAGGTGCTTTACTTGCAAGTATTGGGACTTTAGTAGCTACAGTTGCTACACCTTTGGCTGCACCAAACGGTAAAGCCATAGCTGGGACAGATTGAATTGCACCGGCACTTAATTGAGGGATCTTGCCGTGCTGACCGCCTTGTAATTCTTTTTGGAAAGTAGAGGCGCTATTTTCATAATCTTTCTTTAAGTTTTTACCGTACTTTGCAATTCTAGCAGAAGTTGAATTTTTCTCATTCTCGCCAATATCACGCACAAAACCAGCCGCACCTTCGATCATGCCGCCTACGCCTTGTCCAAACAGGTTCCCAATAGTTTCACCAGTAGACTTAAGGGCTTCTTTGATGATCGGAAAATTACTGCCAGTCTTTACGGCTTCTCGATTGGCCTTGTCTGCTCGTTTGTCCTTGGCAAAGCTGCGGCTATTTTGTCCAGCTTTCGGCAATAGTCCAGCATTCTGCATGACCTTATCAGTCTGTGAGTACCATTTTTCACGTGCCTGAACAATCGCGGTGTCATTTGCACCACGTTTAGTTAGTTCAGGAATCACTTTGTCTTTGAATAGACGTTCACGCTGACTGATTAATTGACTTGCATCAGCGCCGTCTTGTGCTGCTTTTGTAGCTAAATTGCTAAAGTGCTGGTTAATATTCACAGTAAAACCTCTTAGTTAATTGGAATTACTGCCTGTTGCGGTTGCCAAATACGGCAAAAATTGAAGATGCTGCTTTATTATTTTATAAGTATATTTTAAAAGTTAAGGTTTGACATTTATTTGAAGTGTAATATATAGCTGTTACACATTTTTAACTTCTATTATCGCTGAAAAGCCCCTATGCCTCTAATAAGCATAGGGGCTTTTTCAACTCTACAAGATAAAAAATTATTAGTAATTTTCACATGAATAAATCAATAATTTTGCATGTCTAAAGTGTAACATTTTGCCAATAAAAAGCCGTTTAGCCATACTAAAAGGTACTTTGTTAAAGTGTGCTTCATGGGGTTATTTGCTAGAACCCCTAAAAGCCCTCTAAAACAGCTATAAAAAAATAGAAAAAACATAGTTAAATATTTGTTTTATATTATTAAATTTTAATTTAGGGTTGTTTTGTGGTTGATAGGTTTTGTATAAGCTCATTTTATATGTTTTTTTTTGGTATTTTATGCCAATAAATATTAATAATTCCCACCTTGCTTAATAGGTTTTTTTCTAAATTTTTGCTATTTATTAAAGTTTAATTCGGGATCTGGCGTGTTTATAAAATACGGCGTTATTAATAAATCTTTTCAGCTTTTATTGATACTTGCTTGTAGTGTTGGAGGTTGGTTGCTGGTGGTGATTATGCTCAATTCTGATGTTGGTAAACTGAATATGGTAATAATTGTGCTGTGGGCAGGATTCTTAGTTTAAGGGTCACGATCTGATAAGCTCATGACAATTGCTTGATTTACGTTTGGCACAGAACTTTTTCTTATTCTGTCTGTCTACTCATGTATATGTATTTTTTGAAGTGGACATAGTGGACAAGGTGTACATAATTAACTATGTGTATGTTTTTAAGTAATTAATTAATTCCACTTACATGTGGTTTTAGCTAATAAAAAAGTGGACACATAAAGTAGTAGAAGTGGACGAGATCTATTTACCTTAAATAGTGTCCACCTTATGTCCACTTATTAAGATGTATATATTTATACAAAGTGGACATAATAATATTTATATATAACAGTATATTAACTGAAATAAATATCTGTATGTCCACCTTGTCCACCACATCCACCTTATAGATATTAATTTATATTTCGCTATCTAGGTTCTGCATAGCTTCTACACTAAAGTGCATCATCCGGGGGCGCGTTCCATCGGGTAGGTTATTACCAGGCTTCTTCACGTACAGCTTTTTTTCCCCTTCGGAAAATTCCTTGATCCATCCATGCTTAATCAATATCTTTTTGACGTTTGCCTCATTCATACCTATGCATATTTCCTTCTTAAACATAGTAGGTGACACAAGATAAACTTTTTCACTTGGATCGTAATAGCCGACACGATTGTGGATACGTTGTCGGATGACTTCGCCGTCTGGCTGTCGGATTACGGTTAAGTCTTCAAAGCGACTGGTTCCATTAGATTCAAAAAAGGCTTTAATATGCTCCAGAATCTTTGTTTCCTCCATGTTTTCACCACCACCTAAACTATCTAGCCAAGTGCTAAAACATTGCGCTACTGCCTCAAATGCGCGTCCCTGTTGCCAGCCCGTAATACCTGCTAATGTTGCTAACTCTCCAGCAGCAGCGACCAAGGCAAAACGGCGTAAAACACGGTTAGCCTGCCCATTCTTCGTCTGGGTGTGTTGCTCAATAAAACTATCTAACAGTTCCTGTGCCTTTATCATTACCATATCTTTATCGCTGGTGAGATATTCAAGCCACTTAATACCGGCATGACCGTAATGTGCTGATGCTAGTTCATTAATGCGGTTACCAATATCTTGAGGTGCTATACCGTAGTTAATGCAATCAAATACGCCGTAGCCTTTACCTGCATCACTTGGAATATGTGCAAAGCGAAGCAACAGGCCTGCATCAAGCTCAATATTTCCACGGCGCAAATGCTCCTCAAGTGTTACTTCACCAGTAGAGGTATACATAAGGCTAAATTGCTTGGCATCTCGGTTTTTACCTGATTTTGTACTTCGTGCCTTTCCTTGTCCACCTGTCAGCATATAGACAATATCTGATACGGCTTTCGGCGCAGCTTGGCGTAGCTCATCAAGATTCAGAAAACTATCATTTCTTAATTCAGCTTCATTTTCTAAAGCGTTATCTGTAGTCCTCCATGACCTGGATATATGCTTAGGACTTCCCCATACACTACAAGAAGCCTTGGTAATCGTACTTTTTCCATCGGTTGAGGATCCATAAATATGAAAGCCGCCACTTTCAGCACCTAAAGGCAAAACCAGTTGCCCTGAAAATGCACATGAAAATGCCAATACTGCTAATGCATGAGGTTCAATTAATCTACTAAGATCCTGCCACTCTCCAAAGCTTCCAGCAACTGTGTAAGGACTTGGACTTTCACTATGAAAAAGTAGTTCCTCACCTTCACTATTACCATAGGTTTTATTAGGTGTAGCAAAACAATATCCATGCCATCCGGCCCGATCTACACATCTAAAACGCTGTTCTATTGGATAGTCCTGAATATAGCTGATAAATACACTTTTCTTATGGGCTTGGCGCGGTGGCATCAATCCGTGACTGGCAATAATCTTGAACACTTCCTGCGCTTCACCCATAAAATGCTCGTAAGGAATAAGCAGGCGGTGCAACGTATTGTCTTTATCGTAGAATTGAATAACACGTTTCCAGTTATCATTATTCAAGCTTCGCGCTTCACCTAGAATAGTTACCGAATAACAGATAAATGTCCGTGTTTGTTTGAGTTCGCCGTTTTCATCTCTCTTTTCCTTTACAAGGTATAGGCCATTGTCCATGATGTGTAAAAATGAATCATCTTCCATCTTGAACGGTTTGGCTAAATGGCCTTTGGGTAGATTAGTCTTTTCTGGTAGGGCCTCAATAGCTAAATCAAGAAAATACAGCACATCACTTAAACTTTCATACTGTGTCAATTCAATCAGAAATTCACTTACACCAATTTTTAGATACTGGCTAAGCAATCTAACCGCCGTGTTTTGTTCCAATGCCTTGAATGGCTCAAGGTTTATATGCTCAGGTCTGACAGGTAGATATAACTTTGTATAGCCTGCCTTCGATAGCTGATTAATCACAAACTGGATTTGCTCAAAATCAAATGGCTTGAGTTCTGTTTGATGTTTATTGCACAGGGTAGGTAGTAGCACCAATACAACGGCGTAACCAGTCTGTGCGACCTTAAAAAATGATTCTAGGTTGCAGGTAATAATGACAGGCTTAGCATGGTCAAAATCACCATACCTTGCAAAGCCTTTAGCTAATCCATCAGGCATGACAGTCACACGCTGACCATCCTGCATGACGGCGCACTGTACAAGCTCCAATTGCCCATCATAGATAGGCAGAATCAAAGGCTGTTCATAGGTAATGCCGTTTATATCCACACTGCCAGTATCAACATGGATTGGCTGTTCTGGGCTGCCAAAACGCTGTACTAAGGCATGTGATAAATAAGCATCATCAAACGATACAAGTTGCTCACAGTGCGCTAGAATGTCAGCAGGCTTATCGGAGTCTTGCTGCAAGTTTTGGGCGGTGTTATTCACAGTAACACCGCCTTTTTATTATCTAATAAATAAATACGTTCATTATGTTTCTTCTGCCATTTATCCCAAAATACACAAGAGACATTTTCCATTGCTTTGTCAGTATGCAAAGCTCCAGTAATAAAATCAAAATTAAGATCTGGGTATTTTAACTGAGCGGCATTCTTAAACTGATCGGCTTCCTCAAAAGAATAAAAAGGGATATTCCAATTACCTAAAGGATAAGCAATTTCACTATTTACAAGGCCAATAGCCACATAAGAGCAATAACTTCTGTCATCGGACATTACCTTAATCCATGTTTGTATTTTTTCTTTTGATTGGGATTCAAGATTAACAATCGATTCAGTATTGATTTGATTAGGCATGATTAATGCGCTCCTTGTGTTTGTTGAGGAGCTTTACCATTCACGACCAAGTGAGGGTGGCAAAGCTGAAAAGGGTTGGTCGACAGGTACACAAGAGACCTGCACACTCGAAGGTGTCCCTCTCCAGCTTCACCATAAAGATGCAGAAGCATAGAGATTTTACGCATAAAAAAAGTCCGAAGCGGACTGTATGCGCTTGTGTATTCATAGCCGACCAAAGCTAATTCAGTGATTTTGCACTGAACGGAATCAATATAGCCAAAGATTATTGATTTGAAAAGCCGTAGGGCGAAAATATTTTGAAGATTTATATTCACTCTCCAAACCTCTTAGCCAAGATTTGCATACCTTTTGGCAATATGAAGAACTCAGTCTGTGTGTAGCTATATGGCTGCCCCGAGGCTTTTACACCTTCTTTGAGTGAGTATTTGGTTTCACAGTACCCACGGTTTTCACTGTAATAAGTTGAAGCCCTGGCATTGTTTAGATAGCGGTCCCAATTATGTTTTCTAAGCCATTCAGCTAATACTTGTTGCTTAACATCCAAAATCTTACATGCCTGCTGGAACTTCACGCCATGTTCAGTATGAGTAATTGTTTCGATTGCCTTCGATAACACCATATTTTCAGTACTGAGCTGAATGTTTTGTTCAGCATAGCCCAGCAATAGGTTCCGCAATTGCGCTGGATTATTAAGATCCGGTAGTTGTGGCTGCGCTGTTACAGTATCAAAGGTGCGAATAACTTTGAGATGAAAGGCTGCACTAATCCACATGGCATATGCATAGACCAATTCTTTTACAACATATGTCCCTTGTCCTGAACCACCCCTAATTGTGGATACCGGCTCAATATTTACCGATGATGGATTTCCATCATCGACCAATTCAGCAATAAGTTCTTGTGTCTTGTCATTTTGTAGAAAATTAGATGGCTTGTTTTTTACGTCACCACCACTTGCCTTATGTAAATCATTCAGGCTGTAACGACCATATTGATCTTGGTGAATTAAAGCGCCGTCAATATTGATTTGATGTACAGAGGATCTGGTTAATAAATTTGCAGAAGCATTCATAATTAAGCCTCCAATCCTTTTGAAGCCATCCATGCTTCAATATCTTCAATGCGCCATGCGGTGATGCGCTCGGTTAGCTTGATCGGGGCAGGGAACTCGCCAGCACGTACTTTGTCCCAGATTGTTGTTTCTCCCATTGGGAGTAAGCCTTGACGCTCAGGACGTGCCTTGATTATTCGAGTTGTTCCATCTTTGGCAGTGTACTTGCGTTCCTTGCGTGGTGCAGTAGTCGCAAGGTGCGACATGCGGTAAAAACCTTTTGGTGCTGTAGTTTGTTGATGGGTAGACATAAAAAAACCTCTAACTATGTACCGTATTGCAACGGCGTTAGAGGTAGTTTGGTTTAGATTTTATTTGATTAGTATCAATGTTCTAGCTAACTTAAATATTTACTAGCTGTTTTTAATATCTGCTAGCAAAAATCATTTTTTTGATTTTATATAGCTTCTTAAATGGCTGTATACAGTGTTGTAAGGTAATTTAATTTCCTTCAAATTAAAAATATCCTCTGCACATTTGGAGGCTTTTCCCCATTTTTCTGTATCCCATAATTCTTCAATGTGCTTAAAGGCTTGCTCATTATCTTTCTTATAATTATCAGCTTTTGCCTTGCCTCCAGCAGAAGCCACATTCTTATGATATTTTTTTTGTAATTCTGGATTGCGAAGAAGCTTGTTTCTAATTGATTTTGAATCATTTAATAGGTCATGTAGATAACGAGTTAAATCAATGGATTGCTCTACCATTTCGAAAATTGCATTAATTGAACAGTACTTCCAAAACAACATATTCAGTCCCATTAAATCAAATCTCAGGCTAGAGTAATCTAATGTGGTTATACCATTCGTAAGTGAAGGGGGAATTATTCCTTTAATAAATCCTTCACACATCTCATCATAGAAGTTTTGATATTCTGCAAAATTAAAAGCATGTTTACCTCTCTCTTTAATATTAATTTTTGTGCTGTAATCAATCAAGAAACTAGACGTATAAAGCTTTTCTAAATCCTTAAAACTCTCTTTGTTTTTTAACTCAATTAAATTTGAATAATATAATATAGGACTTACGCACTGTTATTTATAGACTCTCTGTGGTAGCAGATGATTTTTATCGAGAATAAAGTCATCAATGAAGTTTTTGATCATTGGTCTAAATAATTTCTTCTGCCAACGATATACATTTTCAAAGATCCCCTCAAACTGGTTCTTTTGTATCTCAACGTAGGCCATTAAGGCTGAAAAAATATGATTCAAAATCAGTTTAGACCGTCTTACTTGAAACTTTTCAATATGACAAACCTGTTTAATCACTCGGTGATATTGTTCTATTTTCCAATGACTTGAATGTAATTCATGAAAACCCTCAAAGGACAATAAATCATCTTCATCTTGATACACAATATAAAACCTCTGCTGTTCTTTTAACTGAGTCTTAAATAATTGTACAAAGCCAAAATCTTTGAGCCAGACCACTTGACCCTGATGGAAATTCGGCAATAAACGCAGTTGAAACCATTGTCCTTTTTCAGGGGAAACCTTACGGTTACAGTCGATACCAAACATAAATCGAATACCATGTTTTCTTATGGTTTTTAGATTTGCAGTCGATGAATACCAACTATCACCTGTAATAAATTGAATCTTTGCACCCCAACTAAGTACTTCACTTAACATATCCATAAAGTAATCATTCTTGGTTTTACCCTCAGATTTGTCATAAATTCGGAAATTAATTGGAATATTTTGACCATTCTGATCTGTCGCATACAAGGTAATGAGATTAATCCCCTTGACGGATCGGTGGTGTTTGCCTGACCAAAAATAGCTAACCAAGTCCATATGTTGACTATATGGTTTATCTAAAACAGTATCATCAATACTGACTATAAGTTTATTATTATCAATATGTTGAATTGCTTCTTGATATAGGTCGTGAGGTGTGTAGTCTTCACGCTCTAGAAAGCGATTTACACTATCATGCGAGATATTATAAGTCTCGGCAAGTTGTGTGCAGCTAATAGAGTTCGGTTCTGTCATGAGAAAGCCCATATAAATGGGTAATGTACAAGTTGCTGTAGAAGCATGTTTAGTTCGTCTGATCACAGATACTTTATAAACTATTTTAATACTTTTTTGAATCCGTCAATGCGTAAGTCCTATAATAAATAAATTAAGTATTGTAATTCGCCAAAGGAGTCATGAACCCTCAGCATTCCTTTGATTTTTTTTCTTTCTTCATCTAAAGAATAATATTGAAAACACTTTTTTGTATATTTTTCTATTAATACATTTAATTCTTTTGGAGTTAATATCTCGAATTGACTATCTGGCTTGCACAAATGTGTATTCTTTCGGTTTGATGCTTTCGCAATACCAATAATTTCATTTAGAACTTGAGTCTTCAAAGAAAGATTATAGGTATATATTTGATTTAAATATTGCACTTTGCCTCCCACGGCGCACCCAGAAGCAGTCAGGTAAACAAGTTGGGTACTTGCTTGTCGGATGCCTCCTATACCTGACTATTCAATAATACCAAAAATTATGCTGTCTTGGCGTTCGGTTTGAATTGAATCAAATTTTCACCATCATTATTTGGCTTAAACCTTGATACATCTCCGCCTTGACGAAGTGTGTCTAAATAATCAGCCCACAGCTGCATCATTTCGCGTCGACGGCGCAAAAACTTGGTTCGGTTATAAGCTGTACCGTTTGGGTCTTTAACCTTGTGTGCAAGCTGGTGTTCCACAATGTCGGTTCTGTATTCAATTTCTTCATCCAGCAGCGTTCTCGCCGTTGCTCTGAATCCATGTACTGTATGCTGTCCTTTAAAACCTACTCGCTTTAATACTTGGGTTAGAGTGCCGTCACTCATGCACTCAGATGAAGTTTTGACGCTTGGAAATACATATTTTGAAGTGGTCCGCATGTCCTCAAGCTCTTTGAGAATGTCGTAAGCCTGAATTGATAACGGCACGATATGGTCTTGATTGGTTTTACTTGCTGCAAATGATAGGCATCTATTTTCAAAGTCTACCGATTCCCATAGTAAGGTTCTGATTTCTCCCGGGCGCTGATAAATATACGCTGATAGCTTTATTGCTAACTCAGTTCGGATTCGTGTACGTGGAAAGTCTTTAGTTAAGCGCCACGTTTTACGGAGTAGATCGGCTAACTCTCTCTCATCTGTCACAGCATTGTGATTGCCCTTGGTTGGTTGAGGTAGGCTAATGTCTGGAGCAGGGTTGTAGGTGATGATTCGGCGCTTTAATGGAAGTTTAAGCACCATATTCATAATTGACTTAACACGTCTAGCCGATTCAAGTGCACCACGGTCAACAAGTGCTTTGGTCACATCACGTTCCAGTTGCTCAGTAGTCAGTTGTGCTACTGGTAACTTACCAATAAAAGGCAGTATATCTTTATCAAGCTTGCGTATTGTTTCACTGTCCACCTTTCCTTCATGTCTGCGAATCTCTAACCATTCCGTAGCAAATTTATGAAAAGTGTTCTCTAAGGTTTCAAGCTGCTCGCGTTTTTTATTATTCCGTTGCTCGGCTGGGTCGATGCCATCTGCCAGCAGCTTTTTAAATTCTTCTCTCTTTATTCGAGCTTGTTCAAGGCTAATGGTTGGATAAGTACCAATTGCAAGGGTGTTATATTTTTGCGTCACTGGTCGACGGTAATCCATGCGCCAATACTTCGCTTCGGTATCATCAATCAATAAATACAGGCCACCGCCGTCTGGGTGTCTTTGCTTCTTTGCACCATTTACATCAAAGCTAAGGTTCTTAACCTCTTTAGCAGTCAGCTTATTAGACTGTTTTGCCATTCTGATTTCTCCTAGTTGTCGGTACAAAATCAGCATTTCTTTGGATTGATGGTCAAAATTTAGCTGAATTGAGTTTATACCGACAAATATACCGACAAAGTTGTCGGTATACTACCGTTATCCATCGTAGTGTATCGGGCATAAAAAAAGACTCAACCCCTTTGGAATCAAGTCTTTTACACTACGGCGGACTACCGTAAACATCGAATTTGGCGGTGAGAGAGGGATTCGAACCCTCGAAACGCTATAAACGTTTACACACTTTCCAGGCGTGCTCCTTCAGCCACTCGGACACCTCACCATAGGCCGAGGATAATAGCGAAAAAAACCAGCTGTGCCAAGCTGAAACAATTGATTTGCAGAAAAACTTTTAATGCGGTGCTATGATTCGCAAAAATGCTTGTTAAAAAACGAAGACAATATATGCAAAGCACTGCACAAAAGGCAGCTCTCCCGGTGATTACACTGGCTGCGCTTGGGGTCGTTTTCGGAGATATTGGTACCAGTCCGCTCTATGCACTGCGCCAATGCTTCCTTACCGCACATCTCGCCATTAGCGAAGCTTCTGTACTCGGCATCCTGTCCCTGATTTTCTGGTGCATGATGCTTACCATCAGCTTTAAATATGTCATGGTAATCATGCGTGCCGATAACAACGGCGAGGGCGGGATCATGTCACTGTTGGCATTAAACCTGCGTACCACACGAATCTCTGATCAAAAGAAAATATTCCTGATCGCTTTGGGTTTTGTCGGTGCCTCACTATTTTTTGGTGACGGGATTATTACCCCGGCAATCTCCGTGCTCTCAGCCATTGAAGGCCTGAGTATTGCTACACCCATTTTCAATCAATGGCTGGTGCCTTTATCCATCGGGATTCTGGCCGGGCTGTTTATGGTTCAGCGACACGGCACAGCCACCATGGGCAAGTTCTTTGGGCCTTTAACCATGCTCTGGTTTTTGTCGATTGGCGGTTTTGGTTTGTGGAGCATTATCCAGACCCCGTTTGTACTCTGGATGGTGAATCCCTACTGGGCCTATCATTTTGTGGTCGATCAGCCCTATGTGGCTTTTCTGACCATGGGGGCGGTGATTCTGACCATGACTGGGGGTGAAGCGATTTATGCCGATATGGGGCATTTTGGCCGTCTGCCGATTCGTCTGGCTTGGTTCATTATTGTCTTGCCATGTTTATTACTGAATTATGCCGGGCAAGGTGCCTTGTTACTGCGTAGTCCTGAAGCACTGGCGAATCCTTTCTATATGCTGCTGCCAGACTGGGCCTTATTCCCGATGATTGGACTGGCGACTGCAGCTGCGGTGATTGCCTCACAGGCGGTCATTACTGGTGTATTTTCTATGGTCAATCAGGCCATTCAACTGCGTTATTTGCCGCGCCTGTCAGTCAAGCATACCTCTGCATTGGAGCGCGGCCAGATTTATTTGCCTTTCATTAACTGGATGTTGTTTATCTCGGTGTTGATCCTGATTTTACTGTTTGAAAATAGTGCCAATCTGGCCAGTGCTTACGGCGTTGCAGTGACCATGACCATGCTCTGCGGCACCATTCTGATCTCGATTCTGGCCTATGGCTTCTGGCGTTGGCCGGTCTGGAAAGTAGCGTTATTTGCTGTACCATTCCTGGCACTGGATTTGGTTTTTGTGGCCTCAACGTCCTTGAAAATCGCTTCAGGTGGTTGGGTGCCGATTCTGATTGGCGCGGTACTGTTTACGATTCTCATGACCTGGAAAGATGGGCGTGCGTTGGTACTGAACCGGCTGGAACAGGATGCCTTGCCGATTGATCTGTTTATTAAAAGTATTTCGATGGGGGAAGGCACCAAGTTTGTGCCAGGCGATGCCATTTTCCTGACCGGTACACCAAATATTGTTCCGCATGCCATGTTGCATAATATTAAGCACAATAAGGTCTTGCATGAACGCAATATCATGCTGACAGTGATTACCCGAGATATTCCTTTTGTTGACAGGCAGGAGCGGATTGAACTGGAAAAACTGAGTGAACATTTTTACCGGGTGTTTATCTATTATGGTTTTAAGGATCAGCCGAATATTCCGGAAGCTTTACAGCAGGCCTATGAGCAATGGGATTTTGAATATGACCTGATGCAGATCAGTTTCTTTATTTCACGTGAACGGATTATGCATACTGTGGGTGAGGGTATGGCACCGTGGCGGGAAAAGCTGTTTATTTCTATGCAACGCAATACCAGTCCGGTCAGTGATTTCTATCAGATTCCACCCAACCGTGTGGTCGAGCTGGGCACCCAGATTCAGATGTAAATAAAATAAAAAAGCATAAAAAAACCAGAGGCACACTCTGGTTTTTTTATGAGAGAAACAATAGATCTCTTGCGAAAGTAAAAAATTGTTTATACTAGCCCCATGAAATATGAAAATTTAACTCGATTTAATGATGGGGAATTTAAACGACTCGTTGGAGTTCCTCGTCCATTATTCTTAAAAATGGTATCGGTGTTACAACACGCTGAACTTGCCAAGAAAAAATCTGGAAGGCCGCATTCTTTGTGTTTAGAGGATCAATTATTGTTAACTCTAAACTACTTACGCTGTTATAGGACTCAAATTGAATTATCCGCTGACTATAATCTTGCTGAAAGTAATGTGAATCGTACTATTCATAAAGTTGAAAATGCTCTGATTCAATCACGGATTTTTGCATTACCCAAAAGGAATCAAAAGTTTAGTGAAGGTGATTATGTGATCGTTGATGTCACTGAGTCACAGATTGAGCGTCCCAAAAAAACAAAGAAATTCTATAGCGGTAAAAAGAAGAAACATACGCTAAAAACACAGGTCATTTTTAACCCAAGACTAAAGCAAATTGTAAGTATACAGGTCGAAAGTGGCAGAAAACATGATCTGACGATTGCGCGTAAGTATTTTAAGGAGATGATCATTTATCCTTGTATTATGGCAGATTTAGCCTATAAAGGATTTCATCAGATTAAGAGTAAGTTACTCATTCCAATCAAGAAACCTAAGAATTTATCATTACCCAAAATAGCAAAACAGATCAACCAAGAAATCAGTCGGCGTAGGATCACAATTGAACATATCAACGGCAAACTTAAATATTTTCGGATATTAACAGAACGGTATAGAAATAGACGGAAACGATTTGGTCTAAGAATGAATTTAATTGTTGGAATGGTGAATTGGATGCTCTTGAATTAACTTTCGCAAGAGATCTAATAAATAAATGAGTTTCAGATTATTGTTCGAGTTCTACCGCAGCCGGCACTTCAGGTGCAGCATTCAAAGGTTCTTCCATCAGTACTGGCTCTGCATCAGATTGAGCTGCAATTTCAGTTTGTTCATTGCTCACATCTGCTTCAGTCACAGCCGCTTGTTGCTGTGCTTCAGGCATCGGTTGTTCTGAAGCAATAGCTGCTTGCTGTTGCTCTTCAGACATTGCTGGTACAGCTGCTTGTTGTTCTTCCAGTGTTGGTTGTTGTTGAGGCGTCGTCATAGACGTGCTGGCTTCTACTTCTGATTCAGTGGCTGGTTCAACCAGATTGGCCGGCACCTCTGATTCATTCATGCCTGCTTCTGTGACAGGCGGCTGAGGAGAGACAGTGCCGGAATGATTCGGGGCTTGGGCCATCGCTGGATCATTTGGCATTTGTGTATCGGGCATGACTGGTTGTGGTGCCGCTGTGCGCGGATCGACCAGACGGATCTGACCAGAGTTCACCAAGCTTTCTAAAGAGGCTTCCTGACCATTCACCTTGGTACTAATTTTAGCTTTAGACAAGCTTTCAAGTGTTTCACCGGGTTGAACTGGTGGCTCGGCAAATGCAGCTACGCTGATCACACTTGTGAATAATCCTAAACCTAATGCTTTAGAGAGTTTGGAATTCATGATTGACACCATTACTAAATATTTGTACGAATTGAGATAGGCCGTTAGCTTTACACACTCAATCCACTGGGCCAAACAAAGCTACGCAAACACCGAGAAACCTCATTTAAAAAGAAATAAAATTAGACAGTTTGTTACAACTAGCCGGGGTTTTAGATACTTATTGTTTATTTAGTAAACGAATGGTAGAGCCAAGATATACTTCACTTATACAGCTTGTTAAGCTCGGTCAAAATCTGTATTGATCTAAAAAGTACGTGTAATAATGGCCAAGAAGCAGCGTAAACCCAAGAACTCTTTTTTTCAGTTTTTAAATGATAATAGTATTAAAGTCATTCTGGGCGTGGTGGCTTCGAGCAGCTTCGCCATCGCTTTTGGCCAGGAAAAAATCAGTCAGTGGGTGTCACTTTCCTCTTCCAGCGATTCTGCCTGTCTGAACCAGTTTTATCGTGATGTACCGCCATATTTGATAAAAGACAGCCTGAAAAAAGACAGTTATTCACTGTGTTTTAATGGCTTTAATGTCGGTTATTCCGGGGTATCCAAAACACCGCTTTGGGTCGCAGAAGCCTTAACGCCAGCACGCTTAAGCCAGAAAATTCCCCGTGAAGATAATTTTCATGAAGAAGATCGAGTCAGTGCGAAGCATCGTGCCACATTGGCGGATTATCGTGGTTCAGGTTATGACCGCGGTCATATGGCACCGAATGCGGATATGCCTAACAAGGCTGCGCAGTCTGACAGTTTTTCATTGGCCAATATGGTGCCGCAAGCACCCAAGAATAATCAGCAGGTCTGGCGTGAGCTGGAAGAGGCCACCCGTGCCATTGTGACCAAGCAGAAACAGAATGTCTATGTGGTGACTGGGCCGGTCTTTGCCGGGAAAAAGCTGAAAACCATTGGCAATGGCGTGATTGTGCCAACCGCGGTCTATAAGGCGGTTTATATGCCGAAAACCGGTGCTATTGGTGCTTACTATGCACCGAATGACAATTCTCTCAAAGTGCGTATTGTCAGTGTCTGCTATCTGGAAGAACAGCTCGGAATTAACCTGTTCCCGCAGCTCACCGAAGAGCAGAAGCGCAATACCTATAAGCTGCCACTGACCAGAAATGCCGTAAAAGCCAACCAGAAAATCGAATATTCCAACTGGGATGCAGAAAGCCAGTGTGCCGAAGAGGTTTCCAAAGAAAACCTGCAGGCACTGCAACGCGAGTTTAAGTCTTCTGGTTCAAGCAGTTCGACCTCCTCTGCGACTGGCGGCACGATAGACAACGCAACGCAAGATGCCATCGTGAAACAGCTGATTGATGCCTTGTTGCAATATATTTTGCAGCTGTTGAAATAAGCTTGCTGAAAAAACCGGGATTCGGGTAGCATCGACATCAGACGTTCATGGAAAAATAACAAAGACAGGTGAAGAGGATATGTTTAAAGCATTTGAAAATGGCAGTGAATCCCATGCCATTCATGATCTGACTTTGGAAAATGATCTGGACTGTGTCAGTCTGTATGGCAACTTGCAAATCACCAAGGATCAGCAGGGACTGAAAGTGGCCAAAGCCTTGCAGGCTTTTCTGAATGATGTGGTACAACAACTTGAAAACACGCCGGACTTGCCAGAAAAAATTCAGCGTGATGATATGGATGAAATTGAAAATCCATTTTTATAAGCGTTTTTAAACGCGATGATCTGCATGTTCCATGTAAAACATGCAGAAAAACAGAATCTAGAAATCATGGCTTTTTAGAGGGTTTTTATTAAAAAGCCTAATTTTCTGCTCCCACAATATCTCCAAACACCAGCCAGAACGTGCCGAGCAATTCGGGAAGATATCTACCCATATTTTAATTCCTTATTTTTCTATCTATCATCAGGTGATAGGGGACAGGGATTAAAATCGTCAACCCTGCTTGAAGCCCGTATATCAAACGAACATGCTGGTAGTTTAAGCAGCTGGCATATTCTGTTGGCGCCACTGCTGCGGTGTCAGCTGGGTCCATTGCTTAAAGGCACGCTGAAACGCACTTTGTTCAGAATAACCCAGTAACATGGCAGTCTCCTGCAAACTCAAGTGCGGATCTTTCAGATATTGCATAGCCAGCATGCAGCGAATCTCCTGCATACATTGCTGATAAGTTTTGCCCTGTTTTTGTAAATGGCGTTGTAACTGACGCACGGAAAAATTCATCTGCTCGGCAATATGTTTGATCTGGAACAGGTTTTTTTGCAGGCCAATTAGAATCGCCTGTTGCAGCTGCTGATCTACCAGAGTGGAGTACGGGAATTTTTCTAATAATGCTTTGGCCTGTTGCATCAGCAGTTTTTGCAAGGTCTGGTCGCCCTGTTTCAGTGGTCTGGACAGTTCACTGACATGCATCAATACCTGATTTCTGGCTTGAGAAAAGCGGACTTTACATCCGAAATACTGCTCATAGAGTGCAATATTTTTAGGCATTACATGCTGGAAATGAACTTCATATAACTGAACCCCGTGCGGGTTCTGAACATTGGCTTTTACGAATTCCGTCATTAGCGCAATCGCGATTTCATCGGTCAGTTGGGTATTCAGATGAAAGGGAACTTCAACCCAGCCAATCGACAGATAATCGCCTTGCCATTGCAGCTGAAGTGGGCCGCCATCATAAATCAGACGATGATAATCATGATAGCGCATAAAGGCTTCACCCAAGGTCTCACTTGAGAGTGCCAGATAGCCAATAATACCGAGGTGTTTAGCTTCAACCAGTTGGGCGATTTCCAAGCCTAAAGCCGGTCGTTGCAGCTGTTGATCAAGTGTCGTTAATAGATCACGCCACAAGGCGAAATCAAAGCGTTCCAGATTTTGAATGGCCAATAATTTCTCAGGGACTTCAAGCTGTTTCAACTGATAATAGTCCAAAAGTAAATGTCCTAAACCACCGTATACTGAACCTACGTAGTTTTTTAGAACCAGCATTTTTAATTCTTTTATTTTGTCGTATTTTGTCAATCATATTGAATATTTTGGTCAATATCTAGTCTTTTATTTAGCCTATATTAAAAATAGACCAAGAGGTAAAAGATTATGTGGAAAGGTTTTCTGGCAGGACTTGTCGTCGCAAATGGATTTGAATGGTTTGCACATAAATATGTATTGCATGGTGTTCACCAGCCGGGACAGAGCCGTTATAGTCCGGTACCCGAGAGTATGCGCTCACATTGGGAGCATCACCGGATTGTGCGGAAAACGGAATTTTCCGATTTCGGCTATGTAGAAGGATTGGACAACTGGCGTACCCGCAATGAAATTGCCTCACTGGCAGTCGTTGCGACCGTCTTTGGACTCAGTTTTTATCCCTTCTCCAAAGGCATGTCACTGGCCGCCCTGTATAGTGCAGGCAACTATTATTATTTACATCGCCGGGCTCATCTGGAACCGGAATGGGCCAAAAAGAAATTACCCTGGCATTATGATCATCATATGAATAGTAATCAGGATGCCAACTGGTGCGTCACCAAGCCCTGGTTTGATTATCTGCTCGGTACCCGTGTGATTTCCTCGGCAGATTTGCAGGAACAGAATCCTTTAGGTTTGAGCTCGCCTGCACCGATCTCGAAAAAATTGAACCGCTGGGCAGAACAATATTTTCTAGTTAAATCGGCCGATGCTTACTCTAAGATGACGAAAAATACTGCAAAAAATACGGTAATGAAGCAGTTAAATACGCAGGTTATGGAGTAAAACAGGGCTTTGTCGTGATTTGTCAATAAAATACGATTGTATTGTCAATATTGTCCTGTGGATTTCACTTATTTGCTCCTGTCGGTGAGCAAAGCCTCATACTGATAATATTTCTGGGTGTAATGAGTTATTTTGAATACCAAGTGCTGTAGTCTTATCTTGGTTTTATAGGGAGTCGAAAGACTCCTTTTTTTTGTCCCGTATTTGCTGTGTTGTTTTATTTAAGGCATAAAAAAAGAGTGTTTATAAAAACACTCTTTAATTAAATCATCATCTAAAACGGCTTAAAGGCGCATTTCAATGCCTTGGGCTGCCATATAGGCTTTGGCTTCCGGAATGGTGTGCTGGCCAAAATGGAAAATTGAAGCTGCCAGTACCGCATCGGCACCCCCATGAATAATGCCGTCCGCCAAATGCTGTAAATTACCCACACCGCCAGAAGCAATGGTCGGTACCGTGACGCGGTCATTGATGGCGCGCATCAGGGCAATGTCGTAACCGGCTTTGGTGCCATCGGCATCCATCGAAGTAATCAGTAATTCACCTGCACCGAAGTCAGCCATTTTCACGGCCCATTCAATCGCATCGATCCCGGTTTCCTTACGGCCACCGTGGGTGAAAATTTCCCATTTATGGTCACCGGTTTTTTTGGCATCGATCGCCACCACGATACATTGTGCGCCAAAGCGTTGAGACGCTTCCTGCACAAACTCAGGATTATAAATCGCAGCCGAGTTAATGCTGACTTTATCTGCGCCGGCATTGAGCAATAAACGGATATCTTCGACTTTACGGACACCACCACCTACAGTTAACGGTACGAATACAGATTCGGCCATACGCTCTACAGTACGATAAGTCGTGTCGCGTCCATGATGTGTAGCGGTAATATCAAGGAAAGTAATTTCATCGGCACCTTGTTCATTATAACGGCGCGCCACTTCGACCGGGTCACCCGCATCACGAATATCAAGGAACTGGACACCCTTGACCACGCGGCCGTTATCCACGTCCAGACAAGGAATAATACGTTTAGCTAGCATAAATTTTTCCAATTATTACAGCCGATTATGAAACTCACCCACGCAAGCGCTACACCTTGGCAGATGGAAACGGTATTCTAGCAAAATTATGTAAGTTTTTTCGCAGGTTTTCTATGTCGGTTTATACCACTTTGACTTTAAAGGAAGTTCAGGATTTTGCAGCGCCTTATGGTTTAAAGGCGATTGATCTGATTCCCATTCAAGGCGGTATTCAAAATACCAACTATTTTTTAGTCTGCGAAGATCAGCAATATGTGCTGACAGTATTTGAGGATATGGATGAACAGGCGGCAGGTGAACTGGTTCCCGTGCTAGAACATCTGGGTCAAGCCGGATTGGCCGTTCCCGTGCCTTTGTCGCATTCAGGCAAGGCCATTCACAGCATTAAAGATAAACCGGCACAGATTGCACCACGCCTGATGGGTGAACATCCGATGCCATCTACCATTGCGCAGGTTGAAGCGATTGCAGTGGCTCAGGCGAAAATGCATGTGGCACTCAAAGACTTTAAATTAGAACGTAATTTTGTGCGTGATCATGCCTATTGGCTGGCCGTTTCTCAAGAGATCAAACCAAGTTTAAGTCCGGCAGATAAAGTCTTGCTCGGTAAATTATTAGGTTTATATGAGGCGTTGACGGCGGTATATCCGGATCGTCCACGCGGTTTTATTCATTCCGATCTGTTCCGTGACAATACCTTGTTTGAAGGCGATCAGCTGAATGGCATTCTGGATTTTTATGAGCTAAATAAAGATGAATGGCTGTTTGATATTGCTATTACGTTAAATGACTTCTGTACCGAATATCCTGACGTGGTCTTGAACGAAGAAAAAGCGATTGCCTTTTTAAATGCCTATGAAACGATTCGTCCTTTAACCAGTGATGAACGCGCTTGTCTGGAATTGTATCTGGCTATGGCAGCAGGACGGTTCTGGATGATGCGTCTGCAGGTGGCTCAGCGTAATGCAGCATTAGGCCGTACTGGCGAAGATATTTTGCAAAAAAATCCGGATGAAATGCGTAATATGCTGATTGAACGCTTAAAATTCGTCACCGCTTAAACAATCAAATCAACAGGGATAGGGAATATGCGCGATCAGGGACGCTTAGTGGAATGGTTTGATGACCAAGGCTATGGTTTTATCCAGCCCAGTGATCCGGCCAAAGATCGCGTATTTCTGCATATCAAGGACTTTGCCAAGCCTGGCCCACGTCCAATCGTGGGCTGTGCGCTGGATTATCTGGTCATTCTGGATGAACGCGGCCGTTATCGTGCGCAGCAGGTGATGTACCTGAAAGCAGTACAAGCCAAAAGTCTGCAAGCAAAATTCAAACCCTCCAAGCCACAGCAGACACAGAAATTACAGCCGATGCAGATTGCCTGTGTGGCCTATATTCTTTTACTGGTGGCTTTGACCTTGGGTGGTTTACTGAGTGGACTGGTGTTGTTGCTGGTCAGCCTGATGAATGCGCTCAGCTACTGGCTTTATGCCCAAGACAAAGAAGCAGCCCAGTTGGGCGACCGTCGTATTCCGGAAAATACTCTGCATCTGGTGGCTTTCTTGGGCGGCTGGCCAGCAGCATGGCTGGCACAGCAGAAATTACGGCATAAAACACAAAAACAACCTTTCCGGCAGATATATTTTTGTACCATAGTCTTTAACATCATTTTGATTATATGGCTAATTTCCCCATTGAATAGTTTAAATATCTAGGGGGAAGTACTAGGAGGGGACGTGAACTATTCCATTGATAAAGATTCAAACCGCACACTGACTTTTGCACTGTACATTTTATATATTGTGGCCATTTTTAGTGCTGGCCTGCTGGCTCTTGTGGCGTTGATCATTAACTATGTGAAACGGCACGATGTGCGCGGTTCCATCTTTGAAAGCCATTTTACCTGGCAGATCCGCAGTTTCTGGTGGTATCTGTTCTGGAATATCGTCGCCTTTATTCCATTTTTCTTTTTGTTCTTTACCGGTGAAGATCCTAACCTGTTTGCAGGGGTCGCATTTGGTGCATCCGCGTTCTGTTTAGTGGTGGTGGTTTTGGCCTGGATCTGGATTGTGTATCGGGCGATTCGCGGCATCATGCGCTTAAATGACAATAGACCGATGTATAGCAAATAATTTTAGCCGTATTTCCCTAGAGAAAAAAATCCCTCTTTTTCAGGGGGATTTAGCGGAATTAAGAAAGATCTTGCTTTAATTCTTCTGTTGGTTGTTTTCTTAAAAACTTCGGTTTCCATTCACTGGCAATCACGCCCAGTACCACCAGCAATCCGCCTAATAAAGCCAGTGACGGTAAACGTTCTCCGGCCAGACGGCCAAACAGGGCTGCCCATACCGGTTCGCCGGCATAGATAATCGCTGCCTGTGATGGGTCGACCATGCGCTGCGCCCAGTTCATCACCAGTTGAATCAAGGCACTGGCAATGCCCAAACCGAATAAAATCCCTGCCAGATGCCAGTGGAATTCAGGTAGCTGAGATTCACCTAAAACAGGTGCGATCATAAAGCAGAACAAGGACGCAAAAATCAGTTGCAGCACGGTGACCCGGCGTACATTCACCTGCTCGACAAAATGGCTGATAAAAATAATCTCCAGTGCAATCGCAATCGAACCGAGCAAAGTCAGGGTTTGCCCGAAACTGAGCTGAATCGCAGCAAAACCATTTCCTGTCAAAAACACCAGACCGATAAAGGCAAACAGCGCTCCGATCCAGGTCATGACATGCGGTTTTTTACGGAACATGAGCCAGAGCAGGATCGGAACCAGCGGAACATACAAGGCCGTTAAAAAAGCCGACTCACTGCTGCTGATGGTCTGCAAACCCACAGTTTGGGTGCCGTAGCCGATGGCGATCATGATCCCAATTACCGCGCCAGCGAACACCTCTTTCAGGTTCATGCCTTTTAGCGACTTTAGGGAAATCAGGGTGACGGCAAGCGCTGCTGCAGCAAAACGCAGGCCGACAAACATAATCGGACTGCTAAAGTTCAGCCCGTATTGCACGGTAGTAAAACTGCCACCCCAGATAATGGTGATCAGGATCAAGGCGAGTTGCGGCGCTTTCACCATCCAGCCGGAGTGATTTTTGGAAATAAGTGTAGACATGCCAGGAGATCAGAAAATTAAAAAAATAAAAAAGAGGTCCGAAGACCTCTTTTACAGCAGACTTAATTAACCTGAGTTCGATGAAATATTTTAGCTTTTTAGCAAGTTTTGGAAAGTTGGCTTATTTGGATTTAAGCAATAAGCCACTATAGCAGCCATAATATTCACCATAAAGTTATTCACCGAACGATGACGTGAATGGTCAATTTGATGTAAGTTTTTTAACTGATCATTCACTGTTTCGATCAATCCTCTTCTGCAAAGCAATTGTTTTTCTTCTTCAGTTTGGATGGGTTTATTTTTCATATTCTTGCGTGACGGGGTTAATAGTCTGAGCCCCCTTGCTGCTAAAGCTTCAGTTTTTGCTTTACTCAGATAGCCTTTATCGCCCAGTAAAATACCTTTTAACTCTTGGGTTAAAGATTCAAGTACAGCAACATCATGAACACTTCCCGATGTAATCTTGAGATTAATAATTTCACCCAAGTTGTTGATAACAATATGGACTTTAAATCCATAAAACCAACCTGTGCTACTTTTACCACGACCAGCTAAGCCTTTAAATACACGATGTCTTTTAATTCTAAGATTATGGCAAACGACCAATTTAGTCGAATCAATAATACAAATTCCGGTATCTTCTCCTTTAACTTGATGGAAGAAACTACTCAAAGCTTGCAAACAACGCGGCATAATTTCAATAAAACGATTGTAACTAAGAAGCTTGGGAAAAGCTGATTTCCAAAATGGGATGATCATATGACAATAAAAATATTTGAAAAATCTAAACCCGGATTTATGAAATAAAATGACAATGGTCATGACTTCAGACAAGCTTAAAGCTGACTTTTTCATTGTTGTTTTTTGATCAGAAATTAGAGCTTTCTCTAAAGATTCATTAAACTTTTTGCAGAAATCATCCAAGATACAAAATAATTCGGTAATATAGTCCATGAAAAAGCCTTGCTCTGAAATGTTTTGTCTTCGTAACCAAGATATTACAGATGCTAAGGCTTTTTTTTATTTATTTTTTATGTCGAACTCAGGTTAATTATAGCGCCTGTTGCTCATCTAGCAATAACTGTGCTTCACGCAAGCTTAATGTACCTTCGTAAATCGCACGGCCGGTAATTGCACCTAAAATACCCGGTTGGTCTTTCAGGTTACGCACGTCATCCAGATTGGTCACGCCGCCTGAAGCAATCACAGGCAAACCTGAGTATTGCGCCAGATTCACGGTTTGCTCAATATTCACACCCTGCATCATGCCATCACGCGCGATATCCGTGTAGACAATGCTTGACACGCCCGCATCGGCAAAACGTTTCGCCAGGTCAGTAGCCTTGACATCAGTCACATTGGCCCAGCCATCTGTTGCTACCATGCCATTCATGGCATCAATCCCAACAATAATATGACCAGCAAATTTTCGACATGCTTCTTCAACAAATTCAGGATCCTGAACTGCTTTGGTGCCAATGATCACAAAAGAAACACCGGCTTGCAGATAATGCTCAATGGTTTCCAGAGAACGGATACCACCACCAATCTGGATCGGCAAATCAGGTTGAGATCGGACAATGGCTTCAACCACTGGCTTATGGATTGGTGTACCTGCGAAAGCACCGTTTAAATCTACTAAATGTAAGCGGCGAGCGCCTTCATTTACCCAATGCTGTGCTGTTGCGACCGGATCGTCTGAAAATACGGTATCGTCTTCCATACGACCTTGTTTTAAACGGACACATTTGCCATCTTTCAGGTCAATTGCAGGGATGATCAGCATGCTTTCGCTCCTTGCTTAATCTTTAGAATGAATTTGAGTGTATTCATCTTAGCAAATAAAGTCGAAATTTCTAACTCTTAAACGGTATGAATAAAGAAAACCTGTCCATAGATAGGTAGCAGTGAGGTAATTTATTTTAATGGTTTTAGTGATCCGTCTCTTTAATGGCGATCAGATGTTCCACAACGGATCGTGTACTGAGCTGGTCGATAACCGAAGCTGTAAGACCTGTTAAAGTCACAGCTCTCTCATCGACCGCGTTCATCACAGCTTTCATGCGTACATCAAGTTGCCAGTACCAGCAGGCCATGCAAGCACTTAAGCCGTCGATGAAGGACGGATTCTTAATTTTAATGAAGTATTGGGAATCTCTCTGGGTAATAAATCCCGACGTAGTAATTCTTCAAATACCAACACGGGCGCGTAGGCATCTGCGGCTGCATAATCAATTTGTGCCGGGCTTAGCTTCTTGCTGGCCCAGTTCGAGGTACTAATCCGTTTGGATTTAGGAAAATTCAACTGAAACAATAACGCCATGGCATTTTTTAATCCGACCGGATTGTTTAAACCAAAAGCTTTAAAACATTTAGACAGTTCAATCACACTATTCAGTTCAATGCCTTTTTTACGGAACAGATGCGCATCATTTTTCAGGCCAAAACCGACCTTGATCTGGTCTCGACTGGCAAAGATCGGTTTAAGAAAATCCCAGATCACATCATTCATTTGAAATAAATAGGCTTTGTCTAAAGTGGCCAGCTGAATCAGATGTGGCCCGGTAGAAACCTCACCAACTTTAAAGGTCGGTTTGGATTCAGAATCGAAACCCAGAACTGCACAGCTTTTTAGCTCCTGTTCAAGAGCATGACATTGTTCCAGACGATTAATCACCTGAATCTGTTGCATCGGAAGATTTTGAAATACAGGAAAGGCCTGAATTTGTTCCTTGCTTGGTAAAGTGTCCAGCAGCTGTTGCATAAGCTTCAATCATGAAATGAATGCGTTCAGCTTAATCACTTTTCCAGCTCTAGGCAAAAATAAAGCCCATGCAGAATGGGCTTTATGCAAAATTTAACAAGGATTAATCAGTGTGATAGCTACTCTATTCCATCTGCGCCTGTTGAGCACGTTCAACATAATTCTGATAAGCAGGGACAGCAAAGGCTGCCAAAATAACCGCGAGTACCAGATACAGCACCACCAAAAGCGTTTCCCAGCCACGTGTAGTACGTGGAGGACCATATTCATTACTTTCGTTGTGACCTGGTGCCAATAACAGGTAAAGTGTAAAGACAAGGTTCACGACAGGCACAAAAATCAGTAAAGAAAGCCAGCCATTATGATTACGGTCATGTAAACGACGAATTAAAAAAATTACGCTAAAATAAATCGCAAGGCCGTAGATCAAAACCAACACCACCATTAAAGGCATGGACATTTTACCATCTAAAGTCTCTGGACTCATTCCAGGCAAGATGAAAGCAGCAATGATCCCGATGCTCATAAAGCAAAAACCAAGCAGCATATTCCATGCGATATAAGAACGTCGCCCAAAACGTCCTGATGCATTCCACCCCGAATCCTGAATTGTATTACTCATTATTTTTCCTTTGTTTTTATTATATTTTTTATAAGCAAGTCTATGATAAAGGGGTTTTTTATAAATGAAAAGTGTAAAAAATAATCAATAAAAAGCCCGCAATCTGCGAGCTTTTAGGCGAAAGGAAAATCAGATTTTCCATTCCACAAAGTTTTTCAATAACTGCAAACCGGCAGTATGACTTTTTTCCGGATGGAACTGGGTCGCGAACAGGTTTTCTTTATGAATTGAAGTACAGAACTCAATGCCATAGGTACAAGTAGCTGCTACCAAGTCTGAATCTTGTGGCTCTACATAGTAGCTATGTACAAAGTAGAAACGTGCATCCTGTTCGATATTGTTCCACATCGGATGATCAGGATCAGCCTGATGCACCTGGTTCCAGCCCATATGCGGCACTTTTAAACCCGCCATTTCCGGAAAATGCTTGACCGCACCTTCGAAAATACCCAGTGCATCGGTACCGCCATTTTCTTCCGAATGCTGCATCAAGGCTTGCATGCCGACACAAATGGCCAGTACCGGTTTGTTAAATAGGGCATTACGTACCACTTCATCAATCCCGGCTTCGTGCATACCTTGCATGCAGTCACGCATCGCACCTACGCCCGGAAAGACAATCTTGTCTGCTTGCGCAATCAGTTTAGGATCATTGGTCACATCTACCGTGGCACCGACATGTTCTAATGCTTTTGCCGCAGAGTGCAAATTTCCCATGCCATAATCAAGAAGGGCAATACGGGTCATTACAGTGTACCTTTGGTTGAAGCTACCGTATTGGCAGCACGTGGATCCACTTCACAGGCCATACGCAGCGCACGCGCAAATGCTTTAAATACGCTTTCGATCTGGTGATGGCTGTTTTTGCCTTTCAGGTTGTCGATATGTACCGTCATCAAGGAGTGGTTTACAAAGCCCTGGAAAAACTCAGAGAATAAATCCACATCAAAACGGCCGATCATGGCACGGGTAAATGGAATATCCATAAACAGACCCGGACGGCCAGACAGATCTACCACGACACGGCTTAAAGACTCATCGAGTGGCGCATAGAAATGACCATAGCGTTTCAGGCCTTTTTTATCGCCCAATGCCTGTGCAAATGCCTGACCCAGCGTAATACCGCAGTCTTCCACAGTATGATGGTCATCGATTTCCAGATCGCCATCACAATGAATATCAATATCAAACAGGCCATGACGCTTGATTTGATCAATCATATGATCTAAAAAGGGAATACCCGTGTTTAAGGTGCCTTGACCAGTACCGTCGAGATTCAAACGAACTCGAATTTTGGTTTCGTTGGTATTTCTTACCACTTCACTGATACGATCTGTCATAGACACGTTCCTCAAATACGTCAAAATGATTGATGTAGAAAATATTTTCGCCGTGACGAAGTCACCGCATATTAGATTGCTCAGGAGGGTTTATCAATGCCTATCACCGTACATGCTTATACTTCTTTAGAAAATGACGAAGTGCGCAGCCAGCTTGAGCGACTGTATGACACGAGCCCGGAATTTAGCGACGGGGCAGATGCCATGGAACAACTAGAGCAAAACCTTGCACAGTATACCTCAGTTTATAGCGCAGAATTTAATAGCAAAATTATTGGGGCAATCTGGTGCACTGGACAGGGCGAAAGCCGCATTCTGGAAAATATCGTGGTACATCCGGCCAATCGCGGTCGTGGTGTGGCAGAAAGGCTGGTCAGCGAAGTCTGCCGCATGGAAGAAGAAAAAGGCGTGAAAAATTTCGTCCCAGGCTGTGGGGCCATTCATCGTTGTCTCGCCAATCTGGAAAAAATCTGAAGATAGAGCAATATCAAGCAGTCATTAGGCTGCTTTTTTATGTAAATAAGCGCTTAAATCTGTTTTATTGCTGAGGTCTTTGGTAAACACTGTTCGATTTATGACTCAAATTGATGCGAGTTGATGGAAAAGTAAACATTTGATGAAAATTATTCTCTCTGCTCTTGACGATTTACAGCTGAAACTGTTTAATACGCGACATCGGCGTGATAGCTCAGTAGGTAGAGCAACGGATTGAAAATCCGTGTGTCCCCAGTTCGATCCTGGGTCTCGCCACCATATTTTAAAACGATTTCAAAGTTTTCAATCCCTGATCCCATCAGGGATTTTTTTTAGGCCAAAAATCAGCCACTCAAATATTTTTTTCATAATTTTGATTGACTAATGAGGCCAGATACGGCTTAATACACCGCATCGGCGTGATAGCTCAGTAGGTAGAGCAACGGATTGAAAATCCGTGTGTCCCCAGTTCGATCCTGGGTCTCGCCACCATATTCAAAAAATCCTCAAACTTGGTTTGGGGATTTTTTTTGCCTGCACCAAAGCCAGATCAGCATTCTTTTCTATTTTTCAGTTGTTTCAACTTCTTCTTTTTCTAGGTTTCCTGCCTTTTTATGCATCATTGACCGTTTATCAAACTTAACAATAGGCACTGGTATTATTTGTAAGATTTAGCTTTGATGCTTTCCCTTTTCCAAACGAGGGTGAAAATGATGAATCTGCTAACATTAATTAAACTCGGCTTTCTTACGGCCTGTACTGCTTTTAGCCTACCGATATTAAGCCATGCTGCGCCTGCTGCTAATTCTGTCGTCTTGCCGACCCTGACTGTCATGGCGGAACCGGAACTGCGCGCCGTGACTGAAAAAATGTTGCCTTATCAGGAACAGAACAGCCAGCGCAAAGCCCTGCAAATGCGCCTGATGAAAATTGAACGTGAAATTCAGGCCTATAGCGTGGATGGTGATGTGGTCGCGAATATTGATGTGATGCGTGCACCTGCCGACCCTGATCTGGATAGCCTGCCTGTGGTGTTCCGTGAATATGTATTGGCCATCGCACAGGGCTTGCAGTCTTCAGACCCAAGAAATGGGGTGTATGTATTGCTGCAACCTTTTGGAATTAACCGCGATGCCACCAATGTGAGTATTGTCCGCGAGCAATTCGATCCGAACCGGCTGAATCTGAGCCTGCCGTTTAATTCCCCATAATGTGCGCCTGTCGGTCTAGATAACTTTGTTAAACGAGCTTATTAAATCTGCCATGCAACGAGATCGACAAATAGTGTGCTGGGAAAGGGTAGCTTTGTGAGGGGAGCAATTTCTGTCTAAGCTAGACATATTATTGGAAAAATCAAATGCCTTGAATTGTGTTTAAAAAATAAGCATAGTGGATGTAAATCAACAAGATCTGACTGACAGAGCTGGAGCGTATACATGCCGCGTGTTTTTATGATTGTAGCCGCTGTGACACTGGCAATTTTTATTGGGCTGTTTTATCAGAATTCGGTTCAGCAAAAACATCAGGCCGAGCTGCTCGAATATGAAACCGTGCTCGAAGAAAAAACCGAGAGCATTGCGCAGCAGGCACAGGACTGGTCTAAACCGATTCAGATTGAACTTGAGGATGACCGTCTGGATGGTGACTATGCCATCATGGCAGAATTTATGCTGGGGCAATTGCGCGACAGTGCCGAGGAACGCAATCAGTATCTACGCGACTTAAAAGCCGCCAACTGGCAGAATTTTCTGAATATCGACCGCTTGGCCAAGGATCAGGCACAAGGCTATAAAGAAACTGAAGCCATGCTCAAGCAAGTCCATCAGATTGTGAACAGCTATCAGCAGAAAATCCAGCAGCGCGATGCCGAGCTGATCGACAAGGCGCAGCAACTGGATATTAAAAACCGTTATCGCCAGCAACTGAGCCTGACCCTGAAAGACAGTCAGCAAAATAGTAATGCACATGTCATTTTTGAAATTGAAAAACAGACGCTGGCCAAGGCCGATGCCTTATTTACAGTACTGAAAAAGCATAAATGGCAAAAGAAAAATAATACCTTTATGTTCTATGACGATAAAGCTGTGCAAGAGTTTAATGCGCTGTATAAAGAAATGCTGCACCTGAATAAGCAGATGGAACGAGTGGCGACTGCTAACCAGAAAGCGGTTAAAAACAAGTTATAGCCTGACTTAGATGACAGGATTGCCATAGGACTGTCATCTGCTGTTCAAACTCGCTTGCTAAATTGAAGGGGTCGCACAGATCACGACATAACATTTAAGCAGGTGAGTCATGCAAACAATTCAGGTTTTTGCTGATATTCAGCAGGTGTACGGTGAGTTTGTCGCAAATAAAACAGATCAAAAATTACAAAGGATGAATAATGGGGATAAGAACCGGTTGTTCTTGGATCAATATTTCACGCTGATCGAGGACTGGCACTATACCGAACAGATTGTGATTCAGTTCAATCAGCAGTATTTCAGTCTGGATCTGGGGAGCGTACCGGATTTTATGGATCAGGATAAATACATCAACTGGCTGAAGTCGGAACTGCTGCATTAATCGAGTCGCCATATTCCTCATTAATATACAACCGAGCTGTCTCAATAGAGGCAGCTTTTTTATTTTGATAGAAAACTGGTATTGATCTTGCTGTTGCATCGGCACAGCGCGAACAGGCGCTGATTCCAATTCCGATTTGAACAGGCTATGCTGAAACTTATTACCGCTGCCAAAAGAATGACAGGCGGAGCATGGATGATATGGAGGGCAAAAAATTATGCAACAGTTGAAATGTTATAAGGAACTTCCAGTCTGGACTCAGCAGAGTATTCCTCAGGGCTTCAAGAATCAGCACAATACCAAAGCGGGTACCTGGGCGAAACTGACAGTATTAAAAGGTGAGCTGCGTTTTGCCATGCTGGAAGAATCTGGCGCAGTGCAATCCGAGCATGTGTTTACACCAGAGCAGCAACCGCCATTTATTGAGCCTGAGGCCTGGCACAAAATTGTTTCTGCCAGTGAGAATATCGAATGCCAGCTGCGTTTTTACTGCCGGCCTGAGGATTACTTCATCAAGAAATATCAGTTGAATCCTACCCATTCTGAAGTGCTGGCAGCGATGCCCTATTTAAAAGGTGGCCGTGCGCTGGACGTTGGTTGTGGTACAGGGCGTAATGCGCTTTATTTAAGTCAGAACGGCTTTAAGGTCGATGCCTGGGATGTCAACGAAAACAGTTTGCAAACCTTAAGACAGATTGTGCAGACCGAGCAGATTAATCATGTGCAGGTACAGCGCCGCGACCTCAACACGGATACCAGCATTGCAGGCCAATATGACTTTATCTACTGTACCGTGGTGATGATGTTCCTTGAGGCGAAAACCATTCCACCGCTCATTGCACAGATGCAGCAGGCGACCGTGCCGGGTGGCTATAACCTGATTGTCTGTGCCATGGATACGCCAGATATTCCGGCACAAGCCGATTTTCCATTTGCTTTTCAGCCGGGAGAGTTGCGAAGATATTATCAGGGCTGGAATATTGTGAAATACAATGAAGATATCGGTGAGCTGTATCGTGTCGATGAGCAGGGCCAGCGGATTAAACAGCACTTTGCCACCATGTTGGCGCAAAAGGTTTAAATAAGATTAAGTCTTTTAATTTCTGAAAATAAATTAAATCATCCAAAACAAAAAAAGATGTCAGGCTGACATCTTTTTTTATGCTTAAAAAATCTTAAGCTGCTTTTTTAAACCAAGAGAACCAGCCTTTTTTCTCGGCTTTTACTTCTGCTGAACCGTACCGGGTTTGTCGGAGACCACTTTTCTTGAGAGAATGTCCCAATGACAAAACCAAAATATACCCCTGAAATCAGAGATAGAGCGGTTCAATTATTGATTGAATCCGAAAAAGGTTATCCTTCTACTTGGGCTGCAATCGCAGCAATTGCTCCCAAGATTGGCTGTACGCCTGAAACACTACGCTCCTGGCATCAGAAGCATTTAAATCTACAGAATCCAATCAAAGTACAGCAGCTTTCAGATCAAGAACGTATTAAACAACTTGAACGTGAAAATAAAGAACTGCAACGTGCCAATGAAATTTTACGTAAAGCAGCCGCTTTTTTCGCCCAGGCGGAGCTCGACCGCCCACACAAATAATGGTGGATTTTATCCATCATAATAAAGAGCTGTATGGAGTCGAGGCGATTTGTAGAATTTTACCGATCACCCCTTCAACCTATTACCGGACTTTAGATCTCGCGGACAATCCAGAACATCGAGCGAAACGAGATTTACATGACTTGCATAATGCGGAACAAATTAAACGAATTTGGAAGGAAAGTTCAGGTCGATATGGTGTACGTAAAGTTTGGCAAAAACTGAAACGTGAAGGCTATATTATTGCACGCTGTACAGTTGCTCGATTGATGCAAAAGCTAGGTCTACAAGGTGTTTGGCGTGGTAAGAATAAACAAACTACCCGTAGCCGAGATGATCAAAAACGAGCGGATGACTTGGTAAAACGGAATTTTAGTGCAGATCAGCCTGACCACCTGTGGGTCGCTGACTTCACGTATATTCAAACTAATTCAGGTTGGGTCTATACTGCCTTTATTATTGATGTGTTCTCACGAGCAATTGTTGGATGGAAAGTATCTACACGGATGAATACAGATATGGTACTCGATGCATTGGAGCAAGCATTGCATGACCGAGGTATGCCAAAGAATGTGATTCATCATTCCGATAGAGGTGTTCAATATCTTTCCATTCGCTATACCAATCGTTTAGAAGCAGCAAATTTACGAGCTTCAGTCGGTACAACGGGTGACTCATACGATAATGCTTTGGCTGAAACGGTGAATGGCTTATACAAAACAGAGGTGATTGAATATTTAAAAGCAGATTGGCAAGGTTTAGCGGATGTACAACTTGCGACACTAAACTGGGTGGATTGGTTCAATAAAGAACGTGTACATAGTGCGCTAGATTATGTATCACCTTTTGATTTTGAAGCAATGTACTATGATAAAATTAACCAGTTAGGTCAGGTGGCCTAACTTAAATAAAAAGTCTCCGACAAACCCGGTACGGTTCATGCTTTTTCAGCAGCCGTATCTTTGGTTTCTACTGCCTCAGTTTTCGCAGCGTCAACGTGTTGTTCTGCTGTAGATTGAGCTGTTTCTAATTGAGTCGTCGCTTCTGTTTTTACTGCTTCAGCTTTAGTTTCAGTCGCTTGTTGAGTTGCAGCAACAGTCGCTTGAGTCGCTTCAACTTTCGCTTGTACAGGTGCAGCAGCTTCTTTGGCAACAGTTTGGGTTGTTTTAGTTACAACAGTTGCTGGCGCAACTTGAGCTTCAGTTGCCATTGCAGATGCAGAAGTCGCTACGATTGCAGTTGCGATCATTGTTTTAAGCATGTTCATATAAACCCTTTTAAGGAAATAGAAAAAAAGAGGCTTGATCATACGCATATAAAATTTAAGTAATTTATAAATAAGTTTTAAATAGATCTCTTGCGAAAGTCATTATTGCAAGTTTATCCGGTTTACGAGTGCAGCAATTAAGTTAATGCGTAAACCGAATCTTTTCCGTCTATTTCGATAGCGTTCACTTAATATTCTAAATGTTTT
The DNA here is from genome assembly GCF_012516415.1 of Acinetobacter sp. NEB149. Classification (NCBI taxonomy): domain Bacteria; kingdom Pseudomonadati; phylum Pseudomonadota; class Gammaproteobacteria; order Moraxellales; family Moraxellaceae; genus Acinetobacter; species Acinetobacter sp. NEB149. The sequence continues at coordinate 331,985 of NZ_CP051208.1, forward strand.
CAATTGACTATTAATGTGTTCGATCACAACTCGTATTTTTCCAATCATTTTATTGTACCTTTTCTCAACATCAAATAAGGGTAAATTCTTCTTTTTCTTTATTGGTATCAATAATTTAAAGCCATCTTGCTCTAATCCGTAGTACCCTAAATCGGTCATAACATATTCACAATGTTTGAATTTCTTAACCGTTTTTCTTGCCAATTTAATATCATGCTGACTGCCATTCGATATATCTAGCCCTATGATTTGTTTGCTGTTCGGATGATAGATCACTTGTGCTTTTAGCGTATGTTTCTTCTTTTTACCACTGTAGAACTTACTCTGATTTTTTTTTCGGACGTTCTATTGAACATTCTGTCGCATCAATAATGACCCAGTTAAAGTGTTCGTCTGCTGTGGTAATGCTTCGTTTTGGCAGAGTAAAACGTCTTGATTTCATCAATGCATCTTCAACCTTTTTAATGGTTCGATTCACATTACTTTCAGCGATATGGTAATTTGCCGCTAATTCCAGTTGAGTGCTGTAGTTCCGTAAGTAATTGAGAGTTAATAACAACTGATCCTCTATATCTAAAGTATGAGGACGACCTGATTTCTTTTTGAGTGATTCTGCTTTTTCTAAAACCTCTACCATTTCAGTAAAAACATGTCGAGGTACGCCAACCAAGCGTTTGAATTCAGAATCTGAAAAACGATTTAATTTCTGATATCTCATGAAATTTATATTGAGGTGGTTTTTACTTTCGCAAGAGGTCTAATGATTGAGAAATAAACCAATTTTACAAATAAATAACATTTATAAAAATTAAACATAATTTGGCTAGGCTTTGTTGCACAAAGATTTGAAATGCAAAGCGCCCCTAATTGAGCCAAATTTAAGGCGTAACTTGGGTAAGTGGTCGACCTAATTCCGTAAATCTGTTAAGGACTGCTACACGTGCATGGATCTCATTCACTTGGCTATCAAAACTCCTTGCACTGAGTTTATCTCCTAATAATTTGATGCAATGCATCTTAGTTTCAACCAAACTTCGCCGATGATAGCCTGACCATTTTTTCCATAGTGTCCTGCCTAAACGCTTAACTGTTCGAAGTAATTCATTTCGCTCTAGCGAGCTAATCTTTGTATCTTTCCATGGTTTCGCATTTTTTCTAGGTGGAATCACCGCATGCGCTTGCCGATCTGCAATGACCTGACGGCATTGCTTGGTGTCATAAGCTCCATCGGTATAAACAGAGTCAATCTGCTCATCTTGTGGAATCTGATTAAGTAAATCACCAAGCACCTGTGAATCACTGACATTATTGGTTGTGAGCTGAATAGCGCGTATTTGTAGGGTTTTGGCATCTATACCAATATGTAGTTTACGCCATTGGCGACGATATTCAGCTCCATGTTTCTTGCGTTTCCATTCGCCCTCACCTAGAAACTTCATGCCTGTAGAGTCCATGAGTAGATGCAGCCCATCGCTACTTTTTTGGTAGCTGATTACAATATCAATATGCTTTTGTCTTCTACAAAGCGTGGTGTAATCTGGAGCTATCCAATTTAATCCGCAAAGTTTAATCAGACTTTGCACAAAGCCAGTAACCATACGTAAAGACAGACGGAATAAGGATTTAATCATTAAGCAGCATTGGATGGCTGCGTCGGAGTAGGTTTGATTTCGCCCTTGTTTGCCTTTTGATGGCGCATACCATTGCGTAGCAGGATCAAACCAAATGGCAATATTTCCGCGACTCATGAGTGCTCGGTTATATGCGGGCCAATTGGTTGTGCGGTAGATTTTGTGTGTAGGCTTCTTCATTTGAAAATTATATCGCTGAAAAAGCCTTTACAGATAGGTTTGTGCAACAAAGCCAATTCTAACTATAAGCGTTTAGTTTGTATTTATGATTGCTTAGTCAATAAAAAAGAAACCCCGCAAAAGCGGGGTTTTCTTTTTGTCGAAGTATTTAAGAATTAAACACGTTCGATCACTGTTGCAATACCTTGACCAAGACCGATACACATCGTCGCAAGACCGATTTGTGTATCTTGCTGTTCCATCACGTTCAACAATGTTGTTGTGATACGCGCACCAGAACAACCCAATGGGTGACCCAATGCAATCGCGCCACCGTTATGGTTCACGATGTCCTGTTTGTCATAAATGCCTAAGCCTTTAAGAACAGACAGACCTTGGGCAGCAAATGCTTCGTTCAATTCAAAAGTCTGAATATCAGCAATTGACAGGCCAGCGCGTTTCAACGCTTTTTGTGTTGCCGGAACCGGACCATAACCCATGATCGCAGCATCACAGCCTGCAACCGCCATAGAGCGAATTACAGCACGTGGCTTAAGACCTAAAGCTTGAGCACGTTCAGCAGACATCAACAACATTGCAGAAGCGCCATCAGACAAGGCTGATGAAGTCGCTGCAGTTACTGTACCGCCTTTCGGATCGAAGACTGGACGCAAAGATTTGAACGATTCAAGGTTCGCATCTGGACGGATCACTTCATCGATATCACACAGGATTTTGTAGCCATCTGCATTATGACCTTCAATGCCGACGATCTCGTTCTGGAACAGACCATTTTCAGTCGCAGCCCAGGCACGGCGATGTGATTCCACACCAAACGCATCCTGTTCTTCACGGCTAATACCGTTCATACGGCCCAGCATTTCAGCAGTTAAGCCCATCATATTCGACGCTTTAGCATAATGCTTAGACGCTTCAGGGTTCAGGTCGATGCCGTGCATCATGCCGACATGGCCCATGTGCTCAACACCACCGATGATGAAGATATCACCTTGGTTCGTTGCAATTTGCGCAGCCGCAGTGTGAATCGCCTGCATAGACGAACCACAAAGACGGTTGACCGTTTGACCTGCAACGGTCTTCGGCAGGTCTGCCAGTAATGCGATATTACGGGCAATATTCATACCTTGTTCTAGGGTTTGGTTGACACAGCCCCAGATTACGTCTTCAACTTCATGCGGGTCGAATTCGTTACGTACCAAGAGGGCACGGACAAGCTCAGCAGACATCGAGTCGGCACGTACATTGCGGAACATACCGTTTTTGGTTTTACCCATTGCTGAACGTACGCCATCGACGATGACAACGTCACGTGGATTTAAAGTAGCCATTCACGTTGCTCCTTAACCGTAGAATTTTTTGTTGTTAGCAGCCATGTCACGCAGCATTTCTGGCGCTTCATAAGCTTTACCAAGGTGCGCATACTTATTGCAAAGCGCAACATACTCAGCTACACCGGTTTGATCGATGTAACGGCATGGACCACCACGGAATGGCGGGAAACCAACACCCATGATCATCGCCATATCTGCTTCAGCAGCAGTCGCTACAATGTTGTCTTCCAGGCAACGAACTGTTTCGTTACAGAAAGCCAGCATCATACGGTCAATGATTTCCTGAGCGTCAAATTCACGTTTTTCCGAAGTTGCAACAGAGGCTACAAGCTCATACGCAGTCGGATCAACCACTTTGGCTTTTTTGCCTTTACGGTCAAGTTCATACTTGTAGAAACCAACGTCATTCTTTTGCCCCAGACGTTTGTTTTCGTACATGACTTGGATCGAGCCTTTGTAGTCAGGCTTCATGCGATCCGGGAAGCCTTCAGCCATCACTTCTGCACCGTGAACGCCAGTGTCGATACCGACCACGTCCATCAGGTAAGCAGGGCCCATAGGCCAGCCGAATTTTTCCATCACTTTATCGATTTGCTGGAAGTCAGCGCCATCTTTAAGCAACAGGTCAAATGCGCCGAAGTAAGGGAACAATACGCGGTTCACCAGGAAGCCCGGGCAGTCATTGACCACGATTGGTGTTTTACCCATCTTCTGAGCCAGAACGACTGTGGTTGCAATCGCTTCGTCAGAAGTCTTCGCACCACGAATCACTTCAACCAGTGGCATCATGTGTACCGGGTTAAAGAAGTGCATGCCCACGAAGTTTTCAGGACGTTCCAGATTTTCAGCCAGACGCGTGATTGAAATCGTAGAAGTGTTAGATGCAATGATCGTGTTTTCACGAACTTTCGCTTCAGTTTCTTTCAGTACGATGCCTTTAACTTTTGGATTTTCAGTCACGGCTTCGATCACGATGTCCACTTCTTTAAACTCGTCATAGCTTAAAGTTGGACGGATGCGCGCAAGAGTTTCACCCATTTGAGCAGGCTTCATCTTCTTACGTTCAACTTGTTTGGTCAGTAAACCATTGGCTTCTTTCATACCCAAAGCAAGTTGCTGGTTACCGATGTCTTTCATGATGATCGGTGTGCCTTTGCTTGCCGCCTGGTAAGCAATACCACCACCCATGATACCCGCGCCTAAAACAGCCGCCTGGTTCACTGGATGCGCACCTTTTTCATAGCGCTTCGAGGTTTTTTTCACGATCTGGTCGTTCAGGAACAAACCGATCAAGGCACCTGCCTGAGGTGTTACCGCAGCTTTGGCAAAGCCTTCAGCTTCAGCTTTCAGCGCGTCATCACGATGCAGGCTCGCACCCGCTTGAAGAGAATCAAGCAGTAATTTTGGTGCAGGGTATTGAGCTGGATTAGCTTTTGCCAGAACCATGCCTTTCGATGAGTTAAACGCCATCATCTGTTCGATCGGGCTGAGTTTAACTGGATCGAGTTTTTCCTGACGCTTGGTTTTCCAGTCTAAACGGCCATGAATTGCCTGTTTTACCAGATCAAGTGCAGCATCTTGTAGCTTGTCAGCAGGAACGACAGCATCGACTGCGCCGTCTTTCAGTGCAGCAGCTGGCTTCTTAGGATTGGCCATTGCCATCCATTCTACCGCGTTGTCGATACCGATTAGACGGCTTAAACGAACTGTACCACCGAAGCCCGGGAAGATCCCCAGCTTGATTTCAGGCAGGCCCACTTGTGCCTGTTCTGACATGACACGGTAGTCACACACCAGGCACATTTCGAAACCGCCACCCAGTGCCATGCCATTAATGGCAGCCACTTTAGGAATGTCGAGGTCTTCGAAGCTGTTAAAAATTTCATGTACTGGCATTGCCCAGTCAACAATCGCTTGTTCACCCTGAGCAAAGTTGTCGCCGAATTCAGTGATATCAGCACCTACAATAAATGTAGATTTGCCTGAAGTCACAATCAGACCTTGAATATCGGCATGGGAGACGGCTTCGATAGCAGCCTTGAAATCTTCAATCGTTGCACGGTTGAATTTGTTAACGGACTCACCTTGTAAGTCAAAGCGGAATTCTGCAATCCCGTCCTCAAGCATTTGGACGGTAATGGCATTGCCAGCGTGGATCATGCCCTGATCTCCTTTATTTTGGAGGACTTCTAAGTTGATGTTGTGAAGCAAGTGCGCATGTCCCGCGCACTTTTTGACTTCGCTAATCTTACGATAACTATATCCAAAAAGAACATAACAAGTTGTATCAAGCCGTGACGCAATGGTCATCAATTTCTGCCGGATTGGTTCGAACCGCTATGACTTTTCCTTTCAGTTTTCTAAAAGCAGATGAACCAAAGATTTTGTTTCAATTCATTATTTTTTATCAATCAGCCTGATAGATATGGAGCAGGGTGACTGATTTTCAAGGTTCATTTCTAGCGGAGTTTTGTCAATTCAGTCAATTTCTGTCCTTGAATGTGCCATTTTTAGCCTTGAAGCATACTGAGTGCAGGGCTTTCAGGTCTTTGCTGATAGTGTTCAAGCAGTACAAATAAAAGCGCAGTAGCTCATTTCGGTTGCTGAACTTTTCTGATGAGATCGAAAATGAGAACGATCCTATCGATGTGTGATTTGAAATAATTTCTATCCTGCCGGGTTGAATCCCTGTCATCTGCTATGGAATTGTTTATGATGATCATGCACCAAGATATGGGGGATATCGATGCACGTATTTCGTTCTAAAAAAGACTGGTGGCTGCTGGCTTTTGTGATTTGTATGAGTGGCCTGTTGCTGCAACTACTGCTGACCATGCAGGCCAAAGGCACTATGCAGCAATATCCGCTGCACACTGCGGTTTATGTCCTGACTATTATCATTTTATGGTGGCCGCTGTGGAGTACGCGCTATGTGGTAGACAATGGGGTGTTGACCATAAAAAGCCTGTGGTTAAGCTGGAAGATTCCGTTAAGTGAAATCCAATCCATTCAGCCCACAGACCACTCTATCATTGCGCCAGCCTTATCCTTAAAGCGTCTGCGAATTGACTATACAGATGCGGGCATGCAGAAATTTATATTGGTTTCACCCAAAGATCAGACTGCTTTTATACAGGCGCTTCAGCCGAATAAAAACTGATGTCGAGTCTGACTTAGTTAAGCTTTTGCCTGCTCAGGCAGAACCACCAGTTGTCCATCGACACAGTCCAGATGCAGGCTCAATTGCTCGGGCTGGTTTAAAAAATACAGCGCCAGAATTGGCTCCAGTTCGGTACGCATCTTGCGGCCCAAATGCCGGGCACCGTAACGGATATCATGACCCTGATAGAAATAGGCTTTGGCTGAAGCGCTTAAATACACGCTGCGTTGCTGATATTGCAAGCGCTTGTTCAGTTTATCCAGTTCAATTTCGACCAGACGTGGCAGGACATCATGCTGTACCGCCTGATAATGCAGGCTGCGGTCAATCCGGTTGAGAAACTCGGGGTCGAATTTACGCTGCATGACTTTTTCAATGATGTGCTGGACGGGAACGCGCTTCAGACAAAGGGCCTGCATTTTTTCCGGCAGATAGCTGAGTTTATTCAGATATTGCTGCGCCGCCTGTGCCCCGACATTGCTGGTCATAAAGATCATGCAGTTACGAAAATCGATAGTTTTGGTGCCCGCTGTCAATGTCAGCCGGCCAGTATCCAGCACGTTCATAAAGCCGCGAATCACCTCGTTACTGGCTTTTTCCAGTTCATCAAACAGCATGATGCCGGGCCGGGTATGACTGCCGGCAATCGCAGTTTCATCAAACAGGCTGTGACCTTCCTTTGATCCCACATAACCGGGCGGTGCGCCGGTCAAAGCCGCCGCATAATGTTCCTGTGCCAGAGTATTCATATCAATCCGGCAAAAGGCATCCGGGCGGCCATAGATCGCATCGGCAATCAGACGCACGGTTTCTGTTTTACCGACGCCAGTAGGGCCCAGCATCAAGGTAACCGACAAAGGGCGATCCGGACTGGAAAAATCTGCCTTGACCACATGCAACATTTTTTCAATTTCATTCAGGGCTGCATCCTGCCCAATAATCCGTTCACGTAGCAGTTGCATTACCTTACTCGGCTCGAAATGAAAACGCGGTTTACCAATCAGGCGAGCACGTTCAGACGGGTGATGGGTGGAGGTGGAGGGTTGAACAATATGAATGCCCGATTGCTGCAGGGTCATGCGAATCATCTCAAAACTAGACTTTTTGAGCATAACAAAGTTAAAGGTTGAAACTTATAGCTTTTAACAATCAGTTTATGTCGTGAGGATTATAGATTGGGGGGATAACCCGACAGGAACTTTAAGATTAAGTGGCAGCTTCAGGGGAATTTTGTGTTTTTGCTTGAAAATGACGCAACAATCATCACATATATCTGCAGATTGTAGGTGAAAAATAGGCTTTAGGTGAACGAAAACGCACGCCCCCATATTGAAAAAATCCTGGCGAATATGACCAGCCTGCCCGGGGTCTACCGGATGTATGGCAAAGACGGTGAATTATTGTATGTGGGTAAAGCCAAAAACCTGAAAAACCGGGTCTCCAGCTATTTTGTCAAAACGCTGGATCATCCCAAAACCCAGGCCTTGGTGGCACGGATTTATGATATCCAGACCCTGGTGGTACGTTCTGAAACTGAAGCCTTGTTGCTGGAACAGAACCTGATCAAGCTGCATCATCCGCCCTATAACATCATGCTGCGTGATGACAAATCTTATGTCTATATTTTTGTTTCGGCAGATAAACCCTATCCGCGTTTAGCCAGTGGGCGCGGCAAGGGCAAGCACCAGGTGGGCAAGTTTTTGGACCTTATCCGAGTGCGTATACCGCCCGGGATACTCTGGTGGTGCTACAAAAACTGTTCAATGTGCGTTCCTGTGAAAACAGTTTTTTTGCCAACCGGACCCGGCCATGTCTGCAATACCAGATCAAACGCTGCTCTGCGCCCTGTGTCGGATTTATTTCTCCGGAAGACTATAAGGCAGATGTCGATAACTCGATCCGATTTTTGCAGGGCGATACCAAGGAGCTGAATCAGGAACTGATCGCAAAAATGGAAGCGGCCGCTGAAGCGCTGGAATTTGAAAAAGCGGTGTTCTATCGTGACCGGATGGCATTGTTAAGAGACGTACAGTCGCAGCAGGCGATCTATAAGCTCAAAGGCGAAGCCGATATCCTGTCGATTGCCTATCAGGCCGGGGTGACCTGTGTGCAGATCATGCATGTGCGCAACGGCAAAATGCTGGGTGGAAAAAGTTATTTCCCAGATATGCTCAGTGATGACCTGGGGCAGATGCTGGCCGATTTTATTGCCAATTTTTATTTTCAGGTGGCCGATGAAATTCCGGCTGAACTGATTGTTAATCTGGAAGTGGCTGATCGTAAAGAACTGGAAGCAGCACTCTCGCAGCATTTTGGCAAGAAAATCCAGATCAAGTCCAAAGTCCGCGAAACCCGGGCCGAATGGCTGGAACTGGCGCAGATGAATGTACAGCACGCGATTCAGGGCAAGCTGGCCAATCATATAGAATTAAATGAGCGTTTTCATCAGCTGGAGCAGGTGGTCGGCCATCCTGTAGACCGGATCGAGTGCTTCGATATTTCACATACCATGGGCGAAGATACCGTGGCATCCTGTGTAGTCTTTGATAGTGGTGGTGCGCGCAAGCGCGATTATCGCCAGTTTTCCATTCACGATATTCAGGCGGGTGATGACTATGCCGCCATGCGTCAGGCGCTGACCCGTCGTTATAAAAAAGCCCTGTTGCCAGACTTGCTGCTGATTGATGGTGGCAAGGGGCAATTGCACATGGCAATGGAAGTCATGCAGGAACTGGGACTGGATGCCTTTATGGTCGGTGTGTCCAAAGGTGAGGGACGTAAGCCTGGTCTGGAAACCTTGCACTTTACCGATGGCAGTAAAATTCAATTACCGGAGGATCATAAGGCACTGCATCTAATTCAGCAGGTACGTGATGAAGCACACCGCTTTGCGATTACCAAGCATCGTGCCAAACGCGATAAAAAGCGTGGTTCATCAGTGCTGGAAGTTATTCCGGGGCTCGGACCAAAACGCCGTCGGGATTTGCTGACCCATTTTGGCGGGATTCAGGGCGTACTGAAAGCCTCAGAAAGAGATCTGCAACTGGTACCGGGACTGGGTTCAGTCATGGCCCGGATGATTTATAAAGTGCTGCATGAATGACGCGTGGCTTAAATGCAAGGGCCAAAGTGCGCATTGACGCTTGGGTCACGTGACATTCACAACCTGAAGAATTTTGCCGAATATACTGAGCATCAAGACTTACTGAGGGATCAACATGTCTTTGCATGCACTTTATGCACAAATTGCCGAACAGGAATGGGTAGAGTTTCCACAGGGATGGTTACAGGGTCGTACTCTGTATGGTGGTCTGGCTGCCGCGATGATGATGCAAAAAGCCGTCACTCACATCAATGATCCGGCCAAGCATTTGCTGAGTTGCAGTGTGACCTTTGTCGGCCCGATTCAGCAAGCCAAAGTACGACTGAGTGCCGAAATCCTGCGGCAGGGCAAGTCGGTGACCACGATTGAAGTGCGCTTATGGCAGGACGGCGCGGTGCAAAGTATTCTGATTGCCAGTTTTGGTATTTCCCGTGATTCAGAGATTCAGGTAAAGCAAAAAGTTCAGGCACCCGACTATGCTGCGCCAGAGCAGCTGTTTCAGATTCCTGTTGGCTATGGTATGCCAGACTGTTATGACCATTTCGAAGTAGCCTGGGCGGATGTCAATCTACCTTGTAGTGCCAGTCCTCGTCCGGACTTTGGTGGCTGGTGCCGGTTTCATCCTGAAAAGCATCACAACCGTGAATTTCTGGTCGCAGACTTGATGGCTATTTTTGATATCTGGCCACCTGGGGTGTTGCCGATGTTTAAAAACATGGCGCCTGCGAGTAGTCTGACCTGGACAGTGACCTATGTGCATCCGGTTCAACATCAATTGCATGATTGGTTTAAATATAAAGTATTTACCGACTATGCTGCGGATGGTTATGCGACGGAGCATGCCTATCTCTGGGATGCCGAAAATCGCCTGATTGCGATGGCAAGACAAACAGTGACGGTGTTTGCCTAGTGACACTGCAAGTCAATTCGTATAAAGTGAAGCCTATTAATGATGGATCAAACCTCTAAAAAAGTGTGCATTTTCATCGTACATGAGGGGAAAAATTGGCGGTGTCTATGACTACAGGTCGTATCCTGAATATTCCAAATATCTTGACCTTGGCGCGTATCGCTCTTATTCCGGTATTTTTATTGGTGGCTTACTGGCCACCTGCAATGGGCTTTGATGCTCATAACCCCGATATGACGCGGCATATCATTTTAACCACGATCTTTGTGGTGGCTGCGGTAACGGACTGGTTTGATGGCTATCTGGCACGTACATTAAACCAGACTTCCGCTTTTGGGCGGTTTCTCGATCCGGTTGCAGATAAATTGATGGTCGCAGCTGCACTGATTGTATTGGTGCAATGGCAGCCTTCCATGTCGATGGCTTTTGCTGCGATTGTAATTATTTCGCGTGAAATTACCGTTTCAGCCCTGCGTGAATGGATGGCAGAACTCGGTGCGCGGACCAATGTTGCGGTTTCAACAGTGGGTAAATACAAAACCGCTTTTCAGATGATCGCTATCACCGTATTCCTGCTGAACTGGCCACCGCTAGAAATGCTGGCGTATGCCTTGCTATACACCGCAGTGGTACTCACTTTATGGTCGATGTTCATTTATCTGAAAGCGGCTTGGCCATATCTGAAACAGCCTTAATCGAAATGAAAAGAGAAGCTCCTTGAAAGGGGGCTTTTTTTATGCGCTTAAATTATCAAGCCAATCGGCAAATTGCAGGCAAAAAAATACCCAGTCTTTGGGGGAAGAACTGGGATGAAATCGGGGTATTTGTTGCTTATTATTATAGTTATTCAAAGATATCTCATCTTCTTAGTGCTCATTATAGAGAGACAGTTTTTTTTAATCATGTGGCTTCTTGTAGCAGAATGTTGTGTTTTGTGAATACTCTGTATATTGCTTTTACAATCTATTATTTTGATACAAATCTGAATGTTTTTCAGCAGGATAGTGGCTGACTAGATAAACGAAATAGAATAAGTAAAAATCTGTTTTTGTGCTCTAAGTGTGAGTTAGTAAGATTTGCTAGAATTAGTCAAAAAATCCCCTGAAATAGGGGATAGATTTATGCCTACGCGGACTTCATTCTTGTTTTGTGTAAAAAAGAAAGGCAGGGCTTTAATGTGAAAAGTTCCTGCATTGGGAGCTCTTCACATTCAAAACTACCCGCTTCGCTGGTCTTGAGTAATGTTTAGAGCAATACATAAAAAAGAATCCCCAATAATGGAGATTCTTTTAGATTAAAGCCTACGCGGACTTCGTCCTTGTCTTACGTAAAAAAGAAAAGCAGTGCTTTCTTTTTTACTCAGGCTTTAGCCCTTCGGCTTTTTCTAGGGATGCATCATTGTTAAAGAACTTTTCACGCTGTTCTTCTAGAAACTTTTTCGCATCAGCTTCAAACACGTTCAAACGCTTTTCATTAATTAGCGTGGTTTGGTGTTTTAGCCATTCTTGCCAAGCCTGTTTAGACACGGTATCAAACAATTCCTGACCCTTTGGCCCCGGGAATGGAGCAAAGTCTAAACCTTCCATGTCCGCCTGATACTTACGGCAAAAAACTTGTCGAGACATATCCATACTCCAAAATTATGCGTAAAGTTGTTCCAAACGCGCATGTGCACGCTCAATGGCTGCTTTCACTTGAGCAGGCGCGGTGCCACCAATGTGATTACGGGCATTCACCGAAGCTTCAAGAGTTAGGGCTTTTTCAAATACGTCTGCTTGAATCAGGTCAGAGAACTGTTGCAGTTGTTCGAGTGTCAATTCAGACAGGTCTTTAGATTCTTGTACACCGAGTGCAACCGCTTTACCTACAATCTCGTGCGCATCACGGAATGCAACGCCGTTTTTCACCAGGTAATCAGCTAGGTCAGTCGCAGTTGAGAAACCACGCAGCGCTGCTTCGCGCATTTCAGCAATGTTTGGAACCAGTGCAGGAATCATGTCAGCAAATGCCATGAGTGAACCACGAACTGTATCGATCGCATCGAACAATGGCTCTTTATCTTCCTGATTGTCTTTGTTATAGGCTAGAGGCTGGCCTTTCATTAAAGTCAGCAGGCTCATCAAATCGCCATAGACACGGCCGGTTTTACCACGTACCAGTTCAGGCACATCCGGATTTTTCTTCTGCGGCATGATTGAAGAGCCAGTACAGAAGCGATCTGGAATATTCACGAATTTGAACTGTGCAGATGTCCATAGAATCAGTTCTTCAGACATACGTGATAAATGCATCATAATTAAAGATGCAGCGGCATTAAATTCAATCGCAAAGTCACGATCCGATACTGCATCCAGCGAGTTTTCAGCAACAGCTTCAAAACCTAGCAGTTCAGCAGTATAAGCACGGTCGATTGGATAAGTAGTGCCTGCAAGTGCAGCAGAACCAAGCGGCATACGGTTGACACGCTTACGGCAATCAATCAGACGTTCTGAATCGCGTACCAGCATTTCAAACCAAGCCATTAGATGATGACCAAAAGTCACTGGCTGAGCGGTTTGCAAGTGGGTGAAGCCTGGCATGATGGTGTCGGTGTTTTTAGCCGCTAAGCTTAAAATACCTTTTTGTAATTTTTTCAGTAATTCCAGGATGCTATCGATTTCATCGCGTACATAAAGACGGATATCTGTAGCCACCTGGTCATTACGGCTACGACCGGTATGCAGTTTCTTGCCAGTAATGCCGATACGTTGAGTCAGGCGTGACTCAATGTTCATGTGGACATCTTCTAAATCAATGCGCCATTCAAAGTTGCCTGCTTCAATATCGGCTTGAATCGCTGTCAGACCTTCAATAATGTCATCGCGTTCTTGCGTGGTCAGTACGCCCACTTTTGCCAGCATGGTTGCATGGGCAATCGAGCCTGCAATATCTTGTTTATAAAAACGTTGGTCAAATTGAACAGATGCTGTAAATTCAGCAACAAAAGCATCAGTCGCTTCAGAGAAACGACCGCCCCACATACCCGAAGTCTGGGCGTGTGATGGATTAGAGGAATTAGAAGATGTGGTCATGTCGGCTCAATCAGATTAAAAGCAGTAGAACGAAAAAGAGTATAACAAATTCAAAGCCCATTGCCGAAGTCACATCTGCTCAATCTTTTACATCGATAAACGAACAGACGCAAAATTCCTATTTTTTTAGCCAGATCGGCAATCTACGCTATTTGCTGGAACTGTTTGCTGGCGGCAATATTCTGGCCATGATTCTGGCGCTTGCAGAAGCGCAATCCTGGCAGGCTTTGAATGGAATGCACCTGCTGCAATATATGCTGTATATCAACTGGGTACTGTTATGTTTTGCAGCACTGGTCGAGCTGTTCCATCAAGCCTTTCAACGTATGGGAATCAAACTGGCTTTGATTTCTGGATTTCTGCTGTTACAGGCAATTGTACTGCTCACTACGGTGAACCTGAATATCTTGATATATTTTGGACAGAATTTTAATTTTCAGGATTTAAACCTGGCGATTGCGCTGGATCGGGTCGGACTCCATTTAAGTCTGGGAATTTTGCTGGGAACTTTCTGTTTTCGCTATCTTTATTTGCGTGAGCAATGGGAGCAGCAGCAGCATAGTGAGTTGAATGCTAGGATTCAGGCCATGCAGGCACGGATTCAGCCGCATTTTTTGTTTAACAGCATGAACAGTGTGATCAGCCTGATCAGTATCAATCCGGATAAAGCCGAGCACATGCTGCTGAATTTGTCACGGTTATTTCGTGCCAGTTTTCAGGAATTAAAACTGGTCAGCCTGCAGGAGGAAATTGATCTGTGCCAGCGTTATCTGGAGATTGAGCAGATCCGTCTAGGTGAGCGTTTGCAGGTCGAATGGAAGTTAGAAAACAAAGACTTATACTCACAAGTTCAAATTCCATTATTAACTTTACAACCCTTGCTAGAAAATAGTATTTTCCATGGAGTTGAAAAAATTCTTACAAAGAGTACCATAAGCATATTAGACTTCTTGCGTTAGTCAAAATTTAAAATTTAAACAGCCAAAAGCTACATATTATAAGGTTTTAGCCAATTCAAAAATTAGGTAAAACGATACTTTCGCAAGAGGTCTATTGGTTGAAATATTGCAAAATCAAATTAATATCATCATAACGAACCCTTATGCACAGGATAATAAAACTTTAAAAAAGGGACATGGTATTGCAATAGAAAATGTCAGACAGCGTCTGCAAGCTTATTATGGACCCAGTGTGACTTTTCAAACCTTTGCCGGCGAAGGGATGTTTACGACGGTAGTGCGATATCAATATAAATAAAAATAAATCAAAGAAATCGCAGTTAGCTTTATCATTCATCTGATGATGTTAACTGGGTAAGGAGGAGAAATGGACATCCTGATTTGTGATGATGAGCCTTTGGCCGTCGAGCGTTTATCACGTTTGGTCTCTCAACTGGGGCATGATGTGGTGGCGACAGCAAGCCATGGCCGTCAAGCGATTGATCTGGCTCACCAATACGAACCCGATGTCATCCTATTAGATATTCAAATGCCTGAAATGAACGGACTGGCTTGTGCGCAACATTTGCGTCAACTGGATCCAATGCCGGCCATTGTCTTTTGTACGGCCTATGACCAACATGCGCTGGATGCATTTAAATCAAATGCCGAAGGCTACTTGCTTAAACCGGTGATGCAACAGGAATTGGCACAGGTTTTAGAGCACTTAACTAAACTTACCCAAGCTCAAATGAGCCAACTAAAACAAAAAGAAAATATGGACGAAATCAATATCAGCCGCCAGCAGATTGCGGCAAAGACCTATCGTGGTGTCGAATTGGTGCCAGTTGAAAATATCTATTATTTTCTGGCGGATCAGAAATATGTCACTGTGCGTCATAAAAACGGCAGTGTATTGATTGATGAAACCTTAAAGGAGTTAGAGCAGGAGTTTGGGAACCAGTTTATCCGGATTCATCGTAATGCCTTGATCTCGGTGCATTATCTGGATGGTCTGGAAGTGGTGAGTTCTGGTCAGTATCAGGTACGTTGTCGTGAGCTGGACGACCGTTTGGCGGTCAGTCGGCGACATTTACCGTTTTTACGAGATCGGATTCAAAAGCTTTAGCAGGGGATGAATGAGAGCATTCAGTTGAAACTTGTATAAATTCACTTGCATTTTCAAGTGAGCAGGTTAAGTTTAGACTATTGTTCTCATTTACTGTTATTGAAATTTATGAAGACCCTAAAAATTGCAACTCGACAAAGTCCACTTGCGCTTTGGCAAGCGGAACATATCCGTGCGCGCCTACAAGATTTGCACGCTGGTTTGCAGGTCGAGTTAGTCACTTTTGTTACACAGGGCGATAAAATTCTAGATACACCACTGGCTAAAATTGGTGGAAAAGGACTGTTTGTAAAAGAATTAGAAGCCGCTTTACTAGATGGTCGTGCAGATCTGGCTGTGCATTCCATGAAAGATGTCCCAATGGCCTTGCCCGAAGGTCTGAGTTTGGCGGTAATCTGTGAACGTGAAGACCCACTGGATGCCTTTGTGTCGAATACCTACACTAGTTTTGAGGAATTGCCACAAGGCGCCAAAGTGGGAACCTCAAGCTTGCGCCGTAAAACCCAGATTTTAAAACAGCGTCCGGATCTGCACATTATCGACTTACGCGGTAATGTCGGCACACGTTTGTCCAAACTGGATGCAGGTCAGTATGATGCGATTATTCTGGCCAGTGCCGGTTTAAAACGTTTGGGTCTGGCAGAACGTATTCGTCATACTCTGACGCCTGAAGTCAGTCTGCCGGCCGTGGGGCAAGGTGCATTAGGCTTAGAATGCCGTACTCATGATCAGACGGTCCTGGACTTGATTCAGCCACTCCTGCATGCAGACACGGATGCGTGCGTACGTGCCGAACGTGCCTTCAATGCCTATCTGGAAGGCGGTTGTCAGGTACCAATTGCCGGTTATGCCACGCTCAAAGAGGGTGTGATTTCAATCGAAGGTCGTGTAGGCAGTGTCGATGGAACAATTTTACTTCGTGCACAGCATACTGGCAAAATAGCAGATGCGGAGCCATTGGGTGTAGAGCTGGCAAAAGACTTGCTTGATCAAGGTGCTGGCGAGTTGCTCAAAGCACTCTATTCACACTGATGTTATTGATTAATACTCGCCCCAGTGATCGTGCTGCAGGCTTGACTCAACAGTTACAGGCAGCACAGGTGTCTGTTCTGGAATTGCCCTTGCTCGAACTGCATGCCATGCCTTATTCCGATGAGCTGTCGAGTTTGTATCAGCAGCTGGAGCAGGCACAGATTATTGTGGTGGTCAGTCCGACGGCCGCCCAGATTGGCATGCAATATTTACAACAGGCGGGTATTAAGCTCTCGACGTTGGCGCAGGTGTATTGGGTGGCAGTGGGAAAAGCCACTGAACAGGCATTGGCGAGCTATGGCATTCATAGTCATGTGCCTGAGGTCGAAACTTCGGAAGGCATGCTGCAATTGCCTGTGTTGAAGCAACTGGCTTCTGGTTCAGGTGTGGCTTTCTGGCGCGGAGAAGGCGGTCGTCAATTTATGATGGATCATTTACGTGCTAGCAATATTAAAGTTTTAAACTTTATTTTGTACCGGCGGCAATGTCCTGAAACGACGGCAACGATTTTGGCAGAGAACTTGGCGCTGCTTAAGACGCAGCAGCGTTTTGCAGTTCTGATCACTAGTGAGGCAAGCTGGTTAAACTGGCTGGTACTTATGCAGAATGATGCAGAGTTTATGAAGCGAGCCTGTTATTTGGTTTTGGGGCCACGTTTGGCTACTATTCTTGGGGAATATCAACAGCAGCATCAGGCAAGTTTTCAATTCGTACAAATCGATGATTTAGACGCAAATACGATCTTGCAAAAATGGGGCTGATATTAGGGAACGCATGAAGAAACTATTCATTGTATTGTTCATCTTGAGTATGGCGTGGCTCATCAAGCTCAGCTACGACCTACATGTTCTGAATACAGCACAGACTGAATTCAATCAAAGCATCAATCAGTTACAGCAGCAAAATGCCAATCTCAATGATCAGTTCGTGGCTTTAAAACGCCAGATTTCTGCTCAGCAGGAAAATGCTGAAACCACTTCATCTAAAGCGCCAGTACGTGAAATGACAACTGATGCAACGCAAAATGATATTGTCTTGGTGCAGCAACATCTGGATCTGATCGAATTTGCACTGCAACAACAACAATACGCCACTGCGATTGAGAAATTAAATCAGTTATCTAATGAGCTGGATGATTATATTTTAGCGCCTGCCTTGGTCAGCAGTTTACAGCAAGTGATTGCAAAAGATCAGGACATGCTGAAAAAATTCGTGAACAGTCGATTAGTGCAGCAAAATAAAGTAAAAGAGATCCTGGTGCAGATGGATGCTGAAATTGAAAAAGAAATTCAGACACCACATCGTCAGCGTCCAGAAACTCAACGCTCTTTCTGGCAGCGCTGGATTCAGGTTGAATCCGCAGATCAGCCAAGCACAGTCTTGATGCAACGGCATCTGGTACTGAAAGAGGCCCAATTGCGCTTGCTCATCGCACAAAATACCTTGCAAAAAGACCAATCTGTCGCTTTTCAGCAAGCACTGAATGCCGTGATTGAAGTTTTGGGACAATTGCCGGATGCGCAGAGCCAAAAATGGATTCAGCAATTGAATCAAATCAAGGCTACCCCGATTACTCCGATTCCATTATTAAACACACGCACCCTAGTGGGCTAATTGCTTATGAAACAGATTCTGCTGGCCTATTTATTTGTCTGCTTACTTGGCATTGCGGGACTGAGTATCCTGAGTTATGGACATGGGGCTGGCTATGTCTATCTGTATTGGCGCGAGTGGCAGTTACAAACCACCCTCTGGTTTTTGGCCGCATCCTTGGTCAGTGTAAGTTTTCTGATGCATTGCATCTGGTATGCTATCAAGCAGTATCGCAGTCGTGAAAAGCGTAAAACTGAAACAGTCTTTAGTTTTTCCCGCTTGCACCCTTATGAACAATTGGCCGTGATCTGGTTATTAAACGCTGCGCAGGATCAGCGGGATTTTATTCAGCAGTCTTTTACCAAGTCGGGTTTACTTAAACATATTATTGATGCACGTTTATCTTGGGGGCAACAGCAATATACCCATGCATTAACTGCTTTAAATCAGTCCAATCCCATGGCATTTGAATTGGCAGAATTACAGCGGATTGAAATTTATTTATCACAACAGCAAGGTGAACAAGCACTTACCCATTTAGAGTTTTTAAATCAGCATGAATTATCACCTTGGTTAATACAGGTTAAAACCGCCTATGAGCAGCGTCTTGTTGCATTATGGGGGGTATTTGCCATGCAATTTCCTTGGTTATATTTACGTTCGACCCAATATGGGCATTTAGACCAAGAAGTAAAAAAAACATGGCTGGAACAATTATTATTGGCCTATGAGCAAGCCACACAGGACGATTTATTTTATTTACAGCAACGTTATTTAGATTTAAAACCTCAGATATTTGATCGTGACTATTCAGTCAAGTTATTATGGTTGAAATTGTTATTTAGAATGCCAGAAATGAGTGCCGAGCATGAATTGCTCGCGATCCATTTAATGGAACAGCAGTTTAATCAGGATGTCTTTTATTTGTGGTTCCAGCAACAGTTATTAAGGCAAAATCCGGATTATGATGCGATTGCACAACAGATTTCGCACTGGGAAGCTAAGTATCCGGCATTGCCGATTTTAAGCTTTGCGAAATGGCATGTGTTGCAAGCCACAGGCTATACAGATCAAGCCCAGCAACTACTTGACTTGTATCCGGATGATATTCGTATGAGTTATTTAAGAATTAAAGCTGCCTTACAAGATCGGGAGGACTTGCTACAGCAGTTAAATGCAGTATTTGAATCGAATGCAAACTTTATAGAAATTAAAACTTGAGAATAATGATGTCAGAATTAAAACAATATCCAGTAATTTATGAACAAACAGTCGCATGGGGCGATATGGATGCCTTTGGACATGTCAATAATGCCATGTATTATCGTTATGTCGAAAGTGCACGTCTGGCTTATCTAGGGATATTAGATTTACGTAATGAACCGGTATTTACGGTAGTGTCTTCAAATCAGTGCCGTTATTTAAAACCTGTGGTTTTTCCTGATCATTTAAAAGTGGCAGCACGTATTGAAGAAATCCGTAATAGTGCAGTCAGAATGCAATATGTATTATGGAGTGAAAAACAACAAAGTATTGTGGCTACTTCAGAAGCAGTGATTGTCTGTGTGGATAAAAAGACCATGCAGAAAACAGAAATTCCGGAGCATATTCGTGAAAAGATTAAAGCGCTTGAATTAAGTGTTCAACATGAAATTTAAAAATGAATGAAGCATTTTATTTTGTAATTTTTTTTAAACTTTATTGTTATTGGTCTAAGGTTTTATATTGAATGTTTTATTTAATATAAATATGATGGGGCTATTATTTAACAAAACGAATAATATTATTTTTCGGAGAGCATTATGCCAGATATTACGCATTTATCAGTAGAAGAGTTAAAACGTTTACAAGCAGAAGCAGAATCACTGATTGCTTCAAAAAAGATCAAGAGATTGAAGACGCTTATCAGCAAATCTTGGCAGTTGCCGAGAAAGTGGGTATGACAGTTGAACAGTTACTTGAATTTGGTGCGTCTAAACGTAAAAAATCATCACGTAAGTCGGTTGAGCCGCGTTACCGTAGCAAAAGCAATCCGGACGATACCTGGACTGGCCGTGGTAAACAACCGCGCTGGTTAGTGGCAGAATTGGAAAAAGGCGCAAAGCTGGACGATTTTCTGATCTAGGCCTCCATTTGATCTGGTCATTAGGCTGTCATACAGACAGTCTAAGATGATTAAACCAAGCATACCTGCTTGGTTTTTTTATATCTATGAATTGGCGTTGGCAGAAAAGTGTGCATAATGTGTGAGTATAAGGGAAAAATTATAAATGGGGATTTGGACTTGAGCGATTGGTCGTGGTGGGGATGAGCAGTAAACCGAAAACTTTAAGATGGTTGATCCTTACTCTTGTTGCATTTTTTATTTTTGTCGTATTACAAGTGCCAGCGGCCTGGTTAATTTCAAAATTTTATAAAAATAACCAGACTTTGCATAATGTAAACGGAAATATCTGGCAGGGAAGTGCGGACTGGAAAAAAGGCAATCTTCGGGGCAGTCTGAACTGGAAAGTACGGCCTCTGGATTTGCTGTTGCTGCGGGTTGGGGCACATGTGGATTTGCATAGCGGCAATACCCAGCTTTCCGGGATCATGGCTTATGGTCTGAATAAGTCTTTGATTGTCAAAAATCTTGAAGGGCAGGTCGCGCCTGAAACTCTAAAAAAACTTGCAGACTGGCAATGGCCGAGTACTGCGATTCAGTTTAAAGATCTGGATTTTAAATATAAAAAACAACAGGGTTTCAGTCAGGTGGATGGGCAAATGCAATGGGCGGGTGGTGAGCTGATTTATACCTTTGCTCAGCGTCAGGAACGCATGAATGTACCCGCAATGACTGGAAAACTCGCAGATGAAAGCGGACAGCTGTTAGTTGATGTTCGGGATAGTCGCGATCAACGCATGCTGAATATCAAGCTTGATCCGAGTCTGATGTTGGATATTCAGCTCACCCAGCGCTTTTTAATGAATGCGCCTTCTTATGAAGGTAAAGCCGGATTAGATACCTATGTGATTAGTACCCGCCAACCCTTAATGGGAGGCTTGAACTGATGGCAGTTTCTCTGAATGATTTAAAAAATATTGAACTGAAACAGATCAATCGTGCTGCACCTGTGGTTTTGTTACTGCTCATCCTGTATCTATGCTGGAAGCTGGCGGCTTTGTTCTGGTTGCTGATTGCTCCACCACAAGCCATGCAGCTGGATCGGGTTGAACTGGGCTCGCAACAGGCACAAATTCCGAATATCAGTGCATTTTCACTGTTTCAGGAAGTTGGGCAGTCTGCGGGTGTGGTTGAAACGGCCAATATCATTTTACAAGGGGTGGTGGTTGCCAGTCCAAGTTATAACTCTTCTGCGGTACTGAAAATTAATGATCAGGTCGATCGTTACCGTGTCGGGGAAATGCTGGCCAATAGCGGTTTTGAGTTGGCTGAAGTGTATTGGGATCGGGTTATTTTACGTCGATCCACAGGTGCTACTCAGGAAGTCTTATTCAAAGGTCTGGAAAATGGCTTGAATCAGCCGATTGTGCCGGAAACATCCGTATCTTCAAGTTCAATGCCTGCTATGCCTTCTAACAGTGGTATGCCTGAGCAGCCTTCGCCGCAGAATGAAATTGGTCGGGCCATTCAGCAGATGCAGGAAAACAAGGACCAGTATTTACAGAATATGGGGGTTAGTGCAGCAGATGGTAGTTATGAAGTGACTTCACGGACGCCGGCTGCACTGCGTAATCGCCTGGGTTTAAGACCGGGCGACCGGATCTTGTCTTTAAATGGTCAGACGCTGAGCCAAGGACAGACCGAAGCACAATTACTGGAACAGGCCCGACGTGAAGGTCAGGTCAAACTCGAAATAAAACGTGGTGATCAGGTGATGACCATACAACAAGATTTGAAGTGATGTGTCATCACACATAGGGTTAGGAAACACGAAAGTTTATGGCTTTATTTAATAATAATCGATCAGCATGGGCATTCTGTGTGGCCGCACCGTTAATGGCTATGGTCAGTACGGCGAGTTATGCACAAACCTGGAAAATCAACCTTCGAGATGCTGACTTAACTGCATTCATTAATGAAGTGGCCGACATTACTGGCAAAAACTTTGCAGTCGATCCGCGGGTACGTGGCAATGTGACGGTCATTTCCAATAAAGCCCTGAATAAAAATGAAGTCTATGACCTGTTTTTAGGCGTGTTGAATGTCAACGGTGTGGTGGCAATTCCTTCGGGGAATACCATCAAGCTGGTTCCGGACAGCAATGTCAAAAGCTCGGGCATTCCCTATGATGCCAGAAGCCGTGCCAGTGGTGACCAGATTGTGACCCGGGTGTTGTGGCTGGAAAATACCAATCCGAATGACCTGATTCCTGCATTGCGTCCTTTGATGCCGCAGTTTGCCCATCTGGCGGCGGTGCCCGGGACGAATGCCTTAATTGTATCGGATCGCGCTAGCAATATTTACCAGCTGGAAACCATCATTCGCAATCTGGATGGCACCGGTCAGAATGACATTGAAGCGGTCAGCTTGCAATCCAGTCAGGCTGAGGAAATGATTGGACTGATTGAGTCCATGACTGCAACTGGTGGAGCTAAAGATGTCCGGGGTTCGCGGGTGCGGGTGATTGCAGATACCCGTACCAACCGGATCATCATCAAAGGTGATCCCACGACGCGCAAACGGGTGCGTCAAGTGATCGAAACCTTGGATGTACCGGCCGCGGATCGTTTGGGTGGATTAAAAGTTTTTCGTTTGAAATATGCCAGTGCCAAAAATCTTGCGGAAATCTTGCAGGGTTTGGTGAGCGGGCAGGCGGTGAACAATAATTCAAATTCGAGTAGTACATCCTCGAACTCGTCTTCACTCAGTTCTGGCAGCAATTTAAATAACAACAATACGACTACCGGTTCAAGTAGCAACACCTCTTCAGGCATTCAGCTGAATACCGGCATGAATAATGAGCAGGGCGGAATTACCAGCTTTAATGGCAATGGCGTCAGTATTATTGCCGATACCACACAAAACTCTTTAGTGGTGAAAGCGGATCCACAACTGATGCGGGAAATTGAATCGGCAATTGACCAGCTGGATATTCGCCGTCAACAGGTTTTGATTGAGGCCGCGATTATTGAAGTTGAAGGAACTGATGCGGATCAACTCGGTGTGCAATGGGCCTTGGGTGATATCAGCAGTGGTATTGGGCTGGTGAACTTCGATAATTTTGGGACTAGTCTGAAAAATATTGCGGCCGGTTATCTCACCGGTGGTGGGGCAGGTGCTGCAAGTGCCGTGGGCGCGGGCAGTTCACTGGTACTCGGTGATTATCGTGAAGGCAGTGATGGTTCTCGCCGTCTGTATGGCGCGATGATTCAGGCACTCAAAGAAACCACTAAATCTAACCTGTTGTCTACGCCGTCGATTGTGACCATGGACAATGAAGAAGCCTATATTGTAGTGGGTGAAAACGTACCCTTTGTTACTGGTTCGGTATCTACGGGTGCGGCAGGAGTGGCCAACCCTTATACCACCATTGAACGCAAGGATGTCGGGGTCACTTTAAAGGTGGTTCCACATATTGGCGAAGATGGTACCGTACGCCTGGAAGTGGAACAGGAAGTTTCTGATGTCAAAGCCAGTAAAGGGCAGGCGCAGGATCTGGTTACCAGCAAGCGAGCGATCAAAACCTCAATTCTGGCCGAACATGGACAAACCATTGTGCTTGGTGGTCTGATTTCGGATAACACCAGTTATGGACGCCAAGCAGTGCCGGGTCTGGGTGCGATTCCAGGCTTGGGACGTTTATTCCGTTCTGAAGGTAAATCCAATCAGAAGCGTAACCTGCTGATTTTTATCCATCCAACCATTGTAGGCGATAAAAATGCAGTGCGTAAACTGACCCAACAACGCTATAGTCAGCTATATAGTCTGCAACTC
The DNA here is from genome assembly GCF_012516415.1 of Acinetobacter sp. NEB149. Classification (NCBI taxonomy): domain Bacteria; kingdom Pseudomonadati; phylum Pseudomonadota; class Gammaproteobacteria; order Moraxellales; family Moraxellaceae; genus Acinetobacter; species Acinetobacter sp. NEB149. The sequence continues at coordinate 356,001 of NZ_CP051208.1, forward strand.
GCACTCGATTCGGACGGGAACTTTGCCAAGCTGCCAGAAAGTGTTGAAGATGTGTATCAACAGCGAATTCCGGTATCCAGAACACCATTGCAAAACTCGACTTATCAAACTGTGCCGACCGCACCCGTTCAGGCGCAGCCAGCCAATGTAGTTGTTACGCCGGTAGCGATAGAACCAGTGATTCAGCGACAAGTGGTAGAACCCGTCCAACAGGTAGAAAAAAGTAAAAATACCGTTACAACAACCACACTTAGACCCAAAAGCTAAGTCATTCGCATTTGCAGACAGCATGTTATGATAATGTCAAAGAGAACAGAGAAGTAACTTTCATGACTTGGAAAATACACGCGATTACAGGCGACTTAACAGGACAGGAAATTAGCATTGACCGTGACATGCTGGTGGGGCGTCATCAGGCGGCAGATATCGTGTTACAGGCTGCGGAAATCTCCCGTAAACATGCGGCATTTTTACTAAAGGATGATGCGCTCTGGGTGCAGGATTTGGGTTCATCGAATGGCACTTTCGTCAATGATGTGCAGATTGCGCAAGAAACCTTATTAAAGCAGGATGACATTGTTCAGTTTGCCAGCTTGAAATTTTCAGTAATGGCGCCTGCGGCTGCAGTAGAGGTTCCAGCAGAAATTGAAGCAACGGCAGAAAAAGTCGTGGAACAGGTCGAAGTCGCTGAGCCTACACCTGCACAGCAAATGAATGATCAGGGAATGCCGGAACTGAAACATCGTGATGCTACGGTACAATTAACCCGTGATGGCATGCCAACCAATGTCGGTATTCCAAAACCGGCACCTATTCCGGAAGGCGTGGACATTAATGCGGTAAAACCAGAGCCTACCCCAATTCCGGTTGAGCAGCCTGTATCACGTGTAGAACAGGAAAAAGAAACCCAGAAAAATGTATCTGTAGGTTTGATTTCAGTGATTGTGCTGATTATTTTGGCAATTATGGCTTGGTTGTTGTTCAAATAAGCTGATGATTGGTTACAATCAAGGCATGCATAGCGCATGCCTTTTTTGTGGCTGCGCACATTATAAAAGAGGGTCGGGATGTCTATTGCACAATTAGAAAAGCGTGAACTGATCTTGTTTGATCTGGATGGTACCTTGGTGGATTCAGCACATGATCTGTATCGCGCCATGAATATGAGCCTGAATGTGCTGCAATTGCCTCTGGTGACTGAAGAGCAGGTACGGACCTGGGTAGGTAAGGGCACGTCGATATTCTGTGAAAGTGTACTCCAGCATCTGGTGGGTGAAGTCACACCGGCACAGCATCAGGAACTCTTAACGACTTTTCTGGATATCTATAATGTCGATCCCTGCGTCGATACCGTTCCTTTTCCGGGAATCCTGAAATTTCTGGACTGGGCTAAAGCCCAAGGTAAAACCCTGATTTGTGTGACCAATAAGCCTGAACTTCCTGCCCGCAGCATTTTAGATACCTTGGATATGGCTCATTATTTTGCCGATACCATTGGTGGCGACCGTTTTACTGAACGTAAGCCGCACCCACGCCAGTTGTTGCACTGTGTCGAACATTATAAGGTGAGCAAAGAACAGGTCTTGCTCATTGGCGATTCTTCCAATGATGTTGAAGCCGCACGCCGCGCCGGGATTGATTGTGTTGTGGTCAGCTATGGCTATAATCATGGTGAAAATATTGCAGATTGTCAGCCGCAGCAGATTGTGGATGATCTTAGAGAATTACTTGCCTAATACGCGTACTAAGGAAAGAAAATGAATAGTTGTAAGGTTTTTCGATGGCGTCGCTCAGTTCAATTCTATTTACATACTGAGTAACCCTAATTTAAAGAGAAAAACCGCATGACCACTCAAGCACAATTCCAGCAACTTGCTGCACAAGGCTATAATCTCATTCCTGTTTATCGTCAGCGTCTGGCAGATACCGATACACCACTTTCTATTTTTGCACGCCTTAAACAGCATCAGCAGGCTTATTTATTTGAATCCGTAGAAGGCGGAGAGAACTGGGCACGCTATTCGATTATTGGACTAGGTGAATCTACTGTATTTTCCTGCAATGCAGGCGAACTGACGGTACAGCATGCAGATGCTTCAATTGAAAAACAGCACTGTGCTGATCCATTTCAATATATCCGTGATTTTCAGGCGCAATTTAAGGTGCCTACCCAGGTAGAATTGCCGGACTTGCCGAGTTTTACTGGTGGATTAGTTGGTTACTTTGGTTACGACGCTGTGCGTTATATCGAGCCGAAGTTAAAAAATGTGCCTGAAGCAGATCCGGTTGGTTTACCCGATATCTGGCTGATGCTGTCTAAAACCGTCATCGTGTTTGATAATTTAAAAGATACCTTGTTCCTGATCGTACATGCTGATGCCACTGCTCCGGGTTCTTATGAAAAAGCACATGAACAATTAAATGAATTAGAAAATATTCTTGCCACGCCCATCAGTCTTAAAGCTGAAAAACATAGTCCGCCACATTTCGAGTCCCTCACCGGACATGACAACTTCATTGCTTCGGTGGAAAAGGTCAAAGAGTATATTCGTGCTGGCGATGTAATGCAGGTCGTACCCGGGCACCGGATGGTGTCTGACTTCGACGGTGACCCGCTACAGGTGTATCGTGCGCTGCGTCATCTCAATCCATCGCCGTATTTGTTCCTGGTGCAAGGGCAGACCTTGGAAAATAACACGCCATTCCATATTGTCGGTTCCTCTCCTGAAATTCTGTCCCGTCTGGAAAATGGTATTGCCACAGTTCGTCCATTAGCGGGAACCCGTCCACGTGGCAAAACCAAAGAAGAAGATCTGGCACTTGAGCAGGACTTACTCTCTGACGAAAAAGAAATTGCTGAACATGTCATGCTGATTGATCTGGGACGTAATGATGTGGGACGCATTGCAAAAATTGGCAAAGTGCAGGTAACTGATCAAATGGTGATCGAACGTTATTCACATGTGATGCATATTGTCTCCAATGTGCAGGGTGAAGTACGTGATGATGTCGATGCTCTGGACGTTTTTAAGGCAACTTTCCCCGCAGGCACACTTTCAGGCGCGCCAAAAATCCGTGCCATGGAAATTATTGATGAAGTTGAGCCGGTAAAACGTGGAATTTTCGGTGGCGCTGTTGGTTATTTAGGCTGGCATGGCGAAATGGACATGTCGATTGCGATTCGTACCTGTGTCATTCGCGAAAATAAGGTCTATGTTCAGGCTGGAGCAGGGTTAGTTGCCGACTCAAATCCTGAATCTGAGTGGAATGAAACCCAAATAAAAGCTCGCGCAGTGATCAAAGCGGTTGAATTATCATCAAATGGTTTGATTTTATGAGTTTTTGACGTTTTTTTTGAAAAAAACACTTGCAAGGATTCTGAGTTTTGCTAAACTGCACACCGTTCCGATACGAAACGTACGAAACACTAAGAAACGCCGGCATAGCTCAGTTGGTAGAGCAACTGACTTGTAATCAGTAGGTCCACAGTTCGAATCCGTGTGCCGGCACCATCTTAGAAGTTTGGTAGTGTGAAGTAAAGAACAGCACTGATGTAAGTGTAAAAAAATGGTGAGGTTCCCGAGCGGTCAAAGGGGGCGGACTGTAACTCCGCTACGAAAGTTTCGAAGGTTCGAATCCTTCCCTCACCACCAATTTTAAGACTTCAATAAGTGGTTTGTACCAACATCGTGCGGGAGTAGCTCAGTTGGTAGAGCGGTAGCCTTCCAAGCTACATGTCGCGAGTTCGACCCTCGTCTCCCGCTCCATTGAAGTACTAATATTTGCTCTTATAGCTCAGTGGTAGAGCACTCCCTTGGTAAGGGAGAGGTCTCGAGTTCAAATCTCGATAAGAGCTCCAGATTACAGTTTAGCAACTTTGTTGCAAAGAAATTCCAAAAGCAGGCTATTTAGTCTGCTTTTCAAGTATTTGGTGTTCGGTTTTTTTAAACGATATGTCGGAGCTGGGTTTTACTCAGAATTGTGTTCGACGTAAACGAGGAAGATTAACATGGCTAAGGCTAAGTTTGAACGTAATAAGCCACACGTTAACGTGGGCACAATTGGTCACGTTGACCATGGTAAAACAACTTTAACAGCTGCAATTGCAACTGTATGTGCGAAGAAATTCGGTGGCGAAGCGAAAGACTACGCTGCAATCGACTCTGCACCAGAAGAAAAAGCACGTGGTATTACAATTAATACTTCACACGTAGAATACGATTCTCCAACTCGTCACTACGCTCACGTAGACTGCCCGGGCCACGCCGATTATGTTAAAAACATGATTACTGGTGCTGCTCAGATGGATGGCGCGATCCTTGTATGTGCTGCGACTGATGGTCCTATGCCACAGACTCGTGAACACATCCTGCTTTCTCGTCAGGTAGGTGTGCCTTACATCGTTGTATTCTTGAACAAATGCGACCTTGTAGACGACGAAGAGCTTCTTGAGCTAGTTGAAATGGAAGTTCGTGAACTTCTTTCTACTTACGACTTCCCGGGTGATGACACTCCAGTAATCCGTGGTTCTGCTCTTCTTGCGCTTAACGGTGATGACAGCCAATACGGCGAGCCAGCTGTAGTTGCGCTTGTTGAAGCACTTGACTCTTATATCCCAGAGCCAGAACGTGCAATTGACCTTCCATTCCTTATGCCAATTGAAGACGTATTCTCAATCTCTGGTCGTGGTACAGTAGTAACTGGCCGTGTAGAGACTGGTATCGTTAAAGTAGGTGAGTCTGTAGAAATCGTTGGTATCCGTGATACTCAAACTACTACAGTAACTGGCGTAGAAATGTTCCGTAAACTTCTTGACGAAGGTCGTGCGGGCGAGAACTGTGGTGTTCTTCTTCGTGGTACTAAGCGTGAAGACGTACAACGTGGTCAAGTATTGACTAAACCAGGTGCGATCAAGCCACACACTAAATTCGATGCAGAAGTATACGTACTTTCTAAAGAAGAGGGTGGTCGTCACACTCCATTCCTTAACGGTTACCGTCCACAGTTCTACTTCCGTACTACCGACGTAACTGGTGCGATCGCGCTTAAAGAAGGCGTGGAAATGGTAATGCCTGGTGACAACGTTGAGATGTCAGTAGAGCTAATCCACCCGATCGCAATGGACCCAGGTCTACGTTTTGCGATCCGTGAAGGTGGTCGTACAGTTGGTGCTGGTGTAGTTGCTAAAGTAACTGCATAATCATAGAATAAGACAAGCAGGTTGGAGTTTAGGCTCCAACTTGTTGTTTTGCAGGTCAGTAGTTCAATTGGTAGAGCGTCGGTCTCCAAAACCGAATGTTGGGGGTTCGAGTCCCTCCTGACCTGCCAAGTTTCTAAAAAGACGCTTGATGTCGGCAAAATTGGTCATATAATAAGTCGCGAAACCTACGACGAGTACAAAAATGTCGAATGAAAAATCACGCGACGCATTAGGCGAAGCGGCAATTCCTCAAAGAAATAATCCTGCAGTAGATGTAAGTTCTGGTTCTCCATTAGACATGGTTCTATGGGTTATCGCCTTGATTTTATTGGTTGGTGCAATGATGGTAAACCAATATTTACCAGCGTACTGGGCACCTGCGAATGATATTTGGGTGCGCGTTGGGGTGATTTTGGCTTGTATCGTTGCAGCATTCGGTTTATTATACGCCACCCATCAAGGCAAAGGCTTTATTCGTCTGCTGAAAGATGCACGAATTGAGTTGCGTCGAGTGACCTGGCCTACCAAGCAAGAGACGATGTCCACATCTTGGCAAGTTCTTGTTGTAGTCGTAATTGCATCCATCTTATTGTGGTGTTTTGACTATATTTTAGGCTGGTTAATGAAGTTTATTATCGGGTAAGAGAGCTATGAAACGTTGGTACATTATTCATGCCTATTCAGGTTATGAAAAACAAGTGATGCGTTCGCTTAATGATCGAATCCAGCGTAGCGCTGTTGCCGATAGCTTTGGTGAAGTCCTTGTTCCTACCGAAGAAGTGGTAGAAATGAAGGATGGCAAGAAGCGTAAATCAGAGCGTAAGTTCTTTCCTGGCTATGTCCTAGTCGAAATGGAAATGAACGATGATACTTGGCACATTGTTAAAGAATGTCCAAAAGTTTTAGGTTTTATTGGTGGTACGGCTGAAAAACCGGCACCGATTACGCAAAAAGAAGCAGATGCGATTCTTGCGCGTGTACGCAATACTGGCGAAGCACCTCGTCCTAAGACGATGTTTGAACCAGGCGAAGAATTACTCGTGGTTGACGGTCCATTCACCGACTTTAAAGGTGTGGTGGAAGAAGTTCAGTACGAAAAGTCACGTTTAACGCTGACCATTAATGTATTTAACCGACCAACTCAAGTTGAATTGGAATTTCGTCAAGTCGAAAAATCAGTCTAATTTGTATGGGTTGAAAACGCCTGACTTATTTATAAGTCAGGCATTGTTGTTGTAACGGTATCGTTACTTGAAATCATTGGGGAGCCTTCACCGGCGTTTGCACCCAGAGGTAATTTGAAATGGCTAAGAAGATTGACGGCTATATCAAGCTGCAAGTTCCAGCTGGTAAAGCGAATCCATCTCCACCGATTGGTCCTGCACTAGGTCAACGTGGTGTAAACATCATGGCATTCTGTAAAGAATTCAATGCTGCTACACAAAAAGTTGAAGCTGGTCTGCCAATTCCAGTCGTGATCACTGTGTACAACGACAAGTCGTTCACATTCATCATGAAAACTCCACCTGCTGCTGTTCTTCTTAAGAAAGCTGCTGGTATCCAGAAGGGTTCAGCTGTACCTAACAAAACTAAAGTTGGTAAGTTGACTCGTGCTCAAATCGAAGAAATCGCGACTACTAAAGAACCAGATTTGACTGGTGCTGATTTAGACGCACGTGTACGTACCATTGCTGGTTCTGCGCGTTCTATGGGCTTGGAAGTGGAGCTTTAAGACATGGCTAAATTAACTAAACGTCAAAAAGCGATTGTAGCTGCTGTAGAAGCGCACAAAGTTTACACGCTAGAAGAAGCTGTTGCAGTTTTAGAGAGCCTTCCAGCTCCTAAATTCAAAGAATCTCTAGATATCGCGGTAAACCTAGGTGTTGATCCTCGTAAATCTGACCAAGTTGTTCGTGGCGCGACTACACTTCCTGCAGGTACTGGTAAAACTGTACGTGTAGCTGTATTCGCTCAAGGCGCTGCTGCTGAAGCTGCTAAAGCTGAAGGCGCAGACGTTGTTGGTTTCGACGATCTTGCTGAAAGCATCCAAGCGGGTAACCTTGACTTTGACGTAGTAATTGCTGCTCCAGATGCAATGCGCGTTGTAGGTAAACTTGGTACGATCCTTGGTCCACGTGGCTTAATGCCAAACCCTAAAGTGGGTACTGTAACTCCTGACGTTGCTACTGCAGTTAAAAATGCAAAAGCTGGTCAAGCACGTTACCGCGTAGATAAAGCTGGTATTATCCATGCTGCGATCGGTCAAGTAGGTTTTGAAGCTGCTGCTGTTCGTCAAAACGTTGAAGCACTTGTTGCTGACTTGAAGCGTTTGAAACCTGCTACGTCTAAAGGCGTATACATTCAAAAGATCACTTTGAGCTCAACTATGGGCCCTGGTTTGATCGTTGATGTAGCAAACGTTTCTAAATAAGTCTCGACTTATTACAGAATTTTAAAGCCCTGAAGATGTCTCCTTCTCCCTCTGGGAGAAGGTCGGGAAGAGGGTTAAACCTCTCCCTAGCCCTCTCCTAAAAGGAGAGGGGATAATTTAGGCAAACTTTGAATTGGTAAATGAAAATTTATCAGCGTCAAAGACCGCGGGCGAGGGGAGTTTTATGCTTCTCTCTTAATAGCCCAGCCTGCGTAGACGCGGTGGTGTGATTTGTTCATCCTCCGCGTGTGAGTCCAGTGATGGTCTTGCGAATTGGGAGTGTACTTCGCGTAAGTACATAAATCACCGTTAGGAGGTTTTACAATGGCTCTTCTTATCGAAGGCAAAAAACAGATCGTAGCTGAAGTAGCTGAAGTTGCTTCTACTGCATTTGCTGCTGTTGTTGCTGACTACCAAGGTTTGACTGTAGAGCAGTTAACTACTCTACGTGTTGAAGCGCGTAAACTTGGTGTTACTACACGTATCGTTCGTAACACTTTGGCTAAACGTGCTCTTCAAGATACTCAATTCAATATCTTGAACGACAACCTTGTTGGCCCAACAATCTTAGCTTTCTCGAATTCTGAAGACGACATGGGTGCTGCTGCACGTTTGTTCGAAGAATTCGCTAAAACTAATAAAGCATTTGAACTTAAAGCTGCTGCATTTGATGGCAAACTTTATCAAGGTGCAGAAGTTAGCGTAATCGCGAATCTTCCGAACCAAGAGAAAGCGCTTACTATGCTTGCAAACGTTCTTCAAGCTCCTATTTCGAAATTGGGCCGCTTACTTACAGCGCTTCAAGAGAAAAACGAGTCAGAAGCTGCTTAAGCTCAAACTTAAACACACATCATTCAATACCCATTTGGAGTTAATCTCATGGCTTTAACAAACGAAGAAATCCTAAACGCAGTTGCTGAAAAAACTGTTCTTGAACTTGTTGAACTTATCTCTGCTTTCGAAGAGAAATTCAATGTATCTGCTGCTGCTGTAGCTGTTGCTGCTGGTCCAGCTGCTGCTGCTGCTGAAGAACAAACTGAATTCAATGTTGAATTGACTTCTTTCGGCGCGAACAAAGTTGCTGTAATTAAAGCAGTTCGTGAAGCGACTGGCCTTGGCTTGAAAGAAGCTAAAGACATGGTTGAAGGCGCTCCTGCAGTTCTTAAAGAAGGCGTTTCTAAAGAAGAAGGCGAAGAGCTTAAGAAGAAACTTGAAGAAGCTGGTGCTACAGTTACTCTTAAGTAATTTCTTAAGGGAGCCGGTTTTTTATAATCGGCTCCAAAAATTGGCTGATGGCTCTTGGGTCATCAGCCTTTTTGCGTTACAATAATCGGCTCGATTTTTGTTTGCATGATATAAAAATCATACAAATTGAAAATAAACATAATGAACAAACGTTTACCAATATTTTTCATTAAAAAATATTGATAAGCGTTTTAATACCACTAAAAATTGCAGCATTTGTAAAGAGTGGTGGCCATATCGGCCAGCGTAATTCCTTCTGAGCCCGTTCTGCAGGCGGGCTTGGTTTACACTTTCCGAGGACTCCAGATGGCATACTCATATACCGAAAAGAAACGGATCCGTAAGAATTTTGGTAAATTGCCTAGCGTCATGGATGCTCCGTACTTGCTCGCGATTCAAGTCGACTCGTACAGAACATTCTTACAAGATGGCAAATCACCAAAAAACCGCGAAGATATCGGTCTCCAAGCCGCATTTCGTTCAGTTTTTCCTATTGAAAGTTATTCTGGCAATGCTGCTTTAGAATTTGTTGAGTATAGTCTTGGTAAGCCTGAGTTTGATGTACGCGAATGTATTCTTCGTGGCTCAACTTATGCAGCACCAATGCGTGTAAAAATTCGTTTGATCCTGAAAGATCGTGAAACGAAGTCAATTAAAGACGTACGTGAACAAGAAGTCTATATGGGCGAAATGCCATTAATGACGGATAACGGTACCTTTGTGATTAACGGTACCGAGCGTGTGATCGTGTCACAATTACACCGTTCACCAGGCGTATTCTTTGACCACGATAAAGGCAAGACTCACTCAAGTGGTAAAGTCCTTTATTCAGCACGTATCATTCCTTACCGTGGTTCATGGTTAGACTTTGAATTCGATGCCAAAGACCTCGTCTATGTACGTATTGACCGTCGTCGTAAATTGCTTGCGACTGTGGTGCTTCGTGCCTTGGGTTATAGCAACGAAAACATTCTCGACATGTTCTACGAGAAAGTACCTGTGTATCTTGACATGGGTAGCTACCAGATTGACCTGGTGCCTGAACGTCTGCGTGGCGAAATGGCACAATTTGACATCCTGGACAAGGATGGCAAGGCAATTGTTGAGCAAGGTAAACGTATCAATGCGCGTCATGTACGTCAAATGGAAGCTTCAGGTCTTGAAAAACTTGCAGTGCCTGATGAGTACCTGTATGAGCGTATCACTGCTGAAGACATCCCACTAAAAGATGGTGATGTGATTGCAGCCAATACTGTATTAAGCCATGAAATCATGGTGAAAATTGCAGAAGGCGGCGTGAAGCAGTTCAATATTCTGTTCACCAATGATATCGACCGCGGTTCATTCGTTGCAGATTCTCTACGTGCAGATACAACGAGCAATCGTGAAGAAGCATTGGTAGAAATCTACAAAGTGATGCGCCCAGGCGAGCCACCAACAAAAGAAGCTGCTGAAAACTTATTCAATAACTTGTTCTTCTCTTCTGAACGTTATGACTTGTCTCCAGTGGGTCGTATGAAGTTCAACCGTCGTTTGGGTCGTCCTTACGAAGTCGGTACAGATCAGAAGTCACGTGAAGTTGAAGGCATTCTCTCGAACGAAGATATCACTGATGTATTAAAAACATTAGTTGAAATCCGTAACGGTAAAGGTGAAGTCGACGATATCGATCACTTGGGTAACCGTCGTGTTCGTTCTGTTGGTGAAATGACAGAAAACCAATTCCGTGTAGGTCTGGTTCGTGTAGAACGTGCTGTTAAAGAACGTTTAAGCCAAGCTGAAACTGACAACCTGTCTCCGCAAGATTTGATCAATGCGAAGCCAGTAGCTGCTGCAATCAAAGAATTCTTTGGTTCAAGCCAGTTATCTCAGTTTATGGACCAAAACAACCCGTTATCTGAGATTACCCACAAACGTCGTGTTTCTGCGCTTGGTCCCGGCGGTTTAACACGTGAGCGTGCAGGCTTTGAAGTACGTGACGTACATCAAACTCACTACGGTCGTGTATGTCCAATTGAAACACCGGAAGGTCCAAACATTGGTTTGATCAACTCGCTTTCTGTTTATGCGAAATGTAACAACTTCGGTTTCCTGGAAACCCCGTACCGTAAGGTTGTTGATGGTCGTGTAACAGATGAAGTTGAATACCTCTCTGCAATTGAAGAAGTAGGCACTGTGATTGCACAGGCCGATTCTGCAATGGATAAAGACGGTAACTTAACAGAAGAGTTTGTATCTGTTCGTCATCAAGGTGACTTCGTACGTATTCCTCCTGAAAAAGTAACCCATATGGATGTATCTGCTCAGCAGGTTGTATCTGTAGCAGCGTCACTGATTCCATTCCTAGAACACGATGACGCCAACCGTGCGTTAATGGGTTCGAACATGCAACGTCAGGCAGTTCCGACGTTGATCGCTGACAAGCCGCTTGTTGGTACCGGTATGGAAGCGAACGTAGCACATGACTCAGGTGTATGTGTGATCGCTCAGCGTGGTGGTCGTATCGAGTTTGTTGATGCGTCTCGTGTGGTTATTCGTGTGAATGAAGACGAAATGATCGCAGGTGAAGCAGGTGTAGATATCTACAACCTGATCAAGTACACCCGTTCGAACCAGAACACTTGTATCAACCAGAAAGTTCTTGTGAACCTAGGTGATAAAGTAGGTCGTGGTGATGTACTGGCTGATGGTCCATCGACTGATGGCGGTGAGCTGGCATTGGGTCAAAACATGCGCGTTGCGTTCATGACCTGGAACGGTTACAACTACGAAGACTCGATCTTACTTTCTGAGCGTGTACTTCAAGAAGACCGTTTAACCTCGATTCATATCCAGGAATTGTCATGTGTCGCACGTGATACCAAACTGGGTGCGGAAGAAATCACTGCCGATATCCCGAACGTGGGTGAAGCTGCTCTGTCTAAACTGGACGAGTCAGGTATCGTTTACATCGGTGCAGAAGTAACTGCTGGCGATATCCTTGTTGGTAAAGTAACCCCTAAAGGTGAAACACAGCTTACTCCAGAAGAAAAATTGCTACGTGCAATCTTCGGTGAAAAAGCGGCTGACGTAAAAGATTCATCTTTACGCGTTCCATCGGGTACGAAAGGTACTGTGATTGACGTTCAAGTGTTTACACGTGACGGTCTTGAAAAAGACGAACGTGCTCAAGCAATTGAAAAAGCGCAGTTAGATGCATACCGTAAAGACTTGAAAGAAGAATTCAAAATCTTTGAAGAAGCTGCACGTGAACGTGTAATCCGTCTACTGAATGGCCAAGAGTCGAATGGTGGCGGTACAACTAAACGTGGCGACAAACTGTCTGAAGACGTGTTGTCTGGTTTAGAGCTTGTTGATCTTCTTGAAATTCAACCAGTTGATGAAGCAATTGCTGAACGTTTAACTCAAATTCAAGTGTTCTTGAAAGAGAAGAGCTTCGAAATTGACGAGAAATTTGCCGAGAAAAAACGCAAACTTTCGACTGGCGATGAACTGACCACTGGCGTATTGAAAGTTGTTAAAGTTTATCTTGCTGTAAAACGTCGCATCCAGCCGGGTGATAAGATGGCGGGTCGTCACGGTAACAAAGGTGTTGTATCAAACATCTTGCCGGTAGAAGACATGCCACATGATGCCAACGGCGTACCTGTTGATATCGTATTGAACCCGCTTGGCGTACCATCGCGTATGAACGTGGGTCAGATTCTTGAAACTCACTTGGGTATGGCGGCGAAAGGTCTTGGCGATCAAATCGACAAGATGATGAAAGAGCAACGTACTGTACTTGAGCTTCGTGATTTCCTGGACAAGATTTACAACAAAGTTGGTGGCGAGCAAGAAGATCTTGATAGCTTGACTGATGAGGAAATCTTGAAACTTTCTGGCAACTTGCGTGCTGGTGTGCCTTTGGCTACTCCTGTATTCGATGGTGCTGAAGAAGGTCAGATCAAAGAGTTGTTACAACTTGCAGGCCTGTCTAGTACTGGTCAGACCGTATTATATGATGGTCGTACTGGTGAGCGTTTCGATCGTCCGGTAACTGTTGGTTACATGTACATGCTGAAACTGAACCACTTGGTTGATGACAAGATGCATGCGCGTTCAACTGGTTCTTACTCTCTAGTAACGCAACAGCCGCTTGGTGGTAAAGCACAATTCGGTGGCCAGCGTTTCGGTGAGATGGAAGTCTGGGCACTAGAAGCTTACGGTGCAGCATATACGCTACAAGAAATGCTGACTGTGAAATCGGATGACGTTGAAGGCCGTACCCGTATCTACAAGAACATTGTGGATGGCAACCATTATATGGACCCGGGCATGCCTGAATCGTTCAACGTATTGACCAAAGAGATCCGTTCTTTAGGTATCAACATTGAACTGAAAAATGGTGACTAATTAGTTCCATTGAATCTCCCTAAACCCCTCTTTGATAAAGAGGGGCTTCCCCCTTAACAAAGGGGGGACTGAGGGGGATTAAAATTCAGTTAAAAAACAATATTTGTGACCCAGTTGTTGAGTGAAAATCTCCACAACACACGGAGAAAAAAATTGAAAGACTTGCTCGATATCATGCGCAAAAAGACGGATTCAGACGGTCATGCTCCTGTAGAGTTTGACCGCATCCGTATTGGTCTTGCGTCACCAGAAATGATTAAGTCATGGTCTCACGGTGAAGTTAAAAAGCCAGAAACCATTAACTATCGTACGTTCAAGCCTGAACGTGATGGTTTGTTCTGTGCCAAAATCTTTGGTCCAGTGAAAGATTACGAATGCTTGTGTGGTAAATACAAGCGTATGAAATACAAAGGCGTCATTTGTGAAAAATGTGGCGTTGAAGTAACAACTGCGAAAGTTCGTCGTGAACGTATGGGTCATATCGAGCTGGCATCTCCAGTTGCACACATCTGGTTCTTGAAATCATTGCCTAGCCGTATCGGTCTATTATTAGACATGACGCTACGTGATATCGAACGCGTATTGTATTTCGAATCTTATGTCGTTACTGATCCGGGTATGACGCCTTTTGAGAAATACCAACTTCTAAACGATGAAGAATACTTCAATGCCTTAGAAGAACACGGTGATGAATTCACAGCGAAAATGGGTGCTGAAGCGGTTCAAGACTTGTTGAAAGACATCGATCTTGAAGCTGAAATTGCGCGTCTTCGTGAAGAAATTCCTGTTACAACTTCAGAAACCAAGCTGAAAAAAGCGTCTAAGCGTTTGAAGTTGATGGAAGCATTCAACGATTCGAACAACAAGCCAGAATGGATGGTGTTAACTGTACTTCCAGTTCTTCCACCAGACCTTCGTCCGCTTGTACCACTTGAAGGTGGTCGTTTCGCGACTTCTGACCTGAACGATCTTTATCGTCGTGTGATCAACCGTAACAACCGTTTGAAGCGTCTTCTTGACCTTGCAGCGCCAGACATCATCGTACGTAACGAAAAACGTATGTTACAAGAGTCTGTAGATGCATTGTTGGATAACGGTCGTCGTGGTCGTGCAATTACCGGTTCGAACAAGCGCCCGCTTAAATCTTTGGCAGACATGATCAAAGGTAAGCAAGGTCGTTTCCGTCAAAACTTACTTGGTAAGCGTGTTGACTACTCTGGCCGTTCGGTAATTACTGTTGGTCCAAACCTACGTTTGCACCAATGTGGTCTTCCGAAGAAAATGGCCCTTGAACTGTTCAAGCCATTCATTTTCGCGAAACTACAGGCATCTGGGCAAGCAACCACCATTAAAGCTGCGAAGAAAATGGTTGAGCGCGAGACTCCAGAGGTTTGGGATGTTCTTGCTCATGTGATTCGTCAACATCCAGTGATGTTGAACCGTGCGCCAACCCTTCACCGTCTGGGTCTTCAAGCATTTGAGCCGATCCTGATTGAAGGTAAAGCGATCCGTCTACACCCACTCGTATGTGCTGCGTTTAACGCCGACTTCGATGGTGACCAAATGGCGGTACACGTACCATTAACACTTGAAGCTCAGCTTGAAGCTCGTGCGTTAATGATGTCAACGAACAACATCTTGTCTCCAGCGAACGGTGAGCCAATCATCGTACCGTCTCAGGACGTTGTCTTGGGCTTGTATTACATCACGCGTGATGCAATCAATGCCAAAGGTGAAGGCATGGTGTTCGCGGATACTCACGAAGTAAACCGTGCATTGGCAACAGGTCAGGTTGATCTACACGCTCGCGTTAAAGCACGTGTACACCAGACTGTGATCGACGAAGATGGTAACCGTGAACAGCAAACTATTATTGTAGATACGACGCCTGGTCGCTGCCTACTTTGGGAAGTTGTACCTGAAGGTATGGATTTCCAGCAAATTAACGTTGAGATGACCAAGAAAAACATCTCGAAATTAATTAACTCTTGCTACCGTAAATTGGGTCTGAAAGATACTGTTATCTTCGCTGACCAGTTGATGTACTTGGGCTTCCGTCAAGCGACGCGTTCAGGTGTATCTGTCGGTATGGAAGACATGGTTATTCCACCGCAAAAACAAGCAATTATTGGTAAAGCGGAAGCTGAAGTTCGTGAAATCGAACAACAGTTCGAACAAGGTTTCGTAACTGCCGGCGAACGTTATAACAAAGTGGTCGATATTTGGGCGCGTACCAATGACCAGGTTGCTAAAGCGATGATGGACAACTTGTCTTTTACCACTGTGAAGAACAAACAGGGTGAAGACGAGAAGCAAAAATCATTCAACTCGATCTACATGATGTCTGACTCGGGTGCCCGTGGTTCGGCAGCTCAGATTCGTCAGTTGGCGGGTATGCGTGGTTTGATGGCGAAGCCGGATGGCTCGATCATTGAAACGCCGATTAAAGCGAACTTCCGTGAAGGTTTGACCGTACTTCAGTACTTCATCTCGACACACGGTGCGCGTAAAGGTTTGGCCGATACAGCACTGAAAACTGCGAACTCTGGTTACTTGACGCGTCGTCTAGTAGACGTTGCGCAGGACTTGGTCATTACCGAGCCAGATTGTGGTACGTATGACGGTCTGGTAATGACTCCGTTCATTCAAGGTGGCGATGTAATCGAGAACCTGGGTGCACGAGTATTGGGTCGTGTGGTTGCTGAAGATGTGAAACGTGTAGGTACAGACGAAGTTCTGCTTCCACGTAATACTTTAATTGACGAGAAACTGGCGACGTTTATCGAAAGTCAAGGTGTCGACGAAATTAAAGTACGTTCAGTCGTGAACTGTGCGTCTACCTTCGGTGTATGTGCGAAATGTTACGGTCGTGACCTAGCACGTGGTCACCAGGTGAACCCGGGTGAGTCTGTTGGTGTAATGGCAGCTCAATCGATTGGTGAGCCAGGTACACAGTTAACGATGCGTACTTTCCACGTCGGTGGTGCTGCAAGCCGAACTTCTGCTGCAAACAGCGTACAGGTTCGTAACCAAGGTACAGTACGTTTCCACAACGTGAAAACAGTACAACATGCCAAAGGTCACTTGGTATCGACTTCACGTTCAGGCGAAATCGGTATTGCGGATGATTTAGGTCGTGAGCGCGAGCGCTATAAACTTCCTTACGGTGCGTCTATCTTGCTGAAAGATGGCGAAGCTGTAGAAGCAGGCGGTATTGTGGCGACTTGGGATCCGCATACACATCCATTGGTAACAGAAGTTGCTGGTAAAGTACGTTTCAGCCAGATTGCTGATGGCGTGACGGTTACTTCTAAAACTGATGATGCAACAGGTATGTCAACCATCGAAATCTTGCCAGTGACTTCACGTCCTGCGTCAGGTAAAGATTTGCGTCCTGCTGTTGTGTTAGATACCGTTGATGGTGGCGAACAGTTCTACTTCCTGCCACAGAACACGATTCTTTCTGTTCGTGATGGCGAAACGATTGGTGTCGGTGATGTCATCGGTCGTGTACCACAAGAAACTTCACGTACCCGTGATATTACCGGTGGTCTGCCGCGTGTAGCTGACTTGTTCGAAGCACGTAAGCCGAAAGAGCACGCAATCCTTGCAGAAGTGTCGGGTGTTGTAAGCTTTGGTAAAGAGACCAAAGGTAAGAACCGTCTGGTGATTACGCCGGATGATGGCTCTGAGATTTATGAAGAGTTGATTCCGAAATGGCGTACGATTAACGTGTTCGAAGGCGAACATGTGAACCGTGGTGAAACTATTTCTGATGGTCCACAGAACCCGCACGATATCTTGCGTTTGAAAGGCGAAGTTGCGCTTACAAACTACATCGTGAATGAAGTTCAGGATGTATACCGTCTGCAAGGTGTAAAAATCAACGACAAGCATATTGAAGTCATCGTACGTCAAATGCTGCGTAAAGTTGATATCACTGATGGCGGCGATACTAGCTTCATCAAAGGCGAACAAGTGGATTACATCCGCGTTGTTCAAGAAAACCAAGCAGTTCTTGCACAAAACAAGTTCCCTGCGAAGTTTGAACGTCAATTGATGGGTATTACGAAAGCATCGCTTTCTACTGACTCGTTCATCTCTGCTGCATCGTTCCAGGAAACCACGCGTGTGTTAACTGAAGCGGCTGTAACAGGTAAAGAAGATGACTTACGCGGCTTGAAAGAGAACGTGGTTGTAGGTCGCCTGATCCCAGCGGGTACAGGTTTGGCTTACCACTTGGAGCGTCGTCGTCAAGAAGCAGAAGCTGCAGAATTTGAACTGCACAATGATTTCTCTGATGTAGACCAAGCGCTTAGCCAGGCATTTAACGAAGAATTCTAATTCGAGTTAAAGCTGAGAAAAGAGACGCCTTCGGGCGTCTTTTTTTGTCTGAAATTTATAAATAAGACATCTTGAACAGAAGAATAATCCATTGATATTTACAAAACTCAGCAGGAATACCGAGAGAAGTAACACGCTACAGATTTTAGTTTCATAAAATGAAGATAAGCTTAAATAAAGCAAGACAGGAAGGCCAAGGTCATGAAAAAATTAATGGGTGTTATGGCAGTTGCCACTCTTTCCATCTTTATGTTGGCGGGTTGTGAAAGTATGTCTGCCAATGAGCAACGGATCGGTGCTGCAGCCCTTGGTGGTGCAGTGGGTGGTGGTGTCGGTAATAAAGTCGGCGGTGGCGTTGGTGCAGCTGTGGGTGGTGGTGCCGGTGCGGCAGTGGGTAGTAAATCCCAAGGCGGTTCAAACCGTAATGCGACCTATAGTGGTGTAGGTGGTGCTGTTGGTTCAGCAGTCGGTAAAAGCATCTTCGGTGGTAATGCGGGTGCTGCAATTGGTGGTGCAATCGGTGGTGGTGCCGGTGCTGCGATTGAACAGGATAACCGTCGTCGTTAAGTCGAAAGTTACTTCAGATTCATCTAGATTTAAAAGCGCCAATGTGGCGCTTTTATCTTATTTAGGAGCGTTAATTTTCCCTTTGCTCTGTTTCCGCCGGATATAGACCGTTTTCTCTACCTCAGCAATTCTGACCCCGGCTTCATCATAAATATTCAGCTGATAATGTCGATACACTGGCGCATTATCGGCCGCCAGATTGATAATCGTGGTAATTTCTTCAGCAGAAATCCGAATATCCGCCACCACTGTGCCGCGACCCGGTGCCAAAAACTGAATGCTGGCGCCTTTATCCCAGACCAGATACTTCGGCCCCAAATGATGCATTAGCAATAACATATAAAAGGGATCAACCATCGAATACAGGCTGCCACCAAAATGCACACCGACAATATTTTGGTTCTTACGGGTCAGCGGCATTTTGACCCGAACATGATAATTATTAAAATCAATCTTATCAATTTCGATGCCTGCACCACGATAAGGGGCATAACGGTTCAGAATAAATTTTGAAACCAGAGGCAGTTTTTGAATTTTCTGGAATAGGCTCATACTGACATTCTTTTTACGGCTGTGATTATGCATACTAGAGCAACAAAAATGCGCTGGCATTGATCAATCATGCCGATTTATAAACTAAGTGGTCAATAATAAAAACAGGATCAAAAGATGGAAACACAAGTGCAATGGGTCGATACCACGGATCAGCAGTGTCTCTGTGTCAAAACTTATGGACAACCCGAACAAACAGCCTTGGTACTGGTTCATGGCTATCCTGATCATCAAGCAGTTTGGGAGCCAGTCATTGCTCATTTGAGTCAGGATTATTTTGTGGTGACTTATGATGTCCGTGGCGCAGGGGAGTCCAGTATTCCCAAAAAAATCTCCGATTACCGCTTGGCCCGTTTAAGTCAGGATCTGGAAGAGGTGGTGAATAAGGTATTGCCGAATCGAGCTTTTCATCTGGCTGCGCATGACTGGGGCTCAATTCAGTCCTGGGAATCTGTCACCGATCCACGCTTTAAAGGGCGAATTCTGTCTTATAGCACCTTATCTGGGCCATGTCTGGATCATGCCGCTTTCTGGATGCGTGAACAGTTCCAGCAAAACAAAGCAAAATTTTTAAAGCAAATGAGCAAATCTTGGTATATCGCGATGTTTCAGTTGCCTTTAGTGGCGCCGTTGGCCTGGAATTTTTTTAATCCGCAGCGTTGGGGCAAGATCGTGCAGCAACTAGAAAGACACGATGATCTGCCACTCAACCCGCATATTGTCAAAGATGGCAAATATGGTGTGAACCTGTATCGGGCCAATTTTTTGCCACGCTTAGCTCAACCACGGCAGCGTTTTGCCATCTGTCCGGTACAGGCAATTGTGCTGAAATATGACCAGTTTGTCGGGCCAGATCTGGTCGATGAGATGTCCAAATGGGTGGATGATTTCTCCAAAGTAGAACTGGCTGCCAATCACTGGGCGATCCTGAGTCAACCGGAGCAAGTGGCTCAATTGATTGATGAGTTTATTCAGCGTAAATCTGCTGACATTCATTGACAGGCCACTCCGTGAAACATGACCCGACCAGAAAAAAGTGGCGGAATTTTTATCCGTATTTTCTGATAAAATAGCCGCTTTCTCTCTATTCCGATTCATTATGTTCGCAATTCTTGCTGCTATTGGAGTCATGTTCGGACTCTCGTTGGCACGTGTACCTGTGGTTTTTGCCCTGGTTATTGGTGCTGTTACAGGTGGTTTATTGGCAGGTCTAGGCCTGCAGGGAACCTTGGACGCGTTTAACAATGGCTTGGGTGGTGGTGCTAAAATTGCCTTGGCTTACGGTATTTTAGGTGCATTTGCTTTGGCTCTGGCACGTTCGGGTTTACCGGATTTGCTGGCTTATAAAATGATCAGTACCTTAAAAGGTGAGGCCGATTTTAAAGCGCAAAACCGGGTGAAATATCTGATCTTTTTCACAGTTGCTATTGCTGCCGTGTTCTCGCAGAACGTTATTCCCGTGCATATTGCCTTTATTCCGGTACTGATTCCGCCACTATTGGCTGTATTTAACCATTTAAAGCTCGACCGTCGTTTGATTGCCTGTTTGCTGACCTTTGGTCTGGTCGCCACCTATATGCTCATTCCAGTCGGTTTTGGTGCGATCTTCCTGAATGATATTCTAGGTCATAACATCAATACCTTTGGTAAGCCATACGGATTTGAAATTAGCTATGACCAGATTCCATCTGCGATGGCAATTCCAGTATTCGGGATGTTTGTAGGCTTATTGGTGGCGATCTTTATTAGCTATCGCAAACCACGTCAATATCAAGATATTCATATCCAGGAACAGCAAAGTATTTCTGCTGAATTGGGTGTGGCTGAGCAGGTTAAACCGCAGATTGCCAAATTTACCATCTGGATGGCAGGTCTTGCAGTTATTGCCACATTGGCGGTACAGCTTTATTCAGATTCGATGATTCTGGCCGGTCTGGTCGGTGTCGCGATCCTGAGTTGTGCTGGCATTTTCAAATGGAAAGAAGCCGATGATGTGATCATTACTGGTATGCGCATGATGGCGCTGGTTGGCTTTATCATGATTGCAGCACAAGGCTTTGCCGCGGTGATTGAAGCGACTAATCAGGTACCAACCTTGGTTGAAGCATCAGTGAACTGGATTGGTGATAGTCAGGCACTGGCCGCATTTCTGATGCTGTTGATTGGTTTGCTAATTACCCTAGGCATTGGTTCGTCTTTCTCAACCATTCCCATTCTAGCGATTATTTATGTTCCGCTGTGTATCCAGTTTGGTTTTAGTCCGGCTGCGACCATTGCCATTATCGGGACTGCGGCGGCTTTAGGCGATGCCGGCTCTCCAGCGTCAGATTCAACTCTAGGCCCAACTTCGGGTTTAAATATGGATGGTCAGCATGACCATATGAAGGACAGTGTGGTTCCAACCTTCATTCACTTCAATATTCCGTTGATGATTTTTGGCTGGATTGCAGCCATGGTTTTGTAAGTCAATTTCAATCTGCTCTGATATCTATTGGAGCAGATTTATCTGAATTTAAAATAAATAATAAGATGTATTTAAAATATATGTTTAAATAAAAATTAATATAAACCTGATTATTTTAGTCTGAATAAATTCATATTTATCTGATTAATATACTCGGTATTTAAAACCAACTAATTCAGTCAATTTAAAATAAATAACTCTTTAAATCAGTAGTTTAAATAATAATTAAAAATTAGTTTTATAATACTTATTGCATATTATTTTCCCTCGTGTTTATTATTAATTAAGATTTATTTTCTTAATAATTATTCTTTCTGTGGGGTATTTTAAAATGTTAAAGCAAGCTGCTATAATTGCATTAATGGGTCTTTCTGCATCTGCGATGGCAGGTCAATGGCAGGTGAAAGTCGGTGCCAGTTCTTTAGCACCATCAAGTGACACTGAAATTGCACCAGGTTTAGTCGTAGAAGCCGATCAGGAATATGGTTTTACGCCATCGGTTGAATACTTCTTTAATGACAATATCTCGGCAGAATTATTATTGGCTACCCCGTTTAACCATGACATTTCTCTTCAAGGTGTAGGTAAGGTGGCTAAGATCAAACATCTGCCACCCACAATTACCGCTAAATATAACTTTAAAAATGCAACACGCTTTACACCATATATTGGCGTAGGTGGCACAGCTTTTATTGCTTGGGATGAAGAAGGTCTGGCTAAAGACGTGAAAGAAGAGTTTGGTTTGGCAGGTCAAGTCGGCTTTAATTATCAGCCAGCCGATGCCAAAAACTGGGGAGTATTTGCTGACGTGCGCTATGCAGATTTGAGTCCTGAAGTGACTTTAGATGATGCTGATAATACTAAATTCGACTTGAATATTGATCCTTGGGTTTATACGATCGGTTATAGCTACAAGTTCTAAATTCTAGCCTTGCTCAACAAAAAAGCCTCATCTTGAATGAGGCTTTTTTTTCAAAATAACAACGATTTATAACTTATTGAAATTGAGCAGATCGGCAATGTTCAACTATATTATTAAAACGAATAAAGTAAATATTAATTGAATACGACTTAATAATTGAATAATAAGGAAGATCAGCATGAAGTTTTTAAGCCAAGGTATTGTGATCTTCTTCAGCCTGCTGGCAGGGTCTGCCTATGCGGCAAGTTTTGATTGTCAGAAAGCTGAAACCGTGACAGAGAAAGCGATTTGTGAACATCGTCTGCTGAATGATGCCGATGTCAAGATGAGTACCAGCTATCATATTTTGCGTCGTATGGTGCCTATGGGAACCCGCTCGGTGATCCAGCGCGATCAGGTAAAATGGCTACAGTTTCGTGACCGCTGTCAGGAATCGGTGTCCTGTCTGAGCCAGGTCTATAATATGCGCCAGCAGCAAATAGACCTGCAATTTCAACGTATTTATAAGCTCGGGCCTTATTAAGCGTTTACAAATGCAAGCCATTTTAGATCAAACGATCCTTTATAAAGTATCTTGAGAAAAAATATACAACTGGCTATTGAAAATTTAGTAACTCACTCCATTCATATAGGCAACAGTATTGACCTGTATTTAAAATAAAAGGAGTGATTAATGAGCGAGTCTAGCGCACAAAAACATAGTTTCCAGGCTGAAGTGGCTCAGTTACTACATCTCGTGACCCATTCGCTTTATTCAAACCCTGAAATTTTCCTACGCGAATTGATCTCGAATGCCTCAGATGCATGTGACAAATTACGTTTTGAAGGGATTAACCATCCCGAATTTTATGAAAATGATCCTGATCTGCGCGTTCGTGTCAGTCTGGATGCAGACAATAAAACCATTACCATTTCAGACAACGGGATTGGCTTAAGCGAACAGGAAGCCATTGATAATTTAGGGACTATTGCCAAATCAGGCACCAAAGACTTTATGTCCAAACTGACCGGCGATCAAAAAGCCGATGCCCAGTTGATTGGCCAGTTTGGTGTCGGTTTTTATTCCGGCTTTATTGTCGCTGACAAGATCATGGTAGAATCCCGTCGTGCCGGTACAGATGTCTCTGAAGGCGTACGCTGGATCAGTGGCGGAACCGGTGAGTTCGAAGTTGAACAGATCACTAAAGAAAGTCGTGGTACCGATATTATTCTGCACTTGCGTGACGATGCGCTGGATTATCTGCAAAGCTATAAAGTGAAGCAGATTATCAATAAATATTCAGACCACATCAGCCTGCCAATCCAGATGCAAAAAGAAGTCTGGCAGGAAGAAGAAGCGGCTGAAGGTGAAACGTCTAAAGGTGGCCAATATGTCAAAACCGATGAGTGGGAAGCCATTAACTCAGCCAGTGCATTATGGACTCGTAACAAGTCTGAAATCACTGAAGAGCAGTATGTCGAGTTCTACAAGAACTTAAGCCATGATTTCGCAGCGCCATTGGCTTGGGCGCATAATCGGGTTGAGGGCAGCACTGAATATACCCAGTTATTATATATTCCAAGCAAAGCGCCACATGATATTTTCACCCGTGAATCCAAAGCTGGTATCAAACTGTATGTGAAACGCGTGTTCATTATGGATGATGCAGATAACCTGATTCCAAACTATCTGCGCTTTGTACAGGGTGTGGTGGACAGTGCCGATCTGCCATTGAACGTGAGTCGTGAATTACTGCAAGAAAGCCGTGATGTAAAAACCATCCGTGAAGGCAATACCCGCCGTATCCTGACCATTTTGGATAATCTGGCTAAATCTGAAGATGAAAAAGATCAGGCAAACTTTAAGACTTTCTATCAGGAATTTGCTTCAGTATTGAAAGAAGGTTTGGGTGAAGATTTCAGTAACCGTGAACGTATCTTGAAACTGCTGCGTTATGCGACTTCGACCAATGATGAAGTTAGCACGTCATTGGCAGACTATAAAGCACGCATGAAAGACGGCCAGAAAGCCATTTATTATGTGACTGCAGATAGCCTGAATGCTGCGAAAAATTCACCGCAACTGGAACTGTTCAAGAAAAAAGGCATTGAAGTTCTGTTGATGACTGAACGCGTGGATGAATGGGCGATGAACTTTGTGAATGAGTTCGATGGTACGCCTTTGCAAAACGTGTCGAAAGGTGCAGTTGACTTAGGTGACCTTCAGGATGCCGAAGAGAAGAAAGCCCTTGAAGACGCCGCAGCCCAGTTTAAACCGGTGGTGGATAAGTTGACGGATTCATTAAAAGACAAGACCAAAGAAGTGCGGGTGACGACGCGTCTGGTCGATTCTCCGGCTTGTCTGGTGACTGGAGAAGGTGAGTTGTCTCCGCAGCTGATTCGTATGCTGAAAGATGCAGGCCAACCTGTGCCGGATATCAAGCCGATTTTGGAAATCAACCCGGAACATCCGTTGGTGAAAAAACTGGATGGCTCGGCGCAGTTTGATGATCTGGCCAATGTGATCTTTGACCAGGCAGTGATTGCAGAAGGTGGATTACCAGAAAATCCTGCTGAATATGTCAAGCGGATTAATAGCTTGCTGCTTGCTTAACTGCTGATGTGTTGAATGAGAAAATCCCTCTTCGGAGGGATTTTTTATGCCTGCTTCATTTTTCATTTCTAGAAATGATCTGGAAAAACGATAGAGAGAATAAAAAAATACCTTCGAATCATAAATCTATATTTTGGATTATTAATTAATTTTTAATTTATAATTGCGATCATTAAGCAAAGAGAGAGAATGTTATGAAATCTAAGCTGATGATCAGTATGGGCGCTGTAATCCTGATGTCGATGAGCCAGTTTAGTCTAGCGGCACCTGCTGCAGGAAAAGTGGTACGCACAGATCGCATTAGCTTTTATAAAACAGCAAAAGTAAACGTAACAAAACCGAAACGTGTACAACGTAGCGATCATATTCGCTTCAATATGCCGGTGATGGAACAATCCTCATTGCAGCAAAAACGTGTGCTACGCAGTGATCGTATTATCTTGAATAAAACCAGCTAATACTTGCCACGCTGATTGCCTCAGTAATATTGAAAAAAGCCCATGAATGATGGGCTTTTATTATTTTCTCGTATCAGTCAGTTTAAAACAACGCTTCTAAACGTACCAAAGCCCCAACATAGTGATTACGATCCTCGCGATGATCATTCAAATAGTTCAGGTCAGTCTGGACAAAAAACCATTCACGTAAAAAAGGTTGTCTCCAGGACACATAAGGGCCCCAGCGATTAAGACGCAGATCCTTGTCATTCAGATAACCACCGGTATAAATGCCGTAACTAAAACGGTTGTCTTGAAAAAACTGATGTTGCCTAAAGGTGTAGTTGTCCCAAGTGAGATCATCGTCTTGATCATCGGCATAAGTCAGACTGAGCTGATTAGAGAAAAAGGCCTGATTGGGACGGGCATGAATCAGTTCCAGGTTGGTCCGTAAATAGTTTTCGCTTTGAATACCATAGCGATAAATCTGTTCGGCATGAAAAGAGTAGTCATTTTCTAGTGTCCAATCTTTACTGGCTTTGACGCGTAGGTAAATATCATCTCCAGAACGTAAGCCCAGATCCAGATCGGTTTCAAAAGGAATACGATCTGACCATTCAGACCAACGTAAGGCAAAAGAGCTGTTATCTTCAC
The DNA here is from genome assembly GCF_012516415.1 of Acinetobacter sp. NEB149. Lineage (NCBI taxonomy): Bacteria > Pseudomonadati > Pseudomonadota > Gammaproteobacteria > Moraxellales > Moraxellaceae > Acinetobacter > Acinetobacter sp. NEB149. Next base: position 381,805 of record NZ_CP051208.1, read on the forward strand.
GGGCACGTTTAGTATCCAGACGTTTATCTCCGGAAGTGGCAGGATTTTCATTGGTAATCGCAACATTGCTGTCTAATTCATTGTCCAGACTATCATCACCAAACACCACACTCAGCTTTTGTTCCAAGGTCGGAAGTTTGATCTTACCGCGGATTCGGGGCTTAATCTCATAGCCTTCATATTCATCCCAGCGATTATCTAAAATGATCCGTAATGTAGCTGCAGCTGGCTGATCCGGATCGGTTTCACCAAACCAGTTATCAATTTTATGTGCAGTACGATCAGCCCATTCGCGGATGCCTTTCTGTTTTTGATCCGCCCATGAATAATTTTCTGTCTCTAGTGTGGATGGAACGATGGCGACACTTGATTGCTCTGGCAGAACCGTCGGTGTTGCATCGATCAAACGTGGAATCTGATCCAGCAAGCCTGATCGGCTTGGCTCTGTATTTGTTGAACTGGCAGAAGCAGCTGTGACTGAATTTGCCCAAGACATGCTACCACTCATTCCTAAGCCCAGAGAGAGCAGTAAAATTTGAGTAATCCTGTTTATTTGCATGAGATATTTGTTGCTCTTGTATTCTTATATTCAGCTGTAGTTTTCTAAAAAACGGCCTTAAAAAGCAAGTTAAAGCTACAAAATAACAGCAATTATTCAATCATTTGAGCCTGAATTTCCCGATAAAGCTCCAATACTTGAATCGGTTGCGGCATTGTTAAAATAATATTGTGAATATTCTGCCAATTTAGCTGTTTGTCGCGTTGCAGAAAGATGTATGGATAGGCCAGCTCATCCTCGGCGAGAGAGATGCGTTTTTCACCATGAATCACTCGGATTTTTTGATGTTCCTGTAGCAAGAGCACTGGAGTAGAAAAATCCGCAGCAGCTTCTTGAAACGAAATAAATTTCTGTTTCTGAATAAACTGGGTGGATATAAATGGATAGTAATCTGGCTGTGTCCAGACTGTTTCAGCGTGCTGCAAGTAAGCCGTTGAAAAGCGCTCGAGTTGCATGAAACTGGTGCTAATAACAGACCACGCCAGTGATTTAATCGCAGCAGCCCGGCGTTGATGATGGGTCAGCCAATGTTGAATACAATAGTGAGCCTGTAACTGACTCGGTACCCCCAAGAGCATCAGATATTTAACAAACTGGCCTTGCAGATTCAGTTGTTCAACCAAATAAACCTGACGTGCCTGCCAGTTATCTTCTGCTGCATAATACAGTGCGATATCCAGATAGGCAGGATGCTCGATATTGTGCCCCAATTCTAAAGCACAGAGTCGCTGGATATTAGTTTCTTCTAAACCTAAAGGGTGTACATGAGCGTTTAGTTTGCCCAGTTGGATCTGTACAGGGAATTGAATCAATTCGGAGACTGTGATCTGTTCTTGCTGAATTGTCGTTTCAGCTTTTAGTTGAGGATTTAGTTCCTTGGGTTCAGTTAGTATTTGATTGGTTGACTCATCTAAGCGATTTAATTCTAGTGCATGAATTCTTGCGCGCGGCCGTCCCTGATGATATTTGGTTGTTTCCATAGAATTGCAGCTGGTTTCAGCTTCGTGTAAGGATAAGGCTGGAACGATCAAGGGTGGATCCTGTTTCAGGCAAGAAAATCGTTGCTGTTGTTGCAACAGCCAGATATAGCAGTGTTGCAATTCAGCCCATTGGCTGTGCAGGGCAGGAGATTGGGGAGCCGGAATCAGCCAAATTTGCCAGCCACGTTCAGGATGATGTAAAACTGCCCAGCCTGAATCCGGATGGGCAGACAGTGCTTGTTCCAGTGCTAAGATTTCGGTGAAATAGCCACGAAAGCTTAGATGATAAGACGTATTAGCAGAAAATTGGTAAGCAACAAGTTCAGGTTGAGTGCGGGCCTTAAATGCTGAAATCTGGGTCTTGAAAATAGGCTCATCACACAGATTAAAAATATCGCGTATCCTTTTTTTAGAACGGGCAATTTCATAGAAAGGCAGGACTTTATGCTCCAGTTGCTGCGCCAGTCCATGTAGTTCTTTAATTAAGTGTGCTTTTTCTAAAGCATTCATTTTTTGATCTTTAGAGATGTTTCAGTGCTTTATCCAGGGTTTGTGCCAGTACAATGTTAACCGCCAGCTCGACCAGTCTGTATTCAGCAGAATTCGAGTCTGTATAGCTTTCTGCCATTTCAATTAAATAATCAATAGAAACTGACTGAGGCGGAATTTTGCCCTGTACCAATGCTTGAAGTTCATGCATAAAAAATTTTCTTATCATTAATCTATTTATATTGCTGCAATTATAAGCAGAGATCACATAAAATAGTGATCTATTTTGAGTGTTTTATAAACAAATTTTTTAATTAAAAGTGATAAAAATCAATAGAAAAAATGAGAGTAGGAAATAGTCGATATTTTTGAGAGTTGTGCATCTTTTACACAGAATGTGTTCAATATGATAAAAAAAGCAGGCTGAATCAATCAGCCTGTTTTAATGCAAAACAGTTTTGCATTAAGCCGTTTTTTCAGTTGCTACAGTCGCAGCATCTGTATTTACTGTTTCAGCAGGTGCTTTAGTCGCTGGAAAGTCTGGCAGATGAACCACTTGCGCCATTTGTGCAGACGCTTGAACAGAAAAAGCCATAACGGTTGCAGCGAAAGCAAATTTAAGAGCATTCATAGGATGACCTTTAATATCAGAGTGTTCAATGACTTGAACAGAGGAGAATATTTAAACTTAATTCGGGTGAAATAATAGCAAATAAGACTTAATAGAAAATGATAGATTCGGCAAATTCAGGCAGTAAATTTTAGATAAATTACTCTATAAAACAATAAATTAGTATATTTGCTCTAGTTTGATTTGTGTGGTTTTACAGGGCTTTATACTTTATTTTAGCGATGAGAATCTGGACTTGATCAAGTGCCAAAACAAGCGGCGATGTGTTTTTGATCTGCCAATTTAAGATTGAATTTCGAGCTTTGTTCAATCCATGTAAGTTTTTGCTATCGCTTGTTTACGGGCTGCTGCAATCTTCTGAGAATGGACTAAGATGGAATTCCATTCATTTTCATGCTGAGAGTTTTATTATGGCAATTGCAAAAGTGGTAGAAGTCAATTCAAGCAGCAATAAAAGCTTTGAAGATGCGATTCAAACGGGCATTCAAAAAGTCACAGAAACGGTCAAAAATGTACAAGGTGCTTGGATCAATGAACAGAAGGTTGTCATTAAAGAAAATAAAATCACGGAATATCGTGTCAATTTAAAAATTAGTTTTCTGGTTGATTAAGCGAATGCCATTCAATAACAAATAAAAAAACCCCATTTAAAATGGGGTTTTTTTATTGAACGTTGTTTTATTTAGCTTGGTCTGGCGTGTCACACGTTTCTGGTGAGCACTGTGCTGCCTGACTGTTGGTTGATGTATCGAGCGCTTTTTCAAATACTTGCAGGAAAACTTCTTTAGGCTGCGCGCCTGCCAATGCCACACGTTGATCAAAAACAAAGAAAGGCACACCAGTCACTTTGAGTTGTTCGTGTGCCACTTCCTGATCGAATTTGACGAAATCAGCATATTCCTCCGAATCCAACAGGTCATCGACTTCGACCGGATTCAGGCCAATACGCGCTGCGACATCTTCCAGTGTTTCACGTTCTCCAATCGCCAGACCTTGGGTCATATAGCTATAGAAGAACGCTTCCTGTGCTTCATTGCCCAAACCTTTGCTTTGCGCCAGGTGAATCAGGCGATGCGCATTAAAGGTATTGCCTGAATTGGCACCTTCCCAGTTAAATTCAATACCTTCGGCTTTGGCCATTTCAGCAATATTGCGCTGCATCTCTTCGACTTCTGCCACGGTGCGGCCATATTTTTGCGCCAGACGCTCAGAGTTGGAGACTTCCTGACGTACCGGTGCTTCAGGATCAAGCTGGAAACTGTGCCAATGTACTTCTAGCTCAATACCTGCTTCTTGTGCAGCAGCTTCTAAACGTTTTTTACCAATATAACAGAAGGGGCAAACCACATCTGACCAGATATCTACGCGCATGTCATGTCTCTAATTTTGCTCTTGTGTTCAAGTATGAGGGTGAAGAATCAGAATTTAAAGTCTTGGATTGTCAGAAGTATATTTCTACAGCAGATCGGCAGGATAAATAAAAGAAGAGAGAGTAGGTGAGAGCCAGGTGGCTTCCTTAATATAATCAGGTTCTGACTATTCAAAAAAAACATAAAAATGCCATAAAAAAACGCCCCGTAGGGCGTTTTTTTGAATGCAGTTAATTATGCAGTTTTTACCGCAGCTTCAACAGCAAGCATGTGACCATTTTCTTCGAAGTTTGAGTGCCAAGAAAGCGCTTCACGAAGAAGATGAGGGGTATGGCCGCCTTTTGTACATGCACGGTCAAAGTAATCATTCAACGCATCGCGATACATTGGATGCGCACAGTTATCAATCACTGCACGTGCACGCTCACGCGGAGCCAAACCACGAAGATCCGCAAGACCTTGTTCAGTCACTAGGATATCAACATCATGTTCTGCATGGTCGATATGTGAAGCAAACGGCACTACAGAAGAGATGTCGCCACCTTTCGCGATTGATTTGGTTACGAAGATCGCCAAGTGGGCATTACGTGCGAAGTCACCTGAACCACCAATACCGTTCATCATTTTGGTACCGCAGACGTGAGTTGAGTTCACGTTACCGTAAATATCAAACTCAAGTGCAGTGTTGATGCCGATAATACCTAAACGACGTACCAGTTCAGGATGGTTTGAAATTTCCTGTGGACGTAATACCAGTTTGTCTTTGTATTGTTCTAGGTTGTTAAATACTTTCTCGCCGTACTTAGCAGAAAGGGTAATTGAAGAACCTGAAGCAAACTTCATTTTACCGGCATCGATCAATTCAAACGTACAGTCTTGCAGAACTTCTGAGTACATGATCAAGTCTTCGAAGTTTGAATCTTTCAAACCCGTCAATACCGCATTTGCAATTGAACCGATCCCTGCTTGAAGAGGTCCGAGGCTTTTCGGTAGACGGTCTTCAGCTACTTCTTTTTCAAAGAAAGCGATCAAATGGTTGGCAATGCTTTGAGTCTCATCATCTGGTGCGGTTACAGTAGATGGAGAGTCGTGCAATTCGCTGTTAAATACGATACCAACAATTTTAGATGGATCGATATTGATCGCATGCGTGCCGATACGCTCATCAACTTGAGTCAATGGAATCGGTTGACGCGTTGGACGATAGGTCGGGATGTAGATATCGTGCAAGCCTTCAAATGCCGGGCTTAAGTTGGTATTGATTTCTACAATCACTTTTTCAGCAAAAATCGCAAAGCTTGCAGAGTTACCAACAGATGTTGTTGGAATGATGCCACCATCTTCAGTAATCGCTACAGCTTCAATGATCGCAACGTCTGGTTTTTTCAACTGCAGGTTACGCATTTGCTCAACAGTTTCAGACAAGTGCTGGTCAATGAACATCACTTCGCCGTTATTGATCGCTTTACGTAAAGTGTTGTCGACCTGGAACGGTAAACGGCGTGCCAATACGCCAGCTTCAGTCAGTTGTTTGTCTAGATCGTTCCCTAGTGATGCACCAGTAATTAACGTGATCTTTAATGGATTTACTTTTGCCTGCTGAACCAAAGCTAAAGGAACCGCCTTCGCTTCACCAGCGCGAGTAAAGCCACTCATGCCCACAGTCATGCCATCTTTGATGAATTCAGCCGCTTGTTCTGGGCTGATGACTTTGTTGTGTAGGGAGGCTAAACGGATACGATCTAAAGACATTTTAACTCTCATTAATTCTTAAACTATGAGACGGATTGTACCGCTCAAAAAATGTATTGTGCATAGGTGTTAGGCTAAGGTCTAATTTTTTAGCTAAATGTAGGTATAATAAAAAATGATGATTTTTAAATGATTGAATTCATGAACTATAAAATGAATTGTATAGAAAAACTAAAAAGTCATTTGTTGAATTACTGATCACTTCTTAAAAGTGATCAGTCAAAGTTTGGCGAATTTTATCGAGTGTGGTGGCTGGGGAAAGTGTCTCTGGGTTCACCTGATTCACGGGTAGTGAAATGATAGCTTCCAGCCCACCTTCAGGACGATTATGAATACGCAATTGACCATGGTGAATGTCGACAATCCGTTTCACAATGGCCAACCCCAAGCCACTGCCTTGTACAGTTCGTGCCGAATTACCCCGAACAAAAGGCTGCATCAAGGCTTCAATCTGATCTTCCGGGATGCCTTCGCCATGGTCTGCGACACAAATCAACAGTTGATCTTCTTCAACATGCGCAGAAAGCTCAATTGGTTCTGAACCATAACGTTTCGAATTATTGATCAGATTACCAATCAGCCTTTTTAGCGACATGCTGCGCGCCTGAATGGTTGGGATGTCTTGTGGCGTAAAGCGGATATCCAGCGGTTTAAACTGCTTGACCAGTTCTTGGAGCAGCACATTGACATTGGTATCCTGCGGCTCTTCATCAGAACCATCACGCATATAGGAGATGAACTGATCCAGAATCGCGTCCATATCTTCGACATCATAAATCAGGCCTTCTTTGAGAAAGTCTTCATCTGGCATCATTTCGGCACTGAGGCGGATCCGGGTTAAGGGCGTGCGCAAGTCATGTGAAATGCCGGCCAGCATGATGCGGCGTTCCCGCTCGGTCTGATCCAGCGTATAAATCATCTGGTTAAAGGCATGATTGACCTGACGGATTTCCAGTGGACCATGATTGGTATCCAGATAGGGTGCTGAACCGATTCGGCTATAACTGTTGGCGGCATTCTGCAAACGGCGTAAAGGACGGTTGAGCTGACGCACCAAGGTCAAAATAATGATGCCGACAATAATCGGCGTGCCAAGCAACCAGCCTAAAATCAGTTCATTACTATAATTGGCATAGGTCTTTAAAGGTTCCTGTACCCAGTGACCATTCATTTCAGGGGTCTGGATCCAGATACGAGGACTTGGCTTAAACTGGAAATAGACTGTGGCTTGTTCGATACGTAACTCTTTGGCCAGTTTGGTTTCGATCTGCCGGGTAAAAAATTCTGCAATCAGCTTTTCACGGACAGTGGGATATTCTGCTGGATTGGTCACGTATTCAATGCCGACCCGATTTCTTAACCAATCGTCAATGTCGACTTCCTGCTGTTTGTGATACAGGCGCAGATCGGGATTGTTGAGAATTTCCAGTTCCATGGCCAGATAACGCGCATGTTGCTGGATTTCAGGTAAAAACAGGGTACGCCAAAAGAACCATAAGGACATGAACAGGCTGAAACAGACCACGAAAACCACCAGTACCGTGGTACGCATGGCAGCAGAACGCGGTTTGATCTTGTCGAGAAAACGTTCCCCGCGGGTACGCTTTTTTTCCGAGTAGCTGACAAAATCGGTAAATTTTTGTGGATCGATGGGGTCGAGTTTCACACCAGCTCCCTGTAGGCATTTTCCAAATTGAGCAGTAATAATATTTGTAATGGAATCTTACTGCTTGAACCTTCGATGGAAGGAGCTTGTTGTGTTACTTTTTTTGAAAAAATGAGTAACACTGTTACGCAAGTAAAAAATTTGCCATTCGCTGAACTCGCGCATTTGTATACGAGCCTTTAAAGAAGGGAGGCTTAAACAGCAGCGAATGGCTTTTAGGGACAATAGACTGGGGTAATCTTTATCCTATAATTTTTCCTTTATTCAGCACCATCTGGAACAAAGACATAACCCACACCCCATACGGTCTGGATATAACGTGCACGCGCAGGATTTTCTTCAACCAGACGGCGTAAACGTGACACCTGAACATCAATTGAACGTTCCATGGCACCCCATTCACGGCCACGCGCCAGATTCATCAGCTTGTCGCGGGTTAATGGTTCGCGTGGATGTTGAACCAGTGCTTTCAGTACCGCAAACTCACCAGTAGTGAGCGTTACCACTTGGCCTTCACGGGTCAGAGTGCGGGTAGAGAGATCTAGCGACCATGGGCCAAAAGAAACCACTTCCATCTGTTGGCTTGGTGCACCCGGCACTTCACGTACCTGACGGCGCAATACCGCACGAATACGTGCCAGCAGCTCATTCGGGTTAAACGGTTTAGGCAAGTAATCATCGGCACCTGCTTCTAAACCGGCAATACGATCCGAGTCGCTACCACGAGCGGTGAGCATAATGATAGGCGTATCGATATTGGATTGGCGTAAACGACGACAGATACTCAAGCCATCTTCGACCGGAAGCATAAAGTCGAGCACGATCAGAGAAAACAGTTCCCGCTGTAAAAGTCGATCCATCTGCGTGGCATCATGTGCAGTTTTAACCACAAAGCCTTTATCTTCGAGAAAACGCTGTAATAGGGTACGCAGACGAACATCATCATCAACCACCAGGATCCGTTCGACCCGGTCCGTTTCGGTATGTACGGCATCGGCTTTTTCAGCAGGTACAACTAAACTCATGAGATGCTCCTTTATTCTTTATTGTCGTCATAAACAAAAATCAAATAGGCTTTGAGTATACAATTCATTAATATTAATTGACTATGCTCTAAAGCACCAAATATTGCAGTTAAAATCAAGACATAGATACCAAATATATACATCTAAATGAGCAAAAAATACGATTTTACGCTGGATAAAAAGCAAAGTTCATACAAACTTTATCGGGAAAAGCAGAAAACTATGGCACTTCATAATACAAAGATAAGATAAATTAATAAAAACAATGGTGGATTTTATAGACCCGGTCTTTATAATCATGCCATTTAGTACTTATCCTTGTGGGATCAAACACGATGACTGACTTAGTTCAGCAGTTGGCAAAAGAACTTGCCGTACGTCCAAATCAAGTTGAGGCTGCCATCAAGCTTATTGATGAAGGTGCCAGTGTTCCTTTTATTGCACGTTACCGTAAAGAAGTAACGCAAGGCTTAGACGATACGCAACTACGTCAACTCGATACGCGTTTATCATACTTGCGTGATTTGTATGAGCGCCGTGAAAAGGTGATTGAATCACTCAAAGAACAAGATAAATTATCTGATGATTTATTGGCGCGTGTGAATGCGGCCGAAACCAAAAATGCATTAGAAGAAATTTACGCGCCGTACCGCCCAAAACGTACCAGTAAATCATTCAAGGCCAAAGAAGCCGGTTTAGGCCCGATTGCCGAAAAAATCTTTAATGAAGCCGTTGATCCAGCTGAAGCTTTGGCGGGCTTTAGCCATGAAGATTATCCAGATACTGAAAGCCAGCTTGATGCGATCCAGCACATCCTGATTGATGACTGGGCACAAAATATCGCACTGACCACTGAACTTAAAGCGACATTTGCAAAAACTGCCGTGCTGAAAAGTTTAGTTGCAAGTGATGAGAAAAAAGAAGTCGGTAAAAAATTCCGTGATTATTTCGATTTCTCTGAAAACTTGAACAAAGTGCCTTCACATCGTTTATTGGCGATGCTGCGTGGCCGTCAGGAAAACGTTTTAGGCCTGAAAGTGGATGGCGAAGATGATGCTCCATTGGCGCGTATTGAAACTGAATACAATCTTGAAACTGTTCAGCCACAAGCGCGTCAGGATTTCTTGAAGCAAACTGCAAAATTGTTCTGGCTCGGTAAAGTTCGTCCAACGATTGAACATTCATTGCTGACTGAAAAACGTCTGGCTGCTGAAACAGAAGCGATGAACGTCTTTGCTGAAAACCTGCGTCATTTACTGCTGTCTGCACCTGCAGGCGCACGTACCACTTTGGGCGTGGACCCAGGTATCCGTACTGGTGTGAAACTGGCGGTGGTGAACGAGTCTGGTGATGTTCTTGCACACAGCACGATTTATCCATTTGCACCAAAAGACGATAAAGAAGGTTCACTGGCCGAGCTGGCGCGTTTATGCCGCGAGTTCAATGTTGACCTGATCGCGATTGGTAATGGTACTGCAAGCCGTGAAACTGAAGCTTTAGTTGCTGAAATGATGGCTGCGAACAGTGATCTGAAAATGACGCGTGTTTCTGTATCTGAAGCAGGTGCATCGGTGTATTCAGCATCTGAACTAGCTTCACAGGAACTGCCTGAACTAGATGTATCTATTCGTGGTGCGGTATCGATTGCACGCCGTTTACAAGATCCACTAGCAGAACTGGTGAAAATCGATCCGAAATCGATTGGTGTGGGTCAGTATCAACATGACGTGAACCAGACCGGTCTGGCGAAAACCTTAGAAGCAGTAGTCGAAGACTGTGTGAACTCAGTGGGTGTGGATGTAAATACTGCATCAGCAGCAATTCTGGGTTATATCGCAGGTCTGAACAAATCGATCGCACAGCAAATTGTGGAATTCCGTAAGGAAAATGGTCGTTTTGACAATCGTCAGTCTTTGAAAAAAGTACCACGTTTAGGTGAGCGTACTTTTGAGCAGGCTGCGGGCTTCTTGCGTATTCAAGATGGTACAGAGCCACTAGATGCTTCTGCAGTTCACCCTGAGTCATATGCTTTGGTGAGCAAAATTGTTGAAGCAAAAGCAACGACTGTAAAAGACATCATTGGCAATACTGAAATCATTCGCCAAGTGAATGCAGAAGAATTTGCAGACGAGAAATTTGGTCTGCCGACGATTCAAGACGTATTGGCTGAACTGGAAAAACCGGGCCGTGACCCGCGTCCAGAATTCCGCACTGCTAAATTCCGTGATGACATTACTGAAGTTGCGCAATTGTCTGAAGGCATGCAACTGGAAGGTGTAGTCACTAACGTGACTAACTTCGGTGCATTTGTCGATGTGGGCGTGCATCAAGATGGTTTGGTACATATTTCTGAACTTGCCAATGAATTCGTCGCTGATCCGCATAAAGTGGTGAAACCGGGTCAAATCGTACAAGTCCGTGTTTTGAATGTGGATGCTGAACGTAACCGCGTGAATCTGTCGATGCGTCCTGAAGGTTCTGAAGCGCCGGCGAAAGCACCACGTCAGCCACGTCGCGAGAACAATGAGCCACGTGGTGAACGTAAGCCTCAGGGTAAACGTCCACAGCAAGGACGTCCGCAAGGTGATCGCCCTCAGGGTAAGAAACCTCAAGCGGCTAAACCACAAGAGCAAAAAATTGGTGGTTTGGGTGCATTGCTATTGCAAGCAGGGATTAAAGGTTCTAAATAATTTTCAGATATCTTTAATTTAAAAAAACCTCCCAATTGGGTAATGCCAGTCAGTTAAGCAAAAAAAGCTAAAATGCTGTAAAAAGAGCGTATGTAAATACGCTCTTTTTTTATGAATTTATCTCAGAATCTAGATTTAACATTAAAACAAACCCTACCTTCACTTTCACAATTCAGTGAATTGATTGATTTAAACTGGATTGAAGATTGCTTAGACCAAACAGGTAAAGCATCAATTCGAAAAAGAAAACTGCCTGCTGAACATGTTGTTTGGCTGGTAATCGGACTTGCTCTATTTCGAAATCAGCCGATTTGGTATGTGGTTCAACAATTGCAACTTGTTTTCGGTACGGCAGAATACTGTGTACCGAGTGCATCCGTACAAGCAAGACAGCGCTTAGGCTTAGAACCCATGAGTGCTTTATTTTCGACATTAAGTCAGGCATGGTTTAAAGACTCACAACAACAATATAGCAACTTTCACGGTCTATGCGTTTGTGCTGTAGATGGTGTGGTTTGGTCTATGCCTCATACAGAAGAAAACTTTAAGCACTTCGGTTCATCCAAAGGCAAAACAGCAGCTGCACCTTACCCACAAGTTAGAGCGACTTGCCTGGTGAATACCAATACCCATGAAATGATTGATGCCCAAATGGGCAGTATGGATCAAGGTGAATTAACCTTAGCCAGTCAATTAAAAGCACCAGTTCGCAGTATTACCCTATTTGATCGTGCTTACTTCTCTGCTGATTTTTTAGTGAGCTGGCAATCTCAGGCAGAAGAGAGTCATTGGTTGATGCGAGCAAAGGACAACCTGCGTTATGAAGTGATTCATCATAATGCGGCCCATGACTTTCAGATCAAAATGCCTGTTTCAGCAAGAGCAAAAAAGATAAATCCGTCATTGGGTGACTATTGGGAAGCACGTTTAATTGAAGTTGAATATGCAGGAAAAATAAGACGTTACATTACATCATTAACAGATTCTAAAGTTTATCCATTCAAAGACCTTGCAATGCTTTATATCCAGCGTTGGGAAATAGAAATGTGTTATCGGGAAATTAAAAGTGATTTACAGGATGCAAGGATTTTAAGAAGCAAACAACCTGATTTGGTCTATCAAGAATTGTGGGGGTATTTATTGCATATAATATCTTAAGAAGACAGATGAGGTTTATCGCTGAACATGCAAAGGTGAGTCCTTTAAGGATCAGTTTCCATATTGCATCTATGAGTATTATCAATATCTTAAGGCACACACCTTTAGAATCAGCAGGAAACCTACCCAAACATTTAGCGCAATTATTTGAACAATCTAAAATATTTGTATTACCTGAAAAAAGGCAAAGGCAATGTCCGCGAGTAGTGAAAATTAAAGCACAAAAATATCCAAGAAAATGCCAGTCAATTTCTTAACTGACTGGCATTACCCAATTGGGAGGTTTTTTTATTGGATCATTATGAGTTAATCATCGGCACAATCCAGCTGGTGATAATCAGCAAAATACCGAGATGCCCCAATTTTCGTGTCACATAGACCAGTTTAGATGGTGGCTGTTCCAGTCTTTTTGCATATTCTTCCATGCTAATGCCGGGCTTGCCTTTACTGGTAAATAAAAACACCGCCAGGTCGATACAGATCAGAATCGTACCGATATCAGCGACCAGTTCCATCAGGACAAAATCCTGGCGATACAGCGACATGCTGACGCTATAAATCAGATAAATGGCAAAGGCCAGACACAGGTATTGCAGGACAACTAAAAACTTCTGCATAAATTTCAACAGTTCACAAAATTAAAGCAATTATACAAATAATCGGGCAGCTGCTGCCAATTACAAGGCTTGCATCACCTCAGCAAAATTCTGCTTCTCGACCAGTTCCAGAAATTCATCGCCCAGACGCTGACTTTCCGCAATACATTGCTTCCACAGCTGAATCCGTTGGGTTTGATCCAAATCTTTTAAGTTAAAGTCTTTACGATCAGGCAAACGACCCAAAGGCAAACTTTGCAGATATTGCTGCGATGGAGAAAGCAGCAAAGTTCGTGCCTGATTTTCTGGATTTGAGGTACGTTTAAATAATTTGTCGAACCAGCCGGGGGTAATGCTATCGGTAAAATGTGGATACAGCACAATGCCTTTGCTCTGAAAGGGCAGGTCAATGTGATAATCAATCAGGCCACCATCGCGATAATAACCCTGCGGTGCATCCGGAATATTGTTCACCGCTGCCATTACCCCGGGAATAGAGGCTGAAGCCATCAGCCAAGACAACACACTCTGTTCGGTCAGTGCATGATAATGTGTGGTAAATCCATCTTCAGCGATTTTAAACTGTTCACCGATATTGGGCTGGCTGATCACACGTTGCATGAAATAACGGCTGTGCCGGCGCGCGACTGCGGTCGTTCCAAGAATTCCAGCCACAGAAGCCAGCAACGGCAATACCTTGTCACTCTGGAAAATGTGTTGGGCTTTAATTGAAATGACTGCGAGATGATAATCTGGATGATTGACTAGATTGTTTTCTTTGCCTTGTACCAGATCCAGCAGCATGCCACGGCAAACTTCGCTGACATCCTGACGGGTCATTTTTTTATGAAAATAGAGGTTGGTATACAGCTCACCCAAACGTTCGGTTCCCTGTTGAACTCCATGTGCAGCCATACTGGCAAAACGCCAGCTGCCAATCGAAGAACCCACCAAAGTTCTACGCTGAGGTGCACGTGGAAAAAACTCACCAAAAATCGCCTGATCCAGTCCTTGGATCCCGATGCCTTTGGGGCCGCCTGCCGCACCGGGCACGATATCGACCTGTTCGGGTTGCAAACCTTGTTCCAGAATCAGCTCACGTGCCAGATGGCCAGCACGAATCGTCAGCGCAGGCGCACGTCTTTGTAAAATCTGTACCATGGTTGAACCTATACTAGCCAAATGTGTGCTTATTTTAAGCGATAGGTCTGAAGACCCAATGGCAAGATATGTCCTAAGGTGACTTTGGAGTCATCCTCATCTTTAAGACATAAAAAAAGCCTGCATCATTTCAGGCTTTTTTTATCATGTTCTAAAATCACGGAGATTTATTTAGCAATCCGCCAGACGGCAAGCACGCTTGCGAGCACAATCAGAATCACCGACACAAACCATGGTGAAATAATTGCAATCGCCAGCAGAATGGCCATGACGCTGCCAAACATCCAGCTGCGTTTTTGCTGATGTTCCATTTGCAGGCGCATGCTTTGTAATTCATTGAGCTGTTTGGCATGCCATGCCGACTGGTTTTTTAAACCATTTAAGCTGTCGATCATCAGGGTCGGTAAATCCTGCGCCCCTAAAAGCAGATCCGGGATTTTCTGTCCCAGTTCTTTCAGGTTCTTTTGCGGATTCATCTGGGCCTTGATCCAGTCCGTCAGAATTGGTTTAGCCAGACTCCAGATATCCAGTTCAGGATACAAGTCGGTTCCCAGACCTTCGACATGCACCAAAGTTTTTAGCAGCAACATCAATTGAGGTGGAATTTCGAGATGGAAACGACGCGCGATATCCATCACTTCAATCAGAATGCCGGCAAAGTCCAATTCATGCATCGGTTTGGACACCATCGGCCCCACACTGCGGCGCATTTCACGCGCCAAAGCATCCTGATCAGTCCCCGGTGGAATCCAGCCAGCCTGATGCACCACCTGAATCAGCTGCATAAAGTCACTGTTCATGACCGCCAGTAGCATGCGTGCTACGGTCATCTGGTCGTGTTTGGACAGCTCGCCCATAATCGCGCAGTCCAGCGCAATAAAACGCGGATTGGCTGGATTGATGGTTTCTACAAAGACATTTCCCGGATGCATGTCAGCATGGAAGAAGTTATCGCGGAAGACCTGAGTAAAGAAGATGGTCAGGCCTTTACGCGCCAGATCGGCACGATCCATGCCCAGCCGGTCAAAGGTCGCGATATCTGAAATCGGCACCCCGGTAATGCGCTCGGCTACCAGCACGTCTTTGCTGTCCATATAAATTTCCGGCACATACATCATGCTCGAGCCGGTAAAGTGATGGCGCATACGGCGGGTATTGTCTGCTTCCAGCGTCAGATCCAGCTCATTCAGAATGATCTGGCGATAGTCCTGAATGATTTCTGATAAATGTAGGGCACGTGCTGCTTCCAGACGTTTTTCCAGAAATTGACCGAGCCATTCCAGAATTTCAAAATCCTGCAAAATCTGCTGGCGAATATTAGGGCGGGTGACTTTGACCACGACTTCACGGCCATCATGCAGGGCAGCCGTATGTACCTGTGCAATCGAAGCTGCTGCCAGTGGCTGGGTGTCGAAACGCGCGAATAGGGTATTTACATCAGCTTTCAGGGATTCCTGAATGCGCATCTTGGCCACGTCATTATCAAATGGCTTGACCCGGTCTTGCAGTAACACCAGTTGCTGTAAAACTTCAGGTGGAATCAGGTCACGGCGGGTCGAGAGCAGTTGACCGAGCTTGATCGCCAACGGCCCCATTTCTTCTAAAGCCAGTTTCAGCTTGAGCGGATTTTTACGTTCACGACTGGACCAGGCAGCCGGATGCATCCGGATGAGGGACAGCACATGCCGGGATTTTTCTGGTAATTCTTCCGCAGGAAACAACGTGTCGAGTCGATAGTGCGCGGCGATGCGCCAAAGTTCGAGTAAACGTGAAACATGCGGAATCATAAAGCTGTGTACCTAGTCTTGAGTAGAATTGTTGGAGGCATCAATTTGAGCCTGAAGCTGATGGATTTTTGCTTCAACCCGATCTAAATTTTGATTCAGGATACGGGTGTCCTGATTCAGGTTATCCATTTGCCAGCGGGGGGCAAACAGACCGCTGTCTTCTTTTAAGGCATCTTCGGCAAAAAATAATTGACTTTGCAGGGTGCGTTTTAGCTGCTTGGGCAGCAGTTGCAATTTACCAATTTCATGTGCCAGTGTCGGGCTAACCCAAGGGCTTAAGTGCGCCGCCAGATCCAGTTCCGCCTGTTGCATGATGCGCTGGATTTCCTGCAATAACTTGTAGTCGCCTTGTAGGGGGATATTACCGACTTCATCGGAAAGCAGCAGCTTGAGTAATTCCACCACATTGCTGACCTGCAAGGTTGCGTTCGCTTCGGTGACTGTCAAGGAACTTGCGTCAAATGGACGTTGTTCAAAGACTGAAGGTGTTTCGGTATGACCGGTTGCCGTTGGTTCCAGACGAACTTTACCTTCATCAAAAAACACATCAACCGAAAGCTGCGGCGAGGCGATTACCACCCGCAGCATTTTACCGGACAGGGCATTCAGCTGGATGCGGGTAATGGCATCCAGATCAATCACATGATGAATCACGCGTTCAATAGCACCGAGTGCCAGAATTGACCACATAGGCAAGGAACCTTAAAGTTTGAAACCGCGGTGAACTGCAACAATCCCGCCAGTCAGGTTGTGATAGTCACAATTCTGGAAGCCGGCATTTTCCATCATGCCTTTCAGGGTGCGCTGGTCCGGATGCATACGAATCGATTCAGCCAGGTATTTATAGCTTTCTGCATCATTGGCAATGATTTTGCCCATGATTGGCAATGCCGTGAACGAATAAAGGTCATACAGCTTAGAGAATGGCTCAAACACTGGTTTAGAAAATTCTAGAACCAGTAAACGGCCACCTGGCTTAAGGACGCGGTACATTGCAGCAAGTGCAGCATCTTTATCGGTCACGTTACGCAGACCAAAAGAAATCGTTAAAAGATCGAAGCTGTTGTCTGCAAATGGTTCTAAGGTTTCGGCATTGGCCAGAACGAAATCGACATTGGTACAGCCCGCATCAATCAGACGGTCACGACCGACATTCAGCATCGATTCGTTAATATCAGACAGTACCACATGACCTGTCGGACCAACTTCACGGCTAAAGACTTTAGCCAAGTCGCCAGTACCACCCGCGATATCCAGCACATGCTGGCCACGGCGTACACCTGACATATTGATTGCAAAACGCTTCCACAGGCGATGAATACCAAAAGACATCAAGTCATTCATGATGTCGTATTTGCTCGCTACAGAGTGGAACACTTCTGCGACTTTCTGGGCTTTTTCTTCGCTGTTTACAGTTTGATAGCCGAAGTGCGTGGTTGAGCCGACGTTACCCGTATTGGCACCGCGTGGCAGATTATATTTGGGCACAGTACCCGTCACAGGCGTGTCAGTCAGACGTTGTTCTAAAGATTGTTGCTGACCTTGCGGGGTGCCTTGTGGAAGGGGTTCAGTTAAGAATGGGCTCACTTTGTCTGTCTGTTGTGCCGACTCGGGGGTAGGGGTAGGCGTTGTATTTTCATTCGACATTGGAGTCACTCCTAACATATCAATCGGGTTAATCTTGCATTGTCTGCATCATGACAGATTCTAAAGGCTTATTCAGCAATCATGATGCAATTGTTATGAATAATATACAGAAAAATTCACGCTTGGCAGAAATACTCATCGGGTATTTACTGAAATGGTAGCGGATCGCCAGAATGTACTTTCTCGATAATCTGGCGTTCGGTGGCAGTGAACGTGCGTACAAATTTTTCTGCCGATTTGAGTGGCTTCATGGCCAGAAAACCATCCTGCATAAATTCATACATTACCTGAAAGTTATATTTATTCGCCGCGCCCTTACACATTTTAAAGGCGGTATAGACCACAAATGAACGCATGTATTTATCCAGACTCATACCGAGCTGATCCAGCAGAGCCAACTGTTTCAGGCGTGCTTCACCCTGATCCAGCTTCAAATAGGTCAGGCGCATCATCTCGTCAGTTAGCGGTTCATGTGGATGATAATCCTGTAATAACTGAATCGCGACCTGTTCATCCAGTTGTACCGCCAGAATAGCCAGCTCTACGCCTGAGGTGCCGGTTTTAATGGCATTTTCCGGAATAACTTTTTCTGCTTTATGCGCATATTTCATCAGCCGGGCAATCTGTTCTGCCAGCGCATCAAAGTCAGCACCGCCGTAGAGACGGTTCAGGAAATATTCGGACATCAACAGGTTTTGTTTTTCAGCAAAATGGGCGCGATGGGTGCGCTGCATGCGGACTTTCTGCCAGGCCTGCACATCCTGTAAACGGCTTAAAATGTCAGGCCGGGTGTGATAAGCCAGTTGATAATAATGCGCTAACAGATCATCGAGTACGGCAAGTTTGGACATGAGGCTTCAATTATGATTGGAGGATGCAAGAATCTTAGAGGCTGCCGGACAATCCTGCTATGACAAATTGAACAGAGATCGGGCATTTGTATGTCAATCTGTTGTTTAAATGGCCAATTTAATCGTGTGAAAAACGTTGCCAGAGCTATTTTTGCGCTGAAACTCCTCGCTATACTGCAAACAGACTAAAAGATCAGGGTTGAAGATGCGTATGGAACAACCACAATTTCAGTTAATGGATGAAGATCAGCTGTCTGTCGAGCTGATTGATGCCCAATATAATTTAAAAAAGACCCGGGGCCAGAAAAATGCCAAAAGTCTGGTGATTCTGGTGAATGGCATTGAACTGGCCGGCAAGGGTGAAGCGGTTAAACAGTTACGTGAATGGGTCGATCCGCGCTATTTGCGTGTGAAAGCCGATAAGCCTCAGCTAGCCGGCCCGAAGCAGACCTTGTGGCAACCTTATGCACGTTTTATTCCTGCCGAAGGCCAGATCATGGTGCTGTTTGGTAACTGGTACAGTGATCTGCTTGGCAGTGCCATGCAAGCTGAAAGCCCGCTGAGTGATGCACAGTTTGATGAATATCTGCAAGAGATGCAGGCCTTTGAACAGGACCTGAAAAATAACCATGTCGATGTGATCAAGGTCTGGTTTGACCTGTCCTGGAAAGTCTTGCAAAAACGTCTGGATGCCATGGATCCGAGTGAAACTCACTGGCATCAACTGCATGGTCTGGACTGGCGCAATCGCAAAGAATATGACACCTTGCAGCGCCTGCGTCAGCGCTTTACCGAGGACTGGTTCATTATTGATGGCGAAGATGAGCAGCAGCGCGACCAGCAATTTGCCCAGTATATCCTGAGTGCCTTGAAACATTGTCCGGATCATCCCGCCAGAGCCAAGGGAAGATGGAAACAGGCCAAGATTCCCGAGCAGTTAAAACATCCTTCCAAGACTCAAGCCCAGCCAGAAGATTACAAACCGGAACTAAAAAAATTAACCGCGAAGGTCGCCAAAGCCATGCGTTCCGATTCGCGTAATGTGGTAATTCTGTTTGAGGGCATGGATGCTGCTGGCAAGGGCGGCGCGATCAAGCGGATTGTCAAAAAACTGGATCCACGTGAATATGAAATTCATACCATTGCCGCACCAGAAAAATATGAGCTGAGCCGTCCTTATTTATGGCGCTTCTGGACCAAGCTGCAAACCGATGATGATATCTGCATTTTTGACCGTTCCTGGTATGGTCGGGTATTGGTAGAACGGGTAGAAGGGTTTTCTAGTCCGGTAGAATGGCAGCGAGCTTATGCGGAAATTAACCGTTTTGAACAGAGCCTGGTCAAGCATCAAACGGTGATTGTGAAAATCTGGCTGGCCATTTCTAAAGAGGAACAGGCAGCACGGTTCAAGGCGCGTGAAGATACACCGCATAAGCGTTTTAAAATTACTGAAGAAGACTGGCGTAACCGGGAGCGCTGGGACGATTATCTGAAAGCGGCAGCCGATATGTTTGAACATACTTCGACTGAGGAAGCGCCTTGGCACATTATCGCGTCTGATGATAAACATACCGCACGGGTCGAAGTATTAAAGGCTATTTTAAAACAGCTTCAGGCAGAATAATCTGCCTGAAGTAAGAGTGTCTAGAGGGCTGCAAAAATTCAGCTCACCCGGATTTTAACCTTGCGCCACCTGTTTTTGCTGGATATTTTTAGCTGCACGGTAGCATTCCTCTACATGTGCTTCAGCAATCTTTTTCATGACAAAATAGCCCAGACTTGCCGCCACCAGTTGGCCGCCCAGCGGAATGAATTTTGTGACTTGCTTTGTGATCACTTTCGCTGCAACATTGTTCAAAGATTTTTTAACTGCCGTACGTGCGACCACCAGACCAGAAAATTCTACGCCGCGTTTACGCAGCTCCTGCCAGTGAATCTGACGGGTTTTCGGATCGTAGACACTGATCTGGTCAGGCGCCAGGCCGAAGCGGGCATTGATCTCGGGAATCAATTGCGACAAGATACCGATATCAATGACCACGTCCATAAACGGCACTGGAATAACCGCAGCACCGGCAGAATAATAGGCGCGTTTTTTGGTGAGTTCCAGGCACTCGGCGCGGATTTGTTCTAAATCTAGGCTCGGATCGAGACGTTCAGGAATTTTATCTAATTTCATGGGCACTACCTAAGCTCTATGTTGTTTTTTTCTATTCAAGCATCTTTAAGATGCTTTTTTCAAAGAAATTTTTCGACTGAAGTGTGGTTTTAAAGTGTCATAGAGCGCTCGGGATGTATAGTAAATAATCTTTATCGTTTTGTAGTAAAAACCATATTCAGCAGTTCAGGGGAAACAATGGCCATCCATGTTATTCAGAGTCAACGTATTGATGTGCTTTTGGATAGTATGCTGCGTATTGTCAACCAGACTGCCCGAAATCCATTTGAGGTGTTACAAACCCGGCACTTTATTGTGCCATCTCCGGCAGTAGAAACTTGGCTGACCCAGAAAATTGCCGAGAAAAAAGGCATTAGCGCCAATACCCAGTTTCATCACCGGATTCGCGCCTTTCAATGGACTTCTTATCAATGGGTATTGAATGCGCCTAAAGAAGTGGAGCAGGTCCGTGAAGCCAATATTCCGCGCATTATCATCAAATGGCGCGTGTTTCAGGCGCTGCGAAAATGCATTCTGCCTGAACAGATTCCTTTAGATGTCGATCATCCACTGTATTCCATTGTGAAGCGGATTTATGACAGTGCCGACCGGCTGGAACAGGGCACAGAAAAACAGCTGAAAAAACAGAGCATGCTATACTGGGTGGCGGAGCAGGTGTCGCGTTTGTTTAGCCATTATATGGATTATCGCGGTTATTGCGCGCGTAACTGTCCTCCAAACAACTGTGGTTGTCCGAGTAACTGGTTAGAGTCCTGGGGGCAGGATATTGCGCTCGATATCGAGCAAATGATCTATAGCCCCAAAGATGAAAATGGTCATGAGATGCAGGTGGCGGATTTTGTCAAGATTCAGGCGCGTGAACTGGAAGCCTGGCAACGCTGGTTGTGGCAGCATGTATTTCAGGATGATTATGCCAAAATCCTGGAGATTGAACGCCTGTATTGGGATCGGCTGGAAAATGCAGAAACCCGAGCCCAGGCTCTAAAACGATTGCCGGCGCAGATTGTGGTATTTAGCCTGCTAGAACTGCCACCGAGCCAGCTGGATTTTTTACGCCGTCTGGGCCAGTACATTGATATCTATATTTTCCACTTCAACCCCTCACAGGAATACTGGGCGGACAGTGTCGATCCCGACTGGAAAGCCAGATTTGATTTGCAGCGGGAAGAGCGCTTTATTCAGCGTTTTGAAAAAACCCGTCAACGTCAACCGAATGATGCGGAAATAAAAGATTTCAGGATCAAGCAGCTAAACTTTAATGCCGAAGACCGGGAATCGCGGCATCCGCTCCTGACCCGATTTGGCAAGCAGGCACGGGATCATTTCTCTTTACTCTCAAAACTGTCTTCGGGGGAAGAAGGTCTCTGGGCTGATGTCTTTGTCGATGAATATCAGGACAAACTGCTAGCCAAAATCCAGTCGGACATCCTGTATTTATTGGAACCTGAACAGCATCAATATGCTTTAAGCCCTGACGATGATTCGGTACAGATTCATGTCTGTCATTCTTCATTACGTCAGCTGGAAGTCCTCAAAGAACAGCTGATTAACTGGCTGGCTCAAGATACGAATGACGCGCCGCGTCAGCCGAGTGATATTCTGGTGTTGACGCCAAGTTTGAAAGAACTGGAACCGGCAATTCGTAGTGTCTTTGCGCCACCACCACGTGAGCGTGAGATCGGCAGCAAACGTCTGCAGAAAGATAACCTGTATTTACCGATCCAGATTGCCGGGGTGTCGCGTCTGGATGTCAGCAATGCCTGGCGCGCGGTACTGGGCCGGATTCAATGGGTACGGCGCCGTTTCAGTATTGAGGACTTTGCCGACTGGCTCAGCCTGAATGCCACCCAGCAGTATTATGCTCTGGACTATAGTCAGGTAGAACGGATGTTACTGTTGCTGACAGATGCCGGCTTCAAGCGTGGACTGGACCAGCAGCATTTACAGCAAAGCCTGAGCGCAGGCGATGAGGATTACCGTTTTAGCTTTAAATTCGCGCTGGACCGTCTGGCGTTGGGTCTGGCGATTCCTGAACATACCCTGTTTCAGGACACCTTGAGTTATGCTAAGGTTCTGACCAGTGATTTTCCCTTGATATCCACCCTGATCCGAATTTATCAGGATCTGGTAGAGCGCCGTGAATGGCTGACTTTGCATGAAACTGGACAACGCACGCCGGTAAAAACCTGGCTGGAATATCTGCGTGCTGATCTGAATGAATTTCGTGATGCCGGGGTAGAATCACTCAAAACTGTTGCCGAGATTATCGACAAGCAAATGCGGATGCTGACCTTGGCCGATTATCATGATCAGGATGATCCACATGCCAGTCAGGAGCTGGTGGCACTCAGTCTGCCTCTGCCTTATGTGCTGGAAGAAATTCAGAATACCCTGGAGATGCAGCTGGATCAGGCCGAACCGACTGGACAGATTACTTTTAGCCAGATTGGGCAGATCCGGCCATTGCCTTATAAACTGGTGGTGATGCTGAATCTGGATAGCGGTAAATTTCCGAGCCGCAATCAACAGGTTCCGTTTGACCTGATGCGCAGCCTGAAGCCGCAACTTGGTGACCGTTCCCGTCTGGATGACGAGCAGGGCGCTTTTCTGGATGCCTTGCTGCTGGCACAGGAAAATCTATGGCTGTTCTATAATGGCTTTGATCTGGAGGATGGTGAGGCTCGCGATCCATCCACTGCCTTGCAGGAACTGGTTCAGCATATCGCGCTGATCTGCCAGTCTGAACAGCCGGATGTCGAAGTCGATCCGATGGTGGATATTCATGGTCTATCGGTCGCTCAACATATCCAGCAGCTTTATCATGTACATCCCTTGCAGCCTTTTGATCCGGCCGGATTCGCAGATATGCAGACACCACGTTATCAGGATCAGTGGTTTGCAGTGGCAGAATATATCCGCAGCGCCGAAGGCAAACGCAGCAGCTGGATTAATGCACATTATCCGGCACTAGAACAAAAAGAAATCCGGGTACTCAAAGGTGATGAATGGATCCGCGATATGATTTTCCCGGCACGTCTATTCCTGAAAAGTGTCGGGGTTTCCACGATTCGCTATGCCGATTTGCCGAGCTCCCGGGAACCCTTATTATTGAACAAGCTGGAACAGTATCAGGTGCGGGATTTCCTGTTACAACAAGAGCAGGAGATTGAGCCAAACCTGATGCTAGACCGTTTGCCGGTGGGCAAAACCCAGCAAGCCACCTGGCTGGGCAGCCAGCAGGAACAGCAGTTATTGCAAGAACGTTTGCTACAGTTGGGCAAAGAACTGACGCCAGTCACCCAACAATCCCTGCAGTTCAGTCCTGAACTGATCATTCATATAAACGTGCCTCAGGTTCCACACAGCAGCTACTGGCTGAGTATGCAATCCTCTTCGGCCTCGGAAAAACGCCGTGCCCAGATCTGGCTGGAGTATCTGCTATGGCTGGCTTACTTGAATGACGATGCACGCTCACCAGAACTGGAGCGCATTGTCATTTTCAGTAATAAAACCCTGAAGTTTTCTGGCTTGAGTTCGAGCAAGGCACATGAGTATTTGCAGCTCTGGTTAAAGGCCTGGGAAATTGGTCAACAGCAGCCGCTGGTCTTGCCGGCGGAATTACTGATGAAAAAAGAGTGGCAGTGGGCCGAGAATGAACAGGGCAAGATGACCATTGTGGAAATGCCGGAATTGCTAAAGGCCTGGAACAACAGCTATGAGAGTGCCAAACCTTTGGCGTCGGATGAATCCAGTCTGCTGCATCAGGACTGGCAATTTATTTTGCAGGATCAGGATCCAGATATAGCCTTGCAAAATTGCTGCCATGATTTTGCTCATGGCCTGTATGCGCCGATTCATCAACATCTGGAGTGGGTGAAATAGCCGTATGACTTTATTAAAGCAGCAGATGCAAACAGCCATTTTCACCAATCCGATTCAAGACATGAAATTCCGTGGTCTGCACTGGATTGAAGCCTCGGCAGGAACCGGCAAGACCTACACCTTGTCCAGTCTGATGGTGCGGATTTTTCTGGACCAGTATTATCCGCATCAGGTGATTGCGACGACATTTACCCGTAAGGCCACGGCTGAACTGAAAAACCGGGTACGGCTTCGCGTCGAGGAAACGCTGGCTTATATCCAGCGTCATCAGCAGCTCAATTCAGTTGAAATCACAGCAAAAATCCAGAATGAAACCGATCCTTTATTTCAGCAGGTGCTGAAAGATTATGGTTCACGGCTGGATTATGCCCGTCGCCGTTTACGTCTGGTGCTGAACCAGCTGGATGAACTGTTTGTCGGCACCCTGGACAGCTTTAGCCAGAAACTGTTACGTGAATTTGCCTTTGAAAGTGGCAAGATTGAACGTGCAGAACTGACCGAAGATCAGGATCTGTATATCCAGCAGCTGATTCATGATGTGCTGCGTGACTGGATTCAGCAACAGCCGCAATATATGGTCAATCATCTGTATGTCCAGAATCTGCTGAAGCCGGTGGAGCATTATACCGGGCTGGTGCGTGATGCCCTGAATTTCAGCAAGCAGCATTTCCGCAAGATCGAACCGGCTGAATGTGACCTGAACAAATTGGAAGCCTGCATCAGTCAATTAGTGAGTATTCAGGAGCATGATCTTGCCGTCATGCGGCGTTATTGTCAGGAAAGTCCGAAGTATTTTCACAAGAGTTTTTTGACCAAGTTAACCGAAATTTGTGAAAACTTTATGACCTGGAGCGCAGCCCTGAAAAATCAGGGTGGCATGAGTTTCTTTGATGCTGAATTGCAGCCGATTTTACTGAATCTGTGCCATTTGCGCCGCAAGAAAACCGATTTCCAGCCGACCACTCAGGTCTTTAACAAAAGCTGTCCGGATGCAGAGCAGCAGCTGATTTTGCAACATAGTCTGATCGTGGCAATTGATGCGCTGTGTGAGGTCAAACAGTATCTGGATGAGCAGCTGCAACAGCTTACGACCTATCTGGAATTTCATATTATTCAAAGTGTGCAGACCCGTTTGCCACAAACCTTGCAGCAGCAGGGTGAAACCACTTTTTCCCAGCAAATTCGTACATTGGCGGAAGCATTGCAAGGCCAGCAGGGACAGCGTTTTTCCCAGTTTGTACAGGCACGTTATCCGCTGATTCTGGTCGATGAATTTCAGGACACCAATCAGGATCAGGATGATTTGCTGGCCAAGATCTGGCGTGATGCCAACCGGGTGCAGTCCGGCTGCATGATTATGGTCGGTGATCCGAAACAGGCAATTTACGGTTTCCGTGGCGGCGATATGCTCACCTATAACAAGGCACATGCCGATGTGCTGCATAAACAGGGCCGCGAATATACCCTGATGCAGAACCATCGGTCAGTCAAACCACTCGTAGAAGTGGTTGATGCGCTGTTCCAGCGGCAAATGGATTTTGGTGAACAGGTGCAGTACACCTTGATTCAGGCCGGTAGTCGCCCGCATCCAGATCTGGTCGATATGGGCAGGATCAACCCGCAGCCTTTACGATGGATTCAGCTAGGTGAATCGGACCTGGAGGCAGACCAGGTGGCCTGGAAAATCCGTGCATTGCTGAATCAGTCTGCCCAGCAGCAACTGTACTTTCAGCAGCAAGAGCATCAGCAAAGCCTGAGCGCAGATGATATCGCCGTACTGGGGTTTGGACATTTTGCTCTGGAACAGGTGAAGCAGCGTCTGCAACGTATGGGTATTCCCTGCTATAAAGAATCCAAACAGAGCGTGTTTGCCAGTCCCATCGCTCAGGATGTCGCGGCCGTATTGACGGCGATCATGGATCCTTTCAATGAGGCCAAGGTCAAGCGGGCTTTACTAACTCGTCTGCTGGGCTTCAATCTGAAAAAACTGATTGATTTGCAAGGCCAGAGTGAAGGCCTCAGTCGCTATATTGCGGATCTGGATATAATTCGGGAAATGTGGTTTGAGAAAGGCTTTTTGACCGCCTGGAATTATGCACTGAACCTGTTTCAGGTCTGGACCAATCTGGTGGCCAGTCAAAGTCTGGACAATGAGCGGGTGGTGGTCAATCTGCGCCATCTGACCGAGATGCTGAGCCAGCAGAGTGAATATTATCAGGGGGCGCAAAAACTCTATCACTGGTATTTGCGCCAGCTTCAGTCACCTTCAGGCAAGGACAGCGAAAAAGAACGCAAGCTGTCTGGGGATCATGGGGTGCAGCTGATGACCATTCATGCCTCCAAAGGGCTGGAATTTAAAGTGGTGTTTTTATTGGGAGCAGATGCTGCTTTTGATGTGAATAAAGGCAATCTGAATTTTTCCCTGTCTGCGCCTGAACAGGACAACATCCTGGAACAATCCCGGGTGATTGCAGTCAATCACAAGAATTTGCATGAGCAGGCGATTCTGCAAAATGCAGCGCGTAATGCTGCCGAAAACCACCGGCTCTGGTATGTGGCGCTGACCCGTGCCAGTCACCGAGTATATGCCATGCTGCAGGATCAAAACGCACAGTCCGATTCGGGGCTGGCCTTCTGGCGTGATCAGGGAGATCAACTGTTTCAACATGCTTTAAGTCTGGTCGAGCCGCCTCTGTCTCAGGAGCCACCGCGCCTGGTCGAGCAGTCGAACCATCATCAGGTCGACATGCGGGCGCAACCTTTGCCAGAGCGGCAGTTTTATCCGCGAACCAAAACCAGTTTTACGGCTTTGTCACAGCATCAGCTACATGGACATATCTTGCAGGACGATCTGGTCACGGCTTATGAACAGCCCGACAGTGCTGCCGATGAAATTCATTTTACCGGTCTGGAAGAACAGCCAGCAGCCGTGCCCTTAGACTGGATTAGGCTGAATTTTCCTAAAGGTACAGTGGCCGGAACTTTCTTGCACAGCATTTTTGAACATATCGATTTTCAGGACAGCAGTTACTGGAATCTGGAAATCCGGCGCCGTTTTAAAAATACCGCACCGCAAATCTGGCAGGAACTGAAAGAAAAATTTGAACAGGCTTTTCATATACGTAGTGTACTGGAACAGGCCTTTTCCCTGCATTATCAGGCCGCTGTGGTGAATCTGCGAACCCTGTTTCAGGCCACAGCTCAGGCAGATTTCAAAGCCGAGGAATTGCGTCATAGTATGCAGCGCGTATTGTCCAGCCTGAACTATAAGTTATTGACCGGAATTCGCCTGCATGACCAAAGCAAAGCTTATCGCCAGCAATGGCAGCAGCTGTTTCACTCGGCACAACAGCTCGATCGTTCGGGTCTGCTAGAATTTTTAGGTCAGTTTCAGGTGTATTTCGATGGGCTGGAGGATGACGCCTTTATCCAGTTTTTTGAACAGGAAGTGGCCCAGCTCACACGCTCTGCAAGCACTGAATCGCTGAATGTGGACAGTATTTTCCAGACTGCTTTTGATGGCTTGTTGGACGAGATTACAGAAGATATTTTGCTGAACCTGATGCATGACTGGGTACATGACATTCTGGCCACTCCGATTCAGGTAGATTTTGCTTTGGCGCAGCTGGAGGCTAAACAGTATCTGTCAGAATTTCCTTTTTATCTGTCCTTGACCGATGCCCCTTTGCAGATTTGGCAAATCCATCAGCTTTTTCTCGAACATGACATGGTCATGAGCGATTTTAATGAAGCCAAGTCGGCGCGATATCTGACCGGTTCCATCGATCTGGTGTATTTTGATGGCCAGCGTTACCATATTGCCGATTATAAAAGTAATTTTCTCGGCCCTGATCAGCAGCAATATAGCGCTGAGGCGATTCAGGAGAATATGAGCCAGTCCAGTTACTGGTTGCAGGCCGCTCTGTATCTGGTGGCGCTGCATCGTTATCTGAGTGCCAATATGCAGGGCTATTCGATTCAGCAGCATCTGGGCGGCGCAACCTATCTGTATTTGCGCGGGATGAATGGTCAGACGCAGCAAGGAGCCTATCATTGGCAACCGGACACTGAATTCATAGAAAAACTGGATCAAATCCTGGGCTATTTTGAGCAGAAAAAATCAGCATGATTTTGCAGTTTTATAAAATATATAGAAATTAAACAGAAAACTATCCTGTGGATAACTTTGAGGATAACTGTGTGGAAAATGAGCAGAATCACGTGTCGCAGCAAGACTCCAATTTAATGGCTTGGATTGACTATCTGTGTCGGCCTCCATTCAGTACAGCTGCATTTGATCCGGCAGCAAAATTATTAATCCAGCAATTGCTTGAAGCGATGCAGGCGGGGGATAGCTGTATCGAAGTTGATCCTCAGCAGGTTGCCTTATTACATAATCTGGTTCTAGACCGCCGTCAGCAGAGTGCAGGAATTGCACCATTTATTTGTGCAGATCAGCATTTATATTTGTACCGTTACTGGCAGCTGGAGCAGGCGGTAGCCTCACATATTGCTCGGATTAAAGCCCAACCGGTTACCGCTATTGATTTATCCGAACGTAATCGCAATTTATTGTCAGATCCACAGCAAAAATTGGCACTGGAAATGGTTGCGCGGCAGGCGCTGAATATTATTACCGGCGGTCCGGGTACCGGTAAAACCTATACCTTGGCGCATATGATTGCGGTCCTGCATGAAGCCTTGCCAAATATCCGGATTGCCATGGCAGCACCTACCGGAAAGGCCGCACAGCGCATGAAAGAAGCACTGCAAAAAGCCTTGCACAGTGAAGCTCTACAACAGTTTGAGCTAGAACCCTTAAAACAGTTACAACCGGTCACCCTACATCGCTTATTGGGTTTGGGTACTCGCGGACAGCCACGCTTTCATGCCAAACAACCTTTGCCCTATGATGTGATTGTGGTCGATGAAGCCTCGATGCTGGATTTGAATCTGTCACAGATGTTGCTGGCCGCCGTACCGTCTCATGCACGGCTGATTTTACTCGGTGATGCAGACCAGCTGGCTTCTGTGGATGTCGGAACGGTACTGGCAGATTTACAGCAAGTAGTGACTCTGGAGGATAACCGAGTCAATTTAATCACCACGCGACGTTTTGCGCCAGGGGCCAAGATTGGCGCAATAGCGGAGTTTATCCAGCAGAATCATGAGCCTTCTCACGTCTTGCAGAAATTTGAGCAGCAGATTGTGGCAGCCAGTGAGTTACAGGCGATCGATTTGGATCAGGTCGAAATCGACCAATTGCAGCTACAATATCTGCTCTCGGGCACCGAACAGACCGCGCATAGTTTGAATCAGTATTATGACCAGCTGATGTATGGTTATCAGGCTTATGTACAAGCCATAAAAACAGAACGAAACTCAGCTGATTTTGAACACTATGTGCAACAGGTGGTCAAAACTTTTGATGATTACCGTATTTTAACGGCAATCCGTTCTGGTGATCTGGGGCTGCTCAAGATCAATCTACAGATTGAACAACGTTTTTTAGCAGCCCAAGGTCAGTTGAAACAGGGCGACTGGTATGTCGGACGACCCGTCATGATGAGCTATAACGACTATCAGTTGGGCCTGTCCAATGGTGATATTGGTATCTGTTTTTTACGTGAGCAATCTGGTCAACGTCAGTTTGAAGTGTATTTCCCGAGTCTGGAAAAATGGGTATTAGCCACCCGTTTACCTAAAAGTATTGAAACCGCTTTTGCGCTGACCATTCATAAATCTCAAGGTTCAGAATTTTCCCATACGGCAGTGGTGCTGGATCAATATGCAAAAAATTTATTGAGCAAAGAGTTGATTTATACTGCAATTACTCGAGCCAAAAAAGTGGTCAGTTTATTGGTAGATTATGATGCTTTTACACAAGCACTTTGTGTTAAAACTACCCGGAAAAGTGGTTTGAGCCAAAAAATCATTGAACAATCTAGTAATTTAATTGGCAAAAATAATCAAATCTTGTAGGTAAAAGCTTACAAGGATTCAGGAAATTGACGCATAGAGCTTTTGCTCGGTTTTTGAGAAGATTGGTTCTACAAAATAACTCAACACGGAAAGTTGAGCATAATCGCATAATGATAATAATAATGTCGGTAGACAGCGAACTTACAGTGAAGTAAGTGAAAGAGGAAACTTACAGCCGCTAAGCCTTGTAGTTTTGGGAGAGACTACAAGGCTTTTTTATATCCTGATTTTTTTATAGGAAGCTTGCTGGATTTTTATCCTAATTTCTTAGTAAAAATTTTCAGCCCTAGCCAGTAAACTTAAGTAAATAGCGTTAAATAAAACGAGAGCTATGTAACATTATGCAAATTTTCACCCTGTGATGTACGAAATGGCTTACATCAAAATGAGGCAAATACCTCTAGTTGTCTGGTGGGAATATGGCAAAATCTACCACACAAGGAAGATGATTTTTCAACAGGATGTTTGAAAATAATAATAAGCGTAAAACGCCATAATAATACAATAAATAATAATGATAAGAGAAAGAACTACAGCGCCAAAAAGCCCGAGTTTACTCGGGCTTTTTTTTATCCATTTTCTATGGGGAGTAGCTGAAGATTCAAGCGAGCTAAAGGGTTTGCGGGCTTTTCAAAGGAGTTTCTATATTTAGGGTGTGTTGACACTTTTAGCTTAAAAAAATAGCGAAGTAGTAAAATCAAATCGCCAAACCCAATTTTACTATTCGCTATGCCTCGTACCATGCTGACAGATCAACACTGGCAAAAGTTGAAAGTTATTCTGCGTAATTTATCCATTCACCACAACTCAAATTTACGCAATTTTATTGAAGCTATTCTCTATAGAATTAGAACAGGCTGTCCGTGGCGAGATATTCCTTGTTGTTTTGGTCATTCAAACTCTATTTTTAAACGTTTTAATCGTTGGTCAAGCAGCGGTAAGTTACTTAGATTATTCAAATTACTAGCCTCATGCCCCGATATGGAGTGGATTTTTATTGATGGCTCTCATGTACGTGCTCATCAACATTCTGCCGGTATAGCGAATCAATCTATTTCTAAAAGTGTAGGAGGAAACTCCTCAAAAATACATTTGATTGTTGATGCACATGGCAATCCTATTGATTTCGTGATTACCGATGGAACCACACATGATGTTAAAGTTGCACCTGATTTAATATCAACATTAGATTTAAAAGAGACAAAAGTGGTATGTGCAGATAAAGGCTATGATTCAGAACCACTGCGTGAACAGATCAGGAAAACAGGGACTAAAGCGAATATACCAAAGAAAACAAATAGCCAATCGAACAATGACCATATGGACTGGTATTTATATAAAATCAGGCATTTAGTTGAAAATATGTTTTGTAGATTAAAGCAATTTAGAGGAATAGCTACTCGATATGACAAGCTCAAAAGAAATTATCAAAGTTCTGTTGCTTTAGCCTGTATATTTTTATGGCTACCTTTATAGGGTTAATTATGAACAGTAAATGTCAACAGACCCTAATTTATTCTGGATTTATTTCATTAAAATAATGCAAAACCTGAATCTTTAAGGAACAAGAGTCATCGGATCTGAGCTGTATCAATGAGCAACCAAAACCATGCAAAAATCTGGATCTATTTTTGCAATTTGATGCGTTTTCCCTTAAAATATGCAACTTGCTGTAGTGATGCACGGCAGTCAAGGTTTTGAATTCTCATCACTTTGATTTTTATCAAAATATACAAGCATCTCGGAGAAATCGAATGGCTTTAACTAACGCAGATCGCGCAGAGATCATGGCTAAATTCGCTCGCGCTGAAAACGACACTGGTTCACCAGAAGTTCAAGTAGCTCTTTTAACTGCTCAAATCAATGACTTACAAGGTCACTTCAAAGAGCACAAACACGACCACCATAGCCGTCGCGGTCTAATCCGTATGGTTAACCAACGTCGTAAACTACTTGACTACCTTAACGGTAAAGACCACGGTCGTTATGTAGCATTGATCGGTGCTTTAGGTTTACGTCGTTAATTCGATTTAAACTTTATTTTCGGGTGTATTGCATGCTTTGTGCTGTATTACTGAAAACTAAAGTCGGCTTAGCTTTGCGCTGAGCCAGTGGAAGGGGCGAATATTTCGCTCCTTCTTTGTGTTTAAAAATAGTATTTAATCTGGTGAGGTCGGCTTCTAAGCTTTGTCATTTACTCGTCCATATGGTCATGAATGCCAAACCTTAGGGGTCTCCACTAGAATAATTGTTCACAAGAACTAGGAAAAAATAAAACATGTCAATGTTTAATATTATTCGTAAAGAATTCCAATTCGGTCAGCACAACGTTATCCTGGAAACAGGTCGTGTTGCCCGTCAGGCAAACACTGTTGTAATTACAATGGGCGGCGTACAAGTACTTGTTGCTGTTGTGGCACAGCCTAAAGCAAAAGCAGGTCAAGATTTCTTCCCATTGACTGTTAACTACCAAGAAAAGCAATATGCTGCTGGTCGTATCCCGGGTGGTTATGGCAAGCGTGAAGGCCGTCAGTCTGAAGCTGAAACTTTAATCTCTCGTTTAATCGATCGTCCAATTCGTCCGTTGTTCCCAGAAGGTTACTTCAACGAAATTCAAGTAACAGCCACTGTGATTTCTTCTGACAAAACCATGGATGCTGACATTGCTGCAATGTTAGGTACTTCAGCCGCATTGTCTATCGCTGGTACACCTTTCCGTGGTCCGATTGGTGGCGCGCGCGTTGGTTTAATCAACGGTGAATACATCCTGAACCCAAACCTTGAACAACTTAAAGAGTCTGATCTTGATCTTGTCGTTGCAGGTACGGAATCTGCAGTACTGATGGTTGAATCTGAAGCGAAAGAGCTTTCAGAAGACCAAATGCTGGGCGCTGTATTGTTCGGTCATGACGAAATGCAAATTGCGATCCAGGCGATCAAAGAATTTGCTGCAGCTGCAGGCGCGGTTGAGTCAACTTGGGTTGCTCCAGTTAAAAACGAAGAACTTCTTGGTAAATTGAAAGAAGCATTCGAAGCGAAAATCTCTGAAGCTTACACGATTGCAGTTAAGCAAGACCGTTATGCGGCACTTGACGCGCTTTATGCAGAAGCAGTGGCACAGTTCGTTCCTGAAAATGACGAAACGGGGATTGCAGAAGAAGTAAATGAGCTGTTCGAAGACCTTAAATACCGTACTGTACGTGACAACATCCTGTCTGGTAAGCCACGTATCGATGGTCGTGATACCAAAACTGTTCGTGCAATCGACGTACAAGTAGGCGTATTGGATCGTGCTCACGGTTCTGCATTGTTCACACGTGGTGAAACTCAGGCCTTGGTCACAACGACTTTGGGTAATACACGTGATGCGTTGATGGTGGATACCCTTGCAGGTACCAAAACTGACAACTTCATGTTGCATTACAACTTCCCTGCATACTCTGTAGGTGAAACGGGTCGTGAATCTGGTCCTAAACGTCGTGAAATCGGTCATGGTCGTCTGGCACGTCGTGGTGTTCAGGCTGTACTTCCTGCGGCTGACCGCTTCCCGTACGTGATCCGTATCGTATCTGACATCACTGAATCTAACGGTTCGTCTTCAATGGCGTCTGTATGTGGTGCTTCATTATCATTGATGGATGCTGGTGTTCCACTGAAAGCACCAGTTGCGGGTATCGCGATGGGTCTTGTGAAAGAAGGCGAGCGTTTCGCAGTTCTTTCTGACATCTTGGGTGATGAAGATCACTTGGGCGACATGGACTTTAAAGTAGCGGGTTCTGCAAACGGTATTACTGCGCTACAAATGGACATCAAGATCGAAGGCATCACTGAAGAGATCATGGAATCTGCATTGAACCAGGCTTATGCGGGTCGTATGCACATCTTGAATGAGATGAACCAGGTGATTTCACGTGCGCGTCCTGAAATTTCGATGCACGCACCGACCTTCCAGGTGATCAACATCAACCCGGATAAAATCCGTGATGTGATCGGTAAAGGCGGCGCGACCATTCGTGCAATTACTGAAGAAACTAAAGCGGCGATTGATATCGAAGATAACGGTACAGTTCGCGTATTTGGCGAAACTAAAGCGGCTGCGCAAGCTGCAGTTGCCAAGATTCAGGCACTTACGGCTGAAATCGAGCCAGGTACAATTTATACAGGTAAAGTGATTCGTATTGTTGAATTCGGTGCGTTCGTAAATATCCTGCCAGGTACTGATGGCTTACTTCACATCTCTCAAATCTCAAACGAACGCATTGCGAACGTGGCAGATGTATTGAAAGAAGGTCAGGAAGTAAAAGTACAGGTTGCGGATGTTGATAACCGTGGCCGTATTAAATTAACGATGAAAGACATCGAACAAGTTTAATTCTTAAAAATATTCACATGGGAAAATTCATGTGAATAACAATAAAAAAGCCCTGAGCTTGATCAAAGTGTTTATTTTGGCTGGCTCAGGGCTTTTTTTATGCTTCAGTATTGGTCTGAATGTGGTGTTCAGTTGATCTCAGGTTAAGGGATCTGCTTCAGAGCTTTTTAACAGACGGTAAATTTCATCTTTTAATTTCAGTTTTTTACGCTTGATCGCCTCAATATCATTGTTGATATGATTGACTGGATCAAGTTCAAGCTGGCTGATTTCTTTGTCCAGCTCATTATGTTCCTCGAATAACTTGGCAAAATAGGGATTTTCCTCGCGAAGTTGCACAATCAAGTCGCGGTATTCGGGAAACATGTATTTGATTTTCTTATTGCAATCTTTGGTTTTCATAGGGATTCTTATACTCTAATCATAAAATTAAATATAAATATGTTCTGATCTGCACTGAAAAATGCAGATCAATAGAACATGAAAAGGATTTACTTGAAGTGCAAATGTTTGACCTCGCGGCGTAACTCCTGCACTTCATCAATGAGGTCCAGCATCATGGCAACGGCGCTAAATGAGGCATCAAAATCGCGTTGCAGACGATAGGCGCGTTGTGCACGCGAGATATCTTCACCGAGGAAAGTGCTGGTCGGGGTTGTGGAACGATTTGGTAAAATTCCATGTTCAATTAACTGCATGACCCATTCCGGGCTTTGTCCACACGCTTCTGCAAAGTGGATCAAGTCAAATGAACGATCGTCCATAATTTCTGAGGGGGTATAACCGTGGGAAAAACTTTCTTGATACTGAATCGTAGTCATGGGTCTACTCCTTAAACAGCCAAGTGTGCAAAATCCGGAGAAAGGGAAGGTACTAAAATAGAACGCTTTCCAATCCTTGGACATGCAGACTCAGAGTGATGACTCAAATGATCATGAGTGAAGAGTCGGGATGTGCTGGTAGTCGATGAATCAGTCGGTCTGACCGGATCTTTATCAGCAGCATGCGAGGTAAAGAAGGTTAAAGCTGAAGTGGTTTTTATAATTTTATGTGTTATCGACAAAGCGTATTCAATCACTTTCCTGTGTTGAATAGAGGGTGCCATATCAGGGCTGCAAAGCAGACCAAAGGGCAAAATTGAACGAGGCTGAAGGTTGATCATCATAAATGGATAAAAAATAACCGTCTTCGATCCATTATTATGACTTTAGCTGTCCCAAAACAGTTTTTATTTGTACCTTATTGTTTCAAATCATGACAAAGAAAAAAGCCCCAAATACAGGGGCTTTGAAAATCTTTCTGAAATTAATATTTTACCCAGGTGACACTGCGGCCAATCACTGATACCCCCACATAACCACGTAAGGTCAGACGTTTGCCATTAGCACTTAAGCGTGCTTTACCCTTATAAACTTTGCCACTGATCGGATCAAGTACTTTGCCATCATGGTATTCACGTGGCTTTTTCGGATCTGCCTTAAAATCCCAGATAAACGGCAGGCCTAGAAAGGGCTTGTTCTTGAGCTGACCTGGACATTTATGACAGATCCCCATTTTTTCTGCGCCAGGCAGGCTGCGTGTTTCGACAATCACCCCTTCATAACTGCCATCTGCTTTCTTGCGAATTTCTACATCCGCACGAGAATAACCAGACTGATCATCGATGGTTTTCCATTTACCCAATAACGGATCTTCATAGGCAAAGGCCAAGCTAGAAACTGCGGCTAAACTCATCCCCATTACTAGAGTATTCAATAATTTTCTCATAACATACCTGTTAAATTGATGATGTATTCATTTTAGAATTATTGCTCTAATTTATTTTAAAAGCATAATTAAATCAATAGGATGAACTGTGAAGTCTTTCTCATAATTTTTTGAAAATGATGAATATTTAGGTTTTGTTAATGTGAATAATCTTATAATTCAACAGGGATTCTTAGATTGGATTCACAGGAGAGTTTGATTCAGGGAGTAGACGGGTTTTCTACTGTAGGGGAATACGCTTTGTTGAGCTCAGTCGACCAGGTGTTAAAATACAAAAAAAGCATTCCGGGGAATGCTTTTAAACTTAAGGATTAGAACTACTTAGCTCAGGTGTTTACCAAATAGACCCAAGGCTTCTTCAGCGGTAAAGGTATACTGGCTATTACAGAACTGACAGTCCATCTCGATCGGATTCTGGAATTCTAGCGTTTCACGGATCGACTCTATGCCGATTTGCTGTAAAGCGACTGCACAACGCTCTTTAGAGCAGGTACAACCAAACTTCAACACTTCCGTATCTGGCAGACGAACTTCTTCTTCGTTATATAAACGGTACAGAATATCAGTGGCTTGTAAACCGACTAACTCTTCAGTTTTTAGGGTCTCTGTGAGCATGGTCAAACGTGGCCATAGGTCTTCATCTACCCGGCGTTGTTCTTCTTCACTATTACGTGGTAATAACTGAATCAGTAAACCACCTGCACGCTGATGGTCACTTGCCAGTACAATACGCGTCGGAATCTGTGCAGACAGGTCATAATACTGCATCAGACAGCCCGCCAGATTTTCTTTATCAAGAGGTACAATCCCCTGATAACGCTCACCAAATTCTGGTTCGATATTGATGAATAGAACCGGAGAGGTGAGTGATTTCAACACTGTACTACTGTCTTCACCGACCAGAAAGTGCGGATCTTCTTCATAGTCAGCCAGAGCGCGAACTTCACCCAAATGGTTACATTCAGCCATAGCCCATTTAAATGTGCCCGATGCCTGAATTTGCAGGCTGATACGCCCTTTAATCTTCAATGTGCTGGCCAGCAGTGCAGTGGCACTAAGCATTTCACCTAGCAGGATTTTAACTGCAGGCGCATAGTCACGTTGCGCTAAAATGGTTTGTAAAGCTTCTTCAAGATGCACCACTTCACCACGAACAGGGCTATCTTCAATAAAAAAGCGTTGGCGTAAATCAGACATAAAATTCTCCATAACCCTGCTTTAATGGTGTCATTATTGTAAAACACAAGTTAGGACAGTTCATCTCTTAACGTATCAATTCCTGCGCCGTTTGTATCCTGTTGCTGCTGTGTAGCCTGTTTTTGCACTTTATGGCGTTGATCCTGGGTAAACAGATGCTCCAGTTCAGCCAAACTGCTGCGCTGATTTTCATAATTTGGATGTTCATCCGGATCCAGATGATATTGACTATTGAGCAACTTTTCATCCTGTTCACGGAAGTTTTGAATCTGTTGCAGGCTTTCTTCCGGGTCAGGATTGAGCTGGTTTAGTAAGGCCTGACTGAGTTCTAAAGCTGAAAGATAAGTTTCACGCCAGATGTGTTTCACGCCCAAATCCTGTAATAAATGCACATGATGCCGGTCACGGGCACGTACCCATAAACTGATTTCAGGATAATTCAGCCGCAGATGCCGCACGATCAGCATTGAGTCTTCAATATCGTCAATCGCCACAATCACCTGTTGTGCTGTGGCAATACCGGTCTGTATCAAGGCTTCGGGTTCTGTTGCATCCGCCTGATAGAAAGGGATGTCGTACTGCGCCAGAAGCTCAGTGGCTGGCACAGTGCTGTCCATGACACTAAAGGCGTGTTGCTGTTGCAGTAGAATGCGGGCGATGATTTGTCCGAAGCGACCAAAGCCAATCAGCAGGATTGGTGTATGGGCT
Organism: Acinetobacter sp. NEB149; assembly: GCF_012516415.1. Lineage (NCBI taxonomy): Bacteria > Pseudomonadati > Pseudomonadota > Gammaproteobacteria > Moraxellales > Moraxellaceae > Acinetobacter > Acinetobacter sp. NEB149. Next base: position 420,254 of record NZ_CP051208.1, read on the forward strand.
TGAGGATTAATATCAGTTTCAAAAGTCGCTGCCAGATGATTGTGGCGATCCAGACGCGGTAAGATCTGACTGTGCAATAACCAATAAAATGCGGGGGTCAGCAGCAAGGAAAAACTCACCATCCACAGCAAGGGAGAGAGCAGATCAGCCGCAATAATCTGGTCGGAAACCGCAATCACCAGTGCCAGTAAGGCAAATTCGCCACCTTGTGCCAGACTGGCTGCTAACAAGGTGCTATTGCGCCAGCTATTTTGATGATAACGCGCCAATGCCAGGTTGATTGCAAACTTGCCCAAGATTAAAATGAGGGTGCCACCGAGAATCATCCAAGGGAAATTGAGCAGATCAGCTAAGTGCAGTGACATGCCCAGACTGATAAAGGCTAGGCCCATCAACAGACCCTGAAAAGGCCGAATCGCGCTTTCTACCGCAGGCCGGAAATCTGAATCTGCCAGTAAAATGCCGGCAAATAAGGCACCGAGAAATAGATTCAGGCCGAGGGTATTCATTAACACCAACAATGCCAAGGTCACCGCAATCGCGACAATCGCATGCAGTTCGTGACTGCCACTTTTAGCAATCCAGCGATACAACGGCTGCATCAAGTAACGATTACACAGGAACAGACCGCTTAACGTCGCGATGAGGGCAGCAAAGTAGGCCACGCCATGTTCGGTCGAGCGAATCCCGGCAAATAAGGGAATGGCTGCAATCACCAGAATGGCCAACAGAGCATGAACCAGTAGAATCGAATAGGCCTGCTGGCCATAACTGGTGGCGAACTGTTCCTGGTTGTTCAACTGTTGAATGACCAGTGTCATGGCGGACAAACTGCCGGTGAGTCCGATTACAATGCTGGCGAGCAGGCTTTGTTGAAGGAAAATCCAAGCCATGAGCGTAAAAATCAGGGCGCTGATTAGTACCTGTAAAGTTGCCATCATCCATAGGGTGGGATGGATCTGGAGGATGCGTTGTGGTCTGAGTTGCAGGCCGATCCAGAACAACAATGCCATCAGGCTGACTTGTATGAAGCTGTTTAAAACTTCGGGTGCCTGAATCAGATGCAAAAGGCTTGGACTTAAAATGATCCCTGTTAACAGATAGCCCAACACACTTGGCAACCTGAGCCTTTTACTCAGTGGCACCATCAACAGTGCAATGACCAGAACCAGTGTTATTTGTAACAGTATCGACATTTTCCTGCCCTAAATTTATTCTTGATCCAGACTGGGAGTCTTGTATTCCGGACCGATCCTCAGGCGCAATATCTTTTAGCTCAGTTCCTGAGGGTCGATGTCCAGCGTGAGCTTCATGCTAGAAGGTTTGTCCTGCAGCATGTTTTGCCACCAGCTACGCACATAGTAATGCAAACGTGGACGATCCGCTGACAATAGCACCATATGCGACTGATAGCGCCCCGCCTTGCGTTCCATTGGCGCAGGAATCGGTCCCCAGATGTCCAGCGCCAGATCAGGATATTGCCTGAGGAGTGCTGCATGTTTCTGTAAGAATTCGGTATTTTGTGACTGATCCTTGGATTCACAGCGAATCAGGATGGCATAACGATAGGGCGGCATTTTGGCCATCTGCCGTTCTTTTAAGGTTTGCTGGGCAAATACGCGATAATTTTCATTGACCAGCGTATTCAGTAGGGCATGATCTGGTCTGAGCGTTTGCAGATAGACATCACCTTTGTGTTCACCACGTCCGGCACGGCCTGCAACCTGCACGATCAGTTGTGCAGTCCGTTCAGTAGCACGGAAATCCACACTCAGCAGACCGGAATCGATATCCAGAATCGCCACCAGCGTCACATAAGGAAAATGATGGCCTTTGGCCAGCATCTGGGTGCCGAGTAGAATCGCCGGTTCGCTTTTCTGAATCTTGTCATAGATTTTTTGCCAGCTGCCGACCCGACTGGTGGAATCGCGATCGACCCGAATCACCTCAAAATCCGGAAATAGCTCATTTAAATGTTCTTCGACTTTGCCGGTGCCCATACCCAGTGTAACCAGTTCCTGATGCTGACATTGCGGGCAGTGTTCCGGCATGCGGTGAATAGTACCGCAGTGATGGCAATGCAGATGCTGATAAGGCTGACGGTGTACAGTGAAGTTGGCATCACAGTGCGGACATTGCGCCTGCCAGCCACAGCTGCCACAAAGCAGGACGGGGGCATAGCCACGGCGGTTTAAAAAAATCAGTACCTGTTCTTTTTTCTCCAGGCGCTTTTTGATGTCCTGAATCAATTGCAGGCTAATCCCATGCTTTTTTTGCGCAACTTTTAAATCCAGAATATGGATTTTGGGCATCAAGGCCGTGCCGGCACGCTGGTTCAGCTCCAGTGCCTGCATCTTGCCATGTTGCACCAGCGCATAACTGTCAATGCTTGGTGTGGCTGACCCTAAGATTACCGGACATTGCTGTAAATGGCCGCGGTACAGGGCGACATCGCGGGCATGATAGCGGAAGCCTTCCTGCTGTTTAAAGGACAGGTCATGTTCTTCATCCAGAATGATCAGGCCCAGATTCGGCATCGGGGTATAAATGGCAGAACGTGTACCGAGTACGATTGAGGCTTTGCCGGTTTCTGCCGACTGCCAGGCTTGTAGCCGTTTGGAATCATTCAGCCCGGAATGCAGCAACGCAATATGGCAATGAAAACGGGACTGAAAACGGCTGATGGTTTGCGGCGTCAGGCCGATTTCCGGCACCAGCACCAGCACCTGTTTGCCCTGTTTCAGTACCTGTTCCATGATCTGCAAATACACTTCAGTTTTACCGCTGCCGGTCAGACCATCCAGTAAAAAAGCTTGATATTGATTGCGATATTTTAATACCTGTTCGACTGCATGTTTTTGTTCAGGATTGGCAGTAAGCGGCATTTGTGCCAGCTGCATCGGCTGCGGATTGAAATCTTGTGGCTCCAGCACACAGGCGCAAATCTCTTTTTTCTCCAGCGCTTTTAAGGTCGCGGTTTCAATCCCGGCCATGTTCAGCACATTTTCAGTGGTCCCGACCGGATGCAGTTTTAAAATCCGGTAAGCTTCCTGCTGCTTGTCCGAACGGCGTACTTTGGCCTCGGCATCAGGGTCCAGTAATTTCCAGGTACGGGCCAGCAGGTTATAAGGCTTACCCTGACGCAACAGAGTCGGCAGGGCACTGTGGACGACTTCACCGATCGGAAACTGGTAATACTGCGCTGACCATGTCAACAAACTTAAAACTTTGGCATCTATAATGGCGCGTTCATCGAGCAGTTCGGTTACTGCCTTAAGCTTAAAGCGTGGGTCGAGAGGAGTGTCTGCAGGCAGTTTTTCGATAATCACCCCGACCAGATTCTGCCGACCAAACGATACCAGTACACGTGCGCCAATCTGCGCCTGTTCAAATTGTTCTGCACTCATTGTGTAATCAAAACAATCAAATACATGTACAGGTACAGCAACGCGTACGCGATAAAGTAGACTGGAATCGGTGTGAGAATTTTGCATATCTTGGGGTGGAGATCCTGAAGAAATTTCGTCGTGCTTAAAGTTCGATTATGTTAGAGTGAGCAGATAATTTATATCAAAGAATATGAATGATTTCGGTGGTCTGACGCAACAGCGTTAAGCAAAATTTTGGAAAATTAGAGCATTACAATGCCTGCATATCAGTTTATTGCGCTTGATGCTTCAGGAAAGCAGCAAAAAGGCGTGCTGGAGGGGGATTCTGCACGTCAGATCCGGCAACAATTACGGGATAAAGCACTTATTCCGGTCTCTGTTGATCCTGTCGAAAAAAAAGACCAGCAGCATCGTCGAAAATGGTTTGAAAAAAGCATCACCGCCTACGATCTGGCCCTCATGACCCGGCAGCTATCTGTGCTGGTCGCTGCCGCGATTCCGCTGGAAGAAGCCATCCGCGCCGTCGGCAAGCAAAGCGAAAAAGTGCATGTACAAAACCTGCTGATGTCGGTTCGCTCCAAGGTACTAGAAGGGCATAGTCTGGCGCAGGGTTTGCAGCAATCCGGACGTTTTCCTGAACTGTATATTGCTACGATTGCGGCCGGTGAGCGTTCCGGACATCTGGACCTGATTCTGGATCAGTTGGCTGACTATACCGAAAACCGGTTTGCCATGCAGAAAAAAATTCAGGGTGCAATGGTCTATCCGATTATCCTGATGCTGATGTCCTTTGCGATCGTGATGGGGCTGATGACCTATGTGGTGCCGGATATCGTCAAGACTTTTGATCAGAGTAAAGACGCCTTACCGTGGATTACCGTGGCCTTGATGAAAGCCAGTGATTTTATCCGCATTGCTTGGCCATTTTTATTGATTGGTGGTGCTTTGGGGATTTTCCTGTTGGTCCGGTTTTTAAGAACCACCGCCGGGCATTATGCCTTTGACCGTCTGACCTTAAAATTACCTTTATTCGGCAAATTGTCACGCGGGATTAATGCCGCACGTTTTGCCAGTACCTTATCCATTTTGACCCAGTCTGGCGTGCCTCTGGTTGATGCATTGCGCATTGGTGCTGCAGTCAGTAATAACTGGGTGATCCGGGATTCTGTCAATCTGGCGGCAGAAAAGGTGACAGAAGGTGGCAACCTGGCGACCCAACTGGAACGCAGTGGTTATTTCCCGCCGATGATGGTACAAATGATCAAAAGTGGTGAAGCGTCTGGTGAACTGGACCGCATGTTGGAACGTGCTTCACAGATGCAGGATCGCGAAGTGACCACCCTGATTTCAACTTTACTGGCCTTGCTGGAACCTTTAATGCTGGTATTGATGGCCAGTATTGTTTTGGTGATTGTGATTGCAGTGATGCTGCCAATTGTGAATATGAATAATATGATTTAAACAGAAGCCAGTTAGAATTTTGCTGTGATCAAGATTCAAGTGGAAATTCTGAATGATGCAAATAAATGAGAGAGATTGAATGAAAAGGAATCAATTAAATAAACAGACGGGCTTTACCTTAATCGAAGTCATGGTGGTGATTGTTATTCTCGGTGTGCTTGCTGCGCTGATTGTTCCGAACGTGATGGGACGTGGTGAAAAGGCCAAAGTCGATACCACCGTGATCAAGTTGCAGAGCATTGCAGGTTCACTGGATCAATACAAGCTGGACAATGGCAAGTATCCAAGTATGCAGGAAGGCGGTCTGGATGCACTGGTGAATCAGCCAGCGACTGCAAAAAACTGGGTGCCAGGCGGTTATGTCAAAGGCGGTTTTCCAAAAGACAGCTGGGATAATGAACTGCAATATGTGATTCCCGGCACCGATGGTCGCAGCTTCGATCTGTATTCATTTGGTGCAGATGGTCAATCGGGTGGTGAAGGAACAGATGCCGATATTTATTATCAGCCTTAATTGAGAATCATTATAAATTCTCGATAGATGGTATATATCACTTCACTTAATAAGCTATTTCAATACGAAGTGAAGTGATAATAACTATTAATTATTAAATATAATGTAAGTTAATGATATTTATAATAATGAAATAATAAAAACGATATGCGAGTTATAATAAGAATTATTCCCATATTTATCTATTACAATTCTCGTAAAATATGAATAAACATACACTTTCTATTTATTTAAAAAAGCTCATAATGATCTGAATGGCACTTGACTCGCCAACGGAGAAGTACATGAAAGCATTAATCTTAGGGGATGAAATCAATCAATTTCATTGGTCGATGCTGAAATCTGTTCTTCTGGTTTTAAGCATGCTGCCGATCAGTCAGGGTATCGTTCATTTATGGCAAAGCACCGAAGGTAGCAGCCAGATTATGGTAGGTTTTTTTGCCATCAGTTTGATGAGTTCATTATTTGCATTGTGCTTCTGGTCGGCATTGAAAGCCTCGGTATTGCAATTAAAACAACGGCAGATGTCTGTATTCGAAAATATGATGGTGCAAACTTACCGCTATCTGCCAATGTTATCCCTCGCCAGTATGATTTCTTATCTAGCAGTTCAGTTCTAAAATTTGAAATATAAAAAACCGAGGCATTGACCTCGGTTTTTTATTGTCTTGAGTGTCCGTCCCTTTCGTAAAGGGAGCTTAGGAGAGATTGATAAAATGCTATGTTCAGGAATCCTCCTCTTGCGCCATATATGGCTCACCTTTGTAAAAGGGGGACTTGAAGAAATTATCTTCGTGACTTAAAGCTGACATCCACTTTACGTGGGCGAAAGCGCCATCCCATAAGCAAAAGCAGAACCGAGAAGATCATCACTGGCCAATCGCTGAGTTTCATATACAGCGTTTCACCCTGCATGGCTGGAAGTTCGCCACGTAATACTGCTTCCTGATCCATCGGAGCTTTTTTCACAATATGACCATTGTGATCAATAAACGCAGTCACACCAGTATTGGTCGCCCGAATAAACCAGCGGCCATTTTCTTTAGCACGCATTTGCACCATTTGCAGATGCTGTAACGGTCCTGCCGTGCCGGTAAACCAGGCATCATTAGACACAGTCACCAGAAAATCGCTTTGACTGGCATTGCGACGGGTCAAATTCGGGTAAGCCACTTCATAGCAAATTGCAGAACCCAATGGATGATTTTTCACATTTAATGGTTTTTGATGATCTGCGCCTCGGGTAAAACCGCTCATGGAAGGATCATTTTGTAGACCTGGCAATACCCAGCTCAACCAGCCTGATAAGGGAATATATTCACCAAAAGGAACCAGTCGTTGCTTCTTGTATAGCCCATCAGAATCATCGCCGCTGGCCATAATGCTATTGTAATATTTTGGATAGCCCGCAGCCTGTGATTCTGCTAAATCCCAATACGGAATGCCGGTCACCCAGGCCGTACCCGATTTTTCAGCCTGTACTTTCATGGCTTCCAGAAAGGCTTCAATATCAGTCTGGAACATGGGAATCGAAGATTCCGGCCAGACGATCAGATCGCGGCCCCATTCGGTTTTACTCAGATTGGCATAAATCAATAAGGTCTTCACCTGATATTCAGTCAGCCATTTCAAGTCTTGTGGAATATTGCCTTGAATCAGGGAAACCGTTAAAGGCTTTTGATTTTTTTGCTCAACAAACGTTAGCTGTGCTGCGCCCCAGGCACCGAGTAATAAAACTGCCGAAGGAATGGCCCAGAACAGACGTCTATTCAGAATTTCAACCAGTGCACAGGCCAGAATAATCACTACGAAAGACACCCCAAACACCCCGAATAAGGGCGCATAAGCATCCAGGTAGCGTTCGGTAAAGGCATAGCCAGCAAACAGCCATGGGAATCCGGTAAAGACCCAGGTCTTGGACCATTCAAACAGCACCCACAGCGGGGCAAAGGTTAAAGGAGTTTCTGGAAAAAAGCGGCGATAGACAAACGTTTGAACGGCACTAAACAGACCCATCACCAGCGCCATGATCAGGATCATCACGATACTGAGAAATGCGCTGGTATCGCCATAGACATGAATCGAGGTATACAGCCAGAATGCGCCGACAAACCACAAGCCGATCCCGTAAGCCCAGCCAATACCAAAGGCCTGTTTTGCGCTACGTCCACGCAAGCAGGCATAGAGCAGGGCCGGAGACAGAATGGCTAGCCACCAGTAATGATAAGGGGCCAGCGCCAAGCTGAAGATGGCACCTGCAAATAAGGCAATTAAAACAGGATAGATCAGCGGCAACGGTTTTTGCTGTTGAGACGAACTCAACAGCTTATCGAAATACGCTCTCATTGGCGCACGGCTCGAATTAGATGAATAGAGCGTGAATCCGCCTCAAGAATGGTAAATTGCCAGTTTTCCAGTTCAATGGTTTGACCTTCAAGGTCACTCACCAGACCAATTTCCTGTAATAACAAGCCGCCCATGGTTTCCACTTCATCATCAGGGAAAGTCGCATCCAGCATATTATTGAAATACTCAATCGGAGTCAGGGCTTGGACTACCCAGGTATTGGCGGTAGTCGGGTCGTTATCCGGAACAATGTAGTATGCTTCTTCGTCAGCATTGTCATGTTCATCTTCAATTTCACCGACAATTTCTTCCAGAATATCTTCCAGCGTCACCAGACCCGAAGTCGTACCGTATTCATCAATCACCACCGCAATATGCGTCTGGGTATTTTTCAGCATGCGCAGTACCTGATCGGAGCGGGCACTTTCCGGAACAAACAAAGGTTGACGCATAAGCGCGCGAATATCGACTTTGGCCGTCGGCTCAGTCAGAAAAGGCAATAAATCCTTGGCCAATAGAATGCCCACCACATTGTCGGTCTGATCGGAAGAAAATACCGGAAAACGTGAATGCGCAGACTCGACGAGCACATGCAGGATATCCAGCAGTTGATCATCTTCCTGTAAGCTGATCATGGACGTGCGAGGCGTCATGACTTCACGAATTTTGGTTGCCGGGAGGTCAAGAACGCCCTCAAGCATGGCAACAGTATCGGGTTCTAAAAATCGACGTGAATCTTGTACTAATTTTAGCAGTTCGTCGCGAGTTTCGGGTGCAGTTCCCAGCCATTTGCGTAAGCCGCGCATACCCCACGACGGGCCTGATTCCTCGTGCATGATTTTTCCTGAAGACTCTTAATATCTAAAAAAACGTGGTTTTATCATACCGCAGAAAATACGCTTGTCTATTGTAAATATGATGCGCAGTCTTGATCGCGTGAGTCAGCGCTGATTTTAAAACTGGCCACGTATGCAAAGCAGCAATGTAATCGCAGCTTTATGCTAAAATATGGCGGTCTTTCCATCCTGAGTCTATCGATGTCCCCAACTGAAATTATTCCAAGTCTGCAATTGAATACCCGAGGTTTGCGTTGTCCTGAGCCAGTGATGATGTTGCATCAGGCGATCCGTAAATCCAAGGCAGGTGATGTGGTTGAGGTGTTTGCCACGGATAATTCAACGTCGTGGGATATTCCAAAATTCTGTATGCATTTGGGGCATGAGTTGCTATTGCAGGAAGAACGTCTGGATGAAAATGGCAATAAAGAATTTCATTATTTAGTGAAGAAAGGCGGCTAAAGAGATAAACGACAGATGAGCTCAATGATCTGTCCCTATTTAGGAAATAAAACTCCACAAATCTGTGAAATTAAATAGATGAATGGGCAAGAACTGAAATTTTAAATATTTATCCACAAATAAACCCGCTTAAAAGCGGGTTTATTTTTTATCTGATAATCAGATTAAATGTTCGGATATGAACAGCACTGCTGCGCAAGAACTATCCAAATTACATGTTAGGGTAATTCGGACCACCACCACCTTCCGGTGTCACCCAGGTGATGTTCTGGGACGGATCCTTGATATCACAGGTCTTGCAGTGTACACAGTTGGCTGCATTGATCTGGAAACGCTTGGAACCGTCATTATTTTCCATGATCTCATAAACACCCGCCGGGCAGTAACGCTGCGCAGGCTCGTCCCATTTCGGTAGATTTACTTCTACCGGAATTGAAGCATCGGTCAGTTTCAAATGTGCTGGCTGGTTCTCTTCATGCACGGTATTCGATACAAACACCGAAGACAGACGGTCAAAGGTCAGCTTGCCATCCGGTTTCGGATAGTTTGGCTTGAAGCTTTCAGCCGCCTGGGTTTTCAACGCAGCATGATCCTGAACCAGATCATGCAGGGTGAACGGAACTTTAAACACGTTCTGATCGATAAAGTTGAATGCACCACCGATCCATTGACCGAACTTGTGCATTGCAGGACCGAAGTTACGCGAGTTGTATAACTCTTCTTTCAGCCAGCTGTTGTTGAACTTGTCGGTATACGCGGTCAATTCTTTAACAAAGAAATCTTCGCCCTCTACAACACGTGCCACCGCCAGATCACCGCCTTTTTCTACACCCGCAGCAATGGCTTCAAATACCGCTTCACCGCAAAGCATGCCGGATTTCATTGCCGTATGTGAGCCTTTAATCTTGGCAAAGTTCAGGAAGCCGGCATCATCCCCAATCAACGAGCCGCCCGGAAAGGTGAATTTTGGCAGCGAGTTAAAGCCACCTTTGGTCACAGCACGCGCACCATAAGAAATACGCTTGCCGCCTTCCAGATACTGCTTGATTAAAGGATGGGTTTTCCAGCGCTGCATTTCCATGAACGGATACATATGCGGGTTAGTGTAAGAAAGATCCACGATCATGCCCAGGGTCACCTGATTGTTCTCGGCGTGGTAGAGCCACCAGCCGCCTGAAGAACCGGTTTCATTCAATGGCCAGCCGGCACCATGCATCACCAGACCCGGTTTGTGCTTGGCAGGATCGATTTCCCAAAGTTCTTTAATCCCGATACCGTAGTGCTGCGGATCCGCATCCTTGTCCAGGTTAAATTTCTGGATTAAACGCTTACCGAGATGACCACGGCAGCCTTCAGCAAAAATCGTGTATTTGGCATGCAGTTCATAACCTGGAGTGAAATTATGTGTCGGTTCGCCATCTTTACCAATGCCCATGTCACCGGTCTGGATGCCTTTGACTGTGCCATCGGCATGATACAGAATTTCCGAGGCTGCAAAGCCTGGGAAGATCGACACTTCCAGTTCTTCGGCTTTCTGGCCTAACCAGCGCACCACGTTGCCGAGCGAGATGACATAGTTGCCATCGTTATGCATGGTTTTAGGTACCATCCAGTGTGGTGCTTCCTGTGATTTTTCATCTGACAGCAGGAAGAAGGTTTTATCTTCAGTCACTGGGACATTTAGCGGGGCACCCTGTTCTTTCCAGTCCGGGAACAGCTCGTTCATGGCACGCGGTTCAAGTACCGCACCAGACAGAATATGTGCACCGACTTCGGAGCCTTTTTCTACGACACAAACGGACAAATCGTTTAAGTTGTTTTCAATTGCAAGTTGACGGATTTTGATCGCAGCAGAAAGACCCGCCGGGCCTGCGCCTACGATGACGACGTCAAACTCCATCGATTCACGTTCGATGTGTTCCATGTAGGACTCCTCATATTACTATTCGGTGGCAACCATAACCGGATGGTTGGGTGCTGCCATAAGTGTTCTTGGTTCCTAGACACAAAAATGCTGGTGTCTTTGATAATCTGGGCTAGTATAGTTTTAAAGCCGGTTTTAGCCAATTGGCTGAAACATATTATTTTTCCGTCATTAAGGTCTTCTTTTATGGATAAGCCAGTACCCAGCACAAATCCGACGAAAAAAGTAACTTATCCCGATGATAAAAATTTAATGGATATCGCACAATACTTAAAAGATGCACAGGGCAGTCACAAAAGGTCAATTCCCCCTTTGGAGCAATGGCAGCCAAAGCATTGTGGCGTCATGGATCTGAAGGTTTTAGCCAACGGCGAATGGTGGCACGAAGGTCAATTGATCAAGCGTCAGCCTATGATTGACCTGTTTGCAACGGTACTCTGGAAAGAAAACGATAAATTCTATCTAAAAACACCGGTAGAAATGATTGAAGTTGAAGTTGAAGATGAACCTTTATTTGTCAATCAGGTCGATCAGGTTGAAATTAATGGAAGGATTTATCTGCAACTGGGCACGACCACGCAAGACCTGATTGTTGTTGATGCTGAACATCCAATCTTTATGCGTGAATACAAAGGTGAGTTGCGGCCTTATGTGCATGTGCGTTTTGGGATTAATGCCCTGATTCAGCGTGCGGCATTTTTACATCTGGTCGAGATGGGAGAGCTTGATGAAAATCCGGCAGGCGAAACCGTTTTAAGTTTGAAAAGTGGTGATTTAGACTTGCATTTGAGCACCTGAGGTTTAAGCTTGATCGCTAGAAATTTCAAACAAGCTACCTGCAACGTTATGAGCGCTATTCAACCAATTTCCCAGTTATTAGACCCGATGCCCAATGCCACGGCAGATGCGCCTATTGGCATTTTTGACTCAGGCGTAGGCGGCTTGTCAGTCGCCCTGGAAATTGCCCGCCATTTGCCTAATGAACGCTTTGTCTATTATGCGGATACTGCGCATGTGCCTTATGGCCCGAGAGATGATCAGGAAATTCGTGCCTTGACGGCTCAGGCGATTGAATGGCTTTATCGTCAAGGTTGTAAAGTTGCGGTGGTGGCTTGTAATACCGCTTCCGCTTTTAGTCTGGATTATTTGCGTGACTATTATGGTGAAAACTTTCCGATTATCGGTTTAGTACCCGCACTTAAACCGGCCGTCCTGAATACCCAGTCGAAAACTGTGGCGGTATTGGCCACGCCTGCAACCTTCCGCGGCCAGCTGATTAAAGATGTCATTTCCCGTTTTGCCGAACCGGCTCAAGTCAAAGTCCTGCCTGTGACCAGTCTGGATCTGGTGCCTTTTGTTGAGGCTGGAGAGCAGATGAGTGCAGCCTGTTTGCAGACATTAAAAGAGATTTTACAACCAGTTGTAGATCAGGGCGCTGATTATTTAGTATTAGGATGTACACATTACCCCTTCCTAAAATCGTCAATTCAGTATATTTTTGGTCAAAAGCTGACATTAATTGACTCAGGATTCGCGGTTGCAAGACAAACGGCCCGAATTTTAATTAAAAATGGGTTATTATTTGAGCATGAGTCTAAAGAAAGCGTGAAAATTGAATTGGTGGTGAGTGGGCAGAATGCTGAACAGCTCCGACCGATTTTGCAGCACCTGATTCCGGCCGATTTAAAATGGCAGGTCAGTAATATGAGTGCAGTTTAAAACTCATTTTTATAATTTAAGAAGAAAGATATTTTGATTTTGGGGTGGCCATATTGGGTAAAGAAGCATGTGATAATGCATTTTTACGCAAATGTACAGGAGAAGAGGATAGCCCATGCTAGATAAACGGTACCAAGTGTTCATCTCAACCTCTGGGGCAGAAATGCAACCGGAGCGTATCATTCTGTCTCAAACACTGGTAGGAATGGGTTTTTTCTCGTGGGGACTGGAACAGCGTACACCGCTGAATACTGCATTTGCACGCCGCCAGATTGATGACTGTGATTATGTCGTGATTCTGCTGGGAAGCCAGTATGGAGAGCAGTCGGTATCGGGTGTTGGCTATATGCATCTCGAATATATTTATGCAGTGACCAAGCAAAAACCGATTATTGTGTTTATGCATGATGATCCGGCATCACGTGAAAGTGCATTGCATGATGCCAAACCGGAATTACAGGAAAAATTCAAGGAATTCCGTCAACTGTTACAGCAGGAAGTCGATCAGGTCTTTACTTACCGTAGCCTGCGCGATCTGGAAATGGCAGTGCGTTTTAACATGCCACAAATGCTGGAGCGCTATCCGGTGACCGGCTGGGTACGCCCGCAAAATACCCAAGCCCTGCATGACGAGATTGACCAGCTTAAAGCGAAAGTCGCGCAACTGGAACGTGATGGCGGAACAGCTCAGCTCGATCCATTCTTAAGCCTGCCCAAAGTGGCGATGCATGAAATTTTTTCTTTTGAATACCGGATGCATGCCTATCAGGATGGTAACTTCAAGGAAATCAAAGTCCAGAAAAAACTCACCTGGGCACAATTGTTGGCATTGCTGGGCTCAACCTTTGTCAATCCCACACCCGAAGAGTTTTTCTCAAAGCGCATGAATGAATATCTGAATGAAACCGGCCTGTCGGATGCGCGGGTGCAGATGCCACGAGCGCATGCTGTCGCGCGTGCCCAGATGAATATTCGTGCCTTGCATAGTTTAAAAATTCAAATGCGCCAGAATGACTGGATTGTGCCATCCGGTCGTGATGACCGCCAGCGCATGCTGTGGCAGATTACCCCAAAAGCGCAAAAGTTGCTGGACAGCAGCTTGCTGGATTTAGATCGCACTTTTCAATATAAGTCAGCGTATTAATCCATAGAGAGAATAAATAAAAAGCTGTTAAAGTACAGGGGTTGATATCCTGACGGACGAACTGAATGTATTCTCCTGCTAAAGCGAAAGTGACGATTATATTGGCAAACTTGGGCACACCAGATGAGCCTACGATTCCTGCGGTACGCCGTTTTCTCAAGCAGTTTTTATCCGACCAGCGTGTAATTGAGATTCCTAAACCGATTTGGCAAATCATTCTGCGCTTATTCATTTTGCCCTTCCGTCCAAAGCGAGTATCACAGGCCTATGCGCAGGTATGGGGACAGGATTCGCCGATGCGTGAAATTCTGTTTGAGCAGGTCGCAGCAGTCAAGACGCATCTCACCCAGCTGTATCCGCAGTTTGAGCTGAATGTGGTACCCGCCATGACCTATGGCAATCCCAACATTCAGGATGTCTTGGCACAAGTCTCCGCGCAGCCACAGGAACACGTAATTCTATTTCCCCTGTTTCCCCAATATTCAGCCACGTCGACCGCACCTCTATACGATGCGGTGGCGAAATGGGTGGTTAAACAGCGTAATTTACCCGGTTTGACAGTGATCAGGGATTATTATCAACATCCTTTATTTATCCAGTCGTTGGCTCAAAGTGTACGTGATTACCAGGCAATTCATGGTCAACCAGAGAAATTATTGATGTCTTTCCACGGTATTCCACAGCCCTATGCTGATAAAGGCGATCCTTATGCCGACCGTTGCCGCATCACGGGTAAATTGGTGGCGGAAGCACTAGGTTTAAGCGAAGATCAATATGCGATCAGCTTTCAGTCGCGGTTTGGCAAACAGGAGTGGATCAAGCCCTATACCGATGTTTTGCTCGAAGATTGGGCCAAGCAAGGGGTGAAATCAATTCAGGTGATGAGTCCGGCATTTTCCGCGGACTGTCTGGAAACGCTTGAAGAGCTGGCAATCGAAAATGCCGAGACATTTAAAGCACTCGGCGGTGAAAGCTATCGCTATATTCCTGCTTTAAATAGTCGTGAAGATCATTTGCGATTGCTCAATAGCCTGCTTCAGGCTAATCTGGATGCATTGACACAGACACTTGCCCATTAACTTGCCCGAGGTTTTTCACCCCATGTTACAAGTCAAAATTGTTCCGGTTACTGCCTTTCAGCAAAACTGTTCCATCGTTTGGGATATGGACACTAAAGAAGCCATTTTGATTGATGCAGGAGGTGAACCTGAAAAACTGAAAGCTGAAGTGGAAGCATTGGGTTTAAAGGTTAAAGCCTTGTGGTTGACCCATGGTCATCTGGATCATGCGGGTGCTGTGGGCGCGTTAAAAAAGGTCTGGAATGTACCGGTAATCGGACCGCATAAGGAAGATGCATTCTGGCTTGACATGATTCAGGAAGTTTCGGCACGTTATGGTTTTCCGATTCCGGAAAAAGTCGAAGTGACCCAGTGGCTGCAAGGCGGTGAAGTGCTCACCCTTGGCAATGAAGAATTTGAGGTGCGTTTTGCCCCGGGACATACGCCGGGTCACGTGATGTTCTATAACAAAAATTATGACTTGTTATGGACAGGAGATGTATTGTTTAAAGGCTCGATTGGCCGGACTGATTTCCCGCGTGGCAACCATCAACAGCTCTTAGATTCAATTCAGCGAGAATGTTTTAGTCTGCCGGATGAAACCCGATTTATTTCAGGACATGGTCCGATCAGCACCATTGGTTTTGAAAAGCAGCATAATCCTTTTGTTGCAGGTAAAGCGGGTTAAAAGCGTAAATAAAAGACCAATATAGTTTGGTCTTTTATTTTTATTCTGAAAAGGGATTATTGCGAAGTTGTCGCGTTTGCATGTGTATGAGCCAAGCGGCAAAAGCAAAAAGCACACCCAATACAATAAATAAACTATCTTGTTGGAAAATGCCGACTCCCAACGAAAGAAGTGCGAGTAGACCAACCCCAATTAATATGACTCTTAAAATAATATAACCCATATTATTGCTCTAAAAATAATGTGAAAATTTAGAGTAGAACAATAACTAAGGCTTTATGAAAGATGTTAATTCGTGTTGCTTTATCTAAGTAATTTTATAAAATTCATATGATTTATTTACTTAATTTCGACAAGATTCTGCTTTCAGACAGAATTTTCGACAGGGAAGACATTTTATTCTTCGCTGTTGTCGGCTTGTGGTGCATCCTGAGTAGGCAAACTATATTCTTCATTGGCCCAGGCACCCAGATCAATCATCTTGCAACGTTCTGAGCAAAAAGGACGGAATTCATTATCTTCCCATGTGGTCAGCTTGCCACAGCGCGGACAGTTTAAAGTGGTAGGCATGGGACGACTCCAAAGAAAAATAAAGGTTCGATTAGGCAAATATAGCCGCACTTGTTAGACTTATGCGGTTTTTATTAGTTTGATCTGATTATGCCGATTCGTCAATTTCAAGCACAGCGTATGCATGCGCCCCGTGAGTTTCAAAGCATCAGTCCTGAACCGGTCTGCATCGAAGTGGGAGCGGGTAAAGGTAAACATGCCTTGTTATTCAGCAAGAACAATCCCGACACTCAACTGATTGCGATTGAACGTACCCGGGAAAAATTTCTGGCGATGCAAAAACAGCATGCTGTTGAAGGTCAGACCAATTTACAGACCGTTCATGCCGATGCTTTACCGTGGATCGTGCATGCACTGTATCCGCAGCAGGTAGAACAATTCTTTATTTTATATCCGAATCCTGAACCGCATAATCCGGCGCAGCGCTGGGTCAATATGCCATTTTTTGAGTTTCTGCTTTCCCGCCTGAAAACCGGGGGAACGATTACTTTGGCCAGTAATATTCCTGCCTATATCGAAGAAGCAGAAATACAGGTGCGAGAGCTCTGGAAGCTGCCTTTTGTCAAAGAAGTGATTGCTGCAGATTCGGCGCGTACCCATTTTGAAATTAAATATCTGGAGCGCGGTGAACTATGCCAGCAACTGATCATCAGCAAACCTGAAAGATATGTAACGCGCTTTGATGATTTCCAGCCTTTACAAGGGCAGAATGCCACCGTAGCGGAATAAGCAGATGAGCAAACGCATTGCTATTGTGGGCGCAGGCCCCGCAGGCTTAATGGCAGCAGAAGTGCTCAGTCAGTTTGATTATGAGTTGCATATCTATGAGCAAAAACCGTCTGCCGCGCGTAAATTCCTGATGGCAGGTAAAACCGGCCTGAATATCTCCCATGCCGAGCCTGTGCCACAGTTTGTACAACGTTATGATCAGGTGGAGTGGTTGTCTCCCTGGATCAAACGCTGGAATGCGCTCTGGATTCAAGACTGGATGAAACAGCTCGGTATTGAACCTTATATCGGTTCGTCTGGCCGGGTATTTCCGACTGAAATGAAAGCCGCACCCTTGCTGCGTGCCTGGCTCAAGCGTTTGGCCCGTGATGGCGTTCAGTTTCATTACCGGCATAAAGTTAGCCAGTTAGAGCAACAACAGCTTGAGTTGCATGATCTGAAAAATAATGAAGATTGCACTGAACATTTTGATGCCATTATTCTGGCTTGTGGTGCAGTGTCCTGGTCAGCGTTGGGGAGTGATGGGGCATGGCAAGCCTGGCTGAAACCGGATGAAATTGAGCCATTTCAGGCCAGTAATGCCGGAGTGGAATATCCTTGGTCTCGATTTATGCAGCCAGTCTTTGGTCAGCCGCTGAAACGTGTTGCAGCATGGGTTGGGCAAGGTGAAAAGACCATCGGCGATATCGTGATCAGTCATTATGGTCTGGAAAGTGGTCTGATCTATAAGCAGGGGCGTGGCTTACGCGAGCAACTAAAACAGGGGCAGCCTATGCAGCTGCATCTGGACCTCTTCCCAAATCAAAGCATCGAACAGCTTGTGCAAAAAATACAGCCAAGTAAGAAGCAGTCTTTAACTAATGTCTGGCGTAAAGCCGGATTGGACGGTGCCAAGGCGGCTCTGGTACGGGAACTGGTGGCCAAAGCGGTATGGCAAGATCCTGCTGAATTAGCCAAAAAAATTAAACATTTGACCATTCCACTCACAGGTTTCCGCCCGATTGAAGAGGCAATTAGCTGTGCAGGTGGTGTCAAGCGTAAAGTGTTGTCAGAACAGCTACAATTGAAATCTAATCCATATGTATTTCTGTGTGGAGAAATGCTGGACTGGGATGTACCGACCGGTGGTTATTTGCTGACCGCGTGTTTTGCCACAGGGCGTGCAGCGGGAGAAGGTGTGCATCAGTTTCTGACAGCACACTAACTCATTTTATGGTCAGCACGAACTGGCATTTATACTGAAATACAGACTCAATAGCTCTGGCCTGGTTGATCCACGTTGTTTTAACGCTGCCAGCTCAGCTTAGATTATTTTTGTATTTTATCTAAGCTGTGTGCCAATTTAGCCTCCTAGACTATTCCTTGACTTGCCGGGAAGCTGGTTCTTTCTTCGCGAGATCCGGATATTGCGAACGCCAGCGTTCCAGTTGTTCTTGGGCGTGTAGATATTTCCCTAGACCTTTGACATTCTCACTGGCTTCATTCACGGGTGTAGCTTGAGTCTTGGGAGTATTGAGTAATTTGTCCTGATGTTCCCAGTATTGATACATTAAGCCCTGAATATAACGGCCCTGTTCGGTTTTCAGTTCTAAAGCCTTCAACATATTCAATGCTGACTGGACATGATCACGCTGACGTTGCTGGACAAATTCTTCTGTCATATTTTCATCATCGCGCATGCTGTTTAATTCTTTTTCCAGGTCGCTGCTCATTTCCTGAAAGCGCTGTTCATAATCCGTCA
Source organism: Acinetobacter sp. NEB149 (assembly GCF_012516415.1). Classification (NCBI taxonomy): domain Bacteria; kingdom Pseudomonadati; phylum Pseudomonadota; class Gammaproteobacteria; order Moraxellales; family Moraxellaceae; genus Acinetobacter; species Acinetobacter sp. NEB149. The sequence goes on from NZ_CP051208.1 coordinate 438,835, forward strand.
ATGCAGCAATATCATGCGGATCATCAGCAGTTTTAGGGAAGTCTTTCAGTGGCTCGGTTTTCAGTTCCTGCATGACTTGATCTGAAGCCGTATTATCTGTTGTCGCTTCAGTCGGAGTTTCGGTCGTTTTCTGGTCACATGCCATCAGCAGCATGGCCGCAGCGAACAACAGCGTTCGTGTCATTCCTGGTATTTTATGCATGATCGCCTCCTGTTTTTAATTACTTTTCTTGAACACATAGATATGGGTGACATAAGGAAAATCGATCATTTCCTCTGCGCTTTTGGCTGTATATTGCTGGATGATCTGTTCAAATTGTTGTTTTAAGTGTGCCTGCTGCTGTTCAGGCATAGCTGCAATAAAACTGGTCGAGAGCAGCCGCTTGGATACTACCTGCTCCACACTGCCATGCTGTTGCTGGGTCATTGTGGTTTCTGCATAGGGCTGAAATAGCGTTTGCTGTGCAAAGACCTCGCGCCAGGCACCGCTATGATAGCGCGGTGTATCGCCTTCCAATGGGGCAATACAATCGGCCAAGGCCTGAACCCAGTCCACCCGAGTATCGCGCTGATTCCAAATTAACACCAGATAACCCTGCGGTTTGAGTACCCGATCTAATTCTTGTAAGGTAGCAGAATCGGCAAACCAGTGAAATGACTGTGCACAAAATACCGCATTCAGGCTATGATCAGGCAGGGGAAGTTGATGGCTAACGCCTTCAAGAGCATGAATGTCCGGATGCGCCTGTTGTAATTGAGCCAGCATTTCCGGGACAGGATCAATCGCGATAATGTGCTTACTGAGCGGGCGTAAATAGGGGATAAACTTGCCGGTGCCGCTGCCCAAATCCAAAAGATGCGCATCTGCAGGCAAAGCCAGCATTTCACTCAGCCACTGGCTGATTTCTGCCGGATAATCGGGACGCACTTGCTGATAGAGCTCAGCCGACGCACTAAAACCCCGTTTTGCTGCAGGATGTAATGATTGTGTCATATTTTGCGCTTTTTAATCTTTTTGATCGATATAAAATAGCATATTCACTTTTTTGACAGCGTTCATTGACTGAATTGTTGTGGAAGGGTTCGATTTACCAGCATGGGAAAGTTATGGACAAGCAGATTGTTTTTGAAGATGAACATATACGCGCGATTTTTATGCCGGGATCTTCTTCAGAACTGATTTTTTCATTTGGCGATTTGATTACCCGTGCCAAGGGCCTCAACATCAATGCAGAAAAGTCACTGGCGAAATTCGAGTTTAATGTGCTTGGTATTATGCCCAAGCATAAATCCTGGTTTCCGCAAGGTTCCATGTGGAACATGTTGCAAGCCATCGCTGAACTGATTGCGCCTTTTCAGCAGCGTATTGCTTATGGCGGCTCGATGGGCGGCTATGCCGCGATTAAATATTCCCGTGCCTTGGGTGTGCAACGGGTGGTGGCGATGGTGCCACAATATTCAATTGATCCTGAAGATGTGCATGATGCCCGCTATAACATGTTCTATCAGCCAGAGCTGAATGCCAATATGCGGGTTGCGGCCGAAGATATCGACAACGCCTGCGAATATATTATTGTCTATGATCCTTACTGTGCCGAAGATCGTGCCCATTATCTGAAATTAGAGGCACTAATCCCACATCATCATGTGCTGCATTTGCCTTTTACCGGACATGATGCGATCGCAGTTTTGGCCAGTTCCGAGTTGCTCTATGACTTCTTGGTGCATGAATATGAGCCAAGCTATTTCTATCAGAAAATGCGTCGGGTCAAGAAAAACAGCAAGTTCTATTATCGCAAGGTGATTGAAAATGTCTTGCCACGACACCGGATGGCCTTAGGACACATTCTGAAAAATAACGATCTGCAACTGGATAACCAGTTTTTTGATGCCAGCCAGAAACAGGTAATTTTACGGGAACTTTTGCGCAATAAACAGGTCGATCAGCATGACCTGCTCAAGCTTGGCATTCATGTGAATTTGCCACAGGAAAATCGTCAGTTACTGTTGGACCAATATGGACATGGTCTGGTATTTAATGTCATCAGTCATAAAATCGAAAGCTATGCAGAAGGCGCAATTGCCCTGAATCATAAATTCCTGATTCCAATTTATGCCAAAGGCAATGGTTTATTGAGCATTAACCTGAATGATGAACGTTATCTGGTGGTGATGAATGACCGACATATCATGAAGCTGATCAAAGAACAGGATGAGCTCAGTCTGGGTATGCATCCGATTTTAATGAAGCGTTATAGCGATTTTTATATGTTTAGCTATAAGCAGCTGAATTTGAGTACCAATGAGTATGGCGCGACGGCTTTTATCGATGAAAGTAACAAAAATACGCAGTTTATGACGCAAAATGAAATAAATTAGCTTTATTTTCAATAAAAACAATTACTTGACATGTGATAGGCTTGGCATAATATAGAGATAAGCGGTACAAATAATATCCACCCATACCGCTCCCGATGGTTGAAACGAAGAAGGGGATCTCTATGATGCAAGTATGTTTTATCTTCGGTTTGGTTCTACCTAATCTGGCGCATGCAGAAACTGTGCATCCTGCAGTGATCATGGTCAGTGCGTCCATCATCTTTATGATTATTCTGTCTGTGTATGTGGTGTATCGAATTCGCAAGTCACTACGTAATCATATGGATAAACCGCTGGATTAATTGCATCAGGCTGGAAACAGGTTGAAAAGCCTCAATGACTTGTTTTAAATGACAGACATAAATTGTCAAACAGGATTGAGGGAACAGCCATGAAAGCCGTTTATTTAGACTATGCTTCTTTAGACCAGCAGGATTTGGACTTTCAGGCACTGCATGCAGTATTTGATTCACTAGTTTTGTATCCGGCGACCTCGGCTGCCGAGATTGCATCCCGTGTAGCTGGTTTCGATGTCATCATTACGAATAAGGTGATGATCGATGCAGCTACGATTCAGCAATGCCCTCAACTCAAACTCATTTTAATCTCTGCAACCGGCACCAATAATGTCGACCTTGAGGCGGCCAAAGCGCAAGGGATCGTCGTGTGTAACTGTCAGGCTTATGGCACTTCGGCAGTCGCGCAGCATACCATCATGTTGATGCTCAATCTGGCGACTTCATTCCTGTCTTATCAACGTGCATTAGAACAAGGCGAATGGCAAAAAGCCAGTCAGTTCTGTTTGCTGGATGCACCAATTGTCGAGCTGGCCGGAAAAACATTGGGCATTGTGGGTTATGGCGAACTGGGCCATGCGGTGGCGAAACTGGCCGAAGCCTTTGGCATGAAAGTGCTTATTGCCGCGCTGCCAAATCGTCCGGCGGATGCATCTCGTGCGCCATTTGCCGAGCTACTTCCTCAAGTCGATTTTTTAACTTTGCATTGTCCACTCACTGAAGATACCCACCATTTAATCAGTCATACTGAGCTGGATGCAATGAAAAGCAGCGCATTTTTAATTAACTGTGCGCGTGGCGGAATTGTCGATGAAGCGGCATTGGCTGAGGCTCTGCGTGCAGGCAAGATTGCCGGTGCAGCGACAGATGTTCTAACGGTAGAACCACCGAAACAGGGCAATGTGCTGCTCGACTCTACGATTCCCAACCTGATTGTGACACCGCATAATGCCTGGGGCAGTGTCGATGCAAGACAACGGATTGTGGATCAAATGGTCGAAAATGTAGCAGCATTTAAACAGGGTCAGCCGATTCGACAGGTCAATTCATAGATCGCGTCGATACAAGGTAATAGTTTTATTTTCTAAAAATTAAAAAAGCCCATCACGGGCTTTTTTTATAAATCGGTTACCGCATAACTGGTAGCTGATCCTGACTGGGGTTGAGTCTGTGGTGTATTTGGGTTTTGCGTCGCACTCGACTGGCTTAAAGGCTGCTGCACGATAGGTGCCTGTTGTGAATTTCCACGCCAGACTTCTTTGGTCTGCTGGATTTTCTGACCGGTTTGTTGGGCTGCCTGAGTTGCACCCTGATCTACTTTTTGCAGTGTATCAGAGGTTGCAGATTTGGTATTGCTCCAGGCCCGGTCTACCCCCGGCTTGATTTTGGCAATGCCTTTTTCCGTTGCTTCACCGACTTTCTCAGCAGTATTAATCACGCCTTCCTGTGCTTTATAAGCAAAGACATGCAGCAGGTTCGGATTTTCACCATAAGGCTTAACCGGTTTAGCAGACTGAGTCGTGGTTTGTGCGAATGCTGGAACAGAAAGCATTAAAGCTGTCGTTAAAATAATTGGGGTTTTGATATTCATTATGGATCGACCTCGAATTCGTCTAAGTGCGGTCTGAGTTTGTTTTTCAGTGTAACGGATAATGGGCCAAAAACAATGAATATCCTGTGAAGAGTGCAGAGCTTTCAGGTGGATCTGTGCCGAAATATTGTAATTTTTAAAGAAAGGGCAGTAGAAATTAGCCCAAGTGTCGAATTGATTTTTAGCAAAATAAAAGCCCTGTTCTTAGACTAGAAACAAGGCGATCTTTTTAATCACATTGTGTCAGGGCATCTTTGGCGAAATGTTCGCGTAAGCTGACAAAGTTCTTTTGTACGCCTGCATCGTGCAGGTCAAATTTTTGTGCAGTGCTAGTACCGTCGCGCTGGAAAGTCGCTGAGCCGGCATCGATTAGAGTCATACCTTTAAATGACCATTGTTCAATGACACGGTTATTGCCGATATCGCCGGTAAATTCAATCACGCATTTGTCGAGGAATTTGGTCAGTTTGGCCTTGTTGTTGGTCGTAGCTGGAACCACTTCGAGGTTTTGGACTTCCTGTAAGACGCCAACCTGAAGCTGTGGGATTTTGGGTGCAGATGTACAAGCTGTAACTGCGATACTCGCAAGACCAGTCAGAATGAGTGTTTTAAATTTCATATGATTCTTTCTTGTTGAGTGTTGTTAGTTTGAGTATAGGGAATTGGGTGAAAATTGGCTATAGGATTAAAGTGAAGGACTAAAGTGTTCTCGATATTCGATTCTTTATTGTCTAAAAATATGACTTTTTAAAACTATTTCGACAATATTTAAAAGGTCAGTTAGAGGTTCTGATAAATAGGTTTCTAAGTAAGAATCATAATATGAACTATCAGATAGGTGAGGGGCTTTTCCATGAACAATAGAGCCTCTAATGTTTAGCAAATGACTAAGTTGATTGGAATCAAATTTATTTGAATATTGGAGACATAAATTTTTAAATTTTTGGGAACTCTTAGTTCTAGTGTCTTCAATCAAGGATTCAATACAAGTAAAAAGAGTTCTATATTGGCCAGCTTCTTGCTCAAACCAACTTTTATAAAAATTGGTTAACGCTAAAATATATCTTTCGCTTTCATTATTTATAGAGCTCATAAAATTAGAGATATTGTTTAAATGAATTGACAGTTCATTACCAATTTTTAATTTGAAATATAAGCTTGGTAGTAAATCTACTGTCTCTTTACAAGTATATTGATAATCGTCTGGAAAGTAGGAGCATCCAGAATCTTTAGGTTCGCCATTAAAGCAATACCTTTTTTCTGAGTCTTCAAATAAAGAAATTACACCGAGAAGGGCATATAAAATTCGTTGAGAAATTTCCTCGGTTGGAGCATAAATACCAATCCATGTTGATATTCTCTTTTGGTTGATTTGATTGTCAATAAGACTAGGATAGTAATTAAAATTAAATTGTTGGGAGTAGCTACTAGAAATGTTTAAATCTTCAAGACTTAGGTTAGAGCTATTTACAATGAAAAAATTCTGTAGCCGTAAGTTACTTTCGGTATGAATTGAATTAAATGGGTATAGAAAAATTTTCTGAGTTGCCTTAAAAAGTGGTGAAGTCAATAGTGCCTTAGCTAATTGCAATTTTGCATCACAAGGGATTTGCAGTTTGTAAGATAAATTAGGATTACGAGAAAACTCACCATCTCGGATGTACCAGAAATTTTCTATTAGGAATTGAGTTACTTGGCTTTTTAATTTTGATATTGGGAGTTCTGATAGATAAGGGACACCATTTTGTTTAATGTAAAAAACAGCTTTTAAATACGTTTTTTCATTTCTAATATAGATTGATGTGCCAATTGTATTAGACCAAATAGGGCTATTAGGTTCGTGAATCCCGAACTCAGATAGTAGTTGGTGTCTTTCACCTGTTGAATATATTGCATCTAATAGTAAATCCACTGCTTCAATGCATGTATTTAACATTCTTAATTTCCTGCTTTTAGATGTGTCACAACTGCCAAGAGTGACAAGAAAAATCTTGTATTTTTTATGGGTTGATTAAAAATTATGAGTTATCCACTTAAAAAATCAATTAAAAAACCCCACTAACTTATAGCGGGGTTTTGCTTAAATTAAAATAATTTAAGACTTAGTGCTGCAATACAGAAATATCTGCAACTTTGGTAAATAAGTCACGCAGCTGAGCAAGCATACGTAAACGGTTTGCTTTCAGCTCGGCATCATCAGCCATGACCATTACGCCGTCAAAGAACGCATCCACTGGCGCACGAAGTGCAGCAAGTACAGACAATGCAGCAGTGTAATCTTTAGCAGCAAATAACGGCTCAACCACAGGCGTGATTTTCGCAAGTTCAGCGAACAATGCTTTCTCAGCATCTTCAACCAGATTCGCTTCAACCACAGCACCTTCAGGTGTTGCTTCTTTTGCAAGAATATTCGCAACACGCTTGTTGGCAGCAGCAAGCGCAGCCGCTTCAGGCAAGGCACGGAAGTGGTTGACTGCATTTACACGCTTGTCAAAATCAAGCGGAGATTTTGGTGAAAGCGCTTGAACAGCTTGAATCACATCAACCACAACGCCTTGGTCTTCGTATTTCGCACGGTAACGACCTTCAAGGAATGCAACAGCATCTGCCAAAGTCTTGTCGTGATCTTTCAATACATCGCCATAAGCAGCAAGTGCAAGTTTGATCAAATCTTCAATTGAAACATCAAGCTCGTTTTCAGTCACAAGACGCAAAATACCAATTGCAGAACGACGTAGTGCAAATGGGTCTTTAGAACCTGTAGGCGCTTGACCAATACCGAAAATACCTGTGAGCGTATCTAAACGATCCGCAAGAGCAATGGTTGTACCAGTTTTGGTTTTCGGTAAAACGTCACCTGCGAATTTAGGTAAGTATTGCTCACCTAAAGACTCAGCCACTTCCGCATTTTCACCTTCAAGACGTGCGTAGTAAGTACCTGCAATACCTTGAAGTTCAGGGAATTCACCCACAAGCTCAGAAGTTAAGTCACATTTTGCAAGAAGCGCCGCTTTTTCAGCATCTTCCGCTTTTGCACCTGTAATAGGCGCAAGTGCTACAGCCAATTTCGCAATACGTTCAGACTTGTTCCAAAGCGTACCCAATTCAGCTTGGAATACCATGTTTGCAAGTTTCTCTTTACGAGATGCAAGCGGTTGCTTTTGATCTTGTAAGAAGAAGAATTCAGCATCTGACAAACGTGGACGAACCACTTTCTCGTTACCTTCAATAATTTGTGTCGGGTCTTTCGACTCGATGTTTGACACAGTAATGAAGTAAGGTTGAAGTTTATTGTCAGCGTTCACTAAGCAGAAGTACTTCTGGTTGTCCTGCATCGTGGTGATCAATGCTTCTTGAGGAACAGCAAGGAAGCGTTCTTCGAAGCTTGCACGAAGCGCAACAGGCCATTCAACGAGTGCAGTCACTTCGTCACGAAGATCCGCAGGGACAATTGCAATGGCATTCACTTCATCAGCAAGTGCTTTGACTTGTTGATCGATGATGGCTTGACGCTCTTCAAAAGACGCTACAACGTAAGCCGCTTTTAACTTCGCTAAGTATTCGTCTGCATGCGCTAAAGTGATTGCTTCAGGTGCATGGAAACGGTGGCCATAAGTCACGTTACCTGCTTTGTGGTCTTGAATTGTTGCATCAACCACATCGTTGTCTTTCAACAACACAACCCATTTCACAGGACGTACGAATTCAGTACGGCTTGCCGCAGAACGCATACGTTTTGCGATTGGAAGATTATCCAATGCATTTTGTAAAATTTGTGGCAATAAAACGTCAAGGCTTTGACCTTTGACATCTTTTAAATAGCATACTTTTTCAACTTTACCTGCTTGGAAAGTTGATACTTGATCAACCGTGATGCCTTGACCACGCATAAAGCCTTCAAGTGCTTTCGTCGGGTTGCCTTCAGCATCAAAGGCTGCCTGTTTGGCAGGGCCGTCAAAACGTTTTTGTGTGTCTGCTTGTGCAGCATCAACATTGACAATTTTAAGTGCAAGACGACGAGGTGCTGCATAGGCTTCGATTGAATCAAAAACAAGACCAGCATCTTTTAAGCCTTTTACTGTTTCTGCATGTAAGGCATCACGTAATTTTTTCAGGCTTTTTGGTGGAAGTTCTTCACAACCCAATTCGAACAAAACGGTATGTTTAGACATTATTTGCTCTCCTTGTTTGCTTCTTTCGCTTCTGCTTCAACTTGCGCTTTTAATTGTGCCAACACTTCATCACGTAATGCAGGTTCAGCCATTGGGAAACCAAGTTCCGCACGTGCTGCTACATAGCTGGTCGCAATAGAACGTGCCAATGTACGTACACGTAAAATGTAACGCTGACGTTCAGTCACAGAAATCGCGCCACGCGCATCCAATAAGTTGAAGCTGTGTGATGCTTTCACGACTTGCTCATATGCAGGAAGTGGAAGTTTCGCTTCGATCAAACGTGTTGCTTCAGCTTCGTAGAAATCGAACAATTCAAACATTTTTTCAACGTTGGCATATTCAAAGTTATAGGTCGATTGTTCCACTTCATTTTGATGGAACACATCGCCATACGTTACCGTACCGAACTGACCTTTGGTCCAAACCAGATCATAAACTGAATCTACACCCTGCAAGTACATGGCAAGACGTTCAAGACCGTAAGTGATTTCACCAGTCACTGGGTAGCATTCAACACCACCGACTTGCTGGAAGTAGGTGAACTGAGTCACTTCCATACCGTTTAACCAAACTTCCCAACCTAAGCCCCAAGCACCCAGTGTTGGAGATTCCCAGTTGTCTTCTACGAAACGAATATCGTGAACTAAAGGATCAATACCGATCGCTTTTAATGAATCGAGATAAAGCTGCTGGATATTGTCCGGGTTTGGCTTAAGCACCACCTGGAATTGATAATAATGTTGCAAACGGTTCGGGTTTTCACCATAACGACCATCTTTCGGACGACGTGACGGTTGAACATAAGCGGCATTCCAGGTTTCAGGACCCAGCGCACGAAGGAAAGTCGCAGTGTGGAATGTCCCTGCACCCATTTCCATATCATAAGGTTGCAAAATGACGCAGCCTTGCTCCGCCCAGTAAGTTTGTAAGGCAAGAATTAAGCCTTGGAAGGTATCAATATGCGATATGGCGCGACTCATGGTCATCCACTTAAAATTAGAGAAAAATTGTGCTCAATTATAAGGACTTTGCAGGGGAGTGGCAAAGGGTTAATGTACGGATACTTTTTTGAAAAAAATAAAACAGGCTTAAAGGATACGCGGCATTTAGAAGCTTACTGCGATTTTAGCTGTACTGGCCGATACAGGCTGATCTGAAAATCAGGAATAAATCAGATGTATGGCATGCTGTTAAGCGGAGAATCATAAAGTTCAACGGATCTCATACGATTGCGACTCTAAAATTAGTTTAATATTCACGCAATATAATAATGCTTAAAAATAAGGAACTTCATGACCACTTACCAAATTCAATGCCATTTAAAATACAAGGTCGTGCAACCGACAGAATTTATTTTTATGCTTCAGGCGGCACATCATTCCGATCAGAAGATTCTCGGAGAACAACTCAGCTTTAACCTGCCTGTGACATGGCATGAATTTCAGGATGCGCAGCATCAAAATCGTCATGTTCGGCTACAGGTCGAACCCTGTGAGGTTTTTGAGCTGAATTATACGGCGACAGTGGTTCGTCAACCGAGCCTCTCTTTGGAACTTCAGCAAGGTATGAAAGAAGTAACCATTCCTGAGCTGCCCGATGAAGTATTGCCTTATTTGTTGGCCAGCCGTTATTGCAATTCGGATTTATTACTGGAAATGGCAAAACGCTCATTTGGCTGGATGATACCGGGCTATACTCGGGTCAAAGCGATCGAACAGTGGATTTATAATAATATTTTTTATGTGTCGGGGAGTTCTGACCAGTTCACCACTGCCACAGATGTGCTGGTGCATCGCGCAGGCGTATGCCGTGATTTTGCCCATTTAGGCATTGCGCTGTGCCGTGCCTTGGGAATTCCGGCACGCATGGTGGTCGGTTATGTAGAAATTGAAAAGTTTTTACCTGACTTTCATGCCATTTTTGAAGCCTATTTAGATGGTGGATGGGTACAGTTTGATCCGACCCGTCTGGCGCCGGTCGAAAATCTTATTCGGATTGGCACTGGAGTCGATGCCGGAGATGTGGCATTTTCAACTTATTATGGTCAGGTCGAACTGTTAAAAATCCAGCCGCTGATTCAACCTGAAATGAGCCATTAGGTTGTTTTAAAAATTTTTGAACAACGATTTAAGCAGCATGGTAAAAAGGATTTTTCTATGCAAATGACTATCGGTGATGACGTGATCATTCTATAAAAAGCAGGATGAATGTTTTAACCTGAGTGAAATATTGTAGGACTTACGCACTATTATTTATAGATTCTCTGTGGTAGCAGATGATTTTTATCGAGAATAAAGTCATCAATGAAGTTTTTGATAACTGGTCTAAATAATTTCTTCTGCCAACGATATACATTTTCAAAGATCCGCTCAAACTGGTTCTTTTGTATCTCAACGTAGGCCATCAAGGCTGAAAAAATATGATTCAAAATCAGTTTAGATCGTCTTACTTGAAACTTTTCAATATGACAAACCTGTTTAATCACCCGGTGATATTGCTCTATTTTCCAATGACTTGAATGCAATTCATGAAAACCCTCAAAGGACAATAAATCATCTTCATCTTGATGCACAATATAAAACCTCTGCTGTTCTTTTAACTGAGTCTTAAATAATTGTACAAAGCCAAAATCTTTGAGCCAGACCACTTGACCCTGATGGAAATCTGGCAATAAACGCAGTTGAAACCATTGTCCTTTTTCTGGGGAAACCTTACGGTTACAGTCGATACCAAACATAAATCGAATACCATATTTTCTTATGGTTTTTAGATTTCCAGTCGATGAATACCAACTATCACCTGTAATAAATTGAATCTTTGCACCCCAACTGAGTACTTCACTTAACATATCCATAAAGTAATCATTCTTGGTTTTACTTTCAGATTTGTCATAAATTCGGAAATTAATTGGAATATTTTGACCATTTTGATCTGTCGCATACAAGGTAATGAGATTAATACCCTTGACGGATCGGTGGTGTTTGCCTGACCAAAAATAGCTAACCAAGTCCATATGTTGACTATATGGTTTATCTAAAACAGTATCATCAATACTGACTATAAGTCTATTATTATCAATATGTTGAATTGATTCTTGATATAGGTCGTGAGGTGTGTAGTCTTCACGCTCTAGAAAGCGATTTACACTATCATGCGAGATATTATAAGTCTCGGCAAGTTGTGTGCAGCTAATAGAGTTCGGTTCTGTCATGAGAAAGCCCATATAAATGGGTAATGTACAAGTTGCTGTAGAAGCATGTTTAATTCGTCTGATCACAGATACTTTATAAAGTATTTTAATACTTTTTTGAATCCGTCAATGCGTAAGTCCTATATTGTTTTAAAAAGCATGTATTCGCGAATGGTGAAAAGATGTAAAACACAGATGCCTTTCATCGGGCTTGGTTCTATAATGCCCAAAATCTATAAACAATAAGATCAGGCGCACTGTGTTTCACTCCCATCTCGACTGGCTCAATACCTTAAAACCGAATTTCAAAGTCCTTCCACTCAAAGACCGTTTGCTCTGCGGAGCTGGAGCACTATTGGGTTTGGTAGTTTCGTCCTTGTTGAGCTTATGGATTTTGGGGGATTTTGAAGCCTGGTATATTGCCCCGATGGGCGCCTCTTCGGTATTGCTATTTGCAGTGCCTGCCAGTCCTCTGGCACAGCCCTGGAATATTCTGGTCGGGAATACCATTGCTGCCGTGATTGGCGTGAGCTGTGCCTTGTTAATTGCCAGTCCGACTGAGGCTTTTAGCGTCGCCGTGGCCTTGGCGATCGTCCTGATGATGACTACGGATTCCCTGCATCCACCGAGTGGCGCCGTGGCCATTACCGCAGTGCTGGGCGGCCAGCCGGTGCATGAACTCGGTTATGCCTTTGTATTTTATCCGGTACTACTCAATTCAATTTTACTGATGGTAATTGCCATTGTCTTTAACCGGATGATTGGCAAGGATTATCCGCAGCAAGCTCAACTAAATACTCGTTCCAAGGATCCGACGCCGACCCAGAAAGTCACGATTCAACCACAGGATATTCAGGAAGTGCTGGATCAGCGCACCGAGTTGCTGGATATCAGTGAATATGACCTGCAAAAAATCATTCTGGAGGCACAAAACCGCGCCAATGCGCGTGCGGTACATGAATTTAGCTGCCAAGATATTATGACGAAGGATGTAGCAACCCTGCATGAAAATGATGATATCCAGCACGCATTGGACAAGTTCAAGCAAATGAACCTGATGAGCCTGCCCGTCGTTAATGCCGATGAACAACTGGTCGGTACACTGGCAATGTATCAGGTGGTGGAATGGTTCAAGCGCGCTGCCGATGTGCGCAGCAGCTGGGAGTATCAGGTCAAACATATCATGACCCGTAAGGTGATCACAGTGCAGCCTTTACAACCCATTCAGGATCTGGTGCCGTATTTTGTTGAGCGTTCGTTCAACTATATTCCGGTGGTGAGCGAGCAGCAATTGGTGGGAATTATCAGTCGGGCAGACATGATTGCCGCACTGAATCAGGAGCTGAATCATTTTAAAATGAAAGCTTAAAACCGGATTAAAACGGAATTTAACAGAGCATGCCTGATCAACTCTGGTCAGCTTGCCGGCTGAGAAAACTGTAAAATAGTGCCATCGGCAGGGAAAAACACAGCAGAAACAAAAAATGAGTACTCAAAGCTTTGAGCGGATGATAGGAGAGATAAGCTAGAATCAGCATTTCCAATGCTGCTCATTAAAATCGTGAGGATATTAAACAGCTGATAATGGCGTAGCAGCAGGTGAGTCACTCATAGAAAAGGAAAGACCATCACCCAGTAAGTCAGGCAGATAAAAAAGCTAATCAAAAGCGCTGAAAACAGGCTCATGAAAATGGAGAAAACCCCATAGCTGGCTTCATGAAATAGCGCATAAGGGAATAAAATTACAGCAATGATCAAAGGTGAAAGTGCGAGGTTAAGCGTCATTTTCCAGGGAGAATTCTGGATCGGTTGAGAGATTAAGTGAAATATCCTGTCCAATATCTATTTGCCACTTTTTGATGTTTTTAATATAGGGACTTTATCATTGTTAAATGCATATCATTTTTCGATGAGAGAAAGATTCAACATATAGGCGATTAATACGACAAAGCACACCGGAGTGTGCTTTGTGGATGGTGTGATGCTTAAAACTTTAATGATTAAATAAAGAACCAGTAAATAAACAGTGAAATAATAAAGATACACATGATATTCAGTACAAAACCGACTTTCATCATTTCGCTTTGCTGGATATGACCGGTTCCAAAAACAATCGCATTTGGCGGGGTAGCAACCGGCAGCATAAAGGCACATGAGGCACCAATACCAATGACAATCACCAGAATTTCTTTGGGCATGCCCATCTGATCCGCAATTGCGGCAAATACTGGTACCAGTAGGGCAGCCGAAGCGGTATTACTGGTAAATTCAGTCAGGAAGATAATAAAAGTAGCGACTACAAAAATAATCATCAGCGGGGAGGTATCACCAAAGGCATTGGCCAGAGTTTGACCCAGTACCAGCGAACTGCCTGAATCTTTTAGAATGGCACTCAAGGTCAGACCACCACCAAATAGATATAACACCCCCCAATCAGTATTTTCTGCAATCTGTTTCCAGCTTGCGGTACCCAGAATCACCACCATACAGGCAGCCGAAATTGCAATCCAGGTATCCGGCTGGGAAATACCAAAAATTTCAGTGAATTTTTTACTGAAAATCCAGGCAATTGCAGTACAAAGAAAGAGGATCATGGTGGCTATACGGGTTCTGGTCCAGGGAATATCTTCGGTCGCAAATTGTATTTTATGATTCAGTTTCGGACGTAGTACCAGATATAAACTGACCAGCATGGCAGGAAGAATAATGAACATCATCGGCAAGCCGATTTTCATCCAGTCGGCAAAATCATAGCCGAGGGCCTTGGCGGCAATGGCATTCGGAGGGGAACCGACCATGGTGCCCAGTCCGCCAATACTGGCCGAATAGGCAATGCCGAGCAGGATAAAGACAAAAGTTTTACGATCCTTGCTGACATCCAGATGTGAAAGCAAACCCAGAGCCAAAGGCAGCATCATGGCAGCAGTCGCCGTATTGGAAATCCACATGGACAGAAGCGCTGTCACCACAAAAATCGCTAGTACAGAAATACCCAGATGCCCTCTGGACATGGAGATGATCCACATGGCAATTTTCCGGTCCAGTTTCTGGATATGCAACGCCGTTGCTAGCGCAAAACCACCAAAAAACAGGAAAATGACAGGATCGGCAAAAGTGGCCAAAGCGGCTTGCGTGGTAATCGGAACCAGTTCTTCACCAGAGGCCATTGGCATGGCCAGTAATACTGCCATCACAGGGACGAGTAAAGCTGTAATCGTGATATGAATGGCTTCAGTCAGCCATAAAATACCGATAAAGGCTAAAAGTGCCAGTCCTTTATTGGCATTCTGGTCATAGGGCAGGTAAAGATATAAGCCATAGGCTACAATGGCTGCGACAAAAATAAGAATCCAGCCTTTAAGCAGCCCTTTGGGCATGGCATTGGTCGGGGTAGCTAGGTTGGTCTGAGTCATATGCTCTCCTTGCAAGATTTTTATTTACATCATTTTTTATATTAGCTAGGACTTACGCACTGTTATTTATAGACTCTCTGTGGTAGCAGATGATTTTTATCGAGAATAAAGTCATCAATGAAGTTTTTGATCATTGGTCTAAATAATTTCTTCTGCCAACGATATACATTTTCAAAGATCCCCTCAAACTGGTTCTTTTGTATCTCAACGTAGGCCATTAAGGCTGAAAAAATATGATTCAAAATCAGTTTAGACCGTCTTACTTGAAACTTTTCAATATGACAAACCTGTTTAATCACTCGGTGATATTGTTCTATTTTCCAATGACTTGAATGTAATTCATGAAAACCCTCAAAGGACAATAAATCATCTTCATCTTGATACACAATATAAAACCTCTGCTGTTCTTTTAACTGAGTCTTAAATAATTGTACAAAGCCAAAATCTTTGAGCCAGACCACTTGACCCTGATGGAAATTCGGCAATAAACGCAGTTGAAACCATTGTCCTTTTTCAGGGGAAACCTTACGGTTACAGTCGATACCAAACATAAATCGAATACCATGTTTTCTTATGGTTTTTAGATTTGCAGTCGATGAATACCAACTATCACCTGTAATAAATTGAATCTTTGCACCCCAACTAAGTACTTCACTTAACATATCCATAAAGTAATCATTCTTGGTTTTACCCTCAGATTTGTCATAAATTCGGAAATTAATTGGAATATTTTGACCATTCTGATCTGTCGCATACAAGGTAATGAGATTAATCCCCTTGACGGATCGGTGGTGTTTGCCTGACCAAAAATAGCTAACCAAGTCCATATGTTGACTATATGGTTTATCTAAAACAGTATCATCAATACTGACTATAAGTTTATTATTATCAATATGTTGAATTGCTTCTTGATATAGGTCGTGAGGTGTGTAGTCTTCACGCTCTAGAAAGCGATTTACACTATCATGCGAGATATTATAAGTCTCGGCAAGTTGTGTGCAGCTAATAGAGTTCGGTTCTGTCATGAGAAAGCCCATATAAATGGGTAATGTACAAGTTGCTGTAGAAGCATGTTTAGTTCGTCTGATCACAGATACTTTATAAACTATTTTAATACTTTTTTGAATCCGTCAATGCGTAAGTCCTATTAGCTTTAAATTTGTAATTTTGTTTTGCTTAAAAAAATATCCTATTTAAAGATACTATAACCAGATTGTTGCAATAATCCAGTACTTTGCCAGAAGGCATACAGGCCCAAGCCGAAAAGTAAAGCCAAGACAATCCATTTGAAGTGTTGCTGAGATAAACGATGGCGTATTTTGCCTCCAATCCAGACACCAGCAAGGGCGAATAAGCTGATCCCGATCAGAATATGCTGTTGATGGGTTTCCAGTGTGATCAGAATTGGAAACAGTAAAACCAGCTGGATCAGTTTACCGGCAATGAAATTGAGATTACTGATAATGACAATATCTGTTTTAGAGAGCTGGCAGCTCATCAAATACATCATTAGAAAAGGTGCCATGGCATTGGTTGCACCTCCAATAATGCCGGCCAGTAAACCAAAACAGAGCATGCTGGAAATATGCGGACTAACTTGTAAGGGGCGTGCCCGTAACTGGTCCAAGACATAAAATACAATCACCAGACCCAATAACAGTTTTAAATAAGCCTCATTTAGCCAAAGTAATAGCTTGACCCCGAGTACACTGCCGACCAGGCTACTAAGCATTAATGGCCAATAACGTTTTATATAATAGCCAATACTATTCAACAGGCTATGCGCAGGGTCAGCATTCAGCATGATCAGATTCAGCAGCAGACAGGGCAGAATGACAAGGGTAACCGCGATGCTAAGCGGATATGCGCTGGACAGAACAGCCGTACTCATCATAGGAAAGCCAAAGCCGCTTAAACCATGCAGCAGGGCTGCGACGGCACAGAGCCACAGCATCATCCATTCTGCCTGAGTCATGTGAAATCCATTTCAAAAATTGGAATCTTGAACTTATCGTGAATTCAACTGAGAAAGAAAGTGAAAAGCTGTAATACAGCAAAGAAATAACAAAAAATATAGGCAAAAAAAAGCCACGATAACTTGGGGAAATTACCGTGGCATCAAAATTTCATCCCATTTAACCGGGGTGAAAGAGGAAGCTCTGCGATGAAACTGGTTAAGAACGCTTGTTAAAAATGACTGTACAGCTTAATAGCGTTTATCTTGATTCACTGTACGCACAGGATTTTGATAGCCCTGAGGTTGATGAACGCTGTCATGATCAATTCTGTACTGTTTTTTCGGCATGATTAACCACAGCACCAGATAAACCAAAATACCCGGGAATGCGGCACTCATGATTGAAATCACCACAAAAATCAGACGTAATAAATTCGCGTTCCAACCAAAACGTTCAGCAATACCACCCATCACACCTGCAATCATGTTTGAGCGGTTAGAGCGATATAAACCAACATTGGCCATTAAAATCTCCTGATTAAAAATAAGTTTGAATCCTAAAATGGATCCATACTTAAAGAAATGGAGTTTACTTAAACTTTTTAAAGTGCTGATTACAAATAAAATCGTTAAGTAATGTTAATAAAGATTAAAACCAGATCTAAGAGCTACTAACATAGTGAA
The DNA here is from genome assembly GCF_012516415.1 of Acinetobacter sp. NEB149. Taxonomy (NCBI): domain Bacteria; kingdom Pseudomonadati; phylum Pseudomonadota; class Gammaproteobacteria; order Moraxellales; family Moraxellaceae; genus Acinetobacter; species Acinetobacter sp. NEB149. The sequence goes on from NZ_CP051208.1 coordinate 456,520, forward strand.
AATTCTATTGAACTCTTGTGTAAAGTTCAGCAGCTTTGCTGTGTGCTTTTTGCTCGCCATGTTTCCTATTTAGGTTTATTAAAAATGAAATTGGATGTATCACGTTGTACATTAAGCAGTTTTTTTAAATGTAGCCTGGTGTTGGGGAGTATAGTGATTTTGCAGGCTTGTGATCAGCAACAAGTCAAACCTGAACAGGAAAGTCAGGCGGCCTCAGAAGAGGGTGTTAAAATTTCCGCTGCCAATACGAAGGCCGATGTAGTGACCGTCAGTGCCAAATCCTTAACTCAGGTCGCAGGGCAGGCGACTCTTCCGGCAGAAGCTGATTTAAACCCTGCAACTGTACCAGAGGATGCCAAGGCGTTTATAGGTCGCTATCATACTGAAATTGATTGTGATGGCCGCTTTGCCCCTTGCACTGAAGGCAAGGCAGAATTTATTTTGACTCTGATGCCGGACGGTACCGTGCATCGCAGCATTTTACAGTATGGCAAAGTATTTATTGATAATACCAAAAACAGCACGGCTCACAATATCACCTACCGTAAAGACCGCTGGTTTATCAATCCGGAACGTACCGATGTGGTGGTGAATCGCAAAGAAGGGGCGAGCTTTTACTATAAGATTAAAGATTCAAATCACTTAGTCATGAATCTGGAAAAAATCTATAGTGAAAAGGAAAGAACCAACCGGGAATTATTTGATCGCGGTTATCCGGCACCTTCAAAAGCCTATGAACTGGTCAAAGACACATCCTTTCATATTCAAAAATAATGCCCGATAAAAATCGGCTGATCTGGTCGAAAGCTTAATTCAAATACGATTTAGATTAGACAATAAAGGCGAGTGGTGGGAACGCGTGAGCATAAAATCTAGGCGCAGAAATACACGACCAAAACATCGCAATTTAATTAAAATATCATAAAGTAAATCAGAGAAACATTCTAAGGAAAGAATGGTGGGTCGTCCGCGATTCGAACGCGGGACCAACGGATTAAAAGTCCGCTGCTCTACCAGCTGAGCTAACGACCCTGAGGAATAAAAATGATGATGACCATTTTTATGACGCAAGAGTGTGGTGTACTTTTACGTGATCCTTTCGGAAGATGGTGGGTCGTCCGCGATTCGAACGCGGGACCAACGGATTAAAAGTCCGCTGCTCTACCAGCTGAGCTAACGACCCATCAAGGAAGATCAAATAAGTGGTGGGTCGTCCGCGATTCGAACGCGGGACCAACGGATTAAAAGTCCGCTGCTCTACCAGCTGAGCTAACGACCCTGAACCATCATTCAAACTAGGTTTGAATGTGCAGTGCAAGTCAAGCTAAAATGCTTAAAGCACCACTTTGTTTGATGGAGCGTATTGTAGCAAGATCTCATTTCAGCGCAAGCAAAAAATAACAAAGTTGCCCATGTTTGATTATAAATACAACAATTATGCTTTATCTAAACAAAAAATAGGCAACTTCAGTACTTAGAAGCGATATTGATAGGCCTGGATATTGGCAAAAATCTCGGGCGTAAGTTCGGAATATGCCGTTGCACCCGGCAATAATACCAGCAGGCGCTCATCAGTTTTACTCGGATCAAATGCTTGCTCTTTCAACTTGTTTTTCTGGTATTTAAAGGTGCCTGTAGTTTCAACTTGCTGTTGTATACTCAAAAATACCGGTACTGCATAAGCTGGCAGGCATTTTTTAAAGTAAGCGACCATGGTGGCTAAATCGGTGTCCTTCAATTTTACATCGGGTTGCAGGGTAATCGCGGCCATGCCGGCACGGCCATTGGTATTGGGGATTTCTACGCCATACACCACCGCTTCAACGATTTTGTCGTACTCAGTCAGCATGTTTTCCACTTCAGTGGTGGAAACATTTTCACCTTTCCAGCGGAAAGTATCGCCTAAACGATCAACAAACTGGGCATGACGGAAGCCGATATTGCGCACCAGATCTCCGGTATTGAAGTAAGCATCACCTTGGGTAAATACGTCGTGCATAATGACTGACTTGTTTTTTTCCGGGTCGGTATAACCATCAAAAGGTGAACGGCGGGTGATTTTACCAATCAGTAAACCGGTTTCGCCTTTTTTCACTCGTTTGCAACGGCCTTTAGTATCCCGCACCGGCTCATTTTTATCTTTATCAAAGGCAATAATCGCATACGGTGTGGGTGAGAAACCAACAGTATTGTCAAAATTGAAAATATTGCTAAAGCCGACATTGCCTTCACTGGAGGCATACAGTTCCAGTACTTCCTGAATGCCAAAACGGGATTTAAATTTATCCCAGATATTCGGGCGCATCCCGTTACCAATCATCTTGGTCACGCGGTGGCCTTTTTCCAGTTCAGATGGGGGAGCATCCATCAAATAGCGGCACAGCTCACCGACATAACCAATCGCAGAGGCATCAAATTTTTGCACATCCTTCCAGAAAGAAGAGGTCGAAAATTTACGGCGAATAGCCAGGGTGCTGCTCCCTGCAATGACACCGCACCAGCACACCACCATGCCTGTGGCATGATAAAGCGGGAGGGTACAGTACATCACATCATCTTTATTGAGATTCAGCACATGCCCATAGGTGCCATAAGCCAGCGTCCAGCGACCATTGGTAAAGATCACCGCTTTAGGTAGACCCGTGGTGCCCGAGGTGTAAATATAGAACAGCCCGTCTTTGCCCTGTACCGAATGAGTAGTTGATGGATTGAATTTGGGAGCAAGATCGGTTTTTTCAGCCAGGTTGATAAAGCCTTCAGGCGCCTGACCCGGATCGGCTTGAGTGTTTTGATCTGCAAACCAGTGCAGGCGGTCACTGCTAATATTCAGGTCATTACGAATCTCGTTAACTGCATGACGGCACTCTTCGCCGACAATCAGGGCAATCGGTTTGACCAGATTGATACTGTGCGTCAGCACCTTGCCGACTTGAGAGGTATTGACCAGAGCGGTGGTCACACCCAGTTTGGCCAGACCAATTACACTGGCAATCAGTTCAGGACGGTTCTCGACCATGACGGCAACGACATCACCTTTCTTGGCACCCAAGGATAGATAGAAATGGGCAATCTGGTTGGCCCAGGCATTGAGAGCAGCATAGCTATAGCTTTGCTCTTCAAAACGCAAGGCAATGCCTTCCGGGTTACGCTTGGTGGCTTTTTCAAAAGCCAGACCCAGGCCGGCCGGTGTGTTCGGAGTACGTAAATATGCCTGTCTTAGACCAGTGAGCAAATTGGGCACTTTGGTCAAGAAAGCCGGGATTTTGGCAGCGACATCTGCAATCCCAATCAGATCGTGTGGTTTCATTTGGGTCATGAGAATCCTATTTATTTTTCGTATCCGATACGTTCAATTTATATACAGTAGACGAGCTATCCATCTTTTAGCGTTAAAACACTAGTGCAATCAACCTATTCTGACTAAATCTAGCAAAAAAAACCTAGTCACCGAAATGACTAGGTTTTTTTAGATGACTGCAATTGAGCAAATTATGATTCAGTTGCAGTATTGGCTTTTTTCGGTGGACGACCACGTGGACGACGTGGACGGGCAGCTTGTTTCTCTGCTTTTTCAGCTTCGCTGGCTTCAGTGTCTTCTGTTGTTACTTCGGCCTGATCCTGGGCTTCTGTAACAGGAGCTTCTGATTCAGCATTTGCTTCAACTGGCGCAGCATCTTCAGGTTGAGCTTCAGTCACTGGAGCCTCTTCTGCAGGAGCTGTATCTACTGGTGCCGTAGTTTCAGTCGCTTGTTCAGCTGGCTGAGCATTTACGGTTTCTTCAATAGCGATTTCAGTGGCTACTGGAGTTTCAGTTGCTGCTGCTTCAGCTGACTCTGCTTGCGCTTCTGCTGCTGCAGGTGCTTCTGGCGCAGTTTCAACTGCCGGAGCCGGAGCTGCTTCTACTTTAGCCTGTTGCTTGGCTTGTTGCAGGGCCTGTTCTGCAGCCTGTTTAGCCAGACGGCGACGCTCACGTGGATCGTTTGCGACACGTTTGTCCGACACCGGTTTTGGTGGAGTCAGGTCCAGCACTGGAGCAGGCTCTGCTTCAACCTTGGCCACGGTCACTTGAACATCACGGGTGACCGGTTTTTTCTCTGCGGCAGGCGTTGCTGCAGCCACCAGACTCGCGTTGTACTCTTTTGTGAACTTCTCTAGAGCACGGTTGAAGGTTGGCAATAAACCAAACTGTTCAATCAGTACGGAGCAGTCTTCACCATAAACATGGCGAATCAGGCTACCAATAGTGAACTGACCCAAAGTTGGTACTTGTGAAGGAGTCAACTTCTGAACTGTAGCCTGTTGAGGCTGTCCTTCACGCTGCTGACGACGACGCTGACGCGGATCGTTACTGGCACGTGGTTTTTCAGCGCTTGATTCTTCAGCTGGTACAACTTCTTCAACAGGGGTTGTCAGTGCAGCTTCCACTACATTTTCAGCAGCGGCTTCTTCAACTGGCGCATCTGCAGGTGCAGTCACTTCAACCGCTGGCGTTGCAACTGTAGCATTGTCATTCAATGCCACGATTTCGCTTTTCGCCTGGTCAATATTCACGACCATGGCTGTTGGCATCACGTCTTGACGGGGTGCATCGACCAATTCAACACGAAGCTGCTTGTCGTTGACTGTTGGAGCTTCAACGACTGCAGGTGCTGCTTGTTGAGCCTGCTCATTCAGCACGCTTGGATCGCGGTGACGATTTGGACGTTCCTGACGTGGCTGGTTACGGCGGTCACGACGTGGCATTGCCTGTTGTGGCTGTTGCTCATTGTTTTGAACATCATTTTGCTGAGATGGTTCGTTGTGATGCTGACGGCGAGAATTACGCTTGTTTTCACGTGCTTCATGACGTTGTTCTTGACGAGATACCTGAACCACTTCTTCATGCACCTGATGTTGCTGAGGAGCGGAAGCTTCAGACTGAACCTGCTCACGCGGTTCTTTGTGCTTCGGATTGCGTGGTTTTTTGTTGTTATGACGCGGCGCTCTTTCATCACGCTCTGCCGGTTTTTCAGCATCACGTTCCTGTTTTTGCGCTACAGTCGATGGTGCCAGGTAAGCATTGCTGCTTGCCGGAGCAGCAGGTTGAGACACTTGCTGTGGAGCAGGTTGTGCCACCGGTGCAGACAATTGACCGAACTGACCACGGCTCACCGCACCGCCATTGATCATTTGTTCAATCGCTGCTGCTGCATTGTTGGCGGTACGCGATTGATCAACAGTCGTAGCTTGCTTTTGTACAAACAGGTTTTCTAACCATGCACATGGGCTGGTTGCAGGTGCAGCAACTTGCGCTTGGACAGGAGCCGGTTGAACAACAGGTGCTTGCTGTACATTTGGATTTTGCTGATTATTACGGCGTTTATTGTTTCTGCCGTTATTTTGCTGTGGGGCAGGCGCTGGCGCAGCAGCATGCGTATGTTGTTCTTCTTCTAAATGCCATTCAGACGACTCATAACCCAGCTCTTTTTCACTTGAACGAGTTGCTTCAGTACGTTCATAGCTGGTTGGTGCAAAGCCTTCGGCATTATAGGTAATTTCATAATGCGGTGTTTCCAGATGCGGATGCGGCAACACAGTAACACGCACATTTGACGTCTGTTCCAAATATACCAGGGTATGACGCTTTTCATTCAATAAGAAAGCTGCGATTTCGACTGGAACTTCGACTTGAACTTCACCATGACGTTCACGCAGGGCAATCTCTTCCACTTTACGCATAATCGAAAGGGATAAAGAACGAAGATCACGTACCATACCGGTACCATGGCAGCGTGGGCAAACGTAGCCAGTCGCTTCTTCCAGAGAAGGACGCAGACGTTGACGGCTCATTTCCATTAAACCAAAACGTGATAATTGACCGAATTGGATACGGGCACGGTCACTTTGAGTGGCTTCACGAAGTTTCGCTTCAACCATGCGCTGGTTACGATCTTTGGTCATGTCGATAAAGTCGATCACCACCAGACCGCCGATATCGCGTAAACGCAGTTGACGCGCGATTTCTTCTGCTGCTTCAATATTGGTGTTCAACGCAGTGTCTTCAACGTCGCTACCGCGGGTTGATTTTGCTGAGTTAATGTCAATTGACACCAAAGCTTCAGTCTGGTCAATCACGATCGAACCACCAGAAGGAAGTTTCACCTCACGTTCATAAGCCGTTTGGATCTGGCTTTCGATACCGAAGTGAGCGAATAGAGGCTCATTTAAGGTATAAGTTTTTAATTTGTCTAATTGAAGTGGCATCACTGCTTTTACGAAGTTATAGGCTTCGTTATAAGCTTGTTCAGAGTCAATCAGGATTTCTGCAACGTCATCACGTAAGTAATCACGAATGGCACGTGTTACCACGCCCGCTTCCTGATGCACCAACATTGGAGAAGGGCCAGAACTTGCTGTTTTCTGGATTTGTGCCCAAAGGTCGAGCAAGTGTTGCAAGTCGAGTTGCAGTTCTTCTTGTGAACGACCGATCCCGGCAGTACGCACAATCACACTCATACCACGTGGCACGTTCAGTGTTGCCAGCATTTCTTTCAGTTCTTCACGCACTGAACCAGAAATCTGACGGCTGATACCACCACCTTTAGGGTTGTTTGGCATCAAGACCAAATAACGGCCAGCAAGTGAGATAAAAGTAGACAGGGCAGCGCCTTTATTGCCACGCTCTTCTTTTTCCACCTGAACCAGAAGTTCGGTGCCTTCAGTGATCAGTTCACGGATATTTGAAGTTTGGCGAGGGTCGGCTTTGTAATATGAATTTGCGATTTCACGCATTGACAGGAAGCCTTGGCGACCTGCACCGTATTCAACGAATACAGCTTCTAAAGAAGGTTCAACGCGAGTCACGTGACCTTTGTAGATATTGGATTTTTTTTGTTCACGGGTACGATTTTCTAAATCAAAATCGTAAAGACGCTGACCAGTGACAAGTGCAACGCGAATTTCTTCGGCATGTGTTGCATTAATCAACATACGTTTCATGGGTGTAACACCTTATAGTGATACACAGCAAAAAATCGCTATACACGTAGCGAACATCACACATCACGGATCAATGGCTCAAATCTGCAATGAATTTCATTGTGGTTTGAGTCTTTTATGACCGAGCTCTATTTAATATAGATGGGCTTCGGTTTTTGATTCACGTATTGATGATGGCAATACGGCTTCAATCTTTAAACGGATTAAAGTCACCTGAACGCTTCACTGGCGGACGAGCGGTGCATTGGATGTGTGTAACTTTCACTGTCACATTGCTCGAAGATCATCCCTTCTTTATAGAAAGTGTCTTGATACGGAATTGTCGTCGTATCTTTACAAACTGTGCAGATCCAATGCATCAACGCTGTAGCCTGAAGTCGTCTTCAGGTTGCGACTAATCTGATGTGTATCAGTTTACGTTTAAAAACCAACAAAGTTGGCGACATATTTTTTAAGACAAACTGATTTATGTACCTGAGGTACAATTAAACGCAACAGTTTGCTTTGTTTGCCGATATAATAAGCCTTCGGCGTGGCATAATTCTTTGGGGACCTTCCCGTATCATGTGAGTCTTTAATTGAACAATCAAGTTCAGAAAAATCTGAAATGATTCAACTTTTACTCACAAACGATGGTTTCCGTGAGCTGACTATATCAAACCTTGCATCATCTGCCTATGGGCTAAGCTTATGTTTCTTGTGTAAAGCATAATCTAAGTGATCAGTTTTTAATCAATTTTAGTATTTTTTGGGTCATAGTAACTGTATGAATTCTACGCAACAATGGCAAAACGTCACTTGGTTTGAAGTGGATGAACATCAAGATGGACAACGCATCGATAATTTCCTGTTTAGTCGTCTGAAAGGTGTGCCAAAAAGCCGTATCTATCGTCTGATTCGTGAAGGCCAGGTTCGCGTTAATAAAAAACGCATTAAAGCAGAAACCAAACTCGCAATCGGTGACCAGATTCGCGTTGCGCCGATTCGCTATGAACAAAAAGATGAATCTGCTGCACCTGTTTCTGACAAAGTGGCACAAGGCTTATTGGCCCGTGTGATTTATGAAGATGAAGGTTTGATGGTCGTGAATAAACCTTCCGGGATTGCTGTGCATGGTGGTAGCGGTGTGGCCTATGGCCTGATTGAGGGCTTGCGTGCCGCAACCGGTAAAAAGTATCTGGAACTGATTCACCGGATTGACCGTGATACTTCCGGTCTGGTGATGATTTCCAAAAAGCGTAGCGTTTTGAAAACATTACAAGATATGTTGCGTGAACATAAAATCAAAAAAACCTATGCCGCTGTAGTAAAAGGGCAGGTCAGTCTGGATAAACAGCTGATTGATGCACCTTTACATCGTTACGAGCTGGCCAATGGTGAACGTCGTGTCTGCGTGTCCCCGAAAGAAGGTAAAGAGTCTAAAACCCAGTGGAATGTGCAGGAACGTTTTATGCATGCCACACTGGTGTATGCATCTCCGCTTTCTGGTCGTACCCATCAGATTCGTGTTCATGGTTTGAGTATTGGTCATCCGTTAGTAGGCGATGAAAAGTATGGTCATGAAACAGAATATCGTGGGCCAAAACCACGCCGTTTGTGTTTACATGCAATGCGTCTGGACATTCCGGGCTATCCAGCAATTGAAGCACCATTGCCAGAAGATATGCAGAGTCTGGTGGCGCAGTTAAGAGCGCAGAAGGCGGATAAACCGGCTGCTCAGTAAGGAATTATTTTTTTGTTTTAATAAATTCAATCCACCCTCACCCTCCTTTGAAAAAGGAGGGAATTCCCCTCTTTCTTAAAGAGGGGCTAGGGAAGATTTTAGGCATTAGCCCTTTCCTTTAAAAAGGAGAGGGGGGACATCACGTAAAATCTTCTGTCATTTGCTCAGATTACGTGAAGCTAGTATTTTAATGTTTAGAAGCATTATGTACGAAGAAAAAATGTTTTCTCTCTCCTAATTAGAAGTGGGAATCTGTCTCAGATCTTTTTGAATAGTTTTGATTCTATCAAGTGTCATCATATAAATTTGACTGTCAGTTATTCAGTATTGGATCTCTCTCTCCTTTTAGGAGAGGGTTGGGGTGAGGTGAAGAACACTAGTCTCTCAAAGTTTTGTCAAACACCGAATAAAATCTAGGAAACCTTTTATGAACTCACCTTTAAAATTGGTCATTTTCGATTGGGATGGCACTTTATTTGACTCAGTTGGTCAAATCGTAGCGAGTTTGCAGTTTGCCGCACAGCTATTTCAGCAGCCTTTAACGGATGCAGATGCGAAAAGTATTATTGGACTAGGTTTACCTGAAGTTGCACAGCAACTTTTCCCAACCGTGCCAGAATTACATAGCGATATTTTACAGGCCTATTCAGATCACTATGTTGCCAACTCATCAGGAGATTCCTGGTTTGAAGGCGTAGCGCACATGCTCGCGGATTTACAGCAGCAAGGCGTGAAACTGGCTGTCGCTACAGGGAAAAGTCGTAAAGGTCTGGATCGTGTATTGAAACAGACGAACAGTGAGGAGCTATTTGTGACCACGCGCGCAGCCAGCGAAACCCGTTCCAAACCTCATCCATTAATGTTAGAAGAAATTCTGGCAGAAACCGGTGTGCAGGCTGAACATGCGATTATGGTCGGTGATACGTCTTATGATCTGGAAATGGCGCAAAATATTGCCATGCCAAGTGTTGGGGTAAGTTATGGCGTACATGCGCCTGAACTTTTGGCTCAATTTAATCCAGTCTGTATCGTGGATGATGTGGCTGCTTTGCATAGTGGGCGAATTCAAACATGAGGTGCGACAGTTTCAAAAGCCTTATGATAATCAACAAGCTGAGCAAACTTCTCTAATGGTGTAAGCCAATCTAACGCTTTTCTAGGACGAGTATTCAGTGACATGGCAACTTGATTTAAATAATGCTGATCTGCCTGATTTAAATCAATCCCTTTAGGTAAATATTGCCTAATTAAACCATTCATATTTTCGCATGTGCCTTTTTGCCATGGTGAATGTGGGTCACAGAAATATACATCTATGCCTAAATCTTCTTCGAGTATTTTATGTTCTGACATCTCACGTCCACGGTCATAGGTCAACGTTTTACGCAGTTCTGCAGGTAAATATTTCAGAGCTTCAGTTAAAGCCTTGCGCACTGATTCTGCCTTTGCATCAGGTAATGTTGCCAAGATACAGAGCCGTGTATTTCGTTCAATAAGTGTTGCTATCGAACTTTTATTGTCTTTACCTTTAATTAAATCGGCCTCCCAATGACCCGGTATTTTTCTTTCTTGAACTTCAGCTGGGCGCTCATGAATAGTTTTAATATCCTGTAATATAGAATCTTTTTTAGGTTCACCGTTAGCTTTTCGCTTTTTATTTTCATGACGCAGACAGGATAATAAGTCTTTTTTCAACTCACCCTTTGGTAATGCTCGTATAGTTGAGTAAATCGTTGTATGGCTTACATTCATTGTTTGATCCAAATCAGGAAATGTCTTTAAACGCTTCGATATTTGCTGAGGAGACCATAAACAACGGATCGCTTCAACAATAAATCTCCAGAGGATTGAGTCGATTTTGAGTTTTCTGTGACCACGTCTACGTCTAGCGAAGGTGTTATCAGAAGCATATCGAGCTTGATAAACGTCATTGATGCTATTTCTTTTAAGTTCACGATAGATCGTACTAGGATGTCTTTTAATAAGTTCAGCAAATTTTCTGGGTGAAAAGCCTTCTTTTCTTGACTCAAGCATTAATGCAGTACGATCTTCAAAGTTAAGATGATGGTATGACAATTTTATATACTCCATAAACCCTTTAAATTAATTAGGTGGTTTATGTCGCACTTCAAGTTTTACTCTGCCGTGCATTGTTGGCTAAAGTCCAATGGAAACAAGCAGTTTAATCCAGTATCTTGGTTGCAGTGCAAGAAATGTGTTTCCCCGGTTTGAATTGGCTGGGGAATGCTGCAGATTTAAGCGCTGGTTCTTATCTTTTAGTCTAAAGTCGTAATTGTACTGATTTTATTCGATCATATTATGGCAGTTATTTTGCTAAATAACGATGTATTTTAAATAATAAGATTTTGTTTTATTTCGTTTTTTATAAATTATTCTTATAGATAATAGCTATAGCAAAAAATAAAATAACTATTGGCACAAACGCCGGATTTTTCCCATCCTAAAACTGTTTATTCCTATGCTCGCTCTGAGAAAGACATTCCATGCGGATGATCAGCCTGATCCTTTGCATACTTTCTGTCCCTCTTAGATCCCGGCATAAGCCTAATTTTTGCAGTTTAAGGAAACATTGATGTCGAATTCTGCTGTTATTGAATCAGTTGCACAAGCACTTCGTAGCGCTGAATTATCACAAACTGCGATCGCACCGATTCGCCCGGAACTTGGCGGTGAAAGTGCTGACGTAGATATCGCCTATGCCGTTCAGGAAGTGAATACCGAGCGTACTTTGTCTGAAGGTCGCCGTCTGGTGGGTCGTAAAATTGGTTTGACGTCTAAAGTCGTTCAAGCGCAACTAGGTGTAGATCAGCCGGATTTCGGTATGTTATTTGCCGACATGGCCTATGGCGATGGTGAAGCAATTCCAGCCGGCCTTCTGATTCAGCCGAAAGTTGAAGCGGAAATCGCATTGGTGATTAACCAGGATTTAACCAAAGAAAAACACACCTATGCAGACATTATCAGCGCAACTGATTATGCATTGCCTGCAATTGAAGTGGTCGATAGCCGTATCGAAAACTGGAAAATCAGCCTGATTGATACTGTGGCGGATAACGCATCTTCTGCTGCATTTGTCTTAGGTTCTCAGCCGGTTAAATTAGAAAATCTTGATCTGGTGAACTGCAAGATGGTGATGACGCGCGGTGAGGAAGTCGTTTCTCAAGGCGTGGGTAAAGCATGTCTGGCCAACCCATTGAATGCTGCTGTTTGGCTGGCTGATGAAATGGTACGCCGTGGTCGTCCATTGTTGGCAGGTGACATCATCTTGACGGGTGCTTTAGGTCCAATGGTTGTGGCGCAACCAGGTGATGAATTCAAAGTTGAAATTGAAGGCTTCGGTTCAGTAACCGCTGCATTCGCTGCTGAATAATCAAGATTCCAAGAGAGTACATTCATGAAAAAGATTAAATGTGCAATGATCGGTCCAGGGAATATTGGTACTGATTTGCTTTATAAATTACAACGCAGCGAATGGTTAGAGCCTGTTTGGATGGTGGGGATTGACCCGACTTCTGAAGGTTTGGCGCGTGCTGCGAAAATGGGTTTAAAAACCACAGCTGAAGGCGTTGATGGTCTTCTTCCTCATGTGATTGCTGATGACATCAAAATTGCATTCGACGCAACTTCTGCCTATGTCCATGCTGAAAACAGCCGCAAGCTGAATGAACTTGGCGTGTTGATGATCGACTTAACGCCTGCTGCGATTGGTCCATTTTGTGTACCACCAGTCAACCTTGAAGCATTACTACAAGCGGGCGAAGTACCAAACGTGAACATGGTGACATGTGGCGGTCAGGCAACGATTCCGATGGTGGCTGCGGTTTCTCGCGTTCAACCTGTTGAATACGGCGAAATCATTGCAACTGTATCGACTAAGTCGGTTGGTCCGGGAACGCGTAAAAACATTGATGAATTCACACGTACTACTGCAGGTGCCATTGAGAAAGTCGGCGGCGCGAAACAAGGTAAAGCGATCATCATCATTAACCCGGCTGAGCCACCTCTAATGATGCGTGATACTGTTCACTGTCTAGTAGAAGGTGAGCCGGATCAGGCAGCGATCACTGAATCTGTACATGCCATGATCAAGGAAGTTCAAAAATACGTACCAGGTTACAAGCTTGTAAATGGTCCTGTATTTGATGGCAACCGTGTATCAGTTTACTTGGAAGTTGAAGGTCTGGGTGACTTCCTGCCGAAATACGCAGGCAACCTGGATATTATGACTGCAGCAGCTGCACGTACTGCAGAAATGTTCGCAGAACACGTGTTCAACATCGCTGAAGCTTAAAGGAATACCAAAATGTCTAAGATTATTGTTCATGATATGACTTTGCGTGATGGTATGCACCCGCAGCGCCATCAAACGACTGTTGAGCAAATGATTGCAATTTCAACAGCACTTGATGATGCTGGCGTACCTTTAATTGAAGTAACGCACGGTGACGGCCTGGGCGGTTCATCAGTGAACTACGGTTTTGCTGCTGCAACGGATGAAGAATACCTGTCTGCTGTCGTGCCACGTATGAAAAATGCAAAAATTTCTGCATTGCTTCTACCTGGTATCGGTACGGTTGACCATTTGAAAATGGCACATGAAATTGGTGTGTCTACCATTCGTGTGGCGACGCATTGTACTGAAGCGGATTGTTCTGAACAGCACATCACCGCTGCACGTAAACTAGACATGGACACTGTGGGCTTCTTGATGCTTGCGCACATGGCAACACCTGAAAAATTGCTTGAAGAAGCAAACAAGATGGTGTCTTACGGTGCAAACTGTATCTATGTGACAGATTCAGCAGGTTATATGCTTCCTCAAGACGTTATTGATCGCGTAGGTCACTTACGTCAACACTTGGACCCAAGCATTGAGCTTGGTTTCCACGGTCACCACAACTTAGGTATGGGTGTATCGAATACTGTTGCTGCTGTTCAAGCAGGTGCAGTACGTGTTGACTTGGCATCTGCAGGTTTGGGTGCTGGCGCAGGTAATACGCCACTTGAACTGTTTATCGCTGTGGCAAACCGTATGGGTATGGACACTGGCGTTGACTTGTTCAAAGTACAAGATGTTGCTGAAGATCTAGTGATTCCAATGATGCACAACCCAATTCGTGCAGACCGTGATGCGGCTACTTTAGGTTATGCGGGTGTTTACTCTTCATTCCTGTTGTTTGCTAAACGCGCTGAAGCGAAATATGGCGTATCTGCACGTGAAATCCTGATGGAACTTGGTCGCCGTGGTACGGTAGGTGGTCAGGAAGACATGATTGAAGACCTGGCATTAACCATGTCTAAAGCTCGTGAGTTACAAGCTTAATTTTTAATGCCGTGGTATTAAAATAAGGCTAATAAAAAAGCATCCGATTTGGATGCTTTTTTATTATGAAGTAGATTTAATAATATATTAAAACTCTGATCTCAGATATTTTAGTTATAGTGCTAAGTATCCATTAAAAAGTAAACATGTATTCTTTTCCGAATTGGTTTGATACTTTCTCCACCCATTGCTCTATTTTGTCAGCTGTCATGACTTGAAAATCTCGCCAATAATATTTCATCTGCTTCCATACCATCTCGATTCGATTTAACTCAGGGCTATAAGCTGGAATAAAATACAGATTCGTCGAAAAGTTAGTTTTAAGTAGCTCTCTGTAATCAGCCATCTTTTTACTTCTATGAATCGAGGCATTATCAACAATAAGAACCAATGGAAGGTTATATGTCTGTTTTACTTGTTGAGCTATTCCAGTTAAATAGGCATAAAACCAAGTACTTGTCACTGACTCTTGTAAACAGCTTGTCACCAGTTTCCCCGTTGAAAGCAAACACCCCATGACATTAACTCGTTTTAATCTTATTGCATCAACCGCATGAACATCACCTATCTTTGTCCACGCATAGCGGTTATCAGGTGTAGATGAAAATCCTGTTTCATCAACATAACCTAATATAATTTCACCACGTGCCGCTTGCTCTCGTAATTCTTCAATCTGCTGTGTTGCTTGTTCAAATGCAATCGGATCTCTTTTTTTTCAAGCTATGACGGGTACGCTTGAAGACCATACCTGAATCACGTAAAAACTTACGAATGGTTTCAACAGACACGGACACTTCGTATTCTTCATGTAGTTTGACTCGGATTTGTTCTGCATTGAGTGGACTTGTATTGACCCAATCTAGGATTTTCGCCTGATAGTCTGAGATCAATGTATTGGGTCGACCTGAGCGATGACCTTCTTTAATCGATTCAAGCTCATACAATTCCCAACGTCGGCGTTGTAGCCTTATGGTTTCTGGGATACGTTCTTGTAGAGTGGCAACTTCCGCAACACTTTTACCTTCGGAAAGCCAGAGAATAGTTTGGGCACGTTGCCTTTCACGCCAATGTTTTGCATGCTTGACCAGAAAAATGAGTCGTTCTCGCTGTTCTAAACTAAGTGGTACAGAAACAATTCTAGGCATGTGTGAACATCTGTTAACTAAAAAAACCTTTTCGCATCATTAGTTATTTTTGTCAACTTATGTGAAGATTATTTTAGTTTAATTTTTTCCTTAAACATAAAAACGATAAATAAAAAATATTATCTTAAAGTTTTTAAAAAAAATGCGCTTATTAATAAAGGAAACAGAAATTTGAATTAAATATCTGGTCAAATTTTTATTTTCATTAATCGGTTTAAAATCTAAGAGATTGAGCGCTTAAATCTGGGCTTGGAATATGCAGAGCTAAAAGAGCAAAAGTTTAATACTGTGGTCGGATTTTTTATTTAAACCGACTTGCGCATGATGGCGGCATGGATTTTATCAGCTGAATCGGGAACTCATCATGCGTCGTCACAATTTACGGATTGCAATGCTTGCTGCGACAGCAACTTTAGGGACAACTGCAACGAATGCAGACTTTATTGACGACAGCAATGTTCAACTCAAATTTAAAAACTTTTATCTAGACCGTCAGTATCAAGATAACTACTCATCACGTAACTGGGGTTCTTGGTCACAAGGCGTGACTCTGGATGCCAAGTCCGGTTATCACGATATCGGTGGTGGTGTGCAGGTCGGTGCAGATCTTCTTATTCAGCATGCGTTCCGTTTGAATGGTCGTGATAATAATCCTGACTGGGTTTTACCGCATGAAGGACCAGGCAAAGGGCAAAAAGATAATTTTGGTAAAGTTGGTGCGACCTTAAAAGCCAAAGTGTCACAAACTGAACTGAAAGTCGGCGAGTTATTGCCGGTATCTCCAGTCTTGGTATTCGATCCATCGCGTCAGTTATTGACGACGTATAGTGGTGCCTGGTTAGAGTCTAAAGACCTTAAAGATACCAAGTTAACTCTTGCGTATATTGATGGCATTAATAACCGTTATGACAACCAGTTCCGCGACTTAACTAAATTTGCTCCACCAAGTTTCTATGATACGGGTGCTGAAGCTGATGGCATGTGGATTGCAGGCATAGACCACCAGCTTACTAAAGAAGTAGGTGCGAGCTACTGGTATGCCGATGTTCAAGACATTTACCAACAGCATTATCTGGGTGTCAATTACAAAACTACGCTCGGTGAAAAAACCAAATTAGATAGCCATATTCGTTACTTCGATAACTCGGAGTCAGGTGACAAGCTGTATGGTGAGATCGATAACCAGGCATTATCTGTAGCTGCAAAAGTGAATCATGGTGCACATAGCGTAGGTGTAGGTTACCAGCAAATGTTTGGTGATAGCGCATTCCCGACATTGGGTGGCTGGGTGCCACAGCCTTATCTGGCGAACTGGGGGGTAGCGACTTTTACCGCGCCAGAAGAAAAATCATGGAGTGTTTCTTATGGCTATGACTTCTCTGAAATGGGTGCAAAAGGCTTAAATGCAACAGCCGTATATTTCAAAGGTCATAATCAGAAAGGTACTAGGGCGTATCAAGGCCAGAACTTCAATACGGATGAAGTGAATGCTATCGTGAACTACACTGTGCCAGAAGGTAAATTAAAAGGTTTGGGTGTACAGGCGATGTATATTGATGTGAATTTTGCCAATCCAGCAAAACCAGACCTGCAAGAATACCGTGTCGCCACCACTTATACCCATAAATTCTAATACCCGTATATTTTAAAAGCAGTCAGTCTTCTGGCTGCTTTTTGGTTTAAGCGTTCCATTGTTGCATTAAAGGCTTAGATTGAGTAGGGTTTTATTTTAAATTGATATATAAAACAAATACTTAAATTATATCTATTTTGTAGGGTGCAATCGTAATTTTGTATCAGTTTGCTGCGGCTGAGCGGTTAATATAAGGGTGTACACAAGTCATTTTAATGAGTCAACTTGACGTCGAATTCTTGAAAATAGAGGGACACGCAAGCGAAAGACTGTAAGAGGAAGCAATATGAGCACTGTTCAAATCCCTGACTATCAAACAGATCCATTCTTTGGCTTAGAAGATAAATGGATTGAAACCGCTGAAGGCGAGTTGACCCATTACCACGAAATTGGTGAAGGTACGCCTATTCTATTTTTACACGGTTCAGGTACGGGTGTATCGGCTGCGGCAAACTGGTGGTTAAACCTGCCACAAATTGGTGAGCAGGCGCGTTGTATCGCGATTGATACCATTGGTTATGGCCAGACTGTAGTTGCACCGGGTACTGAATATGGTATCCGTGCCTGGGTAGATCATGCGATCCGTACGCTAGACGCTTTGGGTATCGAAAAAACCTGGTTGGTCGGCAACTCTCTGGGTGGCTGGTTAGCATTCCAGATGGCACTGGATTATCCAGATCGCATTTTGGGTATCGTGTCTATGGGTACGGGCGGTGCAAAACAGACTGCTGCACTCAAAGCTCATGCAAACCCAGTTCTTACAGAAGAAGGGATCAAGAAAACCCTTTCTATGTTTGTCGTGAACAAAGACCTGATTACAGATGAACTGGTAAAAGTACGTTTTGCTTCTGCTGCAAATGACTATGCATCAAATCGTTTAATGGATGTGGTTGGCGCACGTGACCGTGACCGTTTCGAGTTCCCATTAGATTTCGAAAAAATGAAAGACATTACTGTGCCTGTATTGCTGATTCATGGTACGCAAGACGTGGTGATTCCGGTTTCTCGTACTTGGGACATCCTGAACATCGTACCAAATGCTGATGCACATATCTTCAGCCAATGCGGTCACTGGTCTCAAGTTGAAAAAGCAGACGAATTCAACACTGTGATCAAAAACTACCTGGCTGTACACGGCGTAAAATAAGCTGAATGTAGTTTTAAAAAAGGATGGCTTCGGTCATCCTTTTTTATATCGGAAATATTTAAGGCAGGGTGCTTAAGTGAGTTTGATTCTCATTTATTTGGATAAATCTAAAAATCTAATAATTTTTATAGGTTTGAGCTATTTAAACTGAGAAAAATCCGAATGAAACTTTATTAGACTTAAGTGGTAAATGCAGCACATTTAGAGCTAAAAATACACAATTTTGGTCGAGGTCAAGTGACAAATTTAAATGCTAGAAATAGATCCTTTATCAAAAAATTAAATTAAAATTGAATTCTTAAGCATAAAATAATAAAACAAAAAAAAGCACATGCCTGTCAAAAGTTGAATGGCATAGGCTTAATGAGAGGAAGAAATGGGATTAATTTTGTTCACTACGGTTAATATCCAGATAGAACACACGGGTCAAAAGTTCAAGAAATTTGCTGACGGCATAGGATTTGTTGTTTTTATGGTAGCTGACATACAGGTCTAAATAGGGCAACTCTACGTCTAGCGGACGAATCACGGTATTGTCCATGGTCAGTGGTGCAATATAGCCAGGCAAAATGGTACAGCCTAGGCCCATTCCGATCGAGTTGATATTAAATAAAATATTATCGGCCTTTTGCACGATATTGATTTCAATGCCGTTGGCTTTGGCAAAGTCCAGAATAGCCTGGTTCAGGGTCAAGGACTGCTCTGCTGATGGAATAATAAAATCAATACCATTCAATGCTTTAACAGGAATTCTTTCGTATTTTGCTAAGGGGTGATCTTTAGGCAGGAGAAAAATCAGCGGTTCACGAATCACGAACTGGCTTTCAATTTCATCACTATTGAAATTATGACGGGTAAATGTCAGATCCAGATCGCCTTTTTTTAACAAACGCATCTGCTCATTGTTGTTCAGGCTGAGCAGTTCAATTTTTAAATCCGGGTTCTGTACACGTAGATTTGGCAAGATATACGGGAAGATTTTCATCTCGGCCACCGGTACAAAACCGATGCGGAGCATTTGCTGTTTGGCCTGTGACACCTGACGTGCCATGGCAACGGCTTTGTCCGCCTGTGCCAGGGTGAGACGGGCCTGTTCCAGGAATACGGCGCCTTCTTCGGTCAGCTCTACTTTACGTTTGGTCCGGTTGAGTAGCTTTACCCCGACATCTTCTTCCAGGTCTTTGATTTGCTGGCTAAGTGAGGGTTGAGCCGTATAAAGTTTAAGTGCTGCCTTACTAAAATTGAGCTCTTCAGCAACGGTGATAAAGTAGCGAAGGTGTCGTAATTCCATGTCATCAACCCAAAGAGTAATCCAAAAAATGTCTTACTATAATTTCCTCAAAGTATAATCTATAAACAACTATGTCGTGAAGATTATTTTCCCATTCATAAACTAAATGCTCTGGCGGAATTAATAGATGTTCTAATATAAAAATTCACGTGCTTAATAATTAGACTTCCGTCATAAATCAAAAAACGTACAATTTATTTGATCTTAAATTAATCAGCAAAATTATTTAATTCAAGAGATAATCCTTGGATGAAATTCAAAGATATTCAAAAATTATCAAACGTTAAGTTTCGTAGGCTTACCGGTGTTAGTTGGGCTACATTTAACCTCATGTTGGCCGAGCTAAATAAGCATTTACCTCGTCATATTGGTAAAGGACGACCGCATAAATTACCGTTGGAAGATCGTTTGCTCTTATGTATAGAATATTGGAGAGAATATCGAACATTTTTCCATCTTGGTATGAGTTACGGTGTATCTGAAACGAGTGCAATTCGTATCACACGTGTTATTGAAGATACCTTAATCCGTTCTGGAAAATTTAACTTGCCAAAACAACTTCCTAATCGAGATGAAGTGGATTGGGAAGTTGTTGTGATTGATGCAACTGAAATATTAGTTCAACGTCCAAAAAAAACAGAAGAAATGGTATAGCGGTAAAAAAAAGCGACATACCTTTAAATTTCAGCTATCTATGCACTATACAACAGGTGAAATACTGAGTGTATGTGGAAGTCATGGAAGCATGCATGATTTTAAAATATTTAAAAAAAGTATGAGGAAATTAAAATTTAAGCCCTTTTTTATCGTTGATAAGGGGTATTTAGGGATAAAAAAATTGGGTTTTGGATGCCTCATGCCATCTAAAGCAAAGAAAACTGAAAAATTAGATTCTGAATTAAAAAAGTTAAATACAGAGATTGGTCGTAGACGAATTCAAGTAGAGCATGTATTTGGAAGGATGAAATGTTTTAAGATTTTATCTTGTGTATATAGAAATCGTCGTAAAAGATTAAACCTGCGGTTTAATTTACTTGCTGGCATATACAATTTAGATTGGGTGAAAGATAAACAATTAAATTGATTGAAAAATGATTTATGAAGGAAGTCTATTGTTTTAAGCTCTTAATTGAAACAAAAAAAATATTTCCCGAAAAACGCTGTCAAATCCATCATCGTTGAAAAGTTGAGTCTATTACTTTGTGCCAAAGATAGGTCACAGGAGAGCTTTTCATGAGTGGAAAAATTGATGTGCGCGAAATCGATGCTTTAGTCGATGCACAAAATGGACGTATTACGCCATCTATTTATACAGATCCTGACATTTACGAATTAGAACTCGAACGTGTTTTCGGTCGTACTTGGTTATTCCTTTGCCATGAAAGCCAAATTCCTAAGGCTGGTGATTTCTTCAATACCTACATGGGTGAAGATCCAATCATTGTGGCACGTCAAAAAGACGGCTCAATCAAAGCATTTTTAAACCAGTGCCGTCACCGTTCTATGCGTGTGAGCTTCGCTGACTGTGGTAATACGCGTGCATTTACTTGCCCGTACCACGGTTGGTCATACGGTATTGACGGTTCTTTAAAAGATATCCCGCTTGAAGATCGTGCTTACCCGCATGGTGCATGTAAAGAGCAATGGGGTCTGGTTGAAGTGAATCGTGTGAAGTCTTACAAAGGCTTGGTATTCGCTTGTTGGGATGAAACCACACCTGATCTAGAAGAATACATGGGCGATATCGCTTGGTATTTAGATGGCGTTGTTGACCGTCGTCCAGGTGGTACGGAAATCATTGGTGGTGTACATAAGTGGGAAATCGAGTGTAACTGGAAGTTTGCAGCGGAACAGTTTGCATCTGACCAATACCACGCCTTGTTCTCTCACGCTTCTGCGATCCAAGTATTGGGTGCGAAACCAGACGACGAATCATCTAAGAAATTAGGTGCTGCGCAAACTGCTCGTCCAGTTTGGGAAACGGCTAAAGACGCGATCCAATACGGTTCACGTGGTCACGGTTCAGGCTTCTTCTTTACTGAAAAACCAGATGCAAACGTATGGGTTGACGGTGAAGTTGCCAACTACTTCCGTGAAACTTACGACGAAGTTAAAGAGCGCCTAGGCGAGACTCGTGCACTGCGTCTTGCAGGGCACAACACCATGTTCCCAACTTTGTCTTGGTTGAACGGTACTGCAACACTTCGCGTATGGCACCCACGTGGTCCAAACAAAACTGAAGTGTGGGCATTCTGTATTGCTGATGCTGAAGCATCTCAAGAAGTGAAAGAAGCATTTGAGCGTTCTGCAACGCGTGCCTTTGGTCCAGCCGGTTTCCTGGAGCAAGATGACTCTGAAAACTGGATTGAGATCCAAAAAGTTTTACGTGGTTATAAAGCGCGTCAAAACAAACTCATTATGGAAATGGGTAAAGGCAACGAAAAAGTACGTGAAGATGGTATCCCGGGTATCACCAACTACATTTTCTCTGAAACTGCAGCACGTGGTATGTACCGCCGCTGGGCAGATTTATTGATCCATGAAAAATGGGAAGACGTAGAAAAAGCAGCTGACGAATATGAGAAGGAGCTTATGAAATGAGTCAAATCAGCTTAGAACTTCATCACCAAATTAGTCAGTTCCTGTATCGCGAAGCAAAATTGCTAGACGATTGGAAATTCCGCGAATGGTTGGATACGTTAGCTGAAGATATTTCTTACACGCTACGTACCACGCCAAACGCACAAACCCGTGACCGTCGTCGTTCAGTTGAACCACCTACCACTTGGGTGTTTAACGATTCGAAAGACCTTTTAGAACGTCGTGTAGCACGTCTGGAAACCGGTATGGCTTGGGCTGAAGAGCCTCCATCACGTACCACCCACATGGTGAGCAACGTGATCGTAGAGCCAACTGAAGTTGAAGGCGAATACGACGTGTACGTAACCTATTTGCTATATCGTACGCAAAAAGAGAAAGACATTGTCATTTACTGCGGTAAACGTCATGACAAGATCCGTAAAGTTGAAGGCGGCCTCGGCTTCCAGATCTTCAACCGTAAGATCACGCTTGATCAAGCGACATATAGCTCACATAACCTGAGTGTATTCTTCTAATGAATAAGATTTTTGTTTGCCAAGTTGACGAATTAGACGAAGGCGAAGCGTTAAAAGTAGATTGTGGCGTAAACGGTATCGAAGCGCTGGCTGTATTTAACAATGGCGGTGAATTCTTCGCTATGAACGATAAATGCAGTCATGGTAATGCTTCTATGTCTGAAGGTTACCTTGAAGATGACGGTACTGTGGAATGTCCATTGCATTCAGCACGTTTCTGTTTGAAAACAGGTGAAGCATTGTGTCTACCTGCAACTGATCCAATCAAAACTTTCCCGGTGATTGTTGAAGATGGTCAATTGTTTGTAGAGATGGCAGGAGAGTAAGCATGGGTTGGCTACAGGGCGAAGTTGCACTTATTACTGGTGGTGGTTCAGGCTTAGGCTGGGCTTTGGTCGAGCGTTTTATTGAGGAAGGTGCACAAGTTGCGGTTCTTCAACGTTCAAAAGCTAAAGTGGATGCATTAAATGAACACTTCGGTGGAAAAGTTCTTGCGATCGAAGGTGATGTAGCCAGCTATGCAGATAACGTTCGTGCAGTTCAAGCCACTGTGGAACGTTTCGGTAAACTCGATTGTTTCGTTGGTAATGCCGGTATTTGGGATCACTATGCCGATATCGTCAATACCTCTGGTGAGCAACTAGAAAAAGCCTTTGACGAGATTATGGGCATCAATACCAAATCTCTGATCCTCGGTGCGAAGGCTGCACTGGATGCATTGATCGCTTCTGAAGGTTCTATCATATTTACTTTGTCTAATTCGGCACTGTACTCCGCTGGCGGAGGCCCTGTATATACTGCATCTAAGCATGCGGGTGTAGGCATTATGAAAGAACTGGCTTACGAACTTGCACCTAAAGTCCGAGTCAATGCCGTTGCGCCATCAGGTATGAATGTGAATATCAAAGGTGCTGCATCTTTAGGTCAGGAAAATCTTGGCCTGCTCGATGCACGTGATCCTGAGAAAATCGCCCGTGGCATGCCACTGAATTTCTTACCTGAGCCGGAAGATATGACTGGTTCATATGTGCTCTTGGCATCTCGTCAAAATAACCGTCCTTTGACTGGTGTTCTGATCAATGCAGAATGCGGTCTGGGTATTCGCGGCTTACGTCAGCCACGTGCCGGTTTCTTTGACGAATAAAAATCTAGTCTGAAATGGACTTTTCGGCAGCCTGTTTTTGGCTGCCTTCCTTTTAAAGAGTCTCTCATGGCCGTTAAACTTATTTGTGCATCGCACAGTCCTTTAATGGAATTTGCTTCACCGCAGGAAAAACGTAAAGAACAGGCTGTTCGTGAAGCGTTTGAAAAACTGTCTGCTGAAGTAAAAGCTTACGACCCAACCCTGATCATTACCTTTGGTCCTGACCATTTCAATGGTTTCTTCTATGACCTGATGCCAAGCTTCTGCGTGGGCATTCGCGCGACTGCTGCAGGTGACTGGGACTATGGTAAAGACAATGCACATATTGATGTACCAGAAGACAAAGCACTGGGCTTAGTGCGTCGTGTACTCGATGAGGGTGTGGACGTTGCGTATTCTTACCGTATGCAAGCCGACCATGGCGTGACTCAACCATTGCACTTCCTGTGCGAGGGCAAACTTGATCGTTATCCAACGATTCCAATTTTCATTAATGGCGCTGCAGCACCAATGCCAACCACGAAGCGTACCATCGCTTTGGGCCGTGCTGTAGGTCAGTTCATCAAATCTCTGAACCTTGAAAATGAGCGTGTACTTGTCCTAGGTACAGGTGGTCTGTCACACGATCCACCAACTCCGCAAATGGGTTCTGTACCTCCAGAAGTGGAAGAGTTCCTGATTGCAGGTCGTAACCCGACACCTGAAGCACGTAACGCGCGTCAGTCCAAAATCATCGCAGTGGGCCAGAAACTGGCAGCGGGCGATACCTCTGTTGCAGTTCCTCTGAATGCTGAATGGGATATCGCATTGCTTGAAAAATTCAAGAATGCCGACTTCGCTGCACTTGAAGCTATGACTGAAGCTGAAATCCGCCGTGATGGTGGCCGTGGTGGTCAGGAAGTCCGTTCTTGGATGGCTGCCTTCGCTGCCTTAAGCGAAATGGGTGAGTATGAAATGACCACGCATTGCTATGAAGACATCAGCGAATGGATTGCCGGCTTCGGTATCGTATCTGCAGAGTTAAAAGGTTAAGAAAATGAGCAACGTAAACAACATCGTGATCGTGGGTGCTGGCCAGGCAGGTGCGAGCGCAATTTTAGAACTTCGTGGCAACAAGTATGAAGGCAAAATCACTTTAATTGGTGATGAAAGCCATCTTCCTTATGAGCGTCCACCGTTGTCTAAAGATGTGATTCTAAAACCTGAAGAGACAAAGATCGAAATCCTGTCAGAACAGAAACTGGCAGATTTAGGGGTGGAAACAATTCGCGGTAATGGCGTGATGAAAATCAATGCCGAAGCGAAAACGGTTGAACTCCTGAACGGTGATGTTATTGCTTACGACAAACTTTTGCTTGCAACAGGTGGTGCAGCGCGTCGTTTGCCTAATTTCGATGCTTTGGGCAAACACGTCTATACCTTGCGTAACCTGCAAGATTCACAAGCGCTGGTGCCTGTGCTTCAAGCCGGTCGCCCTATCATCCTGATCGGTGGTGGTGTGATTGGTCTTGAGCTTGCATCATCTGCACGTTACAAAGACTGTCAGGTGACTGTGATCGAAATGGGTCCGATGGTTATGGGTCGTTGTTCACCACAAATCCTGAGCGAATTCCTGCTAGAGCAGCATCGTCAAAACCAGGTCGATGTGCGTCTTGAAACCAAGATTACAGATTGCCGTTTAGATGGTGAAGAAGTGGTGGTAACGCTGGAAGGCGGTGAAGAGCTTCGTGCTGATGCTTTAGTTTATGGAATCGGGATCGTACCAAATGCACAGCTTGCAGTAGATGCAGGTCTGGATGTTGATGTTGCGATCAAGGTGAATGAACATTGCCAAACCTCGAATGCTGACATTTATGCAGCAGGCGATGTTGCGACTCAGTTGCGTGACTGTGGCAATCACCGCCGCGTGGAAACCTGGGAAAATGCCAACCTTCAGGCAGGTATCTTTGCGCGTCACGTGATGGGGGTGGAACATCCGAAAGCCAATCCGGCCTGGTTCTGGACGGATCAGCTGAATATCAACTTCCAGTTTGTCGGCGATATGGCCGCAGCTGAATGGCATATCCGTGGTGAAATGGATGCAGCCAAAGGTGCAGACAATTCATTCGTGATGTACGGTGTGACTGATGGTCAGATCGTTGGCGGGATTACCGTGAATGCAGCCAAAGAAATGCGTCATTTGAAAAAAATGATCAGCAAAAATACGGCGTTTGATGTTGAAAAACACTTGGATATCGCGCAAGACTTACGCAAAATTGCTTAAGTCGTATTGAGATATCTTGGGACAGACCTATGTTTTGCATAGGTCTGTTTTTTATGCACGAAACTTGATGAATTTATCAAAAATTAAAACTTCATCTCAGCATGAATTCGCTATACGCTATTTTTGAAGTTGCTGATCCAGAACTTCTTGGCCTCGTCTAGGAGACTTATGAGTTCTTCATCTTCATTGCCAGTCACGGCAAGTATTTACGCTTTATTGGTACTGATCTGGGCAGCAACGCCACTGGCGATTGTCTGGAGCGTGGCCGAGATTCACCCGATGTGGGTGCTGATCATTCGCTATTTTGGTGCCTCGATTATTGCGCTATTCCTGCTAAAGATTATGCGCGACCCGCTGCCTTTTGACCGTACTTCAATGAAAAGTTATCTGGCAGGCAGTTTGAATTTAATCGGCGCGCAGCTGTTTATTTATCTAGCGGCCAATTATTTGACCTCAGGGTTGATGGCACTGATTTTTGGTTTTTCACCGCTGATCGCCGGTTTAATCGGTCATGTGATTTTAAAAACCCATAAACTGATCTGGCTGCAATGGCTCGGCATGGCAGTGGCCGTCGCCGGTTTTTGTTTTGTTTTTGCCGACTCGGCAGACAGCAAGATCAATCCTTGGGGTGTAGTGCTGATGCTGATCAGTATGGTGTCTTATATCAGCTCGATCTTCTGGGTTAAACAGATCAGTGCCCCCTTGAGTCCGATGTCGCAAGCTACAGGTTCATTGCTGGTCTCCGTGGCTGGTTCAGTCATTTTGGTACCCTTTATCTGGCAACATATGCCGACTCAGTTGCCTAGCACACAGGCAATGATTGGTTTTGTATTTACCATGATCATGTCCTCGATTGTGGCAATGCTGTGTTATTTCTGGCTGATTCGCCGTCTAAATGCTTCGACTGTCTCATTGAGTAATGTGATGACGCCGGTAATCGCTCTGGTATTGGGAGCAACCTTAAATCATGAAATTATCAGCAGTCATGCTTTTGCCGGTATTGCGGTGGTGATGTTCGGGATCATCATGTATTTCTGGAAAGAGTGGCACGAGCAGTATTTTTCCAAGCATTAAAACTGTAAAAATCAAAAGGGCGAAAGCCCTTTTATTATTTGAGTGGAGAGTAAAGTGATTCAACAACGTGAGAGATCATGACTAAGCAACAATTTGTAAAACAACTTTCAAAAATAAATGATTAAGATTTTGATACATAAATCATTAAAGCTTGCACAAGCTTATTTAGGACAGTGTCAGGATGTCTGAATCCAATAAAATCGTAGTTTATGCAGCCCTGTTTGGTAATCTGGCGATTGCGCTGGTGAAATTTGTTGCGTCCTATATAACCAATAGTTCTGCCATGTTCAGTGAGGCAATTCATTCCGTAGTAGATACCTTGAATGAAATTTTACTGTTATATGGCATGAAAAAATCAGAAAAACCGGCAAATGCCAAACATCCTTTTGGTTATGGGCGTGAACTGTATTTTTGGGCCTTTATTGTGGCACTGATGGTTTTTGCCCTGGGTGCGATTGTGTCCATCTATCAAGGGATACAGCATATTCTTCAGCCTGAAGTCATGCAGGATCCATTGATCAATTATATTGTGCTGGGTCTGGCGATTCTTTTTGAAGGATTTTCATGGTCAGTGGCTTTAAAAACCTTTCGTAAACAAAAGGGAAATCTGGGATATTTTGAAGCCTTTCGACACAGTAAAGATCCAACGACCTTTACCGTGTTATTTGAAGATACTGCCGCCCTGGTCGGCTTGGTGATTGCTCTGGTCGGTATCTTTCTGGCGCATCAACTGAATATTCCTGAATTGGACGGTGCCGCATCGATTTTAATTGGTATTGTTCTGGCGGTTTCTGCCTGGTTTCTGGCACGTGAAACCAAAGGTTTGTTACTGGGTGAAACGGCAGATCCAAAACTGCGTGAAGATGTATTGAACATTGCTCAACAGGATGCGGCAGTTTTTAGTGCCAATGGGGTGTTGACTGAGCAGATGGGTGCTCAGCAAGTCATTGCATCATTGAGTCTGGAATTTAAAGATGATTTAACTTCTGATGAAATTGAAGCCTGTGTCAACCGGATCGAAGCGCAGATTAAACAGCTGCACCCGGAAATTATTGCTTTATTTGTGAAACCCCAAACCAAGGCCGTATGGCTGGAACGAACTCAAGGTCGTGTATAAAGATCTAAAAAACGCTTGAGGTTGGTATTTTGATCTCAACTTGCCTTTCTCGCACAATTGATGTGATGATACTGAGGTATGGCGAATTTCATCATAAAATCATCAATGGGCAGACATGCTTTTGTCAGCATGGGCTTATAAATATTGAGTATCATTTTGTATTTTTAGACAGAAGGGCGCGAGCGATATTTTTCTAGATAATCCAAGACTTCAGCCAGCCATAAGGCCGATGAAATGCCATTTTTTTGCTAAAAATAACAAAAACATACATGATTTTCTGTGACGGATTTCATACTATGTTGCAGTGTGCCTGTTTTTAGTTTGTATGCTCATTAAAAGATGCACCGCTTGACCATTTCAAGAGGTTGCTATCTTGCATATAACGAATAATAAATAGTGGATGTTTATGCAAGATCTTCTCAAAACTAAAAAATTCCAGTTAATCACGGAATCCAGTTGGAAACATCTCTGGTCTAAGCCAGTGTTTGAGTATCTGCATTCAGATCATTTCGACGGAAAACAGTTTCGTAATCTTGAGCATGCATCTCTATCGCGCGGTCGCTTTGATTTATATAAATGGCTCATTACCCGAAAATCCAAGACCTGGAATGTTAATCTTGACGAGGAACGTGCCGAGTTTTTTTCTCGTCCGCGCGCATTGCCACAGCAGCGTCCAGATGCAGCTCTGGATGACTGGCAAGTCTGGTTTATTGGTCACGCCACCACATTAATACAGATCGGCCCCTATAATTTCCTGACCGACCCGGTCTGGTCGGAATATGCCAGTCCTTCGGCTTCCACGGGTCCGCAGCGGGTCATTCCGGCTGGCATTGCTCTGGATGAGTTACCCCAGATTGATGCTGTACTACTCAGCCATAACCATTATGATCATATGGATCTGGCCAGTCTGGAATGGCTGCACAACACTTTTGAGATGCCGATTTATACCGGTCTGGGTAATGCCTGGTATTTGCCAGAACATTATACCGTGCGTGAAATGGACTGGTGGGAAAATGCCTTTTTTGAAGAGATCCGGATTGTCTATACGCCGGCTCAACATGCCTCAGGGCGCGGCATGCGCGATCAGAACTGCGCACTCTGGGGAGGCTTTTCTTTATTATATGGCAAGGAACATTGTTTCTTTGCCGGAGATAGTGGCTACGCCTCACATTTTAAAGAAATTCGTAAGCGTCTGGGTGCACCGCGAATTGCTTTACTTCCAATTGGAGCGTATGAACCGCGTGAACTGATGCGCGCGATCCATATGAATCCGGAAGATGCCTTTCATGCCCATCATGACTTACAGGCTAAATGTTCACTGGCGATTCATTACCGTACTTTTCAGCTCACGGATGAAGACCGGGATGCACCGGAACATGAGTTGCATGAGATCATCAAGCATTCTTCCAAGTTGATTAATCCGTTTTATTGCATACGTGAAGGCAAACGGATTATTGTCTAAATGTTTTACTCTGTTCCTGTTGGATGAGTTGAATGGTTAATACGGACAGCTTCTTCCAGAAAATGGCGTTTATTTTCGCTGGATGGAATCAGGCAATACTCGGTTTTGCCAAATAACCTGTAACGATTTAAAGCAACCACACGATACAGAAAGTCGCGGATAAAACGCGGAACCAAATAACCTGCGCTCATTAAATTAAAAGGAAAACCGAGATGCTGCAGTACTTTCAGCAAGGCAGTCGATTCGGTATAGAGTGTGCCATCTTGAATGACGAGCATCGTGGTGTAATGTTCAGTGGGCATCTGATAATGTTCGAGCAGAGCTGTACCTAAAGGCGATTGGGCGGAAACCAGTTTAAACTGAATCTTTTTATCGTATTTAATCAGAAACCGTGTCCAGCCATTGCAGATTACGCAAACAGCATCAAATAAAACAATGTCGTGTTGTTGAATGATGTCTTCAATATTTGGATGCATTGTTGTATTTCTTTTTGTGCCAGCTTGTTTCTATAGTGCTTGATGCTGCAATAAAAAACCACCCGAAGGTGGTTTCTATACATGTCTAAACTGGCTTAGAGAAAGCTAGGCAAACCTTTGGCTGGATCGCTTTCACGTGCTGCTTGGGCATCTGCTACAGTCATACCTAAGGCCTTAGCAACGCCTTGCCCATAAGCTGGATCGCAAGCGTAACAGTTGCGGATGTGACGGTATTTAATGAAATCTAGCGCATCACCCATCGCTCCGGCCGTGTTATTAAACAGAGCCTGTTTCTGCTGGTCATTCATCAGGTTGAACAGGGCGCGTGGCTGGCTGAAGTAATCATTGTCATCTTCACGGAAATCCCAGAAATCGGCATCACCGGTGATTTTCAGTGGAGGCTCTCTGAATTCCGGTTGTTCCTGCCACTGGCTAAAACTGTTCGGCTCGTAATGTGGCAATGAACCATAGTTGCCATCCATGCGGCCTTGACCATCACGGCGGTTCGAATGTACAGGACAACGTGCAGCATTGACTGGAACCTGTGAATGATTCACGCCAACACGGTAACGCGCTGCGTCGGCATAGTTCACTAAACGTGCCTGTAACATACGGTCCGGTGAGTAGCTGATGCCCGGTACAAGATTACTTGGTGCAAAGGCTGCCTGTTCTACATCCTGGAAATAGTTTTCCGGATTGCGGTTCAGTTCGAATTCACCGACTTCAATCAGTGGATAATCGCCCTTTGGCCAGACTTTGGTCAGGTCAAATGGATGATAAGGCACTGTTTCGGCTTCCAGTTCCGGCATGATCTGAACGTACATTTTCCATTTTGGATAGTCACCACGTTCGATGGCATCAAACAGGTCGGTCTGGCTGCTTTCACGGTCTTTGGCGATCAAGTCTGCAGCTTCAGCATCGGTCAGGTTCTGGATGCCTTGCTGGGTACGCATATGGAATTTTACCCAGAAGCGTTCATTTTTGGCATTGATAAAACTGAAGGTGTGACTGCCAAAACCATGCATATGACGGTAACCGGTCGGAATCCCGCGGTCGGACATGACAATGGTCACTTGATGCAAAGCTTCAGGCAACAGTGTCCAGAAATCCCAGTTATTGGTGGCGCTGCGCTTGTTGGTTTTCGGGTCGCGTTTGACTGCTTTATTCAGGTCAGGGAACTTGCGCGCATCCCGCAGGAAAAACACCGGGGTGTTATTGCCGACCAGATCCCAGTTGCCTTCTTCAGTATAGAATTTTAAGGCAAAACCGCGAATATCGCGTTCCGCATCGGCCGCACCACGTTCACCCGCCACTGTTGAGAAACGGGCAAACATTTCGGTTTTTTTGCCGACTTCAGAGAAAATTTTAGCGCGGCTATATTGGGTAATATCATTGGTCACGGTAAAGGTACCAAAAGCACCTGAACCTTTGGCATGCATACGACGCTCTGGAATCACTTCGCGGACAAAGTTGGCCAGTTTTTCATTCAGCCATAAATCCTGGGCAAGTAAAGGTCCACGCGCACCTGCCGTCATACTGTTCTGGTTGTCGACCACAGGGGCACCAGCTTCAGTGGTCAGGTGGGTGACAGGGCATTTTTTAAAATCTTGGCTCATCTTTCCTCTCCAAGTTTTGAATATCTTATGTCGTTTACCTAGTATTCATAAAATATTGAGATATATGCTAATCAGATCAGGTTTCGCTATATTTACAATATCTTTAAATAAAGGGTGTTACAGCACAAAACGGAATTCAGGGTATAATTGAGTTAGCTCACTCAAAAAATATTTTTAAATTTAATAAAGTTTAAAATTAAATGGTTACTCTTAAAAAGTAACGGGTTTTCCACTCTGTGACAATATCAAATTCTATATATTTTGAATAACTCGAATAATGAATGGGATTAAACGAAAATAACAATATCTAAGTCGATAATATGTTTTTATCAAAGGATAAAAATAATAAGTGAATAGTATTGTTTAAAATAAATTTTATAACTGATTTATTTTAAACGTTTTTTTAATCAAGTTTTGTTGGTCTGAAGAAACCCATAAAAATAATGAATGGAATAAGGGTGTTTTCTGGCTATAGCTCGCATTTTTGCATACAGAAAATCCTATCCAGATGGTCTTTATTTTTAAAAAAGCATTGGCAAATATGCTTGAAAATTAGTCAGTCGGCCCTATAATTATCTCACTCCTTCCTCAAAATCACATAGAGAGTAAAATGGCCAAGAAAAAAACAGCCGAGCAGGTGGTGATCCACAATTTTGTGGCAAAACACATGCATGAAGTCAACAAAAGCCAGGTCTTTGTAGACCGAAAGAAAAATGCAAAACGTGGCTACAACAAGCACAGACAAGGGCGATATTCCATGGAAGATCGCCCTTTTTTAATGGCTGCTTAAGGTCTGTAAGGTGGCTGGGGACGACGCGGTGGCTGTTTAGGATTGGTTTTAACTGGAGAGAGCGGGGCGACAGGCCGGTTGTTACGAGTTTGCGAATATTGATTTGGATGCCGGGATGGCGTTGTCGATTCATCCGCAATTAAGTCATTAAAGAATTTATTGAGTCTGCTTTGCACTGGCGCTTTGTGGTGAGGGGAGTGAGACTGTGGTCTGGCCTGCTGAAAACTGGCAAATTGATCTTTTTGCTGATGATAGAGTCTGGCGGCAATGACGGAGGGGTCATCTCTGCCTAAACGCCGCCGTTGCGATGCCGAAATTTCAATGCCCAATAATGGAGTCATTTTAGGCCGATCGGCATAGCTCGTTGCTCGATTGCTGGCAGGGCGTATATAAGATGAACCGGAATCATGAGCTTCTTTGCGGGCGGCCAAAGCCGGTGCAAGAATGACTACATAGAACACCGCAACAATCATGAACAGGATGACCAGAAATTCCATAACCACCTCTACCACTGTCGAGGGACTGGAAAAAGTCCCGTATTAGGCACTCACCATACGTGATGCTGATTTCACCATATCCCCTAAATTATGGGTTCTGAAATAATATTCTAACCAGCTTTTTACTATGAGTGGATTGTCCATTTTTAACACATGTTGCAGCAATTCCTGTGCATCACTCATCGGAACATGACAAATGGTTTTACGTACCCGCAAAATATTACTGGAACTCATTGACAGGGTATTAAAGCCCATGGCCATGAGCAAAACTGCAGACAGTGGATCGCCTGCCATTTCACCGCAGATACTGACCGGTTTTTCATTGCGATGACAGTCCTGGACCAGACGGGTCAGAGCACGTAGTACTGCAGGGTGTAAATGTGAATAGACATTGGCCACCCGTGGATTATTGCGATCCACAGCCAACAGATATTGGGTCAGATCGTTGGAGCCGACCGAGAAGAAATCCACCAGTTCGGAAAATTCATCAATCTGATGAAGCACACTCGGCACTTCCACCATGATGCCGAGTTTCGGCTTGTTTATCTTGACCTGTTCTTCTTCCTGAATCGCCGCATGATCACGTTCCAGCAAGTAGAGCGCTTCCTCGACCTCGCTGACACTGGTCACCATTGGCAGCAGAATATGCAGATTATTCAGCCCGATACTGGCCTTGAGCATGGCACGAATCTGTGAAGAAAAAATTTCCGGATGATCCAGAGTAAAACGAATGCCACGCCAGCCGAGTGCCGAGTTTTCTTCTTCAATCGAGAAATACGGCAGGTCTTTGTCTGCACCAATGTCCAACGTTCGCATCACCACCGGTTTATTGGCAAAGTGACTGAGCTGCTGACGATAAATCGCACGTTGTTCTTCCTCGCCCGGGAAGCGGTCACGCAACATAAACGGAATTTCAGAACGGTATAAACCGACACCTTTGGCACCGCGCTGCACGCCACGCACCACATCAATCATCAGGCCGGTGTTGACGTAGAGTTTGACCGCCACGCCATCCGGGGTAATCGCATCTTTGGTTTCGTACTGGCGCAGATCTTTAGCAAGCTGTTCTTCTTCTTTTTGAATTTCTTTATAGCGACTGCGCAGGCGACGTGGGGGATTAATAAAGACCCGGCCCTGATGTGCATCGACAATCATCTCTACATCATCGAGGGTGTTGATCGGCAGTTCGGTCACGCCGACCACGGTCGGAATACCAAGAGCACGCGCCACAATCACCATATGTGAGTTCATGGCGCCTTCGGTAGTGACAATCGCGGCAATTTTATCTACAGGTAGTTCAACCAGTGCAGCCGTCGAAATTTCCTCACCAATCAGAATACTTTCATCGGTCAATTCACGGTGACTGGCATCGGCTTCCTGTAAGCGCGCCAGAATACGGCGGCCCAGATCTTTTAAGTCCGCTACCCGCTCACGTAAATAATCATCTTCCATTTGGGAAAATTGTGCCACATGATTGTCAATAACAATTCGCACGGCGCCTTGTGCCCAGTGACCTTCACGAATAAAAGCCTTGATTTCTGCAGGCAGGGCATTTTCATCCAGCATACGCAAGAACACGCTAAACAGTGCGCGTTCCTCGGCCATCAACGCATCCTGCATTTTGTCATCCAGTGACTGGATTTCTTCACGGACTGAATTTAGCGCGTTATCTAAGAGCTGCAGTTCTTCGCTGATGTCATCTGCTTCACGGTCAGGGACTGCGGCAAGATCTGCTGGTGGATACAGAATCACTGCACGACCTAAGGCAATGCCACCGGAGCCAGAAACTCCCTGAAAGGTTTTATAGGCGGGCAGGTTGCTCGGCTTACGGAATACATCGATATTGCCAACGGCATGGGCATGGGCGATGACGCCAGAAAGCTGCGCGCAGAGTGTGACCAGAAAGGATTCAGCAGCTTCAGAAAAGTCCTGTGATTCTTTATTCTGAACCACCAGTACACCCATGACCTTACGGCGGTACATCACCGGCACACCGAGGAAGGAGTTATAAATTTCCTCACCGGTTTCAGGTAAAAACAGGAAGCGCTCATGTTTAGGGGCATTGTCCAGATTGACAATTTCTTCACGTTGTCCAACCAGGCCCACCAGACCCTCACCGGTCTGCAAAGACACATGGCCGACAGATTCTGCATTCAGGCCTTTAGACGCCATGAGCAGATAACGCTGATTGCGTTCATCGAGGAGATAGATCGAGCAGACATCAACCTGCATGGCCTCGGCCACATGCTTGACCATAATGTCGAGTGATTCATGCAAACTGGTGGACGCATTGATCTCCTGAACAATACGTCTCAAGGTGTCCAGTTGCATATTCGACATAAGGTCTGCTCCGTCTATTCAGAATTTCAGTGATTAAGTTTATTTATAACAATAGCCGCGTAAAAAATCTGCATTATTTATGCGATTTTTTAAGGTTTTTGCTGGGGTAGTTGCTGACACAACTCCACCAGGGCTTTGCGGTAAACATCACGTTTGAAATTCACGACTTGACCGAGTGGGTACCAGTAACTGACCCATTGCCATTGATCAAATTCGGGCGGATCAGACAGATTCAATTGAATATGCTGAACGGGGGCCGTGAGTTTGAGTAAAAACCACTTTTGTTTTTGACCGATACAAACCGGATCAGAGTCCGTACGAATGTATCGATGTGGCAAACGATAGCGCAACCAGCCTTTGGTTTGCGCGACTATCTGGACGTGTTCGGGCAATAAGCCGACTTCTTCTCTCAGCTCACGATAGAGTGCCTGCTCAGGGGTTTCTCCATATTGGATCCCGCCTTGTGGAAATTGCCATGCATTATGACCAATGCGTTTTGCCCATAAAACCTGTCCAGCATCGTTTGCCAAAATGATCCCGACATTCGGTCGGAAACCTTCAGAGTCGATCATTTGGCTACCTAAAAATTGTTTAATTTATGCCTTTGCCATCGGGGAGCATTATTTCGTTATCCAACTCGAAAAAAGCAAAGTTTAAAAATGTTAAAATTGCTATGATCTTAACGAATTTCTATCGACTAGCGGAGATAGATTTACAATTTTTTTCTTAAATTTCAGTTTTAACGAGTATTTTCATGAAATTGGCGCTATTTGATCTCGATCACACCTTGTTAAACACGGATTCGGATCATTCTTGGGGAGAGTTTTTGGTCAGTGAGGGCCTGGTCGATCCAGTTCAGCATCGCGCCATGAATGACAAGTTCTATGATGATTATAAAAAAGGCCAGCTGGATCCTTATGCCTATAATGAATTTGTGTTCCAGTTTCTGACCAAACATGACAATGATTATTTGACTGAATTACATCAACTGTTCATGCAAAAAGTCATTCGTCCACAAATGCGTCCCGAAGGTTTTAAAGCCATTGAGCGCCACCGTGAAGCAGGGCATGCCTTAGTGGGCATTACCGCGACTTCAGACTTTATTACTGCCCCCATTTTTCGTGAATTCGGAATTACTGAAATTATTGCCACCAATGCTGAAGTCATTGATGGGAAATATACTGGTAAAGTCATCAATACTGCATGCTATCAACGAGGCAAGCTGGTGCGTCTGGAACAATGGCTGGAAGGCCGTGATGTCACCGAGTCTTGGGCTTATTCAGATTCGATTAATGACCGTTTCTTGCTGGAATATGCGGATCATGCGATTGCAGTCAATCCGGATGATCGTTTGGAAACTCTAGCCCAAGAACAAGGCTGGGAAATACAGGACTGGTCGATCTAAGTATTCTAGTCCCATTCATGTGATTTATTCAGCACAACTTCGGTTGTGCTTTTTATTTGCCTCAATGGAATATTAATGTTTTTTCACAGTCAGGCTGAATCAGATATGCTATGCTCAAAAAACAGGACATGATAACAATAGTAGATTCTGAGGTATGAGATATGACTCACGTTCGACCACGTATGACACATCTGTTCCAGCAGCTTGGCTTGGATGCCAGTGCAGAAGGTATTGAAACATTTATTCACGAGCATCAATTACATAAAGATCTGACTTTACTGGATGCGCCGTATTGGTCAGAGGCACAACGTCAATTTTTAAGCGAGAAAATAGCATCTGATGGCGAATGGGCGATTGTGGTAGATCAACTCAATGAATCCTTGCATGAAAATTCAACCAGTGAAGGATAAGATATAAAGCCAATCGTATGATTGGCTTTTTTAGACTATGACCTTACCTTTAGCGAATCCGTTTCCAGATCGTGACTTGTGACAGCGTGTGTTGATACTTTCTGGCCGTTTCCCGAATCACAAAAGGCACATCTTGGGGTTCGGCCACCAATTCAAAGTGCTGGGTTAAGATATTGCTTATACCAGCCAAGGTCGTGATGTTTTCCCCATCCTCCTGAAAACCGCCTAGCCATTCGCTACGCGCCGTATGTTCTTCCAGCCAGGTATAGGGTGAGCTCAGCATTAAAATACCACCCATATTGATACGCTCATGAATCTGCATCAAAAAGTCTTTCGGATGATGCAGCCGGTCAATCAGATTCGCTGCCAGAATAAAATCATAGCCACTAAAATGTGCTTTCAGGTTGCAGGCATCAGCCTGAAAAAATTCTGTTTTCGACGCAACCTGATCCAAAATAACATCTTTAAGTGAACAGCTTTTTTCTTCGTTTAATTCACCTTCTAGCGGCAGCTGATAACGTACCCTATTGCCTTGAGCCAAATAGACTGCCTGCTGGATAAAACGTGCTGAGAAGTCCAGACCGGTCACCTGATCAAAATAGTGTGCCAGTTCAAAGCTGGCGCGGCCGGTAGCACAGCCAATATCTAAGGCACGATGACATGGCGCTTGCTGAAAATAGGGTTGTGCCAGATGGACCAGTGTTTTGGCAAAATTGGCAACACCAAAATATTCGGGGCCGTACTGGAATTCCAGATATTGGGAGACCAGCTGGTCGCTTTCATAATGCGAAGGGAAATGTTGCAATGCTTGATCAGAAGCGACGTAGCGAAAACCAGTGTGCTGAAAGAAATGCCGTCTGAAGGCGTAGCGGGAACTATATAAAGCTTCATTGCCCGCCGAAATCCAGGAGCCACCTTTCATCAGGTTATGGCGACCGTCAAAGGTCGGTGTACTGAAATCATCATAAAATGGATGCACCTGAAAACCCTGAAATGGATAGATCGGGGTTTCAGTCCACTGCCAGACATTGCCTTGAATATCGTAAAAATCACCCTGCTTGAAATGATCCACCGGACAGGAGCTGGTGCCGTATTTCAACTCGATATTGGCCTGTTCAGGACTTTGTAAATCTGGATCCAGGTCTGAAACGGCATACAGGCGATACCATTCATCTTCAGTCGGCAAGCGAATGGTTTTTCCAAGCTGTTGCGATTTCCACTGACAAAAGGCCTTGGCTTCATGATAATTCACTTCTACCGGCCAGTCCCAAGGCATCGGCACTTCTTCCAGCATCAGTCGCAATGACCAGCCTAATTCAGTTTTGCGCCAGAAACAGGGATGAGCAGCTTGTGAAAATTGCAGCCAGCCTAGACCTTCTTCACTCCAGTATTGTTCGGTCTGATAACCTTGTGCTTCGACAAAGGCCAGAAATTCCTGATTCGATACCAGATATTTGGAAGCTGCAAAAGCCGCAACCTCGGCTTGATGCAGGCCGTATTCGTTGTCCCAGCCATAAAATGGATGGTTAAAATCTTTCTGTAAATGCACTTTGCCTTCCGGCACATCCAGCAAAATATTATCCGGGGCCATGCCGGTAATAATATTGGCACGCCATTGCGGATGCTGGCGTACATGTTCCAAAGCATGCTGGCGGATCAGCACAGAAGAAGTTTCCAGATGAATCCGTTCATGCTCGATGCCCATGATGATGGTCCACCACGGATTCTGCCAGTTCAAGGGCAGAGTCAACGGAGCATGTTCAAGGATGTTCAAGATCAGGGCACGTACCTGATGACGATAATCGCGGACTTCCTGCACGGCAGGCCAGTCATAATGTATTTTATCCAGATCGTCCC
Organism: Acinetobacter sp. NEB149; assembly: GCF_012516415.1. NCBI lineage: Bacteria > Pseudomonadati > Pseudomonadota > Gammaproteobacteria > Moraxellales > Moraxellaceae > Acinetobacter > Acinetobacter sp. NEB149. The sequence goes on from NZ_CP051208.1 coordinate 495,348, forward strand.
AGCTCATCTCGTCTACACCGATTGCGAAGATACTTTCAAAATGCGGATTTACGCGTTCGCTAATCAGCTTGCTGAGCAGCAGTTTATTGACAAAAAAAGTGGCGGTATGGGCAAAATAAAAAATCAGCGGATGACGTAAAGTAATCGGCTTGATGAAAAAAGCATCTTCATGTTTGAGGCATTCAAACAGTTGTTCATAGGTGTCAAAGGTGTTCAGGAAATATTCGCGCAGGCAGTGCCGGGCAGTCTGTTCATCGGCAAAATCAAGTGCCGGCGTGGGCAGCAGCATCGGTTTGGCCGAAAGCCATAGGCTGCTTGTATTGGTTTTATCTTGAGAGTGGGATTTTAAGGGAGAATCGAGCTGCATCCGTCAGGCTCCATCGAATAGTTTTAAGCATTCCTCTGCACTGCAAAAGAATGGAATTGTCTTAAAAATACTCGAAAGATATCGCCAGATGGGGTGTATTTAGGTAACAAAATGCTGCACCGTTTTGGATGCAGCATGTTCAGGAACGGCTTAAATAGACAGCGAGGCACCCTGCATGAGCTGAACCAGAGCCTGAGCTGCTTTGGACTGAGTACGACCGGGATGCCAGACCATGCCCAAACGACGGTTCATTTCCAAGTTGATGTCCAGCTGGTGCAGGTCGTGATTGACCAGGGTTTTTGGCAGTACTGACCAACCTAAGCCAATCGATACCAGCATCCGGATCGATTCCAGCGGATTATTGCTCATGCTGACTTTCGGTTTAATACCCTGTTTTTCAAACTCGGCCAAGGTGATCTGCGAGGTATAGGTCTGTGATGATGGCAACAGGCTCGGGTAGTCGAGCAAATCTTCCAGACACAGATTTTTTTGCTGTGCCAGCGGATGAAACGGTGCCACCACAAAGACCAGAGGATCATTCCAGATGGTCACGTAATTTAGACGCGCATCACCACGGGGCGGCAAGGTTAAAAATGCCAGTTCCAGATCGCCGGCAATTACCTGTTCATGCGCCTGTTCGGAATCTACAAAATGCACATCCAGAGTCACGTCCGGATATTCCTGGACATAACGGCGCAAATGACTCGGCAGATGATGCAGGCCGATATGATGGCTGGTACCAATTTTCAGTTTGCCCTGTACCTGACCTTGTTCATGGCTCAAGGTATAATGAATATCCCCGAGTTCATTCAGCCAGTTTTTCACTTTAGGCAACAGGGAGTGTGCCGCGTGGGTGGCCTGTACGCCACGTCCGGCAGATTCAAACAGCTTGACCCCAAAGTATTCTTCCAGACTGTGAATACGTTTGGTGACAGCAGGCTGGGTAATGAAGAGCTGATCTGCGGCCAGAGAAATCGAACCGGTTTCCATGACTTTCACGAAGGCTTCAAAGGCTGCGAGATTCATCTTAATCACCTATAAAGAATTTTTATGTGTAAATCTATTATTGTTATATTTTAAGAATAAATCAAAGTAAAATTACCTTATCTATGTTGCAGTGCTGAATTACTATACATTTTCAAAGCCTTGGCATTTTAAAAACTAAAAAAGACTGCCTTTCTCAAAACAGCCTTTCATCTGGAACCTCGACCGAAGAGTTTAGACGGTAATGTCCTCATTCTGCTGTTGGTTATTACCCTCCCAGATTTTTTCGTGGAAGAAGAAAGCCACTGCTTGTACCGTTGGCTCTAATAAACTTAAGGCAATGGCCATGGTCAAACTGCCAGTCACCAAGTAACCCACAATCATCGCTACTGTAATATGCATAATGTAGTAGCTGAAGGTCTTTTTGAACATGCGCTGGTTGTTGTCTACAAAGCGTTGAATATGTGCCATGTCGAAGTTCCTTAAAAATAATCTCTGTCGATGAAGAAATAATAATAATTCTCATTTAATTTGTAAAAGCGAATATTTTTTATAAATTAATCGGAAAATTAGATTTATAAAAATAGAGCTCAAGCATGATTTGATTCAGCTTTTAAAAGATTCCAAAAAGTTTTTTAACTGATAAAAATGATAAATTAGATTTATGTGATTGCAGCGATATAATCAAAATCAGAGAAAGAATTTACCCAGTCTAGTGGAGTACATCGACATGGCAGGCGCAACCCAAACAGCAAAAACATTATATGATAAATTGTGGGACGACCATTTAGTAACGCAACGTGATGATGGTTCTGCCTTACTGTACATCGACCGTCACTTATTACATGAAGTGACTTCTCCACAGGCCTTTGAAGGTTTGCAATTGGCCGGGCGCAAGCCATGGCGTTTAAGTGCTAATATTGCCACACCGGATCATAACGTACCGACTTCGAAAAAAGAGCGTGAGCAGGGCGTTGCCGGAATTGAAGATGAAACCTCGCGCATCCAGGTGCAAACTTTGGATGACAACTGCAAGACCTTTAATATTGTTGAATTTGATATTAACGATATCCGTCAGGGCATCGCGCATGTAGTTGGGCCGGAGCAGGGCTTGACCTTACCGGGCATGACCGTGGTATGTGGTGATTCGCATACAGCAACCCATGGTGCTTTTGGCTGCTTGGCGCATGGTATCGGGACATCCGAAGTTGAACATGTATTGGCGACCCAATGCCTGGTTCAAAAGAAGATGAAAAACATGCTGGTGCGTGTTGATGGCAAATTAGGTCAGGGCGTAACACCGAAAGATGTGGTTTTGGCCATTATCGGCAAGATTGGTACCGCAGGTGGTACCGGCCACGCGATTGAGTTCGGTGGTCAGGTCTTCCGTGACATGTCGATTGAAGGTCGTATGACCGTGTGTAATATGGCGATCGAAGCCGGTGCACGTGTCGGCATGGTGGCTGTCGATGACAAAACTATCGAGTATGTTAAAGGCCGTCCTTATGCGCCGACTGCGGAACAGTGGGATCAGGCAGTGGCTTACTGGAATACTTTGCATTCGGATGAAGGTGCATATTTTGATACGGTTGTCGTGTTGCAAGGTGAAGAAATTGAGCCACAAGTGTCTTGGGGAACTTCTCCTGAGATGGTGATTCCAGTGTCTCAAGCAGTACCGACTTTAGAACAAGCCAAAGACGATGTACAACGCAATGACTGGAACCGTGCTTATCAATATATGGGCTTAAATGCCGGTCAGGCCTTGGCTGAGATTCAGCTGGATCGTGTCTTTATCGGTTCGTGCACCAATTCGCGTATTGAAGATATCCGTGCTGCAGCCGAAGTGATCAAAGGTCGCAAAGTCGCATCTTCAATCAAACAGGCGATGGTGGTTCCGGGTTCGGGTCTGGTGAAAGCTCAGGCAGAAGCGGAAGGCTTGGACAAGGTATTTGTAGAGGCAGGCTTCGAATGGCGTGAACCTGGCTGTTCAATGTGCCTGGCAATGAATGCAGACAAGTTGCAACCGGGCGAGCATTGTGCCTCGACTTCGAACCGTAACTTTGAAGGTCGTCAGGGCAATGGCGGTCGTACTCATCTGGTGAGTCCAGCCATGGCAGCCGCTGCTGCGATTGCAGGTCACTTTGTTGATGTTCGTTCATTTTAATTGGTACGTAGGAGCACAGACATGAAAGCTTATACCGTTGAACAAGGTATCGTTGCACCTTTAGACCGTGCCAATGTCGATACAGATTTAATTATTCCAAAACAGTTTTTGAAATCGATCAAACGTACCGGTTTCGGTGACAATTTGTTTGATGAATTACGTTACTTGGATGAAGGTTATCCAGGTCAGGACAATTCAGTTCGTCCGATCAATCCGGACTTTGTCTTGAACCAGCCACGTTATCAGGGTGCGTCTATTTTAATTTCACGTGCCAACTTTGGATGTGGTTCTAGCCGTGAACATGCGCCGTGGGCTTTGAGTGAATACGGTTTCCGTACTGTTATTGCGCCAAGCTTTGCCGATATTTTCTTTAATAACTGTTTTAAAAACGGTATGTTGCCCGTGATTTTGGCTGAAGATATTGTTGAGCAGTTATTTAAGGAATGTGCGGCAGATGAAGGCTATCAACTGACCATTGACTTGCAGGCACAAGAAGTTCGCACCCCTACAGGTGAAAGCTTTAAGTTCGAAGTCGATCCATTTCGCAAGCATTGCCTGTTAAATGGTCTGGATGATATTGGCTTAACTTTGCAGGTGGCGGATGATATTCGTGCCTATGAAGAAAAAACCAAACAATCGCGTCCTTGGGTATTTGCCGAAATTCATGGATAAATCAGTAAAAATTGTCATGGCATGACTGCGATGCCCTTGCTAATATCGGAAGATTATTGAGTTTTTTGATTGGGTAAGACAGACATTATGGCGAATTATTGGAAACAGTGGCTTGCTTTAAGTTCAGTATCGGTGCTGTTGACTGCATGTCAAAGCATCGACACGATGAAACTCAAACATGCCAAAGAAAATACTGAGAGCAAAAGCAATGCCCTGATCTACTGTACAGGGACGCCAGATTGTCAGTTCGAACGCTTCAATCAGACCATTATTGTCAACGCTGACAATGGCCGCATCAGTGATGAGGCGCTGAAGCAGAAACTGGTGCGCTTGCAGGCCAAAAATTTAAATCAGGCCAATTCGATTTATTTATCTGTGCCGGCAGGACAGCATGAACTGGTCGTGCGTTTTTATCCGATCAGTAAGGATAAAGCGGAAACTTTACATGTATTCCATCGTTTTCAGGCCAATAACCGCTATAGCTTAAAAATGTTCCGTGACCGTAGTGCGCGTAGCAGCAGTTTATTAAATGCTTCGGCACCGGATCCGCTCTGTGTAGATCTGGTACAAGAGCAAAAAACCATTCGTCGTTTTTGCAAACCCTATAATGCAGTCACCGGGATTGCAGAGTTTGTAGAAAAGAAAATCTAACCTCTGTCAGGTCTGAATCTGACGTTTTAAACGGAAAATCTCATGTCTAAACAAATTTTGATTTTAGCTGGTGACGGCATCGGCCCTGAAATTGTAAAAGCCGCAGAGCAAGTACTCACACGCGTAAATGAAAAATTTAATCTTGATTTGACATGGGAACAGGGCTTACTCGGTGGTGCAGCCATTGATGCACATGGTTCACCGTATCCAGACGTGACCTCTGAACAGGCCAAAAAAGCCGATGCGATTTTACTTGGTGCCGTGGGCGGTCCAAAATGGGATACGATTGAGCGTTCAATTCGTCCGGAACGTGGTTTATTGAAATTACGTAGTGAACTGAACCTGTTTGCCAACTTGCGCCCAGCGATTCTTTATCCGCAATTGGCTGATGCTTCAAGTTTAAAGCCTGAAATCGTAGCAGGTCTGGATATTCTGATTGTGCGTGAATTGACCGGTGGTATTTACTTCGGTCAGCCACGCGGTATCCGTGAACTGGAAAATGGCGAGAAACAAGGCTATAACACTGACGTTTATTCAGAATCTGAAATCAAGCGTATCGCCAAAGTCGCTTTTGAAATGGCCAACTTGCGCGGTGGTAAAGTATGTTCAGTGGATAAAGCCAACGTGCTTGAAGTAACTGAACTGTGGAAACAGACAGTGACTGCGCTGAAAGATGCCGAATACCCTGAAATTAATTTATCGCATATGTATGTCGACAATGCCGCAATGCAACTGGTGCGTGCGCCAAAGCAGTTTGACGTGATTGTCACCTCGAATCTGTTCGGTGATATCCTGTCTGATGAAGCTGCGATGTTGACCGGTTCAATCGGCATGTTGCCATCGGCATCTCTGGATGAAAATGGCAAGGGCATGTATGAGCCTTGTCATGGTTCTGCACCAGATATCGCCGGTCAAAACCTGGCAAATCCATTAGCGACGATTCTTTCGGTGGCGATGATGTTGCGTTATACCTTCCGTGAAGAAGCGGCTGCTAAAGCGATTGAAGATGCAGTAGGTCAGGTCTTGGATCAAGGCTTGCGTACGGCAGATATCATGTCTGAAGGCATGCAAAAAGTCGGTACGGTTGAAATGGGTCAAGCAGTCGTTGCTGCATTGAACTAAGCCTGTTTTTTTATAATAGAAATTTCAAAGCTTAAACCCCTTAACAGGTTCGGCCTGTGGTGCGTACCGCGGTCGCAATATTATCTTTGAGTAAGAAGGTGATTTTACATTGCAATTTGACGTCGTAGCCGCCGGCAGGACTTACTGAGACAGGAATCGGTACAGTGCCTGTTCCTGTGGCAGGAAACTGCGCTACAGGCAAAGGAATGGTAATGGGGCGTTGTACCACATAGCTTAATTGTTTTGCGCTGCGTTCAGGCTCACTGATCTGCTGGTAACCTAAACGTTTTAGATCCAGAGTTTGATCGATCAGTTGGCTGCTTTGCCCAATGAACTGTTGTAAATAGGCATCACGCTGCGTAGTTGTTGATGAGGTGGTGCTGCATGCATTAAGCAAACTGAATGCTGTACAGCATACTAAAATCAGTGTGAACTTCATGAGCTGTCCTCACACCAAATAAAATGAGTGTAAGCGCATTACATGCAAAAATACTGTTGTGATTTGATACACGGTAGAAGTTTAGCGTGGTGAGGTTGATCCCTGATTTAATCCGATACAGGCTTTGAACTCGATGAGTACAGCTCAGCAAGCTCTACCGGTAAAGCGAATCGCCTGAACAATTTCATCTTTCAAGTCAAACCAGATTTGGCATTTCATCTCAATGTTATAACCACCATTTGAGGGCATCGGCATTGGTGCGCCGATCGGAATGCTCTGACTAATATTCGGCGTTCCCATTGGAATATTCATATCCCGAAAAATAGTGTAGCTGAGAAATTCTGTGGTTTGAATCGGTTGCTGGGAGGTCTTGAATCCAATGGCACGAAGATCAAGCTGGCTACGAACCTGTGCGGCAGTTTGACCTACATAAGGTTGTAGAGACTGATGCAGATGCTGATTGCCGCCGGTAGCGCATGCAACGAGAAACAAGCTGGAAAGTAGGGATAAGCATTTCATATTCATTGTTTTTATACATGTTATTTTTAATTCAATGAATAGTCGTGAATTTATAAGGCTGTGTCAAATTATTTTATTGATTGATAAATAATTCAAGTAATAAAAAAGCCACTAAAAGTGGCTTTTGCTTGCGCTAAAACTTAGCGTGCACGATATGTGATACGACCTTTAGTCAAATCATAAGGTGTCATTTCAACCTTCACACTGTCGCCAGTTAAAATACGGATATAGTGTTTACGCATTTTACCAGAGATGTGGGCAATCACTTCGTGACCGTTCTCTAAACGTACACGGAACATAGTATTAGGAAGCGTCTCGGTGACAACGCCTTCGAACTCGATGAGTTCCTCTTTATTGGCCATAGCCTACCTGAATGAATAAATTGGAAAGGCGCAAATTATAGTCAATTTTTTTGCAAAATACAAGACGAAACGGGCGTTAGACTGATCATCTGCCAGTAAAATAGGCGAACTGTCACGATAATTTTTTTAACTAAAAAGACACCTGTTTCTGTTGTCAGTTTGGTCAATCACAGTTAATCTAAAATTAATCTTTTTAAGTATAAATGAAGTACATACAAGGAAGGCTTTTGAGTGAGTCAGCTAACGGATGCATCAGTCGTATTGCGTTTAGGCTATCAGGCGATTCGTCGTGCGGGGTTGCCAACAGAAGAACTTTTGACCAAAGCAGGAGTGGCTTTAAATCAGGTGGAAGCCAATGACCGTACCCCGCTGAGTGCCCAATATGCCTTTTGGGTGGCGGCAGAGGAAGTCAGCAAGGACCCGGACATTGGATTGCATCTGGGTGAGCACCTGCCACTTTATCGTGGTCAGGTCATTGAACACCTGTTTGTTTCATCTGAAAATTTTGGTGAGGGACTGAAACGTGCTTTGGCTTATCAGCGACTGATCAGCGATGCCTTTGCTGCCAAATTAGTGATTGAAGATGATCGCTGCTATTTAACCAATGGTGAACAGCCTTTTGCTGAGAGTCTGGTCAATCGTCATTTTACTGAATGTGCTATGTCAGGTGTACTGCGTTTCTTTAAATTTATTACCGAAGGGCGTTTTGAGCCGATTTATATCGATTTTAATTTTTATAAAGGGGCACCTGATGATGAATACTTCCGGGTTTATGAGTGTCCGGTCAGTCTAGGTCAGAAAGAAACTCGTTTGTATTTCGATCCGACTATCCTAGAATATCCGCTGTGGCAGGCTGAACCTGAGCTGTTGCAGCTGCATGAGCAACTGGCCATTGAAAAGCTACAGGAACTGGCAAGATATGATCTGGTCGGTGAAGTACGTCGTGCAATCGGCTCTACTTTGGAGAGTGGCGAAACCACGCTAGAAACTGTGGCAGCCCAGCTGAACATCACACCACGCCGTTTGAGAACACAACTGAGTGAGGCACATACCAGCTTTCAGCAGATTCTCTCGGATTATCGCTGTCGTCTGGCCAAGCGTTTGCTGGCGAGTACTAATGAGAGCGTCGAGCGGATTGTCTATCTGACCGGTTTTTCTGAGCCAAGTACCTTCTATCGTGCCTTTAAACGCTGGACCAATGAGACGCCGGTGGAATATCGGAAACGGAAGCAGCGTTAAAAATCCCTCCTAACCTCCCTTTAAAAAAAGGGAGGAATTCCCCTCCTTTTAGGAGGGGTTGGGGGAGGTAAATATTCTAAAAAATTTAAAAACTATTCCGGCATATTCAGCCAATGTGGCCCTAAAGGTAATTCAGGTAAGTCAAACTGTGCCGGATAGTCGGCATGAATAAAATATAAACCATCTGCAGGTGCGGTCACGCCAGCAGCTTTACGGTCTTCGGCAGCGAAGATACTATCAATATGATCGGCAGCATACATGCCTTGACCAATTTCTAGTAAACAACCCATGATGTTGCGCACCATATGGTGCAGGAAGCCATCGGCTTGAATATCCAATACCAGATATTGACCATGCCGGATCAGACGGCAATGGCTGACATGACGGACGGGTTGATTGGACTGACAGGCTGCGGCGCGGAAGCTTTCAAAGTTATGCGTGCCTTCAAACTTTTTCGTGGCGTATATCATCTGTTCAACATCAAGCGGTGCATAGACATGGGTGACCTGTTTATGCAGCAATGCCGGGCGCACAGGGTGGTTATAGACCACATATCGGTAGCGGCGCGCCTGTGCCTTAAAACGGGCATGGAAGCTGTGATCCATTTCTTTGATCCACTGAATCGAGATGTCTTTAGGGAGTTGGCTATTGCAGCCCATTAGCCAGCCACGTTCAGAACGCACGGCATCCGTATCAAAATGCGCCACCATATTGGTCGCATGTACCCCGGCATCCGTGCGGCCGGCACCATGCAGGCTAATCGGTTGATCGGCAACTTTGCTCAGGACCTTTTCAATGGTTTCCTGTACGCTTGCAACTCCCGGCTGTTGAGTCTGCCATCCCCGATAATGCATCCCACAAAACTCAATTCCCACCGCAAAACGCTGCATAATGACCTCAAAACCTTATTGATCGTACCAATGACGATGCCATTGCTCTACAGTGTCGTATTGTAAATACATTTTCAGGGCTTTTGCATACAGATCCGCATGTCCATAACTTTCATTCAGCAAAATTTTGCAGTGATTCACCCATTCGGCAATGGCATAGCGCTGATCCGTCGCACCAAAAGGCACTTGGGTGGTTAAGACGCAAATACAGCCCTGCTCATAGAGTTGATCAATGAGCGCAATCATGGTGTCATTGACCGCCAGGTTGCCAGTGCCAAAACCTTGCAAAAATAGAAAATGCGGTGGTCGAGCCAAGAGGTTGTTCAAGTTATTCAGCTGCTGAGCCAGATCAATCGGCTGCATCATGATGCTCATGCAGTTGAATTCAGCCGCTTTCGCAATATCTTTTACCTTGACCTGATAACACGGTTGATGGGTCTGGATTGCGATATTGGCCTCAAGACCGGAAAAGGCATTTAACTCAGTAGTATGCTGTTTCAGTGCAGTTTGCGCATGTAGCAGCTGATGATGGAATGCCAGATAGACTCCAGCGCTACATTCGCTGATGGAATCTAGTGCAAATTTCAGGTTATCCAGGGCATCACTAAATTCACGCTGTTCATTGCCTTGAGCATTCAGCAACGGATATTGGCTACCGGTCAGCACCACATGCGCCGAGTTTCCAATAAAATGTGCCAGTACTGCACTGGCATAACTCAGCGTATCTGTACCGTGAATAATCACAAAATGCTGGATTTGCCGCGATTGCAATTGCTGAATAAACTGTACCAGTTGCAACCAGTCGGTTGCTGTGCAGGCACTACTGTCCTTAATGGCGGGTGCATGGTGGCATTCTACAAAATACTGCTCTGCAAGTATCTGTTCGAGTTTTGGAATAAATAAATCAGCAGGCATCGGTGCAAGAGGGTCTCCCACGCAGCCGAATGTGCCACCCATATAAATTAATGCAATATTTTTTATCATAAAAAAAGCAGCCAATTATTGACTGCTTTAGTGTAAATCGAAATGCATCAAGATGCGATTTGATTCAGTAATTGCTCTGCGCGTTGCTGTTGTTCAGGAGTATATTCAGCTTCTCGCTCGGCAATGATTTCGCGGGCAGCGGCATAAGCACCGAGTTGAATATATTGCTGCGCAAGATCAAGATTGAGACTCGCTTCATTAACATCCAGTAATTCCGGGAAAGATTGTACGAGTGGATCATGCTGGTCTACGGCTACCTGAGCTGGCGTAGCAGGGAGGTCGAAACTCATCACTGTTGCAGCAGGCGCTTCTGGCGTGGTTTCCAAATAATCTAATTTAAAATCTATGTCTGCTAGATTGGTTTGTGGCGTTAGTTCTGCCATAGGTGCTGCAGCTGTCAAACTGGACAGATCAAACTCAGTCGCTGGCACCGCAGTTTTTTCAGCTGCTGGTACAGGTGTATCAAGTGAGAATGAAAAATCGAGAGGCTTGATTTCTTCAGTCACAGTTGGTGTTGTTTCTACTGGAGCAGGCTGTTCCAAATCCAGTTTAAAGTCTAAGACAGGTGCCGTTTCTGTTACTGCTCTAGTTTGAATATCTGTAGATGTAGTTTGAAATTCAAAATCTACAGAAGGAGCAGCAGGTACAGGAGCCTCTTCAGCTTTTGGTGTTTCTACTGGGGTAGTCTTTGGTTCAAAATTAAATTCAAGTGGCTGAATATCTGCTACAGGTTCTGCAACAGGGGCCGGCTTGCTTGATTGAAAGTCCTGCTGCAATTGTTCAAATGCCAGTTCATTTGAAGGGGCCGGTGCAACCAGATCGGCAAAGGCATCTGAAGTTGAAGCAGCTTCCTGCGCAGAAGAAGTTTTAGGCTGGGCACTTGGAAAATCAATAGTATCTTGTACAGCAGATGAAGATTTTTCAAATTCACGCTGTTTTGCTTCAGCTTGTACCAGAATCTCATCTAAATGCAAAGAACGGATATGGTTAAGCAGCTGTGAAATCGCAAACTCATCTTTTTGTAAGATGTGAATATCCAATAACAACAGATAGAGTTCATGCTGGGAATTATCCCGATTCAGTGCCTGATTAATCTGTGCTTCGGCCGCAAAAAAATTACGGTCCTGAATCAGGCCCTCAATTTTCTTACGTGTGTCTGCTGATAATGGCGTTGCTGATTTTTTTGTGACCCCGACTGGCTCCACCACCTTGGTTCTTTGTGGGGCAGCTTTTGACGCAGAACCAGGTTTTTTTGCTTTTACCGTTTTAGTTTTTGCTTTATCTGATTCTTGAGCATCTTGTCGTTTTTTAAAGACAATTAATACGATGATCAATATCACTAATGGAATCACATAAATCAGCATGTTTTACCCCTTGGGGATAGAGTAGTTTAAGTTCGCCTATCCCAATAAATCGTCATGTGTAACTTTTTAATTAATTGGCTTCTTATCTGCTTGTTGGGCTTTGAGCTGTTGTTGTAGCTGGGCCAGACGCGCATTTAATAACTGAATTCTGTGATCCTTCTGATTGAGTGCCAATTCTAATTCAGTTACGTTTCTCTGTAATTTAACGGTTTTTTCTCGGGCTGTCATAACTTTTAATGACAATTCCTTTGATGTTTGATTGCGTTCTGTGTTCTGGTTTGCAGAAACTTGCCCGGAATCGCGCTGGTTCTCAGCCACTAGGCTCATTTCTGCCTGATTCAGGCGGTATTTAGTCTTGCCAGTAGGCTTAGACGGTAGCTCAGTTTGCTTTACCGCAGTGACTTTAATAGGCGCAGGTGTAGGATGAGTCGTATTTAAGTTCAATGCAGCACCTTTACGTAGACGATTGGCATTTCCTCCAATAAAAGCATGCTCATTGTCTTTTTTAATTTGTTGCATGACTTCATTGACAGGACGCTGCTGCTGTTCGGCAATTCTTGAAGCAATCCCCCACAGTGACTCATTGGATTGAACCACATAAGTAGGTGGAGTCTGATTCGGAGTTGCTTTGACTGGTGAGGCTTTTGTTGTAACTGGAGCTGGAGTTTTCACCGGATTGGCTGATCCAGTTGATTTTCTGGCTTGCTCCTCAGCAAATTTCTTCACCAATGGATCACTGGAAGCTGTTTGATGATCAGAACGGGACTCTACAGCTTTCTGCACATCTGCTTTATTTGGTACTGATGCGCTTTGATTTTCTGGCATCGTACTAGCCGGTTTGTTTGCAGTTGAAGCTGCTACAGGAGCCGGCGATGCAAGAGTTGCTTGTGAGGTCTTTACTGAGTCTGAAAGCGCCGCTGCAGTTTTAACTGGGGCTTGAGTATCGGGTGCAGTTACAGCCTCGCTTTTCAGTACAGGCGCAATCGCTTGAGCCTGAATCGCTGGACTTGATGTCATTACAGCTGGCACAAATGCAGTTTTAGGAATAGAAGTGTTCGATAATGTTGGTGGTGCTGTACGTTGCAATGCCAACGGCTTTTCTAGAGCCGGTGGCTTATTTAAGGCTGTGGAAGCTGTTGTACTGTAATGACTACTTACGGGTAAGTTGAGTGCAATATCTTTTTCACTGACGACGATAACTGGTGCAAGCGGGCGTTCATTCTGTTTGAGACTGGCTTTTAATAAATCGGTTTTAGCTTGTAAGGGCGTACGAATATGTTGCAGCCGTGCGGCATTGCCTTCCTTGATTTTGACAATAATATTCAGCTCGCGCTCTGTCATTGGTCGAGAAGAAGTAATAGTAATGACCCCGGTGCCATTATTGCTACGCCGAGTAAAAAAGTTTAGATGACCAGGCGGCTGATGCGATGCACCAATTGACATTAAATCTTCAGGTGAAGCCAGACTGACTTCAATCGGCAAATTGATATTAGACTGCCGAAAAGTCATTTCTGCATAGAGTAATTCCCCAGGGGCAGACTGAATCTGAACCGGATCTACATTAATCGCATAAATGTTTTGTGAAGCGACAATGGCTAAAATGGCAAGCTTTAATTTGTTATATACAGTCATCTTAATCGTGAGCTCAGTCATTATCGCATAGCGAAAATTATAGATTAACGGGATGTTTGTTTTTTGTAAAATAGACCTCTTGCGAAAGTAAAAACCACCTCAATATAAATTTCATGAGATATCAGAAATTAAATCGTTTTTCAGATTCTGAATTCAAACGCTTGGTTGGCGTACCTCGACATGTTTTTACTGAAATGGTAGAGGTTTTAGAAAAAGCAGAATCACTCAAAAAGAAATCAGGTCGTCCTCATACTTTAGATATAGAGGATCAGTTGTTATTAACTCTCAATTACTTACGGAACTACAGCACTCAACTGGAATTAGCGGCAAATTACCATATCGCTGAAAGTAATGTGAATCGAACCATTAAAAAGGTTGAAGATGCATTGATGAAATCAAGACGTTTTACTCTGCCAAAACGAAGCATTACCACGGCAGACGAACACTTTAACTGGGTAATTATTGATGCGACAGAATGTTCAATAGAACGTCCGAAAAAAAAATCAGAGTAAATTCTACAGTGGTAAAAAGAAGAAATATACGCTAAAAGTACAAGTGATCTATCATCCGAACAGCAAACAAATCATAGGGCTAGATATATCGAATGGCAGTCAGCATGATATTAAATTGGCAAGAAAAACGGTTAAGAAATTCAAACATTGTGAATATGTTATGACTGATCTAGGGTACTACGGATTAGAGCAAGATGGCTTTAAATTATTGATGCCAATAAAGAAAAAGAAGAATTTACCCTTATTTGATGTTGAGAAAAAGTACAATAAAATGATTGAAAAAATACGAGTTGTGATCGAACACATTAATAGTCAATTGAAAACATTTAGAATATTAAGTGAACGCTATCGAAATAGACGGAAAAGATTCGGCTTACGCATTAACTTAATTGCTGCACTCGTAAACCGGATAAACTTGCAATAATGACTTTCGCAAGAGATCTAATACTTACGCAATAGTTACATAAAAAAGCCGATCAATAAAGATCGGCTTTTGGCTTTATATCCAAAGGATATTAGGCATTTTTATAATCAATCAGAATACGCAGCATACGGCGTAACGGCTCGGCCGCACCCCAAAGCAACTGGTCACCTACAGTGAACGCACCCAGATATTCTTTACCCATATTCAGCTTGCGCAGACGGCCGACTGGAACGCTTAAAGTACCTGTTACAGCAACAGGTGTCAGATCAGTCATGGATGCTTCACGAGTATTTGGAACCACTTTAGACCAGTCATTGGCACGTGCAATGATGTCTTCGATTTCATCCAAAGGTACATCTTTTTTCAATTTCAGGGTTAATGCCTGAGAGTGACAACGCATGGCACCAATACGCACGCAGTGACCATCAATTGGCACGATCTGCTGATTGCCCAGAATCTTGTTGGTCTCGACCTGACCTTTCCATTCTTCTTTCGACTGGCCGCTTTCCAGTTGCTTATCGATATAAGGAATGAGTGAACCAGCCAAAGGCACACCAAAGTTTGCAGACGGGAAGCCTTCACCACGTTGTAATTCAGCAATTCTAGAGTCGATATCCAGAATTGGAGAACGCGGATCATCAAGCAACTCTTTGGTATTGTTATATAAATAACCCATACCATTGATCAGTTCACGCATGTTTTGCGCGCCTGCACCTGAAGCGGCCTGATAGGTCATTGACGTTGCCCATTCCACCAGATTGTTCTGGAATAGACCGCCCAAGCCCATCAGCATCAAGGAAACTGTACAGTTACCACCGACAAAAGTCTTGGTGCCTTTAACCAAACCATCTTTGATCACATGCATGTTGACCGGATCAAGTACGATGATGGCTTCATCATCCATACGTAAGGTTGATGCTGCATCAATCCAGTAACCATTCCAGCCTTCAGCTTTCAATTTCGGGAAAACTTCAGAGGTATAGTCGCCACCTTGACAGGTAATAATGACATCCATTTGCTTCAGACTGTTAATGTCTGATGCATCCATAAGTGCTGGGGCGGTCTTACCGCCAAATGCCGGCGCTTCACCGCCTGCATTACTGGTAGAGAAATAGAATGGCTCAAAATGAGCAAAATCATTCTCTTCAACCATACGTTGCATAAGGACGGAACCGACCATCCCGCGCCAACCGACCAGACCTACTTTCATGTCACTTTGCCTCGGTGCGTTAAAAAATCAAAAGGGATTCGAGTGTACCAAAAAGGGACCCAACTGCAAGAGCTACACAATCAAAACATCAATATTCTTGAGAGAAATATCTGCTTTATGATACATACAAAATTGATAACGTCATTTTTCTTTTAGAAAAAATAATAACTTAATTAAGAGCGCAGTTTATGATATGGGTTATCCAAATTCTGGCAATCATTGTCATTTGGTTAAGTTTTTGGTCACTGATACCACGTGATGAATGGTGGATTCGGGGTGCGGATTTTCCACGCTTACAAATTCTGGTATTGGGCTTTATCGCCTTTATTCTTTTTCTTCTGGTTGATCATCCCTGGAACTGGTTGAATCAGCTACTTTTTATAGGGCTGATGGCGGCTTTGGCCTATCAGCTGAAAATGGTATTGCCCTATACTTTTATCTGGAAAAAACAGGTCAAGCAGGTCAAGCAGGATCAGCTGGATCCGCAACGTCAGATTTCCCTCGTCGTTTCCAATGTACTTACTACCAATACCAAATATCATTTACTGATCGAGCAGATCCAGATTCATCAGCCAGATCTGGTTTTAACCCTGGAAACCGATCAAAACTGGCAAAATGCACTCTCAGTGATTGAAGCTGATTATCCTTATCGCGTGCCTGTGCCTTTGGATAATCTGTATGGCATGCATCTATATAGCAAGCTTGAACTGAGTGAAACTGAGGTTAAATTTATTCTGAGTGATGAAATTCCCTCCATTCATACCACGGTGATCTTACGTTCGGGACAAGCGGTACAGCTCTACTGTCTGCATCCCAAACCACCCAGTCCGACCGAGGCCAAGGATTCTACCTTGCGTGATGCTGAACTGCTGATTGTCGGTGATCAGATTAAAGATCTGGATGAAAGCTGTATCGTCATGGGCGATCTGAATGACGTGGCCTGGTCACGTACCACACGCCTGTTTCAACGCATTAGTGGGTTGCTAGATCCGCGGGTAGGGCGTCATTATGTAAATACTTTTCACGCAGATTATCCTTTTTTTCGCTGGTCGCTGGATCACGTCTTTCACAGTACCGATTTTGCCTTGGTACATATGGAACGTTTACCGCATGTAGGCTCTGACCATTTTCCGGTCTTTCTGGTTTTACAAACCGGTCGGGTATTCGAGCATATTCAGGAAGAATTAGAACAAACTGATGAAGATGAGCAAGAAGCACAAAAAGCTATTGAAGAAGGCATTCAGAAAGCAGAGAAAGAGGAAAAAATAGTCACTGATGAAGTTGCTATGGCATATAAAGAAGGAGGCAAAATCTCTTAGCTTTTTAGAAGAAAAGTGTACGATATTGCTTACAACAGTTTCCGCTTCTTGCGAATGGGCAGGGGTTGGAAATCTGGGTATTCTAGGTTTATCAGCACAGGGAGTCGAGAAAGGATATTCTCATAAGGAAGACGAAGCTGAATGAAAACATCATGGATATGATGCTGAAAGGGAAATCACAAAAAGCAGAACGAATTATAATATGTGAAAGCACAACCTCATTAACCCGAGTTTTACAGGATGTAGAGCTCGGGTTAAATTATTTCAATTACTTAAACATGATTTTAAGCTATAGCCCTTCAAATTCCGTGATCAAATCGATTTAGTAAATTGATTTATAACCTTCAGGGCGAGTCTTAAAACGGCGGTGGAACCACATATATTGGGTCGGTGCGATGCGCAACTGCTGCTCAATCACCCGGTTCACGCGAGTGGCATCTTCAACTTCATTCTCACTAGGGAAGTTTTCCAGTGCCGGTTCAATGAGCACATGGTAGTGCGGATTGTTAATATCGCCATGACGGTAGAAATATAAAGGAATTGCAGCCGCTTTGGTCATTTTCAGTAAACGGCGATGTGCGGTTACAGTCGCCGCAGGCACGCCAAAAAAAGGTGCCATCACGCCTTGTTTTAAACCATAATCCTGATCCGGACTGTACCAGATCGCATGGCCATTTTTCAGGTTACGTACCAGACCGCGCATATCATCATGGTCAATCTGATTGGCATAAATTGTGGCGCGACAACGGTAAATCAGCATGTCCAAAAGTGGATTATTCTGCGGACGATAGACCACATCCGGTTCAAAATATTGTGCGCAAAGATAACCACCCGCATCGAGCAAAGTTGAATGCGTGCCTAATAACAGCATGCCTTGGCCTGCGGCTTGTGCCTTCTGAATATGTTCCAAGCCTTCAATACTGACGCGGCCCTGAAACCATTTCGGACTGTACCAGGCATTCAGCGTCTCAAACACCCCCAGCATTTGATCGATAAATACCTGACGGGCATTGTCCTGTACCTGCTTTTCAGACCATTCGGGAAAGCAGACTTCCAGATTACGCAGCGTGGTTTCACGGCGTGATTTCAAGTATTTAAAAGAAAGGTGGCCTAGCAGGGACGCCAGACGATGCTGAATGGCCCAAGGTAAGATCGCCAGAATCATCAGGAAAATAATGCCTAGCCATTTGCCCCAATATTGAGGTAACAGGAATGACCATTGAAATTCACCGGGTTGATATGCAGGCTGAGTACTCATAAAACAATTTAGGGCCAAAAGATTAAATGCAGTCTAACAGAGAAGATTATTGAAATAAAAAAGCATCTGTACGAATACAGATGCTTTAGTAAAAGCTCGGGGAATATTTAGCCGTTACTTAGATTATCCAGCTCTTCCCAGCGCTCTAATTTTTCCAGTAACAGCTCATCAATTTCGGATAAACGGTTAGACAGTTTCAGTGCTTTATCAGAATCAGTCACAAATAAAGAGCCATCAGCCAGTTGTGCATTGATCTCGGCCTGCTCTTTTTCTAGCGCTTCCATCTCAGCTGGAAGTTGCTCAAGTGCACGTTGGTCTTTATAACTGAGTTTAACTTTTTTGGCAGCGACCGGCGCAGTCTCGGCTTCTGCTTTGGCCATGGCTTTTTTCACGGCACTTTTTTGGTCAACCACGGTTTGATCCGGGCGCTGTTCAAGATAATCCTGATAACCGCCGACATATTCGTCAATATTGCCCTTACCATCAAAGACCCAAGTGGATGTTACCACGTTGTCCATAAAGGCACGGTCATGCGAGATCAACAGCAGGGTGCCTTTGTAGCCACCCAGCATCTCTTCCAGTAACTCTAAAGTCACCATATCCAGGTCGTTGGTTGGCTCATCCATCACAATCAGGTTCGATGGTTTCAGCAACAGTTTCGCTAGCAGGATACGGTTGCGCTCACCACCTGACAAAGCTTTGACTGGTGTACGGGCACGTTCTGGCGAAAACAGGAAATCTTGTAAATAACTATAGATATGACGACGGTTACCATTCACATCCACGTGGTCAGAACCTTCTGAGACGTTATCTTTAACAGATTTTTCCAGATCCAGCGCATTACGGAGCTGGTCGAAATAGGCCACTTCTAACTGCGTACCGGTCTTCACCGTACCGCCATGTTCTAGCTCGCCCAGAATGGCTTTAATGAGGGTAGTTTTACCGACACCGTTATCACCGACCAGACCGATACGGTCGCCACGGAGGACAAGTGCAGAGAAGTTGTTGATGATCGGTGCATTGTCACCGAATTTCACACTCAGGTTCTCAATTTCAAACACCAGTTTGCCGGAACGGTTGGCATCCTGAGTCGCCATCGTCACTTTACCTTGTTGCGAACGACGTGCTCTAGATTCTTCACGTAATGCTTTTAGGGCACGGACACGACCTTCGTTACGGGTACGACGGGCTTTAATCCCTTGACGGATCCAGACTTCTTCCTCAGCCAGCTTTTTATCGAACAGCGCATTTTGCTTTTCTTCAGCTTCCATTTGCTGGGCTTTCAGGTCTAGATAACGTGAATAGTTACCTTCATAACTACGCAGTTGACCACGATCCAGTTCAACAATACGGGTAGCAATGCTATCGACAAAGGCACGGTCATGCGAAATGAACAATAGGGTCAAATTATTTTGATCGAGCAGGAATTTTTCCAGCCATTCGATACTTTCAACGTCTAAATGGTTAGTCGGTTCGTCGAGTAACAGGACATCTGGCTGAGTCAGCAAGGCACGTGCCAATAGGACACGACGCTTACGACCACCCGACAAATCGGCAAGATCTGCATCTGGGTCCAGCCCCATTTTGCTTAAAATCGAATTGACCTTGGTTTCCAGCGCCCAGCCATCGAGCTGGTCCATTTTGTGTTGCAGGTTGCCCATACGATCACAGGCGTCCATGTCACCGAGTACACAGGCTTCACTGGCAGCATGATAAGCACGCAAAACTTCCGATGCTTCACCGGCACCATCTGCCACGATATCAGCCACTTTACCTGAATCCATCGGTACATCTTGCGCCAGCATGGAAATAGTAATGCCGTTTTGTAATGAAACTTCGCCGTTGTCAGGCAGTAAACTTCCTTCAATCAGCTTAAGTAAGGTAGACTTACCCTCACCATTACGGCCAATCAAACACACTCGTTCGCCGCGTTCCAAGTTAAAATTCGCGCCGTCGAGCAGGGCGGGTCCACCAAACGCAAGTTGGACATCCCTAAGGGTAATATAGGCCATAATGTTTCCTGAAATCCCCAATGAGGACTTTAAATGACTAAACAACAAAATCTAAATGATCAGGCGTCATTTTCCGCACCCATTGAAGATTTGCAAGTGCGAATTGCATTTTTAGACGATTTAGTTGAACAGTTGAATGATCAGGTGGCCAAACAGACCCTGGAAATTGCTGATCTGAAAAAGCAAATGACGCTGTTATATCAACGTGTTGAGTCTTCAGATCTGTCTGAAGGCATAGCAGAATTTGATCCGGTTGCAGACCGACCACCGCATTATTAATTTGCAACCAATGATTTAATCAACAATAACCCTTAGCTGATCTAAGGGTTTTTTATTGAAAAATAAAAATGAGTCAATCTATAAGATGATAAAAAGAGAAGTATTTTTGTTTTGAATGGGCTTTTAAATTGCCTTAAACACGCATATAAAAGTAATCAAGTGCAGCGTGATGATCAAGTGCAAAAGAATTTTCCTGTTGAAAACAAACATTCGCGCTTGCAAACAGATTTCTTGCCGGCATTTCATAAAATGCAGTTTGGCCCTCTGCCGAAACAGGGCTGCACCCATTCAGCCATAAAATTATTTGACCTTTCACTCACTTCCTACTCTAATACCGGCTCTCAGGTACATTCCGGAATTGCGTCCCATGCACCCAAAAGTTGTTCTACTCGACCTCGAAAATAATTTCCCTACAGCCAAGTTAATGCGTGAGATTGTGGCGCATTATTCGACTTTATATCTGTTTAGCTGTGCCGGAAAATTTGAATTCTCCTTAGAGGATTTAACCGAGCTTGCCGGCTGGATTAGCAGTGGTCAGGTGGTGGTACTGGACACGCCTGAATCGCCACAAAAAGAATATGAATATGCGGTCATTGTCGGTCAGCTTATGGCGCTACTGGAGCCGGAAACCGAGGTTGAATTGATCTCGGCGATGGACAGCTGCGAGATGTTGCAGCAGATGCTGCAAGCTTCTGATATTCCGTGTCACCTAATTCAGATTCAGCCTGATGAGACAAACATTCCAACCGATCAACCTAAAAATCATCTTCCGAGTCTGGATACCATAAAGAACAAACCTGCCTTGCAACTGGTGAAAAAATACTGTGATGCGTTAGGGAAAATGAGCGGCAAACCGAATACGGTGGAAACCCTAAAAAACTCAGTGGCGAATATTCTGCAAGTGATGCCGGTAAAAGCTCAGCATGTGGTCGGCATGTTGATTAACCTGAAAATCGTCAAACGCTATGATGAGCAAATCAGCTTCCGCAAAAAAGTTTTGAAACAATGGCTGCAACTCAATCTGGATGAACAAAGCCCGGTTGAAAATCCAAAACTGGATCAGGTCATTTCCCAACTGAAGGCAGAAGAAGCTCCAGTTGAATCTGAAATACTCAAGTCACCAATCCAGTCGGCACAGCAAGACCTGTTCAAGAACTTTGGCCGGATCGATCCGGTACAACTGGAAGTGGCGCGTAAACTGCGTGAATTGCAGGGCGATAAACCCAAAGACATTTATGAGCTGCGTGATTTACTGGAACAGTTATTTCCAAAATCGGACATCCGCTTGCTGCTGAAGGAGTTGATCGAGAAAGGTTATATTTACTGGAATGGTCACGAAATTTTATATAGTCATGAAATGTTCCTGAATTAATTTTATCGTGCAAACTTGCGTTTTATATTGTGCTTATGCAACTCTAATAATAGAACATAAAGGTTGAACTATGGAAAACACTGGAATCTGGGTGACGGTGGTCATCATCATTTTCGTCATAGGGTCGATTTTCGGGTTACGTGTAAGTCCCGAGAAAAAGCCTTGGGGCTGATGCGTGATAAAGCCCGTAAAATGGGTTTGCATCCACGTCTGGTGGTGGCACCGGACTGGACCAAAATCCCGAAGGCGACTGAAAGTCGTGCCAGTATGGTCGCGTACTACAGTGTACTGATGCCAGATGCGCGTTTGCCCCTGATGCGCGCCCGTGTTGTCGATAATAAACTCGAAATCGTGCAGGGTGATGAGAAATTTAAAGATTTTCCCATTGCATTAAAAGGCATTTATGCTATTGATATGCAGGCCAACTGTGTCGGCATGTACTGGGATGAAGAAGCTGATTTAAGAGCGACCCAACTCGACGACATCAAAGCACTGTTACACGCTTTGGCTGAACTTTAATTTAGAAATAAACAGGATTAACAGTTAATTATGGCGAACGCTCCTCGGTCCACATCAAAAAGCAGCACAGCGAAGTCTCCCGACGCTGGAAGCAAGCGTGCCCTAGTGATTGTGGAGTCGCCTGCAAAAGCGAAAACAATCAATAAGTACCTTGGTCCGAACTACATCGTAAAATCATCGGTGGGTCATGTGCGTGACTTACCGACTGGCGGTTCTGCAAAATCGACAGAGAAAAAACCAGCGACACGTACCAAACTGACGGATGCAGAAAAAGCTGAAAAATCACAGAATGCGTTGATTAACCGCATGGGTGTCGATCCGGAACATGACTGGAAAGCCAAATACGAAGTCCTTCCTGGCAAAGAACATGTGGTTGCCGAACTGAAAAAACTGGCATCGCAAGTCGATGAAGTCTATCTGGCAACGGATATGGACAGGGAAGGAGAGGCGATTGCCTGGCATTTAAAAGAAGTCATCGGCGGTGATGATTCGCGTTATCAGCGTGTGGTTTTCAACGAAATTACCAAAAATGCGATTCAGGATGCCTTTAAGCATCCGTCACGTCTGGATACCAATAAAGTCAATGCGCAGCAGGCACGCCGTTTCCTGGATCGTGTCGTGGGCTTTATGATTTCGCCATTGCTTTGGGAAAAGATTGCGCGTGGTCTGTCAGCCGGTCGTGTACAGTCGGTTGCGGTGAAGCTAGTGGTCGAGCGTGAACGTGAAATTCGTGCCTTCATTCCTGAAGAATACTGGCAGGTGTTTGCCGATACCAAATCGAAAAAAGATGATATTCGTCTCGAAGCGGTCAAGCAAAATGGCAAGACGCTCAAGCTACGCAATAAAGCCGAAACTGATGCCTTATTAAACCTGATCAAAGATGCTGATTATACGGTTTCTGCACGTGAAGATAAGCCAACCAAGGTTAATCCAAGTGCGCCGTATATCACGTCAACGCTACAACAGGCAGCCAGTACCCGTCTCGGTTTTTCTGTGAAGAAAACCATGATGCTGGCGCAGCGCCTGTATGAAGCCGGTTTCATTACCTATATGCGTACCGACTCGACCTTCTTGAGTGATGATGCGGTGAATATGGTGCGTGGTCATATCGAATCCGAGTTTGGCGAGAAGTATTTGCCTGCCAAGCCGAACCGTTATGGCAATAAAGCCGGTGCGCAAGAAGCGCATGAAGCCATTCGTCCATCTATGGTTGGCTTAAAAGGCGACAGTCTGGTAGGTGTTGAGCGTGATGCACAGCGCCTCTATGACTTGATCTGGCGCCAGTTTGTTGCCTGTCAGATGACTCCGGCAGAATATTTGTCTTCTACCATTTTAGTGGATGCCAATGGCGTGGAACTGAAAGCTAAAGGCCGTACCTTGGTCTTTGATGGCTTTACCCGCGTGCGTGGTGCCAATAAAGCCGATGACGATATTTTATTGCCTGCGGTCAAAGTGGGTGAAGTCCTCAAACTTGAGAAACTTGACCCATCTCAACATTTCACCAAACCACCGGCACGTTTTACCGAAGCCTCATTGGTCAAAGAACTCGAGAAAAAAGGCATTGGCCGTCCATCAACCTATGCTGCGATTATCTCGACCATTCAGGATCGTGGTTATGTGAAACTGGATAACCGTCGTCTCTATGCCGAGAAGATGGGCGAAATCGTCACCGATCGTCTGGATGAAAATTTTAGTAATCTGATGAACTATGCCTTTACCGCAGATCTTGAAGGTCAGCTGGATAAGGTGGCAGATGGTGAGCGTAACTGGAAAGAGCTGTTAGACAGCTTCTATGGCGATTTCAAGCAGCGTTTGACTACTGCGCAGGGTGAAAACGGAATGCGCCGTAATCAGCCTGTAGAAGTGGATGCGGTACACTGTAAAGAATGTGACCGTCCGATGCAGATTCGTACCGGAACCACAGGCGTATTCCTGGGTTGTTCAGGCTATAACTTGCCGCCGAAAGAGCGTTGTAAGGGAACCTTGAACCTGACACCAGTGGAGTCTCTGGCTGCATTATCTGATGATGAGGCTGCGGAAACTGCTGACCTGATGTCGAAGAAGCGTTGTCCGATCTGTGAAACTGCCATGGACAGCTATGTGATTGATGGCGGCCGTAAACTGCATATCTGTGGGAATAACCCGGACTGTAGTGGTTTTGAACTTGAAGAAGGTGAGTTCAAAATTAAAGGCTATGATGGCCCGAGTATCCCATGCGACAAGTGTGATGGTGAAATGCAGCTGAAGACGGGTCGTTTTGGTCCGTATTTTGCCTGTACCAGCTGTGACAATACCCGTAAAGTCTTAAAGAGCGGTCAGCCTGCGCCTCCACGTGTGGATCCGATCAAGATGGAGCATTTACGTTCTGCCAAGCATGACGATTTCTTTGTACTGCGTGACGGTGCAGCCGGTTTATTCCTGGCGGCAAGCAAGTTCCCGAAAGTGCGTGAAACCCGTGCACCGAAAGTGGCCGAGATTCGTTCTGTTGCCGACCAGCTTGATCCAAAGTATCAGTTTATCTTGCAGGCACCTGATGTGGACCCGGAAGGGAATCCAACTCTGGTAAAATTTAGCCGTAAGAACCAGTCACAATATATTGGTTCGGAAACTGCAGAAGGCAAGCAAACCAAATGGTCTCTGGTTTATCAGGACGGAAAATGGGTTGAAGCCTAAACTCTAAGATTCAAAAAAATGCTGACGAAAGTCGGCATTTTTTATGTCAGAATCATGTATATAAAAAATTAAAAATAATATCTTGGGGTGGATGTGGATATTCAGACAAAAAAGTTCGCTGTATTAATCGATGCGGATAATTCTTCTATCAACGCGATTTCATCGGTATTGGAGGAAGTTGCGAAATATGGAATTGCCAGTGTCAAACGTGTGTATGGGGACTGGAGCAGCGAAACTTTAAAGAAATGGCGAGATGTACTCCTTCCTCATGCCATCACTCCGGTACAACAATTCGCTTATACCAAGGGTAAAGATGCGACGGATATGATCCTGATCATTGATGCTATGGATTTACTTTATGCAGGTGCATTAGATGGATTTTGTATTGTATCCAGTGATAGTGATTTCACGCCCTTAGCTTCACGTATTCGTGAAAATGGTCTAACTGTGTATGGCTTTGGCAAAAAAGCTACGCCTGAAGCATTTAAGAAAGCCTGTGACAAGTTCATTTATATCGAAAATTTACTTGTAGATAGTGAAATTAAAAATAATGAGGATGGTGAAGAAACAGGATCAATAGATAAAAAAGTTTCGGAGATTATCAAGACTAATGGACAAAAAACTATATCTGCGCAAAAGGAAATTCAGTTACCTGAAGGGATGGATCGAGCTACGCTTAACTTAATTTATAAAGCTGTAAAAGATAATGCCGATGATAATGGATGGGCGAATTTAGGGATGGTCGGGCAGTATATCAGTGCAGTAAAGCCTGATTTTGACTCTCGTAACTATGGTAGAGCCAAATTGTCAGGATTAATAAAAACTTTAAATTTATTTGAAACAAAAATAGAAATGAGTCAGATGTATTTAAGAAAAATGAAAAAGCAGAGTGTGTAATCGATATGTGGAAAAAGATTCGGATTCTGATTTTATTAATCATCTTATTGATTGTCGCGGTCAATGCCTATCGTGATCAAAACCAGAACTGGTCAAAGCCGATTATTGTGTTGCTGCATCCGATTAATGCTGATGGATTACCGACCACACAGCAATACATCCAGCAACTGTCGAGTCAGGACCTGAATAGAGCACGGAAATATCTGGAACAAGCAGCTCAGCAGTATCGCGGACAGCCGACTTATTTTTATTTTAATTTAGGCCGTGAGCTTAAAGTTCTACCGCCCAAAGGCCCTGAGCAGGCTTCACTCATCAATACAGTTTTATGGAGTTTAAAATTCCGGTTTTATGCCTGGAAACAGCAACAGAGTTCAGATCCTTCAGCCAATGTGACTTTATTTTTAAATTACTATGATCCTGTACAAACCAAGCAATTAAAGCATTCAACTGCCTTGCAAAAAGGCCGGATTGGTTCGGTGAATCTATTTGCATCCAAGCAACAGACTGAACAGAATAAAATTGTCTTGGTGCATGAATTACTGCATGCCTTTGGCGCCTCGGATAAATATGATTTAGCGACAGGCCAACCGATTTATCCGCTGGGTTATGCATTTCCAGATCAGCAACCCTTATTTCCGCAAGCCAAGGTGGAGCTGATGGCAGGACATATTCCACTGTCTCAAACTACCAGTAAAATGCCAGAATCTTTAAATCAAACTGAACCGTACCGGGTTTGTCGGAGACTTTTTTATTTAAGTTAGGCCACCTGACCTAACGGATTAATCTTATCATAGTACATTGCTTCAAACTCAAAAGGCGATACATAACCCAGTGCACTGTGTACACGCTTTTTGTTGAACCAATCTACCCAATTTAATGTCGCAAGTTGTACATCCGCTAAACCTTGCCAATCTGCTTTTAAATATTCAATCACTTCTGTTTTGTATAAGCCATTCACCGTTTCAGCCAAAGCATTATCGTATGAATCACCTGTCGTACCGACTGATGCTCGTAAATTTGCTGCTTCTAAACGATTGGTATAGCGAATAGAAAGATATTGAACACCTCTATCTGAATGATGAATCACATTCTTAGGCATACCTCGATCGTGCAATGCTTGCTCCAATGCATCGAGCACCATATCTGTATTCATCCGTGTAGATACTTTCCATCCAACAATTGCTCGTGAGAACACGTCAATAACAAATGCGGTATATACCCAGCCTGAATGAGTTTGAATATACGTAAAGTCACCCACCCATAGTTGGTTTGGATGATCAGCATTAAAATTACGTTTCACTAAATCATCTGCCCGTTTTTGGTCATCTCGGTTACGGGTGGTTTGTTTATTCTTACCACGCCAAACACCTTGTATACCTAGCTTTTGCATCAATCGAGCAACTGTACAACGTGCAATCACATAGCCTTCACGTTTCAGTTGTTGCCAGACCTTACGCACACCGTATCGACCTGAACTTTCTTTCCAAATTCGCTTAATCTCCTCAGCATGCTGCAAGTCATGTAAATCTCGTTTCGCTCGATGTTCTGGATTTACTGTGAGATCTAGAGTCCGGTAATAGGTTGAAGGTGCGATCGGTAAAATTCTACAAATCGCCTCGACTCCGTACAGCTCTTTATTATTATGGATAAAATCCACCATTATTTGTGTGGGCGGTCGAGCTCCGCCTGGGCGAAAAAAGCCGCTGCTTTACGTAGAATTTCGTTAGCACGTTGCAGTTCTTTATTTTCGCGTTCCAGTTGTTTGATACGTTCTTGGTCTGAAAGCTGCTGTGCTTTAACTGGATTTTGTTGATCTAAGTATTTTTGATACCAAACACGTAGTGTTTCAGGAGTACAGCCAATTTTAGGAGCAATTGCTGTGATTGCAGCCCAATTCGATGGATAATCTTTCTCGGATTCAATCAATAATTGAACCGCTCTTTCTCTGATTTCAGGGGTATATTTTAATTTTGTCATCGGGATAGTCTCTCAGAATATTGACTCTCCGACAAACCCGGTACGGTTCAAACCTTGATTAATGAGATAACTGCAATTGAACTGGGCTGGAAATAAAGACTTGTGGATAGTGCTGGATTTATCCACAATTTAGACTTCATTTGTGGATAAAAGATCACACCATGTCGCTCACCTTTGTGCTTGCTCCTGACTCGTTTAAAGAAAGCATGTCTGCTGCGCAGGTTTGTCAGGCCATGCAACGCGGTATCCAGAACGTCATTCCGGATGCCCACATCATTCATGTGCCAATGGCCGATGGTGGTGAAGGCACGGTCGATGCATTGATTTCAAGTTTAAAGGGGCAAAGTATTGCATGTGAAGTGACCGGACCACTGCCTGAGCAACGTATTCAGACCTATTGGGGTTTGATTGATGCAGGTCAAACTGCTGTGATTGAAATGGCCAAGGCCAATGGCATTCATTTATTGAAGCCTTCACAGCGTAATCCGATGCTCACTTCAACTTATGGCACAGGAGAAATGATCAAACAGGCATTGGACTTGAGTGTGAAAAAAATCATCATGGGGTCGGGCGGCAGTATTACCAATGATGGTGGTGCAGGGATGGCGCAAGCACTGGGTGTGCAGTTTCTAAATCATGCGGGAGAGTTAATTCAGGTCTGTGGTGGAAACTTAGAACTGGTCAAATCAATGGATCTATCCGAACTGGATCCACGTTTAGCAGATACTGAAATAATCATTGCATCGGATGTCAACAATCCACTGTGTGGACCAAATGGTGCATCGATAATCTTTGGACCACAGAAAGGGGCAATGCCTGAAATGGTCAAGCAACTGGATCAAAACTTTGGGTATTTTGCCGATGTAGTCGCTGGGCAGTTTGGCCGTGATTATCGTCATGTTGCAGGGGCTGGTGCTGCCGGTGGACTGGGTTTTGGTTTAATGGCATTCACTGCTGCCTCTATTCGGTCCGGGGTGGAACTGATGATTGAACAGGTTCAACTGAATGAGAAAATAGCGCAAGCAGATTATGTCCTGACCGGTGAAGGTAAAATTGATAGTCAAACATCTTTGGGCAAAACCCCTTTTGGGGTAGCACAGCTCGCCAAGCAATTTAATAAACCGGTAATCGCTTTTGCGGGTCTAATCGGTGAAGGAATTGAGGATCTGTTTGAGTCAGGATTTAGCCAGATTATTGGTATTAATCCACCAGATTGTCCTTTAGAAGAAGCCTTAAAAAATGCAGAAATGAACTTGGAGAAAGCTGTCGCTGAGATAGTTAAAAATCTTTTGACAGAGTGAAAGTATTTCTCTCTCCTGCAATCCAGCACGCCCTGTCGTTAGCTAATATCAAATCAGGAAATAAAATTGGAGACAGTTTCAGGACAACTGAAAAGCCATAATTCTGGAAGCGATCTGTTAAACTACATACATCCACAAAATGATGAGTGAAAATGAGTTTAGCCACCCTGATTGATGAATTAAACCCCCAACAAAAGCAAGCAGCGACCACAGAAGCAAAACACAGTTTGGTGCTGGCCGGGGCAGGTTGTGGCAAAACCAAGACCATCGTGGCACGCGCAGCTTACTTGATTGAACAGGGCGTGCCTGCCAACCAGATTCAGATTCTGACCTTTACCCGCCGGGCTGCCAGTGAAATTGTGGCGCGTGTCGAACTGGCACTTGGTGAAGAAGCCAAGGGACTGCGGGCCTCGACCTTTCATACCTTCTGTATGTATCTGCTGCGCCGTATTCCGAAAGCTTTTGGTCTGGAACAGTTTTCGATTATTGATCGTGATGATCAGCTGATGATGTTCCGCCTGATTCGCGGTCGTGATGACAAGAAAAATCCCAACCATCTGCCTAAGCCTCAGGAACTATGTGATCTATATTCTTTTGCAAGGAATACCCGGCAAAAACTCAGTCTGGCATTAGAAAAACAGATGCCGGAATATCTGGCCTTAAAGGACCAGATTGCCGAGATTATGAAAGAGTACGAAGCACGTAAGC
Organism: Acinetobacter sp. NEB149; assembly: GCF_012516415.1. Classification (NCBI taxonomy): domain Bacteria; kingdom Pseudomonadati; phylum Pseudomonadota; class Gammaproteobacteria; order Moraxellales; family Moraxellaceae; genus Acinetobacter; species Acinetobacter sp. NEB149. The sequence goes on from NZ_CP051208.1 coordinate 525,198, forward strand.
AGGCACGCAGCTTTCTGGATTATGATGACATTCTGGCGGTAGTGGCTACGGCGCTGGCACAGTCCGAAGGTCTGGTCGACTATGTCGCTTCAATCTGTCGACATATGCTGGTCGATGAAATGCAGGATACCAATCCATTACAATGGGCTTTGCTCGAACCACTTAAAGACCGGATCAGCCTGTTTTGTGTCGGTGATGATGCCCAGTCGATTTATGGCTTTCGTGGTGCAGACTTTGAAAATATTCACCATTTCAAAGAACGTGTGCCAGATGCGCAGATTTTCAAATTAGAAAAGAACTACCGCTCGACCCAGGAAATTCTCGATCTGTCTAACTGGCTGCTGGATCAGTCTGAAATCAAATATGACAAACGTCTAGAAGCTTATCGCGGAGAAGGTGTAAAGCCGCGTATGCATATCTTCCCGAATGAGTTTGATGAAGCCAAATGGATTGCGATTGATATTAAAGAACGCCATTATCTGCAAGGCAGCAAATGGGGCGAGCATATGGTGCTGGTTCGTTCCAGCTTTGCCGCGCGGCACATTGAAGCGGCCTGTATTGCAGCCAATGTACCGTATCGCTTTATTGGTGGCATGAAGCTGCTGGAAACTGCGCATGTCAAAGATTTGCTCAGCATGCTGCGGGTGGTGGCCAATCCACTAGATGATATTGCCTGGATGCGTTTCTTAACCCTGTGGAATGGTGTGGGTGATGTTGGTGCTAGCAAGCTATCGCAGCAGTTATTGGCTGAACCGGAAATGGATCAGATTGCAAAGAAATTAGAACAGTTTGGCAAGATACCGCTAGAGACTATTCTGATCATGCAGCAGATGAGTGTGCTCAAAGGCGAAGTGCAAGCTTGTGTCGGTCTGGCGATTCAGGCGATTGAATCTCAACTGGCAGAAAACTATAAAAAGGATTGGCCACGTCGCCAGAGTGATTTTGAACTGGTCAAACAGCTGGCCTCCAAACATTCGCAGCTGAGTGAATTTTTAGAGGAATATGTACTGGATCCGGTGTCAATTTCGGAAATTGAACGCCAGTCGGATCATGATGTGGTGACCTTAATCACCATTCACTCGGCCAAAGGCACCGAGCAAAATGTCTGTTATGTAGCCAATGTCACGCCGGGGAATTATCCGCATGCACGTGCCCAAGGTGATTTTGATGATGTCGAAGAAGAGCGTCGTGTGCTGTATGTAGCATTGACCCGGGCAAAAAATGAATTGATTCTGACCAAACAGAACCTGAATCATTGGGCGCGGGAAACGGTCGATGAGCAGGGGCGTAAAGTCGAAAGCTATTTCCTGAATGATCTTACCCGGCAGTTATGCACTACAGAAACCCATTACAAAACCCGGCAGCAAACCGTCAAAAGTGCCTTGATTGAACGCAAGTCGATTAATTTAGATTTTGGGATTGATCTCGATTAAACTATAGCAAAGTGGTTTCATACAAAAAGTAGAGTAGGCGCGTGCTTTTTGATATTTTTTGCCTATCTTCTTAAGGTTGTAAGATGAAAATTTTAGTTCGTAATTTAGAACGTACGGTCACAGAAGCCGAATTGCTGAAACTGTTCCAGGAATATGGCACAGTGGAGACCTGTACTTTGGTGCTTGATGCAGCAACAGGCAAATCAAAAGGTTTTGCTTTTGTAGAAATGCCACATGGCCGTGAAGCAGTCAAAGCCATTAAAGGCCTGAACACTTTGCGTCTGCACGGACATGGGATCCGTGTGAAAGCCGCAGAAGATAAGCCTCAGGCTTAAATTCAAAAAAGGAGCACTTGATAGGCTCCTTTTTTATGGCTGAAATTTAGTATCGCTGTACTTAATTAGTGAGCTCAATGCTCTGAATTTCAGTGCTGGATGGATTCAGCCTAAACATCTTTTGATTGCGAAATGCAGGCGAACCTTTTACTTTATAAAAGCCAAAATTTGTTTTAAACCTTAGGAAATCTCGATGACCCGTGTTGCTCGCTATCATGCGGACCGTACCAATCAAAAACTGTATTTTGCCCGTCTTTCCTGTCAGCAGGCCGAGCAAACCGAACATGTACAACAGGCTCAGGCACAACGTGAAGCAACTGTGTTTCATTTGCATGGTGCCTTGTTAGCATTTTTACAGGAACTGGTGCGTTATTATCGCCTGAATGATCCTAATCCAACCCTGAAATCAATTGAAGAACTGATGGCGGCCAAAGGCCAGATTTCGCCAGAAGTGGCTGTACTGCAACATTTGTCCAAAAGCGGTTTCATTGCTGAACTGAAGCGCGCCTACCGTTTATGCCAATATGCGCCGGAACCAAGTACACCAGAACCTGAAGACGAAACCTCTTCAAATCTCATCATTAAAGTCACACAGTCTCCACAAGCATGGTTACCTGATACTGCTATATTGAGAGAATGGCATCGTGACCTGACACAATTAATTGATGGGTTTCGTAATGAGATGATTGAATTTTAATCGGATAGGCTGTGCTTGCTGTACTTGAAATTACAATTTTTAACCCTATATCAATTACTCTAATGATGCAAAGTGCACTCGGCTCTTTGCCACCATGTTGAACATGGAGGATATATGTCTATAGAACAGTTGAAAGATTTATTTGGTAATCAAGACGCGATTTTAGAACTCGTTCAACTTGAAGGTGGCGCGTTGGCTCTACGCAATGCAGGCTCACATAAACAGCCTTTGGTCATGATTCAATTTAATGATGAGGTGAAAGCTCTACTTGGAGAGCAGACGCCCGTGATTGCGCAACAGATGATTCAGGCAGCACTCTATGGTTTGCTGGAACAGCAGGTCAATGAATGGCAGGCTGAAGTTGTGGATGAAGAACCAAAGTATATGAGTTAATCGTTGAAATTTATTTAGAAAGCACACTATCGGTGTGCTTTTTGAGTGTTATAGGTTATTAAATTAGGCAGATTTTAAGTATCACAAAACGTTCATTTAAAATGAAGATGAAGAAATCAGTATTTTAAAATTTAAGTCGTGAGCAGTCTGAAACCAGTGTATTAATAAAATCTTTGGCTCAGAGATATATTGATGTCCATAAAAAAAAGTTGCCAGATCCGGCAACTTTTTTTTATTCAGTGTTTATTCAAAGAAAAACTTTAATGAGAAGGCGTATGCTGATGCGCGATCTCAATCTGGTTCAAAATATGATTGCTCATATTTTTCGCCATTTCTTCTTTGGCATAATAAACTGCACCGACATTATCCCGACGAATGGCTTCAGCTTCTTCCTTGCTTTCTGCACAGACCAGTACCTGAATTTGTGGATTCAAGGTCTTGGCAATGTCCACAATTTTATGAATATCGATGATATCCATAGGGGAGATGACCAGTAAGCGCGCATGTTGAATATGTGCCTGAATCAGTACTCCGGCTTCAGTGGCAACACCAGACACCGCAGCAATACCTTTTTCACGCAGATTTTCGACGATGTCACGGTTTTCTTCGGCAATGACCACCTTGATATTTTCTTCCATCAATGAGCGGGTAATGCGACGTCCCACCTCACCATGGCCAATAATGACCACCTGATCGCGCAGGTAATCCTGTGAGACTTCATCCGGTAACATTGCCAAAGGGTCACCACTGCGTTCCAGTAAGCGGGCCAGAGTCGAGCGTTCCCGAATCCATTTCTGTACCGGCTCAATCGCGGAAAAGATAAAGGAGTTAAGCGTAATCGAAATTAAGGCACCTGCCAGAATCAGGTTTTGACCTTCCAGCGAAAGCAGATTGAGCGAAACACCGAGTGCAGCCAAAATAAAGGAGAACTCACCAATCTGTGCCAGAGAAGCACCGACGGTCAAAGCGGTATTGATCGGATAACGGAAGAACAGCACGAGTGCCATCGCGGCAATAGTCTTACCAATCATGATAATTGCGACTACGGCCAGCACATGTAAAGGTTGTTCCAGCAAAATGCGCGGATCAAACAGCATGCCGACGGAAACAAAGAATAAAATCGAGAAAATTTCACGCAGTGGCAAAGTTTCCTCTTCGGCGCGATGACTAAAATCGGACTCTTTCACCACCATTCCGGCAAAGAAAGCACCCAGTGCCATCGACACGCCAAAGACTTTATAGGCACCAAAGGCGATTGAAACGGCGGCAGCCACCACTGTTAAAGTAAACAGCTCACGTGAACCAAGACGTGCCACGACCTGTATGATCATCGGAATCAAGCGTTTACCAATAATCAGCATGAAGGCAATAAAGCCTGCGACTTTAAGTAAGGTAATCCCTAAGGTAAGCCAGATATTCTCATCGCTTGCGCCTTCCAGCGCCTGCCCACCTAAAAGTACCGCAGTGGCAGGTAACAGTACCAGCGCCAAGACCATGACCAGATCTTCGACCAGCAACCAGCCAACAGCAATCCGGCCATTGATCGAATCGAGCAGGCCACGATCACCAAGGGCTTTGAGTAGAACCACGGTACTGGCACAGGACAGGCTTAGGCCGAAGACCAGCGCTGAACCAAAGCTCCAGCCCCACAGCATCGAAACTCCGACTCCGAGCAAGGTGGCAACTGCAATCTGTAAAATCGCACCAGGCAGGGCAATCCGGCGGACCTGCATCAGATCATTTAGGGAAAAATGCATTCCGACGCCAAACATCAGGAACATGACGCCTAATTCTGCCAACTGGTTGGCCAGATGAATATCACCGACCACACCGGGCGTGTGGGGACTAATCAGAATGCCGGCAATGAGATAGCCGATCAAAGGGGGGAGACGTAGCCGTGCAGCGAGATAGCCAAAGACCAAAGCTAAGCCAAAACCAACAGCCAGTAATATAATGAGCTCTACGTCATGTGGCACTAAATACTCCTTTAGCTAGGTTTGTTGGGAAATAAGCACAAAAAGTGCCAAAACATGCAGAAAGTTTATCAAGCTGGATAAAAAAAGTGCAAAAAAAAACGACCCGCAAAGGTCGTTTTTTTAAAGAAACTAAAATTATTTGATTTTAGCTTCTTTGAAGATTACATGTTGACGGATTTTTGGATCAAATTTTTTGATTTCCATTTTTTCCGGCATAGTACGTTTGTTCTTAGTCGTGGTATAGAAATAACCTGTACCAGCTGAAGAAACTAAGCGAATTTTATCACGCATGGTTCAGACTCCTTAGATCTTTTGACCTTGAGCACGTAGGTCAGCAACAACCTTTTCAATGCCCAATTTGTCGATAATACGCATACCTTTAGTGGTTAAACGAAGACGTACAAAACGTTTTTCGCTTTCTAACCAGAAACGGTGGTGGTGCAGGTTCGGCTCGAACCGGCGCTTAGTTTTGTTGTTGGCGTGTGAGACGTTGTTACCAACGACTGGACGCTTGCCGGTAACTTGGCAAACCTTAGACATGGTGTAACTCCATTGATTTAGCCAACAGCAAATCTGTATGGCCAGTCAAAAATAAACGGATTGAAATCATTCAAGGGGCGTTTTATATCAAAAATGCGCTTAAAAGACAAGCGATTTTCGTCAAAACGCGGCACGAACTATATCGATAGCTCATGCCTTGATCATTTAGCGGAGAAGTGTCTTCGAAATCAGCTTGTGAATCGGTTTATTGAACGGTGGCAGAATGTATTTCAAGCTATAAAGCTTTGGATTCGACATTACTGAGCGTTCATGCGACAAACTGAAGAAGCCTTCTGGGCCATGGTATTTCCCCATACCTGATGCACCGACACCCCCAAATGGTAGATCGTCCTGCGCAACATGGGTCAGTACCGTATTTTGCCCGAAATGCCCTGAATGGGTACGCTGTGCGACATAATCGGCACGCGCCTGATCAAAGTCGAAGTAGTATAAAGCAAGTGGGCGTGGACGGCTATTAATAAAGTCGATGACATCGTCAATTTGATCATATTCCATGATCGGTAACAGTGGGCCAAAGATTTCATGCTGCATGATCTGCATCATCGGGGTGACATTGGTCACGATGGTCGGTGCAATCTTGCGCAGATCAGCCGAGTTTTCACTGCGTGGATTAATTTCAATAACTTGCGCACCCTGTTCGCGAGCATCATCCAGATAACCTTGCAGACGGTTATATTGTTTGTCATTGATAATCGAGGTGTAATCCTGATTATGGGTGATATCCGGATACATGCTTTCGACACAGGCTTTAAAATGGTCAATAAACTCAGCCGTCTTGCCACGAGGCAGGAACATATAATCTGGCGCTACACAGGTCTGACCGGCATTCCACAGTTTGCCCACCGCAATCCGCTGCGCAACATCACGTAGATCAATTGATGGATGCACCAGTACTGGCGATTTACCGCCCAGTTCCAGAATCACCGGCACCAGATTTTCGGCAGCGGCTGCCATGACGGTTTTACCGACTGCAGTTGAGCCGGTGAAAATCAGTTTATCGAAAGGCAAACGACAGAAAGCATCTGAAATCACACCGCCACCATTCACCACAGCGACCAATTCTTTAGGGAAGGCTTCAGCCAAAGCTTTTTCTAAAACTTCACCAAAGGCAGCGGATGCACTGGAAATTTTGATCATGGCATGGTTGCCGGCCGCCAGTGCGCAAATCAGGGGGCCAATCGACAACAACAGCGGATAGTTCCATGGTGCGATAATCCCAACCACGCCTAAAGGCTGATATTGTACCCAGGCTTTAGCCGGCTGATGAATAATGCCGACATGACGCTTGGAAGGTTTCATCCATCGGGTCAGGTTTTTGCTGTAATATTTGATATGTTCCAGACAGGTGAGCAGTTCACCAATCTTGGTTTCCCCGATTGAACGGTTACCATAGTCCTGATTAATTGCATCAGCAAATTGATCTTGATACTTAACTAAGATACGCTTAAGTCGAGCTAAACGATCGATACGTTCCTTTGCAGTCGGCAGAGGGTAGTGTAAGTAAGCGTGTTTTTGTTGCGCCAAGACTTCATTCAAATATTGGCTATCAAAAAAATGTGGTGTCATTGATGTTGTTTTTGTGTGACTGTTCATGCCGCACTACCATTATTCAAAAATCGATTAATTAATTTTTAGAGCAAATACTCTAATTAGTCAAGTGACTTTGTGTGTTAGCCTGCTAATGCATGAACTGAATGGTTATTTTAGGATGTCCCAAACCAAAACCTTAAAAACTAAAGAGCGTATCTTGCAGCTCAGTTTGCAGCTGTTTAACGAGCGTGGCGAACGATCGGTAACCACCAATCACATTGCGGCTGAACTCGGCATGAGCCCGGGTAACCTGTATTATCATTTCCGCAATAAAAATGAAATTATTAAAGAATTGATGGAACAGTACCAGCATCAGACCCTGGAAATGCTGGCGCTGCCGGATGACCGTGCACTGGATGCCAATGATAAGGTGCATTATTTTCAGGTGCTGAGCAGCCAGTTATGGGCTTACCGTTTCCTGCATCGTGATGTCTATCATCTGGTAGAAAATAACGAAGATTTTCGCAAGATGTATCCACGCTTTGCCGGACAGGTGATGCAGCAGGGCCAGAAAATTTATAAAGGCTTTGTTAATGCAGGCCTGATGGACATGACCGATTCAGAAATTGAAGCCCTGATCATTAACCTGTGGATTGTACTGACCAACTGGACCAACTTCCTGTATATGTCGGGTCATCTGACCGATTCCAATACGCTGGAAGAAAAATGGGTCTGGCAGGCACTCCGTCAAATGGTATTCCTAGAAGGGGCGTATTTACGTGGTGAAAGTCGTCAAACCTATGAAGGTTTATTGAGTAGTTTGGGCTCTTCGGAACTTTTTGCCAGCCTGTCGTCATCTAAAGATTCTGAATCTGAACAAACTATTCAGAATATCCAAGAAACGCGCTAGAATACTCGGCTTATTTTTAATTTAACTGATTAGTGACTTAAACCAACATGAATATGACGACTGCTAACACCGCACGTTTATTGATTACTTGTGAAGACAAGCCGGGCATCGTGCAGGCTGTTTCGAGCTTCTTGTATCATCAAGGTGCCAACATTACTGCGCTTGACCAATATGCGACAGCAGCGCAGGGCGGACGTTACTTCATGCGCGTTGAATTTGAATTAGATAATCTTCAAAGTCGTAAAGAAAGTATTACCCAGACTTTTGCAGCCAATGTGGCAGAACGCTATGGCATGCAATGGCGTCTGGCTCTGGTCAGTGACGTGAAAAAAGTCGGTATTCTGGTGTCTAAAGTCGATCATGCCTTGCTTGAGCTGTTATGGCGTCATGCGCGTGGTGGTCTGCCTTGTGAAATTACCAAAGTAGTATCGAATCACGAGACTTTACGCGAAGCAGTTGAAAATTTTGGCATTCCATTCGAAGTTGTGCCGGTGACCAAAGACAACAAACCTGAAGCTTATGCAGAAATCGACCAGTTGATGCAGGGCAATGACCTGTTGGTGCTGGCGCGTTATATGCAGATTCTGGATGAAGAATTTGTCAGCAAGTGGGAAATGAAAGTGATCAACATTCACCATTCTTTCCTGCCGGCTTTTGTAGGTGCCAATCCGTACAAACAGGCCTATGAAAAAGGCGTGAAGCTGATCGGTGCAACTGCGCACTATGTGACTGCTGATCTGGATCAAGGTCCGATTATTGAGCAGGATGTGGAGCGCGTGAACCATGACTTTACTGTTGAGCAGTTACGTGAACTCGGTCAGGACGTGGAACGTAATGTATTGGCCCGTGCGGTAAAATGGCATTTGGAAGACCGTATTATTGTCGATGGCAACAAGACTGTCGTGTTCCAATAAGACTTGCATTGAGTTTTAAAAAGGCATACTTTTAGTGTGCCTTTTTTGTTTTGATGCAAAAAAAGTCAGTCAAAGGTAGGATTAGCGGTTGCAAATGAAAACACTTCTCATTTATTATTGGCATACTTTAATTGTGCTAACCGATGAGCTTGATAGTTTGTTCCACATCATCTCCTCAAGGTAATAGATTTAATGAGTCAAGTTGCTGCGCCCCAAATGCCTACACCGCCAAATCAGATGAAAAAGAAAGTCATCTCTATCGTGGCGGCTGTACTGGTTGGGCATGTGGGTGTGTTATATGCGATCAGCCAGATGAAAGCACCTGAGCTGGCACCCATTGATAAGCAACCCTTAAAAGTGCGCTTTGTAAAACTCCAGGAAGCGCCAAAACCTTTACCGCCAAAGCCGAAGGCCGAGCCACAAAAAGAGCCGCCTAAGCCAAAAGAAGTCAAAATTGTCGATAAACCGCTGCCACCACCACCGAAAAAAGTAGAAAAAATCGAGCAGGTGAAAAAGGCTGAAGAGCCAAAAGTGGTTAAAGCACCGCCAGTTGAAGCAAAACCAACCCCAAGTCCGGTTGTACCGACAGTGGTCACTGAAACTAAAGTTAAACCGGCACCTGCTCCAGTCGCGCCACCTGCGCCTGTGGCACCGCCAGCACCTGCTGCGCCGCCATCCCCGAAAAGTGTATCGATTGGTGGGGGCGTGTCCTGGCAGCGTTCACCAAAAGTCTCACTCTCTGCAGGTGAATTAAAATCAGCCTGTTCACTGGTAGTAGATGTTTCAGCGAATGAGCAGGGTAAAGTAGTTTCTGCGACTGCACGAAATTCAAGTTGTAGCCCGGCGGTAACGCGCAAAGTAGAAGCGGCGGTACGTCGTGCACAACTCACCAAATATGTTGAAAATGGTGTGGCTTATCCAACCCGTGTGGAACAGCCTTTCGATTTTCAGGTTAAATAACGGCTCACCCATTAGGAGTTCGAATATGAACTTTTCAGTTTATTGGCAACACGCTGATGCAGTCAGTAAAACGCTGTATTTCGTGTTATTGGCAATGTCGATTGCGACATGGACCATTTTTGTGCTGCGTTTGATGGGCACTCGCCAACTGAAACAGATTGCCTATGCTCAGTTATCTAAGGCATTGGAACAACTGAAAACCAAACTGGCTCCTTTGGGCTTTGAACAGCGTAAAGCAGTGGCAGAACAGGCGCTGTTACGCCAGATTTCAGCAGAAAAAGCCAATGCCGAAAAAGGTGTATCAGTTCTTGGTACGATTGCCTCAATTTCACCATTTGTCGGTTTGTTCGGTACGGTATGGGGCATCTTCCATGCGCTGGTTGCTGTTGGTAAAAGTGGTCAGGCTGGTCTGGCACAAGTGGCAACTCCAGTCGGTGAAGCATTGATTATGACTGGCTTAGGTCTGGCAGTCGCGATTCCTGCGGTACTGGCTTATAACATCTGTGTCCGTGCTAATCGTGGCTTGGCACACGAGTTACAGGATCAGGCACACGGTCTGTTGATTGATACCATGCTGCAACAGGAATCTGCTGCAAAAAAGTCTGATGAAAAAGTAACACAACAGAGTTTCGTGGGAGGTCAAGCTTAATGGCTTTTCAACTGGGTGAAGACAACGATGTAGGCATGAATGAGATGAACCTCATTCCCCTCATCGACATTATGTTGGTATTGATGATCATCTTTCTGGTGACAGCGACCGTTGCGAACCCATCAATTCCATTAACCTTGCCACAAACGACTGCGGAGATTATCGATCTGCCGCCTGAAAATGTCACGATTAGCATCAATGCCGAAGGTGACATTGCCTGGAATGGTGATGTATTGACGCTGGAACAGCTCGAAACCCGTTTTAATGAAGCGGGCCAAGCTGAACGTCAGCCGACCATTGTGTTGAAAGCGGATAAAGAATCACGTTATGACTCGGTGGCGCAAGTCATGTCGCGTGCGAGTGGAGCCGGACTCAGCGATATTGCCTTTGCAACCGATAACTAAGATTCTGAGAGTAAAAAAGCGACTGATTGCAGTCGCTTTTTTTATGCCCATTTTTCGTGAATCTTAATGGGTTTTTAATAGGGTCGTAAATTTGCTGCGTAATTTATTCAATTTTGGCGGAATGGCAAAATTGCAATAGCCCTGGGTCGGGTTCTTGGCAAAGAAGTTTTGATGATAGTCTTCCGCCGGATAGAAAGTTGGAGCAGGGCTTAGTTCAGTCACCACATTGATGCCATCGGCTTTCAGAGCATCGATTGCCTGCTGCGCCTGTTGCTGCTGTTCATCATTCAGATAATAAATCACAGAACGGTACTGGGTGCCGACATCATTGCCCTGACGGTTTAATGTGGTTGGATCATGGGTCGCAAAAAATACATCAAGCAACTGGGTATAGTTAACCTGGTTTTCATCGAAATCGATCAGAATGACTTCGGCATGGCCGGTATTGCCTCCGCAGACATCATCATAGTTTGGCTCAGTCGTATGACCACCTGCATAACCGCTGACGACCTGCTGAACCCCTTGGATCTGTAAAAATACGGCTTCAGTACACCAAAAGCATCCCCCACCGAAAAGTGCCTGTTGCATGGTTGATTCCTCATTCAATTAAATAACTCAATTGGGCTGATGGTTAAATTCCAGCTCATCAGTATGAAAGATAAAAAAGCCTGTCCATACAGGCTTTTTGTAGGGATGTATTAACGCGGCTGAGCAGCACTTTCTAGCTGGATCAAGAGATTCCCATGGCGATCCAGTAATTTTAAGGTTTTAGCAAATACCTGATAATGCGTCACTTTGGCTAAAGCTTCATTAAATTTCTGATCAAGCTGATCGTTGTTCATACAGGCCATACGGGTAGTGGCCATCTGGCTCAGGGTCAGCGTGTCTTTTGCTGCTGTGTAGCTGCCCATAATCCGGTTACAGCTATCTGAACCTGAAACGCGCTGGGTACTGGCATCAAATTGCAGACTCGGAACATTGCGTGCGGTTGGCGCAGTCTTGATTTCAGTATTACCAATCTGGGTCGCAATCCAAGTACGATTTTGCAAAAGTTGTAAATGATTCGCGGTTTGTGTCGTGGCTGTATTGGGCACAGTTTCGCAGCCCATGACCGTTAGAACCGAGCCTAAAATCGCGATTGCAGTTAATTTTTTTAGCATGAGAGATACTCTGATCATTGACTAGCTATTTGTATATAAACAAAAAATGATCAAGGTTCCAGTTGATTTTGTATCTTTATTGAAGTGGATTTGCTACACAGTTATCGCATGTCGGGTTTTGGTAGGCCCTGCCGGATCAGGCGTGAATAGTCCTGACTGGAGAGATTAGCGGTGCGTTCTACCCGTGGATTGACATGTGCCCGTTGATACCAAGTGTGCATATCCCAAGACTGTTCCAGTACTTTAAGATCATAGAGATAATTCGGTAAATAGCCGGAGGCCAGCAACCGGTAATCTGAGGGTAGCTGTTGTTGCGATATCGCCTGAACCATATCAAAGACTAGTGTGGTGCAATTACTGGTCAGGGTATTGTACCATTTTGGCTTTTGGGCCAGCTCATCGGCCTGACGCAGATATTCCTTGAATAGCGCTTTAGCCTGAGCTTGCGGCATTTTGACTGGGAAAAAATAGACCTGTTCACCACGGACATTGCTACGGGTATAGACAATATCCTTTTCATCCGATGCGACCAGACTCAGTTCATATTTTCGGAAAAAGCCACCAATCGCTGAAAACTCTTCATTCTTTTCCTTGCGGATTTCAATCGAGAAGGTGAGTGGCTTTTGATTGGCAAAATCGAAGCTGACCAGGGTATGGGCAATTTTAGGCCCCATCCAGTAGGAAGTAATGATGTTCACGCCAGTAATCTGATTCAGATCAAAACTGCGGCTTTCCCAGCGTTCGATATAGCGACCATCGGCCTGCCAGTCAAAGTTGCGGATATTGTGTAAGGTAACCTGATCGCCTTGCTGCTCATAATGCAGAAGCTGGGAAACCTCAGGATTCCACTCTCGATCCTGACGCGCTTCCAGACTGAAATATCCTAGCAGACAGAATAAAAAGGCCAGAAGATAAAGAACGCTATCCACTTGGCGGGAGATCAGATGCCGGGTGAAATAAATCCCGAGAACGACCAGCGCAAAGGTCAGCCAGAGTCCAATCAGCATCAAGCTGCCGATTTTTCCGAGGGGTTGATGAACCCAGAGCATCAGGCTGAACCACAGGCTCGACAGAAGGACGAATAAAGTAAACAGGCTGCCCAGTAGCCACAGACTCCAATGTCTGGAGATGTATTCGCGTCCCTGCATCATCACTTTTTCATGAGAAATAGGCTTTATTTTCTGTAGGTTGCGAACTCAAAAGCAATGCCGGTTTTGTCGTCGATATGTTGCTCGGCAGCGACTTTTTTAAATTCTGCTGGAATCGCTGGATAATAGGCATCGCCCTGTACATCCAGTTCGACATGGGTCAGTTCCAGACGGTCTGCAATATCCATAGTCTGTTTAAAGATTTCACCACCACCAATGATGAAAATGGTTTCAGGTTTTTCTGAAGCCTTTACATCTGCAACGGCCTGACTCAGCGCATCTTCAATGCTATAAGCGACTTTGGTGCCTGCAAATGCCCAGTCTGGATCACGGGTAATGACCCAGTTCACGCGTTTAGGCAAGGTACGTCCCATCGATTCTAGTGTCTTGCGACCCATCACCACCACACCGCCTTGGGTGATTTCCTTGAAGTGTTTCAGGTCGGCAGAGATATGCCAAGGTAGGTCATTGCCCTTGCCGATACAACGCTGCTGATCCATGGCAACGACGTGTACAACTTCTAAATCTTGAAATGACATGTATTGAATCCTTCTTATCAAGCCCAAAGTCCTTCGTGTAATTTTTTACTGGTACGAAAGAAAGGTTAAAAATCTATATTGATTGCCTTCATGCTTTAGGGCTAGGAATAATTTTGAAAGGAGTTGGCGATTTACGTGTGGTAAAAAACCTCTTCCTAGCCCTCTCCTAGGAAGAGAGGGAACTTTATAATAAAGAACATTAAACAGCGACAGGGGCTTTAATTCCTGGATGAGATTCATAACCGACAATTTCGATATCTTCAAATTTGAAATCGAACAGGTCTTTAATCTCGGGATTTAGTTTTAATTGACAGAGGTCGAGTGGCTCACGGCTAAGCTGCAACTGTGCTTGTTCAAAATGGTTGCTGTACAAGTGGGTATCGCCACCAGTCCAGACAAAGTCACCAACATCCAGATCACAGACTTGCGCGATCATATGCGTCAACAAAGCATAGCTGGCAATATTAAATGGCACACCCAAAAATACATCAGCACTGCGCTGGTACAACTGACAAGACAATTTGCCATTGTGTACAAAGAACTGGAACAGGGTATGGCAAGGTGGTAATGCGACCTGATTCGCTTCATTCGGGTTCCAGCCAGAGACAATCAGACGGCGTGAATTTGGATTGGTTTTAATTTCATTGATCAACCATTTGATCTGGTCAAAACCATCTTGGTTATAGCTATTGTCTGCATTTTTGCTGGCACCAAAATTACGCCATTGGTGACCATACACTGGGCCTAATTCGCCTTCAGGACGGCCAAAACGCGCAGTCTGTTCTGCGGTCGCCCATTCATCCCAAATCGAGACTTTATTGTCTTTTAAATACTGAACATTGGTATCACCTTTCAGAAACCATAACAATTCAATCACGATAGAACGGAAATGAACTTTTTTGGTGGTGAGTAAAGGGAAACCTTGGGAAAGATCAAAGCGCATCTGATGACCAAATACCGAACGTGTACCTGTACCGGTACGGTCGCCTTTATCGCCGCCGTTGTCGAGGATATGTTGTAAAAGGTCAAGATATTGGCGCATAGTTCTCTCTATTTGAATCTGTTGAAAATCGCCGTTTTAACAGCAGAATGGATTATTTTATAATCACTTTTCTGTCGAAAGGGACAATTTAAATTGCGCACATCATAGCATTTTTTGATGAGCTTTCATCGCCCAAATTGAGAATAAAAAAGACCTCCTGATGGAGGTCTTCTGATTGCAGTTTAAGCGGTTTTATGGCCAGTATGGACTGTATGAATCAGATCAGACAGATCATAACCCAAGGATTCTGCATAACTTAAATATTCGCGTTGAGTCGCTTCGTCCAGACTGGTACCGCGATGCAATAACCATAAATATTCTTTATTCGGCTCGCCTACAAGCGCAGTTTGATAATCGGGGTCGATTTTTAATACCCAGTAATCGCCCTTGGTAAACGGAATCCATCGCAGGCCTTCAGGTAAAAAGCTGACTTCAAGCTTGGCATGCTCTGCATCGACAATGGTCGCTTCAGCAATAGCTTCATCCAGTTTACCATCGCCATCCAGACAACGGTTTTGAATCCGAACCTTGCCATTTTCATTCAAGCTATATACCGCAGAAATATCGGTGCTGTCTTCAGGTTGATGTTTCATCGGCAAGCGTGCAATTTCATACCAGGTGCCTAAATATTGTTCTAAATTAAAATTTGAAACGGCACTTAAAGTCTGACTCATTTTTCTTCTCCGTTTAGTTCAATATTTAAAAATGCCGCATCAGTGTAATACAGGGTGCAAAGCTCAAAATGATGTAATCATGTAGTGAAATGTTGTCTGAAAATGGCCGAGTTACAGATTAAATCCATAGGGTTTGAGTAGAATAAAATAACGGCTCATTTTCTCTATTTCAGGCTGAAAAGGCTTTGCAAGGCGTCGAAGTTAGCTTTGCTTTACATTTTTTTTGCAAAGATGATGGGTTTTGTAACTGTATGAGAAAGAACGGCTTAATTTGAATGCCGGAAAAATAGACAAATTTATTTACATTTTTAATGTGAAAGATAACATTTAAACGACTAGTATTCTCGGCTTGTTAACAATATGAAAGCCTAAATTACAGGCGAGGAGCGGTTGGTAAGGCATGATCTATGATCATCAAGTAAACATGAGCGAAGTATATGCTCCTGTCCAAGCGAATATCATGGTGCGTTCCCAATCGGAGCAAAGACCTAAAAAGTCATCCCAAAAAGCCACTGTCCGTAACGCTTCAGGCGTAAGCAATGGCCACCGTATCAATATCGAGAAATTTACCAGTTATCTGCAAGGCATTACCCGAAATACCAGTACACAGAAATGTGCGCGCAGTATTCGTGTCGGTCTGCAATCCTCTGGTGCGAAAATTGTGAACCATCCGGTCGCAGCGGCAGATTGGGGAAGTACCCTGATGCAGCTGGGCTATAAGAAAATTAATGCTTCTTTTGATCGGCCGAAAAAAGGCGATATCTATATTATTGACCGTACTCAGGGACATAAATATGGACATATCGCGGCTTATTCAGGTAGTGCCTGGGTATCGGATTTTAAACAGCGAGATCATGCGGTTTATCGCAATAAAAACGTGACTTATAGTTACTATCGTCTGGAAACTTACTTCTAAGAAAACACTGCGAAGTGATCAGTCCTCAAAACGCTTCGCACGGCTTTCATAGATTGAAACGATAAATAATCCAATCGCGGCAAAGCCAAGACATTGCAGACCCAAGGCAAATTTGCCCCATTGCTGGTGCTGTTCTGGTAAATAGCCAAACAGGGTAATTAAGGCAATGATGGGAATGACCCGGCTCAAGGCGCTAAAGCCATTTGCATAGGGATTGGATTTTGAGATTTTCAGGCGGAAATGGTGCAGTAAATGCACGACAATTCCAATCGCTAAACTCACCCCCACAAATACCGGATCTAACTGGGCCACAGTCGATGCTGTATAAATCAAAATACAGGTCGCGATGATGACGATGAGTTTGATTTGACGGGTACAGCGTTCCGAATACCAGAACTCAAGCACGGGGTGAACCCTCATCTGATTTGTTCTGATTGAGCAGGGATAGTGGAGAAAACAGGCAAATCGCCAGTGCCATAAATGCAATGCCTTGTGCACCCGGAATCAGGATTTCGCCCTGTTGCATATTCATAAAAACTAAAGCAATCAATAAGGCAATTGGAATCCAGGTCAGTAATCTATACAGCAAACCGGTCGGGTTTTTGCTGGCAAAGTGGATTTTGCAGTAACGGCAGATCAGAAAAATGATGCCGGTCCCGACAAACATCAAAATCGAATCTAAGGGCAGTGGTTGCATCCAGTACAAGCCTGCAGCTGTCGCTGCAATCACAATAAAGATCAACAGTTTTTTGAGAACAGATACCTGCGGATTAAACCAGAACTCAAGCATAATGATGAAAGAATAGAAGAGATAATTGGCACTTTAGCATATTTTGAGTATAAAAAAGCGAGGCCTTTGCCTCGCTCAATTAAGCTATTTTCTTAGCTATTTTTGTTTGGACCCCAGTCATATATTTTCTTCTGGTAGGCATACCACATCATCCACAAGCCAATCAGGATCATTGGCAGGCTCAGGAATTGTCCTTTGCTCATCCAGCCAATAAATAGCTGGCCATTGTCCGGCTCACGGAAGAATTCAACCACAAAACGTGCCAGACCATAACCGATCAAGAACAACGCCGAAACTGCCATACGTGGACGCGGCTTGGAACTGAACCACCATAGGACAATAAACAGGATCAGGCCTTCACAAAGCGCCTGATACAGTTGTGATGGATGACGCACCAGTTGCAGCGGATCGGTCGGGAAGATCATGCCCCAGGCAAAGTTTGGGTCGGCCACCTGACGACCATACAGTTCGCCGCCAATAAAATTACCAATCCGGCCAAACATCAACCCTGTTGGTACGCAAGGTGCGATAAAATCTAAGGTCTGGAACCAGGTCATCTTATATTTCTTGCACCACCATAACATGGCCAGAATGACCCCGAGGAAACCGCCGTGGAAACTCATGCCACCGGTCCAGATCTGGAACAGCCATAAAGGATCGGCGAGGAACTGGGAAAAACCGTAGAAGAAGACATAACCGACACGGCCACCGATGATCACACCGAGAGCACCGAAGAAAATCAGATCAGACACCATATCCGGTGTCCAGCCACGTTGTTTGGCGCGAAACGTCGCCAATCCCCAGGCAAATAAAAATGCCAGTAAGTACATCAGTCCATACCAGTGGACTTGTAAGGGCCCGAGCGAAATCGCGACGGGATCAATATTGGGATAGGTGAGCATTCCTGTTCCTTGTGATTCTGTTTTGCACAGATTTTAGCTTAAAGCAAAGAAAAATGTTGTACATTCAATGTGTAAAGATCGAGAGCGTAAATTATGTGTATCGTGGCATTGGCTTGGCAGGTTCTGGATCAGAGCCCATTATGTCTGATTTCAAATCGGGATGAGTTCTATCAGCGTCCTACGCAGGAGCTGCATGAATGGGAGAATAGTCCGATAATTGCCGGGCAGGATCTACAGTCGGGCGGTACCTGGATGGGTATTACGGCTTCCGGTCGCTGGGCGGTGATTACCAATTTTCGTGATGGGCAGGACAAAGGGCATTATCCGACTTCACGTGGACATATCATCCAGAACTTTTTAGATTCTGACTTAACGCCGATTCGTTTTGCTCAAGATCTGGAACAACGCCAGTGTGACTATGCCGGCTTTAACCTGTTTATCGGCGATCAAGATCAGGCGGTGTATATGAGCAATCGCGGTGAAGCAACACAAGTACTGGCGCATGGCGTCTATGTGGTTTCGAATGGCCTGATGAGTGAAGACTGGTACAAGACCCGACATTTACGTAAACGCTTTACCCAGGAATTTTTACCGATGCTGCAACACCAGGAGATCGCAGAAGCAGATTTGTGTCATGCAGTCTGGGATATTCTGGAAGATGAACGTAAGGTGCTTCCTGAACTTCTGCCAGATACCGGCATCTCCGTGGAAATGGAACAGCTGCTGTCTTCGACTTTTATTCAGAGTCCGGCCTATGGCACCCGATGCTCCAATTTTTTGAGAATGCAGCAGGGACGATGGCACTGGATCGAGAAGTCACAACAAGGTGCGACCGCAGGTCAAACTATTGAGAAAATAATTAGCCTGAAATAATCACCGGATATAAAAAATGCCGACTAGAAGTCGGCATTTTTGAATAACAGCTTTTTATACGGTCGCTTGTTCCAAAGCTTCACCCGCAATGGCACCGCCATCTTTACGGGTAATGACCACAGTCGCAGAGCGAGGTACTTTGCCTAAACGGCTATAACGCTCGCTTTGGTTGGCTGGCCATGCACCCCCTGGATGCTGAACGTTGACAAAGATCGCTTTATAGTCCGGGGTAATAGTCACGCCGGTAATTTCACAACCCGATGGACCAGTCAAAAAGCGACGAACACGATCATTGCTGAGTTTGGCACCAACAAAGGTTTCCTGTCCTTCTGCTTTGGTGCTGGCTGCAAGCGCTTTAGCACCATCACCCACAGTACCCGGAAGTGCTGCCAACATCATGCAGTTGGTTTCATCGGTGTACTGACCATCATCCGTCTGAATCCACAGAATACCGCGCGGATCGAACCACATGCCATCCGGGCTGGAGAAGTCATTTAAATCATCCAGACCTGACAGGTTGATGTTAGAAGCAGCACGTGCTTCTGCACCGAACAGGAAAATATCCCAAGCAAAACTTGTCGCTGTCACTGTATTTTCAGCTTCACTGAAACGAATGATATGACCATTCATATTGCCTGAATTGCTGGCGCTTGAACCTTTAAAGTCGATGTAGCTACGTGGGTTGGCAGCATCAGTTTCATATGCACGACCACGGTTGCTGTTGTTGGTTAAGGTTACATACACTTCACCATTTTCGGGATTCACGGCAACCCATTCTGGACGGTCCATTTTGGTCGCACCAACATGGTCAGCAGCAAGACGGGCATTGATGACGATGTCATCCTGGCCTGCAAATGGATAGATTTCATTGGCAGTAGTTAAACCATTTTTGCCATGAGTCAGTTCTAGCCATTCACCTGTACCGTCATCATTGAATTTAGCGACATATAATGTCCCTTTATCCATGTATTTATCACCAGCAGTATAACCACCATTGACGTCTTTCGGATCCCAGACGGCTTCAGAAACAAATTTATAGATATATTCGCCGGTTGCGTCATCACCCATATAGAACGCTAATGGCTGACCCGGAATAGGGTTGCTACAGCGGCAGTCTTCGTGTGCAAAACGACCCAGTGCAGTACGTTTAACTGGACGTGTAGTCGCGCTAAATGGATCAATTTCTACAATGAAGCCACAGGTATTCATGACATTACGATAATCTGCTAAAGCATTTGCGCCTTTAACTGAAATATCCCAACGATCATAAAGTCCTTTATCACCGGTTAATTCAGCAACAGGAGTATTCCAGCGGTATTGAGACGAACGGGCATCAGTACCACCACGACCATAACGAGATAATGAAATTTCTTCTTTTGCAATAGCGCGGGTGTCGTTGGCTTGACGAGCGAAATAACCACTCCAGTTTTCTTCAGCCGTTAAGTAAGTTCCCCATGGCGTATAACCATTACCACAGTTGGCAAAGGTACCGCGAGTCAATGTTCCATCTGGTGAGAAAATAGTTTTGACGAGGTCAGAACCACGCGCTGGTCCATTAATTTCCATCTCGGTTGCTGCAGTGATACGACGGTTAAAATTAGAATTTAAGTTGATTTTAACGTCTTGTGTATTTGCATCTTTGCTGATCTCAATAACAGAAACACCATGCGCATTCACTTCACGGAGTACCTGATCTTCTGGACGTACGCCATCGATGGTAATTGTACCTTCTGGTGTATGGAGCTGAGATTGTTGTAGATATTCGTGGTTTAAAACAAGTAAACCTTGTGTTGATTCTTTCGCAGCATAATTTTTGTTGGTTGGATGCATACCGAAGAAGCTCATACCATCATGGTTATCGCCTGAACGGAACTGGTAAGAAGCACCAGAAGCTAAGGTTGCATCGGTCTTTTCTGGATAAGCAGGGTTGATTGGATCACCTACTGCATACAATACTTTAAGCTCATAACCTTCAGGAACACTGAAGAAGTTTTGGGTATTCTTGTGAACCGGCTCAAAGGCTAATTTATTCGGACGTGCTTTTAGGTCACTCCAGGCATGTTGATCTGGGCTAGTGGTATCTGGCGGTGTCGTTGGATTACTGTCAGGAGTACCAGAATCATTATCATCATCTGAACAACCACTTACTGTTGCCGCAAATGCTAATGCCATTGCCCCACTTGTAGTTTTCGCAATAAAGCTACGACGACTAGTATATTGATCCAGAATCGTTTGGAAGTGCGTGTTATTTGAGTTGTTACTATCTTCAACCAGATCCTGGCAAGGTATCATGTCTTCGTTTTTCATTTTAAAGTCCCAATTAAAAAATAAGTACTTGGTGGTGTAGAAGTTTTCAATACCTTAAGCTTGGGATGTGACAGTAATCTTAAGAAAATGTTTCATTAAAGTTAAATAAATTCAGTACGTTATTTAAAATTAAAAAAACAAAAAGACAGCCAGAGCTGCCTGAGTAAGTCGATATTTTTGTTGTTTTGGCTGGTTATTGTTATTCAGTCTTTAACCGACGTTTTTCAATCAGTTTCCCTGCCAGCAAACCCAGTTCAAACAGTAGCCACATCGGGACAGCCAGCATGATCATCGACAGGGCATCCGGAGGGGTGACAAACATCGCTACAAAGAAGCAGCCCACAATAATAAAGCGCCGTTTCTCTACCAGAGTCTGTGTCGAAACTGCGCCAATCAAGATCAGAACCAGGGTAATAATAGGAATTTCAAAGGTAAAACCAAAGACCAGAAACAGCTTTAAACAGAAGCTGAGATAACTGTTAATGTCGGTCATCGGTGCCACAGTTTCCGGCGAAACACTGATAAAAAAATGCAGAATTGAGGGCAATGCCACAAAGTAGGCAAAGCTGATGCCGGTATAAAACAGCACGATACTGCCGATCAAAAGTGGCAAGGCCAGGCTCTTTTCTTTGGCATATAGCGCAGGCTTAATAAAGGTCCAAAGCTGATACAGGATAAACGGCATCGCGATCATCAGCGCGACAAAGAAGTTCAGCTTAAAAGGTGCCATGAAGGTTGCAGTGACATCCGTGGCAATCATGGTTGAACTGGCTGGTAGCTGTGCACGCAACGGTTCGGACAACCATTGATAAGTCTGATTAGCAAAGGGTAATAAGCAGAAAAACAGGCCAATCAGGACCGCAACCACTTTAAACAGATGCTTTCTTAAGATGATCAAATGCTGGGTAATCGGCATGTGTTCAAGGTTCAGCGCTGCAGCATCATTCGAGGCTGGTGTGGGCGGTAAAGATGTCATACGGCCACCTTCATTTCTGTATAGCGTTGTTCTGAAATCATGGTTTGAATTGCTGTAGGCTTAGGTAAATACACGGAGGATACGGGCTGTTGCACCGGCTGATAGCTGAGCAAGGGCTGAGCAGACTGAGATTTTATTTTTAATTGATCAGCTGCAATCGGCTGCTGCAAATCAGCCACTTGTGCCTGCATCTTGGCTTCCAGTTCCTGAATCCGTTGCATTTCAGCCTGCATCTGTTCACGTAGCTCGGACAGGCGCAATTCACGATCAAGATCATTCTGAACATTGCTCACCATACGCTTGATCTTGCCGTACCATGTTCCGACAAAACGTACTGCTTCCGGAAGCTTATCTGGCCCAAGAACCAAAAGCGCAATAATCCCGAAAATCAGCAGCTCGGTCATTCCGATATTGAGCATAGCGAACTCTTAACTTTTAACCGAATGTTCAGGAGTTTTGACCTGGGCATCAATGGTGCGCGGCTCTGCAAGCTGAGCTTGTTCTGCCTCTTCATCTTTGACTGATTTTTTAAAGTCTTTAATCGCGCCGCCGACGTCTTTACCCAAATTTTTAAGTTTGGATGTGCCGAACAATAAAATCACCACAATTGCAAAAATCAGCACATGCCAAATTGATAATCCTGCCATTATTTTATCCTCTATATTTTATGTACCTATCTCAGCAGGCTTGTATGACAGCGCGGTGACGCTTTGATGACAGTTTGCCGACACGGCAGCAGGGGAATGAATCACTCATATAAAAAAATTCATAATTCAATGAAAAGTATGCTGTGCTAGCATACAGCCTGATATGGAAATCTCAGCAGCATTGTCATGGCCTTGATTCTTCCCCTCCTGTCTTTTCTGATCGGTTATTGGGGTGTGCAATATTTAAAACCGGTTCGCCCTCTCTTGGCAGCTTTATTGGCACGGGTCCTGATTCCGGTACTGATTATTTACAATATGGTGTTTTACCAAGAGGGCAGTTTGTGGTTAATTGCCTTCAGCTTTTTCTGTTCTTGTGTATTCTTTGCCTTATTTTATTTCACCCTGAAAAATAAATTACGTGCTTTATGCCTGAGTTATTTAAATGGGGCATGGCTGGGGATTCCTTTTGCACTGGCGGTTTTTGGACCGCAAGCGACCAGTACTGTAGTGGCGCTGTATATTGGTGGTTCCTTGTTTGGCAATGTCTGTGCGGTGATGGCAGTCAGTGAAGCCAGACAAGATAGCGGCTATATTTTAAAGAATGTGCTGCTCTCACCACCTGTGGTGGCACTGTCTGTAGCAGCTTTATTATCATTTTGGGATTTGAGTCATTGGCAGCAAGTGCCTTGGATAGAGATACTGTATCAGGCCAATAAAGTACTGGTCACTTTTAGCGGCATGTGTGTGCTGGGAATGTGGCTGAGCAATGTGCGGATCAGCCGCTTCGATTTAATGCGCAGTCTGCAACTTATTTTTTGTCGTGGGCTATTTGCTGTTTTACTGTGTGGCGCAGCTTATTTTTATTTGCCGATTCCACAGCAGACGCTGACCTATGCGGTACTGCTGATGTTCTTTTTATTGCCGCCTGCAGCCAATATTGTGGCACTGGAAACCCATTATCAGGGAACGGGCCATTCCGCCAAATATATTGCTTCGGGAACTTTGGCCAGCGCGATCTTGATTGCCTTATATGGGGTAATCGTGCATGCGTTGATGCCTACACTATAGATTCCCTCTCCTTTTAGGAGATGAGAAACGCTGTTTCGCAAGGGGGGAGGTGAATAATCCCTCCCAACCTCCCTTTTACTAAAGGGAGGAGATCAAAAACTTACTTCGCCAAACTCTTCTTAAACAGCTGCATCGCCTGACCGCGATGACTGATTTTATTCTTTTCTTCCTTGCTCATTTCTGCACTGGAAATTCCGAGTTCCGGTAACCAGAACAACGGGTCATAGCCAAAACCATTTTCACCACGCGCAGCTTCCAGAATTTCCCCGTGCCAGATACCCTGAAAGACTTGCGGTAAGGGATCTTCGGCATGTTGAACCAGTACCAGTACGCAAACAAACATGCCCTCAATCACTTCACCATCTTGGCGTAAGGGTTTGAGATCGGCCAGCAGTTTTTCATTATTGGCGGCATCGTTGCCATGCTCACCGGAATAACGAGCCGAGTAAATGCCGGGAGCGCCGCCAAGAACTGGCACACAAATGCCTGAATCATCTGCAATAGCAGGTTTTCCGGAAATTTTAGAAGCATGGCGAGCCTTAATAATCGCATTTTCGACAAAGCTTAGACCATCTTCGATCGCATCTTCGATATTCAACTTGCCCTGGGCCACGACTTCAACCGGCAGTTGTAGCTCGGCAAACAGTTTTTCAAACTCGGCAATTTTACCTTTGTTATTACTTGCCAATATCAGTGTGCCTTGGGATAACCAGTCAGTTGCAGCCATGTCAAAAACTCATTATTAGATAAAGAATGGGCGCTATTTTAGCAATTGATGAAGAATTTGCGGCAATAAAAAAGCACCCGAAGGTGCTATTTATACCATTCAGCTTATTGTGCCTGAATCCATCTGTCGGCACGATCACGCGCCTGACGGATCTGCTCTTGGGTCAAATTCGCCGCCAAGGCAGTTTTTCTGCCTTCCGATAGCGTAATCACCTTATTATCGAGCATGCCATCACGGGTAGACAGTTCATACCATTGGTAAGCACCCATATAGTTTTTCTTTTTCTCTTCCATCATCGCTAGGTTAAAGCTGGCACGATTATCACCGCGGCTGGCTGCTTTTTCAAAGTACTGGCGAGCCAGTGTTTCATCTTTCTTGGTGCCAATACCATCTGCCAGCATACGGCCTACATTCAGCTGTGCAACTGCCAGACCTTGATCCGCAGCAGCTTTATACCAGGCAAAGGCCTGTCGTTCATCTTTTTGTATATCTTTACCATACTGGTATTTGGTGGCCAGATAAAACTGTGCACCAGCCTGACCGGCTTTCGCCGCTTTGGTCAGACTATTGATATCCATGATGGAATACTGAGCCGCTTGACTGGCAATAGAAGGACTCGGTGCAACATAATCTGCATGGGCTTGCATGCCAAAAAGTCCCGCCAGTAGCGTCGTACTTAATAATAATTTTTTCATAGCGCGCTCACTCGATAAATTGCGACTTCACCAAATAGATTAGGGAGATGCTTGCTTAGCAAACTATCTTCTTGATTCCCGTTCACAGCGAGTCGATTAATAATTTTGATATTATTTTCCGCACAAAGTGCTTCAAAATCACGAAATGTACATAAGTGGATATTCGGGGTGTTATACCACATATACGGCAAGGCTTCAGAAACCGGCATTCTCCCTTTGATTGCCAAGAAAGAACGGGTCTTCCAATGCGCAAAGTTCGGAAAGGTAATAATGGCCTGTTTCCCCACACGCACCATATCACGCAATAATACGTCAGGTGCATCTACAGCCTGCAAAGCTTGTGCCATGACCACATTGTCAAAAGACTGGTCAGCAAAGCGGCTTAAGCCGAGGTTTAAGTCCTGCTGGATGATATTTAACCCGCGACTGACTGCAATTGCAATCTTTTCCTGATCAATTTCTAATCCATATGCACGAATATCGTGCTTTTTGCTCATTTGTGCCAGCAGTTCACCGTCGCCACACCCAAGGTCGAGTACGCTAGAACCCGGCTTGATCCACTTTTCAGCGAGTTGTTGATCGATACGCATTATATGGTCTCCTTCGGTGTTGCTTTCAGGTGTTCTTCACCCCCGAGAAATGCACGCAAAGATTTTACATAGAGCGGAATAGGGAACAGGAAGGAGTCATGGCCTTGTTCCGCATCAATATCCAGATAGCTGACAGGTTTGTGATTGCTGATCAAGGCATCCACGATTTCCTGTGAGCGGGCAGGGGTAAAACGCCAGTCAGTGGTGAATGACACCACCAGGAATTTGCACTGAGTATTGGCCATGGCTTTTTTGAGCGACTGTTCATATTCACGCGACGGATCAAAATAATCCAGTGCCTTGGTCATGATCAGATAGGTATTGGCATCGAAGTTACGGCTGAACTGTTCACCCTGATAACGCAAATAGCTTTCGACCTGAAATTCAACGTCAAAGCCATACATAAATTTGCCTGATTTCAAATCGCGGCCAAACTTCTGTTTCATGGCTTCTTCGGACAGGTAAGTAATATGACCGACCATACGCGCCAGAATCAGGCCACGTTTTGGATAGCTGTCATTTTCCAGATAACGACCATTATGGAAATCCGGGTCTGACAAAATCGACTGACGTGCCACTTCGTTAAAGGCAATATTCTGTGCAGAAAGCTTTGGAGCGCTGGCAATGATCACGCATTTTCTTAAACGGTTTGGATAATCCACTGACCATTGCAATGCCTGCATACCACCCAGTGAACCGCCAATGATGGCATCCCAGGTATCAATCCCTAAACGGTCAGAGAGCAGGGCCTGGGTTTTGACCCAGTCGCGGACCGTAACTAATGGAAAATCAGGGCCATAAGGACGGTTGTCATGTTCAGGATTGGGTGAGGTCGGGCCGGTAGAGCCATTACAGCCACCAATATTATTCAGTGAAACCACAAAGAATTTTGACGTATCAATGGCTTTGCCGGGGCCAATACATGAATCCCACCAGCCGGGTTTTTTATCATCTTCATGATGATAGCCTGCAGCATGGTGATGCCCGGAAAGCGCATGGCAGATCAAAATAGCATTGGACTTATCGGCATTGAGTTCGCCGTAAGTTTCAACCATCAGTTCAAAACGGGGAAGGATGCGACCGCATTCAAGCTCTAACGGCTCTTCAAATTGGAACTTTTGTGGGACAACAAGGCCCACTGAGTCAGCTGGAAAAGACACGGGAGGGATTCGCCTTAAAATCTTGAGTATGAATAATAAAAGGATACCATTTGCAGGTATCCTTCTAAAGTCTTTTTAATGCTATGGATTATTGCTAATTCTAATACCGTGTTTAGACGGCAGCAGCAATCACCTGATCGGTGCTTAACACACCCTGATCAATCAGACGGTTGGTACATGCAATAATCGCTTCGATGGAAGAGGTCACAATGTTGTCATGTACCCCTGCACCAAAGGCAGATTTACCGGCACCTTTCACTTGAAGTTCGATCAAGGCCAATGCTTTGGCATGGGCACCTGAACTGATGCTGCGCTCTTCATAGTTTACGACATCAATTGGCAACTGAAGTGCATCCAGAATTGCAGAAATTGGACCATTGCCTTCACCGCGGATACGACGGGACTGACCGTCAATTTCAAGGTCAAGCTCAATCACCTGATTGCCGTTATCATCTGACAATTTGTAGTTTTTCGCAGAATAGTGAATGTTCTTAGCATCCACATAGGTTTCCTTGAACAACTTCCAGATTTCGGTCGCGCTGATTTCAGTGCCTTGTTCATCGGTACGTTTTTGTACGATCTGAGAGAATTCAATCTGTAAACGACGCGGCAAGATCACGTTGTAGTTCGATTCTAACAAGTAGGCAATACCACCTTTACCTGATTGTGAATTCACACGGATTACGGCGTCATAGTCACGGCCCAAATCTTTCGGGTCGATTGGCAAGTACGGCATATCCCAGATTTCTTCGTTTTTCTGGAACTCAAAACCTTTTTTGATCGCATCCTGATGCGAACCCGAGAATGCAGTAAAGACCAAATCGCCGGCATATGGATGACGCGGGTGCACAGGTAAACCGGTACATTCTTCCACAGTCGCAATGATTTCATTGATGTTGGAGAAATCTAAATTCGGTGCTACACCTTGGGTGTACATGTTCAAGGCAATCGCAGCCACGTCGACGTTACCGGTACGTTCACCATTCCCAAATACGCAGCCTTCAACCCGGTCAGCACCGGCCATAATTGCCAATTCTGAAGCGGCAATGCCACAACCACGGTCATTGTGACAGTGAACTGAAATAATCACGCCGTCACGACGCTGAATGTTACGGTGCATCCATTCGATTTGATCGGCATAGATGTGTGGACCTGAAACTTCTACCGTTGCAGGCAAGTTTAAGATCACTTTATTCTCTGGCGATGCTTCCCAGATTTCAGTGACTGCATCGCAGACATCTTTCGCGACTTCTAATTCGGTTGCCGTAAAACATTCCGGGCTGTACTGGAAGATAAATTCAGTTTCCGGCTGTTTTGCAGCGTATTCTTTCACTTTTTGTGCAGCATTAATGGCAAGCTGTTTTGCACCTTCTACATCAACATTCAAGACTTTGTTGCGGAATGTCGGCGAGTTGGAATTATAGATATGCACAATGGCACGTTTCGCACCTTGTAAAGATTCAAAGGTACGTTGAATCAAGTGATCACGTGCCTGAACCAATACCTCGATATAAACGTCATCCGGAATATGACCTTCTTCAATCAATTTACGGGTGAAATCGAAGTCAATTTGCGAAGCTGATGGAAAGCCGATTTCAATGTGCTTGAAACCGATTTTTACCAGCATCTGGAACATCTTGAATTTCTGCTCCATGTTCATTGGCTCAAAGATCGCTTGGTTACCGTCACGCAGGTCGGTACTCATCCAGATTGGCGCTTTATTGATTTCGTTGTTCGGCCATTGACGGTCTGGTAAGTCCACACGTTGATACATGCGACGGTATTTTTTACTTGGATCAGCCAACATCATGAGAGAGCTCCTTGTGTAACCTGATACAGCCTGTGTTTGGTTGAAGCACTGGCAAAGGTTGCGGAATAGATTTTGTCTATAATCATTTTCATGCAGGTTGGAACCAGGATTAAAACTAAAAAACTTCCGAAATATGTGAAATTTAGTTTTAACCACAAAACCTGCATGTATCACTTATACAATTTAGTTTAATCCAGTTAAATCGAAAAGTTTTTGCTTTTTTTATGGATTTTAGTCGTATCTCAATAAAGATTTTCTTATAAAGTTTAAGTCATGGAAAATATTTTCACCAATTTTAAATATTTTATTTTATATTTTCTTAATTTAAACTTAATGCATGATTTTTTACACTTAAATACCCGATGATGCAGTATTTTTTTACAAAAAAATAAATCTGCTTATGTTCACAGATCACTAAATTCATGCTGGCTTTCAAAGCTCGGCCCATTTACGCATTAAATTATGATACAGATTGGTCAGTTTCATGACTTCGGCGTGCTGATCACCTAGCTCAATTCTCAGATTTTGAATACTCTGATCCAGATTAAACAGCATATGCCGTTCTGCATCATCCCGAATCATACTTTGTACCCAGAAAAAAGAGGCTATTCGGCAACCAGAAGTAATCGGAGTGACTTCATGCAGGCTGGTCGACGGATACAGAATCATATCGCCGGCAGGCAGTTTCACTTCGTGATAACCGTAAGTGTCTTCGACCACCAGTTCACCACCGACATATTCTTCCGGCTCACTCAGGAAAACCGTACAGGATAAATCCGTTCTGAGGCGTTCATTGCTCCCGCGAATACGACGAATCGAATTATCGACATGAAAGCCGAAAGATTCATTATTTTCATAGCGGTTAAACAGGGGAGGAATAATATCCAGAGGAATTGCAGCTGATAAAAATAAAGCATGCTGTCCCAGGGATTCCAGAATAATATTGCTGAGATGATGAGTGAGTGGATGATCTTCAGGTAATTGCTGATTCTGTTTCACGCTGGCAGAGAGTGTACCAGCGGTGACTTTTCCATTGACCCACTCAATCTTCTTCATCTCCTCACGGAAATATTGCACCTGTTCTTTGCTCAGTACATTTGGAATATGATGCAGCACTGGAAACCCTCGAATAATTGCATTTTCAAAATAGCATAGCCTCCCCCTCAGGAGGCTATGCGCTTATATCGAATTAATATTTAAAGTTGACAGCCAGCACTGCACTGCGGCCTTCTGCTTCAGTGGCATAGTGAGAGGCATAAGCTTTAGTGAAGTAACGTTCATCAGACAGGTTGTTGACGTTTAATTGCAAATCAACATTTTCATTCACGTTATAACGCGCCATGGCATCATAACGGACATAACCTGGAACCCACTTGGTATTGGCTGCATCACCATAAACTTTATCCATTGCAACAGCACCCGCACCTAAAGTTAAAGCAGGTGTTACAGCATAGGTAGTCCACAGGGTTGCAGAATTTTTAGGTACATTCTGCATTTGCTTACCTTTGGCAGGGTTGTCAGGTGTACATACCCCTTGACGGTTACAGGATGGGCCTGGGTTCACAGTTTCACTGTCGAGATAAGTATAACCAGCAGATACAGCCCATTTATCCGTAATTTGGCCATTTACGCCCAGCTCAAGACCGTCTACTTGGGTTTCGCCGCCATTGGTATATGTAGCAGCATCCAGTTGAATCCGTGTATTTTGTTTTTCAGTACGGAACACGGCAGCGGTTAAACTCAGTCTTTCATTTAACACATCCCACTTTGTACCGATTTCAAAGGTACGGCTCTCTTCTGGATCTAAGTCCATATAGGCTTGGCCAATTGCTTCTGAACCATCCCCGCCATCTACACCGACCGGATTGGCAGAAGTCGCATAACTTGCATAGATAGAACCACTTTCAACAGGTTTAAAGATTAATCCAGCCTGATAGGTCAGGAAATCGGTATTATTTTCAATAGAGTCGCCAGTTGCGTTTGTGGTTTGCTTGGTATCAAATTTATCCCAACGTAAACCCAAATCTAATAACCATTGCGGGCTAAACTCGATATTATCTAAGAGATAGACAGATGTAGTCTCGGTCGTGGTTGTCGTGAGATTTTTGTTGGCTGCGGAAGAGCCCAACCATTGATCACGTGAGTCTGGATTAGTTAATGATGTACACCATGCATCGCTGATAGCACAGTCGCTGTTGAAACCACCTGTGGTGGTACCTGGATAGCCTGGATAACTTGTTAAGTAGTTACCTTTGTCAGATTTTTGATCTGAGTACTCTGCACCTATATTAAAGCTATGCTTGAATGCACCTGTATTAAACTTACCTGTCAAAGCAAGCTGATCGGTAAAGATGTTGGTATCAGTAATACGTGAGTTTATACGACGCCAGACTTTATCATTTAGCACGTTACCTTTGGAGTCATCTGGCTGGGTCCATAAGTAGTCATTTTTGGCAGAGCTATATACCGCTGTATTACTCAGGGTCAGGTTATCCGTTAAATCGTGTTCCAGTTTGATGGTGCCGATCTGATTTTCCTGTTTCTGGAAATCACGACTTAATAAACCATAATAAATGCCCTGTTTTACATCGACAGGTTTACCGACGGTGGCTTTTTTTGCCGCATCATACTTATAAGGAACACCTGAATCCGGCGTGTCATCCGATTTTAAATAGTAATAACTTAAAGTCGCGCGGGTAGGGGTGTCCAGACCAAATACAATACTCGGTGCAATACCGGCACGTTTATATTCGGCACCATTTTTCTGGCCAGCTTTTTCATTATGGTGACCCATCACGGCCACACGTGCTGCTATACCATTTCCAAAATCTTTATTGCCATCCAAGGTTATACGTTGATAGTTGTCAGTACCACCCGCGACAGAACCTTCTAGAAAGTCACCCGCTTTAGCAACTTTAGAAATCATGT
Source organism: Acinetobacter sp. NEB149 (assembly GCF_012516415.1). Lineage (NCBI taxonomy): Bacteria > Pseudomonadati > Pseudomonadota > Gammaproteobacteria > Moraxellales > Moraxellaceae > Acinetobacter > Acinetobacter sp. NEB149. The sequence continues at coordinate 556,912 of NZ_CP051208.1, forward strand.
TGATACTACCACCAGTCGTTCCTGCACCGCCCATGGCAGATGCAGAACCTTTAGTGACTTCAACCTGTTCGACAGCAAACATTTCACGGTTCTGTGAAGTGGCGTTGCGTACGCCGTCTACATACATGGAACTTTCAGAATTATAACCCCGAATAAAGGGACGATCACCGTTTGGATTGCCCCCTTCACCTGCGCCCAAGGTAATCCCCGGAACTGTACGCAAGGCATCACTTAAGGTAGTGACTTGTGTATCTTCAATTAACTGTTTTGAAATGACTGAAACTGACTTAGGGGTATCGAGTAAAGGCGCTACAAATTTGCTGTTCGCAGATTGGTTTACTTTGAAGCTAGGTGCCGGTTCAGCTTTGACTTCTTGATGAATCGTCTCTAACTGGATCACCTGTTCTTCTGCCATCGCAGATGCAGCCACCATTGATAAAGATGAAACAATTGCAGAGGAAACGATTTTTTTACGTGTTTTAATGAAGGTCATGTTAAACCTAAAAAATGAATATTAAAAAAGTATGAGAATAATAATGATTCTTGTTTTTATTTTTATCCTTTTGTCATAGGAATTCATGATCTTTAAGAAAATATTAAATGAGATTTTAAATGTAATAATATAACAATATATATTTAAGTTTTTGATTTTAATAAGTATTGATAAAAAAAACTTATTATTAACTTTTTATTGAGAATAATGATGTTTATAAAAGGGCACAAATTAGGGAGGTTTCATGGAGTACTCATTGAGCGATAAAAAACCCTGCCGAAGCAGGGTTTTGAATCATGACTTTTATATTAGAAGTCGTATGAAACAGATAACCAGTAGTTACGGCCTGGAATATAAGTACCTGTTGTACTAGAACCGATATCTAAATATTTATAACTGGTGGCAGTTTGTGGACGACCACGGTTGTCTAAATACTCGTAAGATTTTGCACCTTCGGTAAAATCTTTGTCCAGCAGGTTGTTCACAGCCATATTCAGACGTAATTGATCACTGACGATATAACTTGCACCGAGGTTGAATACGCTATAGCCCGCTAACTTGTCACCAAATAATTTGTATTCTTCGTAATTGCTTGAACCTAAACCTGTTGCAGGAGCTGTAGGGGTTGTGAGGAAGCGTTGACGATCAGATTTATATTCATACTGTAACCATAAATCTACAGCTGGAACAAGATGCCATGTTGAAGTCAGGTTAAAGGCATTACGCGGTTGGTTATTATAATAAGTGCCTTCATTTTCTCCATCCGTAATTTCACTTCTGGTATAGGTATAGGCAGCTTTCATATCCCATTCAGGCAAAATGCTGTATTGCAGAGTTGCTTCTGCACCATAAACTTTGGCTTTATTAGCATTAATATTTGTCGTACAGGTACTCACATCACAGAGAGGATTGTTCTCGGCATCAATAGAAACAATGGCATCTTTAATCTGGTTGTAAAAACCGGTTGTCGTGAAATTGATATTATCTGTCGGTTGTAAATTAAAGCCTAATTCATAGTTGGTCGATGTTTCAGGTTTTAAATCAGGATTACCAAATACGTAATTTTCTCCCTGACCACTGACATTAATCAAGCTATTTTCTAAAGCTTTAGCAGAGGGTGCCTTATAACCTGTGCTGACACCACCTTTGATGGTTAGCATGTCATTGGTATTCCAGACAAGATATGCACGTGGACTAAAATGACCGCCAAAACCTGAATGATCTTCAAAACGACCACCATAGGTTAGACTTAAACTATCCAAAAGACGCCATTCATCTTCGGCATAAATAGACCAAGAATCTTTGTCAAACTCATTTTTACCTGTTTTATGTTGAGCAATATTGTCTTGAATTGTTTGTTTCTTATATTCCACACCACTTGTAACTTTATGAGCACCAATTGTAGAAATAATATGTGTATCAGCAATAAGATCAGTATTTTTAAGCTTACGATCGCTGCCAATAAGAGGATTGTTGACTTGATTATCTTCGTCAAAAATTTCTGTTGGTAAGGTACGACCTTTAGTTTCAGTTTCTGAGTGGCTGATATAAGTATTCCATTGACCAAAGTTATAGTCGCCATCATGCCCGATTGCAAACTGGGTACGATTGAATATGAGCTTATCTTTATAGCCACTTGCCTTTGTAGGAAGATCTAAAGTACCTAAACGATTGTCTTCATTCTTATAGTTTTGATGGCTGTAGAATGAGTCAAGCCACAAGGCATTTTGATCATCTACTTTGTATGTAAGTTTACCGCCTACATCATAATTATGTGCGGTGGTTGGGCGTGGATCTCGACCTGTTGAACCTTCGACCCGGTCAGACTGACCTCGGTCATAATAACTGCCGCGAAGCTGCAGACCAAGCACATCATTGACCAATGGACCATTCACTAAAAAGCTGGTTTTCCAGGAGTCTGCTTCAGCACCATGCTCCATAACGTTGCCACTGACAGTAACGTTCCCATTCCACTCGTCTGAAACTTTTTTGGTAATGATATTAATGACACCACCCATCGCATCTGAACCATATAGGGTCGACATAGGTCCGCGAATCACTTCGATACGCTCAATGGCTGAAAGGGGCGGCATAAAGCCTGTTGCTGCTTCACCAAAACCATTCGGGGTAACATCTGTTGAGGTGGTTTGACGACGGCCATCAATCAAAATAAGGGTGTCATCAGCGTTCATACCACGGATGCTAACATTTAGTCCTGCAGTTTTGCCTACGCCATTACGCACATCCACTCCAGGGACATCAACCAACAGGTCAGCAATATTGGTGGCATTCTTACGTTGAATATCTTCTTGAGTGATCACGCTAATTGAGGCGGGTGCATCTTTTAATTGTTGTTCAAAACCCGATGCAGAAACTACAATGGTAGACAAGGTGGTAGTTGGGATGTTTGAGAGGCTATGTGTCTCTGCAAAAGCAGATGTTGCTGTGACCCCAAAAATTGCCAATGTAAGCGGACGAAGACTAAAACTATGCATGACCAAATTCCCGAACCGAAGAATAAATTAGTATTGTTGCTCAAATAAGAAACTGGATATTAATGATAGTACTTATCATTTGCAATAAAAATATACATTTTCTGCATTTAAGTGGGGTTGACTGAATATCTGAAAGGGTAGCAATTCGAATAAAAAAGACTTAAAAACTGGAACTCGCGCGTATTTTTTGTATATCCTTAAATGTTGTCATATAATGTGGCACATTTTTATAAACCTGTTATTACCAAATATATAGAGGAAGCCATGCAAGTAACTTCTGAAGCGGTTTCGGGCGTTGCCCGTCGTTTAAATGTTTCTGTACCGACGAGCCGTATTAATGAGCAATTTGAAGCTCGTTTAAAACGCACTGCTAAAACTGCGAAGATCAACGGCTTCCGTCCAGGTAAAGTGCCTGTAAACGTCGTTCGTCGTGAATACGGCGCTGGTATCTACCAAGAAGTTGTCAACGACATCATTCGTGATACAGTTTTCGAAGCGATCCAGCAAGAAAAAATCAATGCTGTAGGCATGCCGAACATTGAAAAAACTGAAATGAAAGACGACGCTTTAGTTTATGAAGCGACCGTTGAAGTTTATCCAGAAGTTGACGTGAAATTTGAAGGCCTGGAAGTTGAACGTAAAGCTTCAGAAGTGAATGACAAAGATGTTGAGAAGATGATTGAAAATCTTCAAAAACAACGCGCTTCTTGGGCTGAAACCAAAGGCATGGCGAAAAAAGACATGCAAGTGACTTTTGACTTCGAAGGTTCAATCGACGGCGAAAAATTTGAAGGCGGTTCTGCAGAAGACTTCAAACTTGTTCTAGGTTCTGGTCGCATGATTCCTGGCTTCGAAGATGGCATCATCGGTATGAAGAAAGGCGAAGAGAAAGTGATTGATGTTACTTTCCCTGAAGACTATCAAGCTGAAAACCTGGCTGGTAAACAGGCTCAATTCAAAATCAATGTGAAGCTTGTTGAAAAACAAAAACTTCCAGAAATTGATGCTGAATTCCTGAAAATCTTCGGTGTATCTGAAGAAGAAGGCGTTGAGAAGCTGAAAGTTGACGTTCGTAAAAACATGGAACGTGAAGTGAAAAACGGCCTGCGCAACCAGGTTAAAGGCGCAACTTTTGATGCACTGGTTGCTGCAAACGAAGTTGAACTTCCAGCTGCTATGCTTGCTCAGGAAATTGACCGTCAACGTCAACAAATGATCCAGCAGTTCACTCAACAGTTTGGGGCTCAAGGCGCGAAAGCATTTGATTCAAGCATGCTTCCGGATGATCTGTTCAAAGAACAGGCTGAAAAATCTGTGAAACTTGGCGTGCTAGTAAGCAAAGTACTTGCGGATGCCAAAATCGAAGTAGACCAGGCCCGTGTTGAATCTTATATCGAAGACATGGCTTCTTCTTATGAAGATCCAAACGAAGTGATCGAATACTTCAAAAACGACAAGCAGCAACGTGCTCAAATCGAAGCTGTAGTGCTTGAAGATCAAGTGGTTGACTACATTCTGGACTCTGCGAAAGTGACTGATGTAACTGTAAGCTATGAAGACTTATTGAAAGAGCAACAGGCTCGTCAACAAGGCTAATTTTAGCTTTCCATAAAAAGGCGCTTCGTGCGCCTTTTTTCATATTATTGATATATCTGTTTTTCACAAAACTAATGCAAAAAATATGAGAGATTTATTGGCGATTATTTTGCAATTTCATTGATTATCCCTCATATTGTAATTATGGATTAAGTCACAAAAATTTAGGAATAAATAAACCTATGTATGTTCCAACGATTGAAAACGCTTTAGTGCCAATGGTGGTAGAACAATCCTCTCGTGGTGAGCGTTCTTTTGATATTTATTCACGCCTTTTACGTGAGCGGGTAATTTTTTTAACAGGTGAAGTTGAAGACAATATGGCCAACCTGATCGTTGCGCAAATGTTGTTTTTGGAAGCTGAAAACCCAGATAAAGATATTCATTTATATATCAATTCACCGGGTGGCTCGGTGACAGCTGGCATGGCAATCTACGATACCATGCAGTTTATTAAACCGGATGTCGTGACCTATTGTATGGGTCAGGCAGCCTCAATGGGGGCATTCCTGCTGAATGCAGGGACCAAAGGCAAGCGTTATTGCCTGGAAAATGCCCGTGTCATGATTCACCAGCCTTTAGGCGGTTTTAAAGGCCAGGCATCAGACATTGAAATTCACGCACGTGAAATTCTGTTCATTAAAGAACGTTTAAACCGTTTAATGGCTGAACATAGTGGTCAGGAATATGAAAAAGTGGCACGTGATACAGACCGTGACAACTTTATGACTGCTCAGCAAGCGAAAGAGTACGGTCTTGTGGATGAAGTACTTACTAAACGTCCATAAGTTTTAAAGATTGAGATATTGGAGTAAATATGTCCGAACATCCTCAAGGACAAAAGCATTGTTCATTTTGCGGTAAAACGCAGTCTGAAGTCGGAAAGCTGATTGCAGGCGAGGACGCATACATTTGTAATGAATGTGTGGACGTATGCTTAGATTTGGTTCAAACCAGTCAGCAGGTAGAAACCAATGACTGGGCGAACCGTCCTTTGCCGAAACCGCATGAAATCCGTGCGGCGCTGGATCAATATGTGATTGGTCAGGACGTAGCGAAGAAAACTTTATCTGTTGCAGTATATAACCATTACAAACGTCTGAAAGTGCAGACCAATGGTAAGAAAGCAGATGACTCTGTTGAAATTGCTAAAAGTAATATCCTGCTGGTCGGACCGACTGGTTCGGGTAAAACCTTGCTGGCCCAAACACTTGCCCGCCTTCTCGATGTTCCATTTGCCATGGCAGATGCAACCACACTGACCGAAGCGGGGTATGTGGGTGAAGATGTAGAAAACATTGTACAAAAGCTTTTGCAAAAAGCTGATTATGATGTCGAAAAAGCGCAGAAGGGTATTATCTATATCGATGAGATCGACAAGATTACCCGTAAGTCGGAAAATCCATCAATCACACGTGACGTATCGGGTGAAGGTGTACAGCAAGCCTTGCTGAAAATGATCGAAGGTACAGTTGCTTCCATTCCTCCTCAAGGTGGGCGTAAGCATCCGCAGCAAGAATTTATTCAGATCGATACCTCAAATATCCTGTTCATTTGTGGTGGTGCATTCTCAGGTCTTGAGAAAATTGTCCAGCAGCGTCAGGAAAAAGGTGGTATTGGCTTTACTGCGGAAGTCCGTAACAAAGATGAAAGCAAAAAGCTGTCTGAGCTGTTCCGTCAGGTCGAAGCGACTGATCTGGTGAAATTCGGTCTGATTCCAGAATTTATTGGTCGTCTACCAGTGATTGCGACGCTGGATGAACTGGATGAAGAAGCGCTAATGCAAATTCTGACTGAGCCGAAAAATGCTTTGACCCGTCAGTATAAGCATCTGTTCAAAATGGAAAATGTAGACCTGGTCTTTGAAGACTCGGCTTTACGTGCTGTGGCGAAAAAAGCCCTGGAACGTAATACCGGTGCGCGTGGTCTGCGTTCGATCCTGGAAAATTCATTGCTTGAAACCATGTATGACCTGCCGAGCCGTAGCGATGTAGGTACTGTGGTGGTGAATGAAGCAGTAATTAATGGTAAAGCTGCACCAGAGTTTCGTGCTGAGCGTCAACCACATGACGAACCAGAAACAGCAGCAAAAGTTGATTTAAAAGTGGTGAATAGCAAATCTGCCTGAGAGTTGCTATTCGTCAGAAACGTGTGAAAACCCCGTGTTTTCACACGTTTTTTATTTCCAAAAATAAAAGCAGATGCTAATCTCAACATCTAGGCGTGGACGCCGAAAGTTATAAAAAATATATCGCAAAGCACTTGCATACAAGAATAAAGACGCAGTGAGGGATAAGCATGCGTGGAGTCGCCATCGTATTCATCGGCAGTTTGGCGCTGATGGGTTGTCACGGTAAAAAAGCCGTAGTTGAACCTACACAGCCGCTCAGTACTTTAAAAAATATTGATCTTGAAAAAAAACCAGGCTTCGTCGAGAAGCACAAGGTAGGCATGTTCACGATTGGTGGTTGGGTGAACCAGAAACAGGGTCATCATTTCCAAACGGTTAAGCCACAGCATGAAGAAGCAGCTATTGTTTATTTATATCGTCCAGATTCAAAATGGAACCGTCAGGAAATTGTAGCTGCGAGTCTGTTTATCAATCAGCATCGCATTCCAAGTTTACTGCATAATCACCATTACTGGATCGAGCTACCTGCAGGCACTTATCGTTTAAGTACTAGCCGTCCTTTGGGTGCTCTGCACTTTCAGACACCTAAATATCTGGACTTTACGGTAGAAGCAGGACAGTCCTATTTTATTAAATATGATGAGGAAAATCTCAGCACCCGTCGTAGTGTACCGGGACCGCTGATGCTAATGCCGAATAATGTGGGTTTAAATGAAATTGCTTTTACCCAGTTAAAGTCAGACAGTTTTAACTTTTTTGCACAGGATCAGCAAACAGGAAAAATCCGCAAAAAAGCCCAGAAGATTAAACCGACTGCTTATGATCCAAGCCTAGACGTACAATTGACCACGCCTTTTAAACTTTGGGATCCGCGGACTTGGTAATTTGGATAGTTCTTTGAGGAAAGATAATAAAAAAGCACCCTAAATGGGTGCTTTTTTATACAGCTTTAATTAGCCCGCAGCAGCATCAACTACTGGAATCTTGCCAATTTTAGCTTGCCAGATTTTCGGTGCAGTGGCATGAATAGAAGTACCATTCACATCAACCGCGACAGAGACCGGCATATCTTTCACCACAAACTTGTAGATCGCTTCCATACCCAGGTCAGCAAAGGCAACCACTTCAGCTTCACGGATCGCTTTAGACACGAGGTACGCAGCGCCACCTACAGCCATTAAATAAGTCGCTTTATTGTCTTTGATTGCTTCAACGGCAGCAGGACCACGATCCGCTTTACCGATCATGCCAAACATGCCGGTCGCTTCAAGAACTTGACGTGTGAATTTGTCCATACGCGTTGCAGTGGTAGGACCTGCAGGACCAACGACTTCATCACCAACTGGATCGACTGGACCTACGTAGTAGATGAACTTGCCTTTAAGATCAACAGGAAGTTCTTCACCATTGTTCAGCATGTCCACCATGCGTTTGTGCGCAGCGTCACGGCCAGTGTAAATTGTACCGTTAAGAAGCAGCGTATCGCCTGGTTTCCAGGAGTTCATTTCTTCTTGCGTGATGTTGTCCAGATCAACGCGTTTAGACGTTGAAGAATCCCAAGTCACAGATGGGTAGTCTTCAAGTTTTGGTGCCTGAATATGTGCAACACCTGAACCATCAAGTGTGAAGTGTGCATGACGAGTCGCAGCACAGTTCGGGATCATACCGACTGGTTTACCTGCAGCATGACAAGGATAATCTTTGATTTTAATATCAAGTACAGTGGTTAAACCGCCAAGACCTTGTGCACCAATACCCAAAGCATTTACTTTTTCGAAGATTTCGATACGAAGCTCTTCCATTTTGCTTTGTGGACCACGACGAAGCAATTCGTCCATGTTGATCTCTTCCATCAATGCTTCTTTGGCAAGCATCATGGCTTTTTCAGCAGTACCACCGATCCCGATTCCCAGCATACCTGGTGGACACCAGCCTGCACCCATGGTTGGAACAGTTTTCAGTACCCAATCCACGATTGAATCAGATGGGTTTAACATTGCTAGTTTAGATTTGTTTTCTGAACCGCCACCTTTGGCTGCCACAGTGATATCTACTTTATTACCAGGCACAAGCTTGTGGTAAATCACGGCAGGAGTGTTGTCTTTGGTGTTCTTACGACCAAATGCAGGATCAGCCAGAACTGATGCGCGAAGCACGTTCGAGTTTTCTAAATAACCCTGACGTACGCCTTCATTGATTGCATCATCCAGGCTCATGGTTAAATCGAATTTAACGTCCATGCCCACTTCAACAAATACGTTGACGATACCGGTATCTTGACAGATTGGGCGGTGGCCTTCTGCACACATGCGTGAGTTAATTAAGATTTGTGCGATCGCATCTTTAGCAGCTTTGTTCTCTTCACGATCATACGCACGGCTCATCGCTTGGATAAAGTCTTGTGGGTGATAGTAAGAAATGAACTGAAGCGCATCTTTAACCGATGTGATCAAGTCATCTTGCTTGATAATAGTTGTCATACAAATATCTCTTGAGCGGGCTGATAGCTAGCGGGCTAAATTATAAGACAAAAGAATCGGGTTGTGGGCATTTTGGGCGAGCATTGGCCGAAAGTTTATAGTTTAAGCAATCTGAGCAAGCACTTTAGCTATTCAATGGGTCAAATATGATAGCCAGTTGTCATATTCAGTGTCATATTTCAGATAAAAAATATGCATAATTTTGATAATTTTTTCTCAAGTAATTGAATTTTATTGTTTATTTAAAATTTAATAAAAAACTAGATTGTCATATAACTGTCATAAAACTTTTACATAATGCAGCTATTGAAACGGGAGATCCTAACAATGGTTACAGGTATTTTGATGGCAGCTGGTTTTTGTGTATATATCGCTGCAACTTGGATGTATGGTCAGAAAGAAGATCAAGCCTAAGCTTTATCTTCTTTTTTATTTGAACCCCTCAAAGAATTAACCTATCTTCAAATCTTCAAATCTTCAAATCTTCAAATCTTCAAATCTTCAAATCTTCAAATCTTCAAATCTTCAAATCTTCAAATCTTCAAATCTTCAAATCTTCAAATCTTCAGATCCAGTTCATCAAACTATAAAAACATTTGAAAACTCAAATTTAAAAAGTATCTTTCTTATAGCTTACTCAAGCCATGCTGACCATTTACATTTTTAACCCAGAAAAACTCAAAGCCTGAAAACCCTTACACATGCGGCATTTTTTATTGCTTAGACTGTTTCTCTCAACTTCTAGAAACAGGCAAGTAGAATGAACAATTTTAATGCAAGTGATATTAAAGAACATGCTTCAGTCATTGCTTCATGTGGTACTCAAGTCGGGAAGGTGGACCATTTAGAAGGTCAGGATTCAATTAAATTAACAAGAAGTGATGATGAAAATAATGAGCATCATCTGATTCCCTTGAGTTGGGTAAGTGAAATCAAAGACGATAGCGTCGTGCTCAATAAAACTGCGGAAGAGGTACGTAAAGAGTGGACTACCTTATAAGAAATTAAAGTTAGTGGACTGAAAAGCAGGGCTGCTTCAGCTTAATTTTTTATGTCACAGACTTTATGAGTAACCGTTGAAAATGCCAGTTCGAAAGACTGGCATTTTTATTGTTTATTAAAACGAGATAATGATCGCGTGCTGAATTTATTGAAGCTATGAGTGTTTTTTTATAAAAAAACCACCTGATTTTTCAATCAGATGGTTTGGAAAACTTAAATTCAAGAAGTATTAAGCTTCTTGCTGCTCAGCCTGAATCGCAGTTAAGGCAATGGTAAACACGATGTCATCGACCAAGGCACCACGCGACAGGTCATTGACCGGCTTATTCAAGCCTTGCAGCATTGGTCCAACACTGACTACATTGGCAGCACGTTGTACCGCTTTATAGGTCGTGTTACCGGTATTCAGATCCGGGAAAATAAATACATTGGCACGTCCAGCCACTTGTGAATCAGGTGCCTTTTGGCGCCCCACGCTTTCCACCGATGCTGCATCATATTGTAATGGCCCATCAATCAACAGGTCAGGACGACGTTCTTTGGCAATGCGTGTAGCTTCCGCGACTTTTTCCACATCAGCGCCAGTACCCGAAGTTCCTGTCGAATAGGAAATCATGGCAATGCGTGGATCTATACCAAAGGCTTTGGCAGAATCGGCGGACTGGATTGCAATTTCGGCCAGCTGTTCTGCATCAGGGTCCGGATTGATCGCACAGTCACCATACACATAGACTTCATCTGGCAACAGCATAAAGAATACGGAAGATACCAGTGAGTAATTCGGTGCGGTCTTAATGAGTTGAAATGCAGGTCGCACCGTATTGGCTGTGGTATGAATCGCTCCCGAAACCAGACCATCGACTTGATCCAAGGCCAACATCATGGTGCCAAGTACAACAGTATCTTGCAATTGTGCTTTGGCTTGCAACGCATCCAGCTTGCCTCTGCGTAACTCAACCATTGGCTCGATATATTGATCACGGATAGTGTCTGGGTCAATAATCTGTAGATCAGCAGGGAGCTGAATCCCACGTGCCTTGGCAACCTCGGCAACAGACTCTGGTTTTGCCAAAAGGATACATTGGGCAATGCCACGTGTCTGGCAAATCACGGCAGCCTGTACAGTACGTGGTTCATCACCCTCTGGGAGTACAATACGTTTTTTCGCTGCAATCGCTTTCTGTACCAGCTCATAACGGAAAGCTGATGGAGAGAGGCGAGGATGTAGGTTGTTCTGAGTATGTTGATCCAGCCAGTTATTGTCAATATGACTTGAAACAAAACGGGTAACCTGCTCAGCGCGTTCAATATCATCAATTGGAATTTCATTGCCAAAACGATTTAAGCGTTGTGCTGTTTCAAGTGTATCAAGTGAAGTATGCAGAATTGGCAAACCTTGCTTAATTGCACTTTGGCAAAACTCTAAAACATTGTCTGAGGGTGGCGCCTGTTCAGTTAAAACCAATCCTGCCAATGGTGTACCATTGCTACTGGCGAGACTGGCTGCAAGCAGGGTGTCGGTACGCTGTGAGGCACTGATGATCAGCTCACCCGCAATAAACTTGTGCAGTTCAGATTCAATATTTGAGGCAATCAGGCTGGTATGTAAAATACGGCGCTGTTTTGCTTCGCCCTGATGCAGCCATGTCCCCTCAACAATTGCTGCAATATCCAAACTACGTGGCACACTCAGGATATTGCTGAATGGAACCAGACCGATAATTGGCAATTCATCTGTTCCCATAAAGCGGTTATAGCGTTGCAGCTCTAATGAAAATTCGGCAATTTGCTGGTCCAGACGTAGGCTTGGGTCAAGTGTGACAGGAATTTTAGCCGTGCCGTCTGGAAGCCCCTTGGTTCGCATGAACAGAACCCCTGTAGTGCGGGGTGAGGCTGCGCCGCCAAACTGACGTAGATGGGCATCGACTTTTTCTGCTGTCTTGCGTGGATCAGCAAGATCGGCGGTACTGACCAAAACCACCTGGGCATCCAGCGCCTGCGCAAGCGCAGCATTGATTTCACTGGCAAAATGGTCTTGTCCATTGGGAACAAGGCCCTCGACAATAATTACATCATGATCAACCGCAATCTGGCGATGCAATGCAACCGCCTCTTCAAGCAGTTCATCTGTCTCACCTAATGCAATCAGTTGAGTCAATCTTTCATAAGTAATCGGTTCAACCGAACGACGATGGAATAGATGACGATATAGGGTGGTAGTGCGGTCAACCGTCGTATCTGCAATTTGTGAAAATGGCTTGAGGAACCCCGCATTAATTCCTTTACAGTCCAGTGCGTAAATCATGCCTAAACAGGCAGAGGTTAAACCAACACCCTCACCTGTAGGAATCAGTAAAATTGTATTCATAAGTTATGTCAGTCGCAGAATAATAAAAATCAGTTAAAAAGTGGCCAAGCCTGCTTATGCAGGCGTTACCTCAGCTTTAGACTTTTTTGCAGTATTGCGCTCCACTTCAAGTTCAACAACACTTTGAACTTCTTGTGCGATACGGCCTTCTTCATCTGTTGGCACTACCCAGATTTGTGGGCCTGTGCCTGAATCGATTCGGCCTTCGGTACCGCGTTTCAATTCATTGTTGGCGTTTTTATCCAGATTGAAACCAAAATGAGGCAGATAAGTCATGGTTTTTTCGCGGATATACGCCGAGTTTTCGCCAATGCCGCCAGTGAAGAACAGACCATCAAGACGTGGCAGACCACAGCTCAACGCTGCCAGAGATTTAGCTAAACGGTAGCAGAAAACTTCAATCGCCAGTGCGGCATCTTCATTGCCTTGCTCTGAGGCTTCAATCAGGGTACGCATGTCATTGGACAGATCAGACAAGCCCAAAAGACCACTTTGGCTATTCAGCATCTTGTCAATTTTATAAATATCCCAACCCAGGTTTTTTGCCAGGAAGCTGTGCAGACTTGGGTCAACATCGCCACTGCGTGTGCCCATAACAATACCTTCAAGTGGAGTTAAACCCATTGAGGTATCTACACTTTTCCCATTCCAAACGGCACAGGTCGAGCTACCATTACCTAAATGCGCGGTTAACCAGCCACCTTGTTTGAAACTGCCTGCCAGTTCAGAACCACGCTCTGACACATAGGCATGACTAGTCCCGTGGAAACCATAGCGACGCACACCATGGGCGGTATATAAAAATTTCGGCAGGGCATAACGATAAGCATGCGCTGGCATGGTTTGGTGGAAGGCAGTATCAAATACCGCAACCTGTGGTAATTCCGGGAATAAACGTTTAGTGGCTTTAATGCCAATCAGGTGTGCCGGATTATGTAATGGTGCAAGCGGCGTTGCTTCACGAATTTTTTCAATAATCTCGTCATTGATCAGTTCAGCCTTGGTCAGGCTGCCACCATGTACGACACGGTGACCGATCGCGTCCGGACGGTAGTTGGCCAGACGTTCAAGACCCACTTCGAGTGCTTTTTTGTGGTCAGCAAATGGAATATGGATATCGACTGGCTCATTGCCAACCGTTACACCTTTAATGCGAGCATTCTCTGTGCCTAAGTTCTCAGCTAAACCATGAATACGGAAATTCTGCTCCTCAAGAAGTAATGCAAACTTGATTGAAGAAGAGCCACAATTAATAACTAATACTGATTTAGACACGATTGATTACCCAATTTTTAATTAAAATTCTCGTCCATTTGCTTGACCCAATTGCGGGCAATGAAGCAGCAATCCAGATCAATGAATATGTTTTAACATTTGTTTTTTTTCTGTCCTAGATAGACTTTAGCAGATTAGACTTAAGCATTATCGACCGATTTAACAATAATAACTAAAATTTATCAGTTCATAGTTTTCATTTATAAATAAAATGATGCTGAAAATATCATCAATAAGAATACTAAACTCTGCTTAAATTTAATTTTAGAACAGATTAATTCTTTAGTTTAGCGCCTGAAAAGGCACATATTGTTTTTACATACAATTCTATAAAGAGATTCATCAATAAAATAACCGGAAGGTTCTAATCCATCTATTTCAGTGTCAATTTTTCTGTCCATAAAAAACAGCCTCATTTATGAGGCTGTTTTAAATGAGCGATCTGAATACTTATTGGCGAATCTGACCATCACCAAAGACAATCCATTTCTGCGACGTCAGGCCTTCAAGACCGACTGGGCCACGAGCATGGATTTTATCGGTTGAAATCCCGATTTCTGCGCCTAAGCCATATTCAAAACCATCTGCAAAACGAGTAGAGGCATTGATCATGACCGAACTTGAATCTACACCCGCCAGAAATTCGCGAGCCAGACTGTAGTTTTCAGTAATAATGGAATCGGTATGATGCGAGCCATATTTGTTGATGTGCTCAATGGCTTCTTCTATACCAGAAACGACTTTGATCGCCAGAATCGGGCCCAGATACTCGCTATACCAGTCTTCTTCAGTGGCCGTAATGACTGCATCTCCAAGAATACGCTGGGTTTCCCGGCAACCACGAAGTTCGACTTTTTTCTCTTGGTAAAGCTCTGCGATGCGTGGCAAGAATTCTTCAGCGACTTTTTCATCGACCAGCAGGGTTTCCATGGCATTGCATACGCCATAGCGATGGGTTTTGGCATTGAGCGCAATCGGCAAGGCTTTCAACAAGTCCGCTTGAGCTTCCACATAGACATGACAGTTGCCATCTAAATGTTTAATGACCGGTACGCGTGCTTCCTCGGTAATCCGTTCGATCAGGCTCTTGCCGCCACGAGGCACAATCACATCCACATATTCGGTCATGGTAATCAACTGGCCCACTGCAGTGCGGTCAGTCGTATTCACCACCTGTACCGCAGCCTCAGGCAAGCCTGCGACTTTCAGGCCATGCTGAATCGCGACTGCAATTGCCTGATTCGATTCCAGAGCTTCTGAGCCGCCTCGTAAAATAATGGCATTGCCTGATTTTAGTGCGAGTGATGCAGCTTCCAACGTGACGTTAGGACGTGATTCGTAGATCATGCCGACTACACCTAAAGGCACACGCATCTTGCCCAGTTGAATCCCGGATGGTCGATAAGCCATATCACTAATTTCACCAATCGGATCTTTCAGGCCAATGACATCTTTTAGGCCCTGTAACATACCTTTAAAGCGTGTGGGGTTGAGTTCTAAGCGATCAAGCAGTGCAGGGTCCAGATTGTTGTTATGCGCCTTGGTCATATCTTTCTGGTTAGCAGCCAAAATAGCAGTTTGGCTATTTTCTAAAGCCGTATAAATAGCGGATAACGCATTATTTTTAATTTGGGTGGACGCGCGAGCCAAAATGCGAGACGCTTGGCGTGCCTGCTGTCCTACCGTTTGCATGTATTGTTCAATAGACTCTTGCATAGCGGTTTGATCACTTAGAAATTTCATTTCGATATTAACAGCCTGCTGCTGCACAATGAAGCCCATCTATTAAAAATCATCCGTTTTCGCAGACTTCTAAACATTTTGAAATTGTTTTCTGTTTAAAAGCAGATAAGTGGTCACTGAAGCGGTTGCTTGTGAAAAGCAGCTCTGTATAGAATGAAACACGTGGCATTGATGTCATTTATAATTATTAAAGAGCAGGATGCGTGTTCAGGCACACCGGAATGTGCCTGAATTATAAGATCTGTTAAGCATGACTTGCACAATAAAAATAAGGCAAGGACGGAGGAAAAGGAATATGAATTCCATTATCCACATGGACGCCCATGTATTGGAACAACATAGACACGATGGTTTTTTTGATTTTTATGATAAGCACAGTTTTAAGCAGCCACCACGCACCACCTGGATGGATGGCTGGAAAATCGAATATATGGCGATCGCCCGTCCAGATACCTTACATTTAAGACCAATGGTGATTATTGGGGGAGCTTTCCAGAATTTTAACTCCTACAAATATTGTGTAGAACAGCTTTTTGATGCAGGTCCCATCATTCTGATTGACCTGCCGTCCATGGGGGCCAACCAGCAGATTAGTAATGTCGACACAGGTCTGTCTGCCGGAACACTGGAGCTTGAAGACCTTGCTGCGATGCTAGGGCGCTGGCTGGAACAGATGCAGCTGCCGCAAGTGGCAATTTTAGGCATGTCCTTAGGGTCAGTGGTAGCTTCCTGTCTGGCAGATCAGCGTCCTGAACTGGTCGATCGGATGATTCTGATGGGCGTGATGCAGAAAACCCGTAAAAGCTGGCGAATGCTGCTGGAAGAATCCCTACACCTGATGAAAGAACAGCGTATGGATGAATTTGGTCAGGCCGTGATTTTGTATCTGGTGAATCATGCACGTTTGACAGAAACCCGTATGTCACCGACTGCAAAGCGTTTGTTCTTTAAACAGATGGCAGAATTTACGGTGACCGAGCAGGACCGCTATGATATTAACTGCAACCGTTTATTGCGTCTGACCAATGTGCCGATTCCGCAGTGCAAAGTGCTGGTGGCATGTGGGCAATATGACAGTTTTACCTTGCCACATGAAAATGCGAATTTTGCTCTGCAATGCCCGGATATGCAGTACGTGCAAATTGCAGGCGCCGATCATGTACCGCAGCTGCAACGTCGTAAAGAAACCATGCATTTATTTGCAACCTTTTTACGCGATGAAGCAGTTGATCAACTGGACGGCATTATTCCGTTTACTCGCGAACAGATACAGCAGCTTGAACGTCGCGGTGAAGAGAGGATTCAGGTGCAAGATTCACAGCGTTTCCTCAGTCATCGTCATTCTGATCTCATTTTAAAAGCAGAGATCGTGGACATGAATTTCTTTGGGGTATTGCTGGAGTTAGATGCAAAACAGGCAGTATGCGCAACAGCTTATCCTCGTGACTTGGCCTTGCATCTGGAAGATGATGTTGGGGAATTTCAGATTGAGTGCCTGATCTTTGAGCAGGATAATACTCAGCTGCATGCCTTATTCAAACATGGCAGTTTTGAAGTGGCAGAACGTTTATTGGCTTTTGTAAAACAGCAGAAAATTTTACAACATGCCGAAGTATTTGATGCGGCAATTTAAAAAAACATCACCATAAAAACAGCGTACTTAAACGCTGTTTTTTTTCACGGCATAAATCATCCAGACTAGATCACCTAAATGTTCATCTTTTTCTGGTGCTGGGTTTTGCTGACGAGGCTCGGCAAAATAACGTTGGGGTTGTTGTACCTCAACCTGGTCAAATCCTGCATCTTGAAAAAAGTGCTGCAGTTCTTGGGGGGATTTAAAATGAAAGGTAAACGCACTGCGAGACATGAATTTAAGCAGACGGCTACTACTCCAGATAAAGTTTGCCAGTTTATTTTTCACTGGTTCGGGGTAAATATCGCTAAGATAATGAACTGCCGGGAAATACTGCGCATTTTCTGTAATACCCTGCATCAGAATGCGTAACATCTGTTGATCGAAATAATTAATCAGTCCTTCACTAATGACCACTAAGGGCTGGCTGCGGTCAAACATCTGAAAAATACAGTCCAGCTCTTCACTAAAAATATCGGCAGTCAGGACTTCAGGTGCATGCTGATCAATTTGCTGTAAAGCCTGCGTTTTGATTTTGGCCATATCGGGCAGATCCAGTTCACGATAATTAATCTCTGGAAATTTCTGTCTGAAATTCCAGCTGCGTGGAGATAGTCCGCAGGCAATTTCAAGAACCTGAAGTTGTGGGTGTTGCTCAATTAGTTGACACAAATGCTCATCAATCATCTGATGGCGCTGCTTAAGTGTAGTCCGCATGCTACCGCCGACATGGCGTTCTGCCCAGGATTCAAGTGGATGAAGCAGTTTGGCCAGAAACTTGCCTTTGGATGTAGCAAAGGCTGGATGTGAGATTCCCATTTGATACCAGATATAGCCGGTATAGTGCGCCGTAAAAGAAATATGGCGATGTTGCGAAAGTGAGTCTGTCATATTTGTTCTGACCTTATTGTTATTTTTAAGTTGATTGAATAATAGTGTAACCTTTTCATTACTATAATTAAAAAGGAACACCTTGTCGTGTCCCTTTTTCATATTGATTGGATTTAAAAAGTTTTAGCTGGATTGCTGTTTAAATGCCAGTATTTCATCACGGATCTCGCGCCATTCTTCACCCAGATCCAGTTCATCACCAATCTGGATGTTCGGGATGTTGCCGCGCATGCGTTCCAGGCGTTGCTGGTTCGGGAGGGGCAGATCTTCAATTCCTTCCAGTGCGATACATTGTGCCGCACGATCATTACAGACCAGACCCATATCACAACCAGCTTTGAGTGCGGCCTGAATTCGGGCATCGGCACCGCCTGCGACACATGCGGCCTGCATGCTTAAATCATCCGAGAACAAGACGCCGTCAAAGCCCAGCTCCTGACGTAAAACCTTCTGAATCCAGAATTCCGAGAAGCCTGCCGGATTAGGATCAACCTGGCTATAGATGACATGAGCCGGCATTAGCGCATCCAGTTGTGGTTGTAACTGGATAAATGTTTGCATATCTTTTTGCTGAATCTCTGCATAGGAGCGCGTATCAATTGCTGCAGCAACATGCGAGTCTGCTTTAACAGAGCCATGACCGGGGAAATGTTTACCAGTTGAAGCCATACCGGCACGTTTCATACCTTTTAGAAATGCGCTGGCGAGTGGAATAATGTCCTGAATATTTTGGGCAAAGCTACGATCACCGATCACATCACTGATGTCATTCAGGTCCAGTACCGGTGCAAAGCTGAAATCAATTCCGACAGCCAGTACTTCAGTCGCCATCAGCCAGCCGCATTTTTCAGCCAGTTCAAGGGCACGCTGTGGATCGCTCGTATAAAGTTCGCCAAATTTCCCCATGGCAGGCAGCAGGGTAAAGCCTTGTCTTAAACGCTGTACACGACCGCCTTCCTGATCCACTGCAATTAAAATATCAGGACGCACCTGACGCATATGATCGGTCAAAGCACGGACTTGGGCGGGAGATTCGATATTGCGACCAAATAAAATCACTCCACCGACTTGCGGCGCACTTAATAGTTCAATATCTTCTTGAGTGAGGGTTGTGCCTGCGATGTCGAGCATCAATGCGCCAATCATATGCGGAATCCGTTTTAGAGTTTTTCGGAGAAAACAATACCTGAATTCTGCAATGATTTGCTACACTTTGTCAGCACAGAATATGATAAAACTACACGACATAAACATATTAAGTTGTTTAAGATGCTGAATACGTTAAATTCTGGTCGAAAAGCAACACGGTCACATTGGTCTCTAGGCCAAGGAAGTACGAATTATTTATGAAATTTCAAACTATAGCTTGCGCAGTTGCGATTGCGACAGGTGGATTCTTTTTTACCCATGTAGTGAATGATGCGATTGCGGCCAATAGTAATGAAGTGGTCAGTAAAGCAATTCAGCCATCTCAAGAGCAGGCGCTGGTGTCACGTCAGCTGGCAACCCTGGTTGACCGTCAGCACTATTTAAATATGCGTCTGGATGCCCAAACTTCGCAGCGTATTTTTGATTTCTATATTGATAGTCTTGATCCGGAGCACAGTCTGTTTCTGGCTCCAGAAGTTGAAAACTATAAGAAACGCTATGGTGCCAATTTTGGTGCCAATCTGAAAGCCGGCAATTTGTCTGGTCCTTATGAAATGCATGCGCAATATCAACAGCGATTGCACCAGTTCTACACCTACATGTTGAATGAGCTGAAAAAACCGCAGAATCTGAATCAGCCAAATGTTTATATCGAAACGGATCGTGAAAAAGCACCGTTCTTTAAAACTGAAGCTGAACAGCGCGCGCACTGGTCAAAAATGCTGGTGTCTCAGCTGATCAATCTGACCATCAGTAAAGAAGAGGAATTGGCCAAGCAGAAAGCTCTGAAAGCCAATCCGGAATTGGCCAATGGACAAGACCTCACGGGTCCTGAAGATCTGACGCCTGCGCAAACCTTAACCAAGCGTTATACCCGTCAGCTGGAACGTCTCAGCCGCATCAAGAGCGATGATGTGCTTGACAAGACACTGAACGCGATGATGCTGACTTATGATCCGCACAGTAATTACTTCCCGCCTGTCGATGCGATGGAGCTGAATCGCCAGACGACTTTACAGCTTGAAGGCGTCGGCGTATCGATTCGTCCGGAACGTGGTAATGAAGATTACACCAAGATTGAAACCATCGTTGAAGGTGGTCCGGCCAGCAAATCTGGTCAGGTGAAATCAGGTGATCGTATCATTGGTGTGGCCCAAGACGGCGAACAGATGGTCGATGTCATTGGCTGGCCAAGTAATGAAATTGTCGGTCTGATTCGTGGTAAACGTGGCACGAAAGTCACTTTACGCTTACTCGGTGCGGGTGCTGCCATGGGGCAGGCACGTAATGTGACTATTACCCGTGACGTGATTCAGGAAGAAGATGCTGGTGTACGTACACGTGTAGTCGACATTCAACGTGACGGTAAAAAATATCAATATGGTGTGATCGAAATTCCGTCGTTCTACCTGAACTATCGCGCACGCCGTGCCGGTACCGATTATCGTTCGGTGTCTGAAGATACCAACAAAGCCTTGAAAGAGCTGGCAGCGAAGAATGTTGCCGGAATTATTGTCGATTTGCGGAATAACCCGGGCGGTTCACTGGAAGAAGTGGCACGTATGTTGGGGCAGGTAATCAAGTCTGGTCCAGTGGTACAGATCCGTGATGGCAATGGCAATGTCAGCGTCTTTGAGGATGATGATGGCGGCGCACAAACCTATGCAGGTCCACTGGCAGTGATGGTGAATCTTGCCTCTGCATCGGCCAGTGAAATTTACTCTGCTGCGATTCAGGATTATGAACGCGGGATTGTGATTGGCAGTACTACCACCGGTAAAGGTACAGCACAAGTACAATTGGATAGTCTGGCGCATGGTCAGGCGACATTGACGCAGCGTAAATTCTACCGTGTGACCGGTGGCAGTACCCAGAATAAAGGGGTCGTTCCGGACATTAAACTGGTCGATATTTATAACGAGGAGTTTGGTGAGCGTAAGGCCAAAAATGCCCTGCAGTGGGATACTATTCCAACGGCACCATTTAAACGCGAAGGTGCAGTACAGAAATACGTTCCTGAATTGGCTAAACTTTCTCAGCAACGGGTCACACTGGATTCTCAGTTCAAGTATTTAGAACAGCGTAAAGCCGTGATGAAGAAAGCTGAAGAAGAGAAACGTCAGGTACTGGACTTGCAACAGCGTAAAGCTGAGTTGATTGCCATGGAGCAAAAAACGCTGGACGCAGAAAACACTCGTCGTGCTGCAACAGGTCTGAAACCTTATCCAAACTGGGAAAGTTATCAGGCTTCACTGGATGCCTTGATTGAAACACGTGCCAAGATGAAGGCCAAAGAACGTCCGGCTCTGCCTGAAGAAGAAGCGTTTGTGATTGAAGCGGCAAATGTGTTACTGGACTATGCCAAATTACAAGCAAAACCCTAAGTTTTAGCCTCATTGGTCGTTGATAAAAATAGCCTGTTTCGACAGGCTATTTTTTTATTTTGCAAATCTGCACGAAAGAACAAATAAAATTTTGCTATGAAGTACCATCTGTCTAAATAAAAAGAAAAAAATTGTGATGGTGATCGAATAAATGAGCTAAAAAAATGAAGCTAAATATTTGCTTAAATTTGAAACACTTCTAATATATAAGTTGTATTTTATTTTTCTGTTGAGTCTTATTTTTGAGGCAATTCTCAACTTCAAAAGAAAGAAATATAAATTCTAAATTTTAGTTAAGACTGATGTTGTTGCAGACCAATTGGCTTGCATAGATGGTCAGTCTTGAGATTTTACTGAGCTCAAATTTGACCGGGTGAAAATGGAAATATCAGTGCAGAGCATAATAAAAATGATCACCGCTGGGGAACATTTTATATGATTGATATTCAGCATGATATTGGTCTG
This sequence comes from Acinetobacter sp. NEB149, assembly GCF_012516415.1. Lineage (NCBI taxonomy): Bacteria > Pseudomonadati > Pseudomonadota > Gammaproteobacteria > Moraxellales > Moraxellaceae > Acinetobacter > Acinetobacter sp. NEB149. The sequence goes on from NZ_CP051208.1 coordinate 579,017, forward strand.
CTCATCGGGTCCGTTCTTTCTGCATTGGTCGCCTGCTATCTCATCGCACGGATTAAAAAAATTGCTTCAGGCGCTTCACAGCCAAACTTTAAAACCTTCAATTTAATGCTAACCGCCATGCTATTGGGTCTATTCATCTGGTTGATCCATTTTATTGGGCTGACAGCAAGTTTTGTGCTGAATAAATACGAGCTGGATTGGGGGATGCTGCTCCTGTCTGTTCTGGTGATATGCATTGCCTCTATGTTTATCCTCTGGTTAAGTACCAGAAGTACTTGGTCATTTTTCCGATCAGTTCTCGTATTAGGTGTGATCGCACTCGGCATCTTTGGCATGCACTCTATTAGCATGATGGCATTCAATTTTACTGCCGCCCATGTGCAACAGTCACCGGAATTAGTTCAGGCTCATGATCAGCTGTTTCTGGCCGTGGTACTTATGAGCGGATTGTTGTTGGTGACGCTGATGTGTATCGTCGTATCCGAACTGCGTGTGGGATTACGCAACCGTCAGCTTGCATGGGCCAATCAACAAATTGAAAATCAGACCATTCAGGACAATCTGACCAAATTACCTAACCGTTTGTATCTGGCTGAATATGCAAATCTGCTGTTTTCAGGTCAGTCCGAACAGCAGCATGAAATTGCTTTTTTATATATCGATCTGGATCGTTTTAAGGCAGTCAATGATGTGTTTGGCCATCTGGTCGGCGATCAGTTGCTGATTCAATTGACCACGCGGATTCATCTGTTATTAGGCCATCATTCCAAGCTGCTCAGAATCGGTGGGGATGAATTTCTGCTGGTACTGGAAAATACTTCAGTCGCCAAAGCTGCAAAAATGTCAGAACAGATTCTTGAACTGATTCAGGAAAGTTTCCTGATTGAAGGCAAGAGTATTCATATCTCGGGCAGTATTGGCATTGCCATGTATCCCGAACACGGCAAAAATTTACAGGATTTGCTGGTCAATGCCGATGCCGCTATGCTGAGTTCCAAGTATCAGGGACGCAATACCTATTCAGTCTTTAATTACTCTACCGACCAGGATAAAAGTAAAAGCCAGAGCACACTGATTAATGACCTATATAAAGCCGTGGAAGAGCAGCAGTTTGTGCTGTTTTATCAGCCCAAGTTTCGGACTAAGGATCGTAGCTTGTGTGGGGTAGAAGCATTAATCCGCTGGAACCATCCCCACTTTGGGCTGCTCGGTCCGAATCTGTTTATCAATGCAGCTGAAAAAACCGGACTGATTATTCAAATGGGCTATTGGGCATTGGAACTGGCCTGTCAGCAGATTCAAAAATGGCAACGGACACATACTGAATTTTTCCCTATCGCGGTCAATTTGTCTGCGGTACAATTTGAACATAAGCATCTGTTTAGTACTTTAGAAAAGTTATTTGCACAATATAAAATCAGTCCTCAGCATTTAATGATCGAGATTACTGAATCGACTGCCATGCATCATATTGATGTGAGTATGCGCAGCTTTAAGCGTTTAAGACAAATGGGCATCCGTCTAGCCATTGATGATTTTGGTACAGGGCATTCAAGCTTTCTCTATTTAAAGAATTTCGCCGTAGATGAATTAAAAATTGACCGTGAATTTATCAAAAATCTGGCAGTCGGCTCCAAAGAAGAAATGATTCTGGAAAGCATTATTCAGCTGGCCATGAAACTGGGCTTGGTGGTAACCGCCGAAGGTGTTGAAACAGAAGCGCAAGCGGAAATTTTAACCCTGCTCGGTTGTGAACAGTTACAAGGCTTTTTACTGGGCTTGCCGGTAGATGAACAACGACTAGAAAACTTACAATTCCATGAATAGCGCTCTAATTCATTGAGCGTCAGGATAGACAACATGGCTCACGGAACTCCACCCTGAAACTCTGCTACAATATCGCCAATTTTTTTCATATTGATCGAATTTGATCTCGAATGCTGTGTATTGAGCAGTAGGTATATTTCATGAGCTTTAAGCAAGAACTGGCGGCACAAGTCGCCCAGCGACGTACGTTCGCTATTATTTCCCACCCCGATGCCGGTAAAACCACCATGACAGAAAAATTGCTGTTATGGGGTCAGGCCATTCAGGTGGCCGGGATGGTAAAAAGCCGTAAATCTGACCGGGCCGCAACATCGGACTGGATGGAAATGGAAAAAGAGCGTGGCATTTCGATTACTACCTCGGTAATGCAGTTCCCTTTCAAAGACAAGATGATCAATCTTCTGGACACCCCGGGACATGAAGACTTCTCGGAAGATACCTACCGTACCCTAACCGCGGTAGACTCGGCGCTGATGGTGATTGACGGGGCAAAAGGTGTCGAAGACCGAACCATTAAACTAATGGAAGTGTGTCGGATGCGCGATACTCCGATCATTTCATTCGTCAATAAAATGGACCGTGAAATCCGTGAGCCGCTTGAGCTTCTGGATGAAATCGAAAACGTTCTAAAAATTAAATGTGTCCCGATCACCTGGCCACTCGGTACAGGCCGTGATTTTGCCGGTGTATTTAATTTAATCGAAGAAAAATTCTACGTGTATAAAGCCGGTTTCGGTTCAGTGATTACTGAGATCGAAGTGCGTGATGGTTATGACTATCCTGATCTTCGTGAGAAAGTGGGTGAACTGGCTTGGGCAGCATTTGAAGAATCGCTGGAACTGGTACAAATGGCCAATGAGCCTTTAGACCGTGAAGAATTCCTGGCCGGTCGTCAAACGCCTGTGTTGTTCGGTACAGCCCTGGGTAACTTTGGTGTCGACCATGTTTTGGATGCATTCAGTCAATATGCGCCATCTCCTAAAGCCCATCCGACTCAAGATCGTGTTGTAGAAGCAGATGAAGAAGGCTTCACCGGTTTCGTCTTCAAGATTCAGGCCAATATGGATCCGAAACACCGTGACCGTATTGCCTTCATGCGAATCTGTTCAGGAAAGTATGAAAAAGGCTTGAAGATGAAGCATGTACGTCTGGATAAAGATGTGCGTATCAGCGATGCCTTAACTTTCTTGGCTGGCGATCGTCAGCATCTTGAAGAAGCCTGGCCGGGTGATATTATTGGTTTGCATAACCATGGCACCATTCAGATCGGTGATACATTTACCTCGGGTGAGAAACTTCAGTTCACCGGTATTCCTCACTTTGCGCCTGAAATGTTCCGTCGTGTCCGCTTGAAAGATCCACTAAAATCCAAGCAATTGCAAAAAGGTCTGAAAGAGCTTTCTGAAGAAGGGGCAACCCAGGTATTCATGCCACAGAATAACAACGACCTGATCGTGGGTGCGGTGGGTGTGCTACAGTTTGAAGTGGTGGCTTACCGTCTGAAAGAAGAATACAAAGTTGATTGTGTTTACGAACCGGTCAGCATCAACACAGTACGTTGGGTGTCTTGCGATGATGAGAAGAAATTCAACGAATTCAAGAAAAAAGCTCATGACCAGTTGTCTGTCGATGGTGGTGGTCATTTGACATATCTCGCACCAAGCCGCGTGAATTTGCAGCTGATGCAAGAACGTTATCCGGACATCGTGTTCCACAATACGCGTGAACACTAAACTTTAACGTTCCGCAGCTAAAGTTTAAAAATATCAAACAGCTTCTCCGGAAGCTGTTTTATTTTATGCTACATTTAAGCAATTAATAACTCGATAGATATAGCAAAGAGAATGAAGCTCAGCAAGGAAGTCGTCCTCGGTTCTGTGATTGGTTTAAGTCTTGTCCTGAGTGGCTGTGATCAAAGCGAAAAAGAGCCTGTTAATACTCCGGAAAATGAGCAAATCACCGCAGCTCAGCAGACCGCAGATGTTTTGCCTTATCTGAATATTCAAGAGCAGCCGGCCAAGATTGCCTTGCCATTTTGTGAAAATAAAAACTGTATCAATCTGGATATTCAGACCTTGCATACGGTTGATCCATGGATGAACCAATGGATTGAAAAGCAGCAGGCCAAAGTGATTCAGGATCAAATCGGCTTGAAACAGGACATGAATTTACAGCAGGCGATCAATGCCTATGTAAAAAAATCGGATGCCTGGCAGGCGCAGCTTAATCTGAACAAGGCTTATGAGTTATCGCTATATACCCGTATTCCTTACCAACGCAATCAATATGTATTGATGCAGATTGGGGTCGATACCAAACAGGAAAATGTCAGCGTGCATGAGCGCTATTATTTTTTTGTGGCTGATCGTCGCCAGCAGAAAATGCTAACCCCACTGGATATTGTCGATCCTAAGCAACAGTTAGTAATGGATCAGATTATTCAGCAAGCCTATGATACATGGCTCAAAGAAAACGATCAGCAAGTTCAGCAGAAAGCGCCGAAAAAACTGTATTGGGGACAGGCTGACTGGTTCTTTGATCAGGAAGGCATTGGGCTGCATTTTCGCAGCCATGAAATTAGCAAAGATGCCAAACAACTGGATATTTATTTAACAAAACAACAAACACAACAGGTCTTGAAAGCTGATATCTATCAGCATATGTTTTAAAGCTCATGATCCTGCAAGCGTACAGGTTCCAAAAAGGTGAATGAATGCCAAAATACAAGAATATCTTTTGTCTATCCATACTGGCGTCAGCGATCTTGCTGAGTGCCTGTCAGCCGAAGAGTAATGAGCCGGAAGAATCAAGTGCTTCCGAGGTGCTACAAGCCGAAGCTGAAGCACTTAAACTCAGCGGCGATACCGAAAAGCTCAAGCTGGCGATTCCAGAATGTGAAGACAAAAGCTGTCCGGAAATTTCGATCGAACGTCTGAACAGTAATCAGAGCTTTATTGATGAATGGATCGACCAGCAGATTCTGCAACAGTTGAAAAGTATCCTGTCTGTGGATGCGATTGAACCGGCAAAAGTGAGCGCTGCCAGCGAAGCAGACGTTGCCGCCTCTGAACCTAAAGCGGCTTTGGCCACAGTGACCACACCGAAACAGCAGCTTGAACAGCAAACCCAGCCTTATATGCAGACTTTCTTGAATCTGGATAAGGAGCTTAAGGCCCTGAGTGCCAGTCATAGTATTAGCCTGATGATTAAGCCCAAGATTCTGACTTCAGGAGATCCATTGGCGACCGTGGTTCTGAACAGTAGTTACTATTTGGGAGGCGCACACGGCGCATCTGCACAGACTTATTATAATTTTGATCTGGAGCAGAAAAAACTGGTTAAGCTGGATGACATTATTGCGGCCAAACAGAAAGCCCAACTGGAAGCGCGTGCTTATGATGCGTTTAAAAACTGGGTGGTAGAATCCAAGCTGGCCAAAGATGTGGCGGAATATGAACAGGCCTGGAAGTTCAAACTCACCGATAATTTCTATCTGGCTCAACAAGGTCTGGTCTTGCAATATGCCGAATATGAAATTGGGCCATATGTGGTTGGCTTGCCACGTTTAATGATTCCTTATGAGCAGCTACAAGGTGTACTGAAACCTGAATATCTGCCTAAAACTGAAAAAGCTGCCTCTGAGGCACAGCCAGCATCTGCTGCAAAAGCCAAATGACCTTAAAACTGTTTGATACGCATACCCATTTTGATGTTCCCGATTTTGATCCTGATCGGGAACAGTTGGCGTATGCGGCCAAAGCGGCAGGTGTCGAGCATCTGGTTCTAATTGGTTTTTTACAAAACCGTTTTGCTGATCTGTTAGGAACTCACGACTTTATCAATGACCTGGAAAATGCACCGCAAAGTCATTTAGCACCGGGCTTGCATCCATTTTATATTGAACAGCATCAGACTGATCATTTACAGGAGCTGGAACAGCTGCTTAAAAATGAGCACTGTATTGCCATTGGTGAAATCGGACTGGATACCTTTTTTAAACAGCACAAACAGGCTGAAATTTTCCAGAAACAAAAAGATTTTTTTGCTGCACAGCTTGAACTGGCACAGCAATTCGATAAGCCGGTTTTGCTGCATATCCGTAAGTCACATGCGGAGGTTTTGCAGATTTTAAAACAGCAGCAGTTTAAACAGGGCGGCATTGCGCATGCCTTTGGTGGTGGGGTTGAGGAAGCCAAAGCCTTTATCAAACTGGGATTCAAACTGGGCATCACCGGGCAAATCACCAATCCAAATGCCAAAAAACTGCATCAAGTGGTGCAGTATGTCGGACCGGAACATCTGGTAGTAGAAACTGACTGTCCGGATATGACACCACTCTGTTGTCAAAGCTCGACCGAGCAACGTACCCGAAATACCCCTGCAAATTTACCTTATGTGCTGCAAGGACTGGCAAAGAGCCTGCATATGCACAAAGAGGAACTGGCTGAACAGCTCTGGCAAAATACTCATCAGGCCCTGCATCTGGCCATTTAAGTTAACGCTCTTAACTCGGTCTTAAATTCCCAGTTCATCATAAATAGAAAAAAAGGTGCATTATGCAATTTCTAAAATGCTCCAGACTTGGCATCATGCCATATACATTTTTTTAGGTGAGATTCACATGGCACAAGGACTTTTGGCGGGTAAGCGCTTCTTGATCGCGGGCATTGCGAGTAAATTATCGATTGCTTTTGGTATTGCTCAAGCATTGCATCGTGAAGGTGCTGAATTGGCTTTTACTTATCCAAATGAAAAGCTGAAAAAGCGGGTAGATGACTTTGCTGAACAGTTTGGTTCGAAACTGGTTTTTCCTTGTGATGTGGCAGTCGATGCTGAAATTGACCATGCATTCGCTGAACTGGCTAAACACTGGGATGGTCTGGACGGCGTGGTGCATTCTATCGGTTTTGCACCGGCACATACGCTGGACGGTGACTTCACCGAGATCACGGATCGTGAAGGCTTTAATATTGCGCATGACATCAGTGCCTATAGCTTTATCGCAATGGCACGCGCGGCAAAACCTTTGCTACAAGTCCGTCAAGGTTGTTTGCTAACATTAACCTACCAAGGTTCTGAGCGTGTAATGCCAAACTATAACGTGATGGGTATGGCCAAAGCCTCTTTAGAAGCTGGCGTACGTTATTTGGCGTCTAGCTTGGGTCAGGAAGGTATTCGCGTGAATGCGATCTCTGCGGGTCCAATCCGTACTTTGGCAGCTTCCGGTATTAAATCATTCCGTAAAATGCTTGACCTGAATGAGAAAGTTGCACCATTAAAACGTAATGTGACAATTGAAGATGTCGGTAATGCCGCATTATTCCTGTGCTCGCCATGGGCTAACGGAATCACTGGTGAAATCCTGTATGTTGATGCCGGCTTTAACACTGTTGGGATGAGCGCTGATTTGATGGCGGATGCAGAGTAAAACCCTACTTTTCACCTTCTTCCTTTGGGAGAAGGCCGGGATGAGGGGATTTTTATTTACCTCTCCCCCTTGCGAAACAGCGTTTCTCATCTTCTGTGAGGAGAGGGAAGTTACCAATAAAAAAGACCGCATAAGCGGTCTTTTTTAGATTTGAAGGACAGCGATTAAGCTTGACCATCCACAGCGGCGGTTTGCGCACGTTGCATATTGGCTTCAAATTCAGCATCGAAGTTGATTGGAGTCAATAGCAATTGTGGGAAGCTACCTTTAGTCACCATATCATTCACTGCTTCACGTAGGAACGGGAACAGGATGTTCGGGCAGTATGCGCCTAGGATGTATGGAAGACGCTCTTCTTCAACGCCATCCACCAGGAAAATACCAGCTTGAGTGACATCAACGATAAACGCGGTATCACCTTCGTTGGTCGCTTGAACCACGACTTTCAAAGCTACTTCAAAATGAGTTTCATCAATTTTTTCTGCAGAAGAAGAAAGATTGATGTTTAACTCAGGTTGCCATTGCTTGGTAAAAACTTGCGCCCCAGGAACTTCAAAAGAAATATCTTTGGTATAAATACGCTCTAATGCCAATTGTGGTTGAGCTTGTTGTTCTTCACTCATTTTTTGATCCTTAATATGAAGTGATAATTTTAGTAAGGTTAAGCCAGCAATTCATCAAGTTTGCCTTCACGCTCTAAAGCATAAAGCTGGTCAAAACCGCCGATGAACTGATCATTAATAAAAATTTGTGGCACGGTACGGTGATTGGTACGCTGCATCAATTCAAGACGTACTTCAGGCGCTTCTTGAGACAAGTTAATCTCTTTATATGCCACACCCTTACGTTCCAGTAGCTGTTTTGCACGCACGCAATAAGGACACACTGTCGTCGAGTAAATAGTAACTTCAGCCATGATCAATCTCCTGTTCGTGGATTATTTGCTTTTCACCAAAGGTAAACCTTGAGCTTTCCAGTTGCTGACGCCGCCATCAAGACGGTAGGCATCGGCATGACCAACCTGCTGTAATGCAGCACCAGCCACCTGTCCAAGGTTACAAATGAACACCAAAGGGCGATCAGATGCTTTCAGCTCTTCAACATGTTTTGTAATCTGGCTATATGGAATATTACGGCTGCCGCTGATATGACCTTCACGGAAGTCTTTGGCATCACGTAAATCAATCAGCATGGCATTTTTTGCTTTGACTAAAATTCCCAGCGATTGCGGAGAAATTTTGCGACCGTTACGTTGACCTTCGATAATGAAGAACAAAACCACTAATACCGCGAGTGTTCCAAATAAGAAGGGGTGATTCCCCATAAACTCGAACCAACGTTCCACAATTCACCTAATTACAATTTTAAAATTGCCAAGAGTATAGCTCATAAATATGGTGATCAAAATCACCGCTTCAAGGGCCAAGGGTTAAGAAAATTAATTTTTTTGCTGTGCTTCAGTGATTTCGTCGATTAAACGTAAATAGCTGTCCAGTCGGCGCGGTAAAATTTCACCTGCGGCAGCAGCCTGACGCAAAGCACATTGTTTTTCATGCTTATGGGTACAGTTACGGAACTGACAATGGCCGAGCAGGTTTTCAATTTCAGGAAAGCCGCTTTGTACCTTATCTAAAGTCAGATGCCACAGGCCAAATTCACGAATTCCCGGAGAGTCAATCAGGGCGGCACCTTGACCAAAACCGATCAAGCGCGTTGATGTCGTAGTGTGCTGACCAAGTGCCGAGTTTTCCGAAATAATATTGGTTTTCTGTGCGGCATCCGGCACGATCGCATTAATCAGCGTGCTTTTACCCACACCAGATTGACCGACGAAAGCCACCGTTTCATTTTCCAGACGATTAGACAGTGCAGTCAGGTCGCCATCGGATTGGGTCTGCATCACTTCATAACCGAGATCTTGATATTCTTGCAGCAGAGTCAGAATCGGATCGTTTTCTTTTAACAAATCGGCTTTATTCATCACCAGCAATGCAGGAATATCGGCATCGGCACAGGCCACCAGATAACGGTCGATCAGGCCCGGCGCTGGCTCAGGCAATGGTGCAAACACGATCACAATCAGTGAAATGTTGGCCGCTACCGGTTTAACCTTGTGATAGCGGTCGGGGCGTGTCAATAAGGATTTTCGGGGATGAATCGCGGTGATAATTCCTAAACCGGTATTCGGATCGGCTTGCCATTTGACCCGGTCACCCGTGACCAATAAATCCAGATTGGTTCGAGTATGACAGCGCCAGACGCTGTCCAGTTCAATCTCTTTCCAGAAAGGTTCAGGCTCACCATCGGCGACCACAGGTTTTTCAGGGTGAATGTCAGGGCGAGACAAAGCTTGCACTTCAAGTTGGCGGCCATAATGTTGCACCACTAAACCTTCAAGATCACTGGAGGTATCGAGATCTTCTTGACGTGTTTTCTGTTGTTTCTGAATGCGGCGCTGTTGTTGCTCTGTCAGACGACGCTTACGTATTAAGGCCATTCATATCCTAAAAAAACCGTGTAAATCAGATGGCAAAAATAGCATGAAGCAGCCCCCGAATGACACCCAAGATGTAATTAATTTGCTACTATAGTTGTTTTTAAACCCAATAAGATTGCACATTTATGAGCAGCACCGCTGATACCCGCCTGATTTGGATTGACCTTGAAATGACAGGTCTAGACACAGACAATGATCAAATTATTGAAATTGCAACAATTGTAACCGATGACAATTTGAATATTTTGGCAGAAGGTCCTGTGCTTGCGGTACATCAGCCTGCACGTCTGTTAAATGCCATGGATGAGTGGAACACTCGCCAGCATGGCCAGTCTGGTCTGATTGAACGTGTACGTCGCAGTAAACTGACCGCTCAGGATGCCGAACAGCAAACTATTGAATTCCTGAAAAAATGGGTCAATCCAAAATCTTCACCGATGTGTGGTAACTCGATCTGTCAGGATCGCCGTTTCTTGCACCGCCTGATGCCTGAACTGGAGCAGTATTTCCATTACCGTAATCTGGATGTATCTTCAGTGAAAGAACTGGCCAAACGCTGGCGCCCGGAAATCATGAGCGGTCTCAAGAAAAATGCCTCGCATCTGGCGATGGATGACATTCGTGATTCGATTGCGGAATTGAAATACTATCGTGAATATTTTTTCATCATGAATAAAGATTAATTCCGATAGATGAAAAAGAGGCGAAAGCCTCTTTTTTATTTTACTGAACTGGATTTTTTCTAGTGTAAAACTGCTCCATGCTTTCAAAGCCTACCCACAAGAGTAATAACACAATCAGATGATTCTGTGTTTCATAACGATCGAAAATAACTAAGCCAAATAATCCTAAAGTCATTAAACGAATGAGAATGCTGAGATAATAATTTTTGTTCTTTTGGCTGATCAGAACATAAAAATAAAGCCCGATACAAACAATGTTCAAACCCAAAAGGGTGTTAAATAGCATGACATTCCACTCCTTTTGGCCAAATGACATAGAATTAATTTGTTGATATTTTAATCAATCGCGAGTCGGTTGTCGCTCTCATCCAATCTGAATGTCATTTAAATCGATCAAAAATTTAGTGGCGGTAAAGAAAAGCGGATTTTGCTAAAATGATCCGGTATTTTTATTGCTATAGATGACCTATGACTGACCTGCTTCAAGATGATGAATATGACCGCCGTTTTGCTGGTGTTGCCAAAATTTATGGAGAAGACAGCTTTAACCATTATGAAAAAAGTCATGTGATGGTGATTGGCATCGGTGGTGTCGGTTCATGGGCAGTAGAAGCTCTGGCACGTAGCGGAATTGGCGAACTGACCTTGGTCGATATGGATGTGGTGGCGGCATCAAATATCAACCGCCAGTTACCTGCCATGAGTACCACCTTGGGTCATGAAAAAATTGAAGTTATGGCCGAGCGGTGTCGTGCAATTAATCCACGGATTAAAATCAATCTAATTGATGATTATCTGACGCCTGAGAATATCAAAGAAATTTTAGCTCCGACACCGGATCTGATTTTAGATTGCATCGATGATGTCAAAGCCAAATTTGCCCTGATGCTACATTGTCGCTTTAACAAGATTCCTTTAATTGTATCGGGCGGGGCAGGTGGCAAACTGGATCCACTGAAAATTCGTGTTGCAGATTTATCTAAAACCGAACAGGACCCGATGCTGGCCAAATTACGTGTCCAGTTACGTGCTAAAGGCATCTGTAAAAAGCCCAAAGAAAAATTCGGTATTACCTGTGTCTATTCCATCGATAATCCATTTTCGAGTGCCGATGTCTGCGCCAGTGCCGGCTTACGCTGTGGTGGTTATGGCTCTGCCGTGGTGGTGACTTCAAGCTTTGCCATGGTCGCCGTGGCAGAAGGCTTGAAAAAGCTCGATAGTAAAAGAGCAAAAGCCTGATTTAAAAATAAAAAGCACAATCTATGTGCTTTTTTTAAACTGGCGTTTAGAATGAAAGGATTCATTTGCAGAACAAAAATAATGTTTTGGAGCAGCTATGTGGTTCTTGCTGGTACTGATTTTGGGGATAGGGGCGTTGGCGATCTGGATGTGGAAACGTCCGGATCCGGTGAAACGTGATCAGGCGAAGGCTGTACAACATGATTTATGGATTGAGCAGATTGATGCTCAACTGAAACACGCAGCACGTTTGAGTTCAGATCCGGAATATCCGAATTATGAACGTGTCTATCAGATTTATCAGGGGCTGGCCCAGCAACAGGAAATCCCACAAGCCTATGTAGGCATGGGTCTGATGCATCTGCAAGGTCTGGGACATGAGCAAAATACTGAAAAAGCCATTAGCTACCTAGACAAAGCCTTTCGCTTGGGCAGTGATGAAGCGGCTTATCATTTGGGGCAGATTCATGAAGGGGAGGCGTATCAACAGGCTGACCCGGAAAAAGCCCTGTACTGGTACCGACATGCCGTAGCACGTGGCAATCTGGATGCCCAGTATCGCATCACTGAACTTTCTTCTACCGAAGGCCAGCCTCAAAACGAGATGACTGCAGAAAAACAGCGTCTGGCATTATTAATTCAAAATGCCGGGCAGGGTCATGCCAATTCGCAGTATCAGTTGGCTCAGTATTATTTGGCAGATTCAACAACCCAAGATTTAGTGCAAGGAATTCATTATCTGTTTCTGGCGGCACAACAAGATCATTTGGCCGCTAATCAGCAGATCGCCGATGATTATGGGCATGGACAGATTCTCCCCCAAGACCTGATGCAATCGCTGCAATTTATTAAACGCTGTATCAGTCTCGGTGACCAGAAAGGTCTCTATGATTATTATGCCGGTGTGTTACAAGGCCGTATCGATACCGACCAGCGTCAACGCGTGTTCCAGCATTTATTGCAGCAGTCCAAAGAGCATGCCGATGCACAAGCCAAGACTTTAATCGGGCTGGCTTATTTTCATGGCTGGTATGTTGATAAAAATGAAACCATGGCATTTCGTTACTGGTCGGAAGCGGCCAACAGTCAGCATGCGCCTGCATTATGCATGATTGCTGCGCTGTATTTTGAGCAGCACCTGGTGGCCAACGAACCGCAAAAAGCATTTGAGTTATATCAGGCTGCCTATCAGCTTAGTCCTGATGATGTGTCTGCACAGATGGGGCTAGCGCTGTGTTATTTAAATGGTGTCGGTACAGTAAAAGACATTGCCAAAGCCACACAAATGATTCAGAGCGCGGCACAGCAGTATTGGCTGATTGAAGCTCAATCTGAAGCGGATTTAATTTATAGCGTCGGCCGGTTTTATAGTCTAGCTGAATATCCTTTACCGACACGTGACAAAGCTATCCAGTATCTGAATCAGGCGGTTGCGAAAGGTTCGAAAGAGGCGGCATGGTTCCTGTACCAAGCTCTGTCAGGCATTTATCCTGTCTTTGTGAACAATTTAGAGCTAGCAAATCGTTATCTGCATCAGGCTGCGCAATTGGGTCATGCCCAAGCACAGGCAGAATTGGGCTTGAAATATCTTAAAGGCCAACAGATTGCGCAGGATATTGCCTTAGGCTTGAGCTATCTGCAAAAAGCAGCCGCTCAGCAGAATGGTGTAGCACTGAATGCTCTGGGTGAAGCATATGAACAGGGTCAAGGTGTTGAGAGCAATATTGAGCAAGCCGTACAGTATTATCAGCAGGCGGCAGCGCAGGTAAATGCGGATGCTTATAGCCATCTTGGACGTTTATATACCAAGGGAATTGGCGTGGAGCGTGATATCAGAATCGCACGGGACTGGCTGGAAAAAGGCAGTTTACTCGGACATGAGCGATCCACTGAATTATTGAAAAATGTGAATGCGTATTTGCAAATGAAATAAACTGACTCAAATCATATGAGCTAAAAACCGCTGTCTGACAGCGGTTTTTTTATGGATCAAGCTTTGTTAAGGTAATTGTTTAATCGGGCTACCACCCAATGCCTGCATCAAGGTGACATAAGCATTGTACTGGTTCTGTCTGGTTTGCACCAAAGACAGCCGCGCATTGCGCGTAGTTTCCTGTGCATCCAGCAGGTTTTTCAAGGCCACTGCACCATTACGATAACGCACTTCAGTCAAGCGTTCAGTTCTTTCTGTCAGCTCAACATTGCGTTGCTGTAATGCAACCTGCTTAGTGAGCTCAGTACGATTCGACAAGGCATTTTCCACATCGGCAAAGGCTTCGTACATGGTCTGGCGATACTGGATAATGGCTTTTTCATATTCCAGCTCATTGACTTGCAGATCACGTTTCATGTCATTCCATTGCAGGAAAGGCAAGGTCAGACCTGCACCTAAAGTTGCAACCGGATTTTTCAGTGCATTCGAGAGGGACGTACTGCTGCCAATACCGGTGGTCAGATTGCCGGTCAAACTAATGGATGGATAGTAGCTGGCTTTGTTGGCATCTTTATTGGCCAGTGCCTTACGCAAGCGCAGTTCAGTCGCTCGAAGATCAGGACGACGTGACAATAAACTCGCCGGTAAGTCAGCCTGAATACTCGGCAATTGAATATTCGGTAAACGGCTTGGCTCTTGAATCGCGAGCTGTTGAACCGGCATGTGCAGCAATACCGCGAGTCCGGTACGTGTTTCCACACGTTGTTGTTCAATCTGGCTTAAGGTTGCCTGTTGGCTTTGAATCGCCTGTTCCGCCTGGGTTAAATCCAGACCGGATACTGCGCCGGCACGATATTGCACTCGCACCAGATCATAGGTTTTTTGCGCGGTCGCCAGATTTTGCTGTACCACGCTATAACGTTCATTCAGATAAGCCAGTTGCCAATAGAGTTGCGCTGTGGTGCCGATCAGGCTCTGAGCAGTTGCCTGCAAGTCTTCTTCAGAGGCTAAGGCCTCCCAGCGAGCGGCTTCGGTTTGATTGGCCAGTTTGCCAAACAGATCCAGTTCATAGCTTAAGCCCGGATAACCCAGTGAAAGACCCGTCGAAGAATCGCCGCCACCATCTAGGCTAAAACGATGGCCCGTTGAAATTCTTGCATCACCGACGCGAACGCCTTGCTGACTTTGAGCTTGTCTGGCTTGAATACGGGCCTGTTGTAAACTGATGCCGGCCACTGCCAGATCGGTATTCTGCGCCAATACTTCATTCACCAAATTATTTAATTGCGGATCTTTAAATAAAGTCCACCATTGATCTGCCAAAATATCAGCATGAATCTGCTGACTAAGCACCTTATTGTTTTGAAAGCTACCCGGCATATTGATCGCAGGCTGTTCATAGGGGGTTTTCACCACTGCGGCACAACCGACCAGCGAGCTTCCCAGCAACAGGGCACTGGCAAGCTTGGTTAAATTCATTTGCATATCAGATTCCTTATTCGCGAGAGAGCGCATCGACTGGATTCAGACGAGCAGCGTTACGTGCCGGGATAAAGCCAAACACCATCCCGATCAGGCTTGAGCAGACAAAGGCCGCTACAATCGAAGTGGTTGAATACGCCATCTGGAAAGTACCGCCGGCAAAATGGGTAATTAATTGGCCAATCCCGAGGGAAAGCAGCACACCCAAAATACCACCCAAGATACAGACCAGAACGGCTTCAATCAGGAATTGCTGCAAAATATCACTTTGACGGGCACCCACCGCCATACGCACACCAATTTCCTGAGTACGTTCGGTTACCGATACCAGCATGATATTCATTACGCCAATCCCGCCGACCACCAGTGAAATTACCGCAATTGCTGAAATCAGCAGGGTCATGGTCGCCGTGGTTTGCTGAATGGTTTCACGGATACTGTCGGCATTCTGGGTAAACACATCCTGCGCGCCATGGCGCTGTACCAGCAGATTCAGAATCGCATTTTCAGCCGCCACACTTGGGTATTCATCCTTGATCCGCACAATGATGCTACGCACATTGGATTGCCCCAGCATACGGCTCATCACGGTGGAATATGGCAGATAGACATTCAGGCTGTCATTATTGCCCATCATGCCTTTTTGCGCGTCGATCACCCCGATAATCCGGCTCGGTACGCTCCCGAGTAAAATTACCTGACCCACCGGATTGGTGCCATCCTTAAAGAAGGTGTTTTTGGTATTGGTGTCAATGACCACATCTTGTGCCTGTTGCATGACGCTACTGCGGTCAAAGGGCTGACCGGACTGGAAGGTCATGCCACGCACATAGAAGAAATCCTCACTGACGCCGTTGACCGTGGTTGAAGCTTCGATTTCTTTATAACGGCCGGTGACACTGCTATTCACCGACGGACTGACGCCATCGACATACGGTTGTTCAGCCAGCGCATCGGCATCGGCCGGAATCAGGGTTTTGGACTGTGAAGATCTGGAATTATCCCCAAAGCCTCGACCCTGAAATACGGTAATGGTATTGGTCCCCAGACTGCTGATATTTTCCAGAATCTGCTTTTGTGAGCCATTACCGAGTGCCACCACCGAGACCACCGAAGCAATACCGATAATGATTCCGAGCATGGTCAGGAAAGTCCGCATGCGATGCGCATTCATGGCCAGCAAGGCCATACGGAAAGCTTCACCGAGACGGTCAACCGCAGAACGCCATGAAGAAATCTTCTTTTGTTCACTGCGGATTAGCGGCTGTTTTTCCAGATGCTCTTCGACTTCAGGAACATTGGGCTGATCGGAAATAATATTGCCGTCCGAGATCTCGATAATCCGCGTCGCATTTTTCGCTACATTATGATCATGCGTGACCAGAATGATGGTATGACCTTTGGCATTCAGTTCACGCAAAATGCGCATCACTTCAATACCGCTGTTCTTGTCCAATGCACCGGTCGGTTCATCCGCCAAAATCACATCACCGCCATTCATTAGCGCACGGGCAATCGAGACACGTTGCTGCTGACCACCAGAGAGCTGGCTCGGACGATTCTGGGTTTTTTCACCCAGACCCAGATCGGTCAGAATCTTGACGGCTCGCGCATGTCGTTCAGATGAATCTGCACCGGCATAAATCGCAGGGACTTCGACATTGCCTGCTGCATTTAAATCGCCCAGCAGATGATAACGCTGAAAAATAAAGCCGAAATATTCACGGCGTAATTGCGCCAGTTCATCCGCTTCCAGTTCCCGGGTTTCACGGCCTTTGACCTTGTAGCTACCCGTGGTCGGTTTGTCCAGACAACCCAGAATGTTCATCAGGGTCGATTTACCGGAACCGGACTGACCGACAATCGCCACCAGTTCACCCGGATAAATCTCCAGATTCACCCCTTTTAAAATCTGGACCGTACTTTCACCCGTAGGGAATTCACGAACCAGATTTTTCACCTCGAGGAGAGGCTGTTGTTGTGAATTCATGCTTACATTCTCATTGGGCCACGGCTATTGCCACCGCGTTTTGCCGCATCATTGGAGGTATCAGAACCATCGGCAATCACCACCTGATCACCACGTTTTAAACCTTTCAGCACTTGCGCAGTGGCACGGTTATTCAAGCCGATTAATACAGGGGTTGGTTTCGCAGTACCATCGGCTTGCAAGACACGAACCACGCCACGCTGTGCTTTACCTTGCTCAATCAGCGCAAGTTCTGCTTCAGACAGGTTTAGACGCGCTGGACGTTCACCGGCAGGGCGGTTACCTTGAGCCGAATCGCCTTCAGGACGTGATGCCGAGCCGCCTTCACCGAGAGAACCCTCACCACGCGCTTCACCACGATTGGCACGTGGAGGACGGTTTGAACCTTGAATGGCCGCAGCAGGAATGGTCAGCACATTTTTAGCTTCATCCAGTACGATATAAACTTGCGCAGTCATATCAATACGCAATTTTCCATCTTCATTCGGGACATCGAACAATGCGTTGTAATACACCGCAGAACTTGACGATGAGCTTGAGGTATTGCCATCGGTATTAATTGAATTGGGTGCAGGCTCAACCTGACGCAGTTTGGCGTAAATCTTTTTCTCGTTATTGCCTAACGTAGTGAAATAAACCGTCTGACCTTCTTCAACTTTCATGACATCCGCTTCAGAAATTTCAGCTTTAATGGTCATGGTGTCGAGTTTGGCCAGTTTAACAATGGTCGGCGCACTCTGGTTGGCATTCACGGTTTGACCTTCTTCAGTCACAATCGCCACAATCGTGCCATCCATCGGGGCTACAATCTGGGTATAGCCAAGATCTTCTTTGGCAGTCGCCAGCGTCAAACGCGACTGTTCAATCTGTGCATTGATAGCGGTGATATCCGCTTGCGCCGTTTTATAGTTCGCAAATGCCGATTCCAGCTCTGAGCGAGAAGTGGCATCCTGTGCATACATGGCTTTCTGACGGTTGTATTCAGCTTCAACTTTGGCCAAATTCGCCTGTCTTACTGCAAGTTGTGCCATCTGATTTTTAATGCTGGCTTCAGCGGTTTTTAAATCATTTTCCTGACGAACGGAGTCAATCCGCGCAATCAGCTGACCTTGCTTGACCTGATCGCCCAGTTCTACATACATTTTTCTGACCTGACCCGAAACCTGCGCCCCCACGCTGACCATCTTGGTCGCTTCCAGAATACCAGTCGCCAGTACAGAGCTTTCGATATCGCCTTGGGTGACTTCAGCCGTAATATATTGCGGAGGCTGTTCTTTGGGTTTGAGGAAGTACCACCCCGCAGCGATGAGCGCAATGGCAATCACGGCGGCCATAATCAATTTCGTCGGTTTTATTTTTGGCATGATCAATATCGGTTCAAAATCAGAGAATTGTGAACGATTATAAAAGCGAAATTAGGATAAATCGTGTATTTTTTAAACTAATGGGAATGATTATTATTTTATTTTTCGAATTTTGACAAAGACTTAGTGAAATAGGGGCTTGCCACAGATAATGGAAATCGCCTGTAGTACCAAATGCTCCGGATTTTCATGTCCGAGTCCTTTAATTGAGGCATCAATTCTTAATAATAACCCCGGCCAGGCCAGAAAAGTCTGTGGGCTGAGACGGCGCAAGGCTTGTTGATATAACCCGACTTTGGTTTTCCAGATCCCGATTTGCAAGGCATTTTGCGGTTGTTCAAACAGCTGCATCAACAGACGCATTTCCTTGCTGAGACTCCATAAAATCAGGCTCATCGGTTCATCTGAAACGACTAGATACTGAAAAATTTTGATCGACTGGGAAAGATTACCTTGTAGCAGGGCATCGCTCAAATCATAGGTGCTATAACGTGACTGATCTTGTAAACATGCATATAAATGATCAACCTGAATGATATCGACTTCAGCAAAGGTATCGCTAACCCGCATCAGGCTGTTCTTTGCTGCAAGCAGGTTGTGCTCATGATGTTGTTCCAGCCATTGCCAGGCATCATTGGCTAAACGAATGCCGAGTTTTTCAGCTTCAATACCCAGAATCTGCTGCCGGTCTTTTGGATAATTGGCCACCAGCGAAACATTCACACCATTGGCATCAATCAGCTGAAAGAAACTGGATTTCAGGCTATTACTATCCTGTTTGGGCATCACCACCAACAGCAGGTTTTGTTCATTATGCTGCAAATAGTTTTTCAGTAACTTGATTGCGCTGGCATCCGGTTTGATATTGCCATGTACTTCAATCGCCAACTGGGTTGAAAACAGCGACAAGCTGTTCAAGGCATTAAAGACGGTTTTCCAGTCGGCGACCGAACTAATGTCATAGCGTTGACGTTCGATGTCCTGCTTTTGCCAGCTGGCCCGAAAGGCATCAATTAAATTCTGTTCCAGCAAAGGCTCTTGACCATGCAAGACCCAAGCACCGCGAGCTTCATCGACACGTTTCAGGGCTTGTAGATAATCAAGTTTCATAAAGAGGTCTTATTGAGCAGGTTGCGCTGAGGTATTTTGTTTGGCTAAGGGTAAGCGGTTCGATGAAATCTGACGTGCAATCTGCTGCGCCACATCATCAATAATGACCTGATTCAGATATTTTTGTTCCTGGTCATCGGTGTTGACCGTTTCAATATCATATTGATACGTACGTGTTGCCACGACAGTGCGTGGTTCAGTGATCGGATTGCCTTGTGCATCTTCAATCCGGAAAGTCACGTTTAAACGTAACAAGGTTTCAACTAGTTTACCGTTCAGTTCCAGACGGCGAGGGGTGTAATCCAGGACACGTAACACATAAGCATTGGGTGCATTACTCAGCTGTACGCCTGCAGCACCGAGGTAAACTGCCAGTTTCTCTTGCAGTTCTTCAGTATTGGGCGGTAAAGACAGGCTCATGACAGAGTAAGCAACAGGGGCGGAGCTCGGATTGGTTCCTTTCAGATGAAAGCCACAGCCGACTAAGCCTGCACTCAGACCACAAGTTAAAACAATTGCTGCTAAATGTTTGCCCAAATGCATGTGTTGCCCTCTATGCTTCCCGAAGGGGAATATTTGAAATCCTGAACTGGATTGTAAAGTCAAAGCCCGTTGGCTGGCAACGGGCTTTGTTTGGGAATTGTGAAATCCTTCAGAAAGTTCCTTCTCCCTCTGGGAGAAGGTTAGGATGAGGGGTTATATATTTACCTCTCCCTAGCCCTCTCCTGAGAGGAGAGGGAACTTAAGGATTTAAACCACCAAATTCACTAATTTATTCGGTACCACAATTTCTTTCTTGGTTGGACCCGTCAAGAATTGCTGAACTTCAGGCAATGCTTTGGCTTGAGCCAAGATGTCATCTTTAGAGGCATCTACAGATACTTCTAACTTGCCACGAAGCTTACCGTTGACTTGAACCACGATGGTTTGCGTATTACGTGTCAGCGCAGATTCATCTACCGCAGGGAATAAAGTTGAATTCAATTCAATCCCAAATTCAGCCAATAAAGTCTGGCTTAAATGCGGTGCAAATGGTGCAAGTAAAGTTAACAGCGTGGTAATCGATTCACGTGCGACAGCAACGTCATTGTCATCTTGAGCTTCAAATTTGTTGTTAGCATTTAAAAGTTCCATCAATGCAGCAATGGCAGTGTTAAATGCATGACGACGTTCAATATCATCACCGACTTTTTGGATGGTTTCGTGTGTCTTACGACGCAAGTCTTGTGCAGCCGTAGACAGTGCCGCTTTGTCGATGTTTGATGCACCGTTACCTTTTTCAAGGAAGCCTGTTGCTAAACGCCATACACGTTTCAGGAAGCGGTTTGCACCCTCAACACCGGCATCAGACCATTCAAGTGATTGATCAGGTGGAGCCGCGAACATCATGAACACACGTGCCGTATCTGCGCCGTACTGGTCAATAATCGATTGCGGGTCGATACCGTTATTTTTCGATTTCGACATTTTTTCCTGACCACCAACGATAACGTCTTGGCCATCTTCTTTATATTTGGCAGAAAGCACACGGCCTTTTTCGTCTTTTTCAAGCTCGATATCTGCCGGATTAAACCAGGTTTTCTTACCTGAGTCTGCTTCACGATAGAAGGTATCTGCTAGCACCATCCCTTGCGTTAACAAGTTAGTGAATGGTTCATTGCCTTGTACCACGCCTTCATCACGCATCAATTTGTGGAAGAAGCGTGCATAAAGTAAGTGCAGAATCGCGTGTTCAACACCACCGATGTATTGGTTGACAGGAAGCCAGGTTTGACCTGCTTCAGGTTTCACCATGCCACCCGTAAAGTCTGGAGATGCATAACGTGCATAGTACCAAGACGATTCTACGAATGTATCAAGCGTATCTGTTTCACGACGTGCGTCGCCACCACAGCTTGGACAAGTCGTTTCATAGAACTCAGGCATTTTGTTCAGTGGGTTACCTGAACCATCTGGAACAACGTCAGTCGGAAGAACCACAGGAAGCTGCTCTTCAGGTACTGGCACTTGACCACATGATGGACAGTTAATCATTGGAATTGGACAACCCCAATAACGCTGACGGGAAACCCCCCAGTCACGTAGACGGAATTGAACTTTAGAACTTGCTAGGCCTGTTGGTTCTAATTTAGCAAGGAATGCATCGTATGCACCTTGGAAATCTAGACCGTCAAATTCGGCTGAATTGACCAGTTTACCTTCTTTCGAGCCATACCATTCTTGCCATTGAGTCGCATCAAAGTCAGCATCATCTGCGCCTTTAGCATCAATCACTTGCTTGATGGTCAAGCCATATTTATTGGCAAATTCGAAGTCACGTTCATCGTGTGATGGAACTGCCATCACTGCACCTGAACCATAAGACATCAATACATAGTTGGCGATCCAAACCGGAACTTCTTCGCCAGTCACAGGATGCTTCACAGAAAGACCGGTTGCCATGCCTTTCTTCTCGGCAGTCGCAAGATCCGCTTCTGCCACAGAACCCATACGGCATTCTTCAATGAATGCAGCCAATTCTGGGTTTGTTTCAGCCGCTTTCAGCGCCATCGGGTGTTCTGCTGCAACTGCAACATACGTTACGCCCATCAAGGTATCGGCACGGGTAGTAAATACCGTTAAACCATCTGCATACACGTCAGGATTTGCTGAAGGGAAAGTGATGTCCATCCCTTGTGAGCGGCCAATCCAGTTACGCTGCATGGTCAACACTTGTTGTGGCCAGCCATCTTTAAGCGTGTCTAAATCGTCAAGTAACTCTTGCGCATAATCAGTGATGCGGAAGTAGTACATTGGAATATCACGCTTTTCTACCAATGCACCTGAACGCCAGCCACGACCATTTTCAACCTGTTCGTTGGCAAGAACAGTCTGATCGACCGGATCCCAATTCACGGTTGAAAGCTTACGGTAGATCAAGCCTTTTTTATAAAGCTGAACAAATAGCCATTGTTCCCAACGATAGTATTCAGGGGTACAGGTCGCAAATTCACGATCCCAATCTACGGCTAGACCGAGTTTTTTCAACTGGTCACGCATGTAAGCAATATTTTCAAATGTCCATTTTGCCGGTGCAACCTGGTGTGCAATCGCTGCGTTTTCAGCAGGCAGACCGAAAGCATCCCAACCCATCGGTTGCAGGACAGTTTCACCTTTTAAGCGATGGAAACGGCTGATCACGTCACCAATCGTATAGTTACGCACATGACCCATATGTAGCTTGCCACTTGGGTAAGGGAACATCGAGAGAATATAACGACGTGGACCTTCTACTTTGTCGGCAACTTTAAAGGCTTTGCGATATTCCCAATCCTGTTGGACTTGAGGCTCAATCGCACTGGCTTGATATTCGGAATCAATGTGAGTAGTCATAAACGTATCAGTGAATTACGGTGAAAAAAGTCTGTTGCACAGCATAGCGCAAAATGCACCTAAAAGTGAATTTTGCGCCGGCATTTCCCGAAGAAAAAACACGCTGTTCTATATAGAGGTGTCTTATAAAGCAACTGCACGATTTTTAGATTGCTGCAAGGCTTCGTTGGCTTCACGTTGTTGCTGGTCCTGATTCGCAGGAACTTGAGGGGCTTGTTGCTGTTGTTCTTGAGGTGTGTTCTCGGTTTGAACTTCAGTTTCAGCTGTTCTTGGAGATGCCGGTGCTGAATTTTTCCAGCCATAAGTATCCACTGTGGTGGCTTTTTTCGCAGATTTTGGTGGTGGCGTCTTGGTATAATGCGTGACACCTTTCGCATCGACCCATTTATGATACTGGATCGCGGAAGCGCTGGTGCTACAGATGCTCAAAACAACTGCGCAACTCAAACTGAAGGCGGTTAAAAAAGATATTTTCATTGTTCTTGGGCCTCGGCTTGCTAGGCATGGAATACTGCAATTATTGTAGTGATATTTTCAGTAAAAATGATGGATTTTTATCTGCTTTATTCAAAGCTAACTGCTTAAATAAGCTCAATCTAGCGTATAAGAAATCAGAGACAAATCTTCGTATACAAAATTTATTGATAAACAATTTCCTTTCATTTAATAAAAATTCATTCATTTTTTTATATAAGACATATTAAAAATTTATAAAATTAAACCATTAACTCTATGAATTTTATTGGATTAGATGAATATACAAGACAGTCAATGCATGGCTATGAGCTGATATTGCTGTTAAAAACAGCAGATCTAGGCACTAGTAAGTATGGATTGTCTGTTTTTTAAACTTGACTTTAAAGCCTGAAAACACAAGAATGCTGCAATAGTTTTATATGCCTTAGATCGATCACCCTTCGACTAAGTGTCATTTCATGCAGTGGGCGATTTTTCTAGCCGAGAAATTGAACAAAGCTAAGCAAAATATGTTTATCCCAACATGTTTTAGATCCCGTATTGCTCGAACAGTGAAGAGATCAGATTTTTTTCCTATTGCTTTGAAAACTATGAAATTTGTGTGCTATAACAGTGCAGACAGTTAACAAACGAAACACTGCAAATGCCTCCCATTTGTGCAGTGAATAATATTAGGGTGAATCACGTTGGAACTTCTATCTGGTGGTGAAATGCTTGTTCGCGCATTAGCGGACGAAGGCGTTGAACATGTTTTTGGATACCCAGGCGGCGCAGTTCTTCATATTTATGATGCGCTATTTCAACAAGACAGAATCAATCATTATCTCGTACGTCACGAACAGGCTGCTGGTCACATGGCCGATGCTTACTCACGCGTGACAGGCAAGACCGGTGTTGTGCTGGTGACTTCAGGTCCGGGCGCAACCAACACGGTGACCCCAATTGCAACGGCCTATATGGACTCAATCCCGATGGTGATTTTGTCAGGTCAGGTTGCGAGTCATCTGATTGGTGAAGATGCATTTCAGGAAACCGATATGGTCGGTATTTCACGTCCTATCGTGAAACATAGCTTCCAGGTGCGTCATGCCAGCGAAATTCCTGCGATTATCAAGAAAGCCTTCTATATTGCGTCTTCAGGTCGTCCAGGTCCTGTAGTGATTGATATTCCAAAGGATGCGACCAATCCTGCAGAGAAATTTGCTTACGAATACCCAGAAAAAGTGAAGATGCGTTCGTATCAGCCACCGTTCCGTGGTCACTCAGGTCAAATTCGTAAAGCGATTGAAGAACTGATCCATGCCAAACGTCCTGTGATTTACTCGGGCGGTGGTGTGGTTCAAGGCAATGCTTCAGCACAATTGACAGAGCTTGCGCATCTATTGGGTTATCCAGTGACCAATACCTTGATGGGTCTTGGCGCATTCCCGGGTGATGATGAACAGTTCATCGGTATGTTGGGTATGCACGGTACTTATGAAGCTAACATGACCATGCACAATGCAGATGTAATTCTGTGTGTGGGTGCGCGTTTTGATGACCGTGTGACCAATAACCCTGCGAAATTCTGTCCGAATGCCAAAGTGATTCATATTGATATCGACCCAGCGACAATTTCAAAAACCATTATGGCGCACATTCCAATTGTCGGTGCTGTAGAGCCTGTATTGAATGAGATGTTGAATCAGTTGAAACAGCTTAATGTTTCTAAGCCAAATCCTGAAGCGATTGCGGCATGGTGGAAACAGATCAATGAATGGCGCAAGGTTCATGGCGGTCGTTTTGAAGCAGGTGTTGATGGTGTAATGAAGCCACAACAAGTGGTTCAGGCACTGGACAAAGTGACCAATGGTGAAGCGATCATTACTTCTGACGTCGGTCAGCATCAGATGTTTGGTGCGATGTATTACAAATACAAACGTCCACGTCAATGGATCAACTCAGGTGGTCTAGGCACCATGGGTGTCGGCTTGCCGTATGCAATGGCTGCGAAGCTTGCATACCCGGAACAGCAAGTAGTGTGTATCACCGGTGAAGCATCGATTCAGATGTGTATCCAGGAACTGTCGACCTGTAAGCAATATGGCCTGAATGTAAAAATCCTGTGCCTGAATAACCAGTCTTTAGGCATGGTAAAACAATGGCAAGATATGAACTATGAAGGACGTCATTCAAGTTCTTATGTAGATTCATTACCTGACTTTGCCAAACTGATGGAAGCTTATGGTCATGTTGGCATTCAGATTAATCATGCCGATGAGCTAGAGTCTAAGCTTGCAGAAGCGATGGCGATTAACGACAAGTGCGTATTTATTAACGTTATGGTAGATCGTACCGAGCACGTTTACCCGATGTTGATTGCGGGTCAGTCGATGCAGGATATGTGGTTGGCTAAAGGGGAGCGCACGAAATGAGACATATTATCTCTGTACTCGTAGAAAACGAATCAGGCGCGCTTTCCCGTTTAGTGGGTTTGTTCTCACAGCGTGGCTACAATATCGAAACATTGAATGTTGCTCCGACTGAAGATCCAACGCTTTCACGTTTGACATTGACCACTTATGGTGATGATCACAAGATTGAGCAAATTACCAAACAGCTTAACAAGTTGGTTGAAGTGGTGAAAGTGGTTGACCTGTCTGAAGGTGCACATATTGAGCGTGAATTGATGCTGATTAAAGTCAAAGCATTGGGTTCATCGCGTGACGAAATCAAACGTACGGCAGATATTTTCCGTGGTCAGATTGTCGATGTAACACCAACGACCTATACCATTCAAATCGCGGGTACCACTGAAAAAGTGGATGCGTTTATTGATGCACTTGCAGAACACACGATTTTAGAAGTGGTTCGTTCAGGTGTATCAGGTATCGCACGCGGCGAAAAAGTACTCACCATCTAAATTTTAAGTATTTCCTCATCTGAATAAGAAGAGGGTATCAGGCAATGTAAATTTAAGGGTCATTGCCTGATTTAACGGACAAACAAGCATTTAAGCGGAGACAGCAATGCAAATTTTTTACGATAAAGACTGTGACTTATCTATCATCCAATCTAAGAAAGTAGCGATCATTGGTTACGGTTCACAAGGCCACGCGCATGCGCTTAACCTGAAAGATTCTGGTGTTGACGTAACTGTAGGTTTACGTGCGAACTCTGCTTCTTGGAAGAAAGCTGAAAATTCAGGTCTTAAAGTTGCTGAAGTTCCTGCTGCTGTAGCACAAGCTGACGTAGTGATGATTTTGACTCCAGATGAGTTCCAATCTCAACTTTACCGTGACGTAATTGAGCCAAACATCAAGCAAGGCGCTACTTTAGCATTTGCTCATGGTTTCTCGATTCTTTATAACCAAGTTGTTCCACGTGCTGACTTAGACGTAATCATGGTTGCACCTAAAGCTCCTGGTCACACCGTACGTTCTGAATACCAACGTGGTTCAGGTGTTCCTGACCTTATCGCGATTCACCAAGATGCTTCTGGTAATGCGCGTAACGTTGCTCTTTCTTACGCTTCAGGCGTAGGTGGCGGCCGTACAGGTATCATCGAAACTTCATTCCGTGAAGAAACTGAAACTGACCTTTTCGGTGAGCAAGCAGTTCTTTGTGGTGGTGCTGTTGAATTGGTTAAAATGGGCTTCGAAACTCTGGTTGAAGCTGGTTATGCACCAGAAATGGCGTATTTCGAATGTCTACACGAACTTAAATTGATCGTTGACTTAATGTTCGAAGGCGGTATCGCGGACATGAACTACTCAGTGTCAAACAACGCTGAATACGGCGAATATGTAACGGGTACTGAAGTAATCAACGAACAGTCTCGTGAAGCAATGCGTAATGCGCTTAAACGTATTCAATCTGGCGAATACGCGAAGATGTTTATTCAAGAAGGTGCGTTGAACTACCCATCTATGACTGCCCGTCGTCGTCAAAATGCTGCTCATGGTATCGAAGTTACTGGTAACAAGTTACGTGCGATGATGCCTTGGATTCAAGCGAACAAAATCGTAGATAAAGAGAAAAACTAATTTCTCGAATCAATTGATTTGAATGCGAAAACCCACTTAATTTGAGTGGGTTTTTTATTTCTATGTTTACGTGGCTCAAAAATGGAAGCACTGCTTCCATTTTTTTCGTATCTTAGATTCAAGTGAACAAAACTGTAAATAAGGAAAAGAACTAAAGTTACGTGCCTTGCAAAAAAAACAGGAAAGCAGTTTTTTCCTCTTTTTTTGTAGCATGTATTCAAGCAGAATAATTCTAATCAAGAATCAAGTTGATTTTTTTAATTTAAAAATATTAATAATGAATAAATAGTTTATCAGAAGAAGGATTTCTTATTTATTAAATATGATTTCTATATAAAGAGTTATTAAGCCTAAATTCTACTAATAATCTTTGTGAAAAATTCAAATGAAAATATCTAAATTATTTTAAGTCTTTAATTTTTAAAAATTTAAAATTTAAACTGAACTAAATAGTTGAAATTAAATAATTTATTTGTTAATTAAGTATTTATAAAGCTTATTTGAATAATAAAGTTATTTATTCGGTTATATTTAAATTAATAACTATATTTAATTTTACTAAGGAAATAATGTGAATAATTTTTTAATAAAATTGCAAAATAAGTTTTTAAATATTTATTTTTATTTAAAAATATACAAGCCATTGTTTTAAATATTTTATTTAGAAAAAATTTAATGATCAAAATTGAATATAATTATCGCTATGTAGTAAAAATAACGAAAAAAAACGGAATAAATCACATTTTTTTATGCACTGATAAGGAAATTGTAAGACTTTGTGAAAATTATTGTTTTAATAAAATAGATTTTAATAATTTTATTTTAATCAGTAACTTAATGTTTTTATTTTTTTAGTAAAAAATGGTAAGAATAGAGAGAACTCTAAGATGTTCGGATTTGTAATGTTATGTGATTTTATATAAGTATTTATTATATAAATAAAAAAATCTTATTTGAAACAAAAAAATATATTGTGAATAATAACATTTTTGATTTTTTTTTAAATAATGATAATAGAATTGCCTCAGCGCTTATAACTTAAGTGCTCATAATAATAAAGAGAACTTTAATATAAGCGTAAAACTAATAGATAGACATCTTCTTTAAAAAAAGAAATGGAGAAAGACATGAAAAAAATGACTCAAGCAGCATTGGCAGCATTAGTGATGAGCTTTGGCTGTGGTTCAACATTAGTTTATGCAGATGCAGAAATTGCAGGCAAGCCAGGTCCCAAACCAACAAAACCACATAAGCCAGGAAAGCATGGATGTGGGGATAAATGTGATGGGAAAATTAAAATTAATTTGAAAGTCGATAAACATTGTGATGTAGATATGGGTGATACCGTATTAAACCTTGCTCGTTCTACAGCAGGCGGTGGTGAAGTATGGACGGATTCAACATCATTTAGTGTAGATACCAATTCATTCTTTAGAGTGAATTATGTAGCACCTACACAATTAAATGGTGCTGGAGGTTCTGTTCCAGTAACAGTCGCAACTTTGGCAAATGGTGCAAGTTATTCAACTGGAGATCTATTGGAAACTACTTCAGCTACATTTGATGTTACTGCTACTGTAGCGGGTAGTGATTATCGTGATGCACGTGCCGGTGACTATAGTAACGTATATACTTTTGCAGTAGCATTCTAAAAATTATAAATGACTTAATAATAGGAGATGTTTAATACATCTCCTATTTTAATATTATTTTTTAATAAAAATATTAAGCTAAAATATGGGATTTTGTTATGAATGGGAAGATTTTAAGCTTTTTTACTCTGTACACGACAAAAATAGATAACTCATTGAAATAATGTCACAATAATTGTTTTCTAACGACGAATACTATGATACATCTCAATGAGTTATATCTTATCTTAAACAAATCTCTAAAATGGAACAAGTCACATTTAAAGTGCTTTGCGCTCATCATGCTTGTGATTATTTTAAAGCAAACATGTAATCTTTCTTCTGCATCTAAAGCCTTGCCCATCAAGTGCTTACCACAATCATTTTATCGACGTATGCAGCGCTTCTTTGCAGGTCAGTATTTTGATTATCGTCAAATTTCTCGGTTGATTTTCAATATGTTTTCATTCGACCAAGTGCAACTGACTTTAGATAGAACCAATTGGAAATGGGGAAAACGAAATATTAATATCCTGATGCTCGCAATCGTTTATCGTGGAATAGCGATACCTATCCTTTGGACATTGCTTAATAAACGTGGAAATTCAGATACGAAAGAGCGCATTGCTTTGATTCAACGCTTTATAGCCATTTTTGGTAAAGACCGTATTGTGAATGTGTTCGCAGACAGAGAGTTTATCGGTGAGCAGTGGTTTACATGGTTAATTGAACAAGACATCAACTTCTGCATTCGTGTTAAAAAAACTTCATTGTCACCAATCATTTAGGAAAGAATCATAAAATTAGTGATTTATTTCGCCATCTTAAAGTTGGTCAAATTGAATGTCGTAAACGACGGATTTTGGTTGGTCGGGTGAAACTATATATAAGTGCACTACAGTGGCTTTGTTGCACAAAGATTTGAAATGCAAAGCGCCCCTAATTGAGCCAAATTTAAGGCGTAACTTGGGTAAGTGGTCGACCTAATTCCGTAAATCTGTTAAGGACTGCTACACGTGCATGAATTTCATTCACCTGACTAGGAAAGCTTCTTGCCATTAATTTATCGCCTAATAATTTGATGCAATGCATCTTGGTTTCCACCAAACTGCGGCGATGATAGCCTGACCATTTTTTCCATAATGTCCTGCCTAAACGTTTAACTGTTCGAAGTAATTCATTTCGCTCTAGCGAGCTACTCTTTGTATCTTTCCATGGTTTCGCATTTTTTCTAGGTGGAATCACCGCATGTGCTTGCCGATCTGCAATGACCTGACGGCATTGCTTGGTGTCATAAGCTCCATCGGTATAAACAGAGTCAATCTGCTCATCTTGTGGAATCTGATTAAGTAAATCACCAAGCACCTGTGAATCACTGACATTATTGGTTGTGAGCTGAATAGCGCGTATTTGTAGGGTTTTGGCATCTATACCAATATGTAGTTTACGCCATTGGCGACGATATTCAGCTCCATGTTTCTTGCGTTTCCATTCGCCCTCACCTAGAAACTTCATGCCTGTAGAGTCTACGAGTAGATGCAGCCCATCGCTACTTTTTTGGTAGCTGATTGCAATATCAATATGCTTTTGTCTTCTACAAAGCGTACTGTAATCTGGTGCGGTCCAATTTAATCCGCAAAGTTTAATCAGACTTTGCACAAAGCCAGTGACCATACGTAAAGATAGACGGAATAAGGATTTAATCATTAAGCAGCATTGGATAGCTGCGTCGGAGTAGGTTTGATTTCGCCCTTGTTTGCCTTTTGATGGAGCATACCATTGCGTAGCAGGATCAAACCAAATGGCAATATTTCCGCGACTCATGAGTGCTCGGTTATATGCGGGCCAATTGGTTGTGCGGTAGATTTTGTGTGTAGGCTTCTTCATTTGAAAATTATATCGCTGAAAAAGCCTTTACAGATAGGTTTGTGCAACAAAGCCCACTACAGTTAGAAAATGGAGAGCTTTTACTCGTCGTTTCTCCTCAGTTTAATGCCAATGCTATTCAGGATTATGCATTACGCTGGGAAATTGAAACCTTATTCAGTTGTCTCAAAGGACGCGGGTTTAATCTTGAAAATACGCGCTTGACAGACCCTAGACGAGTGAAAAAATTGATTGCGGTGTTAGCTATAAGCTTCTGTTGGTGTTACTTAACGGGTGAATGGCAACATGATCAAAAAAAAGTGATAAAAATAAAGAAGCATGGACGACTCTCAATGAGTTTATTTCGCTATGGTTTAGACTATGTTCAAATGGCGATTCAGCGTTTAATTGGTTTTGGGAAAAAAGAAGAGTTTAAGGAAATTTTGGCAATTTTAAGAAGGCAGAACCCTGATAGGATAAGGGTTCTGTGAAATTTGTCGTGTACAGAGGCTTTTTTATATTATTTCTTTGTGGTTTTTATGCATCAGCAGGAATAAAATTTACACCTGTCCAGATGAATATAGATGACTTCAAAAGGCAGAAAAGTACAACTGTAAATATTGAAAGTACGGGGATATCTACTTCCAAAATATATGAAATTAATGCATTTAAGTGGGAACAAAATGATAAAGGGGAAGATATTCTAGTAAAGGATGATACATTGTTATTTAACCCAAAAATTTTTGAATTAAAACCAGAGAGTAAACAATTGGTTCGGATGGGTTTTAGTCAATCCCCAGCAAACTTAAAAAAAGAACAAGCATGGCGAATTATTTTTGAAGAAATTACGCCTGTTGTAGATAAATCTAGGCAGAGTAAAACTTGAAGTGCGACATAAACCACCTAATTAATTTAAAGGGTTTATGGAGTATATAAAATTGTCATACCATCATCTTAACTTTGAAGATCGTACTGCATTAATGCTTGAGTCAAGAAAAGAAGGCTTTTCACCCAGAAAATTTGCTGAACTTATTAAAAGACATCCTAGTACGATCTATCGTGAACTTAAAAGAAATAGCATCAATGACGTTTATCAAGCTCGATATGCTTCTGATAACACCTTCGCTAGACGTAGACGTGGTCACAGAAAACTCAAAATCGACTCAATCCTCTGGAGATTTATTGTTGAAGCGATCCGTTGTTTATGGTCTCCTCAGCAAATAGCAAAGCGTTTAAAGACATTTCCTGATTTGGATCAAACAATGAATGTAAGCCATACAACGATTTACTCAACTATACGAGCATTACCAAAGGGTGAGTTGAAAAAGGACTTATTATCCTGTCTGCGTCATGAAAATAAAAAGCGAAAAGCTAACGGTGAACCTAAAAAAGATTCTATATTACAGGATATTAAAACTATTCATGAGCGCCCAGCTGAAGTTCAAGAAAGAAAAATACCGGGTCATTGGGAGGCCGATTTAATTAAAGGTAAAGACAATAAAAGTTCGATAGCAACACTTATTGAACGAAATACACGGCTCTGTATCTTGGCAACATTACCTGATGCAAAGGCAGAATCAGTGCGCAAGGCTTTAACTGAAGCTCTGAAATATTTACCTGCAGAACTGCGTAAAACGTTGACCTATGACCGTGGACGTGAGATGTCAGAACATAAAATACTCGAAGAAGATTTAGGCATAGATGTATATTTCTGTGACCCACATTCACCATGGCAAAAAGGCACATGCGAAAATATGAATGGTTTAATTAGGCAATATTTACCTAAAGGGATTGATTTAAATCAGGCAGATCAGCATTATTTAAATCAAGTTGCCATGTCACTGAATACTCGTCCTAGAAAAGCGTTAGATTGGCTTACACCATTAGAGAAGTTTGCTCAGCTTGTTGATTATCATAAGGCTTTTGAAACTGTCGCACCTCATGTTTGAATTCGCCCTAACTTAACTTTTCTATTTAATTTTTCTTTACCATTATTTGCTGGTAAACAAGTATCTCCTAAGCTGGATGTAAATATTCAAAAAACGAGTAATACATCTTATTTAAACATTAATAATGTGGCTGATTCTCATGCAAAGCTTATAGAAATAATTGTTTTAGATCAGAATAATAAAGAAATAGTTAAAAAAATATAGTTCAATATATTTTAAGTGGTAAAAAGGTTGTGGTTGATCTGGGTGATATTAATGTAAATGGGAAGTTAAAGCTTAAAATAAAATTAGAGGACCAAGCAGAATATCTTGAATTTCCTATTAAAGTATAGTTATTAAATAATAAAAAGTAAAAGGATAATACTATGAGATCCACAAAAGTCCTTCTTATGATTGTATGTGGGATGGGATTGTCAAATATCAATGCAGAAATAATTCAAGGAATAACAAAGCCAGAAAACCCAGAAATACTTATCGTTAATATTTGGGTGAATGGCTTAGATTATAACACGGAAACAGTAACTTTTTTTGAGGGGGATAAGAGATTTGTTGAATGTAAGGCTTTGGAAAATATTGGAATTCGTGTAGAGAAAACACCTCGGCATACAATTAAGAAGGATTTTTGTCTTATTACTCAACCGGGAATTAAAGTCGAAGATGATTATAGTTTGCAAGCAATAAAAATATTTTTCCCTGTCGATTATTTTGTGGGAACTGACTATGATCTGCAAATAGAAATTCCTGAAAAAGCAAACTTTGGAGGTTTTGTTAATTATAATTTATTTTATAATAGAGATGATGAAGACCAAGATTTTAACACGTTTTCAGAATTTGGCATATTTAAAGATTATTGGTTATTTAAAAATGCTTTTTTATATCGAAAAGAGCCTGATGAGTTTGAAGAAAATTTGTTAAGAGTAAATAGCACTCTAGATATTGAATTTCCAGAAAAGTATTTAAGATTAACTATAGGAGATACTACAAGTACTTATAATTCATTAAATAGTTCTTTTCGTTTCGGAGGATTAAGTTTTGGAACAAATTATACAGATCGACCAGATTTTATCTACTGGAACACTCCTAACTTAATAGGAAGTGCAAGCCTACCTTCAACTGTAGACTTATTCATTAATGGTGTAAGACTTTATAGGGACTCAGTTGCTCCGGGATATTATAACCTTCCAGCTGGAGGTGTTTTAAGTCAAGCTGGGAATGCTCAAATAGTAGTTGAAGATATTTTAGGTAATCGTACTGTAAGAAGTTTTCCTGTTTTTATTAATAGTCGATTACTTAAACCAAAACTAAATGAATATAATAGACTTCCTTCATAAATCATTTTTCAATCAATTTAATTGTTTATCTTTCACCCAATCTAAATTGTATATGCCAGCAAGTAAATTAAACCGCAGGTTTAATCTTTTACGACGATTTCTATATACACAAGATAAAATCTTAAAACATTTCATCCTTCCAAATACATGCTCTACTTGAATTCGTCTACGACCAATCTCTGTATTTAACTTTTTTAATTCAGAATCTAATTTTTCAGTTTTCTTTGCTTTAGATGGCATGAGGTATCCAAAACCCAATTTTTTTATCCCTAAATACCCCTTATCAACGATAAAAAAGGGCTTAAATTTTAATTTCCTCATACTTTTTTTAAATATTTTAAAATCATGCATGCTTCCATGACTTCCACATACACTCAGTATTTCACCTGTTGTATAGTGCATAGATAGCTGAAATTTAAAGGTATGTCGCTTTTTTTTACCGCTATACCATTTCTTCTGTTTTTTTTGGACGTTGAACTAATATTTCAGTTGCATCAATCACAACAACTTCCCAATCCACTTCATCTCGATTAGGAAGTTGTTTTGGCAAGTTAAATTTTCCAGAACGGATTAAGGTATCTTCAATAACACGTGTGATACGAATTGCACTCGTTTCAGATACACCGTAACTCATACCAAGATGGAAAAATGTTCGATATTCTCTCCAATATTCTATACATAAGAGCAAACGATCTTCCAACGGTAATTTATGCGGTCGTCCTTTACCAATATGACGAGGTAAATGCTTATTTAGCTCGGCCAACATGAGGTTAAATGTAGCCCAACTAACACCGGTAAGCCTACGAAACTTAACGTTTGATAATTTTTGAATATCTTTGAATTTCATCCAAGGATTATCTCTTGAATTAAATAATTTTGCTGATTAATTTAAGATCAAATAAATTGTACGTTTTTTGATTTATGACGGAAGTCTAATATCTCATTCGGTAAGCTGCGTTATAATTATGATTCTGTAGATGATGATTACCGTGACTTTTTTTCTAAGTTTTATTTCCGTCGTGGTATTAACTCTTTTACTACTTTAGGTGTCGATCTTTTATATAACCAGGATGTTAGTAATCTTGATTTATTGTGGACGCAAGGTATAAGTAAATATTTTTTAATTGATAGTGCTTTTTCAGCTAGTCAAATTAAAGATGGAGATCAAGGTTATGCTGCTAAAATTAGTCTGACTCGAAATTTAAGAAATTGGTCTGTAGGATTAAATGGTAAGTATTTCTCTGAAGAATACGAATATCTGGGAAATAATTTATATGAATCTAATCTAAAATATTCGGGGATGTTCTATTTTAATTTTTCTAATCTAAAATTTATTGATAATTTGGGTTTTAATTATATATATCAATCTTACTACAATAATAATGGATTATTAAGCGAAGATCGTAAATTTTTTGATATTAGAGCATCTAAGGCTTTAACAAATAATTTATATACTAATTTTGGTTTTTATAAGGACTATAGTGATGAGGATGATCAAGGATTTAATATTGCTCTTTATTATAATTGGGGAGCAAATAAACGAATTTCCCTAGACCATGATACGGCCGATAATGAAACAGCTTTAAGTTTTAGTCGAACCACCTCAACCCAAAATGGTTTCGATTATGGGCGAATTCAAACATGAGGTGCGACAGTTTCAAAAGCCTTATGATAATCAACAAGCTGAGCAAACTTCTCTAATGGTGTAAGCCAATCTAACGCTTTTCTAGGACGAGTATTCAGTGACATGGCAACTTGATTTAAATAATGCTGATCTGCCTGATTTAAATCAATCCCTTTAGGTAAATATTGCCTAATTAAACCATTCATATTTTCGCATGTGCCTTTTTGCCATGGTGAATGTGGGTCACAGAAATATACATCTATGCCTAAATCTTCTTCGAGTATTTTATGTTCTGACATCTCACGTCCACGGTCATAGGTCAACGTTTTACGCAGTTCTGCAGGTAAATATTTCAGAGCTTCAGTTAAAGCCTTGCGCACTGATTCTGCCTTTGCATCAGGTAATGTTGCCAAGATACAGAGCCGTGTATTTCGTTCAATAAGTGTTGCTATCGAACTTTTATTGTCTTTACCTTTAATTAAATCGGCCTCCCAATGACCCGGTATTTTTCTTTCTTGAACTTCAGCTGGGCGCTCATGAATAGTTTTAATATCCTGTAATATAGAATCTTTTTTAGGTTCACCGTTAGCTTTTCGCTTTTTATTTTCATGACGCAGACAGGATAATAAGTCCTTTTTCAACTCACCCTTTGGTAATGCTCGTATAGTTGAGTAAATCGTTGTATGGCTTACATTCATTGTTTGATCCAAATCAGGAAATGTCTTTAAACGCTTTGCTATTTGCTGAGGAGACCATAAACAACGGATCGCTTCAACAATAAATCTCCAGAGGATTGAGTCGATTTTGAGTTTTCTGTGACCACGTCTACGTCTAGCGAAGGTGTTATCAGAAGCATATCGAGCTTGATAAACGTCATTGATGCTATTTCTTTTAAGTTCACGATAGATCGTACTAGGATGTCTTTTAATAAGTTCAGCAAATTTTCTGGGTGAAAAGCCTTCTTTTCTTGACTCAAGCATTAATGCAGTACGATCTTCAAAGTTAAGATGATGGTATGACAATTTTATATACTCCATAAACCCTTTAAATTAATTAGGTGGTTTATGTCGCACTTCAAGTTTTACTCTGCCGTGCGTAAGTCCTATATTATCATTATAGGC
This sequence comes from Acinetobacter sp. NEB149, assembly GCF_012516415.1. Lineage (NCBI taxonomy): Bacteria > Pseudomonadati > Pseudomonadota > Gammaproteobacteria > Moraxellales > Moraxellaceae > Acinetobacter > Acinetobacter sp. NEB149. The sequence continues at coordinate 615,966 of NZ_CP051208.1, forward strand.
TTTTTGATATTTAAAATTTTATTTTTAAAAATCGATATCGACTGAGATCTGGTCCTGATAGTCTCCTGCAGGCACACCACTATAAGGATTATCAACTAGTTGAACAGAAATAATATATTTTTGTCTTTTTCCAGAATTTTGATCAAGTTTTACCCCCCATAGATTACTGTTAGCCCCACTTAAATTTAATTTGGTTCGTAATTTATAAGGACCATTCGATACATAACTTGTACCATCCGGATTTATCAAGTTTTGGCTACTGAATAAGATAGAGTAACCTTTATCACAAGAAACATTAAAAGAGGTTGCAGCTTGGCTACGTTGATAACTTGCCAGACGCAATTCTGAATCAGTAAATCCATCAATAGAACAATACTGAGCTGCCGCGATTCCACTCATTAGTAAGGTAGTTATAAATATGAAGAGTTTTTTCATTTTTTTGTACTCCTATCTGCATATTGCTTCTAGCATTTGTTTATCTAAGTTCTGGAATTGATTTTCATTAAGTGTGAACTGAACTTGGCACTGTTGGCCTCCTTGAGTCTGGACTTTGAGGCTATATGAACCGGCTTTGAAGAGGTATAAATAAACCATTCCCTGACTATCCACAAAAAAAGGTTCTGCAGTTATGCCTTCTACAACCACTTCAGAGCCTGGTGATAAATTATTTTGTTTAATATCTTTGAGTCTAAGGGCTATACGCTTAGTTTTGTGAACAGGAAAATTTAACCGATATCCTCGCTGTTCAAGTCCAATTATTTTTTTTGAAGATTGTTCGAAAGTTTCATCTAAGCCTAACTGATTATGATCAAAAGAAATATCATAATGAATATAAGGAATCAGATTATGAACGAACATATAACCATTTTTATTGGTACTCCCCACCAGTCCAGCCGAACGGTAAATATCTAAGTCTGGGTGCTGATCCACGTGCACAAGTGCAAACGCATTATCTGCATATTTAGTCAGTGCTACTTTACTCCCTAGCCAGACTAAAGCACCATCAAAACTAAGCTGTGAATTGCGACGATCCTCATATTCATCATGAGAAAGCTGCAAATTGCCAACACTGGTTTTCCATAAACCATAAGCATTGTAATGAAGTTCATCATCAGCTTGGTTTACGCCTATTACATGGCAGAGTAAAACTTGAAGTGCGACATAAACCACCTAATTAATTTAAAGGGTTTATGGAGTATATAAAATTGTCATACCATCATCTTAACTTTGAAGATCGTACTGCATTAATGCTTGAGTCAAGAAAAGAAGGCTTTTCACCCAGAAAATTTGCTGAACTTATTAAAAGACATCCTAGTACGATCTATCGTGAACTTAAAAGAAATAGCATCAATGACGTTTATCAAGCTCGATATGCTTCTGATAACACCTTCGCTAGACGTAGACGTGGTCACAGAAAACTCAAAATCGACTCAATCCTCTGGAGATTTATTGTTGAAGCGATCCGTTGTTTATGGTCTCCTCAGCAAATAGCAAAGCGTTTAAAGACATTTCCTGATTTGGATCAAACAATGAATGTAAGCCATACAACGATTTACTCAACTATACGAGCATTACCAAAGGGTGAGTTGAAAAAGGACTTATTATCCTGTCTGCGTCATGAAAATAAAAAGCGAAAAGCTAACGGTGAACCTAAAAAAGATTCTATATTACAGGATATTAAAACTATTCATGAGCGCCCAGCTGAAGTTCAAGAAAGAAAAATACCGGGTCATTGGGAGGCCGATTTAATTAAAGGTAAAGACAATAAAAGTTCGATAGCAACACTTATTGAACGAAATACACGGCTCTGTATCTTGGCAACATTACCTGATGCAAAGGCAGAATCAGTGCGCAAGGCTTTAACTGAAGCTCTGAAATATTTACCTGCAGAACTGCGTAAAACGTTGACCTATGACCGTGGACGTGAGATGTCAGAACATAAAATACTCGAAGAAGATTTAGGCATAGATGTATATTTCTGTGACCCACATTCACCATGGCAAAAAGGCACATGCGAAAATATGAATGGTTTAATTAGGCAATATTTACCTAAAGGGATTGATTTAAATCAGGCAGATCAGCATTATTTAAATCAAGTTGCCATGTCACTGAATACTCGTCCTAGAAAAGCGTTAGATTGGCTTACACCATTAGAGAAGTTTGCTCAGCTTGTTGATTATCATAAGGCTTTTGAAACTGTCGCACCTCATGTTTGAATTCGCCCACTATTATTTATAGATTCTCTGTGGTAGCAGATGATTTTTATCGAGAATAAAGTCATCAATGAAGTTTTTGATAACTGGTCTAAATAATTTCTTCTGCCAACGATATACATTTTCAAAGATCCGCTCAAACTGGTTCTTTTGTATCTCAACGTAGGCCATCAAGGCTGAAAAAATATGATTCAAAATCAGTTTAGATCGTCTTACTTGAAACTTTTCAATATGACAAACCTGTTTAATCACCCGGTGATATTGTTCTATTTTCCAATGACTTGAATGTAATTCATAAAAACCATCAAAGGACAATAAATCATCTTCATCTTGATGCACAATATAAAATCTCTGCTGTTCTTTTAACTGAGTCTTAAATAATTGTACAAAGCCAACATCTTTGAGCCAGACCACTTGACCCTGATGAAAATTCGGCAATAAACGGAGTTGAAACCATTGTCCTTTTTCAGGGGAAACCTTACGGTTACTGTCGACACCAAACATAAATCGAATACCATGTTTTCTTATGGTTTTTAGATTTTCAGTCGATGAATACCAACTATCACCTGTAATGAATTGAATCTTTGCACCCCAATCGAGTACTTCACTTAACATCTCCATAAAGTAATCATTCTTGGTTTTACTTTCTGACTTATCATAAATTCGAAAATTAATTGGAATATTTTTGCCATGTTGATCTGTCGCATACAAGGTAATGAGATTAATACCCTTGACGGATCGGTGGTGTTTACCTGACCAAAAATAGCTAACTAAGTCCATATGTTGACTATATGGCTTATCTAAAACAGTATCATCAATACTGACTATAAGTTTATTATTATCAATGTGTTGAATTGCTTCTTGATATAGATCGTGAGCTGTGTAGTCTTCACGCTCCAAAAAGCGATTTACACTATCATGCGAGATATTATAAGTCTCGGCAAGTTGTGTGCAGCTAATAGAGTTCGGTTCTGTCATGAGAAAGCCCATATAAATGGGTAATGTACAAGTTGCTGTAGAAGCATGTTTAATTCGTCTGATCACAGATACTTTATAAAGTATTTTAATACTTTTTTGAATCCGTCAATGCGTAAGTCCTATAATAAATAATTGAAAATATTTGAAAGTATTGAAGGGGAGTGTGTAGTAAGTGAATATCTGTTAAACAAGCAGATATTCACTTACTTTTAAGTCGAATGGAGAAGTGGTAAGCATTGTTGTGGAGTTGTATTTAAGCTTCATGATTCATCAAATAGTCATGAGATCTTTCTATACTGGGTGAAAAATATAAGCGAATAGGTGCGAGATGCAACAAATTTCCATCTCAGAATTATTAGAGCAAAGACCTGTTATTCACAAAATCCAGTTTGATTTAAAAGAACAACGTAAACAGGCCATTCATGACAAAATAGTCCTAGAAGATCTGACACGGTCCCGTTTAAAAATTGCCATCGTTACCGAAACCTGGCCTCCTGAAATCAATGGTGTTGCCCATGCTTTATTGCAACTTTGTAAAGGATTGCAAAAACAGGGACATAAGATTTTATTAATACGTCCAGAACAACGACAAGCCTGTAACGATTTTAAACCACATAGTGAATGTCTGGTTAAAGCGCATTGCCTTCCTAAATATAGCAATTTGCAGTTTGGTAGACCGCAATTTCTAAAAATCCATCAAGCTGTTGAAATTTTTACACCTGATATTATTCACATTGTGACCGAAGGCCCTTTGGGTCTGGTAGCTCAACAGCTTGCAAAATTCCATAAAATTCCAGTCTCTAGCGGTTTCCACTCATCATTTCAGGAATTTAGTCGGTTTTTTGATTTGGCTTTTTTACTGAAGCCAATTCAAGGCTATTTAAAGTGGTTTCATAATAATACTGATTTGACCTGTGTTCCGAGTCGAGGCACGGCTCAAGCCTTAAATCAGTTTGGTGTGACTTGTCCCTTGGCAGTTGTGGGCAGAGGCGTCGATCCAGATACATTTTCACCAAAGTGGCGATCACCAGATTTGCGCTATGCTTGGGGAGTTTCAAACGAGACCCGGGTGATGTTGTATGTCGGACGGCTTTCTCCTGAAAAGGAAATTGACGTGCTGATCAAAACCTATTTTGTGCTGCGCCAAGTTCGTCAGCAAGATATACGTTTGGTGGTGGTTGGAGATGGGCCGGATCGCACTCGACTGCAACAACTGAATCAGGATGGCAGTATTGTTTTTACCGGTAGCTTGACAGGAGAAAAACTGTCAGCGGCGTATGCCAGTGCAGATGTCTTCTGTTTTGCCAGTCAGGTTGAAACCTTTGGAAATGTGGTATTGGAAGCGATGGCCAGTGGCTTGCCAGTGATTGCTTATGATTATGCTTGTGCAAACTTGCATGTGCAGCATGGTGAAACGGGATGGTTGAGTAGACTTGGACATCAGCGGGGTTTGATTCAGCAGATGCTCGGACTGCCTGATCTGCAAAGATTACAGCAGATGGGCGCGCAAGCACGTAAAAAAGCCGAAAAAGTAGGCTGGCAATATCCGGTCCGGCAATTTGAACAGGCACTGTATTCACTGGTACAGCATCAGGAATACAGGATATAAAACAAGAAAGGAGCAACAGTGTGAAACTCCAGAATGTAAAAATTAAATTTTTAGAAATCGATTTGAAAGGCTGTGTTTATCTGAATCATTTTTCGCATTCAGTCCGTATTGCCACTTTTTTTAAAATGATTAGCCGCTTAGGAAATGGTGCATTTTGGTATTTCATGCTGATACTGGTTTGGATCATGCAAGGCTTGATCTATACCGTGCAGATTGTTTATCTGATTTTGGGAAGTACCATAGGTACTATGATTTACAAGGTGCTTAAAATCAAAACCGTACGGCCACGTCCTTATCAGGTGCATCAGGTGATCCGTCTGGGTGAGCATCCACTGGATCATTTCAGTTTTCCCTCGGGGCATACCTTGCATGCCGTGATGGCAACCACCGTTTTAGGTTATGTCGCACCTTTATTACTGATGCTGATGCTGCCTTTTACGATTCTGGTCGCAGTGTCCCGAATGGTGTTGGGATTGCATTATCCAAGTGATGTGGCAGTTGGCGCAATTCTGGGTGGCATGATGGCAATTGCTATTGTCCTGACCGCACCTTATCTGAATATTGTGCTGTAAAAATAAGTGAAAGCCGGAGCAAAGGCTCGCAGATTTTCACAGATTTGTTAAAGTACAGCATCAAAGCAATTATGGTGAGAAATAGAGATGGGTTTACGTTGGACTGACACTCTCGATATCGCGATTGAACTCTACGAAGCGCATCCAGATGTGGACCCGCAGTGGATTCGTTTTACTGATTTACATGCCTGGGTATGTGCTTTGCCTGAATTTGAAGATGATCCAACCAAGTCGACTGAAGGTCTGCTTGAAGCGATTCAAATGGCATGGATTGATGAGGCACGCTAAGCCCTCATCTTAAAAAAGCATTTTTTTACAGATGAAAAGCAGAAAAATGCGCATTATCTCGGTATAATGCGCCAAATTTTCATGTCAACAATTGACTTAAGGAGCCTATCATGGCTATCGAACGTACTTTATCTATCGTTAAACCAGACGCAGTTGCTAAAAACCACATCGGCGACATCTTTGCTCGTTTCGAGAAAGCTGGTCTTCAAATTGTTGCAACTAAAATGAAACATTTGACTCAAGCTGAAGCTGAAGGCTTCTATGCTGAGCACAAAGAACGTGGTTTCTTTGCTGACCTAGTTGCATTTATGACTTCTGGTCCAGTTGTTGTTTCAGTTCTTGAAGGCGAAAACGCTGTTCTTGCTCACCGTGACATCCTTGGTGCGACGAATCCTAAAGAAGCTGCTCCTGGTACTATCCGTGCAGATTTCGCTGTAAGCATCGATGAAAACGCTGCTCACGGTTCTGACTCTGTAGCATCTGCTGATCGTGAAGTTAACTACTTCTTCGCTCAAACTGAGATTGCTCCACGTACTCGTTAATTCGCAGTATTCAAGCCAGATAAGTGTTATTATACTTATCTGGTTTTTTTATTCTCTGAATAATTCTTTGCTCACATATTGAGCTTCTCCTTTCATCTTTAGACATGGTTTAGGTAATACACATGAGTACTGAAGCAGTCGCTGTATCAGCAGTTTCTGAGCCACAGCAACACACTCCATCCGCTCCAGCACAGGCAAATACTGTCGAGAAAGTGAATTTACTTGGCATGTCACGTCCGCAAATGGAAAAATTCTTTGAGGACATGGGTGAGAAGAAGTTTCGTGCCGGGCAGGTGATGAAATGGATTCACCAATTTTTTGTGACTGATTTTGCTGAAATGACCAATATTTCAGGAAAACTGCGTGAAAAATTAGAAAAGATTTGTGAAATTAAAGCGCCTGAAGTGGTGCATAAAAACTATTCCAAAGATGGAACCCGTAAATGGGTATTCCGTGTTGGCGACGGTGACGGTTCCCTCGTCGAAACCGTATTGATTCCTGCTGAACATCGCAGTGGTTTACGTCGCACTTTGTGTATTTCTTCACAAGTGGGCTGTGCACTGGACTGTTCATTCTGTTCGACCGGTAAACAGGGTTTTCAGCGCGATTTGACCCAGGCAGAAATTATCGGTCAGCTCTGGATGGCGAACTATTCCTATATGGAAGATGTGCCTGTACTTGAGCGTGAACGTTCAGTCACGAACGTGGTGATGATGGGCATGGGCGAGCCATTACTCAACTACGATGCAGTATTGAATTCAATGCGCATTATGCTGGATGACTTTGCATACGGCATGTCAAAACGTCGTGTGACTTTATCGACTTCTGGTGTGGTGCCGAAAATCGATCAGATGGTCAAAGATATTGATGTGGCGCTGGCTATTTCATTGCATGCGCCCAATGACGAGCTGCGTAACGAGCTGGTGCCGATCAATAAAAAATATCCGCTTGAGCAGCTGATTGCTGCATGTCAGCGTTATATTGCCAAAGATGGGAATGAAAGTTCACGTAAACATGTGACGATTGAATATGTGATGTTAGATGGCGTGAATGACCATCCTGAACATGCTCAGCAAATGATTAAGCTGTTGAAGAATTTGCCAAGCAAGATTAATTTGATTCCTTTTAATCCGTTCCCGCATGCGCCATATGGCCGCTCAAGCCGCAACCGGATTATTTCTTTCCAAAAAACTTTGTCTGATGCCGGTTTTGTGTGTACGATTCGTCAGACACGCGGTGATGACATTGATGCCGCGTGCGGACAGTTAGTCGGACAAGTTGCTGACCGTACCCGTCGTGCGGAACAGTGGAAAAGAAAATTGCGCAATCGAATGAGATCATGCGCTCACAAGGATAATAAGAGGTCGCCAGTTGAGAAATCTAACATCAAAGTTTGCTTTGATTTCAACAGTATGTGTGTCTTTGGTTTTAGTCGCGTGTCAGACGCCAGATCTGGGTCAGAAAGACCCTGAAAAGGCCACCAAAGTCCGTACCCAATTGGCGGTAGAATATCTGAGAACAGGTGACCTGGATGCAGCTAAACGTGCGCTGGATCAGGCACTTGAAAGCAGTCCGCGTGATTCTCAAGCGAATATGATGATGGGCGTGCTACTGCAACAGGAAGGTAGTAAGCTTAATCTCGAAAAAGCAGATCATTATTTCAAGCGTGCGATTTCGGCAGATCCGAAAAATGCGCAGGCGCGAAATAATTACGGCACTTATTTATATCAGCTTGAACGCTATAATGATGCGATCGAGCAGTTTCAAATTGCTGGTGCCACGTTGGGTTATGATCAGCGATTCCGCGCACTGGAAAATATGGGGCGGATTTACCTGAAACTGGGTGATACAGCAAATGCTGAAAATCATTCAAACAGGCGCTACAAGCCAATCGCGATTCCTATATTTCAATGTTAGAGTTGGCAGAAATATTTTATTTGAACCAGCAGTTCCCGGCAGCGACACAAATGTATCAACAGTTTGTGCGTGGTGTGGGGCAGAAAAATCAGGGTGCCCGTGCACTCTGGATTGGCATTCGCACTGCGCGTGCCGGAGGTGATCAGTTGGGTATGCAGGTATTGGTCAACCAGTTACGTGCACTCTTTCCTGAAAGCCAGGAATACCAACGTTATTTGCAATTACAGTACAGTACTGAGGCCGTATGGAAGTAAATCCTAATTCACCATCGAATCATTCGAGCGTAGCTCCAAATGCGTTAGGAAATATTCAACGTCCGGGCGAGTACTTGCGCCAGATTCGTATCAATCAGCAACGTAATCTGGAAGATGTAGCGAAAGAGCTGAATATTCCGGTCAAAACCCTGACTGCTCTTGAGCAGGATGAATACAAATCTTTGCCAGAAGCGACCTTTATCAAAGGTTATTACCGGACTTATGCCAAATTTCTGGGTGTAGATGCGTCTAGTATTATTCAGCGTTTTGATGAAATCTATACCAATGATACCGGGTTGCTGCCGAATCATGCCCTGAACAATTCTCCAATTAAAATTATGGGGAAATTACCAGGTTCCAAGCGTGACCGTAATCGTAAGTGGTTAAAGCGCATTTTTATTACGCTGGTACTTTTGCTGATTTTGGGCGCACTGTTTGCCATGATTCAGAACTGGTCGAGTAGTAATTCCCAAAATAGCAGTGAAGTCTCTGGAGTAGGCGCTTCTAATGTCGAGATTCTGAATCTGGATACAGGTGCCGCACTTTCCGGTGATCAGCTGAAGCTTGATTTTAACCGTCCGACTTCGGTGCATATTGTCGACTCGGCGGGTAATGTTCTGGCAACTGGCCGTCAGGCATCGAGCTTGCAACTGAATGGTGAAGCGCCATTCCAGATTCGTCTGGATGATGCATCGGCTGTATCACTCAGTTTGAATAATGAAAATATTTCATTGTCACCCTACACTGTGAACGGAAAAGCAGAATTCCGTTTATCACCTTAACAGATCAAGAGTAGAGCAGAACGATGATCGTAAATCCAATTAAACGTCGTCCAACACGTAAAATTCGTGTGGGTTCAGTTTATGTGGGTGGTGATGCACCAATCAGTATCCAGTCCATGACCAATACTGAAACCTGTGATGTGGCAGCTACGGTTGCACAAATCCAGCGCTGTGTAGATGCAGGCGCGGACATCATGCGGGTTTCTGTGCCTACCATGGAAGCGGCGGCGGCATTTGGTGAAATTCGCAAGCAGGTCAATGTACCTTTGGTGGCGGATATTCACTTCGATTATAAAATTGCTTTGGCAGTTGCCGATTTGGGTGCAGACTGCCTGCGGATTAACCCGGGCAACATCGGTTCGGAAGCGAAAATCCGTGAAGTGGTGGCCGCAGCACGTCATAACGACATTTCCATGCGGATCGGTGTCAATGCCGGCTCACTGGAAAAAGATATTCAAAAGAAATATGGCGAGCCGACTGGTCAGGCATTGCTTGAATCTGCGATGCGCCATATCGATATTTTAGATCGTCTGGATTTCCAGGAATTCAAAATTTCAGTCAAAGCCTCGAATGTGTTCCTGACCATGGATGCGTATCGTTTGTTGTCACAGCAAATTGATAATCCGCTACATTTAGGTGTAACGGAAGCGGGTATTTACCGTACCGGTTCGGTTAAATCTGCGATCGCTTTGGGTGGCCTGCTGATGGAAGGCATCGGGGATACCATGCGTATTTCCTTAGCTGCCGAGCCTGAAGAAGAAATTAAAATTGGTTTTGATATTCTGAAATCGCTGGGTCTGCGCTCCAACGGGATTAACTTCATTGCCTGCCCAAGCTGTTCACGTCAGGAATTTAATGTGATTTCCGTGATGCAGCAACTTGAAGAGCGTTTAGAAGATATTCGTACCCCAATGGATGTCTCGGTCATTGGCTGTAAAGTGAATGGGCCGGGCGAAGCTAAAGAAGCGGATATTGGTGTCGTAGGTGCAGCACCACGTTCACTGGTGTACCGTAATGGTGAAAAGAGCCATTTAATTGACACAAATCAATTGGTTGATGAAATCGAAACCATGGTTCGTCAACGTGTTACCGAGCTTGAAGAAGCTAAATCTAAAGAAATTATTCGTACAAGTTTTCCTGAGTAGATCATGAGTTCAATCGTCGCAATCAAAGGTTTTAATGACATTCTCCCAACGCAAACCTCAGCTTGGAGACGTCTTGAACAGCATCTATCCGGTTTGATGGATGCCTATGGCTATCAACAAATCCGTTTGCCTATCGTAGAACAGACTAATTTGTTTAAACGTTCGATCGGTGATGCAACCGATATCGTTGAAAAAGAGATGTATACTTTCCTCGACAAAGGCAATCCACCTGAGTCGTTGACTTTGCGTCCTGAAGGGACGGCGGGTTGCGTACGTGCCATGCTGGAGCATAACCTGCTGCGCGGTGCGACGCCTCGCGTCTGGTATATCGGCCCAATGTTCCGTTATGAAAAACCGCAAAAAGGCCGCTACCGTCAGTTCCACCAGTTTGGTGTGGAAACTTTTGGTGTTGCGACTCCGGACATGGACGCAGAACTGATTTTGATGACGGCGCGTCTGTGGAAACGTATGGGTGTAGCAGACAAGGTTCAGCTTGAGTTAAATACACTCGGTGAGTCGGATGAGCGTGCAGCATATCGTGCGGCACTGGTTGAATTCCTGGAGTCGCATAAAGCGGATCTGGATGAAGATTCTCAGCGCCGTCTGACCACGAATCCATTGCGTATTCTGGATTCTAAAGATGCCAAAACACAAAGCATCTTGGAAAATGCACCGAAACTGCATGACTTTATGGGTGAAGAAACTCTGGCGCATTTTGCCCAGTTACAGCAGTATTTGACTGATGCAGGCGTGAGCTTCGTGATCAATCAAAAACTGGTACGCGGTCTGGACTATTACAACAAAACTGTTTTTGAATGGACCACAACCCATTTGGGTTCACAAGGAACAGTCTGTGCCGGTGGCCGTTATGACGGCCTGGTGGGGCAGCTTAAAGGAAAGGCAGATCAGTCTGTTCCTGCAGTTGGTTTTGCCATGGGGATCGAGCGTTTATTGCTTTTGCTTGAGCAGGTTGAAGACAATACCCGGGCACGTGATTGTGAAGTATTCCTGGTGGCTGAACCGGCTTCTCAAGGTAAAGCTTTGGTCATTGTGGAGCAGATCCGTGATCAGCTTGAAGCAGCAGGCAGTCAGGTTCGTTTGAAAGTAGGCTCACAGGGTTCAATGAAATCGCAAATGAAAAAGGCTGATCAAGCCGGTGCTTTGTATGCGGCGATTTTGGGTGAACGTGAACTGGAAGCTCAGGCGTTTACTGTGAAAGAGCTGGCAACCGCAGAGCAATCGAATGTACCATTTACGGACTTCGTTGCATTTTTTAGTACTAAAATTTCTTCAAAATAATCGATAAAACATTAGGAAAAGGGTAATCTCATGAGCGCAATGAGTGGTGATGAACAGTTTGAAAGCTTAAAATCCTTTACGAAGAAATATGGTTCTTCGATGATTACCGGGATTTTAATTGCGCTGATTGCCTTTTTTGGATGGGAATATTGGCAGAAGAAAAACCTGGCAGAGTCGCAAATGCACACTGCCAAGGTTCAGCAGTTGATGGATGATGCACAGGCATCGAAAGGTGATGGTTTTGCCAAGCTGTCTGAAACTGCGGACAAAATTGTCAAGGAAGCGCCTGACTCAGCTCAGGCGATTCAAACCCAGTTAGTCATGGCGAAACTGGCTTATGACAAAGAAGATTATGCTGCGGCCGAGAAAGCACTACAGAAAGTTGAAAACTCGAAAGTAGATGATAAAGGCCTGGTTCAGGTGGTTAAACTTCGTCTGGCCTATGCGCAACTGGCACAGAAAAAATATGATGCTGCATTGAAAACTTTAGAAGCAGTGACTGAACCTGCATTTAAAGCAACTGCCGATGAAGCACGTGGCGATATCTATGTTGCCAAAAATGATATTGAAAATGCGAAAAAAGTATATCAAAGTGCATGGGATGCTTTGATTGAACGTAAAGAAGAACGTCAGATTTTACAAATTAAGCTCGAAAGCGTAGGCGTGTTAGTCGATGATCCAGAAATCGAACGCCCAATTATAGAAACACAAGCGGAAGAAGCTGCATGAATAGAAAATACAAAATTACCTGTGCCTTGACTGTTTTAACGCTTGCACTGGCTGGCTGTGCAGGTAAAACCACTAAAGTTCCAGAAGTAAAACCGAATCCACTTCCAAAACTGACCCAAGCCAAAACCCTGGTCCCTGTATTTTCCACCAGTGTGGCGTCAACAGATGCTGCTGATCCGTTGCGTTTACGTCTGGATGCAGACAATGGCGTGGTCTTTGCGATTGACCCGAAAGGCGAAGTGTCTGCATTTAAAGGCAAACAGCGTCTGTGGCAGAAGAAAGTCAGCAAAGACAATTTAAGTTCTGGCGTTGAAGCTGCCGAAGGTCTTGTTGTCGTCGGCAACCAGAAAGGTCAGCTGTTTGCGCTAGATCAACAAACCGGCGAGCAGAAATGGACTGCGCAATTGACGGGTGCTTTACTGGCGCCTTCACTGATTCATGCAGGGCGGGTCATTAGTGTCAGCAATGACGGCACCGTATATGCGCATGAAATTGCGACGGGTGCGCAAGTTTGGACTTATGACTTACCTAATGTACAATTCAGCCTGCGTGGTATGGCTGCACCGGTTGCATTAGATGCGCGTAATGTACTGATTGCATCTTCCAATGCTTATATCTATGCACTGGATGCCTTAAGTGGTGTGCCAAAATTACAGCGTCGTGTCGCAGTGTCGGATGGGCGTTCTGATATCCAGCGTCTGGTTGATATTGACGGGGAACCGGTCGTTGCAGGCCAGTTTGTGGTGACCACCAGTTATCAAGGTCAGGTGACTGTGCTGGATTTAGCTTCACAACAGGTGGTCTGGAGTGAAGATGCCAGCAGTATCCAGCGTCCAGAAGTTGTGGGCAATGGTGTATTTGTGGCGCAAACCGATGGCAAAATCAAAGCCTTTGAAATTACCTCGGGTCAACCGCTTTGGGAAAATGACCAGTTGCTGAATCGCAAGTTAAGTAATCCGGTGATGCTGGGTACTGATCTTGTAGTCGGCGATCTGGATGGTGTCTTGCACCTGATTGATCCGCGTACCGGACAGATTACTGGTCGTTCGAAAACCTCTGGGGAAGTACGTAGCTTACGCGTCATCGACAACCAGCTGTATGTTTCCACACGCAAGGGCGCATTAAGCATTTGGCAGAACCGTTAATTTTAACGAGCCTTATGCTAAACTAGCCACAACCGTATTTTTGTGAACGCGGGGTGATTGAAAAATCAATGCCCCGTGTTTTTATTTAGGGTATTTCCCCCTTATATCTTCCTATACTTTCTGATGTTCAGGCCACTTTGACGCCTGATATTGAATAAAGGTTACTCTATGAAACCCGTAATTGCGCTCATTGGTCGTCCGAACGTCGGAAAATCAACGCTGTTCAACCAGATTACCAAGAGCCGTGACGCATTGGTGGCAGACTTTGCCGGTCTGACACGCGACCGTAAATATGGCGATGCTACCTATCAAAATAAATCTTTCATTGTGGTCGATACTGGCGGTATTGGCGAAAATGAAGGTGGGATTGACTCCTACATGGCAGAGCAATCCAAGACTGCCATTCATGAAGCCGACATTATTATTTTTGTGGTTGATGCGCGTGCCGGACTACTGGCTTCCGATGAACAGATTGCACGTGAATTACGTACTTTAGGCAAAAAAGTCTTTCTGGTGGCCAACAAGGTTGATGGCGTACATGCTGAAGCTGCCCTGGTTGAATTCTACAAACTGGGTATGGGCGAGCCGCTACAAGTGGCAGCCAGCCATGGTCGTGGTGTTCAGCAGATGTTGGAAGACGTACTTGCTGATGTACCGGAAGATGAAAATCCGGAAGAGCATGACAAAAATACGGGTCTGCGTTTAGCGATTATTGGTCGTCCGAACGTAGGTAAATCAACGCTGGTGAACCGCTTGCTCGGTGAAGAGCGTGTGGTGGCATTTGACCAGCCGGGTACAACACGTGACTCGATTTATATTCCATTCGAGCGTGATGGCCGTCAATACACCCTGATTGATACTGCCGGGGTGCGCCGTAAAGGTAAAGTTGATGAAATGATTGAGAAATTCTCGATTGTTAAAACTTTACAGGCAATGAAAGATGCTAATGTCATTGTTGTTGTGGTTGATGCGCGTGATGGTATTGTTGAGCAGGATTTGCATTTGATTGGCTATGCACTTGAAGCGGGTCGTGCCATGGTTATTGCAGTCAATAAATGGGATAACATGACTGAATATGATCGTAAGCAATGTAAGCTTGATGTAGAGCGTCGCTTCGATTTTATTCCATGGGCCAAAGTGCATTTGATTTCTGCATTGCATGGAACGGGCGTGGGCGATCTTTATCCATCGATTCACCGTGCTTATGATTCATCTCGTTTGAAAGTATCACCAGCAAAAATCACCCAGATTTTAAATGATGCGACAGATGCCCACCAACCGCCGATGGTTCAGGGTCGTCGTATTAAAATGCGTTATGCGCATATGGGTGGACAAAATCCGCCAACGATCGTTATTCACGGAAACAAAGTGGATAAAACCCCTGCGGATTATCGTCGTTACCTGGAAAATGTGTTCCGTAAAGTGTACAAGCTTGAAGGTACACCGATTAAAATCGAGTTTAAAACTTCTGAAAACCCGTTTGAAGGCCGTAAGTCTCAAGTGGATGAGCGTGCAGCTGCACGTAAACGTCGTTATGTACAGAAGTTCAAAAAAGCCGAGAAGAAATTTAAGCGTTAATTTTATAGTTTAAATTTTTCGGATAAAAAGCCTGCGTAAAGCGGGCTTTTTGTTTTGAGAAAATAATGAATTTCTCTCCCAATAAAAGTGTAAATTCTTTTACACTCAAATCAATTGACATCTTTTTAATGGATTAATGTGGCTCGGCTGATTCAAATTCATCTGCATCAACTTTCTGATCTGACTTGTTATCAATTGTCAGACCGCAAAACCCAGGTTGCCGAACGGAAAAGCGAAGTGGCATTTTTGCGCAATCAGCTTTTATCTCAATCTTTTGAATTGTCAGTTAGTGATCAGCAGGTGGTGCGGACGAATTTTGGCAAGCCTTATTTAAAGGACTATCCGGATTTCAGTTTTAATCATAGTCATAGTCAAAATTTCTACGCCTTGGCCACGAGCAAGCAAGTTCAGAACTTAGGAATTGATATTGAAGAACTGAATCGTAAAGTCCGTTTTGAAGCTTTGGCACAACATGCCTTTCATCCCGAAGAACTTAAAAAGTGGCAAGTGCTGGATTATGATCCTGAATACTGGTTTAAAGTCTGGACCACCAAAGAAGCGGTGTTAAAGGCATCAGGCTTGGGAATCCGGATCAACCTGAATGAACTCAATACCAATATCCATCCTGAACAAAATGGCGGACGCTGCGAACATCCAGAGATTGGCGTCTATGCTTATCAAAATTATTCTGTTGCTGGCTGTATGCTCACCGTGGCCTGGCAAAGTGAGCATTCCTGCAAAGGGTTGAGATTTCCAGTGATCCAGATTCATCACACTGTCTAAAACAAAATCAATCCGAATATTTTTTATTTTCTGGAAATGAGCAGGTTACTCAGCCGATTCACAAATTGCGGACTCATTCGCGATAAATGAAATAAAAACTGGCTTTTGAAACCAACCAGATGATGCGTTGCTTGCCAGATAGAATCTTTGAGTTCTGCCAGTTTCAGAATATCTTGTGCAACATCTTCTGCTTTTAAATGTACGCCCATCTTTTTGATGCTTTCTGCCTGCATATCTTTGACCATGGCCGTACTGACGAAAAGCGGCATGACATCCAAGACTCGAATCCCATAGGGTTGCCACTCAATATCCAGACTTTCAGTCAGGCCACGCACTGCAAACTTGCTGGTGGAATAACTGCTTAAATCGGCCTGGCCATAAATCGCCGAAGCGGAAGATAGATTAATGATGCGGGCAAATGAAGATTCTTTTAAATAAGGGAAAGCGGCATGACAGCCGTTCATGACCCCTTTGACATTAATATCCAGAGTCCGGTGATGTGCATCAATAGTAGTATCTTCAAAAGGCCCTGAATATAGGATCCCGGCATTATTGACCAGAATATTGATTTCACCTGCCCAAGCTGAAAATTCGGCTAAAGCTGTTTCCCAAGAAGCATAGTCAGCTACATCGAGAAAACCGGCTTTGGCATGTTCGCCCAGTTGCTGGGCCAGTTGTTCTGCCTGTTCCACCTGAACATCATAAATGCCCACCTTGTAGCCGTGCTGGTAAAATAGGGTGGCCGTCGCGGCACCAATTCCTTGTGCTGCACCACTAATCAATATACTGTGCATGTGCCTGATCTCCTTATTGTCTTTTTTTTGAGCATAACAAGGAACTGGCAGATTGACGCGACTATTTGGTAAAAAAGAGGTTTTTGAATATGGAACAACTACTCAAGGTCATGCGTGAATTACGTGAAAAATGTCCATGGGATCAGCAGCAGACCCCCGAATCTCTGACCAAATATGCGATTGAGGAAGCTTATGAAGTCGAAGCAGCAGTCCGCTCTGGAAAAGTCGACGATGTCCGCGATGAGCTAGGTGATTTGCTGCTACAGGTGGTGTTCCAGTCGCAAATGTACAGCGAGCAGGGGGCTTTCGATTTTCAGGATGTGGTGCAGGCCATTACCGATAAACTGGTTCGCCGTCATCCGCATGTATTTCAGGCTGAACAATTTGCAAAAATGAGTCCGGAAGATGTGTCTGAGCTATGGAAAGAAATCAAACAGCAAGAAAAGCAGGGCAAGCCGCGTTCACGTCTGGATGATATTAAACATGCACCGGCTTTGGCGCAGGCTGATGAAATTCAAAAAAATGTCGCCAAAATTGGTTTTGATTTTCCGGACATGGCGGGTGCTTATGCCAAGCTGGAAGAAGAACTGGCTGAATTAAAAGAAGCGGTAGCCGGACAAAATTCCGATGAAATACAGGAAGAATTTGGCGACTGCTTATTTTCTCTGGTGAATGTTGGTCGTAAACTTGGCATCTCCAGCGAGATGGCATTATTGGGGACGATCCATAAATTCCGGACCCGCTTTGCCTTAATGGAAGATCAGGCAGAACGACAACAATTAGACCTGGAAAAGCTGTCACTGGCTGAACTTGATCAGCTCTGGGAACAGGCTAAATTAGAATTAAAACAAAGAGCAGCACATGAAAAAAATACCTTATCAAATCGGTCCAACGTGGATTAGTCTTCTTTTAAGTTGTTGGCTGGGCTTTATTTCTATCGGAACTGTGCATGCGACTGCGACCGATTATATGGAATGGAAGACCCAGCAACAGCAACATGACGCTCGCCTGAAGAAAAAAGCTGCCTCCACGGCTTCATCAGAAAGCAATCACTATCTGGCGAAGCCTGCATTATCGGCATCTTCTGCTGCTGATAAAATCAGTTTGAATAATGCAACTGTGGAGCAATTACAGCAGCTAAATGGTATTGGTCAAAAAAAGGCTGAAGCCATTATTGAACATCGGCAAAAAAACGGAAAATTCAAAAGCATTGAAGAGATCCAGCTGGTCAAAGGCATTGGGCCGGCATTGTTTGCCAAAAACAAGGCCAAATTGGCCTTGTAAGGCGACAGCATGGATCATGACTAGCTGATTGATTTGACTCGCAGGATTGACATAATCAAATTGCCCTTTAGGCGTGTAAGCGATATGATTAGCGTCATCTTAGAATTTTACGTTCAGACGTAGGAGACAGCGTCTTTTGCAAACTTTGCGCGCGTCAAAATGTGGTTTATCAACCGCTCAATTACCTTCTTATATTCTCGATGTGATTGATGCCTTAAACAAGGCAGGCTATGAAGCTTATATCGTGGGTGGTGGTGTTCGAGATCTGATGTTAGGTTTGAATCCTAAAGATTTCGATGCAGTTACCAATGCAACCCCGGCTCAGGTCAAGGAAGTTTTCGGACGACGTTGTCGAATTATCGGACGACGTTTCGAACTGGCGCATGTCTATTCAGGGCGGGAACTGGTTGAAGTGGCAACCTTTCGTGCACCACCAAAAAAAGCAGTGACCTCGGCCGCGGGAATGATTCTGCGTGATAACAACTGGGGCAGCATCGAGCAGGATTTTGCCCGTCGTGATTTCTCCATCAATGCAATGTACTACCAGCCGCGTAAAGGTATTGTGCTGGATTTCTGCAATGCAGTGGATGATATTCACAGCAAAACCTTACGCTTACTCGGCGATCCGACTTTAAGATTTGAAGAAGATCCAGTGCGGATGCTGCGAACCCTACGTTTTGCCGCCAAGCTGAACTTTAATATTGATGAAGCGATTCTGGATGTCTTTACGCCGGAAATGACCCAGTTGCTGCGTGATGTTTCTCCACATCGACTTTATGATGAATCACAGAAACTGTTTACCATGGGACACCTGAATCGTGTCTTGCCAATGCTGATCGATTTTGGGATCTGGCAGCAGTTATTTGCAGATATCAAGCCTGAAATTACGCCATTTATGGAACGCGCTGCGAAAAATACCGATCAGCGTATTTCTATCGGCAAGACCATCAACCCGGCCTTTTTCTATGCGGTATTGTTGTGGCAGCCATTCCTCGAGCGTTGTGAATTCTATCTAAATAAAGGCGTGGTAGCCGCCGAAGCTCGTGCCCAAGCTGGTCTGGACGTGTTAAAACGTCAGGCGACTCGTACCATTATTCCACGTTTTGCGGAAACCTTTATTCGTGAAGTCTGGGAAATGCAGACTCGTTTGTTGAATCCAAAACCACAGCAAATCGAGGCCTTGTCCAGCCATGCGCGTTTCCGTGCCGGCTTTGACTTTTTGCTGCTGCGTGAAAAATCAGGCGATGCAACTGCACAAGGCATGGGCAGCTGGTGGGATGCTTACCAGCAAATGAGCGGTGACGAGAAAGAACGGGCCATTAGCCAGTATAACCGTCAGCGTGCCAAGAGCCGTCGCAAGGCGAGTCAAGAAGAACATCTGGAACAGAAATTGACCCAGCAGCAAGATCTCACCGAGATTGAACCGTTGGTAAATGAACCTGAACCACGCAATCGTCGAGTGCGCAAAGCCAAGTTTGAAGACAAGGTGAAACCTCTGTCGCATGTAGCAGCCAGTGCCAGTGGTGAAATTGGCCTAGATCATCCGATTATGAAACGTAAGCGGGTGAAACGTGATCTGAGTCAGGTGGTATTTGGGCCAACACAATGATCGTGACGTATATTGGCCTGGGCAGTAACCTGGGTGATTCACGCCAGATTCTGGCAGAAGCTGTACAGAAACTGGCGACCTTGGGGCAGGTGAAAACTTCGAATCTGTATCAAAGTCCACCGATGGGACCACAGGATCAGCCGAACTATCTGAATGCAGTGGTGCAGTTAAATACCGATCTGGCCGCTTTAAGCTTGCTGGATCGTTTGCAAGCCTTTGAGCAGGACGCAGGTCGGGTACGTTTACGTCATTGGGGCGAACGTACACTGGATCTGGACTTACTAATCTACGGCAATGAGCACATTCAAAATGATCGTCTTACCGTGCCGCATGTCGGGGTGTTAGAGCGTGATTTTGTCCTGATTCCACTTCTGGATATTGATCCTGAAATACAGGTTCATGGACACAGATTAAAAGACCTGGACATCGTCAAACAGTCGACCCTTGCGGTACTCGATGACAGCAACTGGGCAAATATTTAATTTTTAAGTGATGGTAGTTTCGACAGAACTTTCAAGCATAGAGGAACATTTTCATGGTCAGTCTGAGTGATTTAAGACGCTTTAAAGCAGATGGACGCAAATTTTCATGTCTGACTTGCTATGATGCCAGTATGGCCAAAGCCATGGAAATTGCCGAAGTGGACAGCATTTTAATTGGCGATTCTCTGGGAATGTCAATTCAGGGTCGTGATTCGACTTTGCCGGTTACGGTTGCAGATATGGCTTATCATACGGCTGCGGTACGCCGTGGTAACCAGCATGCCTTTATCATGACTGACTTGCCATTTATGAGCTATGCCACCTTGAATGATGCCTTGCAAAGCTCGAAAACCGTGATGCAGGCCGGCGCGCAAATGGTCAAGATGGAAGGCGGCGCATGGTTGGCAGAAACCGTGCAAGTGCTGACACGTAACGGCATTCCGGTGTGTGTGCATTTGGGTCTTACTCCGCAGTCGGTACATGTGTTTGGCGGTTATAAGCTGCAAGCTCGTACTCGTGAAGCGGCCGATCAGCTCATTGCGGACTGTAAAGCAGTAGTAGAGGCGGGTGCTGCACTATTGTTACTCGAATGCGTACCGGCACAGCTTGGCCAGGAAATCACCGAACTGTTTCCGCAGATTCCGGTGATTGGCATTGGCGCGGGTGCAGCCACTGACGGACAAGTATTGGTGGTTCAGGATATGTTGGGCCTGACCTTTGGCCACACTGCAAAATTTGTACGTAATTTTATGCAAGAACAATCGGGTGCGACCGCCATTCTAGATGCTTTTAAAGCCTACCATGCTGCAGTTTTAGATGGATCTTTCCCGGCACCAGAACAAACTTTTCAGGTTGAATTGTAAGATGAAAACAGAAACCACTATTCAGGGCTTAGCGGCATCCTTAAATCCGGCGCGTACCAGTCGCAAGATTATCGGTTTTGTACCGACCATGGGCAATCTGCATCAGGGGCATTTAAACCTGGTGCGTGAAGCGCGTAAGTTGTGTGATGTAGTGGTGGTCAGTATCTTTGTCAATCCGATCCAGTTTGGACCCAATGAAGATTTTGATAGCTATCCGCGCACGCTTGAGCAGGACCAGCAGCTTTTGGCAGAGGTCGGTTGTGACATCGTTTTTGCGCCGACGGTTGAGCAAATGTATGGTAAAAAACCGCGTCTGACCAATATCAGTGTTTCTGACATTACCAATGATTTATGCGGTTTACAGCGTCCCGGTCATTTTGATGGTGTGGCGGTGGTGGTGACTAAATTGTTTAACATCGTACAGCCGAATTACGCCTTCTTTGGCCAGAAAGATTATCAGCAATTGGCGGTCATTCGTCAGTTTGTACAAGATCTGAATATTCCACTGGAAGTAATTGGTGTGCCGATTGCCCGTGCAGAAGATGGCCTGGCTTTAAGTTCGCGCAATGGTTATTTAAGCGAAGAGCATCGTGCAATCGCACCGGTCATTTATCAAAGCTTGCAAAAGGCTGAACAGCAATTACAGGCAGGCGTGGAACTGGATACGGTATTGGCGGAGCTTCGCCAGACTTTAACCGATGCTGGATTTGTAGTGGATTATATTGAAGCCAGAACTCCAGAATTACAAAAAATTCATACGTTTAATCAAGATCTTGTGTTATTTATAGCTGCAAAGTTGGGGAATACACGTCTGATCGATAACCTGCAGGTTAAATACACTGCCGGCTAAGATGAAAGGGTAGCATGCATGAAGCGCATTTTAATCGTCACGGGACAATCTGGTTCGGGGAAATCATCTGCATTACAGGTGCTTGAAGATCTGGGTTATTACTGTATTGATAATCTGCCTTTGGCATTGCTTCCCGAAATCGTGGCCAAACTGGACAGTGAAAATAATCTGGAACAGTTGGCGCTGGGCGTCGATGTGCGCAGTACCCGGGCAGATTTACAAGAATTTGATCATGTATTTGAGCAGCTGCAACAGCATGGTTCGGTCGATATTATCTATCTGACCACGCAGGATCAGGAGCTGATTGCCCGCTTTAGTGCTTCGCGTCGGCCGCATCCTCTGGCGTCACGCTTTAAAAGTCTGAATCAATGCATTCAGGAAGAAAAAATCCTGTTGATGCCGATTCAGTTGCGTTCTACAGTTCATATCGATACTACCGATAAAAGCGTACATGACCTGAAACATACCTTATTGTCCAAGCTGGGACAGGCCGATAACCTGATCCTGATTCTGCAATCCTTTGGTTATAAGCATGGCATTCCACTGGATGCCGATTATGTCTTTGATGTCCGGCATTTGCCAAATCCGCATTGGGAACTGGAACTGCGCAAATTTTCAGGGCTAGATCAGCCGGTGCAGGCGTTTTTACAAAAGAGCGATCAGGTCGAGGACATGTTCAATGATCTGTATCATTTTCTGGACAAGTGGTTGCCGACCTTTGCCGAAGGGCATCGTCATTATATGACCGTGTCGATAGGTTGTACCGGTGGTCAGCATCGTTCTGTTTATATTGTGGATAGACTAAAAAAAGCCCTTGAGGCAAAATGGTCTATTCAAGTCCTCCATCGAGAAATGAAGCACTGGTCATGATTGATACGACAGTTGACGTAATTAATAAATTGGGTTTACATGCACGCGCATCTGGTAAACTGATAGAAGTTACCACCAAATTTCGTTCCAGTATTCGGATTGGCAAGGCTGACAAATTGGTAGATGCCAAAAATATCATGTCATTGCTCATGCTTGGTGCAGGCAAAGGAACAACTTTACGCTTAGTGATTGAAGGAGCAGACGAGGACAAAGCCTTATCTGAAATTCAGGCACTATTTGCAGCAAAATTTTATGAGGCAGATTAATCGTGGCACGTCGACCGAACAGTTTAACTGAAGAAGATTTTGATTCTTTAGAGGGACGCGCAAGTAAGACCGAACAGAAAAAAGCAGTCCAGCGTATGGCTGCTTTAGGTGCGCAGCTTGCAGAGCTGAGCGCTAAACAAATTAAAAACCTACCCGTAGATGAGCGTTTGATTGACGCCTTACTTGATGTGCAGGCAATTAGTTCGCATGAAGCACGTCGCCGTCAATTTTCACGGATTGGTAAATTATTACGCAATGAAAATGAAACGGTAATTTTATCTTATTTAACACCTAAACAAGGTCTTAAAAAGACAGCTCAATTACAGCGTTGGGTGGATCGAATTGTCAAAGATGGTGATCCAGCCATCAATGAATTTACCAAAACCTATAATGCGACAGAGCGTCATACCTTACGTCAACATTATCTTCGGGTACACCGTGATTTAAAGAATCAAGCACCTGAAGAAGAAGTGAATGCTTCTAAATTAAAGCTGTTTAACTATGTACAGCAAGTGGCGTTGATTTCTGACAATTAAGCAGCCATGTAAAAAGGCGGTCTTTTTTAGGCCGCTTTTTTATAGCTGTTTTGAACTGATTGGTTTGACTTGGACATGCATAGTCTATAAGTGGTCTATCTTAATATTACTATTCCAGCTTCTAAAACTGCATTGATGATAAAAAATACAAAATTTCTGCAATTAATTTGTTAATGAATGTAAAATCTTTACAATTCTCAGTGGCTTTTTTGGCCTGTTTTTAGTCAATATCCTGATATTTAAATATTTCGTAGACTGGAATTGTTAAGATAGTTTTAAAAATTAAAAAATAATTCTGAGTGTTATTAGATAGATGAGACCTGATATAAAATTTCTTTTTAATCATAAGGTCAAGTTATATAATTGAAAAATCATTAGCTTTTACTCCAAATAGAGTAAAAAGCTATAGTGGGTATTTTTTAGTCAATAGTGTGTTACAGTAAATACAAATAAACATGCTTATTTTAGGTGAGATATATTAATTTCAAATACTTATGTAGGTTTTTTTCGAATAGTAAATTTTCAAGTTATTCTTAATCAATTAAATATCAGTGCTTTGCGGTTAAGAATGTATCTGGATAGAAACAGGTTAACAAATCCTTTAACCTATAGGTGAGTTTTCATCGTTGAGTAAATATAGAATCTTTGTTATTGATTGTATGAATTTGGTCGGCAGTGTTTTCTATATTCCATAAACATTCAGAGAGGCAGACATGGAACTAAAACTGCTAGAGGTCGGTCAGAATACGGAGCAATTAAGCTCGTGCCGTATATCTCTCATTTTAGGTGTCTATACCTCCAACAACCTATTAGACACCTTTTGTAAGATCGCCCGTAAAGTTTTAAACGTTAAAACCAGTATTATCGGCTTCCACACGGAACCCTATATCTGGTACAGCTGTCCGCGCGGTTTTCGGGCCTTGCACGCCCCACAGGAAGTGAATCTGCCTGCGTATCTGCAACAGTCAGATGTCATTGACCAGACGCATCCTGCTTATACAGAATTGTCAAATTATGTGAAAGATCTCGGTGTAGCGCATCAGAGATTAGTCGCCTTTAATTTAAAATCAAGTAGCGGTGTGTCTTTTGGACAGGTCATTTTCTTTGATGATCAGACTGAACTGTTCGATCAGGACGATATTGCCACCATCAAACAATTTGCTGAAAGTTTAGTGATTCGAATTCAGCTCAATCAAGAACATACTGAGTTGAAAGAATTATACGAGCAGCAATGCGCACAAAATTTCAGTAAAACTAAATTTTTCCAGATTATTGCGCATGATCTGCGTGCACCGTTTCACGGCTTGCTCGGCTTTTCCGAAGTACTGGCACAGGAACGTGACACACTGGATGAATCCAGTATTCAGAGTATTGCGGATTATTTATATGATAATGCACAATCGACCTATAACCTGCTGGAAAGCCTGCTGACTTGGGCGATGGCAGAGGGTGGGCGCTTTGTTTATCATCCGATCAATTATGAATTGAAACAGTCCAGCAAGATTGTATGTGGTGTTCTGAAAAGTTTGGCCTTAAATAAAAAGATCGAACTGGTCGATAATATTCCTGAAGACATCAAGGTACATGCGGATATCAACATGATTACCTCTGTCTTGCAAAACCTGGTGTCGAATGCGCTTAAATTTACCCCGGTGAATCAAGGCGGTAAAGTGATTTTAGCTGTAGAGATGGAAGGCGAGCAGGTCAAGATTACGATTCAGGATACTGGCCTGGGCATGACCGAAGAACAGATGCAGAATCTGTTTAAACCGACTTTGGGTGTGAGTGTCAGAGGCACAGCTGAAGAGAAAGGGGTAGGTTTGGGTCTGGTACTCTGCAAGCGCTTTATTGACCTGAACCATGGTCAAATTGCTGTAGATTCCAAAGAGGGCCGTGGTACGACCTTTACTGTGCATTTGCCGATGGTTACCAATGATCATCAGGCGCTAGTGCTTGAAGATGTACATGCCGAGCAATCTTAAAAGGTAAATTTCAAACTAAAACATTCCCACTGAGACAAAACTCCTGCTATCTTTAGTGTGAAAGAGGACTCCACCCAACATTAGGGTGGAGGTGAATTTCACGACTTTTTTTAGTGCAATATGATAGAATAATTTGCATTAAGTTTCTGTATCTAAATAGATTTAAGGCGAAATGAAGATCAACAAAGCGTACAAATTTAGGCTTGAGTCTAATGCGGAACAGGAGCTTGTTTTAAACAAGTTGCTTGGCTCTGCACGTTTTGTTTGGAATCAAATTTTAGCTGTTTCGTTCGAGATGCTTGCTAATAATGAGCGAATCAACAAAGTTAATTTAGTCAATAAAATTCCTGAATTACGCAAAAAACCTGAATGTGCTTTTCTAGAAAACAGCTCAAATGGCGTTTCACTCCAACAAAAAGTTCGTGATCTTGGTGATGCTTGGGGGAAGTTTTTTAACAAAAAGGAACAAGCTAAGTTAAAGCAAAAACCATTTAGAGCTAAGAAGCCACGATTTTTTAAATTATCCGATGGTGGTGAAGTTCAACTTAGACCACTTATGCCACGATTCAAAAAGAAATCTGATGGTTATGATTCCATTCGTATTGTTCAATTTGGCAGATATTGTTGGGTTAAAGGCAACCAAGTTAAGTTACCTAATGACATTGGCGTTGTGAAATTCAGAAAATCACAAAATATTGTGGGTGAGATTAAGAACGTCACAATCTCAAAGCATGTCGGGAAATGGTATGTGTCATTTGGTGCTGAAAACACAGTAGAAGCACCAGTCCACCCATCAAAATCAGCCGTTGGCATTGATTTAGGTGTTAAAAAGTTAATTACAACGTCTAGTGGTCAAGTATTCGACCCGATCAATAGTTTCAAGGCCAATCAAGTAAAGTTGGCTAGGCTTCAGCGCAAGCTGAGAAAGAAAAACAAGTTCAGTCAAAATTGGAAAAAGCTGAATCTCAAGATCAATACATTACACCATCATATTGCCAATATTCGGCATGACTACTTGCACAAAGTCACCACAACGCTCAGCAAAAACCACGCAATGATCGTAGTTGAGGACTTAAAAGTAGCCAATATGTCGAAGTCAGCGAAAGGCTCAATCGAGAAAAAAGGAAAGAATGTTAAAGCCAAGTCCGGCTTAAATAAATCAATCCTGGATCAAGGTTGGTCAATGCTTGTTAATATGTTGGTGTACAAACAGCAATGGCGAGGTGGTTTACTCGTTAAAGTTGACCCTAAATATACAAGTCAGACTTGTAGTTCATGTGGTCACGTTGCAAAAGAAAATAGGCTTACTCAAGCAAACTTTAGTTGTGTCGAGTGTAGCTTTGGCGAGAATGCAGATATTAATGCTTCTCGCAATATTTTGGCGGTAGGACATACCGTTTTGTCTGTGGAGGGTGGATGCGGTAAAGGTCGCCTTGCGAAGCAGAAAGCAAGTGAAATCCGTGAGGAAGTCACCTAAGAGCTTTTACTTTTAGAATCCCCCACTTGAACATCGTGAAAGTGGTGGGAGTATGTCAAAACTAAGCAGAATGTTTCAGGGGAAGAGTTGAGTGATGAATGCGGCACAATTGCAGAAAACCTTAAGAGCTAGCCAATATACCGAACAGGTATTGGCCAATCACCAGAGTTTACTGGAACAGGATTATGCAATTGATCAGTTTCAAGGCTCACTCAGTCGGGAATATATTGATCAGCTGGTGCAGCACTGCATCCTAAATATAAGCGATGAAGCAACGTGGATGCGCGCAATGCGTATTTTGCGGGCTCGATTGATGTTTCGTTGGATCTGGCAGGATGCCAATCAACTCACCGATGTCATTACCCTCACCCAAGAACTCTCCGATTTTGCCGATGCGTGCATCTGTGCGGCGAAAGATTTTGCCCGTATTCCGGTCGTTGCCAAGTATGGCCAGCCAATCGGCTATAACGGAAAAGTCCAAGATCTGATTGTCATTGCCATGGGGAAACTCGGCGCCCAAGAACTCAATCTTTCCAGTGATATCGACCTGATTTTTGCCTTCGATGAGCAGGGTGAAACTGATGGGCGTAAATGTATTGATGTGCAGCAGTTTTGCATCCTGTGGGGACAAAAACTCATTCATTTGCTGGATCAGATCACGGCGGATGGCTTTGTATTCCGCGTCGACATGCGCCTGCGTCCCTGGGGCGATGGTTCAGCACTAGCCATTAGTCATGCAGCCTTGGAAAAATATCTGAGCCAGCATGGGCGTGAATGGGAGCGTTATGCCTGGATTAAAGCGCGTATTGTCAATCCAAGTCCAGAAGGCGACGAGCTGCTGGAGATGACCCGTCCATTTGTATTTCGCAAGTACGTCGATTACAGCGCTTTTGAAGCCATGCGCGAAATGAAAGCCATGATCGAGCGCGAAGTACAGCGCCGTAATATTGAAGATGATATCAAGCTCGGAGCCGGTGGCATTCGCGAAGTCGAATTTATCGTGCAGGTGTTTCAGCTGATTTATGGCGGGGCCAAACTTGAATTGCAGGATCGGCAGTGTCTGGTGAATCTAAATCATCTGGATGATGCCGAGTTGCTGGATGAACAGGCGGTGCAGGATCTGGAAAATGCCTATTTATTCCTGCGCCGGGTTGAGCACGCGATTCAGGCACTGAATGATCAGCAAACGCAATCACTACCGACAGAGCCAGAGTTAAGGGCGCGTATAACGGACACACTTGGTTTTGCGGATTGGGACAGCTTTATGGCATATCTCAATGAAAAGCGTGACAAAGTGATGTATCAGTTTGATCATCTAATCAAGGAAAATGGCCCTGACACCTTGGTTGAAAGTTTTTCCCAGTTGGAAAAGAAACTCAAAGAAGTGTTGGATGATAATGCAAAGAATCTTGTCTATGAGTTTTGGAATGGGCATGCCTTAAAAAAATTACCGGCAAAGGCGGTACAACGTTTAAAAACCTTCTGGCCGCATTTAATTGAAGCCGTTTTACAGTCAGATGATCCTCAGGTGGCATTGGTGCGCTTGATGCCCTTAGTCGAATCAGTGATGCGCCGTACGGTATATCTGGTGATGTTAATCGAGAGTAAAGGGGCGTTGCAGCGACTGGTGAAGATGGCCACGGTCAGCCCCTGGATTTGTGAAGAACTGACCCATTATCCGGTGCTACTGGATGAATTCCTGTCGATGGATTTTGAATTGCCAAAACGTCAGGATCTGGAAGACTCTTTACGTCAGCAACTTTTACGGATTGAAATTGATCAGGTCGAAGACCAGATGCGGGTCTTGCGCCTGTTTAAAAAATCTAATGTTCTGGCCGTTGCCGCCAGTGATGTGCTGGCTGAAAGTCCTTTAATGAAAGTTTCCGATGCCTTGACCGATATTGCTGAAGTATCGGTGAATGCAGCGCTGCATCTGGCCTATCAGATTGTGGCAAAAAAGCATGGTTTTCCACTGGATGCAGAAGGGCAGCGCTGTTCAGTCGAGCATACGGCTTTTGCAGTCATTGGTTATGGTAAAGTCGGTGGAATTGAATTGGGTTATGGCTCGGATCTGGATCTGGTGTTTATTCACTATATGGGTGAACAGGCCGATACCGATGGACTTAAGCCGATCAGTGGCTTTGAATTTGCCATGCGGGTTGCACAAAAGTTTATGTCCCTCATGACCACGCAAACCTTGGATGGACGTGTATATGAAGTCGATACCCGATTGCGTCCATCGGGCGAAGCTGGGCTTTTGGTCACCAGTTTAAAAGCCTTTGAACAGTATCAGTTCAAGAGTGCCTGGCTATGGGAGCATCAGGCCTTGGTACGAGCCCGCCCGATTGCGGGTGAAATGAGCTTACGGAAAAAGTTTGAAGTCTTGCGCCGGGATATTTTGATTCAGCCCCGTGATGAAAATTATGTACGGGCAGAAGTACTGAAAATGCGTCAGAAAATGAAGGAGCATCTCGGTTCTTCCGCCGATCAAAAAAAAGATGGTATTTTTCATTTAAAACAAGATGCAGGTGGTATCGTAGACATCGAATTTATGGCACAGTATGCGGTGTTGGCTTGGAGTGGGACGAATAAAGATCTCGCCCATTTCTCCGACAATGTACGAATTCTTGAGGATGCCGCAAAATCAGGTTGCTTATCCAGCGACGATGCGACTGCTCTGATTCAAGCTTATCTCCGTGAACGCGCCGAGAGCCATCGCTTAGCCCTTGCAAATCAATCCATGCAAGTGTCTGCAAGCGACTGGCACGATACCCGAATGACCGTTTGCAAGTTATGGCAAAGACTGATTGATCCAAGTGCAGACTTTGCACTGGATAGTGAATAATTGTGAGAAATTGGAGTTTGTGGCATGAATTTGGCTGATCGTGATGGTTTCATTTGGCAAGATGGACAACTAGTTGACTGGCGTGAGGCAAAAACTCACGTATTAACACATACTTTGCATTACAGCATGGGTGTGTTTGAAGGCGTCCGAGCTTATGAAACCCCGAATGGAACGGCTATTTTCCGTCTTAAAGAACATACGAAGCGCTTGTTGAATTCTGCAAAAATTTATCAAATGAAAGTTCCATTTGATCAAGCAGCATTAGAACAGGCTCAAATTGATGTTGTTCGTGAAAACAAATTAGCGTCTTGCTATTTACGTCCAATTATTTTTATTGGTTCTGAAAAACTCGGTATCGCTGCAACTGACAATACCATTCATGCCGTAGTTGCGGCATGGAGCTGGGGTGCTTACCTCGGTGAAGAGGCGATGGCGAAGGGAATTCGCGTAAAAACGTCTTCATTTACCCACCATCATCCGAACGTGACCATGTGTAAGGCTAAAGCATCAGGTAACTACACCTTGTCGATTCTTGCGCATCAGGAAGTGGCGCATTCAGGTTATGATGAAGCAATGCTGCTCGACCCACAAGGCTATGTATGCCAAGGTTCAGGCGAAAACGTATTCCTGGTGCGTGATGGCGTGATTCATACGCCTGATATCGCAGGTGGTGCGCTGGATGGTATTACCCGTCAAACGATTATTACGATTGCTAAAGACTTGGGTTATGACGTAATTGAACGCCGTATTACCCGTGATGAGTTCTACATCGCAGATGAAGCATTCTTTACCGGCACTGCTGCAGAAGTAACACCAATCCGTGAATACGATGATCGTCAGATTGGTGAGGGTGTACGTGGTCCAATCACCACTCAAATCCAGAAAGCATATTTTGATGCAGTTCAGGGCAAAGACCCGAAATATGCACACTGGTTAACGTATGTGAAGTAATTAAGAATTTACTGATTGAAAAAACCTCTCATTTGAGAGGTTTTTTTTAACTGATGTACTTATTCTGCCGAACTTATGTCATCATATTCACCATCAAGAAGATTTTAAGATGAGCTTAGGCATACGCAATGAGTAACATCGTTATTTGTATGAAATGGGGAACCAAATACGGTTCGGAATACGTCAATCGTTTATACAATATGGTTAAACGACATACGACAGTCGACTTTAAAATGGTCTGTCTGACGGATCGTACTGAAGGCATTGATCCTGCAGTACAATGTTTCCCTATTCCACCTCTGGCATTGCCTGAAGGTGCGCCTGAGCGTGGCTGGAACAAGCTGTCCACTTTTGAGCCTGATCTGTATGGTTTGGAAGGCAATGCACTCTTCCTCGATCTTGACGTGGTGATTGTCGATAATATCGATGAGTTCTTTACCTATCCGGGTGACTTCCTGATTATTCATGACTGGAAACGTCCTTGGCGTATTACCGGTAACAGTTCGGTTTATCGGTTTAAACTGGGTGCTTTCCCAGGTCTGTTACCTTATTTCCGTGAACATTTTGATGAAATTCGTCAAAAATTCCGTAATGAGCAAGCCTATTTGTCTTGGTATGTAGACCGTGAAGGTAAACAGACGTATTGGCCAGAAAGCTGGTGCAAGAGCTATAAATATCACTGCCTGCAAAAAATTCCGATGGCTTATTTTAAGCCGCCTGTGAAGCCTGAAGGTGCCAAAATCATTGTTTTTCATGGCGAGATTAATCCGCCAGATGCAGTGAATGGTGGTGGTGGTAAATGGTATCGTTATGTGTTGCCATCGCAGTGGATTAAGGACGCTTGGCAGTAAGTTATAGAGTTTATTCAAGCTAATTGTTGATTAGAAGTATTATGGAAAAAATAGATTTTGTTATTGCGTGGGTCGATGGCAATGATGTAAAGCATCGACTTAAAAGGCAACAGTTTCAATCTACTAATATCGTAAAAGGTTCAGCAGAAGAAACTCGATTTGCTAGTAATGATGAAATCTATTTTTCAATTGCTTCAATTCTTAAATATGTTCCCTATTTTGGAACAATTTATATTATTACGGATGAACAGCAGCCTGCACATATTCATGATTTTTTCGAACAGGGATTATGTGCTCCTGAGCAGATAAAAATAATTGATCATAGAACAATATTTGCTGGTCATGAGCAATACTTGCCTACATTTAATTCTTTAAGTATTGAAACTATGCTTTGGAATATTCCAGGGTTATCAAAGTATTTTATTTATTTGAATGATGATTTCTTCTTTAATGCCTCATCTGAATTAGATGATTTTTTAGTTGGTGACCAGATAAAAGTCTATGGACATTGGGAAAATAACTCCTTAATTAAAGCAAAATTTAATCTACGTAAAGGTCTTAATAAATATTTTGGTAAACCTTTACAGCCTAAATATACAATTGCTCAAATGCTTAGTGCTGAATTATGTGGATTTAATAAATATTATGAAATTCATCATCGTCCCCATATATTGGATCGTGATGTACTACAAAATTATTTTCAAAAATACCCTACAACATTAGCTCAACAGATTAGGCATCGTTTTAGAAGTGCTTTTCAGTTTTTACCCGTAGGACTTAATAATCATTTAAAAATTCAGGCTAATGAAGCAGTTCTATACGATGATATTAATATTGCTTATTTAAAAAATGAAGCATTGCTATCTTTATTTTTAGAAAACTTAAATAATACCACTATTAAATTTGGTTGTATTCAAAGTTTGGATCAATTTGATCCAAAAGAAGCAGAAAAGGTATCTTTTGCTTTAATTGCTAAATTTAAAAACTATTTACCTCTATCTATTCAGCATTAAGAGTTAATCATGAAAGTTGTAACTTATTTAATTAATTTAGACGGAAGTGATGAGCGTCTAGCTGCAGCAACTCAGCAGCTTAATAGTGTGAGCTGGAGGTTTGAACGTTTTGCTGCTTATGATGGTCGGGGTAAAGCACTCTCTGAATTCATAAATTATAATGACGATCAAACTAATAAGGTATTAGGTCGTAGTTTAATGAATTCCGAGTTAGGTTGTTATTTAAGTCATTATGGATGCGCTGAAAAATTTTTAGCCACTGATGCAGATTATTTAGTGGTTCTGGAAGATGACCTTAAAATTAATAGTGACTTTAAGATTAAAATTGACAGCATCATTGAATATTTGCACCAACATCAAGATTTAAACTGGTATCTTATTAATATTGCTGCAAAAAAGAAAAAACTAGCAAAAGATATTACGCAAATAGGGGATATAAGTCTATGGCATGCTTTTTATTTCCCAATTCGTGGCTTAGGGTTAATCTGGTCGCGGCAGGGAGCACAGTCTTTTGTTGAGGTAGGCAAAACTATAAATATGCCGGTTGATATCTTCTTCCAGTCTTGGTTAAGTCAAAATGGCAAAGGTTTAGGGATTTGGCCACCACTAGTGAAGCCAGCAGGGGTCGATAGTGATATTTTGGGAACGGTTGCTACTCAGGGGATTTCTCGTAAAGCACTTGAAAATAGAAGCAGCTCCTATGGCTTTAAAAAGCAGAAGCGTATGTGGCGTGATCGTTATCATGCACTAAAATATCTGCTAAATTCTTAAAATTCATCGAATATCTTAATAATTGAATATTTATCATTAAAGGAATAAATCAATGAGCATGTTGGAAATAATTTAGATGAAAATATTTAAAAAACTTATTATATGCTTAAGTTTTATATCATGTATTTTTACAAGATTAGAGGCACGAATTTAAAAATTCATAATTACGCAAATATGATTACGCTTAATCCAAAGCCAGAAGAAGTTAAAATACCTAAGCTGATTTGGCTGTATTGGGAGGGGGATGTACCATTATTTGTGGAAAAATGCATAGAAAATATAAAGCTAATAAATGCAAATTATGAGGTTCATTTTTTAACACCAACAACTGTTGATCAATTTATACAGATAGATTTTGATTCTTTAAATATTCATCTACCTCAGCATAAAGCTGATTTAATCAGATTTAAATTACTTTATGTTTATGGAGGAATCTGGTTAGATGCAAGTATTATCGTTTATGAAATTTAGATTGGATTCAAGAGTTGGTTTCTCAAAATCAGACCGAAAGTTTTGCCTATTATCGTAAAAAAAACACTACCAATATTGATTCTCCAGTCATCGAGAATTGGCTTTTAGCAACGGCTCCTAACAATAGGTTTTTTAAAGATTGGTTTGATGAGTTGGTGAACGCCATGCAGGTTGGCCCTAAAACATATATCAATGAAATTAAACGTACTGTGCCAAATTATGAGAGAATATTTCAAAAGATTAGTAATTTAGAGTACCTGATTTCCTATGTGGTGTGTCAGGTGATTATGCTGAAAGCATTGCCTAGTATTACTTTAATTGATTGTGATCAAAATGCCTTTTACTATCAGGTAAAAATAAATGGGTCAAAGAAAAAACATTAATTGAAATGGCAATCAATCATCATTCAGGTGAATACCCTAAATTGATTAAATTTGCCGGTAAAGAGCGTAAACATATAGGCGAATTTTATGAAAAAGGAATGTATTTTCAAGATTCACTGCTAGATTTCCATGATGATCAGAGTAAAACCTTATCTTAACGCTCTATCAGGTTGGATGATCTGAACCACTTAGAGGATGGTGTCTTGTTCGAGCGTTAATTTATTAAATGATTTGATAAGACTATGGGGTGAAAGATTATAAACAGACACTTTTTGACTTTCAAAGAAATAGGCTGCTGTTTCAAATGCCGCTATGATTGATTGGGTGTGCTGGTTTAATAAGGTAGGTTGTTTTGCATCTAAAGTTTCATAAAATCGTGGTAGGTCGAAGTTATTCATATCCACACCTGCAATATAGATATGTTGGTAATTTAATCCTGACATAATCTGTAATGCGGTATAAGCCACGGTATAGTAGTCAAATACTGTGTCATACATGTGTGTAGAAAAGCCAAAACCATTGTAGAAGTAATTACTCTTAACTTTTTCATCAACATGAATAGTGTTTCCCATAAAAAGTTCATTTTTACAGTTACTCGTGATTTCAATAATTTTAAATTGGCAACGAATCTGTTCGATTTTTACTTTTCTTAGAATATAGTCTAAGCAACGTGCGGTGGTGAAAAAATTGCATGCTGTGTCTAAAACCCGCTCAACGAGATCAAAACGATTTTGTACAAAATCATGATCAATAATGACATAGTGTTGAAAAGTGACCTCATTCAAAGCGATTGCTCCATTGACGCCAATATAGTCCAGTTTCTCATATTTAAAAAATTTATCAGGAATCTTTTTAATCGATGGTCCTGTTGCGATCAGCATACATTTTGAATGTTTATTCTTTAAGTTAAGCGTATGGTCTGCAATTAAGGTATTCCTAAAAAAAACTTGATCAATTTGACCCGATGCATTACGAACCACACGGTAAAAAGGCCAATAGCGTCTGTTGTGTTTGTAAGTACTCGGTTTTAAAAGTTTATAGGTATATTTTGTCAAATTTCGAACGAAATGGTTGAAAATTAAACCACACATATTCTTGTCTCTTTCATAGCTTATTTCTATGAGTTATATCAAGTTTATTTGAGAATAATCTAATTGATAAGATGATTCAGTTGCTTAGAGGGTTAATGATCTAAATTAAATGAATCACGCTTGGTTTTAAACTTGCTCAGGAGCCTCTTAAACCAAGGCTGGGATGTTTCTGACCGAGTAATGTTATTGCCCGAGTATTTTTTTTGAGATGCTTTGTGAAATTTTCCGTAGGGTGTAATTGTATAGTCCTCAAGTTGGTATCCGGCAGAAAGGGCTTCGTGATAGTATTGGTCAAAAAGTGTTGTCAGGTCCGCTCGGGGGTGAGGAATAATTTCGCCATCAAACCAATGTGTTGAATTATTGTGTTGAAGACGAGGAATTGAATATTTGTGACTAAACTGGGTGCCCATATCGGAATAATGCAAAATTTTAATCTCGTTGATACTTAGATTTTCACCATCGATGCAATTAAAATGATCATTATAAGCTTGAACCAATGACGGTTCTTTTTGAATTTGTCTCATCAGACTTTGATGACTGGCAGGGTTACTTTTTAATTCCTCAATTCTAGGAAGAAAATGTTTGGCCTTTTCACAATCCCAGACACAAGTGCATAAACGGGCTGAGCTTCCCCCCCCTTGGCTGCCACAATAGCATTGGCTTCAATAGGATGTTCCCAGAGTAGTGCAAGATCATCGAGTACAATGACATCTGTATCCATGTAAATGGCTTTACCTTGAAATTGACAATACTCTGGAATAGCCCACCGAAATCCGGAAAAAGGTGTCGCCCAGTTTTCTGTTCTCCATCCTTGATTCGATTTCGGATCAGAATACCAATAGCTAGAAGGATCACGCGAAAGTTGCATCCAAATAATTTCTACAGGCTGCTGGGTATGTTTTTTAATGCTGTAGTCTAAAACCATCATTTGTTCTAAATCACAGTTGTTTGGGTCACAGCCTATAAAAATTTTGATTGTTTTGAGACTCATTTTTATCAATTATTTTGTGATATGATAATGTATATTAAAACAAAGACTATATAAAAACAAAGACTACATAAGATTTACTATGTTTTTTTATTTATTCTATTATAATTAAAACTTAAATAAAATAATCGAATTTATTTCAATGACTTCTTTGGTTTTTAAATAAATTACAATAACTTATGTGTATTATATTGTTATATAATTACGAAAAAATTTAAAATTATAGTTTTTTATCACACTTTTATCTATGATTTTAAACTTAAATTGGTAGAAAATTAAAAGGATTCTTAATGTTGACAGTTTTTGGTTTTCATACAGATGATAAACTATATACGAAGCATGCTCAAATTTTAGCTGAATCAGCAAAAAAATTTAATATTCATATTCTATTAAAGCAATTTTCAAAAGATGACTGGCAAACCATTATTGCATTTAAGCCTGTGTTTATTTCGCAAATGCGTCGTGAAACTCATGGCCCACTTTTATTTGTTGATGCTGATGCTATAATTCTTGAGGATATCCGGCCATACTTCAATGCAATTGAAGAAGATATTGCAGTACATTACATAGATAATAAGCGTTTAATTAGTAGTACTATTTTTATAAATGACACTAAAAATGCACATTCTCTGATGGATGAATGGGAGAAGCGTATGTTGCAAAATCCAACTATTTGGGATCAGATTATTTTACAAAACTTGGTTGATGAGTGGCATGATGCAGGCCTTATTACATTAAAAAAGCTACCACCAAACTATACATTTATTTTTGATACATCTCGTAATTTATATGGGGATAAGATTCAACCTAGTATTGAACAATTACAAGCAAGTAGAGATAAGCGTTGGATACAGAAATATGAGCAAAGAAATTCAATTTATCAATGGATAATGCGTTCTTCTCTACTGTCAAAAAGTACTAAAAAGATTGTTAAACGACATAATGAAGTTAATGCACGAACAACAAAGTTAGGAATTGATATTAAGTTAACTTTAAGTGATTTAATTGAATAATTAAAATTTATTGATAAATATTACTTTCATCAATTATTTTCCTAAACCTTTTATACCCCCACAAATACTGTTCCGGAGCGACATTAATCATGCGCTCCATTTCTTTATTTAAGGTATCAACCGACAATTGTAAATCTTTAGATAAAATATCATTTGATAATTTAGTCACGTAAATATCATAGCCGGAAAAATCTTCACGTCTTAAACAACTAAGCCCAACTACTGAACATTGTGTTTTGGCTGCCAGTTTGGAAAGTAAGGTAGAAGATAGCGCATTTTGATTGTAGAAAAGTGAGTAGATACCACCACTTTCTTTAGGTACATGATCCGGCAATATTGCAGAAAAACCACCCTGTTTTAAATGCTTAAATAAAGCACGTACACCAGAATCATCTGTAGGAACCAGTGTGGCATTCAGGCGTTGCCGAGCTTCAAGCATAAAACGGTCAATATCCTGATTCTTACTGGGCTTGTACATAATTACAGGGGAGGTGTGCTGATTTACCCAGACATTTAAAAGCTCCCACGTACCAAAATGAGGCACCACTGCCAAGCAGCCATGAGGATTTTGCAAAGCTTTCAGGAAAATATCTTCGCCCTGCACATCTTGAATCAAAGACAGCGCATAGTCTGGTGATGATCCCCAAATCTTGACTGATTCTGCATACGTCATGCACTGACTTTTCAGGCTGCTTTTGGTCAAATCAGCCCGTTCAGCTTCCGAAAGTTCAGGATAGGCAGAGGCCAAGTTAATCTCGGTCACTCGGCGTGCAGAAGAATGGCTGAGATACAAAAGAGATCCAGCCAGTTGCGCAAGATTTTGAATGAATCTTAGTGGAAGCTTGGAGAAATTTTTGAGTAGGGTGTACATGGTATCCAGATGGTCAGATTATAGGTCTTTGTCCGGATTGCCCTTCAGCACCATATAAATCAAACCTACAAAAATCAGCAGGGCACCTAAAATACTGCTCAGGCAAAAATACACAATACGATCATTGGTATCGAGGTTGAACAGATTGTTGGCAAGGATATAGCGCATGAACAGCCATTGAACCACTGAAAATACAATAAGCATAATGCTGCGATTACGAACTGCAGGACGCATAGCCATTGCTAATTACCTTAGATTAAAAACTGTGGCTATTATGCCACTGTTCCAGATACGACTCAATCTTACAAAAAAAGCCCCGCACGAGGCAGAGCTTTTTCACTTAATACTTCAAGAATTATTCTTGAGATTCAGCTTTTGGTTTTTCACGTAAGCGAATACCAAGGT
Organism: Acinetobacter sp. NEB149; assembly: GCF_012516415.1. Lineage (NCBI taxonomy): Bacteria > Pseudomonadati > Pseudomonadota > Gammaproteobacteria > Moraxellales > Moraxellaceae > Acinetobacter > Acinetobacter sp. NEB149. The sequence goes on from NZ_CP051208.1 coordinate 654,466, forward strand.
CACGCAGTTGATTTGATTCAACTGGAGCAGGTGCTTGCGTTAATGGACATTCAGCAGTCTTGGTTTTCGGGAATGCAATGACGTCACGAATAGAAGCACCACCAGTCATGAGCATCACCAGACGGTCAAGACCAAATGCCAAACCACCATGCGGAGGAGCACCGTAACGTAATGCATTTAATAAGAAGCTGAATTTCTCTTCTGCTTCTTCTTCGCCAATACCTAATGCTTCAAAGATCGCTTTTTGCATTTCAAGGTTATGAATACGCAGTGAACCACCACCGATTTCAGTACCGTTCAATACCATATCGTAAGCAACAGATAATGCTGCACCTGGGTTGTTCTTCACTTCTTCAACGCTTGATTTTGGTAGCGTGAATGGGTGGTGAACAGAGGTCCATTTGCCATCATCAGTTTCTTCGAACATTGGGAAATCAACAACCCAAAGTGGCGCCCACTCACAAGTTGATAATTTAAGGTCATGACCGATCTTCACACGAAGCGCGCCCATGGCATCGTTAACAACTTTCGCTTTGTCTGCACCGAAGAATACGATGTCGCCATTTTCAGCGCCAACACGTTTCAATAGATCAAGCACGATTGGCTCGATGAATTTCACGATTGGAGATTGAAGACCTTCGATACCTTTTTCAAGTTCGTTGACTTTGATGTAAGCCAAACCGCGTGCACCGTAGATGCCTACAAATTTGGTGTATTCATCAATCGCGCTACGTGGAAGTGAACCCGCACCCGGTACGCGAAGCGCAACGATACGGCCTTTAGGATCTTTTGCAGGACCTGCGAATACTTTGAACTCAACGTCTTGCATCAAGTCTGCAACGTCAACCAGTTTCAACGGAATACGCATATCTGGTTTGTCAGACGCATAGTCACGCATTGCATCGTTGTATGTCATGCGTGGGAATTTATCAAACTCTACGTTTAGAAGTTCTTTGAACATCTTCACGGTTAAAGTTTCCATTAAATCCATGATGTCATCGTCACTCATGAACGATGTTTCAACGTCGATTTGGGTGAATTCTGGCTGACGATCCGCACGCAAGTCTTCATCACGGAAACATTTCGCGATTTGGTAGTAACGATCGATACCACCCACCATCAACAACTGTTTGAACAGCTGTGGAGACTGTGGAAGTGCGTAGAAGCTACCGTTAGATACACGGCTAGGCACTAAATAGTCACGCGCGCCTTCAGGTGTTGCACGTGTCAAAATTGGTGTTTCAACGTCTAGGAAACCATTGTCTTCGAAGTAGTTACGAATCAGGTTGGTCAATTTAGAACGGAAACGTAAACGATCTAGCATTTCTGGACGACGGATGTCCAGGAAACGATATTTCAAACGAATTTCTTCAGAAATATTGGTGTTTTCGTCATTTAAAGGGAATGGCGGAGTTTCAGACTGAGCAAGAACTTCAATTTCTTTACCAAGAACTTCGATTTGACCGCTCACCATATTGGCATTTTCTGTGCCTTCATAACGGCGACGCACACGGCCTGTAATTTTTAATACAAATTCTGAACGTACTTTATCAGCAGTTGCGAATGCTTCAGGAGTATCTGGGTCAATAACCACTTGAACAAGACCATCACGGTCACGCATGTCAAGGAAGATTACACCCCCGTGGTCACGGCGACGGTGTACCCAACCGCATAATGTTACGGTTTGGTCAATTTGAGCTTCGGTTAAAGAACCGCAGTAATGAGTTCGCATCATAGCGTTAGAAATCCAACTATATGGGTTAAGGTCAGCGAATACGTAAACAGCGTACCGCTTTGAGTAAAGGTAGGATTATGCCTCTTTGGGCATGTTGTCACAAGAACTTGGGTCAAAAACAATATCATTTTAAAGTGAATAGGGGCAAAGCCAGTGCTTTGTTTAACCCATCCTGCGATATCTATCTAAAAATAAAAACAATAAACAGCCCAGACTAAAGGTGATCAGAAAGCCTTGGCTAAATTCATTAATAGAGCGACCAGTAAAATAATAGAGGTCCGATTGCCAGACTTCTGTAGAGATATAGCGTGCATAATCCCAGACCGAAAATAGGCCGGTAAATATAGAAAAGAGCAATAAGCCCCAGGCAAAGGATTTGATTTTCACACTGACTGCAAGATATTGCTGATGAGTTTTATAGTAATGCAGGCTCATCCACAGGATAAGAGGCAAGACAATCACTGAGGTGCCAATCTGTAAAATCCGGTGCAGCGGATAACTTTGTCCAAACAACTGAAAATGTTGGGCTAAGACTTCATGAAAGGCAAAAGTTCGAAAATCGACGTGGGTTAGTCCATCCCAGATTAAATGGGTGGCTGTACCAATGATGAGTGCCAGACACATCATCAGGATGAATTTTAGTGCTGAAAGGATATTGTGAATCTTTAAATCATGCTGAATACCGATGAAACGGTAAATCACGGGCCGGTAAATCAGGTACCAGACGGCGCAAAAAGCCAGACCAATCCAGAGATCCGGATGAATCAGCGAAGACCATAAATGGGTAATATTAGAATTTTTGTGGGTAAAAAGACGATACAGATCGGGAACCATGCTGCCAATGGCTAGCGCAGCAACAGGGAGTCTATGCCCAGTTAAATATGAAATAGGTGGAGCAAGCACAGCATGCGATAAGGTAAAGGGCATAAAGATAATGTTTTAATGTAATCAAAAATATTCAAAGAACATTCTAATAAAATATAGCACTGAGTATCGTAAAGGATTGCAAAAATAATGAAATGTTATATTATAACATTCATCCAGATTACTGAATTTGAGCTTCGGTCATGTCCTCCCCTAAGAATCTAATAACATTGTCAATTTTTGCTGTAGTTGCGCCTACAGTATTTGCAGAGCAATCCCCATCTTCTATCCCTGTTCAGACCATGGACACGATTCAGGTGCAAGCTCATCCATTGGTGCAGACTGCAGCAGATTTTGCAGTTGCAGATCATTTCGTGGATCAGAAAGCACTGTCTGAACGCGCCCCCACCATTGGTGATGCCTTGGCAGATGAGCTTGGTGTTTATTCTAATCAATATGGTTCAGGCTCAAGCCGTCCGGTGATTCGGGGTCAAGATGGTCCACGTGTGAAAGTGTTGCAGCATGCGTCTGAAACAGCGGATGTGTCCACTTTGTCTCCTGACCATGCTGTCACCGTTGATCCGATTCTGGCGAAACAGGTCGAAGTGATTCGCGGTCCATCGACCTTGCTTTATGGTGCCGGTACAGTTGGTGGGTTGGTGAATGTCACTGATCAAAAAATCCCAACTCAAATGCCTGAAGATGGTTTGGAAGGTACAGTCGGCCTGCGTTATAACAGCGGCAGTGATGAAAAACTGGCAAGTGCTGGTGTAACAGCAGGTATTGGTGAAAACTTTGCTTTGCGTGTAGAAGGCTCAAAGCGTAACGCCAATGATTATATTGCACCTGATTATTTTCATGAGCATGATGACGAATTAGAAAAAGAACGTCGTGTGGGCAATACTTTTGCTGAAGGGCAAACGGTCAATATTGGCGGATCATGGATTCATGATCGTGGTTTTGTTGGTTTGTCTTATAGTAACCGTCAGGATCAGTATGGTTTGCCAGGTCATAGTCATGAATATCATGGCTGTGAAATTCATGGCGATCATTTTCACTGTCCAAAACCGGGTGAAGATGAGCACGATCATGAAGAAACCGCGGGTCCTTGGGTAGATTTAAAGTCTGAGCGTTATGATGTCCGTACCGAACTTGAACAGCCTTTTGCCGGTTTTGAAAAGTTACGTGCGCATGCCAGCTTTACCGATTATGAACATGATGAACTGGAAGAAAATGCAGTCATCAGTAACTTTAAAAGCAAGGGCTATGATGCACGTTTAGAACTGGTGCATGTTCCTGTCGCAGGTTGGGAGGGGGTGATTGGAACCCAGCTTTCACAGCAAAAAATTAATTTATCCGCTCCAGAAGCACATGGTCATGCAGAGCACGATCATGAAGGACATGAGCATGATCATGGTGAGCATGCGAGTCATAATCATGATGTGCTGATGGCAGACACCAAAACCCAGAAATACAGCTTATTTGCTTTGGAACATAAACAGATCGGTGATGTACATGTGGAACTTGGAGCACGTGTCGATCATCAAAAAGTAACAGTAGACTCGGAACAGAAAGATTATTCCGGTACGGGTCTTTCCGCATCTGCGGCTGCGAATTGGGAGTTTGCACCGAGTTACAAACTGTCTGTAGTCGGATCACATCAACAGCGTTTGCCTCTAGCGCAAGAGCTGTATGCTGATGGTTTGCATTTTGCGACCAATACCTATGAACTCGGTAATCCTGATCTCGATAAAGAAACCTCAAATAATCTCGAATTAGGTCTGCATTATGAAGGGGATAAACTGGATTACCATGTGCATGTCTATCACAACTGGTTTGATGATTATATCTATGGCGAAACGGTAGCGCAGAAAGGTAATTTACGTGGCGTGCAATATACCCAAGACAAAGCTAGATTTTATGGTACAGAAGCACAAGCCGGTTATCAGATCAATGATATGTATAAAGTCAGCGTCTTTGGGGACTATGTGCGTGGCAAGATTGAAGCTGAGAATGCACCACGTGTACCTGCAGGTCGCTTAGGCACCAAAGTAGAAGCAGACTTTGCCGATGGCTGGTCAGGTTTGGCTGAGTATTATCATGTCTTTAATCAGGACAAGATCGCCAGCTATGAAGATGAAACCCAAGGCTACAATATGGTGAATGTTGGCTTAAGCTATGCCAATAGCCTTGCAGATAACAATGCTTATCGGGTTTATTTCAAGGCCAATAACCTGCTTGATGATCAGGTGTATTCACATACTTCCTTCCTGTCGAATATTCCGCAGGTGGGTCGCAACTTTACCGTCGGCGTACAGTATGATTTCTAACAGGTCTACTGAAATAATCGACTAAATCATCTAGATCTCACTGAAAGCTACTTGAAAAATCATAAGATAAAACCTAGCCTGAGTATATTGGGTTAGGTTTTTTCTTATGCGTATCTTTCAACAAATTCACAATAAATTAAACTGGTCGAATCGCCATTATGTGGCTTTGATCATTAGTATGCTGGCCGTGGGTTATCTGGCTTCGGCGATCTACCACACGTATAAGCCTTTGCCGGAAGGTCTGAATTACACAGGCAAACTGCGTCATGCCGAAGTCAAATTTCTGGCCGATCAGACTTATCTGGATGCAGAAGGAAAACAGCATTTAGATCATCGCATTTTTAATGAAATGCTGAAAATGATTGAAGAGGCCAAATCGCTGATTGTGCTGGATATGTTTTTATTTAATCAGCAAACCGGTGCATCTATGCAGCAGCATCAGGCACTGAGTCAACAGCTGAGTGATGCTTTAATCAGTAAGCGCCTGCTGCAGCCTGAGGTGGAAATCAAGTTTATTACCGATCCGATCAATTCAGTTTATGGCGGGATTAGATCCGAGCAGTATCGGGCATTACGTCAGCATGGCATTGATGTGATTGAAACCAATCTGACGCCATTGCGAGCCTCCAATCCAAGCTGGTCCGGCTTCTGGTATATCTGTTGCCAGGGCATTGGCAATAATCCGGAAACAGGCTGGTTGCCGAATCCGTTTGGCCCAGAAAAAATTACCCTGCGTAGTTATTTTGATTTGTTTAACTTTAAAGCCAATCATCGCAAAACCATGGTGGTGGATACCGATCAAGGCTGGAAAGCACTGGTCACGTCCATGAACCCGCATGATGGCAGTTCGCGGCATTCCAATATTGGCTTATTGGTTTGGGGCAGTACAGCTGTGGATATTCTGAAAACAGAACTGTCTGTGGGCATGATGTCACAAGCGAATATGCCAGCCATTGTCGCTGGGGATTTTCAGGCAGACAGCAGACAGCCACAAGCTCAGGTGCTGACTGAAAAAGCCATTTATGATGCAATTCTGAATCTGATTCAGACGGCGAAAGCCAATGAGCAGATTGATCTGGCAATGTTTTATCTGTCTGAGCGCAAGATTATCAAAAGTCTAATTGCAGCCCATGAACGCGGTGTCAAAGTCCGGATTTTACTCGACCCAAATAAAGATGCCTTTGGCCGTGAAAAGAATGGAATTCCAAACCGGCAGGTGGCTTCAGAATTGTACGAGGCGGGTATAAATGTACGTTGGTGTCATACTCAGGGTGAGCAATGTCATAGCAAAATACTAATGAAGCGCAATACTCAGCAAGCTGAAATGATTTTAGGTTCGGCTAATTTTACGGTGCGCAATTTGAAAAACTATAATCTGGAAACCAATATGCGTGTACTAGGCCAGCCTCAGGCCGAAGTCTTCCGGGATGCCCAGCAATATTTTGAGGGTGCATGGTCAAATCTAAATGGCCGCTCTATGAGTGTGGACTACACGCAATATGCAGAAAACTCGTTCTTTAAATATTGGCTGTATCGTTTTATGGAATGGAGCGGCTGGTCGACGTTTTGATTTTAAATCCCTCCTGACCTCCCTTTTTTAAAAGGGAGGAAAGTCCCTCTTTGAAAAAGAGGGATTTAGGGAGATTTTTTATTATCAGCTTTTTGATTCTGGATTTGGCGGAACCAGCTGATCCAGCTCTTTATCCGTTAATTGATCCAGCTCAGAAATATCGGTTTTAATTTTCCATTGCGCTTCATCATCGACCGGATTTGGCAAACGCGCTTCTAACCAGTCACAAACCACATCTGGCGGGAAATCTGCGTGATTACACTGGATCACCCAAGACAGGAAATCTTTGGCTATACCATTCATATATGGCGGTGGAGAAACTGGAAGGAACTGAGTTGGAAGACGTTCATTTTTAGAAATATAGTTCAGGACATGACCTAGTTCTTGCACAGTTTGCCAAGCCAGCGGATGATCTACATTGATCTGAAACTTAAACCACCATGCCTGTTTGCCATCTGAACCATAGCTATCAATCCGTTCTTTCTGAACACTCGGCACTTTAGAAAAATATTCATGTAAACGATCGAAATTTAAATCAGACACAGTATTCAACTCGAAACATTAAAAAAGCAATTTTAGCATAAAGCAGCAGCCTGCCGACGCGCCTGTCAGATTGAAAATAGGCGAGCGCATTACAAAAAATTGCAGCTCCAGCGAGCTTATCCATATTTTCTGCATCTATTTTGTTTAAAATATAAGCAGATTATTCGGAGGAAGCTCAAATGAGAATCGTACTATCGAGTGCAATATTGGCTGCATTGCTATTAGGAGCTTCTGCACAAAGTATGGCTGGCAATGCTTGGGTGGGTTATGGTGGTGTAGATCGATCCACACCGAATTATCGCAGCGCTCCACGATCTTATGATCCACCACGGCAGCATTATCCGCAACGTCCGCTGCCACCAAGACCACATTACCCGCAACGACCACCATATTGGGGCTATCCACCTGCACAGAGTCAAAGTGGATTAAACATTCAGTATCAGGCACCGACCACTATTTATCAAAATTCGAATAGTTATAGCTGGGTCAATGGTGATCCGAATGTTGCCCGGATTGAAAGTTCGAGATATACGGTAATTACCGATTGGCAGCGTTTAGGGTTACCAGCACCACCGCGTGGCAGCTACTGGATTTATGAAAACGGACGCTATGTGCTGGTGCCGAATCGTTAAACTGCTCTAAACTCTGAACGGATAATTCAGTTATAAACGTCAATAACTCAAAAAGACCAAAATAGTTCCCTCTCCTGTGAGGAGATGAGATACCGTCTTGGTAGTCAATCAGGTTTTGAAATAAATCTCCCAAAACCCTAAACGAGGCTTAAGTATTACTTTAAGCTGAAGTGCAAAAAAAAGAGGGCTTAAAAGACTATGCCAATTCATCATCTTCTGGACGCGGTGTTTTGCCAAGGGGTAATGGCTTTTCACTATGTTTGTCACGAATCACGGATGGATAAGTCCATGAGGCATAGCGCACCACTAATATCGCAAAGGCCAGAATCAGAATCGAACCGGTAATAATCACCAGATCCATGCTGGCTTTATGCGTGTGTTGAATATCTGCAATCAGCAAACGGGTCAGTGCAGTAATGGCAATATAAATCAGGAAACGTACTGGCATATGGTTGGTTTTGAAATAGATGCCGACCATGGCACCAAGTTCCAGATAAATAAACAACAGAAGAATGTCGTCAATGGTGGCGAACTGTTTGACGGTCAGAATGTCAATGACGGTATGGCCAGCGGACCAGATCACCATACAGCCAATAATAAACAGCGCAATATAATGAAAGCTTTCTACAGCAAGATTGCCAAGACGGTCGAGGAGGGCTTCAAATTTTTCAATTTTCGGACGTGATTTAGACATATTATCCTCCTGATTTTTCATGTGAAATAAAGATAGTTGCAGAATAACGTGCAAAGATCATGCACAGAATGATTGAATGAAAAATAAAGATTAAATTATTTGAACTTTTGCGCTTTTTTTAGACTAAATTGCTATATTGTATGGGTGGTAACATTGAATAAATAGGAGAAAAAAGTGTTAGATAAAATTCAAACAAAAATTAGCCAATTAGAAGCCGGAAAAAAATTAATCCTCGGCGTAGGTATTAAGGCTGAAGATATGCAAAAGGTGGTGGAACTCTGCGAGTCTTTAGAGTCAGAGGGGAATATCAAAATTGTGAATAAACATCTGAATCCGAAGAGCAATAATCAGCCGGATACCTTACTGATTCAAAAAGTTTAATTGTTGCATTTTCATAAATAAACGCCTGCTGATGCAGGCGTTTTTTATTGCAGATTTTCAGCTTAAGCTTGAGTCGTGAAATAATCTTCAGAGAAGTTCATGATGACGTCAGAACCTGATTTCACTTTAGTAATGCGTAATGCCAGTTCAGGCAGAATGCGTTGTACAAAATAACGTGCCAGAGCGAGTTTATTTTGATAGAACTCACCTTCTTTATTTTTCGCTGCATTGGCAATGCGCGCAAACATATAAGAGAAACTCAACAGACCTACAGCGTGCAGATAGTCGACTGCGGTCGCATTCGAAAAGTCATGACTTTCTCTTGCTGCTTCCAGAATATACTGAGTCACTGATTCAACTTCAGTCGCTGCATCCAGTGTGGCATCTTTAATGAAGTTCAGGTCTGCATCCAGACTATTGGCAAAGTCACGGATTTCAGAGATATATTCAGAGATATATTCGCCGCCACATTTAATGGTTTTACGGCCGATCAAATCTTGTGACTGTACGCCGTTGGTGCCTTCATAGATCTGGGAAATACGCAGGTCACGGATACATTGCTCCAAGCCCCATTCACGGATATAGCCATGACCACCGAAGACCATTTGTGCATCTAAGGTTGCCTGGAATGCGGTATCGGTCAGATACGCTTTCGCGATTGGTGTTAATAGCGCAACGCGGTCATTGGCTTTTTTCACCGCTTCAGGATCAGTAGAGAATTTGGTGATATCCAGTTGCTGACCTACATAAACTGCAAAGGCACGCGAAGCTTCATTGTTGGCACGCACATTCAGCAGCATACGGCGTACATCACCATGTACCAGAATACTGTCTGCAGGTTTGTTTGGTGATTGAACGCCAGCCGCACTACGACCCTGTAAACGGTCTGTCGCATATTGCGCAGCATTTTGGTAAGCAAACTCAGAAGCGCCTAGGCCTTGAATACCCATCGATAGACGTTCGTAGTTCATCATCACGAACATCGCAGCCAGACCCTCGTTTTCTTTACCAACCAGATAACCTTTCGCACCGTCAAAGTTCATCACACAAGTCGCAGATGCCTTGATGCCCATCTTGTGTTCGATTGAACCTGGGCCGACCGGATTGCGTTCGCCGATAGAGCCATCTTCATTGACCAGGAATTTAGGTACGATGAATAGGGAAATACCACGAGAGCCAGCAGGCGCATCTGGGGTTTTCGCTAGAACGAGGTGAATAATGTTTTCAGCCAGATCATGATCACCACCCGTGATGAAAATCTTGGTGCCGCTGATGCTATAAGTGCCGTCTTCATTACGTTCAGCTTTGGTCTTGATAATACCCAGATCAGTACCGGCGTGTGGTTCAGTTAAGCACATGGTGCCTGACCATTCGCCCGAATAAATTTTAGGTAAATAGGTTTCTTTTTGTGCTTGTGAAGCGTAGCTGTTCAGCGCCATGCCCGCACCAACAGAAAGCAGTGGATACAGCATGAAAGACGGGTTGGTCGCAAACAGCATTTCATCAGAAAGTACCGTTAGCATTTTCGGCATTTCCTGGCCGCCCCATTCCATATCTGCGCCCAAACCAATCCAGCCGCCTTCTGCATATTGTTTGAACGCTTCTTTAAAGCCAGCAGGTGTGGTCACATTGCCATTTTCAATTTTTGCGCCTTCTTCATCACCTGTACGGTTCAGTGGAAGCATGACGTTTTGCGAAAATTTTGCCATTTCTTCAAGAATCGCTTCTGCTGTCGCAGCATCCAGATGCGCTAGATTTTCATTGGCCTGCCAGAATTGTTCTGCATTGAAGACATCGTTCAGGATGAATTTCATATCGGCAAGTGGCGCGTTATAAATTGGCATGGTGTGTCACCTGTTTATTGTTTGATTAAATGAGTTTTAATCAGTCTAAAACACTCAAAATCTGAATGTTAGACGACTAAAGGTTAATTCTGTAACTCTTTATAAAGAAAAAGGACTGCCTGTTGATTGACCGTCCTTTTTCTGAAATGTAGCTAGTCTCAGACTAACTTAGAATGCAAAGTGTTCCGCATCCAGGTTCATCAATGGCTCTACACCTGTCGCAATCACTTCAACGTGTGAACGAACGCGTGGCAGGATTTTCTTGAAGTAGAAGCGTGCTGTCGTCACTTTGGCATTGTAGAAATCAACCTCAGTGGTGCCCGCAGCCAGTTGCTCCTGAGCAACCAATGCCATACGTGCCCATAGGTAAGCTAGAGTGACATAACCAGAGAAGTAGAGGTAATCGACTGCAGCCGCACCCACTTCTTCAGGGTTTTGCATCGCGCGCATACCAATCTGCATGGTCAGATCGCCCCATTCTTTGTTCAAGGCAGCCAATGGTTCAACGAATTCTTTCATTGCAGCATTGTCTTTGTGCGCTTCAGCAAATTTATGGATGATCTTGGTGAAGTCTTTCAACATTGCACCTTGCGTACCCAATACTTTACGGCCTAACAAGTCTAGTGCCTGAATTTCAGTGGTACCTTCGTACAGGCAAGCAATACGTGTATCACGTACGATCTGCTCCATACCGTGCTCAGAAATAAAGCCATGACCACCGAATACCTGAACACCGTGTTTCGCAGCTTCAGAACCGGTTTCAGTCAGGAATGCTTTTGCGATTGGTGTTAGCAATGACAGGATGTTGTCTGCAAATTTACGGTCTGCTTCTTCTGCAGCATGTTCAACCACGTCAGCATATTGTGCTAACAGGTAAACCAGTGCACGACCACCTTCTGCATATGCTTTTTGAGTTAAAAGCATGTTACGTACCGCAGGATGCACAATGATTGGATCTGCTTCTTTTTCAGGTGCTTTAGGACCAGAAAGAGAGCGCATTGCCAGACGATCTTTTGCGTATGCAAGCGCGCCTTGGAATGAACCTTCAGATGCTGCAAGACCTTGAACTGCTGTACCGATACGTGCTGTGTTCATGAACGTGAACATGCAGTTCAAGCCGCGGTTTTCAGGTCCAATCAGGAAGCCTTTAGCATTGTCAAAGTTGATGACACAAGTCGCGTTACCATGGATACCCATCTTGTGTTCGATCGAACCACAACGTACGCCGTTACGCTCGCCAATAGAACCGTCAGCATTCAGGTTGAATTTTGGCACGATGAATAATGAGATACCTTTGGTACCTTTCGGTGCACCTGGCAGACGAGCAAGTACGATATGGATAATGTTCTCTGCCATGTCGTGTTCACCAGCAGAGATAAAGATCTTCTCGCCAGAGATTGCGTAGCTACCGTCCGCTTGTGGTTCAGCTTTAGTACGGATAATACCCAAGTCAGAACCCGCATGAGATTCAGTTAAGCACATGGTACCCGTCCATTCACCTGAAACCAGTTTAGGCAGGTAAGCGTCTTTTTGTTCAGCTGAACCATGATGTTCTAAAGTACGAACCGCACCGTGAGACAGGCCAGGGTACATGCCCCATGCCCAGTTCGCAGTACCCACCATTTCAGAAATCGCGATACCTAAAGAGTTCGGTAAGCCTTGACCGCCGTATTGTTCTTCAGCAGAAAGAGAAGGGAAGCCAAGCTCGATGTATTTTTGGTACGCTTCTTTAAAGCCAGTCGGAGTCGTAACAACGCCGTCATTCCAGGTACAGCCTTCACGGTCACCGGTCTGGTTGATCGGAGACAATTCGTTTTCACAGAAGTCAGCCGCAGCTTCTAAGTACTGATCTACCAGCTCACGGCTTACGTTTTCTTGGAATGCAGGGAGATTTGCATAGTGTTGTTCAGCATTTAATAATTCATGCAACACAAATTGCATATCACGTAAAGGCGCTTTGTATTGTGGCATATCGGTTTCCTCAATACTGGTTGAACCAGCGTTATAATCTTAGATGAACTAAAACCTGTCTTCACTGACACGGTTTGGAATGATCTAATCGTGCAACAACTTCCCCTGCGGTACAAGCTTTTCGGGGTGTTTTCTTGGTGACTGTAAAGTCAAAGATTAATCTGCATGACGCATTAAAGGTCTTGAGTATAAAGACTTTAGCCATATTCTGCAGGAAACGAATAGTCAACTGTATGCATGAAAGAGCACGCAATAAAAAAGCACCCGAAGGTGCTAGTCGTGAAGCCTTGATTCCTATGCATTAATAGGTAGAGGCTGTGGGCTGGAAACGGACATGACATTTGCCATTGATAGTTTGTTCGCTCATCTTGATCTGTGCAGCAGTCCCGTCTTTTTTGCCTTGACAGGCTTGCAGCATGGCTCGTTGATGTGCCTGATGTTGAGCGAGGCGCTGATCAAACTGTTTAGTCAATTCTGCACGTTTGGCATCCGTCAAGACTTCACCGTGCATCATGCCTCTACGCATATCAGCACGCATTGGACGATGCTCAGCTTTCATGTCGCGATGGCTTTTCATCTCTTTACGATCTGCTTTAAAGACCATCTTGCAGGTGCCGTCTATGGTTTTATCGCCAGTCTTGATTTGAACGGCCGAGCCCACAGCTTTATTGTCGCAGGCCTGTTGAAGCTGTTTGGCAAACTGCATGCGTTCTGCACGCTTTGCCTTAAACTGCTCACGCTGTTCGGGAGTTAGATGCTGTTTTTTGCCTTCATGATGTTTCATCATGTGGGGATGATCATTGCTTGGCACATTGCTGGTGGATTGACAGGCAGTCAACGCACCCATTGATAAAACACTTGCACTGATTAAAGCTATTTTTGTCATGGTTTGCATTGTATTTATCCCCGTCAAGAAGCTGATTCTATGTCAGATAAAGATTAAACAATAAAGATGAAGAAACAATGAAGAGTTTTTTGCTGCGGTGTTCGCTACAATAATGAATATAGAAGAAAAATTGAGATTTTAGTTTTGAACATTCGCCGTATTCCCATTGCATTACGTCTATTTTTGACCGTGCTGTTGACCACGTTGGTCATTACCACAGTGAGCCTGGGTGTATTGCATCTGAATATGCAGCGTAATTTCGCCCGTTATGTCGCCGATGTCGAAATGCAGAAGCTGGATTATGTGATTGAAAATCTGGCAGATGTCTATGCGGTCTATCAGGACTGGGGCAACGCGATTCAGGCACAGATTCTCCAGATGGAAGGTGAAGCCGCACCAGATGATTATGACCGATTATCACGCTGGTGGCTGCGCCGTCAGTATGATATTGCCTTGCAGCAGCGTTATTTTCAGGAACAGACCCTGGCTCAAGTGGCACCGAGTATGGTGGATCCAGAGTTACCACAACGTCAGGTCAATGAAGAAGAGTTACGGGTGCTGGCATCTAATTTGCCGTCCCAGTTTCAGCCCTTTGAAGGCTTAAAATTCCCGCTCAGTTCCAATCAGAATCTGTTCAGAACCGATCGCAAGAATGGTGAACAGCCAGCACAGCAACCGACTGGCAAAAAACAGTTTATCCAGATGCCGGACCGTCTTGGTCTCAGTTCACGTCTTTCTCTATATGATGCCAAGCGTCGTTTTGTGGTCGGTGAGGCTTCGGATGAGCAGGTCTCTTATCGCCCAATTATGGTGAATAACCAGATTGTCGGCTATTTGGGCTTAAAACCGGTTCTGGATCAGGATGATGCCTTAAGTATCAATTTCTTTAGTAACCAGAAGCGTTATTTATTTCTGGTTTATGCACTCAGTATTTTGGCGAGTCTGATTGCGTCCCTGTTATTGGCGACTTATTTCAAAAAGCCGATTCAACGGCTGCTCAATGGCACACGTGCCTTGACCCAAGGAAATTATCAATATCAGGTTAAAGTGAACCGGAATGATGAATTAGGTGATTTATCCAATGAATTAAATGCATTGGCGGTGATTCTGGATCAGCATGAAACCTCACGCCGTCAGTGGGTGGCAGATACTTCGCATGAGTTAAAAACCCCATTGGCAGTGTTGCAAGCACAGATTGAAGCGATGCAGGACGGAATCCGTAAACCAACGCCTGAACATTTTGCTTCCATGTTGGCTCAGGTGAATAGCCTGAAAAAACTGACCCAAGATCTGGCCGCGCTGGCACAGGTCGATGCCCAGCAATTACAATTCTATTTTTCGACGGTGAATCCGTGGGAGGTGGTGCAGCAGGAACTCATCAACTTCCAGCCGAATTTTGAGCAGGCTGAATTGACGGTCAATGCAGACGGTGAGGGGACTGAGTTAAATCTGGATCTGGATCGTTTTAAACAGATTGTGGCGAACTTGCTCAGTAACAGTATTCGCTATACTGAAGCAGGCGGGCAGGTGCATATTCATACGACACAAGATGATAAAGAATGGACCTTATATATCGATGATAGTCCGTTTGGTCTGACTGATGAACAACTGGCGCGTATTGGTGAGCGTTTCTACCGTGTCGATGATTCGCGTACCCGAGCGACTGGCGGAACCGGACTGGGTTTGGCATTATCATGTAAAATTACGCAGGCGCTGGGCGGCAGCTTAAGCTTTGCACATTCACCACTGGGTGGTTTACGATGCAAGCTGAGCTTTCCTAAACAAATGAAACCATGAAGGGAATAGATTGATGAAACATGTCATGCTGGTTGAAGATGAAATCGAACTTGCACAGTTGGTGCGAGACTATCTGGAAGCTGCTGGTTTTGAGGTCAGTATGTTTCATGATGGGCAGGAAGCATATAACAGTTTTACCCAGCGTAAACCGAGTCTGATGATTCTGGACTTGATGGTGCCGCGTATGGACGGCCTGACCATTTGCCGTAAGGTACGTGAACAGTCAGATTTACCGATTATTATGGTGACTGCACGTACTGAAGAAATTGACCGTGTGTTGGGTCTGAATATGGGTGCAGATGATTATCTCTGTAAACCATTTAGTCCGAAAGAACTGGTCGCGCGTGTACAGGCCGTGTTACGTCGTCTGGATCGTAAATCAGAACCGGAAAGCAATGATTTATTCCGTATGGACAAATCACAACAGCGCATCTGGTATCAACAAAAAGCCTTGAATTTAACGCCGACCGAATTCCGTTTACTGGAGTTATTCCTGGAACATGTCGGACAGGTATATTCACGTGCGCAATTGCTGGATCATATTAATCCGGACAGTTTTGATGTGGCTGACCGTGTCATTGACAGTCATATCAAGAATTTACGCCGTAAGATTTCAGATGCGGCTGAAACCGGTAACCGTCATGAGTGGATTCAGGCGGTGTATGGTGTGGGCTACCGTTTTGAATATCCTGAAGATTGATTAAAAAATAAATGTGGATGTTATTATTAACCATCCACATTTATTTAAACTTGTACTTTCAGAAAATATAAATCGTTAATCTGGTCCCATAAAAACTCATAGTCTTGCATGAGTGTAATATCGTTTCCGTAAGGCTTAGGAGTTCTATAACTTAATAACGTTCCTTCTTTGTACGTACTTTTATGCCTGAAATCAAAATCACGGGTATCATCCGAATATTTTATTTGGTTGCAATAGTGGGCATGATCAGTTGCGAGAATGAAATAACAAATGTCGATTCCATTTCTCTTGTAAAGTTCTAAATTTGAAAGATCTTTAAAGACATCGTAACGGTTGTTAGGTTCCCGATGGTTACTTTTCTTAAAGAATTTTAGTTCTATAGCAGCACAAGTTTGATGATCACCATCTTGATAACGAATTAAAATATCAATTCTTGCTCGCTCAGATTGACTCTTAATACTCGTTGTTTTTAAAGGTAAAAATGTTTCAAACTCTAAATGGAATTTGTCGCTTAACCTAAACTCATACAACTGCCCAAGTGTTTTTAAAATATGTCCTAATTCTAATTGGAAAGCACTTTCGTTATGTGTAATTAATCCTCCAAATGCGAGTTTGTGAGTAAGCAGCTTATATGCTGTTTCAATAATTTCATGTGTCAATTTAGTTTGATCAATTTTTTGCATGTTTTTTGAGTCTATTTATTAAGACGAACAACTCACCATCACTTCAGGCACATCACTTGGCAATGGCGCTAAATCTTCAGGCTGTTCCAAATCGGGCTGTTTCAGGTAAGGCTGACTGAGTAATTTAAACAGACGGTCTACTTCAGAAAAATCATCCCGCTCTGCCAGTTCAATGGCTTTCTGTGCCATATGATTCCGCAGAATATAATGCGGATTGGCCAGTTGCATGGCGGCATCCAATTCTTCTATATCCTGGTGTTCACGGATAGATCCATATTGCGCCAGGAATGCTTCAAACTGGCGTCGGTCCAGACAATCATCTTTAAGGGCTTCATAGTCTTTATTTTGCAACCCGATAAAACTCTGGGTATAGTCTAGTTGCTCACTTTGCAAAATTCGCAGAAAGGCCATAGCGCAGTCAAAACTGTCTTTATGGAAACTTGGCAAGCCCATTTTCTGGTTTAAACCATGTTTATAATGTTCCAAGAATGTTGGTTCATAATGCTCCAGACATGCAGCTAAATCCTGTTTCCATTGTTCTTTGTCATAATCTGTAGGGCAGAGCGGGACCAGATTGTTTAACCATTGCCACAAATTCCAATGCCCAATACTCGGCTGCTGCTGATAGGTATAACGACCTTGATAATCCGAGTGGTTATTGATCCAATTCGGACGGAAGCGCTCCATAAAGCCATAAGGACCAAAGTCCAAAGTTGAACCGGTAATATTCAGGTTGTCGGTATTCATCACGCCATGTGCAAAACCGACCAGTTGCCATTTGGCAATCATCACCGCAGTGCGCTGAATAACTTTGGTGGCAAAGCTCAGAATCGGCTGTTCGGCTTGCAGACATTCCGGATAATGCCATTCGATACATTTCTGGGTAAATTCAGCCAGCAGATCTGGCTGATACTGATTGATCCATTCAAAATGCCCGAAACGGATATGACAGTCAGAAGTACGCAGCATCATCGCGCCCGGCTCTAGCTTCTCACGCTGAATACCTTGCATTGATGAAGTAAAACCGACTGCATTACTGGATGCCACACCCAAGGCATTTAAGGCATGGCCCGCCAGATACTCACGAATAACTGAACGCAGTACGGCACGACCATCGCCCATGCGTGAATAAGGCGTTGAACCAGCACCTTTTAAATGCAGGTCAATGGTCTGCTGATCCTGATTTAGAATCTGTGCAATCAATAACCCGCGACCATCTCCCAATTGTCCTGCCCATTGCCCAAACTGATGACCTGCATAGGCCATAGCTAAAGGTTCAAACTCAGCAAAGACTTTCTGACCGCTACAAATCTCGACCCATTGCGCCTTGTCTTCGTCCGACCATTGCAGCTGTTCTGCCAATGCTGCATTAAAATGTCCGGCTTTTGCACCTTTTAATGGAAGCGGAATTTGATGGTGATAGAGGCGAGCAGGTAGTGTTTGATAGCGAGAGTTAAAATACATGGCATCGGTACAGGATTGGAATACATGAACTATAACAAAGATAGATGTATAAAACTGTTGTATAAGCGAGAGTTCACGTTATCTTTCGGGCATAAAAAAAGCCCCAATCGGAGCTTTAATGTTCAACAGCTTTTATTGAGAAACTGCAGATTTTTTCAGATTACGAACCAGTAGATTCAAGGTTTGACGATGATGGGAAAGACGCTGTTCAACCAGCTGGAATTCAACTTTCAGCTTGTCATCCATCTGATGGATTTTTTCAGCCATCGATGCTTTCTTGACCTGAATTTCCTGTTCTTTCAGCTTTGCCCAGTCATTTAAAGTTTGGGTAAATGCATCATATTCCTGTGCAATCTTGGTTTTTACCGCCGAGATGTCTTCAGAAACATCATGACCATACACCGCAAGATCCTGCTCAGCATATTTAAACTTCATTGCCAATTCCGCTTTTTTGATATTAAAGCTAGGAATACGGCGCAAGTTTTTAGCTAAACCAAGCTTAGAACAAGTCCAGATCAACCATTTGGTTGGATCGTATTGCCACCATTTCACGCCGTTACGGTAATCGTATTGGAAAATGTGGTGATAGTTATGATAACCCTCACCCCAAGTTGCAACCGCGAGTACGAAGTTGTCACGTGCAGTATTTTCGTCGGTATAAGGACGATTTCCCCACATGTGGCACAATGAGTTAATGAAGAAGGTCACATGATGGCTCAGGATTAAACGCATTAATCCACCCAACAGCAATACGCCCCAGACATCGCCGACTGCCCAGCCAATTGGCAATAAAATCGTGGCATGAACAGCAATCACTAAAGGAACGTAGTATTTGTCCTGAAACATCACCACTTTGTCTTTTAACAGATCTGGCGCATTTTTATAGTTGGCTGCACCTGATGGATAATCACGTAACATCCAGCCAATATGTGCATACCAGAAACCTCTATTGATCGAGTACGGATCTTGATCAACATCATCGACATGACGGTGATGGGTACGGTGACCAGATGCCCAGAATAAAATACTATTCTGTACAGCAAATGTACCCATAATCATCAAGATGATTTTCAATGGTAAAGTGGCTTCATAAGCACGATGTGCCCACAGGCGATGGTATCCTGCTGTAATGCCGAGGCTGCTTACGCCCAGTAAAACAAACATACTGATCCAAGCGGCAGCGCTAAAATCATGGTGATACGCATACAACGGAATCGCGATCAGGGCTACAATCGGTAAAAATACCAATGCAAACACAGCAATCCAGTTGATGGGGGCTTTGGGTAAGGGAGCATTCATCTCCAACAGCACTCCTAGAACCTCGGAAGGTATAACAAAAAGCAGAAACTACTGTTGGTTTTAACAGCAGCCTATCTTGTCCATATTAGCATGTGCCCTAAGGCATCACTAGCATTATTGTACGGTTGTATTGTACTTGTCGGTAACAGAATAAGTAGGGCAGAAGTGACCATTTTGCGAGCGTAGACGGGTTCTGATTTCCGACTAAGTGACTGAGGATTATCACTCTTTCAGAAAATGGAAACCGAATGAATCAGATGAAAATCGTTGTTCATAATTTCTACAATATGATTAGGGAATTTGCAGAATATAGAGGTTGGACAACTTCATTTCACTTTCAAATAAAATCTGATTAAGGAAGATTCACACTTTCATTATTGCATTATCGAAATGAACTGGATCAAGAAATACCTAGATCAATCAAGGCTAAGAGAGATTATTTAGAGTTGTTGTAGCATCAATTTTGGATAATCGGTAATCAGCCCCTGAACCCCCAGTCTCGCAGTTGTTTGGCACGGGTGACATCATTGACCGTCCAGACACTGATATTCAACTCGGCAGCCTGAGTGGCCTGAATCAGGTCTTTACTGGCCAGTTCATCCATCCAGCCAATATGACAGCATCCAAGTTCCAGCGCCTGATCAATGGCCTGATGTTTGACATCGGTTTCAATCAATAAACCGCGTTTTAAACGTGAGTTTTGCTGTTTAAATGCATCCAGAATTTTGGCATCAAAGCTGGTAATAATGGCTGCCTGCTCATAGCCTTGTAATTGCTGTTCGACTTCAAACGCGATTTTCTCAGCTGCTGCTTCAGATGTTACGCTTTTAATTTCGACTTCAATATGCTCGAAATTTCGAATGACATTTAAGGTTTGATCGAGCAGTGGGGTCGCTTCGATTTTATTCCATTCTGACCAGGCCACTGCGTGATTATATTGGGTAAGATCTTGACGGTTACACTCGTATAGATGCTTCTGCAAACCGGTGGTACGCACAAAGTCATCATCATGCATGATGATTAAGGCATTGTCTTTGAGCTGACGAACATCAAACTCAACGGCGCGAATGCCGATCTCCTGAATATATTGAAAACCGCCCAAGGTATTTTCAGGGGCTTCACCACGTGCACCACGATGACCAATTATGCGCATAAGATGCTCATGAGTGGGAAAGTTAAGTTCATTTTGCGAGGGCTACGTGACAGAAGGATGACACTTTCTATTTTCGTCAGATGCTCTGTAAAATCAAGAGACATCTGACGTGTATTTTTAGATGCTAACTTGAAACATAATTTTACTTTTCGATGCTGTCATTGATATTTTTTTGCCACAGCACTTCGGAACCGCTTTCAGCGCGTTGCAGGGTGCGTGATGCTACAAATAACCAGTCCGATAAACGGTTAAGTAGTTGCAGTGACGCTGCCTGAATATTTTGGTCACGGTGATGTACCGACATTACGCTGCGTTCTGCACGACGGCAGACTGCACGCGCCTGATGGGCAAAGCTGCACACCAGCGTTCCGGCAGGCAGAATAAAGTCTTTTAACATCGGCAACGCTTCATTCATGCGGTCGATATCATTTTCTAAAAACTCAATTGATACCGGTTGCACCAGATTAAAACCTGGAATACAGACTTCACCACCAAGATCGAATAACCAGTGTTGGATCAGGCTTAAAGATTTATCCCAAGCGGCTTGATCTTCAATGTTACTTGCTGAAATTTGTGCACGTAATACGCCAATCACGGCATTCAGTTCATCGACATCACCCAGCGCGGTAATACGCAAGTCATCTTTGGCAACGCGTGAGCCATCACCAAGCCCTGTAGTACCCGAATCGCCTGTGCGCGTGTAGATTTTACTTAAACGGTGGCCCATATGTGTTCCTTGAATTTTTAATGAAGATAATAAAAAAGGATAATGTCGGTCATAACATTATCCATAAACTGCGCTGTTTTAAAGTTTTTTGCTGTTTAGAGCTTAGTATTTAAAAGTGATTCCAATAGAAGCGAGGCGGTCACTGGCAATGTAATAAGATGTGGCATCATTAAATGCTGTTTTGTAATTGGTATCACCTAGGTTACGAATATTCACAAAGGTTTTTAAGTGAGGATTCACTTGCCAATAGGCATTCATATCAATGACTGCATAGCCTGGAATAAGGCCTTTATCCTCCTTAGATTTACCTTTAGCTACTAAAGACGTGGACGCACCATACTGACCATTATCCCAACCCAAGGTTAGGTTGAAGTTTTGGCGTGGGCGATTTGGCAAATCTTTATCTTTATCATCGTTCTTAGCTTGAATATACGCATATTCAGCATTGGCATAGAAGTCATCTTGTGTCAATTTTAAACCCAATTCAGCACCATTAAAGGTGGCGCTGTCCATATTTTCAAATACCCAGTTGGTATCTCCGTTAGAGACCATAATATTGTCGACTTGGGTTTGAAAAGCAGAACCGTATAATGTCATTGATGGGGTGATTAGATGATCAAAACCAATTTCATAAGATACACTTTCTTCTGGTTGTAGGTCAGGATTACCGCCCCACCAAGCGGGTTCACTAATAATTTGCCCGACAACTGGGGCACGAAATGCTGTTCCGACATTGGCATAAATACTTGATGTATGGCTTAGGGTATGTCGAACAGCGAGTTGTCCTACACTATGTGTACCAAATTGCTGATTGTCTTCAACTCGAATACCCGCTTGGGTGCTGATGACATCATTTTGATATTGGTGCTGTAAATAATAGCCAGTGCTATCATTTTCATCTTTAAAGGTGTTTAAACTTTCAGCTTCTGTCTTATTGTAATGTACACCCGCAAGAAGTTTATGCTCGGCGTTGATTTGCCATTGAATATTGGAATCTATTTCTTGTTGTTCAGTGATTACAGTCGATGGATAAGCGCTTTGTACAATTACGTATTCATCTTCAAATTCTGATAGGCGAGTTTCCCACACTAAATTTGGATTAAGCTTAAAATAACCTTTAATATTATAAAGGCGATTGGTGAAATCATAAGCTTCTGGTGCACCATAAGAGAAGTAGTCGCCGTGACCTTCATTTTCTTTAAATTCCGCTGACAATCCAAAGTTGTCTTGATCAACGCCTAATTTCGCTGAATAGCCTTTTTGATCGAAACCTGCTTTTTTAGATTGATTGCTAATAATTTGGTCACCATCTGTTTCTAGGCGTTGCCCACGAATTTGGGCGTAATAGCCATTTTCAGCAGCATCAATACCGACAAGTGATTTGTAGGTATTTTTTTCACCGACTTCGACCGTTGTAAACGCACTATTTTCTGTCGGTGTTTTGGAAATGAGTTGAATTACACCTCCAATTGCATCAGTACCGTATTGTACCGATGCAGGGCCTTTTAGAATTTCAATTTGCTTAATGTCTGTCGTATCAATTAAATGTAAATTTGTACCTGCAACAGTTGCGGTATTGGAGCGCATACCATCTTGTAAAATTAAGGTATGTGCGGCATTGCTGCCACGTAAGAAAATTGAAGCTGGTTGACCATAGCCACCCACTTGTTTGACTGATAGCGCTGCTTCTTTCGTTAATAAAGAAGGTAAGTCAGCAATAGGAGATTGTTGAATCGTTTTTTCATCAAGCACATTTAGACGCATCGGCACATTTTCAATATTTTGTTCGCTGCGTGATGCCGTGACCACAATGGTATCTAAAGATGCTTTCGCAACTTCTTGCTCGTTAGCAAAAACAGATGAAGTGGTACCCAACGCAAGTGCGATCGCACCTACCAAGGCAGTAGGTTGACAATGAAGTGACATGTTAAAGCTCCCTACATTCACTTCCCCGTGAATGATTGAGTTATAGAACACAACAAGCAGGTTTCCGGACTTAAATGTGCAAAGCAGCGACTTTGCTGTATATCCACCTTCCCACATCAAGATGCAGTGGTGTAAACCGAAGAGTTTAAATTGATAGACGTTTCATTTTTTACCGTTGCGGGGGCAGTGCTGGATTTACACCAGCTTCCCTAAAGCCTGAAGGCTTGGACTTGCTGCAAAGTGAGCGCAGTATAAAGTCAGTATGAGTTATATACAATCTGCATAGAGAATAATCCGGATGAACTTTTACGCAAGTCAGAAAAATTGCATTACAATGATTTGCCCCAATCTTACAGATTGTTCAATACATTGGTAGATCTAGAGCCAACATAATATGCGAACCCGTGCCAAAATTTGTGGAATCACCCGAGTTGAAGATGTACATGCCGTAGCCAATGCTGGCTGTGACGCGATAGGATTTGTATTTTATCCACCGAGTCCGCGGCATGTCACTTTAGAGCAGGCTGAAATCCTGATTCAGTCGGTTCCAGCTTATGTACAGGCGGTGGGTTTATTTGTGAATAGTCACGCAGATGAAATCCAGGCGATTTTAAATAAAATACCGCTGGATATTTTACAATTTCATGGCGATGAAACACCTGAACAGTGTCAGGCTATCGCCCAGCAGGTCGGACGCCGTTGGTATAAAGCCATTCAGGTAAAACCTGATCTGGATGCAGTCGCAGAAATTCAAGGTTATCAAGATGCAGGCGCAAGCGCAGTGCTATTAGATGCATGGCATCCTGATCTGAAAGGTGGCACAGGGCACAGCTTCGATTGGGACACATTTCCCAAACTCAATATTCCCTTGATCTTGGCAGGCGGTTTAAATCCTGACAATATTGAACAGGCAATTCTCACCACACAGGCGTATGCCGTCGATGTGAGTGGCGGTGTCGAGTCCGCAAAAGGTATTAAAGACCAACAACTCATAGAACGCTTTATGCAAGGAGTCCATCGTGGATCAGCAAAGTACTAGCCAGAACAGTCAGGCAGTTGACTATACCCAATTCCCGGATGAACGCGGGCATTTCGGTATTCATGGCGGACGTTTTGTGTCAGAAACACTCATGGCGGCTTTAGAAGACTTGGAAAAGCTCTATTTCCGTATGAAAGATGATGCGCAGTTTTTGGCAGAATTTGACCGTGACATGGCGTTTTACGTCGGTCGTCCGAGTCCTTTATATCATGCTGAACGATGGTCGAAAGAGTTGGGTGGCGCACAGATTTACCTGAAACGTGAAGACCTGAACCATACCGGTTCGCACAAAGTAAATAATACAATCGGTCAGGCTTTGCTGGCGAAGCTTTCCGGCAAGAAACGTATTATTGCCGAAACAGGGGCAGGCCAGCACGGTGTAGCAACGGCAACGATTGCAGCACGTTTAGGTCTTGAATGCGTAGTATTTATGGGCGCAGACGATGTAAAACGTCAGGCGATGAACGTCTACCGTATGCGTTTATTAGGTGCGACGGTTGTGCCGGTAGAAAGTGGCTCTAAAACCTTAAAAGATGCCATGAATGAAGCCATGCGTGATTGGGTGACCAATGTTGATTCAACCTATTATGTGATTGGTACTGTGGCAGGTCCACACCCATATCCACAGTTGGTTCGTGATTTCCAGTCGATCATTGGTCGTGAAGCACGCCGTCAGATTCTGGAACAGGCTGGCCGTCTGCCAGATGCACTGGTAGCATGTGTCGGTGGTGGATCCAATGCAATGGGCTTGTTCTATCCATTCCTGAACGATCAAGACGTGAAAATGTACGGCGTTGAAGCAGCAGGTCATGGGATTGAATCAGGCAAGCACTCTGCGCCGTTGAATGCCGGTCATGTCGGTGTCCTGCATGGTAACCGAACTTACCTGATGTCGGATGCACAAGGCCAGATCATCGAAACGCATTCAATTTCTGCAGGTCTGGATTATCCGGGTGTGGGTCCGGAACATAGTTTCCTGAAAGATATGTATCGCGTGAAATACGTACCGATCAATGACCAGGAAGCTTTACAGGGTTTCCGCGACTTGACCAAGATTGAAGGCATTATTCCGGCGTTAGAAAGCGCACATGCTATGGCTTATGTCACTAAACTTGCACCGACCATGGATAAAGATCAAATTATTATTGCGACGGTTTCAGGTCGTGGTGATAAAGATTTGATGACTGTGGCACGCATTGATGGCGTAGAAATGGTTGAGATGTAAGTTCCTTAAAGTCCTCTCCTTATAGGAGAGGGTTTGGGAGAGGGTAAGTTAAAAAATCGTGCTAAGTTTTCTTAGCACGATTTTTTATTGAGTAGATTTTGAAAAAATATGCCTGGATGGCGTTAAGAGAACTCACCTTGCGCACGCTCTTTGGCCCACTCACGTAAAACAAATTTCTGCAATTTTCCGGTCGAAGTTTTTGGAATTTCGGTAATCACCACATCCTTAGGCACTTTAAAACGGGCCAGATGCTCACGGCAGAATTCCATAATTTCTTCTTCCGAAGCTGTTATTCCTTCTTTGAGTTCGATAAAGGCACAAGGAACTTCCTGCCAGCGTGGATCAGGCTTGGCGACTACCGCCGCAGTCAGCACCGCCGGATGCTGATACAGCACTTCCTCCACTTCAAGTGAAGAAATATTTTCTCCGCCGGAAATAATCACGTCTTTAGAGCGGTCGGTAATTTTGGCATAGCCATCCGGTTGGCAAACTGCCAGATCTCCTGTATGGAACCAGCCACCGGCAAAGGCTTCAGCGGTCGCCTCAGGATTTTTCAGATAACCTTTCATCACGATATTGCCACGGAACATGATTTCACCCATGGTCTGACCATCATGTGGCACTTCCTGCATGGTATCCGGATCAAGCACTTTCATGCCATCTTGCAATGGATAAGGTACGCCTTGGCGGGAGTGCAACTGTGCTTGTTCCTGAATAGATAAATCACTCCACCCGGCTTGGGATGCGCACAGTGCAGAAGGACCGTAGGTTTCTGTCAGGCCGTAAACATGCGTTACGTTAATACCGATATTGCGCATGCCTTCAATAATTGCTGCTGGAGGTGCGGCACCCGCCACCATCACTTCGACACGATGATCAATTTTGGTCTTTTTCTCTTCAGGTGCGTTAATCAGCATTGACAAGACAATTGGTGCACCGCAGAAGTAATCGACTTTATGTTCGGCAATCAGTTTAAAGATCAGTTCAGCATCAACTTTACGCAAGCAAACGTTGGTTCCACCGTTGGCCGCCATGGTCCAGGCAAAGCACCAGCCATTACAGTGGAACAGCGGAAGTGTCCATAAATAGGTAGCGCGTGGTGTCATGCCACAGGCGATAATATTACTGGCTGCGTTAATGTAGGCACCGCGATGATGATAGACCACGCCTTTCGGATTGCCGGTGGTACCGGAGGTATAACTTAAGCTGATAGCATCCCATTCATCTTGAGGCAAATGCCATTCAAAGTTTGCGTCGCCTTGCGCAATCCAGTCTTCATATTCGATTTGACCAATACGCTTATCTTCACCTTCAAACTCTGCATCGGCCACATCAATGACATAAATATCCTGTGACACCAAGGCAAGTGCTTCAGTCGCAAGTGCGGTAAATTCAGGATCGACCAAGAGCACTTTGCTTTCAGCGTGTTCCAGCATAAAAGCCAGTGTTTTGGCATCGAGACGGGTATTTAAAGTATTCAGGACTGCACCTGCCATCGGTACAGCAAAATGTGCTTCGATCATGGCAGGGACGTTAGGCAGCAGGACAGACACGGTATCATTTTTACCGATACCTAGTTTTTGGAGTTGGTTGGCAAACTGACGACAACGATTGTATTTCTCACGCCAGGTGATCCGGCGTTTACCGTGAATAATCGCATTCTGATTGGGATAGATATAAGCTGCACGATCAAGATAGCGTAAAGGTGATAAGGCTACAAAATTTGCAGAGGTACGCGGTAATTCATCATATGCGCTAACCATTGGAAAACTCCATTCTATATTTATTTTCATATCCTGTTGAAAAGATATGTATTTCTCATGAGTGTTGCATTTATGCTTTAGTCGAGTACGATTTTACAAATTTTAAGTGATTGAATATTAATGAAAATATTTAACGACACTTAAATGTTTTGAACGCATGGGTTCCCATATTTGATTTTTTAGGTATTTTACTCTAATTGAGCGATTAAAATAATATCAGCCAAGGAAGAATAATGAAAATACAACAGGCGGATGAGATCTGGCGAAACTGGTCAGGCAGCCAGTCCAGTGCAGCTCAGATATTTAAACCAAGACATATCAATGAATTACAAGATCTGTTGAAGTCGCAGGCAAACATTCGTGCAGTGGGTGCAGGACATTCCTTCAGTCCACTCGCTAAAACGGATAAAATCTTGCTTAATCTCGATCAGTTCAAAGGTATCGTTGCTTTTAATCAAGAGAAAACACAATGCACCGTGCAGGCCGGGACGCGTTTATATGATTTGGGGAAAGATCTGGTACCGATCAATCAGGCCTTAATCAATCAGGGCGATATAGACCAGCAAAGTCTGGCCGGAGCGATTTCTACCGGAACGCATGGCACGGGCATCGATTTACCTTGCATCTCTGCTTTCGTGGAAGGCTTTGAATTACTGACCGCGGATGGAGAGCTGTTGCAATGTCATCGTGAGCAGAATGCTGAGATATTTCAGGCTGGACGGGTGGCATTGGGCAGCTTAGGCATATTGACCCAAATCACCCTGCAAAATCGACCACGATATAAACTAAAAGAACAGATCCAGCTCTGTTCATTAAAAGACATATTTACCCATATTGGTCAATGGAAACATCAGCACCGACATATTGAGTTTTGGGCTTTTCTGCATGCCGATCAGGTGATACTGAAAACCCTGGATGACACGGAGGATGACATTCAGCCGAGACAGGAAAGCTGGCCTTCGGAAGATACTTTATTAACCGTATGTTCGGAATTGACGCGACTTTTCCCAAAGACAAATCCCTATCTGCAAAAACTGCTGAGTGTGTTTGTTAAATCGACTTGCTATGTAGATTGGTCATCCCGGATTTTTCCGACCCCGCGCCAGACCAAATTTAATGAAATGGAATATCAGATTCCGGTTGATTCAGGCTTGCAGTGTCTGGACGAGATTCTGCATATTTTACGTAAACATCAGGTGCCGATGTTTTTCCCGATCGAGTTTCGTTATGTCAAAGGCGATGAGATCTGGCTAAGTCCTTTTTATCAGCGTGATTTGGTCTCCATTTCGATTCATCAATTTTATAAACAGGATTACCACGCGATCTTTGATCTGGTCGAGCCGATTTTACAGAAATATCAGGGACGACCGCATTGGGGCAAGTTACATAGTATGAGCGCAGCCTCGCTGCGCGAACTCTACCCGAAATGGGATAATTTCATGGTGCTACGTCAGCAATTGGATCCACAGCAAAAATGGCTGAATCCATATTTAAAAGAATTGTTTTTATCTGGGAAATGAGGAGAGGGCGATGCAATCAAATTATTTTCAGCAACTGACGCAGGAATTAAAACGGCAGGGCACTGTCACACCGCAACTGATTTTAGATTTAAAAACCTATCAACGTAATTTGGACTATGTACAGTCAAAATTGCCTGCGAAGTTAAAACCACGTCTGGTAGTGAAGTCTTTAGCCAGCATTCAGCTACTCAAACTGGCCAGTGAAAAACTAAATACCCAGCGCTTTATTGTCTTTCATCTGCCGCATCTGCTGGAGATTATAGGGACATTTCAGCAAGCCGATATCTTGTTGGGTAAACCGATGCCGATTCAGGCAGTCAAACATTTTTATCAAACTTTGTCTGATCAAAATAAAGCCAATGATCAAGTAATTATTCAATGGCTAATTGATGATGTGGAACGATTAAAACAATATCTGCAACTCGCGCAAAGCTTGAATACCTGCCTGAATGTCAATATTGAAATTGATGTAGGGCTGCATCGTGGCGGCGTACAAACGCAGCAGCAATTTATAGCCTTAATGAAGCTGATTCAGCACAACACGGCTTATCTCAAACTTTCGGGTCTAATGGGCTATGATGCACATGTCGCCAAACTGCCAAAAATTTTGAAAAGTCCCGACAAAAGTTATCAGCAATCGCAGCAGATGTATCAACAATACAAAAGTATTCTTCAGCGAAAATTCCCGGATTTATGGCATGAAGGTTTGTGTTTTAACGGTGGGGGAAGTCCAACCTTTATGCAGCATTGCCAGCAAAGTGTCTGTAATGATCTGGCCTTTGGCTCGATGCTGCTTAAGCCGAGTGATTTTGATCTGGAAAATTTGTCCGCTTTAAGCTGTGCTTTATGGATTGCCGCACCCATTTTAAAAGTGTTGCCTTGTAGTCAGATTCCCGGTCTGGAGCTGCTGAATTATCTTCCTCATCAATATAAAGCCGTATTTATTTATGGCGGCTATTGGCGAGCGGATTATATTTATCCTGAAAAAAGCCGGCCGCATGTGTTGTATGGCCGCAGCAGTAATCAGGAAATGCTTCAGGTGCCCATGCAGTGCGATATTCATGTCGATGATTATGTGTTTTTAAGACCGACACAAAGTGAAGCGCTGATCCCGCAATTCGACCAGCTGTATGTTTATGTAGAGGGAAAGTTTCTCCAGTGGCAGACGTTCCGGGAATAACTACATTCTGAAATGAAAAATGAGCCTAAGCCTTTAACGATCAGGCACAGATTTGGCGGTAAATCTTATTTTTATTGGGAAAAGGTTTAATCATGCGGCCAAGCCGTGTAAAATTCGAATCGATTTTATTTATCCACCGTTTTTATCTTTTGAGGCTGTGCCTCGATCATAATCTCGCGGTGATATGCTCCATGGTACGGGGCATCACTCCTTAAGGATTTCTTATGCCAATTATCACTTTGCCGAATGGCGATCAAAAACAGTTTGATCACGCCGTATCTGTGATGGACGTTGCACTTAGCATTGGTCCTGGTCTTGCAAAAAATACAGTTGCTGGTCGTGTCAACGATCGTTTGGTTGATGCGTCTGATCTCATCACTGAAGATGCAACACTACAAATCATCACGCCTAAAGACGAAGCCGGTGTCGAGATCATTCGCCATTCTTGTGCGCATTTGGTCGGTCATGCGGTTAAGCAACTGTTCCCAGAAGCAAAGATGGTCATTGGTCCGGTCATTGAGGAAGGTTTCTACTATGACATCTGGATGCCACGTCCGTTTACCTTAGACGACATGGCAGCGATTGAAGAGCGTATGAAAAAGCTCATCGATCAAGACTATGATGTTGTGAAAAAAATGACGCCGCGTGATGAAGTCATTGCTGAATTCACTGCGCGTGGCGAAGAATACAAATTGCGCCTGATCGCAGACATGCCTGAAGAAACACAAATGGGCTTGTACTACCATCAGGATTATTTGGATATGTGCCGTGGTCCGCATGTACCAAATACCAAATTCCTCAAATCGTTCAAGTTGACTAAAATCTCTGGTGCTTACTGGCGCGGTGACGCGAAAAACGAACAGCTACAACGTATTTACGGTACAGCGTGGGCAGACAAAAAACAGCTTGCTGCCTATGTAAAACGTATTGAAGAAGCTGAAAAACGCGATCACCGTAAAATCGGTAAAGCGCTAGACTTGTTCCATATGCAAGAAGAAGCACCAGGTATGGTGTTCTGGCATCCGAACGGCTGGACCATTTACCAGGTTCTTGAACAGTACATGCGTAAAGTTCAGCAAGACAACGGTTATGAAGAAATCCGTACACCGCAAGTGGTTGATTTCACGCTCTGGGAAAAATCAGGACATGCTGCTAACTATGCAGACAATATGTTCACCACGCATTCTGAAAACCGTAACTATGCGGTGAAGCCAATGAACTGTCCTTGTCACGTACAAGTGTTCAATCAAGGCTTGAAGTCATACCGTGATCTTCCTGTACGTTTAGCAGAATTCGGTTCATGTCACCGTAACGAACCATCAGGTTCTTTACACGGCATTATGCGTGTACGTGGCTTTACCCAAGATGACGCGCATATTTTCTGTACCAAAGAGCAGATTGGTCCTGAAGTTGCAGACTTTATCAAATTGACACTGGATGTATACAAAGATTTTGGCTTTGAAGAAGTACAAATGAAGTTGTCGACGCGTCCTGAAAAACGTGTGGGTGATGACAAGCTTTGGGATATGGCAGAAAAATCTTTGGCAGATGCTTTAGATGCTGCGGGTCTTGAGTGGGAGCTTCAACCAGGTGAGGGCGCATTCTACGGTCCGAAGATTGAATTCTCTCTGAAAGACTGCTTAGGTCGTGTCTGGCAGTGTGGTACCATTCAGTGTGACTTTAACTTGCCAGAACGTTTAGATGCGTCTTATGTCACTGAAGATAATGACCGCGATCAGCCAGTAATGTTACATCGTGCAATTCTTGGCAGTTTCGAGCGTTTTATTGGTATACTGATCGAACACTACGCAGGCTTCATGCCACCTTGGTTGGCACCAATGCAAGCATGTGTAATGAACATTACCGATTCTCAAGCTGAGGCATGTGAGTCAGTCGTCGCAAAACTTAAAGAAAACGGTATCCGTGCAATTTCTGACTTGAGAAATGAGAAAATCGGCTTTAAGATTCGTGAACGTACATTAGAGCGTATTCCTTACTTACTGGTACTTGGGGACCGTGAAGTAGAGGAAGGTACCGTAAACGTGCGTACCCGCTCAGGAACAAATTTGGGTACTATGTCAATCGATGCTTTCGTTGACCTAGTAAAAGCAGCCGTAGCCGAACGCGGCCGGTACATTGTGGAGTAACAGCGATTAAACAGCCTGACCGTAATCAACAGGGCGGTAACAAATCAAACCGTCCTGCCTTGAATGATGAAATTCGTGCGAAAGAAGTCCGTCTTGTAGACGAAAATGGTGAGCAGAAAGGGATTGTAAGCTTAGCTGACGCCCTACGCGCAGCAGAAAGTGTTGAACTTGATCTTGTTGAGATCGTAGCAAACGCTGAGCCACCAGTATGTAAGATCATGGACTTCAACAAGCATTTGTTTGATCTTAAGCAAAAGCAGAAAGAAGCGAAGAAAAAACAACATCAAGTCCAGGTGAAAGAAATCAAGCTACGCCCGGGTACTGATGTTGGTGATTACAACGTAAAACTACGTGCAATCATCAAGTTCCTTGAAGAAGGTAACAAGGTGAAAATCACGCTTCGTTTCCGTGGTCGTGAAATGGCGCACCAACAGTTGGGTCTAGCTCAATTGCAAAAAATTGAAGCTGACGTGGCTGAATTCGGTACTGTTGAGCAGATGCCGAAAATGGAAGGCCGTCAAATGGGTATGCTACTTGGTCCTAAAAAGAAAAAGTAAGCACTCATTAAGCGAAAAAAGCCCTGCATATGCAGGGCTTTTTTTATGCTCTAAAGTTCCAGGCACTTTGTATGGCCTGCATAATCTGTTGAGCTTGCGGGCGGGAAAACATCGACAGCTGAATCCGGAAAAATCCAAGACAAATTTGATTTATTAGACCGGATTGATGCAATTTAAAATCCAAAGTGCCATCACGTTGACTAATCACATGCGCTGGCATGTTATAGAGCCAGCGTTTGAGGTGCGCTTTGAGAGAATCATAGCGCGGATTCAGAAAACTATACTGTACGGAATGTCGTTTTAAGCACAGGCTGATGCGGAAACCGGCCAAAGTATAATAAATGGCTTGTGAGGTTATTTTGAGTTTGGTTCCCAGCATAAGCAGCGAAAGACCAAGAAAGCCGCCAATATAAATATAAAAGTCAGGAGACTCCTGCCATAAAAATAATAGTCCTTGGGAAAAACTGGAATTGCTACGCACACTGCTGAAATAAAAAATGCTGAATATTCCGACCGGATAACAAAACAGCAAATATCCCGTAGTGCGCATGATCGGACTAGCTTGATGAAACAGGGTATTTTCTGGCGCATTCATGGTTTATTTTTATGATCAGAAAGCGTATTGCCTCCATGAGCTTAGGTAATCTCTAGCCAAAAAGAAAGGCCCTTTCGGACCTTCCTTTGCGTACTTAATCAAGCTTATTCCACTGATTTTTCATCGTTTGCAATGAGCAGTTTATTGCCAATCGGGATTTGACGCGGCAATTTTTCTTCTGGAATAATGCGCTGCAAGTCGATGATCAATAAACCATTTTCATAGTCTGCCTGCTGTACCTCAATATATTCATCCAGACGTAAAGACAATTTAAATGCACGTCGTGCAATGCCTTTATGCAGGAATTCGATAGTGTCATTGCTCTGGTTTTCAGGCTTGCCTAAAATAGTCAGCAACTTATTTTCCAGACGAATGTCGAGTTCTTCCTGACGAAAACCCGCAGTTGCCACCACGATGCGGTAATTATTCTCACCACGCTTTTCGATATTATACGGTGGGTAATTCGGTGCATCGCTTTGCATGGCATAGTCAATAAAGTCATTCAAGCGATCAAAGCCAATACTACGACGAAATAATGGATGAAGATTTAAGTTACTCATGATTAGAACCTTCTCACTAAAGCAAAGTTATAAAAACAAGAAAATAAGATCTGTCATGTCAGACATCAACAGCGCATAAGATTGACGCAATCCTTATGCAGAAATAAATATGTGTTTGGAGCTGAAATTTTCAAGATCAAAAAGAAAAAAATATATAAATTTTTAATAAGATTTTGATATTTATTGAAAAATAATTTTAAAATGCAGACTTGTTGTTTCTTTCTAAATCCTCTATGTTGAGTACATCGTCGCATAGTAAAAGTGCAGGGAGTATTAGAAGAAAATGATCGATTTATATTATTGGGGCACCCCCAACGGCCATAAAATTAGTATTGCTCTAGAAGAAATGGGGCTGGAATATCAAATTATTCCCATCAATATTCTGGAAAATGACCAGTTCCAGTCCGATTTTCTGGCTATTTCTCCCAATAATAAAATCCCGGCAATTGTTGATCAGGATGGGCCACATGGCCGCGCCATTTCAATTTTTGAGTCAGGTGCGATCTTGCAATATCTGGGTCGCAAAACAAGTCTGTTTTATCCAGCCGATGAAGTGAAGCGTATTCAGGTCGAACAGTGGCTGATGTGGCAAATGGGCGGTTTGGGGCCGATGCTCGGGCAAAATCATCACTTTAGCCGTTTTGCACCTGAGCGGATTGCTTATGCCACAGAGCGCTATGTCAATGAAAGCAAGCGTTTATATGGGGTGTTGAATAAACAGCTGGTCGGGCAGGAGTATGTGGCTGGCGAATACTCGATTGCAGATATGGCCATTTTCCCTTGGTTATTACGGCATGACTGGCAGCAGATCACTCTGGAAGACTATCCTGAAGTTTCCAAATATATCGATCGTTTGAATGCTCGTCCTGCGGTTCAGAAAGCGTTGGCAATACAGGTCAGTTAAGCGTCTGCCTTTATGTTAAAATAGCCTTAAGCAAATAAAGCCACCCTTACGGTGGTTTTTTATTGGATGGATATATGAACGATTTTCTTCTGAACTTTACCAAGATTGTTGAAAGTAATACCCGAATTTACTGGAGCATTCTTTTCGGCATTGCTGCATGTTTAGTGCTGTATGTTGCTGAAATTGTGCATATCGATCAGGTGATTGCTGCCCTAAATACCAAAGATCAGCAGATTCTCCGTGCTGCAATTGCACCGCTCAATGAGCAGTATAAGTGGGCGCGGATCATGGCGATGGTGACGGCAGTCGTTTGGTCCAGTTGGGAATACAGTAAAGCCAAGAAAAAAATGGGCTTAAGCCATTAATGCTGTAATGAGCCTATTTTTACTGTTTCTGTCGGCCTTTGGTGCAGCGACCTTACTACCTTTACAGTCTGAAGCGGTTTTGCTGGGGCTTTTAGTGCAGAACAAGCAGCATGCAGTGCTGTTAATTGCCGTGGCCAGTCTGGGCAATATTCTGGGGTCTTGTGTGAACTGGTATCTGGGTCTCAAGATTGAACATTATAAAAATAAAAAGTGGTTCCCGGTTTCAGCAGATAAGATGCTCAAGGCGCAAAAGACCTATCAGAAATATGGTTACTGGTCTTTACTGCTGAGCTGGGTGCCTATCATTGGTGATCCGATTACCCTGATTGCGGGACTATTAAAAGAAAACCTCGTCCGTTTTCTGCTGATGGTCAGCATCGCTAAAATTGGACGTTATCTGTTTGTCTATGCGGCCTTTGCCATGTTCTAAACTTGAAAATAATTTTCCTGATTCAGTCTTGGATATTTTTCCAGACTGAAATCCTAAAATCATTCTTTAAATTCGCTTATTGGGTGAAGATACTTTTGTTTTAAACAAAGATGCTTTAGAATACTCGCTCCCTTACCTGCAGGTCGTTTTGTAATGGTGCAAACGAGCCGAACAGGTGTTCAAAAGAGGTTGTTATGCCTAAGATGAAAACTCGCCGTGGTGCAGCTAAACGCTTTAAAGCGACTGCTAACGGTTTTAAGCGTAAACAAGCGTTCAAACGCCACATTTTGACCAAAAAATCTGCTAAGCGTATTCGTCAATTGCGCGGCTGTGTAATGGTTCACGTAAGTGACGTTGCTTCAGTTCGTCGTATGTGCCCGTACATCTAAGGAGATTATAAATGGCTCGTGTAAAACGTGGTGTACAGGCTCATCGCCGTCACAAAAAAATTCTTGCTCGCGCTAAAGGTTACTATGGTGCTCGTTCACGCGTTTACCGCGTAGCGTTCCAGGCGGTAATCAAAGCTGGTCAATATGCTTACCGTGACCGTCGTCAGAAGAAACGTCAATTCCGCGCTTTGTGGATTGCACGTATCAATGCTGGTGCTCGTCAAAATGGTTTGTCGTACAGCCGTATGATCGCTGGCTTGAAAAAAGCTCAAGTGATTATCGACCGTCGCGTACTTGCTGACATCGCTATGCATGACGCAGTTGCGTTTGCTGCTTTAGCTTCTAAAGCTAAAGATGCATTGGCTGCATAAGTCTTTATGACTTGAAAAAAGACCGCCATTTGGTGGTCTTTTTTTTATGCTTAAATAAAAGTAATCATTTTAAATATTATTTAAAAATCAGTATTGTAAATCTTATATTTTTTAGTTATTGTGAAATTGAATAATTAAAAATAAGGCTTAAAAATAATGATTCGACTTGCCACTCAACAGGATGTCCTGCCGATTGCCCAAGTGCACGTACAAAGCTGGCGTGAAAGCTATAAAAACATCATCAAACCAGAAATTCTCGATGAGTTGAGTGTAGAACAAAGAGCCACTTTGTGGCGTTCTGTGCTTGAACAGGAAAATCGACGGGTATTTGTCTATGAAGAAGATGCTCAGGTGCTCGGATTTGCTGCTTTCAATTTTCCGGTAGATGCGCCAACCAGTGAATTGAGAGCACTTTATTTGCTTCAAAATATTCAAGGTCGCGGCATTGGACGTGATTTGGTTCAATTGGGTTTAGGCTTAAGTCGAGAAAAATCCTACCAGCATATGCAATGCAGCGTATTGAACCTGAATTCCAGTCGTTATTTTTATGAAAAGACCGGCGCCTATTTTGTCAGTGAAGGAGATGCCAGTGATCTGGGCGAAAATCTTAAAGACTTATATTATCAATGGAATCTCTAACTTTTAATCCATCCGGATCATGGAAAATAATTTAGTGCTCGAGCTAACATCAGTGACAAAAATATAGGGCAGGGTGAAATCCAGTTATGTGATCGATGGTAATTATACGCGTAGCATTCCGGTCAAATGGGCGGAGATTGATACCGTGATCTGGCTAGATTTATCCTTTTATCTCAATATATCCATCGGTCAATCAAGAGAGCATTTCCGGGCGATCAGCAAATAACAGCTTTGGCTTATTCAAACAATGCTGAAATTTTCAGGCAGATGCTTCACCTCAATTTTATAATAGGTTGTATGATCAAAACTCATCACAAAAATCGTCAGTATTACTTCAAGCTGATGTCTGCTCCTGAGTATCAACATCTCCATTGAATTCTGCCCGGGATGTTCAATCTTTTCTGGTAAAATGTTAAAGGCCGAAATAGTAGCCAATCAGACAGATAATCACGGTAATCACAATTAAGGTCAGCACATTTGCAGACGAACTGGATTTTCCTGGGGCCTGAGGTTTTTCTGCTTTAGAAATTTTTGGTGAACGATCTTCAGTACTCATACCGATAAATGGATCAGGTGCAACTTTAGGGGTAAGCTGTGCTGTTTTATAGTGGTTGGCGACTTTGCTAATGAATTTAGCACTTAAATCATCAATTTTTTGCGAAAAATGTCGCAGATTGAGTTGTTGCTCCGGGCTGAGTACTTCGCCATCTGCACGATAGGGATGCTGGATTTTCGTTTGAATAAAGTCATTTAAGGCGTCTAGGCGGTACAAAGTCTGGTGAGCATAATCCGCTGAATAGTCAGTGGGAATTAAGGCTAAATGACTTTCGCTATCGGCCTGAATGGCAGGTATGGTGCCGTAATAAGGCAAATTGGTATATGCCGGCTCAGTAAAATCTTGGGCAAGGCTACTTTCAAACAGTTCATGATCGGTATAGGCCTGAATATCATCCCAGTTTGGGGCTTCCAGATCGACATCAATGCGTTTGGCCAGTTTAGGATTTAACTCATAACACCAGAATGTTTCATGGCGTAAAGGGGATTGCTGTGATTTAGGTGCTTCATAATCATTGTCTGCACTGTACCATTCAGGTAGTTCTTTGCCGATAATCCAGGCAGTTTTGGTTTTGGCACCATGACTGACAATAAAATGTGCCAGTGGTAATAGCTCAACATTGGCATTCGGATTTTTTTCATCAACCAGTAAATCAGAGCGATGCAAGCTAAGGCGACGCACACCTTGTTTTTTCAGGCCTTCCAGCCAGATCTGGAAATGCTGGGCCAGCAGATGTTGTGACATCAGATCCCGAAAGGCAAACTGATGCTGATTAAAAATGGAATGTTGAATCCAACGATTGAAACTCAGGTCCTGAGTCAAATACTCATTGCCGTAAGTGACGAGGGTCAGTTGCTGTTTCCAAATTTGATCGAGTGCCATAGTGATTTGATCTGATTGATATTGTGTTTATCTTATACTTTTTATATTTAATCATGCCAATCTAATTTTCCTTAAAACGCATCTTCATCAAAGTGTCTAAAAACTGTTAGAATGTGGGGTTTTTAAAATATTTTTTAACCTGTTGCTTTGAGAGTTACTATGTCACTGGAAGCCCTGACCACTGAAGCGCTCGCTGCGATTGCAGCAGCTCAAGACCTTGCTGCACTTGATCAAGTACGAGTGCAATTTACGGGGAAAAAAAGCCAGCTCGCGGAACAATCTAAGTCGCTTGGTAAAATGGATCCCGAAGAACGTAAAGTCTTCGGCGCACAAATCCATGCTGTACGTGAAACTATTACCGCTGCATTGACCTCACGTCAGGCAGAATTGCATAAAGCTGCCCTAGAACAAAAACTGGCAAGCGAAACCATTGATATTACTTTACCAGGTCGTGGCCAACAGGTGGGCAGTATCCATCCGGTGACCCAGGTGCAAGAGCGTATTTGCCAGTTCTTTACCAAGGCAGGTTTTACGGTTGCAACAGGTCCTGAAGTTGAAGATGACTACCACAACTTTGAAGCACTGAACATTCCGGGTCATCACCCGGCGCGTGCCATGCACGATACCTTCTATTTTGATGTGAACCATTTGCTGCGTACGCATACGTCTGGTGTGCAGATTCGTACCATGGAAACACAGCAGCCACCAATCCAGATCGTGTGTCCGGGCCGTGTTTACCGTTGTGATTCGGATCAAACCCACTCACCGATGTTTCATCAGATCGAAGGTTTATACGTGGCTGAAAATACCAGCTTCGCGGAACTTAAAGGTTTGCTGATTAACCTGCTGAACGAATTCTTCGAAAAAGATTTGAAAGTACGTTTCCGTCCATCTTATTTCCCGTTCACCGAGCCGAGTGCGGAAGTGGATATTATGGATGAACGCGGTCGCTGGTTAGAAGTATTGGGCTGCGGTATGGTGCA
This sequence comes from Acinetobacter sp. NEB149, assembly GCF_012516415.1. Lineage (NCBI taxonomy): Bacteria > Pseudomonadati > Pseudomonadota > Gammaproteobacteria > Moraxellales > Moraxellaceae > Acinetobacter > Acinetobacter sp. NEB149. The sequence continues at coordinate 693,770 of NZ_CP051208.1, forward strand.
TCCGAATGTGCTGCAAGCTGCTGGCATTGATCCTGAAAAATACAAAGGCTTTGCTTTTGGTCTGGGTGTTGAACGTTTTGCAATGCTTCGTTATGGCGTGAATGACTTACGTATGTTCTTCCAAAACGATGTGCGTTTCTTACGCCAGTTTGCTTAAAACTTTTTAATAATCCTCTCCTAACCTCTCCTTTTAAAAAGGAGAGGGACTCCGCGAAATAGATGGAGTCCTCCCCCTTTGGAAAATGGGGGGCAGAGGGGGATTCTAGAGATTTGAATTACAGGTTTTATATCAATGAAAATTAGCGAAAATTGGCTACGCACATGGGTCAACCCAGCCATCGATAGCGAAAAACTTTCTGATCAATTGACCATGTTGGGTCTGGAAGTCGATGACTTATCTCCTGCAGCTAAACCCTTTACTGGTGTAGTGGTGGGGGAAGTCCTGACAGTAGAACAGCATCCGGATGCTGACCGTTTACGTGTGACCACTGTCAATATCGGTTCTGGTGAGCCTCTACAAATTGTATGTGGTGCGCCAAACGTACGTGCCGGCATGAAAGCGCCAGTTGCGATCATTGGTGCAGTACTTCCAGGCGATTTCAAAATCAAGAAAGGCAAGCTACGTGGTATCGAGTCACAAGGCATGCTGTGCGGCGCTTCAGAAATCGATTTAGAAGATAAAATTGATGGTTTGTTAGAGCTTCCAGCGGATGCACCAGTAGGTATGAACATTCGTGAATATCTAGACCTTGATGACAACGTGATTGACATCAGCATTACACCGAACCGTGGGGACTGCTTCAGTATTCGCGGGATCGCACGTGAAATTGGTGTGATTAACCAATTGCCAGTAACTGCCCCTGAAATTAAAGAAGTAGCTGCGACTATTAGCGAAGAAAAGAAAGTCGTTGTATCGACTGAAGGCTGCCCACGCTATTTGGGTCGTGTCATCAAGAACGTCAATACCAAGGCTGTGACTCCTGTATGGATGGAGCGTGCATTGGCACGTTCAGGTATTCGTCAGCACAGCATTCTGGTCGATATTACCAACTATGTATTAATCGAGCTTGGTCAACCGCTACACGCATTTGATGGCGGTAAAGTTCAAGGTGCGGTACATGTACGTCAAGCGACGGAAGCTGAAAAGTTAGTTTTGCTCAATGAACAAGAAGTTGAACTCAACGAAAAAGTGATGGTGATTGCAGATGATGAGAAAGCATTGGCCATTGCCGGTATTATGGGCGGCTTGTCTTCAGCAGTCAGCGATACAACCACTGAAATTTTCCTGGAATCTGCATTCTTCGCGCCACTGCATATTGCCGGTCGTGCGCGTAGCTTTGGCTTGCATACTGATGCTTCTCAGCGTTATGAACGTGGTGTCGATTTTGAATTGCCATTAATCGCTATGCACCGCGCATCACAATTGATTGCGGAACTTGCCGGCGGTGAGTTCGGGCCAATTACAGTTGCCGAAAATGCAGCATTATTGCCAACACGCGACGCAATTGAGTTGAATCAAGCACAAGTCGATCAACTGCTGGGTTATAGTGTTGACTCAGCGTTCATTACTGATGCTTTAAGCCGTTTAGGTTGTGAAGTTACAGTAAAAGCAGAAGGCGAGTGGTCAGTGGTACCGCCATCACATCGTTATGATATGGTGATTTACCAAGATTTGATCGAAGAAGTGGCGCGTATTCACGGTTATGACAATATTCAAATCAGCCTGCCTGTGATTGATGTGAAGCTGGCGAAATACCAAGATCAGTTTGAATTGGGCCAACTCCGTCAAACCGCGGTAACTTTAGGTTACCAAGAAGCGATCAGCTTTAGCTTCGCAGACCTAAAGCTTGAAAAGCAACTTAATTCCAGTGTGAATCCATTAGTATTAGCCAATCCAATTTCAAGTGATTTGGCAGTGATGCGTTCAACCTTGCTATCTAGCCTTATTCCTTGTGTTCAGTACAATGTCAACCGCCAGCAAAGCCGTGTACGTTTCTTTGAGCTCGGTCTGCGTTTTGACTATCAAGAAGCCAGCAGCATCCATGATTTAAAACAGATTCCAACTTTTGCATTGATTGCGACTGGTTCACGTCATGCTGAATCTTGGCATGTGAAACCCGCTGCAATGGACTTCTTTGACTTTAAGGGTGATGTAGAAGAAATTTTGGCTGCTGGTCGTGTCAAAGTAGAATATGTGCGTTCAGAGCGTAGCTGGTTGCATCCAGGACAATCCGCAGAAATTCTCGTGAATGGTCAATCAATTGGTTACTTGGGGCGTTTACATCCCTCACTTGAAGACGAACTTGATCTAGCAACCACATGGGTAGCAGAATTGGATCAAGCGGCTGTTTTGCAAACTTATGTATCTAATTTTACAGAATTATCACGTTTTCCATCGGTTCGACGTGATATTGCGCTTTTAATTAGTGATAAGATTAATGTTAGCGAAATTCAGGGACTTATCGAAAAAACAGGCGGAGAGCTTTTAGACTCAACTTGGTTGTTCGATGTGTACACTGGACAAGGAGTAGAAGAAGGGAAACGCTCACTGGCATTTGCACTTCTCTGGCAGCATCCAAGCCGTACACTGGAAGATGCTGAAATTAAATCAGGTATGGATAATATCCTTCAAGTGTTAGAAAACACTTACCAAGCGACATTGAGGGCTTCATGACAGCACTAACTAAAGCAGAAATGGCTGATCATTTAAGTGAGCTCACGAGTTTAAACCGTCGTGAAGCAAAACAAATGGTTGAGTTGTTCTTCGATGAGATTAGCCAGGCGCTCATCTCAGGCGAGCAAGTAAAACTTTCGGGTTTTGGTAATTTCGAGTTGCGTGATAAGCGTCAACGTCCGGGCCGTAACCCGAAAACGGGTGAAGAGATTCCGATTTCTGCACGCCGTGTGGTCACCTTCCGTGCCGGACAGAAGTTCCGTCAACGTGTGGGAAATGAGCAGGTCAACTGATCTGCTTTTTTAAAAACTGGGATCAATATTGTTAAGTTCCAGTTTTTAAAATAAAAAAAGAGAGCCAAAGGCTCTCTTTTTTTTGTACTGAATAATCTAAAAGATTATTGAGCAGCAGCTTCAGAAGCAGCAGTAGCGTCAGCAGCAGCGTCAACAGCAACAGCAGCAGCAGCGTCAGCTTCAGCAACAGCAGCAGTTTCAGAAGCAGCAACTTCAGAAGTAGCTTCTACAGCAGCAGCATCAGCAGCAGCTTCAGCTTCAGATGCAGCTTCTACAGCTTCAGATGCAGCTTGGTTAGCGTCAGCAGCAGCGTCGTCAGCTTTTTTAGCACAACCAACGAAAGCTAGAGTAGTAGCAACTGCAGCAGCAATAGCGATTTTTTTGAATAACATGGCATCACTCTCTAAAAATTGAGATTAAAAAAAACCAAAGTTAGTCTGTTAAGTGCTTTTATTGTTCCTAATTGTGTTAGGGACTAACAACGCAGGAGCAGTCTAACTGGTCTGCAAATATGCTATCACTGCGCATTTTTAATTGCTACTGGCAATGATCAAAAAAGTACGGAAAAACGATAAAAAATAAGAAGTTTTTAACAGAAAATAACAATGGAATGAAAGATTTAGATTGGAGAAAGGCTTATTAAATACTTAAAAGTTATACAATTTTTAATCTGAATATTTTATTAATCAAAAACTTAAAAATAAGTTTACATAAATCAGGCTTCATTGTTTCATTCTGTAATTTATGTCAACCTAAAAAAGGCCACCACTTAGGTGACCTTTCATTTGAAATTTTAATTTGAAGCTTTGCGTTTCATCTGATCAAAGAAATCATCATTGGTTTTGGTTTCTTTCATACGATCTAGTAAGAATTCCATTGCCGCCAACTCATCTTGAGTATGCAACAGCTTGCGCAGAATCCAGACTTTACGCAGATTGTCTTCCGACATCAGGCGTTCTTCACGACGAGTACCAGATTTCTTGATGTTCATCGCAGGGAACACGCGTTTTTCAGCAATGCGACGATCAAGGGTAATTTCCTGGTTACCTGTACCTTTGAATTCTTCATAAATCACTTCATCCATTTTACTACCGGTTTCAATCAGGGCAGTAGAAATGATGGTCAGTGAACCACCTTCTTCGATATTACGTGCAGCACCGAAGAAACGTTTAGGGCGTTCTAAGGCATGTGCATCCACACCACCAGTCAGTACTTTGCCTGATGAAGGAATCACAGTGTTATAAGCACGTGCCAGACGGGTAATCGAGTCAAGCAAAATCACCACATCTTTCTTGTGTTCAACCAGACGTTTTGCTTTTTCAATCACCATTTCAGCGACTTGAACGTGACGTGCAGGAGATTCATCAAAGGTAGAAGCCACGACTTCACCACGAACCGTACGCTCCATCTCAGTCACTTCTTCTGGACGCTCATCAATTAGAAGAACGATCAGAATAACTTCAGGATTATTGCGAACGATGGACTGTGCAATGCTTTGCAGCAGCATGGTTTTACCTGCTTTCGGCGGAGCCACAATAATTGAACGCTGGCCTTTACCAATCGGTGCAACTAAGTCGATCACACGGGTGGTTAAATCTTCAGTGGTGCCATTGCCCAACTCCATCACCAACTGTTCAGTCGGGAATAATGGCGTCAAGTTTTCAAACAGAATCTTGTTACGTGAATTTTCAGGTGTGTCGTAGTTAATTTGATTGACTTTAAGTAAAGCAAAATAACGTTCGCCTTCTTTCGGCGGGCGAATGGTGCCAGTAATGGTGTCGCCAGTACGGAGGTTAAAACGACGAATTTGAGAAGGGCTGACATAGATATCGTCAGGACCTGCTAAATAAGAACCTGCGGCTGAGCGTAAAAAGCCAAAACCATCTGACAAAATTTCTAGAACGCCATCACCAAAAATCTCTTCGCCATTCATTGCATGACGTTTTAAGATGGCAAAAATAATGTCTTGCTTACGGTTACGAGCCATACCTTCGAGGCCCATAAACTCGGCAATCTTGATGAGTTCGCCAATCGGTTTTTTCTTGAGTTCGGTTAAATTCATAGGTGGTCAGATAGAATCAAAGTTCTGAGGTACAGGTTAGAAAGGGAGTAACATTCGGCCGCATACCAGCATTCAAACGAAAGCAATTGAATTTGCAAAAGAACAATTCATAGATCTGTTTGAGTGTTTCAAAGAAAAATGTGGAAAACAATTTCTATTGCCGAGCGGCATCTTATGTAATGTGTCTTGTAAGAAATTGACAGGATTTAGGATCCTTTATCTCTTGAGTAGCGAATATAAGAGATAATGCCAGGTTTGTCAATTTATAGCCGAAAAAAATACGCGAGCATGAGTCGCGTATTTTTTACTAAAAATGCTGTGCTTAGATATTGTCATCAATAAATGCAGTCAGTTTAGATTTTGGTGCAGCACCGACTTGAGTCGCAACAACTTCACCATTTTTGAACATCAACAAAGCCGGGATGTTACGGATGTTGAAATTCACAGCAGTTTGTTCGCAAGAAGTTACATCAACTTTCACGATTTTAACTTTGCCTTGGTATTCATCAGCAAGCACTTCAAGTACGGGTGCAATTGCTTTACATGGTGCACACCAGCCTGCCCAAAAGTCCACCAGTACAGGAACGTCTGATTGAAGAACGTCTGCTTCGAAGTTTGCGTCAGTAGTGTTTACGATGTTGCCAGACATGGAATGTGCTCCAGATTAATATTTTAAAGATAACTAATTATTAGTATTACATAGCCATCTTTAACAATGTAGGGGAATCTGTAAATTTTCAATGCTTAATGTTATTTTGTCTAATGGATGATCACGATAGTGATGATCGTGTCTCACTATTATTCCCGATACAAAAAGAATAAGGCATTAAATTGTCGCCACAAATGGCTTTTAAATTGCATGCATGTGAATTACTCTAAGCACAATTCGTTAAAGGTTTATTTCTGGAATGTCTGACTTTTTGATTGATGAAGAATTACTTGCCGCCATCGATATGGGATCAAACAGCTTTCATTTGGCCATCGCCCGTGTAGATCATGGTGAAGTGAAGAAAGTGGCATCAATGTCAGAAAAAGTTCAGCTTGCCGCAGGACTAGACGAAAATAAAAATTTAACCGAAGCCGCACAGCAACGCGGTTTGGCCTGTCTGGCCCGTTTTGTAGGTCGTTTAGGTGCAGTTCAGCCGAACCGATTACGGATTGTGGCGACGAATGCGTTGCGTCAAGCCAAAAACGGCCATGAATTTATTCAGAAAGCCGCAGAAATTTTACCGAAACCGATCGAAATTATTGCCGGTCGTGAAGAAGCCCGTCTGATTTATCTGGGTGTATCGCATACCATGGCCAACAGCGGTCGTCGTTTGGTGGTTGACATCGGTGGCGGTTCAACTGAGCTGATTATCGGTGAAGAATTCGAGCCGATTCATACCGAATCGGTACAAATGGGCTGTGTAGCCTTTACCAAGGCCTATTTTCAGGATGGGGAAATCAGCGCCAAAGCTTTTGATAAAGCAGTCACTGCGGCGCGTAAAGAAATTTCCGGAATTGCCAATACTTATAAAGAAGCCGGTTGGGATGCTGTCGTTGGCTCGAGTGGTACCATTAAAGCCTGCCGCCAGATTTGCGTCAATATGGGCTGGAGCAATGATCGCGAACAGTTGACGCGTGAAGGTTTGGAAAAGCTTAAAGACAAACTACTTAAATATAAATATGTCTCGGACATGGAATTCGAAGGTCTGAAAGATGACCGTCGTGCCGTCTTGCCTGCTGGTATTGCTATTCTCTATGCTGTCTTTGATGTATTGGGAATTGATCATTTGGTCTATTCCGATGGTGCACTACGTGAAGGCGTGATGTATGACTTGCTTGGCCGTTTCAAGCATGAAGATATCCGTGATCGTTCCGTCCATGCCTTGATTGGTCGATATAATGCCGATGCCAAGCAGGCAGAACGTGTGGTTCAGACCGCACAGAAATTGTTTAATGACGTGGCCAGTGAACTCGGGTTGAGTGTTGAAGATAGTGACCTGTTACGTCGTGCCGCCTATCTGCATGAGATTGGTTTGGCCATCAGTCACAGTGGCTATCATCGTCATGGCGCGTATTTATTACAACATTCGGATATTGCCGGTTTCTCGCAAGTTGATCAAAATCATTTGTCACATTTGGTCGCGCACCATCGGCGTAAATTGCGCGCTGATGCCAAGATTGATGTGATGAAAGTCGGTGGATCTAAACTTTTATGGTTATGTTTACTGCTTCGTCTGTCGGTTTTGGTCAATCACAGTCGTAGCGATGAGATGCTTCCTGCCATTGAACTCAAGGTTGAAAATGCGCAACAATGGCAACTCAGCGTGTCTGGTGATGCCAAGCAATGGCCATTACTGGTCGCTGAACTGCACGATGAACAGCAGCAATTTAAAAATTGGGAGATTGAACTCTCGATTCAATCCGAACAGTTTGTTAATTAATACCTTTATAGGGATGAAAACGGTTAACCTATGAAAAATAAAGCAACTCCATCAAAAGCATGGGCGACAGTGCAGATTGCACGTCATCCAGAACGTCCACAATTCCTGGACTATGTGGGTGAAATATTCACTGAATTTGATGCTTTACATGGTGACCGCCTATATGGTGATGATGGCGCGATGATCGGTGGTCTGGCTCGTTTCGATGGTCAACCGGTGATGATCGTTGGTCAGCATCGTGGTCGTAGTACCCGTGAAAAATTACAGCATAATTTTGGCATGAGTAACCCGGAAGGTTACCGTAAGGCACAGCGTCTGCTAGACATGGCAGAGCGTTTCAACCTGCCAGTCTTTACCTTTATTGATACCATGGGTGCTTATCCGGGTGTTGGTGCAGAAGAACGCGGTCAGGCTGAAGCGATTGCCACCAGTCTGGCTCAGCTTTCCAATTTGAAAGTACCTGTGATTGCAACTGTACTGGGTGAAGGCGGTTCAGGTGGTGCACTCGGTATTGGGGTAGCAGACCGTGTGGTGATGCTCTCTCACAGTATTTATTCGGTGATTTCACCGGAAGGCTGTGCCTCAATTCTCTGGAAAACTGCTGAAAAAGCTGAACAGGCCAGTGAAGCTTTGGCCCTGACTGCAGAAAAATTGCAGAAAATGGGTATTGTAGAATATGTGGTGGATGAAGGTGAGGGTGCTCATTTAAATCCGGATCAGGTCATGAACAGCTTGAAAGCAGTGCTGAAAGAAGCTTTGAATGAACTACAACCAATGGAAGCGCAAGCACGATGCGAAGCACGTTACCAACGTTTAATGAAGTTTGGCAGCGACAATTTAGGTCTGGTTTCTTAAAACAGCTGCAGGACTTTCCTGCAGAGACAAAATTTCTCATCGGATGCAGTGGTGGCGTAGATTCTATGTTGTTGCTGCATCTGATGTTTTTTTTATGCTCGGAAAAAATCCGGGCAATCTATGTGGATCATCAGCTGCAAAGTATCAGTAGTGCATGGGGCACTTTTGTTCAGCAGCAGTGTCGGCAACTGAATATTCCCTGTATCATTCAGCCCGTCAATGTCGCCAATGGCAATTTGGAACAGCAAGCGCGCAATTCACGTTATCAGGCCTATCTGCAACATTTACAAGCGGATGAAATGTTGGTGCTGGCACACCATCAACAAGATCAGGCGGAAACCCTAATGTTGCGTTTATTGTCTGGCGCCGGCGTTGATGGTTTAGCAGCCATGAAACAGATCGATATACGTGAAAATCTGACGATTTGGCGGCCACTACTGAATATTTCCCGTGAGCAGATTTGCCAATGGGCATCAGACCTGAATGTTCAGAATATTGAAGATCCGACCAATGCTTATACCTATTATGACCGGGCCTGGGCACGCCAGACGCTGTGGCCGGTATTAAGCGAACGTTATCCTAAAATGCAAGCCGCCTTGGTGCGAACCAGTGAGCTGATGCAGGATGCTCAAGACATTTTACAAGAAGTGCTGCAACAGGATTTAGCATCTTGTGGAACTGAAACGCAGCTCGATCTTGGTAAATTTTTACAGCTTTCAAAATCACGACAACGTCAATTGCTCTCTGCCTGGATGAAAGGTAAAGAACAGTATCGTCCATCTTTAGCGATGGTAGAGCGTTTGCAACGCGAAGTCATTCATGCCAAACAAGATGCTCAGGCGGCATTGCATTGGCAAGGCTTTTACTATGTACGCTATCAGCAGCAATTATATCGTCTGACCGCAGAGACTTATTTAGCTGATCAGCAACAAGTTCAAACTAGCCCGAAAACTATAAAATTTGCTTTAAAAGACAGCGTACAGGTTTTGTCAGGGAAATTTATCATCGCGCCTGCACAGCTCGGTTTATCTCCTGCATTGTTGCAGCAACCTTTGCATTTGCAGCAGCGGCAGGGTGGCGAAAAAATTCATTTATATGGCCGTGTCGGTACCTGGCCACTGAAAAAAGCCATTCAGGAAGCGCAAATATTTCCTTGGGCTCGGCATACTATTCAAATATTAAGCACAGATAATGTTATGCTAGGCGTGTTTACCCCTAAAGGATTTTGGTTGGCCCAATCTGCATATTGTGAAGCAGGCGGATGGCTGCCGATTTCGGTTTCTTCAACTTTAGAACTCAACGACGAGCATTGAACATGAGTGCAGCTTTAAATTGTAATATCTGTTTTATTGGTGGCGGTAATATGGCCCAAGCCTTAATTGGCGGTCTGATTTCACGTGGTTTGCCAGCAACACGTATTACAGTTTCTGATCCGGTCGAAAAAGTCCGTGCTTTATTGGCGGAAAAAGAAATCAATGTGACCGGGGATAATAGCGCTGCAATTCAGGATGCAGATATCGTTGTGTTGGCGGTAAAACCTCAGGTCTTGGCTCAAGTGCTGCAACCTTTAAAAGGTCTGGTTAATAATAAACTGATTATTTCCATTGTCGCCGGTGCGGAAATAGCTACATTGTCAGCATTGTTGGGGACAGAGCGTATTGTCCGGGTCATGCCGAACACGCCAGCATTGGTACAGACCGGAGCACATGGTTTATATGCTAATGCATCTGTAGAAACGAGTGATCGTGAGCTGGCAAGTCAGGTTTTGGCGTCGACCGGGCTGACCATTTGGGTCGAATCAGAAGCACAAATTGATGCAGTCACTGCAGTCTCGGGTTCGGGTCCAGCTTACTTTTTCTATATGATGGAAAGTATGATTCGTGCGGGTAAAAATTTAGGTCTGGATGAAAAAGTTGCAACTGCACTCACCTTGCAGACGGCTTTAGGGGCGGCGCAAATGGCGATTACCAGTTCGAATACGCCCGCTGAGTTACGTAAAAATGTGACTTCTCCAAATGGGACTACACAGGCCGCACTTGAAGTCTTTGATCGCGCCCAGATTTCTCAAAATATTCAGGCGGCACTTGCCGCTGCACAAAAACGCAGTCAAGAACTGGCACAAGAGCTCAGTGAAAGCAGCAAATCTTCAGTTTAATTTTTAGGAACGTTCAAGTATGGGTGCAAATTCTGCGCTAATTTTTGGCATTATCATTAACGTCGCGATTTTGCTCGTATTCTTCCGATTTTTAATGCAACTGGCAGCGGTCAGTCCTTACAATCCTGTGGTTCTTTCTACCGTGAAAGCCACTAAAATTGTAGATGTATTTGGTCGAATTTTCCCAACCTTGGCCAAAGGCCGAGTCAGTACTGCTGCTTTGGCATTATTGGTCGTGCTTTATCTGCTTAAAATTTTTGGCATGATGTATCTGTCAGGGGGGATGCCGAATGGGCCTGTCCATCTGATTATTCTGACTTTTGTCACCATGATGCAGGATTTGATCCGTTTCTGTCGTTATTTGATTTTCGCTACGATTATATTAAGTTGGGTGGTGATGTTTACTCAGTCTCGTTCGCCTTATATTGAAGTCGTGCAAGAGCTGGCTGAGCCTTTACTGGCGCCATTCCGCCGGATTATGCCAAATATGGGGATGATTGACCTTTCTCCAATCTTTGCCATTTTAACTTTAATTATTATCGAAATGATTATGAACCAAGTGGCGATCGTATTGCTTACTGGTCTTTAATCGGATCCAAATAAAAAGGACGCCTCAGCGTCCTTTTTATTTGCTCCTCCCTTTAGAAAAGGGAGGTTGGGAGGGATTTGTTAAACTTGCCAAACCTTGACAAGTTTTAATCGAAGTGCAAGAAGAAGATGGGATTTTAACCTCTCCCTAACCCTCTCCTCTCAGGCATAGGTATCTACACATCTATGAGATACCTAATGCCATTGTGGCTATCTCATTGAGTTCATCTATTGAATATTCCGAGAGCAGTTGAAGAGTGTTCAGTAAAATCGAAAGCCCTGCCAATAAGGCAGGTGCACTTTCCAACCTACCTCTTTTCTGCTGCCGACCTGAAAGACGGGTGAGAAATACACGAATTTTCTGATGGTGTTCATCTTCAGAACGCTGGATTCGCCAAGTTAAAACACAAGCCATACAGCTAATCAGTAACCGCCTTAAAATGGCTTCAGGTCTGGTCTGAAGCCATGCTTCAATATCATGACCTGCCTGCTTGAGCAGCTTGAAATAGCATTCAATTGTCCAGCGCCAGTAATACCAGGTCGTCATCTGTACCGTAGTAATCTCTGATGGAACATTGCTGATTAGTGACCATCTTGCGACGGTCTTATCCTGATCATCTTTCACTACGGCAACAATTAATCTGGCTTCAATCGCACTCCCTGGCTGGGGAGCAACCCGTTGGCCTGAATCGTCATTTCTCTTCGGTTTTGCTGCACGTGTTATCCGGATAGCAGTTTCTCCCACATGCAACATATGCCGGTTTCCTTTATAGGCAATCGGCTGGACCTGCTGCGTTTCTACTCGTTCTGCGGCTTCTGCAACTTTGCATGTTTTGCCCTGATGCTCAATTCGATGGCCTTCTTTCGCCCGAATCAGCCATTTAAAACCCTGGCTGCTCATTTCCCTTAGGTGGGCAATGGAGTCACCTTCACGATCAATGATATGAACACATGTTTTCTCAATGGGATATTGTTCAATCACTTTGATTTGTTCGGTAAGTGAATCTAGATGAGATTTGCGCCCAGCAGAGTGTTGACTGAATGTGGAATAGCAGCCTGAGGCATCTGATAGTGTCTGCGCCAGTGGCGCAATAGGTAGTCCCGAGGCTGCATCAACCAGCAGACTGCTTTGCAATTCATAGCCTGAATCATATTGATGGGTTCTTTGCAGGCGCTGAATTTTATGATGGTGTTTCACATACTGTAGCTGAGACCAGTCATGAACAATCAATGCATATTGATGCGGTGATGCCTTGATCTGTTCACATGCAAGATGTTCAATTGGCTGGTTTAACTGACTAAAAGAGATTTTGTCATTATTCAGGAATCGCCAGACCGCTTGTGTGGTTGCGAAACTCGACTTTTGGGCAGAAGCCAGGTCTTTGATTGCCGGAGCAAGTGAAGCAAGAGGGTTCATATTGAGCTTTACAAGGCTGTTATAGCGCTTGACAAGACGCTGATCCAGGCCAGAGATGTTAAATTGAAGAGCATGCTCTTCAATTTAACGCAAAGTTCAGGAATTGTGTAGATACCTATGCCTGAGAGGAGAGGGAACTTGGATGCTCTTAACCAGTAGTGCTGCTGATTTCCTAAAAATAGAAAAATATGCGTTCAAAACTTGATAGTAGAAAAGATTTTAATATCGCTGCCTGTAGATGAGGATTATAAATTAAAATCCCCTCCATCCCCTTGCGGAATATATTCCTCACCTCCTATAAGGAAGATGGGGTTAAAGGCACATTAATGCGCCTCATCCCAGTTTTTACCTTTACCCACTTCTACCACCAATGGTACAGAAATCTGCAATACCGATTGCATCACTTCTGCCAGTTTAGGTGCGAGTTCATCGGCAATGTCTTCATCGACTTCAAACACCAGTTCATCGTGAACTTGCAGCAGCATTTTGGCCTGATCTTTCGGCAACATCTTGTCGACTTCAATCATCGCCATTTTAATGATATCTGCAGCCGAACCTTGTAGTGGGGCATTAATTGCAGCACGTTCTGCCGCTTTACGCACCATCATATTACGGGCATCGATATCTGGAGTATATAAACGGCGTCCGAGCAGGGTTTCAACAAAACCCTGTTCTAATGCGACCTGACGGGTACGTTGCATATAGTCATAAATGCCCGGATAACGGTGGAAATACTGCTTGATATAATCCTGTGATTCCTGACGGGTAAAACCTAACTGTCGGATCAGACCAAACTCGGACATACCGTAAAGTAGGCCGAAGTTGACGGCCTTGGCCTGACGGCGCTGGTCATTGGTGACATCTTCCAAGGCAATGCCCAAAACTTCCGCAGCCGTACGGCGGTGTACATCCTGACCGTGAATAAAGGCATCTAGCAAGGCTTCATCCTGAGATAAATGAGCCATGAGACGCAATTCAATTTGTGAGTAATCGGCTGCCAGCAAAACACGACCTTCCGGTGCCACAAACGCCTTGCGGATTTGACGGCCAATTTCGGCACGAATCGGAATGTTCTGCAGGTTTGGATCAGTCGATGATAAACGGCCAGTTGCAGTCAATGCCTGATGATAACTGGTATGCACACGGTGGGTATCAGGATTGGCCTGTTTGCATAAGCCATCGGTATAGGTACTTTTCAGCTTGGACAAGCCACGATATTCTAGAATCAGCTGGGCAATCGGATGTTCAATTTTTTCCAGTACACTTTCACTGGTACTGTATTGTCCGGTGGTGGTTTTTTTACCGCCTTTTAGACCCAGCTTTTCAAATAACACTTCACCGACTTGTTTAGGTGAGCTGACATTAAAGCTTTCCCCTGCAATTTCCATGATCTGGTTTTCCAGATTTTGCATGGTGTTGGAGAATTCGCCCCCAAGCTGATCCAGAAAAGCCAGATCCAGTTCGATGCCGTTTTCTTCCATTTGTGTCAGTACACGTGCGACCGGAACTTCAATATTATGCAGAATATTCACCAGTTCAGGGTGTGCCTGCAATTTGCTGCTCAAGACTTCATAAAGGCGATAGGTGACATGTGCATCTTCTGCGGCATAATGTGCTGCAGTTTCAAGTGGAATCTGGTTGAAGGTCTTTTGTTTAGCACCTTTACCGGCCACTTGTTCATAAGTCGTGGTCAGATGACTCAAATACAGACGGGCCACATCATCCATGCCATGACGGGTCGCGACAGAATTCAGGACATAGGAAGCCAGCATGGTATCGAAATACCAGCCTGCCAGATGAATGCCATGATTTTCCAGTACATGTGCATCATATTTTAGATGATGACCAATTTTCTTTACAGACTCATCTTCCAGAATTGGTTTGATCTGCGCCAGAATTACTTCACGATTCAGCTGCTCCGGTGCGCCTTCATAATCATGTGCCAAGGGAACATAATAAGCATCCTGCGCATCGAAGGCGACCGAGAAACCGACAATCTGTGCAATACGATAATCCAAACTGGTGGTTTCGGTATCAAAGGCAAAACGTTTTTCGGTACTTAGGCGCTCAAACAGTGTGTCCCAGTCCTGCTGGCCTAATACTGTGTGGTAGGTCGCTTGACCTAGCTGGTCATCACTGCTGGTCACAGACGCATGGTCTTCCAGAGGTTCTGGTGCTGTAACCGCTTTGGCGTTAATAGATTTTGCCGCCTGCTGGTAGTTTGAATTATTCGGGTTGTTCGGGTGATCTAAGGACTGCAGCTGGTTACGGAATTCCAGCTCGGTGTACAAATGACGCAAGGTCTCGACATTTGGCTCACCCAGTTTTAAATCGTCATAACCAAAGTTAAGATCCAGATCGATCACAATACTGGCCAGCTGATGGTCCAGTGCAATACCATCGACATGTTCTTTAATATTTTGACCGACTTTGCCTTTGATCTTGTCGACATTTTCTAAAATGCCGCCAATCGAGCCATATTCAGTGAGCAGTTTTGCTGCAGTTTTGGCACCTACACCTGGCACGCCCATGATGCCATCTGATGCATCGCCCATCAGGGTCAGATAGTCAATAATCTGATTCGGCCAGACGCCAAACTTTTCAAACACGCCGTCGACATCCAGCGGTTTTTCTTTAAAGCTGTCTTCTAGGGTAACTTTTTCGGTCACCAGTTGCGCCATATCTTTATCGCCCGTAGAGATCAGCACCTGATGTCCCATCGCCTCGGCACGTTTGGCCAGTGTCCCGATAATGTCATCGGCTTCGGCACCTGGCAAGGTATGTAGCGGAATGCCCAAGGCACGGATCAAGGCATGCAGATAAGGAATCTGTTCGGATAATTCCGTTGGCATGCTGGGACGATCACCTTTATAAATCGGTGACAGCTCATGCCGGA
This sequence comes from Acinetobacter sp. NEB149, assembly GCF_012516415.1. NCBI lineage: Bacteria > Pseudomonadati > Pseudomonadota > Gammaproteobacteria > Moraxellales > Moraxellaceae > Acinetobacter > Acinetobacter sp. NEB149. The sequence continues at coordinate 709,139 of NZ_CP051208.1, forward strand.
AGGTCGGTTCTGGGGTATCAAAAATTACCGCCATATGGGTCGGTTGGGTCCGGCGCATCAGTTTTTGAATAGCAGAAATCGCACCACGAATTGCATTGGTATGTAAACCGGTTGACGTGGTTAATGGTGGCAGTGCGTGAAAGGCACGAAATAAAAAGTAAGAGCCATCGACCAAGACAAATGGTGGCATGTAATCAATTCCTTATTCAAAATACAGCGCTATTGTACGTGATTTTTACCGCGCTCGCTGAGGCGAGTCTGAGTTTACAGCTTAGCGAATATCGGCTGAAGATGAAATAAGCAGCACAAGCTGTTGTATGATGGAAGGATTCAGGAAAGAGAAATATAAGAATGGCTGTAGGACGGAATGAGTTGCGCATGATCTGGCTGATTACCCTGCTGATAGCCGGGATCAGCGCCTGGTATCTGGGTTATCAGATTGTAACTTATCTGTGTGGTTTGGGGTTTATCTTTAGCGTGATGCAATATGTCACTGCGGTAGAAGCACCGATGAATCAATTGGCCGGACAGCAGCAGATGTCCTTGGAGCGCAATTCTAAAGTTCCTTTATATATCTCATCAATTACTGCCATTGTCGGCGGGTTGGCTGAACTGGACTGGTTGATGGGAATCGGGATTACGGCCTGGGTATTCTTTTTGCTCAGGTGGCTGCAACGTCTGGAAGGACGTTTGATACAGTTGCAATCACAATCTCATTCTGCCGATCCCTTACAGCGATCACCAGATCGATCCGATTCTGTTCCATTCGTGAAAACTGAGTCTGCCCAAGAGGTAAACGACACTCCTCATCTGGTAGATCAACTGCAGCGCTGGCTTTTCCAGGGGAATCCAGTCTTAAAATTCGCGATTAGTATTTTGGTGATTGGGATTATTTTACTGCTGCGTTTTGCCACTGAGCACTGGCAACTCAGTCTGGCTGCAAAATTGGGCCTGGTTGCACTGGCGAGTGGGTGTATAGCAGGGCTGGGTTATCGCCTGATGCAGAAAAATCGGAGTTTTGCTCTGGCACTAGAAGGACTGGGTTTGGGCAGTCTGTTCCTGACCTTATTTTTTGCCTATTACAATCTGGTGATTCCCACGTTACCGTTGGCAACATTGCTATTTCTCATTATTCTGGCCATCACTCTATATTTAAGCCTGAAACAGGAAAGCATCGAACTGGCTTTGATGGCTTTGCTGATTGCTTATCTGGCGCCGTTTACCTTACCGACCCGCGATGCTTCTGCCGTTGAGCTGATTAGCTATTATTTGCTGATCAATATCGGGGTGGCAGTGCTGAGCAGTTTCCGGCCATGGAAGATTCTCAATCAAATTGCCTTTTTAGTGACTGCGGTCGTTGGCGGGATATATAGCCTGATTCATGGTTATACATATGAGCGTTATGCCATGACTGCGTTGATTCTGGCACATAGTGCGCTGTTTATCTGGCTAGGTTTCCGCTTTAGCCAGTTGCTGGCACGACAGGATCTCTCACGTTTTCAGTTAAAACCGGTATTGGACTTAGCGCTGATTTTTGCTGCACCGATCACGGCATATATTTTTCTGTATCTGATTCATTTTAATCAGCCCAATCAAAAACTCTGGCAAGCTGGATTAAGCCTGTTCTTTGCACTGGTCTTTGCCGCTTGCTGGACACTGCTGCGCCGTAAACAAACTATCCTGCTCATTTCGCAGAGCTATCTGAGCCTGATGCTGATTTTTCTCGCCTTGGTGCCCCCGATCTTATTGACAGAACAATGGAGTGTGATTGGCTGGGCAGTTGAAGGTGTGCTGATTTATTTATGGGCCTTGGAAAAAAATGTCCGGGTAGCACACTATCTGAGCATGGGCTTATTGCTGATGGCCGGATTCAGCAGCCTGTATTATCTGGTCGAGATTAATCCAACACCGCGAATAATTTTCTGGATTTTGAGTCTGTGCTATGTGGCAGTCGTGGTCATCAGTCAGCTTAAAAAGCAGTACCAGCAGCAGATGAATAGTCTGAGTGTCAGTTTTTTAAGCAGCCTAAGTGTCGCGGCCAGTTTGATGCTATTTGCCTTGCTGGAAGATGAATTTCCGAGTCAGCATGCCTATGTGCTGAGTTTATTTATCATCACACTGGGTTATGTAATGTTCAATGAAATGATCCTGCGCAAAAATCAGGAGTGGTCATGGTTACTGCCGAAGTGGAGTGGCATCTCGCCCTTGCTGGTCATTGCGGCGATTCTAACTCTGGATCGCAGTCAGAATGCGGTGATTGTCTGGAATAGTGATCTGGAACGTGGGGTTTCTGCACTTTCAACGATATTATTGGCCATTCTGTGGCTTAGACCGCTGGCTGGCTTGCAGCTCTCCAAAGAATGGATGAGCTTTGGCGTTTTTAGCAGTCTGGCTCTGGCAAGTTTATGCCTGATCCCGAACATGCCTTATCTGAGCATGGTGATTTTACCTTTATTATTCTGCCTGTGGTGCTATCGGCAGGATGTGCAGTCAGGTTGGCAGCAGCTTTGGCAAACCAAGAGCTGTTTATTGCTGATGGCAACTTGGCTGGTTTGTTCACAGCTGTTTAGCCAGCAAGCCTTTCAATATTACTGGCTGCCGATTCTGAATCCTTTTGACCTGATCAGTATCGCCATGTTTGCCAGTTTTATCTGGATGCTGTTACAGCAAATCAAGGTGGGACGTGATAAAGGCATGATCGCAGTTTTAATGGTACTAAGTCTGTTATGGCTTTCCAGTTATATTGTTTTAAGAGCTTTACATGTGTACCTGCAGACGCCGTTTAATGAGCTGGCATTATGGAGCAATGCGACGGTTCAGCTTAGTCTGACCATACTTTGGGTATTACTCGCCTGGATTACCATGTGGACAGCAACGCTCAAAAAACTGAAACTGATGTGGATTTTAGGCGGCAGTATTCTGGTGATTGTGACCTTGAAGCTCGTACTATTTGACCTGTCACATATTGGCACCCTGACCCGGGTGATTTCCTTCTTGCTGGCGGGCGGGGTGATGCTACTGATTGCTTATATTGCGCCGATGCCGGAGAGGGAGCTTTGAATCCTCTCCCTAACCCTCTCCTTTAAAAAGGAGAGGGAATCTAAGGGTTATTTCAGATCAGGCTCTCTTTTGAGGGCCTTTTCATTGGCATATTGATCGATTTCTTCATTTTCCAAAGGACGGGAAAGTGGATGATCGACAAAGCCCATTTTTGGCACCGGAATTTCAATCTGGTTATCGACAAAGCCGTTGCGAATCCGTTCCTGCATTTCATCACGAACTTTCAGGTAGTTTTCCTGTTGGCACCACACTGCAAACAGCAGTTCAATCGAAGATTCACGGAAAGCGGTAACGGTGACTGCAGGTTTCGGGTCGGCCAGTACCAGTGGATATTTATTGGCAACGTCCAGCAGAACTTCGCGTACCTTGATAATATTTTCATGGAAATTGATCGCCAGGGTAATCGGAATCCGCCGTATCGGAAATTTCGACAAGTTCTGCACCGGTGCCCGAATTAGCTGTTCATTCGGTAAACGCACATAGATATTATCTTGGGTCAAAAGTTTAACCGAGAGCAGATCAATCGAAATCACTTCGCCTTCAATGGTATGTCCACGAATCAAGGTAATCTGGATGGTATCACCGACTTCAAAAGAACCTTCACCAATCAGGAACAGGCCACTGATCAGGTTGGATGCTGAGGTTTGCGAAGCAAAACCCAGTGCGACCGTTAAAATTCCGGCAGCGCCAAGGAAGACACTGAGTTTAAAACCAGCCTCTTTCAGACTGGCCATCACAAATAGCAGGAAGATAAAATAGAAAATCCCGCGGCGCCAGACCAGTTTTTGATGGGCATTAAAACGGACACCAATGGTGCGAATAAAGGTATTGGAAATAAAGCGCGCAATCAGGAAACCAATAAAGCACAACACCACCGCCACCAAAACTTCGGTCAAACGATCGGTATTGATATTGGTAAATACTCCCTTTAGGCTATTGGTGACTTCGGTCGGAATATTTGAACTTGGCATCAGACGCCCTTAGAAAAATGAATCAAACATATTAAATAAAGCGCCTGCCGGATCGCGCGGTGGATGCAGATAGGCGACTTCGCCGGCATTCGGCGGCGTGCGGTTTTCCACCCGGATCCGCGGTGGACGATCCGAACTCTCATGCAAGACCCGGATTTGCGAGGTCCATAAGCGGCCGGTACTTTCACTGTAAAAAAGCGGCAGGGCAGGCACTGGCACATTCATTCGGTCAAAGCGCAATTGCTGGTTACTGGTATTGTGAAACTCAATCGGCGTGACTGCACGAAAGGCTCGCGGATGTAACTGTTTCAGTTCGGTTCTGCCATCGACTGCGGTGGCATAGCAGATTTCCCCCGAGCGATGATTGGGTCCAAACCAGGTGTCTTTTGGCAAGATTACCGGCAAATCGAAAATCGGTTCGCGCTGCCCCTCGACAAAACCGGCAATCCATAAGGGCGTGCTGATATAAAGCGTACCGCGCTGTCCGGCAGGAATATAAATCGGATCGACTGGTTTAATCACCACAGAACGGTCTGCAAGGCGTGGCATCAGTTGCAATTTGTTTTGCGTGGATTTGAACATATAGCGTTCAATTTTCACAGGTGGGGGAAAGGCAAAATTCGGATCATCAATCTGATGCCATTGCTGTTCATAATCGTATTGCACAGAAGGGCGGAAATATTCCAGTCGCCATTCCTGAATCCCTCGGGTCAGCCGAAATAGCAAGGAGCCAAACTGCCAGGCTTTAGACTGATTTATTTCAAAATTCTGTTCTCCCCACCAGCGCATTTTCGCTGTATTCGGGATTAATTCATCTTTATCTTGCGGCAATCTTGGCACCCTTTCTTGCTAAATCTTTGAAAACATACTTCACGCTGTCATATGCTTAGAGTACACTCAATTTAAATTTTTTCATCATTATTATAATCCGCGATGCAAGTACTTAAACAATTACAAATCCCATATAGCTTCGCCAAGCGCCATGGTGTGCTGTTGCGTTATGAGGGAGATCAGGCCTTTATTCTGCGCCGTGACAATACCTCGATGCTTGCATTGCAGGAAGCCCGCCGTCTGCTCGGTTATCCGGCTCATTTTCAGCTTTGTACTGAACAGGAATTTAACCAGTTACTCAGTTCCAGTTTTGCCGGAGATAGCGGCGAATCACAGCAGGTGGCTGCCGGTCTGGAAGATCATCCGGATTTACTCAGTCTGGCTGATTCGGTACCGGAAGCTGAAGACCTGATGGATCAGGAAGATGATGCGCCAATTGTACGTCTGATCAATGCGCTATTATCCGAAGCAATTCGTGTTGGGGCTTCCGATATTCATATTGAATCTTTTGAGAAAAAACTGTCGGTGCGTTTACGGGTCGATGGCCAGTTACGCGAAATTGTCCAGCCACGCCGTGAACTGGCACCGCTTCTGGTTTCACGGATTAAAGTCATGGCCAAACTGGATATTGCGGAAAAGCGTATTCCTCAAGATGGCCGTATTTCATTACGCTTGGCCGGACGTGAAGTCGATGTCCGTGTATCCACCTTGCCATCTTCTTATGGGGAGCGGGTGGTGATGCGTTTGCTGGACAAGCAGGCTGGCCGTTTGAACATGACCCATTTGGGCTTGATGAATAATGACTATGGTCGACTCAAGACCTTAGTGCATCGCCCGCACGGGATTATTCTGGTGACTGGCCCGACCGGTTCGGGTAAAACCACCACCTTATATGCGGCACTTTCTGACCTGAATGACGGTTCTAAAAACATCCTCACGGCTGAAGATCCGATTGAATATCAGCTGGAAGGCATTGGACAAACGCAGGTCAATACCAAAGTGGATATGACTTTTGCCCGTGCGTTAAAAGCCATGTTGCGTCAGGACCCGGATGTGGTCATGGTTGGTGAGATTCGTGATCTGGAAACCGCAGAAATTGCGGTGCAGGCATCCCTGACAGGACATCTGGTGTTATCCACCTTACACACCAATACCGCGATTGGTGCGGTTACGCGCCTGAAAGATATGGGAATTGAACCATTTCTGCTGTCCAGTTCTTTAATCGGGGTAATTGCCCAACGTCTGGTGCGTACCTTGTGTCCACATTGCGCGACCTGGCATGAGGCAGATGCTTTCGAGAAGAATCTATTTGGCAATATTGAGCATCCCCAAGATTTAAGATTACCGCAACCTCAAGGCTGTGAACGTTGTGGCAATACTGGCTTTAGTGGCCGTACTGCAATTTATGAAATTGTCCCAGTCGATGATCATATGCGCCGTTTGATTCATGGCAATGCGGCTGAATATGAAATCGAAAGCTATGTACGTCAGCAGTCAGGTTCCATTCGTGATGATGGTCTGCGTAAAGTATTGGCCGGAAAAACCACGATTGAAGAAGTATTGCGAGTAACCAACGAAGCAGTAGAATAATTTTTTAATCTGCTCGCTTTATCATAATGATCGTCAGGACTTTTGGATATTTACCAGAGACTGACGATTTTTTTCATGAGTTGTACACGAAAAGGTGCAGTCGGATTTCCGTAAGCGTCCGCTGAACACACCTTATGAATTCGTCCTATAAGCCTTAATTTAGTCCTCACTTAAAAACAAGTGGGAACTTAAATTTATGACTACAAATCACCAGACATCCATCGCATCTCTTACGATAATACGAAGAACATATAGTGCTGAATTTAAACAGCAGATCGTTCAGGCGTGTAAAGCATCGGAGGTTTCAATTGCTTCGGTCGCTTTGCAACATGGATTGAATACACATCTTGTATCCAAATGGATTCGCTTAATTGATGCTAAGCCAGGGAATGATCGCTCACTACTACCGAATAAACCTGCATTTATTGCCTTATCTTGCTCTGCACCATTAGATCCTATTTCTACTGGCATGTTAACGGTTCAAATTACTTTACCCCACTCAAAAGCAGAAATTGGCTTGAAATGGCAAGTATCAGAAATATCTGCTTTAGCAAAATTACTCAAGGCACTTACAACATGATCCGTATCGATGAAATCTGGTTGTCTACTCAGCCCATGGACATGCGTGCAGGTATGGATACGGCCATGGCTCAGGTGGTGAGAGCCTTTGGCTACATCAAACCGCATTGTGCTTACCTGTTCTGTAATAAACGTGGCCATCGCATGAAAGTGCTGGTACATGATGGACTGGGGATCTGGCTGTGTGCTCGGCGGTTGGAACAGGGAAAATTCCACTGGGCTAAAGTTCACCAGGGTGAAAGCGTAGCCCTCAGCCCGGAACAGTTACAGGCACTGATCCAGGGTTTGCCCTGGCAGCGCATTGGACAACAGCAGGTAGTGACGATGCTCTAAACCAGGTTGGTGCATTCTGCTATTCTCCAAACGTTCTATTTCCTCTGCGTCATGACCTCAGGCATACTGCGGTCATGAATACGCTGCCTGACTTAAGCCAACTGACCCATGAACAACTGCTGGAATTTACCAGACAGTTGGCAATGCAGCATCAACAACTCGCAGAAGATAACCAACAATTAGATACCAAAGTTCAGCATCTTGAAGCATGCAACCAACATCTTTCCATTCTCAATCAAAAATACGAGCATGAACTGGCGCTGTTTAAAAAGCACAAATTCGGCAGTAAAAACGAACATCTCACCGCAAAACAAATCCATCTATGGGACGAAGCGGTCGAAGAAGATATCGCAGCCGTTGATCTAGAATTAGAACGATTAAATGCAGATAAAACCGATGCAGCGACACAGAAAGCCACAGTCAACAAACCTAAACGTCGACTGCTGCCCGATCATCTACACACCATCCGTATCGAGCATGAACCAACATCAACCCAATGTGCTTGTGGCTGCCAGTTACGTCGTATCGGCGAAGATATCAGTGAAAAATTGAATTTCAGACCGGCACAGTTCTATAAGGAACAGCATGTGCGTGGCAAATGGGTCTGTGATCAGTGTGACACCCTGACTCAGCAAGCGATGCCCGCCTATGTGATTGATAAAGGTATTGCCAGTCCTGAACTGCTTAGCCATGTGTTGGTCTCGAAATACGCAGATCATTTACCGCTGTACCGTCAACGTCTGATCTATCAGCGGGCGGGAATCGAGCTTTCTAGATCAACTTTATCTGACTGGATAGGTCGCTGCGGTGTAGAGCTGGAGCCTCTGGCCAATGCTTTAAAAGAGGTGGTGCTGCAACAGCGGGTGATCCATGCCGATGAAACACCAGTCACCATCATGCGGATGGGTGATGATGAGAAAAAACCGAAGAAAGGTTATGTCTGGGCCTATGCAACAACCCAATATAATCCAATTCAAGCCGTGATCTATGACTTTCAGGATAGTCGTTCAGGCCAGCATGCTGAAGCGTTCCTGAAAGACTGGCAGGGCCATCTGGTCTGTGATGATTACAGTGGTTATAAAGCACGCTTTAAATCAGGCCAGGTCATTGAGGTGGGCTGCATGGCGCATGCGCGTCGTAAATTCCATGAACTGCATGTGACCGGGAAAAGTCAGGTCGCTGAACAGGCCTTAGTGCTGATTCAGAAACTGTATGCCATAGAAGCAGAACTCAGGAAAAAGACCGATGGTACAGCAGAACAGCGCCGCGAATACCGACAACAGCATAGTCAACCAGTGATGCAACAACTGTATGAATGGCTCAACCAGCATCAACTGACGGTGCCATCGAGTTCTCCAACCGCCAAGGCCATCAATTACACTCTGAAGCGTTGGCCAGCTTTAAGCCGCTATCTGGATGATGGCAATCTACCGATTTGCAATAATTGGGTGGAAAACCAGGTGCGGCCTTGGGCGTTGGGACGTAAGAACTGGTTATTTGCAGGTTCGCTGCGTAGTGGTCAGCGAGCGGCAAACATCATGACTTTAATCCAGTCAGCAAAGCTGAATGGGTTGGATCCATATGCCTATTTAAGTGATGTGCTGAAAAGATTGCCGACCCATAAAGTGACCCAAATAGAAGAATTACTGCCACACCGCTGGAAACCTGAACCGAATTAAAAATAGACATGGGGTTCAGCGGACGCTTACGGATTTCCCGGATTACGCAGAGTTTCATTTTCATAAAAGTTCTGCCAGGCTTGTGCCATTGCTAAACTCAGTCCTTCCTGTTTCATTGTTTCAACATCTGCCTGAGTAATATTGAGAAAACGGGCTTCAGCATCTTTGGGGCCAGCTCCCCAGCCAATAATCCCTTTACCAAATTCAGGCAGAATCATATTGTTGGGTGTTGCAGGAATGGGTAGGCGTTCAATTTCAGTATTGAGCAGAGATTTTATTTTCGGACGGATTTTTTCTGAGAGATAAAGATCTGCAAAAGAGGTTGTAGCAGTGAGGAGCAGGAGAGAATTCAGAAGAACTAGTTTTAACATCAATATAAATCGAATAAATGTAAATAAGAATCATTATATATAATTTCTTAAGTTTTTGCTGCAGTTTTCAAGTGGGGAAGAGAAGTAGCTTTTGACAAAAGATGAAGCGGGTAAATTTTGAAATTTATAATTGAAGTCTAGCTATCCTGAAGCTATTTTTTCAGGATAGCAGGTAAATCAAAATCTTAAGTAATCACATTTAAGTTCACATCAATATTATTGCGGGTCGCATTCGAGTAGGGGCAGACGATATGCGCAGCATCGACCAGTTTTTGTGCTTCTTCCTGATCCATGCCTTCAAGATGGATATTTAAGGTCACTTCGATTCCAAACCCGGTAGGAATCGGACCAATCCCAACATCACCTTCAATATAGGCATCTTTGCTGATATTGAGCTTGTCTCGATTGGCGACAAATTTCATAGCACCCAAGAAACAGGCGAAATAACCTGCGGCAAAGAGCTGTTCAGGATTGGTTCCACCGCCTGGTCCCCCCATTTCTTTAGGTACGGCCAATTGGACGTCCAGAATCTGATCGTTAGAAATGGCGCGGCCATCACGGCCCCCTGTGGCTTTGGCATGTGCGGTATAGACGGCTTTTTCTAATGACATGAGTTAAATCCCTGTTTATTTTTCGTAGAGCTTCTATGCTCGGTGATTTCACCTGAAGAATAAGCAGGGATTTTGTTATTTTATGCAAGCAAATGAAACGATTCAGGAAAGTTGAAGAAGTCTACGGTGTTGCATTAAAGGCATGGATTCACGCACTTTTTGCTGTTCATTTAAATCAAAGTCGACGGTGATGAGTTGAGCACCTTCTGCATGGATCATATTAAGAAGTTGTCCACGACTATTGGTGGCGGCTGCATGCCCCCAGGTCTGGCGTTTTTCTCCATGCCAGCCTTGTTGAGCTGCACCAAGCACCGAACATTGGCTATCTAGAGCACGTGTTTGCAGAAGAAGCTGCCAGTGCATTTCACCTGTGGTATAGGTAAAAGCAGAAGGTGCGGTCAAGAGGTTTGCACCTTTGGCTCGTAGATTTAACGCTAGTTCCGGAAAACGCAGGTCATAACAGACCATTAAACCAATATTACCAAAAGGGGTTTTGGCTACGACAACATCTGTGCCGGGCTCAAAGAACTTGGATTCCTGATAACCGCCTACAGCATCACCGACTTGCACATCAAACAAGTGAATTTTGTCATAACGCGCTTCGGTCCGTTCCGGACTGATACACAGGCTAACGGTACGCACGCGGCCATCTTCAATGATCGAACCATCCGGACGATAAGGGCAGGGTAATGTACCAGCGACGATCCAGGTGTCATATTGATGGGCAAGTTGTTCCAGACGCTGCTGAATCACTTCAAATTGTGCAGCAGTTTCACGCTGTTTTCCTGCGGCAAAACAGACAAAGTTTTCCGGGAAAACAATCAGTTCAGCTCCATTGGCCTTACTTTGTTGAATTAAAGATTCAATCTCCACGAAATTGGCATCAATTTCATTTTGAGAATTCATTTGTACAACAGAAAGTAAAGTCATAGGGTCCTCTTATAAGATGGTTATACCTTTTGCTCGGAAATTTTATCTAAATTGTCTTGCTCTTTCTGTAGCTGTTTGACTAAAGGTTCAAACATGTTCTGATTGCTTTGATTCAGTTTCATCAAGGTTTTATGCGCATCCAGAACCGTATTCAGCATATTTTGATGCGTGACATGTTCTTCCATCAGCGTACGTGTGCAGACATTTGGATCACCACAATAATTCAGAATCACAAACACTTGGCTCAATCCCATACTGTTGGCCAAAGTGGTAATGTCAGAATTGGTAGAAAGCATGACAGCCTGAATATTGTGTACTTGCTTGAGTTTGAGTCCTAGTTTCGCTAAAACACCCAGTACGGTACTGTCAATGAAACTGGTTTCGGTGAGATCAACGATAGCGCCAACTACGTTGTCTTGCTGTTCAATTTTGTTCAGTAATTTGTCTAGACTAATACAAGATTGGGCACGCACTTCGCCGATAAGCTTAAAAATATGCGTTCCATTCAGACTTGCATATTCAACATGACCTGTTGACATATAAATGCCATTTGCAGAGAAGGATATTAAATTATCCCATAGGGTGTATTGATACTCAAGTGGCTGAAAGTAGTAATCAAATTAAGTGCTTATAAAGCCTGTAAATATACTGCTAATTTACGCGGATAAAGCTTAAAAAGGCGATATCGTCAGCCACATGTTCCGGAGCCTGAAAAGATTGATTCTGCAAATGGTGTAATAATTGCGAGAATTGTTCATTTAAACCACCATCAAAAGGTTCCAGTGCGCCATCCGAACAGATAATAAAGCGCGCATTGCGACTTAATACCCATTCATTTTCCTCAACTTCAAGATCTTCGGTTAAGCCCAAAGGGAAACTGCTGGAAGAGAGGATTTTAGGTTCTTGATTGGGTTCAAATATAATCGGTGGAGGATAATGTCCAGCGCTGGACCATTTTAATACATGGGTTTCCAGATTAAGAATCCCGGCAATCATGGTGATGTGCTTTTCAATATTTTCCTGCATCAGCATGCCGTTCAGCTTTTTGATCAGCTCGCGCGGTGTTTTAGAGCGGCCATGGAAAGCTGCCATCCAGGACGTGAGTAAACTACTGGTGACACCATGTCCAGAGACATCGGCCAAATAGAAAATCACTTCTTTGTCGCTGATTTTCCAATAATCATACCAATCTCCTGAAAGATAGGCAGAAGGCTGGAAATAGGTTTCGACCTCGTAATTGGTCAATTCAATCGGATTTGGTAACAATCTTTTTTGTAATTCTGCCGCAGAAGGAAGGTCGCGGCTATCCTGATTACGTTTATATTGTGCGTCAATTTTTTGTAATGCCAGATCAGGATTCTCGGGAAGTTTATTCCAGATCCAGCCAGCCAAAGCCCCTTGTTCCCAGGCCTGAGCCAAAGCAGTACCTTCATTTTCTAAGGCCAGTACAATCGTAGGCAGATTCCACTTATATTTCAGATAATCATGTACATCTGCAATTGCAATAATCGTAGAGTCATACAGTTCATGATCATCTAGATAGATCATCTGAACATGCGGAAGTGCATCAAGTACTTGATCTAAGTAAGGAATATCACGAGTCGGTTGAATGAAATACATAAAAAAGTGATTCAATCCCAAGATTGGTTATAAGATGTACTATAATAAGCAAAGTATTGCTAGCGAACAGATTTTCACTAGCAATCATACATGAGGCTTAAACTTAAAGATCTTCGTTTGAAGATTTAATGTTGCTATCAATAGAAGGTGCATCATCAGAATTTTCATCTTCAAAATCATCTTCTAGGAACAGCGTATCTTGCTCTGTACCTTTCTTTTCTGCAATTGCATAATTGGTACGTTGTAAATAAATATCGCGAATCTGCGCATAGCGATCGCCAGTCAGCACTCCTTCAACGTCCAGTATTTCTGAACGGGTATCGATGGCACGCCAAAACTGATCAGTCCAGTAAAGTCCATCTTCATCTTCGAGAATGTATTTTTGTGGACGAGCTTGACTATCTACAGCAGTACCGATTACGCCACGGACAGAACTTGGACCTAAAAATGGCAACATGATATAAGGGCCAGAAGGCACGCCATAATAACCTAAGGTAATTCCAAATTTTTCCTCTTCATGACTCAAGCCCAGGCGACGCGCTGGATCAGCCAGTCCTAAAGTTGTTAAGGTGTTAATGGTAAAACGACCTAGGGATTTAGCAGCGCGGGCAGGACGACCTTGAATCAGCTGATTCACCACATTCCAAGGTTCACCTAGGTTACTGCGGAACTGGGTATAGCTGCCACGAACATCTTGAGGAACTTTTTCCACATATTGTACGGCTATGGGACGTACCACGGTGCGGTCAATCGCATCATTAAACTGATAGATCTTTCTATTTAACGGTTGAAAAGGATCTTTAACTTCTTCTGCCTGTGCTGCACTGGCATCAACTTTCAATTGCGTTTGTAATTGTTGAGCTTTGGTTGATATCTTTGTTCTAAGCGGCGTTTTTGCAGGCTCGTTTTCCAGATTTTCCACACCGGTGGCCACCTCAGCGAAAACATGTGCGCTTGAAGCTAAAGAAAATAAGCATATAGATAAGTAAATAGAACGATGCATAAGGTAACCTGAGGCCTTTTCTGTGTAAGTAGCACTACTTATTAGTATGAAAATAATAAACGTTATATTCACGAATAGACATCATTTAAGCAAATTTGTATAAAAAATGAATGAAAACACACGAAAAGCTTAAAAAATATACATACAAAATGATTTTCTTGAAAAAGGTGTTGCAGTCCCTCTGAAATGCTGTAGAATGCACATCCATCGGCGGTGATGAAGATTAAAACTTCTGATAAAACAGTGGCTTAGTTAAGTTTAATTGAGTTGGGTTTTATTTGATAAGATTAAAAATAATCTGAATTACTGGTTGACTTTCTAGAGATAGAGAGTAATATAGCCGACCTAGCTTGCTGGTGACGAACCAACAAGAAGATCATTAAGAGATTATGAAGAACAACTTGTGTGGATTTTTACTGGTTGATCGATCGAAATTATTTTCATTGATTGATGGTAGAAATTACTCGAAGTTTATTTGAGAAATATTTGTCAGAAAATTGATGAGCCAAGATTGGTGCCCTTTAAGGCACTACATAGTATTAAACTGAAGAGTTTGATCATGGCTCAGATTGAACGCTGGCGGCAGGCTTAACACATGCAAGTCGAGCGGGCGAGGTTGCTTCGGTAACTGAGCTAGCGGCGGACGGGTGAGTAATGCTTAGGAATCTGCCTATTAGTGGGGGACAACATCTCGAAAGGGATGCTAATACCGCATACGTCCTACGGGAGAAAGCAGGGGACCTTCGGGCCTTGCGCTAATAGATGAGCCTAAGTCGGATTAGCTAGTTGGTGGGGTAAAGGCCTACCAAGGCGACGATCTGTAGCGGGTCTGAGAGGATGATCCGCCACACTGGGACTGAGACACGGCCCAGACTCCTACGGGAGGCAGCAGTGGGGAATATTGGACAATGGGGGGAACCCTGATCCAGCCATGCCGCGTGTGTGAAGAAGGCCTTTTGGTTGTAAAGCACTTTAAGCGAGGAGGAGGCTACCGAGATTAATACTCTTGGATAGTGGACGTTACTCGCAGAATAAGCACCGGCTAACTCTGTGCCAGCAGCCGCGGTAATACAGAGGGTGCAAGCGTTAATCGGATTTACTGGGCGTAAAGCGCGCGTAGGTGGCCAATTAAGTCAAATGTGAAATCCCCGAGCTTAACTTGGGAATTGCATTCGATACTGGTTGGCTAGAGTATGGGAGAGGATGGTAGAATTCCAGGTGTAGCGGTGAAATGCGTAGAGATCTGGAGGAATACCGATGGCGAAGGCAGCCATCTGGCCTAATACTGACACTGAGGTGCGAAAGCATGGGGAGCAAACAGGATTAGATACCCTGGTAGTCCATGCCGTAAACGATGTCTACTAGCCGTTGGGGCCTTTGAGGCTTTAGTGGCGCAGCTAACGCGATAAGTAGACCGCCTGGGGAGTACGGTCGCAAGACTAAAACTCAAATGAATTGACGGGGGCCCGCACAAGCGGTGGAGCATGTGGTTTAATTCGATGCAACGCGAAGAACCTTACCTGGTCTTGACATAGTAAGAACTTTTCAGAGATGGATTGGTGCCTTCGGGAACTTACATACAGGTGCTGCATGGCTGTCGTCAGCTCGTGTCGTGAGATGTTGGGTTAAGTCCCGCAACGAGCGCAACCCTTTTCCTTATTTGCCAGCGGGTTAAGCCGGGAACTTTAAGGATACTGCCAGTGACAAACTGGAGGAAGGCGGGGACGACGTCAAGTCATCATGGCCCTTACGACCAGGGCTACACACGTGCTACAATGGTCGGTACAAAGGGTTGCTACCACGCGAGTGGATGCTAATCTCAAAAAGCCGATCGTAGTCCGGATTGGAGTCTGCAACTCGACTCCATGAAGTCGGAATCGCTAGTAATCGCGGATCAGAATGCCGCGGTGAATACGTTCCCGGGCCTTGTACACACCGCCCGTCACACCATGGGAGTTTGTTGCACCAGAAGTAGGTAGTCTAACCTTAGGGGGGACGCTTACCACGGTGTGGCAGATGACTGGGGTGAAGTCGTAACAAGGTAGCCGTAGGGGAACCTGCGGCTGGATCACCTCCTTAACGAAAGATTGACGATTGGTAAGAATCCACAACAAGTTGTTCTTCATACGATGTATCTGAGGGTCTGTAGCTCAGTTGGTTAGAGCACACGCTTGATAAGCGTGGGGTCACAAGTTCAAGTCTTGTCAGACCCACCAAATCTGACTAACGCAGCATGCAAGTGCTGAAGCAAACAGAACAGAACGGAACGATACATTGACTTATTGATAAGCTGGGGACTTAGCTTAGTTGGTAGAGCGCCTGCTTTGCACGCAGGAGGTCAGGAGTTCGACTCTCCTAGTCTCCACCAAATTTCAAGATCATAAAACTTAAAGCACTGCTTTAGGGCTTTTACTTGAAATTTAAGCAAGAAGCTACGCTTCGCGCAGTATGTAATCATACAGTGATGAAGTTGTTTAGTTCCTAAGCGATCAAGTGTTTAGATCCTAGAGATTAACAAGTACAAGCGTTATGATACGCGCACTTGATAACCTCTGTGATTTATCACAGTTTCCTGACCTGACGAAGGCTGGAAAAATCATTAACAGAATATATTTGAGTTGAAATAATTTGTTCATACTCATGACTGACATTAACACTAGCAGTGATTTATTACTGTGATGTGAAGATGAAAGAAATGAGTTACTAGCGAAATTAACTGAATCAAGCGTTTTGGTATATGAATCTAATTGAAGCTGTGCTGTAGTTAAATCTACGAAACGCCAACTGTATGAGTAAGTCGCAAGACAAGCTCTGTTGCTTATCCTACTTGTAAGGATAAACGACTGTTTGGGGTTGTATAGTCAAGTAATTAAGTGCATGTGGTGGATGCCTTGGCAGTCAGAGGCGATGAAAGACGTGATAGCCTGCGAAAAGCTCCGGGGAGGCGGCAAATATCCTGTGATCCGGAGATGTCTGAATGGGGAAACCCACTTACCATAAGGTAGGTATTGCAACATGAATACATAGTGTTGCAAGGCGAACGAGGGGAAGTGAAACATCTCAGTACCCTTAGGAAAAGAAATCAATTGAGATTCCCTCAGTAGCGGCGAGCGAAAGGGGAAGAGCCCATTAAGTCATTTAAGTTCTAGTGGAACGCTCTGGGAAGTGCGACCGTAGACGGTGATAGTCCTGTACACGAAAGGGCTTATATGATGATGTCGAGTAGGGCGAGGCACGTGAAACCTTGTCTGAATATGGGGGGACCATCCTCCAAGGCTAAATACTCCTGACTGACCGATAGTGAACCAGTACCGTGAGGGAAAGGCGAAAAGAACCCCTGTGAGGGGAGTGAAATAGATCCTGAAACCGCATGCATACAAGCAGTGGGAGCCGGCTTAGTCCGGTGACTGCGTACCTTTTGTATAATGGGTCAGCGACTTATATTCAGTAGCAAGGTTAACCGCATAGGGGAGCCGTAGGGAAACCGAGTCTTAATAGGGCGTTTAGTTGCTGGGTATAGACCCGAAACCAGGTGATCTATCCATGAGCAGGTTGAAGGTTGGGTAACACTAACTGGAGGACCGAACCCACTGTCGTTGAAAAGCCAGGGGATGACTTGTGGATAGGGGTGAAAGGCTAATCAAACTTGGTGATAGCTGGTTCTCCCCGAAAGCTATTTAGGTAGCGCCTCGGACGAATACCATTGGGGGTAGAGCACTGTTTCGGCTAGGGGGTCATCCCGACTTACCAAACCGATGCAAACTCCGAATACCAATGAGTACTATCCGGGAGACAGACTGCGGGTGCTAACGTCCGTAGTCAAGAGGAAAACAATCCAGACCGCCAGCTAAGGCCCCAAAATTATAGTTAAGTGGGAAACGATGTGGGAAGGCATAGACAGCTAGGAGGTTGGCTTAGAAGCAGCCACCCTTTAAAGAAAGCGTAATAGCTCACTAGTCGAGTCGGCCTGCGCGGAAGATGTAACGGGGCTAAAACTATATGCCGAAGCTGCGGATGCATAATTTATTATGCGTGGTAGGGGAGCGTTCTGTAAGCCGATGAAGGTGGATTGAGAAGTCTGCTGGAGGTATCAGAAGTGCGAATGCTGACGTGAGTAACGACAATGCGAGTGAAAAACTCGCACGCTGAAAGACCAAGGGTTCCAGTCCAACGTTAATCGGGGCTGGGTGAGTCGACCCCTAAGGCGAGGCCGAGAGGCGTAGTCGATGGGAAATTGGTTAATATTCCAATACTTCTGTGTAATGCGATGAGAGGACGGAGAAGGTTAAGTCAGCCTGGCGTTGGTTGTCCAGGTGGAAGGTTGTAGGCATGTATCTTAGGCAAATCCGGGGTACTCTATGCTGAGAACTGATAGCAAGCTGTACTTGTACAGTGAAGTGGCTGATACCATGCTTCCAGGAAAAGTCTCTAAGCTTCAGTTACACAGGAATCGTACCCGAAACCGACACAGGTGGTCAGGTCGAGTAGACCAAAGCGCTTGAGAGAACTCTGCTGAAGGAACTAGGCAAAATGGTACCGTAACTTCGGGAGAAGGTACGCTGTTGTCTGTGATAGGACTTGCTCCTTGAGCGGCCGACAGCCTCAGAAACCAGGCCCCTGCAACTGTTTATTAAAAACATAGCACTCTGCAAACACGAAAGTGGACGTATAGGGTGTGATGCCTGCCCGGTGCTGGAAGGTTAATTGATGGGGTTAGCGTAAGCGAAGCTCTTGATCGAAGCCCCAGTAAACGGCGGCCGTAACTATAACGGTCCTAAGGTAGCGAAATTCCTTGTCGGGTAAGTTCCGACCTGCACGAATGGCATAATGATGGGGGCGCTGTCTCCAGCAGAGACTCAGTGAAATCGAATTCGCCGTGAAGATGCGGTGTACCCGCGGCTAGACGGAAAGACCCCGTGAACCTTTACTGCAGCTTGACATTGAACTTTGATCTTACTTGTGTAGGATAGGTGGGAGGCTTTGAAGTCGCGACGCTAGTTGCGATGGAGCCGTCCTTGAAATACCACCCTGGTAATATTGAGGTTCTAACTCTGTCCCGTTATCCGGGACGAGGACCATGTCTGGTGGGTAGTTTGACTGGGGCGGTCTCCTCCTAAAGAGTAACGGAGGAGTACGAAGGTGCGCTCAGCGTGGTCGGAAATCACGCGTAGAGTATAAAGGCAAAAGCGCGCTTAACTGCGAGACCCACAAGTCGAGCAGGTACGAAAGTAGGTCTTAGTGATCCGGTGGTTCTGTATGGAAGGGCCATCGCTCAACGGATAAAAGGTACTCTGGGGATAACAGGCTGATACCGCCCAAGAGTTCATATCGACGGCGGTGTTTGGCACCTCGATGTCGGCTCATCTCATCCTGGGGCTGAAGCAGGTCCCAAGGGTATGGCTGTTCGCCATTTAAAGAGGTACGCGAGCTGGGTTTAGAACGTCGTGAGACAGTTCGGTCCCTATCTACCGTGGGCGTTGGAAATTTGAGAGGATCTGCTCCTAGTACGAGAGGACCAGAGTGGACGAACCTCTGGTGTACCGGTTGTCACGCCAGTGGCATCGCCGGGTAGCTATGTTCGGAAGGGATAACCGCTGAAAGCATCTAAGCGGGAAGCCTACCTCAAGATAAGATTTCCCCGAGACTTTATGTCTCCTAAAGAGCCGTTGAAGACTACGACGTTGATAGGTTGGATGTGGAAGTGTAGTGATACATGAAGCTGACCAATACTAATTGCTCGTGAGGCTTGACTATACAACACCCAAACAGTTGTTGTACGAACTTCGAAAGAAGTGAGGATCAATTGATTCGATATTAAACAAAGTGACTTGATTTAGTTACGCTGAACGAACAAACTACTGCAACTCAGATATACCTGTTAATAACTCATTTGATGAAAGCTAGGCTAGCGAAGTGAAAACAACGCCAATAAGACCCAAGCAAATAGTCATAAACAGTTGTGCTGGCGACCATAGCAAGAGTGAACCACCTGATCCCTTCCCGAACTCAGAAGTGAAACCTCTTAGCGCTGATGGTAGTGTGGGGTTACCCATGTGAGAGTAAGTCATCGCCAGCTCATTATTCGAAATCCCCCTCCGCCAAGGCAGAGGGGGATTTTTTTATGCGAAAAATTAAGTATTTAAACAATTATTAGTCGCGAAAGGCTAGAAATTTAAAATCCAATTTGTATGTTTTTTGGTAAATCTGTGTTATAAAAAATAAAACGGCATAAAAATTGCTTATAAAACGGGATTTTCTATTAAGGGGGTAACAATGAGATTATCAGTGGGCATAAAAATTGCGAACTCGCTGTCATTAACTCCACAATTACAGCAAGCAATTCGGCTATTACAACTTTCAAGTCTGGAATTGGAACAAGAAGTTCAGTTGCAACTTGATAGTAATCCTCTATTAGAAAAAGTTGAAGAGCAAATTACCCTTGAAAGCTTATCTACAATTGAATCAAATAATGAAAATCACGATCTAACCAATGAACTTAATGCCGATCATCTGCCTGATGACTTACCTGTAGATACTGATTGGGATGATGTCTATACCCATCAACCTACAAGTCTGGGGGCAGCCGAGTTCGAAGAGCGTGAAGATAATCGTCAAGGGCATCAGAGCCTGCAAGAATATATGCTAGAACAAATTAATCTGTTGAATTTTTCACAGGTTGATAAATTAATCGCTTATTGCATCGTGGATTCTCTGGACGACAAAGGTTTTTTAGATGCCGAGTTGAGTGAAATTACTGCATCAGTACAACATTTACTCTCTTCTATGGGGTCTGAAGAAGAAATTGAAGATGATGAGGTTGCCGTTGTATTAAAGCATATCCAGCGTTTGGATCCGGTAGGTGTAGGTTCTAGAAGCTTGGCAGAATGCCTATTGGTTCAACTTGATAATTTACCTGCATCAACGTCTTGCCGAAATGATGCGATCAAACTTCTGCAACATTATGAATTGTTGATTACCAATGAGCTTCCTAAGCTGATCAAACAGACTGGTTTAAATCCGGAGCAATTGCGCTGTGCTGTAGATTTGCTAAAAACATTGAAACCGCACCCGGGGCTGGAATTTGAAAACAAGGAATCAGATTATCAGGTGCCAGATGTCGTGGTGATGAAAAAGAATAACTGCTGGCAAGTCAATTTAAACTCGGATGTACTGCCAAAGTTACGGGTCAATTCTTTTTATGCCAAAATGATTCGTCGTGCAGATCAAAGCGATGATAATCAGTACCTGCGTAATCAGATGCTTGAAGCGAAGAACTTTATCAAAAGTATCGATGAGCGGCATAAAACATTATTGAAAGTCGCGACTTGTATTGTGGAGCATCAAAAAATGTTCTTGGAAATTGGGGCAGAAGGCATGAAACCTCTGGTTTTAAGAGATATTGCTGAAGAAGTCGAATTGCATGAATCTACAGTTTCGCGTGTAACTACCAATAAATATATGCTGACCCCACGTGGATTGTTCGAGTTGAAATATTTCTTCTCGAGTCATGTCGGAACTACTTCAGGTGGTGAAGCATCTTCTACTGCTATTCGTGCCAAAATCAAAAAACTGATTTCCGAAGAAAATGCCCGCAAGCCTTTGTCTGATAATGCAATTGCCAATATGTTAAAAGATGAAGGCATTGATGTGGCACGACGTACGGTGGCGAAATATCGTGAATCGTTACATATTCCTTCATCTTCTGAGCGAAAAGTCTTGATCTAAAATTTGAAATCTGGCTATTCTAGAGATTCATTATGACAGCATAATGAATCTTTTTTTCTTTTGAGGAGCAGTAAAAATGATTTGATTCAGGACTTAAAATACGGATATTTTATTTATAAGTTGCTGTATTTAAATTATTTTGTATTGTGACTCTTCTAATCCTAACGAAGGTGAGGGATAGAACTATGCAAATAACAATTCGTGGACATCATTTATCGATTACGCCAGCTATTGAAGAAAGTATAAAAACCAAGTTTTCACAGATGACGAAGCACCTAGATCAGGTGAATAGTATGCAAGTGAAACTCTCGAAAGATCATCAAATTGATAAACGCTCTAGAAAGGGCAGTAGTAATCATATCGCAGAGGCTATTATCCGATTACCAGGGATTGAGTTTTTTGCTCACGCCACCGCAGATGATATGTATACTTCAATTAAAATATTAACCGAAAAACTCAAACGGCAGATTGATCGATACCGGGAAATGCATTTACAGCAGCATCCTTTAGCCCTATAAAGGACAAATGATGAAAAAGAGGTTTTAAAAGCCTCTTTTTTTATATATATAATGTATGGATCCATGAATTATTTTTGCTATTTATAGTAAAATGGCTCGTTTTACACCCTTAGTCCTATAAGAGGTCTTGTGATGAATAATGAACAGCTCGCTGAAATTTTAGAAGCCGCTTTTCCAGAAGCGGATGTTGCTGTGAGTGGTCAGGGCGGAAAATTTGATCTCCGTATTGTGGATGATCAATTTGAAGGTAAGCGTCCAGTTGCACGCCAACAAGCTGTTTATGCTCCTCTCAATGCCCATATTGCCAGTGGTGCGGTTCACGCAGTAACGATTCGCGCGATGACAAAAGAAGAATGGCGCAAAGCAAGCTTATTTGGAGCTTAATCATTTAATGGATAAATTTTTAATTCAGGGCGGTATCAAGCTCGAAGGTGAAGTGCGCATTTCTGGTGCAAAGAATGCAGCACTTCCATTATTGGCAGCAATGATTCTTGCTGATACCCCGATTACGCTCAGAAATGTTCCTAATCTAAAAGATGTCAATACGCTGGTAAAGCTGATTGCTGGTCTTGGGATTACCATGACCTATGAAGGCGATACAGTCATTGCTGATACGTCTACATTAGATAACCAGTTCGCACCGTATGAGCTCGTAAAAACTATGCGTGCTTCTATTTTGGTGCTTGGTCCATTATTGGCGCGTTATGGTAGTGCAAAAGTGTCTTTGCCAGGCGGTTGTGCGATTGGTTCCCGTCCTGTCGATCAGCATTTAAAAGCTTTAGAAGCTTTAGGCGCCGAGATTGAAGTGGAAGCCGGCTATGTACATGCCAAAGTCGATGGTCGCCTGAAAGGTGGCGAAGTCGTTTTTGATATGGTGACTGTGGGTGGAACAGAAAATATTCTGATGGCTGCCGTGTTGGCCGATGGCGTGACCACGATTCGCAATGCAGCACGTGAACCTGAAATCACTGATCTTGCGCAAATGCTGATCAAGATGGGTGCCAAGATTGAAGGTCTGGATACCGATACTTTAATTGTGACCGGTGTCGAACGTCTGCATGGCTGTGAATATGCTGTAGTTGCTGACCGGATTGAAACTGGTTCATATCTGGCAGCGGCAGCGATCACTGGTGGTCGTATCAAAACCACGCATACTGATCCATCTCTGATGGAAGCGGTGCTGGACAAGTTTGAAGAAATGGGTGCAGAAGTGACCCGTGGTGATGACTGGATTGAGCTGGATATGCTGGGTAAACGTCCGAAAGCTGTCAGCTTCCAGACCTTGCCACATCCGGAATTTCCAACCGATATGCAAGCCCAGATTATGGCTGTGAATGCCATTGCTCAAGGCTTTGCGACAATTTCTGAAACGATTTTTGAAAACCGTTTCATGCATGTTCCTGAATTGGCACGTATGGGTGCCAATATTCAGGTAGAAGGTAATGATGCTGTGGTAACGGGTGTAGAAAAACTTTCTGCCGCACCCGTAATGGCAACAGATTTACGTGCTTCGTTCTCTTTGGTGCTGGCAGCACTTGCCGCTGAAGGTGAAACGCTGATTGACCGCATTTATCATATTGACCGCGGTTATGAAGATGTAGAAGCAAAGTTACAAAGTTTAGGTGCCCAAATTAAGCGAGTAAATTAATGAGCGATATGAGAAACGATGATCCAAACTTTGACGTAATGGGCAATTTTGATCATGGTTTAACTTTGGCATTAAGTAAGGGGCGTATCTTAAAAGAGACTTTACCTTTGCTAGAAACAGCAGGGATTAATCTTTTAGAAGATCCTGATAAATCTCGTAAATTGATTTTCCCGACCACGCATAAACAGGTTCGTATTCTAATTTTACGTGCTTCAGATGTACCGACTTATGTTGAAAATGGTGCAGCCGATATTGGCGTGGCCGGTAAAGATGTATTGATGGAACATGGTGCACAAAATGTCTATGAACCATTGGACCTGAAAATTGCGGTATGTAAATTGATGACCGCCGGTAAGGTGGGGATGCTACGTCCTAAAGGTCGCTTAAAAATTGCGACCAAGTACGTGAATTTGACCCGTCAATACTATGCCAGCCTTGGCGAGCAGGTTGATGTGATCAAGCTGTATGGCTCCATGGAACTTGCACCATTAGTTGGTCTGGGCGATTACATCGTCGATGTCGTAGATACAGGCAATACCTTGCGTGCCAATGGTTTAGAGCCACTTGAAGAAATCTGCAAAGTGTCTTCGCGTTTAATCGTGAATAAAGCCAGCTTCAAGCGTAAGCAAGCGTTGTTAAATCCGATTCTGGCACAGCTTGAAAAAGCTGTGGAAGAACGTGAAAAGGCCAAACAGGCTTAAATTTGTTGCATAAAAATACCGTCCTCTTAGGGCGGTTTTTTTATTCGATTGAACATAAATACGATGTAAATTCTTTCATCAATTTTACCAAAAGTTATTTCCAATAAAACTCATAGGGCTAGAGCACTATAGCTGCCGACAAAAGTCTGGAAAACAGGTAAACTAAAGCCTTCGAATTCAAACCTGATGGGTAAATTGATGCGACGTTTATCGACCCAAGATCAAAACTTCAAGCAAGCATTTGCTGACTTGTTGGCTTTTGAAACTGTTAATGATCCTGAACTTTTAAAAACTGTAGATCAAATTATTGCTGATGTTCGTCAGCATGGTGATGCTCATGTTCTTAAACTCACTCAACAGTTCGATCGACATCCAGCGCATCAATTTTCAGAGCTTGAACTGACCCAGGAACAATTGAAAGCAGCATTTGATGGTCTAAGCATGGAAGTCCGGGAAGCGCTTGAACTTGCAGCGAATCGTATTCGGGAATTCCACCAAGCACAAAAACAGGACGGCTGGACCTATGTCGATGCTTTAGGAAATACGCTCGGTCAAAAAGTTACCCCACTGGATCGTGTCGGAATTTATGTACCGGGTGGTCTGGCGTCTTATCCGTCTTCAGTATTGATGAATGCGGTGCCTGCACATGTCGCAGGTGTGCCGGAAATTATTATGGTGGTACCTGCGCCGAATGGTGAGTTAAATCCATTGGTACTGGCGGCTGCATATCTGGCAGGCGTAACGCGTGTCTTTACAATTGGTGGCGCGCAAGCTGTTGCGGCATTGGCTTATGGTACAGAAACCATTCTATCAGTCGATAAAATCACCGGCCCAGGCAACCGTTTTGTGGCTGCGGCAAAACGTGCGGTGTTTGGTCAGGTCGGTATCGACATGATTGCAGGACCTTCTGAAATTCTGGTGTATGCCGAAGGCCAAAATAATGCTGAATGGCTGGCGATGGATTTACTTTCGCAAGCTGAGCATGACACTGTGGCACAGGCCATTTTCATTACACCAGATGAACAGTTGCTGAATGATGTTGAGCAGGCGATTGAAATGCATCTGGCAACCTTGCCAAAGGCAGAAATTGCCCGTACCTCGATTGCCAATCGTGGTGCTTTGGTCTTGGTGAAAGACCGCCAAGAAGCATCGGATTTGATTAATCAGGTGGCGCCTGAGCATTTGATGTTATGTTTAGATGATGCAGAAGCAATGTCTGATAGCATTCGTCACGCAGGTGCAATCTTTATGGGTCGTTATACGCCTGAAGCCATTGGTGATTACTGTGCCGGTCCAAACCACGTCTTGCCAACTTCAGGTACTGCGCGTTTTTCATCGCCACTTGGTGTCTATGATTTCCAGAAGCGCTCAAGCCTGATCATGTGCTCACAAGAAGGTGTAAAAACTTTAGCAAAAACCGCGGATATCTTGGCGCAACAAGAAAACCTGGATGCACATGCGCGTTCAGCACGTTATCGTTATCAATCATAAATAGCATTACAACCTCTCACTGACCCTCTCCTAAAAGGAGAGGAGAATTTAAACCACAAAAATCTTGTGTCTTTAGTAATGAAAATTCCTCTCCCTTTGGAGAGGTTAGGAGAGGGTTTAAAGAGAATACAAAATGAATATCACAACAGAACAAATGCGTTTTTGGAGTCCTGAAGTACGTGAATTAAAACCGTATACTCCAGGCGAACAACCAAAAATCCAGAATATTTTAAAACTTAATACCAATGAAAATCCGTATCCACCTTCACCCAAAGTGGTAGAAGCGGTTCAAAAGGTACTTGCGAATTCGGCGGATGTTTTGCGTTTGTATCCAGACCCTGATGCATCAGAGTTGAAACAGGCGATCGCTAAACAACAAAATGTACCTGTTGAAACCGTCTTTGTTGGCAATGGCTCAGATGAAGTCTTGGCGCATATCTTTAAAGCATTTTTTGTTCAAGAAAAACCTGTACTTTATCCAGATATTACCTATAGTTTCTATCCAGTTTATAGTCAGTTTTTTGGCGTCAAAACCAAAATCTTGCCACTCAATGATAACTTTGAAATTGTTGTAGATGACTATAAACAAGCTAATGGCGGCATTATTATTACTAATCCTAATGCGCCGACCAGTATTGATCTAGGTTTGGCTGCGATTGGAGAAATTTTGCAAGCCAATCCGGATTCAGTGGTGGTGATTGATGAAGCCTATGTCGACTTCGGTGCAGAATCAGCAGTCAAGCTGGTTGAGAAATATGAAAATTTAGTGGTATGTCAAACCACATCGAAGTCACGTTCTCTTGCTGGTCTGCGAGTGGGTTTTGCGATTGCTCAGCCACATTTGATTGCAGCACTTGAAGCAGTCAAAAATAGCTTTAACTCTTATCCGATGGACCGTTTTGCGATTGCTGCAGCGGTCGCTTCATTTGAAGATCAAGCCTACTTTGAAGCACAAAATGCAAAAGTGATTAAGAGTCGTGAAAAGTTGGTGTCCCAATTAAATGAGCTTGGTTTTAAAGTTTTACCATCGAGTGCTAACTTTATTTTTGCCTCATTGCCATTTAAGGATGCAGGCGAACTTGCAAGTGAGTTGCGTGAACGTGGCATTATCGTACGTTATTTTAACAAGCCACGTATTAACCAGTTTTTAAGAATTACTATTGGTACAGATGAGCAAAATCAGCGTTTAGTGGATACATTAAAAAACGAGATTTTAGTTTAATCTCTCAAAACCCCTCTTTCATAAAGAGGGAATTTTTCCTCTCTTTTTAAAGGGAGGCTAGAAGGGATTAAAAAAGCGAATCAAATGATTCGCTTTTTTATTTATTCAGGCTGATACCACGTATTTAACAGATCCAGCATTGCTGAAATTTTATCAAAACATTCTTGGTATTCCGCATCACAATCCGAAGAAATGGTAATACCACCACCCGCCCATAAAGAAACATCTTCCTGATATTTTTGGATGGAACGAATCAGGATGTTCCAGGAACCGGTACCATCAAAATTAAAATAACCCATTGATCCACAATAAGCCCCACGTGCTGCACCTTCCAATTCAGCAATAATCTGCATGGCACGAATTTTAGGTGCGCCCGTAATTGAGCCACCTGGTAGGGCTGACATTAACACCTCGAAAGGATTCACATCTGCTTTTAAGGTCGCTTCTACTTCGCTCACCATATGATGCACTTGATTAAAACTTTCGATATTAAATAATTTAGGTGTTTTAACCGAGCCTGTTTCCGCATAAACACTTAAATCATTACGTAATAAATCCACAATCATGACATTTTCTGCCTGATCTTTTTCCGATGCTTTTAAGGTGTGTTTAGATTGTTCATCCAGCACTGGATCGCTATAGCGTGGCATGGTGCCTTTAATTGGTTTGGTGATAATTTTCCGATTTTTTTCGAAGTCAATAAATAACTCGGGTGAGCAGCTGAGTAATTCAAAATCACCAATACGCAGATAACCCGCATAGGGCGCTTCGGTTAATGTCCAGAATGCTTGGGCAGTCGCTAAGAGGGAGCCTTGGGCACGACCTTTAAATTCTTGGGTCAGATTAATCTGATAGCAGTCACCTGCAACAATATAGTCCTGAATTTTCTGAAAAGCCTGAGTATAGACAGATTTGGTCCAGCGTGAGCTACAAGGATTGTTTAAATGAAATGTCGGGTGAATTTTATCTTGGTTAAGTAAGTTCTGAATATGATTGTAAAGCTGTTCTGCCTGTGGATCATCACTATAGAACATCCAGCCATCAGGGGTTGGTTTAATGTAGGAAGAAAATTGACCAATAAATAAACCAGGTTGAGTACGATCTGGATACTGAATATATTGTTGAGCCGCATAATCGTAGCTAATAAAACCGACATAGCCTCCACGAAAGCCATTCTCTTGAGGAGTTTTTAATGCATCGATTGCTAAATTAAACTCAGATGGTCTGGGCTGATAGTGTTCAATCCCTGTTCTTTTAAAAGACTGAATTTGTGATGTCTGGGCAATAAAATATTCTTGAGCGCAGCAGGCAATAAAAGGCTGACCATTATTATTTAAATACACCAGATGATCTAATGTCTTCAACGCGGATAATAGATCTGTAACCAGACGAGATTCAAATTTTAAAGGGCGATGATAGAGAGCTTCGGTCATTCAGTTAAGGAGAGTTCGATATGACTCACTATTTTATATCAAGAAGCGAGGAAAATATTTTTAAATCATGAAATACCGTTTATCGGTAAGCGACAGATTGCGACCAACAACAGTTGATCAAAAACTGACTCGACGCTAATTTAAGTGGGCTAGCAAATTACTCAAGGAAAGATGCTTAAGCTGTCAGAAAATAAAAAATACAGCCTAAACACTGAGTAATTCACAACCAAAAAAAATAGTACTCTTGGGAGAGTAAACAATGAAAAAATTTACAAAATTAGTTTTAGCGACTTCAGTTGCATTTAGTGCCAATGCGATGGCGATGCAAGCAATGGATGATGCATCTCTAAGCGAAACAACGGGTCAAGATGGTTTAACAATTGGTATCGGCATCTCGAAAATTGCTATTGAAAAATTATTTATCCATGATAATGACGGTTTGAATGGTATTAAGGATGCTACAACAGGGGTTGCTCCCAATGCAGGTGCGATCGTAATTCGTGGTAAGACTGATACAGCGCCTGACGCCAATGCTCTTGCTAATCCAACTACTGCAACTCATGGTGTAGTAATTGGTGCTAACTATGATGATAATGGCGCTTACTTACTTCAATCCCGTAATCTTGCTGACTTGGTGATTGATTCAGATGCTGGTGGTGGTAATCCTTTCATTAATGTTGCTGCACAAGTATCGGGTCTTGATATTAAAATTGGCCGAATTGGGGTTACTGCATCTGGCGTAAAAGGTGCTGGTGAGAATGCGAATACGATTCGTCGAGGTGGTGGTGCTGTTGTAAATGATATCATTAGTGGTTTGGATATTAAAACTGGTGTGATGAATGCCAATATTCAACTAGGTGCTGCTCCACAAGGTGCAATGATTAAGTTAAATACCATAATGAAAGGTGGTTTAACTATCAATAATTTAGGTATTTTGGATAATTCAACTAATGGTGGTATCTTGGCAGAAAATGTTGAAGTTAAGCATCCAGTGTCAGGTGATGTATTGTTTAGTGGAGATCTACAGACAAGAGCAGCGGGTGAAATCTTCATTGAAAGTATTAAAATTACAAATGCGAAATCTAATGATTTGACGATTAGCCAAAACATTTCAGTATTTAATGATGCTTATGTGGGTACTGATGCTGCTGCTCCTATTGGTAAGGCAGCGCACGTACGTATTGTAAGTCTGGATACTGGCGCTAAGGACCAATACATTCAAGGTATTCATTTGGGTAACCGTGAAGCAAGATCATCAATTGGTGATATGGAAGTACAAGGTTTACAAACGTTCTACTCTCCTGAGCAAGGTACTTATAATAAAGGTGCAATTTTTACTATTTCTGGTCACTAATCTTCATTTAAAAAAAGCGCGTGTTTACACGCGTTTTTTTTATGACTAAATCATTTATCCAAAAAATAAAAAAAATGCTGTATTTTTTTGAAAAAGAAGGTATCTTTCTAGTTACAGGGAAGTAGAGTGAATGCTCTATAAAAAGAAAAATAGGCGCATCATGCCCATTATAAGAAAAGTTCATAATTATGTTAGAGATCGCGTTGGGCTCGGCATTGATGTATTACGCTGCCAAAGAAGCTCTGGATATCAAAAAACAGCCAAATGGTGCTGTTCACTATACTGAAGTTCTTGATTCAAGAAATGACTCTTTTGTACGTATGCACCGTGAAGCTGTAGAAGTAAAACCGGCACTTCTGGATCAGTTTCAGGGCATTGTACGTCAGGCTTATGATTATAGTTGTGGTTCGGCAGCGCTTACGACCCTGCTCAATGGTTATGTCGGTACGCAGCTGGATGAGCAGCAAGTCATGAGTGGGCTGATGAAATTCGGTGAAACGGATAAAATTGTTGAACGCCGTAGTTTTTCTCTGCTTGATATGAAGCGCTTTGTGTCAGCCTTAGGGTTGGAAAGTGGAGGCTATCGAGGGGAGTTCAAAGATTTAGTTAATCAAGATCAGCCCGCCATTGTTCCGATTTCCTATGCAGGATTTAAGCATTTTGTAGTTTATAAAGGTTATAAAAATGGCCGGGTTTATGTTGCAGATCCAGCACTTGGTAATATCAGTTTTGAGGAACGGCGTTTTCAGGATATTTGGGAAAATAACACTTTGTTCCTGATTAATGTACCTGAACAATATCGCAAAAAATTTCTAGCATTAAAAGAATCAGATATGCGCCATGTAGAAGATGCTACGATCAATCGCTATGCCTTGGTTGACATGCAGTATCCACAATTTTATATGGACAAAATTGCTGATAAAGCTTCTACGATCCGTATGGACCGTAATCGTAATACAGAGTCAGAAAAATTTGGGGAATATCAACATAACTTCCTGAGACTGTATTACAAGAATAAATAAAATGAAAAACAGTAATAAAAATTAAAATGGTGAAATGGATATGAACAGTAAATGGATGAACAAGACGTTCTTGGCACTGAGCATTCAAATGGTAATGGGCGTTGCATTTGCTGCAGAAGAACCAGCACTAGGTGAATACGAAACGGTTGATGAGGAAGTTGTCGTTGAAACTGCTGCATCTGTACCGGCTCAAACCGGGCAGGTCGAAACGCAGGCTGCAGAAGAGTCAGAACTAGGTGAATATGAAGCAGTTGAAGAGGCGGTCGTTGAAACAGCATCACCTGTAGAGACTCAGGCTGGCCAAGTCGTAGATGCATCTCAAGCTTTACAGCAACAAGAAGGAGATGCTACTCAGGCAGCTAATCTGGAAGAAGTATTTACGTCAAATGAACGCCAATACTCTCTGATAAAACAAGGCGAAATTTCATCATATTACGATATTGATTATACCTATTATCGAGACACTCAACTTGATATAGAAATGGCTCAGGGCCAATTGTATCAACTACGTGTTCAAGAAAATGCAACACATAGTATGACCAATACTTTCACTTTCCAATATGGCGTGAAAGATAACCTGACCTTGACTGCATCCTTACCTTTAGTGGCCAAAACTGACTTGTTAAAAGATACGTCTACTGCAGGTTTGGGCGATATTAGTTTGGGTGCTCGCTGGGAACCCTTTCCACTAAAAGCGGGTCGTCTGCCTCTGATTTTATTTGCAAATTTGTCGACTAAAACGGGTGATAGTCCTTATGAAATTAATGCCGCGACAGATCTAGCAGCAGGAAAGGGTTATTACTCTGCTGGAGTAGGTGCTAGTACGCGTAAATACATTGATCCAGTCGTGCTGTTTGCATCAGTTTCTGCGAACTATGGTTTTAAAGAATCAGGCCTAAATCAGCGTCGAGGTAGCCGAATTATTGAGGAGTTTGAACCTGGTGTTAGTGGAGGCTTTGCCTTTGGTTTCGCATATTCATTTAACTATGACGTTTCGATGACCATGTCCTATCAGCAAAGCTTTAATACCGGTGCGGAATTTAGCTATAACACGGGTGAAAGTTATTCTGCTGCGGATCAGACCAGTTCTACCTTTGCAATTTCCTTAGGTGTGCGAGTCTCTCCAGAAACCATTGTTAATGGTACCGTTGGCCTAGGGCTGACCGAAGATGCACCGGATGTTTCGTTGGGACTGTCATTCCCACTTGATATTTTAGGTTTTGGTAAAAAAATTAGTTAATAGGGGGTGTCGTATGAAAAACATTCGACTTAGCCCGTTATTAACAGGAATTATTCTTGCGGGCTGTTCAAGTTATACCTTTGCACAATTGGGAACCAACCTTTCAGTTGATTTACGTGCACTATCCATGGGGAATGCTGTCACTGCAGATCCTCCAGGGGTCAATGCGGTCCACTTTAACCCGGCTGCACTGACTAAAATTAATGGGCTGCAAACCGAACAGCAAATCATTGTGGCTAATTTTGATATCCAGCGTGAGTTTTCAGTACCCGCCGGATATAACGTATTTGGCTATTCTGATGATCCTATTGTCTGTAATGACGGTCCTGAAGTTTCATCTGATTTGTGTACCGATTTTAAAGGCCCAGTCAAAGGCGATGTGGAATATGTCAGCCTGTATGTTCCTTTTCTGAAAAAAATGGTGGATTTAGGCGAAGGTCTTCCTTTGACTGCACCCACGATGGGGATCGCATACAATCCCCCTGGATCGAAAGCCACTTATGCGACTGCTGTTTATGCTCCTCTCATGGCAGGTTTTGGTCATGAAGATGGGAACCCGGCAAACTTTATGGGACAGCAGGTTGCTTTAGAGCGGATTACCTATCTGTCACCATCCATCGGTTATGAGGTCAATGACCAACTGTCGATTGGTGCTTCTATCGGGATGTCTTATCAAGCCATCGGAATGAAAACGGACTTGCGTTTCCCGAATGAGTTGATTGGGATGTTGCGTATGATCGACGAAGTCGTGTGTACGCCGTTTAAAGAAAATTCCGACATTATTACAGATATTCTTTTGCTCGGGATCTGTAATGCGGATGAGGGGATGAACCCATTTGGCAAGTTTGGTCAAATGCAACTGGAGCTTGAGCAGAACTTAAGCCCAAGTTATAACCTGGGAATATTGTGGGAACCGCGCGAAGACTTTAGTTTTGGTATGGTGTACCAAAGTGCTGCAAAAATGCGCTTAAAAGGTAAATATCATATTGATAATGCCAAAGCTCCTCAGGAAATGATTAAAGGTTTAATGACCTCACCGACCGGCCAGATTCTGGCTGCAATTCTTGGATTTCCTAATTACATACCATCGAGTGAATCTGGTCTGGTGTCGCAGGATTTTGAATATCCGGCGCATTTTCAGGCAGGTATCAAATATAAAGTGATGCCAGATTTGCAAGTGAATTTTGATATTGGCTGGACAGATTACAAGGTCTGGGACGAATTTAAATTCGAATTTGATCGTACCATTTCAGCCCTAAAAATTGCCAAAATTTTGTCTGCCAATGTTACTGACTCAACCTTGGCTTTACCGATGGGATTTGAATCGCCGTGGAACTTTGGTATCGGGATGGAGTATTCCGCTACAGACCGTTTGAAGCTTCGGGCAGGTTATGAACCACGGACCAGTGCTATTCCAAAAAATAAGCGTAATACCATGGTACCGATCAATGGTGCACAGTTATTTGGTTTAGGTGTGGGTTACCGTTTTGATGCAGACACTGATCTGGATCTATCAATTGGTTTCTTGCGTAGCAAAGATCAGATTCCAGCAAATACCAGTAGTTTAGCCAACCAGACAGGGGTAAATAACCTGTTATTAAACCCATATGCAGGTTTAAACGTAAAAACAGATACCAAAATTACAATTTTAGGTTTGAATTATCGCACGCGTTGGTAAGGGAAAAATGATCAAGACAGGGAACGTTGGATTGACAGCGGTACTGGCATTAAGTCTGGTATCCGTGTCTTTTTATACAAGCGCTAAAGAATTTATTACGATTATTGGTCCGGATGGACGACCATTAGTCGTACCCCGTAATAATGCAGAGAAAAAAATTGAGGACAAATCTCGATTGTCGAAAACAGTAGGAACTGCAGCAGTTCAGTCCACACCTGTAAAGCAAAACTTAGAAAAAGTGTCCGTCGTAAAAAATGGACAAGTCAAACCTAAGCATGACCATAATATGGTTGTACAACCAGTACAACCAGTACAACCAGTACAACCAGTACAACCAGTACAACCAGTACAACCAGTACAACCAGTACAACCGCATATTGCGCAAGAAAAGATTCAGTCTAAACCACAATTAATACTTGGATCTCAAACTATTCAAACTCCTGATGCTGGAGTTGGATCTTCTGTTGCTACCATACAAAAGCCGGGATTTAGCCAGGTTGAAGGCATTGAATATGTGGATAGTGAGTATCTGGAAAATAAAGAATTTAATTTGGAAGGCAAAAAACGTTTCTATAGCATGCCCGAAGGAGTCGTGGATAAAAATATCGGAACTACCCAGATCCAGACAATTGAACGTGAAAAAGGGGTGGGACAATCCGTATTAAAATCCTTGTTTCAAACGCCAGAAGTAGATTCCGGTCCTGTGGTACTGGCTCAAAGTTATTATCGTATTTCACAGTCGGAGACCATTGATAGCTTGGGCAAGCAATGTTTTAATGATAAGAAAATTAAAAAAGCTAAAGAAATCAGCCTTAAAAAAGCAGTTAACCTCTGGCCACGTGCGCCTCTTAAAGCAGACGAATTTGATTTTGAAGTGGTAAAGCTTCAATCCGATATCCAGAATATTCAGATTAACTCTTATGCCTCTAGCCAGAAAAATCCAACGTATTATTGGCCTTTTGTTGTATTTTTAGACAGTCGTGGCTGTGTGCTTGAAGGGGCGGGTGGTTTTAAAAATCAGGAAGGACAGGCGAATATTATTCAACATGAGCGTATCGAAGGGATTCTCCAGATTCCTGCTCAAAGTGAATATATATTATTGACGCCTTTGGCCTCAGCAATAGATGTTGAAGACAAGATGCTGATAAATCATGGACAACTAAAATTAGTCGCCATTCGATAAGGACTATTCGAGTACAAAAAGATGAAAAATAAAATATTATTTCCATTTGCTTTAACCACACTTTTAACGGCACTGAGTGGGTGTGGTGGGGAAAGTGCCAATGTCATTCCAGAAAAAAATGATGAAGCCACGACCAATGGTACTTGTACCCCAGGTACAACTAACTGTGTGGAATGGGGGCTGGAATATCCGCTCGATGGTTTGAACTTTAACTGTAGTAGCGATACAGAAAATACCTTTATTACGTTATTTGATAGTAAAAACGGGGTTGCTTCTGGAACCTGTCAAAAGACGGATAATATTGAGTTTTATATTCAAAGTTTTGCTTCACGCAAGATTAATTTAGGTCAAATTAAACTCAGCGATTATGCCAGTTTTAGTGCCCAGACCCAGCTGCCGCGTTTAAGTGTAATCGATATTGCAACTGGGATTGCTCGACGTCCGGTAGGTGATTTGGTGCCTAATGATCCTACCGTTCAGGTGGCCATGCGTCTGGTTAAAATTCTGCAAGCTTTGGCGTTAGAAGAAGGGCGTATTATTAATCCATCTGATGTACAACCTTTGTATATTACTGAAGAGATGCGTAAAGACCTGGCGAAAACCAGTGAGAATATCAATCTGATGGATGCCGATTTGGCGACCAAAATTAAAGATTTTGTTGATATCAGCACAATTTCGGATGAGGTGGCTTTTGCCACCGTTAAAAAACTGGTGACGATTGCTAACGCAGCCGTGTATCAGCCAGAATTTTCATTATTCTCAACTTCAGGCGTAATTGGTAGTAACCTGACGGGTTCAGATGGACTGGTGGGCTGTAATCAAAGCCCTTGTGATATTAAGAATAAGAATACTAAATATTTATTTGGCCATTTTATGCTGATTACCGATCGCCAGGGCTATACCTTTGGCAGCGGCTTACAATGGCGTGATAATGAGTTAACTCTGGCTAAAGAAAATTTATCTTCCTTAGGGGGGATTAATGCTCAACTCATCCGTAAGGTGAAACCGGTACAAATGACCGCTGATCCGCAAAGTTCATGGATTCATCCAACCAGTAAAACCATTAACACGCCTTACCGCTTGAATATTGCAAATAATGCGACTCCGCTTGAGTTGTATCAAGGCAGATTATTGAATGATTATGTGATCGCCGGTAAAGAAGCTTTCTATAAGATGGTGACTGACAAAAAATCGCTGGATACTTCCGATCAAGCCAACTTGGGGTTGTGGCGTTTGCAGGCCGATGGTGAAAACTATACGGGAAGCGTTGATCTATATAAGATTTTCCCAATTAGTTATCTGGATCGTCAGGTCTTTAAAACAGCGCAGAACGTGGCAGATAAGGAGAAATATATCTTCCCAATGTATGCCAATCTGGAATTTAAATTTACAGATACCACTGTCAGCCCAATTACTTTAGGAATTGTAATTGACAGTAATGGTGATGTACGCACCAATATGCAATCCTCTAGTAGTTTTGCGACTGATCCGGTGAATGGCTGTCAAGGTGATGTATTGGCAGCTACGCTCTTAGATCATCAAGGCATACAACAATATCGCCTTGGAACTTTGGGACGTGCATTTGTGGCTGATAAAGCGGTTTCCATGCGCCTGATTTTGGCCAATGAAAAGTTTGGTAATATCAATGGCGCATTGGTAGGGGTAGACTCACGCATCCAGTCTTCACCGGATTCTAGGGATTCGATTGTGATCGGTGGTGCACTGCTTAATTTGTCTAATGTGTTGGATACTAATGTTGGCCAGAATGGGCGTGTAACTTTCCTGAATTCGGCAGGGGATGGGGTACAATGGGCCAATACCTATGCGAGTTTTCAAAAAGTTTATAATAATAACAATGAGGGTGAAACACTGGCAGATATTAGCCTGGCAAAATTAAACGGTGGTTCAGTTGAGTTTAAGCTTGCGGATTGCTATCAAGTCAAAGCCAAATAATATTCTTTAAAAATAAAAAATCCCATCTTGGTATGGGATTTTTTTATGGATGTTAGATTTAACCCGTGTGGTCTAGACGCGTGCCTAAGGTTTCCAGATGCATTGGAAAAATATTATTTTTACGATCCTCAAAATAATGTCTGAGGGTGTGTTCTACACTCGGGAAGGCAAGTTCAGTCCAAGGAATATCTACTTCATCAAATAAACGTGTTTCGATGGTCTCTTCACCCGCACCAAATTTTCCATCAATCAGATTGGCTTTAAATAGCACATAAATCTGACCAATACGCGGAATGTTATACATACAGTACAGCTGTTCAATGTCTACTTCAGCTTCGGCTTCTTCGCGGGTTTCCCGGGCAGCCCCTTGCTCCATGGTTTCAAACAGTTCCATATAGCCGGCAGGTAACGTCCATAAGCCGTAGCGCGGTTCAATGGCACGACGGCACAACAGTACTTTGTTTTCGAATAAGACTAAAGCGCCACAAATCACTTTCGGATTAATGTAATGAATAGAGCCGCATGAATCACATACGCTGCGAATTTGCTGATCGCCCAAAGGAATTTTAGCAGTGGTTTTATGTCCACAATTCACACAGAAGTTCATATTCATCATCAATGATAAAAGTAAGCTCAGGATAACTGAAAAAGCAAAATTTGGCATCATTTCTCTCCCGCCCCGACTAAAATCAGCTATGATGAAATTATGATCATCGTCAGGGCTGAGAGAATGGATGCATGTGAATTGACACAAAGGTTGCAGCAACGCTTACGTTTTTCCAAGCGTATCCGATCTGCGCATGCTGCCGTGTTGATTGCAATTACAGATGAAGCTGACCCGAAAGTATTACTGACGCGCCGTTCAGCTTATTTGAATAATCATGCCGGAGAAGTCTCATTTCCGGGTGGCAAGCGCGATCCGCAAGATACCAGTAATATTGTGGTGGCTTTAAGAGAAGCCTATGAGGAAACGGCTCTCAATCCTTTTGATGTACATTTAATGGGTGATTTACCCATGCAAAAAGCCCGCAATGGCATGCTGGTCAAACCGATTGTGGGACTGATTCCTCCGCAAGTGAAGCTGATTCCACAACCGACGGAAATCGACCGGATTTTCTTTGCCCCATTGCAGCATTTACTTGAAGTGACGCCCACACCTTATGAAGTTCGCTTTGCTCAGCAATCCTTATATTTTCCGAGTATGCGGGTAGAAAATGAAGTGGTTTGGGGCTTGACCGCACGTATGTTGATTTCTTTATTTCAATATGGGCTGGATTATAAAAAAGACTGGCCATTCTTGCTTAATTCTCCAACTTTTAAACGCTCCAAATTTTTTTAACCATTGAATAGGATTTTATCAATGTTGTACAAATTTCAGGGATATATACCTACCGCTACACATCAGCCATGGGATGGCTGGGTGGCACCAACGGCAACAGTGATTGGACAGGTTGAGCTTGGACGACAAGTCAGTGTCTGGTTTGGGGCTGTAGTACGTGCAGATAACAGTAAAATTAAATTGGGTGACTTTAGTAATGTGCAGGAAAATGCAGTACTGCATACGGATGCCGGCATTGAGATGAATATTGGCAATTATGTGACAATTGGGCATCAGGCCATGCTGCATGGCTGTACCATTGGAGATAACAGCCTGATCGGAATTCAAGCCGTCATTCTGAACAATGCCGTGATTGGCAAGAATTGTATTATCGGGGCCAATGCCTTGATTCCTGAAGGTAAGATCATTCCGGATAATTCCGTGGTGATGGGCTCACCCGGTAAAGTGGTGAAAACGCTGGATGATGACAGTATTCAAAAATTAACAATGAGCGCCATGCATTATGCTGAACATTTTCAAAACTTTCAGGAGTTGGAAGAAGTGCAACTCTAAGGCACTCTTTTAATGAGTGAATCATAAGCCTAGATTTTCTAGGCATTTTTGTATCTGTTTCGGGAAAATCTCGCGTAGCGGATATGAGTGGAGTATCATATCCGCGTTTTTTATATTCTCTGAATTAAGGTTGTGCATGAAAGTGCTGGCATTGGAGACTGCCAATGAGCAGTGTTCCGCTTCTGTAATCGATGATACTCAAGAACTATTTTTTCAGCTTGATGCGCGCGCCAAGGCACAAACGCAAACGATTCTCCCGATGATTGAACAAGGTCTGCAAGATCTTGGGCTGGCCATTGCTGATTTGACTGCGATTGCCTTTAGTCGTGGTCCGGGTTCTTTTAGCGGTGTCCGCATTAATGCTGCCGTGACTCAGGCCTTGGCTTGGTCAAATGATGTGCCGGTAATTCCGGTGTCGACTTTACAGGCTTTGGCACAAGCAGCCTACCGTTTACATGGTCTGACTGAGGTGTCTGCGGTATTGGATGCCCGTATGAGCGAAGTCTATATCGCGAGCTATCAACTGGATGCGAAGGGGATTATGCAACCGGTCGATGATGAGCAACTGTTAAGTTATGCAGCAGGTAGCCAAGCTGTGCGCTTTACCCCGGTTGGCTCAGGTGCTGAACTGGTACAAAGCGAAACTTCAATTTATAAAGATGTGCATGCGACCGCACAGGATATCGCCAGCATTGCACGTGCAGCGGCACAAGCAGAAAACTGGGTCAGTGCAGAATTGGCATTACCCGTATATTTACGCGATAACGCGTGGAAAAAAATTCCAGAACAAGGTAAAGCATAATTAATTAGGATAAAGCATGGATCTTTTACTGCTACTCAAAGCGGCCATCATGGGTATTATCGAAGGCATTACCGAGTTTTTGCCTATTTCCAGTACCGGCCATTTGATTTTGGCATCAGAATTAATGAATTTCTGGACCAAGGAAAAGAGTGATGTATTTGTCATCGCGATCCAGATGGGGGCAATTGCTGCCGTTATTTATGAATATTGGGCACGTCTTTGGGGTGCAGCGACCGGGATTGTCAGCGGTGAACCGCAAGGTCGCCGTTTAGGCATTGGCCTGATTCTAGCTTCTATTCCGATTATATTGATTGGTCTGACTTTGGGACAAACTGTCAAACAATTACTGTTTAATGATATTGCCATCGCCATTGGTTTGATCGTCGGTGGTTTGATCATTATCTGGATTGAAAAGAATCCACCACAAGTCCGTGTGCATGAAGTTGAAGAACTCAGCATTAGAGATGCGATCTGGATTGGCCTGATTCAGGTTTTATCCTTGATACCGGGAACTTCCCGTTCAGGCGCAACCATTATCGGTGCAATGTTCCTAGGTGTGTCCCGTAAGGCAGCGACTGAATTCTCATTTTTCTTGGGTATTCCGGTCATTATCGGTGCTGGCCTGCTGGATCTTTATCAAAGCTATGATGTCTTAAATACGACTGAAGACTGGACCGTGATCGGAGTTGGGCTTCTGGTTTCCTTTATCTCGGCATTGATATTAATCCGAGCGCTGGTCGCTTATGTGGCCAAACGCGACTTTATGATCTTTGCCTGGTATCGTATTGCTTCGGGTCTGCTGATTTTATTATTTGCCTATACGGGTTGGAAACTATGGTAAGCGCGATTCGCTTATATACCGAATCTGACTATCAAGAGAAAGCACAGCACTTTGAGGCTGTGCTTTCTTCTCGTGGGGTGCAGGTCGAGATTGAAACTGTTGAAAAACTCAATGCACGTTTTTTCCGTTTAAATCCTGAACTGGCACTCTGTGTCGATGCTGACGGACTCTGGTTATGTGCCAACGGCATGAAGATGCAACCGGACTGGCAAGCGGAAACCGGGCGTTTAAAACGCGCATCGTTGAAATCGGAAATGATTGCACGCGCCTGTAATTTAAGTGAAAAACCAAGCTTAGTCGATGCGACTGCGGGTCTGGGGCATGACAGTCTGTTGATGGCACATTTAGGCGCGCAAGTCACCCTGGTTGAACGGCATCCGATTCTGTTCACCTTGCTTGAAGATAGCCATACACGTGCCCAGTCGGATGCATTCCTGAGTCAGGTCGTGTCGCGGATTAATTTGGTCTTTTCTGATTCAGCCGATTATTTAAAACAGCAGGCCGAGCAGCAGCAGATTGTTGATGTGGTTTATCTTGATCCAATGTTCCCACAGCGGGATCAAAATCAGCAGGCAGTCAAAAAGCAGGCACAGGTCAAAAAACAGATGCAGCTGTTGCATATGTTATTGCCTGAAGATGGTGAAATGGATCTGGGCGATAACCTTTTAGAACTGGCACAGAAAATTGGCAAGCGTGTCGTGGTCAAACGTCCGCGTCTGGCGGTATTTCTGGCTGGAAAAGAGCCAAATCATCAATGGCA
The DNA here is from genome assembly GCF_012516415.1 of Acinetobacter sp. NEB149. Lineage (NCBI taxonomy): Bacteria > Pseudomonadati > Pseudomonadota > Gammaproteobacteria > Moraxellales > Moraxellaceae > Acinetobacter > Acinetobacter sp. NEB149. The sequence goes on from NZ_CP051208.1 coordinate 750,179, forward strand.
AGGCGATGCTTGTCGCTTTGATGCGTATTTTCAGCATGAACTTGTAGCTGAATAGGATAATGGCTTCTTTATTAAGCAAAGATTTGTTATATATTTAAAATTAGCATTGATTAAATGCTTATCAAGCATAAACTTATTCAGCACATTAGCGAGCCACTCATCTCCTTGAAATCCTATGATCGACTTTAAACCCTCCATTAATTTTTGGCACGATTTTAAGAGCAACCAAATTGCCGGGATGTGGTTATTTCTGGGGTCGAGGCGTTCTTTACAACTGGTCCGTCCATCCATCATGCAACTGGTGTTCTGGGGGATCTTGGGTGGCTGCGCCAACAGTTTGTTTAGCTGGCTCAGTTCAGGCCGTATGGGAGATTTTAACTCTCAAGGCCTGATCAGTTATGCGCTTTGGCCTTTCATTGCCTTGATTGTCGGTATTTTTCTTTCGCAACGGGTCAATAATCCACGCCTGATGCTGGTGCCAGCCTTGTTATGGTTGGTGTTAGATACCCATATCATGCTGTTCCAGTGCCTGATCCAGTATCTGGGTGATCTGGATTATCTACCGTATATCCTCTATGACTATATTCCAACGCTCTTTGTCATGCTATTTGTCTGGCAAAGTCTGGCAGTGGTCTGGGTGATTTCACGTGAATTAAAATGGCCGTGGTGGGAACGTGCGCTGATTATGCTGGCGACCCTGTTTACCTTGGTGGTCTGGCAGATTTCAGTCAAAGATCAGCCGATTTGGAAAGTCGAAGAAATTCCACCGAGTTTTGCTGAAGATGCTTTCTATACCCAGCCAACTCTGCTGAACAAAGCGCTGGAAAATATCGAATACGGTGAATTCGCACAGTCGCACTGGTATTTCATGGGGGTGGCCGGAGCGAGCTATCAGGATGTATTCCATTCTGAAGTCGAGCGGATTAAAGAACAGTTTGATACCCGTTTTGGTACTTTTGGCCGATCGATTGCCTTGGTTAATCACCCAGCGACACGTACCACCATGCCGATTGCTTCCAAAACCAGTATGGAGCTGGCATTACGCCGTATGGGGCAGCAGATGAACCGGGAAAGTGATGTGCTGTTTTTATATATGACCTCTCACGGTTTGCCGAATGTGTTTGAAATGGAAAATGCACCGCTGGATCTAGCACAAGTCGATCCAAAATGGTTGCGTGAAACACTAGATGCATCAGGCATACGTTGGCGCGTGATCGTAATCTCGGCATGTTTTTCAGGCAGTTTTGCTTCTGCCTTACAGAATGACAATACCTTAGTGATTACGGCTTCGGCAGCTGACCGTCAGTCTTTTGGCTGTTCGAATGAAGCAGATTATACCTATTTTGGCCGTGCGTTCTTTGATGAAGCCATGCGTGAAAATAGCAGCTTGCAAAGCTCGTTCGCCCAGGCCACAGATACCGTAGCAAAATGGGAATCGGCTCAAGGTTTTGAGCCATCAGAACCGCAATGGGTCATCGGCAAGAATATGGAATTGATGTTGCCACAACTGGAGCAACGTTTATTTCCACAGACCAGTACGGCGACACCATCTCCCTAGATCAATGTCATCCACAGACCGGTTGCAATAATAAGGAATAGCCATGGAACTTATACAGAACAATAGAAACTTTGAAGGTGAACAGCGGATTTATCGTTTTGATTCACGCTATCTTAAAACACCGACTAAATTTGGCATTTTTCTGCCGCCTCAAGCTTTAGAAGGTCACAGCTGTCCGGCATTATTCTATCTGGCAGGTTTGACCTGTACCGAAGAAACCTTTACCATCAAGGCGCATGCACAGCGTTTGGCGGCGCAACTTGGCTTGATTCTGATTACACCAGATACCTCACCACGTGGTGAAAGCGTGGCAGAAGGCGACAACTGGGATATCGGTCAGGGTGCGGGTTTTTATATCAACGCTACCCAGACGCCGTGGGCTGAACATTACCAGATGGAAAGCTTTATTGTGGATGAACTCTATGCACTGGTCACTGAGGAGTTCGTGATCCATCCCGGCAAGATCGGCATCTTTGGCCACAGTATGGGTGGTCATGGCGCATTGACCCTGGCATTTAAATATCCAGAAAAATTTAAATCTGTTTCAGCCTTTGCACCGATTTGTGCACCGAGCCAGTGTCCTTGGGGCGACAAAGCATTCTCGAATTATCTGGGTACTGAGAAAGAGGAATGGCTGAAACATGATGCAACCGCTTTGGTTCAGGAAAAGGGCGCATTATTTAGCGATATCCTGATTGATCAGGGTTTTTCGGACCAGTTCTATAACCAGCTCAATCCAGCCCTGTTTCAGCAAGCTTGTGATGCCGTGAACCAGCCGCTAACTTTGCGTGAACATCAGGGCTATGATCATGGCTATTACTTTATTCAAAGTTTCGTAGATGATCATTTGCAATTCCATGCCGTGCAGTTAAATCCTTAAAGTAGGACTGCAGATATGTAGCAAAGCCAAAAAGATTAAAAAACCTCCAAAATGTTTTTACATTCCGGGGGTTTTTCTTTTAATATCAGATGTATAAAAGTATAAAAAATTGGGGTCGTCATGCAGCAGACAGCAGACGGTATTCGTGTCAGTGAGTCATTATTTCCAGCTGCTTCAAGTTTTTCGACTGAAGCCACGCCTTCGGTCAGACCGAAATATCAGCGATATGGATTCAGATTTCATGGCAGTGCATCCGAATATTTTGGTATCTGGATGGTGAATCTGATGCTGACCATTGTGACATTGACCTTGTACAGTCCTTGGGCCAAAGCACGCCGTATGCGTTATTTCTACGGCAATACCCAATTTTTAAAACATCGCTTCGACTTTGTGGCCATGCCGAGCCGGATCCTGCTGGGTCGTCTGTTTGCACTGGAACTGTATCTGGTCACCGTTGTACTGACCAACTATTCAATCCTTGCCACCAGTTCTTTATTGATGGTCGCTGCGCTGTGTTTGCCCTGGCTCATTCGGATGACGCTGAAATTCAAGGCTAGAAATAGCAAATATGGCAATGTGCGTTTTTATTTTAATGGCAGCAACCGCGAGGCTTATAGGGTCTTATTTCTGGCCATCCTGATCAATATCTTTACTTTGCTGCTGTTTAGTCCGGTGATGATCTGGCTCTATAAACGCTATTGCTTTAATCATTTATCGATTGGTCAGTTGCAATTCAAGCTGAATATTAACTGGTCCAAGTTTATGTCTGCCGTTTATCTGCCCTTGGGTGTTTGCCTGCTGGTTGGTATTGGCTGGCTTGCAGCAGTAGTGTACTGGGTGGACCGGATTGGAACCAATTTGTTTAGTCTGGGTTTACTGCTTAGCTATCTGCTTTGTCTGGCGCTGGTCTGGCCGGTCATTTCTGCACGTTTATACCTCATTACCTGGAATCATGTGGAGCTTGGTCAAAGTTACTTTAAAACACGGGTAACTACCTGGCGTTATAGCTGGATTGTGCTGAGCAACTGGATAGTGCGTGTTCTTAGTCTGGGCTTAATGACGCCTTGGGCTGCCATCCGTTTATATGAATATCAGTTGAACCATCTGGAACTCTATGTAGCAGACGATGAAACTAATCTTGAGCATATCTTGCAACCTGACCCGAGTGCTTTGGCTGATGAAATCCTGGACGTATTTGATTTCGATGCATCGCTATAGGAGTAAATGTGATGAAACGACCTGTCGAAGTTAAGTTTTATGACGGAATTCTCGCTGAAGCCCGCCGTGCCTGGATTGTACCGGATCAGCAACAAGGGATTGCCCTGAAACTTGATGAGGATGTTCCAGCACAAGTTAGCGATGCAGATTTTTATTTTGCTTATCCGGACATGGCCTACATTGGTGGTGTCGGTGGTCGTAAACCGATTATTGAGTTGCCTGAAGAGCGTCGGATTGAGTTTTTAAGCAAAGCGCCGCATTGGCTCGGGATTAAGCATAAAGATATTTATCATGCGATCTGGAAGTTTGAACGTTCACCAATCCTGATTTTCTTTTCCATGATCATCGTGATTAGTGCAGTGATTGTGATTTTAAAATGGGGGATTCCTTATACTGCCAAACAGCTGGCAAAACTTCTTCCGGAGCAGACTCTGGTTGAAGTAGGCAACCGGACAGAGCAGCAGTTAATTGCCCAGACCCAGCCAAGTACACTCCCGGCAGAACAGCAGATGCGATTAAAAACTTTGTATGAACAAAAGATTGCTGTAGGAAAACCTGCAAAAATTATTTTCCGTCAAGGTGGATCAAGCATGGGCATGAATGCCGCAGCCATCCCGAATAACACCATTATTGTGACTGATGAACTGGTGAAAATCAGCGGCACCGATGAGGAAGTCCTCGCAGTACTGGCCCACGAACAAGGCCATCTGGTACAGAAGCACAGCATGCAAAAAGTGATTTCTAATCTGGGTGTCGCGGGACTGTTTGCCTTGGTGACTGGAGATTTAAGTGATGTGGTCACAGCCTCTGTAGTCGTGTTGACCGATGCCGGATATTCGCAGGCGATTGAACTGGATGCCGATGACTATGCCATGCAGCATTGGCATCAACAGCAGATTTCCAGTATTCACTTGTCTAATTTTTTGCAGCGGGTGGAAAATGCCAGAATACTGGCAGAGGAATCGCAAACCTTAAAAATGAAAAATTTCACTCTCAATATCGATGGAAAAGACCGGCATCTGACAGAAACCGAACTGAAATGGATTCGCCTGATCGGGAAGTTTAAAAAATATCTGGAATCACATCCCGAACTGGATAAAAGAATTGAGCGTATTCATGCCTTTAATGAACAGGCGAATCATCGTATTTAGTTTCTGATCATTGCTATGCCTTGATCATCAAGGCATTTTAGTCCCTATCTTTGCCAGTCGGCAGTCAGATGTTCCTGTCCCATACGGATCAGATGATCCAGCACGACATTTTCGAGTTTATTCAGGTCAGTAAATTCATCTGTGCTTTGAATCGTTACGGTAAGATGATCTGCCTCTGGGATCAGGTTCACTTCCGCACTTGGAAAATGAATCAGGAAATTTTGTTCGGTTTCATCAATATTAAATTTATGTTTCCAGTGATTGGCCAGGCGTTTGGCAATTCGTGAAGCTTGTTGCGTCTGGATATGGGCAATACTTTTCATCAGTCTTCTACACTATTCATCATTATCCTGCACTTTAAACCAGGCGGTGATGTCGGCATAAGCCTCAAAGCGTTACACAGCGTTTTAATCTTGCAACATCGAATCACAGTAGCCGGAGCGGATTTGATATAATAGGAAAAATCCAATTTCAACAAGCCAGGTTCTCCCATGTCCAAGCCTTATTTAATTGCCCCTTCTATTTTATCTGCTGACTTTGCCCGTTTAGGTGAAGAAGTCGAGAACGTGTTGGAAGCAGGTGCAGACGTTGTCCATTTTGATGTCATGGATAACCATTATGTGCCGAACCTGACTTTTGGTGCGGGTGTTTGCAAGGCCTTGAAAAATTATGGGATCAAGGCGCCAATTGATGTGCATTTGATGGTTAAGCCGGTGGATCGCATGATCGGAGATTTCCTTGAAGCAGGTGCTGATATCATCACTTTCCATCCGGAAGCTTCTGACCATATTGACCGTTCTTTACAGTTGATCAAGTCGGGTGGTGCCAAAGCGGGCTTGGTATTTAATCCGGCAACGCCACTGCATTACCTTGATTATGTGCTGGATAAAGTCGATCAAATCCTGCTCATGAGCGTGAACCCGGGCTTTGGCGGACAGAAATTTATTCCAATGACTTTGGATAAATTGCGTCAGGCACGCAAACTGATCGATGCTTCAGGTCGTGATATTCGTCTGGAAGTCGATGGTGGCGTTACGCCAAGCAACATTCGTGAAATTGCCGAAGCGGGTGCCGATATGTTTGTAGCTGGTTCAGCTATTTTTGGCAAGCCGGATTATAAAGCTGTGATTGATGAAATGCGTACGGAATTAGCGAGAGTAGGGCAGGTTCAACTGTAATCGTTAAAAACTCATAAGTGCATAAATATGTGGATAACTTTATGGATAAGTGTGTAGATATCTATGTTGATAACCATATGGATATGTTGCATAAAATGTAATCGTTTGTAGCCTGATTGATTGCGATTTAGACAAAATTTGTATAAAAAGAACTCAAATCGGGTTCTTTTTTATTGCTTATAACCCTTGTGTTTGGTGGTTATTTATTCACCATAGGTTGATAATGGAACCAGGCAAAAAGTGATCAATGTGTCGTATATTTGTGTTTCATTATGTAATTTCTCCAGACAAAGTTTAAATTTAATTGATGTGTATAACTTAATATTCTGAGTCCATTCTCATGTAATTGTTGTGAATGAATTGCCCGATTATTAGAACTATTTCTGACTTGGCATTTTCAAAATCTACCATAACCAGAGTAGCCATGAATGTCGTGAAGATTTGAGTAAGACAAAGTTAAGTTGTATCTCGATAAGTGATGTTTTGTAAAAATAGCCAGATTGCTGAAACGCGGTTTTATCAAATTTTTACACCTAGGAGGAACGACCTCCCTTGTGAATTACGTATCGGAATTTACAGGAAAAATCGTCAGGACGGCCTGATTCTTATATAAAAGGAGGAGGCTGCATGGCCTGGATCGTACTTATTCTTGCGGGTATTTTTGAAATCGTTTGGGCATATTCGATGAAGCTGTCTGAAGGATTTACCAAACTCACTCCAAGTATTATTACCATTGTCTTCATGGTACTCAGTTTTGCTTTACTGGCTTATGCGATGCGTACTTTGCCGCTAGGTACAGCCTATACGATCTGGACCGGGATTGGTGCAGTGGGTTCATTTCTCATCGGTATTTGGGTTCTGGGTGAACCTGCTACAGCATTGCGTATGCTGGCTGCCGTACTCATCATTTCCGGTCTGGTACTGATGAAAGTATCCTCTTCATAATTTGTTTCTGCCTGTCTCGGTGAACTGGGTTAATATAGAAAATGAACTCAGTGATTGGGACAGGGCGCCATCATGAACTTAAGTTATCTCTATATGGATTCTCCCGTAGGTCAGCTACAACTGGTCGCGAATGAAACCGCGCTGGTGGCTGTGCTTTGGGACTGTGAACAGCCGAATCGGGTGAAACTGGCGACCTTGGTTGAAGATCCGCAGCATCCGGTTTTGATTGAAACCAGACGTCAGCTCCAGGAATATTTTGCCGGTCAGCGCAATGTTTTTGACCTGCCTTTGGACTTTGCCGGTACTGATTTTCAGAAAAAAGTTTGGCAGGCGCTACTGAATATTCCCTACGGACAGACCCGAAGCTATCGTGACATTGCTGAACAGGTGGGTAATATCAAGGCAGTACGCGCCGTGGGTGCAGCCAATGGCAAAAACCCGATTTCGATTATTGCACCCTGTCATCGGGTGATTGGTCGCAGTGGCAAGCTGGTAGGATTTGCCGGTGGTTTGGATAAAAAAGAAATCCTGTTAAATATTGAGCGAACGCATTAATATTTAAACACTTAAAACAAATGAAAATTAGAATATGGAACATTCTACCATACAGCTATTAAGTCCATTCTGGTCCAGCTTAGGGTGGATTCTTCTGCTTTTCTTTGGCGTGATGATTTTTAAATTATTCAAGCCATTTTTAAAAGGGAAATTAGGAGAATTTGCGGTTGCTGCCCATGTCAAACTGTATTTAAAAGATCTTCAATATATTCTGCTCAATGATTTGACTCTTCCAGACGGGACAGGCGCGACCACGCAGATCGATCATCTGTTATTAAGTCCTTACGGAATATTTGTGATTGAGACTAAAAACTATAAAGGCTGGATATTTGGAAACGAGCGACAAAAAACCTGGACCCAGAAAATCTATAAACACAGTTATAAATTTCAGAATCCGATTCATCAAAACTATAAGCACATCAAAGTATTGGAGCAGCTACTGGCAAATATTGTGGAACCAGATCTTTTGCATTCTGTGATTGTATTTATGCCAGATGCCGTGTTTAAAACGCCGATGCCAAATCATGTATTTCGGGGGGCGGGCTGGACCGACTATGTGAAAAGTTTTGATCAACAGATGATTTCTGAAACGAAATTAAAACGGATACAACTGCGGCTAGAAAAAGAAGTTTTAGAAAAATCTTGGAAAACTAATCGGGAGCATGTAGAAAATTTAAAGCAGCTTAAGCAGTCATAAGCTTTTACGAGTCCATAAAAAAGCCTTTAAATCATTCAAAGGCTTTTTGGTTTTAAATATTTGAAGCTTTCAGTTTTTCGGTAATCTCGGCCAGAACTTTAATCCGTTTTACTTCATCCCATAATGCTTTGGCTTCAGGATAATGTTTCGACATCATGCCGAGCCATTGCTTGTAACGACCGACCATCCCGATCTCAGTTTTGGCTGGGCCGTTGATAAAACGAATTTGCAGTTGTAGCAGTTCATTCCATTTCATCAAAGGTGCATCCGAGTTTTGACGGATACATTGAGTCAGGTCGGGTGTGGTCACTGCACCACGGCCAATCATCAGGTCTTCGCAACCGGATTCCAGACGGCACTGTTTGGCATCGGCATTGTTCCAGATTTCACCATTGGCGATCACATTGATCTTAAGTGTCTCACGAATCGGTTGTAGCTGGTCCCAGAATGCGGGCGGAGTATAGCCATCGGCTTTGGTGCGCGCATGAACGGTAACCCACGCTGCTCCAGCATCTTCAATGGCATGGGCATTTTCCAGCATGAAATTACGGTCCATATAACCCAGACGCATTTTGGCAGAAACCGGAATATGTGCAGGAACGGCATCACGCACGGCTTTAACCAGCTCATGTACGACTTCGGGTTCATCTAAAAGGACTGAGCCCCCGCGATGACGGTTCACGGTTTTGGCCGGACAGCCAAAATTCATGTCAATTGCCGGTGCACCCATGGCTGCCACTTTGGCGGCATTCGCTGCCAGCATCTCCGGATTATTTCCTAAGAATTGGACATGTACCGGTGTACCTGCTGCCGTCTTGCCATCATTCAACAGTTCCGGGCAGTAAGTATGATAAATATGATCGGGCAGAAGGGAATCGGTGACACGGATAAACTCGGTCACACACCAGTCAAAGCTACCTACGGATGTCAGCACATCACGCATAATCGGATCGGTTAAGCCTTCCATGGGAGCAAGCACAAGTTTCAACGGTGCACACCTGTAAATTTAAAACGGTGTTATACGTTTTTTTAGGCAGCCTGTCTAGGCTGGATCGGAATTGAATGATGAGTACCTGAAAATTGAACTTTTTGGGCTGATATAAAAAGGCCTTTAATGTGGATTAAAGGCCTTTAAAAGTGAAGCTTAGGATGATTTAGCGATATCCAGCTATTTTAATCAGCCAGTTTCTCGACTTTCATACTCTCACGATAATACTGACAGCCCTTGTACAACAGGAAGCAACCAATCAATCCGGCAATCGCATTGACGATCGAGATCGAGTTACCAACCATTAAGGTATTCTGGAAATATTTATCCGTGATTAATGCCACAGCGGTGGTTCCGACGCCTAAGGCAATCAGGTTTGAAACCAGCAGGAACTTGGCAGATACCTGTGCGCGTAGCTGGTTTGGTGTCAGCATTTGCGTAGCAGCAGCCGATGCAGGAATCGGGAAAGTGGAGAAGAACATCGCCACAAAAATCAGCGCAAATGAAAGCTGCATATTATCGACCTGAGTAAACAGCACACTCGGAATAATCAGCGCTGCACAGCCAATCGCACCGGTACGAATTGCAGCATCGCTATAGCCACGTTTCGAGAAGAAGTCGATCAACCAGCCACAGAATAAGGCACCCGAAGTATTCGCGACTAGAATAATCGTACCGAGGATATAACCGGTTTGACTCGCATCCAGACCGAAATTACGCATGTAATAGGCAGGTGCCCAGCCCAGCAGCGAATACAGCATCATGGTGTAAAAAGAAAAGCCAATAAAATGACAGAAGAAGGTCTTTTTATGTGTCTTGATAAAACCAATCGAATTTTTGAAAGAGGCTTTAATGACCTGGCCATCCTGATCGACTTTCATACCCTTACGTGCAGGTTCACGCACCGTCAGCACCATGAGTAGGGCTAGTAATACGCCTGGAAGACCCACAATCATAAAGGTAAGTTGCCAGGTTTTCACTTCACCAATGAGGGGTAAGGCTACGAAGCTGACATCTTTTAGCAGGCCAATCACATAGCCGCCAATCAGGAAAGCTAGGCCCGAACCAATAAAGGCACCAATCGCATATACACCGAGTGCACGGCCTAATTTATCTTTCGGAAATAAATCGGCAACGATTGAATAAAAGGCAGGGGAAAGCGCAGCTTCACCGGCACCCACACTCAGACGTGCAATAAACATTTGAATAAAGTTTTTACTGAGGCCACAAGCCGCTGTAGCGAGACTCCAGAATGCAATCCCGGTTGCAATAATTTTAATCCGTGACTTTTGATCCGCCAATGCGGCAATGGGCAAGCCCATAATGGCATAAAATAAGGAGAAGGCCAGACCCTGTAACAGACTAAACTGAGTATCGCTCAGCATTAAATCGGCTTTAATCGGTTCAATCATGAGCGATAAAATTTGACGGTCTACAAATGACAGAATGTAAGCCATCATACAAATGACCACCACATACCATTGATAGGTGCTGCTTTCCGGTGGCGGTTCAATCTGTTCAGACAGCGGCACAGCCGTTTCTGTCGGTGTAGGCTCAAAATTTTGATTTGTTGGTTGAATCGTCCTTTCAACCATTTCTAGGTTCAGCGATTTATCATTCATCATGCAACATCCTGTGCTGATCGTTTGAGATATTTATTTGATACTTTTAATATGCTTGTTATTTTTATATTGTATCGTATTTAATTAATCTAGAGCCTAAATAGAGAGACGTCAATCTGTTTTTAAAAATAGATACAAATAATTTTTAAAGGCAAAAAAAAGGAATCATAATGATTCCTTTTTTTGAGTTTAAATTTTTAGCCACGCTCAACCAGCGTTAAAATATCGTAGGTTGCAACCAGTTCATTGCGTTGGTTTTTTACTTTAATATCCCAGACCACGACACCATGTGGCTTCTGTGCCGGATCGCGCAGTGCTTTTGGAGTTTTCTGCTTACAGGTCAGTTCTACCTGAATGGTATCGCCAATTTTCACCGGTTCTACAAAGCGCAAGTTGTCCATGCCATAGTTGGCAATGACTGGGCCCTGAGCGGCATCAACGAATAAACCGGCCGCAGCAGATACCACAAAGTAGCCATGGGCAACACGTTCACCAAACAGCGATTCTGCTGCAGCAATCTTGTCCATATGCGCATAGAAGTGATCACCGCTCAGACAGCCGAAATTCACCAGATCTGCTTCGGTCACGCTACGTCGTGCAGTCAGTAAACGCTCGCCTATACGCAATTCATCAAATGATTTTTTAAAAGGATGCACGCGGTCTTCAAAGACTTGAGCTCCAGCCGTCCAGCTATGGCCGACTTGGGTCATGGCATTTGGCGAGCCTTGAATCGCAGTACGTTGCATATAATGTTTGACTGCGCGCAAGCCACCGAGTTCTTCACCACCACCGGCACGTCCTGGCCCACCATGCACCAGTAAGGGCAATGGCGAACCATGTCCGGTACTTTCTTTGGCACTTTCAGCATCCAGAATGTGTACACGACCATGCCATGGCGAAATTTTGCTGAGCAGTTGTTCAATATTTTCATCGGTATTGCGTACGATGGATGCCACCAGACTACCTTCGCCACGTGCCACCAGGTCAGCAAGTTGAGCCAGGTCAGTATATGGCATTAAAGTCACTACAGGTCCAAAGGCTTCAATCTTATGGATATTTTCTGCCTGAGCTGGCACTTTGCATACCAAAACTGTCGGTGGATAGCATGCAGACTTTTCAGCGTTTTGTACTTGAATCTTAAAGTCCTGACGCAAGTGGCTACCGAATACGATCTCTGCATCCTGGCTGAGCTGTTCAACTTTTGCCGCGACATCATATTTCTGTTTGACGCTGGCCAAAGCACCCATCGTCACGCCTTCCTGAGCCGGATCACCCACAACGACTTTTTTCAGTTTTTCAATTAGGCGACTCTGTACGGTGTCCAAAAGTTCAGCCGGAATGAATGCACGACGAATTGCGGTACATTTTTGTCCGGCTTTAGAGGTCATTTCACGGAAAACTTCACGGACGAATAAATCAATCGTTTCATCATTGGCTTGCGCCGTCAAAATTGCACTGTTGACCGAGTCTGCTTCCATGGTGAATGGAATCGAGTAGGCATTGAGGTGCGGATGAGAACGGAGTTTTTGTCCTGTTGATGCTGAACCGGTAAAGGTGACCGTATCTTGAGGATTTAAATGATCAAATAAATCATAAATCTGACCGCAAATCAGCTGAAGTGAACCTTCTGGTAAAAAGCCGCTTTCATGAATAGCTTTGACCACGGCGTGGGTCAGCTCGGCACCTTCTGTTGCCGGTTTGACAATACAGGGTACGCCTGCCAGCAGTGTCGGTGCGATTTTTTCCAGCATGCCCCAGATCGGAAAGTTAAAGGCATTGATATGCACGGCGACACCGGCTTTAGGCGTCAGAATATGTTTCGCGCCAAAGCTACCTTGCTTAGAAAGAGGAATCCAGGCATCTTCGACCCATGCTGTTTCATCACTCAGTTCACGACGCACCAAACTCGAATAAGCATATAAGGTGCCAATCCCGCCTTCAATATCAATCCAGGCATCTTTACGGGTACAGCCGGTTGCTTTGGCAAGCTCATAAAAGTCTTCTTTGCGTTCCATCAAATACTGAGCCACTTGCTTCAGTGCATTGGCACGTTGATGGAAGGTCCATGTGGCAATAGTCGCGCCTTTTTGTTTGGCATACTTCACCACGGCTTGGGTATCGATGCCCTGACTGCCGACCTGATAAACCGCTTCACCGCTAATGGCATGATAAACCGTACGTAAATCGGCTTGCGCTGCGTATTCCTGGCCGTACACCAGTGAAGATAAGCTTTTGATGGCAATAGGATTATGGGTTGATGCAGTATCTTGATAATCCGTTGTGCTTGAGCTGCTGTCTAACTCTAACATTGTAAAAACTCCATTTATGATACGTTTTGAGATGTATTTTAATTTTGATGTTTCATAATTTGTGTTGAAAAATTGAAAATGTCAATCATAAATCTGTATTTAAAAATGCGTAACAATAAAATAAAAAATATTAAGTTATATAAAACAAATATTTATTAAAAATAAGGGGTGAAAATTAAATGATACCAATAAATAGATATTGATTTTAATTTCGTATCGTTTTAATTTGAGTGTATCAACACTTGGGATAAGTGAGGGAACAATGAATAATCAACAACAAATCTTTGATCAAAAGATTGAAAAGGACATTTCTATCGAGCCGAAGGACTGGATGCCGGATGCTTATCGTAAGACCTTGATTCGTCAGATCGGTCAGCACGCACACTCTGAAGTGGTGGGCATGTTGCCGGAAGGCAACTGGATTACCCGTGCACCGACTTTGAAACGTAAAGCCGTACTGATGGCAAAAGTCCAGGACGAAGCCGGTCATGCTTTGTATCTGTATAGTGCCGCAGAAACCCTTGGTGCCGATCGTGACGATATGATGGATAAACTGATTGCTGGTCGCATGAAATATTCTTCCATTTTTAACTATCCAACCCTGAGCTGGGCCGATGTTGCAGCGATTGGCTGGCTGGTGGATGGTGCAGCAATTGTCAATCAGGTTGCACTTTGCCGTACGTCTTACGGTCCTTATGCACGTGCCATGGTGCGTGTCTGTAAGGAGGAAAGTTTCCATCAGCGTCAGGGCTTTGAAGCCATGATGGAACTGGCCAATGGTACATCGGAACAAAAGCAGATGGCACAGGATGCCGTGAACCGTTTCTGGTGGCCGGCACTGATGATGTTTGGTCCAAGTGATGATAATTCACCGAACAGTGCACAAAGCATGCAGTGGAAAATTAAATTATTCAGCAACGATGAGCTACGTCAGAAATTTGTCGATAACACCGTATCGCAAGTCTTACAGCTGGGTTTAACCGTTCCAGATCCAGACCTCAAATTCAATGAAGCAACCGGACATTACGAATTTGGTGAAATCAATTGGGATGAGTTTTTTGCGATTCTTGCAGGCAAGGGACCGTGTAACCATGAGCGTATCGAAGCACGTCGCAAAGCCTGGGAAGGCGGCAAGTGGGTACGTGATTCAGCAGCAGTCTATGCGCAGAAACAGCAGCAACAGTCAGCAGCACAAAAAGTTGCTTAAAAAATAGTTTGATCAATATAAGGAAATTTGCTCATGAATAACAAAAATAACTGGTCACTTTATGAAGTGTTTGTGCGTAGTAAACAGGGTCTGAGTCACCGTCATGTCGGCAGCCTGCGTGCACCGGATGAGGAAGTCGCACTACAAAATGCCCGCGATGTATATACCCGCCGCAATGAAGGGATCAGTATCTGGGTGGTGAAATCTGAATTGATTACCTCTTCACAGCCAGATGAAAAAGCAGAATTTTTTGAACCCGCTTTGGACAAGGTTTATCGCCATCCAACCTTTTATAACATTCCAGCTGGCATCGAGCACATGTAAAGGGAAAGGTGAAGATTATGACAAATCAAGTATTGGCAGAATTTCTTTTACATGTGGGTGACAGTCAACTGATCCTGTCACATCGTTTGGCAGAGTGGTGTGGTCATGCACCTGAACTGGAGCTGGATATTGCCTTGGCCAATATCGGACTGGATTTATTGGGTCAGGCACGTACTGCCCTCAGTCTGGCGGGTGAAGTGGAAGGACAGGGTCGTGATGAAGACAAGCTGGCTTATTTCCGCACCGAGCGTGAATACCGTAATTTGCTGCTGTGCGAACAGCCGAATGGTGATTTTGCCCAGACTTTGGTACGCCAGTGGTTGATGGATCATTACCACACTTTATTATTTAGTGCTTTAACTGAAAGTCAGCATGCTGAGTTGGCTGCCTTTGCAGTGAAATCACTCAAAGAAGTGAAATATCACCAGCGTTTTTCCACCACCTGGATGGAACGCTTAAGTTTAGGTACCGCAGAAGCGCATGAAAAAACCCAGCAAGGTCTAAACCAGTTATGGCGTTTTACCGAAGAACTTTTTGTTCTGACGGCAGCTGAAAAACAACTAGTCGATAGCGGTGTCATTCCAGAGATTGAAAATTTAAAAGTCCAGTGGCTGGAGACCATTACAGCCGAGCTGGCGCGATTTGAATTAAGCCTGCCAGAGCTGGGTGCTTATCGCAGTGGGGCTAAACAGGGTTTACATACAGAACATCTCGGTTTTGTTTTGGCTGAACTGCAATACATGCAGCGCTCTTATCCAAACATGAACTGGTAATTCGGCACAATCACAGGGAGTGAGTCGCATGAATCTGATTCGACACGTAGAAGATCAATGTTGGGACGTTTTACAGCAGGTTTCTGATCCAGAGATTCCAGTATTGTCAGTAATTGATCTGGGCATGATTCGTGGCGTCGAGCTGAATCAGCAGGATGAAATTGTGGTGCGACTCACGCCGACCTATAGCGGCTGTCCGGCCACGGATTTATTAAAAGCAGAAATTACCCAGGCTTTCGAGGCGAACGGTTTGACGCCGGTCAAAGTCATTGTGGATCTGTCTCAAGCCTGGACTACGGACTGGATGAGTGAATCGGGCAAACACAAATTACAGCAATATGGTATTGCCCCGCCGCAAGGCCAGTCACATAGCTGTGGTACGCATGTGGCATTGACCGATGGCATCACCTGTCCACAGTGCTTAAGTAACAACAGCAAATTATTAAGTGAATTCGGTTCGACCGCCTGTAAAGCTTTATATCAATGTCGGGACTGCTTAGAAACTTTTGACTATTTCAAATGTATTTGATTGTAACGATTGCGCGGTGGGCAGGGTAAACCAATAACAAGCCTGAACACCGCCACCTAAAAGAAGGATTTTGCCATGAGCCAATTTATACCATTAACCATTAAATCGATTCAGCCACAAACCGAGCAAGCGATCTGCATTGCCTTTGATCTCGCGCCTGAGCAGTTGGATACTTTTCAATATCAGCCGGGTCAGCACCTCACCATTCGTCATTTAACCGATGACGGCGAGCTGCGCCGCTGCTACTCGATTTGCAGTGATACTCAGGAAGACATGAGCATTGCGATTAAAAAAATTGATCAGGGTCAGTTTTCAACCTGGGCCAATGCGCATCTCAAAGCGGGCGATGTACTAGAAGTCATGCCACCGCAAGGGGTGTTCTTTCAGAAAGCCGCCAAGGCTGGTGGCCAGAATTATCTAGGATTTGCAGCAGGCAGTGGCATTACGCCAATTTTATCGATTGTAAAGTCGGTGTTGAACCGTCAAACGGACGCAACATTCACTCTGGTATATGGTAACCGCTCCTGGAAACAGACCATGTTCTCTGAACAGATCATGGACTTGAAAGACCGTTTTAAGGAACGTCTGCAACTGGTAAATATTTTTTCACGTGAACTGAATGACAGTGACATCTTTAATGGTCGGATTGATGCAGACAAATTGCAGCAGTTATTTCAGGCCAATCTGATTTCTGCCGAAGCAGATCACTGTTTCGCTTGCGGTCCTGAAGAAATGATGACAGCAGTCGAAACGGTATTACCGACTTGGGGTATTCAGCGCAGCAAGATTCACACTGAACGCTTCAATACGGGCACTACACCAAGAGCAACCGCCCAGCAGATGGAAAGCCGTAGCGAAGAACGCGTCAATATTGTTCTGGATGGTCGTGAGCTGATTGTTGAAGTCTCCAAACAGGATGACAGTATTTTAGATGCTGCGCTACGTGCCGGAGCCGACCTGCCATATGCCTGTAAGGGCGGCGTTTGTGCCACCTGTAAATGTAAGGTGTTAGAGGGACAGGTTGAAATGGCGGTGAATTACAGTCTGGAAGAAGATGAAATTCAGAAAGGCTATGTGCTCAGTTGTCAGGCACGTCCAACCACGGCCAATGTCCGACTCAGTTTTGATGAATAAAAGCTGAATTTACAGCACCGCGAGCATAGCAGGAGTTCAAGGATGACCTACATTAAAACCAGCTCACCCAAGCCGGGTGTGGTACTGATCGAGCTAAATCGTCCAGAAAAGCGCAATGCTTTAAACAATGCCACCTTGCAAAATATTGCAGCCTGTCTACAGGACTTGGAAACAGATGCTGCTGTGAAAGCTGTGGTCATCACCGGAAATACGCAATGCTTTGCTGCCGGTGCTGATTTAAATGAGCTGGCGCAGTTAGATGTGGTCAGCATCCAGCAAGACCAACGCCCACTGCTCTGGAAAAAAATTGATGAATTTTCCAAGCCTTTAATCATGGCCGTAAATGGTTATGCTTTTGGTGCAGGTTTCGAGTTGGCTTTGCATGGTGACATGGTGCTGACCGGAGAAAATGCCCAGTTTGCCTTGCCTGAAATCGGTTTAGGTATGTTGCCGGGTGCCGGTGGAACCCAGCGTCTGGCCCGTCTGGTCGGTCAGCAATTAACGATGCGCTGGGCCATGACTGGTGAAATGATTTCGGCACAAACAGCCTTGCAACATGGCATTAGTAGCCAGGTTTGTCCGGCAGGATTGACCGTGCAATACGCACTGGAACTGGCAGAAAAAATTGCCAAGCAGGCACCGCTGGCCATTCGTGCCATCAAGCAATCTTTAAAGTCGATCCATGAAGTGACTTTAAGTCAGGGGTTGAAATTGGAACGTCAACATTTTGTCTGGCTGGCTGCAACCCAAGATCGCCAGGAAGGCATTAATGCATTTTTAGAAAAAAGAAAACCAGAATTTAGAGGTGTGTAATGGATTATCAAACAATTATTGTCGAAGAAAAAAATGCAGTGGGCTACCTGACCTTTAACCGTCCAAAACAGCTCAACAGTTTTAATGAAACCATGCATCAGGAAGTCTCCAAGGTCATCAAGGCCTGGGCCAAAGACAGCCAGATTCGTGCCGTGGTGATTTCAGCTGAAGGCCGTGGTTTCTGTGCCGGTCAGGATCTGAATGACCGTGTGGTCGATCCGAATGCCGATGCACCGGACTTAGGCCTATCGATTGAAAAATATTACAACCCTTTGATCAAGCTGATTACCGAAATGCCTAAACCGGTGATTTGTGCCGTGAATGGTGTGGCAGCAGGGGCAGGTGCCAATATTGCCCTGGCTTGTGACATTGTGGTGGCAGCAAAATCGGCTTCCTTTATTCAGGCTTTTTGCCGTCTAGGTTTAGTACCAGATTCAGGCGGTACCTGGTTCTTGCCGCGTCTGGTTGGCCGTGCCCAGGCGATGGGCCTTGCCATGCTCGGCGATAAAATTCCGGCTGAGCGCGCAGTACAACTGGGCATGATCTGGCAAGTGGTTGAAGATGAACAACTGCAAGCAGAAGCGAAAAAACTGGCAGAGCATCTGGCACAGCAACCGACCTACGGTCTGTCCCTGATCAAAAAAGCCATCCATGCCGCAGCCGACAATAATCTGGATGAGCAGCTCATTCTGGAACGTGACCTGCAACGTCTGGCTGGACGTTCAACCGACTATAAAGAAGGTGTACAAGCCTTTATGCAGAAGCGTACCCCTGAATATAAAGGATGCTAAATCATGCAACAGATCAATTTGGAACAAGTCAAAGTTGCTGTGGTCGGTGCTGGAACCATGGGGATTGGCATTGCGCAACTAGCCGCCATGCACGGGCATCCGACCTATGTGTTTGATCTCGATCGCAGCAAAGTTCAGAGTGCCTTGACTGCTTTAGAGGCGCAGCTGAGCAAGCGCGTACAAAATGGCAAAATGACCCAGCAATTGCTGGAGAGTACCTTCGCCAATCTGATCGTGGCAGAGGATATTCAGCAGCTTGCCGATGCGGGCTTGATTATTGAAGCCATTGTCGAGAAGAAAGAGGTCAAACAAAACCTGTTTCAACAGCTGGCTGCCATTTGCCCGGAACAGACAATTTTTGCTTCCAATACTTCTTCGATTTCCATTACCGCAATTGCCTCGGCGATTCCGAATCCGGAACGGGTGATTGGGCTGCATTTCTTTAATCCGGCGCCGGTGATGAAACTGGTCGAGATTATCCGCGGCCTGAAAACTTCAGCAGTCATTGCCGATGCTGTATTTGATCTAATGAAGCACTGGAACAAGGTTCCGGTACGAGCCAAATCGACACCCGGTTTTATCGTCAATCGTGTCGCACGACCGTATTATGCCGAAGCCTTTCGTGCCTTGCAGGAAAATGCTACCACACCCGAACAGCTCGATTACATCATGCGCGAATGTGGCCGTTTTGCCATGGGACCGTGTGAACTCACCGACCTGATTGGTCAGGATGTGAATTTCTCGGTCACACAAAGTGTCTATCAGGAATTTTTCTATGAGCCACGCTACCGCCCATCCTTGATTCAAAAAGAGCTGGTCGATGCCGGCTGTTATGGCCGCAAGTCCGGTCAGGGTTTTTATGATTATACGCAGTCCCAGCCTGCACCTGTATATGAATTGCCAGTGTGTTATGCCAAGTCGCTGAATAAGCTCAAAGTCACGATAAAAGGTGAATGGCTGCATTCAGCAGCACTGATTGAACGTTTAAAACAGGCCTCTCATGTGGAGCTGAGTTTTCAGGCGGCAGAACAGAATGAAATCCTGATTGGTGATCTTTCCCTGCGATTATCGCTCGGCGAGTCGGTTGAACTGGCTTATCCGCATGAGCCTGTGGTGTTGATGGATTGGCATGCAGATTGGGAAAATGCCCAATCGATTCCAGTCGTTGCATCACCAGCATGTAGTGCTGAACAACGCCAGGCAGTGGAGCTATTCCTCATAGGTATGGATATGATACCTATTTGGTCTAAGGATCATCCCGGTCTTTATGTTATACGTAGTATTGCCATGTTGGTGAATGAAGCCTGTGAAGCGGTATTGCATGATATTGCATCAGAGCAAGATATTGATTCTGCTATGAAATATGGCGTGAATTATCCTTGTGGTCCATTCGAATGGGCAGATAGAATTGGATATTACACAATTTTACAAATTTTAGAAAATATGTATCGTATTTATGGTGAAGACCGCTATAGAACTAGTATATATTTAGCAAAGAAAGCGGTGCAGGGACATGCACAGAAAACTCAGCAGCAACCATTACGTGTTGCTGGCTAAAAGGAAGAATCATGGAACAGGTTTATATTTTTGATGGAATTCGCACCCCGATCGGACGCTATGCCGGTGGACTGAGCAGCATTCGTGCTGATGATCTGGCAGCGCTACCGATTCAATATCTGAAAGATCAGCATCCGGCCTTGCCATGGGCAGAACTGGATGAAGTGATCCTAGGCTGTGCCAATCAGGCCGGTGAAGATAACCGCAACGTGGCGCGTATGGCTGCTTTACTCGCAGGGTTGCCTGAATCTGTTTCAGCACTGACCCTAAACCGTTTATGTGCCTCAGGTCTGGATGCCATTGGACTGGCAGCCCGTGCCATCAAATCGGGTGAGGCCCAATTTATTTTGGCGGGTGGCGTAGAATCCATGAGCCGAGCGCCTTTCGTGCAATCCAAACCTACAACTGCCTTTAGCCGTACCCCTGAAATTTATGACACCACCATTGGCTGGCGTTTTATCAACCCAAAATTTAAAGCGCAGTTTGGCGTCGACAGCATGCCGGAAACAGCCGAAAACGTCGCTGAGAAATACCAGATTAGCCGCGCAGATCAAGATCTATTTGCCTATCACAGCCAGCAGAAAACTGCAGTAGCTCAACAGAAGGGTATTTTTGTCGAAGAAATTCTGCCAGTAGAGGTTAAAGGTCCGAAGAAAACCACTCTGACCATTTCCCAAGACGAGCACCCGCGTGCAGAAACGACGCTGGATAATCTGGCAGCCTTGAAAACCCCATTTCGTAAAGAAGGCGGTTCAGTCACCGCTGGTAATGCTTCGGGTGTTAATGACGGGGCGGCTTGCGTATTACTCGGCAATCAGCAGTTTGCTGAGCAGTATGGTTTGCGCCCGAAAGCTAAAGTGATTGGAATGGCCAGTGCCGGTGTGGAAGCCAAATATATGGGCATTGGGCCGGTGCCAGCAGTACATAAAGTGCTGAAACAGACTGGACTCAGTCTGGAACAGATGGACGTGATTGAGCTGAATGAAGCTTTTGCTGCGCAGTCACTGGCCGTGATTCGTGAACTCGGCTTGCAAGACGATGATTCCAGAATTAACCCGAATGGCGGTGCCATCGCCTTGGGTCATCCGCTGGGTATGAGTGGCACCCGTCTGGTGATCACGGCCATGAAAGAACTAAAACGCCGTAAAGGCAAATATGCACTCTGCACCATGTGTGTCGGTGTGGGTCAAGGTGTGGCACTGGTTTTAGAAAATATGGATTAAACACATCATTCAATCAATGAATTAAACCGTGGTCAGGAAGACTGCGTCAGGAGTAAGAATATGAATAACAATGCAATGGAAAAAATTGAAAAAGTATCGGTTGATGAGTTACGCAGTGTTCAGCTACAGCGTATGAAAAAGACGTTGCAACATGCTTATCAGAATAGCCCGGTTTATAAAAAGAAATTCGATGATGCTGGCGTGCATCCAGACGATTTTAACTCACTGGAAGATCTGGCCAAATACCCGTTTACCACCAAACAGGATTTACGTGATAACTATCCGTTTGGCATGTTCGCTGTGCCACAGGAACAGATTGTACGTGTGCATGCATCTTCTGGCACCACCGGTCAGCCGACCGTAGTCGGTTATACCCAAAATGATATTAATGTCTGGTCAGATGTAGTGGCGCGTTCATTACGTGCAGCCGGCTTGAGCAGTAAAGATATCATCCAGGTGTCTTACGGTTATGGTCTGTTTACCGGTGGTTTAGGCGCGCATTATGGCGTTGAACGCTTGGGTGCAACCGTGATTCCAATGTCTGGCGGACAAACCGATAAACAGGCGCAACTGATTCATGACTTTAAACCAACAGCACTGATGGTTACGCCATCTTACTGCCTGAACATTATTGAAGCGCTTGAGAAGAAATTTGGCACAGCCAAAAACTGTTCGATTAAAACCGGTGTCTTTGGTGCAGAGCCATGGACCAATGAAATGCGCAAGGAAATTGAAGAGCGTTTAGGCATTGATGCGCTGGATATTTATGGTTTATCAGAAGTGATGGGGCCGGGCGTAGCGATGGAATGTCTGGAATCCAAAGATGGCCCAACCATTTGGGAAGATCATTTCTATCCTGAAATTATCCATCCGGAAACTGGCGAAGTGCTGCCAGATGGCGAACTGGGTGAACTGGTCTTTACCACCATTACTAAAGAAGGCATGCCGGTAATCCGTTACCGTACCCGTGACCTGACCCGTTTATTGCCAGGCACGGCACGCACCATGCGCCGTATGGACAAGATTGTCGGCCGTAGTGATGACATGATGATTATTCGTGGGGTCAATGTGTTCCCGTCGCAGATTGAAGAGCAGATTTTACAGATCCAGCAACTCATCCCAAACTATCAGATTCAGATTTGCAAACAAGGACATCTGGATACATTGCATATCCGTACCGAAATGCGTAAAGATAGCAGTGACATTATGGCGCATCAGCTGGCAACTCAGCTGAAAAGCCAGATTAAAACCATGGTCGGAATCACCGTAAGTGTCGAAGTGTTGCCTGAAGGCAGTCTGCCACGCTCTGAAGGTAAGGCACAGCGCGTTTTTGATATCCGCAAGTCTGCATGAAGTACTATTGGATGATAGCCAAATGGTCTATCATCCAGTTTCTATAAGGTAAAGTTAAACGCAATGAATCCGAAATTAAAACAAATAATTGATGACTTTATTCAAACTGAAGCACTCAGCGGAACCTCATTAATCATGACCATCTTCGGTGACTGTATTTTTCACCGAGGGGGCATCATCAGTCTGGCCAGTCTGATTCAGCTCATGGATGTCTTCGGGTTTAATGAACGATCAGTACGGACTGCCGTATTCCGTCTGGTCCAAAATGGCTGGCTGATGTCTGAGAAAATTGGTCGCACCAGTTATTATCGCGTAACCGAAAGCAGCCGCCAGCGTTTTATTATGGCAGATCAAAAAATTTATAGTTTTCAGCATACCGAATGGGATCAGAAATGGGATCTGGTGCTACTCAGTTCAGTGGAACTGGAAAATAAACTGGTTCTGAAAAAAGAACTGGAATGGCTGGGCTTTGCCAATATCGCCACCAATGTCATGGCCTATCCGGGCTGTGATCATCAGAAACTGCAAAACCTGCTGCTGAACCTGAAAATGACCGACCAAGTCGTGGTGTTTAAAGCTGAAACTTTGCAGCTCTGGCAGGAATCCTATCCAACTGTAAAACGCATGGTTGCCACCAATTGGCCGGTGCAGGAACTGCATCAGCGTTATGAAAAATTCATTGCGGATTTCCGGGAATTCTTTCATCTGGTGGAACAGGAAGATGAACTGGATCCGGTTCAGGCTTTTCAGCTGCGAATTTTGCTGATTCATCAATTTCGCCGGATTTTACTAAAAGATCCAAATCTGCCTTTTGAATTATTGCCATCCAACTGGCTTTCCCTGAATGCCCGTAATCTGAGCAGTAATTTATATCAAACGGTGGTTGCGGCAGGGGATGAGTTCTTTATGGAGATCGCACGAACTTCGGAAGGTTCGATGCCGCCGGTACATCCACAATTTTATAAACGTTTTGGCGGTTTACGACTGGAAGCCGTTAGCTAATCTAATTCTGCATTTTTAAAGGAATAAAATAATGCCGTGTTATGCCATTGCTGGTGTGATTCCTGTGGTCAACCCTCGCGCTTATGTGCATCCGCAAGCCGTTCTGATTGGGGATGTGGTGATTGAAGAGGGCGTATATATCGGGCCTTTTGCTACTTTAAGAGCCGACTTTGGTGGGATTCATATCCAGAAAAATGCCAATGTTCAGGATTCCTGTACCATTCATGGCTTTCCCGGTAGCGTCACGCTGGTCGAAGAATATGGTCATATCGGACATGGCGCGATTTTACATGGCTGTATCATTCGCAAAAATGTACTGGTGGGCATGAACAGCGTAATTCTGGATGAAGCCGAGATTGGTGAAAATACCATTATCGGTGCCAATAGTATGGTTAAAGCCAAAGCCCAGATTCCTGAAAATTCACTGGTGCTCGGTAGTCCGGCGCGGGTTATCCGTCCCTTGGACGCCAAAGAAATTGCCTGGAAAAGCAAAGGGACGCAGGAATATATTCAGCTGACAGAGCGCTGTCTTTCCTCAATGCAGGAGGTGATTCCGTTAACAGAAGTCTCCACAGACCGGCTGAGTTACAAAGCGTTTAAGGCAGAGTATCAGATCAAGCAGAATAGCTTGAATGACTAAGTCAGGAACATGATTCTATTCATTGGATGAATTCTGCATTTTAAAAACAGGAAGTGACTGAAACCAAATTCCAACTGCATTCCCTGACTGGCTATTTAGACTGAAATAAAACTGGTCTGGAAAGCATATATGGAAAACAGGGAATTTAAAGATTATTTCTCCCAACAGTCACAGGATTATGCCTTGTTTCGTCCGCATTATCCGGATGCATTGGGAAAGCTATTGGCAGAGCTGTCACCAAGTACCAAATTGGCTGTAGATGTCGGCTGTGGTTCTGGACAGCTTTCAGAAGTTTTGGCGAATTACTTTGATCAGGTGATGGCTATTGATGCGAGTAGTGAGCAGATTGCTCAGGCCAAACCGCATCCAAAAATTCAGTATGGTCAGGCATTCGCTGAAGATATCCCGTGTGCTGACCAGAGTGTTGATCTGATTTCGGTGGCTCAAGCAGCGCATTGGCTCGATCTGGAAAAATTTTATGCAGAGGTTCGCCGTCTTGCCCGGCCTAATGCCGTTCTGGCTTTAATTAGCTATGGCGTGTTCAGTGTGGATGAGCCCCATCTGGATCATTATTTTAAGCATTTTTATGAGGTAACGCTTGCATCGTACTGGCTGCCTGAACGTCGCCATGTAGATGAAGGATATAAAAATCTCCCATTTCCATTTCAGGAAATGGTGATTCAGCCACCGGTATTACAGGTTGAATGGAATTTTTATCAGTTAATTGGTTATATGAGTACTTGGTCAGCCGTGAAAGCAGCCACTCAAGCACTTGGACATAATCCATTAAATGCACTGGCAGATGCCTTATTGCCAGAATGGGAAGATCCAGAATTGCCTAGAGTGATTCGCTGGCCATTGTCAGTGCGTGCGGGGCGTATAATCGTTTAAAGAATATTCAAGCTAAAGCCTGTTTATTGGACAATGAATTGAATATTTCAAGGCTCAGAATTATCGCCCTAGAATCATTTCCAGCACAAATTTAGACCCAATAAAACCCAGTGCCAGCAAGCCAAAACCGAGCAGGGTAAAGCGCACGGCTTTCTGGCCACGCCAGCCAAACTTCCAGTGTCCGATTAATAGGGAACCATAAACCAGCCAGGAAATAATACTGAACGCAGTTTTATGTGCCAGATGCTGGGCGAAGAAATTGTCGATGGTGAAAAAGCCAAAGCCCAAAGCGAGGGTAAGTAAAACAAAACCGGTCATCAGCATATCAAACAGGAGCGATTCCATGTCCTGATAAGAGGGTAGCAAACTGACCCAGACCCGGCGTTTCTGCTTCTTTTTCAGCTCACGATCCTGAAAACGTAAAATTACGGCCTGAATGGTTGCCATGAGCAATACTGCATAAGCAGACAAAGACAGGATAATATGAATATCCAGACCCAAAGAGTTTTGTGTGATGATTTTTGCAGGCTGAGTAAACGCAAAGCCAAGAATTAATCCGGTCGCAGCCACCGGAATCCCGATCAGGTTCAGGGCAATAATCGGACGATAAGTGCTGTAAATAATGCTGAGTAACAGCATCAGACCAGAGGTAAAGGAAAACAGGGCAAAGACATCATAATTGATGCCCAGCGGGGTATGCATATCGCCATATAAAACCAGCGCATGCAAGCCCAGTCCAAGCAGTGCGGTTAGCGAGACAAACCATTGATTAGGAGCACGTTTAGACATTAAATGAATGAACAGATACCAGAAGGAAGCGGTATAAGCGACTAATGCTAAGATCGTATAAACCAAGGGGAGGCTAACCATGTCAAACCTTTTTAAGGGTGATGAATATTCATTTATATAAATTCGCTGCGAACTACAGTATCCTATAGCATTCTATGCATAAATTTTCTATTTTAAGAAACAATTTTTTGCTCATGGCTATTTTAAGCGGATTTTGCAATGTTTGATACCTTAACAGAACGACTCACGCAGAGTTTAAGAAATGTTACTGGCTCAGGGCAGCTAACCGAAGACAATATTAAAGATACGTTACGTGAAGTGCGTATGGCGCTTCTTGAGGCCGATGTTGCGTTACCTGTAACTCGTGAATTCATCGCGAAAGTTAAGGAAGAAGCATTGGGCCAGGAAGTGATGACTCAGTTATCTCCTGGGCAGGCTTTTGTCAAAATCGTTCATGACGAATTGACCAAAATGATGGGCGAGGCCAATGAAAGCCTCGACCTCGCTGCAAAACCACCTGTGGTTGTCCTGCTGGCAGGCTTGCAGGGTGCAGGTAAAACAACAACTGCAGCGAAACTTGCACGCTTCTTACAAGAACGTCAAAAGAAAAAAGTTGCGATGGTCTCTGCCGATGTGTATCGTCCGGCTGCGATCAAACAGCTACAGACTGTCGCAGGTGAAGTCGGTGCGATTTTCCTAGAATCCAGCGCAGACGAAAAACCGATTACGATTGTGAATCGCGCGATTGAACAGGCAAAAATCCAGTTTGCCGATGTACTCATTGTCGATACGGCAGGCCGTTTGCATATCGATGATGACATGATGGGTGAAATCAAAGAGCTGCATGCAGCGATTAACCCGACTGAAACCCTGTTCGTGGTCGATGCCATGACCGGTCAGGATGCGGCAAACACCGCCAAAGCATTCAACGATGCCTTGCCTTTAACTGGTGTGATCCTAACCAAAACTGATGGTGATGCGCGCGGTGGTGCAGCGCTTTCAGTACGCGCGATTACCGGCAAGCCAATCAAATTCTTGGGTATGGGTGAGAAACTCGATGCCTTGGAGCCATTCCATCCTGAGCGTGTTGCACAGCGTATTCTCGGTATGGGGGATGTACTTTCTTTGGTCGAAGAACTTGAACGCAAGGTCGACAAAGAAAAAGCCGAAAAAATGGCGAAAAAACTGCAAAAAGGCGGCAGCTTCAACTTTGAAGACATGCTGATGCAGTTTGAGCAGATGAACAAGATGGGCGGCATGATGGGCTTCCTGGACAAACTTCCTGGCATGAGCAATGCCGGTCTGCAAGATGCGTTGGCGCAAGCCAATCCTGAAAAGCAGGTCAAGAAAATGGAAGCGATTATCCAGTCGATGACCATCAAAGAGCGCCGTAACCCGGACTTGATGAACCCAAGCCGTAAAAAACGTATCGCAGCAGGTTGTGGTATGGAAGTGGCAGAAGTCAACAAGCTGATCAAGCAACATGCCCAAATGGCCAAGATGATGAAAAAATTTGCCAATCCATCCGGTATGGCAAAAATGATGAAGTCACTCGGCGGCTTGCAGAAACAGTTTGGCGGCGGCGGTGGTATGGGTCCATTGTTCGGCGGCAACGACAAGAAATAAGTTGTGTTTAAAAAAAAGGCGCAATATGCGCCTTTTTTTATTGCGAATAAATGGTCAAACTGGTTTAAACAAAACAACATTTACTTACCCAAAATAAAAATCCGATCAGGCAGACTCAGGAGCATGAGCACAAAATAAAGAGAAATTTCAAATGACCCAAGTGATTGTCGTACATGGTTATACTGCAAGCCCGGAAGAAAATTGGTATCCGTGGATTCAGGAAAAAGCCCAACAGGAAAACGTCAGTTTAAAAGTACTTCGGCTCGATCCATCGACCACACCGACACTGGACACCTGGGATCAGCAAATGCGTGAACAGATTGATGCAATTGACGAGGACAGTATCTTTATTGCACATAGCTTGGGAACTGTGGCCGCATTGCATTACTTATCCAGAGAATTAAAACAGCAGAAAATTCAGCAACTGGTATTGATCGCGGGATTTAATGGCCGGTTAGGTCGTCTGGATGAAGTAAACCCTTTTATTGATGCCGCTGATATCGATTTTGATTTACTCAAACAGCAGATTGCAGAACGTGTAGTGATCTATTCTGAAGGCGATGACCGGGTTGCACCAGAATTTAGTCTGGAACAGGCGGACAGTCTGGATGCCATTGTGGTGAATGCCAAGCATCACGGACATTTTATTGATTCTCAAGGCTGTACTGATTTGCCAGAACTCTGGAAAGTAATCGAACCTTATCTGATTAAATCTTAAATTTAGGCATGTTATTGTATTCGCTAAATTTTAAAATTTAACATGAGATGGTGTTCAAAAAGGCACTTGAATTCCATCTCCAGAATGGTTAAAACTTATTTTTTGTCGACGCAATTTGCGTTCAATGATAATAAGTAAATCACTATGAAAAATATAATCAAGAAAGTCTATATCGTGCCGGATTATCAGGCGACCTCCAATGATCACTGGTACCCGTGGCTGAGTCGCCAGCTTAAAAATGCCGGTTTTGAGTCTAAACGGATTATGCTGGCCAACCCCTTTCAGCCCAATTTAGAAGAATGGCAGCAGAACCTGAAATTGCACATTCCGCACATGGATGAACATACCTTTTTAGTTGCACATGGCCTGAGTTGCGTCAGTGTTTTAAGTTTTTTACAGCAACATTATCTCCAGCAGCAACACAAGATCGGCGGCATCATTCTGGTCTCGGCCTTTGATACACCGCTGGTGGCCTGGTCAGAACTGAATAAAATACTGCAGGCTGTGCGACTCGATCTGAAAAACTTGCCGTATAGCTGTAAACGTGCGGTGATGCTGATCTCCAGTAATGATCCCTATGTGCCTGCACCGATTTCCTTGCGTTTAGCACATAGCTTGAATGCACAAATTTTTGAGATCAAAAAAGCCGGGCATTTTAATAAATCTGATGGGTTTGCCGAATTCCCTCAGTTGCTGGATATTATCAAACAGTGTCTGGCAAATGAGCTGCAAAATGCTGCAGGCCTTTAAGCAAAAGATCAGGTTCAATCCGGGGTTGATACTGAGAGAGATGCTGCGCGAAAAGTGGAGCATCTCCGCCGGTTAACACCAACTGTGCAGGGAAGTCATGCAGGACTTTTTCGATGGTGCTGAGCAGACCCAGCAGAATGCCATGATGTACCGCATCGATGGTGTTGCGTCCAGGATTGAGTTCAGAAAACGCGGCATCGGGGATTTTAATGCCTTTGGTATTCTGAATCAGGGAATCACGTTGCAAGTATAGATTTGGCAGAATAAAACCGCCCAAATGTTGTTGTCCTTGCGCCAGATCAATGGTCAGCGCCGTACCGCAACTAATCACACAATAATTTTCATGCGCTTGCGTCGCGACTGCAAGTACCTGCAACCAGCGGTCAATCCCCAGTTGCGAAGGTTCATCATAACCACAGATCAGACCGGCATATTCTGCCTGTACCTGAGCAAAAATCACTGGAATATGCAGACTTTCTAAAATGCCGAGAATGCGCTCATTATTGATTTTATCTTGGACAGAAGATAATCCGACCTGATGCAAGCCCAGCGCTTTGAAATGCTGGATTAGGCCCAGTAACAAATCGGCAGGAGACTGTAAATGTAATTCTGCTGCCTGTTCAATAATCTGATCATGCTCGGTAATCCAGTATTTCAGCCTGGTATTGCCAATATCCAACCATAATTTTTTCATTGCTGTATGCCTGTTCATCCACCATGTTTAAGGCGGAGCTGTCCCTGATAAAAGCTCTGGATTCCCTGATCGGTCAAAATCTTGACCGCACCATCATCCTGAATCCCCAGAAAAGTACCGGAATATTCCCCTTGCACGTCAGTAAATTCAACTACTTGTTGCATAAATGCAGCTGATCGATTGAAACGCGCCGCCAGATTCTGACTGCCATAGTTAAACCATTGCCCGGCTTGTTGAATTGCCAGATATAATTGGGCAATGAGTTCGACTCTTGAAGTATGAGACAATCCTAACTCGCTTAAGGAACTGACCTGCTGGTCTGGAAGGTCAGTAGGCAAAGGATCAATATTCAAACCGCCCCCACCACCACCTGTGTGGATGAAATCGGCTCGACCAGAATACCGCCCCATTTTCCGTGCAGGCTATACAGGTCATTCGGCCATTTTACTTGTAATTCTAGCCCTTGCAGACTGGGCATTTGCAGGATATTTAACGCAATTTCTAGCGCCAGACGACCATCAATGGGTTTTTGTGTATGCAGCAATGTGCTTAAATAGATGTTCCCTTCAGGTGAAATCCACTGACGTTGACGCTGTCCACGGCCTTGGGTCTGCACATGACTGCACACCAGAACCTGCTGTACCCCCTTCGTTGCCAATTCGCGTACATCATCATTGGTCGATGTAGTAATCGGTTTGATGAGTAATACTTCCGGGAGTTGGCCTGCATCGCTTAATCGTTGTTGCAGTTCACGAGTTTCTACATCCATTTGAATCTAAACGTGGTAAATATCGTTATGGAGTTAATCATATATTTATTGATTGGTGCAATTGCCGGATTCACAGCAGGCCTGTTTGGGGTCGGCGGTGGTTTGATTATTGTGCCCATCCTCTACATTGTTTTTACCCAGCTCCAGTACGATCCCAGCGTGATTATGCATATGGCGGTGGGCACTTCCTTGGCAACAATTATTGTGACTTCTATCAGCTCGGTTATGGCGCATCATCAACGAGGGGCAGTGCTATGGCCCGTATTTCGTAATCTGGCGCCAGGTCTGATCATTGGCTCTTTCTTGGGTGCGGGGATTGCCGACTATTTATCTGGTCAGGGTTTACAGTTACTGATTGGCTTCTTTGCGGTCTGGGTGGCATTTAGGATGTTCAGGGGGGCGCATATTCAAATTGATCCGAATCAAAAATTGCCTTCAACCCCGGTACAAATTGCTGCAGGTGGCGGGATCGGTGTGGCATCGGCCATCTTTGGGATTGGTGGGGGAAGTCTGACCGTCCCATTTCTGAATCGCTGCGGGATCGTAATGCAAAAAGCCGTAGCGACCTCTGCGGCTTGCGGTTTACCGATTGCAGTTGCAGGTGCGCTGGGGTTTATCTGGTTTGGTAAACAGGCGCAGGTCACCGTGCCAAATACTATTGGCTATATTCATATTTATGCCTTTATTGGGATCAGCATGATGAGTTTTTTCACGGCCAAGCTGGGGGCAAAAGTGGCACATCTGCTTTCACCGGCCGTATTAAAAAAATGTTTTGCTGCTCTACTGACCACCGTCGGCCTGTATTTTATTTATCAAGGTTTTATGGCCTGATTTAAATTTTTTAGGTTGGACTGATGTACCGTATTAGGAGAATAGCTCATTATTCTCCTTTTTTATGGGCCTAAGTTGGCTATATAGACATAAGATTGTCTGACAATGTCAAAGTATTTATGTATAAAAACCCGTTTAATAGCAACATAGTCCAAATAAAGGGCTAAACCAGTATCCATAAAAATAAAGACAGGAACGGTATGCCATTAGAACAAGCGCACAGTTTGTCTGAGCAGATTGCCAAGCACATTAGCGAACAGATTATTCGCGGTGAACTGGTCGAAGGCGAACGTATACAGGAGCTCAGGATTGCCTCGGAGCTCGATGTCAGTCGGGGTTCGGTTCGTGAAGCCCTGCTTTTGCTGGAACGCACCCAGCTGATTGAAATCTTTCCGCGCCGTGGGGCGATTGTCTCGGAAATGTCGGCCTTGCAGGTGCGTGCCTTATTTGATATGACCTCGTTATTGCTCGGGCAGATGGTGCATCGCATGGCGGAAACCTGGCGGGTGCATGAAGCTGAGCGTATTCAGCTATTATTAGAGCAATTGGAAGCAGAAACCCGCCAAGGACACACTGAAAAGTTTTATGATCTGATCTTTCAGGGCATGGCCCAGCAGCATGAGATGGTCGGGAATCCTTATCTGATGCGCTACTATCAGGAACTGCTGCCTTCTTTACGTCGGAGCTATTTTTTGACCCTGAATATTTCCAGACGCGAGTTACAGGAATCTTTTGACTTATTTAAACTGGTCACTGAAGCAATTTTGATACGAAAAAGCCATCAGGCCACTTTATTTATGGAAGATTTTTGTCGACACTTGCGCAACCTTGTGTTGGAATCTCTGACACGGATGAAACAAATTGAACTCGCGTGGGCCAGACGCTCACGACGTTAAATCAGGACATTATGCGTTTAAGCAGTTTAAAACTTTCAGGCTTTAAATCTTTTGCCGACAGTACCACTTTGCATTTTAAAGATAATCGTACTGCGGTCGTGGGACCGAATGGTTGTGGTAAATCTAACGTCATTGATGCCATACGCTGGGTCATGGGCGAGTCCAGTGCGCGCCAGCTGCGTGGTGGCAGCATGCAGGACGTCATCTTTACCGGAACTGCGAAACGTAAACCGGTGGGCATGGCCAGTGTAGAACTGCGCTTTGACAATACCTATGGCAAGCTGGGCGGTGCTTATAATGCCTATAATGAACTGGCAGTACGCCGTCAGGTCAACCGCGATGGCAAGTCCGAATATTTCCTGAATGGCAGCAAATGCCGTCGTCGTGATATTACCGATATTTTCCTTGGTACCGGTCTTGGGCCACGTTCTTATGCGATTATCGAGCAGGGCATGATCAACCGTCTGGTCGATGCCAAGCCAGATGAAATGCGGGTTTATATTGAAGAAGCCGCGGGTGTATCACGCTATCAGGCGCGTCGCCGTGAAACGATGCTGCATCTGGATCACACCACACAAAACCTGTCGCGTCTGGGAGATATCGCCTCCGAACTGAAATCCCAGTTAAAAACCTTGAAACGGCAGTCGGAAAGTGCGATTCAATATAAAGAACTGGAAGGACAGATCCGAACGATCAAGATCGAAATTCTGTCTTTTCAATGTGAGCAGAGCCAGCGCTTACAGCAGGAATATACCCTTGAGATGAATACGCTCGGGGAAAACTTTAAGCTGGTACGTTCCGAACTGACCACTGTTGAACATGATTTGGGTAGCACCAGTGAGTTGTTCCAGCGTCTGATTCAGCAATCCACCCCTTTGCAAAGCGAATGGCAACAGGCCGAGAAAAAACTGGCTGAACTGGAAATGACCCTGCAACAAAAGCAGTCTTTGTTAGAGCAAAATTCTACAAGTCTGGTCAAACTGGAACAGCAAAAAGCCCAAACCAAAGAGCGTTTGCAGTTGATTGAACTGCAACTCGATACTTTACAGCAGCAATTTGAAGATCAGCAGGCGCAGTTGCAGCAGCAAGATGGCCAGAGTCAGGCGCAAAGCCAAAACTTGACTGAGCTCAAAGCTCAACATAGCACTGTGGCAGCGCAATTTACCCAGATCAAAACCCAGGTCGAACAGCAGCAACAGCGTAAATTACAGATGTTGGCTCAAAGCGAGCAACTAGCAAAGAATATTGAGCGGATTGAACAGCAGAAACAGACGCTCCAACAGCAAAGTGCACAGATTCAGCAACAGGCGCAGCAAGATGAGCTGGAGCAGTATCAGGCAGACAAAGCCCAAGCTGAACAGCAAATCGCTGGCTATGAAATTCAATTAACAGATTTAAGAACTCAATTCGAGCAGTTTCAGGCAGAGCAGGCGGCCCATCAGCAGCGCTTGATGCAGCTCAAATCTGAAATTCAGGTGCTTCATTCAGAAAAGAAAAACCTGAGCCAATTACTGACCAAAGCCAATCCAAATGCTAAAAACGATGCGGTCCAGCTGATGCATGTACTTAAGCTCAATGATGCAGGCAAAGGACATGCCAGCCTGATCGAAAAGTTTCTGGCCAAGTGGCTATCTGCCCAGATTCTGGCAGAGGGCGAGCACTTCCTTGAAGATTGTGCACGTCAGTTAAAACAACAGGCTATTCAGGATAAAATTCAGATTGCCAATACGATGTGTCTGGCCGACTGGATTGAATCTCCACATTATTCACTGTGGCAGCAAGTTGCAGTCATAGATACATTAGCGCAAGCATTACCGCTTCAAACTGAGTTATTACAAGGCCAGACATTACTGAGTTTAGATGGCTACCATGTTGGTGCGGATTGGGTGATTGCACTGGACTATGATGAAGCCAGTCAGGCCGGACAAGGTGCATTGAGTCATCGAATCCGTCTGGATGAAATCGAGCAGCAGCTTGCAGAACTTGAACCTAAGTTTATGCAGCTGGAGCAGCAGTTACCTGAATTGGCCGATCAGGTTAAAGCTTTGCAAAACCAGATTCAGAGTATCAGCGAGCAGCAGAAACAGGCTCAAAAGCAGCTGCAGCAACTCGATGTCAATATTGCCAAAGTACAAAGTAGTGCGCAGGCGTTCGCATTGCAAAAGCAGCAATTACAGCATCAGTTACAACAACTGGATGAGCAGCTTGAAGAAGATGCCATGCAGAAAGATGATCTGGAAATTGATCTGCATGCCTTGAATATCAAACTGGAACAGGCGCTACCAAATTATAAAACTCTGCAATTCCAACTGGAAGAATTGAGTGCTCAGCTGGATGACTCACAGCAGCTCAGTCAGCAAGCGCAGCAGGAACTGGAAGTGCTGCGTCGGCAAAATGTGCAAAGCCAGCAGCAGATTGAATTACTGGAAAAAGATCAGGTATTTTTAAAAGAACAGTCTCAACAAATTACTGCACAAATCGAGCAGGCTAAAAAGTTTGTCGATCCGGTACAGCTGGAATTACCTGCTTTACAGAGCCAGTTCAATGAACAGGCGCAGATCACTGAAAAGCTGCAAAAGACTTGGGCCGACTGGCAGATTGAATTAAATCAGGTGCAGAGCAAACAGCAGCAGCTGACCGAACAACGTCACAGCTTCCAGCAGCAGGATGAAAAACTCCGCAGTACACTGGAAGAAAAACGTCTGGCCTGGCAGGCAGCCAAATCTGATTTGCAGCATTATGCTGAACAACTGAAAGAGTTGAATAGTGAAGTAATTTTCGGGCTGAATATTGATGTTAAAGCACATCAAACCAAACTGGAAAAAGCTCAGGCCCAGTTTGATAAACTCGGTGCAGTCAATCTGGCGGCTTCTGAAGAATATGAAGAAGTATCAAAACGTTATGAGGAACTGAGTCACCAGATGCAGGATCTGGAAAATACGGTTGAACAGCTACAGGCTGCGATGAAAAGTATTGACCAGGAAACCCGTAAACTGTTTATGCACACGTTTGATCAGGTCAATGCTGAACTGCAAAACCTGTTCCCGAAAGTGTTTGAAGGCGGTGAGGCGAGTTTAAGCCTTGAAGATGGCTGGCAATCGGGGGTAAAACTCATGGCCCGACCACCGGGTAAACGAAACAGCTCATTGGCCTTACTCTCGGGTGGAGAAAAGGCCTTAACTGCATTAGCATTGGTATTCGCGATTTTTCGCTTAAATCCAGCACCATTTTGCGTACTGGATGAAGTCGATGCACCGCTGGATGATGCCAATGTGGGACGCTTTTGTAATTTAGTCAAAGAGCTTTCTGAACACGTGCAATTTATTTATATTACCCATAACAAACTTGCAATGATGATGGCGACTGATCTTTTGGGTGTAACCATGCCTGAACCGGGAACATCAAAATTAGTGACAGTTAATTTGGAACAGGCAAAAGAATACGGCCTAGCTGCGGAGGTATAATATGGAAATCACCACCATTATCGGGATTGTTATCGCAATTGTGATTATGCTGTTTGGTATAAGAATGCTGTTCAAAAAACCTGTAGAGGCTGTACCTTCACTGGATGCCAACCTGCATATTGACCCGGATAGCCAGACACCGATCATTCCAAGGCATGTACGTTCTCAGTTGGCACAACAGGATGTCGAATCTGATCGTATCGAGCCAAGCCTGAGTATAGATGAGCCGGCTCCTGAAAAGCCTTCAGTATTTCAAAAGGCTGAATCAACTCCGGTTGAGCCGGCAGCGGTCGAAACTCCTGTAGCTGCCCCGTCAACAGAAGCTGAAGGAGTGGCAAAGTCGGTAGTCACGGCAGCAGATATTCCGCAAGTAAAAGCAGAGCAGGAGAATAGCCAGACTGAAACCAAGGAAGAAACGCCTGAATTCAGCCTGAACAGTAACATCGAAAAAGCAGAAATTTCTGAATTTAATGATGAAAGCAGTATTCTGGATGCACATCTGCATGAGCAAAAAATAGTGGATGAAGAAAGTGCTTTGTCCAATGCTGAAACCATTATTTCTTTGCATATCTATCCGCAAGGCCGTGTACTTTCGGGTGATAAAACCTTGAAGGTTTTATTGAAATATGGCCTGCGTTATGGTGAATTGGCCTGTTTCCACCGTTATAGTGAAGACGGTTCAAAACTGCTGTTCTCAGTACTGCAAATGACTGATACTGGGATGGAAGGCTTTGATTTGGAAACCCTGTCGACTCAGGAAGTGAAAGGTCTGGCATTCTTCCTGGCTTTACCGCATAGCGATGTACAAAATGCGTTTGATACCATGGACAGTATTTCACGTTTGATTGCCCGTGAAGTCGATGGTCTGGTCTATGACCAGAACCAGCAGGAATTTACTCCACAATTACGTGAATTCTGGCGCCATCAGGCCATTGATTATCGTGCTGGACAAGGAACGGAAGTTTAAGGCTGCTTTGTTCAATCTCCAAGTTGAATCTGTAGACTGCAATTTTTATAATAGCTAAAAGCTGAATATTCTACAGGGCGGATTTTCCGCCCTTTTTTATGGTGAAATTATGACCCAAGATGCCACTGTCATTGCGCAAATGCGTCAACTGATTCAACTGCTTGCCAAGCATAACCATGCTTATTATGTGATGGATCAACCGAGCATTGAAGACAGTGAATATGATCAGCTCTTTCATCAGCTCAAAGCCTTAGAACAACAATATCCTGACCTGATCCAGTCCGATAGCCCGACCGATAAAGTGGGTGGGCAGGCGCTTTCAAAATTTGTGACCGTAACACACGCCGTGCCGATGCTGTCATTAGGCAATGTCTTTAATCAGGAAGATCTGCTGGCTTTTGCCCGCCGTATTGAAGAACGTTTGCCGAATCAAAAAATTGAATATGATGTTGAACTGAAATTTGATGGTCTGGCCATTTCACTCTGGTATGAGCATGGCGTACTGACGCGTGGGGTGACGCGCGGCGATGGGGAAACCGGTGAAGACATCACCCAGAATGTCAGAACTATTCGCAACCTGCCGAAACTTTTATCTCCAGTGAATGGCATCATTCCCGATTTGTTGGAAGTCCGCGGCGAAGTGTTGATGCCGAAATCCGGTTTTGAAAAATTGAATGCTGCCAATGCCGCCAAAGGTGAAAAGACCTTTGCCAATCCGCGTAATGCTGCGGCAGGAAGTTTGCGTCAGCTGGACCCGAATATTGCTGCCTCGCGGCCATTGGCTTTTTATGCTTATGGGATTGCTCAGTGCGTGCCGCATCATGGACAAACCACTATGTCCGCCAGTCTGGAATGGTTACATCAGTTCGGTTTTGCGGTTGGCGAGCGTCACTTTATCTGTGACAGTATTCAGGACGTGCAAAAGGTCTACGAACAGATCATTGATGAGCGTGCCAGTCTCAGTGTCGAAATCGATGGTATGGTGATCAAGGTCAATGACCTGAAACAGCAACAACAGCTTGGTTTCCTGAGCCGTGAACCGCGTTGGGCCACCGCCTATAAATTTCCGGCAGTTGCAGCACTGACCACAGTAGAAAATATTAACTGGCAAGTGGGTCGTACTGGAACATTGACGCCGGTTGCGCGTTTGAATCCGGTCGCTGTTGGTGGAGTAACAGTCTCCAATGTGACGCTGCATAATATTGGGGAAATTCACCGTCTGGATGTGCGTATTGGCGATACGGTCAGTGTTTATCGTAGTGGCGATGTAATTCCTAAGGTGGAAAAAGTCTGGCCGGAATTCCGCCCAGTCGATGCAGTAGAAGTGCATTTACCTGAACAATGTCCAGTATGTGATTCACCAGTAGTGATGCCGGAAGGTGAAGCATTGGCCCGCTGCTCTGGCGAACTCTATTGTGCTGCGCAGCGAATCGAAACCATTCGTCATTTTGTGTCGCGTAAGGCCATGGATATAGAAGGGCTGGGTGATCGCTGGGTAGAGTCACTGCTACATTTAAATCTTCTGAAAGATGTATCAGATATTTACCATCTGCATGAGCATCGTGAGCAATTACTGCAAATCGAAAAAATGGGTGAAAAGTCTGTTCAGAATCTCATTGATTCGATTGAGAACAGCAAGAAAACTACATTGGCAGCGTTTATTTATGCGCTCGGGATTCGTGGCGTAGGTGAAACGACAGCACGTATGCTGGCCAATACTTTCCAGACTCTCGACGCTTTGCGTAGTGCTGATGTAGACGCTTTAAAGAAAACACCGGATGTTGGTGATATTACCGCAGAGTGGATTGTTGATTTCTTCCAGGCACCGCATAACTTGGAAGTATTGGATCGCTTGTTGGCTGCTGGTATTCATTGGGATGCGCCAATTGCACCAACGCGCCAACCACTGAATGGCGAAAGCTGGGTAGTGACTGGAACTTTAAGTTCTATGGGACGTGATGAAGCGACGCAATTACTGCAAGCCTTAGGTGCACGGGTCAGTGGCAGTGTATCGAGTAAAACCAAATGTGTGGTGGCGGGTGAAAAAGCGGGTTCTAAGCTCGATAAAGCAGAAAAACTCGGTGTGCCTGTGATCAATGAAGAACAGTTTATTGCTTTGATGAAAGAGCATGGGCAAATCGAAGGCTAATCAGTTATAAACAATGACTCAAATAAAAAAGACACCCAGGATGATGAATCTTGAGGTGTCTTTTTTATTGCTAGTTCAAAACTATAGGTGAATGAGAAGGGGAGGATAGACAAATACAAGGACGGGTTCGGCAATGTGAGTTGAATTCACGTACAATATCGATTCATTTGCAGGCATAGATCCTGCCTTATTGATTCTGTTCTCCCGTTGATGATTGGCATACACATGGCGCAAGCAAAGAAATCTTTTCCGCAACAAAAATCGGAATTACATGCACGAAATCTGCACCGCAGTCGTTACGATTTTCCTCAGTTAATCAAGAGTTGTCCGGAACTTGCGCCTTTTGTCAGCCCGAATCAATACAACGATCTTTCAGTCAACTTTTCTGATCCTCAAGCTGTGAAAATGCTCAATAAAGCATTGCTCAAGCATTT
Source organism: Acinetobacter sp. NEB149 (assembly GCF_012516415.1). Lineage (NCBI taxonomy): Bacteria > Pseudomonadati > Pseudomonadota > Gammaproteobacteria > Moraxellales > Moraxellaceae > Acinetobacter > Acinetobacter sp. NEB149. Next base: position 789,604 of record NZ_CP051208.1, read on the forward strand.
TTATGGTATTCAATATTGGGATATTCCTCAAGATTATCTTTGCCCACCTATTCCGGGTAGAGCCGACTATATTCACTATTTAGCGGACTTGTTGAGTGATAGCAATAAAGGTCAGATTCCAACAGGACACGCCGTTCACGTATTAGATATTGGGGTGGGCGCGAACTGTATTTATCCGATTATTGGTCATCGTAGTTATGGTTGGAAATTTGTTGGCTCAGACATTCATCCTGCATCGGTAAAAAGTGCTCAATTTATTGTGGAGGCAAATCCAAATCTCAGGAAGGGGATTCAGATTCGATTGCAAAAGACACCGAGCAATATTTTCAAAGGTGTGATTAAACCTTCAGATCGTTTTGATTTGACCCTGTGTAACCCACCATTTCATGCTTCGCAAGATGAAGCAAATGCCACAGCAACGCAAAAAATACGCAAACTTGGTAAACCGGTTGATCGGTCTAAAGTGGTGTTAAACTTTGGCGGACAAAAGAACGAGCTGTGGTGTGACGGTGGAGAAGAACGCTTTGTTTGCCAGATGGTACAAGAGAGCACACAGTTTGCTGAGTAATGTCTTTGGTTTAGTACACTGGTTTCTAAGAAAACCACATTGCCTATGCTGTTAAATACCTTGCGTAAGTGCGGTGCAGTGGAGGTAAAAACCATTAAAATGACGCAGGGGCAAAAAGAGAGTCGTTTTGTGGCTTGGACTTTTCTAGATGCAAAGCAACAGCAAGCGTGGAAAAATGCGCGTTGGACTTCTGCTTAGCTTGTTTTTAGGCAGGAATAGTGAGCTTGTGGGCGTATAAGTCGGTGTAGTAGCTCAAATTTAATCTGACAGACACAATAAAAAAATCGGTAACTGTCAGATCAGGTTTGAGCAAGTACGATTAAGGAATATATTTTTTCACCACACCATCATCTAGTAATTGCTGGAAGTGCTCGACCAGACTCTCTTTCACCGGACGATATTCCAGACCGAGTTCATCCTTACTTTTTTGTGCATTAAAGAAAATTGGATAACCCATATTCAGTTCTACAAATTTGCGGCTAAAACCTGCTACAGGCCCGAACAGTTTAAAGGCTGCTTTGGGCAGTTGATTGCGTGGGAACGGAAACTTATTGCCGAAATGTGCCCGTAGAATTTGGCCCATTTCCAGCAGACTTAAGCTTTCACTACAAATGATATAACGGCCATGCGCTTGCGGATTAAATGCAGCACGGATATGCGCTTCAGCGACATCCTGAACATCGACCACGCCATTCCACATCGGTGGAACGCCAAGCAGCATCATGCCGTTGGCAAATTGCTGCAAGACTTCGACACTGCCCGACTGAGTAGTTGGTGTTAGGGATTGACCAAAGACTAGCGCTGGATTGATACAGACCAGATCCCAGCGATCTTGTGCTTCAGCCATTTCCCAGGCTTTACGCTCTGCCATGACTTTGGAATAAGGATAAGGCTGATGCGTGGCCGAACTGGTAGTATTCCAGCATGATTCATCAAAACTGTTATTTTCAGTTTGTAGAATATCAATGGCATCGCCATAGGTGGATGCGATACTTGATGTGACGATCACGCGTTTCACTGATTCGGTCTGATTGACACTATTCAGTACATTTTCAGTGCCTAACACCGCAGGTTCGATAATATCTTTGACTGCATCTTTATAGTTGGTGACCACAAAAGGTGAGGCCATATGAAAGACAATTTCACAACCTTGCATCGCCTGATCAAAAGAACCTGGGCTTAATAAATTGGCCTGAAATAACTTGAGAGTTCCCGGTGTGCTGTCGGCAATTTTTTCTAAATGGGCAAAGCTTTTACTTTTATTTAGGTCACGTACTGTGGCATGTACAGTATAGCCTTGCGTGAGTAATTTCTGGATGACCCAGCTAGCAATATAACCCGATGCACCGGTAACCAGAACAGGCGCTGTTGTTTGTGGATGTGTCATATCGGAACCGTTGTTGTTTTAAATTTGTGTGAATGATAAGCGAAATTTGAGCATGAAGTACGCCAATGCAGTGATGTTTATACAAAAAGAATGAATCTGTCTGGTCAAAATTAAGATTTACAAATTTTAACGCATGTGTTTATTTGCCGGTTTTAGGTTATTGGCAAGCGTAATGAAAATGCAAAGTGTTGTTTTATAAATGGGATTTCATTAAGAACGAAGTGTAAATGCAAGTACTTCTCATTTTAATTATATAAAAATCAAATATTTAACCATGGTTAAGCTTTGCAAATTCAATTGCTTTTCGCCATAATAGCAAAATACAGGTAGGGAGTTATTCAAATGCGCGGAAATCCAGAAGTCGTAGATTATTTAAATATGTTGATCGGTGGCGAACTGGCTGCTCGTGACCAATACTTGATTCACTCTCGTATGTATGAAGATTGGGGATTGACCAAAATCTTTGAACGTATCGATCACGAAATGCAGGAAGAGTCCCAGCATGCGGATGCAATTATCCGTCGTGTTCTGTTCCTGGAAGGAACGCCAAACATGCAGCGCGATGACGTTGAGATTGGCGACGATGTGGTGAGCTGCCTGAAAGCCGATCTAAAACTTGAATACCACGTGCGGGAAAAACTGGCGCAGGGCATCAAGTTATGCGAAGAAAAAGGTGACTATATCAGCCGTGATATGTTACGCCAGCAAATGTCGGATACCGAAGAAGACCATACTTACTGGTTAGAAAAACAATTGCGTTTAATCGAACTGATTGGTCTGCAAAATTATATTCAGTCACAGATGTAAAACCGGATGAATAAAAAACCCAGCACATGCTGGGTTTTTTATATCTTGAAAATGCTTAGTTGTTGTTACTCATAATGCCAATTTTTTTGACTTCCAGTCGTTGAGCCGCCGCCATGACCATGGCGATATGCTTATATTCTGTCGCACGATCTGCTTTGATTTTAATCTGATCCTGATCCGCTTTTTGCGCTACTGTCTTGAATAAATTTTCCAGAGCCTGGGTATTTTCTACTGGTTGATCATTCCAGAAAATCTTACCTTGTGCATCCAGACGTAATTCCACCAGCTCCGGCGGTTTTTCATCGGTTACAGGAGGCGTGCCATTTGGCAGGTCAATATTAATCGAGTTATTTGGTAATGGAATCGTGATAATAAACATAATCAGCAAGACCAGCATGACATCAATCAGTGGCGTCATGTTGACATCTAACATCACATCATCATCTTGATTTGAACCAACATTCATACCCATAAACTTAATCCCTCTTTGTGCTTAAGGTGTAGCGGGCGGAGTGGTGACAAAAGCAATTTTGCCGATACCGGCCTGTTGGGTGGTACTAATCACCTGATCAATTGCTTCATAAGGCGTTATCTGATCACCACGGATATGCACTTCAGGCTGAGGTCGCTTTTGAGCTTCTGCCTGTAATCGGCTCAGTAAAACCGTCTTATCCGGGATATAAGACTCATTCCAGAAAATATCGCCGGTTTTATTGACGGCCAGCTGAACATTTTCTGGCTTGGTTTCATACGGGACATTACGTTCTTCTGGCAGATCGACTGGTACGGTATGAATGGCAACCGGTACAGTAATCAGGAAGATAATGAGCAGAACCAGCATAATATCAACCAAAGGTGTGGTATTAATGGTTCCAATTACCTCATCATCGCTGTCGTTTGAATTGACCATCATTCCCATGGCTGATACCTCACTCTTACTTCACGTCACGATTAACAGGATTATTGGTTGTAATTTCACCGCTGAGTAATACTGCGTGTAAATCAGAACCAAAGGTACGTACTTCTTCCATGACCGCTTTATTACGGCGAGTCAACCAGTTGTAGCCGAGTACCGCAGGAACTGCGACTGCCAGACCGATCGCTGTCATGATCAGTGCTTCACCCACTGGACCTGCTACTTTATCAATCGAAGCCTGACCAGAAACACCAATCGCGGTAAGCGCGTGGTAGATTCCCCAAACGGTTCCAAAAAGTCCAACGAAAGGTGCGGTAGAACCGACTGTCGCAAGGAAGGCCAGGCCACCACTCAGATGGTTCTGGATTTTATCGATCGCACGGGAAATTGAGATGGTGACCCAGGTATTAAAGTCAATACGCTCAAGTAATGTACCGCCATGATTTTTAGTTGATTTAATCCCTTTTTCCGCAATAAAACGGTAGACGCTGGCTTCATCTAGGTTCTCGGTGGCATTATCTAGAGAAGATGATTCCCAGAATTGGTGTTCAGCTTCCTTGGCTTGCTTACGGATCTTACTTTGCTGTAAACATTTGCTGATCATGATGTACCAGGTACCGATTGACATAATCACCAGAATGAACAGGGTGACTTTAGATACCATGTCACCTTCTTTCCACATGGCTTCCAGACCATAAGGATTATATCCAGCCTTTTCATCCTTAGCTTCAGCTGGTAATGGCGGTGTAGCCGCTGTTGCAGGTGTTGTTACCGCTGTTTCAGTGACAGCACTGGTATTGGGTGTAGCGGACTGTTCTGCAAAAACTGTTTGCAAAGGTAATAAAGTGCTCATGGCAATTACACCGGCAGCAGTCATATTTTTTAAAGGTTTTAGTGATTTTTTCATCATGGATCTCCTGATTTTTTTCTTTATCTGTTGTATCTGTTAGTCAAGGACAAATTCATAGGGAATGTCATACCAAGATTCTTGCGGTTCGCCATTTTTCATTGCCGGCTTGAAAGTACATAAACTGAAGGCCTTGGATGCTGCACGATCCAGCGCACGACTACCGCTCGACTTTTTCACTTTGGCATCCTGGACCTTGCCGGTGGTATTTACATATACAGAGATCAGCACTTCACCTTGCTCTTCATTCATCAGTGCATCACGTGGATAGTCTGGGCGTTTACAACCTGCTTCACCTTGTGTCACCCCACGAGTGACACCAGCGGGTGGAGGAGCTGGTGCTGGAGCGGCTGCGACTACTGCAGCCGGTGCTGCTACCGGACTTGGTGAAGGACTCGCTGCAACGGGAGTAGGTACTGCAACAGTTGTCGGTTGAGTTGGCGTTGGAAGTGTTTTCTGTACAGGAACTACTTTTTCAACCGGTTTCACCTCAGGCACTTGTGCTACTTTTTCTACGATTTTCGGTGGTTCAGGTGGTGTTTCTTTTGGTGGCTCAGGTTCAGGCGGCTTAATATCTTGAATAATCATTAGCTCAACTGGCTGTTCCGTCGGTTTAATAATGTCTTTTGCCATACCAGCCATAAGTACCAGGCCAACCAGGATATGCAAAAAAACAACGACCCCAATACCAGTCAGTTTTTTGGCGGAGTTTTTTTCTAAGTCTTCAAACTTTGTGCCCATCATGACTCCTAGAATTTAAGACAAACAGGAAATAGTGCACTGATGAGAAATTTTTTTGATTACAGGCAGCATTATTTTTTGTTTGGCTAAAATTAAACGGGGAAAACCGCAAACACCGCTTGGCAGCAGTGTTTGCGAAGTAATTAATTAAAAGAATTTATAGGTACCACGTAGGAAGTAAGCGCGGCCTGTTGGATCGCTATAACGTGGGTCATAACCGTATTGGAAGTTATCCATTACGTCAGAGGCAGGTGGTTCTGCATCGAACATATTTTTAATACCGGCAGTTAGCTCCAGATTCTTAAATCCTTTGTAAGTACCAGAAATGTTGTATACGGTGTAGTCAGCAACATCGCGTTCTTCTGAATAGTCTTCATAACCACGAACGAACTGTTGTTCAAACACCATTCTCCAGTTTTCATAAGACCAGTTCACGTTTGCAGTATGTTTCCAGCGAACAACTGCTGGGTCATCATAAAGACCGACATAACCTTCCCACTCGCCGCCTGGTTCACTTTGGTAATCCATTTTGATCACATAAGTACCGTCAATACCGAAACCGAAGCGGCCAGTTGACGTCATTGGAGAAAGATAGTTCAAACTCAAATCAATACCTTGAGTTTTCAAGCCACCGGAGTTAATCAAGTTAGTTGAGATATGATCGATACGACCTTCTGCATTACGAACAAAGTATTGAGCATATTTTTCTGGATCACCAAAAATTGATGCTTCACCAATCGTTCCAACTAGGTTTTCAATTTCGATATTGTAGTAATCGGCAGTGAAAACTAAGTTTTTGATCGGTTCAAAGACAAAACCAGCCATGTAAGATGTTGATTCTTCTGGACCTAGTTCAGAATTTCCGCCTTGGGTACGGATAAACTGGGTATTACATTCAGTTTGGTATCTGGTTTCAGTTGGTGTACCACCCGGGCAAAGAACCGGGTCGTTATATCTTGCACCAGTCCAGGTTCTGACCGAAGGAGCATTGACTTCATATAAGCTTGGTGCACGGAAACCGGTACTGTAAGAAGTACGGAACATGAGTTCTTTAACTGGTTCCCAGCGTAAGGCCACTTTAGGATTAAAGGTGTCACCAAAATCGCTATAGTCATCATAACGAGCGGCCAACTGTAATTCCAGGTTGGTCAATAAAGGTACTTGGAGTTCAGTAAATACTGCACTAATGTCACGATCGCCTGAGCTTTTTGGTTTATTTGGATCAATACCACTGCCTGGAACTTGAGCAACAATTTCAGAATTTACAGTTGCTTCCCAGTCTTGTTTGGAGAAACTGCCACCGAGTGCAAAACCGACATCACCTGCAGGCAGTGTGTAGATTGGACGACTCACGGTAAAGTCAATTGTAGTGGATTCTAAAGATGCCTGATTGGTATCGCCTTTGACATCAAAAGTGTTCCATAAGCCGGCATTGGCTGCTGCTTGTGGGCCAAATGGGTTTAAAGTTCCATTATCAAGTGCAGCCTGAACTCTACTGCGGTTTAAATAACCACTTACGAAACTGTCAGTCGCATCACTTTTTGCATAAGTAACACCACCATTCATATCCCAACCGTATGCTTCACCTTCAATCCCTGCAAAGATACGGTTCGATTCGTTAATTGACTTAGAAACACGGTTACCGCCTTGTGAACGTAGATACAGTTGTAATGTGTTAGTCGCCAAGCCATCAACTGCTGGAGTAATACCTTTGCCAGGGTAATATTGACTGGCATAAGGCAAGGTCACACTACGGCTATAAACATCAGGCGCAATTGAAGTGGTTACTTCATCACGTGCATAGATATACTCACCAATCGCATTAAAGTTATCTGACAATTTGAAAGTTGCGCGACCTAACGCAGAAAGATTCTCTTGTTCAGGCACAATACCAATAACAGTTTGGGTATTTAAATAACAGAAACCATCTTCAGCAACAGTATCTTTGGTATTTAAACAATTATCCCCATAAGGGTTACCCAAAATACCTGTGATAGGATCGTAGAAGTTTGCAGGGAAAGCATTTGCTGAACTGCCATCAATTCCTAATTCAGGAAGTACCCCACCACGGCGGCTGACTTTACGGTCTTTTGCCCAAATCGTATCTTGTTTTCGGTAATCGATCACACCGTAGACATTAAAACCTTGTTCATCTAGATCGCCATATCCCCCAAAAATCGAAACGTCAATTTTTTCGCCGCCTTTTTCTTCAGGAATTTGACCACCTAAAGTAATGCCCACGCCTTCATATTGCTTTTTCGTAATAAAGTTGATTACACCACCCACTGCATCTGCACCATAGACTGCAGATGCGCCGTCACGTAAGACTTCAATGCGCTCTACCAATGCGAGAGGGATGTTGTTTAAGTTGGTTGAATCGGTACCAAATGCACTGCTTGCAACACGGCGACCATTAATTAAAACTAAAGTTTTATCCGAACCAAGACCACGTAAATTTGCTGTTGAACCACTGGTATTACTGGCACCGACATTTTGTGCTGTGACATAACTTGCTTGGTTGGCACTGACTTTCATCAATGCTTCTTCTACAGTGGTTACCCCCTGATTCACCAGATCTTCACCTTTAATAATCGTGATTGGTGAGGCGCTTTGTGCGGCTACACCTTTAATAGATGATCCAGTAACTCGCACTTTCTCAACCTTGGTAGGTTGTGCAGCGGAGTTTTCTGGTTCATCTGCTGCATGTGCCAGCGAAAGACACATCATGCTTAAGCTTAACGCGCTTAATTTGATGAGTTTTTTGCCAACGGTTGGAGCCCCCATAGATCCGACCAATTTGTTTTTTTTCATCGTAATTTTCACCCTTTTGTTATGTGAAGTAGTGCTGGGAGGACTTAAGCAAAGCGAATGCCAACTTATAAATTATTAATTTTAAAAAATATTAAGTGATTGAAAAAATTATATTTAATTTTATTTTTTTGGAGGTGTACTAAGTTCTGATGAAGAAATATTAAGAGAGTAGGGTTTAAAATCTGAAGAAAGTCTCTATAGGAAACCATGAGAAAGTAAAAAATAAATATTTAATGAATAAGAATGGAATCTAAAATTGAAAGGGAAATTGAATAAAGTTTAATCATGGTGCATGATTTTTACATAAAATATACAATAATTTAATAAGATAATAATTATATATTTCATTTGTTTATGTATGTATTTTCTTAGGTTGAAGTAGTGGGAGGATGCAATAATATGAAACAGGTCTGGTTTATTTTTGTGCAGACTAGGCTTGGAGCTAGATTTTAAGAATAAATATTAAATTAATGATTCATGGAAAATATTATGTTATTGATAATGTTTTAAATGATTAATAAAAATAAGCTTTTTTGAGTTAATAACAGGAAAAAATCGTTATTTTTCGAGGATGGCATGAAATTCGCTTTGTTCATTTTATTCCATCTGTCCAGCTTTGACCCATCCATTGAAGCAAATATGGGATGATGTGTTAAAGACTTCCTATAGCAATAAAACTTCAAGATCAAGAATAGGTACAAATTTGAAATCAGCACTTTTCAGCATGACAATTTTGGCCTTGGCCATGACTACGGGGCAAGCCTCCTGGGCAAAATCATCTGCACATCCGGATAAAGTTTTAAACCTGGCTTTTGAAGCACCTGATGATGGTTTTGATATGGTCAAAACCTATAATTTTTATAGTGGTAGCGTTGCTGAAGCCATTTTTGAACCCTTGTTGCGTTATGACTATCTGGCGCGGCCTGCAATCCTGGCTCCAAATACAGCCGAATCTTTACCCAAGGTTGAGCAGGATGGCAAAGTTTATACCTTTAAAATCAAGCCAGGAATTTATTTTAGTCCTGATCCTGTATTTCAGGGCAAGAAGCGTGAACTGGTGGCGCGTGATTATATCTACTCCATGCAAAGGATCATGGATCCCAAAAATCATTCTCCTTCTTTTTCTTTTATTGATGGAAAAATCCTTGGGGCAGATCAGGTCATCCAGCAGGCTAAAAAAACTGGCAAGTTCAACTACGATGCACCTATTCCCGGTTTAAAAGCACTAGATAAATATACCTTACAAATTACCCTGACCCGTTCCGATCTGAATTTTCCATATATTCTGGCCTATGTGGCTTTTAGTGGTACCGCACGGGAAGCGATCGAACATTATGGTCATCGGGCAGGTCAGCATCCGGTTGGAACAGGAGCGTATCAGTTACACAAATATGTTCCGCGTAGCCGTATTGAACTGACTGCCAACCCGAATTATCGCGGTTTTGTCTGGAACTTTAAGGGCGATGGTTCCGAGTGGGATCAACGTATTGTCAAAGCCATGCAAGGCAAGCAGATGCCGCAAATTGGCAAGGTCAAAATCAGTATTATTGAAGAGGAACAGTCTCGCTGGCTGGCTTTAAAGTCTGGACAACTGGACTATGACAAACTCACTGCGAGCGGCGCCGAACAGGCACTGGAAAATAAGCAGCTGAAAAGTGAATACAAGAAAAAAGGCATCCTGCACTATCCGAATAAAGAACCGGAAATTACCTACACTATCATGAATATGCGTGATCCGGTGATTGGTGGGAATTCACTGGAAAAAATTGCCTTACGTCGTGCTCTCGCCTTGTCCTATAACCAGAAAGAAGCTATCCAGCAGTTGTACAAAGGTCATGCCGATAAAGCTGAAATGATTTTGCCAGAGGGAGTAGGTGGACATGACCCGACGTATAAAAGCAGTATTGCTTATAACCCATTACTGGCCAATAAACTGCTTGACCGCTTTGGTTATAAGAAAGGCGCTAATGGTTACCGTAGCTTGCCTGATGGCAAGCCTCTGATACTAAAAATGAATTCAACCAGCTCAAGCTCTTCGGTGATTTCTGCAGAATTATGGAAAAAAATCTGGATGCGATCGGGGTGCGAATTGAGTTCAAGGTCAGTAATTTTGCTGACAATTTAAAAGAAGCCACCCAATGCAAGCATATGATGTGGGGTGGAGCCTGGATTGCGGACTATCCGGAAGGGGAAAACTTTGCCCAGTTACTGTATGGGCCAAATGCGCAGCAAGGCAACCTGAGTTGCTATACCTCCAAAACTTATGATGCACTGTACCAGACCGCGATGAAACTGCCGCCGCAGCAGCGGGCGCCATATTATGAGCAGATGAACCGTCAGATGGAGGCCGATAATCCATGGATTCTGCACAATACCCGTATACGCAACTGGTTGATTCATCCGCATGTGCAGGGCTTTAAAGCCCATCCGGTGACCAGAGCAGTTTGGCAATATATGGATATTGAACCTGTTAAAAAATAACTTGAGAAGATTAAGAACCATATGAATGTGAATACAAATGCTTTAAAAAAACTGGCTCGTGGGGTGTTAGTGGCTGGTTTGATGATGGCAGGGGTTGCGTCCACATGGGCTGCCAATCCTGCCAACCCGAATAAAGTTTTAAAAACAGTATTTCCGGCGGCTGAAACCGGTTTTGATCCGGGTTATATCCATGACCGTTATTCAGCCAAGATTAATGCGGCGATTTTTGAGACCTTATTTACCTATGACTATCTGGCCTCGCCGGCAAAATTAGTGCCATTAACTGCAGTCAGTCTGCCTCAAGTCAGTGCGGATGGCCTGACTTATACCATCAAAATCAAAAAGGGCATTTACTTTGCCGATGATCCTGTTTTCGGCGGTAAAAAACGTGAACTGACTTCGTATGACTATGCCTATAGCTTGAAACGTCTACTGGACCCAAAGCTGCATTCACCGAACAGCTGGTTGCTGGATGGCCGAATTAAGGGGCTGGACGCATGGATGGCCCTAACCAAAAAAATGGCAAAGCCTATGAAAATCCGTTTGAAGGTATTCAGACCCCAGACCGCTATACCTTGATATTAAAGCTGAATAATCCGGATCAGAACTTTCCGATGTTGCTGGCACATGGGCCTGCCGCTGCAGTAGCTCGTGAAGTGATTGAAAAATATAAAGACAAAGCGGGTTGGGTCATGAATAGGCCAGTGGGAACTGGTCCTTATGTGCTCAGTCGCTGGACACCAGGCTCACGGATTATCTTAAAACCAAATCCAGCTTATCGTGGTTTTGTCTGGGACTTTAAAGCCAGTGGTGCAGAAGATCAGGCTATTGTAAAAGCCATGCAGGGCAAAAAAATGCCTCAAATCGGCACTATTGATGTGCGTGTTATTGAAGAAGCGCAATCCCGGATGCTGGCATTTAAGAAAAATGAACTGGACCTGCTCGAAATTGAGGGCGATATCGTCGTACAGGCCCTCGATGGTGACAAATTAAAGCCTGAGCTGGCTCAGCAGGGAGTGAAGCTGTCACGTATTTTAGAGCCCTCCATTAGCTACCATTACTGGAATATGCAAAACCCGGTCGTGGGTGGTTTCGCGCCAGAAAAAATTGCCTTACGTCGTGCCATGGCGATGGCATTTTCTGTAGAAAACATGATCAATGTATTACTTAAGGGGGATGGAGCAAAACTGCACATGCCTATCCCCCCAGGAGTAGCAGGCTATTCACCGTCCTATAAAAGCAGTATTTCCTATTCAGTCAAAGCAGCCAACATGTTGCTCGACCGCTATAACTACAAGATCGGTGCAGATGGCTGGCGGAAAACGCCTGAAGGTAAACCTCTGGTGATTGAGCTGATTACTGGGAATACCAGTCGGGGCCAGCAGCAGGGTGAGTTCTGGAAAAAGACCCTGGACAGTATTCATATTCGATTGACCAGTAAGGCCATGCCATTTGCTGAAGGCATCAAGCTGGAAAAGCAATGTAAAACCATGTTCAAGAGTTCTGCATGGATTGCCGATTATCCGGATGCCGACAATTTTATGCAGCTGTTCTATGGCAAGAATGTCAATGTCACCAACAATGCCTGTTTCAAGCATCCTGAATTTGACCGTCTTTACGAGCAAACCCAGAGCATGCCGCCAGGTCCGGAGCGTGATCTGCTCTATCGCAAAATGACCAGGATTCTCGAAGTCAACATGCCAACCCTGATGCTCTATAGCACCTACCGTAACGCCTTGACCCAACCCCAAATTATTGGACATAAGTCTCATCCGATTCTGTCTTCAGAATGGATGTATATCGATATTAATACGAAAAAGTAAGAAAAAATCTGGAGATGAATATGAAATCAAAGTCTTTAAAATTAAGTACCTTATGTTTAATGATAATGGGGGGATATCAAGGTGTAGCGGCAGATACCCAAGTACAGCTGTTGCAATTGTTCAAGGCTGCAGAAATTCCGTCTTTATGTGATGCCAGTCTGGCTTCCATGCAAAAAGATATCCAGATATTTGAAAATAAAAAATTAAAGATAAAGCCAAGGCAGGACCTTATCTAGCTGAATGGGATGAGTTGCATGCCAAAGCCCGGGATTTCGGTGCAGCAGTAGGGCTGTACAGTAATGTCGATCCGGATCCTGCATTGCGTCAGGCAGCCGATGACTGTGAACTTAAAATCAGCAAATACCAAACCACCCTGTATCAGAATCCTAAACTGTATGGACAGTTCAAAAAACTGAAAGCCAGTGATCCGATTGATCAGAAATTTTTAGAAGATATTCTGGAGCAGTTTGAGAACACCGGGGTGCAACTCAGTGCAGAAAAACAGAAACGACTGAAAGAAATTATTGAAGAAAGTACCAAACTGGGACAGGACTTTTCCAAAAATGTGCGGGATAACCCTGAAAAAGTTGAATTTACTCCAGCTGAAATGAAAGGCCTGCCAGAAAGTTACATCGCAAATTTAAAGAAAAATGAAAAGGGCAATTATCTGCTCGGCTTTGATTATCCGGAATACCAGCCTTTTATGGAGCTGGCAGAAAGTGATGAAGCACGCAAACGTTACCAGACCGCTTACACGCGTCGCGGGACCGAACAAAACTTGCAATTCATGAAAAAAGCCATTGATCTGCGTTATGAAATGGCACAACTTTTTGATAAGGAAAGCTATGCTCATTCTGCGCTTGAATTCCGTATGGCCAAAACTCCTGAAGCAGTGAACGGTTTTCTGGATGAGGTTTATGCCAAAGTTGCACCTCTAGAAAAGCAGGATGTAGAACAATTACGCCAGTTCAAGGCTGAAACTTTAAAAGTTCCATTAGAGAAAGCAGAAATTACACGCTGGAATCAGGGTTACTGGAGTGAAAAACTGCGTCAGGCCAAATACAAGGTAGACCAGGAAAAATTGCGGGATTATTTCCCGACAGAAGCATCGCAAAAATGGTTATTCGCTATTTCTTCGGAACTCTATGGTATTGAGTTCAAGCCGGTGAAAGTCAAGGCCTGGCATGATGAAGTGGAATATTATGCGGTACATGACAAAGCTACGGGCGAATTCCTGGGCGGATTATATGTTGATAAATACCCGCGTGAAGGCAAATATGGGCATGCAGCTGTCTGGGGAGCTTATGGCGGCAGTACCCTGAATCAGCGTCGTCCGGTATCGGTACTGGTGACCAATTTTAACCGTAAGGGCTTGAACAGCAATGAACTGGAAACCTTTGTGCATGAAATGGGTCATGCCTTGCACGGGATTCTTTCGAAGACCCGCTATACAGAACAATCTGGTACTTCGGTAGAGCGTGACTTTGTTGAAGCGCCGTCACAGATGTACGAAGAGTGGGCACGTCGTCTGGAAACCTTGTCAAAAGTAGCAGATTACTGTGAGCCAGCATGTCCTCGGGTGGATGCTGCCATGACCGAGCGCTTAAAGAATGTGAAGAATTACGGCCGAGGCCTGCATTATGCCCGTCAGGCTTTATATGCCCAATATGATATGGCCTTGCATGGTAAAGATGCAAAAAACATTGAGCCTTTAAAACTCTGGCAGGATATGGAAGGCAAGACCGCCTTGGGTTATGTCAGCGGTCAGCAGTTCCCGGGACAGTTCGGGCATCTGATGGGCGGCTATCAGGCAGGTTACTACAGCTATATGTGGTCTGAAGTCATTGCCCTGGATATGCTTTCATCCTTTGGTGATCAGCTGATGGACAAGAAAGTCGGTGCGCATTATCGTAATACGGTCCTGGCTCAAGGTGGTCAAAAGCATGGCGAGCAAATGGTGAAAGACTTCTTGGGTCGTGATCCGGACAGCAAAGCTTTCTTTAATGAAATCTCTGGAAAAAATTAAGGAAGGCAAGCGATGCTGGCATATATTATTCGACGGCTTTGGCAAATGATCCCGACCATGCTCGGGGTGATTTTGCTGATATTCCTGCTGTTTAACTGGGTAGGTGGAGACCCTGCCTATATTCTGGCCGGTAAAATGGCCAATGCGGAACAGATTGAAAACATCCGTCAGCAACTGGGTGTGGATCAACCGTATTACGTACAACTGTGGATCTTTATCAAGCAGATTTTAACCTTTGATTATGGGGTGAGCTGGAGTACCGGGGAATCGGTGGCACAGATTATCACCACCCGTTTGGGGCCCTCACTGACCATTCTGATTCCACTGACCATTCTGCAAACTATTATTTCTATCATTCTGGCTTTGGGTGTGGCTTCGGTTCGTGGTTCTTTGACTGATCGCATGATCATGATGCTGTGTACGATCGGTATGTCGATCAGTATTCTGGTATACATCATCGTGTTCCAGTATTTCCTGGCCTATGAACTGAGCTGGTTCCCGGTACAGGGCTGGAGCGATAATTTCGCTGATAATCTTTTCAAATATGCCTTGTTACCTGTGCTGATTATGTTGGTGGTCAGTATTGCACCAACACTACGCCTGTATCGTAGTTTTGTACTGGATGAAGTCAATCAGGACTATGTACGTACTGCGCGTGCCAAAGGCCTGGGTGAAAACCGTATCATGGGCGTGCATGTCCTGCGCAATGCCTCGATTCCGATTATTACCGATGTCATGGCAGGACTTCCGGCACTGCTGATTGGTGCTTTCCTGATTGAACGTTTTTTTGGTATTCCTGGAATTGGCCGTGAAGTCATTATTGCGGTAGAACGTTCCGATTTTCCTGTGATTAAAGCCATTACAGTCTATGTCGCTGCTGCGACCATGATATTCAACCTGATCGCCGATCTGATCTATAAATGGGTCGATCCGCGTGTACAGTTGAAGTAGGTGAATTATGCTGAGTGCGATATTTAAAAAAGAACAAGCGGCTGAAGCAGCACCTGAATCGGCTTCAACAGGCTTATGGCAACTGGCCATGCGCCGTTTGAAACGTGACCGGATTGCCATGTTTTCCCTGTATGTGGTGCTGTTTTATCTGCTGCTGCTGGTACTGTCAATGAGCGGCCTGATTGCCAAAGACTGGAATAAAGAAGTAGCGGTCAGCTATGCACCGCCGAGTTTTATCAGTGCAGCGCCAGTTCCGGCTGGATCTGATGCAGAACAGGGTACAGAATCTGTGCCTCTACCGGTCAATCCAGTTGATCCTTTAAAAGATGTCATTGCTGAATTGAATGCTGAAATTGCTGCTGAGCAGGGTGCTGGTGCAGGCATCGATTATTATGGAGTGGTCGATCCGCTGGCAGAAGACATGAAGGCCATTAATCAGGAACTCGGCGGCCAGCTGATGGATGAAAGTGGGGAACTCAAGCAAAGTCTGGTCTTCGGTGCCGATAAATGGGGTCAGGATGTTTTACAGAAAACCATCAAGGGGGCTGAAACCTCGATTCTGGTTGGACTGATTGCAGCCTTTGTCGCTGTACTGATTGGGACTGCACTGGGTGCAATAGCAGGTTACTTTGGTGGCTGGGTCGATGATGTCCTCAACTGGTTTTATAATATCTTTACCTCGATTCCCTACCTGTTGCTGGTTCTGGCAATTGCTGCGGTATTGCAACAGAAAGGTATTCTATCGATCATCCTGATTTTAGGCTTGACTGGCTGGACCGGAGTTTTCCGTTTGGTTCGTGCCGAATACATGAAACATACGGCACGTGAATATGTGCAGGCTGCCAAGGCAATTGGCGTGAGTAATATGCGTCGTATGTTTGTCCATATTTTTCCCAATGTCAGCCATATTGCCCTGGTACAGATGTCTATTCTGGTGGTGGCATTTATCAAGTCTGAAGTCATTTTGAGCTTCCTTGGTTTCGGTGTGCCTATCGGGGTAGTGTCATGGGGCAGTATGCTAAATGAAGCGCAAAGCGAGCTGATTTTGGGTAAATGGTGGCAACTGGCGGCAGCCTCAATCGCCATGGCGGTATTGGTGACTGCTTTCTCGATGTTTACCGATGCACTGCGTGATGCATTAGATCCAAAACTGAAATAGGAGCGCAACGATGTCTGAAATCAATCCAAGCACAGTACCTGCGTTACTTCGCGTAGAAAATCTGCGAGTCAGTTTTAAAGGTGAAAATAAAGAATATATTGAGACCGTAAAAGGGGTCTCTTTCGAGATTCCGGCCAATACCACGGTTGCACTGGTAGGCGAATCGGGGAGTGGCAAGTCGGTTACTTCCCTCGCTACTATGGGCCTGCTTCCGGCAGAAAGCGCACGTATTTCAGAAGATAGCCAGATCATCTTTGAAGGGAAAAACCTGCTCAAGCTTAAAACCCGAGAAATGCGCCAGATGTGTGGCAAAGACATTGCCATGATTTTTCAGGAGCCAATGTCTTCGCTAAATCCGGTATTTACGATAGGCATGCAGATTGCAGAAATCCTGCAATTACACTTGGGCATGAATAAAAAACAGGCGCGACAACGGACCCTGGAGCTGCTCAAAGAAGTGGGGATCCCTACGCCAGAAACTAAAATTGATGCCTATCCGGGGCAGCTTTCCGGTGGACAGCAGCAACGGGTCATGATTGCCATGGCCATTGCCTGTGAACCTAAACTATTGATTGCAGATGAACCGACCACAGCTCTGGATGTGACTATTCAAAAGCAGATTCTGGACTTGCTGGAATCGCTGCGTCAGCGTCGCCAGATGTCGATGCTGTTTATTACCCATGATCTGGCATTGGTTGGTGAAATTGCCGATCAGGTGATTGTGATGCGCCATGGGGAAATCCGTGAACAGGGTCCGGTTCGGGAGGTGCTGGACCGGCCTCAGGACATGTATACCAAAGCCTTGTTACACTGCCGTCCACAATTGTCGCAACGTCCGTTACGTTTACCGATGATCAGCGATTTTATGAAACAGGATGGCTCAACCTGGCTGGAAGATATCCGTCTGAATACTCAGCTTCCGCAACGTTCACGTGGACTAAAGGGCGGAGAGGAAATTATTCTGGATGTACGGGATCTGAAAAAATCTTTTTATAGTCGTAAAGGACTGTTTGGCAAAGATGAATTTCAGGCAGTAAAAGGAGTCTCTTTCCAACTGGCCAAAGGAAAAACCTTGGGGTTGGTCGGGGAATCCGGTTCGGGTAAAACCACCATCGGTTTGTTGCTGATGCGTCTGCAACAGTCTACGGGCGGCAAGGCACTGTTTCAGGGCCGGGACATTTTGGACATGTCGGAACAGGAATTTACCCAGTATCAACGTAAAATCCAGATCATTTTCCAGAATCCCTATGCTTCGCTGAATCCACGTTTTACTGTTGGACAAATCCTGATGGAACCGATGCAGATTCACAAGATTGGTCAGGATGATACAGAGCGCAAACAAATGGCCTTGGACCTGCTTGAGCGGGTCAGCTTGCCTGCACAGGCTTTTTATCGTTATCCGCATGAGTTTTCAGGTGGTCAGCGTCAGCGAATTGCGATTGCACGTTGTCTGACTTTAAAACCTGAGATTTTAATCTGTGATGAATCGGTCTCGGCGCTGGATGTATCAGTACAGGCGCAGGTGCTTAATTTACTGCAAGATTTACAGGATGAATTTGGTCTGAGCTATATCTTTATTTCGCATGATTTGTCGGTAGTAAAATATATTTCTGATCAGATCATGGTGATGAATCATGGCGAACTGGTTGAAATCGCCAATTCAGATGAGCTGTATCAATCACCACAGCATGAATATACCAAGCGTTTACTCAGCGCCATTCCGAGAGGCGTACAAGCTTAATTATTTTTGTGACAAAAAACGCTCAATTTATTGGGCGTTTCTTATATCTATATTTTGCAATTACACTGATTATAAAATCTGCAAACGCTGCTGAATTTCTTCACGATCTCTTGATTCAAACTGCTCTAAATTAATCGTGAATTCTTGATGCTGATTTTTGAGTCTAATCAAATGAATTGTTGGTTCATGTGGTGGGATTTGAATGTATTGAATCTTTGTATCTAGATTAAGCTGAAAAGTTTGGCTAATTCTAAACTTGCCAATACTCCAATATATGTTGTGATAGTTAATAATCAAGACTTTTCGATGACCAATCCAATGCCATACTAAAACATAACCCATCATTACAAGTGTAAAGATATTGACATAAGCGTCTGTGGTATCGATTGGATGATGAATAAGGGAAATCAACCATTCATTAAACAGCATGAGATCAAAGGACCAATGTTGTTGCGTGGTTTTTAAATAAAAATGAAACTGATAAGTAAGATAACAAATGAGTATATATAAAACCCAAAAGCGTAAGGGCTGGTATTGAACAGACGGTGTTACACGAAATCGATCTTTCATTGTTATTTTTCTATTTTTATAAAAAAAGTCAGGCAATTGCCTGACTTTTAGTTTAATTAGAACTTAAAACTTTTTAAAGCCTTTATTTACGCCGTATGGACGACGGGGGGCATTTTCATCACGCTCTTCACGACGACCAAAGCCCTGATCCGGACGGTTTTCACGACGAACGAACTGAGTGCCGTTCTGGTTTTCAGCTCTGTCACGACGACCATAAGCATTGTCATCACGACGCTCACGGCCAGTGTTGTTTTGTGGTTGCTCATCACTGTCACGACGTTGCTGACGCAAGAAACCGCCACGGCGTGCAGCCATCGGTTTGTCCTGCATACGCTCGTTACGACGTTTGGCCATACCAAACAAGCCTGTACCTTGACGTGGCTTCAATTCCACAGCTTTGGTCAGGTTGTCGATATCGTTTTTATCCAGTTCAATCCAGCGACCGGTACGCAGTTCGCGTGGCAAAATCACAGTACCATAACGGGTACGCAGTAGACGGCTGACTTTCAGGCCTTGTGATTCAAAGATACGACGTACTTCACGGTTACGACCTTCTTTCACCACGACCTGGAACCAACGGTTGATCCCGTCACCACCGAGTTCAGAGAAAGATTCGAATTTTGCCGGACCATCATCCAGCACTACGCCTTTGAGCATGTTGTTGCGAATTTGTGGCGTTACTTCACCCATGACACGAACTGCATATTCACGTTCAATTTCATTCGATGGGTGCATCAAACGATTCGCAAGTTCACCATCATTTGTGAACAATAGCAGACCGGTCGAGTTAATATCCAGACGACCCACCATTACCCAGCGATCGCCCGGAATAGCAGGCAGCTGTTCAAACACAGTCGGACGGTTTTCAGGATCGCTACGTGAGCAGATCTCGCCTTCAGGCTTGTAATAGATAATGACACGACGACGGATTTCGTCTTCAATCTGGAAGGCAACTTTACGACCATCGATGCGAAGCTCATCGCCTGGTTCGATTCGTTCACCCACTTGGGCAATTTGCCCGTTGACACTTACACGACCCGCGGCAATGACTTCTTCCATATAACGGCGAGAACCCAAACCAACGCGTGCAAGCACCTTTTGCAACTTTTCACTCATGACAGCATAACCTTAGAAATAATTATCAACAGTTCACCTATTTATGACTTCGGTGCATTCGCATCGAGGGCCATAAAAGCTTCCTTGGCATCCTGCAGGGGAGGCAATTGGCCCAAACTATTCAGGCCAAACGCATTTAAAAATTGTGGCGTTGTCATTAACAACGCAGGTCTTCCAGGGAGTTCACGAAATCCGGACTCTTTAATCCAGTTCCAGTCAAACAGCGTACGCAGGTTTTGACTGTTATTCGTGACACCACGAATCTGTTCAATATCCGCTCGAGTCACTGGCTGGTGATAGGCAATCACCGCAAGCGTCTCCAGTAATGAAGGCGACAAGCGAGCCGGTCGCTCTGGCCAGGTCTGTGCAATAATATTACGATATTTTGCACGCACTTGAAAACGATAACCTTGTGCTGTTTCAATCAGTTCGATTGAACGACCATGCATCAGCATGGAAAGTTGTTGTAAATACTGGCGTAATTCCTGCTTGCTATAGCGATCCTGAAAAGTTTCTTTCAGACGAGCCAATGAAACCGCAGAGTCGCTGGCAAAAATAATGGCTTCAAGCTGCATCAATACTTCATGCAGATTATCTTCTGCAGATAACAGCGTATTTTGATCGGGTGTCATTGGCTGGCTCCTTGAATCGCGAGCGGGGCTTCAATACCTGTAGCAATAATCTGAATTTTTTGTTGTCGGGTCAGTTCCAGTACCGCCATAAAGGTCACCACCATACCCATACGGCCTTGGCTCGGTTTTAACAACTCTTTGAAACTGAGTACTTCGCCAGTTTCAATACAACTTTCAATATAGGCAATCCGTTCTTCCAACAGTACCGGTTCCTGTTGTACCTGATGAATCACGGGTTCAGGACGGTTAAATATACAAAGCAAGGCATCACGCAATAAATCGCTTGAATAGCCTTCATTCGGCTGCTGGATTTCACCCAGACTGACATTGGCGGTAAAGGTGTCACGTTCCAGAATCGGCATCTGGCCCAGACGTTCTGCTGCCTGTTTAATTCTTAAATAATTTTCTAAACGGTCAATCAGTTCTTGTTTTGGATCCTGTTCAATCGCAGCCAGACTTTTCGGTTTCGGTAACAGCAAACGCGATTTGAGATCTGCCAGTAAGGCCGCCATCACCATATAATCGGCCGTCAGTTCGATATTCAGGGATTTCATTGCGTCCATATAAGACAAATACTGTGCTGCTATCGGCGCGATATCGACTTGTAGCAAGTCAAAACCGTTTTTTTGAATCAGGTAAATTAAAAAGTCGAGTGGGCCTTCAAAATGTTCTAATAAGATTTCAAATGCCGCTGGAGGAATGTACAGATCCTCTGGAATTGTATCCTGCCATTCATCCAGAACCCGAATGTGCGGAGCAGATTCCATAGTGTTATGGATAATTTGAGTCATTACAATTATAGGCCACGCGAATTTTCAAAGGCATGCAAAGGCTTGATTTTCGGTATCTGATCGAAAGAAAAGCACAGGATTAAGCGTTGTCATTGTACTGGAAAAGTAACTTTAAATAAATTAAATAAGCCGTCAAAGCCATAAAAACTTAAAAAAATAATGGAATTTATCTACGATTTAAAAATAGCAACGAGAAAAACGGCAGAACCGGGCGGGAAATGCAGCGGTGATTTTCACTTTAAATTGGCTCTCATAATTAAGCTTATCTGGTAGATGATGCCATTTGATTCACTTAAAAAAACTCGATCAATACAGCGACTCTCATCAATAGAGGAAATAAACTAGCTGGCAGGTATTGAATGATTTTTAAACGGATTTCCCATTAAAAAACATAAAATTAATAAGTATTAATAAAATATTTCCCTATAATTTTTGGTCAAAAATCCCGCTATACTCTCGAAAAATAGTCAAGAATCACAAAAATCAATAAAAAGGTGAAGAAAGCATGCCACTTATTCTGGTTGTTATTGGGATGATCGCATTCGGGGGATTTTGGGCTTATCCCAAATATCAGATTATGCAGCTTGAAGACGAAGCACGCACAGGACTGAAATCAGGGGGATTCTCGGCTTTTGCCGAACAGGCCCGACCTGTCATGCAGGCCATGAAAATGGATTTTAGTGTGCTGGACCAATATCCCAATATCCGTTTTTACATGCGGCATATGGCCTATGAGGGCGACCAGCTGGATGAGCGGATTAAGCTGGATATGCAAGCCATGTCTTGTGAGTCGATCAATTCCTTTAAAGTCATGGAACCCAAAGCGCGTACAGCGATGCTGAATGTACTGGAAGAAGATCAGATTATTTTTCATGTGTATCTGAAAAATAAACTGGGTGAAGAGCTCATGCATCATGAACAGAAGCTATCGCAATGTCCAAATTTCATTGCGGTTCGTCATTATGAACGTAGTTCAGATTCCTAAACTGTTTTTGCCAGCCACTGCATACCTGCCGAATTGAAAAGAATAGAACTGCAACCTCTCACCATATGCTGTTTTAGATTTTCATGGTGAGGAATGACTGTATTCCTTGATCGCAAATTCAATGATACGTTGGCAAGTTTCTGCCAGGCATACATTTTGGTTTGAATAGATCTGCAACAACTGTCTCACTAGAGCCAACGTCAGGAAAAATTGGTATTCAGTATGATCAATATTTATAGTGAGATGGGGAGAAGGATGTGCTTCGACCATGACTGCCTTGGATTGCAGTGTCCAAGGCAGTTCTGCATAGATCAAATCCTGTGCAGAAAATTCA
The DNA here is from genome assembly GCF_012516415.1 of Acinetobacter sp. NEB149. Lineage (NCBI taxonomy): Bacteria > Pseudomonadati > Pseudomonadota > Gammaproteobacteria > Moraxellales > Moraxellaceae > Acinetobacter > Acinetobacter sp. NEB149. Next base: position 812,350 of record NZ_CP051208.1, read on the forward strand.
TGCTGATTCAGTAGGAGATAAAATAAATCCATTCATTCTGACTCCCTCAATGTTTGTAGGAATTTCTCAAGCGTCATTTATTCAAAGGCGCTGACATCTCCCATACCACGACGAATCACTTCTGGATGATCACCGGATAAATCTACAATAGAAGTTGTGCTCAACGTGCCTAAACCACTATCTACAAAAACATCAATGCGTTTGCCCAGCTGCATTTCAATATCATAAGGATCATCGAGTGGGTCAGTCTGACCCGGTAAAATCAGGGTAGAGGTCAACAGCGGTTCACCGAGTTCTTTCAGTAACATTTGACACACCGGATTATTTGGAATGCGCAGACCAATGGTTTTTTTCTTGGGATGCATCAACCGACGCGGGACTTCGCTGGTCGCAGGTAAAATAAAGGTCGTAATAGCCGGTGTATTATTTTTCAGCAAACGGTACATGGCATTGTCCACCTTGGCATAAGTGGCAATATCGGACAAATCACAGCACAGAATCGCATATTGATGCTTTGGGCCCAGACCACGAATTTGCGCAATCCGCTCCATGGCACTCTTGTTCCCAATCTGGCAACCAATCGCATAGGCCGCATCAGTGGGATAGACCACCACATCACCCGCACGGATACGTTCCACTGCCTGACTGATTAAGCGGGGTTGCGGATTGTCTGGGTGTACGCGTAAATGCAGCATAGAGACTACTCCAAGCTTGGGCTGATGGCTTATTATGTGGCGCTCAGGCAAGATCTGGCAATCATAAAAAAGGTAGATTTGTGTAATTTAATCAAGCATTTCACGTATAAATTCATCAGATTGTAAACTTTTGCCACCTCTGATGCAGATACAGATACATTGGATAAAGTGCGCTGCATCACGTGAAAGCTTGGCTGTACCATTAAAATAAGCCTGAACTTGAGCATAAACATTATCTTTAAAGCTGGCACCATCACCGCCGTCGCCAGTCAGGTTATCCAAAGAAACCCGGAATTTACGGCCAAAAGCCTGGGCAAACATCCATTCAATTGCCTGTGGCTTGATTTCTACCTGTTCAAATAAAGCCTGCTGTTCACGGGTCCGGCCATCCGGGGCATACCAGTAACCCAGATCAGGCAACAGGCGGCGTTTGTCTCCAGCAATGGTCCAGTGGCTGATTTCATGCAAAGCACTATTAAAGAAACCATGGGCAAACTGGATCCGGGCAGGACGGTCTACGCTTGCAGGGAAATATTCTGGTTCAAATTCGCCACGCACTAAAGTGACATTTAAATGGGAAAACCAGTGATTAAAGTGTAAGATGAGCCAGTCCACCTGCTGCGCTTCTGACGATAAATTCGCCCATGGCGAGAGTTGCACTTGTTGTGTTGAACTGTCAGAATCAAGGCTTGGAATTGTGCTAACGAGTGATGAAACATTCACTTCTGTTTGCGGCTGCAACAGATGCATGACTTGAGTTACCCAAATGGTCTGTCGAAATAAGTACAAAATTGTATCTTAATCTTTGACAGAGTACTGATGAATTTGTAGAATTGCCGCCTTAATTATGTCAGCAAATACCTTTCCGGCACAGATTGAGCCGTTTAAATGGGCTGAACAGGGCTTTAAATGGTCAGGTCAACTGCCTTTATCCCGCTTTGTTCGTATCGCTCGTGAAGCTGTTGGATCAATTGATGATCAATTGATTAACATAGACTGTAAGCTATCAATGGATGCCTATCATCGTATTGCATGGCTAGATGGTCACGTTGAAACAAAAGTTCCTATGGAATGCCAGCGTTGTCTGGAAACCGTAGAAATTGAACTGGTTTCTTCGTTCCATTTGGCACTTGTGGATGATGAGTCACTGATAGAGCGCTTGGATGAGGATGCTGATTTCATCGTCCTAGGTGAAAGTGAAGCAACGACCAAAGGTGATTATGATGCACCTGCGACCGCTGATTTGCTCGCGCTGATAGAAGATGAACTGTTATTGTTGATGCCGTTGTCGCCTAAACATGAGTTTTGTGAACATAAGCATCAACCTGCCGTAGAAGAAGTGGCTGAAGAAAAACGGGACAACCCGTTTGAAGTTTTGGCTGCTTTGAAGGGTAAACTTAACTAATTTTTGTGTTATACTCTTGTGTATAAGACAATCGAATTTGTTCTGATCCATTTTTTCGATCTTTGTAAGGAGCCATCATGGCCGTTCAGCAAAACCGTAAAAGTCGCTCTCGCCGTGACATGCGCCGTTCACATGACGCTTTAACCGAGAATGCATTAACTGTAGACCAAGCTACTGGCGAGACTCACCGTCGTCACCACGTATCTAAAGATGGTATCTACCGTGGTCGTCAATTATTCGCTAAAGCATCTGCTGAATAATTGGTGATGTATTAAGCGTCAAGCTTGGTAGAAAAAATGGGAGCATTTAGCTCCCTTTTTTTTGTCTTTGATTTTTAGGCGTATCGGTTTTTTGTTGTATTTGGCAATTACCGCCAGCAAAATTACATGCTAAATTGCGCTCCACAATGATTTAGGTGGTCTTATTGGTCAGTCTTCTTGTTAGGATTGAAGAAGCACACCTCTTGAATGAAAGGATTTTATTATGTCTGCTACACCACTCGAACAAGCAGCGCCCGTAACTAAAACTGCATTTGTGTTTCCGGGTCAGGGCTCACAAAAAGCTGGTATGCTGGCTGAGCTTGCAGAACAGTTTGCGAGTATTCGCGAGACATTTGCAGAAGCATCTGAAGCCGTCGGTTTTGATCTGTGGCAGATTGCGCAAACTGGCGAAGGTCTGGATCAAACCGAATTTACCCAGCCGGTATTGCTGACTGCAAGTATTGCCTTATGGCGCGTGTGGTTGGAATCTGGCGGTGTAGCACCGAAATATCTTGCAGGCCATTCACTGGGTGAATACAGCGCACTGGTTGCATCAGGTGCTTTAAGCTTGGGTGATGCTGCGAAGCTAGTGAACTTGCGTGGCAAACTCATGCAGACTGCTGTATCTCAGGGTGTGGGTGCGATGGCTGCCATTTTGGGTCTGGACGATGCCAAAGTGATTGAGCTGTGTGCACAAGCAACTGCAGCAGGCGAAGGTTCTGTCGAAGCGGCGAACTACAATGCGCAAGGGCAGGTTGTCGTTGCAGGCAATAAAGATCGCGTTGAAGCAGTGATGGCATTGGCCAAAGAAAACGGCGGAAAAGCCATTGCATTGCCAGTATCGGTTCCATCGCATTGTTCATTGATGAAACCTGCTGCTGAACAGTTTGCTCCGGCATTGGAACAAACCGCCATTGAGCTGCCACGCATTCCTGTATTACAAAATGTAGGCGCGCAAGCGGCAACCAATGTAGATGAATTGCGTCAGGCGTTGACCGCGCAACTTTATGAGTCAGTACAATGGACCAAAACCTTACAATACCTTCAAGATGAAGGCATTGAGTACATCGTAGAATGTGGTCCGGGTAATGTATTGACCAACTTGGCGAAACGCTTGCCGAATATTCAAAAAGCACTTCCACTGGACAGTCAATCCCGTCTGGAAGATGCATTAAACACCGTATTGGCGGCAGAAGGGAAAAGTGCATGACACAGGAACGTAAAGTTGCTCTGGTAACAGGTGCAAGTCGTGGTATTGGTGCTGCGATCGCACAACAGTTGATTCAAGACGGTTATTTTGTCATAGGTACTGCAACGTCTGAAGCAGGTGCGGAAAAATTATCTGCACAGTTTGCTGAAAATGGTGCTGGAAGAGTACTAGATGTACGTGACGGTGCTGCGATTGATGCGCTGGTAACGGACATTGAACAGAACTATGGTCCAGTCCTTGCGTTGGTCAATAATGCTGGTATTACCAAAGACAATTTGCTGCTGCGTATGTCTGAAGATGACTGGGATGATATTTTAAATATTCACCTGAAAGCAGTTTACCGTTTGTCTAAGCGTGTACTCAAAGGCATGACCAAGGCGCGTTTCGGTCGCATCATCAACATCAGCTCTGTGGTGGCACACTTTGCCAACCCGGGGCAGGCCAACTATTCTGCTGCCAAAGCCGGAATTGAAGCATTTAGCCGTAGCCTTGCCAAAGAAATGGGTAGCCGTCAGATTACGGTTAACTCGGTCGCACCAGGCTTTATTGCAACTGAAATGACGGAACAGTTAAGCGAAGAAATTCGTAAAAAGATGACTGAGCAGGTGGCATTAAACCGTTTAGGTGATCCGCAGGATATCGCAAATGCCGTAAGTTTCTTGGCTTCGGATAAAGCCAGTTACATTACTGGTACAGTTATGCATGTAAATGGGGGCTTATACATGAGCTAAGCTCAAGTATAAACTTTCCAAATTTTTTAGATTCAATTAAACTAACGGCATTAAAAACGCCACAAGCAATGAGGAGAATTCCTGTGAGCGATATCGAACAACGTGTTAAGCAAGCAGTTGCAGAACAACTTGGTATCAAAATCGAAGAGATTAAAAACGAAGCATCTTTCATGGATGACTTAGGTGCAGATTCTCTAGATCTAGTTGAACTTGTTATGTCTTTCGAAAATGATTTTGACATCACGATTCCTGATGAAGATTCTAACGAAATCACAACTGTTCAATCTGCAATTGACTACGTTTCTAAGAAACTGGGTTAATCGCCGATTTCAGCTTTGCTGAACATAAAGACCACCCTTGAGGTGGTTTTTTTTGTGTCTGCTTTTCACATGAATAGAAGTTTTACAATCCATTACCTTTCTGTCACCAATGACTAACTATCTTTCTAGAGCTTTCATTATAAAAATAAGAGTGATGTGACATTAACAACAAGAATGGAGTCCACTATGGGTCTTTTTGATTTTGTAAAAGGTATCGGTAGGAAGAATACAGCTGCTGCGGAACCACAGGCTGCACCTACAACGACAACGCCGGCTGCAGCACAACCTGCAGAGCCTTCTGCTCAGGAAGTAGCAAATAAATTACTCGGCCATGTGAAAAGTCTGGGCCTTCCGATCACTGGTTTATCCATCAGTTATAACTCCGCTTCGGATCTGGCGACGGTTAGAGGTCAGGTACAAAGCCAGGCCGATCGTGAAAAGATTGTTTTGGCCGTGGGTAATATTGATCATGTCGCAAAAGTGGATGATCAGCTTACGGTAAGCAGTCCTGAGCCGGAAAGTAAGTTCTACACGGTGAAATCAGGTGACAGTCTGTCAAAAATCTCAAAAGAATTTTATGGTGATACCAATCAGTATAATAAGATTTTTGAAGCTAATCGTCCCTTGCTCAAAGATGCAGATGATATTTTCCCGGGACAGGTACTCCGCATTCCTGCTTAAGGTTTAATAAGTTCAATCAATGTTCGATCTCAAAGCCCCGTTTGGGGCTTTGTTGTTTCTGCCAGTAGCTTTAAAAAGCCATCATTACTAAATACCCAAGTCCAGATATAAACTTTCTTTAACTTCTTCCATCACCACATAACTGTGCGAGGAGGCAGAGGCAGGCAATTTTTTCAGTAAATCCCCCAGTAAACGGCGATAAGCACTCATTTCTTTTAAACGTGCTTTGACCAGATAATCAAAATCACCAGAAATTAAATGGCATTCCAGTACTTCTGGAATCTCAGTTAGATTACGTGCCACCTGATCAAAGACATCACCTGATTTGGCGGAGAGTTTGATTTCCAGAAAAACCAGCAGGTTGCGCTCCAGCATTTCCGGATTTAAACGGGCGTAATAGCCCATGATAATGCCTTCGCGCTCTAGCCGTTTTACCCGTTCTGAACAGGGCGTGGTCGATAGATTGACGCGTGCTGCAAGTTCGCTAATGGCAATCCGGCCATCGCGTTGCAGGATATCCAGAATCATGCGATCAATGCGGTCTAATTTGCGCATCAATATTTCCCTCTTTTTTTTAATTCTGCCCGAAAAAATATTTATTCCACTGAATATATAGTCTGAATATAGTGAATTTAACTATTAAAGCAAAAATATACTAGTGAAATAAACTAAAAAGATGTTTGAGGGTTAAGGTAATGCGCGTATTGGTTTTAGGTAGTGGTGTGATTGGTGTGGCAAGCGCTTACTATCTGGCGCAGCAGGGAGCAACCGTGACTGTGTTGGATCGTCAGGCAGGTCCGGCGCAAGAAACCAGCTTCGGTAATGCCGGGCAGATTTCTCCAGGATATTCGACCCCTTGGGCTGCACCAGGTATTCCATTTAAGGCAGTCAAATGGATGTTTCAGCATCATGCACCGTTGGCGATTAATGTCGATGGCAGCCTGTGGCAATTGCAGTGGATGGCACAAATGCTGAAAAACTGTAATGCCCAGCATTATGCAGTCAATAAAGAACGGATGGTGCGTGTGGCTGAATACAGCCGTGACTGTTTACGTAATTTGCGCCGTGATATTGGCATCTCTTATGAAAACCGCGCGAAAGGTACTTTGCAGATTTTCCGTAAAGATGCGCAGCTGGATGCAGTTCAGCGCGATATCGAAGTTCTGAAGGAAACTGGAGTTGAGTTTGAACTGCTGGATCGCGATGGACTGGCGCGTGTAGAACCGGCATTGGCACAGGCAAAAGACAAACTGGTGGGTGGTCTGCATTTACCCAATGATGAAACAGGTGACTGCTATCTGTTTACCAATGCCCTGGCAGAACATGCCAAAGGGATGGGTGTAGAGTTTAAGTTTAATCAAAACGTTGAAAAGCTGATTGTAGAAGGTGACCAGATCAAAGGTGTTATGGTCAATGGTCAGGTGCTCACAGCAGATAAATATGTGCTGGCCTTTGGTAGTTATTCACGTGATTTCCTTAAACCGCTTGAACTGAATTTGCCGGTATATCCAGTAAAAGGTTATTCATTAACCATTCCTATTCTAGATCCAGCCTTCGCTCCGCAATCTACCGTGCTGGATGAAACCTATAAAATTGCAATCACCCGTTTCGACCAGCGCATCCGCGTAGGGGGAATGGCTGAACTGAGCGGTTTTAACTTGGGTCTGAATGAAGACCGTCGTGGCACGTTGGAAATGGTGACCCGTGATTTATTCCCGGGGGGTGACATGAATCAGGCCAGCTTCTGGACAGGCCTGCGTCCAATGACCCCGGACAGTACGCCAATTATTGGGAAAACCCGTTTTAAAAACCTGTTCCTGAATACTGGACATGGCACGCTGGGTTGGACCATGGCCTGCGGTTCAGGGAAATTAATCAGCGATCTGGTCTTGGCCCGTGATCCTGAAATTAGTACCGAAGGATTGTCATTGGCGCGCTATCACCACGCGGCTTAGAGCCATCTGAGGCGGAATATTCAAGGAGGAATGTATGCCACGTCCGATTACTGCAATTATCCATCAACAGGCGCTTGCGCATAATTTAAGTGTGGCGCGCCAATGTATGCCCAATAGTCAGGTATTTGCCGTGGTCAAGGCCAATGCCTATGGGCACGGGATTGAGCGCGTTTATACAGCACTTCAGGACGCAGATGGATTTGCCTTTCTGGATATCGGGGAGGGTACGCGGCTACGTGCGCTGGGATGCAAGAAGCCGTTGCTATTGCTCGAAGGTGTTTTTGCTCTAGCGGATTTATTCGAATGTGCGAAGCATGGAATGAGCTTTGCCATTCATTCCTCGCATCAAGTGCAATGGTTGAAACAGTTTGCCGAAATAGTGCCAGATGCACAGTTTGATGTGTTTTTGAAAATGAACAGCGGTATGAACCGGCTGGGTTTTGAGCCGCAGCAATATGCAGAGATCTGGCAGGAACTGCATCAGCTAAATAATGTCCGTTCCATAACCCATATGACTCATTTCTCCGATGCGGATGGCAAGCGTTTTGGACAGGACGGGATTCAGCATCAAAACCTGATTTTTAGCCAGACCATTCAGGGGCTTGAAGGTAAAACATCACTCAGCAATAGCGCAGCCATTCTGCGGCATCATCAAACCCTCCATTCCGATATCGTACGTAGCGGCATCATGCTTTATGGTAGTTCGCCAGATTATCCAACACACACGATTCAAGACTGGAATTTGCAACCGAGCATGAGCTTACGCAGTGAAATTATCGCCATTCAAATGATCCAGGCAGGTCAGAGCATTGGCTATGGTTCCAAATTTATTGCCACACAGGATATGCGGATCGGGATTGTGGCCTGTGGTTATGCGGATGGTTATCAACGGTTATCGGCGACCGGTACGCCCGTGCTGGTCGATTCAATCAAAACACAGACATTGGGTCGAATCAGTATGGATATGCTGGCGGTAGACCTGACTGCGCTGCCGCACGCAGATATAGGTAGTGAAGTGGTACTTTGGGGCCAATCTTCCCAAGGTGTGGTTTTGCCGATTGATGACGTGGCGGCCAGTTCAGGCACCATCGGCTATGAGCTGATGTGTGCGGTGACCGCTCGGGTTCATTTCCAGATTGACGCTTAAATTTTTAATTTAAATTTTATTTAAATATCCCAAACAAGGAAGATCGACATGACACAGGCAAATACAGCCATTCAGCGACTCAACAGCAATCAAATCATGAGTGCGGTGACGATTCATCAGCAAACCGTGTATCTATCGGGTCAGGTGCCGAATAGCACGGATCTGGATGTACGCGGACAAACACTGGAAGTCTTTGCAAAAATTGAGGAATTGCTCGCATTGGCAAATACCGATAAAAGCCGGCTGCTTTCTGCACAATTATTTGTCAAGCATCTGGATGATTTTGCTACCGTGAACCAGCTTTGGGTGGAATGGTTACAAGGCCATGGTACGCCGGCACGTGCCACGATTCAGGCAGATTTGGTCAATCCGGACTGGCTGATTGAAATTGCAGTTATTGCAGTTCAAGCTTAATTGAATTTTTGATATTGAAATCTCCCCTGCAATAATTCAGCTGGTTTGAGGGCGGTAAATCTCACTGAACAGTCGAGTAAAAAGCAGTAAAAAGTATGAAAATGTCATAATAAGCGTTCGAGGACTGAACGTTGTAAATTCAGCTTGATGCTGTTGTAAAGATTAAAAAGGATGTAAAAATGAAAACCACCCCGGGCACAGAAGACGTAAAATCGTCGCCGCATGAGTTGCAACGAAAACTCTCTAACCGACATTTGCAGTTAATCGCCATTGGTGGCTGTATCGGTACCGGCCTGTTTATGGGATCGGGAAAAACCATCTCCCTGGCAGGTCCTTCAATTTTGATCATTTATATGATCATTGGTGGCATGTTCTTCTTCCTGATGCGTGCGTTGGGTGAAATGCTGCTGTCCAATCTGCATTACAAATCCTTTATTGATATGGCCCATGACCTGATCGGGCCGGGTGCTGGCTATTATATTGGTTGGTCATACTGGCTGGGTTGGGTGCTGGTAGGGATTGCCGATCTCGCGGCGATTATTAACTACTTGAGTTTCTGGCTGCCCGAAGGCATGGCTTTTACCCCGATGGGGCAGGCGATGATTAGTGTGGGTTGTGTGCTGTTTATTCTCGCGATTAACCTGGTGACGGTCAAACTGTTTGGTGAGATTGAATTCTGGTTTGCACTAATCAAGATTTTAGCCATCCTTGGTTTGATCTTTGTCGGTGGTTATATGGTGTTTAGCGGCTTTCAGGCACCGAGTGGCGCCGTCGCCAGCTTTAGTAATGTCTGGGCACATGGTGGCTTATTTCCCAAAGGCTTTACTGGTTTTCTGGCAGGTTTCCAGATTGCCATGTTTGCCTTTGTCGGGGTGGAACTGCTCGGTACGATGGCGGCAGAAACCAAAGATCCAGAAAAGAATTTACCCAAAGCGGTCAATGCCATTCCTACGCGTATCATTCTGTTCTATGTATTGTCATTGCTGATGATCATGTCGGTTACACCATGGCATTTGATTCCTGCGGATCAAAGTCCATTTGTGAGTTTGTTCCTGTATGCCGGTATTCCAACTTCAGCCATTATCATGAACCTGGTGGTATTGTCATCAGTGATGTCCTCTATGAACAGTGGCGTATTCTCGACCAGCCGTATGTTGTTTGGTCTTGCACGTGATGGACAGGCACCTCAAGCTTTGGCGCGGTTATCTAGTCGGGCTGTACCAGCCACGGGGTTGTTTTTCTCCTGTGCTTTTATTATGTTGGGGGCAGCATTTCAGTATTTCGTACCAAACACCATGGAAGCTTTTACTCTGGCGAGTTCGCTGTGTGTGATTCTGTTTATTAGTATCTGGAGCATCATCATGGTGTGCTATATCCGTTATCGTAAGCAGCAACCGCAAAAGCATGCAGCTTCGACCTTTAAGATGCCGGGTGGAGTAGGGATGTCTTATGTGGTATTGGCATTCCTGTTATTCGCCTTGATTATTCTGAGTCTGGAACCCGATACCTTAAAGGCTCTGATGATCAGTCCTTTATGGTTGATTATTCTGGCAGTGACCTATCGTTTGCTGTATAAGCCGCGTATGCGTCAGCGTGGTAATCCTTAAATATTCAGACATAAAAAATCCCCGACTGATCGGGGATTTTTTATTTAGCAGGTGAATTAGAAAGTAGGTTTAACTACCACTAAAATTACCACGGCAAATAAGATCAGGGTTGGCATCTCATTAAAATAACGCCAAAACTTGTGTGACTTGTAATGTGCATTATCAATCAGCTTCTTGCGGTAATAACCACACACTAGATGGTAAATCACCAATAAACCGACCAGGCCGACTTTAAGGTAAAACCATAAGGCTTCATGATAGTGACGCGTTGCATCACCCCAATCCACCAAAAAGTGCGCCGTAATCAAGGTAGCCAACATGGCTGGCCACATGATGCCACGGTACAGCTTACGTTCCATGACTTCAAAGCGTTGATGACTGACGGCATCTTCGCTCATGGCATGGTAAACATACAGCCGTGGCAAGTAGAACAAAGCCGCGAACCAGCAAACCACTGCAATAATATGTAATGCTTTTACCCACAAGAAAGCATCAGAAGGAGCATCCATCAAGTCACCCTAAATTGGGCAGCTTAGCCTTCCCATTTTTTGAAAATGAGACAAGCATTTACGCCGCCGAAACCGAAACTGTTACTCATCACAGTATTCAATTTTGCGTCACGTTTTTCAAGCACGATATCAAACGGTTTCGCGCCTTCATCTAGCTCGGTCACGTTGATGTTTGGCGCAATAAAGTCATTTTGCATCATCAGAACCGAATAAATCGCTTCCTGAACACCAGCAGCACCCAGACTGTGACCCGTCATTGACTTGGTTGAGCTTAATGGAGGAACCTGACCTTCACCGAAAGCACGTTCCATTGCTTTAAGTTCTGTGATGTCACCCGCTGGAGTAGAAGTACCATGTGTATTTACATAGTCAATTTTATCGACACCGTGTTGTTTGGCTTCTTCTAAAGCCATCAGTACGCAACGTGTTGCACCTTCACCAGATGGTGCAACCATATCAGCACCATCACTGTTTGCAGCATAACCAACCACTTCAGCTAAGATATTTGCGCCACGCGCTTGCGCATGTTCCAAAGACTCAAGGATCACAAAACCACCACCACCGGCAATCACGAAACCGTCACGGTCTGCAGAATAAGGGCGTGATGCTGTTTCAGGGCTGTCATTGTATTTAGAGCAAAGTGCGCCCATCGCATCAAACAACAAGCTTTGTGACCAGTGATCTTCTTCACCGCCACCTGCCAGCATTAAATCTTGTTTACCGAGTTGAATCAGGTTGTAGGCATAACCGATGGCATCGGCAGAGGTTGCACATGCACTGGTAATGGTATGCGCCACGCCTTGTAATTTGAATGCAACGCCAACGTTAGCCGTAATGGTGTTGGTCATATTACGTGGTACAAAGAAAGGACCGACTTTACGCGCACCTTTGGTTTGCAATAATTCGTTCATTTCAATAACAGAAGCAGTTGAACCGCCACCTGAACCACCCGCGATACCATAGCGTGGGTTGCCAGCTAGATCTTCAACCTTTAAACCTGCATGTTCAACCGCAGCAAGAGCTGAGTTATATGCATACATCGCACATACACCCATAAAGCGTTTCAGTTTGCGGTCGATCCCATCGAAATCCTGCTCGGCTGCAGCACTGACATGACTTTTGAAATTGAGTTCAGCATAAGTCGGATTAAAACGTGTTCCTGAAATCCCGTTTTGTAAAGAATGGTTTACATCCTCTAATGTATTACCAATACATGAGTTAATACCCATGCCAGTGATGACAACACGTTTCATCTACAGATCCTTATAGTTTGCTCTATGCTCAGCGGCAGATATCTGGGTTTTAAAATCGCCCAATCCAGCGCTTAGCCTTATTTCATGATGGGGAACATGATAGCAGAAAGACTTTTGAAATCTTATGGCAAATGTTATGCCGTGTGACAGTCGGTTGAGTTTGTGAGTCGGCATGTAGGGGTTTTACTAAATGAAACAGAATAAAGTTGAGATAAACGCTGACTACACCTAGTATTTATACCAAATACAAGCACATGAATGCTGAGGTAAAAAATGGTAAATGCTAATAATAAACAATCTAATGGTCTGATTTCGAATGCCTTTGGAGTGGCGAAAAAGTTCAGTTCAACCGGATTGGATTTGTTGAATCATGTTGCGCCGGATTCGGTGACTAAAGCGCTGAAGCCTTCTAACTCCGATCAGGTGATTGACGGTTCGGCGAAGACGAAAAGCGCTTTTTCAGCTAAAAAATATGATAATCCTCAGCAAATGCTTCGCGAGCATCTTCCAAATGTCTCTCGTCAACTTCTCGGGCGCCGCTTTAATACCGTGAATAATGTCGCGCATTTTGTTTCTCCAGACTTAACCGAAAAAGTGTCTAACTACTTTTATGAGCGTCTGAATCAATTTAGTAATCAAACCAGTTCGGTTGATGCCATTCTGAATGAAGCTGGAGCGAAAGATTTAGAAGAATTGACTCAGGACGTCGACCGATCCAAGCGAATTTCACAGGCTTTAGGTGAACAAAACAAATGGATTGCGACGGTTCAGGGTGCAGTGAGTGGTGCTTCAGGGATGCTTGGCACCGCGATTGATATTCCCGCTTCTTTACTGATGGCGTTGCGTACCATTTATCAAGTCGGTCGCTCTTATGGTTTTGACCTGAGCAAAGAAGATGATCAGGAAATCGTCCAGCATATCTTTAGACAGATTGACCTGAGCCTGATTGCGGAAAAACAGACCTTGTTATTGGGTTTAAAAGCTTTAAGTAATACACTTAAAACTCATGATATCTCGCAGTTACAAGCCATGCTAGGTTCTGATAATGATGTCAGCGCCATCAAGCAATGGTTAAGTCGTCATGAGGGAGAGGCTAAATGGGAATGGATGAATCATCTGCCAAAAATTTCGATTCTGGAGCGATTAACCAAACTGACGCCTCTGGCGAGTGCTGGTATTGGCGCTGTATATAGCCATCGTTTTGTCGAGGATGTAAATCAGAAAGCTCAGGAAGCATTCTCGCATGCACGTCAATACCTGATTCAGCATCAGGATTCGCAATTGTCTCCTTATGCTGCCTATGAAAAAGCAGCCAGTTTGTTACAACAGGCAACTCCGAAACTCCTAAATGGTGCCTCTCACGAAGTTGAGCTTTCGAAAGATAAGCCGATCATGGATAAAGATATTGCGATTGAAGGCAATAACACGATTACCCAAGTCAAGCTGGTCAAAAAAGAGCAGAATGATCTAAGCTCTGAAGAAGCAGAAGTGAAGAAAGATGAAAAGGTGAGTGAAGGGCTGGAGGCGCTTAACGATGAGTTGGTTGAACCTGCGGTAGATAAGCAGTCGCAACAACCCGCTTTAACCAAAACTTCATTTGATCCGGAAATCGAAGCTGAACTGCATCCAGAAGCTGCTGACGAGGCAGAGGCTGCTACGGAAACTTCACAGCAGGTTGCAGAGGATCAAGAAAACTCGGAAACTAAATCTGAAGCTCAAGACGTGACCAAAAAAGCTGGTAAAAATTCAAAAAAATAAGCGAATTTTGAAGGTAAATAAAAGCAAGCAAATGTCGTGAGAAACGGCATTTGCTTGGCTTGAGTAGGTTGACCAATTTTGCATCTTGAATTACAATTGCATGCCCTCAAAAAGTAGTAGTTTTTTGGGGCTTTTTATTAACGGGAGAATTGCCAAATGGCAACAACAAATCAGTTGATCCGCAAGGGTCGTACGACTTTAGTTGAAAAATCTAAAGTTCCTGCGTTGAAGGCTTGTCCACAGCGCCGTGGTGTTTGTACACGTGTTTACACAACTACACCTAAAAAACCTAACTCAGCAATGCGTAAAGTTTGCCGTGTTCGCTTAACTTCAGGTTTCGAAGTTTCTAGCTACATCGGTGGTGAAGGCCATAACCTACAAGAGCACAGTGTTGTTCTTATCCGTGGTGGTCGTGTTAAAGACTTACCAGGTGTACGTTACCATACCGTTCGTGGTTCTTTAGACTGTGCTGGTGTTAAAGATCGTAACCAGTCTCGTTCTAAATACGGTACTAAACGTCCTAAGAAATAATTCGTTAAGAATTAAATTTTAAGAACGTAGAACCGCAATCCTTTATCGTCTCGCTTGTCTGATTTCTGCATTAATTTTGTGAAAATTCCAAGCGACGTATAGTAAGGCCAGCGAGTAGTACATGACACTTTGTACTCATGCTGGATAAACCTGAAGTGTCATCTTTATAGGTAGTTTAAAATGCCAAGACGTCGCGTAGTCGCTGCTCGTGAAATCCTTCCGGATCCTAAGTTCAGCAGCCAAACAATCGCTAAATTCATGAACCACGTAATGCAAGATGGTAAAAAATCTATTGCTGAAAGTATCGTTTACGGTGCTTTAGACCGCGTTCAAGAAAAATCTAAAGTAGACCCAGTTGAATTTTTCGAGACTACTCTTGAAAAAGTTCGTCCTATGGTCGAAGTAAAAGCACGCCGTGTTGGTGGTGCTACATACCAAGTTCCTATGGAAGTACGCCCATCCCGTCGTACTGCTCTAGCGATGCGTTGGTTAGTAGATGCTGCTGCTAAGCGTTCTGAAAAAACTATGGCTTTACGTCTTGCTGGCGAGTTGCTTGATGCATCTGAAGGCAAAGGCGCTGCGGTTAAGAAACGTGAAGATGTGCACCGTATGGCTGAAGCCAACAAAGCATTCTCTCACTACCGTTTCTAAGCAGATAAAACAGGCCCTATTCAGGAGGGTGATAAGACCGTCATGGTTCTGTCACCAAAGCGCTTTAAGTTGCTATGCAGCTTAAAGCGTCCTGTTTTAAACAACAAAATTTAGGAATGCAAGAAATCATGGCACGTCAAACCCCAATTTCTCGTTACCGTAATATTGGTATTTCTGCGCACATTGATGCTGGTAAAACCACGACTACAGAACGTATTTTGTTCTACACAGGTGTATCTCACAAAATCGGTGAAGTGCATGATGGTGCAGCAACAATGGACTGGATGGAACAGGAGCAGGAACGTGGTATTACCATTACTTCTGCTGCGACAACTACATTCTGGTCAGGTATGTCTAAGCAATTCCCTGAACACCGTATCAACGTAATTGATACCCCGGGACACGTTGACTTCACGATCGAAGTTGAGCGTTCTATGCGTGTTCTTGACGGTGCATGTATGGTTTACTGTGCTGTAGGTGGTGTTCAGCCGCAGTCAGAAACTGTATGGCGTCAAGCGAACAAATACCAAGTACCTCGTTTAGCATTCGTGAACAAGATGGACCGTACAGGTGCAAACTTCTTCCGTGTTGTTGAGCAAAT
The DNA here is from genome assembly GCF_012516415.1 of Acinetobacter sp. NEB149. Lineage (NCBI taxonomy): Bacteria > Pseudomonadati > Pseudomonadota > Gammaproteobacteria > Moraxellales > Moraxellaceae > Acinetobacter > Acinetobacter sp. NEB149. Next base: position 828,078 of record NZ_CP051208.1, read on the forward strand.
GAAAACTCGTTTAGGCGCTTCTCCAGTGCCAATCGTTGTACCAATCGGCGCTGAAGAAAACTTCCAAGGCGTTATCGACTTAATCGAAATGAAAGCGATCATTTGGGATGAAGCATCTCAAGGTATGCAGTTCGAATATGGCGAGATTCCAGCTGAGCTAGTTGATACTGCTACTGAATGGCGTACTAACATGGTGGAAGCGGCTGCAGAAGCTTCTGAAGAACTCATGGACAAGTACTTGGAAGAAGGCGATCTTTCTAAAGAAGATATCATTGCTGGTCTACGTGTCCAAACTTTGGCTTGTCAAATTCAACCGATGCTTTGTGGTACAGCATTCAAAAACAAAGGTGTTCAACGTATGTTGGATGCTGTAATTGAATTCTTGCCGTCGCCTACAGAAGTTAAAGCGATCGAAGGTGTTCTTGACGATAAAGCTGAAACTAAAGCGATTCGTGAAGCATCTGACGAAGCTCCGTTCTCCGCACTTGCGTTCAAAATTATGAACGACAAGTTCGTGGGTAACTTGACATTCGTACGTGTTTATTCTGGTGTACTTAAACAAGGTGACTCTGTTTATAACCCAGTGAAAGCTAAGCGTGAACGTATCGGCCGTATCGTGCAAATGCACGCGAACGATCGTCAAGACGTTGAAGAAATTCGTGCGGGTGACATCGCGGCATGTGTAGGTCTTAAAGATGTAACTACAGGTGATACACTTTGTGATGAGAAAAATGTCATCACACTTGAGCGTATGGAATTCCCAGAGCCAGTAATTGCATTGGCTGTTGAACCAAAAACTAAAGCTGACCAAGAAAAAATGTCAATCGCTTTAGGGCGTTTAGCTAAGGAAGATCCATCATTCCGCGTTCGTACAGACGAAGAATCAGGTCAAACGATTATTGCTGGTATGGGTGAGCTTCACCTTGACATCATTGTTGACCGTATGAAGCGTGAATTCGGTGTTGAAGCTAACATTGGTAAGCCAATGGTTTCTTACCGTGAAACGATCAAAAAGTCTGTTGAGCAAGAAGGTAAATTCGTACGTCAAACAGGTGGTAAGGGTAAATTCGGTCACGTATATGTACGTTTAGAACCGATGGATCCTGAGTCTGAAAAAGATTACGAATTCGTTGAAGAAGTTGTAGGTGGTGTTGTACCTAAAGAATTCTTCGGCGCGGTTGACAAAGGTATTCAAGAACGTATGAAGAATGGCGTTTTGGCTGGCTACCCAGTAGTTGGCATTAAAGCGACATTGTTTGATGGTTCTTACCATGACGTCGACTCTGACGAATTGTCGTTCAAAATGGCGGGTTCTTATGCCTTCCGTGATGGTTTCATGAAAGCGGATCCTATCCTTCTTGAACCGATCATGAAAGTTGAAGTAGAAACTCCAGAAGACTACATGGGCGATATCATGGGTGACTTAAACCGTCGTCGTGGTATGGTTCAGGGTATGGACGATCTTCCTGGTGGTACTAAAGCCATTCGTGCTGAAGTTCCATTGGCTGAGATGTTTGGTTACGCAACTTCTATGCGTTCTATGTCTCAAGGTCGTGCGACTTATTCTATGGAATTTGCTAAATATGCTGAAACTCCACGTAACGTGGCTGAAGGCATCATTTCTAAGTTCCAATCTGGCGGTAAAAAAGGTGACGACGAGTAATCTTTCGATTACTATAAGCCCAAACTAATTCATAGTTAAACCCAAGTGCTCATGCAGTGATCCTGCATGAGTAGTTTAAAAAGGAAGATCTCATGGCTAAGGCTAAGTTTGAACGTAATAAGCCACACGTTAACGTGGGCACAATTGGTCACGTTGACCATGGTAAAACAACTTTAACAGCTGCAATTGCAACTGTATGTGCGAAGAAATTCGGTGGCGAAGCGAAAGACTACGCTGCAATCGACTCTGCACCAGAAGAAAAAGCACGTGGTATTACAATTAATACTTCACACGTAGAATACGATTCTCCAACTCGTCACTACGCTCACGTAGACTGCCCGGGCCACGCCGATTATGTTAAAAACATGATTACTGGTGCTGCTCAGATGGACGGCGCGATCCTTGTATGTGCTGCGACTGATGGTCCTATGCCACAGACTCGTGAACACATCCTGCTTTCTCGTCAGGTAGGTGTACCTTACATCGTTGTATTCTTGAACAAATGCGACCTTGTAGACGACGAAGAGCTTCTTGAACTAGTTGAAATGGAAGTTCGTGAACTTCTTTCTACTTACGACTTCCCGGGTGATGACACTCCAGTGATCCGTGGTTCTGCTCTTCTTGCGCTTAACGGTGATGACAGCCAATACGGCGAGCCAGCGGTAGTTGCGCTTGTTGAAGCACTTGACTCTTACATTCCAGAGCCAGAGCGTGCAATTGACCTTCCATTCCTTATGCCAATTGAAGACGTATTCTCAATCTCTGGTCGTGGTACAGTAGTAACTGGCCGTGTTGAGACTGGTATCGTTAAAGTAGGTGAGTCTGTAGAAATCGTTGGTATCCGTGATACTCAAACTACTACAGTAACCGGCGTAGAAATGTTCCGTAAACTTCTTGACGAAGGTCGTGCGGGCGAGAACTGTGGTGTTCTTCTTCGTGGTACTAAGCGTGAAGACGTACAACGTGGTCAAGTATTGACTAAACCAGGTGCGATCAAGCCACACACTAAATTCGATGCGGAAGTATACGTACTTTCTAAAGAAGAAGGTGGTCGTCACACTCCATTCCTTAACGGTTACCGTCCACAGTTCTACTTCCGTACTACGGACGTAACTGGTGCGATCGCGCTTAAAGAAGGCGTGGAAATGGTTATGCCTGGTGACAACGTTGAGATGTCAGTAGAGCTAATCCACCCGATCGCAATGGACCCAGGTCTACGTTTTGCGATCCGTGAAGGCGGTCGTACAGTTGGTGCTGGTGTAGTTGCTAAAGTAACTGCATAATCGCTGATTGTGTAAGAAAAGCGCCTCTTTGAGGCGCTTTTTTTTGATTTAACCTTTTATAAAACTAAGAATAAATTGTCTGACAATGATTTTAAAAGCTGTCCTTATCTGATATCGGCTTGACCTAAACTGCACTTATGTAAAAAAAATTACCACGTAATATACAGATAAGAATATGAATATTACATTTTCGGGCCTGGATTAGCCTGATGGGAGTGGTCACATGAATGCGAAAGTAAATATTACCAATCGTGCGGGTGCAAGTTTTCCAGTTCGTCGTATGAACTTTGATTTTGATGCTGTACCGGAATATTGGATGAATGGTTCAGCAGGTCTCACTCATTTTATGACCGCATTATCTGCGCTATTTCCAGCAGGTGAAAAGTTTTTTATAGATTCAGTCCGCGCGGTACGTAACCATCCTGCAATTGCCAATAATGAAGCATTACAAAAAGAAATTTCTGCTTTTATTGGTCAGGAAGCCATGCATACTCACGAGCATATCGGCTTTAATGCTTCTGCGCAAAAACATGGGCATGATGTCGAGACGCTTGATCGTTATACCGATAAAGTCATTCAAACGACACGTAAAGTCATGGCTAAACTGGGTAAGCCTGTGGGAATTACCCAAGAAATGGTAGATTTGACTGCAACTACGGCACTTGAGCATTTCACTGCAACCATTGCCTCACAGCTTTTGACCAATAGCCACATTCAGGAATTGATGACAGATGAAACCATGAAAACCATGTGGTTATGGCATGCTATCGAGGAAAATGAACATAAGGCAGTTGCACATGATGTCTTTGAAGGAGTTTTTGGCAAAGGCCTAAAAGCCTATGCACTGCGTACTTCATCCTTGGTCATCGCAATGGCAACCTTATTTGTGGTGCAAAGCTATTTCCTCGCCCGTTTGCTTAAACAGGATCAGCAGTTTAATCTTGAGTCCTTAAAAGCCATTTATACCTATGCCTATAGTCCTTCTAAAGGTGTCATTACCGGTATGGCGAAAGAAATGCTGATGTATTTTAAACCGGGATTCCATCCGAATGATCATTATACAGATCAACTGTTGGCGACCTGGAAAGCCAAATTGGGTCTGTGACAGAACTGAAGATTGGAGAGCGACTAAAATCGCTCTTTTTTTTGCTCGATTTTTTGGATGAAGTTTCTATAATGCGAAGGTTGATTCTATATAAGATGAACGAAGATGATTCGTTTAATGCAAGCAGTGGATGTAGAAGCCGTGGCAAAGATTGAAAGGTCGGTTCAATCACATCCCTGGACTTTAAAACAGTTCCAAGATGCTGTAACGGCTTATCAAAGTACCGTGATTGAAGTGCAAGGGCAGGTGGCCGGATTTTGTATTCTACAACCGGTGCTGGACGAAGCCAATTTATTGCTCATGGCAATTGATCCAGCACAGCAAGGCCAGGGCTTGGGCTATCAGTTGCTGGAGGCTTCAGTGGCCATGCTAAAAAATAATCCGGTGCAGATTTTCCTGGAAGTGCGCGAGAGTAATCTGGCTGCGATCAAGCTATATGAAAAATCAGGATTTCATCAGATTGATCTGCGCAAGAATTATTATCCTAACAGTAACGGAAGCCGTGAACATGCCATCATTATGGTGAAAGCATGTACAGATGATTTTGCTAGTCTATTTAAATAATACAAACTGACGACTTTATTTAATAATCTGGTGATTCCATCCGCTGGGTAAGGTCGTCATTAATGAGTTTCCCAAGTGCTGAATCTCCGCCTCAGTGAGTGCATGGTTCAGGCGTCGCCATTGTCCATCGATCAAGAGTTCCAGTGGTAGATACTGAGATTTGTAATTCATTTTGCTAGAGTGCGGCACCCAATATCCCAGATAGATAAATTGCAAGCCCAGCTTTTGTGCATGTTCAATCTGTTTCAAGATTGCAAAAGCACCGAGTGAACGACGATTTTCATCCGGATCAAAGAAGGTATAAACGGCAGAGATGCCATCATCCAGCAGGTCGCAAGTGGAAACGCTGATTAGACGCTCACCTTGCCATAATTCTAGAAAGAAGCTGTCGGTGCAGCTTTGCAATAAAAATTTTTCGAACTGATCCCGGGTGGGTGGGAACATATCGCCATCTGCGTGGCGTTCATTGATATAGCGTTCATACAGCGCATAATGTAGGTCCCCGGCGTGGTCTGGACTGGTAATTTTTATCACCAGATCCTGATTACGTTTCCAGGCTTTTTTTTGTGAACTGTTCATGCGGAATTCAGCAACAGGCACACGCGAAGACAGACATTGACGACACAGATGACATTCGGGGCGATACACGAAATCACCACTGCGACGGAAACCGGTACGTGACAGTTCCGATAAAGTGACTACATCAATTCGATGTGCGGGATCCAGAAAAACCATGCGCGCCGACTTGTTGGGCAGATAGCTGCAATCATGCGGCGGCGTAATATAATACTGTAAATCGTTCAGTAGGGCCTTTGGCTGATAAGAGTTCATAACAACTACCCTCTGTTATTTTCATTCACTTAAGCGCGCGTTTTGCGCTATTGTTTTACTTGAAAATACACCTTCCTGATACTTTTTCCAATCAATCGCAGGCTTTTTTACAATATCTTGTAAAGAATTAAGATAAGCTTGGCGAGAAAGTGTGCAGGCACCTAGGCTTAAAAGATGATCGTTGACCAGTTGGCAGTCGATCCAGGGTAGTTTATTTTCCTGTCCAATCAGCATTAAGGTATAGAAAGCCATTTTAGAAACATCGGTTTGCGTACTAAACATAGATTCACCAAAACAGCCTTGACCGATGGTCACACCATAAAGTCCACCGACGACGCGATCTTCATCCCAGACCTCAATGCTATAGCCATATCCTGCGTCGAACATGTCGCAATAGCCTGCGATAATATCTTCACTGATCCAGGTATCGTCTGCATAAGCACGAGGCAATGAACAGGAACGAATCACTCTTTCAAAAGCATGATTGACCGTAATTTTATAGTCCTGCTTTTTCATATTACGTAGCAGGGATTTGCTCGGATGATAATCTTCGGGGCGAATAATGCAGCGTGGTTCCGGACTCCACCAGCAAATCGGATCACCTTCTGAAAACCAGGGAAATAATCCATGCGTATAAGCTTCAAAAAGTGTGGAAGGGGAGAGGTCTGCACCAATACAAATCAGTCCTTCACCTTCAGGATCAATCTCGATCGGATTGGGAAAAATGAATTCTGAGGGAGGAAGTAAAGACATGGCAGACCCAACATAAATCTATAGATAAATCATCATCTCATTCTAGCAATAAAAAAGCCGCCCATAATGGACGGCTTTTTTATTCTTGCTGCTTAGTCTAGTTTACCCATCGCATCAAGATATTTTTCTGCATCTAGCGCAGCCATACAGCCTGAACCCGCAGAAGTAATGGCCTGACGGTAAATACTGTCTGCAATATCACCCGCAGCAAATACGCCCGGTACCGAAGTTTGGGTTGCATTACCCGCAGTACCGCTTTGCACCTGAATATAACCCTCACGAAGCTCTAACTGGCCTTCGAACATGGCGCTATTTGGCTTATGACCAATCGCCACAAACATACCCGTCACATCAACGTTTTGAGTAGAGTCATCTTGAGTTGATTTAAGACGAACCGAGGTCACGCCAGATTGTGCATCGCCTAGAACTTCATCGACCTGATGGTTCCAGATAATGCTGATCTTGCCTTCTTTTTCTTTGGCAAATAAATGATCTTGCAAGATCTTTTCAGAACGTAGTGAATCACGACGGTGAACCAGAGTCACGTGAGACGCAATATTAGATAAATACAACGCTTCTTCAACAGCGGTATTACCACCACCTACGACCATAACTTTCTGGTTTTTATAGAAGAAACCATCACAGGTTGCGCAAGCACTGACACCTTGACCCATATAGGCTGCTTCAGATTCCAGACCGAGGTATTGGGCAGTTGCACCGGTACAGATAATCAGGGCATCACAGGTGAATTCTTCCATATCGCCTTTTAACACGAACGGGCGCTGGCTAAGATCCACTTCATTGATATGGTCATACACGATTTCAGTGCCAAAACGCTCTGCATGTGCCTGCATACGTTCCATCAATGCGGGACCAGTCAAACCTTCGGGATCACCCGGCCAGTTATCGACGTCAGTCGTCGTGGTCAGCTGACCGCCCAGTTGCAAGCCTGCAATCAGGGTAGGTTTCAAGTTTGCACGCGCTGCATACACTGCTGCGCTATAGCCTGCAGGGCCAGAACCTAAAATAATCAGTCGTGAGTGACGTGCGCTCATCAGCTGTATCCTTTTTTATTTAGAAATTTATTGAATTATACGTGAAACTGTATAACAGTGGTGTGAGATTAAAGTCGATATTATTGATCATTGAAATCGATTTGAGCTATATAGCATAAGTAACATTGTGCTTGCACAATAGTGCATCTTTTTTCACAGAACAGGTGCATAATATGTATTTTATTGCGTCGCTTTTTTCAAGCATTGAAGCAAAAGAATATTCATGAAGAATTGGTTACAGGACAGTATATGACAGCGGTGTCGAGTGCCTATGCACAGCGCTTAGTAATGACATTATTTTTAGTCTCATTTGGGATTTATCTGTTTCTTGCAACAGTGACCTATACGCCATTTGATCCGGGGTGGATGCATATCTCCAGTGATACGCAGACCGTTTCGAATGCCAGTGGGGTAGCGGGTGCCTGGATTGCAGACCTTTTGTTTGGCTTTCTCGGTTGGGCAAGTCTGCTGATCCCTGTCTATCTGTTTATGGAGGCGATTCAGGTCTGGTGGCCGCGTAGCTTCCTGAACCGGCCATTTCGCTATGCTGCGCAATTCTTCCTGTTGCTGAGCACCTCAGCGCTTTTGTTTTTATTCTGGCAAGTCCCTGCTGATACGCTGGATAATTCTTCCGGCGGTATTATTGGCTATGAATTAGGTCAGAGTCTTGAACAATTGCTGACAGTATACGGTGCAGCATTCTTCTTGTTTGTGCTTTGGGTGGTGTTATTTACCTTGGCTTTTGGGGTGAAGTGGAACAAGACCTGGAGCAGCCTCAAAGCAACGCCTGCTTATCTGCAAGATCTGTTCTACCGCAATGTGCCTGAAGGCATGTCTGATTTTGACCGTACTGCACCTGTTGCCAAAAAAGAGCCAGTCATTAGTGCAAAAAAAGTAGCGGTTGCAGTAACACCTGCGCCTGAACATCAACTGGTAGAAATAGATCCGGTGGTGCGTGATCAGGTGGCTGAACGTTTATTTGATGATTTTGCCGATAAAGAATCACAACAACCGCAGTTTTATGATGATCTTCCCGAAGCTGAGCAGCAGACTGCTGAACCAGTCGAGACATTTAAACAAGTACAGCAAGTGCCTCAACAGCCGGATCGTGTGGTAGCGACAGGCGAGGTGTGGCGTGCCTTGCATTCGAATGAAGATCAGCGCCATAAACAGGATATTGACGCCTTACTCAAAGCAGCCGAAGAAGAACAGCTTAATTCTTCAGTCTCACATATAGTTGCCCCACAATCTGTTGCAGCACAGACTCATGCTCATACCAGAACAGCACCTACTCCACATACAGGTCTGGACTGGGATGATGATGAAATCTTTGATGAACTTCTGGCTGCAGTTCCGCAAGGCAAAACTGCGACCGATGTGCATAGCCCATTCAATGCAGCCGCTGCTGAAAAACCGCTAAGATTTGCAGAAGAGGTAGTAAATGCTGCGCCGGTGATGGCATCGGCAGCAACCGTACATGCAGTAAAAAATAGCGCACTGCAAACCGATCTGGATGATCTGGGTGATTTGTTAGTTGAAGAGGACGAGCCACAACAACCTGTACGTGCTTCGAGCTATGCGCAATCTTCTGCTTTTGTACAGGCACCGATTCAGCATCAGGTTGTAGAGCCGATATCCAATTCTTCCGCCGCCAATGCAGCAGTACGCGAGGCTTTATCGAAAGAAGAATTTGTGGAAGCCTGGCAAGAGACTGCTGGCAAACCACAAGATGAAGACGAGTTTGATTTTGATGCTCCTTTAACTGATGCTTCAGGCCGTCCGATGTCACGTGCCATGCAGGTGGTGGAGCGCCGTAAAGATTTATCACCACTTCCAGGGCTAGATTTACTGGATGAAGTCGATCCGAATAAAAAAGTGAATTTTACCGAAGAGCAGCTGGCACGTTTATCTGAATTGCTTGAAATCAAGCTGCAAGAATTTAATGTCAAAGCCAAAGTGGTAGAAGCACAGCCAGGCCCAGTCGTGACACGTTTTGAACTGGATCTGGCGCCAGGGGTGAAAGCTTCTAAAGTGACCAATATTTCCCGAGATCTGGCACGTTCGATGTCGATGGCATCGGTGCGTGTGGTTGAAGTCATTCCGGGCAAGCCGTATATCGGAATTGAAGTACCAAACAGTACCCGTGAAATGGTCCGTTTGATCGAACTTTTGACCATTCCAGCCTTCACTGATCCGAATAGCATCCTCTCCATGGCAATGGGTAAGGATATTTCCGGTAATCCGGTGATTGCTGATCTGGGGAAAGCGCCGCATATGTTGGTGGCGGGTACCACGGGTTCGGGTAAATCGGTGGCAGTGAACTCGATGATTCTATCGATGTTGCTGAAATATACACCGGATGAATTGCGTCTTATTCTGATCGATCCAAAGCAGCTGGAACTGGCAAACTATAATGATATTCCACATTTGTTGACGCCTGTAGTCACTGATATGAAAGATGCAGTCAGCGCATTGAACTGGTGTGTCAATGAGATGGAACGTCGTTATAAACTGATGTCTTTCCTGAAAATCCGTAAACTGAGCGATTATAACCGCAAGGTGGAAGAGGCGATTGCCAATGGTGAAGATCTGATCGATCCAACATGGAAAGCCAGCGATTCTGTTGTGGGTGAGCGTGCGCCGCGTTTGACGCCGTTGCCTTCCATTGTAATTGTCGCGGATGAGTTCGCGGACATGATCATGCAGGTCGGTAAGAAAGCCGAAGAAATGATTACCCGTCTGGCACAAAAATCACGTGCTGCTGGTATTCACCTGTTGCTTGCGACCCAGCGTCCATCAGTAGACGTGATCACCGGTTTGATCAAAGCCAATATTCCAACACGTGTCGCATTACGGGTTAACTCCAAGATCGACTCGCGTACTATTCTGGATGCGGGTGGTGCAGAGGACTTGCTCGGTCACGGTGACATGCTGTTCTTGGGCCCGGGTAAAATCGAACCTGAGCGTGTGCATGGCGCTTTTATTGCTGATGACGAAGTCAACCGGATCTGTGATGCATGGCGTGAACGTGGTTCACCAAATTATGTCGACGAGATCCTGACACCATTCGATGAAGAACCATCTAGCCGTGGTTTTGAAGATGGTGGCGACGGTGGATCAGACCGCGATGCGCTGTATGACCAGTGTGTAGCTTTTGTTTTGGAAACCCGTAAGGCTTCTACTTCATCCTTGCAGCGTAAATTCAGTCTGGGCTATAATCGTGCTGCGCGGATCATTGATCAGATGGAAGAAAACGGCATTGTCAGCGGCATGGGTGCCAACGGCAAACGCGAGATTCTGGTTTAGTTTCAGTGTATCTTCAATAAAAAAGCCTGCTTTCAAAGCAGGCTTTTTTATGTATTTTTGACTCAGGCAAATTTTGCCAATACATCCAGGAACTCGGCACTTTGACGCGGGAAAGTGGCAATCACGTCATGAATGCGTTGTCCTTCCGGATTGGTTGCATTGACATCACGGCCATCAGCGACAAATTTCGTCAACAGGCGTTCATAATCGAATGGACGCATATGCTTGAAAGCATGATACAGCACGTGAAAATCAGCATTAACACCTGCAGGAGGAAGCTGATTTAAATAGGCAAATACACGCTCATCTGACCATTCTTCGTTAAAGGTCGCTGGTTGAGATAATGCCATCGCAATTTCCTTGATCTAATGTAGTTTTTTCGGCATGAAAAAAGGCAAAATATGAGTACGCAAGTGACAAAGTATTTTAATTCTCTCTGTCTACTTAGAAGCTAAACTTCTGATCTAGTGGTTGAGTAAAGTAAAATTTGTACACCCATTCCACTCGAAGCAAAACTTCTCGTCTTGCGCTTGAACAAAGCAGTGCTTTGCTACCAGCCTATTCGAAGCATAGCTTCTCATCTTGCGGCCGGGTAAAGCAATGCTTTACTAATCCGGCCTCATATTTTGCCTTGAATCAATTTACTTGACCAATCAAAAATCAGATTATCGTTCTTCAGGTAAATTGATATTCATTTCAAGCATTTCAATATTGGCTTCAGAACGAACCTGCATTTGAATATGCTGTTCATCGACACCGCGAACATAACGATTGACCACCTGCATGATTTCAGTTTTCATCTGGTCAATTTTGTCCTGGCTCAAGCGACGACCCAAGCCTTGTTCGGATGCAACGATCACCTTCAAACGGTCTTTAGCAGTCCGTGCGCTTGATGGTTTATCCTCGCCACTAAAAAGTTTACTCCAGAATCCTGCCATGTCTACGCTCCAAATAGTCGTGCTAACCAGCCCTTAGGTTTTACCTCAATATGACGGTAAGGACGCTCTTCACCAAGGAAACGCGCCACCAGGTCATCATAAGCCTGACCCGCTGCAGCTTCAGTGAAAAGAATCACTGGCTTACCTTCATTTGATGCTTGTAAAACGCTTGGACACTCAGGAATAACACCTAGGGTCGGTACACGTAAAATATCCTTAGAAATATCATCAATCGTCAGCATTTCCTGTTTATCGGCACGTTCCGGATTGAAACGGGTAATACACAGATGCTTACGAATGCGACCTTCGTTTTGTTCTACTTTTTTTGTTTTGCTATCGAGCATACCAATGATACGGTCAGAGTCACGGACTGAAGAAATTTCAGGGTTGGTCACAATGATCGCTTCATCCGCATGGTACATGGCCAGAATGGCACCACGCTCGATACCGGCAGGTGAATCACAAATAATATAGTCAAATTCCTGCGAAAGCTCATCCATTACACGTGCTACACCCTCATCGGTTAAGGCATCTTTATCACGTGTTTGGGAAGCAGGTAAAATATATAAATTCTCAATATCTTTATCGCGAATCAGTGCTTGTTGTAATCGTGCTTCGTTATTTAAAACATTCACAAAATCATAAACTACACGGCGTTCACAGCCCATAATCAAATCAAGGTTACGTAAACCTACATCAAAATCAATAACAACAGTTTTGTGACCGCGTAGGGCTAAACCTGTTGCAAAAGATGCACTCGTTGTAGTTTTACCTACACCACCTTTGCCTGACGTTACGACAACAATTTTCGCCACCGAATCCACTCCTGTTATGGTTCAAATCCCCTGTTTAAAATGGGGTTTTTGGTGTTTATTTATACATTAAAATTGTAGAGCTTCAAATACAAGCTCTAGTTGATCATTCAAGTAAATATGCACAGACTTTTTAACTACATGCGGTGGAATGTCATCCGCCACACAATAGGTTCCTGCAATTGAAATCAGTTCAGCTTCGAGGCTATGACAGAAAATGCGTGCTGCAGTATTACCACCCGCGCCCGCAATGACACGGCCACGTGCGCTGCCATAGACATGAATATTGCCCGAAGCAATCACTTCTGAACCACTGTTGATGCCGGCATTAATAATAATGTCGCCATTATGCTGCACGATACATTGGCCAGTACGCAGGATTTCATCATGATATGAGGTGATATGCGCGACGATCGGGGCAGCAGGGGCTTGATCATCATTCACCGCTGTAGGTTCTGGTTTAACTTCCACGACCTGTTCTTTGGTGGCTTTAACTTCTTCTAACTGGCGATCAGGTGGCAGTACCGGGAACTGAATAGCGCGCGCCTGATCTCCAAGTAAGCCTTCAGTAACAGCCATAGGCTGTACATCCAGACTGATTAATAGTTGAATCAGCGCAATGAGTTCCTGTTCAACTGAACTTTCAATGACTGCCAAAGTGCCGGGTGGAAATGCTGCTTGTAATTTTGGGCTAAGTTGCTGGCGGATTGCATCATGATCATTGGTATCTAGGCTAATGCGTATCGCATTGACCATTCTGCCTTTTATCCGTATATCAGCCATAATTCTTCCTTAAATACTTCTGACCTGCTGGTTTTGTGTCGAAGCAATGTTGTAAATAGTGCAAATCCTAGAACAAATTGCAGTAATTCTCTAGCGATCTCAGTTATTTTTTTATGCGAACAGGACCGGACGGATTAGTCTGATTCTGTACTTTAAACTTTACTTATCTATTGAGCTCTGATTTTGCTCATGTTCTTCTAAAATCTGTTGCCACTGTTTGACTTTTACCTGTTTTCGGATTGCTTCAAGTGTTTCAAAAACAGCCGATTCGACCAATTTATCAATATGTGGATTATGTTCAATCTGAATCTGGCTGATTTTATCTGAAATTAGGGTAAAAGTCGGATTTTCTTTTTGACCTGTGTGGGTAAATGGTTCAATCAGTCCTTGCGTGATATTTTCTCCGAGGCGTTGACCAATACTTTGAATTTGCTGTTCAATCCGGCTACCTACGATTGGAATCAAACGTAATAATTGGGTCAGTTCTGGAGTATCTTCAATCGCCTGATTCACTACTTGCCCTACATTTTTAGCGATCATGGAACGTTGTGAGTGTAATTCCTTGCCCAAAGATTCTTGCAAGATATCTGCCAAGGCAATGGCCAGTAATTTACGGTGATGTTCCACCAAATCATCAATTAACTGTTTATGTGATGTACTTGTGGTCAGTTCACGCTTGATGCCGTCCAGTACAGTCAGTACCACCCGACTAGAAAGCTCTTCCATCAGCATGTTGTAATAAAAGTTGCCTTGGCGATACCAGCGATTGGGAATTACTTTATAACCATGGCTATGCAAGTTGTAGCCAATCGCGACCGCACGCAGCAGGCGCAGGAAACGTAGCTGAGGGATAATGGATAAAATTTCATACCAGTGCACAAAAGGGAAGAACCACCAGCGTCGATGATGACGCAGGACAATTGCGATAACCCAGCGGGCCAATAATTCACAGACCAAGAAGGTGGTAAACCAGCCCTCGGTAATGATGACCCAAGGGCGTAAATCACTTTTATAAAACTGCAAGATTTCCGGTAAACGAATAAAGTCAAACAACCACTGACCAAAATCGCTCATTAAAATGGCGTTTGCACTGAGACAGAACAGATTGATGATGATTAAAACCATCATGAAAATGTCGTAAATCAGTGCAATTTTCCAGCCCCAGGTTCCTTTACGAACAAATTTAAAGGAGCTGGACGTAATGTCCGGGTTGTCGTTCTTCATAATTACTCAGTTACAGATCCGACCGGGGCTTGGGCAAAGTTCTGCTGCATTTGTGCGATGAGCTGATCTTTTTCAGTCCAGATTTGATCAATCCATTTTTGAAAACGTGCACGATATTCAGCATCATCTTCATAATTGCCGCCCAGTACCCAGTCAGGAATATCAATTTTTCTTAAATTTACCGCAATACGTGGCACTTCACCTAACCAAAATTCACCATAGCCCGGAATACCGTCAGGATAAACAATAGTCATGTCGACCAGCGCATCAATTTTATCGCCGAGAATACTGAGCGCCAATGCCAGACCACCGGCTTTAGGTTTCAGTAAATGTGTGTAGGAAGACTGCTGCTGATCATGCTTTTCTTGGGTAAAACGCGTGCCTTCCAGATAATTTAACAGGGTAAAAGGCTGACTGATCAGCTGCTCACAGGATTTACGTGCTTCTTCCATATCCCGATATTTCAACGCAGGGTTTTTGGCAATCTGTTCCTTGCTATGCCGTTTCATCATCGGGAAGCCTAAGATTTTAAAAGCCTGACCGACAAAAGGAATAAAAATAAGTTCCCATTTAGTAAAGAAGCGCGTCAGGGGCATACGGGTCAGACCGAAGTACTGATTGACAGTAGTATCGACCCAGCTTTGATGATTACAGGTCATCAAATAACGTCCCTGCATATTCAAATCCAGTGATTCATCTACACTGATTTGCCATTGCGTGTTTTTCAGCACATGCTCAATCAGCCAATTATTGACCCCTAACCAGCTGTTGGTAATCTTGATATTGGTTTCATCCACTTTTGCGGATTTTTTAAAAAGTTTGGTTAAACCCAAGGCCAGCACCGGGGGACCATGAAAAAAAGTACTGCCCGTCATGACGGATGTGACCGTCAGGCCACGCGCCAGTTTTTTTAAAGTCGGTTGCTTGTTGCTATTCGATGACATATCCAAACAGTCCCCAGAGATTAATCACTTAAATTTTTTCATATTTTGAGTAATATAGAGACAGTTAGGCAAATAAAAAAGCCTAAACAGGAAACTATGAAGATATTGTGACGAACTACTTGGTTTTAGTTACATATAAACATTACAAAATATTACTAAACGATTTATTATTAACAAAAATTCAATGGTTAGCCCATTCAATTTAAATCATTATCTCGCTTAACAACAAAGCATACAACAAGGAGTCATGCGATGCGTGCACTAGTCATTTCAGCAGCTGTAGCAGGGGCCGTAGCACTTACAGGTTGTCAATCAACTGGTAATAACATCGGTGGTGTGGAATATGATAAAGCTGCTCTAGGTACTTTAATTGGTGCTGCAGCAGGTTACGGTGTTTCTAAAGGCAATGCGAATACCAGCCGTCAAAATAACCGTGCAGCAGCGATTGGTGCTGTTGTTGGTGGTGCAGCGGGTGTGTATCTTGATAACAAAGAGAAAAAATTACGTCAAGCAACAGCGGGTACGGGCGTAGACGTTAACCGTAATGCAGATGGTTCGATTAACCTTGTGATGCCAGGCAGCATTACATTTGACACGAACAAGTCAAATATCAAACCAAACTTTTATGGCACTTTGAACAAAGTAGCGCAAGTATTAACTGAAGATAACAAGAGCGGTATTCTTGTAACTGGTTATACAGACAGCACGGGTAATGACTCAATTAACTTGCCATTGTCTCAAGCACGCGCAAACTCTGTAGCGACTTACTTGGCAGGCCAAGGTGTTTCACGTACACGTATTAATGCTCAAGGTTTAGGTTCAGCGAACCCAATTGCAGACAATACAACTGCTGCAGGTAAAGAGCAAAACCGTCGTGTAGAAATCGCGGTATATGCAGTTCAATAATTCTTGAACGCTTAAGAAAAAACCACCTTCGGGTGGTTTTTTTATATCTGAATATTGACCTGATTAATCGTATTTTAAATTAGGCAACTGACGCAGAGATGACTATAATCGGAGCCGAATCTAGAAGAGGAAGCCATATGTCACTCGCCAGTCAGTTAAATGACAAGCAACTTGAAGCCATGAAATACACTCAAGGACCCTTGTTAGTACTTGCAGGAGCGGGTTCAGGCAAGACTTCAGTGATCACGCGAAAAATCGCGTATTTAGTCAAGCATTGCGGGATTCCCGCACATCGTATTACTGCGATGACTTTTACCAACAAGGCAGCACGTGAGATGAAAGAGCGTGTCAGCAAATTGTTGACGCGTGAAGAAAGTAAAGGCGTTTCAGTTTCGACCTTCCATACTTTTGGCCTGAATATGCTGCGCCTGGAGTTGAAACATACCCCACTGAAAAATAATTTCTCGATTCTGGATGCTGACGACTGTAAACGCATTCTGATGGATCTGATGCAGCGTGACAATTTATCCGGTGCAGAAAGCAAAGAACTGATTGCCAAAGCCATGAAAATGATCTCGGACTGGAAAAATGATCTGATTCCACCCGAGCAGGCACATACTACCTGTGAAACTGCCGAAGATGTGCAGTTTGCGCATTTATATCAATTATATGAACGTAATTTGCGTGCCTATAACGCCGTGGATTTTGATGACCTGATTGTGATGCCAACGCGCTTGCTGCAGGAAAATGCCGAAGTTCGTGACAAATGGCAAAATCGCGTGCGTTATTTGCTGGTCGATGAATATCAGGATACCAATACGGCGCAGTATATTCTGGTGAAATTACTGGTTGGCGTGATGGGACAGTTCACCGCCGTAGGCGATGATGACCAGTCGATTTATGCCTGGCGTGGTGCTAAACCGGAAAATATGGCCTTGCTGCAGCAGGATTTTCCTAATTTAAAAGTGATTAAACTGGAACAGAACTATCGTTCGACCAGTCGTATTCTCAAAGCAGCCAACACCGTGATTGGTAATAATCCGCATATTTTTGATAAAAAGCTTTGGTCGGACAAAGGCCATGGTGAAGTGATCCGTGTGATTACCTGCCGCAATGATGATGATGAAGCAGAACGCGTGGTTAAAGACCTGATCACGCATAAATTGATGAACGGTAAAAGCTGGAAAGATTATGCGGTGTTGTACCGCGGCAATTTCCAGGCGCGTATTTTAGAAACCCATCTGCGCCAGATGCAGATTCCGTATAAATTATCTGGCGGACAGTCCTTCTTCGCACGTGCCGAAATCAAGGACATGATGAGCTATTTACGCTTGATCATTAACCCTGAAGATGACAGTGCATTTTTACGAATTATCAATACGCCAAAACGGGCAATTGGTCCGGTAACGCTGGAAAAGCTCGGTCTATTTGCTCAGGAAAATAATCTGTCGCTTCTGGCTGCGGCTGCGGATCAGCGTCTGACCATGGCGATTCCGAAAAAGGCCACGACTCAATTGGCTGAGTTTGCCGATTTTATTGAGGGTTTTACCCGCAATTTACTGGATGATGATGAACCAGTGCCAATTATCCGCCAGATGATGATTGAAGCCGGTTATATCGATTACATCAAGGAAACTGCAGCCACACCAGCGCAGGAAAAGACCAAGCTCGACAATATCGAAGTGCTCTATAGCAGCATTCAAAGCCTGATTAACCGCGCTGAAGATGTTGATGAAAAAAATATTGAAAGTGTGATTCGTAAAATGGTGCTGCTGGACATGCTCGAGCAGCAGCAGGAAGAAGAGGACACCGATAAAGTCAATTTATTGACTTTGCATGCGTCTAAAGGTCTGGAATTTCCTTATGTCTATCTGATCGGGCTGGAAGAAGAAATTCTGCCACATAAAAACTCGATCGCTGCAGAAACGGTCGAAGAGGAACGCCGTCTGATGTATGTGGGTATTACCCGTGCACGTCAGGGCTTGACCATTACTTTGGCAGAACAGCGCAAGGCGGGCGGGCAGATGAAGCAAATGACCCCAAGCCGTTTCCTGGATGAATTACCAGAAGATGAGCTGGAATGGTTAGGTCGTAAGAAAAAGCTGGCAAGCAACATCGATCCGAAATTACAAGCCCAACATTATCTTGATAATTTGCGTAACCTTATTAAACGATAAGGCGCAAGGCTTGCTCTTATTTTAAATGAAACAACAGGAATGAATACATGAAAGTTCAGGTGAAAGTCCTTGACTCGCGTCTCGGTCAGGAATGGCCATTACCGACTTATGCTACGACAGGTTCAGCGGGGTTGGATTTGCGTGCGTGTGTTACAGAAACTACGATCATTGAACCAGGCCAAACGGTTTTGGTGAAAACTGGTTTAGCAATCTATATTGAAGATCCTGCATTTGCTGGCCTGATCTTGCCACGTTCGGGTTTGGGCCATAAACATGGGATCGTGTTGGGTAACCTGGTGGGTTTAATCGATTCTGATTATCAGGGTGAATTGATGGTATCCGTTTGGAACCGTAGCCAGACGGCATTCAGCTTGGAGCCAGGTGAACGTTTGGCGCAGTATGTCTTGGTTCCGGTGGTACAGGCTGAATTTGATCTGGTGAATGAATTCGAAGCGACTGAACGCGGTGCTGGCGGTTTTGGTCATACGGGTAAAAACTAAGTTTTAATAATGGCTTACATTCATTAACTGGATGTAAGCCATTTTTAGTTGATTAGATTCAATATTAAAAGAAAGAGCTGATTGGAATATATTTAAAAATAAAACCTTATTTTCTGGCCAAGTAGAATTATTTAAATCTAAAATTTATGTAGTTATCAAGTTTCCAATCAAACGAAACTCAAAATAAATATAATTAAATAATCATTGGTTAATTACAAGAACTCTATAATTTTTAGTTTGTTGATTATATTTTTATAATTGATTGTTACATTGAAATCGTTTAAAAATAGTGGGTCTTAAAACAAAAACAAATGTTTAAAGTCATTATGATGAAATTATCATTTTAAATCTCCTTATTTTAACGAATAGTGAAAAGACAGTTTTATGGGATCTATGAATCCTCCATTCCCTATGCATATCTTTCGTGCCTATGACATACGCGGTAAAGTCAGTCTATTAGGTGCCGGGATCATTGATGCAATTGCCCACGGTTTAGCCCAGCAGTATCAGGCTGCGGGACAGACACGTGTCGCCATTGGTTATGATGCACGCATCAGTAGTCCGGCTTTTGCCGACACGATTGCCCGTATTTTTAAAGATTATTCGCTGGAAGCCACTATTGTAGGTTGTTGTTCCAGCCCAATGCTATATTTCACCGCACGCCAGTTTGATGGCAATGGCATTATGGTCACTGCCAGTCATAATCCTAAAGAAGATAATGGTATTAAATGGATTATTGATGGTGAACCACCTTGTCCTGAGATGATTCAACAGGTGGCCCAACTGGCAAAGTCACATTGCGATAGCCAGCTAATTACTTTAGCTGAACTGCCGCATCAGATTATTCCAGAGTTTTGCATGCAGTATCAGCAAGGAATATTAGAAGATATTCAATTAAAGCGCTCATTTAAAGTGATTCTGGATGGTCTGCATGGCTCAGCCGGACGTTGTGCTGACTTGGTACTCAGAAAAATAGGCTGTGAAGTGATTGCTTTACGTTGTGAGGCGAATGGACATTTTCCGGATCATGCGCCGGATCCTTCGCAAGACAAACATCTTGAGACTTTACGTCAAACCGTCATGCAACAGCAGGCTGATCTCGGTATTGCCTTGGACGGTGATGGCGATCGCTTGGTTCTGATTGATGAACATGGTCAGATTATTACAGCCGATCAGTTATTGTGCCTGTTTGCTGAAATTTGCCTAAGCGATTCAGCACCACGCCAATTTGTTTATGATGTGAAATGTTCAACTCTGGTTCGCGATACAGTGCAACGTCTGGGCGGGGAACCGGTGATGATTCGTACCGGCAGTTCATTTCTCAGAACTTATCTGAACCAGTCTCAGCATCAGGCGATTTTTGGTGGGGAATATGCCGGACATTATGTCTTTAATGATGGTCGCGGCTGGGGCTATGATGATGGACTCTATGCAGCGCTCAGAGTCATGGAATATCTCGACCAAACGGGGCAAACTCTCGCGCAGGCCTTGGCGGCTTATCCAAAACGACATGGTACTGAAGATCTTTATATTTCAACGCGTCAAGTACGTCCTGTTGAGCTTTTAAACTTCGTTGAACAACAATCCGCAAGAATTAATGCGCAAATCAGTAAAATTGATGGGATACGTCTTGATTTTGAGGATGGTTTTGGCATCATTCGAGCATCCAATACAGGTGAGTATTTCACAGTGCGCTTTGATGCCAATAATGCCCAAGGTCTAAATGAAATTCGTCATCTGTTTGTAGCCATGTTGCGTGACCGTTATCCAGAGATCGCTCAAGACATTTTAGATGCTCAATAAGGAGAGGCGAATGCCAAATCAACAAACAGGCATCGACAAAGCACAGATTTTGACAGAAGCTTTGCCGTATATTCAACGCTTTGCGGGTAAAACCCTGGTGGTAAAATACGGCGGTAACGCGATGACCGATCCTGAGCTAGAAAGTTCATTTGCACGTGATATCGTATTATTAAAAACAGTCGGTATTAATCCGATCGTGGTACATGGTGGTGGCCCGCAAGTCGATTCCATGCTGAAACAGCTGGGCCGCGAATCAGACCGTATTGACGGCATGCGCGTGACTGATCCTGCGACCATGGAAGTAGTCGAGATGGTACTTGGCGGTAGCGTTAACAAATCTATCGTGAACCTGATTAACCAGCATGGTGGCCGTGCGATTGGTCTTACCGGTAAAGACGGCAACCTGATTCGTGCGCAAAAGCTGCTGATGGAAAAAGTGGCTGAAGATGGTTCAGTTGAGCAAATTGATCTGGGTCTGGTCGGTGAAGTCGTTGGCGTGAAAACCGATGTTCTGGAAATGTTTACCAATAGTGACTTTATTCCAGTCATTGCCCCGCTAGGTGTCGATGAAGAAGGCAATACCTATAATATCAATGCTGATTTGGTCGCTGGTAAAGTCGCTGAAGCCCTAGGTGCAGAAAAACTGATTCTACTCACCAATATCACCGGTGTCTTGGATGAAAATAAAAACCTGTTGACTGGTTTGACCACTCAAGAAGTCGATCGTCTGATCGAAACTGGCGTGATTTATGGCGGCATGATTCCAAAGGTCGGTTGTGCGCTGGATGCGGTAAAAGGCGGCGTCGTAAGTGCACATATCGTGGATGGCCGTGTACCTCATGCCAGCTTACTAGAAATTTTCACCGATCATGGTGTGGGCACCCTCATTACCAATCGTGCCAATCCGCATCGTTCTTAAGCCAATTTTTGCGAAAAAGAGTCTCAATAGATACTCTTTTTTATTTGGATTTCTTATAGCCACCTATTTGAAATGACTGGGACAGTCATGCACAATAAGCTTCTAAGTAAATAGAGAGCTGAAACCAGACCATGTGCCAACTGCTCGGAATGAATTGTGCCACCCCGACGGATATTACTTTTTCTTTTCGCGGGTTTTCCCAGCGGGCGGGCATTACCTCTGATCATGCGGATGGTTTCGGGATTGCTTTCTTTGAAGATAAAGCCTGCCGTCTGTTCGTCGATAACCAGTCCGCGATTGAATCACCGATTGCCGAGCTGGTACGTAATTATCCAATCAAATCACGCAATGTGATTGCCCATATCCGTAAAGCGACCCAAGGCAAAATTAATCTGGAAAACTCGCATCCTTTTAGCCGTGAACTTTGGGGGCGGCAATGGATTTTTGCCCATAATGGCGATTTATATGATTATTTTCCTGAACTGTCAGGGCGCTTTACCCCAGTCGGAAATACCGACAGTGAGCGTGCCTTCTGTTACCTGCTGGATCAACTGGTGAAACGCTTTGGCTATCATGAGCCGAAACTGGATCAGGTTTTCGATCTTCTAGCTGAAATTTCACCTGCAATCGCGGAGCATGGCACCTTTAATTTCTGCCTGTCGAATGGTCAGGCGCTGTTTAGCTATGCGATTACTAAACTCCACTGGCTGGTACGTGAATACCCGTTTAGACCGGCTCAGCTGATTGATATTGATGTCGAAGTGGACTTTAGTCAGGTCACGACCCCTGAAGATCGCGTCGCAGTGATTACCACTGAACCATTGACCCAGAATGAAGAATGGACTGCCTTCCAGCCCGGTGAAATGATCCTGTTTCAGCATGGGGCGAAAGTACGTTCTCAGTTGACGCATGTTGAACGTCTGGAACGTGAACGTCTTGATTCTTCCTTAAAACGCGTCACGCGAGCTGATCAATATTGAAATGCGATTAAAGACGGAGTTTAAACTCCGTTTTTTTATATTTAAAAAATAAGAAAAAATCTAAGAATAAATAAAGGTTTATTGCGGATTTTGGTTAATTAATATCTTAGCCTTTTACTCAGGATAAATTATTTTTAATTATATATAACAGAAACTTAAAATGAAAAAGCCGGATTTAGGCGGAAAGCCGACTAATTTGCTTCATTTTTATTTGAATCAATACGCTATATGCTCATTTTCACGTTATAAGTCCTTAATATTTATAGGTGGTCGTAATGAAAATGAAATGGGTTCCAGATTATAATACTGGTATCGATGTGATTGACGATCAGCACAAACGAATTCTCGATTATATCAACGAAATTGATGGAATTGATGCCAATACCGAGCGTGCCCGTATTAAACAGATTCTCGACAATATTATTGATTATACCCAGTCGCATTTCACCTTTGAGGAATCTCTTCAGGAAGAAGCCGGCTATAAATATCGGGTGCCGCATAAACGTGTGCATGACCTGTTTATTAAAAAAATCGAGTCTTATCGTGACCGTTTTGAACTGGGACAGTCCATTGAATCAGAGCTGCACGAAGTATTATCGAAATGGCTGATTAACCATATTCAGCATGATGACGCCGATTATGTCGGTGCCGTGAAAGAAAATATGATGGGGATCATCAAGGAAAAAGAAAAGAAAACAGGTAAAAACTGGTTCGCTCGTTTCTTTTCATAATAAAAGACGTAACGAGATAACAAAAATTAAAATCTAATTATAATTTTTGCGCAGCAAATCACTGTCATGGTGGTTTGCTTTTTGTTTTTGATTTTCACCGCTCCACAAGGCAAAATAGCGCTAGATTTTTATAGGAATGCATCATGCAGGACAATGCTATGTCAAAATGGTTATCGCCGCTGATGGCTTTCTGTTTATCGTTTATTATCATCGCGACGCTCGCACCGATAACCGGTATACAGATTGATCGTCAGATGGATTTCTGGATGCTCTGGTTGGCCTCCATGCTGATTCTGGCACTTCCAGTCTGCTACTTGGAAATTGCTTTGGCCAAGCGCTCTAAAACAACGCCATTACAGGCGCTTTCGACGCTGACCCGTGAAGCGGATGCGTCACAGAAATGGCGTATTGTCGGCTGGTTAAGTGTGATTTTTATTCCGTTTTTGGCAGGTGCTATGTTGAACAATGCCAGCAATGTTCTGGCGGTTGTTGCACTTGATCTTGCACCGAACCTTTTGTTGATCGGATTGGCAATTGCTGCGCTGGTCTTGTCACTGCTGCCGCGTCAAATTTTATTAGCTTTTACAACGATTGGCGTACTGGCGTCTCTGGTTCTAGCCAATGTGATGGGAACGGTGCTACCTGCATGGCAAATCACGCCAGTCGAGTTCTCGGAATGGGGCAATGCCACGGTATTGGCACTGGTGGCAAGTGGTCTGGGCATGGGCTTGTACTGGCAATCTAGCCTGAGCGCTGTACAACAACAGGATGTCGCCAGCAAGACGGTATTGCCGATCTGGATTGCGCAGCTCGTTGCTGTCATTGCATTTGCTTTCTTTGCCGTACAAGCACAAATTCCTGCATTTACTCTGGTCGCAGCAATGGTGGCAGCTGCCGCATTAATTCTGCAAATGGCACGTGAACAATTACAGCAACGCCAGCTTCATCCTGCGATTCAATGGGCGATTGTGGCGGCGGTTACACTGATCTGGGCTATTCCAAATCTAAGCCCAATTTTCAATGTGGTCTTGTTAGTCTGGGGCCTATTGATTTGTTTGATCTATGCACTGTTTGCCGGCTGGATCATGAAGATCAGTCATTTGCGTAAATCAATGAATTTTAGCTCTGAAGCGTTTTATAACATCTGGCGTATTGCAGTACGTGTGGTGTTGCCGGTCGGGATTATTCTGGCAATCATTGCTGTCTTAGGACAATTCGTCTGATGAGTGAGGCGATGATCTGGGTAGCGTATGCGACGTCAGAAAAACAATTTCATCTAGCCGTGCCATTTCAGCCTGGCATGACGGCACTGGATGCGATTCAGCAAAGTAGAATCCGTGAGCAGGTCGAATTGCCTGAACCGTTATCTCTGGGCATTTTTGGCGTGCGTTTGCAAGATCATCAGCAGCTATTGGCAGCAGGGGATCGGGTGGAAATTTACCGAGCACTGACCATCAATCCTAAGGATATTCGACGTAGACGTGCCGAAAAAAATCCGGTGGGTCGTTATGCCAGAGGCAATCTTTTAAGAAAGCTGAAACCATCTTCCGAATAGAGAGCGGCTTGAATGAGCAGTAGTTTCAATGATCTGCTCAATCAATCAGCTTAATTTAAAAAGCCCCTGATGATTCAGGGGCTTTTTCATGAGAAACCGACTATAGTGGAGGAGCATTTAAAATCGCTTCTTTTGATCCTGGTAAGCCGGGTTGAGATTCTGGAATCGTCTCCAGACCTTCAACACGTTCCACGATACCAGACTGGTTAAAGTAGATTTTCAAATGCTGGCCTTGGGCTGCCGGGATCTTGGCTTTTTTAGCGTAGGTTCCTGGGGTATAGTTATAGATGTAGTCCCAACGTAAAGGATTCAGTGGATCGCTTACTGTTGGACTGCCGAGTAAGAAACGCACCTGTTGATGGCTCATTCCCACCTGAATTTTAGCGGCTTGTGCTTGGGTTAAAGGGGTTCCTTGTGGAATATCTACTTTATAAACACCTAATGTCGAACAGCCGACGAGCAATGAAGTGACGAATAACGTCAACATGATTTTTTGCATTTTGCTAAACTATCCCAAATTAATTATGATGCATTTGATCCAAGGATAGATCATACTGCATCTAAACTTTGTTGCATATTCCAACTTTGATTTTGTTGAGAGACCTTTTTACATGACTATTTCAAACCAAGATTTACGAAAAGCTGGACTGAAAGTTACCCTTCCACGAATTAAAATATTAGAATTACTAGAAAATTCAAAACAACATCATTTAAGTGCGGAAGATATTTACAAGACTTTACTCGATCAGGGCGAAGATGTAGGTTTAGCAACTGTGTATCGTGTGTTAACGCAATTTGAAGCAGCGGGCATCATCGAACGTCATAATTTTGAAAATAATCATTCAGTTTTTGAAATTATGCAGGAAGATCACCACGATCACCTGGTATGTTTAAATTGCAGCAAAGTTGTTGAATTTATTAATGACACGATTGAAAAAGAGCAGCATGACGTTGCTGAAAAATTTGGTTTTGAATTAACCGGTCACTCACTGAATCTGTATGGCTATTGTGATGCGACTGCATGTCAGGAAGTGTTCCGTAAAAAATAATTTGAGCGCTGGTTCAAACAAAAAAAACAGGCTTCATGGGAAGCCTGTTTTTTTATGCGCTCAATCTGATCAGGACTGACCGTCAAAGGTGATATTGGAATGTGCACGCAATAAATGGCTGCCACCTTCTTCTGACAGTTTGATTTGCAAACGCAGGTCGTTGGGTGAATCCGCATGTTTCAGTGCATCTTTATAGCTGATCTGTTTGGCTTTATACAGATCATACAGCGCCTGATCGAAGGTCTGCATGCCCAGTTCACGGGAACGCTTCATCAGATCCTTGATCTCATGCACATCACCTTTACGAATCAAGTCGGCAATCAGTGGCGAGTTAATTAGAATCTCAATGGCAGCGCGGCGACCATTGCCATCGATGGTTGGAATCAGTTGCTGTGCCACAATCGCTTTCATGTTTAGGGACAAGTCCATAAACAGCTGATTATGCCGGTCTGCTTCGAAGAAATGGATAATCCGGTCAATCGCCTGGTTAGCGTTGTTAGCGTGCAGGGTAGCAAAGACCAGATGACCGGTTTCGGCAAAGGCAATCGCATAATCCATGGTTTCACGTGAACGGATCTCACCAATCAGAATTACATCCGGTGCCTGACGCAAGGTGTTTTTCAGAGCGATTTCAAATGAATCTGTATCAATGCCGACTTCGCGCTGGGTGATAATACAGCCCTTATGCTGGTGAATAAATTCGATCGGATCTTCAATGGTAATGATATGACCTTTGGAATTTTCATTGCGATAACCGACCAAAGACGCCAGCGAGGTTGATTTACCGGTACCCGTTGCCCCGACAAAAATAATGATGCCACGTTTGGTCATCGCCAGTTCTTTTAAAATGGGCGGTAACTTGAGTTCATCCATGGTCGGAATGACGGTTTCAATCCGACGCAAAACCATCCCCGGTTGATCGCGTTGCTGAAAAGCACTGACACGGAAGCGGGCACTTTTATCCGGCGTGCTGATGGCAAAGTTACATTCACGACTGTCAGCAAATTCTTTACGCTGCTTTTCGGTCATGATGGAATGGAGCAGTTGTCCTACTGCCGCACCGGGTAATTTTACTGAGCCAATCGGTAAAATCTGACCATTAATCTTGATGGACGGTTCGACATCGGCAGTAATGAACAGATCCGATGCTTTTTTCTCCACCATATAATCAAGTAAGCCGTTAAAATCCATGTATATAAACCCCAATACAATTCAATTTTTTTATAAAAATGCTTCTGGCTGTTTGGCTGCAGTACGTGCAACTTGCGGGCTGATCAAACCTTTGGACACCAGTGTTTTCAGGGTCTGATCCAGCGTGGTCATGCCGTAGTTGGCACCGGTCTGAATTGCCGAGTACATTTGTGCGACTTTGTTTTCACGGATCAGGTTACGGATCGCAGGAATACCGATCATGATTTCATGCGCTGCGACACGCCCACCGCCATTTTTCTTGAGCAGGGCCTGTGAAACTACGGCTTGTAGGGATTCAGACAACATGGCGCGTACCATGTCTTTTTCTTCAGCAGGGAATACGTCGATCACACGGTCAATGGTTTTGGCCGCTGAGGTGGTATGCAGGGTGCCGAAAACAAGGTGACCCGTTTCTGCCGCAGTTAAAGCCAGACGAATGGTTTCAAGGTCACGCATCTCACCGACCAGAATAATGTCCGGGTCTTCACGTAATGCAGAACGTAATGCTTCATTAAAGCCATGCGTATCACGATGCACTTCACGCTGGTTAATCAGACATTTCTTGGACTGATGCACAAATTCGATCGGATCTTCGACGGTCAGAATATGGTCATAGCGGTTGTCATTAATATAATCCAGCATCGCCGCCAAGGTGGTTGATTTACCCGAACCGGTAGGACCTGTCACCAGTACCAGACCACGTGGATATTCACAGATGTCTTTAAAAATTTGTCCCATGCCCAGATCTTCAAGGGTCAGGACTTTAGAGGGAATGGTACGGAATACCGCACCGGCACCGCGGTTCTGGTTAAATGCGTTGACACGGAAACGCGCCACGCCAGGCACTTCAAAAGAGAAGTCAGTTTCCAGATTTTCTTCAAAATCACGACGCTGTTTATCGTTCATGATGTCATAAACGAGTTTATGCACTTCTTTGTGTTCTAATGCTGGCAGGTTGATGCGACGAACTTCCCCATCGACACGAATCATTGGCGGTAAGCCCGCAGACAAGTGTAAATCCGACGCACCATTTTTAGCAGAAAATGCCAACAATTCTGTGATATCCATAAGGTCCCCGAGTTCATTAAAATGTTAATTATTTTGATAGAATAATAAGGCTTTCCCACAGCTTAACCAACACTTAGTTCATGGGCAAGGGAAAAAAAGATGAATGAAATGAGAACCCCGTCAATGAATATGTTGCAACAGTCACGAAATCAGGTCTTAGTGCAAATTGAAACTGCCTGTATTCAGGCCGGCCGCGAAGCAGATGCGGTGCAACTGCTTGCCGTTTCCAAGACCCAGCCGAGTAGCGTGCTGGCAGATATGTATCAGGCAGGGCAACGTGCTTTTGGTGAAAACTATTTGCAGGAAGCACTGGAAAAAATCACGGCACTGAAAGAGCTGGACATTGAATGGCATTTTATTGGACATGTGCAGCGTAACAAAACCAAGCATCTGGCAGAAAATTTTGCTTGGGTGCATGGGGTGGATCGTCTGATTATCGCCGAGCGTTTATCAAATCAACGTGGAGATGATCAGCCTGCACTGAATATCTGTATTCAGGTGAATATTGATGGTCAGGATACCAAAGATGGTTGCTGTCCAGATGAGGTTGCAGATTTGGTGGCACAGATCAGCCAACTGCCGAATGTGCGTTTACGTGGCCTGATGGTGATTCCAGCACCGAATAATCCTCAAGCCTTTGCTGATGCCAAAGTTTTATTTGATGCAGTCAAAGTTCAGCATGTACACCCTGAAGACTGGGATACTTTAAGTATGGGCATGTCTGGGGATATGACCGAAGCGATTGCTGCGGGTTCTACCATGGTTCGTGTTGGTACGGCCTTGTTTGGCGCACGGCCTAAAAAAGATGTATAAACTACTAATGTCAGTTTTTTGCAGCAAAGTGTTATCGCAGGGTATTGGATAACGCTTTTTTTCTGGCTGGTTCGAGCCATTTGGCCATTAACCAGGCAAAAACTATTAAGCTGCACATGCTCGCAAGCAAGGCTAAAACTGCTCCGCCCAGACCATAGGCCAAAGTTGCCGGAATACAGCCCAAAATAAATAAAAGTAAGGGGAAATGGGTCACATACAAGGTATAGGAAAAGTCTGCGGATTGAACCCAGAACGGATGGTAGTGACTACGTTGATGCTGGAGCTGTACCAGCCAGCAGCTAAAGGCCAAACCCACACAGAAATTAAAAGGGGCAAAATTCGCAGCACGGTATTGCTGGGCCTCATCAATCAGCTGAAACTGGTAAGCATCAAAACAGGCGATTAGAAATGCCAAGCCGACTAGGGCTAATTTGACCGATTGTAAGCGGTTTAAAAAACGTAGCTGGATATATCGAAATGAACAGGCAAAGGCACTAAGCCAGACCAGAAAATAAATAAAAAACTGGATGTTCAGTAATGACAGTATAGCCAGAACCATAAAAAATCCGATTTTGGCGATTTCCGAATTTTTTAAAAAAGGTAGGAATCCGGCCAGCACATAAAACCACACTTCATAGCTCAGGCTCCAGAGTGCAGCATTGGCTGAAACCGTTGGCATCACAAAGCCATTCAAAAATAGCAGCGAACCAACAAACTCAATCATGTCTATACTATAGTCAGTCCGGATCATCATGCCAAAACTGTGTTGAAAAGCATGCGTGTGGCTAGTAAATAATAGTGGAGCAAGCAGATATAAAACCAGCGTCAACCCCATGGTAAACAGGAAGGGCGGTAAAATTCTGCGGCCACGCTGTCGGGCATAACGGCGCAGATTAAATTGACCATGCTGATGAATGTTGTGCTGAATCGAATAGCCGATCAGATAGCCACTTAAAGCAAAGAAAATCATGACCGCGGCCTGACCGAGCAGGCGTACCCATGAATACAGACTGGTATCGAAAGGCGCAATAAATGCCTGAAAGCAATGACTGAACAACACTACAATGGCACTGATACCCCGCAGGCTCTCAAGCTGTAGACTGAAATAGGGCGAGAGCATGTTCGGGGCAGGGTGACTCATCGTTAACCTATAATCTGAATGGTACTGGCGCCTGCACCAACAGGCTTGACCTGAATCTGTACCGGAATACGTTCATGCATTTCCTGCACATGCGAGATTAATACAACTTTACGACCCTGACTTTGTAAATGATCCAGTGCATTCATCACCATATGTAACGAAGCAGGATCTAGCGTACCAAAACCTTCATCAATAAACAGTGATTCCAGTTTCATGGAGCCGGAGGCCATATTGGCAATCGCCAAAGCCAAAGCCAATGAAACCAGGAAGGTTTCACCCCCCGATAGGGACAGCACAGGGCGGACTTCACTATTCATGTCCAGATCAACAATCGCCAGACTCAGGCTATCCGGAATACGGTGTAACTGATAGCGGGGTGCCAACGGTTGCAACTGCTGATTTGCATATTCCACCAGAATATCCAGATGATGTTCCTGGGCAATTTTCTGGAATTTGGTACCTTCCTTATGTCCGATCAGGTCGTAAATACGACCCCAACGGTATTCTTCGGCTTTGATCTGCTCAATTTGCTGCTGATATTTGGCATAGGTGTTTTGATTATTGGCATTCATACGCAGTTTGGCATCAGTTTCATTGAGCACTTCCTGCTGCATTATTTTTTCCTGATGCAGCATGCCAAGTTTTTGTTCAATTTCCTCAAATTCATGTTCTGGCTGTAGTTTTAAATGGGCCTGATATTGTTCTTCAAGTAATTGCCAGGCTGTTCTGGCATTTTCGAGTGCCTGTTTCTGGTTGGCCAGATTCTGACGAATGCGTTGATGGTTGCTCAGATCAATACTGAGCCATTGTTCAATTTGAGCTGCCGTCACTTGAGGATGTGCTGCTTGCCATGCCTGAATATCTTGCTGATATTGAGCCAATTGCTGATCGATCTGCTGAAGTTGGCTGATAAATTCTTGCAGTTTTAAGTGGGTTTGATGCCACTGTTTTTCGGCCTGCGCCGTGCATTGACGCTGTTGTTCTAAAGTCTGCTCTAAGGTCTTGGCTTGTAGCTCTAGTGCATCGCGCCATTCTGCAGCGACACGGTAGACTTGTCCTGCATGTTCTTGGGTCAGTTCAGCCAGTTGTTGACGCAGGTCTTTGCCTTGCTGAATCAACTGCTCTACAGACTGGCTCAATTGAGCAAAATTTTGCTGTTCCAATTGTAGTTGATACTGGCTCTTTTCCAATATCTGCTGCTGTTGATGCAGGTCAGATTCCAGCTGCTTTTGTACTGCCAAGTGCTGCATGCGGTGCTCTACTTGTCGTTGCAACTGAGGTAAGCAGAGCATAGGTGGCTGCGACTGGTACTGCTCGGGCAGTATGCTTAAAACTGGGTGTATCAGCTGGTCGAGTTGCTGACGTTGCTGTAGAGCCAGTTGTAATTGGTGCAATTGCTGTTGTTGTTGACGCCATTGTTGTAATTGTTGCTGGAGCTGTTGTTCCTGCTGTTGTGATAGTTCTAGCTGCTGGACCAGACTTTGAGTGTGATTCGCCAGTAACTGGATGAATGTAGGAAGATCATTGTGCTGCTCGGTAACCACTTCCAGTTTAAGTAGTTGAGATTTACAGTCAGCAGAGGATTGTTGAATCTGGTTTTGCAGGATCTGG
Source organism: Acinetobacter sp. NEB149 (assembly GCF_012516415.1). Classification (NCBI taxonomy): domain Bacteria; kingdom Pseudomonadati; phylum Pseudomonadota; class Gammaproteobacteria; order Moraxellales; family Moraxellaceae; genus Acinetobacter; species Acinetobacter sp. NEB149. Next base: position 859,783 of record NZ_CP051208.1, read on the forward strand.
CAACGCTGTTGCTGTTGCTCAATTACTGTTTGTGCTTTAGACATTTCAATGCGTTGCTGCTGCTGAGATTGCAGTTGCTGATCGAGCTGCTGTTTTGCCTGCCGTAACTGTTGCTCCTGTAGCTGGTTCAGGCTCTGTTCCAGATGTTCATGGACGGCATCGACAAAAGGATGGGCTGGGCTTCCACAGACCATGCATGGCTCATCCGGTTTTAACTGGCCACGAAGATCCTGCACACTTTGCGCATGCAATAAACGTTGCTGGGCAAGTATTTGTTCCAGGTGTTCATAGGCCTGTTGTTCAGCCTGAATCTGCTGATGTAGTGCCTGTTCGGCCTCTTGCTGCATTTTTAGTTGCTGCTGTTGGCTATTTACAGCAGATTGCAGTTGTTCAAATTCTTGTGATTGTTGAACGATTTGTTGTACCTGCTGTTGCAGCAGGTCGAGCTGACGCTGTTCCGCTTGGCGTTGCTGACGCATTTCCTGAATGGTTTTGAGATGCTCTTCTAGCTGTTCCAGACTATGATGCTGTTGTATCCACTGGTTCAGATTTCCTGAAAGTACTGTAACGGTTTTTTCCAGTTCAGGTAAAGGCTGCTTCAGGCTGTCCGGATTCTGTTGCTGCAGTTGCTGATACTGACGCATAAAGTCTTGTATGCGTTGCAAGGTACTTTGCGGCTCCAGATCGAACACATTTAAAAAGCCAGATTCAGCCAATTGTTGTGCAACCTTTTCTTGCCGAGCTTGTAGCTGATTCAAAGTCTGTTGTTGCTGTCGCAGTTGTTCTTCTAAAGGCTGTAGACGAAGGATTTGAAACTGGCTTTGCTCTGCATGCAGTTTTTTGTACCGCTCTGATACCGTATCAATTGCATGATCCAGCCTTAAACCTGCCTCCAGATGCGGTTTCAGGTCTGCCAAGTGTTGCTGAAACTGGTGCTGCTGTTGTTGTAAGGCTGTAAGTTTGGCTTCTTCTGCTACAAAGCTCTGTTTGAGCGTTTCAAATTCCAGCGTAAATTGGGTGTGCTGGTGCTGAATCTGCTCTTTTTGAGGGGCTAGACGGGTACGACTCACAAACTGATCCCGAATCGACTGGAATTCATCCAGCTGCTCCAGTAGCTGTTGCTGTCCTGCAGATTTATTTACTGCATCTTGCTGTACTTCGTAGACTTCTTTTTTGGCATGGACTTCTGCATAGAGTTTATGTCGGTCCAGATGCCATTGTTTCTCATTTTCTAGCAGTTTTTCTGATTGCTGCAAATTCTGAAGTTGCAAAGACAAAGAGTTCTGCTGCTGTTGTAAAGCGCTGATGTCTTCTTCAGACAGAATTTCAATATGCCCGATCAGCTTTTCCAGATCGTTGCGCTTGTTTTTGACTTCGCTGAATTTCTCCGCGGCTTTCTGACTAACTAGACTGAAAATCTGCGAATTGGTGAGATATTCCAGTAAATCTGCACGCTCATTATCTTTGGCTTTTAAAAATGCGCCGACTTCCGACTGTGCGAGCAACACTGCGCGGGTAAACTGCTCAAAACTTAAGCCCACCAGTTTTTCAATAAGCGGGGTGACTTCCGATATTTTTTGCGTCAGTGTCGTGTCGTCATCCAGACATTTGACGTAGCGGTCTACTTTTAGATTGCCATCGACTTTCTGGCGTGCCCGTTTAATTTCCCAGCGTGCCATATAGCGTTTGCTGTCGAGTGCAATAAATTCCAGTTCGGCAAAACCATGCACGCAGCCACGGCGCAGAATATTCTTGGAATCCTTGATGGAAACATCCTGACCGCCAGCATCTTTCAAGCTGCCTGTCGCACCTTTTAAACGTGGAATTTCATTGTAAAGCGCCAGGCACATGGCATCGAGCAGGGTAGATTTTCCGGCACCAGTTTTGCCGGTGATGGCAATCAGGCCGGCATGAGCCAAAGGACTCGATTCAAAATCAATATGATGGGTGCCGGTGAGGGAGGCCAGATTATTAAGACTTAGACGTAAAATTTTCATGGCCGATCCTAGGCTTGTTGTTTTTGTGCAAGTTCATGCTGGGCTTCAATCAATAATTCCTGAAAATCCCGTTGTACTGAATGATCCTGCTCATAGCCCATTTTTTTCCAGATATTGAAAAACAAAGATTCCGGGGTAGGGGGTGCCAGATCAATTTTAGACTGGCTTGAACTAAGGTCGACCTGTTGCTGATAAATCCGGCTGATGCGCAGCAAACGATAACGATTAGCAGGCAAAGCCAGTTCAATTTGCTGACGCAGGTCTACCGGAGGCGGAGCATCGGTGGTGTATTCTATTTCCAGAAAATGCCGTGCAGAAAGCTGCTCGATTTCTCCGGCAGGCAAGGCCTGAATTGTAGTGATTAAATTTTCCAGCTTTTCACGAACGCGAAACAGCTCGACAGTACGCGGAATGCTTAAGGCATCGTACTGAAAGCGGTTTTCCGGATTTTGTTTAGGATCAATCTGGACTTCAACCACCTGATGCGGATAGTTAATTTCACTAAATGACAGCGGAATCGGGGAGCCACTATAGCGAATATGCGGCTGACCGACTTTTTGCGGTTTATGCAAATGCCCCAGCGCGACATAATCAATCACGTCATCAAACAGCGCCGTCGACAGGGCTTCTTCATTGCCGACAATAATCGGGCGCTCGGAGTCCGAGGTCTCACCACCTTGCATGTGTGCATGTGACATTAAAATCAGTGCCTGATGTGGCTGTTTGCGGGCTTTGGCTTCGGCAATCAGTTGTTGATGCAGATAGCTGATCGCGTTCTGGTTATTGCTGGTATGTTCATTCAGTCCGGTAATTTCAGCACTGCGTAAATAGGGCAGGGTCAGACACCAGGCGATGATATTTTTATCCTGATCATAAATAGGAATCAGCAGACGATCCAGGTTCAGGGTATTTTCTGCCGTGCGGCCTACTATTCCCACTGCTTTGGCATTGAATTTGGCCAATAAGGGTTCAACCTGCTCAATCCGGTAACCAGAATCATGATTGCCTGCAATCATTAGGGTCTGCATATGTGGCGCCAGGTCATGGGCATCGGCCAGAAACTGGTACAGTTGTCTTTGCGCACTGGACGCAGGATTGATCACATCAAAAATATCGCCTGCAATCAGCAGGGCATGCGGTTGCTTTGTTTTAATTTGCTCAAGTAGCCAAGTCAAAAACTGCGCATGTTCAAATTCACGGTCATGGTTATGGAAAAATTGTCCCAGATGCCAATCGGAAGTGTGAAGAAAATGAACTGCCATGTAATGAACCCCAAGATATCTGCCTTGCTACTATAGGAAAAAGCACAGGTAAAAATCTACTTGAAAACGATATTTCAGCGAATTGTTTGTGATATGCCTGCTGAATTTATTTTGATCAGTATGGAAATTACTGCATGATCGCATCCAAATCATCAGATATAGAAAAGTCATGCAATCCATCAGACTTTTAAAAAATAGAGATTTAAAAAAATAAAAACCGACGATTCGAGTGATGATGAAATCGTCGGTCAAATTTGTGTTACATGAAGATTTTGGCTGCTATTCAAAATTTCCCTGTACACTGGACTTATTGCTTTAGCTCTAAAGGTCAGCAAAAATTCGTGGATGCCAGTCCAAATTTTTGTACCTTGTACCCTATATAACGTCACCCTGTAGTGGATGGTTGACAATAAAATGAAAAAAAACCTGATTTTTTTATACTAGCTTGTTGAAGATCACTGAGTCATGCATATGTTGCCGCTAAGTCGTTATTTTATCTGGTTTTTCGTTATATGTTTTATTTTTACCTGTATTTGCGGTGTACTGGCTGCCTTGTTGCCGATGGGCATGGGTGCAGTTTTGACGATTGTTCCTTATCTGGTGGCCATGATTTGGGTGTTATTTAAATTTTTAAAACAGCAAAAACGTGCGCCGACCCAGGCAGAGCGTAAGAAATTTACCCTCGGGTTTAGCCTGATTTACTGGGGCTATAATTTATTATTTCTTTTGCTCGGTATTGTCATCGCCACCCGTTCCAATCCGAATGCCTGGCAGGACTTCTTGCTGTATCTACAGCAGCCACAGTTTATGAGCATTGTGCTGATAATGTTCCTGATGATCGCAATTCCGCTGTATCTGCTGACCTACTGGTTTTATGGCAAGCAGTCACAACGTATGGCAGAGAAAATGTTTGGCCATCCACCTCAGTGAGTATAGATGAATCATTGTGTGACGACTGATCTTAATAAATTGATTGAATGATGAAAGATACAAATTCTCCACTACAAAGATCTTCTCGGTTTAAAAAGCTAAAGATGAGTGGCGTATAATTTAAATCAAGAAAATAATAAGGCGAAGAATGACGAATGTATAAACCTGTAGTGTTGGTGACGGGAGCGAGTGGTTTTATTGGCAGTCATCTCGTGCGTTTTTTACTGGAACGGGATTATCGGGTGATTGGGCTGACCCGTCAGAAAAATAAACATGAACCACATCCGGACTTCCATTGGATCAATCAGCTGGATGAATTAAAACAGCATCAGCTTGATTATGTGGTCAATCTGGCTGGCGAAAGCATTGGTCAAGGCCGCTGGACGGCAGCGCGTAAAAAGAAATTGCTGGATAGCCGTTTAGACACCACCAAAAAGGTTTTTGATTATTTAGAAAAAAATCAGATTAGACCGAAACGGATTATTTCAACATCGGCCGTTGGTTATTATGGCATTGATCCGACAGAGCGCTGGGAACAGGTCTGCACGGAGCAAAGTCCGCCACAAGATATTTTTATGTCTGAACTTTGTGCGAAGTGGGAGCAGCTGGCTTTATCCTATACTAACCAGAACACCAAGATTGTTCGCTTTGCGGTGGTGTTTGGTAAAGGTGGCGGGATTCTTCCGCAGATGCTATTGCCGATTAAATTGAATCTGTCCGGACGGATTGGTCATGGACGCCAGCCAGTGACCTGGGTGCATCTAGGGGATGTGCTGCGTGCGATTGAATTCTTGATACTTGAGGATACAGCCGAGCAGATCTTTAATGTGGTCGCGCCAGAAAAAAGTAGTCAGGCCCAGTTTGCACGAACTGCGGCCCAGATTCTGAAGCGCAAACCCTTACTTCCACTACCCGCATGCAGTCTGAAAATGATGCTGGGAGAACAGTCACAACTGGTCTTAAACGGTCAGTATGTACAGTCCAAAGCCTTGCAGGAGGCTGGATTCCAGTTTCATTATCCAACTCTGAAAGAAGCACTGGATAATATCCTAAAGCACTAAACGACTGGGCTCTAATAAACGGACAGGATCATAAGGAGCTGGATCAACGATTGGCATTTGTTTAAGGATGAGTTGAGCGAGTAGTTTGCCTGATGCCGGCCCCATGCATAAACCATTCCGGAAATGTCCAAAATTGGCCCAGGCATTGTGTAGCTTGGGAATTTTGCCAATATAGGGAATACCATCGGGTGAGCTGGGTCTTAATCCGGCCCATTGCTTGACCAGCGGAAAATCTGCCAGTTCCGGTACCATCTCGATACACGCCTGTAAAATATCCTGCCGGATTTCGCTAGAAGGCGAGGTGTTAAAACCGACCTGACGCATACTGGAACCACATAAAACATGTCCATCCTGACGTGGAATCAGGTACATCACCTTATGCATGCACATGGTCGGCAGCCAGTTTTCTGGCGTTTTAAACAGCAGCATCTGGCCCTGAACCGGCTGTACCGGAATTTCCAAACCAAGTTGCTGTGACCAGTGTTGCGACCATGCTCCGGTTGTGAACACATATTGATCTGCCTGAAAAACCTGGCTATGTTCATCTGAGATACTTTTTACACAGCCTTGCTGAATATTGAGCCGAGTGATTTTACAGTCTTCTTGCCAGGTGACACGAGGATGCTGCTTCAAATAGTGAATGATCGACTGTAATAACCGTGGATTACGGATATTCGCCAGTTCAGGGAAATAAATCGCCTGCTTGAATTTGCTCTGATTAATTCTTGGATTGATCTGTTGCAGTTTAGCCTGATCAAGCAATTCTGCCTGTTGCTGCGGATCCTGATGTGTTTTGGCATAACTTAAACCGATTTCAAAATCGGATTCATCAAAAATCAGCATACCTGTTTCATGAATCTGGAAATCGATGCCAGTGAAAGGTTGCAGTTTTTGATTCCAGTCCTGATACATGGGTTTGGCATGTCGGGCCAAAGCATTTACAGCAGCGGAATAACGCCAGGGATACATGGGGGAGAGGATGCCTCCTCCAGCCCAGGATGCAGCCTGTCCGGCGGCCTGCTGATCAAAAAGGGTAACAGAACATCCCTGTTCAAGCAGTTCCAGCGCCGACATCAGACCGGTGATGCCAGCGCCAATAATGGCAATATGCATTGCGCCGAAATCCTTTTACTTCATGTCTTTCAGTTTAAGCGCAGCTTCTTCAGCAAAATAGGTCCAGATACCATCTGCACCGGCACGACGACAGCTCATCAATGATTCTAAAATGACGCTATCAGATAACCAGCCATTTTGAATTGCCGCAGCCAGCATCGCGTATTCGCCACTGACCTGATAAACAAAGGTCGGTACGCCAAAAGTATCTTTGACTTCGCGGACGATATCCAGATAAGGCATGCCCGGTTTGACAATCACCATGTCTGCACCTTCCTGAATATCCAGCGCAATTTCATGCAGGGCTTCAGCACGGTTACCGACATCCATCTGGTAATTGTATTTATTGCCGCCTTTTAAGTTGCTGGCAGAACCAACTGCATCACGGAACGGGCCATAGAAACTTGATGCATATTTGGCTGAATAGGCCATGATCGAAGTATAGATATGACCATTTTGCTCAAAGGCCTGACGAATTGCACCGATCCGGCCATCCATCATGTCACTTGGAGCAAACACATCTGCACCGGCTTCGGCATGGCTCAAGCCCTGTTTAATCAGGCACTCGACCGTTTCATCATTTAAGACATAACCGTTCTCATCAATAATGCCATCCTGACCATGCGTGGTATACGGGTCTAATGCGCCGTCAGTAATCAGCACCATTTCTGGCAGTTCTTTTTTCAATAAACGTAAGGTGTTTTGCACCAGACCATCTTCACGCCATGCAGCTTCTGCAGTCAGGCTTTTATCTTCTTGTGGGGTGACCGGAAATAGCGCCAGTTTATTGACACCGAGTTTCAGTAGACGTTCTGATTTTTTTAACAACAAGTCCGCTGACAGACGCTGGATATTCGGCATACTTGGAATATCTTGGGTCTGGTTTTGTCCTGGCAGGACAAATACTGGATAAATGAGATGATCTGCCGCGAGATGGGTTTCACGAACCATCGAACGTAAATGTTCATTTTTACGAATACGACGCATGCGAGTTGCAGGAAACGCGGGACGATTGAACGTATAAGTCATAAAAATCTCAGTAATCAGTATTAAACTAGGCCTCTATTGTAGCCCTAACTCAAATTTTTGGGCATAAATTAGCGGTTGTTTATTGTGGTGGATTCGGGCAAAGTGATGAGTAAGACAGAGAGAAACTGGACCGGTAATATACATCTGGGCTCGAAAGTGGATATTGATGTAGTCCTGAACCAGCTGGTACATGCTTTTAATAGCTCTCCTTTTTTTAAGCATAACGGCATGACCATGCGGGTGGTCGAGGGCCAGATTGAGGCCTATGTAGAAATGCAGGATTTCATGATTGGTAATGTGGCTTTCCAGATTCTGCATGGCGGTCTGGCTGCAACTGTACTGGATAGCGTCGGTGGTATTGTGGCCATGGGCGAACTGTATAAAAAAGCTGAACCGGAAACGATTGCAGATACCATTAAAAAAGTGTCGCGTCTGGCGACGGTCGATATGCGGGTGGATTATCTGGCGCCTGGACGTGGCAAATATTTTATTGCACGTGCAGAAACCTTACGTTTGGGGCGTAAGGGCTGCACCATGCGCATGACCATGGTCAATGATGAAGATAAGGCGATTGCAACAGCGATTGCGTCTTATGCCTATTAATGAAATCGTGAATTGAGGAAGCTAAAAAGCACTGTTTAACAGCGCTTTTTTATGATGATCAAATATGAACCTAGAGGATTTAGAGATCAGATTTAGCCCGTTTCAAGGCATTTTGCCATTTGGCTAAATGCATTTCTCTTTCGTCATTTTGCATTTTGGGTTCAAAAGCACGGTCCAGCTCCCAGGACTGGGAAATTTCATTCAGGTCGGAAAATACGCCAGCTTTTAATCCGGCCATAGCGGCTGCGCCCCAGGCGGTAGCTTCCAGCATTTGCGGACGCAGTACCGGTACATTCAGAATATCGGCCTGAAATTGCATTAGCATGTCATTGCTGCTGGCACCACCATCAACCCGCAGTTCTTTAAGGGGATGTGCAATATCAGATTGCATCGCACTGAGCACATCCGATACCTGAAAGGCGATTGATTCTAATGCGGCACGAGCGATATGCGCTTTGGTCGTACCGCGTGACATGCCACAGAGTAAGGCACGTGCTTCACTATCCCAATGCGGCGCGCCCAGTCCGGTAAATGCCGGAACCAGAACCACGCCGTCACTATGCTCGACCTGGTGTGCCAGTTTTTCCACATCACTGCTTTTTTGAATAATTCCGAGACCATCGCGTAACCATTGCACTACAGCACCAGCCATAAATACGCTGCCTTCGAGCGCATAAGTAGTTTGGCCTTGGGCTTGCCAGGCGAGAGTAGAAAGCAGCTTGTTCTGGCTAAGCTGAATGTTATGTCCAGTATTGAACAGCATAAAGCAGCCAGTACCATAGGTGTTTTTTGCGCTACCCACCTCAAAACAGGACTGGCCAAACAGTGCAGACTGCTGATCCCCCAAAATTCCGGTAATGGGAATATTGGCCCCAAGTAAGCCAGAAGCAGTGTCAGCGACATAACAATCAGAAGAGATAATTTTCGGCAAGACCGAAGCAGGGATATTAAACAGCTCGAGTAGCTCTTCATCCCACGACTGTTGCTGCAGATTCATCAACATGGTACGAGAAGCGTTACTGGCTTCAATGACGTGCTCTGCGCCTTGGGTCAGATTCCAGATCAGCCAGCTATCGATAGTACCAAATGCCACATGGCCTTGTTCAGCGAGTGGCCGTACTCCCTCAACATGCTCTAAAAACCAGACTAATTTTCCCGCACTAAAATAAGGATCAATCCATAAGCCTGTTTTTTGCTGAATTTTGGACATTAGGCCTTGTTCAATCAGCCGGTTACACCAATCAGACGTACGACGATCTTGCCAAACGATTGCCGGAGCGAGCGGTTTGCCGTTTCGACGATCCCAGACTACAGTGGTTTCACGCTGGTTAGTCAGGCCAAGGGCTTTAATATCTTTTGCCAGAATACCTGCAGTTGCTAAAGCTTGTTGTATCACAGCAATCTGTGAGCTCCAGATTTCCTGTGCATCCTGTTCTACCCAGCCCGAATGTGGGGTGTGGATATGCGTTTCACGTTGAGCCGTTGCCTGAACTTGTCCATGTTCATTAAAAATAATAGCCCGACTTGACGTAGTTCCCTGATCCAGGGCCAGAAGGTAGCTCATAATTTTTCTGTTATTTGGCTTGAAAAGTAAAATATTAGCGCAATAATGTAATTAAGCGCATCAAGTTGTTTAAATGTTCAGAAAATACATCGTAATTTTTGACATTTATGCTATGATTGCCTTGTACTTTGGGGGTGTTTCTGGCTTCGACGCTGGTGATGAAACTCATAGATGCATGCCGAGAGCGCATTTTCTCTCGTAAATCAAATTTGCATTTTTTAGTCGCAAACGACGAATCATACGCTCTAGCTGCCTAAGGGCAGCTTGTCCGCCTCTCCGAATACTTGTGGTTAGAGAGTCCGACTGAAGCGCACGCACACAAGTCCGTATAAAGCTAAGCCTCGGGGCTTTGTACTAAATTAAGAGGATCGCGATTTGTACCCTGTTCGTCGGGTCACAAAGAGTTAAAACAATAGACGATATCTAAGCATGTAGTATTCTCGAGCGTAGTGCTGGCGGACGCGGGTTCAACTCCCGCCACCTCCACCAAAATTCTTTCCGAAGTAATCCATCGGAATCTAAAAAAGCCTTTAAACTCAATGTTTAAAGGCTTTTTTTATGCCTGTTTGTCCGATATAGTCTGATCCCATTTGACCCCATATTTGCTCTTTCTGGGTAAATATTGGGAAAATTTACCCAGAAATTAATACATCAATTATGGGTAATTGACATGCCACTTACAGATACTGAATGCAGAAAAGCACAACCGAAAGACAAACAGTATCGTCTTTCAGATTCACATGGTTTATCCCTTATCATTACCACCAAAGGTCAAAAATATTGGAATGTGCGCGTCACTGTCCATGGTGAACGTAAGTCTGAGTCGCTTGGTCCATATCCAGATTTAAGCTTAAAAAAGGCAAGGGAGCTTGCATATGAGCTTAAGCATAGATACTCGCGTTCAGTATTGCATGAAGACTTAAAGCCCTATTTCAAAGAAGTTGCAGAAGATTGGTTCAATAATCAAAAAGAAACCTGGTCATCCAAACATATCAGTAATGTACGAGCTTCATTGAATGAGCTTTATATTGCTCTTGCTAATAAGCGTATTAATCAGATTCAGGCTCCTGAGATTCTGCAAATCATTAAGAAGATTGAGGCAAGAGGCTCGCTTGAAATTGCAAAACGTACCTTATCTCGTTGCGGGATGGTCATGAAATACGCTATTGCCCATGGATACCGCTATGACAACCCGGCAGGGGATTTAGTTTATGCCCTCAAGAATAAACGGGTCAAAAACCTAGCTTCGCTTTCGGCCTCTGAAATGCCTGAATTTTTAAGAAAGGTAAGAGCATACCCAAGTGATGCTCAAACGCATCATGCCATTATTCTGATCATGCTGACAGGCGTTCGGGTTAGTGAGTTGCTGCAAGCACGCTGGGAAGAATTTGATCTAGAAGGACGTAAGTGGGATATCCCTGAAGAGCGGATGAAGAATCGACTGCCGCATCGTGTGCCGTTGACGGACATGATGATTACTGAGCTTCAGGCTTTGAGACTTACCCATAATCAGGAACTGCTATTTCCACATCGTTTGAATAACAAAGAATCAATGCGTAGCGAGTCTATTTTGGCTGTGATCAAACGTTCAGGTTATGCAGGTCGAATGACCACACATGGTTTTAGATCGCTATTCAGTACAGTCTTAAACGAATCGAATCTGTTTAATTCAGATGCCATTGAACGCCAGCTTGCTCACGTACCCCAGAATAGAATTCGCTCGGCGTATAACCGAGCACAGTATTGGGATGAGCGTGTAAAAATCATGGAATGGTATGGGGAGCAGGTAGAAGGATGGATGGCTCAGTATTGAGCCTTTCCTTTCTAGTTACTTATAGTCTTTATATTCTTCATACTCCCTATTAATCAATTTTTCTAGAAATTCTGATTCAGAAATATTTTCAATAGTTGCTAATTCTTTCAATCGAACTTTTGTATTTTTTCTTAAGGGTAAGTGAAATTTCTTTTTAAGATTATCCTTATTTTTTAATCTAAAAACATTTTGCTGCCATGCTTTTTTAAGTTTATTTAAATCATTAATATATTTTTCTCTATTATGAATGTAAAGATCGTCAAAATAGGCATAGATATAATTTTCATGTAACTTTTCTTTTTCAAAAAGAAATTGAGGGAAAACATGGCAGAGTAAAACTTGAAGTGCGACATAAACCACCTAATTAATTTAAAGGGTTTATGGAGTATATAAAATTGTCATACCATCATCTTAACTTTGAAGATCGTACTGCATTAATGCTTGAGTCAAGAAAAGAAGGCTTTTCAGCCAGAAAATTTGCTGAACTCATTAAAAGACATCCTAGTACGATCTATCGTGAGCTTAAAAGAAATAGCATCAATGACGTTTATCAAGCTCAATATGCTTCTGATAACACCTTCGCTAGACGTAGACGTGGTCACAGAAAACTCAAAATCGATTCAATCCTCTGGAAATTTATTGTTGAAGCGATCCGTTGTTTATGGTCTCCTCAGCAAATAGCAAAGCGTTTAAAGAGATTTCCTGATTTGGATCAAACAATGAATGTAAGCCATACAACGATTTATTCAACGATACGAGCATTACCAAAGGGTGAGTTGAAAAAAGACTTATTATCCTGTCTGCGTCATGAAAATAAAAAACGAAAAGCTAACGGTGAACCTAAAAAAGATTCTATATTACAGGATATTAAAACTATTCATGAGCGCCCAGCCGAAGTTCAAGAAAGAAAAATACCGGGTCATTGGGAAGCTGATTTAATTAAAGGTAAAGACAATAAAAGTTCGATAGCAACACTTATTGAACGAAATACACGGCTCTGTATCTTGGCAACATTACCTGATGCAAAGGCAGAATCAGTGCGCAAGGCTTTAACTGAAGCTCTGAAATATTTACCTGCAGAACTGCGTAAAACGTTGACCTATGACCGTGGACGCGAGATGGCAGAACATAAAATACTTGAAGAAGATTTAGGCATAGATGTATATTTCTGTGACCCACATTCACCCTGGCAAAAAGGCACATGCGAAAATATGAATGGTTTAATTAGGCAATATTTACCTAAAGGGATTGATTTAAATCAGGCAGATCAGCATTATTTAAATCAAGTTGCCATGTCACTGAATACTCGTCCTAGAAAAGCGTTAGATTGGCTTACACCATTAGAGAAATTTGCTCAGCTTGTTGATTATCATAAGACTTTTCAAACTGTCGCACCTCATGTTTGAATTCGCCCATTGTATTCAAAATTTTTATCAATATAGTTTTTGCTCCACTCTATAAAATCTTTATCCTTAATATATTTATTTAGATTTATTTTCTCTTTTTTATTTCATAAAACTCAATAATGTAGTTTTCTAAGTCTATATTTCTTTGATCTATATCTCTCGTTATTTTAGGGTTTAAATAAATCAAAGCTAAAATAAAAATTCTAGGATTGTTAATATTTTTATGAACTTTATGATTATCGTTTTGTCTATATATTTTAGGGTTGTGGGCGGATTTGTGTATTATATTATTATTAATTTGACTTGATGTTTCTGAGTTTTTTAATTTCTTAAATGTACTTTCTCTAATAAAAATAGGTATATCGTAGTCTTGGGTGAATCTATTAATTAAGAACCAACATAATCTGTCATCTTTTAGGTGTAGGTTAATATCTAGGCGAATTCAAACATGAGGTGCGACAGTTTGAAAAGTCTTATGATAATCAACAAGCTGAGCAAATTTCTCTAATGGTGTAAGCCAATCTAACGCTTTTCTAGGACGAGTATTCAGTGACATGGCAACTTGATTTAAATAATGCTGATCTGCCTGATTTAAATCAATCCCTTTAGGTAAATATTGCCTAATTAAACCATTCATATTTTCGCATGTGCCTTTTTGCCAGGGTGAATGTGGGTCACAGAAATATACATCTATGCCTAAATCTTCTTCAAGTATTTTATGTTCTGCCATCTCGCGTCCACGGTCATAGGTCAACGTTTTACGCAGTTCTGCAGGTAAATATTTCAGAGCTTCAGTTAAAGCCTTGCGCACTGATTCTGCCTTTGCATCAGGTAATGTTGCCAAGATACAGAGCCGTGTATTTCGTTCAATAAGTGTTGCTATCGAACTTTTATTGTCTTTACCTTTAATTAAATCAGCTTCCCAATGACCCGGTATTTTTCTTTCTTGAACTTCGGCTGGGCGCTCATGAATAGTTTTAATATCCTGTAATATAGAATCTTTTTTAGGTTCACCGTTAGCTTTTCGCTTTTTATTTTCATGACGCAGACAGGATAATAAGTCTTTTTTCAACTCACCCTTTGGTAATGCTCGTATCGTTGAATAAATCGTTGTATGGCTTACATTCATTGTTTGATCCAAATCAGGAAATGTCTTTAAACGCTTTGCTATTTGCTGAGGAGACCATAAACAACGGATCGCTTCAACAATAAATTTCCAGAGGATTGAATCGATTTTGAGTTTTCTGTGACCACGTCTACGTCTAGCGAAGGTGTTATCAGAAGCATATTGAGCTTGATAAACGTCATTGATGCTATTTCTTTTAAGCTCACGATAGATCGTACTAGGATGTCTTTTAATGAGTTCAGCAAATTTTCTGGCTGAAAAGCCTTCTTTTCTTGACTCAAGCATTAATGCAGTACGATCTTCAAAGTTAAGATGATGGTATGACAATTTTATATACTCCATAAACCCTTTAAATTAATTAGGTGGTTTATGTCGCACTTCAAGTTTTACTCTGCCCTCTATATTGAGTACTTCAGCTTTCGATACATTAATAGGTGGAAGTTGGGATGGATCACCGACAAGGATTAGTTTACGATTTGAATTTAGTAAATCTAAGTGATCAGTTAAATCCTTAAATAGATTTCCAGAACCAAATTGGAGAAAGTCTTTTTCACTCGTTGCTTCATGTGAAAGCATGGAAGCCTCATCAATAATGACTACAGCCTTGTCTTCTACTTTTTCTTCTACTACTGAAAATTTTAAAATTTCAGGAATGTCTTGAGGTGACTCATCATCTTTTTTATACAAAAAAGAATGAATAGTGGTCGGAGCTATTTCAGTCTCTTCAAAAACATGATTTTGTAAATTGTGTGCTGCTCTACCCGTTGGCGCTAGTAAGTAATAGTCTAATTGGTGGCTATTTAAATACGTTACAATTTCTTTAATTAGAGAAGTTTTTCCAGTTCCTGCACTGCCAGTAATAATCAATACTTTTGAAGTAGTTGATGTCAAAAAATCTCTTATCTGATTTTGAATATGCATATTCTTAATTTTGAAAATGAAGTTTCGAATTAGTTTATGGTTAACGGTATATTTTGACTAGTCATTAACTCATTATTAGAAAAAAACAGCACCTATTAAGAAAGCAAATATTACAAGAAGGCTAATCATAATTATTTTTGTTGGGTTAATTGTCTGTTTAGTGTTCGGTTCGGCTGACGAGGGAATGGAAGGAGATTTTGAATGTGTATCTATGCGAGAAGGCAATTTCTGTGAATATGACAGACCTGTACCAGGAATACCAACAGTAGCCTGTTTCCCTTTTTTTGAAATATTGACAGATGCTCCTGGTTTTCCAATGGTTACACTGTTAAGCCCATTTTTAGAAATATTTAGCTTAATACCTGGAATAATTTTGATACTTTTTTTAAATCGGAATGACATGATTTCATCTAATAAAGTTTAAGTTTTAAGGATTTTATTCTATCGTGAATGAACAATCCGAACATTAAATAGCTGTAAAAATTCTAGTCCCTTTTTTATTGGATATAAATATTTGTTCAAACCTAAGGTTTTAGATATTTTGTACAAGCTACCGTACAAGCTACCGTACAAGCTACCGTACAAGCTACCGTACAAGCTACCGTACAAGCTACCGTACAAGCTACTTAAATTCCTAAAAC
Source organism: Acinetobacter sp. NEB149 (assembly GCF_012516415.1). Classification (NCBI taxonomy): domain Bacteria; kingdom Pseudomonadati; phylum Pseudomonadota; class Gammaproteobacteria; order Moraxellales; family Moraxellaceae; genus Acinetobacter; species Acinetobacter sp. NEB149. The sequence continues at coordinate 875,249 of NZ_CP051208.1, forward strand.
AACCTGATATGGTTTAAATCCATCTAGTACAGCATCAGCAACAAGTTCAATAAATGCTTCGGTCTTTCCAGAAGCCATCCATTGATCCAATGCTTCATAGTAAGCTAAGCGATTTTCGACTGTAATAATGCAAGGAGGGTATCCAGCTTTGAGCAACTCAAGGTTCATCAAGAGACGCGATGTACGTCCATTGGCATCAATAAACGGATGAATGCCTACAAAATCCACATGTACTTTAGCAGCACGTTCAACAGGGTGAAGCTTATGTGCTTCTGTATTGTACCAATCCAATAGTGGAGCTATTTTTTTAATTAAAGATGTATAGTTGGGCAGCGTACTGTCCGAATGTAGAATGTTGACATTATTTGAAATGATGAGATGAATGTTAAAAATTTGTTCTGTTGAAAAGTTTTCTTTTTTACGAATGATGCTTTGAATGTAATTAATAGCTTTTCTTTGATTGATGACCTGTAAATGATCTTCTAGAGTTTTACCCCCTATAGCGATTCCTTCTAAAACAACTTTAGTTTCAAGTAGACTGAGCTTATTGCCTGAGATGGCATTCGAGTTGTAGATCAATCGAAGAAAAAGATCCTCTTCAATATTACTTGATGTAAAGTCTGACAAAGGTCTGCACTGATCTAGTCTATGTTTAAGATCATCTATGAGAGTAAACAAATATAAAATCTCGCTGTATTCATAACTTTGAAAACTCGTACTTTTAGAGTTTAATTAAACAAAACTTTATACGCTGTTTAGGGATCAAATGAAATATCAACCGCCTTATACGATCACCTCTAAAATTATTCACTTGATTGCACAAATTAGTGAATCAATAGGGCGTTTGACTGCATTAACTCAAATCCAAGATAGCCTTAAATTGCGAAAAGCCAATCGTATTCGAACGATTCAAGGGTCTTTAGCGATAGAAGGAAATACCTTGAGTACAGAGCAAATCACAGCGATCCTTAATGGTAAGCCTGTCACCGCTCCACCTAAAGAAGTTCAAGAGGTACGTAATGCCCTAAAGGCATATGAAGAAATTCAAGATTGGAATCCTGATCAAGAATCGCATTTGCTGAAAGCACATCAAATATTGATGACAGGACTGATTGATGAAATTGGACAGTATCGTCATGGCGGTGTTGGTGTGATGTCAGGGGATCGAGTCGTGCATATGGCTCCGCCTGCAAATCAAGTCCAGCGTTTAATGGGAGAATTATTGCACTGGTTAGCTGAAGGTAATGAGCACCCATTAATTCAGAGTTCAGTATTTCATTATGAATTTGAGTTTATACATCCATTTGCTGATGGCAATGGGCGGATGGGGCGTTTATGGCAAACTTTAATCTTAAGCCAGTGGAATCGTATTTTTCTCAACATCCCTGTAGAAAGCTTGATTTATCAAAACCAAAAAGCTTATTACGATGCATTGCAAGCGAGCACAGATCGTTCAGATTCTGCACCTTTTATTGAGTTTATTTTGCAGATGATTCTAGATGCAATACTTAGTTCTGATGCCAGCGATCAAGATATCGCTCAAGCTAGCGTACAAGTTAGCGATCAAGTTAAACGTCTCATCCAGAATATGGAGCAGAAAGAATATAGCTTAACTGAGCTTATGGCTCTATTGGACTTGTCCCATCGAGCCACATTCCAAAAAAATTATTTAACTCCAGCATTAGAAGCAGGTGTGATTGAACGTACCCTTCCTGATAAGCCTAAGAGTCCTAAGCAAAAGTACAAATTAAAAAATTGAACTGTACTGAAGTTGATGTGATTATTAATATCATAATGAGCTAATTGAAATGTTATAACATTGCATTTATTTCTAGGTGTAATTTGCTGCTATAATGCCGTACGCCACTTCAAATCCTGAATTCGGATTTGAACAAGATTTTAAAGTGATTCAATGCACTAAATCTAATTTGGGTCAAAATTGGGTCAATGAATTTTTTTATTCAATAAAAGAGCTTTAAAATGAATGAGTTAGGTTTTGAGTTCAATTGACGCCACCACCAAAATTCTTGTTATAAATCAGCCGCTTATTTAAGTGGCTTTTTTATTGCCTAAATTTTATAAGCAATTTAAAAGAGCAAATCAAAACTAGAACGAATACGCTCAATTAATAAATGTTTCGACTCTGACAAATGGGTATTTTTGCGGACCATCAATTGGGTCTGAGCCGTGTTGCACAGCTCGGAATCAATAGTTAAGGCAACGGCCTGACCTTCTTTAACCGCATCTGCGATATCTGCATAGCGCATGGCGGAAATCCCATGTCCAGCCACCACATAATTTTTTAAGGCATAAATAGAATTGGTGGTCAGACCAATATTCAGGTTCACTTGTAAGCGCACCATTTCACTGTCGAGTAGCTGACGGAAACCATGCCCTACGGGCATTAAGGCAAATTTATAGTCTGAAATTTCGGGAAGACAAATGCGATGCTTGAGCTTGGCAAGAGGATGACCGGCAGGAACAGCCAGAATAAAAGGTTCTGTTTTATGGGCAATGGTGCTGATGTCTGTATGAAATGGAGGATTATACGCCAGTCCAATATGCGCCAGGCTGTCCACAATATGTCGTACCACATGCTGGGCACTCATTAATTCTAACTGGATTTCAAGATTTGGATATTTATAATGCACATGTCGAAGTACATCATAAATCATGTGTTGCATATAACTTTCACTTGAAACAATGTTCACTTTGCCGAGTTGAGAAGATTGCAGCTGAAATAAACTATCAAATAATTCATTTTCACGATTTTTATTTTCCTTGAAATACTCAAGTACCAGATAGGCGGCTTCAGTCGGAATAATATGCCGACCCTTACGTTTGAACAGGTTTATTTTTAATTCTGATTCAAAGAGTTGAATTTGTCGGCTCATGGCGGACTGTTCAATATTCAGGATATCTGCCGCTTTGCGCATCGAGCCAAACATCATCACCGTATAGAAATAACGCAAACGCTTTTCATTGATTCCGTTCAGTGGCGCAAGGAATTGTAAGTTTCTGTCCATAAAAACTCTGATGCTTTTAAAGCATCAGTATGCTAAATAAATTACATTGTTATCAAGTCAGGAGCATGCTTACATGGATTTTGAACAATAAGAAGATCTAGATAAAAAGGAGTTTTAGATGGATTTAATAACTTCCCGTCAACAACGGTTAGACCAGATTTACAAGAAAGTAAGCTGGCGGCTACTGCCATTTTTATTGCTGTGTTATTTCTTTGCTTATCTGGACCGGATCAATATCGGATTTGCCAAGTTACAAATGCAGCAGGAGCTGGGCTTTAACGATGCAATTTATGGCATGGCAGCCGGCATATTCTTTTTAGGTTATGTCCTGTTTGAAGTGCCAACCAACCTGTATTTTGAAAAAGTCGGCGCCAGAAAAACCATTACCCGCATCATGATTTTGTGGGGCCTGACCTCCATGTCGATGCTATTTGTCACCACCCCGCAGATGTTCTATGTCTTGCACTTTTTACTAGGCGTATTCGAAGCCGGTTTTGCCCCGGGCATGATTTTCTATCTGACCTATTGGTATTCCGGTGCACGCATGGCACGTGTCATGGCGATTGTCATGCTGGCCGGGCCGCTTGCTGGCATGTTAGGCGCACCGTTATCGACACAAATTATGAGTACTTTCCATCAGATTTATAATCTTTCTGGCTGGCAATGGTTATTTTTATTAGAAGCTGTGCCGACCGTGCTGTTGGGCTGCGTAGCGTACTTTTATTTAACTGATCATCCCTCACAAGCAAAATGGCTGTCCCAAGAGGACAAAGCCTTATTGGTGAAAGAAATTTCCCAACATCAGTCTGCCACTGGTCATAGTAATTTTAAAGCGGTATTAAAGGATCCTTGGATTTATTTCATGGCCTTGGCCTACTTCACCATTATCTGTGGGATCTATGCGATTGGCTTCTGGCTACCATCTTTACTGAAGTCGGGCGGTATCCAAAATTTGCAGATGATTGGTTGGCTGGTGGCGATTCCATATTTATGCGGTGCAATTTTCATGATCATTTTTGCCCGCAGCTCGGACAAATGGCAGGAACGGAAATGGCATTGTGTAGTGCCGACGGTATTGGCCTGAGTCAGCTTGATGTTGTCGGTGATGAGTGCGAATTTCCTGCTGTCCTTTATTGCGATCTGTACCGCAACGGCCTTTATGTTTAGTGCCTATACCATTTTCTGGTCAATTCCATCGAAATACTTAAGCGGTAGTGCGGCAGCAGGCGGAATTGCCTTAATTAACAGTATTGGATTACTCGGTGGTTTTGTCAGTCCAAATATTATGGGCATGGCGTAGTCAATGACCGGTTCCATGCTGGCAGGCTGGTTCACGATTGCTGTGATCATGATGCTCGGAGGAGCTTTCCTGATTTATGCCTTCAGACTGAAAAAGCAAGTTGTTTCCCAGCAAGTCACACGCGCTGCCTTAATCGTCGATAAATAATCAATCATGCAGCATAGGAAGGATTCAAGATATGAAGAAAATCATCATTGCGGGCTTTCAACATGAAACCAATACCTTTGCTCCGACCAAAGCAAGCTACGCCGATTTTGTCCAGGGTGGGGGATTTCCGCCGCTCAGCCGCGGCGCAGATGTCCTGAAATTTCGGGAACAGAACATTCCGATTGGCGGTTTTATTCAACAAGCAGAACAATTCGGTTATCAACTTTTGCCAGTGATCTGGGCGGGTACTTCACCTTCAGCACATGTAGAGCAGTGCACTTACCAGCGGATCTGTGATGAAATTATCGCGAGCATCCAGCAGCATCCGGCAGATGCAGTGTATCTGGATCTGCATGGCGCCATGGTCAGTGAACAGGTGGATGATGGCGAAGGCGAATTATTAAGACGGGTTCGTGAAGCAGTCGGGCCGGACATTCCGGTAATTGCCAGTCTGGATTTCCATGCCAATGTCACGCAAGTGATGTTTGCTCATAGTGATGTGCTGATTTGCTATCGGACCTATCCGCATGTAGATATGGCTCAAACCGGACAACGCTGTGCCCAACTGCTAGATCAAATATTCCGGGGTAAAAAGCTGCATAAGCAAATGTATAAGCTGCCGTTTTTGATTGCGCTGAATGCACAATGTACCGAGCTGGAACCTACCCAATCATGCATGAATTTACTGGAACAGCTAGAGCAAAATAATTCTGTCCAGATGAATTTCACGCCGGGTTTTCCGGCGGCAGATTTTGAGGAATGTGGTGGTTGTATCTGGGGTTATAGTGAAAACGCTGAGCAGTTAGATCAGGCCATGCAACGCTATATCGCCCATGTGCTGCAACAAGAAACGCATTGGAATATGGATTTTTTATCACCAGATCATGCCGTGCTGCAGGCACTTCAACTTTATCAACAGCATCATTCGACCAGGCCCGTGGTGATTGCAGATACTCAGGATAATCCGGGAGCCGGTGGTGATTCGAATACGACCGGGATGCTATCGGCGCTACATCGGCATCAGGTTAAAAATGCACTGATTGGGCTTATTGTTGATCCTGCGGTGGTGCAACAAGCCTATCAGCTTGAGCTTGGTCAGCATTTTTATGCGAAATTGGGCGGAACATCAGGTATTGCGGGGGATGCTCTATTTAGCGCTGAATTTAAAATCAAAGCCTATAGCGATGGGAAATTCAGCTATGGCGGGCCCATAATGCATGGCGTTGAGGCGGATATCGGCCCGAGTGTATTACTGGAAATAGATGGTATTGAAATTGCAGTCAGTTCCTACAAAGCCCAGTTGCTCGATCGTAATATGTTTAGAATTTTTGGTGTTGTGCCTCAAGATAAATCGATCATCGTGGTGAAAAGCTCGGTACATTTTCGTGCAGATTTTCAGGACATGGCTGCTGCCATTTTAGTCGCGAAAGCGCCTGGAGCCATGAAAGCAGACCCGAATGACCTGCCTTGGCAAAAGATTGATCCTGATAGACGACTCGTGCCGATGGGCGAAAGTCTGGCGCAACGTGATCAGCCATTGCGTCGTACTGTTTAACATTTAACTAATATCCAATTAACACCCAAACGATTGAACAGGCTAGATCCATCACGATCAAGCCTGTTTTTTTTGATCACATCTTCATTTCCTTAAACTCAATATAATTTTCTGGTACCTGATCCCGCGTCTGAATCTGCCAAAGATGGACTAGTCTGATATCAAACAGGGCTAGCTAAAAAAAGCGGACAGGAATTCAACATTCTTTTCAAACTCAACAAAATACCTATAATTCCAATTAGAAACTTGTTGTAAATTAAACCTTAGACCCCAATCTCAACTTTTTAAGTGATTGAAATAAAAAGGACATAACCCTATTTTAGTTTCCACCAAGAAATTAAAGCAAAGTTATGTCCATTGAAGAATTTATCATTTTTGTCTATGTAATCATAGAAGAACTTTATCCCATTGTTGTTACTCAGCCCCTGAGAACTCGTGGTTTTCCGCCTGCTGTTACTGATGCAGAAATCATCACTATGCAAATAGTAGGTGAATTTCTTGGTTTAGATACAGACAAAAATATTTAGATGTATTTCAAAAACAATTGGTTAGAATGGTTTCCAAAATTAGGATCTTATCCCAATTTCTGTAAACATTGTGCAAACCTGTGGCATGTCAGTCAATCCATTATGGCACAGCTCATTCAGCGTTATGGTTCAGATAACATTCACTTTATTGATGGCTTCCCACTCCCTGTCTGTAGTTATACCAGAGCTAGAAAGCATAAAAACTTTAAAGAATACGCAGGTTTTAGTTATTGTGCTGCAAAACAAGAAAAATATTATGGTTTCAAAGCTCATATCGTCATTAATCTTTCAGGCATGATTTCGGGTTATACCTTTGCACCTGCTCATTGTGATGAGCGAGATGTTGCACCTGAAATTACGAATGATATTTACGGTTTACTGGGAGCAGATAAGGGCTATTTAAGACCAGAATTGAAACGATATTATGAATATCAGGGTATTGATTTACAAACACCCTTTAGAAAAAACATGATAGATTTCAGACCTAAAGAGACACTGCAAATACTGATGAAAGCCAGAAGAAAGATTGAAACAGTGATTGGTCAATTAACAGATCGCTTTCACATTCAGAAAGTGAGGGCAAAAGATCTATGGCATTTAACCCACCGCATAACTCGTAAAATTCTGTCGCATACAATTTGTGTGGTGCTAAATAAAAAGCTTGGTCATTCACCAATTCAATTCGAAAATCTTATTTTAAGTTGAGATTGGCGTACCTTAGGAAAAAAACAAATACAGTTTTGACTTTCTTATTTTAAATTAGACGAATCAACCGGAGATTCTTATTGCGCGTTGCCCGCTATAAAATTTTGCTCATTATCGTATTGCTACTGGCAGTAGGGTTTGCTCTATTTCGTTGGTGGCAGGGGCCAGTGGTGCCTAGTTATACGCTGAGTGCCATGCCGCTGGTACAAAATGTTGTTGCGACCGGACGTGTTGCGACAGTTTCACGTGCCCAGGTAGGCAGTGAAATTAGTGGTGTGGTTCTGCAACGTCTGGTGCAGGAAGGCGATCAGGTTAAACCGGGTGATCTGCTGGTGGTATTGAAATCGGATGAATTGCTGGCCCAAGTCAGACAGGCCGAGCTGGCATTGACCGAATTGGCAAGCAGCCGACGGCCACAGGCTGCAGCAGAACTGGCCAGTGCCAAAGCCCAGCTGGAGCAAGCCAGCCGAGAAGCTACACGTCGACGTAATGCAGAAGCCGGTATCCTGTCGAGGGAAGAAGTCGAACAGGCTGTGGAAGCAGAAAGAGTCGCGCGCAATAATTATGAGACAGCTCGGGTAAAAGCAGCCGCATTGGCTGCGGGTCAAGTCGAAGAAGCGTCGCTTCGGGAGCAGCTTGCAGTGGCACAGGCTCAACTGGCCAAAACCAAGATTCGGGCTGCGGTCGCCGGCACAGTACTGACACGCGATGTCGAGCCGGGTGATCTGGTTCAGCCGGGACAAACTTTATTTACCATTGCGTTAACAGGGAATACAGAAATCCGGGTACCGCTAGATGAGCGGAATTTACCGCAACTCGCCTTGCAGCAAAATGCGACCGTCATTAGCGATGCCTATCCGGATCAGTCTTTCCCAGCTCGGATCAATTTTATTGCGCCAAGTATTGACCCACAGCGCGGTACAGTAGAGGTCAGGTTAACTGTCAATCCCGTACCAGATTTTCTGCGTCAGGACATGACAGTATCGGTGAATGTCGAAACGGCCAAACGAGCACGGGCACTGGCTATTCCAAATGATGCTTTAAGCAGTATCAAGGGAGACAAGGCCGTGGTCTTAATGGTACGTGATGGAAAAATACAGCGTCAGCAGATTACTTTAGGCTTGCGTGGCCTGGCCATGTCGGAAGTGAAATCCGGGCTGAGCGAGGGTGATCAGGTGTTGGTAGATGCCGAATCTTCATTGGAGGATGGCACCAGAGTTCGCTTAAAACCACACCAGAGTTCATTACAGAATTCTGCTGATATGGCCAATAGTAAAAATGAATTACCGGTGAACTTCGATTGAAAAATTTATTCGGGCGGCTCTGGATCGAATGGAAAATCGCGGTCAGTTTTTTGCGCGAGGGTCGCGCGCAGTCCATCATGATCACCATCGGGGTTGCCGTGGGCGTAGCGGTGATCGTCTTTATCACTGCGTTGATTCAGGGGCTGCAAGCCAATATTGTTGAACGAACCTTAGGTACACAGGCTCATATTCGTCTGCTGTCACCGGATGAAGTCAACCGGATTGTGTCACCTCCCGCCGGAACAGTGCAATTATTGCAGGAAGACAAACGGGCACAGCGCCTGCGTTCGATTAACAATTGGCAACAGATTACCGAAACACTAGACCAGTTGCCTGTACTGACCTCCGTCTCGCCGGTGGTGTCGGGGCCAGCTTTTGTACAACGTGGTGATGCGATCGAATCAGTGGCCTTGGTCGGGATGAATTTAGAACGTTATCAGCAGATCATTCCATTAAAAGAATATTTAATCAGTGGCCAGTTGCGGGTCGGCGCGGATGATGTACTGATTGGCAGTCAATTGGCCAAAGACCTCGGTGTTCAGGTCGGCAGCAAGTTGCGACTCGATACTGGCCAACAGAACAGTGCCTTGGTGAATATTGCCGGTATCTTTGAGCTGGGCGTGCGCGAACTGGATGCGCGTTATGTTTATCTGGATCTCAAGCAGGCGCAGTCCTTACTCGGCCTGCCAGGCGGAGTAACAGTCATTGATCTGACCATTGCCAATATTTTTGAAGCAGACCAGGTTGCAGCACAAGTCGGACGCCTGACCTCATTAAAAGCCGAAAGCTGGATTGAAACCAATGCCCAACTGATGAATGCCATTACTGCACAAAGCCTGTCCACCAATATGATTATTGTCTTTGTCGCAATTTCGGTGGCTTTCGGGATTGCCAGCGTCATGTCCGTCAGTGTGGTGCAGCGCACCCGGGAAATTGGTATTTTGCGGGCGACGGGTGCAACCCAATCGCAAATCCTGAGAGTTTTTCTGTTTCAGGGTGCAATCTTTGGCTTGCTCGGTTCAGTGCTGGGCAGCATAGTCAGTTATGGTCTGGTATGGGTATTTAATAATTTTGGGCCGGGATTATTCTATATTCCAATTTCGATTGAACTGGTGATATTGGCACTATTGTTGGCCACATTAACAGGCGTACTGGCGGCAGCAGTGCCATCACGTCGGGCCGCGGCACTCGATCCGGTGGAGGCGATTCGTCATGTCTGAGCAATCTCAGGAAGTTCTGCGTCTGGAAGCGCTGCGAAAATCTTATAATATTGGCCAGCCCAATGAAGTGGAGGTCTTGCATGGCATTGACCTGCGCATTGATCGCAACGACTTTGCTGCACTCATTGGCCCTTCCGGTTCTGGCAAAAGTACCTTATTAAATATTCTGGGACTGCTGGATAAACCAACGAGCGGCGAGCTGTACTTGTTGGGACAACCTACCAGTGCGATGGATGATACCGGCCGTACGGCGCTGCGCGGCAACAGCATCGGGTTTGTATTTCAGTTTCACCATCTGATTCAGGCATTTAGTGCACTGGATAATATTCTCATGCCTTTAATGATGGCGCATGGCAAACCGGATCAGCAGGCAATGCAACGCGCACGTGATTTACTAGCGGCAGTGGGGCTGGAAAAATTTGCTGAACGTAAACCGAATGAACTTTCCGGAGGACAGCAGCAGCGGGTGGCCATTGCTCGGGCCTTGATTACTGAGCCGGCATTATTATTGGCCGATGAACCGACAGGTAATCTGGATACCCAGACCGCGGCTGATATGTTTGAACTGTTTCGTAAAGTGCATCGTGAACGCGACTGCGCCGTACTTTTAGTCACGCATGATCCGCGCCTGTCTGCCACTTGTGATCGTACCATCAATCTGGTCGATGGCCGGATTGAAAGTGATTCGAGCAATTCTCCTCAAGATTAAGCTGTACTCTAAGGAGCCAGGAGGGCTAATTTTTTGAAGCGATCGAAAAGATATTTCAGATTTATAGCTTTCAAAAAATGATAGCCATATATGAGATTGAAATAATCTGTAAACAATCTGTTTGTTAAAAAAGGATGTATGCGATTGCCTATATCCTTAAATTTCGATGGTTTAATTTTAATGATCCTGACTTTTAGCTTGATCTAATCATTGAGTGCCGATAAATCCCTCTAATATAAACGTCAGGATGAAGCCGAACTTTAATGGCACTACCGCAAGTTTCCATTTCATCCTGTGAATAAGCCTGATTTCAAAGATTCGATCCGATTTTATTGTTCCAGATTGCTTCTCAGCATCCAGGCAGTTTTTTCGTGTACTTCCAGTCTTTGCGTGAGAATGTCAGCGGTCGGCTGATCATTGGCTTCTTCAATGATCGAAAAAATACTTCTGGCGGTACGTGCCACAGTTTCATGTGCATCTACCAGTAAACGTATCATTTCTTCGGCTTTAGGCACACCTTCGACTTCTTTAATGGAGGTGAGTTTTACAAACTGTTTATAAGTGCCGGGTGCTGCAAAACCTAGAGCACGAATACGTTCAGCAATGATGTCCAACGCATTCCATTGCTCGGTATATTGAGTCATAAACATGTTGTGCAGGCTGTTGAACTGGGGGCCGGTGACATTCCAGTGGAAATTATGGGTCATCAAATACAGGGTATAACTGTCTGCTAAAAGTCTGGATAAACCATCGACAATTTTGGCGCGATCATCATGCGAAATCCCGATATCAATTTTCATTGCTTTAGATTCTTTTTTAGAAGAGGCCATGCTCTTACTCCTTCAAACTTAACGCGATACGGTGTATTAAAATAAAGTCGGATGTATCTGAAGCCCGAACCAAGAGATGAAATGATCTCTATGACTTTGTATTTGATCTAACAGGCTAAGAGATTTAAGTGGTTATAAGTTATAGATATTAGATCAATATAAAGGCAGGAAGTTTAGTCATTATGTATAAGCAGGGCGCGGGATTGTAACTATTTAAATCTGTCAAGTTCTGACCATCTTCAGCGGTAGCATATTAATTTCTTAGAGCAAATTGAACTTCTAAAAAAGTCCTAATCATTTCAGGATTGAAACATCGTGTTAGGTTATGACGTCTATTTATGAGCAAGATCACATATCACCACACTGAATATTTATTTTGAAATATCTCTGCGAAATTTTAATATTTTATTTTAAATAAATAACTTAGATGAAAATATGAATCATTAATAAACCCGAAATTTATAAAAAGTAACACAATGCTGCCTTAATTAAACAAGGCACTACAAACAATAATAAATCTCTTTCTCAAATGCAGTTATGTTAGGACACAGGCGAAACCAATAACAATATTCCCAGAAAAGCAAAAATGCTTCGAGTCAGCATATTCAGAAGAAATGTGAGGCTGATACAGGATCGGCTGTAGCAGATTGACTTGCGGGATGATTTTGATTCGGTAAGCCATGCAATATATAAGCTCAAGCGACTTTGAGATAGACCAAAAATATCTGAACTAAACTCAAGCTCAGCAAGGAATACATCATGAAAATTAAGGCCAATAGCCCCGCGACTGGTAAAGACGGTTTAGACAAACAAAATACCAATAAAAAAAGTGAACAGCTCGACGCATATCGCAGTGATGCGACCGAGCAGGCACTCACCACCAATCAAGGGGTTAAAATTTCCGATAACCAGAACAGTCTCAAGGCAGGCGTTCGCGGTGCGACCTTGATCGAAGATTTTATTCTTCGGGAAAAAATTACCCATTTTGACCATGAGCGAATTCCAGAACGTATTGTGCATGCCCGCGGTGTCGGCGCACATGGCTATTTTGAGGCTTATCCGGGGAATGAAAAACTGACCAAGGCAGGCTTCCTGACCAATACCAGTGTGCAAACGCCAGTATTTGTGCGTTTTTCTACCGTACAGGGACCACGTGGTTCAGCAGATACGGTACGTGATATCCGTGGTTTTGCCACCAAGTTTTATACGGATGAAGGTAACTTCGATCTGGTAGCGAATGATGCGCCGGTATTCTTTATCCAGGATGGGATCAAGTTCCCGGATTTTGTACATGCGGTCAAGCCTGAACCACAGACCGAGATTCCTACCGGTGCATCTGCACATGATACTTTTTGGGATTTTGTTTCCTTAGTGCCTGAATCTGCACATGCGGTGATGTGGGCCATGTCGGATCGGGGTATTCCGCGTAATTTAAGAGCCATTCAAGGCTTTGGTGTACATACTTTCCGTTTTATCAATGCCGAGAATAAAGCGGTTTTTGTGAAATTCCATTGGACGCCAAAACAGGGTCTCGCCCAACTGGTCTGGGATGAAGCACAAAAACTGGCGGGTAAAGATCCGGATTTCCATCGTCGTGACTTATATGAAGCGATTGCCTCCGGTAACTATCCGGAATGGGAACTAGGTGTACAGGTGGTTCCAGAAGAAGATGAGATGAAGTACGACTTCGACTTACTGGATCCAACCAAAATTATTCCGGAAGAACTGGTGCCGGTGACGCCGATTGGCAGAATGGTGCTGAACCGTAATGTCGATTATTTCTTCGGTGAAACCGAGCAGGTGGCCTTCTGTCCGGGACATATTGTGCCGGGACTGGATTTTACCAATGATCCGTTACTGCAGGCACGTCTGTTCTCCTATACTGATACTCAGCTCAGCCGTTTGGGTGGCCCGAACTTCCACCAGATTCCAATCAATAAGCCGGTTTGTCCATTCCACAATAACCAGCGTGACGGTCTACATCAGCGTATTGTGCATACCGGTCAAGCCAGTTATGAGCCGAACTCGATTGACAATAACTGGCCGGCTGAAACTCCGCCCGCAGCACAAGGTGGTGGTTTTGAAAGCTATCAGGAGCGTATTGATGGACACAAGATCCGTCAGCGTAGCGAATCATTCAGTGATCACTTTAGTCAGGCCCGTCTTTTCTACCGCAGCCAGGCACCACATGAGCAAAAGCACATTGTCGATGCCTATGTCTTCGAGCTGAGCAAGGTGGAGCGCAAATATATTCGTGAACGTGAAGTACTTGAAGTGCTCTGCAATATCGATCTGGACTTGGCACAGCAGGTTGCTGACCAATTGGGTATTGAAATTCCGGCAGAGAAAAAGGCGGCAAAATTGCCAGAGGTGCAGGTTTCACCACGTTTATCTTTTGAGGCATTTAAACCTGAAGATATTAAGGCACGCAAAATTGCGCTATTGGTGCACGACAAGGCCAATGAGGCCAGTATCAAAGCTGTTCAAGCTTGGGCAGAATCAGAAGGGGCTGTGGTCGATGTACTGACCCCAAAACCGGGCCCGGTACTGGGTCAGCAAGGCGAGGTGATTCCTTCCGATGGTATGCAAAAAGCAGAACCATCCATTGCCTATGATGCTGTGGTGATTGCTGACGGTGACAATTACGATGTGGTGATGAAAGATGGTGTGGCGACTCATTATCTGCTGGAAGCTTACAAGCATTTAAAACCAATCGTGTTCCTGGGCGATAAAGGCAAGCTGATTGAGGATCTGCGCTTGGTTAGCGATGAAGGAACTCTGGCAAACGGACAGTTTGAAGCAGTACAAGATAGCTTCAAGACTTTGATCCTGAACCATCGTGTCTGGGCGCGTGAAGCGATTGCGGAAGCAATTCCTGCCTAAACGATCCAATTTATGTTTTAGAGGATAGAGGCTCCGGCTTCTATCCTCATGGTTTTAAAATGGATGAAGAGATGGTGAGACCGGACGTCAAAAAGTTGTTAGCGCAAGCACAGCAAGCCAAATGGAGCAGAGAGCAGGATATTTATCTGATTGAACATAATCATTTGCCTTTAGCTGAACTGATGCAGCAACTTTGTTTCAATGAAGAAGAGATTAATGCACGCCGTAAGGTATTAGGGCTGACCACACGTTTAAAACAAATGCGCAAGCTTTCTCATTAACTGACTTTACAAACACAACAACATTATCCGTATTTTATGAGGAACCGCATGCATGAACCTCGGTTCAATATTACAAAGATTTGAAACTTCTCCTCTGGAGCTACAAGAAAAAATTCACCACACTTTAATGGAGCTGGTAGAGATTTCCGCTCAGGTGCCTTATCCCGCTTCCGGAGCGACCTTAAAACGCTGGCAGATGCTTAGTCAGGTTTCGGCAAGCAATTTGAGCCTGGGCAAACTGTATGAATCGCATTTAGATGCTTTAGCTATTCTGCATGAACTGAATATTCCGGTAGAACAAAAAGGCTTATGGGCAGTATGGGCGGCAGAAGGCGGTCCCAAACCTTTAACATTGCAAGCAAGAAAGCTAAGCGGAATTAAGCCCTGGTGTTCTGCATCGGTCTGGGTGCAACACGGTCTGCTGACTTACCGTGATGAGCAGCAACAATCCCAATTACTGATTCTAGATTTGTCACAAGAAGGCATTCAGCATCATCAGGATGCCTGGCAGGCAGTGGGCATGCAGCATACCTTGACTGCCCGGCTTGAACTGGATCAGGTTAAGGCGGAAAAAGTCGCAGCTCCAAATGCCTATCTGGATCGGCCCGGATTCTGGCATGGCGCCGCAGGTGTGGCCGCGTGCTGGTATGGCGCAACCGTGCGTTTGGCTGAATATTTAAGACAGGCAGTATTGTTAAAACCGCATGCCTATAAGGCCATGTATCTCGGTGAAATTAGTCGGGAGCTTTTAGCGACACAGTCCTTATTTTATCAAGTTGCTGCATTGATTGATCAGCAACCGCAACACGCACATGAGTTAAAGATTCGTAGCCTACGTGCTCAGGTGGAAGCGACTGCCTTAAATGTACTAACTCATGTAGGTAAGGCACTTGGTGCTGGGCCGTATTGTGAGCATCCGCATTTCGCTCGGCTTGCAGCAGATCTTCCGGTATTTATTCGTCAAAGTCATGCTGCATTTGACTTGGAGCGGATTGGCGAGCTGACTGCACAGGAGGAACAATTATGGACGTTATAAGACATGAGATTGTAGGGGATCGTGTCATCCATGGTGAAGGCACAAGACTTGAAGAATGGCGTTCCTGTCAGATCCTGCAACAGATGCCGGAATTTGATATTCCTAAGATTATTCCTCTAGATGCCAGAGTCTGCATCATTGCCCCTCATCCTGATGATGAAATTTTGGGCTGTGGAGGCCTGATTCAGCGTCTGGACAAACTTGGCTATCAGATCATACTTTTTGCCGTTACCAATGGGACAGCCAGTCATCCCGGCTCTAGTCTATATACTCCCGAAGAGTTGAACCAGATTCGTCCTGCTGAAACGCGAGCAGCTTTAGAAGCGTTACCTTTAAAACAGAATATCTTGCGGATCGCTTTAGATATTCAAGATGGCAAGGTGGCCGAACAGCGGGATGTGTTGCAACAGCATCTGCAATCTTATCTGCAACCGAATGATGTGTTAATTAGCACATTTGTTCATGATGGACATCCAGATCATGAAATTACGGGGCAGGTCACACAGCAGCTGGCCACTGAACTTCATTTGCCCTGTATTCAGGTCTTGATTTGGGCATGGCATTGGGCAACACCTGGAGATACCAGAATTCCCTGGACCGTCGCTCATCAACTCAAATTAACTGAGGAAGAATTACAATATAAGTCTCGAGCTGCGCGGTGTTTTAAGAGCCAGATCGAGCTTGATCCGACGATAGATCAATCACCGATTCTGTCAGAGCAGGCATTACAACGTATTTTACAGCCCTGGGAGGTGTATCTGTATGAACAGTAAAGCAGCCTATGATCAGGAATATTTCGATGCCTTATATGCACTGAATCAGGGAGATCCCTGGCAATATGAACAGCGTTGGTATGAACAGCGCAAACGGCAGATTTGTCTGGCGATCTTGCCGCACTTGCAGTTTGACTCCGCGATTGAGATTGGTTGCAGTAATGGCATCTTTAGTCAGGAACTGGCGCGGCGGACAAATAGCTTAATGTGTCTGGATGCCAATAATACTGCGATCCATTTGGCGCAGCAGCGTTTACAAGCTTATCCGCATGTACAGGTGTTACAGCGGATCGTGCCAGATGATTTGCCCGAACAGAAATTTCAGCTCATTGTCGTCAGTGAGATTTTATATTATTTGAACCCGATTGCTCTGCAACAGGTGCTGACATGGCTGCATACTGCACTGGAACCGGGCGGATGTATCTTGAGTTGTCATTGGCGCGCGCCAATCTCGGGATTTAGCCTAAATGGTGAAGATGTCCATCAGTATCTCAAAGCGCATTTAAACTATGAACATTGTTTAAGCTTGCAGGACTCCGATTTTTTGGTAGATCTCTGGCTGAATTCAGCGCAATCTGTGGCAGAGCAGGAGGGTTTGAGATGAAGAAAATCGGTGTGGTGATTCCGGCCTGTAATGAAGAAGCCTATATTGAACGCTGCCTATTAGCGTTAAAATCAGCACAAACTTATTTTTTTCAATACTTTAAAACAATAAAAAATCTTCCTGAAATCCAGATTCTCGTGGTCTTGGACCATTGTACTGATAGTACCGCTGCTAAAGTTCAGCAAATGAACATTCCAGCTATCAGTTGCAACTTCCGAAATGTCGGTAAGGCACGCCATTTGGGGATTCAGCAGATGATCGAGCAAGGTTGTGATTGGATTTGCTGCACCGATGCGGATTCTTTTGTACAGTGCGACTGGTTTCAGGTCATGTTACAGCATCAACCCACCGATGCGATTTGTGGTGTAGTCGAGCTGGATCAATGGGATCATTTAAGCCGCAAAACCCGTCAGGCTTATCTCCGACATTATCAGGACAGCATGGGACATCGGCATGTTCATGGCGCAAACCTGTGTTTTAAAGCTTCGGCTTATATACAGGTCAATGGGTTTCAGCAACTGGACTGTCATGAAGATGTCGATTTCATCCGTCGTTTAGAAAAAGCTGACGCGCAGATTGTCTGGTCGAATCAGCTGAGAGTCACTACCAGCAGTCGTCTTAGCTCAAAAATTGCTGCAGGTTTTGCACATTTTCTACAAAAACTTGAGCTTAAGCAGGCCGCGAAAGAACCGATCAGCCTATGCAAATAAAAGCATAAAACTATAAATTTTATACAATCAGATACTTGTAAAAAATCTTAAAATTAGTGTCTAAAAACTATTCCATTTAAATTTATTCTGTTTATAATTCACGCAAATTCAGCCCCGCAAACTTATACATTCTAGCTATAAGTCTGTAGGGTTTTTCTATGGATGATCGGTAATGGATGCCTGAGCCTTCTTTTTTGGTAATACAATGTTCAATCAAACACTGCTTTCTCGAATTCAGTCTCCATCACCATATCTATGGCAGAAAATAGCGACTGCGTTGTGCTTCTTTAGCTTAGGCTTTAGTACTGCGGCTTGGGCACCCTTAATTCCATATGCACAGCAGCGCCTGTTATTAAATCATGCTGATTTTGGCCTGTTATTGCTGTGTGCCGGGATTGGTTCAATGTTGGCGATGCCACTGGCCGGCCGACTGGCCAATGCCTTAGGTTGCCGTACTGTTTTAGCCGTAATTCTCAGTGCATTTTTGTTCATTCTGCCTGCTCTGGCTTATAGTCCGAATCATTTAATGATGGCCATCAGCCTGTTTTTCTTTGGTGCCAGTGCCGGGGCTTTGGGCGTGACTGTCAATATTCAGGCTGCACAGATTGAGAAAAAACTCGGTAAAAGTTTAATGTCAGGTTTTCATGGAGTGTGTAGTTTAGGTGGTCTAGCAGGCGTACTGGGCATGACCATGTTAATGGGATTCGGCTTGGCGCCTTTAACTGGTGCGGTGATTGTCAGTGTGATTTTGCTGCTTATTGCCTTATTTGCTGTTCCTTTGAGCTTGGGTGCTGAGCCAAAAACGGCGGTAGAAGAAACATCATCAGAACAGTCGGTGAAAAAAGCAGCGCCGACCTGGGCGATTTTAGGCATTGGTCTGATCTGTTTTGTGGCTTTTCTGTCAGAAGGTGCCGCTATGGACTGGAGTGGTATTTATCTTGCTACTGAGTTCAGCCTGCCTGCGGCGCAAACCGGTTTGGCTTATAGTTTCTTTGCGGGTTTGATGGTGTTGGGACGCTTTAGTGGACACCTGATTATTCAGCAGTTTGGTGAAAAAAATACGATTCTGTTAAGCGCACTCTTGGCTGCAACCGGTTTATTAACCGTAGTCTTTGCACCAGTCTGGCAAGTAGTGTTGGTGGGTTATGCGATTTTAGGTTTAGGTAGTGCCAACATTGTACCGTTAATGTTTTCCCGTGCAGGACGTCAAAAAACTTTGGCTTCACATGTGGCATTGTCTTATGTATCGGTATTTGCTTATACAGGTTCATTAATTGGACCGGCATTGGTCGGCTTCGGCAGTGAAATCATCGGATTGAGCTTAGTATTTAGCGTCATTGCGATTGGTCTATTGAGTATTGTGATTTTGAATCATCTCACTGCAGACCCAAACGAAGTACAACAAAGCGAAGAGATTGTGGCTCCTCTTCAAAACGAAACACCAGCTTAATGCTGGTGTTTTTTTACTTAAAAATTTAGGCATGTACACTGAACTGGTTTGAAGCTCCTGCAGCCACGGGACGATAGATCCGCAAGCTTTGTGAGTTTTTCAGGTCAGTGATAAACTGATCACGCCAGCGAATAATATCGAAATTTTTCAAGCCTTGGCTTAAATAACGATAGCGCTCTAAACGTTCTGATTTAGACATACGTAGCGCTTTCTTCAAGGCTTTGGCCATACTGTCATGCTCATAAGGATCGACCAGTAAGGCTTCTTTCATTTGTTCAGCAGCACCGGCATATTTAGATAGAATCAAGACACCCGGATCTAAAGGATCCTGTGCAGCAATATATTCCTTGGCGACCAGATTCATACCATCCCGGATCGAATTTATCCAGCAAATATCTGCCTTACGATACAGTTGCATCAAGGCCTCATGGCCCAAAGTATCATAGCTGCAATCGAAGGGTAACCAGTCCGCTGTGCCATGCTGGCTATTGAGTTCATGCACAGCAGCTTTAAATTGCGTATACAGGTTCTTATAGGTCTTTACATCC
This sequence comes from Acinetobacter sp. NEB149, assembly GCF_012516415.1. NCBI lineage: Bacteria > Pseudomonadati > Pseudomonadota > Gammaproteobacteria > Moraxellales > Moraxellaceae > Acinetobacter > Acinetobacter sp. NEB149. The sequence continues at coordinate 894,857 of NZ_CP051208.1, forward strand.
AGTCGGCATGGACAGGCAATTTGTAATTGCTGGAATTGATTTTTAAACTCCGGTTGATCTTCTAACAAGCTCTGCAACGATCCGATTTTTTCCAATAAGCCTTTACTATAATCAATCCGGTCAACTGAAATGATGGTTTTATAAGGCTGCACTGTATCCAGATCAAAGGGAAGCTTTTCCAGATGGGTATCTGAGGCCTGATTCTGTAGTTGCACAGGATGCACACCAATCGGATAGCATTTCACATGAATCTTTCGAGATTGATAATTCAGGATTTCATTGTGACGATGCTGCACTTTTAAGGTCTGTTCAAGGAAATTTAAACAGTTTTCCTGATCGCGAGAGGTCTGCAAACCCAGTACATCGTAGTTGGCCAAATGATGTGCCAGATCGCGATGGGCGGGTAAAGTCTGCCAGAGCCTTAGTTCAGGAAAGGGGATATGCAGGAAAAAGCCAATACGGTTACGCATGCCCAGTTTACGGCAATAATGCGCCACGCTTAAAAAATGATAATCATGGATCCAGATAATGTCATATGGAGATGCCACCTGTTTCAGGTGCTTGGCAAAACGCAAATTGACATCCTGATAGATCTTAAAATCCTGCGGCTGATAATCTACAAGTTGATGCTGGTCGTGCATCAGCGGCCACAATGCATTGTTGGCAAAACCACAATAAAAGCCTTGATATTGGGATTCAGTCAATGGACTCGTGTGATATTCAACATTTTGATGCTTCAGGATTTGAAACTTCTGCTCTTTCGTCTGGTCAACTCGGGATCCATTCCAGCCAACCCAGATACCGCCTATATCCTGCAAAGCATCCTGCAATGCCACCGCTAATCCACCTGCCTGTGTATTGTCTGACTTAGGTAGATTTACACGATTTGATAACACTATGAGTTTCGACATGTAATTTCTCCAATAATAATTGTTGTTGTGCTTTCAGTATTTCTAAAAATTCTGCTAGAAAAGCCTGTACTTGAGTCACGTTTTCGAGGCGATGTTGTGCCACGGTGTTGCCTGTACCGACTTTGATAGAGCAGCCTTTGAATGTGTTGATGACTTGAAAACCGGCTTCGTCGGTCAGGTCATCTCCGATAAAAATGGGGTAATGATCACTTAAGTGATATTGCTGAATGATTTGCTGGATGGCTGAACCTTTATTTGCCCCTTTGGGCACCAGTTCGAATACAAACTTTCCAGCCTTAAGTTCAAAATCCTGAAAATGAGTAAGACAATTCAAGGCAAATGCATGCACTTGATGCTCTAAATAGGGATGTTCACGAAAATGCAGGGCGACTGAATAGTCTTTAATTTCTATTCGAGTCTGAGGAATATTATTACTATGTTCTGTAATATAATTTTTTAATAATTCAAACTGTTCAGGATTTAAATCAATTAACTTGCTTAAACGCGATTGATAGCTTAATTCCAGACCGTGAGAACCGGCAATATTCCAGTCAAATGGATAAATAAGTTTTTGGGCTTGTGTAATTGAGCGACCGGTCACTAATATTAGCTGAATATATTGTTGTAACTCTTTTAAGGTATTTAAGGTTCCGCTCTTAATTATACTTTTTGCTGGATCTGGGTGGAATTCAGAAATGGTTCCATCAATATCAAGAAATAAAACAAGTTTGTGAGAATAAATAATAGGTTTGAGCTGATTTAAAATCACTTGAGGTAATATATAAGAAGATGTAGCAAGTGAATCTTCTAGGTCTTGATCTTCTTTTAGAGTCGACATAAATACTACCTAAGCCTCTGAATTTAAATTGATTTAAAAGTTAGAATTACCTGAATGGTCATTGCTTTGATTAAATTTATAACATATTTCATTTAACAGACTGGCTTTAAGTGCAGAAACGAAACACTTTTAACAAGTACAGTTACTTTGTAAGATTTAGAAATATTTTGGTAGAAATCCAGTATTGTTAATAAATTTTAAAAATAAATTATGAGGATTTTATATTTTAAGATTTTCTTGGATTGATTGTTTTTCAGGATTTTACATAATAAGATTTATTATTTAATCTTTATTTTTGAATATGTATTTTTTAATTAATTTTTTAGAATATAGTATTTATTATTAATTTATTTTTTTATTTTTAAATATATGAGGGAGATGTAATTTTGAGATCTTTTTAAATAGAATAATCTAAATAAATTTATAAATCAGGTATATATAATTAAAATATTTAACTTAAGTTTATGAAAATTAATAATTTTTAAAATTGGCTAAGCTGTCTTAAAAGAAAAAATACTAATATTGGCTAGAGGGAAATTTCGTATTATCAAATTTTCTTGGGACCAATTGCAGAGCTATACAATTTAAACAGCCTCTTAATTTAGCATCTCAGATTATTTTTTAATTCTTATTGATAAATTTTATCAGAGGATAAAAAATCGAAGAAAGATGAACGCCAGTTCTATGACTAAACGGCTTTGTTGCACAAACCTATCTGTAAAGGCTTTTTCAGCGATATAATTTTCAAATGAAGAAGCCTACACACAAAATCTACCGCACAACCAATTGGCCCGCATATAACCGAGCACTCATGAGTCGCGGAAATATTGCCATTTGGTTTGATCCTGCTACGCAATGGTATGCTCCATCAAAAGGCAAACAAGGGCGAAATCAAACCTACTCCGACGCAGCTATCCAATGCTGCTTAATGATTAAATCCTTATTCCGTCTATCTTTACGTATGGTTACTGGCTTTGTGCAAAGTCTGATTAAACTTTGCGGATTAAATTGGACCGCACCAGATTACAGTACGCTTTGTAGAAGACAAAAGCATATTGATATTGCAATCAGCTACCAAAAAAGTAGCGATGGGCTGCATCTACTCGTAGACTCTACAGGCATGAAGTTTCTAGGTGAGGGCGAATGGAAACGCAAGAAACATGGAGCTGAATATCGTCGCCAATGGCGTAAACTACATATTGGTATAGATGCCAAAACCCTACAAATACGCGCTATTCAGCTCACAACCAATAATGTCAGTGATTCACAGGTGCTTGGTGATTTACTTAATCAGATTCCACAAGATGAGCAGATTGACTCTGTTTATACCGATGGAGCTTATGACACCAAGCAATGCCGTCAGGTCATTGCAGATCGGCAAGCACATGCGGTGATTCCACCTAGAAAAAATGCGAAACCATGGAAAGATACAAAGAGTAGCTCGCTAGAGCGAAATGAATTACTTCGAACAGTTAAACGTTTAGGCAGGACATTATGGAAAAAATGGTCAGGCTATCATCGGCGCAGTTTGGTGGAAACCAAGATGCATTGCATCAAATTATTAGGCGATAAATTAATGGCAAGAAGCTTTCCTAGTCAGGTGAATGAAATTCATGCACGTGTAGCAGTCCTCAACAGATTTACGGAATTAGGTCGACCACTTACCCAAGTTACGCCTTAAATTTGGCTCAATTAGGGGCGCTTTGCATTTCAAATCTTTGTGCAACAAAGCCATGTGAAAGTAAAAGATAATTCATCTATTGCTATAACTAAATTAAGTTCAGGAGAAAAACAAAAAGCAATTTTAGACATTGCTAATAGCTTATTGAAGAAAAATAATGATAATAATTCAGAGAAGTATATTATTTTTGGATTCGATGAGCCTGAATCATCTCTGCATATTTCTGCTTGTTTTGATATGTTTCAGGATTTGTATGAAACAACACATTATTGCTCTCAGGTTCTATTTACGACGCATTGGTATGGATATATCCCATCAGTTGTTGATGGAAATACTGTAATCCTTACTCGTGATAGTCAGGATAATCATGCCTTTGATTTTATCAATATCGAAAAATATCGTGAAGATACAAAAATTTTAAAGGATATTTCTCAAAATAAATTGCCTATTAATATTCAGCTTAAAAGCATTAATGATTTAGTACAGGCAATTATTTATGGGAGTATGAGTGAAAATCCTTTTAACTGGCTAATTTGTGAAGGTTCATCTGAAAAAATTTATTTGTCATATTTTTTAGATGATCTTATTGATGATAAGAGATTACGAATTTTACCTGTAGGTGGATATAGTGAAGTTAAAAAATTGTATAACCATCTTTCAATAGACTTCCTTCATAAATCATTTTTCAATCAATTTAATTGTTTATCTTTCACCCAATCTAAATTGTATATGCCAGCAAGTAAATTAAACCGCAGGTTTAATCTTTTACGACGATTTCTATATACACAAGATAAAATCTTAAAACATTTCATCCTTCCAAATACATGCTCTACTTGAATTCGTCTACGACCAATCTCTGTATTTAACTTTTTTAATTCAGAATCTAATTTTTCAGTTTTCTTTGCTTTAGATGGCATGAGGTATCCAAAACCCAATTTTTTTATCCCTAAATACCCCTTATCAACGATAAAAAAGGGCTTAAATTTTAATTTCCTCATACTTTTTTTAAATATTTTAAAATCATGCATGCTTCCATGACTTCCACATACACTCAGTATTTCACCTGTTGTATAGTGCATAGATAGCTGAAATTTAAAGGTATGTCGCTTTTTTTTACCGCTATACCATTTCTTCTGTTTTTTTTGGACGTTGAACTAATATTTCAGTGGCATCAATCACAACAACTTCCCAATCCACTTCATCTCGATTAGGAAGTTGTTTTGGCAAGTTGAATTTTCCAGAACGGATTAAGGTATCTTCAATAACACGTGTGATACGAATTGCACTCGTTTCAGATACACCGTAACTTATACCAAGATGGAAAAATGTTCGATATTCTCTCCAATATTCTATACATAAGAGCAAACGATCTTCTAACGGTAATTTATGCGGTCGTCCTTTACCAATATGACGAGGTAACTGCTTATTTAGCTCGGCCAACATCAGGTTAAATGTAGCCCAACTAACACCGGTAAGCCTACGAAACTTAACGTCTGATAATTTTTGAATATCTTTGAATTTCATCCAAGGATTATCCATTGAATTAAATAATTTTGCTGATTAATTTAAGATCAAATAAATTGTACGTTTTTTGATTTATGACGGAAGTCTAATAGCTTTTGACGACTTTAAAACTGAAATGAAGGGTAAATTTTTTTTATTGTGCGATACAGATGATAAATTGGAAGCTAATACTAATCATATCAAAAATGATGCTCAACATCCTAAGTTAAAATATCGACGTTTAATTATTAATGAAAATAATGAGTCTGCTGATTTAGTAGAGGTTAATTCTACAGTCGCTTCGAAATCAACAGTCCTCGAAGATGTTTTAAATGGAATTACATTTATTGATACACTTGATGATTTAAGACAAGAATATCCTGAATTGGATAAAATTATTAGTGAATCTAATAGAGTAGATATGGTACAACATAACTATTACCCATCTTCATTATCATTAAAGCTTTCTGTTCCAGAAAATAGGGAACTTAAGAGTTTTTTCAAAAAACATAGTAATCATATGAAGGTGATATTTGCACTTAAATATCTTCAAAATGTAAAGAATAAAGAAGAAATACCTTGGGTGAATGAAATTAGAAACTTCTTTAATGCCTAAAAGAAAACCCGCTCTAAAGCGGGTTTTCTTTTAAAGAAAGATCAGATTAACCAATCAATTTCTTCATCAATTCATTTACTTGAGCAGGGTTCGCTTTACCCTTAGACGCTTTCATCACTTGACCAACTAGACCGTTGAACGCTTTCTCTTTACCAGACTTGTATTCTTCAACCATCTTCTCGTTGGCAGCAAGCACTTCCTTAATAATCGCTTCAATCGCACCTGTATCAGTTTCCTGTTTCAAGCCTTTTTCCGCAATAATTTCGTCCGCAGTTTTGCCTTCGTCCCACATAAAGCCGAACACTTGTTTTGCAATCTTGCCGCTAATGGTGTTGTCGACAATACGCGCGATCATGCCGCCAAGTTTTTCACTCGACACAGGAGAGTCAGCAAGGTCTAAGCCGGCTTTATTTAAAGCACCAGAGAATTCGCCCATTACCCAGTTTGCCGCAATCTTACCTTGTGCAGCACCGCCAGCAGCTTTAACAACATCTTCATAAAACTCTGACATTTCACGAGTCAATGTAAGAACGTGAGCATCGTACTCAGTCACACCAAAGTCCGCCACGAAACGCGCACGACGTGCAGCAGGCAACTCAGGCATGGTCGCTTTAATCGCTTCGATTTGCTCATCTGCAATTACTACAGGCAACAAGTCAGGGTCTGGGAAGTAGCGGTAATCGTTGGCTTCTTCTTTTGAACGCATAGAACGCGTTTCCATCTTTACAGGGTCGAACAGACGCGTTTCCTGATCAATGGTGCCATCCCAGTCCAGAATTTCCATTTGACGTTCAATTTCAACATTGATCGCTTGTTCAATGAAACGGAATGAGTTCAGGTTTTTCAATTCACAACGTGTACCAAACGGTTGACCCGGACGACGTAACGACACGTTACAGTCACAACGGAACGAACCCTCCGCCATGTTACCGTCAGAAATACCTAACCAGCGCACTAAAGTGTGAATTGCCTTGATATAAGCAACCGCTTCTTCAACCGAACGCATATCCGGTTCAGAAACGATTTCAAGCAGCGGCGTACCAGCACGGTTCAAGTCGATGCCTGACATACCTTCGAACTGATCATGAATCGATTTACCCGCATCTTCTTCGAGATGCGCACGGGTTACGCCAATGCGTTTAACCGTGCCATCTTCAAGCTGGATGTCGATATGACCCAAGCCCACAATCGGGTTGTCCATCTGGCTGATCTGATAGCCTTTTGGAGAGTCCGGATAGAAGTAGTTTTTACGCGCAAATACAGACGCCTGATCGATGTAAGCATCGATGCCCAAACCAAAGCGAATCGCAAGATCAACCACTTCTTTGTTTAATACCGGTAATACGCCCGGCATAGCCAAATCAACCAGGCTGGCTTGCGTGTTTGGATCATTACCGAAAACAGTCGATGAACCTGAAAAAATTTTGGTATTGGTGGCAAGCTGAGTGTGAATCTCGATACCAATAACGACTTCCCAACCATCAATCAGGTTGGATTTTGGTTTAGCCGATTTTTGAGCTTGAGCCATTATGCGTTCTCCTCAGCAATTGCAGCGCGTTTTGTATGCCAATCGGTGGCCTGTTGATACTGGTGTACCACAGACAACAATTGAGATTCTGACCAGTAATTACCAATCAGCTGTAAGCCAACTGGCAAGTTGTTCTGGTCAAAACCAACAGGCGCGTTAATCGCAGGAAGACCTGCCAGGTTTACTGCAAGCGTGTAAATATCGCCCAGGTACATTTCAACCGGAGTTAAATCCGCACCAATTTTATAGGCAGTCGTTGGCGCAGAAGGTGCTGCGATGACATCGACAGATTCAAATGCTTTAAGGAAATCTTGTTGGATCAGGCGACGTACTTTCTGTGCTTTTACATAGTAAGCATCGTAATAACCTGCAGACAGAGCATAAGTACCAATCAGGATACGGCGTTGTACTTCTGCACCAAAACCTTCTGAACGTGAACGTTTGTACAGGTCCATCAGGTCCACCGGGTTTTCTGCGCGGTAGCCATAACGCACGCCGTCATAACGTGACAGATTCGAAGAGGCTTCAGCTGGCGCGATCAGGTAGTAAGTCAGCACATAGCTTTCAGTCATGTTGAGATCAATCTCAACCAGAATCGCGCCCATGTCTTCCAGTTTTTTTAAGGATTCTTCAACGCGTGCTTTGACTTCAGCATCTAAACCAGCAACATTAAAATATTGCTTTGGAATACCAATGCGTAAGCCTTTTACTGAGGTAGCGTTCAAGTTCGCGACATAGTTATCTACCGCTTGATCCATTGAGGTTGAATCTTTGGCATCATGGCCGGCTATCACATTCATCAGGTAAGCACAGTCTTCTGCCGAACGCGCCATCGGACCGCCTTGGTCTAGGGATGAGGCATAAGCAATCATACCGAAACGCGATACACGGCCATAGGTCGGTTTAAGGCCGGTCAGACCACAGAATGACGCAGGTTGACGGATAGAACCACCGGTATCTGTACCGGTAGCAAACGGTGCTAAATCCGCTGCCACAGCTGCTGCAGAGCCACCAGAAGAGCCGCCAGGGACATGACCCAAGTTCCAAGGGTTAGCCGTTGCGCCGTAATATGAGTTTTCAGAGGTCGAACCCATCGCGAATTCGTCCATGTTCACTTTACCCAAAGTGACCAAGCCCGCAGCTTTACCTTTCGCTACAACGGTCGCGTCGTAAGGAGAGATAAAATTGTCCAGCATTTTTGAACCGGCAGTGGTCTTGATGCCTTGGGTACAGAAAATGTCTTTATGGGCAACTGGCACACCAGTCAGGGCAGAGGCATTGCCAGCTTTGATTGCAGCATCGGCAGCATCAGCTTGAGCTAATGCCTGTTCAGCAGTTACCGTCACATAAGCCTTGACCTGTGCATCAATTTTTGCGATGCGCTTTAAGTAGTGTTCAGTCAATTCGCGAGATGAAAACTGGGCATTTGCCAGACCTTCACTAAGTTCACGAATGGATAAGCGATGTAAATCTGTCATGAGAAATAATTCTTTACGTTTAATTTAATAAAAAGAATGAACTGGGTAATAATTACTCAATTACGCGTGGGACGAGATACAAACCGTCCTGTACAGCAGGTGCAACTGCTTGGTATTCCTCACGATGATTGCTTTCCGACACGACATCTTCACGTAAAGGCTGTGGGTGGTCGAAAGGGCTTTTCAGTGGTTCAACACCGTCGGTATTGATGCCTTTCAGGGTTTCCATCATGCCTAAAATTTTATTTAAACTTTGAGCATATTCAGCAGATTGCGTATCATTGAGAGATAACCTTGCAAGGTTGGCAATAGCTGAAACTGTTTCTGCACTTAAATCTGCAGAATGCTGTGCATCCGATGTAGACATAATATTACCTAATCAGTATTAAAAAAATTCAAATTATCATGCGTTATGATAAGCGATTGACTTGTCCAAATCATCACATTTAGTTAAAGTGGCGACCTTGCGTCCATATAAAGTTTAACTGAGAACGTCCCCGTGATTCTAAAACGACTAATAGGCTTGTTTTCGCCCGATCTTGCCATTGATTTAGGTACAGCAAATACACTTATTTATGCGCCAGGACGAGGCATTATATTAAATGAACCAACGGTTGTAGCCATCCGTCATAGTGGTTCACATAAAATTGTTGCGGCAGTCGGTCTTGAAGCGAAGCAAATGCTAGGTCGTACCCCAGCCAATATCTCAGCGATCCGTCCGATGAAAGATGGTGTGATTGCGGATTTTGAAGTCACTGAGACCATGCTGAATCAGTTTATTCGCAAAGTACATGAAAACCGTTTATTCACTCCGGCACCGCGTGTGGTGGTTTGCGTGCCATGTAAATCGACTCTGGTTGAGCGCCGTGCCATTCGTGAAGCCGTGTTTAATGCGGGCGCACGTGATGTACGTTTAATCGAAGAGCCAATGGCAGCAGCGATTGGTGCAGGGATGCCAGTCGAGCAGGCTTGTGGTTCGATGGTGGTTGATGTGGGCGGTGGTACTACTGAAATTGCGATTATCTCGCTGCAGGGTTGTGTTTATGCCGATTCTTTACGTATTGGCGGTGATGTCTTTGATGAGCAGATCATTAACTATGTGCGTAAAGCGCATGGCTGTGTGATCGGCGAAACCACTGCTGAAGTGATCAAAAAAGAAGTGGGTATGGCGTTGCCAGATGAAGGTGCTAAACCGCTTGAAATTGAAGTTCGTGGCCGTAACCTCGCAGAAGGTGTGCCTCGCGCAATCGTGGTTAATTCTGACGAAGTCACCCAAGCGATTTCTGATCCATTGCAAAACATCGTGTCTGCTGTGAAATCTGCGCTAGAACACACACCTCCTGAGCTTTCTTCGGACATCGCTGAACGCGGTATCGTGTTAACTGGTGGTGGTGCATTGCTACGTAACCTGGACAAGCTGCTTGCCAAAGAAACTGGCCTGCCGGTGGTGGTGGCAGAAGATCCACTATCATGCGTGACACGTGGTGGCGGCAAGGTACTCGAATTTTTCGACAACCCAAATCATGACATGTTATTCGTAGGCTAAGAAAAGGATCCGGCGGGTGCAAGCACATTTGTTTTCTCGACAACCGCCATCTTTTCGCTCTTTTATCATTGCATTGGTAACATGCCTGGTGGTGCTTTTCTTTGATTGGCGCATGCCGCATGTTGTTCAACCTGCAAGGGATGTCCTGTACGCTGCTTATAATCCTATTTATGCGGTGGCCAGCTATCCGGTATTGTCGCGAGAGTGGTTGAATCAACAAACCAAGTCTGAAGCTCAATTGCGTCGGGAAAATACCGCGATGCAGGCCGAGCTGTTACAGGCACAGGTACGCTTACAAAAAATCTCTGAACTTTCTGCTGAAAATACCCGTTTGCGCGGTCTATTGGACACGCCACTGATCATTGATGGACGTATTGAAATTGCCGAGGTGATTGGCACCGATGCCGATCCATTACGGCATATTATCGTGATCAACCGGGGTTCGAATAACGAGCTGAAAGTCGGGCAAACGGTACTGGATGACAAGGGTATCATGGGGCAGATTATCAATGTCTATCCGCATAGTAGCCGGGTCATGCTGTTGTCTGATAAGGAACATTCACTGTCAGTGCGCCTGGAACATACCGGTATGCGTGCCATTGTCTCGGGTACGGGTGATCTGGGGCGTTTAAAAATGGAATATGTACCGACCAGTGCTAACATCAAGGTTGGTGAAAAAGTCTATAGTTCGGGCTTGGGACAACATTTCCCGGCAGGTTATCTGGTAGGGCAGGTGTCTAAAGTACAACGGCATAATTCCGGTGAATTTGCCCAGATTGATGTCACGCCTGCAGCCCAACTGGCTGGTGGACATCATGTGGTGGTGTTATTTTCCGATTCATTAGCGATGGAGCAACCGCATGTCAATCGCTAAGATGAAATCCAGAAAGCATCGTGATCCTTTAATGGCCATCGTCATTTCGGTGATTGTGGCTTCTATTTTAATGGTCTATCCACTTTCCTATAATCTCTCGGGCTGGCGTCCGCTGTTTATGCTGATGATCATGCTTTTCTGGGTGCTGTGCCAGCCGACCTGGTGTGGGATCTGGTTTGCCTTTGGTACCGGTATTTTTATTGATCTACTGCTGGATGCACCTTTGGGTCTGAATGCGCTGAGCTTTATCATTATTGCCTTTTTAGCCCGCTTTCTAACCCGTGAGCGCCGTATCCTGACCTTTAATAATCTCTGGGTGATTATGGGGCTGGCGATTGTCGCGCATCTGCTAATGATCTTTTTTTCCCAGATTGTGGCTGGCGTGCAATTTTCTTATGCAAGGCACTGGATTCCGATGCTGACCAGTATTCTGGTTTGGCCTGCTATTTATTATGTGCTCAAAAAATGGCGCGTATAATTCTTGCTTCGAGCTCACCCCGGCGCCGCGAGTTGTTACAGCAACTCGGGCTGAGCTTCGATATTTACAGCCCAGAAATTGACGAATCGGTACAAGCAGGCGAGTCGGTCGCAGCCTATGTTGAACGTCTGGCACGAGCCAAAGCAGATGCCGTGGCTGAGTATTATCCAGATGCCATCATCATTGCTGCGGATACCAGTCTGGGGGTGGATCAGGAGATTCTGGGTAAGCCTGAATCCAAACAACATGCGATTGAAATGTGGACAAAAATCTCCGGTCGATGGCATGATGTCTATAGCGGTGTCTGTGTTCGTACAAAGCATGAAAAATACAGTATAGTGGTACGCACACAGGTCGAATTTCAAATCCTGAGCGCTGCAGATATGGAAAGTTACTGGGCCACAGGTGAGCCCTTGGGTAAAGCAGGGGCTTATGCAATTCAAGGAATTGCAGCACGTTATATTCCAAAAATACAGGGCAGTTATTCCAATGTGGTTGGCTTGCCCTTATATGAAACAGTACAGTTATTACAGACGGTTAAGGCACTAAATTAACTGCTGAAAAGAATTCTTATAATGTTTTGAGTGTAGTTATGTCTGACGAGTTGTTGATTAACGTCACGCCGATGGAATGTCGGGTTGCGTTAATTGAAAACGGCACGGTCAATGAACTGTTTGTCGAGCGTACGGCCAAGCGTGGTCTGGTAGGGAATGTCTATAAAGGAAAAGTGGTGCGGGTCTTACCCGGCATGCAGGCTGCTTTCGTGGATATCGGACTCTCTCGCACTGCGTTTTTGCATATCAATGATATGGTCTGGTCCCGCAATCAACCGACGCCGAATGTCTTTGAGCTACTTCAACCGGGACAAGTCCTCACGGTTCAGGTGATGAAGGATATGCTCGGTACCAAAGGCGCACGCCTGTCTACCGATCTCTCTATTCCTTCGCGTTATTTGGTGCTGATGCCATATGGCAATCATATCGGTGTATCGCAACGGATTGAATCCGAGGAAGAGCGCAATCGCTTGCGTTCGATCATTGAGCGGATTCAGGCAGAACATAAGCTGCCAGGTTCAGTGATTGTACGTACTGCGGCAGAAGGGATTGAAGAAGAAGCCATTGCACAGGATATGGCTTATCTGGCCAAGCTTTGGGAATATATCCAGCGCAAGCAAAAGATTATTGCAGTACCGTCTTTGATCTTTGAAGAATTGCCTTTGCCGCAACGGGTGATTCGTGATCTGGCCAATGAAGAAACTGCTAAAATTTACGTGGATTCACGTGAAATTCATGCCAAGCTGCAGGAATTTGTCGAAGAATTTGTCCCGAATATGAAAGACCGTTTGCTGCATTATCCGGGCGAGCGGCCAATTTTTGACTTGTATAATGTCGAAGAAGACCTGCAAAAGGCATTGCAAACTCGAGTCGCATTGAAGTCTGGCGGTTATCTGATGATTGACCAGACGGAAGCCATGGCCACAATTGATGTCAATACCGGTTCTTATGTTGGTGGACGTTCGCTGGAAGATACGGTTTTTAAAACCAATATGGAAGCGACGGATGTTATCGCGCGTCAGTTACGGCTGCGTAATCTCGGCGGCATTATTATCATCGACTTCATTGATATGCAGGAAGCGCAGCATCGTGAAGAAGTGATGAAACAGTTTGAGCGCATGTTAGAACGTGACCACGCCAAGACCAAGATTACTCAGGTATCAGAACTGGGCTTGGTGGAAATGACCCGGAAACGCACCCGTGAGTCGCTGGAACATCTGCTGTGCGAGTCTTGTCCGACCTGTCAAGGACGCGGTTATGTCAAAACAGCCGAGTCAGTATGTTACGAAATATTCAGGGAGATTCTGCGTTATGCTCGTGCTTATGAGTCACAGAGTGGCTTTACTGTCGTTGCGCATCCGGCTGTTATTGATCGTTTATTAACAGCAGAAGCGCCTGCAGTCGCTGATCTAGAACATTTCATTAATCGCGTGATTAAGTTCCAGGTGGAAAATCTGTATACGCAAGAGCAATACGATATCATTCTCAGCTGAAATTGTAACAGAATATCGTTAAACACTTGTTACATCTGAAATTTTACAATCGGGCCTTTATTTACAATACTAGATGCATGAATTAGCCAAAGCCGTTTCTCCCAGTTTCAGGCTTAGCAAAAGGAGTGTGTGATGAGTATGAGTAAAGCAGTAATCCATAAAGGCCTAAAACACGTATTAGAACCAAAGACTGTACATGCGGGATATATCGTCGATGAGCGCGGTAATGAAGTTCAGATTACCGCAACCATGATCCGTAACGTCTGTCATCAATTATTACAACAGTGCCGTACCATTAAAAGCTGATTGTATTTGTGTATTGTTTCTAACTTATCAAAAAATGATTTGGATAGATGTTTAAATCGAGAAGTCTTCCAAAAGTTCTAAAATAATTCTTTGTACACGACAAAAAAAGATAACTCATTGAAATAATGGCATAATACTTGTTTTCTGACGACGAATATGATGACACATTTCAATGAGTTACATCTCATCTTAAACAAATATCTAAAGTGGAACAAGTCACATGCAAAATGTTTTACACTGATTATGCTTGCAGTAATTGTAAAACAGACATGTAATCTTTCTTCTGCATCTAAAGCCTTACCCATCAAGTGCTTACCACAATCATTTTATCGACGTATACAACGCTTCTTTGCAGATCAGTATTTCGATTATCGTCAAATTTCTCAGTTAATTTTCAATATATTTTCATTCGATAAAGTCCAATTAACTTTGGATAGAACTAATTGGAAATGGGGAAAACGAGATATCAATATCTTGATGTTAGCCATCGTCTATCGTGGAATAGCGATACCTATTGTTTGGACATTGCTCAATAAACGTGGAAATTCAGATACAAAAGAGCGTATTGCTTTGATTCAACGCTTTATCTCCATTTTTGGTAAAGATCGTATTGTGAATGTGTTTGCAGACAGAGAATTTATCGGTGAGAAATGGTTTACATGGTTAATTGAAAATGACATTAACTTCTGTATACGTGTTAAAAAAACTTTATTGTGACCAATCACTTAGCCAAGAATCATAAAATTAGTGATTTATTTCGTCATCTTCAAGTTGGTCAAACTGAATGTCGTAAACGACGTATTTGGGTTGGTCGAGTGAAACTGTATATTAGTGCGCTACGATTAGAAGATGGAGAACTTTTACTTGTTGTTTCTCCTATGTTTAATGCTTCTGCTATTCGTGATTATGCATTACGCTGGGAAATCGAAACGTTATTTAGTTGTCTCAAAGGACGTGGATTCAATCTTGAAAATACTCGTTTAACAGACCCTAGACGAGTCAAGAAATTGATAGCAGTGCTAGCTATCGGTTTCTGTTGGTGCTATTTAACAGGTGAATGGCAACATGATCGGAAAAAAGCGATAAAAATAAAGAAGCATGGACGACTTTCAGTAAGTTTATTTCGCTACGGTTTGGACTATGTTCAAATGGTTATTCTACGTTTGATTGGTTTTGGAAAAAAAAGAAGAATTTAAGAAAGTGCTAGCAATTTTAAGAAAGAAAAAGCCTGATAGGACAAGGATCCTATGAAATTTGGTGGTGTATCAAAAAGTATGCTAAAAAAAAGCAGGTTGAATTTTGATAAAATAGAGAAATGCAAATAACTCTAGAAATCAAATGTCCAACCTGCCTCAGTGACAGTATAAAGAAAAATGGCATCAAAGTAGATGGGAAACAAAACTACCAATGCAAAGACTGCAAACGTCAGTTTATTGGTGACCATGCTCTGAGCTATCTAGGATGTAATTCTGGCATTACTCGTAAAATATTACAGTTAATGGTCAGAGGCAGCGGTATACGAGATATCGCTGAAGTTGAGCGCATTAGTATCGGTAAAGTCTTACGGACTTTAACTGAATCGGCCTATCAAATTCAGCCTAAACAAAGTCATTATGAATCTCTCGAAGTAGATGAATTCTGGACTTTTGTTGGAAATAAAAATAATAAACAATGGCTTATTTACGCCTACCATCGAGAAACAGGTGAGATTGTTGCTTATGTTTGGGGTAAGAGAGATTTAGCTACAGTCCAAAGGTTGAAGACAAAGCTTAAACAATTAGGTATTCACTACACCCGAATTGCAAGTGATCATTGGGACAGTTTCATCACTGCTTTTAAAAACTGCAAGCAAAGTATTGGTAAGTTTTTTACTGTAGGAATTGAAGGTAATAATTGCAAAATAAGGCATCGAATAAGGCGTGGTTTTAGAAGAAGTTGTAATTTCTCCAAAAAGCTTGAAAACCATTTTAAAGCCTTCGACTTAACCTTCTTTTACATCAATAATGGCTTCATTTAATGTCAGCATACTTTTTAAAACACCACCTGAAATTTGTCGTGTACAGAGAAAATAATTTAAAAAGATTTCAAAAAATAAAGCAAAGGGACCGGATCGGTCCCTTTATTCTGTGTTCAAGGACTGGCAAAAATGATCAGCACCTTTGGCAGTCCATCTATCTTATTTACTTATCCGCGGCTAGCTTACCGCCCGTAACTTTGGGACAGGTTCGCCATCTACAATAAGTTCAAAACGTTGAATTTCTTCTTCCAGATGTGTTAGCAAGTTCTGCATTTTCGGCAGGGCATTACGACATGCGGTCAAGCCGACTTCCAGTTTGTCTAGATAGCTGGTCATGGTGATATTTAGAGCCTGACCATCCAGTACGATAGAAGCCGGATAAAGTGCTTCAAGACGTGCACCATTCCAGTAAAGGGGCTCTTGTGGTCCAGGTACATTGGAAATAATCACGTTAAACGCCTGACGTGTCGGCATTAAACCGGAGGCAATGTTCAGACCCGCTGCACCATAGACAAAAGCACTATAGTTCAAGATTTGATTGGCATTCATACGTTTGAAGCGTTCTTTGGCACTCAGTACACTGCGGCGTACGATCTTGAGACGTTCCAGCGGATCTTCTTTATGTGTGCCCAAATTGGCCAGAATCATGGTAATACGGTTGGATACATCCGAGTCATCACTGCGAACCGAAGCTGGAACCATGGCAATTAACGGTTTTTTCGGTAAGGCATTTTGCGATAATAAATATTCACGTAATGCACCTGAACAAATGGCCAGTACGATATCATTAATGGTCACGCCCAATGCCTTAGAAATATGACGTAAACGTGAAAATTCGAAAGACTGGGCTGCAAAGCGACGTGAAGCACTGACGCGTTGATTCAGAATACTGCTTGGCGCCTGAAAGCTGGATACATAATCCGGATTGCGTCCCATATCTTTCATGACGGTTTGCGACAGTTCATAAGCAACTCGTGGCGCACATTCCAGTTGCCCCTTAATGGTCTGCAGGACATTTTTAAACCTGTTCACTTTAGGTGCTTTAAGGCGTTTGGCACGTGGGCCTTCCACACACCATGGCGGTACAATACTCTTGGCATTTGGATCATGTGAAAGCGACTTTTCTACCAGACGCATGCCAGCGATTCCATCCACCATAGCATGGTGAATTTTGAAATACATGGCAAAACGGTTTCCTTCAATGCCTTCAATAATATGACAGGTCCATAAAGGTTTGGCACGATCAATCAGGGCACTATGTTCTTGAGAAATATAGGTTAGCAATTCACGGATACGGCCCGGTTTTGGCAGGGCAATATGACGAAAATGATGATCTAAATCAAATTCTTGGTCTTCATCCCAAAACAGGCCGTTTAAATAATTGTTAAAAGGTGGGATTGGAGAGCATTTCGAATTTTGGATATCCGTGACTAGATCCTGAATAAAGGAAGCTGGCGCATTGTCGGGAATTTGGAATAAAAATAGTCCACCTACATGCATAGGCTGCTGCCGTTTCTCTAAAGTTAAGAAAATAAAATCAATTGGATGTAATGGACGCATAGCGTGGATTGCCTCACTGCACTCTCTATGGCTTTTTTGCTAAAAAGCCTTGTTAGAATTATTACTTTAGTTTTTAAAGTATATCTTTTTTAGCATATAAATGAACTGCTTTATCTTGCCTCAACTGTGAAAAAGTGGCTATTGACAAGAACAAAATATCTTCCTAAGTTTATGAAATGTGAAAATTTTAGTTTTAAAATAGATTTCTAAAAATAGTATTTTCTAGGCGAAGTGGAGTGTAACTTAATAATTATGTGTTATTAGAGAAATAGCATTGTGTTTAATTTCACATTTTATGCAAATAAATCAATGAGCTAAAATTTTATCAATTCTTTAATTAAAATAATATTATCCCGATAAAAGGTAATTTCTATCTTGTCACTATGATGTGGATCTATGATTTTAGACCACGTCTATAAGTGATAATCTACTCCCCAATAAGCATGGGAAATGCTTGTTTCTGGAGTCAACCATGACACGAAGAAAACGTCGTAATCACTCAGCAGATTTCAAAGCTAAAGTTGCTCTCGCAGCAATTAAAGGCGACCACACACTCGCTGAGCTTTCTACTCAATTCGATTTACATCAAAATCAAATCATTGATTGGAAAAATCAACTGCTTGAGCAATCGATCAATATTTTTTCACGACCAACAGCACAACAAGAACCAGAGATTGATCTTAAAGCTTTACATGCCAAGATAGGACATCAGGCATTGCAAATTGATTTTTTAGAAGGTGCACTCAGAAAAACAGGGCAACTGAGCGGCAAAAAATGATCGATAAGACCCATCAACTTTCGGTACGACAACAATCGCAATTGATTCAAATCAATCGCAGCACGTTGTATTACAAGCCCAAAGAGATTTCATCAACTGATTTGAGTTGGATGCGTCTAATCGATGAAATTCATCTCGACTACCCATTTATGGGCAGTCGAATGATACGAGATATGCTACAGCGTCAAGGACATCAAATAGGTCGGCGTAAAGTCCGACGTTTAATGCGCTTGATGGGAATACATGCCTTGTATCCAAAACCCAATACCAGTAAGCCTAATCTTGCACACCGTATTTTCCCATATCTGTTGAAAAACATGGTCATCGATCACTCTAATCAAGTCTGGTGTACAGATATCACGTACATTCCTATGGCTAAAGGCTTTGTCTATCTGTGTGCAATTATAGATTGGCATAGTCGTAAAGTACTGGCTCATCGAGTATCGATCAGTATGGAAACAGACTTTTGCATAGATGCGTTGCAAGAAGCAATTGTGAAATATGGTTGTCCAGAGGTGTTTAATACAGACCAAGGCAGTCAATTCACAAGCGAGGCATTTTTGAATGAGTTAAAATTGCGAAATATCCGTATCAGTATGGATGGGAAAGGACGATGGATGGATAATGTAATGATTGAGCGTTTATGGCGCAGCGTGAAGCATGAGGAAGTCTATTTGAAGGCTTACGATACGGTTAAACAAGCGAAACTATCAATTGCTGAATATTTGGATTTTTATAACATGATACGTCCTCATTCAAGTTTGAATAAGGCAACACCAAATGAATTTTATGATCAACATTTACTAAAAGTAATGGCAGCATAATTTAAATATTTAGAGCGGATTTATCACTTATAAAACTAGATTGAGTGGTCTAATTAACGGAACCACATCACTAAATGTAAAATTATCAATTAAAAAAGACTATCTTTATTAAAAAAATAGCCTTTCAATCAATAGGAGCGATAAAACTTAACTTTATTTTTTTAGATTGCCAGCATGTAAGCCACATTCTTTATGAGTGGCTTCTTCCCACCACCAGCGGCCTTCGCGTTCATGCTGATTTGGCAGCACAGGGCGAGTACAAGGTTCACAGCCAATTGAAACAAAACCTTTTTCATGCAAGGCATTATAAGGGACTTCCATCATACGGATATAACTCCAGACATCCGCGCTGGACCAGTTGGCTAGAGGATTGTACTTGATCAACTGCTTTCCCGGACCGGAAAAACCTGGATCGGCCTGAACCACAGGAATTTCATTGCGTGTACCCGGACTTTGGTCTTTGCGCTGACCGGTAATCCAGCCGTCCAGCGTGGCCAGTTTTTTACGTAGCGGTTGAACCTTGCGTATACCGCAACATTCCTGATGGCCATCTTCAAAGAAACTGAATAAACCTTTTGTCGTCACTAGATTTTGCACGTCTGCAGTTTCGGGGAAGCAGATTTCAATCTCGATATTATAATGCTTACGCACCCGCTCAATAAACTGATAGGTCTCTGCATGTAAACGTCCAGTATCCAGACTGAATACCCGGAATGGTTTACCCAGATGAGAGGCCATATCAATCAATACAACATCTTCAGCACCAGAAAATGAAATCGCAATTTCACCTTGCTGGCTCAGTGCAAGTGCCAAAATTTCATTGGGCGATTTATCAGCATATTCAGATGCAAGCGCATCAATACGATCAATAGTAGGAATGATGGTCATGAGAGTCCTGGCGATATAGGCTTGGAAAGGACATGGCCTATATTAGTTAATTTCACATCTATTTTAATAGAATTGATTTAATTGACTTATCACTAAAAAATAAATACTTATGAAAAAATAGATTTAAAAAAGTACAATGCAAAATCTGTTTCTTCAGCTATGATAGTGCAAAATTTTTTCAATACAACTCAGAGGGAATGTTCATGGAAGTCGTATGTCTAGATTTAGAAGGCGTGTTGGTTCCAGAAATCTGGATTAACTTTGCCAAAAAAACCGGTATTAAAGAGCTTGAAGCGACGACTCGTGACATTCCTGACTATGATGTACTGATGACCCAACGTCTGAATATTTTAAAACAGCATGATTTAGGCTTGAACGATATTCAGGATGTGATTGCAGAAATGGGCCCTTTCCCGGGTGCAAAAGAATTTGTGAAATGGGTGAGTACGCATTTTCAATTAATTATTCTTTCAGATACTTTCTATGAATTTGCACATCCACTCATGAAGCAACTGGATTGGCCAACTATTTTTTGTCATAAATTAGAAACTGATGAAAATGGCATGATTGCAGCGTACAAACTTCGTCAGCCGGACCAAAAACGTAAAGCCGTAAAAGCATTACATGGCTTGAACTTCCGTGTGATTGCAGCAGGAGATTCTTATAATGATACCACGATGCTAGGTGAAGCAGATCATGGTTTCCTATTTGATGCGCCTGAAAATGTGATTGCTGAATTCCCGCAATTCCCGCCAATTCGTGGTTATGATGCGTTAAAAGAAGCGATTCGTAATGCTTCAGTACGTGATATTCCGGCTTAATCTTTTAAGTACATTGGAATAAAAGAAAGGGCGCTATAAGCGCCCTTTCTTTATGAGATCGATTTATTAGAAGCGATAACCGATTTTTAAACCATAACCCATTGCATAATTGTCTTCAAATTCTCCAACTGGATTTCCACCAGTTTGTGCAGTTGCATCACCTAGCCAGAAGTATTTGACACCAGCTTGGATAAAGTAATTTTCAGCTGGACTGTATTGACCGCCTAAACCTACATTCCAGTAGCCTTCAGTTGGACCTAGGGTTGTTACAGGGTTGCCCGCTCCTGAGTCATACCCTACAGAAGCTGAACCTGACCATTTATTATTAAATTTACGGCCTAAACCCACATTTGCAGACCATTGATCATCTGAATAATCGACAAGATTCTGCTGTTTTCCGGTGAGTGCGCCAGTTAGCTGAGATAAATAAGCAGGTTTTACTGCAAACTGATCCCAATGTACCCAGCGAATATTAGCAAAGGCTAAGGTATTTTTTGCAATGCCTGACTGTAAGTCAATGTTGACTGATTGTGGTGTAGTAATTTCCGCTTTATGGTAAGTTGGAATTACTGGTTTACCTAATAATGTGCCAGTTAATCCAGGAATATATAAAGCCCCATCTGTACCAAAACCGAAGGTTTCTGTGGTATCTAATTCATGTTTAATTTCAGAGCGATAAGTCACAGCAGCTTTTAAGGCAATTTCAGGAATAGAATATGCAAAACCAGCTAACCAACCGTAAGCTTCACTTTCTTTAAGGTCAATATCATAACCGCCAAGAACTTGCGGGCCTCTATAAGCTGTACCACGTAGGGAGACTTTCGCCTTTACGCTTTGATAGACAGGTCCGGCATAAACATTCCAGTTCTCATTTGGCTGATACCCTATAAGTGCTGTAATGCTATTGGTTTTTACTTCAACAGAAGTGCCTTCCAATACACCAGTATTGGTATTTACTGTAGCAAAAGCATTAGATTCAGGCGCATATTGAGAGTCAGCTCCAAATGGCTGGTCATAAAGTAAACCCAGAGATATTTTATCAGTTGCCTGAATTTTTATAGCAGCAGTAGGGAAGTAGTAATCTTCAGCCATATCGCTGACTTTATTGCCGGCATTGTCTTTACCTTGAACTTCTGGATCTAAAACAGAAATACCTGCTTCCGCATAGTTACCCGGCTGTAAAAAAGCAGAAATAGACTGGCCAGAACGATCCAAGCCAGCTGCTTGAACTACAGAAAGAGGTAAAGTGCTAAGTAAAATAGCAGAATAAATTTTATTGAGCTTCATGGTACGTTCCCTGATGCCATCTGTAACAAAAATGTGCAGGAAAAGTAACATAATTTTAAAAAGAGTAAATACTCAGCTCTGTTGAAGAAATGAACTAAGGCAGTTAAATAAAAGGGTTGCTTAGAGTATTTATACTATATTTTTTTGATTAACTTAATGAAAATAAACAAATAATAATTTTTATCAAAATATATTAAAAACAAAATTTAGGCAAAATTTGATTGGTGATAAAAGCATCGAATAGTATACGGGTGTATAAAAATATAAATGAGACAATAAAAACCACCCGAAGGTGGTTTTTATTAACTAACAGGAATTAGAAGCGATAGCCCATTTTTAAGCCATAACCTAAAGCATGGTTATCTTCAAATTGTGCCACAGAGTTTCCTGTACCAAACATTGATGCAGGTTGAGCTTTAGCATCACCTAACCAGAAGTACTTCACACCACCAGCGATAAAGTAGTTTGCAGCAGGTGAGAATTGTAGACCTAGGCCAACGTTCCAGTAACCTTCAGTTGGACCTAAAGTTGAAACAGGGTTGCCTGCACCTGAATCCCAACCTACAGAGACATTACCTGCCCATTTTTCATTAAATTTACGGCCTACACCTACAGTAGCTGACCATTGATCATCTGTATAACCCACTAAGTCAAAACCATTTGGATTATCTGGGGTTAAGCCTGCGGCACCTAAAGCTTCTGAAACTGTACCAAACTGTTCAGGACGAATTGAAAAATCTTCCCAGTTTACCCAGCGCACATTAGCAAAAGCGACTGTGTCAGCCATGATACCAGTTTGGAAATCAAGGTTTACAGATTGTGGAGTTGTAATTTTGGTAGTAGTGTTTTCGTTATATACCGCACCTGGTCCAGGAACTAAACCAGTTAAAACTAAGCTTGTACCATATTCATTCGTTGCTGCTTCGTGATCAATTTCAGAGCGATACGTTAAAGATGCTTTTAATGCGATTTCAGGAATTTGGTAAGCTAAACCTGCAATCCAGCCTACTGCAGAATCTTCTTTCATATCTGCATTATATTGGCCTAATGCAATAGTAGAACCGTATGCGGTACCACGTAATTGAACATTCCCTTTAACGGTCTGGTATACTGCACCACCATATAGATTCCAGTTTTCAGTTGGTTGGAAACCTAATAGGAACGTTAAATTTTCGGTTGTAACTTCTACTTCAGTTGCTTCTTGGCCATCATGTAATAAGCCCTGTCCAGCAAATAATGCAGCTGGAAGCCCCAAGCCTGCTAATGCTGGGTTTGCTCCAGCATCACCAACTGAATAGGCTGCATCAGCACCAAAAGGTTGATCGTATAAAAGACCCACTGATAATTTATCAGCTACTTGAAACTTTAATGCTGCACTTGGGAAGTAATAATCTTCGCCCATGTCTGATAGAGAGGTATTCTCAAGACCAGCTAAAGCTGCAGGAATAGCAGCGTTAGGTGTATAACCTGCATTCGCTTTACCAGATACAGATGGATCTAAAACAGAAATACCTGCTTCAAAATAGTTACCAGGTTGTAGGAAGGCTGCAATAGATTGGCCTGAACGATCTAGTGCTGCTGCAAATGCGCCTGTCATAGGTACAGTTGCAAGAATCATTGCAGTAGTTAATGTTTTTAATTTCATTTACGTCTTTCCTTGAGGTACAAATTTATATCTAGCGTTGTTGTTTGCACTTATTAAATTCTTGGAGATTTCGGGTATTTATCCGCAATCATTTGTTACTCCATGTGACAAAAATAGCACAATTAAAATAAGAGTAAATGCTCTAGAAAAAACTAATTAGTCTAAAAAAGCACCAAAATAGAGTTTTTGCACCAAAAAATAGCTGTATTTTAAAATAAGTATTTGAAAGTAAAAGAAATAAAATAATGGAGAAAAAATGATTTTTTGTATAAAAAATATTCTAAAAATATGAAGATTAACGCTAATTTTTTGAAGTATAGATCACATTTTGAAAGGGTGGTGCGCCCTGCGGGACTCGAACCCACGTCGGTCGCTTAGGAGGCAACTGCTCTATCCAGTTAAGCTAAGGGCGCGAAAAGAAGGCTATTGTACTGTAAAAAATACAAAAAAAAGTTATTGCCGAAGCAATAACTTTTAAGGACTCATAGCTACAGGAGT
The DNA here is from genome assembly GCF_012516415.1 of Acinetobacter sp. NEB149. Lineage (NCBI taxonomy): Bacteria > Pseudomonadati > Pseudomonadota > Gammaproteobacteria > Moraxellales > Moraxellaceae > Acinetobacter > Acinetobacter sp. NEB149. Next base: position 918,981 of record NZ_CP051208.1, read on the forward strand.
TGTCTAGGTATTTTTAGGCTTAAGTAACTTAAACAGACCGAACATGACCACAATCCAAAGCGGGATCATCAAAATAGATTCCTGGAATCCTTGCGTCCACATGATGTAAAGAATCGTAAGAATAAAACCAAGAACCAGAATATTGCCCGCCGGAGACCATAGCGCAGGGAAAGAAGTCTTCTGTCCCAGCTTTTTCATGCTCTGAATAAACTTAAGATGGGTCAGGGTAATCATGGCCCAGTTCAATACCAATGCACCGACTACGATGTAAATCAGATGGCTTAAGGCATCTTCAGGCACGAAGTAGTTGAGTAGCACACAGCCGAAAATCAGCACGGCAGAGAACAATACAGCAGGAATTGGCGTACCTTGTTTATTCACTTTCATGAAGACTTTAGGTGCATTTCCTTGCTGAGCCAGACCATAGAGCATACGGCTGTTGGCGTACATGCCACTGTTATACACAGACAATGCTGCTGTCAGGATAATAAAGTTCAGTAAGTGTGCTGCCCAGTCAATGCCAAGCTGGCTGAAAATCATCACGAACGGACTTTTGTCCAGACCACCAAGTTCAAGCTGATTCCAAGGCACGAGTGACAACAGAATCGTCAAAGCACCGACATAGAAAATCAGAATACGGAAAACCACCTGATTAATGGCTTTCGGAATGGTTTTTTCCGGATTTTCAGCTTCTGCAGCCGCCATGCCGATCAGTTCAATACCACCGAAGGCAAACATCAGGAAGGCCAGCATGTAGAATAGACCTTCAAAACCATTCGGGAAGAAACCGCCCGCGGTCCAAAGATTGCTAAAAGATGCGCCTGAAGAAGCATCAGCAGTCAGGATCAGATACAGGCCGAAGACAATCATCGAGATGACCGCAGTCACTTTAATGATGGAAAGCCAGAATTCTGATTCACCGTAGAATTTCACATTGCCGAGGTTGACCAGTGTAATCACGATAAAGAAAAACAGTACCGATGCCCAGGCTGGAATATGCGGCCACCAGTAGTTGATATATTTCGCAACTGCGGTAAGTTCGGTCATGGCTACCAGGATATACAAAATCCAGTAGTTCCAACCCGCAAGGAAACCGGGAAATTTCCCCCAGTATTTATAAGCAAAATGGCTGAATGAACCTGCGACAGGTTCATGAACAATCATCTCACCCAATTGACGCATGATTAAAAATGCAATCAGGCCCCCAATGGCATAGCCTAAAATAATAGAAGGACCCGCAGATTGGATCACCTGTGCGGAACCTAAGAATAAGCCTGTGCCAATTGCACCGCCCATGGCGATCAACTGAATATGACGGTTCTTTAAGCCACGCTGAAGTTGTGAAGACTCGTTATTCAAAGTGTTCAGCCCGACAATGGAAAATGATAAGTGGCTGATTGTAATTGATCAGACTAAAGAAGCCTAGTCCATCCTAAGAATGAAATATTGTTGGAGGAGTAATAAAAAATATTCATATAAATAACTGAAATAAAATATAAATGAATCAATATATTAATTTTATTGAAACTGTTACTGATGAGTTCTCTATTTTCTTGGATAAAATACAAATGCCGTTTTTTTATACTAAGGTCTGGCAGCCAAGCAGTTCTGCTTTCAACATACTATACTTTGAATATAAATATTGAATAACCCGTACGAAAACAAAGATAAGTCAAAGGATGAAATAATTCATGAGTTTTGCCGCCCAAATCAAGATTCCTGCAACCTATATGCGTGGAGGCACCAGTAAAGGTGTTTTCTTTAAGCTAGATGACCTGCCTGCACAGGCACAACAGCCGGGCCGAATTCGTGATCAGCTTTTGCTGCGCGTGATTGGTAGCCCCGATCCATACGGGAAACAGATTGATGGCATGGGTGGCGCCAGTTCCAGTACCAGTAAAACGGTGATCCTGTCAAAAAGCCAACACGCTGATCATGATGTCGATTATTTATTTGGTCAGGTGTCAATTGACCGTCCTTTTGTGGACTGGAGTGGCAACTGTGGCAATCTGACTGCGGCAGTAGGTGCATTCGCTATTTCTAATGGTCTGGTGGAGGCTGAACGTATTCCTGAAAATGGGTTATGCACGGTACGTATCTGGCAGGCCAATATCCAGAAAACCATTATCGCGCATGTGCCGATGCAAAATGGTCAAGTGCAGGAGCTGGGTGATTTCGAACTGGATGGCGTAACCTTTCCTGCGGCCGAAGTGCAGATCGAGTTTCTGGATCCAGCCGATGACGATGCTGAAGGCGGTTCGATGTTTCCAACAGGTAATCTGGTCGATACTTTGGAAGTGCCAAATATTGGCAGCTTTGAAGTGACCATGATTAATGCCGGTATTCCCACGGTATTTTTAAATGCGGGGGATCTAGGCTATAAGGGCACCGAGCTTCAGGATCATATCAATAATGACGTGGCAGCCCTGACAAAATTTGAAACGATTCGTGCCTATGCAGCAAAGCAGATGGGACTGATTCAGGATATTACAGAAGCCGTAACCCGACAACACACGCCAAAAATTGCCTTTGTTGCACCACCGAGTAGCTATACCTCTTCAAGTGGCAAAACCGTCACTGAATCGGATACCGATATTCTGGTTCGGGCCTTGTCTATGGGTAAACTCCATCATGCCATGATGGGCACGGCTGCGGTGGCCATTGGTACGGCAGCTGCTATTCCCGGAACATTGGTGAACCGGGTCGCAGGTGGGGTAGAGCGTGAAGCGGTGCGTTTCGGTCATCCTTCCGGGACTTTGAGAGTGGGTGCACAAGCAAGTTTTGAAAATGGTGAGTGGAAAGTGAAGAAAGCGATTATGAGCCGTAGTGCCCGCGTCTTGATGGAAGGCTGGGTGCGCGTACCAGAAGATGTTCTCGTTTAAAAGTCGTACATACATTTAGCCTGAATAAAACCACCATTTCTGCGGTGGTTTTTTTATTGTTTAAAATCTCTGACTTGCTTATTTGATGTTGAATGGCAAATTTCAGTAGAACAATTCGATTTATGGCTGAAAATTCAAGGCATTTCTAGGTACAATGCCTGATCAGCGTACAGGCATTTATTCGCTTGTCATTTTATTTTTCTGGACTACGTATTCGAGGCGAATGTGTCATCTATCACTGACGTATCAACCCATGCACTCACTCAAGCACAACACCGCATTCAACAGGATTTATTGACCGCTCTGGAAGCCTTTGCTATTCCGGAACCTTTAAGGTCGGCAGTCCATCATGCTGTGATGCTTGGCGGTAAACGAGTACGTCCAGCACTATGCTATGCCACCGCCGCATTAAAACCCAACCAGAATAGCGCTGCAGTGCGCCGTGCAGCGGTTGCGATCGAGTTTATTCACTGCTATTCACTGGCCCATGATGATCTGCCGTGTATGGACAATGATTTGCTACGTCGTGGCCAGCCGACCTGCCATGTAGCTTATGGGGAAGATACAGCGTTGCTGGCAGGTGATATCCTGCAGTCTATGGCTTTTGAAACTTTGAGCAGTCGTCTGTTTGATCAGGGGCCAGCGGTAGAAGCTTCCATTGTACTGAAGCAGATGCAGATTCTGGCAACCGCTTCTTCGAAAATGGTGAATGGTCAGGTTTTAGATTTGCAGTCTGAAGGCAAAAAAATCGATCAGCAAGCACTGGAAAATATTCATCGCAATAAAACCGGTGCTTTGATTAGCGCTGCGATCATGATGGCGGCGGTGACAATCTTTGAAGGCACCGATCTGGCCATTCCTAAATTACGTGAATTTGGACAGGCGATTGGTCTGGCCTTCCAGGTACAGGACGATATTCTGGATATTATTTCCGATACCGAAGTCTTGGGTAAAACCGCAGGTAAAGATGAACAGGTCGAAAAATCGACTTATCCGGCATTGATGGGGCTAGAGCAGGCCAAAGCCTATACCGAGCAATTACATGATCAGGCGATCAATGCCTTGAACCATTTTGAAGGTCAGGCGGAAGAGTTGATGCAAATTACCCGGTTCCTGCTCACGCGAAAAAGCTGATAGGAACATTTTTTTCTTCTCAGGTATAAGAGCATTCCATAAAAAAGAGGACTTCAAGTCCTCTTTTTTAGTTGCTACAGAATTATTTGCTTTCGTTGTACAGACGTTCAGCTTCTTCAAAACGGTCAGTCACTTCTGCTGTTGGTGCTTTACCCATCAGACTCACCACCACAATTGCCAGCATTGAACAGATAAAGCCAGGAACGATTTCATACAGGCCAGTGTCTGCAAACAGGTTCTTCCAGAAAATAACCACGACTGCACCCACGATCATACCGGCTAAAGCACCATTCAAGGTCATGCGTTTCCAGAGCAATGACAGGATAATCAGCGGACCAAAAGCGGCACCAAAACCTGCCCACGCATAAGCCACCAGCCCCAGCACTTTAGATTCAGGATTACCCGCTATCCAGATCGCCAGTAAGGCAATCAGTAGCACCATCAAACGGCCAACCCAGACCAGTTCTTTTTGTGAGGCATTTTTACGCAGGAAAGATTTATAGAAGTCTTCCGTCAGGGTACTTGAGCAGACCAGTAGCTGACAGCTTAAAGTACTCATTACTGCGGCAAGAATCGCAGCCAGAACTACACCGGCAATCCATGGGTTAAACAGGATTTTGGTCAGTTCCATAAATACGGTTTCAGGATTGGCATTCACCACGCTTGCCAGTTCTGTATGCTGCTCGAAATAAGCAATACCGAAGAAGCCGGCTGCGACTGCACCGCCCAGACACAGAATCATCCAGGTCATGCCAATACGACGTGCATTTGGAATGGATTTGACTGAATCTGCAGCCATGAAGCGCACCAGAATATGCGGCTGGCCAAAGTAACCCAGACCCCAGGCGAGTAGGGAAATAATCGCAACAAAGCTCAGATCACCCAGAATATTCATTGCTTGAGGACGAGCAGCTTCCAGTGCCAAAGTCACCTGGGACATATCTGAAAATGCCATCAATGTCACGATTGGCGTTAGCAACAGGGCGAAGATCATCAGACCCGCCTGAATGGTATCGGTCCAGCTCACAGCCAGGAAGCCACCAATAAACACATAGCTGATGGTGGCAATCGCACTGATCCAGAGCGCAGTGCTGTAAGACATGTCAAACATGCTTTCGAACAGACGCGCACCTGCAACCATGCCGGAAGCACAGTAAATCGCAAAGAAAATCAGAATCACGAAAGCCGAAACAATACGCAGGATTTTTTTCTGGTCGTTAAAACGATTCGAGAAATAATCCGGCAGGGTCAGGGCATTGTGCTGAACTTCGGTATGCACCCTCAGACGGCCAGCAACCAGTAGCCAGTTGAGCCAGGCACCAATAATCAGACCGATGGCAATCCACATCTCAGACAGGCCGGAAAGATAAATCGCACCGGGCAGGCCCATGAGGAGCCAGCCACTCATGTCGGAAGCCCCTGCAGAAAGTGCAGTGACAAAACTCCCTAAACGTCGGCCCCCTAAGATGTAATCGGAAAAGTTGCTTGTCGCGCGATAAGCCATCAGGCCGATCACCACCATTGCGACAATATAGAAAAGAAAAGTAATTAAGGTTGGATTTAGGGAGCTCATACGGTATCCATTTTTAAGTTGGACAGTAGATCGAAACAAGGAATAAGACAGCTGCGAAAAGCTTTAATCCGAAAGCCAGGCAACATCAAATCCAGTAGATTTCAAAAATAAACGCGAAATTTAACCATAAATTCACAATTTTTGCTGAGATTTTCTTGTGCGAATAAAAATAGGCAACCCTCAGGCTGCCTATATATAAAGTGAAAAGATCAATTAGTTAGGGCGACCCATAACACCGCGGATCGTATTTAATACATCGGCAGGAAGGACCACAGTCTTGGCATTTGGTGACTTGGCCATATCCTGCATGGCTTTAATATACTGTTCACCGAGTAAATAGGCGACCGGAATTTCATTATCACCAATGGCGGAAGTCACCATGTCAATTGCACGTTGTGAAGACTCAGCCAGTACCACTTGTGCTTCGGCATCACGGCGTGAGGCTTCCAGACGGCCATCCGCTTCTAGAATTGCGGCTTGTTTTTCACCGTCAGCTTTGGTGACGGTTGCACGACGCTGACGTTCAGCAGCAGCCTGTTCTTCCATCGCGGTTTGCATGGTAATAGAAGGTTTAATATCCTGAATTTCTACAGTTTTTAAGGTAATACCCCAGTCCGAGATATCATCGGAAATACTGGATTTCAAGCGTGCCTTAATATGATCACGTGAAGATAGTGCATCATCCAGATCCATTTCACCGACTATCGAACGCAGTGAAGTCTGTACCAGGTTCTGAATCGCCCAGGAATAGTTTTCAATCCCGTACACGGCTTTTTCTGGTGTGGTCAGGTTGATATAGGCCACTGCATTCATCAGCAGAACCGCGTTATCACGGGTAATCACTTCCTGTGAGGGAATATCCAGAACGATATCTTTGGTTGTGACTTTATAGGCGACTTCATCGACATAAGGAATGACAAAATTCAGGCCCGGATTTAGGGTGGTGTGGTATTTACCCAGACGCTGTACGATCCATTTGTAGCCTTGCGGCACAATCCGCACACCTTTAAAAATGGTAATCGCAACAAAGGCCAGAAACGCGATAACAATGATAGAACCACCAGACATAGCTTATTCACCTTATTGATTTTGATAATTCGTGCTGTGAGGTTGTACGACCAGGTCATTACCCAGAATATCCACGACGCGAACGCGGTCTCCGACCTGAACTGGGTCCAGAGTTCGGCATTCCCATTCATCCGAACCTAAAACTGGCATCGGAAAGCGCACCCGGATTTGCCCATGATCCAGATTAGTCTGAATCACCATGCCCACCTGACCAATGGTCGCTTCACGCGATAGACCGGCTTTGGTCTTATCAATGGAAAGTGGCTTGATAAACTTAAACCAGAGCAGCGTACACAGAACAGAAAGTACGATCCAGGTCAGGAGCTGGGTCGTCAGTCCCATCATCGGGAACATCCAGTACAGGACGCCAACCATGATGGCACCGATCCCGAACCACAGGGCAGCAAATGCGGGCAGCAGTAATTCCGACAGAATCAGAAGGATGCCTAATACAAACCAGTGCCAAGGTTCAAGAACTAATTCCATATCGTGACCTATATCGCTAAGTATTTAATTAATCATCATCTTTATATGATTGATCTTCAATGTAGCAGATGCGGCCGCAGATGAATATAAAAAATTCATGCATCAAAATTTTGCCGGACGTGGCGGTTTAAATGCCGCGGGAGACTGCTTGAAGTTGCTAATGGCTTTTTCAATAGTACGGATTTTCAGCTGAGCAGCCTTTTCACCTTCCAGAATGGTCGCATTACTGGCTTTCAGGTCTAAAGTACCAATATGGCCGACTTTGGGCTGGATCACCACATTGGCCTGACTCAGTTCCTCATGAATGCTTTGCTGTCCCATAATATTCAGGGTCTGATCTAGTACGCCCCACATATTTAGAGCCTTATTACCATCCGGACGGGCAGAAATATCCACGGCAATCACAATGTCTGCTCCCATATCTTTGGCGGTCTTGACCGGAATCGGACTGACCAGACCGCCATCGACATATTTGCTTCCACCAATCACTGCAGGCACAAACACATTCGGAATACTGCAGGACGCTCGGACCGCCTGTCCGGCATTGCCTTTAATAAAGTCAGCTTTACGGCCATTGTCCAGACGAGTGGCAACAGCAGCAAAGCGAATCGGGAATTGTTCAATTGGTTTGTTCGCCACATTCTTATTGACGAAATCCTGCAATTTTTGTCCGGCAATAATCCCTTGCCGGTTCAAGGTTAAATCGCGGATATCAGATTCTTTAAAATTCAGGGCAATCTGCTGTAACTGATAAGGCGATTTGCCACTGGCATACAGGCTACCGACAAAACTACCGGCACTGGTACCGGTGACGATTTTCGGTTTGATGCCGTGTGATTCGAGCACTTTAATGACGCCAATATGGGCAAAACCTTTGGCACCGCCGCCACCGAGGGCAATGGCGACGACAGGTTCACGGGCTTTTAATGGCGTGGCAGGCGTAGGTGTTTTAGTGGCTTTGTCACAGGCTGCAAGACTGAATCCAAGGCAGCCAATTAAGGCATAACGGGCTAATTTCATTATAAAAACTGGTGATTAAATCAACAAGATTCAGGCTATCACATCAAAAAAAGGCGTATTTGCCTAGTCTTTTTTCAAAGGCTTTTGTAACGGCTTGGCCACCCAGTCCGGATTTTTGGCCGAGAATTTACCTTGATAATGCTGATAAATCTGTTCCAGGTCGTATTCATAATCACCGGTCAGATGGTATACGCCCAGGATATGAATGGTCTTGATATCATAATCAAAGGAAAACATCACAATCGGCAAATGGGCTGCCTTGGCAATATGATAAAAACCGCTGCGAATTTTATCCGGTGCCTTACGTGAACCTTCCGGTGCCATACCGACCCAGATCTGCTGCGATTTTTCAATGATGTCTACAATCTGTCGGGTATGTCCTTGTGGACTATCACGTACCACCGGAACCACACCAATCCATTCCAGAACCGGCTTCAGCGGTGTACGAAACAGGCTGTCTTTACCAAAAATTTTAATCTGGATGCCGAGACCGAGCAGTGCATTAAAACCCAGCCATGCATCAATATTGGAGGTGTGCGGAGAAATAATTCCCACCGCTTTGGGCAAATCCGGAAATTCGCCTTCAAGACGCCAGCCTTGGGCCAGGAAAAGCCGCCTGAAGAAAGCCCTGCTCAGCTTGCTGCCACGGGCTGGCACATGTGGCGGGAGTTGGGGAAAACGTGTCTGAGTCATTGCTGCTGTCTCTTCCTGAAACTTATTTTTCTTTATTTTTGATCATATTAGACTGTTGTAAAATCCGGATCATTGGCAAAATGTATAGCATCTTGAATGCTGTTGAGCATTTTTACCTGAAGGACTTGGCTTGATTATGCGGAATACCTATATTTTACTGTTTTCGCTGTATTGGGCACAGGGGCTTCCGGTCGGGTTTATGACGCATGCCTTACCGGTGATTCTTCGGGCTGAAGGGGTATCACTGGCGCATATTGGTGGTTTTGGTCTGTTGATGCTGCCCTGGTCGATCAAAATATTTTGGGCACCTTGGGTTGATCGTTATGGATCGAGAGCAAAAGGTCATTACCGTAGCTGGATTATTCCCTTGCAATGGCTGTCGGTTGCCGTATTGATTGGACTTTCATTTCTACCGATTCAGGCCTTGAATCAGCCGCTGTATTTAGCGCTGTTTTTTATCACGCTTTTACTGATGAATGGCATTGGCGCGACGCAGGATATTGCCACCGATGCACTGGCAGTCAATATTCTGAAAAATGAACAGCAACACTGGGGCAATACCTTTCAGGTTATCGGTTCGCGTCTGGGATTCATTGTCGGAGGCGGGGCCATATTATGGTTGTTAGATCTGCTGCAATGGCAAGCCACCTTTCTATTATTGGCGGCTTTGGTCTTTCTTAATACTTTACCCATTTTACTTTTTAGAGAACCTCAGCATTCAATAATTATCACGCCATCTAATAAAGGACCTGTGCTCAGTAATATTAAAACCTATTTTCAATACTTCTGGTCAAATATAACCTTGGCGAGGTGGCTTCTGGTTTTACTGACCTTTAAAATCGCCGATGGTTTATCCGGGCCTTTATTAAAACCATTAATGGTAGATCTCGGACTGAGCTTTAGCCAGATTGGTCTTTATGTCACCATGCTGGGAGCGTTGGCTGCCTTGATTGGGGCCGGACTGGCGGGCTGGTGTCTGAAATACTGGTCGCGCAGCTCGAGTTTGATTGTTTTCTCAATTTTAAAAATATTAAGCTTAATGGCTTACGCCTGGCTGGCTGCCCACTATGAAGGGCAAAGTAAAGTACAAAACTGGATGATATATCTGGTCAATGCAGCTGAAGACATGATTTCTGCCATGCTCTTGGTGGTCATGTTGACCTTGGTCATGCAATATAGTCGCAAGCATCTGGCTGGGACAGATTTTACCTTTCAGGTGGCACTGATGGCTACGGTGAGTGGAGGACTTTATAGCCTGAGTGGCATTTTTGGAGATGCTTTAGGCTATCAAAATTATCTAAACCTGATCGTAATTGTGGCAATTATCTGTTTAATTCCAATTTTCCGATGGATGAAAATTGAAGAAAAAGTATAAAATTTCTAAATAATCAATTGTTTGGTTAAATATTAGCCTAAAGTACTAAATAGAATATATAAATATTAATTTAATAATTTTGTAATATAAGCGCCGTGTGTATTATTTGTTACAAAATAAATTAAGGATTTTTTTGATGAAAACTAAGTTAGCAACAGCAATTGCATTCAGCCTTTTGGCGGGGACAACTTTTGCAGCACCAACTTTCTATGGTGAGATTGATCTTTCTCTGGATCATGTACAAGCAGATAATAAAAATGGCGTAGAAGATCGTCATATTACTGACCTGAACTCTAATAACTCATTCTTGGGTTTAAAAGGGGATGAAAAATTAACAGACCGTTTAAGTGCGCTTTATCAAGCTGAATTTACCTTCTATGTAGACAATGGTGGAAGTACAGATACATTTGTACCGCGTAATCTTTTAATTGGCCTTAAAGATGAGAAGTTGGGTACGCTGAAAGCCGGTAAAATTGATACTCCAGTAAAACAACTATCATCTGTAGTAGATACATTTAATAACTATGTAGCTAATAATGCTGATGTCGCAGGTATCATGGCTGGTGAAAACCGTATCGATAATGTACTTGTTTATGAAACTCCTGCATTCAATGTGGGTGAAGGTAAGCTTGAAGCTAAATTACAGCTTGCTACAGGTGAAGGTAACGACACTATTAACTCGACGAAAGGTGGTTATACAGTTGCTGGCCGTGGTTTAGGTGATTCTTGGTCTTCTTCAGTTGTTTATAGCGACAAAACGTTCGTTGCTGGCTTAGGTTATGACAAAGCGATTCCATCACGCTTTTTAGGTCGTGGCTTCTTAAATGCAGACAATACAGCTCCACTTTTAGGTCAAGATGTTACAGCAAGTCGTAATGTTATAGCAGAAGCAAATACAATTCGTGCAATTGGACGTATCAATTTAGATAATGGTTTATCACTACGTGCGCTATATCAAAATTCTGATATTGAAAATGCCTCTGCTAGCCCGACAGCGAACCAAGCTGCAGCAGCAACTATTGATGATGCGCAAGCATGGTTGATTGGTGCGGAATATAACTTGCCAAATGCAAAAAACTGGACAGTAAAAGGTCAATATAGCTATAGCGATGTAACTTTCAATAATGCAAGTCCAGATTTTGAAGTAAACCAAATCCTTGCTGGTGTTGACTATGCATTCTCTAAACAGGTGAAAGTGTATGGTACAGCAGGTTATCTGACGGTTGAACAAGGCTCTGACGAAGACAAACAGATTCTTGTCGGCACAGGTTTCGAATACAAATTCTAATTTAGACTTTGTAAGCTAAGAAAAGGCGATGCTTTGGCATCGCTTTTTTTATGCTTAAAACAACAAAACTTAGCAATTTTATGTCTGATCTAACAAGTTTCGGGCTGTTAACATGATTGAAAGTTTCAGCATTTCGTTTTGAAAATTATGCCTATTCAAGCTGTTTTATTTGACCTCGACAATACCTTGACCCATCGTGATCTGACTGCACAGGCCTATAGCCGTTATCTGGCAGAATATTATGCGCCAGCATTGGCACAGGTCGAGCCTGACAAAATTATCGAGATTGTAAGGCGCATCGATAATGGTGGTTATCCTAAAAAAGAATTGCTGACCCATGGTGGTATCGGGGCTTCGGCTGCTTATGCATTATTGCAGGAACTACACTGGTTAAATCCTCCTAGCATAGAAGAACTAGCCCAGTTCTGGTTTAGCCAGTTTGGCCGTTTCGCCGTAGAAATGCCGGCAGCAGAGCAAGTATTAACGCAGCTGAAAGATGAGGGTTATCAGCTAGCCATTGTTTCCAATGGCGGACATGACACCCGTTTGAATACGATTCGGGGTTTGGGTATTGAACCTTATTTTGATGAGATCATCAGTTCGGGACTATAGTCAAACTACTTTATTATTCATACAAGATTCGAAAAAAACTCGAAATAACTCATCGACTGAGTCGATCAACCATTCTTTACGCTTACGTTTAACCCATGCCCACATGTGTTCTATAGGATTTAAATCAGGGCTGTATGCAGGAAGCCAAAGAATTTTATGCCCTTGTTGTTCCAATAACTCCTGAATATCTGCTCTTTTATGAAATGCTGCATTATCCATAACCACTACACTATTTTCTGGTAATGCTGGTATGAGGAATTGCTCAATCCAAAAATGAAAAACATCTGAATTGATTTTGCAGTCAAATAAACCGACTGAAAATAACTTACCCTCATGGATTGCTCCAATGGCATTGGTCTGATTCTTTAATTGCCAATTATATTGCCCTAAACAGGGTACTCCTTTTCGTGAGTAGCCATGAGGTCTATAATCATGTGACTTAAAACCACTTTCATCCAGATAAATAATCGGATGGTTTTTTTCTAATTCATTCACTTGCAGAATAAATTTATCCCTAAGCTTTGTATCTGCTTTAGGATGGCTTAACGTCTTTTTTTAACTGTAATATTTAAGCGCTTTAATGCAGCACCAATAGATGAAACACCACAATTAAAACGTGCAGCACGTTCATATTGATAAGCATCAGGATACTTTTCAACATCTTCACGTAAAGCATCATCGTTAATTTTAGAAGGTTTACGTACACGAGTTTTTTTAATCTCTATACGTTTCTTCCATTCAACAATGGTATTTTTATTAATTTCAAATTGTGCAGCTACCGCTCGAATAGAATAACCTTCCTCAAGCTTAGCTAAAATTTTACGTCTAAAATGTTCTGAATAACTCATTGCACCATTGTATTGGTTTTATAATGATTTGACTATAGTGGGTTTTAACAAACCACAGCCGGAAATATTCCAGATCACAGCAGAGCGTCTAGGCGTGCAACCTACACAGTGCCTATATATTGGCGACCATCCAATTAATGATGTACAAGGAGCTACAGAGGCCGGAATGCATGCATTATGGATGCAAGGCTTTCATGCAGATGCTGAACATATCCAATATAAAATTCAGCAACTGCCGGAAATTTTTGCGCATTTGCAGTTACTGAATCAGGCTTAAGTTATTCTTAAACAGTCAATCGTTTCGGCCCATTGCGCAGAATCACAGCGCGGACATTGCTGATCGGCGTGCGTAAGGGTTTGCACCTGCCCACAGTAAATACAGGCATATAATTGCCCCGCCTTAACCTGTTGCACTATAGAACAGCTTTTAGGAAAAAGTGGCAGCCCAGGCCGAACCTCATCCGATTTGAAAAACAGGATACTGAACTTACCGTCAGTTTCCAGTAAACCGGTGCGTACCTGACCGAGATGTTCTACACCTTGCTGGCGCATTTCGGCAAAGAATTCATCATGTGACATTTTACCTTTTTTAATTTCTTCAACGACTAGCACGCCATCTTCTACGATATAAATCGGTTTACCTTCCAGTAGGTCTTCAAACCATTGATATTTCATCATGAGCCAGGTGGTCAGGCGGTACATGATAATAATCACCGACATCACCAGAACTGCCTGAATCAGGGGAATATCTTCGGTAAACATCGGGTCACCGGCAATCGAACCCAAGCTCAAAATGATAGCGACTTCGAAGATGGAAAGCTGACGTACCCCGCGTTTTCCGGTCAGACGCAGAAACAGGATAATCATCGTGTACATCAGGGCACAACGCAGCAAAATTTCTGCGGTAAACTCCCAAGTGGTGTCATTTATAAATATGGTCGCCCAGTCCATTTAAATTCTTTATCCTTACTTTGCTCTTTGGCTCGAGTCTAGCAATATCAGTATTTTATTTGCTGCTGTGTTTATGTAAGTTTATGAATAAAGATAGATTCTATTTAAAAAAGAAGCTTGAGCTTAAAAATACAGCTATTTAATTTATTCAAAATAAGATAGAGATTTCATGTAAATAACGCATAAAAAATCAGCAGATTAAATTTGAAGAAGATCACATTCTTTGCTGTCTATTTTTAAATCTATAAAATTATTATCCATTTGAAATCTATCAATATAAATTCTGAATAATGTGTTTTGAATACCTGGGAGTGTTTAGAAATTTGTAAGCAAATCACTTCATTTCTATAAACATCTGTAGTTTGTGGCCTGAAAAATAGAGTGATTACACCAGGTTAATAAACTGTTTTTAAATTAGAAATTGTGATTTTGACTTCCAATAAGGGATGTATTGTGAAAAAAATATTCACGCTTTTAACGGTTATGGGTTTAAGTACAGCGGTCTGGGCAGATACGGAGTGGGATTATACTCAGCCTGAGCAATGGTCGACTTTGAGCCAGAAATATTCGGCCTGTAACGGTCTGAACCAGTCGCCAATCAATATTGAGCGAACAGTGAAAGCAGAACTGGAACCGCTCAAGTTCAGCTATAACACCATGATTCATGCGATCGAAAATAAAGGTCATACTGTTCAGGTGGATTTTGCGCAAGGTGGTGAATTGCAACTGGATGGCGATACCTTTGTACTGAAGCAGTTTCATTTGCACAGCCCGAGTGAAAACCTGATCAAGGGTAAAAGCTATCCACTGGAAATCCATTTTGTCCATTCCAATGCCAAAGGTGAGCTGGCTGTGGTGGGGATGATGTTTGAACAGGGACAGGAAAGTCAGATGCTCAAACGCATGTGGAGTCGCCTACCAAAAAAACAGGGTGAAAAAGTGGTTTTGAAAACGCCACAAGCGGTGAATCAGATGTTGCCTAAGAATCTGGATTATTATCGCTTTAGCGGCTCGCTGACCACACCGCCTTGTTCTGAAGGCGTACGCTGGCTGATCCTGAAGGATATTCAGCAGGCTTCTGCCAAGCAGATTTCGGAATTTGCCAAACTGATGGGACACCCAAATAACCGTCCGGTGCAGTCCTTGAATGGCCGTGTAGTGCTGGAATAATCAATATGAGAGCGAAAAAGCAGACTTTGGTCTGCTTTTTTTAATTCTGATACAAATTTCGAAAGGGCCGGTTGAAAAGAACTATGTGGCGAAAGCTGAAAGAATTACTATAGATACCCCAATCTCAACTTTTTAAGTGATTGAAATAAAAAGGACATAACCCTATTTTAGTTTCCACCAAGAAATTAAAGCAAAGTTATGTCCATTGAAGAATTTATCATTTTTGTCTATGTAATCATAGAAGAACTTTATCCCATTGTTGTTACTCAGCCCCTGAGAACTCGTGGTTTTCCGCCTGCTGTTACTGATGCAGAAATCATCACTATGCAAATAGTAGGTGAATTTCTTGGTTTAGATACAGACAAAAATATTTGGATGTATTTCAAAAACAATTGGTTAGAATGGTTTCCAAAATTAGGATCTTATCCCAATTTCTGTAAACATTGTGCAAACCTGTGGCATGTCAGTCAATCCATTATGGCACAGCTCATTCAGCGTTATGGTTCAGATAACATTCACTTTATTGATGGCTTCCCACTCCCTGTCTGTAGTTATACCAGAGCTAGAAAGCATAAAAACTTTAAAGAATACGCAGGTTTTAGTTATTGTGCTGCAAAACAAGAAAAATATTATGGTTTCAAAGCTCATATCGTCATTAATCTTTCAGGCATGATTTCGGGTTATACCTTTGCACCTGCTCATTGTGATGAGCGAGATGTTGCACCTGAAATTACGAATGATATTTACGGTTTACTGGGAGCAGATAAGGGCTATTTAAGACCAGAATTGAAACGATATTATGAATATCAGGGTATTGATTTACAAACACCCTTTAGAAAAAACATGATAGATTTCAGACCTAAAGAGACACTGCAAATACTGATGAAAGCCAGAAGAAAGATTGAAACAGTGATTGGTCAATTAACAGATCGCTTTCACATTCAGAAAGTGAGGGCAAAAGATCTATGGCATTTAACCCACCGCATAACTCGTAAAATTCTGTCGCATACAATTTGTGTGGTGCTAAATAAAAAGCTTGGTCATTCACCAATTCAATTCGAAAATCTTATTTTAAGTTGAGATTGGCGTATAGATAGTATTTCCTATTGGTCTTTCCGCTGCCATGCTCTTTGACTTGAAAACCATGATTCAGCCATTTACAGCGCTTTCGCCACAGCAGAAGAAGCTGGATCATCTGATTGATAAAATCGAGCAACAGAAACAGGAATTACACCAATGGCAACAGGCTGAAGAAGAGCTGCAACAATATACCCATAAAACATTTATGCCGGTCTACCATGAATTGCATGGTGTACTGTTCAAGCAGCTGGAACAGCTCTGGAAGCACCTGCAGGAAACTACATTTTCCAAGGCAGAACTGGTGGTGCTGGATGAAAAGATTCAATACCTTGCAAATTATCTAAAAGACTCTCAGGCAATGTCGGTGCAACAAGCCCATAAAGTGAATGAAATTTTCACTTACTATCAGCAACGTGCCGAGCATGCCCAGTTCAGAAAAAGCCAAAAGAAAATAAATGAACTGGAAATATTCTTTAAGAATGAGAATCCCTCAGATCTTGCAGATGCAGAAGTATTTGAAGAATGGGAATCAGATCATTTTCAGCAGGCACGTGAGCAAGCCAGATTAAAACGCCAGCAGGAAAAACAGGAGCAGGCAGCAGCGATGGCAGAGCAGTCATTGAAAACCGTTTATTTAAAAATTGCTGCCATCATTCACCCTGACCGTGAAGTGAATGATGTCAAAAAAATCAAGAAAACTGAATTATTGCAACGTGCCAATGAGGCTTATGCAGAACAAGACCTGTTTACGTTACTGAAAATGCAACTGCAGATCGAGCAAGATCAGGATATTTCACAAAAAGGTTTAAGTGCGGAGCAACTAAGATTCTATCAATTGGCTTTGGATGCACAAAGCCGGAAATTACAAGAACAGATCGATACCTTGATCCATAGATTGGTCTGGTCATCGAAAACCAGAATTGCCGTGAAAAAGGCGAAAGGGAAAGTTCAAATTGCTGACCTGTATAAGCAGATTGATGAAGATACTTCAGCCATTAAACAGCAGATTAAAGTCGAAAAAGAACGCTTGATGTATATCAAAAAGGTGAGCGGCTTGGAGATGTTTTTAAGGCATGGGATTTAATGAAGTAAAAAGTTTTTTACTCTCTAAACCAACGGTCTTAGGTATTCGTTATGTTAAAATAATGAGTTGAATAGCATTTGTATTGAAACAAAGTAATGAGCATTTTAGATTTAAGCTTATATCAAGAAACTGGAAATTTATCCCCACAACAAAAGAAGTTTAATCGTCTGATTTTAAAAATTGAGAAACTTCAAGCATCTTTGTTAGAGTGGCAACAAGCACAACAAAAAGTACAGCAGGATGCAAGTGCAGAACTATTGCCATTATATAGCAAATGGCATCAAGTTTTATTTAGTCAATTAGAAGTACTTTGGCAATATAAACAATCGCATAAATTTGCTAAAACCCATTTACAGCGTTTAGATGAAAAAATTTCGATTTTAGCGAGTCTGCTCTTAGATAATCCTAATCTGTCTGAACAGCAACATGAATTGGCGATAGTCATTGCTAAATATTATAACCTTTTAGAAGAGAGCTCTAATTTTCAGACGGTTACATCGCAAGCAGAGAATTATTCTCATCCAGAGCATGATGCTGATGAAATGATGCAGAAACAAGTGATGAAGGGAATTCTTGCAGATCAATTAGGTGTGTCTGAAGACTGGATTGACTTTGATTTTGATCTCGAAAATCTTGAAGAATTTATGCAAAAAGTAAAAGCCAAATTTGATCGAGAAGAAGCCGATTTTATTCAAAATCAACTGAATGATCGTGAGCGTGAAGAATATCAAAAGTTTGCCGAAAAAGAGAAAAAGAAAATTTTAAAGAAGCAAATGCAACTTGAAGATGCAAAAAAAATGGTAGGGCAGTCATTAAAAAGTATCTATTTAAAAATTGCCTCAGTGATCCATCCTGACCGTGAGCGAGATGAGCAAAAACGCATTGAAAAAACTGAATTATTACAGCAAGCCAATACGGCGCTAGAGGAAAAAGATTTACTAGCTCTATTAAAGTTACGTGCTTATACAGAGCAAGGTGATCAAAAACAAGCAGTTAAAATCGCAAATGAACATTTAAAATCTTATAATCTATTGTTAGAAGAGCAAATTGAGCAATTGCAGTTTGAGGTAGATAATATTATTTACTCATTTGATTGGGAGAGTTCAGGTTTCTATAAACAGACCTTTAAACCTGTGGATTTGGCTAAAAAATACCAACGTGATTTGAACGAAATTCAAAAAAAAATATTACGAGATGAACAGTGTTTAAATGATTATAAGGATTTTGATTATTTTAAAATTTTACTTAAAAATAGGGCATTTAGCTGGTCATTTGACTCATTCTAAACTTAATTTTTTTAACCAAAGCATCATAAAGCTATGATGCTCTTTTAAAATAACAATGAAAATAGATCCTCAATTATTAGAATTCGCCAAATCCATGCGCCACACCGCCACCGATGCA
Organism: Acinetobacter sp. NEB149; assembly: GCF_012516415.1. Lineage (NCBI taxonomy): Bacteria > Pseudomonadati > Pseudomonadota > Gammaproteobacteria > Moraxellales > Moraxellaceae > Acinetobacter > Acinetobacter sp. NEB149. The sequence goes on from NZ_CP051208.1 coordinate 937,649, forward strand.
GAACATCTGATATGGCAAATTCTACGTGCCAAGCGATTTATGAATCTTAAATTTCGCCGTCAGCATGTGATCAAACCTTATATTGTGGATTTTACTGCCATGAAATTGGTTTGGTGATTGAGTTTGAGAGTAAGTAAAATTGAGAAATCATAAAAAACTTGATTTTTAAATTTTGATTGCTATTATCAAATATAGGTGTCCACCTTACTTACACACGAGTAAAAAAAGACAAAAATCTATTTTTATATTGAATAGTCTATTCTTCTTAATGTTTTCTTTATTTTGTTTCACTATTAGATTCAAAAGTTTAAACGTGTGTCCAAATTTGATTCTAAGAAACAACTTTAAGGATAAACATGTCTACGATCAGCGCATTAGCTTTTGAAATACAGCAAACTACTAAATTTCATGATATTGAGATTAAACGTTCTTATATAAATGAAATAGTTGCAGCACTTTTTGGATTTAAAACTTTTAATAGTTTAAAACTAAGTTCTTACCCAATTTTTACAGATTCAATCGATGACCAGTTGGATGGAGAGTTATTTGAAAATCGCTGTGAGGAATTAAACGTCTCAATTGCGCTAGCACCTTTTTTTCAAAAGCATCTTTCAAATTATCATTTTTTATATTTAACAAATGAGGAAATGAGTCAGCTTGTTAGACATGCTTTGGATGATGATTCACTGCATGACAATGTTTTAGAACGGCTGAAAAAAACCTTTATAGAGTTCCCTCAGGTTTCTATTTATCCATATTTGATTGCACAATTTTATAGTGATTGTGAAAGTGATTTTGATGAGCAGAATAAAGATATGAATTATCTTTATCATAGATATTTGCAAGGTAAAGAAATTAGTCCAACTTGGAAAGCAGGCTTAGATAATTTTATTAAAGAAAAAGAACGTAATAATGAATATAAAGATAACTATATAAAGTATTTAAAAATTGCTGCTCATTTAGGAAGTTTTCCTGCTCAGCTAGAACTTTATCAATTTGGAGATAATGATCATTACGTTGATGACGACGATTTTGATGAAGATATGTATGACTATAGTCATTCAAATTATCCATCAGATATAGAATTGGAATTAGCAAAGCGTGGTAATGAAGAATGCCTAAGAGATATATTTGATCGAATCGTCTGTGATGGATTCGATGAAATCAAAAAATTAAAAGAGAATGATTTGATTGAAGCATGGAAATGGCAAAAATTTGCTCATTATTTTGGTCATGATTTAGCTCAAGGTAATTACAAGACAGAAGCAATATATGATCAGGGTAATATTTTTGCAGCCGAAAGTGGTCGTCATGATATACATTTGCCAAAATTAACATTAGAGCAAGAAAATATAGTCGATCGAGAAGTAAATAAATTAATTCATTTTTATGAAAATTTAAATGAATTCACTTTTACTCGTTATTTAGATGATTCTTCTTATATCAATTGGGAGGATGAGGATTTTGATTGGGAAGAAGAGTAAATAAAAATCCCCTCATTTGAGGGGATTTTTTGAATCAAATTACAGCATTAAAGCGCTGCAATCTGCTCCATATTCGCTTTAATCTTCGCTAACTGATCAGCAAACTCAGCAAGTTTCACTTTCTCGCCTTCAACTACAGCCGCAGGTGCTTTTGCCACAAAACCTTCATTCGAAAGTTTAGTCGCAATTTGGTCATGCTGTTTTTGAACCTTGTCCAAGTCTTTTTGCAGACGACCCAATTCCGCTTTAGGATCAATTAAGCCCTTCATTGGAACGAATACAGACACGTGACCCACAACAGATGAAGAAGACAATGGTGGTTGTTCAGCATCAGCCAAGAAGGTAATGCTTTCAACTTTTGCCAATGCTTTGAACAACGGTTCAATACGTGCAATCTGCGCTTTTTCAGCATCCGTTGTGTTTTGAAGTAGAACAGGCAACAAGCGTGCATTACCTAAGCCCATCTCACCACGGATGTTACGTACCGCACCAATCAAACCTTGCAGCCATTGCATATCTGCTTCAGCCTGGTCATTAATCAATGCTTCGTCAGCAGTTGGGTACTGCGCAAGCATGATGGTTTCGCCAGCGATACCAAGTTTAGGCGCAAGCGTTTGCCAGATTTCTTCAGTCAGATAAGGCATCAACGGATGAGCCAAACGTAAAGACGCTTCCATCACCGCAAGCAATACACGACGTACTTCAGCTTTACGCTCTTCAGATACGTTTTCATCATTCAGAACAGGCTTAGTCAGTTCGACATACCAGTCACAGTATTCATTCCAGATGAATTCGTAAATCGCTTGCGCAGCCAGGTCTAAACGATAGGTTGCAAATGCAGTTTGTACCGCAGCAGTCGCTTTTTGTAGACGGCTGACGATCCACTGTTCAGGCAATTCCCAAAGATCAGGACGAGCCGTTTGACCAACCGTTTGACCTTCGACATTCATCATCACGAAACGCGTTGCGTTCCAGATTTTGTTGGCAAAGTTACGGTAACCTTCAACACGTTTCATATCGAACTTAATGTCACGACCGGTGTTTGCAAGCGCGCAGAATGTGAAACGAACTGCATCCGTACCGTAAGATTGAATACCTTCAGGGAATTCTTTACGCGTTGATTTTTCAATCTTCGCTGCCTGTTTCGGGTTCATCAAACCCGTGGTACGTTTTTGTACCAGTGTTTCAAGATCCACACCGTCAATCAAGTCTAATGGGTCAAGCACGTTACCTTTAGATTTAGACATCTTCTGACCTTCGCCATCACGTACCAAACCGTGAACGTACACAGTTTTAAATGGCACTTGTGGCGTACCATCTTCATTCTTCATGAAGTGCATGGTCAGCATGATCATGCGGGCAACCCAGAAGAAGATGATGTCAAAACCTGTCACCAGTACATCTGTTGGGTGGAATGTATTCAAGAAGTAGTTGGCTTTGTCTTTTGCTTCGTCGCCAGTCCAACCTAAGGTTGAGAATGTCCAGAGACCTGAAGAGAACCATGTATCCAGTACGTCTTCATCTTGGTTCAATTGAACATCGGCAGGGATGTTGTTTTTCGCGCGAACTTCCGCTTCATCACGACCTACATAAACATTACCTTCCGCATCGTACCAAGCAGGGATACGGTGACCCCACCACAATTGACGCGAGATACACCAGTCTTGGATGTTGTTCATCCAAGCCATATACATGTTGCTGTACTGCTCAGGAACGAACTTGATACGACCGTCTTTAACCGCTTCAATGGCAGGTTTCGCTAGCGGCGCAATCTTCACATACCATTGGTCTGTGAGTAGAGGTTCAACAATCACGCCTGAACGGTCACCGCGAGGTGGTTTCAGCGTATATGGTTGGATCTGGTCTAACCAGCCTTCAGCTTCCGCTTGTTCAACAATCTTCTTACGTGCTTCAAAACGCTCTAAACCAACATATTCACTAGGCGCAGGAATGGTTTTAGAAATTTGCTCGCCGGCTTTCGCGATGTATTCAAACTCAGCCAACACTTCAGCATTTTTGTTGAAGATATTGATGATTGGCAATTCGCAACGTTTACCCACTTCATAGTCATTGAAGTCGTGTGCAGGGGTGATTTTTACACAGCCTGTACCGAATTCTTTATCGACATATTCGTCTTTAACGATAGGAACCGCACGACCGGTAATTGGCAGGATAATATTTTTACCCACCAAATCTGCATAGCGTTCATCATCAAGCGCAACGGCAACAGCTGTATCACCAAGTAGTGTTTCAGGACGAGTGGTTGCCACAACGATGTGATCTTTACCATCGTGCGTGCGTAGTGATTTATCTTCAAAGAAGTATTTAAAGTGCCACAATGAACCTGCTTCTTCTTTATCAGACTCAACTTCTAAGTCAGACAGCGCAGTTTGTAATTTTGGATCCCAGTTCACCAAACGTTTGCCGCGGTAGATCAGACCTTCTTCGTGCAGTTTTACAAACACTTCTTTTACCGCGTTTGATAAACCATCATCCATGGTGAAGCGTTCACGTGACCAGTCAACCGAAGAACCTAGGCGACGAATTTGACGGGTAATGTTACCGCCAGACTGTTCTTTCCATTCCCAGACTTTTTCGATGAACTTTTCACGACCCAGGTCATGACGGCTAACCCCTTGCGCACCCAACTGACGCTCTACCACCATTTGCGTTGCAATACCTGCGTGGTCAGTACCCGGTTGCCATAAAGTATTTTTACCTGACATACGGTTAAAACGGGTTAAGGCATCCATGATGGCATTGTTAAAACCATGACCCATATGCAGGCTACCCGTGACGTTTGGTGGCGGAATCATGATACAGAAAGATTCGCCTTTTTCAGACGGCTTAAAGTAACCACGCTCTTCCCAAGTTTGGTACCATTTTTTCTCGATCTCGGTCGGATCGTAGGTTGTCGCGATATTTTGCGCTGAGTCAGTCATAGTCTAAACAGATCAAAAGTGAATGAAAAATTGCATCTATTGTAGCAAAAAAAATAGTGCGTGCGGCAGCTTAACCAAATGCAAACTTTAGCCAATTGGCATGTATAGCAACTCATCGTATGATAGAACGATAAAAAAACGCGACTCATCGCAGCATATCAAAAAGGATAATAAGATGAGCTATAGCATTTCCCTGAAGCTTCAACCCGAAACCCATCAGCGCTTTAAAGACCTTCATTCCAGATTAAATGCCGGCGAGCGAGACAGTCTTGCCAGACCCTTAGGTGAAAATCTGGCCGATATGGCCTGTGAAATTATTGACCAGATTTTTGGTCAGGTGGTGCAGCTGGCCAATTCACCGGACAGTGATTCCGAAAAAGTGATTCAGCAGATTATGCATAACACCCGTAAATATATGCCGTGGTCGGTTTCGTTGTTTGGCAATGAGCGGCTGATGCCTATGGTGAACTATTTGCATCGCATGACCTATGAGTATCAAGGTGATGCTTTTGTCCGTTATCCGGTAGAAAAATTGCTGGTGATGGAACTGCTCGGCTGTATTGACCAGATGAAAAATGGTAATCACCAATATGTATCACCCGCTTTAAAAGCCTTTACTCAGGTGGTCGATCAAGGGGTGACGCATTTAATCCGTGAACCGAAAAAAATGTTGAAATTTAATGTCGTGGTCGATAAAACCTTGAATGGGGTGATTCATTTAACCACCCAGTTAGGCTATAAACGTTTTGACAAGCTCGGTAGCATCTATGATGCCGATACGATGAGTTATTATTTTGAGCATTTGCTGGCATTTCTGGAAGATGAAATGCCGTACCATATTCATTAAAACAAGGGAAAGAGGATTTCATGGCGAAAGTTGAAGACTTAAATGGAAAAGTGGTCTGGATTACCGGCGCATCTTCAGGGATTGGCAAGGCGATTGCCCAGCAATGTGCTGCACTTGGGGCACAGGTGGTACTGACTGCACGTCGGCATGAAGAACTGGAAAATGTTCGCCAAAGTCTCACTAATCCAGATCAGCATATTTCAGTCATTGCCGATATCACGGATGAAAGCCAGGTTCGTCATGCCTATGAACAGGTTTTGCAACAAAAAGGCCGGATTGACTGGCTGATTAATAATGCAGGACTCAGTCAACGTGCCCTGATTCAGGACACCACCATGCAGACTGAACGCGCCATTATGGAAGTCGATTATTTCTCGCAGGTATTTTTGACCAAAACCGTACTGCCAACTTTTCTGGCACAAAAATCCGGCCGTATTGTGTTTATTTCCAGTGTTGCAGGTTTGCTCGGTACACAATATCGCGCGTCTTATTCCGCAGCCAAAGCAGCAATTCATATGTGGGCCAACAGCCTGCGTGCTGAAGTGGCAGATCAGGGGATTGGCGTATCGGTGATTTTCCCCGGTTTTGTTCAAACCAATGTGTCCCTGAACGCCTTAAACGGTGAAGGAAAACCGCAAGGACATCCGGATGAAGCGATTGAAAATGGGCTGTCCGCAGAAGATTTTGCGGTTCAGACTGTACAGGCTTTGCAGAACGGCGAAGAATATATTGTGATTGGTGGCAAGAAAGAAAAACTTGGTGTGCTGGTTTCGCGTATTTCACCAAAAGTTCTGTACAAGATGATCCGTAAAACCAAAGTAAAATAAATCATCCAGAGTAAAAAGGGCAGTAGCGCCATTGCTGTCCCACAATTTTTCACAAGAGGAAGCTCATTTGAGCTTCCTCTTGTTTTATGGGTATTTTATCGGGTGAAAATAAAGCTTTTAAAGTTCTTCTTTCAAACAAATTCACTTGAATTATTCTGAGTAAACGTTGAACTGTCCAACCTGTTTTTCCTAAATGTTGAGCGAAACTCACCAATAAATAGGCGATCATCGCAATCCAGATTTGTGTCTGAATTGCGTTCCTGCTGCGGCCTAGAAACGCTTTTAATTTGAGATTCTGCTTAATCGCCTTAAAGAACAGCTCAACTTTCCAACGATCTTTATAAATCGCCGCAATGGTGGAGGCGGCTAAATGAAAGTTATTGCTGAGAAAGCTAAAGTGCTTGCCACTTTGCTGATCTCTATATTCAATTCTTCTTAACACTGGGGCTTTTCTTTTTAGGGCATGTGCGCTATTCAGCTGAATGGTTTCATCTTTTAGAATACCTTTGGATTCAAGCACTGGATGTTGCTGGATCACCTGATACACAGATTTAGGCCTAAAACGTGTGACAAATCCAATGTTTTGAGCAGTCAGATTTGCATACCATTGGTAATCGACATAGCCTTTATCAAAAACTACAATGCTGCCAGCAGGAAACTGGAATTTACGGCCTTGTACCATGTCATTTTCTTTGCCATTTTCAACTGCAACAAACTCAGGAATATCATTGCTGTGATTCAATCCTATGCTGAGTTTCATGCTGGCTTTTGAGTTGTGAACTTTGGCCCATTCACATAAGGAAAGCGACAGGTCAATATGACTGGCATCCAAGGAATACAAGGGATTCTTAAAGCGAAATTTATGAGCTACTTTTGAGTGTTCATAGTATTTAAGCAACTTGTAAAATAGCTGTTGATACAAGGCAGCAGGCTGCTGCTCATTGATTCGTGCCAGCGTGCTTCGGGGAATAGACTTTGCTCCGAGATGACTTAGCTTTTCCTGTTGGCACTCCAAATTGGATTGAATATCTCTCAGACTTTGTCTACAAGAGAATTGAGACATCAATATGGCAATAAACTGATCCCACCGGGAAGCCGCTCTAAATTTCTGTCCAACATGGTGTACTTTAGCAAGTTGTTCAAAATCCTGTCGCACCACAGGTTTAATTAGCTCATGAAATACGGTATTCTGATGTGACAAAACCTGAATCCTGGTCGTTAAAGTGTTTGTTTGCACTCATATTTTAACTGTTAGGACTCAGGTTTTTTTATTTAAAGCAAACTATGGGACAGCAGTGGCAGGAGCGCCCTTTTTTATGTCTCTTAAAACATCAATAAAAATAACAATACTTAAAAATGCAATTCATTTCTGGAGAATTGCCCATAAAGGGAATGCAGCCGATAACATGGATATGCAGAAAATTACCTTTTCACTCTGGTACTTAAGCCAAAAGCCGGTATGTTAATTAAAAATAACAGCCAACTGGAATAAGCTCATTCGATGAAAACCCCGGTGCCCGATTATCTCCAGCATGTATTAACGGTCTGTCATGATAATGATCAGGGCGCTTTGGCTGACTATATCCCTGAACTGGCAGCGGTAGATCCAAACAAGTTCGCCTTAGCGCTGACCACGGTGGATGGCACGATTTATTCCACGGGGGATGATGAAACCGAATTTACCATGCAGTCGATGTCCAAGCCTTTTGCCTATGCCTTGGCATTGCAGCATTTGGGAATTTCAGCAGTACTGGAAAAGGTCGGCGTTGAACCTTCAGGGGAGGCTTTTAATCAGATTTCACTGGATAAAGAAACCAATCTTCCGAAAAATCCAATGATTAACTCGGGTGCGATCACCACGCATTCTTTGATTCCGGTACAAAAAGGCATTTCACGTGCGGAATGCTTGCGCCGTTTTTTAAGTGAGCTGGCAGGCCGTCAACTGGAATTCGACAAGCAGGTGTATAAGTCTGAAGTCAAAACTGCATTCCGGAACCTGTCGATTGGTTACATGCTGCGAACTGTAGGTGTGCTGGATTCGGATCCTGTGGAAATCGTAAATGGATATATCAAGCAATGTGCGATTAAAGTGACGGTCAAAGATCTGGCAAATATCTGCAGTGTGCTCGCCAATGGCGGTGTTCAGGCCAAAACTGGCAAACAGTTGTTAGAACGTGATGTAGTACGTCAAGTGCTCAGCGTGATGATGACCTGTGGCATGTATGATGCGGCGGGTGACTGGCTGACGACGGTCGGAATTCCTGCCAAAAGTGGTGTATCTGGCGGAATTATCGGGGTATTGCCTGGGCAAGTGGGAATTGTAGTTTTTTCTCCTAAAATTGATGAGCATGGGCATAGTGTGCGTGGTGTGGATATCTTCGAGCGTTTGTCGCGGGACATGGGCTTGCATCTGATGGAAGGGACGCCATCGGCACAGACCATTTTGCAAAGTCGTTATATGGCAGGTAAGAACAATGACATTGTCGTGTATGAGCTGCGCGGCGTGTTGCAATTTACCGAGTCGGAAATGTTGCTGCGGATCTTGCAGGATGAGCCAGACGCTAAAACACGTATAGTCATAGACCTGACCAATTTGACTCTGATTCATGATGTGGGTGCACGTATGTTATTTGAAGGGGTCAAACGTTTACAAGCAGCTGGACACAAAGTGGTGGTCATTGATTCAGAAGGTGTATTGAGTGAGGAACAGGTGAAAGGCAATAAGCGGGTAGTAGTGACAGAAGAACTAGAGCGCTATTTGGACAAGTTTCATTAAGCCACATCCATAGGAATGAGTATGCCTTTCATTACTTGCGCTTTAAAACTTGCTCAGTAGAGGAAATGAAATATAAAAAAGCCCCGATGATTCGAGGCTTTTTTAATGAACGATTTATTTAATATGTTCTGCAATATCTGTAAAGATTACACTTAAGCCATGTGCACCTGCATCCGGATAGCCCAAGCTACGGTCACCGACAGTTCCGGCACGTCCCATACGTGCCACGATATCTTTGGTCGATTCCGCACCTTTTACCGCAGCCGGGCTTTGTTGCACAAAGATTTGAAATGCAAAGCGCCCCTAATTGAGCCAAATTTAAGGCGTAACTTGGGTAAGTGGTCGACCTAATTCCGTAAATCTGTTAAGGACTGCTACACGTGCATGGATCTCATTCACTTGGCTATCAAAACTCCTTGCACTGAGTTTATCTCCTAATAATTTGATGCAATGCATCTTAGTTTCAACCAAACTTCGCCGATGATAGCCTGACCATTTTTTCCATAGTGTCCTGCCTAAACGCTTAACTGTTCGAAGTAATTCATTTCGCTCTAGCGAGCTAATCTTTGTATCTTTCCATGGTTTCGCATTTTTTCTAGGTGGAATCACCGCATGCGCTTGCCGATCTGCAATGACCTGACGGCATTGCTTGGTGTCATAAGCTCCATCGGTATAAACAGAGTCAATCTGCTCATCTTGTGGAATCTGATCAAGTAAATCACCAAGCACCTGTGAATCACTGACATTATTGGTTGTAAGCTGAACTGCTCGTATTTGTAGGGTTTTAGCATCTATATCAATATGAAGTTTACGCCATTGGCGACGATATTCAGGTCCATGTTTCTTGCGTTTCCATTCGCCCTCACCTAGAAACTTCATGCCTGTAGAGTCCATGAGTAGATGCAGCCCATCGCTACTTTTTTGGTAGCTGATTACAATATCAATATGCTTTTGTCTTCTACAAAGCGTGGTGTAATCTGGAGCTATCCAATTTAATCCGCAAAGTTTAATCAGACTTTGCACAAAGCCAGTAACCATACGTAAAGACAGACGGAATAAGGATTTAATCATTAAGCAGCATTGGATGGCTGCGTCGGAGTAGGTTTGATTTCGCCCTTGTTTGCCTTTTGATGGCGCATACCATTGCGTAGCAGGATCAAACCAAATGGCAATATTTCCGCGACTCATGAGTGCTCGGTTATATGCGGGCCAATTGGTTGTGCGGTAGATTTTGTGTGTAGGCTTCTTCATTTGAAAATTATATCGCTGAAAAACCCTTTACAGATAGGTTTGTGCAACAAAGCCATTTGATACGCGAAAGTCCCTCTTTCTTAAATAGGGATTTAGGGAGATTAAAAATCTAAAAACAAAAAAATCCCCTCAATCGAGGGGTTTTTTTATATCGAAACTAGAGAATTCTTAAACCACAGAATCATCCAAATTCGGCGCTAACCAACGTTTCGCTTCATCCAAGGTCCAGCCTTTACGCTTCGCATAATCTTCCAACTGGTCGCCAGAGATTTTACCCACGTTAAAATATTCAGTTTCAGGGTTTGCATAATAGAAACCACTGACTGATGAAGGTGGCCACATCGCAAAACTTGTTGTTAAGTACGTACCAATCTTGTCGGTTGTACCTAACCAGTCAAACAATGGCGCTTTTTCAGAATGCTCCGGACAAGCAGGGTAGCCCGGTGCAGGACGAATGCCGACATATTTCTCTTTGATCAAATCATCATTTGAAAGCTGTTCGTCTGCTTGGTAGCCCCAGAACTCTTTACGAATACGCTCATGTAAGTGCTCTGCAAATGCTTCTGCAAAACGGTCACCCAAGGCTTGAACCATAATCGCGTTATAGTCATCACCTTTGGCTTTGTATTCTTGCGAAAGTTCTTCCGCACCAAAGATTGATACAGTGAAACCACCCAAGTAATCCTGAGCTACATCTTTTGGCGCAACAAAATCAGCCAGAGAGTAGTTCGCTTTACCTGTCACTTTGTCAGACTGCTGACGTAAGTGCTCGAAGCTATGCGTTACATTGCCCGCTTCATCTACAACCGCAACGGTATCTGCTGCTACACGGTTTGCAGGATAAATGCTAAACGTCGCACGTGCATCAAAACGTTTATTCTCGATGATGTCTTTCAGCATTGCTTGCGCTTGTTCAAACAAATCACGTGCAGCTTCACCCACCACTTCATCTTCAAGGATTTTCGGGAATTTACCCGCCAAGCTCCATGAAATAAAGAATGGCGTCCAGTCAAAATATTCCACCAAGGTTTCAAGCGGATAATTTGTGAAAGTTTCAGATCCAATGAAGTTTGGTTTAACCGGTGCATTCTTGTCGAAGTCGATCTTGAAGCCGTTTTCAACTGATTCTTGATAAGATAATTTCGCTGCTTTCGGTTGCTTATTGGCAAGGCGGGTACGAATTTTTTCATAATCCGCGGCATAGTCAGCCAAAAGCTTAGGTTTCATTTCAGGAGAGAGCAACTGCGTTGCTACACCCACGGCACGTGAAGCATCTGCGGTGTAAAGCACGCCATCATTATGATATTGCGGTGAGATTTTTACTGCGGTATGCGCTTTAGATGTGGTTGCACCACCAATCATCAGTGGAATGTTAAAGCCTTTACGTTGCATTTCTTTGGCAACAAACACCATTTCATCCAATGACGGCGTGATCAGACCAGACAAACCGATGATATCAACTTTTTCATCAATCGCAGTTTGTAGAATCTTTTCGCATGGCACCATCACGCCAAGGTCAACGATGTCATAACCGTTACAGCCTAATACCACACCCACGATATTTTTGCCGATATCGTGTACATCGCCTTTCACCGTAGCCAGCAGGATTTTACCTTTGGCCTCAGCTTGGGTTTTCTCGGCCTCAATGAACGGGTTCAACCACGCCACAGCCTGTTTCATCACACGCGCAGATTTCACCACTTGCGGCAAGAACATTTTACCGGCACCGAACAGGTCGCCGACTACGTTCATACCCGCCATCAATGGACCTTCGATCACATCGAGTGGGCGTGTAGAGTTTAAACGTGCTTCTTCGGTATCTTGGTCGATATAAGTCGTGATGCCTTTTACCAACGCATATTCAAGACGTTTTTCAACAGACTCATTACGCCATTCCAGATTTTCTTCGGCTTTTTGCGTACCACTTTGACCACGGTATTTTTCAGCAACAGCAAGCAGTTTTTCGGTTGCTTCCTGACCACTTTCACCCTGGTTCTGGTTTAATACAACATCTTCAACCGCTTCTTTCAATTCTTTATCGATGTCATCGTAAATCGCCATCTGACCGGCATTTACAATACCCATAGTCATGCCTTGCTGAATAGCATGGTACAGGAACACCGAGTGAATCGCTTCACGCACCGGTTCGTTACCACGGAACGAGAACGATACGTTGGATACACCACCAGAAATCATCGCATTTGGCAGGTTCTGTTTAATCCAGCCAGTCGCTTCAATAAAGTCCACACCATAGTTGTTGTGTTCTTCAATACCGGTTGCAATCGCAAAGACGTTCGGGTCAAAGATAATATCTTCAGACGGGAAACCCACTTCATTCACCAGAACATCATATGAACGTTTGCAGATTTCTTTTTTGCGCGTAGCTGTATCGGCCTGACCATCTTCATCAAATGCCATCACGATGACCGCGGCACCATATTGACGGCAGAGGCGGGCACGTTCGACAAACTCGTCATGACCTTCTTTCAGGGAAATCGAGTTCACCACGGCTTTGCCTTGCACACATTTCAGGCCCGCTTCGATAATCTCCCATTTAGAAGAATCCAGCATGATTGGCACACGTGAAATATCCGGCTCAGAAGCAATCAGATTCAGGAAATGCACCATCGCACCTTGTGAATCGAGCATGCCTTCATCCATGTTGATGTCGATGATCTGCGCACCGGCTTCAACCTGTTGACGGGCAACATCAAGTGCTTCGGCGAAGTTTTCTTCACGAATCAGACGCAGGAATTTTTTCGAACCGGTGACGTTGGTACGTTCACCGACGTTCACAAACAGTGAATCTTTGGTGATGTTAAATGGCTCTAAACCGCTTAAACGACAGGCAGGTTCAATTTCAGGAATTTGACGAGGGGTAATGCCTGCAACAGCATTTGCAATCGCGCGGATATGATCCGGCGTAGTACCACAGCAACCACCGGTAATATTAATTAAGCCACTTTCTGCAAATTCTTTAATAAAGGCTGCAGTTTCTTCCGGCGTTTCATCATATCCACCGAAGGCATTCGGCAAGCCAGCGTTTGGATGTGCTGAAACAAAGGTATTGGCAACGTCAGACACGGTTTTAACGTGTGGACGCATCGCATCTGCACCTAGGGCACAGTTAAAGCCGATAGAAAGTGGCTCTGCATGGCGCATCGAGTTCCAGAAGGCTTCAGCGGTTTGACCAGTCAATGTACGACCTGATGCATCCGTGATCGTACCTGAAATCATGATTGGCAATTCATAGCCCAATTCTTTAAAGACTTCTTTCACTGCAAAAATTGCGGCCTTGGCATTCAAGGTATCGAACACGGTTTCGATCAGGATGATGTCTGCACCACCTTCGATCAAGGCTTTGGTTGATTCAATATAGTCAACTTTGAGCGCATCAAAAGTGATGTTACGGAACGCCGGGTCATTCACGTTTGGAGAAATAGAGGTGGTACGCGATGTCGGACCAATCACACCTGCCACAAAGCGTGGTTTTTCAGGCGTTGAATATTTGGCACAGGCTTCTTTGGCCAGACGCGCTGCTTCACGGTTAATCTCGGGAACCAGATCTTCCATGTGGTAATCCGACATTGAAACGCGGGTACCGTTAAAGGTGTTGGTTTCAATAATGTCGGCGCCAGCTTCCAAGTAAGCTTCATGAATGCCTTGAATGATTTGTGGCTGAGTCAGCGCCAGCAAATCATTATTACCTTTGAGATCATAGGCCCAGTCAGCAAAACGCTCACCACGATAATCGGCTTCTTCCAGTTTATGGCGCTGGATCATAGTACCCATCGCACCATCGATAATTAAAATTCTTTTGGCAAGAAGTTCTTTTAAAGTGGTAAGTGTAGACATTCAAACTTTCTCAGCAGAAATCAAAAAAAACGACGCTAATCTTAGCAGATTAGTTGGCTGATTTCTGCTGAGATTGCTCAGAATGATGGATAAGCATGATATGAAAATTTGATAAGTCATCTAGAAAAACAACAAGTTTTAACATCCGGATCAGAAAATATTGCAATCTCTAATCTGATTCGATGTCTTTGAGACAGTAAACAAAATCAAAAAATTAAGCTGATGCTTTCATTCATGAAATTGTCATATTGATGGCTTATGCTGTGCAAATGAAACTTTTGCTCAGCTTGATGACAGGCAGGGCGTAAATCGTTTTGGTAGCAAAATATGTTGAGTTTTTAAGCTTGAAGAAGCTGGAATCTTATCTTAAGTAAATGATTTATAAAATCAAAATCTAGTGTTTTAGTCGGAATTAAACAGGACGAATAGCAGCAAGAAAATCCAAATAATTGCTTCATATGACAGCAGTTTGTCATATAATTGTCACAATTTAACTGAACAATATGGGGATTCTTGAATCCTCTATTCCTGCTTGCATGAATCCTAATCAAACTCCCGTAGATTCAGCACACGGGTCGGCTTCCCAAAAGTCGACCAATGTTCATGTGCCAACACCGAAATTTTTTATGCCGGTGTTCCTGACTCTTATTATCACTACGCTGATTTATATCGGCTTCCAGTTGTCTGCAGATTTAGCGCATGTACCGGCCTTAGGCTTGTATTCAGTTATTTTGTTAGCGACGGCACTTTTTATTGCGTTGAGTTTTGAGTTCGTCAATGGCTTCCACGATACCGCCAATGCAGTTGCCACGGTCATTTATACCAACGCACTTTCTGCTCCCGTCGCAGTGATGTGGGCCGGCTTCTGTAACTTCCTTGGAGTTATGGTGGCCAGTGGTGCGGTCGCTTACGGCATTATTGCGTTATTGCCGGTCGAGCTGATCATGAATGTCGGCTCCGGAGCAGGCTTTGCCATGGTCTTTGCCATGCTGATCGCAGCAATTCTCTGGAATCTGGGAACCTGGTTTCTCGGTATTCCGGCATCCAGTTCACATACCCTGATCGGTTCGATTCTGGGTGTTGGCATCATGAACTATATTCTGAATGCCGGTACTGGCGCTTCAGGTATAGACATGGAGCAGGTGATGAAAGTCGGTAAGGCGCTGTTATTCTCGCCTTTAATCGGTTTTGCATTTGCTGCGATTGTGTTCTTGCTGGTGAAAAAAATCTTCAAGCGTCAACTGGAACTGTTCCAGCCACCTGAAGGTAACAAGCCACCGCCACCATTGATTCGTGCCATGCTGATCTTTACCTGTACTGGGGTAAGCTTTGCCCACGGTTCAAATGACGGTCAAAAAGGTATGGGCCTGATCATGCTGATTCTGATCGGCTGTGTGCCTTTGGCGTACTCGCTGAACAAAAATCTGGATGCACAACATATTCAGTCTTTTGGCCAGTTATCTGCACAAACTGCGGATGTGATCTATCCAAATCATCAGGATATTCCGGATGAACAAGCCCGTGATGTCATCACCAAGTACATTCAGACCAAGGAAATTACCCCTGAAGTCGTGCCTGCCTTGGCAAGTTTGACGGATCATCTGGGTGAAAAAGTTGGTAGCTATACCAGTATTAAGGATGTTCCTGAAGCTCAAGTGTCTGAATTTCGCAACGACATGTACCTGAGCACCACAGCATTTAAACGTCTGGATAAAGCAGAAGCTTTACCAACAATGAGTGCTGCACAGGAAAAAACAGTAGATGAATACCGTGACAATCTGGATTCATTCCTGCAATACATCCCGACCTGGGTGAAAGTGGCGACAGCCTTGGCACTTGGTCTGGGTACGATGGTCGGCTGGAAGCGTATTGTCGTGACTGTCGGGGAGCGTATTGGTAAACAGCATATGACTTATGGTCAGGGTATGTCTGCCGAACTTGTTGCGATGTCAACCATTGCGGCAGCAGATGGCTTTGGTATGCCGGTATCCACTACCCATGTATTGAACTCTGCAGTAGCAGGTACCATGGTGGCGAACAAGTCAGGTCTGAACTTCCAGATGGTGAAAACCATTCTGTCTGCCTGGGTCTTTACCTTGCCAGCAACGATCTGTCTGTCAGGCGGTTTGTATTGGGTACTTTTAAAAGTGTTCTAAGTTATTTAGACATAAAAAAAGCTGCTCTAGAGCAGCTTTTTTTATGGGTGATTTTTACTTCTCCCTAACCCTCACTTGCGCTTCGTTTTAAAAGTGGTGCTTTAAAACTTGCTCAGGAGAGGGGACTACATTAATTATTCAAATAAAGAAAATTTAAATTAAATAGTATTCATTTTATTAGAAAACGATATTTTTAGATGTTTGCTACTACTAATTTGAATCCATTGGGAAAGCTCCCTCTCCCTTTGGGCATAGGTATCTACACATCTATGAGATACCTAATGCCATTGTGGCTATCTCATTGAGTTCATCTATTGAATATTCCGAGAGCAGTTGAAGAGTGTTCAGTAAAATCGAAAGCCCTGCCAATAAGGCAGGTGCACTTTCCAACCTACCTCTTTTCTGCTGCCGACCTGAAAGACGGGTGAGAAATACACGAATTTTCTGATGGTGTTCATCTTCAGAACGCTGGATTCGCCAAGTTAAAACACAAGCCATACAGCTAATCAGTAACCGCCTTAAAATGGCTTCAGGTCTGGTCTGAAGCCATGCTTCAATATCATGACCTGCCTGCTTGAGCAGCTTGAAATAGCATTCAATTGTCCAGCGCCAGTAATACCAGGTCGTCATCTCTACCGTAGTAATCTCTGATGGAACATTGCTGATTATTGACCATCTTGCGACGGTCTTATCCTGATCATCTTTCACTACGGCAACAATTAATCTGGCTTCAATCGCACTCCCTGGCTGGGGAGCAACCCGTTGGCCTGAATCGTCATTTCTCTTCGGTTTTGCTGCACGTGTTATCCGGATAGCAGTTTCTCCCACATGCAACATATGCCGGTTTCCTTTATAGGCAATCGGCTGGACCTGCTGCGTTTCTACTCGTTCTGCGGCTTCTGCAACTTTGCATGTTTTGCCCTGATGCTCAATTCGATGGCCTTCTTTCGCCCGAATCAGCCATTTAAAACCCTGGCTGCTCATTTCCCTTAGGTGGGCAATGGAGTCACCTTCACGATCAATGATATGAACACATGTTTTCTCAATGGGATATTGTTCAATCACTTTGATTTGTTCGGTAAGTGAATCTAGATGAGATTTGCGCCCAGCAGAGTGTTGACTGAATGTGGAATAGCAGCCTGAGGCATCTGATAGTGTCTGCGCCAGTGGCGCAATAGGTAGTCCCGAGGCTGCATCAACCAGCAGACTGCTTTGCAATTCATAGCCTGAATCATATTGATGGGTTCTTTGCAGGCGCTGAATTTTATGATGGTGTTTCACATACTGTAGCTGAGACCAGTCATGAACAATCAATGCATATTGATGCGGTGATGCCTTGATCTGTTCACATGCAAGATGTTCAATTGGCTGGTTTAACTGACTAAAAGAGATTTTGTCATTATTCAGGAATCGCCAGACCGCTTGTGTGGTTGCGAAACTCGACTTTTGGGCAGAAGCCAGGTCTTTGATTGCCGGAGCAAGTGAAGCAAGAGGGTTCATATTGAGCTTTACAAGGCTGTTATAGCGCTTGACAAGACGCTGATCCAGGCCAGAGATGTTAAATTGAAGAGCATGCTCTTCAATTTAACGCAAAGTTCAGGAATTGTGTAGATACCTATGCCCTTTGGGAGAGGGCTGGGGTGAGGGGATAAACATTAGACTTCTTGCGTTAGTCAAAATTTAAACAGCCCAAAGCTACATTTTATAAGGTTTTAGCCAATTCAAAAATTAGGTAAAACGATACTTTCGCAAGAGGTCTATTAAATAAAAGTTTATCTAACGTAGAAGAAGTCTCGAAAGAAGAAAATAAATTACTTCTTCAACTTACTCAACAATCCCTTCGGCAACTTCTCTGTTGCAAAACCGTACAGCGCAGCAAAAGGCAGTGCGGTACGCGCCAGATAAGCGACTCGCCACAAACCACCATGATTCGCGCCATGCATCATCAATTCAAGCGGATGGTTGAGTTTTACTTCAGGATTGGCCACTGATTCTGGATTACGCAGGTCATGAATCCATAGTGCCGCCATAATCGCATTGGTGGTTTCAGGCGCGAAAGCTTCAACATCAAACAGGCTGGCGCCATTGAACGCGGCTTTAAGCAGCGGATTCTTGGTCACAGAATAGGTGGTCGTCGAAGGGGCAATATTGATACTGACCCGCTGCCCTTGAGCGCGAGCCAAGGTGGCACGCCATTGCTGGATACGTTTTGCCAGCGCATAGTTCGGGCCTTGTTCAACCACCAGGCAGTCACAGATACCATAAGCCTGATCACCAGACTGAATCAGTTCATGCGCATTTTTCTGGAAAAAGTGTTTGCGGCTTAAAGTGGAAACACCTTTGGAGATGATTGCTTGTGTCTTGGAGCGTTCAGTATATTTTACTTTTGACGCTTCAATCACTTCACTCGGAACCGCATAAACATCGGTCGGCGTACACATGTACATCAGGCTGGTATTAGCTTTTTGCTGGCTGACATGCTGCATGATGGCATCCATCGCCATGGAGACCCGAACATGCTTTTCACCATCCAGATAGGCAATTGCAGCCAGATCCAGATCCTGCTCGAACTGTAATAACCATTTGGCAATTTCAGGAATCTGGGTCAGCAAATTCGCCCCCAGTTTTTCTTTTAAAATATCAAGTGAAGTATCAGCAGGCAGGTCTTCAGTACATGGCGCATACAGCGTGGCATTGCCTTGGTTGATGGTATCAACAATCTTGCCCCATACACGGGTATTCGGCAGATCAATCGCTACAATATTGGCTTTCCATTTCGCCAGCCAGGTCAGAGGACCGGCTTCAGATGCTGCACCAAACAGCACCGTGGTCCGATCGGAAAGATCAAACCATTCAGGATGCACCACACATTCACGCAGGGCATTGGCATGGCTGGTTTCCACAATGCCTTGGCTTTCCCAGCGCTCAATCTGCTCCAATAAGGCATCACCTTGCAGCTTTTGACCGTGGTAAGGCACATACCATTCTGGTGCCGCTTTACTGCGACCTGTGAGTTTGAACGTATGTAGTTGTTCAGCTGGCAGAGTTAAAGCATCTTGCAATACATACTTTTGACCATCACGGTAAAATTCAAAAGTCTGATGGGCCTGTGTCAATCCATCTTCGGCAATTTTCAAGCTGGCTTCAGGAGAACTCAGTCCCTGTTCGACCAGCTGCTTAAAATGCACAGTATATTGTTTGCGCCAGTTTTTTTCTGATTGTGCCTGTTGAGAACTGCGTGAATCGACATTGGCTAGCGCTGCCGCGATGATTGCGCGCCCTGCTTTAGAGCTACTTGGTTTTTGTTGCTGAGACTGAAGAGGAAATTGAAGACCGTCTGGTGTAGTGGACATGCAAAATATCTCGAGAATGACAGTAATTAATATACAGGTGTATACATTATCGCTGCAAAATTCAGTCCAAGATTGGCATTAAGTGACATCATCACTTTCTAATATATTACGAGATGTTTCAAACAAATAAGAGAGCAGAAGCTCTCTTATCAATTTTTAGCAGAAATATGAGGTTCAATTCATATATAGCCTCATTCTCTTATCATTAAATAACCCTAATTAAAATGGAACTTGCATCAGTTTATTCAGGAAATGCGGAATCAGGCGTGGCTCCAGAATAATCGTCATGACCACCCCGTAAGCCGCTCCCCATAAATGCGCGCTGTGATTAATGTTGCTATTGCCTTTTTTGCCTGACCAGATGCTATAAGCTACATACAGCACAGCAAAAATAATGGCAGGAACCGGAATGAAGAACACAAAGATCAACTTCCAAGGTTCAAACAGAATATAGGCAAACAGTACAGCCGACACTGCACCGGAAGCGCCTAAACTGGCCCAGCGCGCATCATTTTTATGCTTCAGATAACTTGGCAGAATCGCAGCAACCAGAGCACCCAGATAGAACAGGATAAAACCCAGGTCGTACAGATATTGACGATAAAAGCTTTCAATCACGCTGCCAAAAAAGAACAGGGTAATCATGTTGAACAGCAGATGTGCCCCATCCGCATGGATAAAGCCATGGGTAATAAAGCGATCATATTGTCCACGTTGCAGTGCCGGTGGCCAGAAAATCAGGCGATTCATCACCGTCTCTTTGGAAAAAGCAATAAATGACACAATACAGGTGATCAGAATAATGGTCACGGTATGATTAAAAGGTAAATCAAGCATATAAATGATTCTAATGGTGCCTATTTGCCAATTATCATGCCATTAAAATTGAGCTAAAGTTGTACTTTTATAATAAATCCGACAATTTTAGTTGATTTTTAAAAATTACCCCGCATCTTCAGTTAAAATGGCCGCTTGAGCTTGAGGAAATTATTGTTATGTCGACTGAGAACAGCAGCACTCCAGTTGTTGGTGAAATTCCCAACTTATTGATTACACCAACAGCACAAGAGTATTTAAAGGATCTACTGGATAAACAGAACACCCCGGGTATTGGTGTGCGTGTTTTTGTAGAGCATCCGGGTACTCCTCGCGCTGAATGTTGCATGGCCTATAGTGCACCTGATGAAGTTGTACCGACAGATTATAAGCAGGAATATCCTGATTTCCCTGCTTTTATCGACTCGCCATCTATTCCGTATTTACTCGATGCCGTGATTGATTACAACAAAGACCGTTTTGGTGGTCAGTTGACTTTCCGTGCACCGAACTCCAAAGTGCCACGCGTGGGTCCAGATGCATCGGTAGAAGAGCGTATTACCTATGTATTACAGTCTGAAATTAACCCAGGCCTGGCAGGTCATGGTGGTAACTGTGCACTGGTTGAAGTTAAAGAAGACCCTGAAAAAGGTTTAACCGCTGTACTTAAATTTGGTGGTGGTTGCCAGGGCTGTTCAGCGATTGATATCACGTTGAAGCAAGGTGTTGAAACCACATTAAAACAACATGTACCAGAGTTAATGCATGTCGTTGATGAAACGGATCATAGTCAGTCTGAAGGTGCGTATATGAAATAAGCTGTTCTATATAACAGTTTATTTATCGCATTTTAAAAACCTCGAACTTTCGAGGTTTTTTTATATCTGGCTTATAATATAGTGAATATAAATGATAATAATTATCAATATTAATTGCATTTGAGTGAAAAGTTGTTACACTTTGCAACCGAATAAACATGATCTCTTCATAAATATTGGGGCGCGCAAGGTATGAATAAGCCATTCTTAAAAACAACTTTGGCATTTGCTGTACTCACAGCCATGGTGGGAAATACATCTGCAGTAGAAGTTGTTGTTCCACAGGCGGAAGCGACTAAATTGCAAACAATTGTGGTGACCGCAACAGGTTATGAGCAAGATTTGGCTAAAGCACCAGCTTCCATTACCGTGATTGATCGTGAAGAATTAGATAAACGTGAATATAACGACATTACTGATGTACTGCGTAATACGCCCGGGGTAGTGGTTTCAGGTGCAGGTTCTGCACAGACCATCAGTATTCGTGGTATGAGTTCAAACTACACCTTGTTTCTTGTAGATGGTAAGCGTCAATATGGCAAGGATGTCAATCCGAATGGAGACGATGGAGGTTTTGAGAAAAATATTTTGCCATCGCTTGCCGCCATTGAACGTATTGAAATTATTCGTGGTCCAGCTTCTACACTCTATGGTACGGATGCCATGGGCGGGGTAGTCAATATCATTACCAAAAAAGTGTCTGATGAATGGTCTGGTCATGTCGAATTAGGAACCACGCTTCAGGACAGTAGCCGTTCAGGTGATATTAAAAATGCTTCTGCATATCTTGCCGGGCCTTTAATTGCAGACAAGCTGGGCTTGCAGCTGGCAGTCAATAAGCAGGAACGTAATGAAGACCATTATGTGGGCGGTTTTCGTGGCACAGAACGTGAAAGCTTAAATTCACGTCTGAGCTATGCCATTAATGATGATCATGATGTGCAGGTTGAAGCCAATTTTGTGCAGCAGGAATCCACGACTTCAGTCGGTAAGACGGTAGCAGCCGTTCAAGGCGCTGCAGATTCATTCTCGCGTAATTACCGTAACGTTTATTCAGTAACCCATAATGGCCGTTATAGCGATAACTTGGACAGTTCATCTTATATCCAGTATGAAAATTCAAAAAATCCGGATCGTGGAAATACGGAACTCGGCACCAAAGGGATTACCCTGGATACATGGACAGCGAACAGTCAATGGAACTTAGCCTTAGGTGATCATACGCTATCATTCGGGGGATATCTTAAAGATGAAAAACTGGTCGATAAAGCGACTAACCGGAATCCCAATGCACCTGAATTTAGTGAATTAACACGTTGGTCTGCTGCCGCTTTCCTTGAAGACACCTGGAGTATTACGGATCGCTTCGATTTAACAGCTGGCCTGCGTTATGACCATGATGAAAACTATAGTGGCCATTTATCACCACGACTGTATGGGGTATACGCGGTAAATGATAACTTTGTAGTAAAAGGTGGTGTGGCCACAGGTTATAAACAGCCTGATATTCGTGCAGCCACAGAAGGGTTCTATAGCGTCACGGGTGGCGGTGGTTCACCCTTAGCAACAGGCCGTGGCATCATCCGTGCCAATCCGGACTTAGAACCAGAATCAAGCGTATCGACTGAATTAGGTTTCAACTGGAAAAATGATTATATCAATACATCGCTGACTGGCTTTATCACTAAATATGAAGATCGTATTACGGAAGTTCGTGCCTGTGAAACCGATACTGATGGCACCACAACAAACCGTAATAACTGGCAGAATTGGAAATGTTTCGAAGGAGATATTCCATTCTACTTTATTAGTGAACGGATCAACGTGGATGAAGCAGAAATTCGTGGTGTAGAAGCAACGGTAGAAGCCAGTCTGAATGATTATACGATATTGACTGCAAACTATACTTATACCGATTCAGAGTTTAAATCGGGTGCTTTTAAAGGCCAGCCACTGAACCAGATGCCGGAACACATGTTTAATATTGGTGTGGATTATGAGCTAAATGATGCACTCAATGTATGGAGCCGCTTGCACCATCGTTCTGAAACCTCTGCTTACTTGAGCCGTACCTCTATAGCTCAGCCAAATCCAGGTTACCAATTTGTAGATGTCGGCTTTAACTATAAGTTCAGTCCGAATCTAACAGGTAAATTTGGTGTCTATAACCTACTGGATGAAAAAGCTGAAGATATTGATGGTGATCAACTATTGGATGGTCGTCGTTACGGTATCAGTTTGAATGCAAAATTCTAAGCAAATGACAATATAAAAAAGCCGCTTTATAGCGGCTTTTTTATTTAAATTTCAAGGATTTTTAAAGTATCTTCATGATAATAAAATTGTTCCAGATATTTTCGTGCACGTTCACGTAAATGACCCTGGGAAACCATCTGCTGGATTACCGGGCTGAGCAGATGCTGCAATTCATTCTGAATGAGAGATTCATCAATATTCAGATCACGTAATAACTGATCAAAGGTATGTTCCTGATTGCGTACATACCAGGTATGAATTCCGTCATGCACTTGCTGCTGCAGATAGTCCGTCTGGCGTATGTGATCCCAGATGTCATGACCTAAGCCGACCGTCTGATTCAGGTCCTGCAGCTCAATATAATTCTTCAAGACCGATACAGGCATATCCTTGATTTTATGCCAGAGATTGGCCTGAAAATGATAGAGTTTCTCGTCGTCAAAATGCTGGTTTAGCACATGCTCACTCATCTGGCTGAGCTTCAGAATGTTCTTTTGCAGATAACGTGCAATGGTGCTATCGAGGTTGGTATCGGTGACATTTTCCAGAACGGATTTTCCCATTTTCATAAAGCGGGAAACCCCGGGCACGCTTTTGGCAATCATGGAGTTATCCAGATAATCCTGAATAGAATGCTGGATCAATTGCGTAATCATGGCTGAAAATGCCGGATTATTGACTACGGTTTTAATCAGACGTTGCCGATGGCCACTTTTGCTGGCCACATACTGGGCGATCTTGTCTACGGTCAGGACTGGGATCAGATCGGCAATTGTGGTGGAATCATTGGCCGGATGCACCAGGGCAAAACGGATATGTTCGGCAATCTGTTCAATCAGAAAGCTGCTGGCAGCAGTACCCAGAATCTGTTTTTGCAACAGCTGATTGATCAGTTCACAGCTCCACAGCTCTTTTAGAGTCTGTTTACGCAGCCACAAATAAAACGCATGAAACTCGCTTTGAATCGTTTCAGATTGAGAAAATGCCTGATCGAGAAAATCAAGTTGAGCATCGATCAACTGCTCAATCATCGGGTGTTTCTGCATAGCATCTCTGAAACTTAATTTAAAGGAATGAGTTTATCAGCAAGCGGGTTTTTTAGGGTCTGCGTCTTGGCTAGAAAAGGCAAATAATGTTGTGCGACCTGTTTTTCTGCTTCTAGAATCGGCATATGCCCGACGTTATTCAAAATTACCGGTTTTTCTGCACGTTTCAGCAGGGCATGTAGTTCTTTGACCACTTCGACATTAATGATCCGATCCTGTCTGCCCCATAAAATCAAGGTGGGTGCTTCAACCGTGCGGGTCAGGCGGGCGAAGGTTTCCGGTGTATAAATCCGGTTTAGCATCACCACCTGATCAATCGACTTACTGGTTTGTTCAGCGCGTGAAATCAGCAGTTTTTCCTGTGCATGCCGCAACTGATAAGGAATCACCGGCGGGTTCTGCATCAGCTGTTTGGAAACATCTTGAAGATCACCGGGCTTGCTGACGATCAGGTCTTTTAAGGCCTGTGGGTCTTTGGTATAGGGCGTATTGCCCATTTTGTACAGGCCAGCGGTATTAATTAAAAACAGGCTTTGCGTATCGAAAGGGTATTGCGAGGCATAGACTGTGGCAATCGAGCCACCCAAGGAATGTCCGGCAATATGTAAATTCTCATCCACATTTAAGGTTTCAATAAATAGACGCAGCTGCGAGGTCACATTGGGCACAGAAACATCAAAATTGTCCGGAACTTTGGTGTCGCCGTTGCTCGGCAGATCTGGAATAATGACATGATAATAGGGCGTCAGAAACTGGGCAACCCGGTTCCAGTTGTCGCGCGTGCCTGCCAGACCATGAATCAGTAGAATAGATGGTTTGTTCTTGGCACCGCCTTCGCTATAGCTCCAGGTGACCTCGCCAATTTTGAGGGTCTTGGATTTGAGACCGGCAAGGCTGCGTTCTTGCAACAGATGCTGCTGCAAGACTTTGGCAGATGTTTCATTTTTCTGGCTAAACAGTATTTGAGCATGTGTCAGGCCCGGTAATGCCATGCTTAAGGCAACTACGGCTGAACAAATCATTTTCGAGCGCAATTTTATTATTTTCTTCATTGGCCATTCCCCAAAACAAACCCAGTGAGCAAATTGCTCAATCAAAATACTTCCATGTTATAAATTTGCAATTTTCATTCAAATAAAAACATTATTCTTCATTCTATTTTAAATCAATCTTTGCGCTTGTCACCCATTAGTTTTTTGCTAGATTGCATTAAATGACTGGAAAATGTGATGTATTACGCATAAATTCCCTACAGAAATGAAATTAGATAAATGCTAAAAATTTAATCAGCTAAGATTTTTTGCAAGTGACATTCAAAAAAACTGGCAGTAAGATATTGCAACTAAAACCATCGGTGATAGAAAAGAATGCTCACAGCTCAAGAAGCTTTAGAACGTCTTAGACAGGGTAACCAACGTTTTGTCAGTGGCGATACCACGCATCCAAAACAACTTAGCCACCAACAGCGCGCAGAAATGGCAGAGGATCAGAATCCGTTTGCGATTGTTTTGGGATGTTCAGATTCGCGCGTTCCAGCCGAAATGGTTTTTGATCAGGGTCTCGGCGATCTTTTTGTGATTCGTGTTGCAGGTAATATTGTTGCACCCTCACAGGTCGGCAGTGTTGAGTTTGCCGCGGCACGTTATGATTGCGCGATTGTGGTGGTGTTAGGTCACAGTCATTGTGGTGCGATTAAAGCCACCATTGATACCTTAATGTGCCCTGATTGCCCGCCATCGGCAAACCTGATGTCGATTGTGAACCGCGTACGTCCTTCTGTTGAAACCTTAATGCAGACTGAACTGAAAAATGACTTGGCAAAATTATCCAAGCATGCAGTACGTTCCAACGTATTTGCTTCGGTGAATCAGTTGCGTCATGGTTCGGCCGTTCTGGAAAACCTGATTGGACAAGGAAAATTAAAAGTCGTGGGTGCTGAATATTCACTGGAAACTGGTGAAGTGACCTTCTTTGATTTCTAATCACGATTCATCTAAATACATTCTAAAATAAGTTAAAGGCGCTTTATAAAGCGCCTTTAATGTATGGATAAGCATTATTTAACAGGATCGTCTGTGCTTTGGCATTTGGGTGAATCAGATCCTTTTGCATCAGGGTTTTATTACCGGCGACACCTTGCATAAAGAAAGGCAATAACTTCACCTTATATTGCTGACTCACCACTTTATAATTATTTTCAAAAGCCTTGCTATAGGCCTGCCCGTAATTAGGCGGCATTTTCATGCCAAATACAATGACCTTAGCCTTGGCTTTCTGGCTCTGCTGAATCAGACTGGCTAAATTTTTTTGAATCATTTGTGGTGGTTGTCCACGCAAGCCATCATTGCCACCTAACTCAATCACCACAAGGTCTGGACGATGCGTCTGTAACAGTTTAGGTAGTCTGGCCAGTGCTCCGCTGGTGGTTTCGCCACTGACACTTGCATTGACCACTTTATGCTGTTTCGGATACTGTTGCTCTAAACGCTTTTGTAATAAATGTACCCAACCCTGCTGGGGCTGGATACCATAACGTGCACTTAAACTATCACCTAAAATCATAATTGTCTTTGCTGAGACCCCGAGTGGTATCAGGCACAGACTGACCAAAAAAAAGTAAGGCAATAGCCGAGTTTTCTGATTAAGATCTTTCATATAGGACACGTATGATTCAAAGCAGCAACGATTCGACCATCATGCCACAGGCTATTATTTCTGCCCAGAAATTGACACAAAAGATACAACTTTCACAAAAACAGCTCACCATTTTTGAGGATCTTGATCTGGATATTCAGGCCGGAGAACAAGTGGCAATTACCGGTCGTTCCGGTTCCGGAAAATCCACATTACTGGGTATTCTGGCGACACTGGATCAGGCGAGTTCAGGTCAGCTTATGGTCTGTGGCGAATCGGTCTCTAGCTTGGATGAAGAACAACGTGCACTGGTACGTTTAAGAAATATCGGGTTTGTCTTTCAGTCTTTTCAGCTCTTGCCACATCTGACTGCACTTGAAAATGTGATGCTACCACTGCGCCTGCAGCCCGGCTTTAAATATGCAGACGCTGAGCAAAAAGCCTTGGCATTACTACATAAGGTCGGTCTGGATCGACAGGCGCAGCAAACGCCAAAAGTCTTGTCCGGGGGAGAACAGCAACGTGTAGCCATCGCTCGTGCACTGGTCAGTGAACCCAAAATCATTTTTGCCGATGAACCTACGGGCAATCTCGATGGTGAAACGGCCAGAGAAATTGAACAACTGCTGTTTCAACTGAACCGGGAACTGGGGACGACGTTGGTGCTGGTCACGCATGATCGCAAACTGGCGCAGCAGTGTCAGCGGCATTTTGAACTGCTGAATGGCGAGCTGATTGAATATCCGAGTGGAGGATGAAATGAATCCGTTATTTCGCCCTTTACTGACGCAAAGCTTTAAAACGACCGGGATTTATCTGCTGATTATTGCCTTAACGCTGGCAATTAGCGCGACCACTGCACTTAAGTTTAGTAATGAGCAGATCCAAAATGCAGTCGCCTTGCAGGCAGCAGAAATGCTGGCCGGTGATCTGGTGCTTTCAGATAATGAGCCTTTGCCGGAGCAGTGGCGTGATCAGGCCAAGCAGCTGGATTTAAAGCAGTCAGAAGTCACTTTTTTTAGCAGTATGGCCTATACCGATGCGCAGTTTGTCATGGTCAATGTCAAAGCCATTGATCAGGCTTTTCCTTTGCGTGGCGAACTGCGGGTGCAACCGGCAAAAAAGTCGATTCAGTCTGGTGAAATCTGGCTCAGTCCACGAGCCATGGATCTGCTCAAAGTCAAATTGGGGGATCAGCTCAATATCGCCGATGCGGCGTTTAAAGTCACCGCCAAGATTGAACAGGACTCCAATCAGGAACTTGGATTTTCCGGATTTTCACCAACGGTGATTATCTCCCAGGCAGATGTGGCACGAACCAATGCGATTCAGGTGGGTAGCCGGATTGAATATCGCCTACTCATGGCTGGCCGTCCAGACGACACCCAACAATATGAAGCCCTGTTCAAGCAGCAGGTCAAGTCAGCAAACGGCTCGGCTGAAACGCCAGCGGAAGTACAAGGACAGGAGTTTGAGGAGCAAAGCAGTCTCAGGTTACGCAATGCCAGTGAAGGCAATACCCGCTTGATGAAGCCGATTGCTAATCTGGACACTTTCCTGCAACTGGCCAATATTCTGACCATTCTATTATGTGGGATTGCCATTGCTTTAACCGCGCAGCGTTATGTGCAGCAGAATCAGGATCATATTGCCTTGATGCGTTGTATCGGTGCCACCAAGCAGCAGATTCTGTCGGCTTATCTGGCTTTACTCGGGATGGTGCTGTTGATTGCCATGCTAATTGGTACCGTGGTCGGGATCAGTCTGGGTTATGGACTGTTGCAATTGATGTTGCAGCTGATTCCAAATTTACAAATTGAATTTTCCGCTATCGCAATGTTGCTTGGACCATTGCCGGTCGCGATGCTGACCAGTGCCGTAGTGCTACTCGGTTTTGTCATGCCAAGCTTATTGCAACTGCTAAATACGCCGCCAATTCGGGTCATTCGCCAGCAGGAAAAATCAATGCAATCCATGCTGTGGATGCTGCTGACCGGAACGCTAAGCCTGATTATTTTTAGTGTGATTTTGACTGAAAACTTGCTGCTGACCGCCTGGGTGATTGGCGCGATTATCGTGTTATGTGCATTGCTGTATCTGACAGTATGGGGGGTGTTGAAACTACTGCGTAATATGAAGCTGAATCTGTCAGCCTATGTACGTACACCTTCTCAGACCGCCTTGCAGATTACGGCTTTAGCCTTGGGCTTAAGCCTGATTACGGTACTGGCAGTATTGCGTACCGATCTGCTAGATCGTTGGCAGCAACAGTTACCGGAAGGTACGCCGAACCAGTTTGTTTATGGTTTACCGCCTTTTGAGATGCCAGCCCTGAAAGCCCAACTTGAGCAGAATGGCTGGAAAAGCACACCACTGTATCCGAATATTCGCGGGCGTCTGGTCGCCAAAAATGATCAGCCTTTTGCCGAGGAACTGGTGAAAAGCAGCAATACCTTAAGACGTGAACTGAATTTGACTCAGTCAAACAGCTATCCACAAGATAATGTGATTGTCAGTGGTGACGCGGTATTAAAACAAGTCGGCACCGTATCGGTCGAAGCCAATACTGCGGAAGAGCTAGGGATCAAGATCGGAGATAAACTCAGTTTCAGTCTGCCTGAAGGCATACTGGAAGCTAAAGTGCTGAATTTGAGAACAGTCGAATGGGAAAGTTTTAGTCCCAACTTCTTCTTTATCTTTGCCCCCAATACCATGGATGCCAATGCCGGCAGTTATCTGGGCAGTTTTTATGTCCCGGAGGCAGATAAAGGCAAGCTGGTGTCTGTGATCCAGCAATTTTCCAACACGGTCTTTATTGATGTCAGCCTGATTCTGGAAGAGATCAAACGCATTGTGAATGTGCTGGTGCAAATCGTGACGATTCTGGCGGTACTGGTCAGCATTTCCGGTTTTCTGGTGCTGATGGCCTGTCTGAACCTGTTGATGGATGAACGCAAACGTGAAGTGGCTTTGTTACGATCATTCGGTAGTTCCAAGCAGAAACTGAAAACCATGATGAGTCTGGAAATTGGTTTTATTGGGCTGTTTGCCGGAATAGTTTCCTGCCTGTTTGCCGAAGTGATCAGTGCGATTGCCAGTTATAAAATGGATTTGATGATTCAGCCGCATTGGGAAATCTGGATTATCCTGCCGATCTTTATGACCTCTTTATGTGCGCTGATTGGCCGTTATCGCCTGAGTTATCTGTCAGAGATTCCACCCTTACAAAGCTTGCGTGAGATGAATCAATAAGATTCATCTCCGTGATTTTTAAACTGGCTGAGAGTTAAAGTTTTAGTTGCTGTTGCATCATTTCCAGAATCTCTTGCCACAGTGGGCGAATGGGTTCGAGTAAGGCCAAGTTATGTTGATAAAGCAGCACACAAAGGCCGAACCCGACAATCAAGGCAATCAGATTGAACAGGTGGCTACGCTGCATTTTTTGCCCGATGTACCAGAGCAAGGTGAGAAAAGCCCCCATCAGCATGCCGCCAATATGTGCGGCATTGTTGATTCCACTGATCATAAAGCCCAGCGCGAGGTTTAGACCCATCACCATCACCAGGGTTTTTTTATCCAGAATAAAACGTTGCTGTGGCAGCATTGGCAATAAAGCCAGCACCGTGAGTGAAGCCCCGAGTCCCATCACGGCACCAGATGCGCCGGCACTGACCGCAGGCAATAAATCGGGATTGGCCACACCGCCTTCGATCAGGCGATAGCTGTCCTGAATGTTCATATAGCCACTGAGCAGGCTGCCCATTAATCCGGCACACACATACAGGCCAATAAAATACATCCGGCCAAACAGCTGTTCGGCAACACTACCAAAAATATACAAGGCCCACATATTCAACATCAGGTGAATCAGGCCAAAATGAAAAAACATGCTGCTAAACAAGCGCATGGGTTCCGCTATATAAGTTAAAGGTGCATAATCGGCACCCCAGAGAATAGCGTCTCGGGTACTCGGCTGGCTAACATCCATGCCATGCATGGCTTGCCAGCCAAATAATCCAACATTGATCCCGATTAAAATGGCGGTGATCCACCAGAGATGCATTTCAAGTTTGCGATGTTCGACAGGGGGAGAGTATTCAGACATGCTATTTTTTTGCTGTGATTGTATATTTCGAATAAGCTTAACACGAAAAATTAAATTTTCAGGAGTAACGCACTGACATGAAAGCCTTTCTGATCCGCACGATGCTCGTCATCGTCAGTGTGATTCTGCTGGTTCAATTGTGGATCTTTGCCAGTTTGGCCTGGTGGCGAACCAATCCGGTGAACACCACCATGATGATGCGGATTGATTACTGGACAGAACCTTCCAAAGCGATTCAGCATCAGTGGCGTCCCTATGACGAAATCAGCCTGAATCTGAAACGTGCCATCGTCACTGCGGAAGATGGAAAATTTATTCATCACCATGGTTTTGACTGGGACGGAATTCAAACTGCGCTGAATAAAAACAGAAATCAGGGCCGTGTAGTGGCCGGTGGTTCGACAATCTCCCAGCAATTGGCGAAAAACCTGTTCCTCGTCAACAAGCGTTCCTTTGTACGTAAAGGTCAGGAAGCAGTCGCGACCTGGATGATGGAACGCATGTGGTCGAAAGAACGAATTCTGGAAGTCTATTTAAACTCGATCGAGTTCGGGGATAATATCTACGGCGTTGAAGCAGCGGCCAAACATTATTTCGGTAAAACCGCACAAAGCCTGACCCGCGATCAAGCCATCTTTCTGGCTGCCATTTTAACTAATCCGAAATATTTCCAGGATCATCGCAATTCCTCTGCATTAAATGCTCGTAAGCGGATGATTCAGCGCTATATGCGTTATGCAGAATTACCTTAATTGATGATTTGAAGAGAAAGCCCAATTATTTGGGCTTTTTTTATGAAATTGTCATCAATTTGAAGCATACTTGGAGCGATAAGCACAATTTTAAATCCGCATAGGTTTGATATGAATACGGCAGCCAGCACAACTTCAGCACAGCCCGAATATACATATAATGATCGTTATATTAATCGTGAACTGTCTATCCTTGACTTCCATTTACGCGTCTTGGAACAGGCTGTCGATCCTTTACATCCATTGCTTGAACGTATGAATTTCCTGTTGATTTTCTCGCGTAATCTGGACGAGTTTTTTGAAATCCGGGTCGCAGGAATGATGGAGCAACTGGATCTGGATAATGAAAGCCGGAGTCCGGATGGCTTAACCCCAAAGCAGGTTTTAGAACAGATTTCTAAAACGGCACATGCCGCCATTGAACGCCAGTACCGTATTTTAAATGAAGAAATTTTGCCAAAACTGCGTGAGGAAGATATTTGCTTCTTGCGCCGTGGTGAGCTGACTCCGGCACAATCTGCCTGGGTGAAAAAATATTTTCAGGAGCAGGTTGCGCCGGTTCTCACGCCGATCAGCCTAGACCCAGCGCATCCATTCCCGCGGCTGGTGAATAAATCACTGAACTTTATTGTCACGCTGGAAGGAAAAGATGCCTTTGGTCGTCAGATTGATCTGGCTGTGGTGCCTGCACCGCGTTCTCTGCCACGCGTGGTACGTTTACCGGATGAACTGACCGATGGCAAAGAACATCATGTGATGCTGTCGGCGATTATTCATGAACATGTGTCTGATCTGTTCCCGGGGATGACAGCAACCGGCTGTTATCAGTTCCGTGTTACCCGAAATGCCGATTTGGCCTTGAATGAAGATGTGGAAGATCTGGCCAAGGCACTCAAAGGTGAACTCAGCTCACGCCGATTTGGTCGTGCGGTACGTCTGGAAGTGACAGAAAATTGTCCGCAGCATATTTATGAATATCTGCTGAATGAATTTGATCTGGACGATGAGCAGCTTTATAAAGTCGCCGGCCCGGTCAATCTGGCACGTTTGCTATCTAACTTTAAGCGTCCACATTTACGTTATGACTCGCATACGCCGATCATTCCCAAAGTACTGAAAAAATCTGAAAATATTTTTAGTGCGATGCAGAAACAGGATATTTTGCTGCATCATCCATTTGAATCTTTTGCGCCGGTGATTTCATTATTACGTGAAGCGGCACGCGATCCGCAAGTGCTGGCGATCAAGCAAACCTTGTACCGTAGTGGACCAGATTCTGAAATTGTGCAGGTGCTGGCTGAAGCTGCCCGTAATGGTAAGGAAGTCACGGCAGTGATTGAATTGCGTGCGCGTTTCGATGAGGAATCCAATATTGAAGTCGCCAATGTACTGCAAGAAGCGGGTGCGGTCGTGGTCTACGGCATTGTCGGTTACAAGACTCACGCCAAGATGATTCTGGTGGTGCGCCGGGAAAATAACAAATTGGTGCGCTATGTGCATCTGGGCACCGGTAATTATCATGCCGGCAATGCGCGAATCTATACCGATTATGGTCTGTTAACGACGGATAAAGATCTGTGTGAAGATGTGCATCGTATTTTCCAGGAACTGACCGGTATGGGGAAAATGGCCAAGCTGAAAAAGTTGCTGCATGCGCCGTTTACCTTACATGCCCAGTTACTGAACTATATCGATAATGAAATTGCCTTTGCCCAGGCAGGTAAGCCGGCGCAGATCATCGTCAAAGTCAATGCCCTGACCGAAATGCAATTGATTAACAAACTCTATGAAGCCTCTCAGGCCGGAGTACAGATTGACCTGATTATTCGGTCGATTTGCAGTTTGCGTCCGGGTTTGCCGGGTCTGTCGGAAAATATCCGGGTGCGTTCAATTGTCGGACGTTTCCTGGAACATACCCGCGTGTATTATTTCAGCAATAATGGAAATTCACGTATTTATTGTTCAAGTGCAGACTGGATGGATCGTAACCTGTTTAATCGGGTCGAGGCCTGTTTCCCGGTCGAAGATGAAGCCTTGAAAAAACGCATCTATCAACAAGGTCTGTTGAATTACCTGAAAGACAACCAGCAATCCTGGTTATTGCAAGGTGATGGTACCTGGCTGCGGGCACAGCCAAAAGAAGGTGAAAAACCACATAATGCACAACGTATTCTGTTAGAGCTGTTTAAATAAGTTTAAGTATTTAAAGAGGCTGAATATTCAGCCTCTTTTTTATTTCGAACATACAATTGAACTGTTTAAGCTGAGTCTGATCAGTTTTCGATAGATGTGTTTGACCTGACTATACATCTGATAATCTTTCATCTGAAGCTGGTTTTGTCGTTCGGTTTGCGATTTATGCTGACTCATTACTTGTAATAACTGTAATTCAGCGAAGTTGAGACAGGCTTTAACGCTGGGCTGGTGCAGGAGATAGTCTGCCAATTCAGTATGAATGTAGGCTCCACCGCGCAAGACAGTTTTTAGACTATCAGCGAACTGGGGTAATGAATCATGATGCTGCATATAGCTATCTGCGCCGGACAGCAAGGCTGAATAGATCAGTGCTGTGGAATGAGTATTGAGTATGGCAATAACGGGCGTATCTAGGCTTTGCTGTTTCAGCGGACGGATCACACTGATCTCTGAAGTTGTTGCTGCATGATAAAGAATCAGATTAGGCAGATGTTCAGTAATCATGGATTGTGCGGACAGCATATTGTCCGCATACAGCAGCATATCTGGCTGATAGCCGAGTTGCTGTAGCACGGTCTGGATTTTTGACAGGTCGAGTCCAGTCGGTGAACGAATCACTAAAACCGGTGCAGGCAAAAGGCTAGCCAATAAAACGCGATCCTGTAGATGCGATAGAGAGCTATACTGTGAATCAGGCAGATGCAAATGCCTATCCCAAAGAATAGTGATTTAGCTGAAATGTAGAGATTCTAAGTTTCTAGGCGGACTGGATGCATTCAATTCAAGATATAAAAAAGGAGCAACATGTGCTCCTTTTTATTATCTATAGATCAGGCAGCATCGTGCTGAGTGATTTTCTGGAAAATCTGTAATAGCACATCAAACTCGCTTTGCAGCGGTGTGCTTTTACGGGTTACCAATGCCAGGGTACGACTTGGGGCTGAATCGATCGCTTTTACCTGAATCTCAGGATTGCCTTTAATCATATTGGTATGGATCGCAATTTCAGGCAGCAGGGTAAAGCCCAGATTTGCAGACACCATTTCGATTAAAGTCGGCAGTGAGCTGGCTTTTAAACGGTGATCATTTTTACGCTCACCAATCGGGCAGGCACTCAAGGCATGATCACGCAGGCAATGACCTTCTTCAAGTAACATCAGGCGAGACAGATCCAGATCTTCTAAAGAGTTTGCTTGTGCAGCATGCTGATCAGATTTTTGGTAAACCAGATACAGATTTTCTTTGGCAATTTCAGCAACTTTCAGACCGCGGGTATCGAAAGGCAATGCCAAAGCCACCATATCCAGGTTGCCATGTTCCAGCTTTTCTACAATCTTTTCACTTTGCGCTTCATGCAGATGCAACTGGATTTTTGGTAATTGCTTATGTACTTCATCCAGAAGCTGGGACAATAGGAAAGGTGCAATTGTTGGAATGACGCCGAGATGTAGATCACCGGTTAGGGGTTCACTCATCTCACGACTTAAACGCATTAGGTCCTGAGCATCGGCCAGTAGAACACGTGCGCGTGCAACCACTTGTTCACCAAGAGGCGTTAAACGAACATTCTGGCGGTCGCGTTCAACAAGTACGCCACCGAGTAAACGCTCCAGCTCCATGATGCCGCCAGACAAGGTAGACTGGGTGACAAAGGAGCGGCGAGCAGCTTCTGTAAAATGTAGCGTCTCTGACAGTGTTACGAGGTATGACAGCTGTCTTAGGGATGGTAATGCAGCCATAGTGTCCTAATGTTTATGATTTAAAATGATCAGCAAATAATTCGCTAAGATATGGAATAAAATGCGGTGGGATATCATGCCCCATTCCATCAATTAATTCAAATTTAGCCCCTGAAATTGCTTTCGCAACGGCCTTGCCATGGCTAGGAGGCAGCAATCGATCTCGAGAACCATGGACCACCAGGGTTTCTTGTTTGATTTGCTTGTCCAGTTGCAGCAATGAGCCTGTACATAATATTGCTAAAAACTGTTGAAGTACACCAGCAGGATAGTAACTTCGCTTATATAATTTACGGGCGGTCTGCACCGCTTCCAGATGATTCACATAACCTGGCGAGCCGATGATCTTGAACAGTTTCAAACTATGATCAACAATGCCATCTTCATCTGTTGAAGCCGGTTTGTCAATCAAACTAAAGAGTTGCTTTGGAAAGGGCGGTGGCAACATCGGCTGGTTATTACTGGTAAACAGTAAGCCCAGTTTTTTGACTTTGTCCGGATAACGCGCTGCCAGAATCTGGGCAATCATACCGCCCATCGAAGCACCCAGCACATAGACTTGTTCCAGCTGCATTTTTTCAATCAGCAGACTGACATCTTCAGCCATATCATACAGATCATAAGGTGCACCCTGATTACCCAGACCCAGCACAAACCGGCTCATCATTTTCAGGGTATTCAGGCGCGGACCTTTGTGATGAACTTTTGAAGACAGGCCAATATCACGGTTATCAAAACGGATGATGTGATAGTCATTGTCAATCAGTGACTTGCAGAAAAAGTCAGGCCAGTACAGCATTTGCCCACCCAGACCCATAATTAGCAAAATGGTGGGATGTTCCGGATTTCCACCAACCTCGACATGTAGCTGGATCCCATTGCCAAGATCAACCTTGGTTTCATGCATGAACGAGGTATAAGGGGAAAGATTAAACTGTGCTGCGCTGTACATAGTCGCTGTCCTAATTAAAGGATATTTCGTTTAAAAAATATCCGTGCTATTAAACCTCTAAACCGCAGCAGGAATCAAGTCAGGAACCTGCTTGGTCAAGGTCAGACGCTGTTTGGCTGCAGTGGCGCCCAAAAGCACGAAACCGCGTAAGGTGCCGTTAGCATCGAATGCTTTAGCCAGCATGCCATCATCAAATTCTTCAGTTTCCCAGATGACATCCACATCAACCGGAGCAGGCAATACCGTTAAAGGTGCAGCAGGCGTTTTAACTGCCACTGGCATAGCCGGATAATGTACAGCAGTATGTTCGCCATTTAAGGTTTTTGCCAAAGCGCGGGCTTGTTGCATGATCGGCATGACATAAGGCAATAAGGTGCCATTGACCTCGGCACAGTCGCCCACCGCATAGATATCAGCCTGGTTGGTTTCCAGTTGTGCAGTGGTTAACACTCCGCGACTGGTATGTACGTCTGCCTGTTTCGCCAAAGAAATATTTGGCTGTAAGCCCACCGCAGACAACACCACATCAGCGACCAAAGACTGACCGTTGGCCAGCGTGACCAGATAATCACCATTGTCCGCACAAGAGACTTTTTCGACTGTTGTGCCCAAGACAAAGTGAATGCCGGTTTCTTCAAGATTCTTCTGGAATGCAGTAGCAACATGTTCTGGCAATAAGCGGCCAAGTGGCTGAGGGGCTAAATCAATGACTGTAACCTGATGATCGGTATTTTGTAGGTCGTTGGCAAATTCACAGCCAATCAGGCCTGCACCTAAAATTACTACACGTTTGTCTTCACGTGCTGCCAGATTGTTACGGAAAGCTTTATAGTCACTCAAATTGTTGACGACATGAATGTCATCGCTGGCATCACCGGCAATCGCCAGACGTACTGGATTGGCACCGATGGCTAATACTAGTTTGCTATAATGTTGCGTACTTTCCTGACCATCTTTTTCCAAAACCAGTTGATGATCTTCCGGATGAATCGCCTTAACCCAGGTATGCTGTTCAATGCGCATATTCAGCTGTGCCGACATTTTAGCTGCATCGCCTAGTGGAATTTGTTCAGGTGCTTTATTGCCGGCCAGAGCATTGGAAAGCGTCGGTTTGGCATAATTGACCGCATCATCCGCACAGATCATCAGCAATTCATGTTCTGGATTAAGTTTACGAAATTCACGTGCTACGGCATAACCCGCCATACCTGAACCAATAATGACGATAGGATGCATAGTTGTTTCCATATGGTAGAGCTCCATGCTGTATAAATGGTAGAAGGGCATAAAAAAAGACCATATGGATATGGCCTTTAACTGGACGTGATTAGACTTCGATCATTTCGAAATCGACTTTAGATACGCCGCAATCCGGACAGGTCCAGTCATCCGGGATATCTTCCCATTTGGTGCCTGCCACGATCCCGTCTTGAGGCCAACCTTCTGCCTCGTCATAAATCCATCCACATACGATGCATTGAAACTTTCTCATGTAACTCTCCAAAACTGAGCAACTGTAGGCGTCAGCTTAAAATCCATAAAAGGCAAGACTCTAAAAGAATATGACTTTTTAACAGTGAACATATTTGGCTAAATTTTTACGCAGTTCTATTCATAAAGTAAAGTGAATAAAAGCTTAATCAGCGAAATTAGCAGCAGAATAGACGACACATTCCTCATTTATCTAAAAATCACGCCAATCAGCTTTTCTGGTGTAGGCGGTTAAAGGATAAAAAGCTGACGATGGCAAAAATGAGTGTTTATCTTGTGGGATAGACCAAAGTCGTGCAGTAAAAACTTGAGTTTTTAGGTAATTTAAAATCAGTAAAGTCCGGATTAAATATTTTTAAAATAAATCAATATAATAAAATCAATATCTTGTAATTAAACGTCGGGTTTTTATTAGGCAGCTTGGCTTGTCCGCTCTACTCAAATAGGTTTAAAATTCCCATATTCCTTTTCTTTTTTTAAGATCTCCCATGAGCAATTTGTCTACTTCTTTGTGGTCTCACATTCGTACGG
Organism: Acinetobacter sp. NEB149; assembly: GCF_012516415.1. Classification (NCBI taxonomy): domain Bacteria; kingdom Pseudomonadati; phylum Pseudomonadota; class Gammaproteobacteria; order Moraxellales; family Moraxellaceae; genus Acinetobacter; species Acinetobacter sp. NEB149. The sequence goes on from NZ_CP051208.1 coordinate 976,476, forward strand.
TCCAAGATTTTCCAAAACCAGGAATTTGCTTCTTTGATTTGACCCCACTTTTCATGAGCAATATTGGTCCATTGACTGACGCTTTGATTGCCAGCATTCCTGCTGACAAACTGGCAGAAGTAGAAAGCTTTATTGCGGTTGAAGCGCGTGGTTTTGTGTTGGCAAGCTTGTTGGCACAACGTACAGGCAAAGGCTTATTGTTGGTGCGTAAAGCAGGTAAATTGCCACCTCCAGTGGTCGGTGTGGGTTATAGCCTGGAATATGGTCTGGATCGTTTAGAAATGTCTGCGGAAGTTCAGTCCCAGAAAGTAATTATTGTGGATGATGTTCTGGCAAGTGGCGGAACCTTAAAAGCAGTGAATGAACTGGCTCAAAAATGTCAACATGAAGTACTTGGTGCAAGTATCTTCCTTGATCTTCCTGACCTGCATGCTGAATTAGGCCTGGATATCTGGTCAGTGCTGGATGACAAATCTCAGCCTGAAGCGGCAGTTGCTTAAGTTATACATTTAAAAAAAGCCCCAAAATTGTGGGGCTTTTTTATTGCCTGATAAAATGATCTTCAATTTCCTGAATCAGTGTATTAATTTGCTCAGGATGTTCCAGACGATGATGGCCGCCATCAACTGCCTGAATTTGCATATAGTCTTCAAGTTGTGTCTGAACCGCATGCATATCCAGAATTTCATCGCCCAGCTCCAGATAGGCAAACTGAGGAATATCATGCTGTAAATCGTGATGCCCAATCGGCGGATAATCATCGCGGAAGTTAGGCTGCAAAATGGGATTGGCCACTACACATGGAATTTGATACGCTTGTGACATTTTCAGTGCCCAATAACCGCCAAGACTGTGGCCGACCAGAATATCCGGTTTGATGGTTTCAATCATCTCATGATAAAACTCGGTGACCGAACTATAACTCAGATTTCGATAATCGACATCGATACAGTATTTATGTACCACATCAATGGCATGGAACTTGGTGGATTCTCTGGAGGAATCTAAGCCATGTAAAAACAAAATCTTAGACATAGTTCATTACTCATTTTTATGGGACATGCCATATTGGTTATTTGTTGATTGGCACATCATCTTCAATCTGAGCGTCATTGTAGAACGTCTGGGTGTACAAGGCAGTTAGCTATTGGTCTAAGCCACAATTTTGCAGTGCAATGATTTTGTATAACCCCTGTCTGATTTAAACTTTAATCCCAACTGAGAGCAGCGGGGTGCTGCAAAAGGTTGAAGAAAGGGAATTTAAAAGAGTGACAGAAGGGCTCAACCGAATGGTGTAAATAGCAGGATAGTGGATTTTTCCAAAGAAAAGCCGGTTCCTGAGAGTCTTTACGCTACGATTTGAGAAGGATTTCTGCTATTCTATGCAACTTCTATTTTTTAACTAATCTTATTCGAGGCAGAGATGACGCAAACTAACGCTCAATCGACTTCTGAACAAATCATTTCCGAAAACGATTTAATTGCACAGCGTCATGCCAAGTTAAAGCAAATCGAAGCTCAGGCAAAAGAAACAGGTAAGAGCCCATGGCCGAATACCTTTAAGCGTGAGCATTATGCCCAGGATTTACAAGACCAGTTCGCTGATAAATCTAAAGAAGAAATTGAAGCAGGCGAAAAGGTCTACGTCAAAGTTGCCGGTCGTGTGATGTTGAACCGCGGTTCATTTATCGTGATCCAGGACATGACAGGTCGTATCCAGCTTTATGTGGCGCGTAAAGAACTCGCTGCAGATGTACTGGCCACTATTAAAGGTCTGGACCTTGGCGATATCATCGCAGTTGAAGGTTATATCGGCCGTTCGGGTAAAGGCGATTTGTATGTACACATCGAACATTTTGAATTACTGACCAAATCATTACGTCCACTGCCAGACAAGTTCCATGGTCTGAACGATACTGAAGTGAAGTATCGTAAACGTTATCTTGATCTGATTGTTAACGAAGAAACGCGTAAAACTTTTGAGATTCGTGCCAAAGTTGTGGCGGGTATCCGTGCCTTCCTGACTGAAAAGCGCTATATGGAAGTTGAAACGCCAATGATGCATGTGATTCCAGGTGGTGCATCGGCACGTCCTTTCGAAACACATCACAATGCACTGGATATGTCATTGTTCTTGCGTATTGCGCCAGAGCTTTACTTAAAGCGTTTGGTGGTCGGCGGTTTTGAACGTGTGTTTGAAATTAACCGTAACTTCCGTAATGAAGGTGTTTCTACGCGTCATAACCCTGAATTCACCATGATTGAATTCTACCAGGCGTATGCAGATTACAAAGATCTGATGGAATTGACCGAGCAAATGCTGGAGCGTCTGGCGATTGATATCTTGGGTACGACTGATGTGCCTTATGGTGATGAAGTGTATAGCTTCAAAGGTCCATTCAAGAAAATTTCAATGTTTGATGCAATTCTGGAAAATAACCCGCAATTTACTCCTGAAAATGTCAATGACCGTGAGTTCCTGGCAAAATTCCTTCAGGAAGAATTGAAAGAGCAGGTGAAGCCAGGTTTTGGTCTGGGCAAACTGCAAACCATGGTATTTGAAGAAACCGTAGAAACCAAATTGCGTCAGCCGACGTTCATTACAGAATATCCAGCGGAAACCTCTCCATTGGCACGCCGTAATGATCATAATCCACACATTACCGACCGTTTTGAATTCTTCATTGGTGGTCGTGAGTTGGCCAATGGCTTCTCGGAGTTAAATGATCCAATCGATCAGGCTGAGCGTTTCCAGGCACAGGTTGCTGAAAAAGATGCTGGTGATGATGAAGCCATGCACTACGATGCAGACTTTGTAGAAGCATTGGAATACGGTCTTCCTCCAACTGCAGGTGAGGGTATTGGTATTGATCGTCTGGTGATGATCTTTGCAAATGCAGCAAGTATCCGCGATGTGATTTTGTTCCCGCATATGCGTCATAAAAATGCTTAAATGCTGAATTTGAAAAACCCGCTCTGGCGGGTTTTTTTATGCTTGAAATAAAATATATTCAAAAATTAAAGACAAAAAAAACGCAATGATTGGGGTTGTCATTGCGTAGAAAAAGGAACGTTTTTTCAAACTACTTCAAAATTAACTGTGGAGAGAGTTAAATCTGATTCCTTACTGAATACAATCATAATAGGATGCATTCTCATATGACTCATCAGTATTCATGTTAATACATGTTAAATAAGGTTAAAACTATGAAGATTATGTGGGGATATTTGCATCATTTTTGCGCAATTTTAGCTTAAACAAAAAAGCTCTTCATCAGAAGAGCTTTTAAGAGCAATTTTTTCTAATTAAAAATGGAATACACCGAGGCCAGATTTAACTTCATCCAGTGTCGCTTGGGTAATATCGCGACATTTATCCGTACCGGTTTTCAGGATATCCATGATGTAATCGGGATCTTTAGCCAGTTCAATACGACGCTCACGAATTGGGCCGATCAATTCTTTTAAAATACTTTCCAGACGTTTTTTCACTGTACCATCGCCTAAACCACCACGACGATAATGGGCTTTGAGCTCTTCCAGCTCTTCTTTATTTGGGTCAAAGGCATCTAGATAAGTAAATACCACATTGCCTTCGACCTGACCTGGATCTTCAATACGCAGATGATTCGGATCGGTATACATTGCATTGACGGCTTTCTTAATATCTTTATCTGTCGCATCCAGCACAATGGTATTGCCCAAAGATTTCGACATTTTTGCTTTACCATCAAAACCAGGTAGGCGACCAACATTGGAAAGAAGTGCCTTACATTCTGGTAGCAGGTCATGACCAATTTGACGGTTTAAACGACGCACGATTTCGTTGGTCTGTTCGATCATTGGAATCTGATCTTCACCCACAGGAACAACCGTTGCCTTGAATGCTGTAATGTCAGCAGCTTGAGCCACCGGGTAGCACAAGAAACCGGCTGGAATATCACGCTCAAAACCACGCATCTGGATTTCAGATTTAATGGTCGGGTTACGCTCAAGACGTGAAACAGTCACGAAATTGAGATATAGCATGGTCAGTTCGTTTAAGGCAGGTAAACATGACTGAACACAAATCGTGGTTTTAGTTGGATCAATACCGACAGCCAGATAATCCGTCGCCACTTCAATAATGTTACGACGTACTTTTTCAAAGTTATCGGCATTGTCAGTTAAGGCTTGCGCATCAGCGAGTAACAGGTGTTGATGGTGAGAATCTTGCAGACCTACACGAGAGCGTAATGAACCCACAAAGTGGCCGAGGTGGAGTTGTCCGGTAGGACGGTCGCCCGTCAAGATCACTGGACGATTATCTTGATTACTCATTATCTATTCCAAAGGGTAGTCAGTACTACAGCTGTATTTTAGCGAATGGCAACATTGTACGGCATTCTGTTTTTGATTGTCAGCCAGAAAAAAAGCTGTCGTAAAAAAATCTTATAAATTAAACAAGTGAATACAATATTTTTAACAATTTTGATTAAACTAGATGGAAAGAAGCTAAGGATAATAAGTATGGCGAGCAGTTTATTACTATTATTAGATGATATTGCTACAGTCCTGGATGATGTCGCTGTCATGAGCAAAATGGCAGCAAAAAAAACGGCAGGCGTTCTCGGTGATGATCTGGCTTTAAATGCGCAGCAAGTGACAGGTGTGCGGGCTGATCGTGAATTGCCGGTGGTCTGGAAAGTTGCCAAAGGTTCTTTTGTCAATAAACTGATTTTGGTACCGCTGGCATTATTAATCAGCTTTATTGCAGGCTGGCTGATTAATCCCTTGTTGGTACTGGGTGGTTTGTTTTTGTGTTATGAAGGCGTGGAAAAAATTATTCATACCTTGCATACACCGAAGGCCAAGGATGCTGAACAGGCGCGTGAGCAATTGATCCATACGGAAATGGATTTGCACCAGTTTGAGAATGAAAAAGTCAAAGGCGCCATCCGCACTGACTTTATCCTGTCTGCTGAAATTATTGTGATTACCTTGGGAACAGTCGCCGCAGCTTCGATGCTGACCAAAGTGACCGTTTTAAGCCTGATCGCGGTGGTCATGACCATTGGTGTTTATGGTTTTGTTGCGCTGATTGTCAAACTGGATGATATCGGTCTGCATCTGACTGAACAGCAGTCCGATTTTAAACAAAAAATAGGACGTGGCTTGTTGGCATTTGCTCCGGTCCTGATGAAAATTCTCTCCATTGTTGGAACCGCTGCAATGTTTCTGGTGGGCGGTGGAATTATTAACCATGCTATTCCTTTTATTCATCACTTTACTGAAGACAGTGTGGCTTATGTGCAGGATATTCCCAGCATTGGCAACATTGTGGGTGCTGTTACGCCGACCTTGATTAATTTCGCTGTAGGAATTTTAGCGGGTCTGCTGGTCATGCTGGTCATCAGCCTGATTAAGAAAATCTGGCCTAAATCATCAAAAGCTTAAGGTGTGGAAATATCTGGATATTAAGTAGATTAAGAAAAGGAAAAGACTATGCGTTGGAAAGGTCGTCGTGTCAGTAGCAATGTAGAAGACCGTCGCGGTGGTGGTGCCAAAGCTGGCGGAATCAGTATTGTTGGATTGATTGTGGCCTTTGTGGCCTGGAAGTTTTTCGGTGTCGATCCACAACAGGCTTATCAAACCACCAAGCAGGTCACTCAGGGGGTATCGGGTGCGGCAGAAACACGTGGCCTGGAAAATCCCACGCCAGAACAGCAGGAGTCGATTGATTTTGTTGGAACTGTATTGGCAGATACTGAAGATACCTGGAATCAGGTGTTTCAGCAGCAGTTAAATCAGCAGTATGTCCCACCGAAACTGGTGTTGTTTAACGGCATCGTGAATTCTGGTTGTGGTACGGCTCAGGCGGCGATGGGGCCTTTCTACTGCCCGACAGACCAGAAAGTGTATATCGATACGGCATTCTTTAAAGATATGCGCACTCAAATGGGCATTACTGGAGAACAGAATGCCACCGAACTTTCCCGTAATGATCAGGCGGGGGATTTTGCGCTGGCCTATGTCGTGGCCCATGAAGTGGGGCATCATATCCAGACGATTTTAGGTATTTCTTCTCAAGTACAGCAAGCACGTCAGCAAGCAAGCGAAGTGCAAAGTAATCAGCTTTCAGTGCGTCAGGAATTGCAGGCAGACTGTCTGGCCGGTGTCTGGGCTTACCATAATCATGAACGTACCCAATTTTTGGAACAGGGTGATGTGCAGGAAGCGATGGATGCCGCCCATAAAATTGGCGATGACTATTTACAGAAACGTGCTCGCGGACAGGTGGTGCCGGACAGCTTTACTCATGGCAGCAGCGCGCAGCGGGTACAATGGTTTAATACCGGCTTGAAATCCGGTCAGGTTGCGAATTGTGATACCTTCAATCAAAATATTTAAATGACTTCGATAAAAAAAAGGAGCAGATGCCACTGCTGTCCCATAGTTTGCTTTAAATAAAAAAACCTGAGTCCTAACAGTTAAAATATGAGTGCAAACAAACACTTTAACGACCAGGATTCAGGTTTTGTCACATCAGAATACCGTATTTCATGAGCTAATTAAACCTGTGGTGCGACAGGATTTTGAACAACTTGCTAAAGTACACCATGTTGGACAGAAATTTAGAGCGGCTTCCCGGTGGGATCAGTTTATTGCCATATTGATGTCTCAATTCTCTTGTAGACAAAGTCTGAGAGATATTCAATCCAATTTGGAGTGCCAACAGGAAAAGCTAAGTCATCTCGGAGCAAAGTCTATTCCCCGAAGCACGCTGGCACGAATCAATGAGCAGCAGCCTGCTGCCTTGTATCAACAGCTATTTCACAAGTTGCTTAAATACTATGAACACTCAAAAGTAGCTCATAAATTTCGCTTTAAGAATCCCTTGTATTCCTTGGATGCCAGTCATATTGACCTGTCGCTTTCCTTATGTGAATGGGCCAAAGTTCACAACTCAAAAGCCAGCATGAAACTCAGCATAGGATTGAATCACAGCAATGATATTCCTGAGTTTGTTGCAGTTGAAAATGGCAAAGAAAATGACATGGTACAAGGCCGTAAATTCCAGTTTCCTGCTGGCAGCATTGTAGTTTTTGATAAAGGCTATGTCGATTACCAATGGTATGCAAATCTGACTGCTCAAAACATTGGATTTGTCACACGTTTTAGGCCTAAATCTGTGTATCAGGTGATCCAGCAACATCCAGTGCTTGAATCCAAAGGTATTCTAAAAGATGAAACCATTCAGCTGAATAGCGCACATGCCCTAAAAAGAAAAGCCCCAGTGTTAAGAAGAATTGAATATAGAGATCAGCAAAGTGGCAAGCACTTTAGCTTTCTCAGCAATAACTTTCATTTAGCCGCCTCCACCATTGCGGCGATTTATAAAGATCGTTGGAAAGTTGAGCTGTTCTTTAAGGCGATTAAGCAGAATCTCAAATTAAAAGCGTTTCTAGGCCGCAGCAGGAACGCAATTCAGACACAAATCTGGATTGCGATGATCGCCTATTTATTGGTGAGTTTCGCTCAACATTTAGGGAAAACAGGTTGGACAGTTCAACGTTTACTCAGAATAATTCAAGTGAATTTGTTTGAAAGAAGAACTTTAAAAGCTTTATTTTCACCCGATAAAATACCCATAAAACAAGAGGAAGCTCAAATGAGCTTCCTCTTGTGAAAAATTGTGGGACAGCAATGGAGCAGATGCTCCTTTTTTTATTTATTCAGAAAACGCTGGAAGTTTCTTAATATTTTTATACTGACAAATAAGGCAGCCAAAGCAAACAGGGCAATTGCAAAGACTGTATATTTGAGGTTGCTCATGTCATTTTGATAAAACTGCTGAATATCTTGTTTGTTATATTCTAAAGCAGTTGCTTTGCCGGTCCGGCTATCTCTGAACTGGATTTTTTCAATATAGAACAGATTTCCCGCTTTGATTAAGTCAACGCTCTGGATTTGTCGGGTATGCGATTGATTGTCTTCATCGCTACATAAAGCGCTGTAATGCTCACAATTGATTTTGGCCACATAACCATTTCCTGCAATCAGAATAAAAATGGCATTATCTGGTCGCTGGTTATTGGACACCAATACATACTGCTCGCCGGCTGTACTTTTTAAGGGAATGCTGGTGGCTTGCTGATAATGCTGTTCTGCTTGCAGAATTTCCTGAATTTTAGCAAAGCAGGTAAAACATAAGGACAACGTGATCAGAAAAATCACGCTGGCAAAACAGAGACGAAAAATGGTTTTGACAGTTTGATGCATGGGAGAAAAATTCAAAATAGAATGATGGGAAAGCAAAAGCCGAGTGCTGATCTGTATGTTAAATCATCATTCGAAAATACTGAAAAGAAACTTAACTCAATTCGATAAAAAAGCGGACTAAACTTGTTTTGCCAGAATACCTTGCTATTCAAATCTCTATTTTAACAACGCCTCTCGGCGCATAGTGCTCCATATCGCCCGATTTTAGGAAACCGAATGGGAAATTTCTTTTTTCTTCAGCTACTCACGGTGGTCTTTGCTCTGTCTATTGCCACGACCATGTTTAATAAGCGCGTTTTAGGCTTTCCGCAAGCGATCGGTGTCCCTATTGTCTCTGCAATCTTTGTTTTCATTTTGCAGTGGGGCGCCAGTTTACTGCATGGTAATCCATTCTTTAGCATCAATATTGACAATATCGAGCAGGCTGTTCGTCACGTCGATTTCTATGATTTTCTGATCAATGGTGTGATCTGTTTTATCCTGACTTCATCTGCGCTGAAGTTTAAGGTCTCAGATTTGCGTAACCACTGGCGGCCGATCAGTATTCTGGCCGGTCTGGCTTTAGTATTCTGTGCCGTGTTCTTTGGCGTGGTGTTATATGGTTATCAGTTCCTGATTGGTAAGCATGTTGACTTGCTGGTTTTGCTGTTACTTGGGGCGGCCTTGGGCGCCACAGATCCGATCGGCATCAAAGGTGTATTGAGTTCGGTTCGCGCACCGCATCATTTGATCGTCAAGCTTGAAGGCGAATCACTGTTTAATGATGCAATGTGTATTGCCTTATTTATGACCTTGCTCAATGTCCTGCAAGGTGAAAACTTTACGGTACTGGCAGTGCTGCAAACCTTGCTTTATGAAATTGTCGTGGCGGTGCTGATTGGTCTCGGATTCGGTTTTGCGATCTTGCGGATTTTGCGCGGCAAACATGAAATGGAATCTCTGATTCTGACCACGGCCTTGCTGGCTTGTGGTTCCTATCTGGTGGCTTTGCTGGCACATGCTTCCGCGCCAATTGCCTGTGTGATTGGTGGCTTGATTGTTGGCAATAAATGGAAAGAAATTCTGGCAGATGCCGAAATTGGTGACGTTAATCATTTCTGGCATACGGTTGAGGGAATTATCAATTCATTCCTGTTTACCCTAATCGGTCTGGAATTGTTTATTCTCGACTTGAGCACCAGTCTGGTTCTGGGCGGGATGGTGGCCTTTGTGATTCTGCATTTGGCTCGTTTTGCAGCCAACTATCTGGCCTTTGCCATGTTCCCAAAAGTCAGCAAGAAAAGCTATAACGGTAGTTTGACCATCCTGTCTTGGGGCGGAGTACGTGGCGGGATTTCTTTGGCCTTAATTCTGGCGGTCGCCAATATTCCTCAGCTGGAAGCCTATAGCAGTATTCTGGTGGGCTATACCTTTATTGTGGTGCTATTATCCGGTGTGGTATGTGGCTTGGGTCTGCCTGCGGTGATGAATGCATTTTATTATAATCCCAATGAAGAAACGCAGGGCTTTAAAGGCTGGTATCAACGTATGTGCCACAAGTTGAACCGTAAGGGCTTTCGCTATATTGTCGGGGAAGATGCCAAAGGAAATGAGACCATCACTATCTTTCAGCCAGAGATTCTGATTGATCAGAAAGATGCAGATGGCGTCGCCACGGTGCATCATCCAGATAAGGTTCAGGAAGTAAAACGCTTAGAAAATCCGGATAATTTCTAAAGTTAAAACTTAGAATCTCAATATGCTATGGATTTGTTGTTAGTGAGCTGAGATCGCTTGGGTTAGCGTATTTCATCAGGCTTGATTATTTTCATCTAGCTTTTTGTGGATAGGTTGAGGTGTGATCTTTTATTTAAATGAGCTATTAATGAGATGAAAATGACCCAGACAAGTTCAGCCAATCAGGAAATGACAGAAATGATTTTGGTTGTGGTCAATCAGATTCCATATGCCAAAGTCGCCACCTACGGACAGATTGCCAGACTGGCAGGTTTACCCAAACATGCGCGATTGGTCGGGCGAGTATTAAGTCATCTAGAATCGGACACTAATATTCCCTGGTATCGGGTGATCAATGCCCAAGCGAAAATCAGTCTGAAGCAACTGGACGAACATGGCCAGAATATTCAGCAGCAAAAACTCATGCAGGAAGGAATTTGTTTTAGAGGTGATCGAGTGGATTTAAAACGCTATCAATGGGATGGTCGAGTAGAGATATAAAAATCCCCACTTGGTGAAAAGTGGGGATTTTAAAGATGATTTAGTTGCGAATCACCATTACTGGAATATCCGCTTGGCCGAGAATGCTTTGCGCTACGCTGCCAAGGAACAGTTTTTTGAAGCCAGTACGGCCATGAGAACCAATCACGATCAGGTCAGAATTTAAATCTTTAGCTGCTTTGACAATCTCGCTATAAATTACCTGACCCTCAAGGAGCTGTGTATCCACTTCAACACCGGCACCAGAGAATTTTGCTTTGGCTTCATCCAGCGTTTTTAGGATGGAAGTGCGGGCACGTTCAATCAGGTCATTGGTTTGTGCCGCAGAGATATATTCCGCAGCGATATAAGGGTCCAGCGCCAGCACCTGAACCACTGTGACTTTACTGTTAAATGCTTTGGCAATTTCTACAGCTTTATCCACTGCAGCATACGATGTTTCTGAACCGTCAACAGGTACTAAAATATGTTCAAAAGGCATTAGAATTCTCCTAAGGGGAATTTAGAGTTATAAAATTATGACGCGTTAAACCGGGTACGAATAGTTGTTTATACTTTGATCATAGCCTGTATTGTATAAAAATAAAACCAAGTAAATACATAGGTATAATGTCTAATAGATTAAAGAATCAAGCACCTGTTTAGAGCTATTGAACTGGGTGATTTATTTAGCCTAAGTTAATAATTTATATGTAATTAATGTGATAGCCTAAGACAGTGATTAATCACATCGAATAGAGGTCGGGTCTAATTTTATTTGCGGTGACAGCTGTTCATAGCGATTTAAAATTGTTTGAGTTTCACCTGCATAAATTTTTTGCTGTAGCTGCTGGATTTTATGTTCTGTCACATGTAAACGCACACAATGTAATGCAATCTGATTTTCCCGGGTTACCGCCAGTCGTTGGGTCTGATCATATTCCGGATAGCGCTCGATTTTCTGCTGTGCTCTGCTGAGTTGTGCCAAGGACCGTTTTTGCTGCATGCTCATCAGTTGTTGCTGATTAATCCACTGTGCCACATCACGTCTGACACCATTATAATCTACGAAAATAGGCGAGATGATCTGGCAGGCACTCAGGCTTGAAAGGCTAATGAGTAAAATAAGTATTTTGATTTTATACATTTGGTGAATCCTCGAAGAATTAAAGGGTGCTAGGAATGCGTGAATTACATACTAAAAAAAGCTTTTTTGTTTAAACTTTAAAAGTTTATTCTGTATTTGCATAAAGACTGAACATTTGTGTTTTAAAATGCTTGACGATAGAGGCTGAAATTACGATAATGCGCACACAGTTTACGGCTATGTAGCTCAGTTGGTTAGAGCACCGCACTCATAATGCGGGGGTCACAAGTTCAAGTCTCGTCATAGCCACCATTTTAAAAGACCAAGCTCTCAGCTTGGTCTCTTTTTTTGTCTTTTAAAAAGTACTGAAAACCATAAAAAATATTTGAAGCATCCACTAATTTTTGCAGTTTCAGCAAAACATCATTTTTCCTTCTTAATGTTGGGGCTATTCTTCATTTTACTGCCGCATAAAAAAAAATCGCCCAAGCATTCACTTGGACGATTCTGATTTACATCACTGAAAACAGAATTTAGCTACCTGCTTTCCAGCCATTGACGATTGGATAACGACGCTCACGGCCATAAGAACGTGAACTGATACGTGGCCCAATGGCACCTTGGCGGCGCTTGTACTCATTGATATCAACCAGACGAATCACTTTCTTCACGACTTCAGCATCAAAGCCTTTGGTAATGATATCGTCTTGGCTCATGTCTTCTTCAATATAAGAGTACAAGATCGCATCCAGAATGTCATAGGCCGGCAAAGAGTCTTGATCGACCTGATCTGGACGCAGTTCTGCTGAAGGCGGACGGGTAATTACACGTTCCGGAATCACCGGAGTTTCTGAAATGCTGTTACGATATTTCGCCAGTTCAAACACAATGGTTTTATACACATCTTTCAGAACCGCATAACCACCAACCATGTCGCCATACAGGGTGCAATAACCAACAGCTAGTTCAGATTTATTACCGGTTGCCAGCACCAGATTACCGAATTTATTAGATAAGGCCATCAATAAGGTGCCACGTGAACGTGCTTGCAGGTTTTCCTCGGTGGCATCGACTGGAGCATTACCAAAGAATGGGAACAGCACCTGCATAAAGCCGCTTACTACTGGATTGATTTCGGCAATACCGAAAGTCACGCCCATATTTTTGGCTTGAGCCGCTGCATCTTCGACACTGATTTGTGCAGTATAAGTATACGGCATCATCACGGCTTGAACTTTATCTGCACCAAGCGCATCTACAGCAATCGCCAAGGTCAGGGCAGAGTCAATCCCGCCAGACAGGCCCAGAATCACACCTGGGAAGCCAGAGCGTTGTACATAATCACGTGTGGCCATGACCAGGCTTTGATAAATCTCAGCCATGGTGTCTAAAGCAGGTGCAATTGCGCCTTTGCTGAATTGCAGCTGTTCAGCATTAAACTCTGCAATTGCCAGATTTTCCTGGAAAGTTGGTGCCTGTAAAGCCACCTCGCCAGATTTGTTGAGCACAAAGCTGGTGCCGTCAAAGATCAGATCATCCTGGCCACCGACCTGGTTACAGTACACCAGATTGATATTTAGCTGTTTGACCAAGGCCGCCATGGTTTCAATGCGATGTTGTGGTTTACCCACTTCATATGGCGATGCATTCAGTACCAAAGCTGTGTCGATATTCAATTTTGCCAGTTGCTGAACAGTGGCTAAAGACCAGACATCTTCACAGATCAGTACGCCAAATTTATGTCCAAGATACTCAAAAACCAGATGCTGATGACCTTCGCCAAAATAACGCTTTTCATCAAATACGCCATAGTTTGGCAACACTTGCTTGTTATAAACACCCAGTACTTCGCCATCTTTCATGACAGCAGCCGAGTTATAACGCTGACCATCTTCAGTTTGATTAACAAAACCAAAGACCATGACAATATCTTTTACTTCAGTCAGTTTTTCAAAAGCCGCTTTGGTGCGTTTCACCAGGCTCGGGCGAATTAATAAGTCTTCTGCAGGGTAGCCCAGCGTTGAAAGTTCAGGAAAGATAATCAGATCCGCTTTATCTTTTTTAGCCTGATTGGCCAGATCAATCATTTTTTGCGTATTTGCATCCAGATTGCCCACATGTGGAGAGAATTGAGCAATCGCAATTTTAAAACTTTTCATTCCAAGTAAATCCTATTCCTATAGGTTGATACACTAAATTACTGATTTTTATAATTCTAATTATTCAGTTGAGTGCACTTCGATATTCATAAAATGCCAAATGGCTTAAATAAAAAAACTTTTTATCGCATGATCATTGAATCTTAATCTGCGATGCAAAATAATCATACCGGCCTATTTTATCGAAATTCTATCGATAAGCTAGAGTTGATTTAGCAGAACAGGCATTGAGTGAAAAAAGTTATTATATAAAATTAGAAAATATGCTGATTTTTTATGCATCTAGGCTTATGTAGATTTAAAGACTGAAATCTAAATTTTGGCTTTTAAAATATGCCTTAGCTATATTGTTTGGAATTAAACTGATTAAATATCATCTGTTTATTTTTGGATTTAAAATAATATTCGGAATTTTTTTTAGAAAAATATCCCGGGCAATATCGCCTTGTTGTTCAATATTGTAGGTTGAAAATGATTTGTTGGGATTAAATTGATATTTGTACGGATTATATTTTCCCAAGCTGAGAAAATAAGCACTTTGTAAAAATGCCCCTTTTAAAAGCACATTGATCTGACATTGGTGTTGATAAATATGCGCCATCTCATGAATAAAGAGCGCTTGATAAGATAAACTCTCGCGCGAATAATCTTCTCGATAATTTAAATTGCGTACATGGATGTAGCCACTGGGGCCATAATGACATGTTTGGATTGCCAGGGCAGGTAGGGGTGATTCATGATTTTAACGCGAGAATAATCGATCAGGTTGCCAAATACCTGTTGGGAAATTTTGATTTCACCAGGCGTTAGACTGCGGCACTTAAACTGTTCAAAACGAACCAGTCTTAAAATAAAGGGCAGAAAATACAACAGCATTCAATATGCATCCTGTTTTTAGGTGACTTAGTTCGTGAATATGATTTTGATATGCTAATTTTAAAACGTTTCAGGTCAATTTTTTGTAGGCTTTTGTCAGCACTAAAAAAAACCACCCGGGAGGATGGTTTTTTTTTAAGTCTTTCGACGCGGTTCGAATTAACGAACGATATCGCGTTGAACTTCGCCAGTGTAAAGCTGACGAGGACGACCGATCTTGTAAGGACCGCTGTGCATTTCTAACCAGTGGCTGATCCAGCCAACAGTACGTGCAAGCGCGAAGATTACAGTAAACATTTCAGTCGGGATACCAATCGCTTTAAGGATGATACCTGAGTAGAAGTCTACGTTCGGGTAAAGGTTACGCTTGATGAAGTATTCGTCAGAAAGCGCGATACGTTCAAGTTCCATAGCCAATGCAAGCTGTGGATCATTGATGCCAAGTGCACCAAGAACTTCGTCACAAGTTTCTTTCATTACTTTCGCACGTGGATCGAAGTTTTTGTAAACTCGGTGACCGAAGCCCATTAGTTTAACTTCTTTAGTTTTTACTTTTTCCATGAAGCCAGCAACGTTTTCTACAGTGCCGATTTCGTCAAGCATCTTAAGAACAGCTTCGTTCGCGCCGCCGTGAGCAGGGCCCCAAAGTGCAGAGATACCAGCAGCGATACATGCATACGGATTCGCACCGGTAGAACCAGCTAAACGTACTGTAGACGTAGACGCATTTTGTTCGTGGTCAGCATGAAGCGTGAAGATACGGTCCATTGCTTTTGCAAGAATTGGATCAACTTTATAATCACGGTCTGCAGGAGTAGCAAACATCATGTGCAGGAAGTTTTCTGCATAACCAAGGTCGTTACGTGGGTAAACGAATGGTTGACCGATGGTGTACTTGTAGCTCCAAGCCGCCAGCGTAGGAATCTTCGCGATTAAACGAATTGCAGTGATTTCACGGTGGTTCACATCTTCGATGTCAAGGTTGTTGTGATAGAACGCAGACAACGCACCAACCACACCTACCATGATCGCCATAGGATGCGCATCACGACGGAAACCATTGTAGAAACGGCTAACTTGATCGTGAACCATTGTATGGTTACGTACTTTAGCGTCAAATTCTTCTTTTTGCTCAGCAGTTGGAAGTTCGCCATTTAACAATAAATAGCAAGTTTCCAAGTAATCAGCTTTAGTCGCCAATTGATCGATTGGGTAGCCACGGTGTAAAAGTACACCTTTGTTGCCATCGATGAACGTGATTTTAGACTCGCACGCAGCTGTCGCCATAAAACCAGGATCAAAAGTAAAGTGACCTGCAGCCAACACATCTTTAACGTCGATTACATCTGGGCCCAATGTGCCGCTGTAAATTGGTAGTTCAATTTCTTTGCCATCAAGCTGTAAAACGGCTTTCTTGCCAGTTGCTTCAGACATTCAATAGATCTCCTGTCCTGGTGAATGTATATCCGCTTTGTCTATCAATCTTTTAATGCACAAAACGGACGGATCAAAAATTTGCTATAAGATTAGTGAGTACTGAAATTTTGTCAATTATACTTATGGATGAAAAATGACGGCCGCACAGCAGTTTAGTCACATTCGCTCAGTATAAAAAGTTCAGTAAAATCACAGCATCAAACCTCTATAATAAGTCAAATTGATGCAGAGGTGCAGAAAAAAATAGACTGCTTGGGGCATTTGTAAGCGTTTTTTCCTAGCAAGAAATGCGGGCGAAAATAGTGAAAGATTAAGGTGAGCATGCTTAAAACTATATAAATCTCATAACTTACATCGTTTTTGCCAAGCTGAATTTAACAGGTAGAATTATAAATAAAAGCAATTAATTGAATTTTGAATATGGTTCAATTGATTAAAAAGTAGCTTAATAAATGGCCAGTTTTGCAGCAAAGGTAAGCAGTATAAAAATAAATGAATGATTTTTTGAATCTAAATGCTTCAAATCGATTGAAAAACCCATCGTGTGGTGTACTAAGTCGCTATTTAACATCAGGTTATCTGAATCACTGCGCTGCTGATGAATTGGGGCAATTGGTCTGTTAAATCTAGACACTTGATTTAAATCTGAATTAAAAAGAGATTTAAATAATATTTGTGATGGAACTGTGCATCTTTAGTCTAAAACTCAAACATGATCCTGTAGGCTGAAAACCGAGTAAATTAATCATCTTAATTATTTAAAAACAATCATATAGATAGGAATTGAAAGGGTGGAATAATATATAAAGTCTGACTTATTGTTGTTAATGATTCTTATTTAATGGTTTTTTATCCAAAAAGCCAAATTCAGCCGTTTGTATTTTAATAGTTCACGTTTTATAATTCAGTGTCGTTTTGATTTTAGGCATGTATTTGCCTGAGAATGCCAGCTTTCCTTCGAATTAATTCCAACAAACTCCGGATGGAGTTTTTACTTACAGGATGCCCGCTGTGAAAAGCAACAGACCTGTCAATTTGTCCATGGGTCAAGTTTTAGAAGTAAACTTAAAATCACCCGTGGCTATTGCATCAATTCTACACCGTCTTTCAGGTGTTATCGTATTCTTACTCGTACCGGTCCTTCTATGGATTTTAGACAAGTCATTGTCTTCGCCTGAAGGTTTTGCGCAAGTTCAAGAAATCTTTAATGGTTTCATTGTTCGCTTTATTGTATGGGTATTTGTCGCCGGCATGATTTTTCACTTTATTGCGGGTGTTAAGCATTTACTTGCTGACATTGGCGTTGCTGAAGAACTAGAAAGTGGCCGTGTTGCATCTACTATCGCATTAATCTTGTCTGCAATCGGTATTGTTGCAGCATTTGTATGGATCGTACTCTAATGAAAAGCGCTACTGGTTTAACAGGTTCAGGTTCTCGCGATTGGTTTCTCCAACGTGTCAGTGCTGTAGTTCTAGCTGTTTATACCGTTGTTGTACTGGGTTGGATTCTACTGAATGGTGGTTTCAACTTTGAACAGTGGTACGGCTTTATGATGACAGTTCCAATGAAGATCATGTCTTTGTTGGCGGTCTTATCTCTTGTTGCACACGCATGGATCGGCATGTGGCAGGTATTCACGGATTATGTGACTACTCGTCAAATGGGTCCTTCAGCTTCAGGTTTACGCCTTGTACTGACTTCAGCAGTAATCATTGCTGTACTTGCATATGCAATCTGGGCGATCCAGATTTTTTGGGCGAATTGATAGGAAACAATCATGGGCGCTATAAACCCTAAAGAAGATTACACAAATATTCCGCACGAAACTTTCGATGCTGTCATCGTTGGTGGTGGTGGTTCAGGTATGCGTGCGTCTTACCAACTTGCTCAAGCTGGTTTGAAAGTTGCGGTTCTGACTAAAGTATTCCCAACTCGTTCGCACACTGTTGCAGCGCAGGGTGGTATTGGTGCATCTCTTGGTAACATGCAAGAAGATAACTGGCACTACCACTTCTACGACACTGTAAAAGGTTCGGACTGGTTAGGTGACCAAGATGCAATCGAGTTCATGACTCGTGAAGCGCCTCAAGTGGTTTATGAACTTGAACACCTGGGTATGCCATTCGACCGTAATGCTGATGGTACAATTTACCAACGTCCATTCGGTGGTCACTCAGCAAACTACGGTGAAAAAGCTGTGCCACGTGCATGTGCTGCTGCCGACCGTACCGGTCACGCACTTCTTCACACACTTTATCAAAGCAACGTGAAAATGGGCACTCAGTTCTTCGTAGAATGGATTGCGCTTGACCTGATCCGTAACGAAAAAGGCGACGTTTTAGGTGTTACAGCAATTGATCAGGAAACTGGTAAAATTGCAGTATTCCAAGCAAAAGCTACATTGTTTGCTACTGGTGGTGCTGGTCGTGTTTACCGTGCATCTACAAACGCTTATATCAACACTGGTGACGGTCTTGGTATGGCTGCTCGTGCAGGTATTCCATTACAAGATATGGAATTCTGGCAATTCCACCCAACGGGTGTTGCGGGCGCAGGCGTATTGTTGACTGAAGGTTGTCGTGGTGAAGGTGCAATCCTTCGTAACAAAGACGGCGAACCGTTCATGGAACGTTATGCACCAACTTTGAAAGACTTGGCGCCACGTGACTTCGTATCACGTTCTATGGATCAAGAGATCAAAGAAGGTCGTGGTTGTGGTCCTAAAGGCGATTACATCCTGCTTGATATGACGCACCTAGGTGCGGATACGATCATGAAACGTCTTCCATCTGTATTCGAGATTGGCAAGAAATTCGCGAACGTTGACATCACTAAAGAGCCAATTCCTGTAGTACCAACAATCCATTACCAAATGGGTGGTATTCCAACGAATATTCATGGTCAGGTGGTTGTTCCTGAGTCTCCTGAAACAGAAGCGCTTGTTGCTAACTACAACAAAGACACCGACGTTTACTCTACCAATGCTGAAGGTCGTGACTTTGCTAAGCCAGTAAAAGGTTTCTATGCAATCGGTGAATGTTCATGTGTATCTGTACACGGTGCAAACCGTCTAGGTACGAACTCATTGCTTGACTTGGTTGTATTTGGTAAGGCGGCTGGTCAACATATCATTGAATATGTTACTAAACAGCACGATGGTGAATATGAGCCACTTCCAACAACTGTGCTTCAAGAAACTGTTGAACGTATTCGTAAACTTGACGAATCGACTACAGGTGAGAATGCTCAAGACGTTGCTGATGCAATCCGTGATATCGTTCAAGATCACGCTGGTGTATTCCGTACATCTGCGCTTCTGGACGAAGGTGTGAAGCAGATTCTTGCAATTGAACCGCGCGTACGCAACATTCACTTGAAAGACAAATCTAAAGTATTTAACACTGCACGTATTGAAGCACTTGAAGTTGAGAACTTGTATGAAGTTGCGAAAGCAACGCTTATTTCAGCTGCTGCTCGTAAAGAATGCCGTGGTGCACATACGGTTGTAGACTTTGAAGAGTCTCCAGACCATGCTGAATACCCATATGGTCGTCGTGATGATGAGTGGATGAAGCACACTTTATGGTTCTCTGCAGACAACCGTCTAGAGTATAAGCCAGTTCGTTACCGTCCATTGTCGGTTGACGCGATTCCACCTAAACCACGTACATTCTAATCAGGAGAATTCAGATGAGTAGAGGTACTCGTACATTTCATATCTACCGCTACGATCCTGACAAGGATAAAGCACCGTACATGCAAACTTTTAAGCTGGAACTGACTGACAAGCACCGTATGTTGCTTGACGCACTTCTCGCATTAAAAGTACAGGACGAAACTTTAACGTTCCGTCGTTCATGTCGTGAAGGTATTTGTGGTTCTGATGGCGTGAACATCAATGGTAAAAACGGTTTGGCGTGTCTTTGGAACCTGAACGATTTACCAAATGAAATTACTGTTCGTCCATTGCCTGGTCTTCCTGTAGTGAAAGATCTGGTGGTTGACATGAACCAGTTCTATGATCAGTACAACAAGATCCATCCATTCTTAATCAACAACCAGCCTGCGCCTCCTAAGGAACGTTTACAGTCTCCTGAAGAGCGTGAGCATCTTGATGGTCTATATGAATGTATTCTATGTGCATGCTGTTCAACTTCATGCCCGTCATTCTGGTGGAACCCGGACAAGTTCTTGGGTCCTTCAGCATTGTTGAACGCTTACCGCTTCATTATTGACTCGCGTGATACGGGAACACAAGAGCGTTTGGCTCGTCTAGACGACCCGTTCTCATTGTTCCGTTGTAAAGGCATTATGAACTGTGTATCTGTATGTCCTAAAGGCTTGAACCCCACTAAAGCAATCGGTCACATCCGTAATATGCTTTTAGATATGGCAGGCTAATAGGCTGCTCTTCGCAGTTTAGAAAAAAGCACACCTTCAGGTGTGCTTTTTTTATGCAAACTATTGGAAAAATTAAAAAATCATAGGATAAAAATAAAGATACTATACTTAAAATATATAAAGTTGAGTGAAACAGTCAGGAAAAGGGTAATGGCTTTGAGCGCCATATAAGAAGAACATGTGATTATTTTGGGTATTTATGATTTTTAGATGTAAAACTGACCTGAAAAATAGCAAGAACGATGTTATTATATAACGGAAATTTAAGGAGGGAGTGGATTGAAAGGTTTGCTCTCTTTTTATTTATCGGAAATGCTTAGGACTTAAGTCTACATTGAATCTATTTTTGAGATAAAGCACCATAGGTTAGAGTAAAATATCTGAACTGTATTTAGCCAATTTATGAAAGGTATGTGTCAAAAAAATCAATTGAAAACTTGAGAACATGTTAGCATTTAGCCTATGACTATCTTTAGAAAATGCCATTTCAGGTACATTTTTTAAACATTGCATAACCAGGGACTGGTATATAAAGGTAGGCTTGAGTCGCTTTAGAAAAAATCTTTGTTCCTACTTGTTTTTTTCTAAGTCGATTTGCAAAAAATTGCCCGGTTTCGATCGGGTATTCAATGAGTAATGATACCGCTGAGGGGTGTTATTGTTCATTAAACATATCAAGATTTTCTTGGTGTGGTGATAACGCCTCATGGCTTATGCCTTATGGGGGACTAGTGTCATATTACCAATCTGACGCTAATAATCCTGGGTTTTGCTTAAAAAGCATCCTGAAAATGTTTTTGCAATAGGAAATGGGTCCACAAATGCAAGAAGTTGCTGACGCTCTGCGTCTTGACACTGAACTTAGCGCTGATAGTGCAGCGTATATTGAAGAACTTTATGAGCAGTATTTGACGGCTCCGGATTCAGTAGGTGCTGACTGGCAAGAATACTTCGGTAAATTCCCAAAAGGTGATCAACCACACAGTAATGTACGTGAGCAATTCCTACTTTTAGGTCGTAATTCAAGCCGTATTCAGCCTGTTGTTCAATCAACTGTCAGCTCAGAGCATGAACGTCGCCAAATTGGCGTGTTACAGCTGATTGCTGCATACCGTAATCGTGGTCACCAGAAAGCAAAACTGGATCCATTAGGTTTGGCGAAACGTGAAGTTGTGCCTGATCTAGATCTTGCTGCGCATGGTTTAACTCAGTCGGACCTAGATACGGTATTCAATACTGGCAACCTGGCGATCGGTAAAGAAGAAGCGACTTTGGCTGAGATGGTTCAGGCAATGGAAGCCACTTACTGTGGTTCAATCGGTGCTGAATACATGCACATCGTGGACACCAAAGAGAAACGTTGGATTCAACAACGTCTGGAAAGTGCACGCGGTCAATATGGTTTTAATGCTGAACAAAAGAAACATGTCCTTGAACGTTTAACCGCAGCTGAAGGCCTGGAAAAATATCTAGGTAATAAGTTTGTTGGTGCAAAACGTTTTGGCGTTGAAGGGGGTGAATCATTCATCCCGATGGTTAACGAAATTATTCAGCGTGCAGGTTCTGTTGGCTGTAAAGAAGTTGTAATCGGTATGCCTCACCGTGGCCGTTTAAACCTTCTGGTTAACATCATGGGTAAAAACCCGGCTGACCTGTTTGGTGAGTTTGAAGGTAAATCGATTCACAAGAAAGGTTCTGGTGACGTTAAGTACCATCAAGGCTTCTCTTCAAACGTGATGACCCAAGGTGGCGAAGTTCACTTGGCATTGGCGTTTAACCCGTCACATTTGGAAATCGTTGGCCCTGTGGTTGAGGGTTCGGTACGTGCACGTCAAGTACGTCGTAAAGACATTGGCGGCGATGACGTATTGCCATTAATCGTACATGGTGATGCTGCATTTGCAGGTCAGGGCGTCAACCAGGAAACTTTCCAGATGTCACAAACTCGCGGTTATACCGTGGGTGGTACAGTGCACATTGTGATTAATAACCAGGTGGGTTTCACCACTTCTGATCCACGTGATGCGCGTTCTACAGAATACTGTACTGATATCGCGAAAATGATCCAGGCACCGATCTTCCATGTCAATGGTGATGATCCTGAGGCTGTGGTATTCATTTCACAATTGGCTCATGACTTCCGTCATACTTTCCGTAAAGACGTTGTGATTGACATGTTCTGCTACCGTCGTCGTGGTCATAACGAAGCGGATGAGCCGGCTGCAACTCAACCAATGATGTATCAAGTGATTAGCAAGAAAGCGACCACGCGTACGCTTTATGCGGATCAACTGGTACAACAGGGTGTTCTTGATCGTGCAAATGCAGATCAAATGGTTGAAAATTACCGTGCAGATCTGGAAGCGGGTAATCACGTTGCCAATGCGCTGGTACTTGAACCGAACAAGAAAATGTTTGTGGACTGGACGCCTTACTTGGGTCATGACTACACAGACGAATGGGATACGACTTTCCCGATCGAGCGTCTAAAAGAACTTGGCGCGAAAATGCGCGAACTTCCTGAAGGCTTCGTGATGCAGCGTCAGGTTGCGAAAGTGATCGATGACCGTCTGAAAATGCAAACGGGTGAAATGCCACTGAACTGGGGTGCTGCTGAAACTCTGGCGTATGCAACTGTACTAGATGATGGTTACTTGCTTCGTTTAACCGGTGAAGACGTAGGTCGTGGTACCTTCTCGCACCGTCATGCAAAACTGCATAACCAGGTCGATGGTTCAACTTATCTTCCGCTGTGTAACCTGAAAGAAAACCAGCCGCGTACTGCAATCTATGACTCATTGTTGTCAGAAATGGCGGTATTGGCATTTGAATATGGTTATGCGACGACTCTTCCTAAGAGCTTGATCATTTGGGAAGCGCAATTCGGTGACTTCGCGAACTGTGCACAGGTTGTGATTGACCAGTTCATCTCGTCTGGTGAAACCAAATGGGAACGTGTCTGTGGTTTGACCATGCTTCTTCCACACGGTTTTGAAGGTCAGGGTCCGGAACATTCATCTGCACGTTTAGAGCGTTTCTTACAGCTATGTGCTGAAGACAACATGCAAGTGATCACACCGACCACACCTGCACAGATTTACCATGCTTTACGTCGTCAAGCGATTCGTCCAATCCGTAAGCCATTGATCGTGACTTCACCGAAGTCTCTTCTTCGTCACAAACTTGCAACGTCTACGCTAGAAGAACTTGCAAACGGCAGCTTCCAGACCGTGATTGATGAAGTGGACAACATCAACAAGTCAGATGTAACCCGTCTGGTTCTGTGTGGTGGTAAGGTGTATTACGACCTGATTGAAAAACGTCGTGAAAAAGAATTGAACAATACTGCGATTGTGCGTATTGAACAATTATATCCATACCCAGAAAAACGCCTGACAGAAGTCCTTGCACAATATCCAAATGTGAAAGAACTGGTTTGGGCACAAGAAGAGCCTAAAAACCAAGGTGCTTGGTTGTTCATCGCTCCGCGTCTATATGACGATGTGATGAAAGCGGGTAAACAAGTCCGTATTAGCTACGCTGGCCGTGAAGCATCTGCTGCACCGGCTTGTGGTTCACCATATTTGCATGCAAAACAACAAGCTCAGCTCATCAACGACGCGCTTGCGATCGACGCTGAATAATCCAGGAGATTCTAAGTAATGGCAACCGAAATTAAAGCACCGGTATTCCCAGAGTCAGTTGCGGACGGTACGATCGCAACTTGGCACAAACAACCAGGTGAAGCAGTATCACGTGATGAAGTGATCTGTGATATTGAGACTGATAAAGTTGTTTTAGAAGTTGTTGCTCCTGCAGACGGTACAATTGCCTCTATCATTAAAAATGAAGGCGACACTGTACTTTCAGCTGAAGTCATTGCACAGTTTGAAGAAGGTGCTGTTTCTGGCGCTGCTCAAACTCAAGCAGTTCAGTCTGAAGAGAAAGTTGAACAAGCTGCGGCGAATACTGAAGCAGGTAATTCACCAATCGTTGAACGTCAGCAAGTACAAGACCAAGCGCCAGCAGTGCGTAAAGCATTGACTGAATCTGGTGTTGCAGCAGCTGATGTTGCGGGTACAGGTCGTGGCGGTCGCATCACCAAAGAAGATGTGGCAAACCACCAAGCGAAACCAGCTGCTCCTGCTGCTGCGCCATTAAGCGTTGCTGTGGGCGAACGTATCGAAAAACGTGTTCCAATGACACGTCTTCGTAAGCGTGTTGCTGAACGTTTACTTGCAGCGACTCAAGAAACTGCAATGTTGACCACGTTCAACGAAGTGAACATGAAACCAATCATGGAAATGCGTGCTCAATACAAAGATGCGTTTGAAAAACGTCATGGTGCACGTCTTGGCTTCATGTCATTCTTTGTTAAAGCAGCAACTGAAGCGCTAAAACGCTATCCGGCAGTGAACGCATCAATCGATGGCGATGACATTGTTTATCACGGTTACTATGACATTGGTGTTGCAGTTTCATCTGAGCGTGGTCTGGTGGTTCCTGTACTTCGTGATACAGACCGCATGAACTATGCCGAAGTTGAAAACGGTATTCGTGCATACGCTGCGAAAGCGCGTGATGGCAAATTAGGCATCGAAGACATGACTGGCGGTACATTCACGATTACCAATGGTGGTACTTTCGGTTCATTGTTATCTACTCCGATCTTGAACACGCCACAAACTGCGATTCTGGGTATGCATAAAATCCAGGAACGTCCGATGGCAGTGAATGGTCAAGTAGAAATCTTGCCTATGATGTACCTTGCATTGTCTTATGACCACCGTCTAATCGATGGTAAAGAAGCAGTCGGTTTCCTTGTAACAATCAAAGAATTGTTAGAAGAGCCAGCGCGTCTTATCCTTGATCTGTAATTTATTTATTAAGAATCTTCCCTAATCCCTTTTTAAAAAGAGGGCTTAGGTCTCCCTTTTGAAGGGAGATTAAAGGGGATTATTTGGAGATAAACATGTCTCAATTCGATTTAGTCGTAATTGGTGGTGGCCCGGGCGGCTACGAAGCAGCAATTCGTGCAGCTCAACTTGGTTTCAAAGTTGCGTGTATCGAAAAACGTATTCATAAAGGCAAGCCATCTTTAGGTGGCACCTGCTTAAACGTGGGTTGTATCCCGTCTAAAGCTTTGCTTGATTCTTCTCACCGTTACGAAGATACAGTGCAGCATCTAGATGATCACGGTATTACCACGGGTGAAGTGAAATTTGATCTTGCTAAACTTTTAGCGCGTAAAGACAAAATCGTTGACCAATTGACCATGGGTATTGATGGCTTGCTGAAAGGCAACGGCATCGAATGGTTAAAAGGTACAGGTAAATTACTTGCCGGTAAAAAAGTTGAGTTCGTTTCTCATGAAGGCGAAACTCAAATTTTAGAACCAAAATACGTGATTCTTGCGACTGGTTCTGTGCCAATCAATATCCCATCTGCACCTGTTGATCAAAACATTATTGTTGACTCAACTGGCGCACTTGAATTCCAAGAAGTACCTAAACGATTAGGCGTAATTGGTGCGGGCGTTATCGGTCTTGAATTAGGTTCAGTTTGGCGTCGTCTGGGTGCTGAGGTTGTTGTATTTGAAGCAATGGATGCATTCTTACCAATGGCTGATAAAGCCTTGGCAAAAGACTACCAAAAACTGTTGACTAAGCAAGGTCTTGATATTCGCGTTGGTGCGAAAGTTTCTGGTACTGAAGTGAACGGTTCTGAAGTGACTGTGAAGTACACTCAGGGCGGTGAAGACAAGACTCAAACTTTCGACAAGTTAATCGTATGTGTAGGCCGTCGTGCTTATGCTGAAGGTTTATTGGCGGATGATTGCGGCATTAAACTGACTGAGCGTGGTCTGGTTGAAGTGAACGATTGGTGTGCAACGTCTGTGGACGGCGTATACGCAATTGGTGACTTGGTTCGTGGTCCTATGCTTGCGCATAAAGCCATGGAAGAAGGCGTAATGGCCGTTGAACGTATTCACGGTCATGCCGCTCAAGTCAACTACGACACGATTATTTCTGTCATCTATACCCATCCGGAAGCGGCGTGGGTTGGTTTAACAGAACAGCAAGCCAAAGACAAAGGTCACGAAGTGAAAACCGGTCAATTCGGTTTTGCTGCAAACGGCCGTGCAATGGCTGCTGGCGAAAATGCTGGTTTTGTGAAGTTTGTTGCTGATGCGAAAACAGATCGTCTATTGGGTATGCACGTGATTGGACCTGCTGCGTCTGACATCGTACACCAAGGTATGATTGCACTTGAGTTTGTATCTTCAGTTGAAGATCTACAGTTGATGACTTTTGGTCATCCAACTTTCTCTGAAGTGGTACACGAAGCTGCACTTGCGGTCGATGGTCGTGCGATTCATGCGATTCAACGCAAACGTAAATAAAATTAAAAAAAGAGCGGCTTAGGTCGCTCTTTTTACATTTCATGGTTGTTTTTATGGGAACAATCATCTAAAAATAAAGATAACGATTTTAAGAAATGCTGGTACTGCTTTGACGGACGTCTGGGTACTGGTGGGTTTATAACAAGGCAAAGAAGTAATAAAAGGTTATTGAATGAATTTACATGAGTATCAAGCAAAAGCGCTATTAAAAAAATATGGTATGCCGGTACAGGAAGGGATACTTGCCACCAATGCCGATGAAACGGTACATGCTTTCGAGCAGTTAGGTGGAAAGTTCGCAGTACTGAAAGCTCAGGTGCATGCGGGTGGTCGTGGGAAGGCCGGTGGTGTAAAAGTCGTTAAATCGACTACCGAGGCTGCTGAATATGCCAACCAGATCATCGGTTCAAACCTGGTAACTTATCAGACCGATGCCAATGGTCAGCCGGTAAATAGCATTTTAGTCTCTGAGGATGTTTATCCTGTTGAGCGCGAACTTTATTTGGGTGCGGTGGTCGATCGTTCAACCCGCCGCATTACTTTTATGGCATCGACTGAAGGCGGTGTTGAAATTGAGAAAGTGGCCGAAGAAACCCCTGAAAAAATTATTAAAGTTGAAGTTGATCCTTTAGTGGGGCTCATGCCATTTCAGGCTCGCGAAGTGGCTTTTGCCCTAAAACTCAAAGATGGCCAAATTAATCAATTTGTTAAAGTCATGACTGCTGCTTATCAGGCATTTGTAGACAATGATTTTGCACTTTTTGAAATCAATCCGCTGTCGGTACGTGAAAATGGCGATATTCTGTGTGTGGATGCCAAAATCGGGATTGATTCGAATGCACTGTACCGTTTGCCTGAAGTGGCTGCGCTACGTGATAAGTCTCAGGAAAATGAACGTGAACTCAAAGCATCTGAATTCGATCTGAACTATGTGGCATTGGAAGGGAACATTGGCTGTATGGTGAATGGTGCCGGTCTTGCGATGGCAACCATGGATATTATCAAGCTTTATGGTGGTCAACCTGCTAACTTCCTTGATGTCGGTGGTGGTGCGACCAAAGAGCGCGTGATTGAAGCTTTTAAAATTATTCTGGCAGATCATTCTGTGCAGGGTGTGTTGATTAATATTTTTGGTGGAATTGTACGTTGTGACATGATTGCAGAAGCAATTATTGCGGCGGTTCAGGAAGTAAATGTGACCGTTCCTGTGGTTGTTCGCCTCGAAGGCAACAATGCGGAACTGGGTGCAAAATTACTGGATGAATCAGGTTTGAAATTGATTTCTGCAAATGGTCTTGCTGACGCTGCAGAAAAAATCGTTGCTGCTGTAAAAGCTTAAGGAGTATCAATCATGAGCGTATTAGTGAATAAAGACACCAAAGTATTGGTACAGGGCTTTACAGGAAAAAACGGTACATTTCATTCTGAGCAGGCTTTGGCTTACGGCACCAAAGTTGTCGGTGGTGTAACACCGGGTAAGGGTGGTCAAACCCATCTGGAATTACCAGTATTCAATACCATGCGCGAAGCGGTGAAAGAAACTGGCGCAGATGCTTCGGTGATTTATGTTCCTGCACCATTTGTGCTGGATTCTATTGTTGAAGCGGTTGATTCGGGCATTGAGTTAATTGTGGTGATCACTGAAGGTGTACCGACCATCGACATGCTTAAAGCCAAGCGTTATCTGGAAACCAATGGTAATGGCACGCGTTTAATCGGGCCAAACTGTCCGGGCATTATTACGCCGGGTGAATGTAAGATCGGGATCATGCCGGGTCATATTCATCAGCCGGGTAAAATTGGAATTATCTCGCGCTCAGGGACTTTGACCTATGAAGCCGTAGCGCAGACCACCAAGCTTGGACTGGGTCAGTCTACTTGTATCGGGATCGGGGGAGATCCGATTCCGGGCATGAACCAGATTGACTGCTTGAAACTGTTCCAGGACGATCCTCAGACTGAAGCCATTATTATGATTGGTGAAATTGGTGGTACCGCAGAAGAAGAGGCAGCGGAATATATTCAGGCTCATGTCACCAAGCCTGTGGTCGGTTATATTGCAGGTGTTACCGCACCTAAAGGCAAGCGTATGGGGCATGCGGGTGCAATTATTTCAGGTGGTAAAGGAACTGCTGAAGAAAAATTTGCTGCCTTTGAGCGTGCGGGTATGGCATATACCCGCAGTCCTGCGGAACTTGGTTCAACCATGTTGCAAGTATTGAAAGATAAAGGTTTGGTTTGATTTATAGATTAAACATGCACTAAAAAGCTCCCAGTTGGGTAATGCCAGTCAGTTAAGAAATTGACTGGCATTTTCTTGGATATTTTTGTGCTTTAATTTTCACTACTCGCGGACATTGCCTTTGCCTTTTTTCAGGTAATACAAATATTTTAGATTGTTCAAATAATTGCGCTAAATGTTTGGGTAGGTTTCCTGCTGATTCTAAAGGTGTGTGCCTTAAGATATTGATAATACTCATAGATGCAATATGGAAACTGATCCTTAAAGGACTCACCTTTGCATGTTCAGCGATAAACCTCATCTGTCTTCTTAAGATATTATATGCAATAAATACCCCCCACAATTCTTGATAGACCAAATCAGGTTGTTTGCTTCTTAAAATCCTTGCATCCTGTAAATCACTTTTAATTTCCCGATAACACATTTCTATTTCCCAACGCTGGATATAAAGCATTGCAAGGTCTTTGAATGGATAAACTTTAGAATCTGTTAATGATGTAATGTAACGTCTTATTTTTCCTGCATATTCAACTTCAATTAAACGTGCTTCCCAATAGTCACCCAATGACGGATTTATCTTTTTTGCTCTTGCTGAAACAGGCATTTTGATCTGAAAGTCATGGGCCGCATTATGATGAATCACTTCATAACGCAGGTTGTCCTTTGCTCGCATCAACCAATGACTCTCTTCTGCCTGAGATTGCCAGCTCACTAAAAAATCAGCAGAGAAGTAAGCACGATCAAATAGGGTAATACTGCGAACTGGTGCTTTTAATTGACTGGCTAAGGTTAATTCACCTTGATCCATACTGCCCATTTGGGCATCAATCATTTCATGGGTATTGGTATTCACCAGGCAAGTCGCTCTAACTTGTGGGTAAGGTGCAGCTGCTGTTTTGCCTTTGGATGAACCGAAGTGCTTAAAGTTTTCTTCTGTATGAGGCATAGACCAAACCACACCATCTACAGCACAAACGCATAGACCGTGAAAGTTGCTATATTGTTGTTGTGAGTCTTTAAACCATGCCTGACTTAATGTCGAAAATAAAGCACTCATGGGTTCTAAGCCTAAGCGCTGTCTTGCTTGTACGGATGCACTCGGTACACAGTATTCTGCCGTACCGAAAACAAGTTGCAATTGTTGAACCACATACCAAATCGGCTGATTTCGAAATAGAGCAAGTCCGATTACCAGCCAAACAACATGTTCAGCAGGCAGTTTTCTTTTTCGAATTGATGCTTTACCTGTTTGGTCTAAGCAATCTTCAATCCAGTTTAAATCAATCAATTCACTGAATTGTGAAAGTGAAGGTAGGGTTTGTTTTAATGTTAAATCTAGATTCTGAGATAAATTCATAAAAAAAGAGCGTATTTACATACGCTCTTTTTACAGCATTTTAGCTTTTTTTGCTTAACTGACTGGCATTACCCAGTTGGGAGCTTTTTTATATCTCATTCTATTTTTAAGTTTTAGCTTTCAGACTCTGGGTCATGCCATTAATATCACCACCCTGAATACCAAGTTCATTCATTAGGCTGTCAATTAAGGGTGCTTGGCTGCGATAACGCAGGGCGCTATTTACCACCTGATCTGACAGGGCAACATTGCCATTTTCATGATGTGCATCTGTCTGACAGGAACCGGCATGACTGCCATGCAGGCCATTGACCTGAAGAATCTTGATGTCATCAATATTTTCCATCGGTTTAACACTTTCCCGGATAATTTCAGGCAAGTATTTCAACATGGCTAGGCGAATCTGCATTTCGACCTGTTCAGGTGACAGCACATTATTGGCTTCGTTGACTGCACGGGTACCTTCTGCATCGACCTGATACTGTTTTTCCATCGCCTGAGCCAGTAGAATTTTTGCGTCCGCTTCACCTTTGGCCTTAAGACGAACCTTTTCGGCTTCAGCTTCAGCAGCAATACGTACTGCTTCGGCATCATCTGCTGCGGCTTGTTTTCCGGCTTCAGCGGCAACCGTAATCGCAATTGCATCTTTTTCTGCGTGTTCTTTGGCTGCGACCAGCTCAACCGCTTTTTGACGCTCTGCCTGCTGGATTTGGCGTACAGTGATGACTTCTTCTTCCGCTTTTACCGCTTGAGCACGTGCCTGATCGGCTTGCGCTTTGGCTTCAGATTCGGCGCGAGATTTTTCTGCAATGGCAATGGCACGATCCTGTTCGGCCAGCTCAATAGTTTTCTTTTGTTCGACTTGGGCTTTTTGAATCAGCTGCGCTTTTTGGATATTCTCATTTTCTACATCACGGGCCGCTAAAATACGCTTGAGGTCGACTTCTCGTTCAGCAGCAATTTGTGCTTCTTCTGCTTCACGTTTTTTACCGGCTTCCTGAGCAGAAATTTCAGCCAGTTGCTCGGCACGGCGAATGGCAATTTCGCGTTCCTGTTGCAGCTTGGCATATTCTTCTTCACGAATGATTTGCAGGCGCGCCTGTTCTGCTTCCAGATTTTTAGTTTTGATCGCCAGGTCGGTATCCTGCTCGATATGATTTCGCTTGCGACGACGATCTTCAATGGTTTCAGTGAGCTTGGTCAGGCCTTCAGCATCAAAGGCATTTTGTGGATTGAAATATTTAAATCCAGTTTGATCCAGGCCAGTCAGGGAAACGGTTTCCAGTTCCAGACCATTTTTATGCAAATCTTCTGAAACCACTTGCTGTACTTTTTGTACAAAGTCGACCCGTTTTTCATGCAGTTCTTCCATGGCCATTTCTGCTGCTACTGCACGCAGTGAATCGACAAATTTGCCTTCGACCAGATTTTTTAATTCATTCGGTGACATGGTCTTTTGCCCGAGCGTTTGTGCGGCTGTTGCAATTGAATCAGCAGTAGGTTTGACCCGCACATAGAATTCGGCCATGACGTCCACGCGCATACGGTCACGGGTAATCAGTGCCTGATCATCTGCACGGCGCACTTCAAGACGCAGAGTGTTCATATTGACTTGAATAATTTCATGCAAGACTGGGAGCACGATTGCGCCTCCGCCCAAAATCACTTTTTCACCACCCCAACCGGTACGCACAAAGGAGATTTCTTTACTGGACCGGCGGTATAGACGCGCAATGATGAGACCGAAGGTCACCAGTGCTGCAAAAATAATTCCAGAAATAATTAAAATATTATATAAATCAAAAGTTAACATTGTTATAAAGTCTCAGTTTGGTTCTGGCTGAATAAAATTAGAGTGCAGTGGCTTGAAAGCCATTTTTGGTTTTATGGGTCAGTACGACATTCTGACCTTGATTTAAAATTTGATTGGTTTCTGGTTCGACTAAAACATAATGGGTCTGGCCATGCTGATCCCGGACTTTGGCTTGTGCAGGAGAGTTGACTTTGGCATCACCCAGAATAATGATTGCGGTACGCCCAATAAGCTCGTCACTATAAATGGCAGAAGTTTCATCTTGAGGCATAAGCTTGCTGGCAGCCATGGCAAGCCAGCGCACTATCGGCATACACAGAAACAGACAGGCTGGGGAAATTAGCCATACATTGAAGAGCTGGCTGGTCAGGCGTTCAAATATTCCCTGAATCAATAAGCCACTCAGGCCATAACTGGTCAGAAAAATGATGAGCCAGATAAATAAAGGCAGACGTCCCAGATATAACCAGTCAAATACTTTGGTGAAAAAGCCGGGATGTTGATCTGGATTAATTTCTGGTTGCAGGGGGTCTTCAGGCAAAAACTGTTCTAACATATTCTGCGAGCCGCCACCGAGCAGCAGTAATATGCATTCCAGTGCAGCAAACATCAGCATCAGACTCAGGCTGATACTAAATACGATATTTGACGGATGAGTAAACAGTTCCCACATTTTTTTATCTCTATAATTATGTTTTTAGGAAAAGTGTCTGAAAGTTTTTATTGATATAACGATAACAGTAATTGCTGATTTTGTATGCAAAAAAATAACAAAAAACCTTATAAACAAGGATTGAATATATTGATTATTTAATAATTATTGAACTATTAAAATTAATAATAAACTATAAGTTAACTGGATGTTTGAGCAAGTAATGTCATAACGGCAATAGGAATTTGGCATTCTGTCTAAGCTTGTCTGAGAGTTTGATAGAGATACATCGAACTGAGTATCTCTAAATTTTTCTGTTCAAGTTTAAAGTAGGGCAGTCTGAATCCGGACTTTCATATCTAGAGTCTGTTGCAGAATATAGTGTTGCATCCATTTGACCTGTTCGCCCATAGGATTGACCTTGACTGCAGTATTCAGGAAGTCGAGATCAGGCTGCTTGAAAAGCTGTTGTTGCAAGGTTTGCTCCAAAATCTGACTGTTGGTTGTCAAAGGTAATGCCACTAGATAGAACGCTTTAGGATAATTATAAAAGGCATATAATAAGTTAAAGGCTTTTTGATCACCTTTTAGGTTGCCAGCACCAATTTCGTAAGCTGCGTTCTGGTTGCTATAAGTAACGCCGATTAGAAATTCCCAATGACCTTCTTGCAAACGTAGACCAAACTGTAATCCGATTTGATCCGCGGTCAGCTCGTGTTGCAGATAGATATTTAAAGGCTTGCCATCGTCACTGAAAGGTTCTTGCAAGACCAAAATATTTTGCTGGTGCTGATAAATATAACCAGCAAGCTGGGCCTGTTCCAGACGGGTTTTTACAGTGGCAAGATCAAAAGCACTATAGGGCATAAGCAAAGTATATATAAAGGGAGAATTGAACTTACTCTAGTAATTTTTCAACTATTTGAGAACCACTACTTTAGATTATTTTTCTAGGATTTTATTGGCTTAGCGACAGGTTAATATATACCTCTACCATACAATATCCTCGCTTGAATTGTGCAAATCATTGATTCATAAAAACTGATATTCATTATTGATGAATTTTTATATGAGCTTTTGATATATCAATATCATAAAACAAGCAATGGATAGGATAAGTAAATCATTATAATGAATATAAATTTTCAAAAGTGTCATAAGTACACGTTTTTCTAAGCTGGTGTTGTCCATGTCGTTAAATGAGGAAAGACTTACTCATCTCAAACAGCTTGAAGCTGAGAGTATTCATATCATCCGCGAAGTTGCTGCCGAGTTTGAAAATCCGGTCATGCTGTATTCGATTGGTAAAGATTCAGCGGTCATGCTGCATCTTGCGCTAAAAGCGTTTTACCCAGCAAAACTTCCATTTCCATTATTACATGTCGATACAGGCTGGAAGTTTAAAGACATGATCACTTTCCGGGACAATATGGCGAAAACCCATGGTTTCGATTTGATCGTGCATCAGAATAAAGAAGGGGTTGAGGCAGGTATTAACCCGTTCGACCACGGTAGTTCTAAATATACCGACATCATGAAAACTCAGGGCTTAAAACAGGCCCTGGATAAATACGGTTTTGATGCTGCTTTTGGTGGCGCGCGCCGTGATGAAGAAAAATCACGTGCCAAGGAACGTGTTTATTCATTCCGTGATTCGAAACATCGTTGGGATCCGAAAAACCAACGTCCAGAACTTTGGAATCTTTATAACGGTAAAGTGAACAAGGGCGAAAGTATTCGTGTATTCCCATTATCTAACTGGACTGAGCTGGATATCTGGCAATACATCTATTTAGAGAGTATTCCATTAGTACCACTTTATTTGGCTGCAGAACGTCCTGTGGTTGAACGTAGTGGCACACTTATTATGGTTGATGATGAACGTATGCCTTTAAAAGAAGGTGAAGTTCCACAAATGAAATCGGTACGTTTCCGTACTTTGGGTTGTTATCCATTAACAGGTGCTGTGGAATCTACAGCCAATACCTTGCCGGAAATTATTCAGGAAATGTTGCTGGCAACCAGTTCTGAGCGTCAAGGTCGTATGATTGACCATGATGAAGCAGGCTCGATGGAGAAGAAGAAGCAGGAAGGCTACTTCTAATTTAATCTCCCCCCTTGCGCAGCAATGCTGCTCACCTCTTTAAAAAGAGGGGGAACTCCTAAATCAGAACGGAGATAAAGTCCCTCTTTATTAAAGAGGGATTTAGGGAGATTAAAAAGAGATTCAAAACAACCGATTTCTAAAGAATATGTGGAGCTTTGAGCGATGTCTCATCAATCTGATTTAATCAGCCAAGATATCTTGGGCTATTTAAAACAACATGAAAATAAAGACCTGTTGCGTTTCCTGACTTGCGGTAACGTGGACGATGGTAAATCAACGTTAATTGGTCGTCTGCTGTACGATTCAAAATTGATTTATGAAGATCAATTACAGGCTGTGACCCGTGACTCGAAAAAAGTCGGTACGACAGGTGATGCACCTGACTTGGCACTTCTGGTCGATGGTTTACAAGCAGAGCGTGAGCAAGGCATTACCATTGATGTGGCATATCGTTATTTCTCGACAGAAAAACGTAAATTCATCATCGCGGACACGCCGGGACACGAACAGTACACCCGTAACATGGCAACCGGTGCGTCGACTTGTGACCTTGCGATCATTTTGATTGATGCGCGTTATGGCGTGCAAACCCAGACGCGTCGTCATACCTTTATTGCGAGTTTGCTCGGGATCAAGAACATCATTGTTGCAATCAATAAGATGGACTTGGTGGAATTCTCTGAAACGCGTTTCAATGAAATCCAGGCTGAATATGCGGCATTCGTTGCACAATTGGGCGACCGTAAACCAAGCAATATCATCTTTACGCCTATTTCTGCATTGAATGGCGATAACGTGGTGAACAAGTCAGCCAATACGCCATGGTACACTGGTGAAACGCTGATGGGTACACTTGAATCGGTGGAAATTAACCGTAGTTCAGCGAAGCAGGATTTCCGTTTCCCTGTGCAATACGTGAACCGTCCAAACCTCGACTTCCGTGGTTTCTGCGGTACGATCGCACTTGGCGATATCAATGTTGGCGATACCGTAACAGCATTACCTTCTGGTAAATCATCGACTGTCAAAGAAATTGTCACTTTTGATGGCAATCTTGAGCATGCAGTTGCAGGTCAGGCAGTGACTTTAACGCTTAACGATGAAATTGATATTTCACGTGGTAACGTGTTAATTCGTGCGGATCAAGCTGTTCCAAATATTTCCCGTTCAGTTCAAGCGACTGTTGTGTGGATGGCAGATCAACCACTTGTACTGGGTAAGCTGTACAACATCAAGATTGGTACGCAAACCGTTCCGGCAAAAGTAACGGCAATTCATTACCGTACCAACGTTAACACATTGGAAAAAGTTCAGGTGGATAAACTTGAGCTAAATGCAATCGCCAATGTGACTGTTGAATTTGATGCACCAGTGGTCTTTGACCGTTATCAAGACAGCCGTTTCACCGGTTCGTTTATCTTCATCGATCGTTTGAATAACGTGACGATTGGTGCTGGTATGGTGGAAGAATCAGTTGAATGGTCTGCACACGATGAGCCTGTCACTGCAGAAGCACGTGCGGCACGTTTGGGTCAAAAACCTGCTGCGGTGACTGTATCTGGTAAAGCTTTGGAAAATGCTCAGGCGCTAGAAAGCTTGCTGATTCAGCAAGGGATCGTTGCTATTGCTAAAGCAGGTTTGAATGCGGAGCAGGTTGCACTGGTTCGTGAAACTGGTGTGGTTGTGATTACCGATGCTGCTGAAGGTACAGACACGACTTTAACCGTAGATACAGTTGAAGAACTTGCTGAGAAGATTGTGGAATTGGTTCGTCTTTAAGACTGGACTGATTTGAAGAAACCCGCTGAAAAGCGGGTTTTTTATTGCCTAAATTTTGATTGCATGAAAATCATTCGATTAGTCAAAATGTGATCTTTCAATTTACTAGTCAATTAATACAATACTCCCTAGATTTGGGGAATATATGAAAAAATTAATATTGCTGGCTGGCTTGTGTGTGGCTTTTGGAGCTGAAGCCAAACAGAGCAGCCAAAGCGTTGAAGCAATCAAGCAAAAAATAATCCAGCAGTCGATTGAGAATTATCCGGGAAATTGTCCGTGTCCTTACAATACTGCACGTAATGGTAGTCGTTGTGGTAAGCGTAATGCTTATAATCGTGCAGGCGGATATGCGCCGCTGTGTTATCCGGAAGATGTGAGTGATCGAATGGTAAAGGAATATAAAGGGCGTAGTTAATTAAAGGCTCCGTATTTAGATAGTGAGCTAAAAGAAATATTTTTGTTAGATTTGGCCTCACATGGGTAATTATTCATAAGAATCATTGAGGACTAAGGCCAGAATTGCTTTCATTTCGGTTAAACTTTTCACGCCTGCAATCCTTTTAATAATTTCTCCATTTCTAAAAATAAGCGTAGAAGGCAAACCATAGGCATTATAGCGCAAGGTTAAAATCGGAGACTGATCCACATTGATCTTGCCAAATTTAACTTCAGGATTTACCTCAGCATAGTATGTCGCCAGTTCGGCAAAGATCGGAAAATTCTGAACACAGGGCTTGCACCACTCTGCATAAAAGCGAATCACGGCAAAACCTTCAAACCACTCAAAATCACTGTAATTGTTTTCGTTATATTCGATCACTTGGGTCATGGTTGGCCTATTATCAATTTCCTGAATAGTCCCCCGATTATACATAAGTCCGATGTAGCTTCATTCCTCATGCTAACTATGTTCAAATAAGTCCAAGATATATAAAATGCATAGATTAGGGAAAGAAATCATGTCGCAACAAACCATGCAGCAAGTCATTATTACAGAACCGGGTGGTGACGATAAACTCGCTTATGAAACGGTGACTGTACCTGAACCTAAAGCAGATGAAGTTCTGGTGAAAGTCCATGCCTTTGGTATTAACCGTCCAGATATCTTGCAGCGTCAAGGCTTATATCCGATGCCGAAAGGGGTAACCCCAGTTCCTGGTCTGGAAGTTGCCGGTATTGTTGAAGCTGTGGGTAGCGATGTCACCAAATTTAAAGTGGGTGATCAAGTCTGCGGTCTAACCAATGGCGGCGGTTATGCAGAATATTGCGTGGTGCCAGAAAGCCAGACTTTGAATATCCCTGAAGGCGTAAGTTTTGTACAGGCAGCCGCCATTCCTGAAACCTTCTTTACCGTGTGGGCGAACGTGTTCCAGATGGGTAAGGCCAAAGTAGGGGAAACTGTACTGGTGCATGGTGGAACGAGCGGGATTGGTACGACTGCTTTGATGTTGTGTAAATCACTTGGAATCAAAACCTTTGCAACCGTCGGTTCAGATGAAAAAGTTGCAGCGATTTCTGATTTAACCACGGCTATTAACTATAAAACTCAGGACTTTGAGCAAGTGATTAATGAAGCCACTGACAATGGCGGTGTTGATGTCATTTTAGATATGGTTGGTGCACCTTATTTAGAGCGTAATTTAAATTTGTTGCGCCGTGATGGACGTCTGGTCTATATCGCTTTCTTGGGCGGGGCCAAAGCTAAAGAAGTTAAACTCGGACAAATCATGATGAAACGTCTAACCATTACCGGTTCGACCATGCGTGCACGTAGCACGGCTGAAAAAGCGGAAATTGCACAAGGCCTGAAAGAGCAGATTGCACCGTTATGGGCAAAAGGCGAATGTCTGCCGATGATCTATAAAACGTTTAAATTTGATCAAATTCAGGATGCCCATGCTGCAATGGATACGGGAGAACATGTGGGTAAAGTTGTGGTTGAAATTATTTAATACGAGATAAGTGGTTTAAAAAAGCCAGTAATTTTACTGGCTTTTTTAATTTTGAGTAAAATCTTATTACAAATAAATATATAAAATTTTGAATAAAAATTAAAAAATGTTAACTGTTCGACACAACCTGTCAATTATGACACGTAAATTGCATGTATAGATAATTCCGACCAAATGGTTAAACATTCACATGAATGTGAGAGGGAAAATAAGATGAAAATTATTTCAACAGCATATAGTTCAAAACATAGTTTAAGAGCATTACGACGTATTCATAAAATGATTATTCGCGGAACCATCAGCTGGGTAGAGTTACATAAAATGTATCGGGCGATGCTGCATCTGGAGCGTTATATAGAAAGATTAACAATACAAAATCGTCATTCAAGCAAGAAAGCATCCAGAAAATCCAAATAAGATCTTGTATTTTTAGGGTGAATAAAGGGTCAAGATCTGATGCAAAAAATATCTTAGACTTTGTCCTAATATTATTCATTGATCGGCATTCAGTATAATCATTCAACATCTAGCGATAAATAAGTACATGAGAATGTATTAAGTGGGGATTTATGAAGCGCCCAGCTTCAACACATGAGCGTCTTGCAGAGCGTTTAGCCAGAATTTTGACCAAATTAAACGTCGGATATCAACTCCGGGCTGCAGAGCTAGTTGCAGAATTTCAGGTCAGCATCCGCACCATTGAGCGTGATTTTGATCGTCTGGGCTCTTATTTACCCTTACTTCAAGATGAACAGAAACGATATTATCTGGAACCCTCTTATTTAGGGCGGTTTAAATTGCAGGATATCCAGACTTTTGCCCAGCTTTCGGGGATCAGTGAGTTGTATCCGGCGTTGGATATGTCTTTTATGCGTGAACTGCTGGATGAGCGGGCAAATCAGGTATTTTCGGCAAAAGGCTATTATTTTGAAGATGCCAAACAGTTTGCCAAACATTTCAAGTTGCTTGCAAGCGCAATCTATAAACGTCAGCAGGTTGAGTTGCAATATTCAGATCAATTGCGAATCATTAAGCCTTATCGCTTGATTCACCATCATGGTATCTGGTATCTGGTGGGCGTAGATCAGGACAAGTTGCGCACTTATCGCTTAAGTCAGGTGCAACAGCTCAAGCTGGTTTCTAAGGCGGAGAGCTTTGCGCATGATCCTGAAATATTGAAAATGCTGGCAGATGAAGACAGCATCTGGTTTGGGCAGCAAAAGCAGCAAGTCTTAATCAGGGTACAACCTGAAGTCACGGTCTTTTTTGAAGAGCGCCGTTTATTTCCAGAACAGCGGATCGAGCAGGAAGCCGAGACTGGAGAGTTAGTGATCAGTTGCCAGATTCGTCACGAAATGCAGTTGTTGCCTTTGGTGCGTTACTGGTTGCCCTATGTGAAAATTATTGAGCCGATTCATTTTCAGCAGAAACTGGAACAGGATTTGCAAGGATATTTACGTTCTGCTGGATGATATTGAGAAAGCAGAGCAGGAGGGCCTGATTAATGATGACACTTTAAATGGGAATTTAATTTACTTATTTTTTGACTAACTAAATTACAGACATAAAAAAACCAGCTTTCGCTGGGTTCTTTATTTGCACCATCTTTCTATAGTAGAAGAATGGTGCCCGAGGCCAGACTCGAACTGGCACGCTTTGTGGGCGGGGGATTTTAAATCCCCTGTGTCTACCGATTTCACCACTCGGGCTTTAACAAGATGGAGGCGGAGGTCGGAATCGAACCGGCGTCCACGGAGTTGCAGTCCGCTGCATGACCACTCTGCCACCCCGCCGCGTCTTGTTGATGCGTATATTAGCAAGCTCAGAAAAAAAAACAATAGTGTATTCATCTGTATGCGCATAAAAACATCATCTGGCGGAAAATATTTAAATTATTCATGTAGAATGTGCAAAATTGATTCATATCAACACTTGGGAGAAGTGCCGTGGCATTAGTTCTAGACGGTCGTGCATTGGCGAAGCAAATTGAAGCTGACTTGTTTACTCGCGTAGAAGCGCTGAAAGCAAAATCAGGTCGTACTCCAATTCTTGCGACGATTTTGGTAGGTGACGATGGTGCATCTGCAACTTATGTTCGCATGAAAGGCAATGCCTGCCGCCGTGTTGGTATGGACTCACTCAAAGTGGAACTTCCTAAAGAAACCACAACTGAAGAATTATTGGCTGAAATTGAAAAATTAAATGCAAATCCTGATGTGCACGGTATTCTGCTTCAGCACCCGGTTCCTGCGCAAATTGATGAGCGTGCCTGTTTCGATGCAATCTCGCTTGAAAAAGACGTAGATGGTGTCACTTGCCTGGGCTATGGTCGTATGGCAATGGGTGAGGCAGCCTATGGTTCAGCGACGCCTGCGGGTATTATGACTATCCTGAAAGAGAACAACATTGAAATCGCTGGTAAACATGCGGTAGTTGTAGGTCGTTCTGCAATTTTGGGTAAACCAATGGCTGCGATGCTGCTAGAAGCGAATGCAACCGTAACCATTTGCCACTCACGTACTCAAGATCTTGCTAGCTTCGTTAAGCAAGCAGATATCATTGTTGGTGCGGTAGGTAAAGCAGAATTAATTCAAAAAGACTGGATCAAACAAGGTGCAGTGGTTGTTGATGCTGGTTTCCATCCACGTGATGGCGGTGGTGTTGGTGATATCCAACTTGTTGGCATTGAAGAAATTGCTTCTGCTTACACACCAGTTCCGGGTGGTGTAGGTCCAATGACGATTACCACTTTAATCCGTCAAACGGTTGAAGCTGCTGAAAAAGCTTTAGGTTAATCAAATCCTCCCTAACCCTCCTTTTTCAAAGGAGGGGACTCTGATCACTATTTTTGGATGGAGTTTCCCCCTCTTTTTTAAAGAGGGGCTAGGGGAGATTCTTCAAAGACATTAATACTAATTAAAAGAAATCTAATGAGCTGCACCTTCCGACTCCCTCAAGCCCCAGAACATCTACTAAAAGCCTTGCATGATGTGATTCCACACTGTGAGCTACATGCACAGCAATTGCCGGATACACCCATTTCCCTGTGGCTGATTCCGCCAGTATTCCCAACAGATAAGCTGGATGATGAGGTGATTCGTCGCATTTGGAATGATACACCATACTGGATCTTTTGCTGGGCCTCAGGCTTGGCGATGGCGCAGTGGCTATTGGCAGAGCCGCATCATGTTAAAGACAAAGTAGTTTTGGATTTTGGGGCGGGATCGGGCGTAGTTGCCATTGCGGCGAAAATGGCAGGTGCAAAACGTGTGATCTGCTGTGATATCGATCAAGTTAGTCTAGATGCCTGTCGTGCCAATGCAGAGCTAAATGATGTCGAGCTTGAATATCTGGATGACCTATATAAGGCAGAGAAGGTGGATATTTTATTAGCCGCAGATGTGCTCTATGATCAATGTAACCGTTTCTTCCTGGATGAGTTTTTAAAATTTGCACCTGAGGTGTGGGTTGCAGACAGTCGGGTAAAAAACTTTAGTCATCCTCAATATGAAAAACTGGATGAGCGTAGTGCGACGACCTGGCCGGATTTGGATGAATCGCCCGAATTTCGTAATGTCAGTTTCTATAAAACACGTTAAATTTAAAAAATTAAAAAGGGCACTAGGCCCTTTTTGATTGTCTTACTCTGATTAAGTAACTAAGTATCAGATATTAAGAACAGGTATAACGAATAACCCGCATGGTCGTAGGGCGGGCTTCTAAAGCTTCGCGTGCACCCGGGTTCTCGCTATTATGTAAATCAGGCGTATTGCTCAAGCTGATTTGCGTGCGGCTATTACCCAGTTGGCGGCCATAGTTTTCCTGTTCCGCAGTTGGATTGGAAATTTCATTGGTGCTTAAAATCTGGATGTTGTAAGTTTTGGAATTTCCTAATACGTGTCTGCAAGCGGCTTGCAAGCGATTTTCATCCTGGCTTGGTCGTCCTGAGAGGGTGTAGCTCAAGGTTGCTGTATTGCCTGAACGTTCCAGAATTTCATAGCCACTTTGTCCATTGAATTGATGGGGTGTGGTCTGACATGCACTCAGTACGAAACTGCTCGCAGCCATAGCCAAAATTACTGTTGTTCTTTTCATATTTATAGTTCCTGAAGTCTTGGCTTAAGTATGCCATATTTTGCTTAAACTGCTGCTCTGGTCAATTGTGATCAATTGTTTAAACAGCCAATAAAAAAGGCCGCTTACGCGACCTTTTTTAATTAAATCAGCAATTAAGCAGATTTAACCGCAGCAATAAGTTCTGCTTGACGAGTTTTTAACGCTTCCGGTAAACGCTCACCTAGCTTATCGAACAATTCAGTATGGCTTTCAAGCTCTTTGATCCATTGATCTTTGTCTTGAGAAGTTACTAGGTCAAACTGTTCTTTAGTGAAGTCAGAACCAGTCCAGTTCAGCTGTTCGTAAGTAGGAACTAGGCCGATTGGTGTTTCAACAGCATCAGCACGACCTTCACAACGGTCAATGATCCACTCAAGAACACGCATGTTTTGACCGAAACCAGGCCATACGAAGTTGCCTTCAGCATCACGACGGAACCAGTTCACGTTGTAGATACCTGGAAGTTTGTTGCCAGCAGCAGCAGCTTTCGCACCTACTTGCTCACCCATTTCTAACCAGTGCGTGAAGTAATCTGCCATGTTGTAGCCAGCGAATGGCAGCATCGCGAACGGGTCACGACGAACAACACCTTGTTGACCAACAGCAGCAGCAGTTGTTTCAGAGCCCATCGTTGCAGCTTTGTAAACACCGTCAACCCAGTCAAATGCTTCTGAAATTAGAGGCACAGTGTCTGCACG
The DNA here is from genome assembly GCF_012516415.1 of Acinetobacter sp. NEB149. Classification (NCBI taxonomy): domain Bacteria; kingdom Pseudomonadati; phylum Pseudomonadota; class Gammaproteobacteria; order Moraxellales; family Moraxellaceae; genus Acinetobacter; species Acinetobacter sp. NEB149. The sequence goes on from NZ_CP051208.1 coordinate 1,020,017, forward strand.
GCGACCACCGAAGATGAACGCAGAAATTGGCACGCCAGCTGGATTTTCCCAGTCAGCATCAATAGAAGGGCACTGGCCAGCAGATACTGTGAAACGTGCGTTTGGATGCGCTGCTTTTTCTTCGCCAGTGTGTGGTTGACCTTTCCAGTTAGTCAAGTTAGCAGGCGCTTCTTTAGTCAGACCTTCCCACCAAACTTCACCGTTGTCAGTCACAGCAACGTTGGTATAAATCACGTCTTTGTGCATGGTTGCCATACAGTTCGGGTTGGTTTTAGTATTGGTACCAGGCGCTACACCGAAGAAGCCAGCTTCAGGGTTGATTGCATATAAGCGACCGTCTTCACCTGGTTTGATCCAGGCAATATCGTCACCTACAGTTTCAATCTTCCAGCCTTCATAGCCAGCTGGTGGAATCAACATAGCGAAGTTTGTTTTACCACATGCAGATGGGAATGCAGCTGCGATGTAGTGTTTTTCGCCTTGTGGATTGGTCACGCCAAGGATCAGCATGTGTTCAGCTAACCAGCCTTGTTGACGACCCATAAATGATGCAATACGTAATGCCAGGCATTTTTTACCCAATAATGCGTTACCGCCATAACCAGAACCATAAGACCAGATCTCACGAGTTTCTGGGTAATGCACGATGTATTTTTCTTTGTTGCAAGGCCATGCAACATCTTTTTCGCCGTTCGCAAGCGGAGCACCTACAGTGTGTACGCAAGGAACGTATTCACCGTCAGTACCAAGAACGTCATAAACAGCTTTACCCATACGAGCCATTTTAGACATGCTTACTGCAACGTAAGGAGAGTCAGTTAACTCGATACCGATATGAGCGATATGAGAACCCAATGGACCCATTGAGAATGGAACCACATAAAGTGTACGACCTGCCATTGAACCGTCAAATAAACCGTTCAATTTTTCGCGCATGACAGCAGGTGCTTCCCAGTTGTTGGTCGCGCCAGCATCGTCTTTGTTTTCAGAACAGATGTAAGTACGATCTTCAACACGTGCTACGTCAGAAGGATCAGAATTTGCAAGATAAGAACCAGGATGAGTTTCTTGATTCAGCGCTTGCATTGTGCCGTTAGCGATCATCAAGTCGATATAACGTTGATATTCTTCTGCGCTACCGTCACACCATTCAATTTTTGCTGGTTTTGTTAATTTAGCAATCTCTTCCACCCAAGCAATAAGCTTAGGGTGACGAACGAATTCTGGTGCGTTCACTTGGGTCATGGTGAGGCCTATCTCAAATGTGTACAAATTAGATGTACAAAGTACAATCCGAGCAATAAAAAATATCGCCCAGATGAAATATGAAAAAAAGTGGCTGTATTAAAGCATAAAATGATAAAAAAAATAAGACCAAAGAAGTGCTAGATTTTTTTTGGAATATAATGCTATTTTATTTATAAATATAAGTAAAACAACAAGATAAAACTAAATATTTGAATTGTTAATATTATTTATTTAAATTATGGATAGTATTTATTTTAAAAATTAATATTAAAATCATTATCTTAATTTTATAAGACCTCTAATATTCATTATTGATTAAATAAATGGTTGCCATTTGAATTTTACATAAAGCCACTGTTAATTGTCTATGAATTGGACAAAATGCCAATAGGCTTCAATGAAATTGCGCGAAAAATGTCTAATCAATCTAAACCCTTATCGCTGATTTTTAATCATAAAGCTGGTTTTCGCATACAGGGGCCAGAAGGCATTTATGAACAGCTGATCGATATATTTTCAGCGCAGGGTTATCAAACTAAAGCTTATGAAATCAATGATTCACAGCAATTTGATAAAATTATGGTTGAGGTGCTTGAACAGCATTTGGCATCTAGCGAGTCAGGAATCATCGTTGCGGCAGGCGGAGATGGCACTTTAAATACAGTCGCCAAACATGTGTTGAATACGCAAATTCCTGTCGGTATTTTGCCTTTAGGGACTTTTAACTATGTGGCGAGATTATTGGGGATTCCGCTGGATTTGCTTGAAGCGGCAAAAGTGATTGCGACAGGACAGCCACAACGTATGAATGTTGCTCGTATCAATCAGGAAATTTATCTGAATAATGCCAGTTTAGGTCTATATCCTTTATTTATTAAAAAACGTGAAGACTATAATCGTATTTTTGGTCGCTTACCGCTACATGCCTATACTTCTGCACTGGATGTTTTAATTCGCGACCGTAAAGAATTAAAACTAAAAATCTGGGTGGATCAAAAGAAATATCCGGTAAAAACACCACTGATTTTTTTTGGCAATAATCCCTTGCAACTGGCGGATATGAAAATGCGCATTGCAGAAGCGGCTGAAAAAGGCAAAGTGGCGGGAGTTGTAGTTTCTAAAAGTGATAAGCTTACTTTATTTAAGCTAGTGTATCAGCTGATTCGTGGCAAGATTGACCAGGCATCGGATGTTTATAGTTTTGCAGCCGATCAAGTTCGAATCGAATCCCGAGCCAAGAAACTGATGGTAGCGATTGATGGGGAAATTGTGGAAATGGCCCCGCCACTCAATATTTCTGTATTAAAAGATAGCCTAAACGTAATGGTGCCACATGATCCTGCATCTGTCTGATCTGCATTTTGGAACAGAGAAGCCGGAGTGTTTAGAAGCGATTCGGCATTTCTGTCAGACCCATCCACTTGAAGCCGTCGTCATCAGTGGTGACCTGACTCAGCGCGCACGTTTGGGTCAATTCTTTGCCTGCAAAAAATTTTTAGATCAGCTCAATACGCCTTATATGGTGATCCCGGGGAATCATGATATTCCGCTCTATCATTTGTGGAATCGGCTTTTCAATCCATTTACCCGTTACCAGATTTTTTTTGGTGAATTGGAGCCAATATTTGAAACTGAAAATTTTTATCTGATTGGGGTGAATTCGATCCGACGTCGATATCATACCAAAGGGCATTTATCCCTTGAGCAGATTCAGCGTATTGATTTGCAACTGGCTCAGGCGCCTGCGTCCAAATTAAAAATCATTGTCAGCCATCAACCTTTTTATGTGCCTTTTCAAAATAAGCGCGGTTTCAAGGACAGCCCATTGATGGCCAAAATTGCTTTAGAGGCCTGGGCAGAGCATGGTCTGTTTGCGGTGTTACATGGGCATCTGCATCAACCGGCGATTTATGATTTGAATCAGATGTTCGGATTGGGGATGGATCATCCTGTATATGATGTACATGCAGGGACTTCTGCGTCAAATCGTCTACATAAAGATGAACCGAACAGCTTTAATCTGATTGATGCCACAGGAAAAATTTCTCAATATTTATTCGATGAAGTGGCACAAGCCTTTATGTTGAAGGCTGATCTGCCGAATAAATAGACGAAAACCTATGATTCGTTAAAAAAAACCAATTTTTTTTCATTTTTGCCCTTGAAGCGTTTTATTCCATCTCCATAAAAGTGACATCAAAAATTTTTGATGATGACCCATGGAATAATTAAGTCGTCATCAGTGACCTAAAAAAGACTTAGTCTGATGGAGTTATTTATGAGCAACATTCGTCCATTACATGACCGCGTTGTTATTCGTCGTGTTGAAGAAGAAACTAAAACAGCTGGGGGCATTTTACTTCCAGGTTCGGCTGCTGAAAAACCTGCTCAAGGTGAAATCATTGCAGTTGGTAATGGTCAAATCACTGACAATGGCGTACGCGCGTTAGACGTAAAAGTTGGCGACAAAGTATTGTTCGGTACTTATGCAGGCACTACTGTAAAAGTAAACGGCGAAGAGCTTTTAATCATGAAAGAATCTGACATTTTAGCGGTATTAGAAGCTTAATCTGCGCTAAAAAAGTTTTATTCATTCCAAATCAGATTTTGTAAAGATACAACAATATTCGGAGTCAAATATGTCAGCTAAAGACGTAAAATTTGGTGATTCAGCTCGTTCAAAAATGATTGCTGGTGTAAACACCCTTGCAGATGCAGTAAAGGTTACTTTGGGTCCTAAGGGCCGTAACGTTGTTATCGACCGTTCTTTTGGTGCACCGCACATCACTAAAGATGGTGTCACTGTTGCCAAAGAAATTACGCTGAAAGACAAGTTTGAGAACATGGGTGCTCAACTGGTTCGTGAAGTTTCTTCAAAAACCAATGACATCGCAGGTGATGGTACAACGACTGCAACTGTATTGGCACAAGCAATTTTGAATGAAGGCATCAAGTCAGTAACAGCGGGTATGAACCCAATGGACTTGAAACGCGGTATTGATATTGCGGTACGTTCTGTAGTTGAAAACATCAAGGCAACTGCAAAACCAGCATCAGACTCTAAAGCGATTGAACAAGTAGGTTCGATCTCTGCTAACTCTGATACGACTGTAGGTCAGCTGATTGCGCAAGCAATGGAAAAAGTGGGCAAAGAAGGCGTGATCACGGTTGAAGAAGGTTCAGGCTTCGAAGATTCGCTTGACGTAGTTGAAGGCATGCAGTTCGACCGCGGTTATATTTCTCCGTACTTCGCGAACAAGCAAGATACTTTAACAGCTGAACTTGAAAATCCATTCATTCTTCTTGTTGATAAGAAAATCAGCAATATTCGTGAATTGATTACAGTACTTGAAGCTGTTGCTAAAACTGGCAAACCGCTTTTAATCATTTCTGAAGATGTTGAAGGCGAAGCGCTTGCGACGCTTGTTGTCAACAACATGCGCGGTATTATCAAAGTATGTGCGGTAAAAGCACCTGGTTTTGGTGATCGTCGTAAAGCTATGCTTCAAGACATCGCGATCTTGACTGGCGGTACTGTGATTTCTGAAGAAATCGGCATGCAGCTGGATCAAACGACGCTTGATCACTTGGGTACAGCACATAAAGTAACTGTATCTAAAGAAAATACTGTAATTGTAGATGGTGCTGGTAATGCTGGCCAAATCGCTGACCGTGTACAGCAAATCCGTGCACAGATCGAAGAATCTACTTCAGAATATGACAAAGAAAAACTTCAAGAGCGTGTAGCGAAACTTGCTGGCGGTGTTGCTGTCATCAAAATCGGTGCTGCAACTGAAGTTGCAATGAAAGAGAAAAAAGACCGTGTAGATGACGCGCTTCATGCGACTCGCGCTGCAGTTGAAGAAGGTGTCGTTGCGGGTGGTGGTGTTGCACTAGTACGTGCTGCATCTGCACTTGAAGGCGTAACAGGCGCGAATGATGACCAAAACGTAGGTATCAACATTCTTCGTCGTGCGATTGAAGCACCGCTTCGTCAAATCGTATCTAACGCAGGTGATGAGCCTTCTGTAGTGATCAACGCTGTGAAGAATGGCGAAGGTAACTTCGGTTATAACGCTGCAACTGGCGAATATGGCGATATGCTGGAAATGGGTATTCTTGACCCTGCTAAAGTAACGCGTTCTGCACTTGAGCACGCCGCTTCTGTTGCTGGCTTGATGCTGACCACTGAATGCATGATCACTGAAATCCCAGAAGACAAACCTGCAATGCCTGATATGGGTGGCATGGGTGGTATGGGCGGCATGATGTAATTCATCATCCGAGCATTTCATAAAAAATCCCCGCAATAGCGGGGATTTTTTTATGCGTTTACAAAATTATGATGCGGACTTTTTAACTAATTTATAATTTAAATTACTGTCGATTTTTTTACCTGATTTCATCTCGCGTGCTTCAACAAAATTTTCACCAACAAAGAATTTACGGTTTTCAGCTTTGTTATCTAATGTGATGATTGAAGGATCTTGAGGGTCAAAACTGAAACTACCTTTAGTTTCCGTCTCATTATTTCCAGCTTTACCTAAATATTCCTCATTTAGCTCATAGGTTTTATCCGGATTGAGATCTAACTCGACCTTAATCCCTTCACAGTCAGCACAAGGAAAAACACCTTCGTATTCACCTGCCCAATCTAGCGAAGTTTCTGCGCTATCAGCACGGTTCACACTAGTATCCGCGTTATTTTGCTCCATCATGGCTGGGCTGGATTGAGCATTATTACTCATCGGCTCATTATCATTGGGCTTTGAACAGGCGGTTAAAGCTCCTGCAAGAACGACTGCTATCGCAGCAGTAAGCGTTAATTTTTTCATTGTTTTAACCCTATTAAATTATTTGTTATGAATTACATTAAAAGTAGTCAGTACAGATAAATAGGGCAATCTTGTTAAAGTTTGATTCATTAGGTGAATGAGGCCAGAGTTATTGATAAGTGAGCAGGATTTAAGAATTTTTAGCCAAGTTTAAAGTCACTTTATGCTGTTTCGTTAACCAATTCTGAACGCTATGATTAGAAAATAATGATAATGCGGAGGGGATAATGAAATTAGAACAAGAAAATAATCTGATTGCAAAAATTTATGATGCTGCTGTATTACCATCTTTGTGGCTGGACGTGATCAAAGATATCGTGAGCTATACTAAAAGTAAGAGTGCAATTTTTACCGGTCTGGATCAGCTTAATCCAGGCTATGACTTTGTCTATACGCACAATATCCCGAATGAAAGTCTGGCCGCTTATCAAGAGGAGCGTATCAGAGTGATTGATATGAAACTGCATATGCCCTTATGGAATGCGATCGAGATGGGCGATGCTTTAAGTCATAACTGTCAGCACTATGCAGAACAGCCGGGTACGGATCACTATGTGTTCTATGAGAAGTGTTTAAAGCCTGGCGGTGTATCTTATCTGGCGGGAGTATTGCTGGATCGGGGGAATTATCGTTGGGCGGTACTGGGTATTCATCGTGCACCTGAAGTACAGCCTTTTGAACAGCCTGAGCTGGATTTTCTAAGAAGTATCAGTATTCATTTACGCCGGGCTTTGCAAATTCACCGGCAAATCAACTTGATTCAGCAAGATAATTTAAGCTTGTATACCGTATTGGATAGTTTAAAAACCGGAATTGTACTGCTTGATCAAAACCTGTGTTTAAGTTATTCCAATCCCATTGCGCAAAAGATGCTTGATCAAAGTTCATGTCTGGATCTGGATATACATAACCGTCTAAAAACCAATTATAGTCAGCAGATACGTTTTGATCAGCTTCTGGAAAGCGCTTTGCTGGAAGATACGACCATTCAGACTGAAGTGGGTGGAGTCCTGGCGTTGAGTGATGGGGCAGGCTCGCAATTCATGCTGACGGTGGTGCCATTTAAAAAATTAAGAAATATGCAACATTTACAGTCTGCTCAACATCAGATTGCATTATTTATGACGGATAAAAACCAGCATTATTCCCTGTCAAGAACTTACCTACAACAGTGTTACCAGCTTTCCAAACGAGAGTTTGATTTATGTGAGTTGTTAATTAATGGTTATAAAATAGAAGATATTGCAGAACAGTGTGGCATTACGCTGAGTTCGGTACGGACGTATTTTAAAAATATTTATGAAAAAACCCAATGTTGTTCGCAAATCGAACTGATGCATTTATTGATGGGTTGTACCATTCAATTTGAACATATTGATTAAACCGGCCTGAATTTCATATTCAAGCCGGTTTATAGGGGTTATTTAACACGTTGTAAAGTTACAGGATCTTCACCTTGCGGATGTAAGATAAGATTGTTGTTAGATATATTGATGCTTGCAATTGTCTTGCTGCCATTTGAACTATCTTGTAATCCACCACACTCGTTGGTATCGAATAATACCTCGGTTGTGGTGAGAGTATTTGCTGACAATGTATATTTGCCATATTCAATTCCTGGCCAACCACAGTCATCTCCACCTTCAGTGTCTAGGAAGAAATAATAGTTGTTATCAAAGAAAGCAAATAGGTGCGTTTCATTGAGTCGCCACGTGCCGACGAGACTATTAGACTGCTTAACCCGATTTAAACGGTATTCAGTACTAACGCCTGGTTCAGTAAGAATTAATTGAGTTCCAGTATAGTTTAAAGAATAAGGTTTATTCTCGGCAGGATGTGAAAGTCCCCATTCACCATTGGTGTCATGCAGGATTTCCGGTTCAATCACGGTTGTTGTTGCATTCCATTTTAAGCGGCCCATTTCAATGCCTGCTTGACCACTCTCATCTTTAGCTTCTGCTTCACCTAATGCATAGCGTCCATCTTCCAGAATGTGAATCAACACAGCAGTGTTATCGGTACGGTTAATCTCCCAAGTACCGGCAATATCTTTATAGAAGGTCGCTTGGAAGTTTTCTGAAGCTTTTTCTGGTGTTATCAACTGATCTGGTGTGATGGCTGTTTTGGTGACAACTTCATTTACGAAGTCGATGGTACTTTGGTTAAAATTAAGCTTTACAGCAGTGAAGGCTGTTTTAGTGTCATCACTAATCTGAATGCCATCGCTATGATCACCTTTTCCATCTAAGGATTGTAAAAATACCAGTAAGTTAAGGCGAGCATTTTCAGTCTCAGCTAAATCCAAAGGGGTAACACGTTCTTTGGCTTCAATTTCATCCCCGAGTTGAACATCACCAATATAGAATTTAACCGTTTCTCCTTCATTGAAGTTAAATTCACCATCGTCATTGGTAAAACCTGTAGCACCACTACTGGTGATATAGGTCACCCCTGAAATGATTCCGTCCGTCAGTACGCCGGTTTGAGTGCCAACATTGTTTGTTGGAGGTGTACTTGAGTTATCATCCGAACCACCACAGGCACTAAGTAACCCTGCTAAAGCAATACAAAGTAAAGTCTTTTTCATTAGAATCTTCCTGAAATTTATAATGTGGATTCAGTATAAAAAGACCCTTATATTTGCCATATCCCAAAATGAGGAGGTTAAGAGCTTTTTAATGCATGAATCCTTTAAATTAGAAAGAAATTCCTATTTATATGGGGAAGCAATCTTAACTATCCGTAAATTGATGTATGAGATAAGTTGAAAGGTGGCAAAAATAATCAACTATTCATTTAAAAATTCTAATTATACAAATACAGATTAACTGTTTATTTATTGATCATAGAGCACTATCTATATTTGCCGAGGTTGCTAAAATTCGCGCAATTTTGAATAGAATTGGTGCGTGACGTGTTTGAGAAGTTAGCAGAACAAAGCCTGAGGCTGATGGGTTGGGAAATTGATAACCATTGGCCCTTAGATTTAGACCAATGTGTCATGATTGCTGCGCCTCATACCAGTAATTGGGATGCACTGTATGCGCGACTGGCCTTAAAAGCATTAGGCGTGAATGTTCGCTTAACCATTAAAGACAGTTATATGAAATTGCCATTTGGACCTTTTGTGCGTGCTATGGGCGGTATCGGGATTGATCGCCGTCCTAAACAGCCGGGGGAGCCTCGTCCGAGTATGGTTCAGGTGATGACGGAATTATTCAAGACCCATCCTAAACTGGTGATGCTGGTCACGCCAGAAGCGACTCGTGCTAAACAGGAACAGTGGAAGACAGGTTTTTATCATGTCGCGATTAATGCAGGTGTGCCGATTGCATTGGCCTATATGGATTATGAGAAGAAGAAAACTGGTGTAGGTAAAATTGTTTATCCGACAGGGGATTATGAAAAAGACATGGCAGAAATCATGGCATTTTATGCAGAGATTCAGCCAAAATTCCCTGAATGCTTCAGCGTAGATCAGCGTTATTATCAGAGTTAAAATTGAATTGAAAAAAAGCAGGAAAATTCTCCTGCTTTTTTATTGCCTAATCATCATGAAGATTGACAGACTTAAGATGCATTTTCAGAAGCGGGTAAAATTCCACCCAGATTTTGGCAGGCATCTTTATAAAGATCATATTGTTGCTCCACCACTTCATGCAGTGGCAGGTCAAACAGCTCTTCACCCTGACGATATTGCTTAATATAAGACTCGACTTTGGATTTGCTGCTATACAACATCTGCTGATAGTAGTCAGTCATACTGCTATGTGGCATTTGTGCGGTATCTACCTTGGCACAATGGAAATTTTGCAGTAATTGTTCTGATTTTTTCAAATCGCTGGACATACAACCTGCCAGCAGCAAGGTACTGAGCAATGTCGTGATAAATTTCATGGAAAGTAGACTAAAGGCTTTATGGGAGCGCACTATTGTAGAAGTAAAACCCGGTCACAAAACCTTTTTAATCTACCAAATGGTTAAAAAATAGAACAACAGAGTTTGAAAATCTAGGTCCATTCTCTAAACAACTAACCTTTGACCAAGCCGCCATCTACAATCAGGTTTTGTCCTGTGACAGCACGTGAATAAGGTGACAAAAACATCAGGATTGCAGCAGCAAATTCTTCTGGTGTAATTACGCGGCGTAAAGGCGTCGATTGAGCAATCAGGTCAAAGACAATGTCAGGTGTGGCCTTACTGGCATCCGTAGTTTGTAACAGGCCACCAGAGAGCATATTTACATTAATGCCATATTGTCCCAAGTCTTGCGCCGTGGTGCGGGTAAAGGCCAATAATGCTGCTTTGGCGGCGGTATAGTCATGATAAGGAACTACCGGATTTTGCACGAGGTTTGTACCAATATTCACGATCCGGCCGAACCCTGCCTGTTTCATGTCATCCAGTGCGGCTTGGGTGGTATTTAAAGCTGCCTGTACTGCACCGCTGAATTGCCGTTGCAACATGTCCCAAGTCAGCGTTTCTACTTTAGGGCGTGCATCGCCATTAAATTCAAATTCAATCAGTGCATTATTGACTACAGCATGAATTGCTTCGCCGAAATGATTTTTTGCCGCGGCAAATAAAGCGCGTACCTGATCAGCTTGAGTGACATCTGCCTGATAAATAAATACCTGCGCAGGATATTGCTGGGCAAGCTGTTCGGCTTGCTGCTGACTGCTATGATAGTTCACGACCACGCGCGCACCCTCAGCCAGTAAAGCCTGAGTAATGGCTAAACCCAGGCCACGCGCACCGCCAGTAACAAGAACGATCTGATCACGAATCTGCATAATGATGATCTATATTGCGAAAGATTGGCCTTAACATAGCAGTTATTTCACCGGATTCAAGCTTTAGCAGGGAAGACAGACTCGGCTTGATCTTGTGTTTAAATGAATTGGGATGCTAATAGAAAACAGCCTGCGCTAAAGAGTAAACTTAAGATCACACGTTTAAACAGTAATTCTGAAATTTTATAAAATAGCTTTGCACCTAAAATAGCCGGAATACTCACAAAAACAATCAGCAAGGCCAGATAGGGTAAATGACTTTGATTGATCAGACCTTGCCATAGATACGTACCCATCGTGAAAAGCTGAATTGCAAAATTAAAGTGCCGCAAAATATAGCGCTGCTGGGCTTTGGATAATTGTTTTAACATCACCCAGGCTGAAGGAATGGCACCGCAAAAACCGCCCAGTCCTCCTAATATCCCACCAATAAAACCGATGCAGCTATCAATCAATTTTCCTGAATGCTGGATCGTTTTGAATTGCGGATTGAATAGCATCACCGGACACCACAGCACCAGAAAAAATCCCAAGATTATCTTAAAGGTATCTGCTTGAATGACCTGCAACAGATAAGTACCAAGAGGCACGCCAATTAGACCAGCAACCAGATAAGGCAGCACCAACTGTCTGGATAAAACCGGCTGCTTTTGTTCCTGACTGAGTGAAATCACATGACTCCAGATCGAGGCAAATACCAGCAAAGGCGCGGCCAGTTGCGGAGGTAGTACCCAAACCCAGAAAGACATGGCGATTAGGGCAAAGGCAAAACCGGTTAGTCCCTGGACGAAACCTGCGACCATTGCACCAAGAATAAATAACAGCCAAGTCATAGAGATCAGGTCATAAGCAAAGGCAGCAGTATTCTCAAGATTTAAACAAAAGCCAAGCTTCTATTTAGCTGTATTTATGCAAATGAAAGTTAGAATTTTTATAAAAGCATGAAAGCTAAATAGGAAAAAAGACGTTTATGGTCATGTATAAAACATGCATAAATCTCTACAAGAGTGCAACAATGGCTCCGTTCAGTCTCCACGAACTCGCCTGATACTGACAGAGTGCAGTAAGAGGTGATGGACATGATGAAAAAAGTGATATTACTTTCTGTATTGGCCGTGTCATTAACCGGTTGTGTGGTTGATCCTTGGGATGATGATTATCGTGGCAACAGAGATCGTAATGGACATTATGATCGAGACCACAGAGATCATGACTGGAAAAATAAGGACCATAAAGATCATCGGGATTGGAAACGTGACCGAGATAACCGCGACTGGCGCCGTGATCGTTAATCACAGTCTTTAAATTTGACTGACTACAATGACAAAAAGGATTCCACTGAGGAATCCTTTTTTAATGTCTCTTCAAAACAATTTAAATCAAGAAATACTTTTTTGATAAAGCCCAGCACGAACTGTACCGGCTTTGGTATTTTTAATTAAACGCCATGAGGATGGCAATTTAAGCAATTGTAAATCACGATCTGCTTCTACATAAATATAGGCATTGTCCTTGATCAGAGGATCTGCCTTGAGCGCTAGTTCTTCCCATAAATCTAAGCTATATGGCGGATCTAGAAAAACCAGATCAAACTGTGTCTGAAGAGCGGGCAAGGCTTGCTGCGCCGTAGCCACTTTTAATTGTGCACGTGCTTTGGTGACTTTTAACAGTTCAAGATTTTGGGTCAGAAATTGTGCCTGAGTACGATCCGGCTCAATCATCACCATTGATGCAGCACCACGCGATAATGCCTCAAACGCTAATGCCCCAGAACCGGCACAAATATCCAACACCTGTGCATTTTGTACATCCCACATCAGCCAGTTAAACAGTGTTTCCCGAACACGGTCAGGCGTCGGGCGCAAACCCTCAATGCTGGCAAAAGGCAGTTGGCGGCGTTTCCAGTCACCACCAATAATTCGAAGCTGGTTTTTCATCTTTAATCTCGCTCTACCGGTGTCGGAGCAGGTGTTGCTGCGGGAGATGCAGCCGTATTTGCAGAAGTCGGAGCAGCATTGTCGGGCTGGTCACTGGCTGGAACGGCACTAGATGCTGCATCCTGACTCAACATGCCTGCACCACTTGGCAATTCAGCTGGCTTGATTCCGGCCGTCATCAGACCACCACTTAATTGGTGGCCTTGTGGGCGTACCGGATTTTTATCTTTATGCAGTAACCAGTAATCAAAAATTGGACGGGCCAGAGCCGTTGCGGCACTACCACCGCGACCATTTTCCAGAATAACTGCAATCGCAATTTCAGGATTTTCAGCAGGCGCAAAACCGACAAACAGACCATGATCCAGCTGACGATCGGTCAATAAGGATTCATTATAGCGCTTGCCCTGAGCAATACTTTTCACCTGTGCCGTACCGGTTTTTCCGGCAATAGAATATTGTAAGCCGCTTTTAATGCCTCGGCCTGTACCGGATTGAATTACGTCCACCATTGCATCACGCATCTTGATCCAGTCTTCTTCCTGACCATTAAAATCGATCTTGCCATGGGTGCCATTATGCATCTTGAACGGTTTGGCACCGCGACTTTCACGCAAAACATGGGGAATGACTTTATTGCCATGATTGGCAGTAATGGCTGTGGCCATAGCCAGCTGTAATGGCGTTGAAGTAAAAGCACCCTGACCAATACTGACAGAAATGGTTTCACCACGTGACCATTTGGCCTTGCGGGTACGCATTTTCCATTCCGGGTTTGGATACAGTCCTGAGCTTTCACTTGGTAAATCCACCCCGGTTTTTTCGCCAAAGCCAAACTGACGCATCCAGGTATTCATTTTTTCAATGCCCATGCGGTAGGACATGACATAGAAATAGGTATCACAGGAGACGACCTGCGCCTTATGCATATTCACTGCACCATGCCCGGATTTTTTATGGTCACGGAAACGGTGACTGTCTCCCGGCAGACTGAAATAGCCTGGATCAGAAATAGTGGTATCCCAGTCTACCAGCCCATGATGCAGACCACCGAGCGCAAACATTGGTTTGATAGTAGAGCCAGGTGGATAAACTCCTTGTACCGCACGGTTATATAAAGGTTGATCAAGGTTATCACGCAGGAATGAATAATCTTTGGTGCTGATCCCGGTCACAAACAGGTTCGGGTTAAAACTTGGACTAGATACCAGCGCCAGAATTTCCCCAGTTTTAGGATCCATCGCCACAATCGCGCCACGACGCCCAGCCAGTTGTTCTGAAGCTACCACCTGCAAACCGTAATCCAGTGACAGGAACAGATCATTACCACGCACTGGGTCTTTACGACCCAGATGACGCAGCACATTACCAAAGGCATCTGCTTCTACCGATTCATTTCCTGGCACACCATGCAGCAGCTCTTCATAGGATTTTTCCACACCGATTTTTCCGATCAGGTTGGTTCCAGCATAGAGATCCTTATCAATTGATTTCAGTTCTTTGTCATTAATCCGACCGACATAACCAATCACATGTGCGAACAGGTCACCATGCGGATAGTAGCGGGTCATCTGGGTTTCAATATTCACGCCCGGAAACTGATATTTCACTTCACTAAAACGGGCAATATCATTTTCGTTCAGATTGAGCTTGATTGAAACCCGTTCGGTTTTACGCGCTGTTTTAATCCGGGTTTGAAAGCGTTCAAGATCTTCTTCGGTCAGTTCCAGAATCGGTTTGAGGCGTTCGAGCGTCTGGTCGATATCCTGTACGTCAGCACGACTTAAAGTGGCAGTAAATACTGGATAGTTATCGGCCAGCAACACGCCGTTACGGTCATAAATATAACCACGCGCTGGCGGCAAAGGTTGTAGACGAATCCGGTTCTCATCAGAAGCTGTAGTAAAGCTTTCAAAGTTGAACAGTTGCAAATAGGCATAGCGGCTGACCAGCAGCAGCATAAAGAAAATGACAATCCCCATGGAAATCAAGACTCGACTGCGATAGATGCGCTTTTCTTGTTGTGCATTTTTTAAAGGAAAGTGCTGCTTCATACGCGATCGACTTAAGACCTGAGAGTGGTAGAAAAGAATCAAAGTGGAGTATTCTAACGCAACTGCACTTGATTTGATAATGAAAAACTGCCCTTACAATCAGTTCCTTTAAGCTTTGACTTTGCAGACATTAAAATTGTAAAGTGCTGTATATAAGAGTTGTGATAATTCTGCTAGAGTAAAATCTAATAAAAATAGGACTATACCAAAAACTATAATTAAGGAAGATGGTGAAGGAATGAACAAGGTTTACCCTTTGTTAGCGTTTGCATTGTGGGCGAACGGGGCTTATGCACATGATCAGATTAATAATACTGCAACCAAAATAGAGCCTGCTCAGGCAAAAGCCTTTAATGTGGGTGTTGGTTTTACCCAGAAATTACTGCATTTAAATACCGAATGGGTGAACCCTTATGGGATTGCTTATGTGAAAGGTGGTGTTTTTCTGGATGATGATCGTACGATTGGCGGTCAGGCAGGCTTTCGTTATCCTGCACATCTCACCGGTAAAGATAAAAATGGTTATTATGTCGGGGTTTATGCCGGTCATATCGACAGCAAACAGGTTGATGGCGAGTATGAAGGCCGTTTAGGTGCTAGTGTTGATTTGGCCTATGTTTTGCTTAGTTCAGAACGGATCAGCAGTTTTAGTATCGGGATCGGTGCCGGAGAGAAACTCGAAGACCGAAATGGTCGTGCTGTGGCTGAAACAGAACCCCGGCTACAATTTTCCTATACTTTAAGTATCGGTTTATAGACAAAATATTCGACCTTATTAATATGTGTATTCTGTGAACAAAAAATTAAATATGGAAGTTATGCATGCTTGAGTACGTCAACGAGTTGTGGCAAACCTTTGTAAACCGCCCGGATTTTTGGGCCGTGCTCAGCATTATTCCAGTGACTGCATTTGTAACCTGGGCTCACGTCTGGATGGCGCTGAAAATGGTCTTTTATCCGATTAATTTTTGGGGTTTCCATCTCGGGCCTTTACCTGTGGGCTGGCAAGGGATTGTGCCACGCAAAGCTGGACGTATTTCAGGCATTATTACCGATAACACACTGTCAAAATTAGGCTCTATCCGCGAATTTTTACAGGCGATGGATCCGGATGATATGGCACGCATCATTGGCGAGCAGGTCGGTTTCGAACTGGAACACCTGATTGATGAAGTGATGATGGATCGCAATGCGGTGCTCTGGGAAAACCTACCTTTTGCTATTAAGCGCAGAATTTATGCACAAGCACAAAAACAAATGCCGGCAATTTTGCGTGAATTAGTGACTGAGCTGACCATGAACGTCGAGTCACTTGTAGATATGCGTGAAATGGTAGTGAGCCAGATGGAAGGCGACCGTCGCTTGATGGTGCGTATGTTCCTGAAGGTGGGTCAAAAAGAGATCAATTTTATCTGGCATATCAGTGCCCTCATCGGGATGTTCTTTGGGATTTTCCAGATGATTGTCTGGTTTGTAGTGCCGTGGCACTGGACTGTACCGTTCTGGGCTGCGATCTGGGGCTTTTTGACCAACTGGATCGCGATCTGGATGGTATTCAACCCACTCTATCCACACCCAGTAAAGTACCCGCAATTCTTTGCCCGTACCACAAATCGCAAGTTTCCGTGGATTAAGCCGGTGATTCCTCGTATCGGCACCTATAACATACAAGGCGCATTTATGAAACGTCAGGATGAAGTCTCTGACGTCTTCGCAAGTGTAGTCACAGAAGACCTGATTACGTTAAAATCGATCATGACCGAGATGATGTATGGCGGCAGAAAAGACAAAACCCGCCGCATTATCAAACGTCATATTAATGAAATTATGGAAACACCCCTGGTTCGGACCTCTTTACAGCTGTCTTTAGGACCAAAAGAGTATGCAAAACTCAAGACGGACTTGATCGATCGCTCGATTGAAATTACGATGGTACCTGTATGCGACCCAGCATTTAATGCGAGCCGTGCACAGAAAATCTATCAAATGTTTAGAGACCGCATACGTGAGTTGACTCCGAAGGAGTTTCAGAATCTTTTACGTCCTGCATTTCAGGAAGATGAATGGATTCTGATTTTATTGGGTGGGGTAACCGGTTTTGTCGCGGGTTTAATCCATTTGTTTGTGGCTTTCTTATAATGAGATGTCGGGGGACACAATCGGGTGATTGTGGTCGTGGCGTCATACATATTGTTTAAATGAGGATGTTTATATATGCGCATTATCTTACTCGGACCACCTGGAGCAGGTAAAGGTACACAAGCTCAGTTGATCTGTAAGCGCTACAATATCCCACAAATTTCAACCGGTGATATGCTCCGTGCTGCAATTCGTGAAGGAACTGAATTAGGTCTACAAGCTAAAAGTGTCATGGACAATGGCGGTTTGGTTTCTGATGAGTTGATCATTGGTCTGGTGAAAGAGCGCATTGCGCAACCTGACTGTGTAAACGGCTGCATTTTTGATGGTTTCCCGCGTACCATTCCTCAAGCAGAAGCCTTGGAAAAAGAAGGCATTGCAATTGATCACGTGATTGAAATTGATGTACCAGATGAAGAAATCGTACAACGTCTTTCTGGCCGTCGTCAGCATCCTGCATCTGGCCGTGTCTATCACATCGTTTACAACCCGCCAAAAGTGGAAGGTAAAGATGACGAAACGGGTGAAGATCTGGTTCAACGTCCTGATGACCAGGAAGCAACCATTCGTAAGCGTCTAGGTTCTTACCATACTGAAACCGAGCAACTGGTTGGTTTCTACCAAGGCCGTGCAGCGTCTGGTGAAAATGCACCAACTTATGACAAGCTAAATGGTTTACGTCCAATCGATGAAGTTCAAACTGATCTTTTCGCGATTCTGGATCAGGCAAAATAATCGGCTGACGATGATTTTGACAATCGGAGAGCCCTAAGTCATATTAGGGCTCTTTTTTATTGCGTATTTGAACAGGGTACTTGTTGCTATGAAATTTGGCGTATTGGTGTTGATGGTAGTCTTTCTGGCAGTATTGGTAGGTCTGTTCTATTTCAGTTTTAAAATGCTCAACAAAGTACGTCAGGAAGAACGTGCGGAAAATGCAGCAAAGCGACCTGAGCGCCAGCTCCATCCAAAATTACAAGCTGAACTTGAACAGCGCAAGCAGCAGGAACAGGCTGAACAAGATCAGGATAAATAATCCATAATGCTTCAGCTCAACTAAGAATTTGGTTTAAACGAAAAGCAGAATTCTCAAAGTCGATAAAAAGGTGACACATTGGTCACCTATTTTTTATTCCAGCTTGATCGCGCCGTTCTATTCCGCAAGCTCAATATTTTTCACTGCAATCGGGCGGGCTGCGCCAAACTCGAATCGGTCCGGCCAGTTACACACATCGGATACCACACATTCATGACATTTTGGTTTACGCGCAATACAGGTATAACGACCGTGTAAAATCAGCCAGTGATGTGAATCAATGATAAATTCCTTGGGAATGACTTTGACCAGACGGTGTTCAACTTCCAGCACATTTTTACCTACCGCTAGTCCGGTACGGTTACCGACCCGGAAAATATGGGTATCAACCGCCATGGTCGGCTGACCAAAGGCCGTATTTAGCACCACATTCGCCGTTTTACGACCTACACCCGGCAGGGCTTCTAAGTCTGCACGATTGTCCGGTACCACGCTGTTGTGCTTCTGAATCAGTATCTCGCAGGCTTTAATCACGTTGACCGCTTTCGAGTTATATAAACCAATGGTCTTGATATATTCCTTCAAACCGTCCACACCTAGCGCATAAATTGATTCCGGTGTATTGGCGACTGGAAAGAGTTTGTCTGTGGCTTTGTTGACGCTGACATCGGTAGCTTGAGCAGAGAGCGTGACCGCGACCAGCAATTCAAAGGGATTGGAATAATTTAGCTCAGTTTTTGGGTTAGGCCGCTGTTCACGCAGGCGTTCAAAAAAGGTCTGAATCTGCTTTTTGGTCATGTTTTTAATGGGCTTGGCCTTTGCTGTGGTCATGTTCTATCCCTGTAAAGCCTGTAATTGCTGTGTCAGTTCTTCCAGTTGGGTGCGTTTTCGGGCATCTTCACGAACCGAAAGCTGTTTTTCCAGTTTTTTAATTTGGGTACGTAGTTTTGCCAGTTCAATCGTGGTCTTGGAATCGAAAGCTACAGGTGCATTCTCTGGCTTGCTCGCGACTTCAATCACAGGAAGTTGCTCATTTAAAGCAGAGAAACGGGCAAACAGGGCAGTATCAATTTCTGCACGGACCACAGGTCCCTTACGATCGGTACGCCGTTTTTCTTCACGCTGGATGTGCGCATAGTAACGCTGACGCAGATCATCCTGTTCCGCAAGACGCTGTGCTTCAGTCGGCAAGGGTTGTTGATCTTCAACCAAATCGATGCAGTCTACCGGACAGGGGGGAATACATAACTCACAGCCCGTACATAGATCGGTCAGAATGGTGTGCATCAGTTTACCGGAACCAATAATTGCATCGACCGGGCAGGCGCTAATGCATTTGGTACAGCCAATACATTCATCTTCACGAATTACGGCTTTGATGCGCTGAGGACGACCATCGGCTTGAACTGGCCAGACACTTTCTTCAGCTTGAAGTTTAGGACGATTTAATAATGCAGCCAAAGCATCGGCAACAGGCTGTCCGCCCGGCACACATTTATTGGCATTTTCCCCCTCAGTAATCGACTGGGCATAAGGTAAACATCCGTCACGGTGACCGCAGAGTCCACATTGGGTTTGAGGGAGTAAAGCGTCAATCGATTGGACCAGAGAAATGGGCGAATTCATGTATAACCAGCGTTACTCATGGCAAGCATGAGAGAGTAAGTGAAACAAAATATGTCGATTCATCAATTTTAACATATTTTTAAACTCCTAAGTCGTGCGCAATTAAGGGTCAACTTGTGCCTTATTATTAGGCATAAATCTGAATGTAAGTCTTGATTCGATTCGCATTTCCTGACATAGAAAAAATTTTCATAATCAATATAAATATTTGTTATCAAATTAATTTTAAAGTATTTTCAAAAAAGTATTGTAGATTAGTTACAAAAGATATTTAATATTTTGCGCCAAAATTTAACATTGATTGTAAATTTGACCAATTTTGATCCATTTTCTGCTGAGGATTAAGCGTTGAAATACAACACACTTAATGAGTTCCTAGATTACGTAAAATCACGTGATGCACATCAACCAGAATTTCTTCAAGCTGTAGAAGAAGTGATGACCAGTTTGTGGCCGTTCATTGAAAAGAATCCACAATACGCAGCACATGGTTTACTAGAACGTCTAGTTGAGCCAGAACGTGCGATCCAGTTCCGAGTTTCTTGGGTAGATGACCAAGGTCAGACTCAAGTAAACCGTGCGTTCCGCGTACAATACAACTCAGCGATCGGTCCATTTAAAGGTGGTATGCGTTTCCACCCTTCAGTGAATCTTTCAATCCTAAAATTCTTAGGCTTTGAGCAAACATTTAAAAATGCTTTAACCACACTTCCTATGGGTGGCGGTAAAGGTGGTTCTGATTTTGACCCTAAAGGCAAATCAGAAGGCGAAATCATGCGTTTCTGCCAGGCTTTAATGATCGAGCTGTATCGTCACCTTGGTGCGAACACAGATATCCCTGCAGGTGATATTGGTGTAGGCGGTCGTGAAGTGGGCTACATGGCCGGCATGATGAAAAAATTAAGTAACGACACGGCATGTGTATTCACTGGTAAAGGTTTAACTTTCGGTGGTTCATTGGCACGTCCGGAAGCAACGGGTTACGGTACTGTGTATTTCGCTGAGGAAATGCTTAAGTCTCGTGGCGAAAGCTTCAAAGATAAAGTCGTTGCGATTTCAGGTTCTGGTAACGTTGCGCAATATGCTGCTGAAAAAGCAATGTACCTCGGTGCGAAAGTGGTTTCACTTTCTGACTCTGCCGGTACAGTTCACGTTAAAGACGGTTTCACTGAGGCGCTTCTTGCTGAAGTCATGGAACTTAAAAATGTAAAACGTGGCCGTATTTCAGAATTCGCATCTAAACATGGTTTCGAATATCTTGAAGGACAACGTCCTTGGGGTATCAAGTGTGATATCGCATTGCCATGTGCAACTCAAAACGAACTGGATGCAGACGACGCTGCTAAGCTTCTTGCAAACGGTGTAATCTGTGTAGCTGAAGGCGCGAACATGCCTTCTACACTTGAAGCGGTTGAGAAATTCGTTGAAGCGAAAATTCTTTATGCGCCAGGTAAAGCATCAAATGCAGGTGGTGTGGCAACTTCTGGTCTGGAAATGTCTCAAAACGCATTGCGTTTAGGCTGGACTTTCGAAGAAGTTGATGAGCGCTTACACGCAATCATGAAAGAAATTCACCGCAATTGCGTAAAATTCGGTACTAAGGAAGACGGTACTGTGAACTATGTAGACGGTGCAAACATTGCTGGCTTCGTAAAAGTTGCTGATGCGATGCTTGCTCAAGGCGTATTCTAAGTCTGACTTAGTCTAAGCTGAAAAAACCGGGGCTGTTGCCCCGGTTTTTTTATATCTGGTATTTTTAGCCTTAAAGAGCACCCTTAACTAATTCACGCTCAACCGCCATATCAAAAATATAGGCATATTTCGATTGATCAGCTGCCGGATGCTTAATTTCAAAACGTTTGACCCGAATAATCTGCCGTTCATTTGGTGAATGCCGAAAACCTTCAATCTGATCATAGAATAAAGTCCAGTCCTTATCGACCTGAGTTTTCAGGCCATTCTGATCATATTTCACTTCTTTGACTTGCAAGCAGCTTTGTTGGGTTACGCCGGTACATTGTTTGGTATCGGGGGAAATTTCCAGAAAAATTGTTTCAGCCTGTCCTTGGTATTTGGTTTCCGGAGTCATTTTCCCGATAAATTCATAGGTTTGACCATTTGCGGCCATCAACGTCAGGGTCGGCTTGTCAGGATCTGTGGTATTGAGCGTAAAAGGAATGTCACGCTTCTGTAAAAGTTGGCTGACAAAACGTTCCTGCTCCATCAATGCTGCATCACAGGCCATTTCAGTGCCTATAACTTCGCTGGTGGTGATGATATTGTTTTTGACTGACCAGGTCGTCCCGAGTCCATTACAGCCCGTCACGGCGCTCAGCCGGCCTTGAGCGTTGAAACTCAGTACAACGGGTCGTTCTAGTCCACGATTCAGTTCCCAGTAATAGGCTGGAAGAATCTGATCTGCATTTTTTTGTTGGATGGTGGCCACCGCAAGATCTCCAGCTCGTTGAATATCCCTGGACTGACAGCCTGCAAAAGTTAAAGGCAATAATGCCAGCACAATAAATTTTAATTTCATGGACTTATAATGAAGTATATAAAGTTCAAACAATAATAATGGATGTATTGCAAAAAAATATGGATACATTTCGCAGCTTTGAGTTGCAAAATGTATCCATCATTAAGATTTTAGCGCTGAAGCAAGATTAATCGAAGCGGTAAATATCCATACCGAGTGAACCCATGGTGAAACTGCTATGTACCAGACTAAAACGCTGACCTGTGCCCATCGCAAAGAAAATCGGAGCAAAATGTTCCAGCGTTGGATGATTCCGTGCCATATGCGGAATATTGGACCAGTCCAGTACAGCATCATAATCATTGTGCGTCAGTTTATGCACCACAAAATTACGGAAGCCTGAGGCCCATTCGGGTACATCAGCAGCCGATCCATCCCAAGACAGTTCACGTAAATTATGGGTAATACTGCCCGAACCAATTAGCAGGATTTGCTGTTCACGTAAAGGTGCGAGACTTTGACCAATCTGATAAATCTCATCCGCACTCATCGACATGGGTAAGGAAATTTCTACCACGGGAATGTTGGCATCTGGATACATATGTAGCAGCGGCATCCATACACCATGATCACGCGGACGAGTACTGTTGGCATGTGCAGAAAAGCCGGCATTGGCCAGCAAGCCTAAGACTTTCTCGGCCAATTCAGGATTTCCCGGTGCAGGGTAGCGTAATTGATAAAGTTCAGGCGGGAAACCACGAAAATCATGCCAAGTTTCTGGGCGAATTGCGCTACTGACTTCCAACGCATCACTTTCCCAGTGCGCGGACATCACAATAATCGCTTCCGGGCGTGGCAGATTTTCGCTCAAACGATGCAAGGCAGGACCCACTTGCTCAGGATTCAGCGCCAGCATAGGAGAGCCATGAGAAATAAATAAGCCGGGCAACGTTTGTAAGTTCATAAGTCAAACCACATCTGGAAGATGCCTCAATAATGCATGAAAAATAGAAATAAGAGCAGAAGAGATTATTCAACAAAACGTTGCATATAAAGAACGCTTCAGCAAAATCATTAGCCTGCTCGGTGATAAGGATGGTTGTTATTGATGCTCATGGCACGATAAAGCTGCTCGATCAGCATCACACGTACCAGAGGATGCGGCAGAGTTAACTTGGAAAGTGACCAGTGCCATGCAGCAGCTTTACGCACGGCTTCTGAGTGACCATCCGGTCCACCAATTGCAAGTGCTACATCATTGCCTTCCAGCATCCAGCCTTTCATGGTTTCAGCCAGTTTTTCGGTACTGAATTCACGTCCGCCCACTTCTAGTGCAATCAGGGTTTCATTCTGCTTGAGCGCATTTAAAATGCTGTCGCCCTCAATATTGCGGTATTTCAGAATATCCGCTTCAGAATCATTTTTCCCGCGCTTGGCCATCGGCAGTTCAATAATCTGGGTCTGTACAAAAGGCTGAATACGTTTGAAATAATCTTCAAAACCAGTCAGCACCCACGCTGGCATTTTTTGACCAATGGTCAGGATACGGATTTTCATACAGACAGATCAATAATTGGATACCTCATTATAACGATCAAACAACATGAAGTTGAGCAGGGAAACAAATTGAAATTGAAATGAGAGATTTAGTGTTGCTTTAATGTCCTTAGTTCAAGTATCCGCTTGATAAAGGAATGGAATAATAATAAATGCGGAACAGTGTCATGATAAAAGGATGTTGTACTGTGCTGCTGTTACTGATAGGCCTCATGGGGCCTAGTCTCTGTGCAGCCAATTCGAGCAAAAATGCTCAGGTCTCTCATCTGGAATTATTTTTTAGCCAGATCATGAGTGTCGATGAATACCGAAATTATAAAAATCTAAAAGAGCTGAATCGGGTATCTGCCTGGATCAAAGGGCAGATGCAGCGCTTTGGTATTCCATGCCAGTTTCAGGTTTATGTGGTCAATAACCTGAGTTACCGAAATGTCATCTGTAGCTTGGATACTCAAGCCAAAACCAAGATGGTGATGGGGGCACATTATGATGTCTTTAGTGCCCGAAACGGTGCTGATAATAATGCCTCAGGGGTAGCGGGTTTACTGGAAACTGCAAGATTACTGGCCCTGCAAAAATCCAAGCTCAAACATGATGTCGAATTTGCTTTCTATACGCTTGAAGAGCCGCCTTTTTTCAAGACAGAACATATGGGCAGTTATATGCATGCCAAGTCTTTAAAAAAGCAGAAGCAGAAAATTGAGGGCGTGGTGATTCTGGATTCGATTGGTTATTTTGATGAACATCAGGTGCAGAGCTATCCGGTGGGATTAAAATGGATTTATCCACGACATGGCAATTTCATTGCAGCCATTGGGCATTTAGCCTCAACTGGCCTGACTGGAGATTATTGTGATGCCATGCAGCGTTTTAACCGTCTGGAATGTCAACGCTTTGTCAGCCCAAGTTTTGCTCAGGATATGAATTTCTCGGGCTATCTGAATTATGCCAAATTCAACTATTCGACCATGCTGATTACCGATACTGCGAGTTATCGTAATCCTTATTACAATACCGAATTGGATACCCTCGACAAGCTTGATCTGAACAAGATGACTCATGTGATTGATGGATTGGTTACGATGGCACTACAGCCATAATTCAGTTGTTTTATTCAATAACTCAATAAAAAACCCTGCCGAAGCAGGGTTTTTTATACGAAACATCAAGTCTTAATGACGCGCTGCTTTCGCTTCTTCTTTGGTTTTCACAATTGGTGCTTTAACCAAGGCTTTTGGCAAAGAGGTCAGTGCCAGCGGTAAAATCTCATCAATCGATTTTACGGCTTTAATTTCTAGACCTTCTTTGACATTTTCTGGAATTTCCGCCAGGTCACGTACGTTTTCCTGTGGAATGAATACCAGCTTGATGCCACCACGATGGGCTGCCAAAAGTTTCTCTTTCAAGCCACCGATACGCAGCGCACGACCGCCCAGACTGGTTTCACCTGTCATCGCGATATCCGGACGAATCGGGATACCCGTGAAAGCAGATACCAGTGCTGTAGTCAAAGCCAAACCTGCCGATGGACCATCTTTCGGTGTTGCGCCTTCAGGTAAATGCACATGCACGTCGGTTTCTTCAAAGCGCGAGGCTTCGATGCCGAGTTCATCCGCACGGGTACGCACCACAGTCATTGCAGCAGTAATCGATTCTTTCATGACATCGCCAAGAGAACCGGTGGTAATGAACTTGCCTTTACCTGGTACTGCTGCAACTTCAATGGTCAGTAATTCACCACCAACAGAAGTCCAAGCCAGACCATTTACACGGCCGATTTGCGCTTCTTCTTCCGCCATACCGTAGTCAAATTTATGTGGACCTAAGTATTCTGGAAGATTCGCTGCGGTCACTTCAACCTGAAGGTTTTTAGATTTCTTGCTAACAGCCTCTTTCACCACTTTACGTGCAATTTTTGACACTTCACGTTCAAGGTTACGAACACCGGCTTCACGCGTATAACGACGCACGATGTCACGAATTGCTTCTTCATGCACGGTCAACTCTTTGGCACGTAGACCATTGTTCTTGATGGCTTTAGGAACAAGGTAGCGGTCCGCAATATTGACTTTCTCTTCTTCGGTATAACCCGGAAGACGAATTACTTCCATACGGTCTAGCAGGGCCTCAGGAATGTTCATGCTGTTTGCGGTACAGATAAACATTACTTCAGACAGGTCCAGATCAAGATCCAGATAGTGATCGCTGAACTTGTTGTTCTGTGATGGATCAAGTACCTCAAGCATCGCAGAAGCCGGATCGCCACGGTAGTCTTGCGCCATCTTGTCGATTTCATCGAGCAAGAATAACGGGTTTTTTACGCCCACTTTAGTCAATGACTGCACAATTTTACCTGGCATCGCACCGATATAGGTACGACGGTGACCGCGAATTTCCGCTTCATCACGTACGCCGCCCAGCGCCATACGCACGAACTCACGACCAGTTGCTTTAGCAATTGATTCACCGAGTGAAGTTTTACCGACACCTGGAGGACCAACCAAACACAGAATCGGACCACGCAATTTTTTCACACGAGACTGAACTGCCAGATATTCCACAATGCGATCTTTGACATCGTCCAGACCATAGTGGTCTGCATCCAGAATTTCCTGTGCTTTGTTCAGGTTAATGCTGACTTTGCTGGCTTTATTCCACGGTGTATCTAGAATCACTTCCAGATAGTTGCGTACCACAGCAGCTTCACTCGAAGCAGGCTGCATCGCTTTCAGCTTGCGGAACTCGTTTTCAGCTTTCTTGCGTACATGCTCAGGCAAATCTGCTTCAGCAAGACGTTTTTCAATTTCAGCGACATCATCTTCCGCGCCGCCGTTCATATCAGAAAGCTCGCGCTGAATGACTTTCATTTTTTCATTCAGGAAGTATTCGCGCTGGTTCTTTTCCATCTGACGTTTAACAGAGTCATGCAGGGTTTGCTCAATCTGTTGTTCTTCAGACTGTTGCAATAGATAAGTCATCAACTCAGTCAAATGCGCTTCGAATTCGTCATGTTCCAGGAATTTCTGTTTGACATCAATATTCAATGGAACACGGGTTGCGACGAAGAACAATAACTGTAATAGATCTTCAATTTTGTTGGCTGCGGTGATCAGTTCACGCGCATTACGAAGTTTCGCTTCTGCATATTGAGCGAAAAGCGCACGTAATTCCTGCAAGCGCACAGCTTGGGTGTCTGCATCGACGCTCACCGTCATTGGGCTGAGTTCATGCTCTGCTGTCAGATACTCAGTTTCGTCAATGATGGTTTTCAGCTTGGCACGGTGTAGGCCTTCGATCAGGACTTTAATACAGTTTTCATCATTTTCGTGATTCACAACTTGCACAATCTTCGCGACAGTACCGTATTGATATAAATTGTCGTGATCAATTTCTTCTGTAAGCGAATCTTTTTGCGCAACTACAAATACTAGATTGTCACTGTTACGAGCCACATCAACTGCATTGATCGATTTTTCACGACCGACAAACAGCGCAATTTGCATATGCGGATAAACCACCACATCACGCAACGCCAAAAGGGGTAGTACACTTGGAACCTGAGGCTCTAAGGTTTCTTGATTCATAATAATTTCAGACATGAGCACTCCTAATGAGTGACAACGGTGTTGCCATGCTTTTAATAGTGATGGGTAATTTTAAAAATACAAGGGCAGTTAAGATTAAATTGTATGAAAAATGACTAATTATGTGATTTTAAAGTAGTTAGCAAGGGTAAAATTGCAAAATTAACGTTTGAATTTTATAAAAACTGTCGGGGTGATTAAAGCATCAAGGGGCTGATCCCATGTTTCACGTTTTAACGGCTGTGCCAGCAGTTGAAAGTCATGCGCCAGCCCCAGACGGAATGGACGCCCAGGTGCAGAAGCCAAGGTACGATCATAAAAACCGCCGCCCATACCAATCCGTGTGCCCGAAGTATCACAGGCCAATAGTGGCATGAGCAATAAATCCAGTTTGGAAACATGTACACCACGGGTGCTCATGGGCTCTCGCATACCCAGCCGATGATGGGCAAAGCGCTTGTTATGGTATTGGTGCTGGGTGATCCGGATCCAGACCAGCTGCTGATTCATGTCGCAAATCGCTGGTAGATACACCTGTTTGCCCAGTTTAAAGCAGCGTTCAATAATCGCCTGGGTCTGAATCTCCCCAAAAGCATGCAAATACAGGCCAATACGTTGGGCATGAATAAATTCTGGACTGCGGATCAGACGGTTTAGAACTTTTTGTGCGGATTGCCTTTGCTCAAATTTAGAGAGATGACGACGCGTTTTACGAAGGTATCTTCTTAATTCCTGAATGGTCATAGGGCAAAAAGCATATGCAACAAATTTGTGCTCTAGTCTAAGTGGGAATTCTGGAAAAGTAAAAAATAATTGTAAGCTGCAATTTTATATTATTCCGTATCTGCTGATTTAAATTTAGCTAATTTGTCACCAGTTTCAAAGTTAAAAAACAGTTGCATCACTGGTTGTTAAAATGTGTTGAAACGGTCAATTTATTTTTTTGATTCACGATTTTCCAAGCAATCAATTGTTCAGTGACAAACTCTGGAAATGCATGAGTTTAAGCACTTTGAAACAGCTTTCGATCAATAAAAATACAATTCTAAAGTAGGTTTATTCTGTTTTTGGTGAAAGATAGACAAGGGATCATATAACTATTCTCGACCGATATATGGGACACATTGGACTTAGGCAGAACGCGTAAGACCTAAATCAATGGAGATTGAAGATGATGAATATTGCGAAAAACACCGTCTGCCTTTGGTACGATGACGATGCCGAAGGTGCAGCACGATTTTATGCAGAAACCTTTCCAGGCTCCTCAGTTGGCGCGATCAACCTTGCCCCTGGAGATTATCCCTCCGGAAAAGAAGGCGATGTTATCACCGTCGAATTTACGGTGATGGGCGTTGCTCTGAATGGTGGCCCTGACTTTCAACACAATGAAGCATTTTCATTTCAGGTGGCGACTGAAGACCAAGAAGAAACAGACCGATACTGGAATGCCATTGTTGGCAATGGCGGTCAGGAAAGCGAGTGTGGATGGTGTAAAGACAAGTGGGGTATTTCCTGGCAGATTACGCCAATGGTCCTCATCAACGCCTGTAACAGTCCTGACCGTGCTGCGGCCAAGCGCGCATTTAATGCGATGATGACCATGAAGAAAATTGACATCTCCGTGATCGAAGCAGCATTTCGTGGTTAAGCGCCAAAGATATTGTCTTTCATTGCAGTTGATATTGCTGTGTAGCGCAATTTCACTGCAATAGTTAAATCTTCTCCTTTCTTTTGATCAACTCAAATTATCCCTCAACTCTATAAGGATACGTTACAAAAATTACAGATTAATCCAACTTGATCTGAACCTAAATCCAATTTCTCCATGATGATTCAAGGAGAATGTGCCATGAATTTTCCTCAATTACTGCTTATGGCGGGATGGGTCGCGCTGTCTGCACCTGCCGCTTTAGCCGTTGAACCGCCCATGTCGGGCAAAGCCAGCTCAGGCGCAGCTTCATCTGCTGCCGATAAGAAAGCCATTGCAAGTGCCATGACTGCTGCACCTAAGAAAGTAGCCGCTGCAGCCACGATTGTCGCTGTCGGTACAGATGGCAAAATACGTACCTTGCGCAAGGGCAATAATGGTTTTACCTGTATGCCTGATAATCTGACCGCTCCAGGTCCAGACCCAATGTGTATGGATCAGGCCGCTCTAGAATGGGCAGAAGCCTGGATGGGGAATAAACAGCCCACAGTTGGAAAAGTAGGCTTCATGTATATGCTGGCAGGTGGTACGGATGCCAGTAATGTCGATCCCTATGCCAAGAAGCCTAGTGCGGGCAATCATTGGGTCAAAACGGGTCCCCATGTCATGATCGTCGGTGCTGAAGCTCGTTTCTATGATATGTATCCTAAACATACGCAACCGGATACCGCTGTGCCTTATGTCATGTGGTCTGGGACGCCTTATCAGCACTTAATGATCCCGGTGAAATAGTGAATACCGTAATGACGAATACACGCTGATTCAAACCTTTCAATTCAGGTATTTAATACACTCAATTTTTATGACTGTACTAAGCTACAAATAGAATAGTTCACTTAGAAGCTCATCAACAGATAGGCTTTTATATGAGCATTGCAAAAGTTGAGATGATGCAGATTATACAATATGAGTTGCAGAATAATTTTTGCACTGAATTGAAAACAGGCTGAACCAAAAACAACCATCCAATGAAATTCTTCCCAATTTATACATCTTAAATTTTGTTAATATATTGAAAATAAAATAAAAATTAAACTGGCATAAGTTCTGCATAACTGTATTCAAACTTGGATACAAGGTTGGATGCAGAATGCTTCATCAGAAAATGATCGGCTGGACAGTCCTAAAATGGCGCGATGCCGATCAGTCAAAACAGCTTCAACTGAATCATCTTGCTCAACGCACTACCCATGTTGAGGTGGGTGAACTTGTCTGGATTTCGGTTGCGACTACTGCACATCTTCGAGCAAAAATCGATGCATTTAAAAAAGCTGTATTTGCGGAAGGTATGCATCAAAGGCTACGACAGAGAGCAGTGAACATAGTCGATAGCGGGTTTATATGCAGCAGCTGAATCAGAAAAAAACGAAACAGATCCATTCAGCAGATTCAAAAAATAGAGAGAATAAAAGGGGATTCACATGTTTAAAACTGTACTGATTGCAAACCGGGGCGAAATTGCCGTTCGCGCCATTCGCACATTAAAAAAAATGGGTGTAACCAGTGTCGCCGTTTATTCAGAAACAGATCGTTATGCACAGCATGTGATTGATGCAGATATTGCAGTGTCCTTAGAAGGGACCAAACCTGGCGATACCTATTTGAGTATCGAAAAATTGATTGCTGCAGCCAAAAATACCGGAGCCGAAGCAATTTTCCCGGGTTATGGGTTTCTGTCAGAAAGTGCTGACTTTGCCCGTGCCTGCGAAGCAAATAATATTGCTTTCATGGGGCCAACACCGGAGCAGATTCTGGAATTCGGCTTAAAACACAGGGCGCGTGAACTTGCTGCAGCTGCCAATGTACCCATGACTCCCGGTACAGGGCTGCTAAATAGTCTGGACGAAGCTTTGGCAGAAGCTGAAAAAATTGGCTATCCGATTATGCTGAAAAGTACAGCAGGCGGTGGCGGAATTGGCTTGACCCGTTGTGATGATGCAGATGCACTTCAGGAGGCTTATGAAAGTGTAAAACGTCTGGGTGAGCAGTTCTTTAAAGATGCCGGAGTATTTCTGGAATGCTTTATCGATAAAGCCCGTCATGTCGAAGTTCAGATTTTTGGAGATGGACAGGGACAGGTGGTGGCTTTGGGCGAACGCGACTGCTCATTGCAGCGCCGTAATCAGAAAGTCGTGGAAGAAACCCCAGCGGCTCATTTACCTGAAGCAACCCGTCAAAAACTGCATCAGGCGGCAGTTGAACTGGGCAAATCGGTGAAATATCGCAGTGCCGGTACGGTTGAGTTTATTTATGATGCAGTGCATGACGAGTTTTATTTCCTTGAAGTGAATACCCGTTTGCAGGTGGAGCATCCGGTGACTGAAATGGTGACCGGTTTAGACCTGATTGAATGCATGTTGAAAGTTGCAGCAGGTGATACTCTGGATTGGAAGCATCTAAGCAGTATTCAGCCTCAAGGTGCAGCGATTGAAGTACGCATCTATGCCGAAGATCCAGTTAAGAATTTCCAGCCGAGTCCAGGGATTTTGACCGATGTCTTTTTTCCGGAAAATGTCCGGGTTGATACCTGGGTGAGTACCGGAACTGAAATTTCCCAATACTTTGACCCGATGATTGCCAAGATTATTGTGCATGCTGAAGATCGTGATACTGCCATTCATACGCTTAAATCAGCTTTAGCTGAAACTCGCCTGAATGGTATTAGTACCAATCTGGATTATGTGCATACTGTTATTTCAGATCCACGTTTTGAACAGATGCAGATCTGGACACGCATGCTGGATGATTTCAAATATGTGCCGAATGTGATTGAGGTGATTCAGCCGGGTACACAAAGTTCGATTCAGGATTATCCGGGTCGTGTCGGGTATTGGGATATTGGTGTACCGCCTTCAGGCCCAATGGATGATTATGCCTTCCGGCTGGCCAATAAAATTGTTGGGAATGTCGAGGCCGCCGCCGGGTTTGAATTTACCCTGCAAGGTCCAATCCTCAAATTTCATGCAGAAAATATCATTGCTTTAACTGGCGCACCTTGTCTGGTAAGTCTGGATGATGAAGCAGTAAATTTCTGGCAGCCTATTCAGGTAAAAGCAGGCCAAACCCTAAAAATTGGACAGGTTGAATCTGGATGCCGGACCTACCTGGCTGTACGAAATGGTCTGAATGTGCCGGAATATCTGGGTAGCCGTTCTACCTTTGCTTTAGGTAATTTTGGTGGACATGCAGGCCGAGTGTTACGGGCTGGTGACATGATTAAGATGGTGAATCCTGAGCTGCCGGCCGATGGTCTACCTTTAGCGATTGCAGAACCTGAAGCTTTGGCAACAGCTCTGATTCCAAGTTATGGCAAGGAATGGAAAATTGGTGTGCTCTATGGCCCGCATGGCGCTCCTGATTTCTTTAAAGCTGAATATATTGAGGAGTTTTTTGCATCAAGCTGGAAAGTGCATTTTAACTCGAACCGGTTGGGTATCCGTTTAACCGGACCGACGCCAAGCTGGGCGCGTGAAAATGGCGGTGAAGCGGGTCTGCATCCATCCAATGTACATGACTGTGAATATGCCATTGGTGCAATCAACTTTACCGGTGATTTCCCCGTAATTCTTGCCAAAGATGGTCCGAGCCTGGGCGGTTTCGTTTGTCCGGTGACCATTGCCAAAGCTGAACTCTGGAAAATTGGTCAACTAAAAGCCGATGACACGATTAGCTTCTATCCAATCTCGGTAGAACAGGCCAATGCGCTGGAGCGGCAGCAAATTCAAACCCTCCAAAACTTTGCCAAGGCAGAGATGACCCATGAGGCTGAAATCGTGGCAGTTCAGGCAGAAAGTATCCTGGCATTGCGTGAAGCTACGCCAGATGCACCAAAAGCTGTATATCGTCAGGCAGGTGACAGTTATATCTTGCTGGAATATGGTGACAACGTACTGGATTTGGCCCTACGCCTGCGCGTACACCGCTTGATGCAACTGATCCGTGAGGCTGATCTGGACGGTATCCTGGAATTGTCACCTGGTGTACGGTCCTTGCAGATTAAATATGATGGTCTGCGTTTGAGTCAACAGCAACTGATTCACTTCCTGCTTGGTCTTGAAGAACAGATGGGCGATTTACGTGACATTAAAATTCCTTCAAGAATTATCCATTTACCCATGGCCTTTGAGGACTCGGCGACTCTGGGTGCTGTTGAGCGTTATCAGGAAAGCGTCTGTGCCACAGCCCCCTGGCTTCCGAATAATATTGATTTTATTCAGCGGATTAATGGTTTAAGTCACCGCCAGCAGGTCAAGGACATCATTTTTAATGCCAATTATCTGATTTTAGGGCTAGGTGATGTATATCTGACTGCACCTTGTGCAGTGCCCATTGATCCGCGCCACCGTTTACTGAGTTCCAAATATAATCCGGCCCGTACTTTTACCGCTGAAGGTACAGTCGGGATTGGTGGCATGTATATGTGTATTTATGGCATGGACTCACCGGGTGGCTATCAGTTGATTGGCCGTACCGTACCGATCTGGAATAAGTTTAAAAAGAACAAGCAGTTTGGCGATCAGCAATGGTTCTTACGCTTTTTTGACCAGATTAAATATTATGAGGTCACTGAGGCCGAACTGGATCAGTTCCGTGCTGATTTCGCCCATGGTCTGGCAGAAATCAAAATTGAGGAATGCGAGTTTGACTTTGCAGCATATCAGGATTTCCTTGCTGCAGAACAGGACAGCATTGCCACCTTTAAAGCGCAGCAGCAGGCTGCTTTTAGTGCCGAGGTAGAACGCTGGAAAGACGAGTTTGATGCACCTGTAGAAATAGAAGTGCTGCAGGATGACACCGATTACAGCCAGTATGTCCCTCTCAACGCCTCTATGACCGGCAATATCTGGAAGATTTTTGTAGAAGCGGGGCAGATTGTGAAAAAAGGCGACACGGTGGCCATCATTGAAGCCATGAAAATGGAACTGCCGGTCTATGCTGACGATGATGGTATCGTTAAGGCGATTATCTGCCGTTCTGGTCAGACTGTACATAGCGGTGAGCCACTGGTCTATATGGAGTAATGGAGTGAGCCATGACTATTGTTCGCAATCCAAGTACTAAAGCGACCGGAAAAAGCTCAGACAATCTGTCTGAGCTGGTTTTCCAGAAAATTAAAAATGATATTTTTGACTTTAAGCTGATGCCGGGAGAGCGGTTTACCGAATCAGAGATTGCTGAAAGCTATGCCGTAAGCCGTACCCCCATTCGGCAAGCCTTATATCGTTTGCAGCAGGAAGGCTATGTCGAGGTGCAGTTTAGAAGTGGCTGGCAGGTCCGGCCACTAAATTTTAAAGCTTATGAAGAACTGTATGATCTGCGAATTTTGCTGGAATGTTATGCAGTCGAGCAACTGTGTCAGATGCCCAAAGACCAGTTGAAAGCTGCTCTAGAAATTTTGATTCAAACCTGGTGTGTTCAACCAGAACAGTATGTTTATGATCTCAGGCAGCTATCTGCACAAGATGAAGCATTTCATTGTCATTTAGTATTTGCAGCCGGCAATGCAGAAATAGCGAAAATTCACAGTGAGATCAGCGAGAAAATTCGGATCATACGTCGTCTGGATTTTTCCAAGGATTATCGGGTTACAGCGACCTATGCCGAGCATCAACAAATTTTAAAGGCGCTGCTTGCCCAAGATGCAGTCGCTTGTCTTTCTATATTAGAGGCTCATATTCGACACAGCCGTAATGAGGTAAAAAAAATTACTTTGGAAATGTTGTCCTGCCGTCCTGCGTAAGTTAGTCAGGATAAATTTATTTTTATAGCAAGATAAATATCAGACTTAACTCAAAATTGATAACCAATTCATAACCAGAAAAAACAAGAACCCGCTAGTGACATCTCAAATTGTTTTTTAAAGTAAGTCGAGGATGATAATAACAAGAGATAAAAATGCTTCATCAGCCTATTCAATTTTTACTTACGGGTGCTAGCTGTGCACTTCTCCTAACCATGACTGGATGTGCCATGCCTTCCAAGTCGCCTATCAATGACAGTTATGGTTCCGATCCAGATTTACCTAAACCACAATCAAGCTTGCTGCCTACGGTCAATATTGCGCCTGCCAAAGGCTGGCCTGTGGGTGAAATGCCTATACCTGCGACAGGTTTAAAAGTTCAGGCATTTGCCAAAGGACTGCGACATCCACGCTGGTTGTATGTATTGCCGAATGGTGATGTGCTGGTGGCTGAAACGGATGCACCACCCAAGCCCGATGATAGCAAAGGGATCAAAGGAAAAATCATGAAGTGGGTAATGCAGCGCGCCGGCTCATCGCATCCTAGTGCCAACCGCATCACACTACTTCGGGACAGTAACGGAGATGGGGTTGCTGAACAAAAAACCGTATTCTTGCAAAATCTCAATTCTCCATTTGGTATGGTGCTGATTGGCAATACATTGTATGTAGCCAATACTGATGCCTTGATGCGCTTTCCTTATCAGAACGGGATGACTCAAATCATAGCAGCCGGCACTAAGATACTGGATTTACCGGCAGGCCGTTTAAACCATCACTGGACCAAAAATGTCATTGCCAATCCTGCAGGCAATAAACTTTATATCACAGTGGGTTCCAACAGCAATGTGGCTGAAAATGGCTTAGAGCAGGAGCAGGGCCGGGCACTCATTCTAGAGTTTGATTTGGATCGTGCCCAAGCACGACCTTTTGCAACCGGACTACGTAATCCGAATGGCATGGACTGGCAACCCCAGAGCGGCGCACTCTGGACGGTGGTAAATGAACGTGATGAGCTCGGCAATGATCTGGTTCCTGATTATTTGACCTCTGTCAAAGAGGGCGCTTTTTATGGCTGGCCTTATAGTTATTATGGTCAGCATGTAGATACGCGGGTCAAACCGCAAAACCCTACCTTAGTTGCGCGAGCAATTCCACCGGATTATGCATTAGGTAATCATACCGCATCATTGGGCTTGGCCTTCTATAGGGCAGATTTGATGCCTCAATATCGTGATGGGGCGCTGATTGGTCAGCATGGTTCATGGAACCGCAAACCGCATATTGGCTATAAAGTGATTTTTGTTCCCTTTCAAAATGGACAACCGATGGGCCCGCCTCAAGATGTTCTGACTGGATTTTTAAGCGATCAGGGCGATGCATATGGGCGACCGGTCGGTGTGGCGGTAGATTCCTCTGGAGCCATTTTGGTTGCTGATGATGTCGGTGATGTGATTTGGCGAGTATCACCCTTGAGTACACCAGCTACAGTAAGTAAATAAAGGTCTAAGGATTCAGGGTTTTATTCAGATCCAGACCTGTTAGAGAGCAAAGTTGAACCAAAGACTGTTTCATTCAAACGTCAATATTTTGATTGAAAATATGCAAAGGCTAGCGGATTTAAAATAATTTTTAAGCTTCATTTAAGCTGGCTGAATTAGGCTATCTGGATATTTTTAAGCGGGATTACAGCATGTACAGAGATTCTGCTGATCCTATTAAAAATATCTAAATCTAAGTGCCAGTTTTAAGTGCCAATAAAAACTGGATATAAAAGTTAGAACGTTGCAAAAAACAGGATTTTAAGAATGAAATCAATTATTGCATTTATTTTCCCTTGGTCATTATTTATGACCATTCATCGACCAGCCGAAGCGACAGTGTGCTTAATGCTTCAAATTTCGATTTTAGGCTGGATTCCTGCTGCAATCTGGGCGATGCATACTTTGTATCGGGATAAAATTGTCTAAAAATAGGAAAATAAGTTACTGAAAGATTGTTTGATTTTGACGGAAGTAATTAAAGCTCTATATTTTTTATAGCGAAAGATTTTTTTCGCATTCCAGATGATGAATACATCGATAATATGAATCTAGAGGAATGTTCGAGAGAAATACTACAAAATTAAAATAAGAGGAAATTCGGGAAAAATTATAATTATATTTTGAAAAAGAAATTGAAGTACTCCGAAGATGCCGCTGCATGTGTCGTTACCCTGAACCCGATGAGTTCAAGGAGGATGCGACGTATACTTGCTGGGTTTCCCATACGGAGATGGGCATACACTCTAAATATACAGAACACACCCATAAGTGTTAGTATCGGCAGGGGAATAGACCCGCTGGCGAACACCTCAGAGTTAAGTTAATTATAAACAATAATCCCGGTGTGGCAACTCTATGCTGTTCATGAACTGTAAACAGTTCGGTCGAATGTCCGAAGTTTAAACAGAATTCGAGATTATTCAGTCAGTTCTTCAACTTCTTCTAAAATAGTTTGTAACAAACGCTCGCAATGCGCATATTGTTGCAGTGATCTGTTCATATTCAAGACCTCCTGCATCAGCTCAAGTGCTACCATAATAATCAGCTTACTCGGTTCCATGCGTGGTGCTTTACGGCGAAATTCATCATATTTGTCATTCAATAACTGTGCCGCACGTTCTAATTCTTCCTGCTTGTCAGGAGTAGAGGCCAAACGGAAACTATGCCCCAATACTCTGAGATCAATTGCAATTTGTTCACTCATGATGAGGCTTCCTCAGTCGCTTCAGTCGGATGGGCCAGTTGTTGAATTTCCTGTGCATGATGATCCTGCGCAGTACCGAGAATCGCTAGACGTTGAATAATCGCTTCAACCTTGGCTTTGGCATTTTCATTTTTCTGGGTTAAGCGTTCAGATTCCTGAGTCAGACGCTGAATTTCCTGCTGAGCATGACGCTGTTCAAGGATCATCTTTTCCTTAACTATGCGCAGCTCATTGCGTTCAGCCAGAATTTCCTGAAAACGGTTTTTTAGATCGGTACAGCTTTTTTCCAGACGGCCATAACGGTCTGCCAGTGCAGTTGCATCATTATTGAGCAGTTGAAATTGGGCACGAGAATCCGTCAATTGTTCTGTCAGATTTTCATTTTCTTGTTGTTTTTGCGCAATCACGCTATTTTTTTGTTCAATTTGCTGTTGATGTTGCATCATTGAAGAGTCTTGCTCTTCGCGCAAACTGGAATTTTCACTTTCAAGCCGTGCAAGTCGCGTTTTTAACACGCCGATCTGCACTTGTAGACGCTGTAATTCTTCTAACATATCGAGGTCGCACAGTGTTGCAAACAAAGGTAATATATAAGCAGTATAAAGATTGGATAAACGAATGCAAGACGATATTTCAGGTTGGACCGAATGGCACCGCAATTTTTCTTCAATTGAGGAAATTTCTAGCCCTAGCGAACTACATGGTTTGCTCACGGGCATTGTGTGTGTCACCCAGGCGCCAAGCAGTGAAGAGTGGTTACAGATTTTAGAAACACTGGATGTACCTGAACTGGATGCCGAAGCATTAGAGTTGTTGACGGGCGAAGCTGAAGATGTGTCCCATGCATTGTCTGAAGATGAGCTGGATTATTTACCTTTGCTGCCTGATGATGAGCATGTGCTTTCAGAACGTGTACAGGCTCTGGCGGACTGGTGTGCCGGCGTGGTCTTAGGTTTCGGACTGGCTTCAGGGCATATCCGTCAGGATGAAGTTGAACTGATTGAACATTTACAAGATGTAGCCGCAGTTGAATTTGAAGACTCGGACGATGATGCCGAAGGTGAAGAAAGCTATCAGGAATTGTACGAATTTGTGCGGCTGATTCCTGTCAGTCTGTCTTTAGGGCGTAAAAAGGTCGAAGTTGAAGAAACGCCCCTCTTACAGCAATTTAGTCAAAAAAATCAGCCTAAAGTCGCTACTACAGAAGCGCAAAGTGTAGTCGAGATTTTCTCGCCTAAACGTCCAAGCTGATGAAATGCTGAGGTGAGTCATCACCTGCTTGAAATCAGGCATATATTTTGCTGTTTACAGTGAAATCTATAGTCTGATTTCAAGACTATATTCTAAATACAAGTATTGATCGATAAGAAGTAAGGTGTAATGAAGAAATTGACACAGGCAGTTTTTGAGGAGCGTCGCGCAATCCTCGCAGGGGAAATTGGTTTACGCAGTATCGCCATTATCACGACCAGTCCGGTAGCTATGCGTAACCGTGATGCAGATTATAAATACCGCGCCGACAGTAGTTTCTTCTATTTAACTGGATTTGCGGAACCTGAAGCTGTGGCTGTGATTGAAACCTTTGACACTGAAGAAGAAGGCTATAGCTACAGTTTGTTCTGTCGTGAACGCAACCGTGAAATGGAAATCTGGAATGGCTACCGCGCGGGTATTGATGGGGCTATTCAGGATTATGATGCAGATGAAGCCTATGCGATTGATTTGCTGGATGAAGAAATCTTAGAAAAGTTACAAAATAAAGATCAGTTGTTTTATCGCATTGGACAGCATGCAGAGTTTGATGCACGTGTCGCCAAATGGATTGCAACTGCAAGTGGTGAAAGCCGTCGTGGTACTTCTGCGCCAGCGCAAGTCATTCAGCTGGATCGTATTGTTGATGAAATGCGTCTGCATAAAGATGCAAATGAAATCGAACTGATGCAGATTGCTTCCGATATTTCTGCTGATGCACATACGCAAGCGATGCTAGCAGTACGTCCGGGTATGATGGAATATGTGCTGGAAGCCGAGCTGAATTATGTCTTTGGCAAAAATGGCGGTGTTCCGGCTTATAACAGTATTGTCGGTGGCGGTGAGAATGCCTGCATCCTGCATTATGTAGAAAATGACA
The DNA here is from genome assembly GCF_012516415.1 of Acinetobacter sp. NEB149. NCBI lineage: Bacteria > Pseudomonadati > Pseudomonadota > Gammaproteobacteria > Moraxellales > Moraxellaceae > Acinetobacter > Acinetobacter sp. NEB149. The sequence continues at coordinate 1,059,629 of NZ_CP051208.1, forward strand.
AAAAACTGAAAGATGGCGATTTAGTCCTGATTGATGCCGCAGCTGAATATCAGTTCTATGCTTCAGACATTACCCGTACCTTTCCGGTAAATGGTAAATTCAGTCCGGAACAGAAAGCCTTATATAACGTAGTACTAGATGCTCAAATCGCTGCGATCAATGCCGTGCAAATTGGTAACTCGTATAAAGAACCTCACAATGTTGCAGTGCGTATTTTGGTGCAGGGTTTGCTCGATCTTGGCTTGATGCAGGGTAATATCGACGAGATTATAGAAAAAGAAGCTTTTCGTCAGTTCTACATGCACGGTACGGGGCATTGGCTCGGTATGGATGTGCATGATGTCGGTGCTTATAAGGTTGATGGTGAATGGCGCTCGTATGAAGAGGGCATGGTCATGACCGTTGAGCCGGGTCTTTACATCGCGTCTGATGATGAAACAGTCGATGCCAAATGGCGTGGAATTGGTATCAGGATTGAAGATGATGTGGTAGCCACTGCAAATGGCCCGCTGGTTTTAACTGCGAAAGTTGTCAAAACGGTAGAAGAGATTGAAGCATTGATGGCGAAAGCCCGCGCTGCTTAATTTGAAAAAATACAGAAAGCCGGTCGCGAGATCGGCTTTTTTTATGACATTTCTATATCGTTTTAAATAAGAATTCCTAGCTATATCGAATCGATCAAAAAGTGACTTAGCTTACGTTTATCTCGAACAAGTCAAATAAAACTAACCTAAGTAAAATTTACAGCTTAAAAAGTGACAGGAAGTCAACACAGAAAATCTGTTTTTAGCATCAAAGCTACATATTAAATGCGCTGAGATTCTCATACTTTCTCTGATCCTTAAATAAACTTAAATAACAGCAGGAGAACACTTATGAGATTAAATACGATTGACTGGATTGCTTATGCTTTAACAATCATTGGTGGCATTAATTGGGGTTTAATTGGTGCATTCGATTTTAATTTGGTCGCTGCAATCTTTGGTGATATGAGCGCCTTATCTCGAATTGTTTATGTATTGGTTGGTTTGTCGGCATTGTACCTGATTTATACAGGAACGAAGTTGGGTAAAACAGTACACCACACAGATCATCATACCAATATTGTGCGTTAAGCTACTCTTCTTGGGCGAGTTTCTTGCAAGATAGGATTCATGTCTTCGAGTAACTTGCCGAGAGGATAGAAATAGTGTGGAAGATGAAGAAACCTCGGTAGATTTCCGGGGTTTTTTATTGGGTGTTTATACGTTATTAATAGAACCATCCCCAGATCTACAACAATGCCTAGCTAAAGATTGATGATCACTATCATACAAATAAGATTAGATTGTACATGGTTGGATAAATTTTTTTAAAATATCTGTTAGCTCAAAGATCGAGTTATATTTATACAATTATCTTAAAATAAGAAAAGAATAGTGATTGTAAATGGGCCTCCTGCTACTGAAAGTGAATATCAGCTCATTTATAAATGGCTTGATTCACAATTTTATCATTCAGGATCTACGAGCATCAGTATGTATTCAAAATTGTGCGAAGCGAGTAGATCGAGTTATACCAATTTGACTAGGTTTGCGATCGAATCGTATAAGTGCCAAATGAAATAATAACATTCCGTTTTTTAATGCCGAGTTGATAAAAGTGAGTATAAATATTTTAGTTGCTGAATTAAAGACAACTTGGTTGGAGTTAAGAGCATATAAAGTCGGAGATGAAATCTCATTATTCCAAGAATATTGTGGCAACGTTGAAGCATCAAAATATTTACAACGGCAGGTGCATACAATAGTCAGTCAGACTCAAAAAATGTTGCAGAAATGGGCGTTAAGTTATTGGCAGCAACCGAGTGAAGGATTTTCGTGGGTGATTGCTGAGCGAAAAAGTCATCTGGCAATCGGGTTACTAACGATTATTCAACAGCAAAATAACAGCCTTGAAATTCATTTCGGACTTGGTCCTCGATTTCAGGGGCAGGGCTATATGCTTGAGGCGATGAAAGCGGTGATTCAGTATTTTAGACAATATCTTACATTTAAATCACTAGATACTTTCTGTGATGCAGAACATATACAGGCCACCAAGTGCTTTTAAAGACAGGGTTTGAAATCGTTGAACGGATCAATGCCTATACTATATTGCCGAAGTTGGGGACTGAAAAGCGCGATGTCTTGGTTTTTCAATATAGGCTGGATCATCATGGAGAAAACTAAATAAAACGAATCATTATAAAAATTTAAAGCCTTGAGGTAAGATAAAACCAGTATACGTTTTATGTAATTCGCCATAGATGCGAATAAACAGATAAGGAAGTAAGCATGCAACAAGAAGTCATCATTGTCGGTGGTGGTATGGTCGGCTTAAGCCTCGCATTGATGTTGGCGAAAATCAATATTGCAGTCAAACTGTTGGAAGCCATTAAATACCCAAATTATGATGATGAAAATCTTGCGCCATATCATTCCAGTTTTGATGCACGTAACAGTGCCTTGTCACGCCGTAGCGTGCAGATCTATCAGGAGCTTGGACTTTGGAATGCCTTGCAAGAACATGCTACCCCAATTCTGGAAGTGAATATTACCGAACAGGGCAGTTTTGGTAAGGCTCGACTGAAAGCCGAACAGGAAAAAGTCGAAAGCTTTGGTCAGGTCATTGAAAATGCTTGGCTCGGTCGTGTACTGCTGACCCAAGTCAAAAAAGAGCCATTGATTGAACTGATTGATGATGTTCAAGTGACATCCCTTATCCAAGATACAGACTTTGCTTATATCGAAGCTCAGCGTGGTGAATCGTCACTAAAATTACAGTCCAAACTGGTTATTGCCGCCGATGGGCGGGATTCTTTCTGCCGTAAAGCCTTGGGTATTGGTGCGTCAGAACATGATTATGATCAGGTTGCGATTGTGACCACAGTACAAACTTCAAAGCCACATGCTCATGTGGGCTTTGAGCGTTTCAGCCATTTAGGGCCTTTGGCACTTTTACCACTACCGGGTGAGTATCGTCGTTCAGTGGTCTGGCCAGTGAAAAAAGGTACTGAAGGAGAATGGCTGGGAGATGAAAATGACCAGCATTTTCTGGATGCCTTGCAGGAAACGTATGGCGATCGTGCCGGAAAATTCCAGAAAACCGGAAAACGGTTCAGTTTTCCATTGTCTCAAGTGTTAGCCGAAAAACAGGCTGTTGGCCGTGTCGTATTGATGGGCAATGCTGCCCATACGATTCATCCGGTCGCTGGTCAGGGTTTTAACCTATGTATGCGTGATGCGCATGTATTGGTGCGTTACCTGAAAGAACAGCAGGTACAAGGCGCAGACTTGGGCGATGCTGGAATATTACAAGACTATGAAAAATCTCGTCTCAGTGACCAGCAGCGTGTGATCAAGTTCTGTGATTCAGTGGTACGTGGCTTTAGTAACCAGAATCCATTTTTAAAGCTGATGCGTAATACAGGTTTAATCGCTTTTGATACGATTCCTGGCATCAAGCCACTCGTTGCAAATTATGCCATGGGGTTAAAAGCATGAGCTTAAATCAAACTAACGAAATATTAGACGTCGTCATTATTGGTGGTGGGCTGGTTGGTGGACTTACAGCGCTTCTGTTAGCTCAAGGTGGTGTGCAGCCTACAGTTCTGGATGCAGCACCAATTCTGTATGCAAATAAAACTTTGTGTGTGGCCAATCCGCGTGTCTTGGCTTTAAGTCAGGCAACCATTCACCTGTTGAAAACGGTGGGTGTCTGGGAAAATTTAGCACGTCAGCAGCCTTATACCAGCATGCAGGTCTGGAATAAAAATGGCTATGGCGAAATCAATTTTGGCCAGCCTTCTGCAAAAATACCTTCGGTAGAACAGGCTTTAGGCTCGATGGTGGAACCAAGCATTTTGAATCTGGCCATTCAGCAAAAGATGCTTGAAGATATTCAAGATTATAGAACACAGGTCAAAGTCAGCCGCATCGAACGTGGCGTCGGTGTGTGGGTCATTCATCTGGTTGATGGTACACAACTCCAAACTAAACTAGTGATTGGCGCAGATGGTGCAAACTCCTTTGTCCGTGAGCAAGCGTTTATCGATATTGATGTACTGGACTATAAACAGGCGGGCATCAGTTGTGCCATTAAAACTGCACAGCCTCATCAGCATATGGCACGTCAGATTTTTCTCGAAACCGGTCCATTGGCTTTTCTACCTATGGCCAGCCTTAATCCGGAAGAGCAGGGACACTGGCAATCGATTGTCTGGACCTTGCCAGAGGATTATGCCGAAGAATATGCAGCGTTGTCAGATGCTGAGTTTACCCAGCTATTGACCCGTGAAAGCCAGCATATGCTGGGTGAAGTATTGCAGGCGACACCACGTGCCACTTTCCCTTTAAAAGCCCGCGCCGCCCAGCAATACGTTCAAGATGGTTTAGCACTGATTGGAGATGCCGCACATGTCATTCATCCACTAGCAGGTCAAGGGGTGAATATTGGCTGTCTGGATGCTGCGGTACTTTGTGATGTTTTGCTGCATGATCATGCGCGTGGCGTATGGGCGCATGAACAGACCCTAAAACGCTATGAGCATCGCCGTAAAGGTCAAAACGATGCCATGATGCACAGCATGTCTGCGATTGGCTGGATGGAAACCACATTATTCTTCCCGATGGTTTGGGCACGCAATTTCGGCCTGAAACAGGTAGAAAATCAGCCCATGTTGAAAGATGCATTTATGGCGCAAGCCAATGGTCTGGGTTTACTTAAAGACACACGCTACGCAGCTTAAGACAGAAATGTAAATTTTTTAAACAAACACCAATAAAGAGTAACGATTTTGTTTAAAAAAGATACGATTTTTTGATGTTTGGTACTAGGCGAAGGTCGAAGAGATTGCTAAATTTCACTTAATTCGATACCTGACTTGGAATACCAAGCGAGGGCCATTTTTGGGGAGATGCAAATGACAGACATGAATGATTATGATGACGACGTTGAAGATTCAATTGTTGACGATGATGAAGCAAAAGCCGCTGAAAAAGGCGCGGTCGATAGCACAGAGGTCGTCAGTGATACCGATCTTGTAGAAGCTGAAACTTTGACCGTCACTGCAAAGCTGAAAAAGCGTCAAGCACTTGAAGACGAGATTGCGGCTTTCCTTGCCAGTGGTGGTCGTATTGTTGAAGTCCCGGCAGATGAATCAGTAGCTAAAGAATAAGTTATTGATTAACTTGCCTCTTATAAAAAACACCACATCAATTGTGGTGTTTTTTTTGCAAATCAAAACGTGATAGAAAATTTTGAACCATTAATCGTTTGCCGAAGTCAGTTCTAAAGCACGTTGATAAGCGATTTTCTTTTTAATACCCGTTAAATCTGCTGCCAACTGTGATGCTGCTTTGACCGAAAGATCTTGTAATAAGCGGTTCAATAATTTATCCAGTTTTTCCTGATCCAGATCTTTTTCTTCGGTGGCACCGCCAATCACCAAAACAATTTCGCCTTTTTGCTGATTGTGATCATTGCTAATGAATTCGACCAGCTCACCCAAGGTCATTTTCTTGATAGTTTCAAAAGTCTTGGTAATCTCACGCGCAAAACCGACCGGGCGATCTGCTCCGAAAACGCTGGCCATATCTTTAACGGACTCCAGAATCCGGTGCGGTGCTTCATAGAAAATTAAAGTCTGGGTTTCATCTTTCAGTTTTTCCAGATTCAGCAGGCGCTGACTTTGTCTGGATGGCAGAAAACCTTCAAAGCTGAAGCGGTCACTCGGCAAGCCAACAGCACTTAAGGCAGCAATAGCCGCACAAGCACCAGGTACAGGAATCACGCGAATATTATGCGCTTGTGCAGCACGGACAAATTTAAAACCAGGGTCGCTGATCAAGGGAGTGCCAGCATCACTGATCAGGGCCATATCTTCGCCATTGAGCAGGCGCTGGATCAGCTGATCAATCTTGTTGCTTTCATTATGCTCATGACAGGCAGTCAGAGGTGTTTGAATATTAAAGTGTTTAAGCAATTGTGCTGAAGTTCGTGTATCCTCGGCAGCAATAAGACTCACCGACTTTAACACCTGAAGTGCACGATAACTAATATCATCTAAGTGCCCGATTGGAGTCGCAACAACAAATAACTGAGCACTCATAGGTTTCTCCATGTGGAATAAATTGAATAATAAAAAATGGAAGATGAAAAATAAAATATTGGGCTTGTGTTTAGTCAGCTCCATCAGCAGCGTACAAGCAGAAGTGCTGATCATTCTACCCGAATCCGGGCCTTTGGCGCGAGCTGCATCGAGTATCAAACAGGGTTTTCTCAGTGCTTATGCTACTTCCGGGCAGAAAGTTCCATTAAAATGGGTCAATTCCAATCAGAAAAATATCTCCCAGCTACTGAAGCAGCATGTCAATAAAAAAACCAAAATGGTGGTGGGTCCATTGGCGCGTAGCGATGTAGAACAACTACTTAGGAGCAAACCTAAAGTACGTACCCTCAGCCTGAATGATGTAGCAGGGTCATCACCCCAAGTCTGGCAATTCAGCCTGTCCAAAAAAGAAGATGCCGCTGCCTTAAAAACCTTATTGCACAAAGATGGAATTCAACAGCTGCTGATTTTACGCCAGCCGGGCAGTGAAGCCGAGTATGAACTGTTGCTGATGTCATTGTTCAGTCAAAGTGATCTGAAATTCAAGATCGTGAACAAGGCGCCCATTTTTTTAATGCCAAAACAAGGGCTGTTATACCTCGGCAATGCAGAAGGGCTGGCTGCCATACCTGAATTAAGCCATAAACGGATGTATACCGTGGCCAATACGATTAGCGAACAGCATAAACCGCCACGAGGAATCAAGTTCTGTGATGTACCTGTGCTTTATCTGGCTGACTGGCCGGATGTTCTACAGGCCTATGCCAAAGAGCCGGTGGATATGTCCTATCAGCGCCTGATTGCCTTCGGTGGCGATGCCTGGCAGATCACCCAGCAGTACCTGTCACAACCGCATTTGCAGCATATTGAATTTCAGGGTAGAACTGGCCGGATACAGATCAGTGAACACAGCATTCAGCGTAGTCCAGAATGTTTCCAGTACAGTGGCACAGGCGTCAAGCTACTATGAGCGAAAGAGTAATGCTGCGACAGCAATTAGGTGCATGGGCGGAGCAGCAAGCGGCCCAATTGATGCAAAACCATGGATTTCAGTTCCTGACCGCCAATTATCACAGTCGCTATGGCGAGCTGGATCTGATTCTGGTGCGTGATCAGGAACTGGTCTTTGTGGAAGTCAAAGCACGTGCGCAAACCCGATATGCGCAAGCGATCGAGTCGATTTCCAGAGCAAAACAGGGAAAGATGCTCAAGACTGCGATGTGCTTTATTCAGAAAAATCCACAATTTGCACACTATTACTATCGTTTTGACGTGATTTGTTTTGATTTTAAACAGCAATTTGCAAAAACCATACAGCATGACTTTTCGCAATACCCTTATGATCTGGAATGGATTGAAAATGCTTTTACTTTTGATCAAGAGTTTATTAACCTTTGAACAAAATAAGGTCTAAAGATGCTTATATTTGCTTCAAGATCATTGTAAAGTTCAAGCAGAATTGACATGATCTGAGCTTGAAAACAGATTATTAGATTGAAAAAGACGTAATAAAATGAAGGAGTCTTGCTGAGTGGTTAAGCGTATTGCAATAACAATGCTGTGTGTCGCAAGTTTATCAGGTTGTGCAAGTTTTATTTCCAGCGGCACAGGTACGGCTCCTGTCGGAACTGAAAGTGGGGCGCGTACCTTGGGGCAGGTATTTATTGATTCCTCAATTGTCCGTACTGCAAAAATTAATCTTTATAAATTGGATTCGCGCTTTAAGCAGGCCCGGGTCAATATTGAAAGTTTCCATGGCAATGTCTTGTTGACCGGTCAGGTGCCGGATGCCCATTTAAAGCAACTGGCTGAAGATAATGTCAAATCCATGAGTGATGTCAAAGCGGTACATAATTTTATTACTGTCGGCAATCAGATCAGCTATAGCACCATCATGCAGGATACTGCGGTGACTGCAAATACCCGTGGCTTGATCATGAAAGCGACTGTGGTAGCGGATAGTAAAGTGCATGTGCATACTGAAGATGGCGTACTGTATGTGATGGGTCGTTTAAATGGTGCCGAGATTGCTGACCTGAATCAGGTGTTACAACAGGTGGGTAATGTCACTAAAATTGTGACCTTGATTGATAATGTTGAGCAATATTCAAGCCTGGCTAACCAAAACTTTGCCGCACCGGCATATGCGCAGCCGGGTATTGAACAGACGCCAGTGGCGATTGATCCTGATACGGTTGAACCGACCTATGAACCATAAGGTCGGCCAGTTTAAAACCCAACTCTCACAGCGTATTTTGCAGTTTCAACAGCACTATCAAGATTTCCGGTTATACGATTTTGGTAGTTATGCTTTAAATCGTTTAACTCCGAAACAAGGTTACACAGTCGAAACCCAATTGGCCTATGGCTTGAAATCCCGGCAACGCTTTGACCTGTTTCGGAGTCAGCAGCCTTTGCCACATCGTCCCCTGATTGTGTTTGTGCATGGCGGTGCCTGGTTACATGGCGATAAAAAGGATTATCAGTTTATTGGCGAGGCTTTTGCCAAAGAAGGTTATGACGTGGTGGTAATGAATTATCATCTGGCACCACAACATATTTTCCCAACTTATATTCATGATCTGCATTTGTTACTGAATCATTTGCAGCAGTCGGCTAAGCACTTGCAGATCTGTGCTGATAATCTGGTCCTGATGGGACATTCTGCCGGGGCCTTTAATGTCATGTCTGCCTTGTACCATCCGCAATCTGCCAGTATTGACCACGGTCAAATTCGGGCGATTATTGGTCTGGCGGGGCCTTATCATTTTGATTACAAAAATGATCCGATCTGTGCCGATGCATTTGATCAGGCGGTGCCTTATCAGCAGGTGATGCCTTATTATTTTGTTAAAAATAGCTCAATCCGGCATTATCTGTTTATTGCCGAAAAAGACAAGATTGTTGGGCATTTCAATAGCCAGGATTTGGACCGTGTACTGAAAGAGAAGGGCAATCATAGCCATCTGATTCAAATTCCGAAACTTGGTCATATTACGATTGTGGGTTCACTCTCCAGTTTGTTTAGCCAGTTTTTCCAGACCAAGGCACAGGTGCTTTGGGCGCTCGAGGATGCATTTAAATCCTGAGACTGATATTTGGTTTAACTAAGCAATAGATAAAAAAGAGGTGGTGTTTCAAAAGTATGCTGAAACAAAGCAGGTTGAATTTTGATAAAATAGAGAAATGCGAATAACTCTAGAAATCAAATGTCCAACCTGCCTCAGTGACAGTATAAAGAAAAATGGCATCAAAGTAGATGGGAAACAAAACTATCAGTGCAAAGACTGTAAACGTCAGTTTATTGGTGACCATGCTCTGAGCTATCTAGGATGTAATTCAGGCATTACTCGAAAAATATTACAGTTGATGGTCAGAGGTAGTGGTATACGAGATATCGCTGAAGTTGAGCGAATCAGTATCGGTAAAGTTTTACGTACTTTAACCGAATCGACCTACCAAATTCAGCCTAAACAAAGTCATTATGAGTCTCTTGAAGTTGATGAGTTTTGGACTTTTGTGGGAAATAAAAATAATAAACAATGGCTTATTTACGCCTACCATCGAGAAACAGGTGAGATTGTTGCTTATGTTTGGGGTAAAAGAGACTTAGCTACAGTTCAACGATTGAAGACAAAGCTTAAACAATTAGGTATTCACTACACCCGAATTGCAAGTGATCATTGGGACAGTTTCATAACTGCTTTTAAAAACTGCAAGCAAAGTATTGGTAAATTTTTTACTGTAGGTATTGAAGGTAATAATTGCAAAATAAGGCATCGAATTAGGCGCGGTTTTAGAAGGAGTTGTAATTTTTCAAAAAAGATTGAAAACCATTTTAAAGCTTTCGACTTAACCTTTTTTTACATCAATAATGGCTTCATTTAATGTCAGCATACTTTTTGAAACACCACCAAAAAAGAATCCAGGGGAGAACATCCACTGGATTCTTTTTTAAGCCGTTGAGCTAAATCTTTCGAATGCAGATTTATAGCCAGGTCTTGGTATCATCTGCGACTACTGTACCTTGAGTCACATGCATGATCATGGCATGGGCAATACTGCCTTTAAACGGAATTTCAGGCAGCTGATCGAATTTAAAGAATTGCGCATCGCTAATTTCTTCTTCCTGCAGCTGTAGCTCACCACCAGCATATTCTGCCTTGAAGGCAATCATCAGGTTACTTGGGAAAGGCCAGGGCTGGCTGGCCAGATACTGGATATTTTTGAGATGCAGACCGACTTCTTCCAGCGTTTCACGACGTACTGCATCTTCTAGGGTTTCACCCACTTCAACGAAACCGGCAATCAGGCCATACATCTGACTTTTGGTATTGCGCGCGTTTTGGGCCAGTAAAATCTCGTCTTTGCCTCGGGTAATGACGGTAATAACGCAAGGCTGTACCCGTGGATATTGCCGGTAGTTGCAGGATGGGCAGACCATGGCATATTCAACAGCATGCGCTTCAGTCGCTGTACCGCAATGACTACAGAACTTATGGTTACGACGCCATTCTAAAAGTTGTACTGCGCGGCTGGCCTGTTCGAATTGCTGGGTATTCCAGAACTGTAACAGCTGACGGATGGGAACCAGTTGCAAGCCTGCAGGAATCGGCTCATCGGGAAGAAGATCACGGGCAATCACCTGATCACCCGTGTGGAGTAGCAAATCACTTGCTAAGGCTTCAACCCGTGGAAGTTGAAAGTGTTGATCGACCAGCAGTTGCTGTTGTTGAAAAATATAAGCAAGTGATAATTTGGACATTAGGCAACTATTTTGAGTTTCTCACTACTGTCCAATGCTACCTGAAACATCGCCTGTAATACAGGCTGTTTGTTCTTTAAGTTATCAATCATCATGTCGGCACTGGCCAGGGTGTCTAAAGCACGATGAATTTCTTCCGGACTTAATGCAATCGACAGATCAATACGGTTCTTGATGAATTCTGCAGTGGTGGTGAACGCAGTACGAACATGTTCTGCATTCAGGAACAGCATCGCGCCGCCAATCTCGCAAAACTGTACATGAACAGGTTCGAGGGCAGTCAAGTCATGATCTTGCAGGTAATTGCTGAGAATCTGGCTAGAAAGCTCGATCAGGGCCTTGGTTTCTGTGAGTAAAGCAGCGTGTGCTTCATCCAGACGGTCCAGAGAAATATTCATGTTGTTGACGCGCAGCTGCAAGCGGCTCGAAGTATGATGACGTTCCAGCACTCCAATCGAGTTCATGGCAGACAGAATCACATTCATCAACTGCTCGGCAAAGCTGGCATCCTGCATCATCTCCGGCTGGCTCAGTGAAGCGGCCTGACGAGTCAGGTCATGATAGGCTTCATTCAGGTTCAATACCTTGAAGATATTCGCCAGATTATTCAGTTGTGCCTGCAGTTCCTGAGTCTTTTCAGGCGTCATGTTCTGATAGTTGAACTCGATGTCATTACGAATTTGCGCCATTTCCGTGGTCACCAATTCGCTGATGGTATGCATGGTTTCAAAGTCTGGGCCATACAGATGGCGACTGAAGACCTGTAATTGCATATCGGTCAGCAGGTCATCGCCCACATTGAGCTGGCTACGGATAGATTGCGCAGTTTCATCTTCCTGACTGATACACAGGCTGAGCACATTGGCCAGATCAGCCAGCGAAGCCTTGAAACTGTCTGCCGAGCTAAAATACTGTGCCATGTTACGTTCAATGCTCACCAATGTGCGTAGGCGTGGCTCATTAATCAGCAGGTGATCAATATTGTTCAACGCGACATAGACCAGATTCCAGTACTGCTTGCTGTCATGTTGTTCTGAAAGTCCAGCCAGATAAGCACCTACCAGTTTGATGGCTTGCAGATCCAGTTCACTTTCTTCCTGATTGATCAGCTTGTTTAGTGACAGCTTATACAGGCGATGTACATATTGGGATTTTTCCAGACTTGGTGCCTGTGGCAACGAAAAATCAGGGGTGACGCAATCCAATAAACCTTCTACATGCTGGCCTTCAGTCGTCAGTGGTTTACCCAAAGCCAGTTCCAGACGGTTCAGGGTATCCAGCAAAAACTGTGGAATTTTTACTTCACGCAGGCAGATAAATTCGATATAGCGTTTCAGCATGGTGGTGCCTTCACTCAAGGCGATCACTTCTTGAGTATTGACCTGCGCCGGATTCCCCATAATCTTGCGCATTAATTCTGCTGAATATTGAGCGACTTTTGCCAGACTGGACATGTCGATGAGTGCCAGAACCTGGGCGCATTGTTCGAACTGATTTAATGCATCATCAATACCAAAAGGTAAGGTCTGGTCTTCTACCAAGGTGCTTACTGCTGATTCGACTAACTTGATCGAGTTATCAACCTCATTTTTTATTATCAGTAAAGCTGTTGGATCAAAATGTATAGAGGTTTGGTAAGACATGATCTGCACCTTTCCTGGAGTATTATCTATATATGAGCCCCGCTTTAAACTGCGGGGCCTCTTTGTATTTACTATAACTGAAGAACGATAGTTTTAAACCTAAAGTATCCCCGGAAATGTAGATTTTATTTCGCGAAAAGGCAAGCAGTTCCATGTTTTTCTTCGAATTGTTTGACCCAATTCTCATGTTCCTGCAATTCCTGTTCTGACGGAAGAATCACCGGCAATTCAATTTCAACTCTGGCCATCCCTGAGCGGCTATTCTGGTCTTCAGACTGAGACAGGGCATCGATATCAAAAGACACCTGTCCACCGGTCATGGCCAGATAAACATCGGACAGGATCTCTGCATCGAGCAAGGCACCGTGGAAGGTACGGTCGCGTTGTGGAATCTCGTAACGGCGCACTAAGGCATCCAGCGAGTTTTTCTGTCCAGGATGCTTGGACTTGGCCAGTGCCAAGGTGTCGGTGACTTCACAAACCTCGGAGAGCGCTTTAAAACCTGCGCGCTTGAATTCCATATCCAGGAAGTTCATATCGAAGGTCGCGTTATGCGCAATAATTTCCGCGCCGTGTAAATAGTCAAACAGCACTTGAGAAATTTCTTCAAACAGCGGTTTGTCTTGCAGGAATTCGTCGGTGATCCCGTGGACATTGACAGAATCACCGACCGGTGTTTTCGGATTGATATAAATATGAATCGAGCTGCCGGTCAGTTTACGGTTAATCATTTCCAGCGCGCCGACTTCAATAATCCGGTCACCATCCTGATAATAAAAACCGGTAGTTTCAGTATCCAGAATCAGTTGTCGTGGGCCATGCAGCTGTAGCTTTGCTGGTGTAATGACAATTTGCGGATGTAGCTCAGTCGAGGTAGATGCTTCTAAAGATGAAGCATCTTTATTGCTGTCCGTTGCTAAAACTTCAGTCTGGGTAATTTCTTCAACAGTCACTTCGATGATTTCTTCCGGTAGATCTTCCAGCTCTTCTTCACTATCGGCCAGATCAAGACCAAATGGATCGTCTAGCAACCAGTCGGGTTCAGATTTTTTTTTATCTTCAGACATTGAAGGGCTTTGCTTGGATTTTTTCAGGGTTTCATCAGCACCCAGATTGGCCAACTGATCGGCCATTTCATTGCCCGGATGTCCAGCATGACCTTTGACCCAGTGCCATTCGATGTCACGTCCCTGACAGACTTCATCGAGTTTTTGCCACAGATCCGGATTTTTGACGTCTTTCCAGTTTTTCTTTTTCCAGCCGTGAATCCATTCGGTAATGCCTTGTTTGACATACTTGGAATCGGTATAGATCACCAGTTTGTCTTGCTTGTCACAGAACAGAATCCCTTCAATCGCAGCCGTCAGTTCCATGCGGTTATTGGTAGTATGATCTTCACCGCCATAAATTTTGTGTTCTTGTTGGCCATTAACAATGTACGCACCCCAGCCGCCTAAACCCGGGTTGCCGCGACAGGCGCCATCAACATAAAGTGTGATAGTGTGTGACATAGATTAAATCCGATCAAAATAGAACAAGCTGGAAGGCTTATTGTATAGCGCAAATGCAGTCGATCAATCTATATGTCCGGGATTTTTTAATTTCTTGTAACATTTAACGTGAAATCGCGGTAAATTATTGGCTTGAGTCTTCGACATGCTTCACTACAATGGCATATCTAAAAAATAAATTTATATACGAGTTGTTTGGATTTCTTTATGTATAAACCAACCGCAATTTTGTGGCAGCCGACATTACCTACATTTTTAAAATATTCTGTACTGGGAACTGCGCTTGCTTCTCTAGGACTGACGGGCTGTTCATCTACACAAAGTGCGACCCAAACAGCATCAAGCAAGCAGGTTGGATCACAATATCTGGATGCCAGCAGTCTGGATGGACTCGAAGATTTACTCTCTGCAACGGATATGCGTGCAGTCGAAGGCGACCGTTTACAGATTCTGAAACATGGTGATGTCTGGAAACGCATGACCGTAGGTTTCAAGATGGACTTAAGTGTCTGGAATCCGCGGATTGATGCGCAGCGTGGCTGGTTTATTTCACGTCAGCCTTATCTGGATCGTTTAAGTGCGCGTGCATCACGTTATTTATATTACACAGTAAAAGAAGCAGAACGCCGTGGCATGCCGACCGAGTTGGCACTGTTACCGATTATTGAAAGTTCTTATGACCCGGCAGCGACCAGTAGTGCGGCGGCAGCAGGTTTATGGCAGTTTATTCCAAGTACCGGCCGCATTTATGGTCTAAAGCAGACTTCTTTATACGATGGTCGTCGTGATGTGGTGGAATCTACCCGTGCAGCCTATGAATTTTTAGGCAGTCTGTATAACCAGTTTGGTTCTTGGGAATTGGCGCTCGCTTCTTATAATGCCGGCCCAGGCCGTATCCAGCAGGCGATTAACCGTAACAAAGCTGCAGGTCTGCCTACCGATTATTGGTCATTGAAACTACCACAAGAAACCATGAGTTACGTGCCACGTTTCCTGGCGGTTGCACAAATTATTAAAAATCCGGGCAGTTATGGGGTGAGTTTGCCACCGATTGCCAACCGTCCGCATTTCCGTGAAGTATCGGTCGGTGTTGCCAGTTTAAATGAAATTGCAGCGATTACCGGTTTGAGCCGTGCAGAACTGTATCAATTAAACCCGGGTCATCGTGGTGATCATATTGATCCTGCAAGTCCGCGCCGTATTCTGATTCCTGCTGACTTAAGTCCTTCAGTGGATGAGAAGCTGAAAAAATTATCCGGTTCAGGTGGTTTATGGGCGAGTAACACGAGCAGCCTGCCGCGAAATACGACGACAGTGGTGCCCACCAGAGCTGCACCGCCAGAATTAAATACGAAAACGATTACGCCTTCTAAACAGACTCCGCCAGCGGTTGTTAGTAATCAGCCTGCAACGACCGTTGCTAAAACAACGACTCCGGCTAAAGCTGCAAGTACGCCACCTGTCGTCACAGCAGCGGTAAGTACCGCGACAACGGCAAATACTGTGACCCAAACTACGAAAAAGATTTCGACGCCTAAAGGCTCATCTGCCTTGGCCAGTTTTGCGGCACAAAGTGATTTGCCAATTCCAAGTGCGCCGCGTATTCCGGTAGCTGTAACACCTGCAGCGCCAGCGAAACAGATTCAGGTCGAACCACCGATTTCGGCAGCTGAGCGTCAGCAAGTTCAGCAGGCGGTCATCGCACAGGATATTCAGAAAACTGTAGATGAAATTCTGCAGCCTGTTGCAACACCGGCAGAACAGGCCCAAGTGGTTGAAGAGCTGAAAGCATTGGCGCCGGCTGGCACAGAAATTGTTGATCCTTATGACGGTAAAATCAAGCTGACTGCCATTCAAACCAGCCTGTCTGTTGCTGAGCAGCAAGGCAAAGAGCTCACCAAAGGCTTTTCTTATCCGAAAGAAGTTGCTGACAATACCACTGCGAACTCGGTTGAAGCCAAGCTAAATCAGGGCAAAAATTACGTCAAGACGGATTCTGAAGTGGTAGTGGTTGCTCCAAAAGGAAAACGCAGTACCTATAAGGTGTTACCAGGTGATAATCTGGCAATGATTGCGGCTAAAAATGGGGTGAACTGGCGTGATGTGGCGAAATGGAACCAGATTGATCCAAATTCTCCACTGTATGTGGGCACCACCATTTATCTGTATGATGCCAAACCTGTACAGGAAGCCAGCAAAGCCAAAGAAAAGCCGGAAACTTATGTCGTTCAGGCCAATGACTCTCTGACTAGCGTAGCGACCCAGTTTGGTTTTAGCGTGAAACAACTGGCTGATTTTAATGGACTGAATAGTAATAGCGGTCTGTTTGTTGGGCAAAAGCTGTCATTGAAAGATACAGGGCAGTCCAAAGCCAAAGTTGAAGACACGAAAAAAGCTGAAACTGTCAAGGTTCAGACCAAATCCTATACAGTGAAACGTGGTGAGTATCTGAAACTGATTGCCGATCGTTATGGGCTTTCAAATGCTGAACTGGCATCCTTGACTTCAGGTCTGACTGCCGGTAGCAGTCTGATGGTGGGACAGAAAATCAATGTACCACTTCAGGAAGTTGAAGGGCTAACGGCATCTAGCCAGAAAACTGAGCAGAAGTTTGAAAATGTCAAAGTCGATCAGACTGCGACTGAAAACTATCAGGTCAAACGCGGTGAAACCCTGTATAGCATTGCCAGTCAAAGCAAGCTGAGTGTTTCTGAACTGGCTGCACTGAATGGGTTGTCTGCCAATAGTGGTTTACGTATAGGTCAGACCATCAAGATTCCAGCCGGCAGTCAAATCCCTGAAACCTATACGGTTCAATCGGATGATACGCTGACCGGTATTGCCGCAAGATATAATTTGTCAATGGACCAGGTGGCGAGCCTGAATGGCATGTCACGTAATGCAGGTTTGCGAGTGGGGCAGCGTCTGAAACTGAGTGGTGACGTGACAGAACCGGTAAGTGAAGTGGTCGCGGAAACTGCGGTCAAGAATACAAAATCGGATTCGCATGTGGTGAAGTCAGGGGAAACCTTAAGCTCTATTGCACGTCAGTATCATTTACAACTGCAATATCTGGCAGATTTGAACGGCCTGAATACCAATAGCACAGTGCGTATTGGTCAGCGTTTAAAAATTGAGGGTGACTTTCCGGCAGATAAAAAAGTTGAAGGCGTGAAAGTGGCAGCTAAGCCTGTAGCTTCTAAGGCAACTGAATCCTATACGGTAAAATCCGGTGAATCCCTGAATGCAATTGCCAGCCGTTTAGGCATAAGCGTGACCGACCTGGCTCAGTTAAATAATCTGAGTCCACGCGCAGGATTGCGTGTCAGTCAAACGATCCAGATTCCAAAACTGGTGACGGATTATAAAGTCAAACGCGGTGATACCTTAATCGGTCTGGCTTCACGTTATGGTCTGAACAGCAATGAACTGGCGGAAATGAATGATCTCAAACCAAATACACAATTGCGTATTGGTGATGTGATTAAAGTGCCGAATTAATGAATGGATCATGAGATTCGCGCATTTATTTAAAACTTTCAGGTTGATCTGGCTAGCCCCGCTGCTCGTAAGTAGCAGTTGGGCAGCTCTGATCACCACCCCATATATTGCACTACATAGCCAGCCGAAATATGCCCAGGCCAAATCCCTGCCTTATGCCAATCCGCAAGCACCGAAAGGCGGTACGCTGATTCTGGCAGCTGATGGCAGTTTCGATAATTTGAACAGCATGAATGGCAAGGGCAATGTCACTGAGGGGGGCAACTATATTTTTGACAGTTTGCTGTCCAAGTCACTGGATGAGCCCGGTGTGTACTATCCTTTGCTGGCGGAAAAAGTCAGTTTTGACCCCAAGAAAACTGCCTTTATTATTTTTCATTTAAATCCCAAAGCACGGTTTAGCAATGGCCAGCCGGTGACTGCACAAGATGTCAAATACAGTTTTGAGTTGTTTCAGACCCAGTCCAATTTTGGCCTGCAAATGTATCTAGCTGATTTAAACCGGCTGGAAGTCCTGTCACCTTTACAGGTCAAAATGCATTTTAAATCCGGACATAATCCGGAAATGGCGATGATTGTCGCGCAGATGCCCATTTATTCTAAACAGGAATGGCAAAAACGTAATTTTAAAGAATTGACGCTGAAACCGATGCTGGGTTCAGGGCCTTATGTCATTGAACACATAGATGCTGGACGTAGTATTAGCTACAAACGCAATCCCCGATACTGGGGCAAAGACTTGATGGTCAATCGCGGGCGTTATAATTTTGACCGGATCAAGTATCGTTATTATCGTAGTCCTGAAATCAAGTTTGAAGCTTTCAAGTCGGGCCAATTTACCTTGCATGAGGAAAAACAGGTCAACCGCTGGGTGAAAGACTACCAGTTTCCCGCCGTTCGGCAAGGACAGGTGCAGCGTTACCGCTTTCAGCATCACAACCCGATTCCGACCCAGAGTCTGATATTCAATACCCGCCGTCAGCCTTTTGCCGATATCCGTTTCCGCCAAGCCTTGAGTTTTGCCTATGAATTTGAATGGCTGAATAAAGCCATGTTCTATGGTGAATATCAGCGCCTGAACAGCTTTTTTTCCAATACCGAGCTTGCATCTCATGGACGGCCAGGCATTCAAGAACTGCACATTTTAAAACCCCATTTAAAGCAGCTTGATCCGGTTCAACGTCAGGCTGTACTGCAGGACTGGAAATATCCTCAGTCAGATGCCTCCGGTTTTAACCGGAACAATCTGTTAAAAGCCCGTCAATTGCTATTAAAGGCAGGCTATCGTTATCAACAGGGGAAGTTGGTCAATGCTGCGGGTCAACCGGTACAGATTGAGTTCCTGTTGCATCAGGCGGAGCAACAGCGTGATCTGATGCCATATCTACGTCATTTAAAACGCTTGGGCATTCAGGCCAGCATTCGTATGGTAGAAACCGCGCAATATTATGAACGGCTGCGGAATTATCAGTTTGATATGATTGTTGATACCATGCCGCAATCCCTGACACCGGGGCAGGAGCAGAAACAGTTCTGGGGCAGTCAGGCCGCAGCGCAGTCAGGTAATTATAATTATGCCGGTATTCGAAATCCGGCCATTGATGGAGTCATTCAGCAGGTGACTCAAGCTCAAAACCGTGAACAGCTGGTGAATAGTACCCGAGCATTAGACCGTTTACTGCGAGCAGGCTATTATCATATTCTGACTTATGGTACGGGCGAATACTGGTATGCTTACTGGAATATGTATCAGCAGCCGCAACGAAAACCTAAACTCTCCGCCGGGATTGATTACTGGTGGGTCAATGCAGAAAAGGTCAGACATGTGGCTGATTATTTCAAACAGCATTAAGCTCCAAGCCTATCAGGGAGTGCCATGAGCACTTATATTCTCAAACGTCTGTTGCTGATGATTCCAACCTTGCTGATCATTTTGCTGATCAATTTCATGGTGATCCAGCTGGCACCCGGTGGTCCGGTGGAGCAGGCGATTTATCAGGCGCAACAGGTGAATGGTTTGGCGCATACCGGATTGCAGTATCAGGGAAAGCAAGGCCTCACACCGGAGATGCTTGAGCAGATCAATACCCAGTACGGCTTTGACCAGCCGCTGCATATCCGCTTTTGGGAAATGGTAACGCGTTATGCGCAGTTTGATCTGGGGCAGAGTTTTTTCAAAGACAAACCTGTGACTGAACTCATCTGGGAAAAATTGCCAGTATCACTTTCTTTAGGCCTGTGGAGTACCTTGCTGATTTATCTGGTCTCCATTCCTTTAGGGATTAGGAAAGCCCGAAAACATGGCAGTCTGTTTGATCAGACTACCTCTCTAGTGTTGGCCGTAGGCTATGCCATTCCAGCCTTTATTTTTGCCATTTTACTCATCGTCTTTTTTGCTGGCGGATCTTATCTGCAATGGTTTCCCTTGCAGGGAATTCGCTCTGAAAATTTTGCAGAACTCTCATTCTTTGCGAAAATTCAAGATTATTTCTGGCATATGGCCTTGCCGCTGTTGGCCATGGTGCTTGGCGGATTTGCCAGTTTGACTTATCTGGTGAAATTTTCTTTTGTGGAAGAGCTGAGCAAGCAATATGTCTTGGCTGCGCGGGCCAAAGGTTTAACTGAACATGCAGTACTGTATCGGCATGTATTCCGGAATGCCATTTTAGTGCTTATCGCAGGTTTACCCGAAGTTCTGATCGGGGTGTTTTTCGTGGGCAACCTGTTTATCGAGATTATTTTTAATCTGGATGGGTTAGGTGTTTTAGGTTTTGAGGCGATTATCCAGCGTGACTATCCGGTGATTTTCGGTACTTTGTTTATCTTTACCTTGCTCGGCCTGATGCTGCGCTTGCTGAGCGATTTGCTCTATCAACTGATTGATCCAAGGATTCATTTCAGTTCAAGTCGAGGATCACAATAATGTCTTCCTTGATGCAAGCACGCTGGCAACGTTTTAAGCAGCATAAGTTGGGTTTTAGCTGTTTCATTATTTTCAGTGCTATTTTCATCATTTCCTTGGGTGCAGAACTGATTGCTAACGATAAGCCCCTGTTGGTGAAATATGATCATGCTTTTTATCTGCCCATCTTGAAATCCTACCCGGAAACCACGTTTGGTGGAGTATTTGAGACAGAAGCAGAATATAAAGATCCTGCCGTACAGCAACTGATTGCAGAAAAAGGCTGGGCGATCTGGCCCATCATTCCGTTTTCCTATCAAACGCCAAATTTTGAACTGGCTGAACCGGTGCCTTCGCCCCCGAGTGTGCAAAACTGGCTGGGAACAGATGACCAGGGCCGTGATATTCTGGCACGGATTCTATATGGCTTAAGGATTTCATTACTGTTTGGTTTTGCACTGACTTTATTGTCTGCGGCGCTGGGAATTTTAGCAGGGGCTATTCAGGGTTATTATGGTGGATGGATTGACCTGATCGGGCAACGCATACTCGAAGTCTGGAGCGGTTTGCCGATGCTGTTTATGGTGATGGTACTGGTCAGTCTGTTTACCCCGAGTATTTACTGGTTATTTCTGATCATGCTGTTATTTGGCTGGACCACACTGGTGAGTATGGTGCGCGCTGAGTTTTTGCGCGCCAGAAATCTGGAATACGTCTGGGCAGCAAGAAGTATTGGGGCCGGGGATGGACGGATCATGTTCAAACATATTCTCCCCAATGTGATAGGTTCTAGCCTGTCACAGTTACCTTTTATGCTAACCGCCAATATTACTGCACTGACAGCGCTGGATTTTTTAGGGTATGGTTTGCCACCCGATTCGGCATCCCTAGGGGAACTCTTGCTTCAGGCCAAAAACAACTTAAATGCGCCGTGGCTGGCATTGTCTGGATTCTTTAGTTTGGCGATTGTACTGAGTTTGCTGATCTATATGGGAGAAGCAGTACGGGATGCTTTTGATCCAAGAAACTAAATCACAAAAATCTTTAACCATAAAAAAATAAGCAGATAAAAATTGTGTAAATTTGACAAGACTGATTGTCAATTGTTCTGGCTTACGTTATAAACGAATACAAAATAATAGTAACGTATCAGGACAGATCATGACTCAATTGGCCGATTCCATTCAAATTCGTAATACCACTTTTAAAAATCGCATCATTAAAGGTGCCATGAGTGAAGCACTGGCCAATGATGCCGGCCAGCCCAATCAGGCGCATTTCAAGTTGTATGAAGCATGGGCCGAAGGTGGCTTGGGTTGTGCTATTACGGGTAATGTCATGGTGGATTATCGTGCCAAGAATGAACCGGGGGTCGTAGTGGTAGAAACAGAACGCGATCTGGCGCAGCTCAAAGTCTGGGCCGACGTAGGCAAACAGCATGGCATGGTACAACTGGTCCAGTTGTCGCATCCGGGCCGCCAGTGTCCCAAGGGCCTGAATCAAGAAACGGTTGCACCGTCCGCAGTCCCATTTAGTCCGGCTTTGGCAATGAGCTTTGGAACCCCGCGGGAACTGCGTGAAGATGAAATCCTGGATATTATCCAGCGCTTTGCCACTTCGGCTGCTATCTGTGAACAAGCAGGATTTGAGGGGGTGCAGTTGCATGGGGCACATGGTTATCTGATTAGCCAGTTTCTGTCACCGCTGACCAATAAGCGTCAGGATCAATGGGGTGGTAGTATTGAGAATCGCACCCGTTTCTTGCTGCAAACCTATCAGGCTGTTCGTGCTGCGACTTCGGAAAATTTTATTATTTCAGTCAAGCTGAATTCAGCTGATTTCCAGCGCGGTGGTATTAGCGAAGAAGATGTCATTTATGTCTTTAAGGCGATGGACACTGCAGGCATTGATATCATTGAAGTGTCAGGTGGTAGCTATGAAGCACCTGCGATGGCCGGCGTGAAAGCAGACAAGCGCAAGGCCTCGACCATTGCCCGTGAAGCCTATTTCCTCGATTTTGCCGAAAAAATCCGTCAGGAAGTGAAGTGCCATATCATGGTCACTGGTGGATTCCGAACAGTTGAAGGCATGAATGCCGCGCTCGACAGTGGTGCCTGTGATTTTGTCGGGATTGCACGTCCCTTTGCGGTAGAACCTGACTTGGGTAATCGTCTGGTTGCGGGGCAGGATGTACGTTATGCGGTTGAGAAAATTAAAACCGGTATTCCAATGGTCGACAAAATGGCGATTATGGAAATCATCTGGTATGCCGCGCAGTTTAAAGAAATTGCCAAAGGCAAGCAGCCTAATCCAAAGCTGTCACCACTAAAGGTCTTTTTGCAGTATCTGAAAGGCAATGTCAAAGCGGTGATCAAGGGACAATTAAACTCGCGAAAATCGGCTTAATCTTTATTAAAAAACCGGACACTGCAAATGTCCGGTTTTTTAATTTCTGGCACTTAGGGGTGCTTTAGGAATAATGCATCGCCTGGGTCTGAAAAGGAAATAATAACTGGCTTAACTGACGAGTCGCCCATAAACCAATTTCAGTATGATGCATATGCGGTGCAGTATAAGGAATCAGTAAATCAATTTTCTGTTCCGCACCTTCACAGCGCATGAAGCGACTTTTTAACTGATTCAAGCGCTGCTGGTCCATACGGCTCATTGCAGGTTCAATTTTTGCCTGTGATGGGGTTGCACTACGTGAGGACAGGCGAGTTGCCAAGCCTGCGCCCTGAATCCAGTCTTTAATAATCTGTTTTTCGGTCGCATTAAAGACCCCAAACATTTTACCTTCCGGATGATCTATCATTTTCCAGAAACGGCTTTGCTCCACTGGTGCATCTTTTACGATCCAGCCTTTGTCAATCATGACCTGCAAAAACTCGGCAATCTGGGCAGGATCGGATAACCAGTCATTGATGGTCTTGCCACTAAACTGGCATTTCTGATTATGAATATATTGACCAATCAGCGCTTTATTCTGGAAAACTTTTAAAGCCATCTGCCCAATATCCAGTTCATTAATGATCTGAGAGGAACTTTTGCCGATGTCATTCAGAACATAGCCTTTTTTAATCAGTTCAAGATAAATTTGTGGATCTTCAGCTTGATTAAAATGCTGGATAAACGCTTGCAGGGATTTCTGCGCATGACCATTGTGAACATTATCAATAGTAATGTGCACATTGAAATAATGCGGATCGATACCTAGTTCAGCCAGTTCATAATTGGTGATTAACAGATGTAGCGGTAACTGTTCATAGCCGAGATTAAAGCCAATGACCAAAGGTAAATATTTGGCTGGGGCATAAGCTAGTGCTAGCTGTACGGCAGCCTGTTCGTAGTAACTGTCATCCAAATGCTCGGCGTAACTGTTCAGCTCATAATGACTCAACAGGTCCTGATACATGGTGACATGATTGGCACGCGGATGCCCTAAACCAAGCTCTTCGAGATAGATGTAAATCAAATCTTTTAGCTCGGGCTGATTACAGTTTGGCACGGTCGAATATAACCAGGCACCATCGACCAGTTTGACCGGTGCAACTTTCGCCAGGAATTCGAAAGCATGAGAAACCGTTGGAAAATATCCCCGAGGCTGCTGCTGTTTACGGCGATTGACATAGGCCTGGAAAGTGGCACAGATTTGATGATGTTGTTCTAAAAGATGCTGTTCAACCTGTGGGGGCTGATCTAACCATCCGAGAGTATCAATATTTAAATTTTTAATCAGATCGCTCAAATAAGATTCAGCTTTTTCAGTTTTGGTATATGTCGAAATTTCAGTATCTTGAAAAAAGTCGACCCAATCCTTAAAGCTTTTAATTTGATAATTATGATTTTTATTTGGCGATAAAGGTAAACTTAGCTCTGTGCTGACGAACATAATCTGATCCTTGCAGATTTCTCTTGATTTACCTTAACGTGCCCTCTAAAAGCAGGGTGTTGAATTTTTGTTCTAATTTATTGGTGTATTGCTTTAAATGAAAATGAACGGATATTTCTATGCATAGAAATGTTAAAACAATACAAATTGTAAAATTAAGAATGGGATGGCAGCCCCCAGAAAGAGAGCTAGATTTGAACGAATGATAAAAACAAGGTTTAAAGTTTTCAGAAATAAAATTTGCAAGATAAAAAAAAGCCCGAGTCGCAATGCTCGGGCTTTTTGTTGAGATGTTGCCATCTCGAATATGGCGTCCCTACGGGGATTCGAACCCCGGTTACCGCCGTGAAAGGGCGATGTCCTAGGCCTCTAGACGATAGGGACAGTACAGAAGATAAATTTTAAAACCGCTACTTTTAGCTTGAAGTAATGGCGTCCCTACGGGGATTCGAACCCCGGTTACCGCCGTGAAAGGGCGATGTCCTAGGCCTCTAGACGATAGGGACTTAATAAAATGTACTTCTGAAAATTGGCGTCCCTACGGGGATTCGAACCCCGGTTACCGCCGTGAAAGGGCGATGTCCTAGGCCTCTAGACGATAGGGACGTTTCAGAGGTGGGCGTATAATATGGTGAAAACAGGGGGGTGTCAAACGCATTTCCATAAAAAAAATGATTTTCTGGGTTGAGTGCATAAAATTAAAACAATCTAGAGAAAATACTGGAAAATTACATGGTTTAAGCTGGATTTTTAAGCAATTCCAGAATTGCTTCTACTACCTGCGGATGGAGTAAATAGCCGGTAATGTCATGCGGGCAGTGAATATGCGTACGAATGCCGTGGTTAATAATGGCGGGTTGAAACTGAAATGGCGGTTGTGTAAGAGGAAAGGCGGTAAGAAAATCATCAGTTGAATAGAAATTTATCCAGTCGCCTGTAATTGCAGTAGGTCGTACAATGGGTTGCGGTAAATGTGACTGGATCACCTGGAAGGCTAGTGGCGATCCTAAAGTAATAAAACGCTGTATATTCAGTTCAGGATGCTGGATGAGATAGTTATAGGCAATCACACTGCCCAGAGAATGAGCAATCACAATGCAAGGTTTGCGACCATTCAATTGCCGGGCAATCCGTTCATGAACTTCCTTCATGAAAGCAGGATTGTCGAGATACAGATAGGTTTCAATCAGAAATTTCTGAAGCAGGCTACGATGCAGGCTGGGAAAATAATTCAGCAATAATACAAAGTCTCGTAGTGCAACATTTTTGCTCAGCGTGGTAATAAATTTGAATTTCTGTTTGAAATCCATCGGGTCATTCAGATGAAGCTGAGGAAGATCTGAAATCACGGGCTTGCGCCAGCCAGGACGTGGAACTGGTGCAGGAAGCTGAGGATGTATAGGTTGACGGAAACGAAAGCTGGGCCATTGCTGTGGCATCAAGGTGCCAGCATTCAGGATGTTGCGAACGTTATAGTGTGAAAGCAAGTCTCCATAAAATGGAATGTGAATGTGACGTCGTAAATAACTGAATCTGGCATCATGACGGTGTTTGCGAATGCCTTTTTGAAGTATATGCAGCCAGCGCTGGCGGATCGATGCAGCACTATGATGTTGCTGGTTCATTCCATGAATAAAAATAACTTTCATCGATACCTCACGGAGGTCGATCTATATATTCACAGTATAGAGAAAATTGCGGCAAGCCAAGCTGCACTTTTTGTGGCGTTAATGTGTAAATTATCTTTGATAAAACAATCATTAACAGACATCTGTATATTTATAAAAAAGGCAGAAAAAGCAGTAAATTGGTAGGTTCGGATGAAAGATTATATTGAATAGAAAAAGAATATGAATGGAGCTGTAAAAGTTGAATTTAGAGTTTGGCGTGAGTTTTATAGTAATTCCAGGAGCACTTTAATGACGTCCGGATGCTGAATATAACCATCAATATCATGCGGATGATAGATGGAGGTATGAATCTCCTGATTAATAATCGCTGGCTGAAACTGGAAGGGTGGTTCTGATAATGGAAAGGCAGTCAGAAAGTCATCGCTACAATAGAAATTTATCCAGTCGCCTGAAATTGCAGCAGGTCGTACAATCGGTTGCGGCAGATGAGCCTGGATGACCCGAAATGCCAACGGTGATCCGAGGGTAATAAAACGCTTGATATTCAGCTCCGGATGCTGAATCAAATAATTATAGGCAATCACGCTGCCGAGCGAGTGTGCCACCAGAATCTGTGGCCTGCTACTATAGAGTTGATCATGAATGCGGCAGTGAACTTCCTGCATAAAATGCGGGTTGGATAAATAAAGATAAGTTTCCAGCAAAAACTTATGCAAAAAGCTGGTGTGTAAGCTGGGAAAATAATTGATAAGTACCGCAAAATCCCGCAAAGCGATATCTTTGCTTAATGCTGTAATGAATTTCAGTTTCTGATTGAAATTCAAGGCATCATCAAGATTTAACTGCGGGACGTCACAAATTTGATAGGTGCACTGATCTGGTGGTGGTGCCGGTTGCAGCTGGGCGGGATGTAAAAAAGGGAAATGCGGCCATTGTTGCGGCATCAGGGTACTGGCATTCAAAACGTTATGAAAATGATGCCGGGAGAGTAAATCGCCATAAAAAGGGATACGGATATGCCGTTTTAAATAAGTAAAACGGGCTTGCTGTTGTGGGTTTTTCCGGAGGCCTGTTTTGAGGAGATGCAGCCAATGTTGACGTAATGAAGTCGCCGTATACTGTTGCTTGTTCATGCCGTGAATAAACACAATTTTCATCGACGCACCCTTAAGGCTGCCCATTATAGTTATAGTATAGATAAAAAAAAGAGCGGCCGAAGCCGCTCTTTTAAGCATGATGATTAAGACTTGTTGTGATAAAAGGCATAATAACTTGCATAACACGCTGCAATAAACAGCAGACATCCTACGAAGCTGATGCGCATTGATGGATCAAAGACCATACTGATACAGGTAATAAAACAGAACACAAAGCCCAGGATTGGTACAATCGGGAACAATGGTGCAGCAAAGTCCAGTTCTTTGGCCGTATGACCCTGTTTATACCATTGACGACGGAAGTTGAACTGGCTTAAGCAAATACTCATCCAGACCACCACCATGGTAAACGCTGCAACGCCCAGCAAGTTGGTAAAGATCGTCTCTGGCGCAAACTGTTCAGACAATAAACCTGGCAATGCACCTAGCATAGTCACCATGACTGCAATATACGGTACACCGCGAGCATTCAGTCTTGAGAATACAGCAGGCAACTGTTTGCTGTATGACAATGACCACATCATACGTGAAGCAGCAAATAAGCCCGAGTTGGCAGCAGACAACAACGCAGTGATAATGACAAAACGGATGATGTCTTCAGCATATGGGATACCAATGTGCTGGAATACGGTTACGAATGGACTGCTACTCACGCCTTCAGCGGCTAAGCCTGCTTCCTGATGCGGAAGTAATGCCGTCACCACGATAATGGTACCCACAAAGAAAATTAATAAGCGGAAAATCGCAGTATTAATTGCTTTAGGAACATTTTTCGCAGGATCTTCAGTTTCACCGGCAGCCACACCAATCAGCTCGGTACCAGAGAAGGCAAAGTTCACAATCAGCATCGTAGCAAAAATCGGGAATAGACCTTCAGGGAACCAGCCTTGTGCAGTTAGATTGGTAAATAAAGGCGCAGCTTCATAGCCTTGATAGCCCAGAACACCAAAGATGGCCAATAGACCTAAAAGAATAAAAGCAACAACCGTGACCACTTTTACCAGTGCCAGCCAGAATTCGGATTCGGCAAACCAGCGGGTCGAAATCATATTGAGACTAAATACGAATACACCAAAGATAATGGTCCATAACCACATGGAAATATCCGGGAACCATTCCTGCATCAGCAAGGCCGCTGCAGTAAATTCAGTTCCAAGAGTGACCGACCATGTCAGCCAGTATAACCAGGTGATGGTATAGCCTGTGCCTGGTCCAATATAACGTTTGGCATAAGCACCAAATGAACCAGATTCTGGCATATGAACGGCAAGTTCGCCCAAACATAGCATCACCATGTACGCGATAATACCGCCCAGGAGATAAGCGAGAATGGCACCTACAGGCCCCGTTTGTGCAATGACTTCACCCGACCCTAAGAATAGGCCTGTTCCGATTGCGCCACCAAGCGAAATCATGACCAGATGTCGAGTACTCATAGCGCGTTTTAAAGGCGCAGAATTGCCCTGATGCGTAGCATCATTCGGAGATGAGTGCATAGGAAATAAGAAATACTTCAAAGGAATGAAGCGAGCTATTGTAGTGAAAAACTACAAATCTGCAATCGAATAATGGTAATTTCGAATAAGGTCTGATCGTATGAGATCAATAGATGGCGTCCCTACGGGGATTCGAACCCCGGTTACCGCCGTGAAAGGGCGATGTCCTAGGCCTCTAGACGATAGGGACGTTGCGAGGTGATGCGTATATTAAGGATTAAGCCGGGGTTTGTCAAAAGGGTTTTTGCTAAAATTCATTTAATAGTTTAAACATTAGGCAAAACAAAAACTTTATTTTATTAAGATGTTATTTTCTGAACAGATTTCAGGACTATAAAAAATAAATATTTGAAAAGATCACTAAAACTTAGTGATCAGGAGTTTGATATTGCTCAGGCTGAGAGTTTTCAGCTGGGGTTGATACTGTCTCAGTCTCCGCAGTGTTGTCATCATCACGGTTGACGATATAGAGATATAGCGCGGATGGGGCTAAAATCAGTAAAACCAGTAAGATCTTTTTTAACATGATACAAAGGCAAAATATGAAATCGCATTAATTATAGCCTAAGCAAATTAAAAAGAGCAGCAGCATGTACCTATTCAGGCTCTAGAATTTAAAAGTAACATCCGCAATAAATTGGCGGCCGATTTCAGTCATCACACGTGGTCTATCATTTGAGGTCGAGCCTGTTGTATAGGTATTCACGCGGTTGGTTACATTGTTAATGGTTAAACCAAAAATTGCCCTTAAATCTTTTGAAATTTCCCAATCATAGGTGGTGCGCATATCCCATGTAAATTTTGGTTTAATTTCAGAGGCTAAATAGGTGTCAAACAGTTCACCTTCATACTCGACTTTGTCATTTTTATCGGAGACTGCAACCATATCATCGTAACTGTCTTTATAGCTAAAGAAGTTTGAAATACGTACAGGCAGTGTATCGAATGCAATATCCCAGTTTACTCGTGCGGTTCATGGTTGGTTAAAGTTTGGGGCAGGGCGGTCTGACCAACGGATAATTTGACCATCATAAGAGACCCATTCATCTTGAGTGGCTTGATCATAGGCTGAAGTGTAATCTACATAACTGCGGAAGACTTCACTGTAGTCAAATCCCAAGGCAAATAAATGTTGGCTATCCCCCAGAGCGATCGGTTGACGATTTCTAAGTGTTAAGGTGTAGATGTCAGCTTTGCCACTTCCATCATTATTATATTCGTAGAAGAATTTTGATCCATCTAAAGGAGTAACTTTAGTTTTTGATATTTCATCCTGATATTTACGATTGACCCATTTTAGCCCTAGATCCCAATTCTGGATTTGTGTATTCAGGCTTAAAACAGTCTCGTCACTGAAAGGCGTATTGAGCGCTGAACTACGCGCACCGCTGGATAGTGCAGTTTGTGTTTCTACCCAAGGCGCATGTGGGTTTTCACGTGACAGTTTATAGAGCAAATCATTTTGAATTTCATCCAGTTCTGTACCTAACGTTTGCTGACCATAGTAGCGATTCCACCCAGCGGATAAATGCAATTGATCATTACTAAAGGGTTTGTAAGAGAGATGGCTACGAGGAGCAATATTGATATTACTACTTAAAGAGTCATAATCAGCGCGAACACCAAGGCGTGTTGAAATTTGATCATTCCATTGAATATTGTCTTAAATAAATATATTTAGGCGATCTTGCTGGGCTTGAATATCACCAGCTTTGTACAGAGTGCCACCAGCGATATATTGTCCATTCCAACCATTTATCGTTAGTTTATCATCACAATATGGGTCACTTTGAAGGCAGGTAGTATCTTTGCCAAGTTCTTTTAAGTTGATCTTTGTCGCGAGTAAAACATCCTCGGCTCGTTTCCACTCAACATGAGCATGGCTATAACCCGCACCTAGAGTCATGTTGTGTTGGGATTGACCAACTTTAAATGGGTCTATATTGGCTTGTAGGTCGTAAGAGAGAACGTCTTGGAGTTGTTTGATTTCTCCCATGATGGCGCCTTCTCGAACAACATCGGTATTATTCCAATCTTTACTTCCTTCGGCGTAGTACCAATGCATACTGTAGTTATTATCTGCAATGCGTTGTGTCGCCGAGTTTTGGAAATTAAGTTTATGTACGAGAGTACCTAGATTGAATTGGTGTTCGAGTTCAGAGAATAATGTAAGTGTTTCGGTTTCAGTGGTACTTCCCGAATCACGATTGCTGTCCACATAGCTCAAACTGTCCAGCAATCCATAATCCAAACCAAACTTCGCTTTGGTTGAGGCGTTTGGTGTATAAAATAATGTTGCACCAAGATTTGAGATATGTCGTTCTTGATCAATTGTTTTAGGTGTTTCAAAGCCACTTTTGACTGGAATAATGGACTCTCTTCGAGAAGCATAAGCATTAAAGCCCCAATCATTCGAGAGCTTCCCATAAATATTGGTGCTTACACCTTGTTTGGTATATTCCTTTTGGTAGTAATCTGTAGGTTCTTCAAATTTACTTTCTTCTAAAGGTGAAATTGAGTTGTAGCGAGCCCAATCACTTTCAGTGTAATCGTAAGTGATAGAACCGTGAATTTTACCTATCTCTGTTTGCGGTGCGCATATTTTAGCATTTATAACACCACCTGTGAATTGACCATAAGCGGCAGACACATTGCTATCTAATACTTCAAGCTCACAAAGTAGGTTAGTGTTCACTGCCATAGCTTGTGCGCCAGTTCCGATATCTTGAAATGTATTTGTGTTTGAATTTGCTGGATTAATAAGTAGGTTGTTGGAAACACCATTCACAATAAAATTGTTTTGGAAGGTTTGTGCGCCATTAATAGAGATTTCGGCAGGTTTAATTTCACCTTGAGAACCTGCTGCAAGTTGTGATTGACTAAACTGCACATTCGGATTCACTTTTAAAAAATCGGTAATGTTCTTTGAGCTATTCGGCGTCTTTTCTAAATCTTCTTTTGAATAAATGGTTTTTCCAACTTCATTTTCTTGCTGAGCTTCGATAATAATTGTGTTGAACTTAATCGTTGTTTCATTGAGAACAGGCTCTTGATAATTTGATTCTTTTGCAAAACTAGATGTTGATAAAGCTGTTAAAACTGCAATAGAAAGTGGGGAATAAGCAAAACGCATGAGAAGGGTTGAATATGCGAAAGATAATGGAAGTGATTATCATTAAATTTAAGAAGGCAATCAATAGTAATGAGAATTATTTTCATTAATTAGTAAAAGCGTAAGACTTGAGCAGCTTAAGATGCTGATCAAAGAAATATAAAGAAGAGAAAAAATAGATGGCGTCCCTACGGGGATTCGAACCCCGGTTACCGCCGTGAAAGGGCGATGTCCTAGGCCTCTAGACGATAGGGACATTTAGAAGATGGCGGTATCTTATTGATCCGCCACCAGAGTGTCAAGCAGGTGAGGTGCGAGTTTGTTTAAAATATAGCAAAACAGTTCAGCGGTCTTCTGCGTATCATATAATGCAGAATGGGCTTCTTTGCCATCAAACTCAATCCCAGCCTGAATACAGGATTTTGCCAGTACGGTCTGACCAAACATCACCGCACTTAAAGTCACTGTATCGAAGACAGAAAAACTATGAAATGGGTTCTGGTTTTTGGTTCCGGTACGCGCAATCGCGGCCTGAAGAAAACCCAAATCGAAATGTGCATTGTGTCCAACTAAAACTGCATGGGTACAGTTTTGCTGGCGACGCACTTCATTCACAGATTTAAAAATACGCTTAAGCGCAGTTTTTTCATCTTCGGCCATTGCGATTCGCATCGGATTCGAAGGATCGATCCCAATAAACTCCAGCGAACGTCGGTCGAGATTTGCCCCTTCGAAAGGATTGATATGTGCATGGTAAGCTTGACCCGGCACAAATTGACCCTCCTCATTATAAACAATCGGAATGGCCGCAATTTCCAGCAATGCATCAGTCTGCGCATTAAAACCTGCAGTCTCGACATCGACAACTACAGGTAAGAATCCACGAAAACGTTGACCAATGATTGGGAGCGTTTCATTTGTCACACTTTTCTCCATTGAATGGTTTTACCAGCATACAGTGGGATAATCTGTTCACCATCCAGATAGTCTAAACTTTCAGGGATTACTTGATCTTCTTTAACCAGGGTAATTGTGCTGGTATTACGTGGCAGACCATAGAAGTCTGCACCAAAATGGCTGGCAAAACCTTCCAGGCGTTCAATTTTACCCACCTGATCAAATGCCTGAGCATACAGCTCAATAGCAGTCGGCGCACTATAACATCCTGCACAGCCACACGCATTTTCTTTTGCATTTTTTGAATGCGGCGCGCTATCTGTTCCCAAGAAGAATTTAGGATTACCGCTGGTTGCGACTTCCAGCAAAGTTTGCTGATGCGTTTGACGTTTTAAAATCGGCAAGCAGTAGAAATGCGGCTTGATCCCACCAACCAGCATGTCATTGCGGTTAAACAATAAATGTTGCGGCGTAATGGTTGCAGCGACATTACGGTCTTGCTCAAGTACAAAGTTTGCTGCTTCGCTGGTGGTGATGTGTTCGAGCACCAGTTTCAGCTTGGGAAATTGTCTGAGTAAGGGAGCCAGCACTTCATCCAGGAAACGCTTTTCACGGTCAAAAATATCGACATGATTATGCGTCACTTCACCATGTAGCAATAAAGGCACTTGGTGTTCTTCAAGCTGTTCAATTACGCCGTAGACTTTGCTCATATCGCTCACACCACTATCGGAGTTGGTGGTCGCACCCGCAGGATAGAGCTTGATGGCATTGACATGCGCAGATTCTTTGATCTTTTTAACTTCGCTTGCCGGGGTGTTGTCAGTGAAATACAGCACCATACGCGGGTCGAAATTTACCCCTTCAGGCACATGTGCCATGATACGTTCACGGTAGGCATTGGCTTCTTCGACAGTTTTAACGGGTGGCACCAGATTTGGCATGCAAATGGCGCGAGAAAACTGCTTGGCTAAATCGGGAACGGTACGTTGAAGTGCTAAACCATCACGCAGGTGAACGTGCCAATCATCTGGCTGGAGAATCGTAATCGTATTCAAGGCAAATTCAGTCGAACAAATAAAACAAATGATAATCCATCTATAGTAAAAATGGTAACGAGAAAGCGCTACAAAATAAGGGATATGTATAAATTAATTTTAAAAAGTATGTTATTAGGACTTACGCATTGACGGATTCAAAAAAGTATTAAAATACTTTATAAAGTATCTGTGATTAGACGAATTAAACATGCTTCTACAGCAACTTGTACATTACCCATTTATATGGGCTTTCTCATGACAGAACCGAACTCTATTAGCTGCACACAACTTGCCGAGACTTATAATATCTCGCATGATAGTGTAAATCGCTTTCTAGAGTGTGAAGACTACACACCTCACGACCTATATCAAGAATCAATTCAACATATTGATAATAATAAACTTATAGTCAGCATTGATGATACTGTTTTAGATAAACCATATAGTCAACATATGGACTTGGTTAGCTATTTTTGGTCAGGCAAACACCACCGATCCGTCAAGGGTATTAATCTCATTACCTTGTATGCGACAGATCAAAATGGTCAAAATATTCCAATTAATTTCCGAATTTATGACAAATCTGAAAGTAAAACCAAGAATGATTACTTTATGGATATGTTAAGTGAAGTACTCAGTTGGGGTGCAAAGATTCAATTTATTACAGGTGATAGTTGGTATTCATCGACTGGAAATCTAAAAACCATAAGAAAATATGGTATTCGATTTATGTTTGGTATCGACTGTAACCGTAAGGTTTCCCCAGAAAAAGGACAATGGTTTCAACTGCGTTTATTGCCAGATTTCCATCAGGGTCAAGTGGTCTGGCTCAAAGATTTTGGCTTTGTACAATTATTTAAGACTCAGTTAAAAGAACAGCAGAGGTTTTATATTGTGCATCAAGATGAAGATGATTTATTGTCCTTTGAGGGTTTTCATGAATTACATTCAAGTCATTGGAAAATAGAGCAATATCACCGGGTGATTAAACAGGTTTGTCATATTGAAAAGTTTCAAGTAAGACGATCTAAACTGATTTTGAATCATATTTTTTCAGCCTTGATGGCCTACGTTGAGATACAAAAGAACCAGTTTGAGCGGATCTTTGAAAATGTATATCGTTGGCAGAAGAAATTATTTAGACCAGTTATCAAAAACTTCATTGATGACTTTATTCTCGATAAAAATCATCTGCTACCACAGAGAATCTATAAATAATAGTGCGTAAGTCCTAGTTATTTTAAAATTAATAAAAAAATTACATAAATACTTGGCAATGGAATACAAGTACAATCTAGCGAAATTGCAAGATGATAAAGAAGACATAGAACAACTGATTACACGGCAAAGCCAGCGTGTAGGCCCGGTCTTCCCTCAAAATCTGGAACAAGAATTCTGGACCAAAAATCTGGAACGCGCCCGCAAACATGTCGAAAAATATGTGTGGGCTGGAGTACTAGCCTATTTCCTTTTTTTGGTGGTGATGATTCCCACAGATTACTGGAGCATCAGCAAAGAATATTTCGTACATGATTTTGTCCTGTGTATGTTGGGCTTGCTCAATGGCGGCGTGTCGCTAATTATCTTTTATATGTTCTCCTGCTTACCCAAGATCAAGCGCTTTTTTCCTCAGGCTTCGATGCTGTTGGTATTCTGGGTACAGGTGTCAATTTCATGTATCACCATGTCGATTAAAACTGATGCCTTGCAGCATCAATCCATGGCGATAGTCACAATCGTGTATATCCTGGGTTATGTTCTGACCGGCATTAAACCGATTCAGATGCTGGTCACCGGATTACTCGCTGCGGCAACTACTATTCTTGTATTGTTTAGCCTTTCAGTTGAATTTAATCCTATGGTTTTTGGCCGGATTTTAATTGGAAGTTGCTTGCTTGGTTACGTGATTAGCCATATGATTTTTGCCCGTGAGCGTGTGATTTTTCTCTATAGCATTCGCGCCAGAATCAGTGAGCAGATCCAGCGTATTCATACCAACGAATTATTACATTTGAGTCAGTACGATGAACTGACCAAAATTTCCAATCGACGTACCTTTGATGAGACGCTGCAAGTGCATTTCGAAAGTGCACGCCGTGAAGAAACGGCTTTGGCGATTCTGTTTATCGATGTCGATTTCTTTAAAAATTACAACGATTTTTATGGACATCAGAAAGGTGATGATGTCATTTCGACTATTGCCAAAACCATCAAGAATGCGATCCGGCATATGGACTTTGTCGCGCGTTATGGCGGGGAGGAGTTTGTAGTGCTCTTGCCAGAAACAGATGCACATGGTGCTTATGCAGTGGCTTCAAATATTTTTAAGGCGATTGACCGTCTGGAAATTCCACATGAAAAATCCTCGGTTGCGAAACATATCACTATCAGTTTAGGCATTACCGTCTATCGTGGTGAGGAAGATATTGATAAGGATGCATTGTTGGGAATCGCGGATCAGGCGTTATACCGTGCCAAACAGCTTGGACGCAACCAGATTTATTATCAGTCCATTCGTTCAGTCAATTCAGATATCGCAAATGGTTAGAGATTATTAAAATCAATAAAAGAACCCTCAATAAAAAACCGCTCATCAGGAGCGGTTTTTTATGCAACATAAATGACTAAAACTTAGTTTTTGTCTTTCAGTTGTGGCACTGCAGATGCTGAACCAACTGCCAGTAAACCAGTCTCTGTATAGATGCCCAGTTTCGCGCGAGTATCCGTGATATCCAGGTTACGCATGGTCAACTGACCGATACGATCCATCGGCGAGAACATGGAATCACCTTTCTCCATAGTTAAACGCTCAGCTTCATAAGTGAGGTTTGGAGATTCAGTGTTCATAATCGTGTAATCATTACCACGACGCAGTTCGATCGTTACAGTACCGGTAACTGCTTTAGCAACCCAACGCTGAGCAGTTTCACGCAGCATAAGTGCTTGAGAATCGAACCAGCGACCTTGGTAAAGCAGACGACCTAAACGTAGACCGTTAATACGGTATTGTTCAATCGTATCTTCGTTATGAATACCTGTTACCAGACGCTCATAAGCAATGTGAAGCAGCGCCATACCCGGAGCTTCATAGATACCGCGAGATTTCGCTTCGATGATCCGGTTTTCGATTTGATCCGACATACCTAGACCGTGACGGCCACCGATGCGGTTCGCTTCAAGAATGAACTCAACTGGATCTTCAATGCGTTGACCGTTGATGGCAACCGGGAAGCCTTCTTCAAAAGTAATCGATACTTCTTCAGCTTTTACTTCTACGTCATCTTTCCAGAACGCAACGCCCATGATTGGCTCAACGATTTTAATGCCTGCATTCAGGTATTCAAGATCTTTGGCTTCGTGCGTCGCACCCAGCATGTTTGAGTCAGTTGAATAGGCTTTTTCTTTTGACATTTTATAGTCAAAACCATTGTCGATTAGGAACTGTGACATTTCTGCACGGCCGCCCAGCTCGTCAATGAAGGTTTGGTCTAACCAAGGCTTGTAAATTTTAAGCGCAGGATTGGTCAACAAACCATAACGGTAGAAACGCTCAATGTCGTTGCCTTTATAAGTTGAACCGTCACCCCAGATGTTAACGTCATCTTCTTTCATGGCAGTAACCAGCATGGTGCCTGTTACTGCACGACCCAATGGCGTCGTGTTGAAATAAGGCATACCACCTGTAGAAATATGGAACGCGCCACATTGAATTGCAGCAATACCTTCTAATGCAAGCTGTAAACGGCAGTCGATTAAACGTGCTTTTACTGCGCCATAAGCTTCAGCTTTTTTTGGAATCGCATCGTAATCGTCTTCGTCTGGCTGACCCAGGTTTGCTGTGTAAGCATAAGGTTCAGCGCCTTTTTGTTTCATCCACAAAAGAGCAGCAGAAGTATCTAGACCACCAGAGAAGGCAATACCAACTTTTTTACCTACTGGGACATTCTGCAAGATAGTTGCATTATCAGACATTGTTCATCCTAATGATATGAAATAGGCACGCCAGAATTGGTGGCCTGAAAAAATACATATTGCATCAATTGTATCATTAATTTATTTAGGTTTGCTTTAGAAAAGAAAAACTCGTTTTAAAATCTCTATTCAATAGGCTTAAATAATCATAAATCGCACGATTTTAACCAGAATCCTGCTGAAAAAGTAAAAAATTGGTTATATTCAGCCGAATAATTTAAAAACCAGATAAAACAGGAATAAAAGCATGGCGACTCATATCCCACCTTTACCTAATTTAAATCCTAAAACCAAGAATGAAACACTGGCACTGTTGCATGGGATTTATGCCGGCCTGATTGGTTTTAGTACAGTGCTGTTTTTATATCTTGAATATCAGCAATCCAGTATTTCCATGCTGAGTTTAGGTGTGGTGCTGCTGCTTTTAGGCTTGTTGATGTTTTTTAATATCCAGGCCAGTATAAAGGTGAAGCAGGGCAATGGTTCAGGACGTACTTTATCCAGAATAATGGCTATTCTGATGTTGCTGAGTTTTCCAATTGGTACAGTATTGGGCGTGATTGCAT
The DNA here is from genome assembly GCF_012516415.1 of Acinetobacter sp. NEB149. NCBI lineage: Bacteria > Pseudomonadati > Pseudomonadota > Gammaproteobacteria > Moraxellales > Moraxellaceae > Acinetobacter > Acinetobacter sp. NEB149. Next base: position 1,097,844 of record NZ_CP051208.1, read on the forward strand.
TATGGAAATCCAGCGCACGACAATGGCAGAACTAATTCGTCATGTATAGAAAGAACTGTTTCGAAGATTGATATTTGTGCCTGAAAATGCTGAACTCCGGGTCATAAAAAGCCCCTAAAAATCAGTTAAAGTAAGGGAATGACTTGCTCAGCCAAATATAATCAGGGATTTGTTATGACCACGACGCGCTATGCCAACATTTTAAAACCACTGCATTTAGGTTTTACCACCATTAAAAACCGGGTCGTAATGGGGTCGATGCATACTGGTCTGGAAGACCGCTTCTATAATTATCCTAAACTTGCAGCGTATTTTGGCGAACGTGCCAAGGGTGGCGTAGGTTTGCTGATTACGGGTGGAATATCGCCAAACCGTCAAGGCTGGTTGTTGCCGGCGGGCGGCACCATGAATACCTTGGGAGATATTGCGCCACATCGTCTGGTGACGCATGCAGTGCATAAACATGGCGCCAAAATTCTTTTGCAAATTCTGCATGCCGGACGTTATGGCTATCAGCCTTTTGTGGTGTCGGCAAGTCCAATCAAATCGCCAATTTCTCCTTTTAAACCGCGTGAAATGTCAGATAAACAGATCCTGAATACCATTCAGGACTATGTCAACACGGCCAGTATTGCCAAAAAGGCTGGCTATGATGGCGTAGAAATTATGGGTTCGGAAGGCTATTTACTGAATCAGTTTTTAAGTCGTCATGTCAACCAGCGTAGCGACCGTTGGGGTGGCCCGATTGAAAACCGGATGCGTTTTGCCGTAGAAATTGTCAAAGCCATTCGCGAGGAAATTGGCGAGAAATTTATCATCTGTTTCCGTTTGTCGCTTCTCGATTTGGTACATGATGGCAATACCATGCAGGAAGTGATTACCGTAGCTAAAGCTTTGGAAAAGGCGGGGATTACTTTGCTTAATACCGGGATTGGCTGGCATGAAGCACGTATTCCAACTATTGTGACTTCCGTGCCTCGAGCTGCTTTTGTCGATTACACTTCTGAAGTTAAGAAACATGTTTCGGTGCCGGTGATTGCCTCTAACCGGATCAATATGCCAGACACTGCCGAGGCGATTCTGGCCTCTGGTCAGGCAGATATGGTACAGATGGCACGTCCACTTTTGGCCGATGCTTTCTGGGTCAACAAAACCGCAACCAATCGTGTTGATGAAATCAATACCTGTATCGCCTGTAATCAGGCTTGCTTGGATCATACCTTTAAAAACCAGCGCGCAACCTGTCTGGTCAATCCGCGTGCCGCTTATGAGACCGAACTGGTCTATGTCAAAACCAAAAAACCGAAAAGTATTGCAGTGATTGGTGGTGGTGTTGCAGGTCTGTCAGCGGCTACTGTCGCAGCCAGTCGCGGGCATGATGTGACGCTGTTTGAGGCCAGTCATGAAGTAGGCGGACAGTTCAACCTGGCTAAAGTCATTCCGGGGAAAGAGGAGTTTCACGAAACGATTCGTTATTTTAAAGTGCAGCTAGAAAAAACTGGAGTTGATCTGCGTCTCAATACCCGAGTCAACCGCGAGCAGTTGGAGCGTGAGGGTTTTGATGAGGTGATTGTGGCTACAGGGGTTGTGCCGCGTGCCTTGAATATCGAAGGCAGTCAGGCACCACAAGTATTATCTTATGCAGAAGTGCTACGTGGCGCACCTGTCGGTGATCGTGTTGCGGTCATTGGCGCAGGCGGGATCGGTTTTGATGTGTCCGAGTTTTTATTAAAGCCACCGCATCAAATACAGCCGCAACCTGTGGATGAGTGGAAGCGTGAATGGGGTGTAGATTCTCATCCAGATTATGTGACTGAAGGCGGGTTACAGCGTGCTGAAGTAGAACCTCCAGTACGGGAAATTTATCTATTACAACGTAAAAAGACACCGCTTGGCGCAGGACTAGGCAAGACTTCAGGCTGGGTACATCGTGCCCAGTTAAAAAAACATGCCGTGCGGATGTTGCGCGGTGTGCAATATAAATCTGTCACGGATGAAGGCTTATGGATTGAGGTAGATGGCCATGCTCAATTATTGCGTGTGGATACCATTGTGGTATGTGCAGGTCAGGAATCGGTAAAAGACCTGATGCCGAGTGCTGGGGAAAATACCTTGGCGCAGTATCATATTATTGGCGGTGCAAAACTGGCTGCTGAACTCGATGCCAAGCGCGCCATTCGTGAGGGAGCGGAATTAGCAGCTAAACTGTAAGGATTTGATGAAACTATATGCAGTTGATTGCATTCACTGTAATTTTCACTTGTCAGCCGGACAAAAGCTCCGTATTATTGCGCCCATGGAAGCGTGGCAGAGCGGTTTAATGCACCGGTCTTGAAAACCGACGAGGGTGTGAGTCCTCCGTGAGTTCGAATCTCACCGCTTCCGCCAAATATCTAAATAAGCCCTTGTTTTTATAAGGGCTTATTTTTTGTCTGTAGTTTTACCCCACAACCTACCCCTCATCAAATTTTGGATTGGATTGGCTACTTTTAGCTGTATTTAGAAGACTAAGGAATGTAGTTTAAAAAACTGGTGGTGTTTCAAAAAGTATGCTGGCGTTAAACAAATCCGTTATTAAGGTAAAAGAAAGTCAAATCAAAGGCTTTAAAATGATTTTCGAGCTTTTTAGAAAAGTTGCAACTTCTCCTAAATCCACGCCTGATTCGATGACGAATTCTACAATTGTTACCTTCAATACCGACGGTAAAAAACTTACCGATCACTTGCTTGCAACATTGAAATGCTGTGATAAAACTATCCCAATGATCACTCGCAATTCCAGCATATTGAACCCCAAGCTTTTTAAGTCTAGCTTTAAGACGTTGAACCGTTGCTAAATCCCGCTTACCCCAAACATAAGCAACAACTTCTCCAGATTCTCGATGGTAGGCATAAATAAGCCATTGTTTATTTTTCTTATTCCCTACAAAAGTCCAAAGTTCATCGACTTCAAGACATTCGTAGTGGCTTTGTTTAGGCTGAATCTGATAGATCGATTCACTTAAGGTTCGTAATACCTTGCCAATGCTGATACGCTCGACTTCAGCAATATCTCTTACACCGCTTCCTCTGACCATTAAATGTAATATCTTGCCGGTAATACCTGAGTTACACCCTTGATAGCTTAATGCATGATCACCAATAAATTGACGTTTGCAATCTTTGCACTGATGGTTTTGTTCCCCATCTACTTTGATGCCATTTCTCTTTATATTGTTACTTAGACAGGTAGGACATTTGATTTGTAGCGTTATTTTCATACCTCTATTTTATCAAAAGCCATATTGTTTTTTTCAGCATACTTTTTGAAACACCACCCGATTAAATTATTCAATGGGGTCCTAAATTCATGCGCAATGTCTTCAGAGAAGCGATTCAGTTGGCTATATCCCATTTCAATACGGTCAAGCATGGCGTTGATATCGGATGCTAGTTGTTCAATCTCTTGAGGGGGATGAATCAGATTGAGTCGCTGCTCAAGTTTGTGAATATTAATGGCATGAGTCTGTTCTCGCAGAGTTCTTAATGCGTTCAATCCCAGATGGCTAGCAATGGCACAGAGTATGAAAATGCCCAAGATGCCCGTAAACACATAAATAAAAAGACGTTTTTGAAAAGGCGAGATGATGGCTAAACGTTCAGACCACTGTTTGCCTGCAATTAACACATAGGGCTGCTGATTGATTTGAATGGTTTTCCAAGCAATACGGGTGGGGTAAGTATGAACCGATAAATCTTGGAATTGAATTTGGGGCTGATGGGTAAATTCAGGCAGCGGAATGCCAAGAGGATTGATGTTGATGAGAATCTGATTGCCTTGAATCAATAAAAACAAATTATCCTGATTTCCCAACATATTTTGATACAGCTTCGGACGAGCGATAATCTGTTCAATATTGCTACTGTCTTGTAGCAAAATTTCCAGTCGCTCAATTCGTTCAACCAAAGCCCGATCTTGTTGAGCAATTAAAATCTGGTTGATACCCAGATAGGTCATAAATGCTACAGCGCACAAGACCATTGCAGCACACCCTGTAACCAAGAGTGTTAATCGGAGTTCGGCTTTGTTGCATAAATATGTAAGCATCTGATTTAAATAAATTTAATTTTGGATCAAAAAGTAATCAAAACTTCTAAAATCATATAGTTATGAAATCTTTGTGCAACAAAGCCTAAGGGAGATGGAACTTTGGATGTGGAGTTTTTTCTGAAAGTGATCACTTTTTAGAAATCACTATTATCATACAGATGTGACATACGTTTTTGCTTCGTCTCTAGATAAGCTTTGTTAAAGATATTTAAACCTACTTTTAAAGGAATACGTTCAACAACGTTAATTCCTAAATCAGTTAAAGATTTAATTTTAAACGGATTATTTGTAATGAGTTTTACATTCTTTATTTTTAAATAATCTAACATAATAGTACACATGTCATATTTACGAGCATCTGCTGGTAAATTTAATAATAAGTTGGCATCGAGAGTGTCATGTCCTTGATCTTGGAGTGCATAGGCTCGAATTTTATTGGTTAATCCTATGCCACGACCTTCTTGGCGAAGGTATAAAATCACACCTTGACCAGCGTCATTAATCATTTTCATGGTTGAATGTAATTGGGGGCCACAGTCACATTTCAGTGAAGCAAAAGCATCACCTGTTAAGCATTCCGAATGAATTCTGACGAGTACAGGTTGATTAGAAATAGTATCCATGCCTTTGGCAAGAGCGATATGTTCTTCACCAGTACTTTGGTCTTGAAATGCTATAATTTCAAAATCACCAAACGCTGTAGGTAACTTTGATTTGGAAACAAATTCTATAGCCACTGAAGAATACACCTATATAAATTTATATTTGATACAACTTACTTAATCTATCTTAAAAGCATCGCCTAAATTTTTTTCAGTTATAAATTTCAGCGTTTTACTTCCAATTAAAGAGTATGTATCTGATAGTGAATTTTATGTGAAATGTTATTTAGAATATTTTTATTAGCGTTCCACTTTGGTGAAAAAATACTCAAAATTTGAGACTGATCTAAACCATTAATATTTAAGATAATTTGGGTTTTTATATAGTTATTTGAGTTTATTGAATAAGTTAATAAATGTAGAGTTGTGGTAAGGTCAATTCTTTGTATGATAGATTCTATGTGTAGGCTTATTCATTTACGAATTATATTGCGGAATAAGGCTTTATCAGTAGATTTGTGCAATAAAGCTCTTTGTAATCAAAACGATGCAAAACTGTAGATAACAACTTGATTATGCATGGAAAAGATATTGTTTAACAATGTGATATCTGAAAATGATTGTTAGCCAAAATTTTAAAATTACTAATTGCAAATATAATTAAAGATACTCTCCACACAATCTCAACACAATATTGGCTGAAATTTGACACTCAGTTTTAACAATAGCAACCATCATTAATTTTATTGTAGTTAGAATGAACAATCACTTTCATCTTAAGCTTTGTGCATTAGGGATGAGTGCAGCCATGATTATGGGCTGTAAACAAAATGCTGAAGAAATTCAAACTGAACAGCCACCCGCGGTTGTGAGCGTGTTTACTGCACAGCATTAACCAATTCATCTTATTGAAAATCTTCCTGCACGCGTAGCAGCCTACCGAATTGCAGAAATTCGTCCACAAGTCGGAGGGATTGTGGAAAAGGTTTTATTTACACAAGGTTCTGATGTCAAAGCAGGGCAGCCTTTATTCAAAATTAACTCCGATATCTTGCAAGCAGATGTGGAGAGTAATCAAGCCACATTACAACGTGCTCAGGCAGAAGTGATGCGTTTAAAATCGCTTCTTGGTCGTTAGGAACAATTATTGTCAAGCCATGCAATTAGCCAGCAAGAATATAACAATACTGAGACAGCGTATCGTCAAGCGATAGCCGATGTTGCTCAACTAAAAGCAGCATTAACCAGACAAAAATTGAACTTAAAATATTCTACGGTTACAGCACCGATTTCTGGTCGTATTGGTCAGATTTTAGTGACGGAAGGTGCATTGGTTGGTCAAGCTGATACTAAGGCGATGGCTGTCATTCAACAGATCAGTCAAGTTTATGTTGATGTAAAAACAGAGGTGGTTCCACTTGTTTGAACAACTAAAAGCGTATTTATAAGTGATATTCCGCTCTAGTTAAGCTACCTTATTTTGTTGTGGTAGCTGGTCATAGTAAAACTCATTTAGCCTTGCGAAGCAGTGCTTCTCATGTCCAGACTCGAATGAGGTCGTTTCAGATTATAAAACTCAAAATATGCACTCAATTGCTTTTTCGCTTCTGTGACACTGCTATAAGCTTTGAGATACACCTCTTCATATTTAACGCTCCGCCATAATCGTTCAACCATCACATTATCTACCCATCGACCTTTACCATCCATACTGATTTGAATGCCATTTGATTTTAATACATCAATAAATGCATCACTGGTGAACTGACTGCCTTGGTCTGTATTCAATATTTCAGGTGATCCATATTTTTCAATCGCTTCATTTAATGCCGAAATACAAAAATCCACCTCCATACTAATCGATACCCTATGCGCAAGTACCTTGCGGCTATGCCAATCAATCACAGCACATAAATAAACAAAGCCTTTTGCCATAGGGATATACGTTATATCCGTAGACCACACTTGATTACTGCGCTGAATAGCCAATCCTTTGAGCAGATATGGATATTTACGGTGAGCTTGATTAGCCTGGCTTAAATTTGGTTTGCAATATAACGCCTGAATACCCATTTTTCTTCATTAAAGTACGTGTATGACGTCGTCCTATATGATGCCCTTGACGATTCAACAAATCACGCATCATACGACTGCCTGCAAAAGGATATTGCATATGTAATTCATCAATACATCGCATCAGCTTCAGATCTGATGAGGTAACAGGTTTTGGGCGATAATAATAACAACCACGAGAGACTTTCAGTAACTTAGCTTGTTTAGATACTGAAATCTGAAGTGAGTGATCGATTAACTTTTGTGGTTGAAGCGGCCCAGTTTCTTCAACACACCTTCTAAAAAATCAATTTCTAATGCCTGCTCACCGATTTTTGCATGTAGTTTTTTTAGATCGATGGGTGGTTCTGATGGAGCTTTTGATTGATCGAAAGCTTGCGAGGAAGCTGAGATCAATTGATTTTTCCAGTCAATAATTTGGTTTTGATGAACATCAAACTCAGAACTCAATTCAGCAAGTGTTTTTTCTGCTTTGATCGCAGCAAGTGCTACCTTGGCCTTAAAGTCATTTGAATGATTTCTTCTTGGTCTACGTGCCATAAAATACTCCATATATTGATGTTTATAACATCATTTGAGGAGCAGAATATCACTTATAGGAGTTGTTCAAATTTCCGGATCCATCTCTGTTTGTACGACCTTCGATTCAGGCTGCTCTCACTTTTAAATATCAGCCTCGTCTCGTCGATGGCAAACCGACTAGCGTGTTGAATGTTAAAAATACTTTCCAATATCGTATTGAAAGTTAATTGTATTGATCAATTGAGGAAATCACTCGATTTAGTTTGATTAGAGTGCCTGACTTGCTTTAATTTTAATACTTTAAATACATTAAGTTGGTTTAAGTGCAAAAATTAGCCCAATCTGCCATCAAACTCTTACGTTTTTCAAGATAAGCTCCGCGTAAATAAGCAGCTTCAACTTCATCTGGCAATTTATGTGCAAGTACATGTTCACAAACTTCACGAGGGTAATCGGTTTTGTCTGCTGACCAATCTCGGAAGGTTGATCTAAAACCATGTGTAGTAATCACACGATTCTGCTTAGGATCAATATAGCCTAAGCCATTTTCTTTAAGCTTTTGTTCATGCATACGCTTGATCAGAGTAGTCAATGACATGTCAGATAGCATTCCGCCATTGCGTGGTGCTGGAAAAATAAAATCTTGCGGCTGAGTATATTCTTGGATGGATTCAAGTAAGTTAATCGCTTCTTGAGATAGGGGCACACGGTGTTCTTTGTCTGCTTTCATACGCTCTTTAGGAATGATCCAAACTTTATTCTTAAAATCAATTTCCTGCCATTTGGCCCCAAAAACTTCCCCAGAACGACATGCAGTTAAAATTGTAAATTCTAGTGCCTTTGGTGAAATTCCTTTTTTCTGTCTCAGATGCTGGATAAACTCAGCAACCTGTTCATAAGGTAGGGATGGGTGTGGGCGGGATTCTTGCTTTAAGTTACCTAAGATAGGCTCAAGATTACCTTTCCAAGCGGCTGGGTTATCACCCACAAAATATCCCATCGCTTTAGCATAATCGAAGATGGTTTCTATACGACCACGAATACGTCTAGCTGTTTCATTTTTTTCAATCCAAATGGGTTTAAGAGCTTCTGCAATGTCGATTTTGGTAATGGTACCGATGATAAGGTTACCCAGCGTTGGATAGATATAAGTTTCCAATGTAGATGACCATTGCCCAATATGTTTTTGATTCTTGAGCTCACGAGTTTTATTGGTAATAACGATTTTCGCACATTCAATAAATGTTTTATTTCGTAGCTGCTGCTCATGAAGCTTTTTAAGCTGTTGCTGCTTATGAGCAATTGGATCAATACCGCTTCGTATTTGTAATCGCAATTCAGTGGCTTTGGCACGGGCTTCAGCTAAAGAAACTTCAGGGTAGGAGCCGATACCAATATCACGACGATGTGGTTTTAACTTCCCATCTTTATCCAGACGTTTTCCTACTACTGCACGCAAAATCCAGACACGGGAGTTACCTTCAACATTCAGGCAAAGGCCATCAACGCCCCCTACAGTATGTCGCCCAGTCTTCTTAATTTTTGCTACACTGAGTGCAGATAGCTCTTTAGATTTCTTTGGCATGTCTTTATTTACCCCACAACCTACCCCTCATAAAATACTGGAAATGGTAGGATTGGGCAAGATGACTTTGGATGATAAAAATATTAAATAATTGAAATATATGTTTTTATAATATTTGATTAGACTGTGTAGGGCTACTGTTAGACGGACACCGCTTCCGCCAAATTTTAAAAACCCCAATCGAAAGATTGGGGTTTTTTATTGCTGATGAATTTTACAGAATGATTTAAAAAAAACGGATCTTGAAGAGGTTCGATATTTAAAAAGTCGATAATTTATAAACAGATATTCTTTAATCGCATACTTCAATCTTAATCAGAGCCAGAGCAATTCTTTCCACATGCTGATAAGCAGGTTGCTCTAATTCTTCACCAAAAATATCCGGATCAATTTCCTCATAAGACCAGTGAATATTTTGATGCTGCTGCATCAGGTCTTGCAGATACTGTAAAAATCGATTGCCATTTCGTGTGATGGTGGCGCCGGTATATAAAAATAAACGGCCGCCTGAATTTAGCCTTTGCAGGCCTTGTTTTATAATTTTAAAAGATAATTCATTGCCATCGAGCTCATTACCTCCGTGACGATATTGCCGTTGCTCAGGATCAATTAAATAAGGTGGATTGGCAAAAATCAGGTCAAACTGACCTTCAAGATTGGAAAATAAATTGCTTTGCACCGGAGAGATTGAAGTAAAACCCGAAAAATCAATATTGAGCTGACTATAGAGCAAGGCTTTGGGGTTTAGATCTGCTACAAAGATTTCCTCATGATCTGGAAAGTATTTGGCGATACTGATGGCAGCAGCAGAGGTGCCACAGCATATTTCAGCAGCCCGTTTGAAAGGGCGAGGTTCGGTGGCTAGATATTGCTTGAGATGATAGATAAAGCGATACGTATCCGGGCCAAAAAATACCGCATCTTGCTGAGTAGTCGGAAAAGCTGAATGAATAAAGAGTTCGCCATCGAGTGAAGAAACTCGAATCTGACTCAAGTATTGATCTTCCTGAACCTGTAGAAGTTGATGTTCTTGCAATAATTCAAACAGAACGGGATCAAGATCAGTTTTTTTAAAGTTTAGATTCCAGCCAAAGATATCCTGAAGGGTTCTGTGCTTATAAATTTCATTCTTTTTCCGATTCAGAATTCGCTGGTGGGAAAGTGGTGTAATGGTCGTGAACTGATAATCTTGTTGTTTTAAAAAGGCTAATAAATAAAACAAAGCTTGTTGCTGGATGCTTTGCATCTCTAAAATCTGGTTCATACGAATATGCTCTTCTATTTATTTAACCTACATGAAAAGATTAATTCACTTTATGGCTGCAAAAGACAATATCAAAACCAGTCGCGAATGATCAAAGCTATACAGCACTGGATTCCATAGAAATGGATCAGTTTATATTCACCTAAATAATGCATTGCTTAGGTAAAAATGTGATGAGAATTGGTTGGATTTGTATAGGTAGCAGGCATAATTTTCTTGGTTAGGAAACCTTATTATGATATTGCCACCTATTATTTCTTATTTACGATTATATGTATAAAAAATGGCTATTAATCACTGGGATCAATAGCCATTAGAGCTGAGAGCTTTAAAAGCTTAGTTGGGTACTTCCGGCAAATCAAACCAGATCACTTGCGCATCTTCGCTTGCTTTAATTTCTGTATCATCTAGAAAAGCAATTGCGCCGCCAGCTTCAACTGTATGTTCAGCGATCTGGACAGTGCCAGAAACAACATGTACATAATTAATATGCTGGGTCGCTTTCACTTCCAGACTTTGGCCTTGCTGAATCACCGCAGTTTTGACTTCGGCATTCTGACGAATATGCATCGGTGCATTTTCATTCGGACCACAAATCAAATGCCACTGGTTCGGTTGCTCATGCGGGTCAAGACGGATTTGCTGATAGTTCGGCTTGGCATCACGTTCATTTGGAATAATCCAGATTTGCAGTAAATGGACCTGTTCGTCGCCTTGGTTCATTTCACTGTGCCGCACACCTGTTCCTGCACTCATCAGTTGCCATTCACCCGCAGCGATTCCGCCATGATTGCCCATGCTGTCCTGATGGGTAATGGTTCCTTTCAGCACACAGGTCAGGATTTCCATATTGTCATGTGGATGCGTTCCAAAACCCTGATGTCCATCAATCAGGTCATCATTAATGACACGTAAAGCGCTGACACCCATATACTTTGGGTTATACCAGTTACCAAATGAGAAACTGTGTTTAGACTCCAGCCAGCCCATTTTTACATGACCACGATTTTCGCTAGGATGTAGAAAAGCATTCATGATTTTATCTCGACATTATTTTTAACTTGAGATCATCATACTGTCGTTTTATAACTGAAAAAATCTCAAATAGGCGACAGATCATTGCATTTTTGCAACGAAAGAGCTGAAAGTAAACATAAGGAATAAAAAAGCCCGCTCAAAAGCAGGCTATTTTTATTCAAATCGGCAGACCGATCATCATTCTAAGAAACGAACCGTTACGCCAGATTTGACTTTACGGCCAAGATCATTGGCATCCCAGTTAGTCAAACGAATACAACCATGTGATGCTGTTTTCGAAATGCTAGACGGGTTTGGTGTTCCGTGAATACCAAATGATTTCTTGCTTAAACCAATCCAGATATTCCCGACAGGACCGTTAGGACCCGGTGGTAAAGATAGTGGTTTTAAATTTTTACCTTGTACAAAGTTAGAAGGTGAGTAGCTGTACCAAGGGTTTGGTGCAACACCTGTTACTTTATAGGTTCCGGTTGGAGATGGTGTATCCGCACTACCAATGGTGGCAGGGAATGACGCGATCATTTGATTTTTACTATTAAATAAGTACAGTTGTTTCGCGCCTTTATGTGCAACAATCAAGTGAATACCTTCAGGCAAGTCATTACGTACATTACTGACCAGTAATTTTTCACCAACTTTATTAAAGTTGGCATTTGGATTGAGTTTCTTTAAAAAATTCTCATCCATATGGAATTTTTCACTCAACATTTCACTGACACGCGTGTAGTACAAGCCTTTCATTTTTGCCTGTAACGCATAATCTGAAGGAATAGACTTGGCAAATGGGCCTGCCAGATCTTTTTCAGTAATGGTGTATTCAACAAAGGTTGGCTTAGAACCCTGACGTGCAACTAGTTTATCCCAGGTTTCCTGAGTCAAAACACCTGTCGGTTTAATGCCATTCATTTGCTGGAAAGATGCAATCGCTTTTAGTGTGTTTTTACCGCTGGTTCCGTCAATCGCACCCGGTGATGCATGAGCATTATTCAGCATGACATGCGCACGTGCGTAAACTGGGAATTGACCTGCACCGATATTTTCATACCATTGGGCATTGTTTAAACCGTCTAAAGTCCACGAAGCTTTGGTCGCTGCAGAGTTAGTCGGTGCTTTGGTATTTGGTGCTGCGCCAATAGAAGCAGTCTGCTCTTCGGTATCCTGTAGCTTATTCAGCGCTTCAGATGCCTGTTTTAAGTCTTGTTGTTCTTGTGCGGTAATTTGCGCTTCTGCAGGTGCTGCTTGGGCCGCTGAAGCTTCAGTTGCTAATGGATCAATCGGATCTTGCACTGCAACATCAGTCACCACTTGGGGTTTTAATGGTTGTTCAGCAGTAGACGCGGCAAAAACTTGACCTGCGAAAATGCAACCTAGACTCACAGCGAGCATTGTGCGAACGAACATGTAACTCAACCTTAAGAATTATTTCTTTAACTATGTGAAAAAACACTATAAGTATTACAGAAAAAATGTGGAGATGCAGTAGTTGTTTTGTGTAAATCACTAGGTTGCCGTTCAATCCGATCGGTTTTTAAAGTTGCCAGAAGTTATTAAAACTGCGGCCTTTTTGCTATGATGTTGGCAATGTCAAAGAAAGATGGGAATGTGAATGACGACCTTAAAAAATGATCGTTTTCTGCGCGCATTGTTGCGTGAGCCTGTAGATGCTACGCCAGTATGGATGATGCGTCAGGCTGGCCGTTATTTGCCTGAGTACCGCGAAACGCGTGCCAAGGCAGGAGATTTCCTTTCGCTTTGCAAGAATACTGAACTGGCCTGTGAAGTGACTTTGCAGCCTTTGCGCCGTTATGATCTTGATGCCGCGATTTTATTCTCAGATATCTTGACGGTTCCGGATGCTTTGGGACTGGGGCTGTATTTTGAAGCTGGTGAAGGCCCGAAATTTCACAAGACCATCCGTACCGAACAGGATGTAGCCAATCTGCCTGCATTTAATGCCAAGTCGGATCTGGATTATGTGATGAATGCCGTTTCGACCATTCGTTCAGCCCTGAGCGGTCAGGTTCCTCTGATTGGTTTCTCGGGCAGTCCATGGACTCTGGCAACGTATATGGTCGAAGGTGGTTCAAGCAAGGATTTCCGTTTTACCAAACAGATGATGTATGCGCAGCCTGAAGTTTTGCATGCTTTACTGGATCGTCTGGCTGATGCAGTGACTGAATATTTGAATGCGCAGATCGATGCGGGTGCACAAGCGGTACAGATCTTTGATAGTTGGGGTGGGGCATTAGCACATCGTGAATATATCGAGTTCTCGCTGAACTATATGCAGAAGATTGTCGCTGGTTTGCAACGTGAGAAAGACGGCCGCAAGATTCCGGTAATTCTGTTTACCAAAGGTGGCGGTCAATGGTTGGAACCGATGATTACGACAGGCGCAGATGCATTTGGTCTGGACTGGACCACGCCATTGAATGTCGCTCGTCAAACGGTTGCTGGTCGTGCAGCACTTCAGGGTAACCTGGATCCTGCAACTTTATATGGTTCATCAGACACCATCATTAAAGCGACAAAAGCCATGCTGGATGATGCCTATGCCAATGGCGAGAAAACCGGTTATATTGCCAATTTAGGTCATGGTATTACCCAGTGGGTTGATCCGGCGAATCCAAAAGCATTTATTGATACCGTACATGAGTATAGTGCCAAATATCTTTAGGATGTAAACCTTGATCGATCTATTCAAATCAGGGTTTGAATTTACTTATAAGGCAGCTTCGGCTGCCTTATTTGGGATTTTACTCCTGCTCGCTTTTGCGCTGACTGCTTCTATGGGCAGCGATCTCTTCATTGGTTTTTACCGGTATGACTATCTGCTTTTTTTTGCTTTGCTGATTCAGGTGATATTGCTCTATACCAAACTGGAATCCTGGGCTGAAGCCAAAGTGATTGCGTTATTTCATCTCATGGCCATGGTGATGGAAATCTTCCTGACCCATCCGGCAATTGCTTCCTGGCATTACCCTCAACCCGCAATATTTAAAATCCTGACCGTGCCTTTATTTGCCGGTTTTATGTATTCTGCGGTCGGCAGTTTTTTTGCGCGCTCTTTACGTCTATATCAGGTTTCATTTGAAAAATTGCCGCGTTTTAGCCATATGCTGACATTGGCTGTCTTGTCTTATATCAACTTTATGAGCAAGTTTTTTATTCCCGATTATCGGGTGATTTTATTTGTCTGGAGCGTGATCATGTTCTGGAAAACCAGAATTCGCTTTCAGCTGAATCGGCATACTTTTCAGTTGCCGATGTTACCCGTACTGCTGATTCTGGCGTTTATTATCTGGATTGCCGAGAATATCAGTACCTTTTACCAGATCTGGCTCTATCCAAGCCAGATTGAGCAATGGCATATGGTGGGATGGGGCAAACTGGGCTCCTGGTATTTGTTGTTACTGCTGAGTCTGGTGTTGGTGCTGAAAATTTTGGGACAGCGTAATTCACAAGGCGATTGGGCGCTCAAGGAACAGTAAAATCAATCAGGTTATGTTTATGTAAAGCATACATTTTTTCAATTGCGCCAAACTTGACTTGTCGCTACTCTGCTGAGTATGTAATTTAAATTACATTATTAGAGTAATAACAAAGATTGCATGAGAATAATTGGAGAATAACTATGTTGAAAAAAATTATGCTGGCGGCGGTATTGGCGACTGGTTCAAGCATGGCGATGGCTGACCGAGATGTCGGTTGTGGTATCGGAAGCCAGGTATGGGCGGGTCAGTCTGGTATTATTCCTAAACTCTTTGCAGGTACGACCAACGTTCTGTTCACGAATCAGTGGCTCGGGATCACTTTTGGTACTTTAGGTTGTAGCCAGGGCGGTACCGTAACCGCTCAAGTGGTGACCTTTACCAATGAAAACGCTGAAGCATTGGCGCGTGATATGGCAGTTGGAGAGGGTGAAAGCCTGAATGTTCTGGCTGAACTTTTGAATATTAAATCTGAAGATAAAGCTCGTTTCTTTAGCGTTTCCAAGCAGAATTTCTCTGAAATTTATTCCGAAGAAAACCAGAATACATTACAAGTTTTAAGCACCTTACAAACTGTGATGGCCAAAGATGAAGTATTGAAATCCTACATCTGATCCGCACCCTAAAAACCCTGCTGTTCTGGCAGGGTTTTCTTATGACTAAAAGAAATTGATGAGAATAAGTTAACTGAATGAAATATGCGTTCTTCATGTTGGGCCTGACATTCAGCCCTTTAAGTTTTTCTAGCGAAATTAATCCAGACATCCAGTATTATATCGCTCAGGCCGAAACTCAGCGTCTGGATCAGAGCACTACCTGGCAACGTCTCATGTATGCCAATCCCCAAGGTCATAGCGAGGTTAACTATTCGGGCTATTTCCTGGCAGAGCAGGGAAAAACTGATCTAAAAAAAGAAATGCAGCATAACATTCAGGCTTTATTCCTGAGCGCAGAGCCGAATCAGTCCGTCCGCTGTAAGTTTCCTGCACGCAGCAGCTGGTTAATGCAGCAATTGAATATTTCCGAGCAACAATTGCCTGCGGTCAGTTGCCCGGATTTGGATAAATGGATTGGCGAGGTCAAGCCTTATGAGGCAACCCTGATCTATGCCACGGATTTTATGGGTAATCCCAGCTCGATGTTTGGTCATACCTTGTTGCGTCTGGACCCTAAAGACCAGCAACAACTCAATCTGATTTCTTATGCGGTCAACTATGCTGCGACGGTCGATGGCAATGACAACTGGTCCTTTGCCTGGAAAGGGCTGACTGGACAATATCCGGGTGAATATTCACTGATGCCGTATTACCGCAAGGTCAAAGAGTATGGTGACTTTGAAAGCCGGGATTTGTGGGAATATGAATTAAACTTAAGTCCGCAAGAAACCAGGTTTTTGGTACAGCATCTCTGGGAAATGCAAAATGTAAGTTTCCCTTATTATTTTATCAGTGATAATTGCGCTTATCGCCTACTGGGACTGTTTGATCTGGTACGTCCCGAGCTAAATCTACAGAAACAGTTTAATTCGACTGCGATTCCGATTGAAACACTAAAAGTAGTAGAACAGCAGGGCTTGATCAAACAGAAAGTTTACCGTCCGGCGCTTGAAACTCAATTGCTGGCACAGTCCAGACAGCATGGCAAAGCGCTGGCAAAAACTGCGCATCAGCTGGCTTATGCAGAAACAGGTGCAATGCCTTCAATCTTGCAGCCCTATCCGGCAGAAGATCAGGCCAAAATTCTGGAAATGGCCTATGATCATTTATATCTGGACTTTCTCCGACAAACAGTCGATAAATCATTTTCCCAGCCACGTTTTCGCAAGTTATTAGGCTTAAGAAGTCAGCTGAATATCGAGAAGCAGCGTAAAGCGCCTGAACGTCCAAAAATAGACCCGGTACAAAGCCATCATGCACGGAATATCAGTCTTCAGGCCGGACAGGTTCAGGGTGAATCCTTTGTCCAGCTAGGGCATCGGCAGGCTTATCATGATCTCATCGACCCGCAAGGCGGTTTTCGAACCGGCACACAATTGCTGTTTCTGGATGGGGCTTTGCAATATCGTGACAGTGAGCTCAAGCTGGAACATCTGGATCTATTTACTGTCAATTCCTATAACCCGGTCAATCCGTTTAATACGCCATTATCTTGGGGTTTTAATTTGGGCTGGAAACAGGAGGCACTGGATGCGCATGGCCAGTTTAGTGACGATGAACAGCATGGCGTCGCCAGCTTAAAAACTCAGGGTGGTTATAGCTGGGCAAATGCCAGCCGTGAACATCTATGTTATGCACAAATGCAAACTCAGCTACAGGCAGGCAAGGCACTGGATCAGGGCTGGCGCGTAGGTGCAGGCCCTACTGTGGGGTGCCAGAATATCTGGAGCGATCAGATCAACAGTCTGGTGCAGGTGGAACTGCCTTATTGGGAAGATTCGCATCGCTGGCAGCTGAAACTGAATACTGAAATCCAATATGCATTCAATCCACAACATGCACTTCGGCTGTCTTGGGAATATCAGCAACAGCAGTCCAAAGACTGGGATCAATGGAGTCTTGGTTTGATTCGGTATTTTTAAGATTTATTTAAAACTATTGATAAAGTGCTGTGTATCCATGAGGCTACTGTTTAGTTTTCCCTTGTATAAAAAGATTGGCTTGATTTGGTACAAATAATCTGGTCGATATTTTAGGAAAAATACCTGATATTTGTTATATTTATCACATAATGTGAGTACAAATTGCAAGGTTTTGGGGAACAGACAGTATGAATAATGAATGCATGGCAAGACTGGCCGAGCAATGGGAACAGATCTGTCAAAATTATTCATCTGATGACTTATTGCATGCCTTTCATTTTATTCAAGATCATTCCCTGATTCTGGTGGAAGAATTCTATAAAAACATGCTCATTGAAAAGGAATCTGCAGAATTCTTTTCCGATGACTTGATTCAACAGCGCTTGCGCGACACTTTAAATGCCTGGCTACTTGAAAGCTTTGGTGTAGGGATTAATAAACGCTATGCCGATGCCGTGCAGAAACAGGCGATGGTGGGGCATGTGCATGCGCGTGTCGGAATTCCATCCTGGCTGATCATGCGCGGTGTACGTGAAATTGAGCGTAAAATGTTTGAACTGCTGGATGAGAATCCTCATCACAGTATGTTGACTACCTGCAGTTATATTGTCCAGATCATGGGGTTTGCCACAGAAGTCATGTGCCGATCTTATGAAGCCAAAACAGCCATGAATCAGGAAATTAAACACAGTTATCGTGTTTTTTCAGCGATGCAGGATGTGGCCGTACAAAAAGATAAACAGCGCAGTTCATTGCTAGACTGGGAAAATGAGCTCATGTTCAAGGTCTTTTCTGAGCATGAAAAATTGAATCATCCGATGTTGTCCAAGTCGGAATTTGGTTTATGGTTTATTCATAAAGCCTCTTATGCTTTTACCGGCTCTGACCAGGTCGATTTAATCATTGAACGAATTTATCAAGTCGATGAACTTAATCAAGATATTATGGACTGTACGGACAAAAACAATATGCTGGGACTGATCCAACGAATCCGTGACTTGAACCGTGAGATTCAGTTGTTAGTAGATCAGTTATTTCAGGTGGCCGAATATATTGAATCAGGTAATGATTCATTGACCCAGTTATTGAATCGTCGTTATTTGAATACCATTATTTCACGTGAAATCACTTTTTCCCGTAAGAATCATACGCCTTTGTCTTTACTTGCCATTGATGCTGATTATTTCAAAAGTATTAATGACAAATTTGGACATGCAGCAGGTGATCTGGCCTTGAAATTTCTGGCCGAAGCATTGCAAAAATACAGTCAGGGCAGTGATTATGCTTTCCGGGTCGGCGGTGAAGAGTTTTTGCTATTACTGGTGGATACTGATGAGAAACGTGCCCTGAATATTGCCGAAAGTATTCGTAAATATATTGAAAATGGCATGATTAATTCGGCACAAGGCCAGCAGTTTAAATTTACGGTCAGTATTGGTTGTGTGCTTTATGATGGACATCCGGATTATCAGCGCTTCCTGAATGCGGCAGATTCTGCCTTGTATATGGCGAAGAACAACGGGCGTAACAGAGTTTATATGGCTCATCAGTCCTTGAACCCTGTCGCACAGCCACTCTCAGTTTAAATGAAAGGTTTTTAGCCAGTTGCAGACTGCTGCTCTATAAATTCCTGAAATTTCTGTTTTTGCTGGAGATATTCGGGATGATTTTTAGCTTCATCCCATTTCTGTTTAAAGATTTTGGCAGCAGCGGCTTTAACCGGATCTTCATGATTACGTGGCAGCTCGGAACG
Source organism: Acinetobacter sp. NEB149 (assembly GCF_012516415.1). Classification (NCBI taxonomy): domain Bacteria; kingdom Pseudomonadati; phylum Pseudomonadota; class Gammaproteobacteria; order Moraxellales; family Moraxellaceae; genus Acinetobacter; species Acinetobacter sp. NEB149. The sequence goes on from NZ_CP051208.1 coordinate 1,116,840, forward strand.
GCCATGCGCACCACTCAAGCCTTTTTTATCCTCCGGAACCGGGCCATCGTATTTTTTGCCACCTTTATGATTGGCATAACATCGGGCACGGGTGAAACCCATCTGTAAAAACTTGCGTGCCATGTCCGCACCGATAAAATCTTCTTGCTTTAAATAGTCCAAGAAAAGCTGATAGATTTTCTCGCTACTCGCTACTCGCTACTCGCTACTCGCTACTCGCTACTCGCTACTCGCTTGGGCTTTTGCTTCATCTGCAAAGCGCCAGTGTGGCAGGATTTCCGATTTATAAGGCTCAACCAGTAATACACCTTGTTCACCACGGCCAATCCGGTAGAGCTGGGGTCGTTTACGAAAATTAATCTTTGCAAAGTCCAGAAAATAATCAAAACTATTCGAAACTACACGTGACGGACGTTTTGGTGGGGTTACTTTGGCAGATGACTTCATATTCGGCCTTTTCTGAAATTTAAAATGACTCAATATTTCAGCTAATACAAATTATAAAAACGAAAGGACAAGATACAGAAAAGCCCCTGTCATTTAGAGCTAGGGGCTTTCATTTTACTTCGATTTTTTTGAACTGGTCTTCGAGGTTTTAGCCTTGGTTGACTTGCTCTTAGAGGAGCTACTCGACTGCTTTTTAGCAGGCGCCGATTTTTTTGAAGAAGACTTTTTCACTTTAGTGTCGTCTTTACTCTTGTTGCTGCTTTTCGCTTTAGCCGGTTTTTTCGCGGAAGAGGTCTTTTGGTCTTTCGCTTTATCACTGGCTTTTGAGCTCGAATTTTTCTTCGCCTTCACTTTTTCATCTTTGCTGGCATTGTCTTTCTTAGAAGATGCCGCTTTAGATTTACTGCTCGCCGCTTTTTTAGTGACTTTGCGATCACTGTCTTTGTCACTACTCTTATTCGACTTTTTCAGTTTCTCATCTTGGGTCTTTTTAGCAGTTTTTGCTGATTTTTTGCTGTCTTTCGCCTGGTTATTTTTACTATTCGCCATGGTTACTTTCCTTATCATTAAAAATCAATCAGAAAGATATAAAGCGCTTTGCTGTATATCAACTTCAAATTACTTTAATGGGAGAGCGGCAGGATTAAAACTTTATCGTGTATCCAAGTGTAGGCTTGTTGCAAACACAAGCAGGAATTGTTTGAGTTCTAGACTGAAACATAGCAAGTTTTGGGACAGGTCTTTAAACCCTGTTACCAGGTGTTATTTATAGCAAGTGAGCTTTTGAATTAAGTATTGATATCCTCTTCCTTTAAAAGCAAAAAACCCCGAATGATCGAGGCTTTGAGTAACTTATTTTTAAGCTTTAATAATTAATAGCTTTCTGGAACCGCACTTAAAAATTCACGACGTGTTTCTTTGTCGGTTTTAAAATCACCAATAAATGATACCGTACGTGTGGTTGATTCCTGCTTGCCTACACCGCGCATCATCATGCACATGTGCGCAGAATCAATCATTACTGCAACACCGCGTGCTTTGGTGACTTCAGCCACTGCTTCTGCAATTTGCTGAGTCAGATTTTCCTGAATCTGCAAACGGCGTGCAAACATTTCAGTAATACGGGCAAATTTAGACAGGCCTAAAACATGACCTTCTGGCAAATAGGCGATATGTACGCGGCCATAAAATGGCAATAAGTGATGCTCACATAGCGAATAAAATTCGATGTTTTTAACCAGTACCATTTCACGGTTATCGGAAGGGAAGACCGCCTTGTTGGTCACTTCTTCAAGTGTCTGGCTATAACCCGAGGTTAAATATGAAAATGCTTTCGCAGCGCGCACAGGCGTATCTTTGAGACCAGGGCGATTTAGATCTTCGCCAACGGCAGTAAGAATGTTTGCGTAGGATTGCTGCATAGTCATATGACGTATTCACTTAAACTGAGAATGAACAAGGACGGCATTGTAGCAGAAAACTTTTACAATGCCTTGTTTTGAGGCTAAAACCGTTTACTGTTTGAACTTTGGATTCTTTTCTGCACGTTTGAGCAGAACCAATACCGCACCGGTACCACCTTGCTTTTCAGGTGCACTGACAAAAGCCAAAACATCGCGATGCTGACGCAGCCAGCCGTTGACATAGGTTTTTAAAATCGCTTCCGGACCTTTGCCATGTATGATTTTAATCACGTTCTGGTTTTCATCTTTGGCGATCTGGATAATCTGCAGCACGGCTTGACGCGCTTCTTCCACGGTACAGCCATGCAGATCCACAGCTTCAAACCAGCGCAAGTTACCGGCTTTCAAGTCTTCAAACACTTTATGCTGCAAGGTGGCGATGCGATAGCTCAAGTTGGCCTGACTGCCGACAGGATTGAGCATGGCCTGAGTATCTGATAAAGCCATTGCCTCTGTTTCCAGCGGGCCAGTAGCCGCTGCACGCTTTGCCAAGATTTGTGCATCCGGCTTTTTCTTGCGTGGTTTGTCCAGTTGAACCGTATTTCCCGATTCAATTTTTTGTACGCCCTGCATTTGCTTGCGGAATAATTCCAGTTCTTCTAACGCTTCTTGCTCGACAGTCTTTTCAACAGGTGCAGCAACGACCGCAGGTGTTTGCGGCTGTGTAATTTGCTTCTTAAAAGATTTCAGCAGGTTGTACTGATCTTTAGATAATGAAGAATCGTGTTTACTCATAATGTAAAAACAAGGGAGATGCGGAATTTACAAGAATTATAGTCTGAAAATAGACAAAGGAGAACTGAATTGCGTTCATGACATTGCTGAGGATTTTAAATACGCTCGAGAATCTATGATCTACTTTTCAATATTGAAAATAAAAAAGCCCAATCCTGAGATTGGGCTTTTTTAATGCTTAGGTGAGCATTTACATTTTAAACCGCTTCAGGCTCACCAAACAGATCGCGGAAAGCATGATCCGGACGTGGTTGTTTCATGAAGCTTTCGCCGACCAGAAAGGCGTGAATATCATTTTTCTGCATCATCGCAACATCCGCAGGTGTGGCAATACCACTTTCAGTCACCAGCAGGCGTGAAGGGTCCAGTAATTTTTTCAAACGTAATGATGTGTTTAAATCCACATCAAAGGTTTTTAAATTACGGTTATTTACACCGAGCAGACAACGATCAGAAAGTTTTAAAGCACGGGATAGTTCTTCTTCATCGTGAACTTCAACCAGTACATCCAGATGATGTTCAAATGCAGTTTTAGACATTTCTTCTAACTGCTGGTCAGACAGGCAAGCCACAATTAGCAAGATACAGTCTGCATGCAGGGCACGTGCTTCGATAACTCCATAAGGATCGATCAGAAAGTCTTTGCGCAGTGCAGGCAGGTCGCAATGTGAACGGGCAATCTGAATGTTGTCATCGTGACCCTGGAAAAAGTCTACATCGGTCAGCACCGATAAACAGGCTGCACCTGCCTCCTGATACTGTGCTGCAATTTCCGCAGGGTTAAAGTTCTCGCGAATAATGCCCTTGGATGGCGAAGCTTTCTTAATTTCAGCAATGACACCCGGACGTTTCGACACTAAAGACTGGGCAAAACCACGCACAGGTGATGCACCTTGTGCCAGTTCTTCCAGATCTTTATAGCTTTTCTGCTTTAAACGTAGGGCAAATTCTTCTTTTTTACGGTCAACAATTTTGCCTAAAATTGTATTTGCGATATCCACCATGATCAAAATCCCTGACCGAATTAAGCTTCGTAATGTTTAATAGTTTTGGTAAATTCAGACAGTACACTCATTTTCTCAAGTGCCTGACCGCCATAGATAATGTCATGTGCCAGCGCAACACCTTGCTTATAGCTGCTGGTCAAACCGGAGACATAAATACCTGCGCCGGCATTCAGCGCGATCATATTGGCGGCTTTATCGCCGATGTCTGATTTTTTCTTGCCCAGTGCATCTTTGATTAAAGCCAGACTTTGCGCAGAATCTTCCACAATCAGTCCGGTCAGAGTTTGCGATTCAATATCGACCGATTCAGGAATAATTTCCCATTCGGTGACTTCGCCATTTTTCAGTTCAGCAACATGAGTTGAAGAGGCTATACTGATTTCATCCAGACCATCACGTGAATGTACTACCATCACATGTTCAGCACCGAGCTGTTTCATAACTTCCGCAATCGGACGGCAGAGTTCATTGGAAAATACGCCAATGACCAGACGTTGTACGCCAGCCGGATTGGTTAAAGGACCGAGTAGGTTGAAAATACTGCGAATCCCCAATTCTTTACGTGGGCCGATTGCATATTTCATGGCTTGATGATGATTCGGTGCAAACAGGAAGCCGACACCGACATCACGGATACAGCGTTCAGTCTGCTGCATATTCAGGTCCAGGTTAATCCCGGCCTGTTCCAGTAAATCCGACGAACCTGATTTGGTCGAAACGCCGCGGTTACCATGTTTGGCAATGGTTGCGCCCGCTGCTGCAATTACAAATGCAGAAGCAGTAGAAACATTAAACAGGTTCTGGCCATCACCACCTGTACCCACGATGTCCACTAAATATGGAATATCACTGACATCAATTTTGGTAGCCAGTTCACGCATAACACGTGCAGCTGCAGTAATCTCATCAATGCTTTCGCCTTTTAGGCGTAAGCCCATCAGCAGGGCACCAATCTGGGCATCGGTCGCTTCACCTGACATGATGGCACGCATCACGTCTTGCATTTGATCCTGAGTCAGGTGAATGTTTTTAGTAATATTGCTTAAAGCTTGTTGAATATTCATAAGATGTTCTTAGGCATAAATTTCGAGAAAGTTTTTAAAGATTTGATGACCATGCTGGCTCAGAATCGATTCAGGATGGAACTGCACGCCTTCGACCGGCAATGTCTTATGTTTCACACCCATAATTTCTTCCATAGAGCCATCCGCTTCATTGGTCCAGCAGGTGACTTCCAGACATTCGGGCAAGGTAGCTTGATCAATCACCAGTGAATGATAGCGCGTTGCAGGAAATGGAGAAGGAAGATTGCTGAAAATCCCGGTATCACTGTGGTACATATCAGACAGACGGCCATGCATGACACGTTTGGCACGCACGATATCACCGCCAAATGCCTGCCCCATACTTTGATGACCAAGACAAACGCCCAGTAAAGGAATTTTGCCAGCAAAATGCTGAATGGCAGGAATAGAAATTCCTGCCTCACTTGGCGAGCACGGGCCGGGGCCAATCACTAAATACTTAGGTTGCCATCGCTCTATATCTTCCAATGTCACGGCATCATTACGGACTACTTTTACTTCTTGATTCAGTTCGCCAAAATATTGGACGATGTTATAAGTAAAGGAGTCATAGTTGTCGACCATGAGAAGCATATCGCACGTAACCTCTTGAAAATTGTGAAAATGAGCATCTTTATTTCTAATCGTTACTCACTATTAGAAAAGTGACTGATTTTGCAGGCATTAAAAAGCCGCTCAATCAAGCGGCTACTTTACCAGTTTTTGAATGCCTTGTGACAACTTCGTTCACATAACTATTTAGGTAGTAACTTCGTGGACCATCTTTGCTTGGCTGGTCAATTTCTCCTTTTTTGATCCTGTCATATAAAGTCGGCTCACTCATATTCATCCGCTTCGCAAATTCCTTGATACTCACTCGGCGCTCATCTTGATTTGCCATTGCTCTTTTAAGCTCCTGCATCTCATCAAAGATAGCTTCGAGTAAATCACGTTCAGATTCACTCATGACACCTCCTTTAAGCTTTTTACTACTGTTTCCGGCAATCCAAAGACATCTTTAAAAGCCTGGTCAAAACCACCACTTTCAATGAATTGATCCATGAGGTTTACTTGCTTATCGATATCGCTATTTTCATTGTGTTCAGATGATTCTTGACTCTCAGCCATTGGTTCTCTCCTTGGCTTCATGAGCCTTCAAGTATTCAAATTTTGCATCTGCCCAGTTCTTTGCATCATATGGGCTTAAACCTTTTTTCTTGCACCAGTCAGCGCACCAGAGCCACTGCACATCATCAAATGGGGTTGGCTCAACTATTTGATCAGTACTATCCATCACGCCACCTCATAGAAGCGCTTGGCTTCTTCAAAATTTGATGTAGTAAGTGGTGATGAGCCTTTTTTGTAGCATTCAACAATCTCACCATATTTAAAAACTTTGCATGCTGTTGGTAGGTCAAAGCACTGGTACATCGGCTCTTTAAACCAATCTTCTGTGTAAAACATTTGTTCTTGGTGGTCTTCGGCTGTGCCTTCCCACTCTTGAACCCAAATATGGAAAACCATGATCCAAGTCTTAAGAAGTTTGAAGCAATTATGCTTTTGACCCAAAACCCGGTAGTTCTGAAAGTTTGGGCTCATATGCTTGGTTTTGTTCTTATGCCGGCAGGTGGAGAAGGCACACATCGTCAGATGACTATCGTAGAAGCATTGCTTCAAATGAATTCTGAAACTGGAAAAGCCAATCAAAAGGTTTATGAGGTTTTAGAGGATGGGATGGTGACGCCACAAGAATATGCGGAAGCGAGTGAAATTCTTAATCGCATTATTGAAAACGCTAAAGCAGCGGATATGGCTTTAAGCAAGCAAATGCATAAATTCACACAAAATGAAAAAGCCTGAGGTGGAAGGTCAGGCTTTTTAATTCGAATTCGATCGGAGAAAAGAATTGAATATGAAATCAAATTTAGCACATGAACCACCAATACCTCAAGGGCAAGTAGTTCATTTTCCAAAAAATGAGCGCAAAGCTATGTCGAATAAAGAAGAGCGCTACACCAAGATGCCAAATGGTTTAATTGACGGTCAGATCATGGCTCAACTGAACGATAAGGCATTTAAGTGTTTAATGTTTGTCATGCGTCAAACCATTGGATTTGACCGCGCATCTCACCCAATTGCTATCACTCAATTTCAAAAATATTGCGGTATCAAAAAACGCGATACGGTTATGTCATGTATTCGTGATCTGGAAGAGCTTGGCTTAATCAAAGTTGAAAGAACAACAGGCTGTTTGAATGAATATTTATTCACTCCTGACCAGTACCGCGAAAAGGGACTAGTACCAAATGAGGGTAGTACCCTTAAAGGTGATGGGACTAGTACCACCAAACGGGACGGGACTAGTACCGCGAAAGGTGACGGGACTAGTCCCGTTGAACGGGGCACTATTAAAGAAACACTTAAAGAAACATTTAAAGAAAACTTTAAAGAGGAAAACGCGCAGGAAAATTCTGTTGACCAAGTGCTGAATCTCTGGACACCAGATTTGCATTCTCTGAATTCCTGGTTACAGAGATCAGGTGAAACTCCGATGACCCAAGAACTGGTGAATCAGATTTTACTTGAAGTGAATGCCCATTACGAACCACGTTTGAACGCAGGCTTGATCACAGACACCCAGATGTATTCAAACTTCGTGAAGTGGATCAAGCGTAAATACACTCAAAAAACGTATCAGTCTTCTGAAAAACAAAATTCTAATCTGGATGTGAATACAGCTTGGGCAGACCAAGCATCGCAACATCACGCAGCAGTGAATTCACCAGTACATATCCCGGAGGACTTTGTATGAACGCAATGTCGATGCTGACTCAGGGATTAAAACAAACACACGCGATCTGCTCAGAGCACAAAATAGCAATGGTTCAAGCCGGTCCATACCACAAATGTCCACAATGCGCCGTAGAATTTCTGGAAGAGCAAAAGCGCAATGCACAAGCTGAAATTGATCGCACTGTACGTGAAAAACACTTTGCTGGGGCAATGCTTCCAGAGCGCCATGCAACATCAGGTTTTAAGAATTACAACGTTCAACACGCTGGACACCAGAACGCACTGAATCAGGTTGTTTCCTTTGCCAAGAACATGATCAATGGCCATAAAAACAACTTTGTGATGGTGGGACCTACTGGTACAGGAAAAACTCATCTCAGCTGCGCAACAGCTCGAACATTGCTCAACAAGGGCAAGTATGCACGCTACATCACCAGCGAAGATCTGGCACAGCGAATCATGAACGCATGGGAGCAGCCGGACGCTACAGAAAAATCTGTGATTTATGATTTCAGCCAGTATGACCTGTTGATCCTGGATGAATATGGATTGCATGACCGTGATAAACGCCGTGAGCTAGTTCACAAAGTTTTATATGCACGCTATGACCGGATGAAGCCGACCATGCTGATTTCTAATCTGACATTAGCTGAGCTGCAGAAAGACTTGGGTGATCGTCTTTGGTCTCGTTTTCAACAGGGTGGATTAACCGTAGTTGAATGCAATTGGACAGATCAGCGTGTAGGGGGTGGGGTGTGAATACAACAATTGAAGAATTTTTGAAAAATGGTGGCGAGATTAAGCAAATTGATTCTGATGATCAGTCAAAAATCCATAGGAAAGTTAGCTTTGAAGATCAGATAAGTTTGATGCTTTTTGCTTGTTATGCCACTACGCCATTTTCAGTGAAGGACGTGCAAGAAGCTGTTTTTGATTTCCATAGAACCACTATTTACAGCCTGCTTCAGGAGCATGTCAAAGGTGGTTATTTGGAGCGTGTATCAGAGAGTCATTACCGTGCAACTGCATATGCCAAAGACATTATGAATGTAAAGGGTGAAATTGCCGTATGAAGGATCTAAACAAAGCGCTGATGTTTATTTTCATGGCTATTGGCGCCGTTGTATTGAGGGTTTGGGGTGAATGACCAGCTACTCAATCGCTGAATACAAGAAAATGGTGAAAGCCACCAGAGCGAAAGGGCGTTCCAAGCGCCCTAAGGTTAAAAGTGAAAAGATACCGAATGAGTTTGAAGCAAAGCTGGCCAGAGAATTAAAGACTTTAAAAATTGAGTTTGAGCAGGAATTTGAGTTTCACCCAAAGCGGAAATGGAGAGCTGATTTCCACCTGGTAGGAAAAAAGATACTGGTAGAAGTTGAAGGTGCGATCTGGAGTGGAGGAAGACATACCAGAGGCAAGGGGTATATCGGGGACATGGAAAAATATAACGCCGCAACCATGATGGGTTTTCAAGTATTAAGGTTTAGTACAGATCAAGTGAAGTCAGGTCACGCGATCCAGCAAATTGAGAAGATGGTAGGGGATTTGGGATGAATGCGACGGTAGCTGAAAAGATGACAAATATTGAATGGTTGGGGCAGCAGTTAAGAGCCAAAACAGCAAATTATGAAGCAGATACACCACCAACAAATGAAATCCCTGTCAATTGGGAAGATCGTTGTGGCGCAATTGCTTTAATGCCAAATGATGAAACCAAGGCTTATGCGTCAATTTTGGTATGGGGTGATTATCGAGACAATACGGATAATTATTCCGTGGTCACAAAATACATCTCAGATTACTTATGGCGTATGGTGCAAGAGGAAATGGATAAGCAGCGTGAAAGTTTTGATATGCCGCAATTCTGCAAACACATTGCACGCATGGAACTGTTTTATTCATTGCGTCCAAAGTTGCGTGAATACCATACATTGAAAGGCCGCTTAGTATTTTCAGGAATTGATTATATTGAACCAAATACTTATTCAAAACGCTATGCATGGCTAGGTAATGCAGTTGAACTTTTGCTCAAAGAGTTGAACGATGAGGTAGAGCATTATGCAGGCCAGTACCGGAAAAATTTAAGAAAATTGAGTGTTTGACATCCTATATGGATGTAAGGTATTCTTTTTCTATACTGGTCGTATTACGGTTCAACCGAGACCAAGTCATTAAAGCTCATCGAAAGGTGGGCTTTTTTGACATTATTTATTCATAAAATTAAGTGATAATGCCTTTTTGTTTTTGAGCTCTAATTGAAATGGCGATTTTAACTGTTAAAAAACTAGAAGATACTCTCGGTAAATTAGTGGCTGAAGGCAAAAAGCCTGAAAAGATTTTATTAGGCTATAAAGTGTATGGCGAGCTAATGAATGATCGTAGCTTTTTTGAGGAAGTGGCTGGCTCGGCAATGGATCCAAACAAACGAAAATATAAAAATATTAAAATTAAGGTTACCCAAGACGAATACCAGTTTGAAGTGAAGTGTTCAAAAGAATAGGTTTAAGCATCAAGGAAAGCTCTCCAAATGGTGGGCTTTTTTAATGCTTAGAATTTATTACCTGAAAAGAAAATTAACTTAAGTTCAACATTTGAAAACAGTTTCTTAATATTCTCTATACTTTCTGATCAAAGCCTTAGTGCTATATTGTTTTTGCGATAAGAAGAAGACGTAATACGAAGAAAATGACTGCAGCACGGGCCCGCTTATTTTGACGAGTAAGTGGGCTTTTTATTGCCTAAATAAAATGATTTTTACTGTTGATTAAAAAATAAATTTAGATAGAATCGTGGCCTAGATTCTATCGCTGTAGTTTCTTTCCAATTTCAGCCTCCTTTTCCCAAAGGAGGTTTTTTTTGCCTATTTTTCTTATGTCATGTGTTGCTGTATTGTTTGATAGGTCACATTTAATAGTGAATTGATACAAGCATCTATAATTAAAAAACATAATATTCTGATAGATTAAAATTACAACAAAAAGTCTGGAGGTTTGTATGACACGTATACCAAACGGAACACAGGTTATTCATCATATCTCACTTTTCGATCATGCTTACTATAAGGAAGAGAATGGAATTTTAAAGGTTTGGAGCAAGGGAGAGTGGGTGGAGGCACTGATACCCAGTATTAATGAAATGATTGATAACGGTTTTGAATTAGAAGTTCTTCACAGCTAATTGTTATGCAGGCGATGAGCAAGTACTAACTTGTTATTTACCATCTATGATCACTCCACTTTTCAGTGGGGTCTCCAACATTTGGGAGAAAAATATGCGGCAACTCTTAAAGCAGCTATTATGCTTTCATCACTACACTTATGAGTCGGATATTTTTATTCAGGTAGAATGTTGCAAGTGTGGTAAGCATAGAGATGATTACACAAATTAAATAAAGTAAATTTAAAAGAGGTAAGCCTGTTCATGAATTTGATCAGGCTTTTTTAATTTATAGAGAAAAGTATGCTCCAATTTATATTCTGCTTATTTGGCCTGCATGGTGTGACTGAAATTAATTGTGATGACCAGAAAGTGTGTCGGGATTGTTTGAAAGAAGTGGAATAATACAAAATCAAAAATATAAGCCTGCTCATTAATTTGATCGGGCTTTTTTAATGCCTGAAATTCCATAAACCTGACTCATTGGTGATCTTATGAAATAACGTCAGCCATTAGGCAATTCGGATTTGTGACGCTGTACATTCATTTGTTCAGCTAAAAGCACAAACGGTGGGATGCTGAAACCAGCCGTATAAATTGGTTTGAATCCAGTGCGATTTCGTCACGTACTGAGTGGGCCTAAGAGAAATACTAGATCTGGGATGACAACCCGACCCATACAGGACGAAAGTTAAGAAGTCAGATTGATAGCCCATTTCGAGATGATGGATTAATGAGTAGCGTTTGGCCCTGCGAAAAGGGCTTATTTAATGCCCTGAGAAATATTAGTGTAATCACACCAAGTTAAAATGCTTGATCATTGCTTGATCATTGCTTGATCATTGCTTGATTAACCAGGAAGGAATCTTGCTTAGTTCGACAAAATTACTGACATTATTTTGGAAATAAATATCATAAATTTATGTTTTATAAGTGAAAATAACTGACATTTCTTGCGACATGATTGCTTGATTGTCCAGGAGTAAAATCATGCTTAGATTACTGATGTGTTTATTCGGCCTACACGGTGCGACTGAGATCGATTACACGATTGATGATGAAGAAATCAAAGTGTGTCGGGATTGTTTGAAAGAAGTTGAATAACAACCACTCAAGCAAAGAGCTGTTTCATAAAGCTGTAATATTTAAGCAATATAGTTGCTCTGCAAAAGAAGAAAGACGTTGTGACGCAAGTCAAGCCCGTTTAATTGGAGAGAGTTAAACGGGTTTTTTATTGAAATATATTGCTATTTTCCTTTTGTCGAACGTATTACGACTCAAACCCCGTCATTAATTTGTCGGGGTTTTTCTTTTCTTATTGGTGGTACCTATGACAGACAAAGTACAAGCTAAACAAGACTTAGAATTTTGCAGTACTGAGCTGTCTAAGTATCAGAATCTCAGCAGATCTGGATTGACGCGTCATCAAATGATGGTAATCGATGAAATTATAATTAAGCTGAAAGAACGCATTAATAATTTACGGTTCACTTTGTATGGATGAAAAGGCTTATAAACTTTTCACCCAAAAAATCCCGCCAAAAAAGAAATCGCGTGTCAGACCCCTACCCAAAGCTGGTGAAAAATACTTAGAAGCATTCGATCGATTAAAAGAAATCTTGGATCGGATGGAAATCAAATACGAAGAATATTTTCATTTTAAAAGTACTAAGCACTGGCGTTTCGATTTGCACCTGGTTGGCTATCTCACATTAATTGAAATTGCTGGTGGGCCTTGGTCTGGTGGTCGAAAAGGTAAGTTGGCCACAAAAGCTTGGAGTATGGATCGCTATGACCATGCTGAAGAAATGGGTTACCGCTATCAGCGTTTTGAAGTCAATGATATCAACATGGGCCGTGCAACGGCATGGCTGAGAAATTTAAAGGCATCTTATGGAACAGTTCAGACCATTCCCGCCGACGGAGCTGATTGATCAGGCTGAGGAAGAGGAGGCTATTCGTTTGGCACCAGCACCAGAGCTTAAAGAATGGGTCGTGAATAACTGGCTTACTCTCGGTGGTGAACTACATAACCCGGATCATGATCATATTGCTGAATTACTGCATAACAATGAAGAGTTCCTTGCATTCGCATGGGCTTCATCTGCCGCCGTAGCGAAAAAGCGTATGGTACTGGGTCAATGTGAAAAGGTGATGTTTAACGTGGGCGGCTGGAAGAAAGCACGCCAGGAACAGCAGATGCGGGACTGGTTCGGCTTTGTGCCTCAATACCTGATTACTGTGGATGCTGCTTTCTGTGAGCAAGCCTCAGATCGTGAGTTCTGCCGTTTGATTGAGCATGAGCTGTATCACATCGGTGTAGAGCGTGATGAAGATGGTGAAATCATTTATAGCGATATGACTGGTTTACCTAAGCATTACCTGGCTGGCCATGACGTTGAAGTTTTCTTTGGTGAGACCAAACGATGGGGCGCAGATGAGTCTGTAAAACGGCTTTTGGAAATTGCCAAGAATGCGCCGTTTGTATCTGAAACGAATATTGCAGCATGTTGTGGGAACTGTGTGATTAATTAAAATGGGATCAGATTTTAGCTTTACTTTATTTCATTTTTTTGTAGATTTGATCTAAAGGAGGGCACGTATGGCTACATATAAACAAATTCAAGAATTCCTTACTGAAAAACATGGGCGTACTTTTAAAAGTTGCTGGATAGCAGATATTAAAAATCAGCATGGTTTAACTAAAAGGCAAGCACCTAATAGGTATGATCCAGATAACCGTGTTCATCCTTGTCCTGAAGAACATAAGGGTAAGGTTGAAGAAGCATTGAGGCATTTTGAAATGATTTAAAAAAGCTCCCCGATTAAAGGGGATTTTTTTTGCCTACTTTGCATGACGTAGCATGACAAAAGGGGGATTTATGGCAGCACTTAAAGAGCCTGTAAAAATATTTATCGTTCAAGCTCTTGCATGCCGTGATACCCCTCAAGAAGTTGCGGAGTTGGTCAAGCAAGAGTTCAATATTGAAATTGATCGCCGTCAGTGTGAAAACTATGACCCGACTAAATATGCAGGTCGCAATCTCGGGAAAAAACTTGCAGATCTATTCAACCAGACTCGTAAGAAATTTGATGAAGGTTTGATAGATATTCCAATTGCTAGTAAGTATTACCGGCTTAAGCAATATCAGAAGCAACTTGAAAAAACCAAGAATGCAAAATTAGCACTCAAGATTCTTGAACAGGCTGCTAAAGATGTAGGTGGTCAATTCACTAACCGACAAGAAATTACCGGTAAGGACGGCGAAGCATTACAAACAACAGTTGTGCACGCTACCCAAGACCAAGTTGAAGCTGCTGTAAAGAAGGCCCAAGAGGAATACTAAATGGATCTGCAAACACAGGTTGAAAAGAAGCTGTGTGAAGATGAGCATTTATATTTCACCCGGCGTTTCTTTAAGCCCCGAATGGGCTTCAAATTTACGGTGAACTGGCACCATGTTTATATCTCTTGGATCATTGATCAGGTGATAGCTGGTGAGATTGCGAACGTAGTTATCAATGTTCCACCAGGGGCCGGAAAAACTGAACTGACCACCAACCTAATTCCACGCGGCTTAGCCTTAAATGCCCGTTCCCGGTTTCTGTATTTGTCATTCTCCCAATCATTGGTTGCACCCCATCTACATTACGGCGCAACAATCCTACCTAAGAATGGCCAATACATTACTTTTGCAGTGGGTGGTCAATATCGGAAAGTTAAGCAGTCGATTTTACCGCCTCGAACACAGTTAGGGATCAATGCAGAAGATGAAGCCATGGTTTTAGATATTGTCGGGAGTTTTATAGATGAGCACCTTCTTCGCGGTACGTGATGAGATTGCAGAAAAGCTGAAAGAAATTCCAGAACTTCTAAAGATCTATACGCCGTTAAACTCAGTCAGCGTAACAGAGATGTCACAAGTCACGCCATCTGCGCATGTCAATTTTGTCCGTATCGACAAGAAAGCCAGTGCAGGTCGTGGAAGTATCAATCAGATCGGTCAGCAATGGGCGGTTACGGTGGCATGTCGCAATGCTCAATCTCAAATGACCGATGGACGTGCTGTAAGTGATGAAGCGGGGCTTTTGACCGAGAAAGTAATTCAACTACTTTCCGGTTGGCAGCCTCAAGCATCACGCACGGCACTGGATTTCATATCGGTTCGGGATGGTTATAGTCCGGGCTTTGCATACATCACGATTATTTTTGAATCACAAAAATTCATTTAGGAGCCAGTCATGGTGAAACAATACAAGGCAACTCAGCCTGTCGGTCGCTTTAAAAAGGGCGATGTCGTTGGCGGATTGGGTGATGCTCAGATCAAAAAATTAGTGGCAGATGGCGTGATTCAGGAAGTACCTGAAGCTAAAGCCGCTGCTCCAGCCAAGAAAACCACAGGGGATGAAAAGTAATGGCTAAATCAGATTTAATCTCGCTTCAAGGCGAGCTTCATTTGGCGAAGATGGTTAATAGTGTGCCATCTGCCTTATTGCCCGTTGGTAATACACCGGAATTGCAGATCGCAATCTCTAGTGAATCCACTGATCACTATGAAAGTAAAACCGGCCTCCGTGCTAAGGATGCGGTACTACGCAAACAAACTGCAGTGGCTATCTCTGGTACGCTTGAAGAAGTAACAAAGCAAAACTTAGCAATGGTCCTAAGTGGCAAATCAATCGAAATCCCTGAAACTCAGCTGACTGATATTACTCTGGGTGCTGTAGAAGCTGGCGCCATGATTGACTTAGGACATCGTAATTTAAGTGAAGTGGATTTTAAAGACAGCTCGGATGTTGCCATCACTTCAGATAAATATGTACTGGATGCTGTTTACGGCACAGTCATTTTTAATGAAGCTATTGTTGGTTCAGTTAAGTTTTCTGCCAAAGCCGGTGCTAAGACACGTACTACAATTGCAACTAACCTAGGTAATGAATATCGCTTGCTGTTTAAAGGCATTGATACTGTTACAGGCGATAAGGTGATCTTAACTTTATGGCGCGTCGAATTTTCGCCAGATACCGAGTTTGATCTAATTCATGAGGACTTCGGATCTTATTCAATTGAAGGTGAAGCACTGGCAGATATCTCTAAAGCTAATGATGAAGAGCTAAGTGTATTTGGTCATATTGAGCGTTTTAGCGTAGCTGCATAAACCCATAAACCATACAGGCACAAAGAAATCCACGGCGCATTAGCGTCTTTTTTTGTGCCTGCCTTATAGTAATAAGTCTTAAAACATTTAAGATGAAACTTAATAAATTAGGACTTACGCATTGACGGATTCAAAAAAGTATTAAAATAGTTTATAAAGTATCTGTGATCAGACGAACTAAACATGCTTCTACAGCAACTTGTACATTACCCATTTATATGGGCTTTCTCATGACAGAACCGAACTCTATTAGCTGCACACAACTTGCCGAGACTTATAATATCTCGCATGATAGTGTAAATCGCTTTCTAGAGCGTGAAGACTACACACCTCACGACCTATATCAAGAAGCAATTCAACATATTGATAATAATAAACTTATAGTCAGTATTGATGATACTGTTTTAGATAAACCATATAGTCAACATATGGACTTGGTTAGCTATTTTTGGTCAGGCAAACACCACCGATCCGTCAAGGGGATTAATCTCATTACCTTGTATGCGACAGATCAGAATGGTCAAAATATTCCAATTAATTTCCGAATTTATGACAAATCTGAGGGTAAAACCAAGAATGATTACTTTATGGATATGTTAAGTGAAGTACTTAGTTGGGGTGCAAAGATTCAATTTATTACAGGTGATAGTTGGTATTCATCGACTGCAAATCTAAAAACCATAAGAAAACATGGTATTCGATTTATGTTTGGTATCGACTGTAACCGTAAGGTTTCCCCTGAAAAAGGACAATGGTTTCAACTGCGTTTATTGCCGAATTTCCATCAGGGTCAAGTGGTCTGGCTCAAAGATTTTGGCTTTGTACAATTATTTAAGACTCAGTTAAAAGAACAGCAGAGGTTTTATATTGTGTATCAAGATGAAGATGATTTATTGTCCTTTGAGGGTTTTCATGAATTACATTCAAGTCATTGGAAAATAGAACAATATCACCGAGTGATTAAACAGGTTTGTCATATTGAAAAGTTTCAAGTAAGACGGTCTAAACTGATTTTGAATCATATTTTTTCAGCCTTAATGGCCTACGTTGAGATACAAAAGAACCAGTTTGAGGGGATCTTTGAAAATGTATATCGTTGGCAGAAGAAATTATTTAGACCAATGATCAAAAACTTCATTGATGACTTTATTCTCGATAAAAATCATCTGCTACCACAGAGAGTCTATAAATAACAGTGCGTAAGTCCTATAAATAGTAAAAAATAAAGATTATGTAATCTTTTGTTATTCTAATTTTCATCTGATGGGGATATAAAAGATATTCACTTCACGTTAAGAATAAAACTGCTATGACTAAAATAGAAATATTTGTCTCCATCCTAGCCGTAATAATTATTTCTACTATTATTTATCTTGTATGTCAGTAAGTTAGTAAGCTAAGAACCTCCTTCGGGAGGTTTTTGATAGATGGGATTTTTAAACTTGTTATCTAAAATTAATATTGAATGAGAGTCAAAATAGCTAAACACAACTTTACAAAGTTACCTTCCTGGGCGTTAGATAAATTTGAAAAGTGATGTAAAGTGACGCCCTTAACGCAAGGGGATATTATGAAAAATTTAGGCCTATTATTTTTATTATGATTTTAGCGGGTTGCGGACACAGAGAATCTAACGGTCAGCAACCTGATCTAGAAACAATCAAGAAAGAACAGCTTGAATTTGCAAAAGAAGCCACTAAAGAATTCATTCCCAATCCTGATTCAGCTAAGTTCCGGAATCAAGTCGGGGATTGTGGGGAAGTTAGCTATAAGGAAGTAGGGGGCACAGATATTGATTTCCAGCGTTTCATTGTGCTTGAAAAGAATATAGTGCTTGTAGAAAATCAGATGGATCCAAAGCAATTTGAGCTTTCATGGAAAAGCTCCTGCACACCAAGTTGGAATAAATAATTATAAGGCCCTCATTTGAGGGCTTTACTTTATTCATCAGATGATTCGGGTGTGTTTGCTTGCTTCCTTGCATGCTCTAAAGCAACCTGTTGTGCTTCAGCTGCAGCAGTAGCTTCAATTGGTGGTTCTGATGCAATAGCTGCGGTGCCAGTGAATCCGAATAAAGCCAATATTAGAATTTTCGAATACTTTTTCATTTGAATTTCCTCTACGTCTCTAAAGCTTAAATTCAGTGTAGAGAATGATTTAAATCACGGATGTATCAGCTATGTCGGGATATGTAAGATATTCAAGGCTAGAGTTAGAAGGATCTAGTTTTGCGTAAGAATGCTTTTCGGTTGAAACTTTTTGTTGAGTTGCTTAACGAAATGTTTGAATGCTTCAGTAGGTAGCTACACTCTAAAGAAACTTCCCTAACTTCTAAATCTTTGTAACATCCAATAATTTTTTTGTAATATTTATGTTATTAATTGTTTGCTTTGCTTATCATATGAATGATGAAAAGTGGAGCACCGAAAATGCTAACGAAAACAGAAATCGTTGTTGTCATACTAATGGTACTAGCCTTAATTTTCATCGTTTATGAGATGGGACAAGGTGGTAGTTGGACTTTATAGAATTCAGCCTTTATTAAAGTTAAAAGAAAAGCACCTCCGGGTGCTTTTTTAATGCATAAAATTTATCTCGAGATTCCATCATGAATGACTTTTTCCTAGCAACAAATCGAAGCATCAAAATCAATGACATTGAAGTCCGCCAGATCCAGATGAAAGACTTTGATACCTGGGCAATGCATGCTGAGTTGATTAAGAACTTCATCAAAGACCAGAATCATTCAGATGAGATTTTGACAGGGCTATTCAAGGCTCATGGTGTACAGGTCATTTCGACCATGGCATGTGTCACTGATCTGAACAATGAATCACTGGTAGAACTTGCTGCTGATGAGCAGGGATTTAAAGAGCTACTTAAGGCGGTACTTCTGATCAACCAAGCTTACTTCAAATACGAAAAGCCTAAACGTGGCATTAAAAAGAAAGATGACTCCACCTGGTTTGATTCATTCCAGTTTCTGGTATCAATGGGCCATCGGCACAGTGAAATCATGGAAATGACCTACGGCGCATTCCAAGGTTATGTCAAAGCAGCAAACAAGCTGTATAAGCAGGGAATCTTCAATAACGCCGTTGCTGGTCGTGTGGCACAGTCTGACAAAAAGGGCTTTGAATCATTCAAGAAAGAAATGGTTTCTGATTGATCAAGTAGCACCCTAAAGTTATGATGTGGAAATAATAATTTAGGGGATTATAGTGGCTATAAAATTTTGTAAATCGTGTAAAAAGCCAATGAGGCCTACTGATACTCATTGCAAAACATGCGGCAAGGAATACAAAAACAGCCCAGTAATTTTGATCGTCATAGCACTTATTGTTTTCGGTGCTGGATATTTTGCTTGGGGGAAATACCAACAGAATGAAGCTGAAAAACTAGTTGCTGCTCAAGCAGAGAGGGATAAAAAAATCAGTGAAGCTAAAGCTGAGTTGCTAAATGCTGGTATAGATCCAGACGATGCACAAAAAGTCGCTGAAGTTAAAGTTGATAATGTAACCATTACCAATCCCCAACATATAAAGGTTTTTAACGAAATTTTTTCTGAATGGGAGGATGCAGAAAAAGTAGCAGCCTCAACTGGTCGGATAGCACTAGCCCAACCAGTTGCCAAACTACAAGAAATCAAAAGAAGGCTTGCAGCCGAATCATATGCTGGATGTATGGAAACAACTAGGATTTTATATGTTGCTGCTATGAACTCTCAGATTGAGGCCTATTTAGATTTCATGAGAGGGAAAGAGGGAGAGGCAGCAGCTCAAATAAAATTTATTGATTATGAGAAACAGGTTGAGCAGGCCAAAAAAGAATATATTAGGTGCAAGCCTACTCAGAATATGAGCAGCGTATGAAGCAAAAGCACCCTAGGGTGCTTTTTTGATGCTTCTCATATTTGAGAATCGCTTTTAGATTCTCAAGCCCTTCATAACAACTTGCGTGTAATTATGGTTAAGGATTAGAACTAACCTGAAAATTGATTATATAGTACAAAAGGCGAAAAGATTTCTCTATCACATGAAGAGAAATTGCAGCAAGGTTTAAAAAATTATAGGGATAAATATGAAAAACGGTTTATTAAGAGTGCTTGTTGTTAATGCAAATGATTCTATCGTTGTAGAAAAGAAGCAAACACTACCTATTACTTTAAGTGTAAATGGCCAGTTGATTAGTGGTGAATTAATATCAAGAAGTGAGTTTTTCACTCTCGAACAGAATGTAATCTTAAAACATCATGTAGATATTATTGATGCACAGATAGTCGAAGAAAAAGGCGAAATTCCAGAAACGCCAATGGATGAACTTCAATATCTTCATCTAAAAAATGCTGCGTATTGGGTGAATGGGGTTAAAGTTCCTTCAAGCCAAACAAGTATAATAGTCAACATAGACTCGGTAGATGCATTTAATCTCGGAATGCTGCAATCTAGCCAATAGACTCTTTTAATTATTGCATAAGCTCACTTCGGTGGGCTTTTTTTATACCCAAAAAAAGCAAAAAGCCCATGATTACGAGTCACGGGCTTTTTTGTGTTCACAACCTTATGGCAGAAGGAAGCAAACCATAGATGAATTTTAACCTAGATTTAAAGGTTGATAAAGCAATGAATCAATTATCAGAAAGTAAAGCATTAAGGCGCTGGACCTACATTGTCTGCTTCTTGGTGATTGTAGGTGTAGGGACATGGCAATTAGCACCCATACTACAAGCCATAGCAAAATTAATAGAAGTTCTTAAGTAAGCCGACCCAATAAGAGGTCGGTTTTTTATATCTGCTGCGCCTCAAGGCGCTTTTTTAATGCCTAAAATTTAGAGGCCCGTATGTCTGGTAAGAATTTAACTTTTAAACTGGTGATGGATGCTGACACCAAGGCATTTGTCTCCAATATGCATCAGTCAGAAAAAGCAGCAAAGGATGTATTTGCAGCACTTAAGAATGGATCAGCCAGTGTTGTAGGTGATACAAACAGTGCAACCAAAGAAGTAGATCAGCTCGGTACTCAGTCACAAGAAACCGCCCAACAAGTAAAGCAACTTGATAAAGAATTAGAGGCAACTTCACAGGAACTACAGCAAACTGAACAATCTTCAAAAGGTGTATCAGGAGAGTTACAGGGTTTAAAAACTGGCTTTAATGCTTTAACTGGCGCTTTAGCAGCACTTGGTATTGGCACCACAGCAATGGAGATTGCACAGACTGCTGATGAATATAAAAACCTATCTGGTCGCTTATCTATTGCAATCGGTGAGCATGGCAACCTACAAAAAGCCATGGATGATGTTAAAAATGTTGCCATTAATACCAACTCCAACTTAACCGCAACCGGTGATCTTTATGCTCGACTGACCAAGATTGGTCAAGAAATGAAATGGCCTCAAGAACAGGCGCTCGCATTAACTGAAACCATTAACAAAGCAACTCAAGTTGGCGGCGGATCAGCCGCAGCAAATGAAGCCGCTATCACCCAGTTAAACCAAGCACTCGGTTCGGGTGTCCTCCGTGGTGATGAATTCAACTCCATGATGGAGCAGTCGCCACGTTTAACCCAAGCTTTAGCAGATGGTTTAGGAGTTACTACCGGTAAACTTCGTGAGATGGCCGGGGAAGGTCAGCTTACCACGGATGTAGTCACCAAGGCTTTATTAAGCCAATCGGAAGTAATTAGTGCAGAATTCGCTAAATTCCCAACAACCATCGGCGCATCAATTGAAAACTTAAAAACAGCATGGACGGTCTATATTGGTGAGGCGGATGCTGCAACCGGAGCAAGTGCTAAAGTTGCGGAGGCTATTAAATTTGTCGCTGAAAACCTAGATACAATTGTCTCAACTTTGATGCTTGCTGGTCAAGCCTTTGTGGCTTATAAGGCCCTTAATATCGGCATGATGTTCTTAGACAAGGCGGCTGGAATCAGAGCTGCCTCTACAGCGATTGCACAAGAAACCACAGCAGTTGTAGCTAATACACAGGCGCAAATTGCGAATGCAGCAGCAACAAGAACAGTAGCTACTGCAAAAACTCAGTTGGCTACTGGTTCGGCTGCTGCAGCCACATCGGCTATGCGCTACCAGAAAGCGATTGCAGCCTTAAGTAGTACAGAAATACCATGGGCCAAACCAGTATTAAGGGTCTCGAATGAGGCTCTTTTTTATGACCAGGGTTTGGTGGTTTCTAATCAAGTGGATATTTGGCATGAGCAGGCAGGATCATTAACTCGGGCGATTAGATCCATTCATGAGCAAGCGACCGGTTTAAGTTCGGATGCGTATGTGATTTGGGAGGAAGGCGATAAGCGTTTTATCCATCAGCGCTACCTGCATGATGAAACGATCAAGCTGCGCCACAACCGTGAAACAGTCTGGCAGGAAATGATCCGTCGGCGTAAGACTTTTACTTATTCACATGAAGTAGCCCAGGTGTTTGAGCATCGCTTTTCATTTGAATGGGATAAGAGCCTTGAGATTATCACCAAGTCAGATTTGCCCTGGGATAAAGCCAAAGCGATTCATTATCGCAAGCATCCGGTTCAGCCTTGGCCAAAGCCTGAAACGCCTAAATATGAGGGCACTGGTGATTTAAATTTTATCTGCTTATGTCATGACGTTGATTCGCACAACGTTGTTTTAAATTTTGGTGCAGATGACTGTATTCCAGCACTGCCAAAAAGGAACTGGTGGTATATCGTGAATACATTAACAGCCGAGCGATTGGATACCGGCGAGAAAATCAAAGTCATGGATGGCACCTATAGCACCAGTCGGTCGCAATGGTGCTGGACCTATTCCATTACCGTGGCTCATACGGAAAAAGACAAGCTACAACCAATCAATGGTCAGCCTGTTATCCTTAAAGTTACGATCAATGGATTTGAGCATCATATTTTGCTTGAAGATCCAGAGGAGACCCGGCGTTTTGCCAGTGTTCTCTACACTTACCCAGGGAGAAGTATCACAGCTCTAAACTCGGATAAATATGGACCAACACGTTCATTTATCCAGGATAACGAGCGAACCTCTGTACAACTAGTTCAGGCTGAACTGGATCGAGCGAATAGCGGTACCAACCTGGACTGGAAGTTGATTGATGAACTGGGCTGGATTATACCGGTGGAGAGCCTGAGCTATGTCGAACTTGCACCAATCGATGCAATAAAGCAGGTCGCTGAATCAGGCGGTGGCTTTATCTATAGCCAGAAAGCAGGTAATACACTAAGCATCTTACCCCGGTATCAGAAAGGCTACTGGGACGCGATGACCGTGGATGATTACGACATTTTGTTATCTGAAAGCCTGGTGATGCAGCAGAACATTAAACAGAATGATGAATACATTGCTGACTTCAATGCCATCACGGTAGTGAATAGTCGAAGTGGTGAAAGTCTGAAAGTACAGCAACGCGGTACTTCAGGTGATATACCGTTAGAAGCAGTCACTGGTCCACTATTTAACGTCGTGTCAGGTGCCAGTTACGGTAAAAATGAACTGGTCAAAGCCAACATTCAGGAATTACATACTTTCGCTGATATCCCGGTAAGCTTCGATATTGGTGAGATGCTACCCGGAAAAACGATTGCGTTTAATGGCCAGTGGTGGGGTGTGATTGATTCGGTATCAGGTAGCTTTTCGCATGAAAAGGTCAATGAAACCATTACAGTGGAGCGTATCAGCCGTGAATAATCCCTTATTTGAACTGCGGAAGTTGCTTAATCCAATACATGCCGAATACATCGGCACCATTACATCAGTGAGGCATCCAGAGTATCGGGTACAGATCGATGGAGGATCTGGTCCAGTCCTTTGTACATCAGGCACAGCTTATAACCTGGGTGCCAGAGTATTTGTTTCCAATCAAGTGATCCTGCGGCCAGCACCAACAGGGCAGCATTCACAAGTAGAAGTTTAACGATCAACAAAATAACAGCACCTTCGGGTGCTTTTTTAATGTCAATAATTTAGGGGGATGTATGGCTAAAGGGGATGTATATGGACTTTCTTAGTCAAGTATTGGAAAGCATAAAGAACCATTCACACATCCTTTTTACGGGTGTGCTGGGTGCGACTTTTGGCTTTCTATTAAGCAAGGAGCCGACTCGGGATCGCTGGATAGGATTCTTTGCTGGCTTCATTTTATGTGTGGTCTTTGCTAAACCGGCAAGTTTATTTCTTGCTAGTGGTAACTATCCAGAGCTATTTGGTTTCATTCTGGGCGCTGCTGGTAAGAGTACAGCTGAAGCATTGCTGAGTTTGGCTCGATCAAGAGTTCTTGGTTTAGTCAAAAAGGAGAATGAAGATGCTGCTAATCATAAGTAAAACAGCGTTGGTATTATTTATAGTTTCATTTGCAATCATGGCATTTCATCCAAAAATTCAACTCCCAAAACACATCGATTTTCTATTGGTGTTGTCGATCCTTTTTGGGGCAGCACTTTTTGTTAAAGATGAGTATTCGCCAAGTCCGGCCGGAACCCTTTTTTACACTACAGTAAGTATTTTATTCGCACTATTTACCCGACAACTCTATATTTGGGGTAAGGGTGGTGCACGTCCTAAATTTTTTAATACGGATAAAGATGGTGACAACCCATGAAACATATTTTTGATTTCTTGCGAAAGATTAGCGGCGGCAAACTCACCCAGAAACAGGTTGATGCTGCTGACAAACTGATTGCAACTGCTTACGATGATGTCACCAGTATGCTGGGTATCGCTACGGATGAAATGAGCATCAGCCCAAGTGGTATTGATCTGATCCGTAATTTTGAAAGCCTACGGCTCAATGCCTACGATGATGGCGTGGGGGTATGGACCATTGGTTATGGCACCACAAAATACCTAAATGCTATTCGTGTCAAAAAAGGGGATACCTGCACACTGGAACAAGCCAAAAGCTACATGCAACATGACTTGAAAAAATTCGAGCAAACCGTCAATAGCGCAGTCAATGTTCCGATCAATCAGAATCAGTTTGATGCCTTGGTTTCATTGGCCTATAACATTGGACCTACCGCATTTGAAGAATCCACTTTGGTCAAAAGGCTGAATGAGAAAAATTATAAGGCGGCAGCTGATCAATTTGGCTTATGGGTAAATGCTCGTGGCAAACGCCTGCAAGGTCTGGTGAATCGCAGGAAAATTGAAATGGAGTTATTTTTAAAATGACTCTAAATCTATTATGGAAATATAAACACTGGATCGCAATTGCGGTCTTTTTCTTTTTATGGCTAGGGCAAGTTGCTTACACCAATCACTTAAGCGGAAAGCTGCGCAAGGCTGGTGAGCAGTGCACGATAAAAATTCAGAAAATAGAGCAAAACCATCTCAAAGCTCTAACCCATAAACAAAATCAAATTAACCAGATGAGTGCGGATTATGAAGCAGCAAAATCAGAGCAGCACGTGCAAGTCGAAACAGTTACGCGTGAAGTGCAAAAGATCATTGATCGTCCTGTGTATCTCAACCATTGCTTTGATGATGATGGCCTGAAGCAACTCAACTCACTTATCACCAGTGGTGCCAGTAAACCTCCTTGAGTCTTGCCCTGATTTGCAAAAACTGGAATCAGGGCAGGGTAAGGTTGTTTTGGTCTGGTCTATTGATACAGTAGCTAAATATAGCGACTGCAAAGCGCGTCATGCTGCTATTGTGAAAGTTCTTAAATAAGACTGAATAACTCACTAGAGAACAATATTCTAATAAAATAGATAAATGCCCTCAAATGAGGGCTTTGTTTTTTACTTTAATAAATAATTCCTCAATAATAAAAATAAGGGTCTTGATTATTTCTAGCCACTTTATTGCACTCTTTACACCTAATACTCTCTATAGAATAGAGTCCACGAGTTTGCTTACCTTCGGCAGCAGCAATAAGATAAAAGTGCTGAGTATCGTTAAAACTATAGTCATCCCATGCTCCACAAACAGAACACTTAATAATTTTTCTATCGCAGTAAATGTGCGGCTTTTCCATTATATTTCCTCATTATTAAAAAATTTCTAAATTCTTCTATAAATATAAAGCTCACAGTTAAGGGTATCGACTTTAACTTAGTCGGAATTTTGATATAAAAACCTTAACTTCAATTTACCCCCTCCATCCATCCACAATATCAGCCCAGTCCTGCATCATTTTTCTACGATCTGCTAAATACTTGGCATGGTTATACGATGCACGTGTTTTATTCTCATCAGCGTGAGCCAGTTGAGTCTCGATCCACTTTTCATCATAACCAAGCTCATTCAATAGGGTGGATGCCGTAGCGCGGAAATCATGTGCCGTGACGTTCTGCATGATGTATTGCAGTGCACGATTGATTGTAGTGGCTGGCATCATCCCGCCCTTATAGACACCTTCAAAAACATACTTCTTGCGGCCAGTGAGCTTCTTCTGCTTAAGTAAAAGTTGATAAACCTGTTCAGACATTGGCACTACATGCGTCCTATTCTTCTTAGTTAGTCGCATGCCTTTTTTAAGCTGCTCCCGGGTTTGTTTTTCAAAAGTAATAGTTCTTTCTTCGAAGTCAATAAATGACCACTGCAGTCGACGCACCTCAATTGTGCGAAGCATGGTATAGAACAAAAATAAAATAGAATTGACCGTTGACTCAGCACCACCATAACTATCGATCCGCGCTCTAAACACCTTTCGTTCAGCCAAACTTAATGGTCTTGCATGTTCAACATCAGGCCGTGCAATGACTTCACGCACCGCATAAGTTGGATCATTCTCAGCTCTTAATGTCGCAATGGCATATCTCATCACAGAGCCAATTTTCTTCCTATTTTCAATTGCAGTAACTTCACCAGTGCCGCGATTATCCTGACTCTTAACACGCTTTACTGTATTTTGCATAATCTTCAGAACGTCAGCAGAGGTCACATCTTTAATATTTTTGTGGCCAATAACTTTATAGATATCCTTTTCCATCGCCCGATGAAAAGCATCAACATAGGTTTGAGATTTGTCCTTCAGTCGATCCGCAGCATATTCTTTTGCAATCGCCTCAAAACTATTTTCATCACAGAGCATAGCGGCTTTTTCTTGCTGACGATGCACAGCTGGATCGATATTGTTTGCAAGCAGTGATTTGATTTCATCTTGCTTTTGACGCGCCTCGGCCAAGCTTACAATAGGGTATTCACCCAGACTGATCATTGAGGCTTTTCCTGCATACCGATAACGCACACGCCACAGTTTTGTACCGGTAGAGCGAACCTCAATACATAGTCCACCCTGATCAGCAATACGGTATGCCTTTTCTATTGGTTTTAGTTTTTTTAGCTTGGTATCGTTAAGCATGTGAGTAACGCAAGAGATTAAATATTGTTACTCACTATATTACTCACAAAAGCGATTAATACAATTTAATTCTATTTTATGGTATTTAAGCCGAAACGATTGATAATAAAGACATAGGGATTTTAATTTAATGGCATTTTACAGTATTTAATTATTATGATAATTCTCGACCATTAAAAGCATGAGCTTAACCTATTGAAATTAATGCACTTGACTGTGCTAAAGTTGTCCAGATCGTACTTTATTCGCGCTTATTGCAAGCATTTGTGTAACACAACTAAATCATTGATTTCATTGTGTGAAAATAAAGCACGCTTCATCATAGCAAAAAATAGCCGCATTCGGCGCAACAATTTCGCTCAATTTATTGGCTTAAAAAACCTCTATAAATTTGAATAAAATTTTTTTCGTGATTTAAAGTAATAGGCTTACTCATGGAAAGTTTTAAATGACTATTTTTTAGAGTAAAACTTAAAAGTGAAAAAATGAGATCAAAGAGAGGCTAAAAGTTTGATGAAAAAAACATCACTTGAATAATTAAGCTTTGTATAAACTTTTCTATTGAAAGTAGATTTAAAGAAAATGCCTCATAATAGGCATACAATCCCAAATCAATCGCAAAATTTTCTTTACTGACATCTACTAAAAAACGCTCAATTTTTAGCTAAAAACAAGTAAAAACTTAACAAAAGTAAGAAAAAGCAGCATATTTGCTATAAAAAAATATGTTTCGCATACATTTTTATAGATACATGCACTATTTAGGTGCGCTAAAAAATAAAGCTGAAATAAAATAAATGAAGAATGCTTGAATATAGTGCATTTAGTTTTGCAGCTAGTATAATAGCCGCAAAGTATTTTTGTGACTTCATGATTTCTTATAAAGATTTCAAGATTTTATCTATACTTTTAAAAGTTGGTACGGTAATTGCTTAATAACTATCAACTGCTAACACGCACTTCACGGGTGCAACAAAAACATCGGAGCAAAATGAGCATGGCGAACAAGGTCCTTCAACTCATACAAGAAAGTGGCGCAAAATGGGTCGATTTTCGCTTTACTGATACCAAGGGTAAAGAGCAACACGTCACTTACCCAGCAGACAGTATTGATGAAGATACATTTGAAGACGGCAAAATGTTTGACGGTTCTTCAATTGCAGGTTGGAAAGGCATCGAAGCATCGGACATGATTTTACGTCCGGATGCGGCAACAGGTTTTATCGACCCGTTCTTTGCAGAGCCAACAGTTGTTGTAACTTGTGACGTAATCGAGCCATCAACTGGTCAAGGTTATGATCGTGACCCACGTTCGATTGCGCGCCGTGCAGAAGAATATTTGAAATCTACCGGTATCGGTGACACTGCATTCTTTGGTCCAGAACCAGAATTCTTCGTATTTGACGAAGTAAAATGGGAAATCGACATGTCTGGCGCGCGCCATACATTGATCGCTGAAGAAGCTGCTTGGTCAACTAACAAAGACTACGAAGGCGGTAACTCTGGTCACCGTCCACGCGTAAAAGGCGGTTACTTCCCAGTTCCTCCTGTAGATTCTTCACATGACATGCGTGCAGACATGTGTGCGCGTATCGAAGACATCATGGGTCCAGGTCGTGTAGAAGTACATCACCACGAAGTTGCTTCTTGCCAGTTAGAAATTGGTGTGAGCTTCAACACTATGGTGCGTAAAGCGGACGAAGTACAACAGTTCAAATATGCAGTTTGGAACGTTGCACATCAATATGCAAAAACAGCAACCTTTATGCCTAAACCAATGGTTGGCGATAACGGTTCTGGTATGCACGTGCATATGTCGATCTCTAAAGACGGCAAAAACCTGTTTGCGGGTGATGAATATGCAGGCCTTTCAGAAATGGCGTTGTACTTCATCGGTGGTGTAATTAAACATGCCCGCTCTTTGAATGCGATCACCAACCCTTCTACAAACTCGTATAAGCGTTTGGTTCCACATTTCGAAGCACCGATTATGTTGGCTTACTCAGCGCGTAACCGTTCTGCATCTATTCGTATTCCTTACGTGTCTAGCCCGAAAGGCAAGCGTATTGAAGCGCGTTTCCCAGATCCAATGATGAACCCGTACCTAGGTTTCGCAGCATTGTTGATGGCTGGTCTTGACGGTATTCAAAACAAGATCCATCCAGGTGAAGCTGCTGACAAGAACTTGTACGATCTTCCACCGGAAGAAGAAGCGAAAATCCCTACAGTGGCGCATAGCCTGGATATGGCGCTTGAAGCACTTCAAGCGGATCATGATTACCTATTAAAAGGTGGCGTGTTCACGAAAGAAATGCTTGATGCTTACATCGAGCTTAAAACTGAAGAAGTTCGTCGTCTGAACACGACTACTCACCCAGTTGAATTTGATATGTACTACAGCTTGTAATTCATCACGAATTAAAGCAAAGAAAACCCGCGCATGTCGCGGGTTTTTTTGTATCATCTATTTATAATTTTAAATGATTGATGGGCTTAAATGGCACAACGTAAAAAGCACACCAGCTTTTATCCATGGATCGATCCAAAAGATCATGACAAAGGTTTTAAACTGAATTTCTCTGAAGTGACTTATCTTGAGGTGGGGCGAACTCCTGAGGGTTATAAGCAGGCTCAATTTGTGGCGCTAAAAAATCCGGAAATGGCGTTGGATTATGCTTATCCTGAATCATTTTATTTGAGTGCTGAAGGTTTTATTTTAATTAAAACTCCGCAAGGCAAATATGAAATCATTGCAAAAACAGATAACTGTTAACAATGAATAGTCGTTCTAGAAATCAAAATCAGCGTATGTTGCTGCCAACTCTGCCTGCTGAATTAAAACCTTGGCTGTATGCATCGGGCTCGCTTACGCAACAACTGACCGATTTGGCGCAAGGACAATTTCATGTTGAGCCAATTCAAGAGCATTTTCAGCGTTTAAGCTTTGCCAATGCCAAATGGATGCAGATGTCACCTCAGCATACTTCCTGGGTGCGTGAAAGTTATCTCTACGGTTCGGAACAATCTCCTTGGGTGAAAGCCAAAAGCATCTTTCCGATTTTAAGCCTGCAAAAAAAAGCCAGAATTTTTCAGCATATTGGCACCAAACCGATTGGCTGGTTTTTGTTTCAGCGCACCAATCCAGTGTGCCAGCGTCGGGTGGTACTTTTAGATGAGGGTTGGACCCGTCAGAGCTGCTATACTTGGCACGGCTGTAAATTTATCGTACAAGAAACATTTTTACCGGCATTTGAACACTTTATACAAAATTCACGGGCTTGATTTTTATGGCAACCGCACAAGCAATCACCTGGCGTGAGCGTCTTAGCGCCTATTATTATCTTTGTCGTTTTGATAAACCGATTGGCACTGAACTGGTCTTTTGGCCTACCATGTGGGCGCTGTGGATTGCAGCTCAGGGGATGCCACGCATTGAAATATTGATTCCCATGATCTTGGGTGTGATTTTTATGCGGGCAGCAGGTTGTGCCATTAATGATTTTGCTGACCGTAAAGTCGATGCACATGTGGAGCGTACTAAAAACCGTCCGCTAGCGACTGGGATTATCAGTGCCAAAGAAGCTGTGATGGTATTTCTGGTTTTGGTGGCTGCCAGTGCCTGCCTGCTATTTTTTCTGCCAATCGAAACTTTTTACTGGTCATTTGGGGCTTTATTTCTAGCGTTTATTTATCCTTTTATGAAGCGCTATACCCATTTGCCTCAAGTCTTTCTGGGGGCGGCATTTTCCTGGTCGATCCCGATGGCCTATACCGCAGTTGGGCAAACGCCGGATTTAACCTGCTGGCTTTTATATTTTGGTAATCTGGCCTGGACCGTAGCCTATGATACCCAATATGCAATTGCAGATCGTGAATACGATTTAAAGATTGGGGTGAAATCAACCGCGATCTTATTTGGTCAACACGATATTCAGATCATTAGTGCATTGCAGGCCATTAGTATTCTTTTGATTGCTGTAGCACTTTGGCTAGAAAATTTATTGCTTCCATTTGGCCTAGCTGCATTAATTGTTGTCGCTCTTGATTTTATTTACCAATGGTTAAAAACACGGGATAAAGATCCACAGCTTTGTTTTTGGGCATTCCGTCATAACCGCTGGACTGGATTGATAATCTTTGCTGGAATCTTTCTGGCTCTTTGGTACTAACCGTCTATCGGCTAATAACAAAAGCGTCCTATAAGGATGCTTTTGTTATTGCCTAATCTATAAGGCTTGAGCTATGACTTTATTTTGTTATATTGGGCAGTGTAATTAAATGACGAAATTAAAGCAGGTTTGTTATGTCTGAGCAGCCAAAGCCCCGCAGTATCAAAAAGCTATTGATCTTCGGTACGCTTGCACTTTGTATTCCGGTATTTTTAATTAGTATGGCATTTCTTGCAGTGAATAGTGATGCTAAAAATCAGGAAAAATACAAGCAGCAGCAGGCAGATATGATTGCACGTATTGAAGCACGAGAAGCTGCGGAAAAGCTTAAAGCAGAGCAGGATGCTAAGGCAAATTCAACACAAGCTGCGTCTGAAAGTAGTGCTACAGCACCTTAATCTATCTAAAATCCCTTTGCACTTGTCTAATACTGCAAATGTCTGTGTAGTAGATAGTTGCATGGGTTTCTGCAAACGATGATTTGACTGTAGATATTCGATACTTAGTAATTAGGCAAGCCGTATTCTAGAATGGAAAAATATAGCCACCCATCATCCGATCGGTGGCTATATTTAAATCATCTTAAAGCAATTCTTTGCGCAATTGTTCTGAAGATTTAATTGAAAGTAGGGCAGGTGCTACATCTAGGGCTGTTTTGGCACCATATTGCTGAGTTTGATTCAGACGGTAGCAGGCACGGGCATAAGCCACTAGAACACTTGCAGTAAACTCTGGATTGCTATTCAGCTTTAAAGAAAACTCAATCACCTGTTTTTGTGCATCACTGGTATTACCACTACGAATGACAAAACCGCCATGTGGCATATCTTGGTGATCTTTCAGTAAAGTTTCCTCACTGATAAAATTCACAGTCGTATTATAATCTGCAAAATAATCAGGCATGCTGACGATGGTTTGTTCAACTGTTGCTGCATCAGCTCCTTGTTCCAAGACCACATAACAGTCACGATGATGTTTATCTTTGGTGCTTAACTCAGGTCGTGCGCCACTGCGGACTTGTTCAATAGCATCAGTGGATGGAATAGTATATTGCACACCGGCTTTTACACCCGGTACACGGCGGATCGCATCTGAATGGCCTTGACTTAAGCCTTTACCCCAAAAGGTATAAGTTTCGCCATCTGGTAATAGCGCTTCACCAAATAAACGGTTAATCGAGAACATGCCAGGATCCCAGCCAATAGAAATCATGGCTGTTTTTTTGTTAGCAAGGGCGGGTGCATCGACTGCAGCATAGTATTCCGGAATACGTGCATGCGTATCAAAACTATCTACAGTATTGAATTTACTTGCAAAGATAGGCGCCTGTTGTGGCAAGTCATCTTTAGAGCCGCCACAAAGAATCAGCACATCAATTTTATCGCTAAACTCATTTAATAGTGCATCCATGCTATACACTTGAGTTTCTGCAAAGCAAGGAGAGACGCTGCTTGGTGAGCGGCGAGTAAAAATACCGACAAGCTGCATATCAGGATTTTTCTGGATGGCAGTTTCAACACCGCGGCCAAGATTACCGTAACCCGCGATACCAATACGAATAGAATTTTGCATAAATAAACGATCACTGAATAAAAAAACAACGCCAAAAATAAGCAAGGTGATGATGGCCAGAAATGGAACAGGCCAATCAGGTCATCTGACTTATATTTTGTTTTCGAAAGGATTATAGAGCGATAATTTAAACTTTATCACCCTAGTCCTGCAGAAAGGCAGGTTTAACTGAGAATGCTTGTGATGAGACGCTAAATTGGACGAGGATAGGTTGGTTTTGAAGCATGAAAAGCTGCCGAGAAATTAAAAGCGGAGCAGGAGGCTTTGATTAATCCAATTCAAGCTGCAGCGAGAAATATCGAAATTGCAGCTTAATTTATTTTAAATCCCTTTGCAGTTGTCTGATAGTTGGAATCTGAGTGTATCGAATCACGGTATAGCCTGCTGCAATCAGCATCGCATCACGTTCAGCATCTTCCTGCTCTTTGCCAATATGGCTCGGATCATCCAGTTCGACAATCGCCACTACATTATATTCACGATCAAGTACTACGAAGTCTGTAACTTTACGATTAAATTGATTACGCATTTTCATCTGATCGTGCGTGATCAAAGCGCTAAATGCGACTTGTGCAAGAATGTGATGATGGGGAAAGGCATCTTTCAGACGTGTAAACATCCTGCTTTCAAAAGCAGTAATGACGCGCTTTGGATAGAATTTCTTTTGACGGGTGAAGAGATGCGGCAAGAGCAGGCAAACTAATGCAAAAGTTGCCAGGCAGCCAATCACAAAAAATATAAACTGACTCAAATTAAACACAGATCACAAAAGGGGAGAATAAAAAAACCCACTTCGCAATGAGTGGGTTTCTTCAGAATCTTGGCTCTCCCACCTGGGCTCGAACCAGGGACCTGCGGATTAACAGTCCGTCGCTCTACCGACTGAGCTATGGGAGAATAGATTGGCTCTCCAACCTGGGCTCGAACCAGGGACCTGCGGATTAACAGTCCGTCGCTCTACCGACTGAGCTATTGGAGAATCTGACAGCGATTATAGAGAGATTTGAAAAGGGGTCAAGGCACTTTTAGAAAAAAGCTGCAGAAATTGAATCAAGTGTTTTAAAAATAGTCGAAAAGGTTTGTAGTTCAAACTGTTATGTTTATGTAAACCGGTTCTAATAACAAAATCGCGATCATCCTGAATTTTGATAAGTGATCTGGATCATAAGAAATGAGCGGTGGATCGTGCATATAAATCAATATGATCTCAATTTTAAAAACACAGGTATAAAAAAACCCACTTCGCAATGAGTGGGTTTTTTAGAATCTTGGCTCTTCCACCTGGGCTCGAACCAGGGACCTGCGGATTAACAGTCCGTCGCTCTACCGACTGAGCTATGGAAGAATAGATGGCTCTCCAACCTGGGCTCGAACCAGGGACCTGCGGATTAACAGTCCGTCGCTCTACCGACTGAGCTATTGGAGAATCTGATCGGCATTTTAGGGATGAATAACCAGGTCGTCAATCAATTAATGTAAAGAAATGAATTGTTTGCTTCATAAATATTCATTTAGAGCCTAAAAATAAAAAAATCACCCGAAATGGGTGATTTTTTTAGCAAAGAAATAAAAAATTATTTCTCAACACCTGCAGGCTGACCTGCATATTTCGCATTTGCATAATCCCAGTTTACTAGGCTTTCTAGGAAAGTAGAGATGTACTTAGGACGAGCATTACGGAAATCGATGTAGTAAGCGTGTTCCCAAACGTCAATCGTCAACACTGCAATTTTACCGTGCGCCATTGGCGTATCAGCATTTGAAGTTTTCATGATAGAAAGCTGACCGTTTACTTCGTCAGCCACTAACCAAGCCCAACCTGAACCAAACTGAGTAGTTGCAGCAGCAGCAAATTCTTCAGCAAATTTTTCATAAGAACCGAAAGCTTCGTCAATTTTTGCAGCCAAAGTACCAGTTGCTTTACCGCCACCGTTTTTAGCCATACAGTTCCAGTAGAACGTGTGGTTCCAAACTTGAGCCGCGTTATTGAAAACACCTGCTTTAGAAGCATCACCAGCAGTTGCTGTAATAATTTCTTCTAGAGTTTTGCCTTCAAGCTCAGTACCAGCGATCAGGTTATTCAGGTTAACCACATACGTATTGTGGTGTTTGTCGTGATGGTATTCTAAAGTTTCCTTGCTGATGTGTGGAGCAAGATCTTCGTAGCCGTAAGGTAATGCTGGTAAAGTAATGGTTGTCATGTTTTCAATTCCTTGCATTTTGCTGGGTTTTAACAATAAGTGGCTTTATTGTAATAGATAATCGGGCAGAAATGGGCATCGTGTATAAATAACAATACAGAATAAAGCCTGAAAATATATGAATAAAGCCACTGATCATAACCGTCAGTCGAATTAAATCGGATTGTTTAATTCGAAATAATCATACTCAATATTAAACTGTTCTGAAATAGCCTTGGCCAAGCGTTGCACACCGTATTTTTCAGTCGCATGATGGCCACAGGCATAATAATGGACATTCAGTTCCTGAGCTTCATAAAAGGTGCGTTCGCTCACTTCACCTGAAATATAGGCATCACAATCTTGTAGTGCCGCTTTTTGAATATAATCCTGCGCACCGCCGGTACAGAAACCGACTTTATGGATTTGAGTTTTGTCTGCAGGCAGATGAATCGCATCAAAGCCCAGCTTTTCTGAAACATAATTTTTAAAATCTTCCGGACTCATTGGCTGTTTTAAATAGCCAATATTGCCAATCGGACGTTTTTCACTCGGATCCAGCTGTTCGATATTTTCGAGTTCTAATAAATCCGCAATGGCAGCATTATTTCCCAGAGTTGGATGACTGTCTAAAGGTAGGTGATAGCCAACCAGTGAAATATCATTTTGAATCAGGGTTTTAATGCGTTTACCACGCATTCCCGTAATCGGATAGGCTTCTCCTTTCCAGAAATAGCCATGATGAACCAGCAATAGATCAGCGCCTTGCTCAATTGCAGCTTCAATTGCACTCTGGGAGGCGGTCACGGCACAGAGGATTTTATTCACTTCGGATTTGCCTTCAATCTGCAAGCCATTCGGTGCATAGTCCTTAAATTCACGTGCTGCCAAAGTTTGGTCACACCATTGAATAATATCGTTCAAATTCGCCATAAAATTCCTGTAAGTTTAAAAACTTGCCCATATTTATCTATAGGTCTAATTGTAACTAAAGCTGCACAAATCTCTGTGGAATTTTTTGTGTTTAGTTATGTATTTCGCATTACAATAGGACACAAATTACTTAGTCATCAACGAATTAAAATATTTTAGAGGATAGCAACGTGCGCCGCACCTTTACATGGTTACCCTGGGTGTTACTGATTTTAGTCATTATCGGTTTTTTGGGGTGGCAACAACTACAAAAACCAAAGGCACCAGTTGCGCCAGATGGTGTCAAAATGCCTGCTGAAAAAGTAGAGCCGTTGATTGATACGTCGCGCTCAGGAGGCGTGGTCTCCTATAGTGCTGCTGTAAAAGTGGCAGCACCCGCTGTCGTGAATATTTTTACTACCCAAAAAGTCAAGCAACAGGCGCATCCTTTACTGACCGATCCGGTATTTCGTGAATTCTTTGGCGATCAGTTGCCTGACCAGTATGGACAAAGCCCGAATGAAAATAGTTTAGGTTCGGGTGTAATTGTACGTCCAGACGGTTATATCCTGACCAATAACCACGTGATTGCACAGGCCGATCAGATTGTGGTGGCTTTGCAGGATGGCCGTCGTGCCGAAGCTAAGGTGGTCGGAACTGATCCGGATACCGATCTGGCCGTGATCAAGATTGAACTGACGCAATTGCCAGTTTTGCCATTTAAACTCAGTGGCAATGAAGTCGGTGATGTGGTTTTGGCCATTGGTAATCCTTTTGGTGTCGGGCAAACCGTGACGCAGGGGATTATCTCGGCAACGGGCCGTTCAGACTTGGGCATTAATACCTATGAAGACTTTGTGCAGACCGATGCTGCGATTAATCCAGGTAACTCGGGCGGTGCACTGATTGATGTCGCCGGTAATTTAATTGGCGTCAATACCGCAATTTTCTCGCAGTCTGGTGGTTCGCTGGGGATTGGTTTTGCCATTCCGGCCAAAATTTGTCAGCAGGTGATGAATGCCATTTTGAAAGATGGCCGTGTGGTTCGTGGCTGGTTAGGGATCAGCTTATTACCTGCAGAGCGTGATGATGTCCTGCAACCCAAAGAAAAAGGTGTGACGGTCGCAGAAGTGCTACCGGATGGACCTGCTGCCAAGGCTGGAATCCAGCGTGGCGATAAGATTATGAAAGTAAATGAGGAAGAGATTAGTTCTGCCTCACATCTGATTAATTTTGTGGCCTTGCAAAAGCCAAACAGTACCATTCAGATTGAAATTGAGCGGGCAGGAAAAACCATGATCCTAGAGGTTGTGGTGACTGAACGTAAGGCACAAGACAGTGCTTCACAATATATTCCTCTGCCAGGCCAATAAGTTTGATTAAAAAAATCCCTCATGATGAGGGATTTTTTTTATACTTTCTTTCAGCATGTTCTGATACAAAAGTGAAATATTAAGCGTTTTATAAATCATTTAGCTTAGTGAAATAACATTAAAAGAGAAAATAAAAATGAATTTTATGACGGCAGATCAGGCCAAAATTTTATCTAATGTTGCTAACCTGAATATTGAAATGTATAAGCCACGTCTGGCGCAACTGATTGAAGATAATGCCCGGCAAGGCAATACAGCGGTACTGACAGTTTTTCCCAAACATCTGCCTTTGGAAGATATCCGTGCCTTGTCTGCCGAGTTAACAGATCTGGGTTATAACGTGCGCTTTGAAGTACAGGAATTTTATTACAGCTTTAATGTGTACTGGCTATAATTTTAACAATTGTTCAAAAGCAGTTCTGTTCAGGCATGTATTTTGCTGCACTCATCTCATAGCGAAACTATGAGAATTTTATGTCTTTATTTATTTATCCTGCAGCACGGGCCGATGCGCCTTATATAGTGCTTTCTTCTGGTTTAGGTGGACATGCAAGTTTCTGGAATCCACAAATTGAGGTTTTGCAGCAAGATTTTCATGTGGTGACCTATGATCAGGAAGGTTGTCATTCGGATTCTGAACTGTTGTCAATACCTTATTGCGTAGATCATATGGCCCGACAGATTCTGGATTTATTGATCAATCAGGATATCCGTGAATTTCATTTTATTGGTCATGCATTGGGTGGGCATATCGGCATGCAGCTTGCGACTTATCAGGTTGATAAAGCGTTTAAGTTATTCAGCCTGACTATGTTGAATGCCTGGGGAGAACTGGATTCACATACCCAAAAATGTTTTCAGGCACGCACATCATTATTGTTGAATAGCGGAGCCGAGGCTTATGTGCGGGCACAAGCTTTATTTCTGTATCCTCCACACTGGATCTCGACACATCTTGACCCGTTAACAGAAGCAGAAAATAAACAGCTACTGGACTTTCCGCCAATTCAAAATGTCTTAGCTCGTATACAGGCAGTGCAGGCTTTTAAGCTAGAGGAGGCACATCAGCAGGCGCTCAAAGATGTTCTTGTACATCTGATTGCCAATCAAGATGATTTTTTGGTGCCTTATCAACGCTCGCAACAACTTCAGCAATTATTGCCGCATAGTCAGCTCAGTCTGTTT
Organism: Acinetobacter sp. NEB149; assembly: GCF_012516415.1. Lineage (NCBI taxonomy): Bacteria > Pseudomonadati > Pseudomonadota > Gammaproteobacteria > Moraxellales > Moraxellaceae > Acinetobacter > Acinetobacter sp. NEB149. The sequence goes on from NZ_CP051208.1 coordinate 1,155,370, forward strand.
GCAACAGGAGCGCATGCTTCTACAGTGACTGAAACCGCCCAGATCAACCAAAGCATACTGCAATTTTTAAAATCAGCCTGATATTTTCAGCAAGTAACTTTGTTTGCTCAAGCCAGAACCTGTTTCTGGCTTTTTATTTTTTCTAATGAATTATTTTTATGGTTTTTACTCAAAATCTGATTCTTCCTAAAAGCGATGATGATCAATTTTAATGCACCTGAATGAAACACGATGAGCAAAATTGATTCAGGGGTGAAAGTCATTATTTTACTAAAAATTCAAAAATATAAATATTAAGTATTTAAAAATAAATAAATAAAATAAATTGGCACGCGCTTTGCAATATTTTGAGCATAAATAAAAAACCTGAATTGGCAACAGGATTTTGAATATTGGTTAAAAATAATGAGGTGTGAAAATGAAAATAGGTGTCTTCTGTCCAATTGGAAATAACGGCTGGTTACTCTCTGAAAATGCACCACAGTACATGCCGACTTTTGAGTTAAACAAACAAATCGTGCAGCGTGCTGAACACTATGGTTTCGATTTCGCACTTTCCATGATCAAGCTGCGTGGCTTTGGTGGCAAGACCGAATTCTGGGAACATAACCTGGAAACTTTTACCCTGATGGCGGGTCTCGCAGCGGTGACCAGCAAAATTCAAATTTATGCAACGGCAGCCACTTTGGTCATGCCACCGGCAATTGTGGCACGTATGGCATCTACCATTGATTCTATTTCTAATGGCCGTTTCGGTCTGAATGTGGTGACCGGCTGGCAGCCACCTGAATACACCCAGATGGGCATGTGGCCAGGCAATGAGTATTTTGGCAAGCGCTATGAATATCTGTCTGAATATGTACAGATCCTGCGTGAGCTCTGGGCAACTGGAAAATCAGACTTTAAAGGCGAACATTTCCAGATGGAAGACTGTCGTGTCAGCCCTCGCCCGCAAGCAGACATGAAAATCATCTGTGCTGGTCAGTCTGATGCCGGTCTGGAGTTTTCTGCGCAATATGCTGACTACAACTTCGTGTTTGGTAAAGGGCTGAATACACCGACCGCTTATGCAGAAATTAATGATCGCCTAAAAGAAAAAACAGATGTGACGGGTCGTGATGTACAGACTTATGTGCTGTTTATGGTCATCGCGGCAGAAACTGATGAAGAAGCTCAAGTGAAATGGCAACACTATAACGATGGCGCAGATATGGAAGCGATTAACTGGTTGATGAATCAGGGCGGGAAAGACACGACTTCCGGTGCAGATACCAATATCCGTCAAATGGCGTCTAGCGTATCTCCAGTGAATATCAATATGGGAACCTTGGTAGGTTCTTATGAAAATGTGGCACGAATGTTGGATGAAATTGGCGAGATCAAGGGCACTGAAGGTGTGTTGCTGACCTTTGATGATTTCGTTCAGGGTGTAGAAGATTTCGGTCAGAAAATCCAGCCATTGATGAAATGCCGTGACCATATTGTGATTGAGGGTGAAGCACCTGTACTGGAGAAAAGCGCATGAGTGAATTAGGGGTAAGGGCCGGTTTTACTGAAAAACTCGGTACCGGAAAATCGCTTAAAGCTGAGCCTGAAGCAATCTGCCTTGCACCTGAACAGACTGCCCTGATTGTGATCGACATGCAGAATGCCTATACCTCGCAGGGTGGCTATCTGGATCTGGCTGGTTTTGATATCTCAAAAACCAAACCCGTGGTCGAAAATATAAAAAAAGCAGTCGATGCTGCGCATGCGGCCAGTATTCAGGTCATCTATTTTAAAAATGGCTGGGATGCAGAATATAAGGAAGCGGGTGGTAAGGACTCTCCAAATTTCCATAAATCCAATGCCTTAAAGACCATGCGTAAACATCCTGAATTACAGGGACAGTTATTGGCCAAAGGTAGTTGGGATTTTGAACTGATTGATGAATTACAGCCACTGCCACAAGATCTGGTCATTGAAAAACCTCGCTATAGCGGTTTCTTTAATACTGCACTGGACAGCATGTTGCGTGTGCGTGGTATTCGCAATCTGGTGTTTGTGGGAATTGCCACTAATGTTTGTGTGGAATCGACCCTGCGTGATGGTTTCTTTCTGGAATATTTCGGCGTGGCGCTGGCGGATGCCTGCCATCAGGCCGGGCCAGTCGAAGCCCACGAAGCCAGCCTGTATAACATCAAGACCTTCTTTGGTTGGGTGTCAGATACTGCAAATTTTGTAGATACCTTTCAAAAAGAAAGTGAGTTACTAAAAGAAACTAAATCAGCTGTAAGCGCATAAAGAATTAAAGATCAGAATTAAGGAAAAAATAGTATGCCTAAAGAAATCATTATTCCAGCAGGAACATCGAAACCATTAGCACCTTATGTACCGGCAACCAAGGCAGACAATATTGTGTATGTATCCGGTACATTAGCTTTTGATGAAAATAATAATGTGGTGCATGTCGGTGATGCCGCAGCACAGACCCGTCATATTCTGGAAACTATCAAGCGTGTGATTGAAGAAGCCGATGGCAGCATGGATGACGTAACGTTTAACCATGTCTTTGTCAAAGACTGGGCAGATTATGCTGCGATTAATACAGTTTATGCTGAGTATTTCCCGGGAGATAAGCCGGCACGGTATTGCGTACAGACAGGTTTGGTCAAACCTGATGCGCTAGTCGAAATTGCTTCGATTGCCCATGTATAAGCCGATCCACCTGATTCAATCTCATTACTAGATGCCCCAGGTCTGAAACTGAACATCGACTTGGGGTAGGGAGAACAGCATGAATGCCAAACTATCTAAAATCATCACAGAGACAGTTGCAGAAAATAAAGCATTAAATAAGGTTTTGGTGACTAACGCATCGGGTGACATCTTTACCCAGGTCGATCAGCAGATTTTCCGTCAGGGCATGTCTAATCTAGGTGCTGCAGTGAATGTCATTACCACGCAAGGCGATGCAGGAATGGCTGGATTTACCGCTTCGGCCGTATGTAGCGTGACGGATACACCACCAACGTTACTGGTGTGCCTGAACCGTTCTGCGTCAGTCTATGAAACCTTTAAAAAGAATCAGGTGTTGTGTGTGAATACCCTGGCATCACATCAACAAAATCTTTCCAATCTGTTTGGTGGAAAAACACCAATGGCAGAGCGTTTCAGTCAGGGGAACTGGAAAACTTTGGTGACCCAGTCGCCTGTACTTGAAGATGCCTTAGTCAGTTTTGACTGCGAGGTGGTCCAATGTTTATCCGTAGGCAGTCATGACGTGCTGTTCTGTGAGGTGAAAGCCATGTGCCAGAGTCAAGGCAATGCGCTGATGTACTTCAACCGTTCTTACTGTGAGCCACACAAAATGTGCTAATTCAATTCAATCCTAATCAAGGAGGGGAAGCCGATGCAAGAAAAAGAAACGTGGTTTCCAAAATTTAAGCCTTACCAAGGCAATCTCGATACCACACCCGTGCAAACAGATGAATATCTGCCTGCTGGAAAAAGTATTATTCTCGGGTTGCAGCATGTGTTTGCCATGTTTGGCGCAACCGTGCTGGCACCCTTATTAATGGGGTTTGATCCCAATCTCACGATTTTCATTACCGGGATTGGGACCATTTTATTTTTCCTGATCACGGGCGGTCGATTGCCTAGTTATCTGGGATCCAGCTTTGCCTTTATTGGTGCGGTCGTCGCAGTTACAGGTTATTCCGGAGTTGGTGCGAATCCTAATATCGGACTGGCGCTTGGCGGTACCATTGCTTGCGGTATTGTCTATGCCTTGATTGGTCTGCTGGTCATGAAAACCGGTACCAACTGGATTGAAAAACTGATGCCGCCAGTAGTGACAGGCGTGATTGTGATGATCATTGGTTTGAACCTGGCGCCAGTCGCAATTAAGAGTGTTTCAGCGAACCAGTTTGATTCGTGGATGGCATTAATCACCATTATCTGTATCAGTGTGATTGCTGTGTTTACCCGAGGAATGGTACGCCGTCTGTTGCTGTTATTGGGCTTGTTATCTTCCTATCTGATTTACTTCCTTTTCACAAACGTCATGGGTTTCGGATCTGCGATTGATTTTACCAAAGTCAGTGAAGCAGCATGGTTTGGTTTGCCGAATTTCCAGAGTCCGGTCTTTGAAATGAATGCCATGCTGATGATTGCACCAGTGGCCATTATTCTGGTTGCAGAAAATCTTGGGCACTTTAAAGCGGTATCCGCAATGACTGGTAAAAATCTGTCGCCGTATATGGGACGCGGTTTCTTTGCAGATGGGGTTTGTACTTCATTATCCGCTTCTGTCGGCGGTACCGGGATGACCACTTATGCTGAAAATATCGGTGTGATGGCAGTGACCAAAGTGTACGCCACCACCGTATTTATTTTTGCCGGGATCTTCGCTATTTTGCTGGGACTTTCACCTAAATTTGGTGCGGTGATCAGTACCATTCCAGTAGCTTTATTGGGTGGCGCATCAATTGTGGTCTTCGGGTTGATTACTGTGGCGGGTGCCAAAATCTGGGTGGATAACCATGTTGATTTTACCAAGAACAGTACCCTGATTATTGGTGCGGTGTGTCTGATTATGGGGACAGGTAATTATAGCTTGCAGATTGGTGGTTTCGATTTGGGTGGTATCGGTACTGCGACTTTGGCTGCGATTTTGTTGAACCTGTTCCTAAATCGTGGTGAAGATAAAGAATTGCCTGAACCTGCATCGACCGCAACAGAAGTTGAGGTTAAGCCAGTCGCTTAATATAAGGAGTATTTTTTGAGTCATACAGTTGCATTTTTAGGACTTGGGGCAATGGGCTGGCATATGGCCTCCCATTTGCCAAAACTCGGACATCCGGTTTGGGTCTGGAACCGGACTGAACAGAAAGCGCTAGATCATGCTCAATCTTTCAGGACTCAGGCAGTGGGTATTGAACAGGCGGTTCAGGCAGATTTTATTTTTTCTTGCTTGCCGACCAGTCAGGATGTAGAGAAGCTAATTGCTGCACATCCACCTAAACCGGGTGCAATCTGGATTGATTGTACCAGCGGTGTACCAGAATCGGCCCAAAAACTGGCAAATCGATTGGAGCAACAGGGAAGCTATTACCTGGATGCTCCGGTATCTGGTCAGACTGTTGGGGCAGAAAAAGGCACTTTAACCGTGATGGTGGGAGGAAGTGAATCTGCCTTTACGCAAGCCAAACCGGTCATTGCTGCTTTTGCTGGGTTGATTGAATATGTGGGAGAAAGTGGTTCCGGTTTTGCAGTGAAAGCCATTAACAATACTTTGATGGCGACCCATTTATGGGCGCTGGCTGAAGGCTTAACTGTACTGAAAGGGCAGGGAGTTGACTTAAGCAGTGCGTTGAACTGTATTAATCATTCCAGTGGTAAAAGTAGCATGTCGGAAAATATCATGGCGCAGCGTGTACTGAGCCGTGAGTTTCATAAAACCTTTGCGCTGGATTTATTGCAGAAAGATATTGGTATTGCTTTAGAACTGGCGCAACAGCAGCAACTGGATTTATCAGTGATGTCTTTGGTGCAACAACAGTTTCAGCAGATTGCCAGACCTCAGGCCAGCCAGCTGGATTTTTCCGCTGCGGTACAAGGATTGGAACAACGTACGCAAATTGAATTAAGGGGATAAAGTTTTTATTAAAACCTGTTATTAAGAGAAATAATTAATTTTCAATTAAGTTCATCGCAATAGATTTCTTTATCTAAAATATAAAAATCCGGGGATTTAAAATTCCCGGATTTTTATTTCAATTGCTTTAAATAGCCTAAGCAATTTTAAAACTATCTATCACTTTAATTACCAATCTGCATTCATCTCTTAATTCTACTGATTCGTTTCATATTCCTGAATCACTTCAAGTGCAGCACGAAAGGCTTCCTGGGTTGCTGGTGCGCCGCAGTAAGGCAGGCTATGCAGCAGCACTTCCTGAATTTCCTCAACCGTTGCGCCGTTATTTAAGGCACCTCGCACATGGCCTTTTAGTTCAGTAGGACTTTTTTGAGCTGTAAGGAAGGCAATGGTAATTAAAGAGCGGTATTTACGCGGTAACACACCTTCACGTTGCCAGGTCGAACCCCAGGCATGTTCATTAATCCAGTCCTGTAATGGCTGGGTAAATGGAACGGTATTTTCCTGAGCACGCTTCACAAAGCTTTCACCCATCACTTCAGTACGGACTTTCAAGCCATTTTCATAATCTTGTTGTGACATTGTCTACCCTCAATTTTCTTATAGGGCTAGCTTAGTACTTTCCATCCAAAATACCATCGTGCAATAGTCGTAAAAAAGTGGCTGAAAAGCCACTTGTGAAGCTTCCAGAGTAAAGTAATAAAATGACTTCACTCTGGAATTTATGACACCTTAACTTCAAGTTTTATTTAAGGAGATACTGAGTGTGAAGGATCAGTTTGCACTGAAGTATCCGTTCCTTTGGCATCTTCCTTGATGAGATACGGATTCTCAAGCTCCAATACTTCCTGCAAATGCAGATCAAATACATCGGTCAACATGCTGTCATAACGGCGCGCATTATAGTGCAGCAGTTTTTCTGCTTCCTGATCATTAATAAAGCCTTGTAGCTGTGCATCTGCCACATGCTCTGCAAAGCTTAAACCCTTGAACTGGTCTTTATTTTCTGCTTTTTTAAAGCGATCCCACAGCTGTTCAATGTCCAGCAACATGGTGAAAGTAGATTCCATACGGCCGGTGACATCATGTTCATGAGTATTGTAATAGACATGTTTTTTCAAGACCTGGCGGAAAGCATTGTCTTCCATCATACTGTTCGCTACCTGCTGTTTCAGCTGGTCTGATGGTTTCTGTACCGGACGGCCAAATGGGAAGCATAACAGTTTGACCATGCCTGCTGCTGCACCTGATGGAAAGTTGGCAAACAGGTCAAAAAAAGCTTCTTGCGCTGTATATAGAGATTTTTCTAATGCAAGCTGTGCATGTAAACGCTCATCTTCAGTCTTTTTGCTATGCTCAAAAAATTTGAGAATTGAGGAAGCAATAAACAGATGTGCATGAATATCGGCCAGACGACCCGAAAGCATTTCCTTACGTTTGATATCCCCTGCGAGTAATCCTAGACACATATCCGCAGTTAAAGCAAAGTTGGCACTCAGCCGGTTAATGATCTTGTAATAAGGACGGGTAAAGTCAACAGCACTTTGCGGCGCAGCATTGGAGCCACCTGTAAAGGCATAGGCAAAGGAGCGAGCAGTCCGGTTAAAGGTGTAACCCAAATGCTTAAACAGCAAGTTATCAAAAGGATTTAGAGCCGCTGCCGGATCTTCTGCTTGTAAGAGCTGTAATTCTTCATAAAGATAAGGATGGCAACGCATTGAACCCTGACCGAAAATCATCAGGGAACGACTAAGAATATTGGCGCCTTCAACCGTAATGGAGACTGGAATTGCCTGATAATAAGGCGCCAGAAAGTTACGCGGACCCATCTGAATGGCGCGGCCACCGACCACATCCATACCGTGATTGACCACTTTACGCATGCCTTCTGTCGCATAATATTTGGCAATCGCTGTCATTACGGCAGGCTTGCCGCCCTGATTCAGACCACAGGTGACCAGATAACGGAAAGCCTCCAGCATATAGGTATCACTGGCGATTTCACTGGTGGCTTCCTGAACACCCTCAAACTTACCAACTGAAATTTTGAACTGCTGACGGATGCGAGAGAAAGCGCCGACATTTAAATAAGTCATTTCTGAAGTAGAAGTAGACAGCGCTGGTAGGGAAATACCACGACCAACCGCCAGACATTCCATTAGCATGCGCCATCCTTTACCGGCATTTTTGACGCCACCAATAATCCAGTCCAGAGGAATAAACACATCTTTACCTTCAACCGTACCATTCATAAATGGCGGTCCCGGGTTATGCCGTGGTCCCACTATTACGCCTTCATGACTGGCAGGAAGCAGGGCACAGGTAATACCGTATTCAGTCTGTTCACCCAAGAGATGATCGGGGTCATACATTTTAAAGGCCAGGCCTACTACTGTCGCAATTGGAGCTAACGTAATCCAGCGTTTGGAAAAATTCATTCTCAGGCCTAAGACTTCCTGACCTTCAAACTGGCCATAGCAGACCACGCCCGTATCAGGAATCGCACCGGCATCCGAACCGGCCTCTGGACTGGTCAAACCGAAACAGGGAATTTCTTCACCACGCGCCAGACCCGGCAGATAACGGTTTTTCTGTTCTTCGGTACCGTAATGCAGCAACAGCTCACCCGGTCCGAGCGAATTCGGCACCATACAACTCACAGCTGTGGTCAGAGAACGCGAAGCAATCTTGCTCATCACCCGACTTTGGGCAAAGGAGCTAAAGGCACGACCGCCGTATTCTTTGGGAATAATCAGGCCCAAGAAACCATGTTCCTTAATATATTGCCAGACATGATCAGGCAGCGCTTTCTGCTCATGGATTTCCCATTCATCCAGCATGCTGCACAAGGTCTCAACCTCATTGTCCAGAAAAGCCTGTTCTTCTAGCGAGAGTTTTGGATAAGGATAGCTATTAAAGGTTTCCCAGTTCGGTGCACCCATAAACAGTTCTTTTTCCCACCAGCTGGTTCCGGAGTCCAGTGCTTCACGCTCTGTCGGACTGATGCTCGGCATGGCATCAGCCAGCGCTTTATAGGCCGGTCTGGAAATAAACGACATGCGCAGAGGCTCGATTATCACCACGAGGCTGATCAGGATGAGCGGGATACCAAGAATCAGTGACCACGGACTAAGAAAGGCACAGACCACTGACACGACCATCAGCACGATTGCACCCGCACTACGCGAGAGCTGAAAATAGAAAACTGCCCATAAACTCAGTAATAGCAGTAGTACAGCAAATATAAATAGCATTGTTATAGTTCTCCAGATTTATACAACGTTGCCTGTGCTGGGATCTCATAGAATTTTTGTCACAGTTCATTCATTTTTTTGTCGCTTGAGGATCAGACAGGTTTAGCATTGGATTTGTGAGAATGATCTTTTTAAATATGGCAACGATATGTTTAAGTCTTGCATCTATTTTTGAGATTGTTTGAAAAATGCTCAGTCTTCAAGTGAGAACGCGCAAAGAAATGTGAAGATAAGTAATGACTTAATCTTATCTAAAATAAAAAATGGCGTTTAACGCTGAGTAGAATTTCAATTATGGATATTAAAAAGCCCTCTACTTGAGAGGGCTTTTATTTCATTTATTTAAACAGGATTAAGCTTCAATGGCCTGAACTGCAATTTTTTTGGCAGGGTCAACTTTACGGCGCACTGCTGGAACTGGTTCGCCGTAGTATTGGCGGTCGGCAAAGTAGCTTGAACGAACCATTGGTGCTGCCCAGATATTGCGGAAGCCCAGTTTTTGGCCATGTTCGGTATAACGCTCGAATTCTTCAGGTGTTACAAAGCGGTCAATCGCTGCATGTTCTTTTGAAGGCTGCAAATACTGACCAATCGTCACATAATCTACGCCATGCGCATGCAGATCATCAAGCAGGGCCAGCACTTCTTCTTCAGTTTCACCAATACCGACCATCAGACCACATTTGGTTGGTACGTCCGGGCAGTATTCTTTAAACATTTTCAGCAGGTTTAAAGAGTGCTGATAGTCAGAACCTGGACGCATGGCTTTATATAAACGCGGTACAGTTTCGATATTGTGGTTAAATACATCTGGCGGACATTCAGTCATGATGCGCAGCGCGATATCCATACGGCCACGGAAATCTGGTACCAGAATTTCGAGTAAGGTATTCGGACTTAAGGCACGTGCTTCTTTAATGCAATCGACAAAATGCTGTGCACCACCATCCAGTAAATCATCACGGTCTACCGAAGTGATTACCGCATATTTCAAACCCAGGTTGGCAATGGTTTCTGCCATATGACGCGGTTCATCTGCATCGAGTGCATTTGGACGGCCGTGTGCCACATCACAGAATGGACAGCGACGGGTACAGATATCGCCCATAATCATGAAAGTCGCAGTACCGCCACCAAAACATTCAGGCAGGTTTGGACAGGCGGCTTCTTCGCACACCGTATGTAATTTTTGCTGACGTAGTGTGGTTTTAATGCGTTGAACTTCTTCAGGTGCCGCCATTTTTACCCGGATCCAGTCCGGCTTGCGTGGCGTTTCAACCGTAGGAACAACTTTTACAGGAATGCGGGCAACTTTTTCCGCACCGCGAAGTTTGACGCCCTGTTCAGGTTTACGGTTTTCAGACATATTCAACTTTTCCACTGTTTTTGAAGGGGGAGATACTCAAAGATAGCGCAGTTATTATAACGGACTTCGTTCTAAATAGGGCAAAAAGGGGTATTCATTTAAAAAATGTTCTTATCAAGCAATATATGTGAGTTAAATACACCAAATCAACAGGATTTACGTCATAATAAGAGTGTAGATTAAAGTGAATTTTTTAATTTTGAGGAGCGTTGAATGCCACGTAAAAAAGAGGTCGTTAGTGGGACTTTCGTTAAATATGATGCGGTAGTTCTAGGTTCGGGCCCTGCGGGCGAAGGCGCGGCAATGAAACTTGCCAAATCTGGTAAGCGTGTTGCAATCGTTGAGATGCGTGAACAGCTGGGTGGTAACTGTACCCATGTCGGTACGATTCCAAGTAAAGCATTGCGTCAAACAGTATCCAGTATTATCCGTTATCAACGTGATCCACTGTTTCAAAAAGTTGGGGACTGGAAGCAGTTCACTATGAAGCAAGTGTTGCGTCATGCACATAAAGTTATTCAACAACAAGTAGATACACATTCACGTTTCTACGACCGCAATAAAATTGATATTTATCATGGTCGTGCCTACATTCAGGATCAAAATACCATTTTTGTATTTAACCCAGATGGCATTAAAGAAACGCTGATGTTTAAGCAACTGGTCATTGCCAGCGGCTCGCGTCCATATCGTCCAGACATTCTTGATTTTAATCATCCACGTGTATTTGATTCAGACAAAATTCTGGATCTGGACTATTCCATCCAGAAAATCATCATTTATGGCGCAGGTGTAATCGGTTGTGAATATGCCTCGATCTTTATTGGTTTGGGACATAAAGTTGACCTGATCAACACCCAACACAAACTTTTAAGCTATCTGGATGATGAAATCTCTGATGCGCTGTCTTATCACTTGCGTGAACAGGGTGTGCTGATTCGTCATAATGAACAGATCGACTTTTTAGAAACATTTGACGACCATGTGGTGATGCACACGCAAAGCGGCAAGAAAATTAAAGCCGACGCGATTTTGTGGTGTAATGGCCGTTCAGGCAATACCGATGGTCTAGGCCTTGAAAATGTCGGCCTGAAACCGAACAGCCGTGGTCAATTGACTGTGAATGATCAATATCAGACTGAAGTAGAAAATATCTACGCTGCCGGTGATGTAATCGGTTGGCCTTCGCTAGCCTCTGCTGCCTATGACCAAGGTCGTTGCGCAGGTGCCAATATGAGCGGCGAGAAAGACGTTGCGCCGGTGACTGATATTCCAACCGGGATTTATACCATTCCTGAAATTTCTTCGATTGGTAAGACTGAACAGCAGCTGACTGAAGAAAAAATTCCGTATGAAGTCGGTCAGGCATCATTCCGTCATTTGGCACGTGCACAGATTACCGGTGATACTATGGGTGAATTAAAGATTCTGTTCCATCGCGAAACATTGGAAGTTTTGGGTGTACATTGCTTCGGTAATAATGCCTCTGAAATTATCCATATTGGTCAGGCAGTCATGAACAGCCCGAACAATACCATCAAGTACTTCGTAGAAACCACGTTTAACTATCCGACTATGGCTGAAGCGTATCGTGTAGCCACACTGAATGGTATGAACCGTTTATTCTAAGTGAGATATTTGACTTAGACAGAAAAACCGCAAGTCTTCACTTGCGGTTTTTTTATTGGAAGTGATTAAGTCAGTCAAGTTGATCAAATCGAATTTTTAAGCCGCCATTTTTCGGCATTCTTCAGCACAGCGGCGGCATGCTTCGGCACATTGCTGACAATGTTCATCTTCATGATGACCACATTCTTCTACACAGTAGTCACAGGCTTTCGCACAAAGTTCACATATTTCATGCATGAATGGAGATTGCTTTTGTTCCATACGGGCACACAACTGACAGATATCTGCACAGTCCAGACAGCGCTGGATACACTCCCGCATCATCTCCAGATCTTCTTCTTTAAGACAGGCACTGGCACAGTTGGCACAGGCCAGGGAACAGTTCATACAGGTTTGAACACAATCTGAAAATTGAAGCTGATTCATTGTCGTTTCCTCTTTCCATAGGTTTGTTGCTGATTTTCTAATAAGCTAAGCAGAAAAAGGAAAATACACTAGGTAGATTAGGTGAGGAAAAGTAAACAGCTACTTTGTTTTGTTAGAGATCTACTGGATCATGAGCGATAGTTGGAATTAATTTTTTTTATTTGAAAATAAAAAACCATTGAGGCGGTCAAAGTCTCAATGGTGGAAGATCGACATGATGAATCGTAATTTTTGAAGGGTTAAACTAGCTCTACCTTTCTGGTTATTCTCGTTTTTATTATTAAAACGGACGGCTACCCGCCAGACTGATGCGTTTCAATAAACGGCGCTGATCTGCCGGGAATGGACGGCGTGAGTGTAAGGTCACCTGATTATCCCAGAACACGATATCGCCAATTTCCCAGTGATGTTCATAAGCGAATTCAGGTTTCGAAATATGCTCACGTAATTTGGCGATCAGTTGACTGCCAGCCTGATCATCATAATTGACCAGCTCGACTTCGGTATGGGTGTTTAGCCAAAGCGCTTTACGGCCGGATTCAGGATGAGTGCGCACCAGTGGATGTGGATAAGCATGGCTTAAAATCGGTTGATCTTTAAAACGATACAATGGGCTTGAACCATAACCTTGATCATCAGTCTGATCTTTAGTTTTTTGATGGCGCACAAAAGGGTTATAAGTAATCAGTTGCAGCTGATCGATCTCTACCTTGGTTGCTTCATCGAGTGCATCATAAGCTTTAATGGTATTGATCCAGCTGGTCTGTCCGCCGTCCTGAGGCAGTTCAATGGCATACAGAAGGGAACCAAAAGAAGGTAGGGGCGTCCATTGATGATCGGCATGTGGAGTCAGTTCACCATGCCCGGTGTAATCTCCCTGACCAACAGCATTGGAAACCGGCACGACATCGGGTGGAACACCGCTATCGGACTGCGCAGCCAGTACTGGTGTATCTGCACCGGGACGGAAAATGGAACCGAAATAAGTTGAAAACGCCAGATACTGTAAATCATCTAGACTTTGCTGCTTAAAGATCAAAATCAGATGCTCGGCCAGAGCCTGTTTTAACTTTAAAATGGTTTTGGATGACTGGGCCTTACGGGCATCCAGACCATAGACCACTGCGCCTAAGGCCTGACCGGTTTGCGGTACAATCTTGATTTCAGCCGGATGTTGAAATTGATCGTGCTGATGCCAGCGTGGAGCATCATGAATCGCTTGTGAAAGTTGGGTTAAGCTAGTCATTATCAAGTCTCAGAATTTTCTTATTGATAAGAATCTAAGAAAATTCCGGACTGAAATAAAATCAAAATAAATGATAAGTTTATGAATAATCTAATATTTTTACTATTCATTTGATTTTAAAACATTTAACTTATTGTGCGATGGATTGTGCATTTTCTGCTGAGGATATTTCAGCAGTTTAGTGTGCGCAAAAAGCCTGATTAAAATATTCAAACAGCTGAGGGGTTTGAAACCACAGTCCAATCGACAAAGCCAGTAAAAGCAGGATTGCCACCACAATCGAGAGTTTGAGTTTCAGCAGAGAATCAGTCATGGACGATTTGCTCCTCATTGACCCAAAAATGCACCAGTACGCCAAAAATGCTGAGGACAATTGATAGCATCCACACCGCATTATAATTGCCGCTCAAATCATGGTTGACTCCACCGAGCCAGCCACCGAAAAACGAGCCAACCTGATGGGTAAAGAACACAATGCCACTGAGCATGGTCAGATATTTCACCCCGAACATATTCGCCACAATACCATTGGTCAGCGGAACGGTTGATAACCAGAGTAGTCCCATAATGACACCAAAGCTATAGACTGTCCATGTGCTGAGAGGCAGCATGAGAAAGGCAATAATCGCAATTCCACGCAAGGCATATAATCCCATTAGCAGATGCGGTTTGGAATATTTGCCACCCAGCCAGCCGGCCGTATAGGTGCCTACCACATTAAACAAACCCACTAAGGCTAAGAAGATCGTACCGGTTGTGGCATTAAACCCATGATCAATCAGATATCCAGGCAGGTGAATGCCAATAAAAACGACCTGAAAACCACAAACAAAAAAGCCCATAGCCAGAAACCAGAAGGGTTTATGATTTTTCACCACCACCAGAATCTGTTTAAAACTGAGTGAGACTTTATTGGGGGTAGCGGCCGCGTTGGGATGAACATACATCGGTGCTTTCAGCATCCAGGCCAATGGCACAATCAGTGCAATTAAAATGGCACTGACCACCAGCGCCGCTGACCAGCCAACATTCTGTAATAGCAGCAGGGTTGAAGGCAGCATGATAAACTGACCAAAAGACCCGGCCGCACTGGCAATACCCATCGCCAAACTGCGCTTTTCTGGTGGGGCAGCACGCCCGACCGCAGACAATAAGACCGGAAATGAGGTGGCAGACAGGGCGAGACCCAGAATCAGACCCACACTCAGATTAAGCAATAATCCGGTCGAGCTGACTGCCATCAAGAGTAGACCGATTGCATATAAGGCGCCGCCTACAGCCACCACAATCTTGCTGCCATATTTATCGGCAAATGCCCCGGTGATCGGCTGCACTGCACCCCAGATCAGGTTTTGCATGGCAATGGCCAGACTAAAAACATTATGACCCCAGCCAAACTCTTCGCTCATCGGTACCAGATACAGACCAAAGGCATGACGTACACCCAGTGACAGTGCCAAAATTATGGCGGAGCCAATCAGCATAAAAATAAGAGCTTTGGAAAATTGACTGTCAGCCATACGTCATTCATGCCTATAAAGTTGATATGTATAGTATTCGATTCAAGCAATAGAGGCGATTAAATAAATATTGATCAAAAGATAAATTTTTTTATCAATATTTTAAGCCTAAAAAAACGGCCGAAGCCGTTTAATCAAATATCGGGTTTCAAACTTAGAAACGCATCCCGATCCCGGCATAGGCCAGAATCGGATTGACTTCAATATCGGCTTTAGAGCGAATCAGCTCACCTAAATTTGCATCTGTCACTGTAATTGTCGTGTCATTTTTTAGATGTGCATAAGATACTGAACCGACTGCAAACCAGGTGTCATTAAAGTCATAGCTAAAGCCGACCGTGGCCACAGGTGCGAAAGCATCGGATGCCTCAAGCTTTACTTTTGGATCGGCTTCACTTAGCTTATACCTTCAAGGGAAGCACCAGCATTGCCTTGTTTAATATTGGCAATCATATGTCCTGCAGCAATTAGGTCTTGCTCGGTACGTGAGTTAATTTCCAGTTCATTGAAATAGGCATACATCACACCTAAGCCGACATAAGGCCGGAATTTATTCACTCCGGTTTTACCAAAGTGATACTGGAATTCAAAGGCAGGTGTCCAGGCGCGGGCAGAGGCGGCCGGCCCATAAGCTTCCAGATCAGTAATGAGAATATCATTCTTCAATTCAATACCAGGTAAATCAATTCCACCTGGAATTTGTGGAATTAAATCAAGACTTGGAGTCGCAAGCGCAGAAAAAGGGGCATAAATTTTACCACTGCCTTGCAAGTCTACTTTGGGGGGAATGCCGGCTTTCATTTCAAAAGAAATATTATCGGTAAAATAGTAATTGGTCATAATGCCTAAAGTGGTGACATCATCTGCTTCCAGGCCAGTACCAGGATTATTCCAGCTTTCCAGTCCATAAATTTCAGCTCGTCCACTGAGCGTTGCGGGCAGTGTTTCTGTACCAAGTCGATCGAGAATATTAACAAAAACAGAGGAAAGGTTTGGGTCCATGTCTGGATCAAGATTATTTTTCACAGAGTCAATTGAGATATCACCTACTTGTGATGTTTCACCTTCTTTGACAGCAGTATTCACTTTAAATGGTTGGGCCTTGCCTTGCGGCATCACATGCAATGCACCGACTGATACCGAAAAGCGCTTAAAGCCATCTCCATCTTGCAAGCTAAAATAAGGGGAATCTGCATGCGCGACCATAGGTAAAGTGGCTAGGCCTGCCATACATGCCAGCAATGTTTTCATTGATTTGGAACTCCATGTCCAGTGTGTTTATTCGTTTTTCTAGTTCATTAATTATGTGAATTACATTAAAAATTCAGTTATAGAACAACAGATCAAAAGTTAATCGATGGTTGATAATGGTAACTACTGTATATTTTTTGTTTATATCTCTTGAATTTTAAGAAATGTATAGCGTGTAAATATAATTACTTTTACCTTAATAGCTTAAGTATAAAAGTGAAGGAAATTTGCTCTTGAAAGCATTAAAATTTCAATCCTATGAATTTTTATCGTAGAAGATATAGAGGAGAGTTTAGGTAAATTTTAGGCTGCATTGATTCAAGCATTTATCATCATGGGATGATTTCTTATTTTTCCAAAACAAGAGCATATGAATTTATCCAAGATCCTGCTACCCAGTCGACTGAGTTTTTTTGTACAATAGCTGCATATATTATTGAGTGAATCACATGAGCACCCAAACTCCTCCCAAAAAAAAGCCCCTGGTTAATTTACCTTTCCCGATCAAGCAAGCAGAGCAAAATGCTGCAGAAGAAGTTCTGGAAGATTTAAGACCAAGACCACAGCGTTATGCTGACCGTACTTGGATGCCACCACGTGGTACGCGCCGTTCAATGGGCAAGCGCTAATTGATCAGACTCAAAAAGCTATGATCAATCATGGCTTTTTTTATGGAAGTTTTTAGGGAGTTGGTGAGTAATATTTGATTTATTTTTCGAGCAAATAGAAAGTGGTGCTCTAATTTATCCAAATCTCTTTCAATTTTATTCTTAATAAAGCAAACGAAATATGTAAGCTCTGTAAATACCCATCAAAATAAAATCCAGACCTGATTGATTTCATATTCGACATTTTAGCCGCCCATAAAAAAAGCCAATTCAAACATTGGCTTTTTTGAAAGATATTTTGATAGCACTAACGAATGCTTTTACGCGCTTTATTTTCCGGTTTCGGTGGCGCAATTTCTCGCTCGCCTTGCCAGACATCGATAAAATCTTTCTCGTTAATATTATAAAGTTCTAGGAGTGCTAAAATCACGCCTCCAAACAACATGGCACCTTCTGAATGGCTCTGAAAATCGACCAGCTTGGTATTCAGGTTGTGCAGGATATCTTCAATTTCAAAGACACGTTCCCGCCCATTGCTGTCGGTCGGATAGATCTGGGTATTTAAAATAATTCTCGCCAAGCTTTTTTCATTTTCGGTCAAAGGCAGTTCTTCAATCAATTCATCGCTGGCTGGAGTTAAAATGACCGAATCGCGGAATATGGTATGTAAAAATTTGCGCTTAATTTTGGCAGCGGCTTTTCGACAAAAGGACGGAAAGATTGCGGGAAAATCACATTACGTGAGATGCCTTTAAACATCGGTGCAATTTCCTCTACCTTATAACCTGCGATCCCACAACCCAAGGAAGTAATAAAATATTTATTTTTAGGATGGTTTTTGGTGTAAATCTTAAAGTCATCAATATAGTGCTGGATTTGTGAGAGTGGCATTTGTTGCAAATGCTCGTTCATTGTTGGAATAGCATAGCTCTGACCCGCCCAGCCACGACCCACGCCCATGACTGCACCAAAATGCTCAAGTGCCGTTCTGGCTGCTCCACCACCATGCTGTCCAGCCAAGTTGCTGCCAAAAACAAAAACCGTATTTTCCGGAAGGGATTTAACAATACTTTCATCGTGATAGTGGTAAGTCATAATTGTCTATTCTAGGCCATCCTGATCTTCATGTTGCCCGTGAAATGCATAGGGGTCAAGGCATTATTCTGCAGCGATATCCAAACAGAGAGAGTAATATTTCACCCATAAGGCAAAACATGATGCCGAGTATGCACAAATAAAGCTGCTGGCTGAAAATGCTTGGTTTTTTCTGTATTTATTCGCTTTGTAACTGTATATTTTATTGATGATTTTTCAAACTAGAGAATGAGTCAAGCGCTAACAAATAATGAATACTAATATTGTTTTATTTTACCAAACAGAAACCTAAGCAGGGATTGAGTAATTCCAATTTACCCTCATAATAAATCAAATCTATATCCGCAGCGAAGTCAGCGAAAGCTATGAGTGATAAAAAACCCTTTGAATTAGTGACCAGTTATCAACCAGCAGGCGATCAGCCACAGGCCATTGAAAAACTTGTCAAAGGCATTGAACAGGGTTTTCATGATCAGCTTTTACTGGGGGTTACTGGGTCTGGTAAAACCTATACTATGGCCAATGTCATTGCACAGACACAGCGTCCGACCATTGTCATGGCACATAACAAAACTTTGGCTGCGCAGCTCTACGGCGAATTTAAAGCATTTTTCCCCAATAATGCCGTCGAATATTTTGTCAGTTATTATGATTATTATCAGCCGGAAGCCTATGTGCCATCTTCAGATACTTTTATCGAGAAAGATGCTGCAATTAATGACCATATTGACCAGATGCGCCTTTCTGCAACCCGTTCACTCCTAGAGCGACGTGATGCGATTATTGTCGCATCGGTATCTGCGATTTATGGTTTGGGTGATCCAAATGCCTATATGAGCATGTTGCTGCATGTGGTGGAGGGTGACCGCATTGGCCGTGATGATATTATTCGCCGTCTGGTCGAGATGCAGTATTCGCGTAACGAACTGGAATTTCTGCGTGGTACTTATCGTATTCGCGGCGAAATTATTGATATTTTCCCGGCAGAATCGGATCAGGATGCGATCCGGATTGAACTGTTTGATGATGAAGTTGACTCCATTCGCTGGTTTGATCCGCTGACCGGGAAAATGGTTCGTAAAGTGCCTCGCGTCACTATTTATCCTAAAAGCCATTATGTTACGCCGAAAGACAATTTATCCCGCGCGATTGAAACCATCCGGGACGAACTCAAAGAGCGCCTGGTGTTCTTCCGTGAAAATGACAAACTGCTGGAAGCACAGCGGATTGAACAGCGGACACGCTATGATCTGGAAATGATGCAACAACTGGGTTATACCAACGGCATTGAAAACTATTCGCGTCATTTATCTGGCCGTCCTGCGGGTGAAGCGCCACCGACCTTGTTCGATTATATTCCTGATGATGCCTTGCTGATTATTGATGAATCGCATGTGACAGTGCCGCAGATTGGTGCCATGTACAAGGGCGACCGTTCGCGTAAAGAAAATCTGGTCAATTACGGGTTCCGTTTGCCAAGCGCGCTGGATAACCGTCCAATGAAATTTGAGGAATGGGAACGGATTGTGCCGACGACCGTTTATGTCAGCGCAACGCCCGCACGTTATGAGCTGGAAAAATCCCAGCAGATTGTCGAACAGGTGGTACGTCCGACTGGTCTGATCGATCCGGAAATTGAAATTCGTCCAGTTCTGACGCAGGTCGATGATGTGCTTTCAGAAATTAATTTGCGTAAAGATATTAATGAGCGGGTGCTGGTTACAACCTTGACCAAGCGTATGGCTGAAGATTTAACCTCTTATTTGAAAGAATACGGGATTAAGGTCGCTTATTTACACTCGGATATCGATACTGTTGAACGTGTCAAAATCATTCATGAACTGCGTACTGGGGTGCATGATGTACTGGTCGGGATTAACCTGCTGCGTGAAGGGCTGGATATGCCGGAAGTGTCACTGGTCGCCATTCTGGATGCGGATAAAGAAGGTTTCCTGCGTTCCGAGCGCTCTCTCATTCAGACCATTGGCCGCGCTGCACGTAACCTGAAAGGTAAGGCGATTCTGTATGCAGACCGAATCACTGATTCGATGCAGAAAGCCATTGATGAGACAGACCGTCGTCGTGCCAAGCAGATTCAGTTTAATGAAGAACATGGCATTACCCCGCGCAGTGCAGTGCGTCAGGTGATCAAGGAAATTGATACCGGTGAAGTATTGGATGATGATTCAATTGAATTGAAAGCCTCGGATCAGGCACGTGCGATCAGTGCAGATGAGCGGCATATCATGGCAGATCCAAAAATGTTTGCGAAACACATTAACAAGCTTGAAAAGGAAATGCTGAAAGCTTCCAAAGAGCTTCAGTTTGAGCAGGCTGCGCGTATGCGTGATGAAATTGTGCGTTTAAAAGCCCAGATGTTTGATTGATTGTTGTTGCATTAAATCTTATTTAAATGACGTAAAATCAATCACAAAGAAAACATAATGTAACAAATTTAGGAATTGGATAAAGCTATTGTATGAACAGAAATTTTTAAATAAATATTTTGTGAACATGCAATAGGTATCTTTATGACAACTCAAAAATTTTCACGTACTGGATTAAAGCTGGCAAAAATTGCGGTGGGTAGTGCGGTTCTTCTTGGTTTGGGCGCCGCTACCATGGCTTATGCGAAAGACGAGCCATTACCGACCATTGAGAAAGTTGAACTGGACCGTTATCTGGGAACATGGTACGAAGTAGCACGCAAACCTTTGTATTTTCAAAACAAGTGTGATCGCGATGTCACAGCGACCTATACTTTAAATGAAAATGGCAATATCGTGGTGGATAACCGCTGCATTAAAAAAGATGGTGGACAAACCCAGTCATTGGGCGAGGCATTTGTGCAAAATCCACCGCAGAATACCAAGTTAAAAGTCAGTTTCTTACCAGACTTTATTCGTTGGATTCCGGTCGCTCGTGGCGATTATTGGGTCTTAAAACTGGATGAAAATTATCAAACTGTTCTGGTCGGTGAGCCAAAACGTAAATATATGTGGATACTCTCACGTGATCCTCAATTGGATAAAAATGTGGTAAATGAATATTTACAATATGCACAGTCTGTCGGTTATGACCTGAGTGATGTAATTCATACTAAACAAACTCAAAGATAAAAAGATCGTCTTAATGGGAACCATGCTATGGCATGGTTTTTTATTTTATGAGTCGAAAGACAATCTAAAATCGAGAGATAACTACATTTTAAATAGATGAAGCATCAAGCTTTCTATTGTACTAATCGTTATAATGCCGGCGAATGAAAGTAGAGTTTAACTATGTATAAAGGCATCGCGTTATCTGTCTTGGCCTCTGTGGTTTTTGGAGTGCTGTATGTATTTACGCCTTTTTTACAGCCTTTAGATAGTGAACAGACTTTTGCTTGGCGTATGCTGGCGACTTTACCATTCCTCACAGCCTTTATGTGGTGGTCGGGTGATCTGAAACATATTAGCAATATCTTTAAGCGGGTGTTGCAACAGCCTTCATTCTTGATCTGGTTGCTGATCAGTTCACTGTTGTGTACCACGCAATTGTGGTTATTTCTATGGGGACCTATCAATGGCCGTGGCCTCGAAGTCTCGCTCGGTTATTTTCTGCTACCTCTGGTGATGGTGCTGGTCGGCTGTGTGCTTTATAAAGAAAAATTGTCATCTTTCCAGATGGTCGCCGTTGCTCTGGCAATGTTGGGGGTAGGGCATGAAATCTGGCGGATCGGTTCAATCGCATGGGAAACGGTCTATGTCGCTTTAGCTTATCCACTTTATTTCTTTATGCGGCGTAAATTCGCGACCGATCATCTTGGTGGATTCTGGTGGGATCTATTTCTGATTTTGCCTGTGGCATTTTATTTGGGCTTTATCTATAGCGATTCTATGTCGCTTATGTTGAGTCATTCTCATTTGATCCTGGCAGTTCTTGGATTGGGCTTTTTAAGTGCGCTCGGTTTAGGTAGCTATATTTTGGCTAGCCGATATTTACCCTTTGTCATCTTTGGGCTGTTGAGTTATCTGGAGCCGGTACTGCTTGCTTTTGCCTCGATGGCACTGGGTGAGCGTGTGGAATCAGGTGAATGGCTGACCTATATTCCAATCTGGTTGGCTGTTTTACTGTTGATTGTGGAAGGAATATTGCATTTAAAACAGCAGCAGCTGAAAAAAAATGAGCTGGCAAATAAAGCTGCACAGCTAGAAAAAATCAGAAAAAATAATGAATAATGTGGTTTGCATAAGCATTATATTCGTCAGACAATATTGACCTGATTATTTTAAAAATCATCTACCATTTTGTTTAAAATAATGTTTTCGATATATTAAGGGGATAAACATGTCACAGATTGCGATTCCATATCAGTTACGTGCACGTTTATCACAACTGGAACCAAGTCTGGATTTAAATTGGGAGCGAGAGCTTCGTACTATTCTGGCAGAAGTTTCACCCGAATTAAAAGAAAGTATTGATTTTCAAATTTTAAAGCCCAAGAAAATTCTTTGGGATCAGGAAATGGATCAATACCGCTATCAGGCTCAACATTCGGTAGAACGTCTTAGCCAAAAATTTCTCAATGACCGGATGCGTTACTATGCTAGTACCTTTGGCTTGTCACTGAAAAGTTTGCAGGGTTTGAATGATAGCTTGCAAATTGCGGACTACTTAGAAAACGTCCTGGAACAAATCGATAAAATTGACGTCAATGAAAATTTTCAGATGCAGCGTGAAAAGCTGGAACTGCGTCGTACATTTTTATTAAATGCTGCTGAAGTTATTCGTGGTCTTCGCTTACAACCGGTTGAGGGGGTGCGTCAGCTCACTGAACAGCAAATCAAATGCTTCATTATTGAAGTTTTTATCAAGCAGCAATTGTTGGGTTATTGGTATAAGCCGCTATTAAAAAACAGACGGCAGAAATGACGCATCCACTTTTCCGTTATTTCCTGATTAAAGAGCAGCAGATTCGTCATTTTGATATTGTCCGTACCTCGCAATTTCTATTTATTGTTGCGCCGGTGATGGATGTGCAGCAAAACCCGTATTCTATTCGTCGTTTCCTGATTGAAGAAAAAGGTGCACTTGAAGATCAGGTCTACCTGAATATCCTGATTTTGGACCTCCAGGATGATATGGATGAAGCGGTGGTAGAAACCCTGAAATCGCAGATGCAGCGGATGGTAACTTTACAGAGTCAGATTCATTTGGATGTAATCGATATCGTGCATACGCTGGAACAGGTGTCTGAACAGAAGTTATTGCCTTTACTGGTTGAGCCCATTCAAGTCGTAGAGAAAAATGCCGATGTGGTGGCACAACGTCACTTGAAACAGTTTGAAGAAATTATGACGCGTGAATTGCTTTTGCCGATGCGGGATGCCATTCGTGATCATTTATCGCATATTGAAGAGTTTGATTATCTGTATCTGCATGTCCATAAAGTATTTACAGAAATTCTGGCCTATTACCGCGATTTCAAGTCCCAGCCGGGTTTCATGTTTAATCAGTACATCCAGAATTTTGAATATAAGCTGCTGGCTTTTATCCGTTTACTGGAAAAGCGTAAAGCGGAAACCTTTATTCCTACATATCGCAATGAATGGCAAGTCATGCATCAGCGTTCACAGCAGGCTGTTTTGGATATTCAAAATACGATTTCTGAAAATGTACAGCAATACCGGGATCTGAAAAAATATATTAATACACTGCAGCGGCAAAAAGCGGATGAAGAGAAAAAATCCGTATTTAAAAAGTTATGGCGTAAAAATAATTTCGATGAGGCAATTGACACCGCGCTCAACCAATTACAGCAGTTAAAGCGCAGTATGTTTCTGGAAATTATTCAGGTGCCAAGAACACATGAAAACTGTAGTGTATTTCTGGAATTTGAAAGTTTGCAGCATTTGCAGCAGGTTGATCGCCACTATGCTTTTCCCTCTGGGGATAATGGCCTGACCCGTTTACCTTTGCTTATTCACTTGCCCGAAACCTATGATGATTTCGATGTAGAAAACTTCAATGCCTCCATGAGTCTGGACATGAATTTTTCAGCAGGGAGTAGAATCCAGCCTGAACAGGGCGGGACGCTAAATTTTGAAATTTAGATTTGTTTGAATAAACAACATTTAACAAATTTGTGTCAGGTACTGAAAATAGTGGTCTTTAGCATTTTCGGATGCAAAATCATTCAGCTAATTACAACTATTTTTGAAATTTATAGTGAATATACGTTAAAAACCACCCGTCTCAACGAGCTTTTGATTCAAACTTGCGGCCAATTCCATTACAATTGTCGGGTTTAGAAATTTATGCTTAGATTTACAATTAATTAGAGGACGTATCTGTGAGCAAAGACACTATTGTTGCCCTCCATGCAGAACACCAAGGTCGCTGGAAAAACCGTGAAGAACTTGCGGAACGTATGATTGCCCTTGTTGGCCAGTTATATCGTGAAAAAAATATTGTAGCTACAGTTTATGGTCGCTCTTTAATTAACCGCTCTGTGATTCAGATTTTGAAAGCACACCGCCGTACTCGCGTACTGGACGTTGAACTTTCTGTAGTTGATACTTTCCCAATTCTTGAAGCATTGGTGAAAGTAGAAAACATCGGTTCTGCTGAAGTTGATCTGGGTAAACTTGCTGTTGAATTTAAAGAAAAAGGCGGCGACATCGATGCATTTGTTGCAGACGCTGTTAAATCGATCGAAGGCAATGCTGCTGCTGTAGAACATAAAGATGTGGTTCTTTATGGTTTCGGTCGTATCGGTCGTATCCTGGCACGTTTGATGATTGGTCAATCAGGTCTGGGTCGTGGTCTTAGCCTGAAAGCAATCGTTGTTCGTAAATCATCTGATGGTGATTTGGAAAAACGTGCTTCTTTACTTCGTCGTGACTCTATTCACGGTCCATTTGCAGGCACAATTTCTGTAGATGAAGAAAACGAAGCAATCATTGCCAACGGTAACTTCATCAAAGTGATTTATGCTTCTAATCCTTCTGAAGTAGATTACACTGCATACGGTATCAACAATGCACTTGTGATCGACAACACAGGTAAATGGCGTGATGCTGAAGGTCTTGCTCAACACCTTAAATGCCCGGGCGCTGCTCGTGTGATTCTGACTGCACCTGGTAAAGGTGACATGAAGAACGTAGTTTACGGTGTAAACCAAGCGGATATCCTTGATGAAGATACCATCATCTCTGCTGCAAGCTGTACGACTAACGCTATTACACCTACACTGAAAGTATTACATGACAAATACACGGTGTTGAATGGTCATGTTGAAACAGTTCACTCGTTCACGAACGACCAGAACCTGATCGACAACTACCATAAAGCTGACCGTCGTGGTCGTGCTGCAACATTGAACATGGTTATTACTGAAACTGGTGCAGCGAAAGCAGTAGCGAAAGCGCTTCCAGCTCTTCAAGGTAAATTGACAGGTAACTCTGTACGTGTACCTACACCAAACGTATCTCTTGCGATTCTTAACCTGACTTTAGGTCAAGACGTTGATCGTGATGAAGTGAACGAATACATTCGTCAGATTTCAATCGGTTCTAGCCTGCAAGGTCAAATCGGTTATACCAACTCGACTGAAGTGGTATCTTCTGACTTTATTGGTTCACGCACTGCAGGTGTATTTGACGCGCAAGCAACGATCACTTCAGGCAACCGTTTAACTGCTTATGTTTGGTACGATAACGAAGTGGGTTATAGCTGCCAGGTATTGCGTATTGCTGAACAAATGGGTGGCGTAAGCTATCCAAAAGTTCCTGCTGAAACTAATGCATAATTAGTATTTAGCTAAAAAAAGAGCCTCATTTGAGGCTCTTTTTTTATGATTTTTTTATTTAAAGCAGACTTTTTAATCTAATAAGAATTAATAAATCTGCTTGCTGGCGAAATATGAATCTGATAACTTACAAAGAGTAAGTATATTAAAATGAGTAAGTAATAAAAATATGGTGAGAATAGTATGACAAATTATGCAATTAGCCCGTTATTGGGGCAGGTTTTATCAACTGAATGTCCATCACGTGAAATATTGGAACACCTTGCCAATAAATGGTCGGTCTTGGTTTTGCGTTGCTTAAGTGAAGGTGTGCATCGTTTCAGTGAACTGAAACAACGCATTGAGGGGGTAAGTGAAAAAATGCTCTCCCAGACTTTAAAAATGCTTGAACAGGATGGTTTTATTTTGAGAACAGTTTATCCGGTGGTGCCGCCAAAAGTGGAATATCAATTGACGATTACCGGTTCACAAGCGGCTGAAAAAATCATGTATTTAATTGGCTGGATTGAAAAAAGTCTGCCAGATATTTTAGAACATAAACAAAATGTTATTAAATAGTTTTCATTAAATGGCAGGAATGCAGTGTTTGTGAAAATACAAAATTTGGACTTATCTTGGTTTATATAAAATACTGATTTTAAAAGGTGTCTGCATCAGAAAATCTTCTTGTGAACACGGCTTTTGAAAAATTTACTCCTCTATAAATTATTTTAAAAATCATTAAGAAATTCACAAAAAAATTTCCAAAATAGGGGATAGTATTAGGGCAAAAGCGCTTGATTTCCTACCACTTCTTTTCCATCTTTTAAGCATTCTGTTTCTAAATCTATGCCTTAGATAGGTCAAATAGGCTTGGTGAGAAAACGACTAACTAAGATTTATGGGATTGCTGCATAATTCTATTCGAGAAATTCTTTAAAATATGGCAGAATATGGGGTTTTAAAGTTTTTAGAGGATTGGCAATATGCGCTTTGTTGATGAAGCAGTCATTACCGTAGAGGCTGGCGACGGTGGCAATGGCGTAGCCAGTTTTCGCCGTGAAAAATTCGTGCCATTTGGTGGTCCAGATGGTGGTGATGGTGGTCGTGGCGGCAGCATTTATATTCAGGCTGACGACGACACCAGTACGCTAGTTGATTATCGTTATACACGTAAATATCGTGCAGAACGAGCAAAAAATGGCCGTGGGGCGAACTGTGCTGGTCGTGGCGGTGAAGATACCGTACTAAAAGTTCCGGTAGGAACAACAATTGTAGATGTTGAGTCTGGTGACATTATTGGCGACTTGATCGAAGACGGTCAACGCGTGAAAGTGGCAGCAGGCGGTGATGGTGGTTTAGGTAATACCCACTTTAAATCATCGACCAACCGTTCACCACGTAAGTGTACGCATGGTCAAAAAGGCGAATTCCGTGAAATCCGTCTAGAACTTAAAGTTCTGGCAGATGTCGGCTTGCTGGGTATGCCAAATGCGGGTAAATCAACCTTCATTCGTGCAGTATCGGCTGCAAAACCAAAAGTTGCAGATTATCCATTTACTACCATGGTGCCAAACCTGGGTGTGGTCGATGCTGACAGTCACCGTTCATTCGTGATGGCGGATATTCCCGGCCTGATCGAAGGTGCATCTGAAGGTGCAGGTCTTGGGATTCGCTTCCTGAAGCACTTGGCGCGTACCCGTATCTTGTTGCATATCGTTGACGTACAACCGATTGATGGCTCAGATCCGGCACATAATGCCAAAGCAATTATGAAAGAGTTAGAAAACTTCTCCCCAACGCTTTCAAAACTGCCGATCGTATTGGTACTGAACAAAGTCGATCAGTTGGCTGAAGAAACACGTGAAGAATGGTGTACCCATATTCTTGAAGAATTGCAGTGGGAAGGCCCGGTTTTTGAAACTTCTGGCTTAACTGCTGAAGGCACCAAAGACGTGGTTTACTACCTGATGGATCAGATCGAAGAGCAACGTGAACGCGAAGCTGAAGATCAAGAATATGCAGCAGAAATGAAAGCATTCCGTGATCAGCTTGAAGCTGAAACACGTGAACAAACCATCGCTGCAAAAGAAGCGTATCGTGAGATGCGTCGTCAGCAACGTCTTGCCGGTATTCTGGGCGATGATGAAGATGATGAAGATGGCGATGATGATAGTGATGTGGAAGTGTACTACGTACGCTAATCTCTGAGAGAAGAGTCTGAGGACAAGATGATAGAAGTGGTAGATGGGCAGCGTCAGCTCAAGGGTTGTAAACGAATCGTTGTTAAAATCGGATCATCTTTACTCACAGCAAATGGACAAGGTTTAGATTTAGATGCCATCTCGCATTGGGCGGGACAAATCGCAGATCTACACAATGCAGGACACGAGATTATTCTGGTGTCTTCCGGTGCTGTGGCTGAAGGTATGGTGCGAATGAAACTTGAGAATCGACCCACCGATCTACCCAGTCTTCAGGCTTGTGCTGCCATCGGTCAGATGGGTCTGATCCATACTTGGTCAAGCGTACTAGAGAAACACCAGATTCGAACTGCGCAAGTATTGTTAACCCATGATGATCTGGCAGATCGTCGTCGTTATCTCAATTCATGTGATGCTTTGCAGAACCTGATTGACTGGCGTGTGATTCCGGTGATCAATGAAAATGATACTGTTTCGACTGACGAAATTCGCTTTGGTGACAACGACACACTTGCTGCGATGGTTGCGGGTCAGGTGCATGCAGACCTTCTGATTATCTTAACGGATCAGGAAGGTATGTTTGACTCAGACCCGCGGTCTAATCCAGATGCCAAATTGTTCCATACGGTACGTGCGATGGATGAAAGTCTGTTTGATATGGCCGGTGGAGGCGGTAAATTTGGTCGTGGTGGTATGCTGACCAAAGTTCGTGCAGCCCGTCTGGCGGCAAAATCTGGCTGTCCGACCTTAATTGCAAGTGGTGATAGTGATGGTGTTCTATCACGTCTAATGTCTGGCGAATTGTTAGGTACCTTGTTTGTCACTGACAAAGACCGGATGACAGCGCATCAGCAATGGTTGGCTGCTCACTTGCAAACCGCAGGTCGTTTAGTGATTGATGATGGTGCAGTAAAAGCCATTAAAGACAATCATCGCAGTTTATTGCCTGTAGGGGTGAAAGCGGTTGAGGGTCATTTCGAACGCGGTGATGTGGTGGAATGTGTCGATACACAAGGTCACCGTATTGCAGTTGGTCGTGTCAACTTTAGTTCTCGTTCAGCAGATATCGTTCGTGGTCTGGCATCGGATAAAGTTCATCAGGTTTTGGGTGAAGCACGTTCTTTAGAGATGATTCATCGCAATCATATGGCGATCTACTAAGCCATTCGGATTTAAGTTAAGAGATACAAAAAATCCCGCCTTCGAGCGGGATTTTTTATGAGAAAAACAAAAATGGCATATATTTTGATAGTGATAAGAAGAAAAGGGGGGGACGAATATGACAGTCGTTACATATCGATTATTAAACAGCATTGAAGGATATCAATGTGCATTGGCAGACTTATTTCAGCGTTGTGTAAAAGATGGCGCATCACTTGGGTTTTTGCCGCATGAGCCAGCAGAATATTTTCAGCATTATTGGGCAGGTGTTGCTCAGGATATTCAAAAGGAAAAAACTTATCTTTGGGCGACTTTTTTAAATGAAAATTTAGTGGGTACAGTACAGTACAGTTAGTGCGTGCAACAAAAGCTAATGCTTTACATCGGGCAGAAATTGAAAAATTGATGGTGCATCCTAAAGCACGGCAGCAGGGCATTGCTTTTACTCTTTTAGAGTTGGTGGAACAATATGCCAAACAGATTGGATTAAGTTTATTAGTACTGGATACGCGCACAGGCGATGTCTCCGAGCAGCTTTATCGTAAATTTGGTTTTGAATATGCGGGTCTGATCCCAAAATTTGCTTTAAGCCATACAGGGAGTTTAGAGGCCACAACATTATTTTATAAAATTCTAAAATAAAAAAAGCGACCTAAATCAGGTCGCTTTAAGTTTTATGGACAATTTACTTAAACTGAATCGAGCCATTGGCACTGACCGTCATTTGCGATTCACCCGCCGCAACTTCCTGCTCAGGAACCGCCATATCAGCCGATGCAGATTTCATCATGGCCATACGCGGTACTGGCTGTGGTGAATAATTGTTAGTATTCAGGTTTAAGTTCACCAGTTGATAACTCGGTTTGTTCCAGGTCTGGGTGAGTGCCTGTGCGCGTTGCTGGAAGTTTTTGGTAGCTTCAATCATCAGCTCGCTTTCAACTTTTTTACGCTTTTCGTCTGATACTTTAAAGTTAATCGACTGGGTCTGGAAGTGCTGTTGTAATTCGGCAATCAGTTGAGATGTCGCTTTAAAATCTTTCGATTCCAGACGAATTTGGGCACGACCACGCCATTCTTTCAATTTACGGTTGTCATTGTCATAAATAGGATAAGTGCTTTGTGCACCTGTCTCGATTTTCACAGTAGGATATTTGCGTGCTGTGGCGATCGCCTGATTCATCAGCTGGTTAATTTGAGTGGCCAGTTCAGCCGGCTGTTTGTTGGATTTTTCAATATAAAGCACAGCATACATTTCATCATTTGAGATTTCACGGCTAGCCTCTGCTGAAAGATTAACAACATTATAATTCAGAGATTCAGCAGGAGCTGCAAATGCGCCTGTGGCGAGGGTGCTGGCAAGGATCAAACTGGTAAGTGCTAAGAGACGCATGAAATTGTCCTGTTTTTCTTAAAATTGGCCATCTAAGCCGTTGTTAAAATATTAAATCTCAATTGTGATCTTTTTACGAAATATTTGTCGTAAGAGTGTTAAATTTTCTTTAATTTTATCTTATTATTTGATTTATATTTATTATTAATAATTAAACACTTAGTAGATAATTTTAAGATTGATTACCGGAATGTCGCCTGCGCTACAAAAAAGCATAAAAGAACACGCTTTTCTTTCTGCTGTCACACTGTAAGATGATGATTTAGGGGATGGATTAGCATGATGTTTTTTTTCGATAAAGATTAGGACAAAATGTGACTGAAAGTTGTTTATTTTCCTGAAAAATTCGGTATCATCCGCCTCCTAGTTATTCGAATACAAAACTGCTAGCTAGAACCTTATAAAGCGCCGAGTCAAAGGACCAAACGTCACCAGACTTATTTCTTTCACCCATATCAGAGATGGTAATTCGATATGAGCGTTACTTCTGTAAACCCTGCCACCAATTCCACAAACGAATACTACTTGACTCGCCAAAGTCAGATGGAATCGAATGTGCGTAGTTATCCACGTAAATTACCGTTAGCGATAGCGAAAGCACAAGGTTGCTGGGTTACCGATGTTGAAGGTACTGAGTACCTTGATTGTTTAGCTGGGGCAGGGACGTTGGCTTTAGGCCATAATCATCCTGCAGTCATTCAAAGTATCCAGGATACGATTGCAAGTGGTTTACCATTGCATACCCTGGATCTTACTACTCCTTTAAAAGATGCTTTTACTGAAGCACTTCTTTCTTATCTTCCAGGTGGCCAGGAAGAATACTGCTTGCAGTTCTGTGGTCCATCTGGTGCAGATGCAACTGAAGCCGCGATTAAACTAGCAAAAACCTTTACTGGTCGTAGCTCAGTGATTAGCTTCTCTGGCGGTTATCACGGTATGACTCACGGTGCATTGGCAATGACAGGTAACCTGTCTGCGAAAAATGCAGTGAACGGCTTGATGCCGGGTGTACAGTTCATGCCATACCCGCATGAATATCGTTGCCCATTGGGGCTTGGTGGTGAAGCCGGTGTTGATGCCCTGACTTACTACTTTGAAAACTTCATTGAAGATGTAGAAAGCGGTGTGACCAAACCTGCAGCTGTAATTCTTGAAGCAATTCAAGGTGAAGGCGGTGTGGTAACTGCGCCAGTAAAATGGTTGCAAAAAATCCGTGAAGTGACTGAAAAACACAACATCGTGTTGATTCTTGATGAAGTTCAGGCAGGCTTTGCGCGTTCAGGCAAAATGTTTGCATTCGAACACGCAGGTATCGAACCTGATGTCGTGGTAATGTCTAAAGCCGTAGGTGGTAGCTTGCCACTTGCCGTACTTGGTATTAAACGTAAGTTTGATGCTTGGCAGCCAGCAGGTCACACCGGTACTTTCCGTGGTAACCAATTGGCGATGGGTACAGGTCTTGCAACGATCAATACCATTAAAGAACAGAACCTGGCGCAAAATGCGCAAGAGCGTGGTGATTTCCTGCAAGCTGAACTGAAAAAACTAGCTGCTGAATTCCCATGTATCGGTAACGTGCGTGGCCGTGGTCTGATAATCGGCGTTGAAATCGTAGATGAGCGCAAAGATGCGGATCATATGGGTTCTTTACCTGCTGATGGTCAGTTGGCTGCAGCGATCCAAACCGCTTGTTTCAACAATAAATTATTGCTTGAGAAAGGTGGTCGTAACGGTACAGTGATTCGTTTACTTTGCCCGTTGATCATTACTCAAGACGAATGTGTTGAAGTGATTGCTCGTTTCAAAAAATCGGTTGCTGAAGCACTAGTTGCAGTTCGAGGCGCATAATTCATGGTAGATTTCGCAGAACATCGTAAAGCGTTACTCTGCAATGATGCTGCATCCATTGCTGACTATCAGGCTGGCATGGACCAAGCGACCAAAGCGGTTGCGGCATGGTTGCAAAACGACAAAATGTACACGGGTGGCAGTATTAAAGAGCTGCGCAGTGCAATTGCATTTCATCCTTCAAAAGAAGGTTTGGGTGTAGAAAAATCTCTTGAGCGTATGGTTGAGCTATTCCTTAACAAGAGCTTAAAAGTGCATCATCCGCATTCACTTGCGCATCTTCACTGTCCAACGATGGTGACTAGCCAGATCGCGGAAGTGCTGATTAATGCAACCAACCAGTCAATGGACTCATGGGATCAAAGCCCGGCCGGTTCGTTGATGGAAGTTCAGCTGATTGACTGGTTACGTCAAAAAGTCGGCTATGGTGCGGGTCAGGCCGGTGTGTTCACTTCTGGTGGTACGCAGTCTAACTTGATGGGCGTATTGCTTGCGCGTGATGCTTGCATCGCGAAAAACTGGAAAGACGAAAATGGTAATCCGTGGTCGGTTCAGCGCGATGGTATTCCTGCGGATGCGATGCGTAATGTCAAAGTCATCTGTTCTGAAAATGCACATTTCTCTGTGCAAAAGAACATGGCGATGATGGGCATGGGCTTCCAGTCAGTGGTCACTGTTCCTGTGAATGAAAATGCACAGATGGACGTAGATGCACTGGAAAAAACCATGGCGCATCTTCAGTCTGAAGGCAAGATCGTGGCATGTGTGGTGGCAACAGCGGGTACAACGGATGCTGGTGCGATTGATCCATTGAAAGCAATTCGTGAAATCACCAATAAATATGGCGCGTGGATGCACATCGATGCGGCATGGGGTGGTGCACTGATTCTATCCAATGACTATCGTTCTATGCTGGACGGGATTGAGCTGTCGGATTCGATCACGCTTGATTTCCATAAGCATTATTTCCAAACCATTTCTTGTGGCGCGTTCCTGCTGAAAGATGAAGCGAATTACCGTTTCATGCATTATGAAGCAGAGTATCTGAACTCCGCTTATGATGAAGAGCATGGCGTTCCTAACCTGGTATCGAAGTCACTACAAACGACGCGTCGTTTTGATGCATTGAAATTGTGGATGACAGTTGAAGCACTGGGCGAAGAGCTTTATGGTTCGATGATCGATCATGGCGTGAAATTAACCCGTGATGTGGCAGACTACATTAAAGCGACTGATGGTCTGGAGCTTCTGCTTGAGCCTCAATTCGCGTCTGTCTTGTTCCGTGTGGTTCCAGCGGGATATCCGGTTGAATTACTCGATACGCTCAATCAAAACGTAGCAGACGAACTGTTTGCGCGTGGTGAAGCGAACATTGGTGTGACGAAAGTCGGTCAGGTTCAGTCTCTGAAAATGACTACTTTAAGCCCGGTTGCAACGCTTGATAACGTGAAGAACTTGCTGGCATTAGTGCTTGCAGAAGCGGATCGTATCAAAGATTCAATCGCTGACGGTACTTATACGCCACCCATTGCATAAGTGATGGTGGTGTGAAAAAAAGGAGATCGAAATGATCTCCTTTTTTGTGCGTTTAAAAATAAAAAAAGGTCCTTTCCCAGATCGAAATTCCTCACAAAAACACGGAAGGTCTGAATCCCGTTTGGCCTGTTATTTATTTGTCATAGGCTTATGTAAAACTGGGGAGCAGGATTTATCCTGAGTTCAGGTTTATAAAAATTGTTACATGTCATTGGTCTAAAATTTTTTATTGAAGTGAATGACATAAAGAACTTAATCATTGAAATCCATAAAAATTTAATCAAGAAAAAGCCGCTAGATTAAAAATCACTAAATCGTAATAAAGCTGTAACTTATCTGTCATATTCTAAAATCAAAATGCAGGTATCGAAAGAAGTACAAAACTGAATAAAAAGTGGTGTACTCCAAATTTGCATAAATGAGAGAGATACTAGAATGCGCTTTACAAATATAGCTTTAGCATTAGCAGTAACCGGGGCAACTGCTGTAACGACTGCACACGCAGCACGTGACACCATCCAAATTGCAGGTTCTTCAACTGTACTTCCATATGCCAGTATCGTGGCAGAAGAATTCGGTAATACTTTTCCACAGTTTAAAACACCAGTTGTCGGTTCTGGCGGTTCTTCAGGTGGTTTAAAACAGTTCTGTAATGGCGTGGGTGATAATACGATTGATATCGCAAACTCTTCGCGTCAAATTAAATCTACAGAGTTGGCAGAATGTAAAAAGAATGGCGTTAACCAAGTCCTAGAAATCAAAATTGGTTATGACGGTATTGTATTTGCATCGAATGCAAACAAAGCGGCTTATAAACTGCGTCCACAACATGTCTTCGCTGCACTTGCTGCACAACTTCCATCAAATGGAAAAATGGTCGCTAACCCCTACACGCGTTGGAACCAAATTGACAAAGCACTTCCGAATGAACCTATCACCCTGGTAATTCCTGCGTCGAATCATGGTACGCGCGAAGTCTTCCAGGAGAAAATGGTGGATGCAGGTTGTGAAACGTATGCTGCAATTAAGTCTCTAGACAAAGATGCTAAGAAAAAAGCTTGTACAACATTCCGTAAAGATGGCCGTGTGGTTGAGATTGCCGGTGACTATACCGAAACATTGGCACGTTTAAAAACTTCTCCAAGTGCGGTAGGTGTGTTTGGCCTAGGTTTCTATGACCAGAACCGTGACCGTCTACGTGTTGCTACGGTGAACAATGTAGCGCCTTCTGAAAAGACCATCTTGAATGGTGCTTATCCGGTATCACGTCCATTGTTCTTCTATGTGAAAGGCGAGCACTTGAAATCGATCAAAGGCTTACCGCAGTTCACAGAATACTTCCTGAACAAAAAAGTATCTGGCAAAGGCTCTAAGCTGGAAAAAGCAGGTCTGATTTCAATGTCTGATAAAGAACGTGCAGCAGTCCTGGCAAATTTTAAGGCTGGTAAAGCGGTTGTAGTGAAGTAATAAATGATTTTGAAAACGCTGGTGGTAGGGTCAACCTACCATCGGCTTTTTGCGATAAACAAGTTTTTTCAAACCATGAAAATTGAAAAAACAGTGGAGAATACATGAATCTGCTACTTATAGGTGTGTTATTGGCCATCATGGCCATAGCCTATCAAATCGGATTAAGTAAAAGCCGTAGCTTAGCAGGTAAGGGAAGCAATTCTGCAAACTTACACTCGCGTCCCGGATATTATGGTGCCCTGGTTGCACTATGGTGTGGTATCCCTGCGTTTTTAATTTTGATTGTTTGGAATATGGTGGAACCCACTTTTCTGGAACAGGTGGTACTCAACCATTTGCCAGAAAATGTTTCGGCTAGTCTGGATCCGGCAAGTTTGAGCGTTGTGATTGATCGCGTTCAGGCACTTGCCTCAGGTTTCGGGGTTAGTGATACACCGGCAGCCTATGAAGTTGCAGCCGCGGAGCAGTTGGCTAAATTCTCGACCATTGGTACGTTTGCCAAATTGGCAGTCGTGATTTCGGCTGCACTGGCCGGTCTGGTCTGGGCCAAGGAACATATTAGCCAGGAATTCCGTGCGCGTAACCAAGTCGAAAAAATGATTAATATCGGCCTGGCATTGTGTTCTGGTGTGGCGATTCTGACCACCCTCGGGATTGTGATGTCGATGTTTGGCGAGGCGATGCGCTTCTTCAGCTTCGTCAGCCCACTGGATTTCTTCTTTGGTACCCAATGGAACCCGGGGTTTAGCACCTCTGGCAGTGCTGAAGGCAGTTATGGTTTATTGCCACTGTTATGGGGCACGCTCATGGTCAGCGGGATCGCACTTTTAGTTGCAGTTCCGGTTGGCCTGATGATTGCGATCTATCTGGCAGAATACGCTTCACCGCGATTCCGCTCTTGGGCAAAACCTACAATTGAAGTGTTGGCGGGTATTCCTACGATTGTCTATGGTGTCTTTGCCTTGATGATCATCGGTCCATTCCTTAAAAGTATGGGTGCTCTGGTTGGACTCGAAATTAATGCCACCAGCGCGCTGACCGCCGGTCTGGTCATGGGCATCATGATTATTCCGTTCGTATCTTCTCTGTCAGATGACATCATTACTCAGGTGCCGCGTGCCTTACGTGATGGTTCTTTGGGATTGGGTGCGACTAAATCTGAAACGATCCGTCAGGTGGTTTTACCGGCAGCCTTGCCGGGTATTATCGGTGCATTCCTCTTGGCTGCGTCGCGTGCAATTGGTGAAACCATGATCGTGGTTCTTGCAGCCGGGAACAGCCCGCAGTTGCATGCCAATCCGCTTGAAGCCGTATCTACGGTCACGATTACCATCGTGAATCAGTTAACTGGCGATACTGATTTTGCTAGTCCGCAAGCATTGGTGGCTTTTGCACTAGGATTGACGCTATTCGTCATTACCTTAGGTTTGAACATTGTTGCA
Organism: Acinetobacter sp. NEB149; assembly: GCF_012516415.1. NCBI lineage: Bacteria > Pseudomonadati > Pseudomonadota > Gammaproteobacteria > Moraxellales > Moraxellaceae > Acinetobacter > Acinetobacter sp. NEB149. The sequence continues at coordinate 1,192,225 of NZ_CP051208.1, forward strand.
CTGATCATCGTGCGTAAATATCGTGAGCAATACGACTAATGAGTACTTCAAATACAACGCCTGTGGATCAGCGTATTGATCCATCCATCGCCGCCGAGCTGCGTAAAAAGCGTAAGAAGACCATTCAAAGCTCTTTGGCACGACGTCATCGTAAAGAAAAAACCTTCCGTTTATTTGGTTTCTCTGCGGTACTGGCAGGTCTGTTCTTTGTGGTATTGCTGTTCGGGAGTATTTTATCCAAAGGTTTGCCTGCATTCTGGCAAAGCAGCATGAGTTTGCCGATTCATTTCGATCCAGCCATTGTGGATATTGGTCCAAAACCGAAGCCAGCAGCAGGAGAATCTCCAGCACAGTTTGAAGATCGCTTTATCGCGTGGCAGACCGAAGTCGGAATGGTGGATTGGGATGCCCTGATTATCAATGGCATGATCGCCAAAGACAGCAAGCTGGAAAGCCAGCGTGATGAACTGGGTTCTTTATATACTAGTTCTGAGGCGTATCGTTTGCGTGACATGGTCATGAATGATCCAAGTCTGGTCGGTCAAAGCAAGGAAGTGAAAATTCTGGCGGATGCCAATGTCGATGTCTGGCTAGCGGGAAATATTGACCGTGATCTTCCCGATGAACAGCAGCAGCTCAGTCCTGAAGTGCGCCAGGTGGCGGATGAGATGAAAGCCTCTGGTGTGATTGAAAATAGTTTCAATACCAATATTTTCACCAGTCCTGACTCACGCAGCTCACCGGCAACTTCAGGCTTGGCAGGCGCCTTCATGGGCTCACTGTTCATGATGATGATCGTGATCTTTATCTCGATTCCAATCGGGGTGGCCTCTGCGATTTATCTGGAAGAGTTTGCACCGAAAAACTGGATTACCGATGTGGTCGAAGTCAATATCAACAACCTGGCAGCCGTACCATCGATTGTCTTCGGTCTATTGGGTGCAGCGATCTTCATTGGCTGGATGCATTTGCCACTGTCAGCCCCATTGGTGGGTGGTCTGGTACTGAGTCTAATGACCTTACCGACTGTGATCATCACCACACGCGCATCACTTAAAGCGGTTCCACCTTCGATTCGTCAGGCAGCTTTAGGACTCGGTGCTTCCCGCATCCAGACAGTATTTCATCACGTCTTGCCTTTGGCTTTACCGGGTATTTTGACAGGCGCAATTATCGGGGTTGCACAAGCTTTAGGTGAAACCGCACCATTGTTATTAATCGGGATGAGTGCTTTTGTTGCCAGCGTTCCAGCCACTCCATTTGATCAGTCAACGGCTTTACCGGTGCAGATTTTCTTATGGCAAGGCAATGAATTGCGTAACTTCTTTGAAGGGCGTACTGCAGCAGCAATTATTGTACTTCTGGCCATGATGATCAGCTTAAACAGTCTGGCCATCTGGTTACGTAAGAAATTTGAAGTCCGTTGGTAATAGGGGCAGAATCATGAACACAACTGTTATTCAAAATTCCTTAAAAAAGGATCAAATCGTGAATCCACAACAGACACAATTCACCTCGGATGAGGCAACTCAAAAGCCAGCAACTCCGTTTGTTTCCCAGTTCGATACGCAAAGCAGCAAAAAAGATGCGAAGTCGACGAATGTGAAACTTAGTACTTCTGATGTGCATGTGTACTATGGTGAAGCGGAAGCGATTAAAGGCATTGACCTGAACATTTATGAAAATGAAGTGATTGCTTTTATTGGGCCATCAGGCTGTGGTAAATCGACCTTTCTGCGTACCTTAAACCGCATGAACGATACCATTGATAGCTGCCGTGTAACCGGTAAAGTGATGTTGGATAACCAAGATATTTATGATCCAAATCTTGATGTGGTCTTGCTACGTGCACAGGTTGGTATGGTGTTCCAGAAGCCGAACCCATTTCCAAAATCAATCTTCGATAATGTCTCCTATGGCCCAAAACTGCATGGTTTGGCGCGTGACAAGTACGATCTTGAAGAAATTGTCGAAGGCAGCTTGCGCAAAGCCGGTCTGTGGGAAGAAGTGAAAGATCGTTTGAACCAGCCGGGAACAGGTTTGTCAGGTGGTCAGCAGCAACGTCTGTGTATCGCGCGTACGATTGCAGTCAGTCCAGAAGTAATTTTGATGGATGAACCGTGTTCGGCACTTGATCCCATTGCAACCGCCAAAGTGGAAGAGCTGATTTCTGAGCTATCTACGCAATATACCATCGCGATCGTAACTCACTCCATGCAACAGGCAGCACGTGTATCGGATCGTACTGCGTATTTCCATTTGGGGGATCTGATTGAAGTCAACTCGACCGAAAAAGTCTTTACCCAGCCAGATCATCAGTTGACTGAAGCCTATATTACCGGGCGTTTCGGTTAATCCGATATCTAGAATAAGAGCCGCAAGGCTCTTTTTTTATAGGTGAAATAGATGGTGATAATCGTAATAATTCTCGAAATAAAGTTGAAAAAAACCGAAATTGACCTAATCTAAAGGAATAAATCCGAATTAAATAGAGAATAGATTTTTTATGTTATTTCATACTCCGAAACTGTCCGCTGAAATCCGTATTAGTCATCTCAATGCGCGTATCAATGAACAACGAAAAAAAATAGCGCAAACTACTGGCTCTAAACTGGAACTTTTACAGTTATCACAACAACTGTCAAAAGAAGCGCGTGCGCGTAAGAAAACCAATCAAAAAATCTATGTGCTCGATTTTAAAGGTGATATGGCGGCTTCTGCAGTAGAAGGCTTACGTGAAGAAATAACCTTGATTCTGGCCACCGCCAAAGCCGGCCGTGACCGCGTTGTAGTACGTCTGGAAAGTCCGGGTGGCATGGTCCATGGTTATGGACTTGCAGCAGCTCAACTGGTGCGGTTACGTGAGGCAGGTTTTCATCTGACTATCTGTGTCGATAAAGTAGCCGCTAGTGGTGGTTATATGATGGCGTGTATTGCCAATGAGATTATTTCTGCACCATTCGCGATTGTTGGTTCAATTGGTGTAGTTGCTCAAGTACCCAATTTTAACCGTCTGCTGAAAGACAATAAAATCGACTTTGAACTCTATACCGCTGGACAGTACAAACGTACCGTGACCATGTTTGGTGAAAATACCGAAGAAGGTAAGGCCAAGTTTGAAGAAGAATTACAGCAAACACATGCTTTATTCAAACATTTCGTTGAGAAGTATCGTCCGCAGCTAAATGTTGAAAAAGTGGCCACTGGTGAGCATTGGTATGGTCGGGATGCGCTAGATCTAAATCTGGTGGATAAACTGCAAACCTCAGATGAATACCTGCTCAACTTGTTAACCCAACATGATATCTATTCCATCCAGACCCGAAAAAAACCAACTTTGGGTGAAAAGCTGGGCCTGCAAGCAGCGCAAATTGCTGATTCACTGGTACCCACTGTCATGAATAAAGTCATGGAAAGCTTAAGTAAAGCCAATGCAAACTTGGTACAAATGCGTGATCCAAAACTTTAATTCAGTTGATCTTGAATGAATTTTAAAGCTCACTTCGGTGAGCTTTTTTATTTTTTGAAATCATATTGTTATGATATAAGTGGAGTACTCTGATTGAGTCTAGGCTCATATGCTCACGTTTATTTTGTTGCTTGGTTTTTTTAGTATCGTATTTATTCCGATGTTATGTATGCTTTATTCTGAAGCAAAATTAACTCAGGATAATTCTAAGAAGGTTTTGTTTTGGCTGAGTTTTCTACCCGGCGTTTGTATCTTTCTGCTGTATAGCTTTCTAAAGCCCAATGATCCACCTGTTATTCCATCGCAGGAATGTGGTGTTGTGCAGTTTTATCAGATGCATAAAGTTCGAGGTGGTAATGAATTTGAACGTGTGAGTATTCGCTTTGATGGCGCTCAATATAGTCGGCATTTATTCTTCGATAAGCATCTGGATAAAATTCCTCAAGGCCAAAAGGCCTGCTTTGAATATCTAGATAAGTTCAAATATCCACATTTGTCAGAATCTAAGTTTGTTCAATGGCTTGAATCGAATGAAATGTAAACCATCATTGAAACTAATCAGATAAAATAAAGCATATTTTATTGTTAGAGCAGAAACATGGCTATAGCTGAAGCATTTCTTGCGACGCAAAATTGTTATTTTAATTATGAATTTGAAGAACTTTATTTAGAGGATGATTTTCCTGAGGAGTTATCTGTGTCACTGCGTGGCATGATATTCCGTCATGAGATTCAATATCCTGATGCAACCTATTTCATTTATTACAGTGAGATGTTGACGGGGAATGAACTGCAAAAAATGAAGGATGATTGGATGCGATATTGTCCACATTCATAATTGAAGATATGAATGTAATTAAATGCGTGATCCAAAACTTTAATTCAGCTATTAGATTGTGATTTTAAAAGCTCACTTCGATGAGCTTTTTTGATTTTTCGGTATCAATTGCAGCCCGCCTGTTATCGCCGCGCCAATCGTAGCAAGCAAGATGTCTTTGTGCGCATCCCACATATCACCTTGTTGTCCATTATAGTTTTCAGCTTCCTCAGGAGATAAACCAATGGCAATCAGCCATTCCAGCCATTCATAGAGCATGCTGCTGGCCACCACAAACTGAATCACCAGCAGGAAAATGACCACAGGTTTTTGCTGCGGTAACCAGACCTGAAACAGGCGATGGAAAATTGGATAAAGTAATAATCCGTAGGCCAGATGGACAAAACGGTCGAACATATTGCGTGACCAGTGCATCACTTCATTCAGATTAAAACCAAAAATCTGTTCGATCCATTGGTTATAAGGCACATAAGAATACAGATAGTGCGCAGCAATCACATGAACAATCAGAAAAAGAATATATAAATTAAAACTTAAAAAATTCAGGCCAATTTTATACAAGCAGATGAGCAGCATGATGATCATGAAAACTGTACCTGCCTGATGCAAGAGATAAGCTTCCAGTTCTAAAGGACGAATACTGGCAAGCAAAATCGCCAGAATTAAAATACCCAGGCTCGCGTAATGTTTGGCGGAAAGTTGATGCTCAATCATGTCGTTATTATGAAATATCTTTTTTAAAATAAAACACATTATAAATAAAAAGGCGAAGCCTGAGCTTCGCCTTTTCGTCTTATTGCAAATTAGATTTTAGCAATCAGCTCAGCCACTTGTTTGGCCTGATCAGCAGCATTACCTGTATATGATGAAGGTGTCATTTCCGCTAAACGCGCACGGTCAGCAGCAGGAACAGCTTCTAACTCGTTACCGTTTACGAAATCTACCATCATGTCGCGAGTCATGGCTTGACCACGAGTAAGCGCTTTTAGTTTTTCGTACGGTTTTTCAACGTTGTAACGACGCATTACAGTTTGAATAGGCTCAGCCAATACTTCTTGAGCATTGTCCAAGTCTTCATTGATACGTGCAGCGTTCAACTCCAGTTTGCCAATACCTTTAGAGCAAGCTTCAAAAGCAATTAAGCTTTGCGCAAAACCAACACCCATGTTGCGAAGCACAGTAGAGTCAGTCAGGTCACGCTGCCAGCGAGAAATTGGCAGTTTTTCGCCAAGGTGTGCAAGTACAGCATTTGCAATACCCAAGTTACCTTCAGAGTTTTCAAAGTCGATCGGGTTAACTTTGTGCGGCATGGTTGAAGAGCCGACTTCACCTTCTTTCAGTTTTTGCTTGAAGAAGCCAAGAGAGATATAGCCCCAAACGTCACGGTTAAAATCGATCAGAATAGTGTTGAAACGACGCAACGCATCAAACAGTTCAGCCATGTAATCGTGTGGCTCGATTTGAGTGGTGTACGGATTGAAGTCTAGACCCAAAGACTCTACAAATGCTTGTGAATGCGCAGGCCAGTTGATGTCTGGGTAAGCAGAGTAGTGCGCATTGTAATTACCTACTGCACCATTGATTTTGCCCAGTAGCTCAACATTTTTGAACTGTTTGATTTGACGTGCAAGGCGGTAAGCCACGTTCGCCATTTCTTTACCCAAAGTCGTCGGGCTTGCAGTTTGGCCATGAGTACGAGACAACATTGGCTGGTCTGCATGCTTCTCAGAAAGCGCAACGATTGAATCAATGATTTGCTGCATAGATGCAACCAGTACATCACGACCGCTTTTCAGCATCAAGGCATGCGACAGGTTGTTAATATCTTCAGATGTACATGCAAAGTGAATAAATTCACCGGCATTTTTAAGTTCATCGATATTGGCGATTTTTTCTTTCAGGAAATATTCAACCGCTTTAACGTCGTGGTTGGTGGTGCGTTCGATCTCTTTGATGCGATTAGCATCATTTTCAGAAAAATCGCTCACAATCGCATCAAGCGCTGCATTAGTTTCGCCTGAAAACGCCGGTACTTCAGTAATTTCCGGGTGGTTTGCAAGCGCTTGTAACCAACGCACTTCAACAGTCACACGAGCATGGATTAAACCAAACTCAGAAAGAAAGGGACGTAGAGCATCACATTTGCTCGCGTAACGTCCATCTAATGGAGAAAGTGCAGTTAAAGCGTTCATATCGATTCCTTAGATTTTGGAATTAAACGTAAAACGAAACACGTGCAGCATCAGTTAAACCACCTGAAACTGTAAACGCGCTAGATTCTGAATATCTTGTAGCAACTTGCGTTTGCCAAATACCATGCCCCAAGAGCTGCCACCGAGCTGACGCCACAGATGCGCCATTTGCAAACCGGTAAATAAAGAAGCGCGGATCCGGTTGGTGTGTCCGGCATCTTTAAAGGCTTCGGCATTACCACGCACCATAATGCGCGGATTAATCTGTCCGGCAGTATCGACATAGGTTTGAGCGAAATTGGCAATGATGCTGGGGTGCAGGTAATTATTATCGAAGAAGGAGAGCTGTCTGAGAATTTTCTGTTGGGACTGTTCAATAATTTCAACAAATTTGGGATTGCTATAGACCTTCTTTTCTAACTGAAGAAGTGCCATCGCATAGCTCATGGGAAGTTTAGTGCTGGAAAGTTTTGGAATTCTGGATTTTGGAGAAGTATTGAAGGGTTGAATAATGCTGCTTTCTAATGTTTTTAAACCTAAGGAAATATCGGCCAGTTGATTAAAAAAGTCGAGCGTCTGGGCATTCTGATTGCTGCCGGGACGGATATTAAGACTGGCTCTAATCAACTGTTCAAAATAAAAGTTACCACTTTCACCAATGCTTTGCTGACCCGTCAATGCGGTCATATGGGTCAGCTGGGTGGCCTGAAACACACCCGCTAATGCCAAAGCACGATTTTGACGAGTATTCAACGTTGTGGCCGGTTGAAATGGTAACTCCGTCATGCCGAATTCATCCTTTTATAAAATCAGGTTTAGGTGCATTGGTATGATGAATCACACCACCCCCTAAACAAACTTCACCTGAATAGAACACCACGCTTTGACCCGGGGTCACTGCACGTTGAGGTTCATCAAACTCAACACGAACACCATTCAGTGATTCTGAATCTTGATACACAGTACATGCTTGATCAGTCTGACGGTAACGGGTTTTTGCTGTGCAACGGAAACCTGTTTCAGGAATATCCTGCTCACCTGCGACCCAGTCAATCGCCTCACTCCAAAGTGTAGTACTTTGCATGAGTGGGTGTTCATGGCCTTGGCCGACCACCAGGCGATTACCTTCGATATCTTTATGTAATACGAACCAGGCACCTTCAGCGACGCCTTTCATACCACCAATACCAATGCCACCGCGTTGACCGAGCGTATAGTACATTAAGCCGTGATGATCACCAACCTCTTTACCATCTTCCAGCACGATTTTTCCCGGTTGAGCAGGTAAATATTGCTTTAAAAAGTCATTAAATCGGCGCTCACCAATAAAACAGATGCCAGTCGAATCTTTTTTCTTGGCCGTGACCAGATCTAATTCTTCTGCAATTTTACGGACTTGTGGCTTTTCAATTTCACCAACAGGGAACAGGGTCTTATTAATTTCACGACCATGGACAGCATGCAGGAAGTAAGTCTGGTCTTTGTTATTGTCCACACCACGTAATAAAGGTGCATATTCTTCACCACGTGAGTTGGTCATGGTTTCACCACGACGACAATAGTGACCTGTGGCAATAAAGTCTGCACCCAAGTTAATCGCGTGATCTAAGAAGGCACGGAATTTAATTTCTTTATTACATAAAATGTCTGGGTTTGGCGTACGGCCAGCTGCATATTCCGCCAGGAAATGCTCGAATACACGATCCCAATATTCCATTGCAAAGTTTGCAGTATGTAGCTTAATGCCGATTTTGTCGCAAACGGCCTGAGCATCGGCAAGGTCATCCATCGCCGTGCAATATTCTGTGCCGTCATCTTCTTCCCAGTTTTTCATGAAAAGACCTTCAACCTGATAACCTTGTTGAAGTAAAAGGGCAGCAGAAACAGATGAATCTACACCACCTGACATACCGACGATGACACGTTGTTGCATAGGATTAGGCATCCAAATTTGAAATTAAGGGAGAATTTTGGTGCTCGTAAATGAGCGATAAAGGGTATTTTTGACCTGAAAGTGCATCTTGCACGGCTTTAATCACCAATGGACTACGCGCACGAGCAGATTCAATCAGTTCATCGAGCATCATCCAGACTGCGCCGACAATATCTGTATCTAAAGTGGCATTTGGGTCATAGTCAATGGATTTGGCTAAAAAACAAAAACGAAAATAAGTACGATCCGGAAACATGGGTGGGGTATAGGTATACATCCCTAACAGATGAGTCACTTCAACCCTATGTCCGGTCTCTTCCATAGTTTCACGAATTGCGGCTTCAATAATGGTTTCACCGCATTCAACATGACCTGCTGGCTGATTAAATACCGTGTGTGTCACACCTTCTGTATGTTCTTCTACAAACAGGAATTTTCCGTCTTTTTCAACGACAGTTGCGACAGTGACATGAGCAGTCCAAGCGGTCATAAAGCAGCACCATGGAAAAGGATGCACTATTGTATAAAATTTTAGGGTGTGTGGCTATGATGAAATTTTCCGAAAACTATAGTTTTAAACTTTCCTTCAAAATTTGGTGGTGTTTTAAAAAGTATGCTGACATTAAATGAAGCCATTATTGATGTAAAAGAAGGTTAAGTCGAAGGCTTTAAAATGGTTTTCAAGCTTTTTGGAGAAATTACAACTTCTTCTAAAACCACGCCTTATTCGATGCCTTATTTTGCAATTATTACCTTCAATTCCTACAGTAAAAAACTTACCAATACTTTGCTTGCAGTTTTTAAAAGCAGTGATGAAACTATCCCAATGATCACTTGCAATTCGGGTGTAGTGAATACCTAATTGTTTAAGCTTTGTCTTCAACCTTTGGACTGTAGCTAAATCTCTCTTACCCCAAACATAAGCAACAATCTCACCTGTTTCTCGATGGTAGGCGTAAATAAGCCATTGTTTATTATTTTTATTTCCAACAAAAGTCCAGAATTCATCTACTTCGAGAGATTCATAATGACTTTGTTTAGGCTGAATTTGATAGGCCGATTCAGTTAAAGTCCGTAAGACTTTACCGATACTAATGCGCTCAACTTCAGCGATATCTCGTATACCGCTGCCTCTGACCATTAACTGTAATATTTTACGAGTAATGCCAGAATTACATCCTAGATAGCTCAGAGCATGGTCACCAATAAACTGACGTTTGCAGTCTTTGCATTGGTAGTTTTGTTTCCCATCTACTTTGATGCCATTTTTCTTTATACTGTCACTGAGGCAGGTTGGACATTTGATTTCTAGAGTTATTTGCATTTCTCTATTTTATCAAAATTCAACCTGCTTTTTTTTAGCATACTTTTTGATACACCACCCAAAATTTTAATTTGGGCTTGTAAGGTTTTGCTGATAATGTTTGTTTTTTTAAGAAAATTTGGACAATTTTTAACAAACATATTTATATCATTTTCCTCAAAATCTCCACATGAAATATCTAAAGAATAGGCATATTCATTGTTATGATTATATAGAAAGTCAATTTGACTTTCAGGAATTGGATGTTGGCATATTTCTAGACATGAGTAATATTTGATTGTATTCAGGGAAAGTTCACGTCTTTTTTGTCTAATTTCAACTTTATTTTCATCATAATGTGAAATAAGTGTTTCGAAGTTTTTTACGGGTACTTCTTGTATTTGTACATATAAGTTATTTAAATGTACTTCAAAATAATTTATATTTTCCTTGAGTATGACGGCAGCCTCTAAAGCATTTCTGAGATCATTTTTTTCGAGTTGAATGTTATATTGTACCTTCCAAGAAATAAAACCAATGATGGCAACTATAGGTGTTATTACATAAGCAGTGGTTGTAATAATTGTGTTAATTCCAGTCATACTGAAGCTACAAGATAAAGATTGTCCTTGACACACTGCTATGTATTGAAAAAATCCACATATGAATAAAATTATTATGTAGGTGAGTAGATAAAATCCTACATATTTTTCAATTTCTTTAAACATAAATATTCATATAGAGATAGATTTAATTTATTGTATCTAACAATCAAAAAATTTGGCAATTAAAACAGTTATTTATAATTCCCAGAAACTTTCACATAATTCTGCGCAGAATAAGACAAGAATGCCATTTCTTTTTCAGTGAGCGGACGTGCTTTTTTGGCAGGGCTGCCCACATAGAGCCAACCACTCTCTAAGACTTTGCCTCGTGGAACTAGCGTACCTGCACCAATCATCACATCATCCGGAATGATGACATCATCCAGAATAATACTGTTAATCCCGATTAATACACGATTACCAATCGTACAACCATGCAATGTCACATGATGGCCAATCGTGACATCTTCACCAATGATCAAAGGCGAACCATTGGGTTTATCGGCTTTTTTATGACTGACATGCAACATGGCATGATCCTGAACATTCGAATTTTTACCAATCCGGATTGAATTAACATCACCACGAATCACGGCAAAAGGCCAGACAGAGACATTTTCAGCCAAGACCACATCGCCGACCACGATTCCCATCGGATCGATATAACACGATTCATCAATTTGTGGAGTTGTGTCTAAATAAGAACGAATGTTTTGGCTCATGGTGATCTGCTCATTAAAAGTTTAAGGATCATGTGCATAGTATAAAATAAAAAGCACCCATCTGAATGAGTGCTTTGGTCTTAGTGCTAGACTAAAACAGTCTATTTAAACTTAGAACAAGTTTGAGAAGAATTGTTTAATGTGGTCGAGCATACGTGCGAAGAAACCAGCTTCTTCAACCGCGTTTAAAGCCACCAACGGTTTTTCTGAAATTACTTTACCATCCAGAGTCGCTACGTATTTACCTACGACCTGACCAGGCTGTAAAGGTGCAGTCAGTTTAGGCTGAACCACCAGCTGGGTTTTAATCGCGTTGGCCTGACCTTTCGGCATAGTCACATTAAAGTTTTCAGCAAGACCGATCTGAACTTCATCTTCCTTACCAAACCAGACTTTGGCTTTAGCAAGTACCTGTTTAGCCGGTTGAACATTTTTGGTTTCGAAGTTTGCATAACCCCAAGCCAACAATTCACGTGTTTGTGTCGCACGTTCCTGCATGGTAGGTGCACCAAAAATCACTGAAATCAGACGTGTAGGTCCACGTTTTGAAGAGGTAGTCAAACAATAACCGGCTTCATCGGTGTGGCCAGTTTTTAAGCCATCTACGCTCGGGTCGGTATACAGCAGGGCATTACGGTTACCTTGCTTGATGCCATTAAAGGTAAATTCTTTTTCCGCATAAATCGGATAGTATTTAGAACTATCTTTAATGATGTGCTGTGCCAGCGTTGCCATATCTTTGGCAGTTGAATAATGACCTTCAGCCGGCATGCCGGTTGAGTTCACGAAGCTGGTATTGGTCATGCCAATACGTTTAGCTTCCTGGTTCATCATATGTGCAAAGGTACCCTCGTTCCCTGCAATATGTTCAGCCATGGCTTTAGATGCATCATTCCCTGATTGAATAATAATCCCGCGAAGCATTTCAAGTGCAGTTGCCGTACCATTTAAAGGTACATACATACATGATTCCGCGCTACTGCCGCGACACCATGCTGACTCGTTCATGCGCACTTGTTCATCTTCAGTGAGTTCACCGCTCAATAGTTTTTGTTCGATGATGTAGCTGGTCATCATCTTGGTCATTGAAGCAGGGGCTAATTTTTCATTTTCATTTTTTGAAGCGAGAAGTTGCCCTGTCTCGTAGTCCATTAGCACGTAGGATTTATTATTCAATTCTGGTGGTGCAGATAGGACAGTTGCTGCAAAGCTAAAACTAGGAACTAATAATAATGCAGCAAGGGCAGTTTTTTGGGTCATTTCTAGTGGGTTCCTATATCTTGATGTAAGCACGAAGAGCCTAGCATTTTAGGACAAAGCTAGGCTGACTTCTATGGGAAACCCGGTCTTATTTCAAAAGTATTGTAAGTTATCGGCAGAAAAGCAGCTTAATTGTTATAGGTGGTTAATTCATTACAAATCACCTGATTTTTTTTCTTGCCGGCTTTCTTGGCATCCGATTGTGCTTCGGCCAGAATATTGCGGAAATCGTTCTGTTTAGCCATCTGGTTTAAGCTTTCAACCGGATTACGCTGGCCCGGCATATACTCAGTCACCAGCTTGGTATAACCCTGATTAAACTGTGACTTGTCTTTGACCATGCTTGGACAGATTTCTGAAAGAACATAAATGGCTGCCAGTTCCTGTTTGGTCACTTGCTGAGTTGGGGTAACATTAATGTTTTCATCGGCTGCAAATGCAGAAGTTCCCAAAAGAGTGGCGGCAGAAATTGCGCAGAATGTTAAAGCTTGGAATATTGGATTTTTCATTGAAAACTCAAAAAATGGATTTAGAACAATAATTTGCCTAGCTTAAACTTATTTTTGAAATTGAAAAGTGGGAAAATGTAGCGAAGCTGTAGAATTATGAATAAATCTGTAAGAGAAAATAAGACGATGTTTACACCGTCTTATTTGAAAATTTAGCTGGCTTAGCCTTGGTAGTTCAGCATTTCTTCACAGACAGTTTTCTGCTCGTCTGAGCTGGTTTGCTTTGCACCCTGACGTGCTTCTTCAAGTAAAGATTTATATTCACTGTCTGCCTGTAGCTTTTGATAGCTCATGCCTTTATCTGAGTAGTCTGCAAGATAAGACTGGATCAATTGTTCAACGGTGCTGTTAAATTTTGGATTTTGACCAATGATTGCCGGGCAAACTTCAGCCATAACCTGTGCTGATGCAATATCTTCTTTTACAATGGTATTGTTTTCTTCAACAGTCAGATCGTTTGCCATGACTGAAGGGGAAATAAATGCTGCCAAGCTTAAAGTGAGAGCGCTAAATAAAGAGAATTTTTTAATCATCTTGAGCCACATATTATAAAGATGGATGTCGAGCAATAAATATATATAATTCCTGCACTAATACAATGAAATGTCCTAGTCAGTCATTTTTTAGCGTAACGAGATTTTTTCAGTGAATATTTTAGTTTCAAATGATGATGGGGTGTTTGCACCCGGTATTCAGGCTTTGGCGCAAGCGCTAAAGCCTTTGGGGCGAGTGGTGATTGTGGCACCGGAAAGTGAACGCAGTGGCTTTTCTAGTGCCTTAACTTTGGACCGCCCTTTACGCCCAATCCAGATTTCTCCTGATGTCTGGGCGGTTAATGGGATGCCGGCAGATTGCGTTTACTTGGCTATGAACGGGCTATTTGATTTTGAATTTGACCTGGTGGTTAGCGGGATAAATAGCGGCGCAAATCTGGGAGATGATATCTTGTATTCCGGTACAGTCGGGGCGGCCTTTGAAGGTCGTTTAACTAAACATCCTGCGATTGCCGTATCACTGAGTGGGCCGAATGTACGTGGCTATCAGCAGCCTCAGGATTATCAGTTGGCCGCCGAATGGGTGCATGATTTTATTGCTCGTGGTTTGCCTGTTCTGCCTGAGCGACATATTTTTAATATCAATATTCCAGATGTAACTGAATTGCAGGGTGAAAAAGTGACATATCAAAGTCGCCGCCGTCAGTCTAAACCGGTGACGAGTCATATAGATCCGCGTGGTCGTCAGGTATTCTGGATTGGACTCTCAGGAGAAGCAGTCGCAGACCCTAAGCCAGGATTTAACGAAATTGATTCGGACTTCTCTGCGGTCGCCAATGGCTATGTCAGTATTACCCCGATTCAGATGGATGCTACCAATTATGAGAGTCTGCGGAATTTACAAACACAATTGGCAGAAAATGCGTCCTTAGTGTTATAACTTTGTGAAAAACTCGCGATTGCAAGTATATTGCCGTAAAACTTTGCTAATCTTAACGGAATTTTGCAACCGTATAGCATTAGAGAGGAAGATAATGTTCTTGGTGTTACCGAAATGTGTCGTAGCTTCGCCTGCAACCCTGATTAAAACCCTCGTTTTATCGACCGTTGTTATTTCTACAGGAGTAATTACCGGTTGTGCCACCAAACCCCAGGTGAATAATGCAACGCGTTATGCAACAGCTCCTGATTTCTATACGGTGCGTTCAGGAGATACATTGAGTGGGATTGCAGCACGTTATGGACTGAACTATATCAGTGTTGCCGAGATGAATGATATCAGTGCGCCTTACCGGATTTATGTCGGACAATCAATCCGCCTGAAAAGCAATACTGCGCGCCGTAGCACCAGTACTCAGGCTATGACTCAGGCAGCGCCAATCCAGCGTCAAACAATTGCAGTGCCTACACCGGCACCGGTTACGCCAGCAACCACAGTACAAACCACACCACGCGTCAATACATCTGCACCGGTTACGCCAGTATCTACGGCTGCAGGTTTACGTTGGGTAAAACCATCGAATGGTGCGATTCTTCAGCAATACAATTTAGCTTCTAATATCAAGGGCACCCGCTATAGTGGCAATGTCGGTGATCCGGTATTTGCAGCAGCAGACGGGCAGGTGGTGTATGCCGCTGATGGCCTGAAAGAATATGGCAATCTGGTGTTGGTGAAGCATATCAATGGCTATATCACCGCTTATGCACATAACAGTAAATTGAATGTGAAAAGTGGCCAAAATGTAACGGCTGGTCAAAAAATTGCAGAAATGGGATCGACTGGTACAAACCGTACCATGCTGGAGTTTCAGGTGCGCTTAGACGGCAAACCTATTAATCCTACTGCAGTTTTACCAAACAATTAAATAAATAATGCAAAGTGTAAATTTCGCCGTATAATACAATAAGTTGCTTTTATCAAATGATGAAGCACCTCATAAGTTTAGAGGGAAATTTATGTTAGATCAACTTCGAGCAATGGGTGTCTTTGCTTGCGTTGTGGAGAAAAACTCGTTTAGCGGTGCTGCCCGTGAATTAGGGATTACGACCAGCGCCGTCAGTCAACAAATTCGCTCGTTAGAACACGATATGGAAGTCGTACTTCTAAATCGTTCGACGAGAAAATTAAGTCTGACCGAAGCGGGACAAGCTTTTTTCCATAGCTGCCAAGAAATGTTATCTGCTGCTGAACGCGGTAAAGTCCGGATCAATGAATTACGTGATGATCTCGTGGGCGAGCTGCGTATCGTTTCTTTGCCAGAATTATGCGCGAATCATGTGATTCCTGCACTTTCTCATTGGATGGCTGCACATCGCGGCTTGGCAGTACATTTAGAAACAAACAATCATGAGGTTGATTTGTTGGATGGGCGGGTTGATATCGCCCTAAGATTTGAACAGAAAAATGATGAGCATAATCTTCAGGTTGTGCCATTGATGCAGATTGAGCAAATTCTGGTGGCGACACCGAGTTATATTAATCAAAGCCCCATTATTTCGAGACCTGATGATCTTAAAAATCATGAGGTCTTGCCTTTAACGCATCTTAAAAACCATCAGTATTATCATTTTCAACATGTGAATACTGCAGAAAAAGCCGAGTTTGAACTGAAATCCCGTTTCAGTACCAATAACGGTTTGGTTGCAAAATCGATGTGCTTGCAGGGTAATGGGATTGCCAAGGTTTTATATCTTGATGCTAAAAAAGATTTGCTTAACGGTACCTTAGTTGAAGTTCTGCCTGAATGGAGACTACCACCGATTACACTGTATGCGGTTATTCCGAAACGTGAACAACAACCGACAAAAATTCTTCGTTGTCTTGATACCTTGAAACAATATTTTAGCCAGATCTCTGGCGGACGTATGTTACAAAACGCATCATAGAATGCAGAATAATAAAAAAGCCGCTTTAGAGCGGCTTTTTTAATTTTTAGGCTAGGGCTTTAGGCCAAATAAGCTTTGATCATTTTCACCAGACGTTCGATCAACTGGTCTGCCTGCTCCTGGGTAATATTCAGGGTAGGCAACAGACGAACGACATTGCCTGCGGTGACATTGATAATCATCTTGTATTCATCGCGTGCAATCGCAACCAGATCACCGCATTCTTTTGGTAATTCAATCCCGATCATCAGACCAAAACCACGTACGATGACATTTTGATCTGCCAGTTTGTTGCGTAGCTGGTCAACGATATAAGCACCTTTTTCAGCAGCATTCGCGACGATATTTTCTTTTTGCATAATATCGAGAATAGTATAGACCACACGCGAACCCAGTGCTGTACCGCTATAGGTAGAACCGTGATTTCCAGCAGTTAATACGCCGACACCACGACCTTGAGTCATCACTGCACCAATCGGGAAACCGTTTCCTAAGCCTTTGGCTGTGGTCAGTACATCCGGAATAATATTGGTGTGCTGGTAAGCAAAATATTTACCGGTACGGCCATTACCAGTTTGTACTTCGTCCAGCATCATCAGCCAGTTGTGCTGGTTACAGATTTGACGGATTTCTTCTAAATAGCTGAAACCTTGAGGTGCGGTATTCACACCGCCTTCACCCTGAATAGGCTCAATCAAAATCGCTACGATATCCGGATGATTGATTGCAGCTTCTTCAATTGCTTCGATATCACCAAAAGGTACACGAATAAAACCTTCAACCAGCGGGCCAAAACCTTCTTGCACTTTTTTATTGCCTGTAGCAGACAGGGTGGCCATGGTACGACCATGGAAAGACTGGTCAGCAACAATAATTTTTGGTGAAGCAATGCCTTGCATATGACCGAATTTACGTGCAATTTTGATTGCACCTTCATTGGATTCTGCACCACTGTTTGAGAAGAATACTTCTTCCATGCCTGCAACTTCAGCCAGTTTCTGTGCGGCAGCGGTTTGCCAAGGCACTTCAAACAGGTTGCTGGTATGAATCAGGGTCGCTGCCTGTTCAGCAATCGCTTCGGCAATAACTGGATGCGCGTGTCCCAAACCACATACGGCAATGCCGGTTAATGCATCTAAATACTCTGTACCATCTTCGGTATAAAGATATGCACCTCGTCCTCGGACAAAGCTGATCGGTTGACGGCCAAAAACAGGCATCAAATGAGACGGTTGATCAGTTTGTACCGGTGCGAGGGTAATATTATTCATGACTAACTCTTAACTGTTAGGTGGAAAGAAAAACTTATATAAGCAAAAACCCGCTCAGATTTAAAGGGTAATTGTAAATAAAATTGGAATTATTGCTTTAGACATACTGTTTTGCCTGGATTTGGGTATAATGCGAGACAGATGAGTTGAGGATTTATCAATGACTGAACAAGCACGCGATACCGAAGCGTTAATTCGTGACCAAATTGCAAAACACGCAGTACTTCTTTACATGAAAGGCACACCGCAATTTCCACAATGTGGTTTTTCTGCACGTGCAGTAGAAGCACTCAGTCAAATTGGTCGTCCGTTTGCTTATGTAAACATTCTGGAAAACCAGGACATTCGCGCGATGTTACCACAAATCGCCAACTGGCCGACATTTCCACAGCTTTGGATCAATGGTGAGTTGATCGGCGGTAGTGATATCATGCTCGACATGTTCCAAAAAGGTGAATTAAAGCCTTTAGTTGAACAGTACAGCCCGGCAGTTGATGCTTAATTTTGTATTAAATTAAGTCCAGATGTGAAAAAGCGCTTCATTGAGAAGCGCTTTTTTTGTCTCTATTTTTGCTTAGGTCAAGGTCAGAGTTAATCCTCTGTCGCTGCATCCGGCTGTTCAACTGTCGAAACATCAGTTTCAACTTCAGTTTGTGGCTCGACGATTTGCTTCTTGTCTTTCTTCTTCTTTTTTTTCTTTTTCTTCGGTACTTCGACCAGTTCGGCACCATCTTCAATCGCTTGCCAATAATCCAGCTGTGCCATCACTGCGGCATAGATTGAATTTTTGCTATAGCGACCTTTTTTATCCAAGGTACCGACAGGACGCGCCATCAGGATTTCCAGTGCCTGATCAATAGTATCAATCGCGTGAATATGGAACTGACCCTCTTCCACGGCAAGGGTGACATCTTTACGCAGCATCAGATGTTGCATATTTTGACGCGGAATAATCACACCTTGTTTTCCGGTCAGACCTTGTAACTTGCAAGCATCAAAGAAACCTTCAATTTTGGCATTCACACCACCTACCGGC
The DNA here is from genome assembly GCF_012516415.1 of Acinetobacter sp. NEB149. Classification (NCBI taxonomy): domain Bacteria; kingdom Pseudomonadati; phylum Pseudomonadota; class Gammaproteobacteria; order Moraxellales; family Moraxellaceae; genus Acinetobacter; species Acinetobacter sp. NEB149. Next base: position 1,210,743 of record NZ_CP051208.1, read on the forward strand.
TGTACTTGTCCCAGCTGGTTCATGGAACCGGTAATGGCCCAGGATTGATCAATCGGTAACTGGCTGATGGCAGAAAGTAAGGCAGAAAGTTCCGCTACCGTGGCACTGTCACCATCGACCTGACCATAACTTTGTTCAAAGGCCAGCGCAGCAGAGAAGTGCAGGGTCTGTTCACGGCCGAAATGTGCTTTCAGGAAAGATGACATCAGCAACACACCCTTGGCATGCAAAGAGCCACCAAGTTCTACACTGCGCTCAATATCCAAAATATCACCGCCACCTTGATACACCGAAGCAGTCAGTCGTGAAGGCAGACCAAACTCAACATCAGCATAATGAATCACCGACAGGGCATTGATTTGGCCCAGACGATGACCACGGGTTTCGATCAATTGGGTACCACGGGTCAGATCCTGCCAGTACAGTTCACGTAAATAGCCGAGACGATATTTACGGTGATCCAGTGCGGTATTGATATGTTTTTCCGAGACCATCTTGTCACCGGCCTGGAAGGCATGATGATGTGCTTCACGAATCAGATCGCCCAGCGTCAGGGCGTGTAATGACAATGAACTTTGATCTTCGGCCTGACGGCTGGAATCTGTGAGCAAGGCGGCTAAAGCAGAACGGTCAAAAGGCAGTAATTTATCCGATTGTACATAGTCGGCAATCAGCTGCATATAGGCCTGCTCGTTATCGTCATTACGTTGTAATGTATCGGTAAAATCAGCACGGATTTTAAAGATGCTGCCCAGCTCGGGTTCAAGCTCTAAAATTTCATAATAAATTTCAGGCTCAGCCAGCAAGATGACCTTGATATTCAATGGAATCGAAGCAGGTTCAATCGAAATGCTGCCGGTCAGCGTGATCATATGCTCGAGCGAGGACAGTTTTAAATGCCCCGATTTAAGCGCGCGCTTCAAGCCTTGCCATGCATAGGGTTGTTCCAGCAATTGTTCCGCTTCCAGCATCAGGAAACCGCCATTGGCCTTATGCAATGTCCCTGGACGAATCAGGGTGAAGTCTGTAGTGATCGTGCCATTTTGGGTCAGTTGTTCTACATGTCCCAATAAATTGTAATGCGTTGGAAAATCTTCAAAGATCACCGGTGCGCCACTGTTCGGCTTGTGCGTAATAATCACATTGGCCTGATAACGTGCGGGAACGCGACTGAACAGTGCCGGAGTGAAGTCATCTTCTTCCTGTTCCAGCACAATTTCAACATTATTGATAATGTCTTCAGCATAATACTTCAGATAATGTTCCAGACCTTCCACGTGTTTGAATTTCGCCAGAATCTGTTCGACTCGCGGTAAGACCACCTGCTTGGCGATATCGCGGTTCAGGATCTGTACGCGATCGCGTGCATCATCTTCCAGATCACCCAGATGCAAACCCAGACGTTCCAGTTTCTTGTCCATATAGCGCATGTTGGACGCCAGTTCGGCACGATCTTTGTTGCTTAAGGCATTCAGATCTTCCTGAGACATTTCCTGCAATTTGTCATCAATCAGATGCACAGGGACAAAACAGTGCTCATCATGTCGAGAGATCAGCTTCAGATCCAGTTCTGCGCCTTCCTTGGTCAGTTCGATGAGCGCCTGCTGCTGCTCATCACCAGTTTCCTGGCGAATCATTTCAATGCGGTTGTGATAGGTCTCTGCAGTAAAACGGCGCTCAAGCTGTTTCAGAATGGTTTGCCAGCTTTGATTCAACATGGCTTGGAATTTTGGACCCTGACCCGGAGGCAGTTCCAGTGCAATCGGCTGACGCTGGTTCTGAAAGTTATTGACGTACACCCAGTCATTCGGGGTTTCCATAGTTTTGGCGTGCTGCTGCAGCAAACGCTTCACCATGGTGCGTTTTCCGAGTCCTGCTGTACCGACGGCAAAAATGTTATAACCGGAATAAGGTAGGGCAATCCCGGCCTCAACTGAGGCACGTGCACGATCTTGGCCCAAAAAGTTATTCAGGGGTTTGATCCGTTTGGTTGACGCAGGAATTTTTCTAGGTTTGGAATATGCGTCAGCTGGGTGGATATTAACCGGGTATGGTCCAGAGTATTTTTAATTTCGCTTTGTTCAAATGCAGAGATAAGTAAATCTGAGCGGATTTTTTGTGGAGTTGTGCTGGTGTTGCTGGCAATAGAGGAATTAATTTGATCGAGTCTCTGGGTCACTGTTGAAAATCCAAAACGAAATATTACGTTGATAAGAGTTAAGGTATACAGATTTACTTGAAAAATTCAAGCCAACATGTCGCTTTTGCCCGAAAATAAAAAACCGGAAATGTGATAAATATATAAATCTTGTTGAAAGATACGCTATTACAGGATTGAATAGCAGCAATTGGTTTTTCTGTGGAAAATAATAAAGCAATGACAACACAAACGACGGGTTGGAAATCCGCCTTTACAGCATTTTTAGATCGACGTGCATTGATCATGCTGTTCTTGGGATTTTCGGCTGGTGTGCCGATTCTTCTGATTTTTTCCAGTCTGTCTTTATGGTTAGGTGAGGCCGGAATCAGCAAAAGTGCAGTAACTTTCTTTAGCTGGGCCGCATTGGGCTATTCGTTTAAATTCGTCTGGGCACCGCTCATTGATGAACTTCCTGTCCCTTTTCTGACCAAGGCTCTGGGACGTCGTCGTGCATGGTTGCTGATTGCGCAGATTCTGATTGTCTGTGCCATTTCCATTATGGCCTTTTCTGATCCGGCTTTGGGTGCCACACATTTACAGCAAATGGCGCTCGGTGCTGTCCTGCTTGGTTTCTCCGCAGCAACGCAGGATATTGTGATTGATGCCTACCGGATTGAGCTGGCAGAAACCCAGATGCAGACCGTATTGGCTTCCACCTATAATGCAGGTTACCGGATCGGGATGATTGTGGCCGGTGCTGGTGCCTTGTTTCTGGCGGCCTATTTGGGAACTGCGAAAGGCAACTATATCTATGATGCCTGGAAATGGACCTATCTGGCGATGGCTGCTGTCATGCTGGTCGGTATTATCACCACACTGTCCATTCGGGAGCCGCAGGTTGACCGTGTGCGAAAACACTATGTGCGCAGTGATTATTTCCGTTTAGTCGCCGTATTTTTTGTGGCGGTGATCAGTTTTGTCTTGAGCTATATCTATTCGGGCAATCTGGTGGCCAGCATCACCGAACAATTCGCCATTCAAGATACCTTTGCCTTGTTCTGTTTTGAAGCTTTGCGCTTTGTTGGCTCGGGTGCAGTGGCCTTTGCGATTGGTGCAAGCTTGGTAAAGATGGGTGCGGTTAACAAGCAAATGGCCTATGAAACCTGGGTCAATCCGGTTGCCGACTTCTTTAAACGTTATGGCTTGAAACTGGCATTGGTGTTGTTATTGCTGATCGGTTTTTATCGGGTCTCCGATATTATTGCCGGCGTCATTTCTAATGTGTTCTATCAGGACCTGAATTTCAGTAAAGAACAGATTGCCGAGGCGGTTAAAGTCTATGGAGTCATTTTCTCTTTAGTCGGTGGATTCCTTGGCGGGCTCTTGGCCCAGAAGATGAACATCATGAAACTGATGTTTGTCGGTGCCGTGCTAGCCTGTTCCACCAACCTGATTTTTATCGGACTGGTCAAGTCAGGTGAAAAACTGGCAGCTGTCGAAGTTAAAGCCGGTAATCAGGTTTATCAGGCAGAGACCGATGAAGTGGGTTACTGGAAGCTGGATATCCCAAGTGCAGTGCTGGCGCAGAGCAAACAGCTGCAAGTCTCAGCCGCTTATCTCAATACAGATAATACCAATCAAGCGCCTGTGCAGGTCAATATGCCATATTTGACTGCACAACAGGGCAGCACTCAGTTACAGATCCTGCCGATCACCAGTGACAATACTCTCACCGCAGCTGAGCAGGACAAGACCATTGTGGTGCGCGGCCAATATGTCGGTGAAGCACTGCAAGAGAATCAAAAGATTGTTTTGCAAATCAATGATCAAAATATTGAGGCTAAACTGGAAAGTGAAGGCGTATTTACTGCCGCGATTCCTGCACAACAACTGATTCAGTTACCTGCACATATTATCAGTGCCGTCTTGATGCAAGATGATCAGGCACTACAGCAAACAACACATGTGTTTCAAGTCAATGATCACTTGGCCAATACCCAGGATCTGGATGTCGATATTCAGCCCTTAACAGTGGTGGATGGCAACAGTTCAGATGCGGTCGAAGTCAGTGGTAAAGTGATTAAACCTTATAGCGACAAGTGGCTTTATTTTGCCATTATTGTCGATAATCTGGCTGCCGGGCTGGCTGGTGCTGCATTTATTGCCTTCTTGTCGAGCCTGACCAGTGTGTCATTTACCGCGGTTCAATATGCGATTTTCAGCTCACTCATGACCCTGACCCCTAAGATTTTAGGCGGATATTCGGGTACTATAGTGACCAATATCGGTTATCCGAATTTCTTCCTGATGACCACTTTAATTGGAATTCCCATTCTGATTCTGGTGGTTTGGGTGGCAAAATTGCTCGGTGAACACCAACAACAATCTGTACAGAAGGATGATTAATATGCGCATGCTACATACCATGTTACGTGTAGGCAATTTAGAACAATCTCTCAAGTTCTATACTGAAGTACTTGGCATGACTTTGCTTCGTAAGCGTGATTACGAAGAGGGCCGTTTTACCCTGGCTTTTGTCGGTTATGGCGATGAAGAGAATCACACCGTACTGGAATTGACCCATAACTGGGATACAGACAGCTATGAACTGGGTAATGCCTATGGTCATATCGCAATTGCAGTCGATGATGCTTACAAGGCGTGTGAAGAGATTAAAGCGCGTGGCGGTAATGTGGTGCGTGAAGCTGGCCCAATGAAAGGTGGCGTGACTGTAATTGCATTTGTTGAAGATCCAGATGGCTACAAGATCGAGCTGATCCAGCAAGACAACAATGCACGTAATAACTAAGTGTGACGTAGCGAGATATATGAAATGCATTCATGTATAGATGAAAATATTACATCAATCTGAGTGCATAGCATGGGCTCGGCATCTGTTAAGATAGCCGGGCATTTTTATATCAAACAATAAAATCTGAGGGATTATAGGGATATGCTTAAGTTCTTGGCATTGGATCGGTTTACGATACTGTTGTTTGTGATGGTTTTGCTGGCCAGTGTGCTGCCAGTTTCGGGGCAGGCGGCTGAAGTCTTTGGCTGGGTGACGACAGGAGCGATTGCCATCCTGTTTTTCCTGCACGGCGCCAAACTGTCTCGTGAAGCTGTGGTGCAAGGCATTATGCACTGGAAATTGCATACTTTAGTTTTTGCGCTAACTTTTGCCCTGTTTCCGATTCTCGGGCTTTTGGCCAAGCCGATTTTATTACCCATGCTCGGACAGGAACTATATTGGGGTTTCCTGTTTATGTGTTTCCTGCCATCCACCGTGCAGTCCTCGATCGCCTTTACTTCAGTGGCTCATGGCAATGTCGCCGGGGCGGTATGTAGTGCCTCTTTTTCCAATCTGATCGGTATGTTTATTACTCCATTATTGGTAGCATTTTTTATTCTCGGTCAATCTGATCATGGTTTTGATCCGACTTCTTCGATTATCCAGATTACACTGCTGCTCTTGGTGCCGTTTATTTTAGGACAGATTCTGCGTCCATGGATCTATCCGCAAATGATGAAAATGCCAAAAATCGTCAAGGTCTTCGATCAAGGCTCGATTTTACTGGTGGTATATGGCGCTTTTAGTAGCGCCGTCGTGGCCGGGCTGTGGAATGAAGTGAGCTTGAGTACCTTGTTGTTGCTATTGCTGGCTTGCTCGGTGTTACTCACCATTGTGATGTTATTATCACTTTATATTCCACGCTGGCTGGGCTTTAGCCGCGCTGACCAAAAAACGGCATTCTTTTGTGGTTCCAAGAAAACCTTGGCCAGTGGAGTGCCGATGGCGCAAATTTTATTTATTGGCCAGCCGCTGGGCATGATTGTCCTGCCGATCATGATTTTTCATCAGATTCAGTTAATGGTCTGCGGGATTATTGCCAATCTGTGGGCCAAAGAGAGTGAATCAGAAGCTGAAGAATAATTCGCATATTGAATTCGTTTCACGTATAATTATGCCCACTTGTTGTGCTTAGCTCTGACGGTATCCGTCTCGGTGGGCCAAAAGAATGGTCTGTTGTGGTGTTGATCTGCATGAACGATGTTCCTGCTTCCTCATTTGAGAGTGATCAATAGCGATGACAGCTAAACCTTCTTGAATCTAATGGAGTAATCGACGATGCGCGCCGATATTCACCCAAAATATGAAACTTTAGTTGCTACTTGTTCATGTGGTAACGTAATCGAAACTCGTTCAGCTCTTGGTAAAGAAACTCTTTATCTAGACGTATGTTCAGCTTGCCACCCATTCTACACTGGTAAGCAAAAGAACGTTGACACTGGCGGTCGTATCGACAAGTTCAAACAACGTTTTGCTGGTATGTCACGTTCTGTTAAACGTTAATACCCAAAATGAAAAAACGGGCTTTAAGCCCGTTTTTTTGTGCCTGCAATTTAGAAAATTATCATTCGATTTCCTAAATGCACAGGCTTGTACAAGATCTTAGTGATCTTGTACATCAATCAAATGATCAAGTTTTTTCTGGAAATAATTCCCCTGAATAAAGCGGGCATCCACGTTCCAGGCATTCGCGAACAGTGTCATATCATTTAATTCACGGATCAGAATATTGAGTGGCTTGATTTCATTGTAGCTGGTAATTTTTTCCTGTAGTTGCTCAATCTCGGTATCTTTATTGAGCATATTGGTTAAGTTTGAATGTAAGCTGACACCATCCAGTTCAAGTTCGCGCAGTAAATTTGGACTGTACATGGATTGACCAAAATCACGCAGTGCAATCAGTGCGCCATGTTCATACAGCACGCGTAGATATTTTTGTGCATCTTGTTGATTCAGTAAAATATCTTCTTCTGAGAATTGCAAGATTAGCGGATGCTTCACTTTACTGCGAATAATCGTAATCAGCTTGGAAATAAATTCCGGGAAGGTGCGGTCTTTAAATAGTACGGCACGGTTCAAATTGACAATTAAGCTTGCATCAGGATACTGGGTAATAAAGTTGTGTAGCTGTTTACTGGCTTCAACCAGAATCCAGCGATCCAGTTTAATGGACAGTTCATCATCTTCATGAAGTTCTAAAAGGCTAGAAATATCCTGCCATTTATTCTCAAAAATAAAGCCACTGGTCACTTCATAGGCATATAAACGCGTATCTTCTTTATCATAGAGTTGTTGATATTTTAAATGAATCTCACCACGTTCTAGACATTCACTTAAGGCTTTCAAAATAGAAGGTGTAGCGCTAGGAATAGACGTGACTGCTGGACTGACGGCTGCCAATGTTGGGCTGGCAACTGGTGTTTCAGCAACACTGAAATCTATACTTGGCATTTCTACCGCAACCGGACTGCTCAGTGACGCAGGAATATCAAGTTTAAATTCAGGTACAGCTTCTGCTTGAGGTAAAGATGTCGAGAATGCTTGTCCAATCAGCGTATTACAATGCATTTCATCTTGCAAACCCTGTTCAAGCATGACATAGCCCAAGCGCAAATTTAGAGGGAATGACTTTGGTCCCACTGTAATGAGTTGCGGTTTGCTTAAGGCATTTAAACTGATCAGTTTGGATTCAAGAATTGCTTTAGAGTCTGCCTGGAACAGACCGACAACGACATCATATTCCAGTTTAAACAGGGGAATATGGGTCTGTTCCGTGAGGAATTCTTTGGCTGCTTTAAAGTAGCCACTAAAAGTTGCCCAGTCAGACTGCAGAAGTTCCGGATCATAAGCGCTAAAAGAGAAAGTGACCAAGGCATTCACCGGTGCAGACTGCTTATGGAGTTCACGCTTAAGTGACTGAAAAACGCTTGGTTTTCCAGGAGTTTTATCGGAGGAAACCGTTTTAGATTGAGTATCAATGCTAATTTGTACCGCATCTTCTTCAGCCGTTGAAGGCAAGAATTCCAGTTTTAATGGATTAGATGCGGACACATGCGGATTCAGAGACTGGATCTCGACCCGACCTAAATCAAATTGACCCTGAGAAATCTTTTTGAAACGCGTTTTAAAATCATTCAAATCTGAAGGCTGGAGCAGATCCAGAAGCGGTAGGCCAATAATCTCATCTTCATTTTGCAAGCCAAACAGTTTCAGGTAGTCCGCATTGGCCTGAATATGAATCCCTTCCTGAATGGTGGCAACAGCACGGTTGCTGTCGTCTACTAAAGATTGTGCCTGAATTTGTGCTGTTTCCAGCTCAGTCATTAAATGTTGCTGAGACTGTGACAAACGGCTAAATGACAATGCTCGGACCAGTCCCACATAAAAGCGTTCCAGGTAGTCAAAATTGAGAATGTCATATACCCCTTTACGGATATATTGCGCATATTGTTCAGCCTGGTAATCATCCGGTTTAAGCAAAATCATCGGCAGATTAGGTTGCTGCGAAAGGCGCACCAAACTTAAGGCCTGTTCATATTTCAGGTCGTAGGCACGTCCAAAAATAATCAGATCCCAGTTGAAATTTAATTGTTTTTCAAAAGATTGCAGATCATCCAGCAGGACAGCATCTACCTGATAATCATTACTGGTCAGCAGATCACGGATTTGGTTATATCTAATTTGATTATCATCAATAATCAGTAAACGTGTTTCAGTACGTTTTAACTTTTTAGACAATAATGGATTTCTCACTTCAATGCTTCCCATAAATCATGATTTCTGCTTTCATTCATGTGCTGATCGATAAAGTTTTCGATCATCTCTTCTTCCTGATCATTCAATAATTCATAATCAAAACGGATGAAACTCTGCGTAATCAGTTGTGCTTTGGTTAGATAGATTTTGAGTTCTTCCTGACCGAGACGTAAATGAATGGTTTGTTTTTCTCTAAACATCTGGGAGCCAGACACGATGAGACTGGTTGAAACCTGATCCAGTTGCGTCATTTTCACCAGGAGTGCGGGTTGATAGTTGACATGATGACGTTCGGTACGGGCATAGGCCGCACAAGGAAAGAGTTCTTGTGCCAGAATTTCTAGTCCGATTTCCAGGCTCTTGTCAGTGGACTGCTTGATCCAGCGAATCACACCGCCACGCCACTGGCTCTGGGTTTTTTCCTGAACCAGAATAAATTCACCAGTTTTTAAATTGGCAGGTGTAATACCAGTCCATTTAATCCGGTAACCATTGACACTAATATCCAGAACTTCAGCGCTATGAATCTGTTTCGTTTCGCGATCGAGCGCCTTGATACTGCTAAAGGCACTTGGAATCGTATTTTCCATCGAGCTGACAAAACTGCTTTCGCTCTGGAAATTATAATTGGCATCGAGTTCCAGGGTTTCATTGAAGTTTTTACCTTTAGACAGGTAAAAATGCGCCACGCTCAAGCCAAAGCAGATATTGATCTGTGCTGAATATTCATAACGTTCATGACGACGCTCGACATTGTTCGAGAGCAGATTGTAGATATGAAAATGCAGTGCAGGGGTCAGGAACAGTTTTTCATTCCGCGACAGATACTGCGCATTTTTGCTTTGAGTACCCGTTAAATGATCCATCAGGTTCTGGGTGGAAATATAGAAGCTCGGCTGAAACTGTGGCTCTTGATGGGTATTAAAGATCGGTGGATGATCTTTGCTGGCATCGACCACATAACGGGACAGCGTGGTTTCCTTCGGCAAGATCTGCACCAGTTTGGCCCAGTCAAAACTGCATAGATACAGGCCCTGGATTTCTGCAGGCCGGATCTGATGAGTATTGAAGATATCCAGTAAAATCAGCTGTGCATAGGCATGTGCAATATTCTGGATTTCATGCTGGGTGCCTAATACCTGATTGATATTGCTTTGATAGAAATTATTGTCTATTGCACATTCAAGCAGTTGATGGGCAGCCAGCCATTGTCCCAGACCTGGCGTGCTATACAGCATATGCTGTTGATATAACAGAAGGGTGAGTTGTTGCAGGGCATAATAAATCGACACCATCCGGGCAGTTTGAATGCTCTTCTTTTTGCCTAGAGAAAATAGCGAAAACTTCTGATGCGTCAGCTGATGATTACAGCGTTTGACGATATCGATATAAATTTTGGCAAAATGACTGCGCAGCAGCATGGCCAGTTCAATGATCTGGTCATTCCGGTCGGAAGTGATCAGGCCCTGATTGACGAAATGCTTTTCCAGACTGGTCAGGACATTTTCAAGGGTGGGATGCAAGACCTGAATCAGGTCAAAGCGCAGGGTTTCTGGACATTTCAGCTCGGAAACTTCCAATAAGGCATTAAACAGGGATTTGGAGGAATTCCCCAGCTGTAGAATCGAAATCCCCGCAACCCATTCCTGCAAAGCCTTGGCAGTGGTTGGACAAAAGCTCAACTGCTCTCGTTTAAGTTCCGTCGGTGTCTGAAAAATGTCTGAAGTATGCGTGCTCATCTTTATTATTTAACTCAAAAATGTTGAAACCCCAAAAAGCGGTGTCTTATTCTTCTCGCCCGCTATTTCTCGAACCAGTTTAGGAACCAAATACCCCGGAAGGTTCGCTAAAACTTCTGTATAAATCTCATTAATATGGTCAGGCGCTAAATCAAAATGATGCGCACCTTTTACTTTATCAAGTACATGTAAATAATAAGGCATGACCCCGGCATCAAACAAGCGATAGCTTAAATCCACTAAAACCTGAGCAGAATCATTTACCCCGTTTAATAAAACCGCCTGATTCAGAACAGTGATCTGCTGTTGAACCAGTTGGTTTAAACGCTTGCAAGTGAAGTCATCCAGCTCCGATGCATGGTTTGAGTGTACCACCAGAATAATACGTAGCCTACTGTTTTTTAACATGCTAAGTAGCTCTTCGTCGACTCGGTTGGGGATCACAATAGGAACTCGTGAATGTATTCTTAAGAATTTGAGATGTGGTACTGATTCTAGTCGTTCAATCCAGGTTTTTAATTTCCGGTTCGATAAGGTCAGTGGATCACCGCCGCTCAGAATCACTTCATTAATATCGGGTTGGCTTTCCAGATATTGCTTGATATTTATCCAGTCTTCATTTTTAGGCAGATTTTCCTGATAGGGGAAATGCCGGCGGAAACAATAACGGCAATGTACAGCACAGGCACCAGTCAGTGTCAGCAAGAAACGGGATTTATATTTGTGCAGTACGCCGGGTTGCTGATTGGCCTGTTCTTCGCCCAAGGGGTCGGTAACAAATCCTGGATGTTCTTCCAGTTCCAGATGATGGGGCAGCACTTGTAAAAGCAATGGGTCTAAAGGGTTTCCGGTCTGCATTTTGCCCACAAAAGCACGTGGTACCCGCAGTTTAAACTGTTCAGAAGCTAAAATGGCGCCTGAGAGCAGTTGCTCTGGTGCAAGTTGCAGTACTTCAAGCAATTCGCGTGGATCAGTGATCAGGTCGCTGAGCTGTGATTGCCAGTTTTGTTCTTGATATAAATAGTTCGTCATGCCGGAAGATTAACAATAATAAGTGAGAGGACAAAGCCTGATGGGCGCAGTTTAACAGTTTGTGCGGAAGCGCAATAATCCACTGCGCTATAAAATAAAGAGTGATTAAGCTATGCTGATCTTCGTGCTCGCCTGATGGTATTTTAACGTTGAGCAAGACATGAATAAACAAAGGATTTTCATGTCTGATTGTAACTTAAACAGCCTGAGTGGGTGAAAGCGGATTTTTTCATTGCGGCAAAGTGTATTGCTCATTTAGAATACGCAACATCAAATGAATGTGCATGTGGCAACTCAATGTTCGTGTCAGACTTGCTAAATGACATCGCAACAGCCCATAGCATCAATAGATTAAAGTTAGTAAGTTTGGAGTGCGCCAGTCATGGCCTATTATTCTACGAATGATTTCAAGTCAGGCCTTAAGGTTATGCTTGATGGCAACCCATGTTCAATCATGGAAAACGAATACGTAAAACCAGGTAAAGGCCAAGCTTTTAACCGCGTAAAATTACGTAACCTTAAATCAGGTAAAGTTCTGGAAAAAACTTTCAAATCAGGCGAGAACCTAGAAGCGGCTGATATCGTTGAAGTAGAAATGGAATACTTGTACAACGATGGCGAAATGTGGAACTTCATGGATCCTGTTACCTTTGAACAGATCGCAGCTGATAAAACAGCAATGAGCGATGCTGCAAAATGGTTAAAAGACGATTCAAATGAAAAATGTACCATCATGTTGTTCAATGGCGTGCCTTTAAACGTGACTCCACCGAACTTCGTCGTACTTAAAATCGTTGAAACTGATCCAGGTGTTCGTGGTGATACTTCTGGCGGTGGCGGTAAGCCAGCGAAACTTGAAACAGGTGCTGTGGTACGTGTTCCATTATTCGTACAGCAAGAAGAAAGCGTTCGTGTAGATACCCGTACTGGTGATTATTTAGAACGTGCATAATGGTTTGAAAATAGACTATTATCGAGAGGGATGATTTAAATCATCCCTTTTTTTATGCCAAAGTCTTAGAGGAAAAGCGAAAGAACAGGCGTAAAGTCGCAAGGGAAAACAGCAGTACCTCGAACAACAACAATCACGCTGATTTGTATGCATCACAATATGAGGGATTGAATGGAAACTTTACAAAAGAAGTCGACGCTGACTTCGAAAATGATTTGGCTTTTGGTAGCCATTGTGGGTGCAGTCTCTTTTGGAGTTCTGGCACTGAGTCGGGGTGAGCATGTCAATGCAGTCTGGCTGGTACTTGCCGCCGCCTGTGTCTATAGCATTGCTTACCGTTTCTACAGTTTATTTATTGCCACCAAAGTATTTGAGCTGAATGAACGCCGTTTAACGCCTGCGCATCGTCTGGCCGATGGTCTGGACTATGTGCCGACCAATAAAAGTGTTTTGTTTGGCCATCACTTTGCAGCGATTGCCGGTGCAGGTCCGCTAGTAGGCCCGATCCTGGCAGCGCAAATGGGCTATTTACCTGGGACGATCTGGCTGTTAGTCGGTGTCGTACTTGCGGGTGCAGTCCAGGATTTTCTGGTACTGTTTATTTCCACCCGTCGTGACGGTCGATCACTCGGGGAAATGGCAAAACAGGAACTGGGAACCTTTGCCGGTATTATCGTGATGCTTGGTGCCTTGGGCGTGATGATTATCATTCTGGCGGTACTGGCACTGGTAGTGGTGAAAGCTCTGACCAACAGCCCATGGGGTGTATTCAGTATTGCAGCGACCATTCCGATTGCGATCTTTATGGGCATCTACATGCGTTTTATCCGCCCGGGTAAAATTGCTGAAGTCTCGATTATTGGTTTTGTCTTGATGATGCTGGGCATTATCTACGGTGAAAACATCGCACAACATCCATATTGGGGTCCGTTCTTTACGCTTTCTGGCACTGAACTCACTTGGGCACTGATCATTTATGGTTTCATTGCATCGGTACTGCCAGTCTGGCTATTGCTTGCTCCACGTGATTATCTGTCGACCTTCCTGAAAATTGGCGTGATTGCAGGTTTGGCCGTGGGTATCCTGTTTGCCATGCCTGAAATGAAACTGCCAGCGATTACCAAATTCATTGATGGGACTGGTCCTGTATTCGCAGGTTCTATGTTCCCATTCCTGTTCATTACTATTGCGTGTGGTGCGATTTCCGGTTTCCATGCCTTGGTTTCTTCAGGGACGACACCGAAACTGGTCAACAACGAACGCGATATCCGTATGATCGGTTATGGCGGTATGTTGATGGAATCTTTTGTAGCGATCATGGCTTTGATCTGTGCTGCAATTCTGGATCCAGGAATTTATTTTGCGATTAACTCACCAGCAGCCTTGCTCGGTACTACCGCAGAAAGCGCAGCAGAAGCAGTGCGAACCCTTGGTTTTGTGGTAACCCCTGAAGCCTTGAATTTACTGGCACAGGAAGTGGGTGAGAACTCGATTCTGTCGCGTACTGGTGGTGCGCCAACTTTTGCAATTGGTATGGCGCATATCATCACCGAAATTTTCAACAGTCGTGAAATGATGGCGTTCTGGTATCACTTTGCGATTTTGTTTGAAGCACTATTCATCCTGACTGCTGTAGATGCGGGTACGCGTGCCTGTCGTTTCATGGTGCAGGATACTGTCGGTATTGTGATTCCAGCAGTAAAACAATCACATAATTTCTTCGGAAACCTGTTGGGTACTGCGGTTGCAGTGGCAGGCTGGGGCTTCTTCGTCTATCAGGGCGTAGTCGATCCACTCGGCGGGATTAACAGTTTATGGCCGCTGTTTGGTATTGGTAACCAGATTTTGGCTGCGATGGCGCTCATTCTTGGTACTGTCATTCTGTTCAAGATGAAAAAACAGAAATATGTGTGGGTGACAATTATCCCGACAGTGTTCCTGTTCATCACTTCCATGACAGCAGGCTGGCAAAAGATTTTCCACGAAAATCCAAAGATTGGTTTCTTGGCGCAGGCAGATCGTTTCAACACGGCGATTGCCAATAATGAAATCCTAGCGCCAGCGAAAACTGTGGCAGAAATGCAGACGGTAGCGATGTCGAACCAGATTAATGCTGCACTCTGTGCTTTTTTTATGATTGTAGCCTTTGTCATGTTGTTTGCTGCAATTCGCGTTATCCGTCGTGCATTGGCAAATCCTGAGCCATCTGTACATGAAGCAGAAGCGATTTATCGCGATCCTGAAGAGATTCAGCCAGCGAAAGGTCATTAAGGGGAATATTATGAATCTGAAGTTTGCCAAAAGCGGGAAAACGATGATTTATAAAATCATCAAGATGACCGTAATGTCACAAAAGGATTTAATACTGAATCCGAAAAACTGGTCGCGGATTGCGACCTTGTGGCAACGTTTGCAGCAAAGTTTCCGTCTGATGGTCGGTGTACCTGATTACCATACCTATGTGGAGCATATGCGCAAGCATCATCCCGATCTGGAAGCCATGGACCCGAAAACATTTTATCGTCACTGTGTGGATTCCCGTTATCCATCTGCGGGCGGTGATATGAAGAAGTGTCCGTGTTAATCATTAATTCATAGCAAGCGCCTTTCGGGGCGCTTTTTTTTATCGTTAAAAATTAATATGAGGAATAGACGATCGCGTTAAATCTGAGGTCATTGATTGAGCTAGCGTAGAAAAGTTTTATTATAAAAATCCATGAAATCGCTTAAGTCTCTATACCTTTTAAGTATGATTCTTTTCAAATAGATGGATGAGCTCAGATTGGTATTTTGAGATTTGAGCGAAAAGAAAAATGATCTCTATTTGTGTCGATCATTTTATTTGTTTTCTGCGCTTCTTACTTCTTTTCAACCTGATCATTTTGACTCTTCTATTATTTAAATCCTCGCCATTTTCTAATCAGTATTTTTATTCAGTTACACAGACAGATGATTGATCTTTTGGGAAAATTTAAATTTCAGTGTATGTAGGACTTACGCATTGACGGATTCAAAAAAGTATTAAAATAGTTTATAAAGTATCTGTGATCAGACGAACTAAACATGCTTCTACAGCAACTTGTACATTACCCATTTATATGGGCTTTCTCATGACAGAACCGAACTCTATTAGCTGCACACAACTTGCCGAGACTTATAATATCTCGCATGATAGTGTAAATCGCTTTCTAGAGCGTGAAGACTACACACCTCACGACCTATATCAAGAAGCAATTCAACATATTGATAATAATAAACTTATAGTCAGTATTGATGATACTGTTTTAGATAAACCATATAGTCAACATATGGACTTGGTTAGCTATTTTTGGTCAGGCAAACACCACCGATCCGTCAAGGGGATTAATCTCATTACCTTGTATGCGACAGATCAGAATGGTCAAAATATTCCAATTAATTTCCGAATTTATGACAAATCTGAGGGTAAAACCAAGAATGATTACTTTATGGATATGTTAAGTGAAGTACTTAGTTGGGGTGCAAAGATTCAATTTATTACAGGTGATAGTTGGTATTCATCGACTGCAAATCTAAAAACCATAAGAAAACATGGTATTCGATTTATGTTTGGTATCGACTGTAACCGTAAGGTTTCCCCTGAAAAAGGACAATGGTTTCAACTGCGTTTATTGCCGAATTTCCATCAGGGTCAAGTGGTCTGGCTCAAAGATTTTGGCTTTGTACAATTATTTAAGACTCAGTTAAAAGAACAGCAGAGGTTTTATATTGTGTATCAAGATGAAGATGATTTATTGTCCTTTGAGGGTTTTCATGAATTACATTCAAGTCATTGGAAAATAGAACAATATCACCGAGTGATTAAACAGGTTTGTCATATTGAAAAGTTTCAAGTAAGACGGTCTAAACTGATTTTGAATCATATTTTTTCAGCCTTAATGGCCTACGTTGAGATACAAAAGAACCAGTTTGAGGGGATCTTTGAAAATGTATATCGTTGGCAGAAGAAATTATTTAGACCAATGATCAAAAACTTCATTGATGACTTTATTCTCGATAAAAATCATCTGCTACCACAGAGAGTCTATAAATAACAGTGCGTAAGTCCTAGTATGTTAATCTTAGGCCATGTTTTATTAAGGAAATTATTGTGATCTGGGGCATGAAACAAAAGGAAAATAACGACATTGCACACATCAATACTGTGCTTGAACAAAAAATTGCAAGTTATGCACCCAAGATCCAGCGTTTTTTTGAAGAAGTTAATGCCATTGTGTTGGATAAGCAGGCCCAGACCACACTGGCACTCTGTTGTTTGATTGCAGGCGGACATGTCTTATTTGAAGATTTACCCGGATTGGGTAAAACTACATTAGCCAGCAGTCTGGCACATCTGGCTGGGTTAAAGTTCCAGCGGATCCAATTTACCAATGACATGCTGGCCAGTGATGTCATCGGTATTAACATGTTTAACCAGAAAGAACATCAGTTCGAGTTTAAACAAGGCCCGATTTTTACTCAGATTTTACTGGCAGATGAAATCAACCGTTGTAGTCCCAAAACCCAAAGTGCCTTACTCGAAGCCATGGAAGAAGGCTATGCCACCATTGATGGCGTACGCTATGCCTTACCGAAACCTTTCTGGGTGATTGCGACACAAAACCCGCTATTCCAAAGTGGTACTTACGCTTTGCCGGAATCCCAGCTAGACCGTTTCCTGATGCGTTTATCTTTGGGGTATCCATCACGCCATGCAGAAAAACTGTTATTACAGCAGGAATCCCGTTTTGCCCTGATTGCAAGTCTGGCGCATATTTTTACCGAAGATGAAATTCTGGATCTGCAAAGTCTGACGCATCAGATATTTATCAGTGAAGCGATTCAGGAATATTTGCTTGATCTAGCAGAAGAAACCCGTAAAAGCCGTCATGGACTTTCTACGCGTGGCCTTCTGGCCTTGAAGCGCGCAGCACAAGCGTATGCTTTGATTCAGCAACGTGCTTTTGTCACACCAGATGATGTGCAGGCTGTATTTGTCGCGGTGACTTCGCATCGTCTGGGTTTAAGTGAAGCTGAAACGTTTAATGTGATGCAACAGGTTGCGGTCAGCTAAAGGAGTCCTCTCTTGGATAAAACCTGGCAAAAATGGCTGGCCAAGCGCTTTCAATTCTCACAGCAGAAACAGCTCTCGCAGAAAGATGTCTTGGTATTTATTTATCAGCAGGGCTATCTGTATCTGGTGTTGATCTTCATCACCTTTGTGGCCGGGGTGAACTATGCCAATAACCTGATTTTAGGTTTCTGCTTTTTAATCAGTGCGGTGCTGTGTATCAGTTTTTATCTGACTTTTAAGCAATTGCATGACCTGAAAATTGAATTGATCGCAGATGATGTGGGGCAGGTCGGTCATAGCGTGAATCTGCATCTTTATTTTCAACAGCAGCAGCTTCGCCCCCGCTATTTGTATATCAAAGCAGGGAATCAGCTAGCGAAAGTTTATCTGAATGCACAAAAACAGCAATTTATTCTGCCATTTTATGCAGAGCAACGTGGCAAGTTTGATTATCCGGTGATTCAGATTTATTCGGTTTATCCCTTTGGGTTAGTTCGAGCCTGGACCTATCTTTATCATCAGCATTCGGCCTGGGTCGCGCCTAAAGCTGAAGTTTTTAGCACAGAAAATAAATATCACTTTAACCGTTTTGAACCGGATATGGATGAGTTTCGTGAATTGCGCAATTACCAGTCAGGCGATTCCTTGCAGGCGGTGTCCTGGAAGCAGTTTGCGCGTGGACAAGGCTTGTATGTCAAAGTCTTTGAGCAATATCAGGATGAACACAGTATCGAGATTCATTATGCACATATGCCGAGTCAGTCACATGAAGAAAAACTTGAATTTGTGATGGGTCTGGTCGAGCAATGCGAGCAGCAGCAATGTGCGTATAGTCTGCATTTGCCACAGGCCGAATTGCCTCAGGGTGCAGGTGAAGAACAACTGCGGAAAGCCAAACAATTGTTGGCGCAGGCCTAAGGCGGGTAAATTCATGATCAATGCAAAAATCCGTACCTCGATTGTGTTGACTTTGGGCCTGATTCTCATCGCCCAGATGGCATTTATTCCGGTTCTACTCAGTATTATTTTTGCGATTAGTATTGTATGTATCTGGATTTTCCTGAAACGTCAGCAGCCATTTCCCAAAACGGGCACTTTTCTACTGACGGCTTTGGCACTCGGCAGTATTTATTTGAGCCATCATAGTTTTATTGGTGTTGAGGCTGGGGTAGCAGTTTTATCTACTTTTTTATTTGCTAAATCACTGGAAAGTAAAAATAAACGTGACCTGATTATTCTGTTTAATTTTGCCCTGTTTGTTGCTGCCAGCTCATTCCTATATAGCCAATCTTTTGGGATGGCGATTGTGATCGTGCTGTGTTTAATCAGCTGTCTGATTGGTTTGTACCGGATTCAGACTAGCGATTTTGAGCAGGAGCAGATCACTCAGCGCGCAGCATTGCAACAGGATGCCAAACATGTGGGCAAGTTTATCTTGTACGCTGTTCCATTTTTTATCTTGCTGTTTATTTTCTTTCCGCGCTTGCCACCACTTTGGCATATTCCCATTCCTGAAAATAAGGGTGTGACCGGCATTGGCGATAGTATGTCACCTGGGGATATTGCTGAATTATCCCAATCCAGTGCCCTTGCTTTCCGGATTATTGGTGATATCAGCAAGCTTCCGCCACGCTCAGAACTCTATTGGCGAGCGTTGGTGCTAGATGAATATGATGGGCAACGCTGGACCAGCAGTTTCGTCAATCAGCAGCCTTTAATGCGACAACCGATGGATACTTCACCCGTACCTACAGGCTGGAACTACCAATATCTGGCTGCGGATCCTTCGGTGTTCTGGATCATGGGGTTGGAAAAATCGATACCTGTGGAACGCCGTTATTATAACCGTCAGGATTGGAGCATTGTGCCGAGACGGCTCACGCAACGTGTTGAACCGATTTCGTTACAGTGGGTCGGGACAGCATATGATCCTCAGGCTTTGCCAACGCAATATATCGAAAGAACGAATACTCAGGTGCAGCGCCGACTTGACCCGAGAGCGCAACAATTAGCACAACGTCTATATGCGCAAAGTGCGGAAGATCCTCGGCGTTATGTGCAGCAAGTCTTGAATTGGTATCAGCAGAATAACTTTATTTATACCCTGAAGCCGGGCCAACTGGGGCAAAACCGGATTGATGAATTCCTGTTTAATTCCCGGCAAGGTTTTTGTGAACACTATGCCTGTAAGCGTCCGCTGAACCCCATGTCTATTTTTAATTCGGTTCAGGTTTCCAGCGGTGTGGCAGTAATTCTTCTATTTGGGTCACTTTATGGGTCGGCAATCTTTTCAGCACATCACTTAAATAGGCATATGGATCCAACCCATTCAGCTTTGCTGACTGGATTAAAGTCATGATGTTTGCCGCTCGCTGACCACTACGCAGCGAACCTGCAAATAACCAGTTCTTACGTCCCAACGCCCAAGGCCGCACCTGGTTTTCCACCCAATTATTGCAAATCGGTAGATTGCCATCATCCAGATAGCGGCTTAAAGCTGGCCAACGCTTCAGAGTGTAATTGATGGCCTTGGCGGTTGGAGAACTCGATGGCACCGTCAGTTGATGCTGGTTGAGCCATTCATACAGTTGTTGCATCACTGGTTGACTATGCTGTTGTCGGTATTCGCGGCGCTGTTCTGCTGTACCATCGGTCTTTTTCCTGAGTTCTGCTTCTATGGCATACAGTTTCTGAATCAGCACTAAGGCCTGTTCAGCGACCTGACTTTTCCCGGTCACATGCAGTTCATGGAATTTACGACGCGCATGCGCCATGCAGCCCACCTCAATGACCTGGCCTGATTTAAAGCGTGCTTTATAACCACTGTAATCATCACAGACCAGATGGCCCTGCCAGTCTTTCAGGAACGCTTCAGCATGCTGGCCTGAACGACTATCCTGAAAGTCATAGATCACGGCTTGAATTGGATTATATTGGGTTGTTGCATAGGCCCAGACATAACCTTTCTTCGGTTTTTTCTCATCATCACCCATCCGCATGATGGTGACTGGTGTTTCATCGGCATGGATCACCCGCTGTTGCAGCACCACCTCTTTTAAAGCATTGGCCAGAGGCTCCAGCTCTACACCGCAGCGACCTATCCAGTCAGATAAAGTTGATCTAGAAAGCTCGATTCCCGCCCGCTGATAGATCAGACGTTGACGGTACAGCGGTAAATGATCTGCGTATTTCGAGACCAACACATGGCTAAGCAGTTCAGGACTGGCAATACCTTTATCAATCACATAGGCGGGCATCGCTTGCTGAGTCAGGGTGTCACACTGATCACAGACCCATTTGCCACGCACATGCTGTTCCTTATAGAACTGTGCCGGTCTGAAATTCAATTTTTCACTGATATCTTCGCCGATACGACGTAACTGGCAGCCACAAGCACATTGGGTTGATGTTGGTTCATGCTCGATACGGATGGTGTGTAGATGATCGGGCAGCAGTCGACGTTTAGGTTTGTTGACTGTGGCTTTCTGTGTCGCTGCATCGGTTTTATCTGCATTTAATCGTTCTAATTCTAGATCAACGGCTGCGATATCTTCTTCGACCGCTTCGTCCCATAGATGGATTTGTTTTGCGGTGAGATGTTCGTTTTTACTGCCGAATTTGTGCTTTTTAAACAGCGCCAGTTCATGCTCGTATTTTTGATTGAGAATGGAAAGATGTTGGTTGCATGCTTCAAGATGCTGAACTTTGGTATCTAATTGTTGGTTATCTTCTGCGAGTTGTTGATGCTGCATTGCCAACTGTCTGGTAAATTCCAGCAGTTGTTCATGGGTCAGTTGGCTTAAGTCAGGCAGCGTATTCATGACCGCAGTATGCCTGAGGTCATGACGCAGAGGAAATAGAACGTTTGGAGAATAGCAGAATGCACCAACCTGGTTTAGAGCATCGTCACTACCTGCTGTTGTCCAATGCGCTGCCAGGGCAAACCCTGGATCAGTGCCTGTAACTGTTCCGGGCTGAGGGCTACGCTTTCACCCTGGTGAACTTTAGCCCAGTGGAATTTTCCCTGTTCCAACCGCCGAGCACACAGCCAGATCCCCAGTCCATCATGTACCAGCACTTTCATGCGATGGCCACGTTTATTACAGAACAGGTAAGCACAATGCGGTTTGATGTAGCCAAAGGCTCTCACCACCTGAGCCATGGCCGTATCCATACCTGCACGCATGTCCATGGGCTGAGTAGACAACCAGATTTCATCGATACGGATCATGTTGTAAGTGCCTTGAGTAATTTTGCTAAAGCAGATATTTCTGATACTTGCCATTTCAAGCCAATTTCTGCTTTTGAGTGGGGTAAAGTAATTTGAACCGTTAACATGCCAGTAGAAATAGGATCTAATGGTGCAGAGCAAGATAAGGCAATAAATGCAGGTTTATTCGGTAGTAGTGAGCGATCATTCCCTGGCTTAGCATCAATTAAGCGAATCCATTTGGATACAAGATGTGTATTCAATCCATGTTGCAAAGCGACCGAAGCAATTGAAACCTCCGATGCTTTACACGCCTGAACGATCTGCTGTTTAAATTC
Source organism: Acinetobacter sp. NEB149 (assembly GCF_012516415.1). Lineage (NCBI taxonomy): Bacteria > Pseudomonadati > Pseudomonadota > Gammaproteobacteria > Moraxellales > Moraxellaceae > Acinetobacter > Acinetobacter sp. NEB149. The sequence continues at coordinate 1,232,853 of NZ_CP051208.1, forward strand.
AGCACTATATGTTCTTCGTATTATCGTAAGAGATGCGATGGATGTCTGGTTATTTGTAGTCATAAATTTAAGTTCCCACTTGTTTTTAAGTGAGGACTAAATTAAGGCTTATAGGACGAATTCATAAGGTGTGTTCAGCGGACGCTTACCTATGCCTCGAGTTTCGTGATGTTGATGCGTTATGTCGGGATTCCTGCACGGGTCGTCACCGGCTATCAGGGTGGGGAGTTGGCACCAGATCGCATGAGCTGGGAAGTCCGACAAATGGATGCTCATGCCTGGACAGAAGTCTGGATTGACCAGAGATGGCAACGCTTTGATCCAACCGCGATGATCGCTCCACAGCGTATAGATGATGGCATGCAAAATCTGCTTTCTCAGGATGCATGGGTATCGGCAAATCAGTCGACCTGGAACTCGCAGCATAATCTATGGGTCACCAAACTACGCGTTTGGAGCGATTATGCCATCTACCAATGGCAAAGTAAGGTGGTGGGTTATAATGCAGAATCACAACAGAGCTGGTTATCAAAATTAGGACTCGGTTCAGTTTATTCGAGTGTCATAATTTTGCTGGGCAATATTGTGCTACTGATTTTGGCCTATGTCTTCAGAATTTATCTGAAAGCCCGACAGGCTCAATCTCCATTAGATCGCGCTATTCAGCAGCTGAATCAATCTTTAGCTGACGATCTCAAAAAACAGTCTGCTGAAACTTTTCATCACTGGATGCAGCGTTTATCTCAACAGGTTCAGATTGAAAACCAGACTGCCTTTATTCAAGCTATACAGGTTTTTGAAAAAAATCTTTATTCGGGAACCCCAATAACTGAACAAGAATTGAAAAAATTCAAGGATTTGCTTAAAACTTGCGCGGACGTTTTAAAAACTAAATGAAAAGGCTTGTTTTCGGTCGGAAAAATTTATAATATGCCAAGCATTCTAGGTGTATAGCTCAGTTGGTTAGAGCGCTACGTTGACATCGTAGAGGTCAGCAGTTCGAGTCTGCTTATACCTACCAAGATTCTAAACGTTATGTTATAAGGGTTTTAAGCGAAAACAGTAGCTTAAAGCCTTTTTTTAATGCCTTGAGTAAAGTGAGCCGTTATCCGCACTATCTGCAAAACCCGTATTTTATGCAGTTATTGCCGTTAAATTTACGTCAAGTTTACGTCAAGAATTTTGGAAATTACGTCATGAAATTACCCAAGCCCAGAAAGCGCGGTTCGGCCTACTACATTGAACTAATGATCAATGGAAAACGTTCTTCAGCAACTCGTGATACCGCAAAAGAATGTGAGCAAGGGGTAGCTCAAAAGATGCTTGAAGCGAAGGTCAATCAGATGGCGGAAGACTTGAGCATAAAACAGTACTATCCCTTCAAAACACTTTTTCATAAATACTATGATAAGCATGGCCGTAAACTTCGCGGATCCAAATACGTCAAAGAACAATTAGCGCCGTTTGATGAAAAGTTTGGTGCACTGGCAGATATGTCTATTCATGACATTTAGCTTAAATATTTCAGCTCAAAGTTCCGCAAATTAATAAATTGATTGAAGTGCTGCACTTGCGTTGTACTCGGCTGGAATAGGCTGATCAGCTACAGGCAGATTCGCAGTGTAGGTTCAGTCAATTTTTTATCACGCACAGCGCTTGCTTCATGCTAGATGACATCTTCTAGGGTTTGCGCATCGTAAGATGTTGCTGATGCTGATATGCCTTAAAGAAGAAGGGTAAGAGCAGATAGATCTGTATAAATGTTTGGGCCTGCAGCATTTCGGCTTGTATGACTTTTTTACGTTGGTCACTACGGCGCTCGCTGGCGAACTTAAGGTTTTTTGGCATGGACTTTTATTATTTTTATAATCAGTCTTCATGATAAAAGTAAATTGTTGATCCTAACCGTTTGATCAAAAACCTGGGAATAAACTGCAGGATTTTTGTTGGAAAAGTCGCAATTTTGATAGGGCTAAGTGCAGAATTAAAACGGATTAAAGCTCTTAATGATATGAAAAATAATAGTTTTTATTTCAAAAAAATCTCTAGGGTTTTCGGTTGTATTGAATTATTTCAATAGTACATCTTCAGATTGTAGATAAGGCCTTACCAGATACAAAGACTGCATCGGGTAAGTAGTTTAATTAATGGCTACTCGATTTGACCATAACTTTATTCTGATACATCTTTGCATCTGCTTCTTTGATAGCTTCAGCTAACCCAAAGGTTGGATTACGCATTGCAAAGCCAATTGCAGCACTAATTCCAACTTTTGTAAAAGTATTTTGAATTCTTGATGCAAGCTTCTTCGCATGCTCTAAGTTAGTTTCAATGGTCATCACAGCAAACTCATCACCTCCTAAGCGAGCGATAATATCATTACTACGTACCGTGTTTTTGAGAGCTAAAGCCATTCTTTGAATGAGCTCATCACCTGCAGCATGACCCAGAGTATCATTTGTGATCTTAAGATCATTAAGGTCTATCATAAGAATAGCAGTAGGGTGACCATAACGCTTACAGCGCTCTTCCTCTTTGATAATAAGCTCATCCCAAGCACGACGGTTGAAAAGTCCAGTCATTGGGTCGGACATTGCTTCTATTTCAAAACGCTCAGCTTTACGTATGTACTCAGCAGCTTTCATATCAGCTTGAATCGTATAACTGAGTACCTTTGCTATCAACTCGAATAATGGAGCATCTTCAACAAGAATTTTAGGTTGAGGTTCGGGATCAATTGCACATAGAGTGCCAAAAAGAGAGCCATCTTCTTTATACAGAGGTTGGCCGATATAGGCTTTAATTGAGACTAGGTGATTTATAGGTGCATCTGCGTAAACTTGAATATCAGGTGAATAGGGAGCAATACGAGGCATATTACTTTGTACCATGTGTGAGCAGAATGAGTCTGCCCAATGAAATACTTGTCCGGGCTTAACGTTATAGCCATTATCTTCACTCAATAATACAATCCAGTCGTCACCCTCAGTACGAGTAATCATCCACAATTTGAAGCCAAAGCGTTGAGATAAGAATTTTAAAATGGCTTGGCCAGCTTCTTCAAAGTTATTAAAGTTAATATTATTCATGAAGTGAACCTACTGCAACAGTAAGAATATATATGCGAAATACCCAATATATGAGTAATTCTTATAAACGGGAGCCTAAAATAGGTATTATATAGAAATGTGTGAAATTTATACTAAAAATAATACTTAAAGAAATTTATTTTTATAATGAAATTTAAAATTAGCCTGCGGTTAGAAATACCAAGATGTAATTTTCTTATTACTTATGAAAAAATGCAATCACTGCCATTATAGCTGCGATATTCATAAGTATTAGAAATATATAAAAAGTCATAATGAATCGAAGCTACCAAAAAATTTTCAAAATTATAGTTCTAAAGAAGCATTTTAAATGTATCTTAATTATTAACAACGAAAGGAAATTGTAAAGTCGAAAGGAAAAGTGTCTAACCCTTTATATTATAATAATATTTATATTAATTTAGTGATTTATCCAAATCATTCAACAGTTTATCTTCATTGTACGCATTGGGGGGACAATCTTATAAGAGCTGGTATATAGTTTCCTTTAAATTTTTTGGGATAAGCTTCACATATAAGAAAAAATATAAAGTTTATTGTTATTTAACTTTGAATTATATAGAGAATCTTATAAAAGAGAACTCGTACATATCGGATTGTTTAATATGAACTTAGAAAAATAAGTGATTAAAATCATGTCATCGTTTCTAATAATTATAGGATTTATATGATGTTTTACAGGGATAATTTTTAGACCACATATTTCCCATAAAAAGGTCAAGAATTATATGGCTGCAAAAGCTGCTGGCTTCTTATGTATGTTACCAGGAGTATTTCTATTTTGTCTTAGATCTTATTTAACATAAATCCCCCCGCTAGGGGGACTCGATTCTAGTCTTAAAAAACTTCGTAATTACATACTTCTATTCTTGAAATAATATCGAGAGGCATTGTCAGTCTCTCAGCTGTAATAGTTTCAAAATGAACCCAGATAGCAGCATCTCTATTCTCAAAACTAATACTTACAAGTTTAACTAAGTCGTAAGGTTCAACATTATGGGTCAAGATAATATTATAGAGGTGATCTGAGCGTACGTACGAAATAAGGATTTGATGGATAGTTAATTGCTCTTTACTGCTTAACTCACTGTAATTACTTAGTTCTGGTAAATCATTTTGAATATTCACTTCAATCCTTAACAATCTTAAATTTTCTGTAGAAAACGGCGATTTTATCAATTTAGACAACGCTGAATATATTGGCTTTTGTTAATTCTTTCTAAATCTTGTTCTCGCTCGATAAACATAGCGTATACAGTTAACTACCTGACCTACAAATATACATTGGTTGTTTAACTCAATAATATTTGGCTTGAACTCTGGACTTAGAGCCTGAAGATATCTTTTTCCATTTGTCTCAATAACTAATTTTTGAAAGTAGCATCATCACCGTAACGAACCATAATAATGTCATCAGATTGCATGTCTCCGTAATAAGCATCCGGATCAACTGGACTGCTCCCAGTATCCTAGACATAAGACAGCCTCATTTTAAAACTGTTTCCAATGGTTTTGGAGTCCCCATCTCAGATTGTATTCATAAAGCACATATATTTTATATTGCGAATATGCGTATATTCATATATAAAGCTATGATTCGTCGATAAGAGGGAAGCTCATGAATCAAATGCCAAAAGTCCAAATTTATCATAACCCGGCCTGTGGCACCTCACGCAATACGCTGGCGTTAATTCGCAATGCGGGAATTGAGCCGGAAGTGATCGAATATCTGCTTACGCCACCCTCGAAAGATCAGCTGGTCAACATGATTCGGGATGCCGGTTTGACGGTTCGTGAAGTGCTCCGTAAAAATGTCGATCCCTACACCGAGCTGAATCTGGATGATGCCGGCTGGAGCGATGAGAAACTGCTGGATGCCATGCTGCAACATCCGATCCTGATCAATCGCCCGTTGGTGGTTACCGAGTTTGGAACCCGATTATGCCGTCCATCGGAAGTGGTACTGGATATTCTGCCTTTGCCACAATTAAAAGCCTTTGCCAAAGAAGACGGTGAAATCATCGTGGATGAACAGGGCAATCGGGTAAAATAAAGTGTCCCCCCATGCGAAAAAGCTTCAACTTGATTGGAGCTTTTTTATCTGAAAAACACATTGACGATGATCTATATCGGAAAAAGCGGGAAATTGTTCAAGCGAGCGCTTTCTGGTAGGCATATTCTGATCTGGATATCATTTTTGACAGGTCATCTTTACCATATATATGGATATGTGTATATTTGCATAAAAAATGGGAGCAATTATGGACCACGTTCAGTTTTTTAAATGTTTATCTGATGAAACACGTCTCAGTATTGTCCTGCTAATTGCACAAAACAAAGAGCAATGCGTCTGTGATCTGACCGATAAACTGCAGTTAAGCCAGCCGAAAATTTCACGTCATCTGGCCTTGTTACGTTCTTGTGGTTTACTCAACGATCGCCGGCAAAGCCAGTGGGTGTACTACAGCATTAATCAGCAATTGCCGGCCTGGTGTTTTGAAATTCTGGACGTGCTAAAAGCTAGTGAGGTTCCGGTTTTATTTGATTCTTCCGCTCTATCGATTCAGAGCCATTGCGAGTAAGTTTTCATGAAATTTTTGTTTTTATGTACGGGGAACAGTTGCCGCAGCATTCTCTCTGAAGTGTTGTTCAATAGCCGTGCGCCAGAAGGCTGGGTCGCTTACAGTGCCGGCAGCAAACCTTCCGGTCAGGTGCATCCCTTGACGCTTGAAACCCTGCACAATCTGGGCTTGTCGACTGAAGGCTTATCCAGCAAAAGCATTGATGCCTGTGAACAGTATCAGCTAGACGTGGTGATTACCGTCTGTGATGCGGCAGCACAGGAAGCGTGTCCTCTTTATCTTGGCGGAGCGATCAAGGCGCACTGGGGCCTGTCTGATCCGTCCCATTTAGAGGTGGATAAAGAAGAAAAAATGAAAGCCTTTATGAGCACTGTTGAACATATCAATCGTCGCCTGGATGCTTTGTTTAAACTTAACGTAAATGAGCTTTCTCGCTCGCAATTGATTGCAGCGATTAATCAAATTTCGAATGTTGAGTAAGTCACATGTCTGAAAAACGCATGTCCTTTTTAGATCGCAACCTGACGCTCTGGATTTTTATTGCCATGGCGTTAGGCATCGCCATAGGAAACTTTTTTCCTCAAGCATCGGTTGCTCTGGATCAATTCAGTATTAATTCAGTCAATATTCCAATCGCGATTGGTCTGATTCTGATGATGTATCCACCCCTGGCAAAAGTGGATTATGCGACCTTGCCGCAAGTGTTTAAGGATAAGAAAACCCTGACGCTATCTTTAATTCAAAACTGGTTGATTGCTCCGGTACTGATGTTTGCGTTGGCTGTGATTTCTTTGCATAGCTATCCAGAGTATATGACAGGCGTGATCCTGATTGGTTTAGCTCGATGTATCGCCATGGTACTGGTGTGGAATGGTCTGGCCTGTGGTGATAACCAATATGTTGCAGCATTGGTGGCGTTTAACAGTATTTTCCAGATTTTATTCTTCAGTACCTATGCCTGGTTATTCCTGACCTTCCTTCCGCCATATTTTGGTATTGAAGCTCAAGTGATCAATCTTAGCTTCTGGACCATTACCCATGCTGTTCTGGTTTATCTTGGAATTCCGTTCTTATTGGGTTTCTTAACGCGCTTAATTTTGGTGAAACAAAAAGGCGTAGAATGGTATCAAAACAAGTTCATTCCAAAAATCAGCCCGCTGAGTTTGATGGCTTTGCTGTTTACGATTTTGGCGATGTTTAGCTTAAAAGGGGGGGATGTCGTAAGTCTTCCACTGGAAGTTTTACGCATCGCGATTCCTTTAATCATTTACTTTGTGGCCATGTTCTTTATTAGCTTCTTTATGAGTAAATGGATGGGCAATGATTATCCAAAAACTGCTGCAATCTCATTTACTGCGGCTGGAAATAATTTTGAATTATCACTTGCAGTCGCTATTGCAACTTTTGGTATCGCTTCGCCGGTTGCTTTTACCACGATTATTGGGCCATTGGTTGAAGTACCTGTGTTAATTGCTTTAGTGAGTGTTTCACTGTGGCTAAGAAAGAAATATTTTAAAGAGGCTTGATCCGATGAACCTGCCTAACGTAGATCCAAATCTTATTGAACAACCCACCTTTGAAAAAGTCCAAGCCAAAGAACTAGCTCATCCTCCTCGGATTTTACTGCTCTATGGGTCTAATCGGGAACGTTCTTACAGTCGCCTTGCAGTTCTTGAAGCTGGTCGAATCCTTGAATATTTTGGGGCAGAAGTCAAAATCTTCCATCCCAAAGGGCTACCTTTACCGGAAGATGCTGATACTGAACATCCAAAAGTAAAAGAACTGCATGAGCTTCTGGCATGGGCTGAAGGTATGGTGTGGTGTTCACCGGAACGCCATGGTTCTATGAGTTCCATCTTTAAATCCCAGATTGACTGGATTCCTCTGGCAGGGGGTGCAATTCGTGCCACTCAGGGAAAAACCCTTGCCTTGATGCAAGTCAGTGGGGGATCACAGTCCTTTAATAGTCTGAACCAGATGCGTGTTTTGGGGCGTTGGATGCGGATGATCACGATTCCAAATCAGTCTTCAATTCCAAAAGCATTCCTGGAATTTGAAGAAGATGGACGAATGAAGCCATCAGCATTCTATGACCGGATTGTCGATGTGATGGAAGAACTGTATAAGTTTACTTTACTAACCCGTGGGCAAAGTGCTTATTTGACCAACCGTTATTCGGAACGCAAGGAATCGGCTGAAGAGCTTTCCAAACGGGTAAATCAGCGTAGTTTATAAATTCTAGGTGATCAGAGAGACTGAAAAGTATCTTGAGCAATGGAAGGCTAATTTAAACGCTTGAAAATTTTATGAAATACGCCCAGTCTGATAAGCAGGCTGGGTTTTTATTTGATGACAATAAAGAAGGGGGGAAATATTTTGGCTCAATTACAAGCTGAAGTTGATGTGATCATCATCGGTGGTGGACAGGCCGGTTTGTCCACGGCTTATTTCTTAAAGCGTAAGAACATTCCGTTTATCATCCTAGATGATCAGCCTCAGCCTGGAGGTGCCTGGCAGCATGCCTGGGAGTCCTTGCGCCTTTTCTCCCCGAATAGCTGGAGTTCGCTGTCAGGCTGGATGATGCCGGCGACCGAACAGACCTATCCGACCCGCAATGAGGTGATCGATTATTTGACCGCCTATGAGCAGCGCTATCACTTTCCTGTAGTTCGTCCGGTGCGTGTGGAACGCGTGGAAAGTAAGGGCCAGTATTTAGAGGTTTATGCCGGGGAACAATCCTGGAAAGCCAAAGCGGTGGTAAGCGCTACAGGGACATGGAGCCAACCATTTATTCCCGAGTATGCCGGCCGTGAGCATTTTCAGGGCGTACAACTGCATTCCGCAGATTATAAAAATGCTGAGTTATTTAAAACCAAGAAAGTCATGGTGGTGGGTGGCGGTAACTCTGGTGCACAAATCTTGGCAGAAGTATCTCAGGTGGCCGAAACGCTTTGGATCACCCAGACACCGCCGCAGTTTCTGGCAGATGATGTCGATGGCCGTGTCCTGTTCTTAAGGGCGACTGAGCGCCTGAAAGCCCAGCAGGAAGGTAGAAAGATTGAGCAGCCCATTGGGGGGGTGGGTGATATTGTCATGATTGATTCAGTTAAAGATGCACGTGAGCGAGGCATTTTGCAGAGCAGGCGTCCATTTTCAGCTTTTACAGAACATGGCGTGATTTGGGAAGATGGCAGCACAGCGCATGTGGATGTGGTGATCTGGTGTACAGGATTTAAGGCGGCGCTGAATCACCTCAGCAGCCTCGGAATTATCCAGCCGGACCAGACCATTGCGGTTCAGAATGGCCGCTCTGTTCAGGTACCAAATTTATGGCTGGTGGGCTATGGAGAATGGACAGGTGCTGCTTCGGCCACGCTGGTCGGGGTTTCCCGGACAGCTCGGGCAGTAGCGGAAGACATCGCTGCATTTTTGGCCTGAGAGGATTTGATCCTGATTCAGTCGAGTGGATTGAGTGAATAGTATCTGTCTGCAACGAGCGTCATACCCGATGGTCTGATGCTCGTGATGATACGCTTGCATTGACGTTCGAATTTAATCAGGTAACTTATGCCCACAATGTGGACAGAAGAAATATTTGTTTTTTTCCTGCTCGAGTTGTTCTTTCTTACGCTCATGAATAAGTTCTAACAGGATATCCTGCATTTGTTCTTTGCTCAGTCCGACTTCTTTACGTAAAATTTCAATTTTTTCTTGATCTTCAATTAAGTCAATTTCTGCATCATCGAGCAGTTCACGAAATCTTAATTCCAGTTTGTGCTTGCGCTGTCTCAGCTCATTGGCCAGACCATTTGCCAGAATACCCGCAGGAAGCGCTGCCAGACCCACCCCTAAAATAGTAATTAAAGCCCCTAGAAAGCGGCCTAAGGGGGTGATTGGTGTCACATCGCCATAGCCGACTGTGGTCAGTGTCACCACTGCCCACCACATGGATGCAGGGATGGAGCTAAAGACTTCTGGTTGAGCCTTATTTTCAACCACATATACTCCAGCCGCCGCGATGATGATCATGATCAGCAGGATAAAAATAACCGCCTGAAATGAGCCCTTTTCGCGCTTGATCACCCGCAATAAAATCTGCAGGGAGACGAAATAACGGGTTAATTTGAGTAATCTGAATAATCGAAGGATTCGCAGGAAGCGTAAATCGAGATGCACAAAGAAGTTAATATAGGCCGGGAGAATCGCCAACAGGTCAATGATGGCACCGCCACTACGGATCCATAACCATCGGTTTTTCCATGCACCTTCAAAGGGGTCTTTTTCCGCAATGGCCCAAAATCTTAATAAATATTCCAGGGTAAAAATAAAGATCGAGAATAATTCAAAGGCATCAAACAGCAGCTGATAGGATTGATAGAGGTCATTGATTGATTCAAGTAAAACGGCAGCAGTATTCCCAATAATCAATATAATCAGAAATATATTGATGACGCGACTTAAGATGCTTTCGTGTTCTTCATTATGCAAATTGTCATAAATAAATCTGCGAAGCTTATACCAGGCCTTGAATTCCATAACAGTGCATTACGGTGCGATAAGATGCTTTGAGTTTAGCGCAAGCCCGGCCATCGAAAGGAAATTTTTAAAAAATTAATCAGAATTGTGGGGTGGTGATTATCCTGGATTTTTAGGGCTAAAGCGAGTGTGCACGACTCTAAAATCCCCAAAGCATTCTGGTAAATCTCACTACGGAATACTTGAACGATACCGATACAATACTGCTTCAACAAATACCCTGTTGTCTTTGGCAGTTACTCAAACAGTACTTGCTCGTCCGGGCAACAGATCCTTAATCTGTTCCCACTGATCATCTCTTAATGCATAGCGTTTAGTCATGAAAAAATAATGAGGACAGATTAGATTTTTTTAAGCTAATTGGTGACAGGCCTAGTTGCATCAAGTGATCTTTTTTCTCTGGCATTTTTGTTTTCATAGAGGGGTCTTATTATTTTTATACCTGTTTCTATGCTAAAAATTAAAAGTGCGTTGTGATCGCCTGCTCATAAACTTGAGAATACAGAGAAGGTTTTTGTTGAAGAAAAAGTTATTTGTATAAACAAAGGAAGTGATTTGAATTGGTGATATCTTTATTGGATGTTGAAAAGTAAGAATTTTTATTTCAAAAAATCTCTAGGGTTTTCGATTGTATTGAATTGATTTCAATGCGAAGCCCATAGGGCTGTCGGGCATTGAAAGAGAGCTGATAGCCATACTGTTTTAACAGGTTAGCGGTCAATGCCAGTCCTAAACCATGGCCGTGCTGCTGAGCAGATTTGCGCCAGAAGCGTTGTCCTAAATGTTGGATATCCTGTGCTGTCAGTTGCTGTCCATCATCTTCAATCACTAGGCAACCAGACTGCATGGAAATCCAGATATGGGCAGCCTGTGCATGCAGCAGGGCATTTTCAAGCAGATTTTTCAGTACGGTATACAGCACAAATTCAGGCAGCTGAATTTCGCCCAAGTTGTCCCAGTTTACTTGTATTTTTTTGTTCATTTCTGGATAGCGTGTACCTAAGTCTGCAAGAACTTTCTCAAGTGTGGGGCGAAGCCAGATGGCCTCAGGCATTGCCTGGATACTGTTTTCTGATTGGGTCAGCAATAAAAGCTGCTCGAGTAACAGCGTATAACGCCGGATACTCTCATTGGCCTGCTGCAAATTATGCTGAATGGATTCAGGCAGGTGCTGCTGCTGACCGATCAGCTGGGCCAGTTGTACATGGGTTTTAATTGCAGTCAGGGGACTGCGTAATTCATGTGCAGCATAGGCACTAAAGGCTTTCTCCTGTTGCAGACTGTCATTGAGTTTTTGAATCAACTGCGTGGAATTGTTGACAAAAGGCTGTACTTCTTGGGGAATACTTGCAGGCTTGAGCTGTATTAAAAAATCTGCCACCTCTGAATAGCTAAGGTTTTTCTGGTTCAGGTATTGACTGAGCTGATCCAAAGACCGGAACTGTCGGCGGATAATAAAAACGATCAGGGCAATACAGATCAGCAGTGAGAAGACCAAGGGAATCAGTACGGACTGCAGAATCTGCTGTAGTAAGGTATCCCTCAAGAACATACGTTCTGCTGCCACCACCTGAATATCGCCACGACGCAGAACATAACTGCGCCATTCCGTATCACCCTGCTGCCAGGTGCTGAATCCTTCTGGTCGCTGGCTTAAATTTTGGGGGGCACCGCGTGTTTTGGCAATCACCTGATTACCTAACGAGATGTCAGAGCTAAAAAGAGAAACTTCACAGGCAATTAACTGGTTTGCATCATCATTCTTGGCTAATTTGGATAAGGTTGCATCCCCTAGACTATCCAGCGGTAACTGCTGAATCAGCCGGGCAACCATTTGTGCAGATGCCGATAAGCGTTGATCCAGTGTGTCTTGTAAACGCTGTTTCAGGTCAATATACAGCCATGAAAATACTGCACTCCACAGCACAATAAACACGGCCAAAAGACTCATGACCAAACGCCATTTCAAGCTGTGACTAAACATGACGCTGCTCAAACGGTTTAAAAATATATCCCACACCACGAATGGTCTGAATTAAATCTGGATGCAGTTTTTGTCTCAGGTGATAAATCTGTACATTCTTTGTTTGTTTTGTTCGCATTTAATCTGTTTGGAGCATTTCAGCTGTCCTTACCTAAAGGCATGTTACAGCGTCTGGATCAATGGCAGCAAAAGCAGAAGGGTGGCACGCTGATTGGTGCCGGTCTTATGGGCATGATCGCTGCACTGATTGTCGGGCCATGTATGAGTGCGCCGTTGGCCGGTGCCTTAATCTATGTGTCTCAGCTCAATCAACCGATGCTGGGAGCTAGTTATCTGTTCGTCTTAGGCCTTGGGCTGGGCTTGCCGCTATTTATTGCTGCCGTATTTGGGTCCCATCTTTTACCCAAACCTGGCATCTGGATGGATCGCCTGAAGTTTAGTTTTGGCTTTGTCATGTTGGCTCTGGCCTTGTATTTCGCCCCTCCATTATTGCCCGGCATTTTATACCTGGGCCTTTTGGGTGTGGTACTGATCACCTGTTCAGGCTACTTCTTGTTCAAGATGCTGCCTCATGTGCATCGGTCTGTATCGAAAATAGTCCTGATGCTGCTCAGTGGTTTACTGGTCTATGCAGGAGGCATGCAGCTCTATCATGTCTGGAGTCAGGTACAGGTCGCCCATGTGAAATCACGGCTTGAATGGCAGAGAGTCAGTACAGCCGCACAATTGCAACAGGTTTTAGCCAAACATCCTGCACAGCCGGTGGTGATTGATGTCTATGCAGACTGGTGTGTGGCCTGTCAACCGATTGAAAAGGAAGTGATTCCACGTAGTGATGTCCAAGCGGCTTTACAAAATGTGGTTCGTATCAAATTAGACCTGACCCACTATCATCCAAGTCAGGATGAGCTGCTAAAAGAATGGCAAATCCTCGGTCCGCCCACCTTTATATTTTTAAATGCCGCACATCAGGAACAGCGCGAGTTGCGCTTGACAGGAACTTTTAGCGCAACACATTTGCTCGGTAAATTGCAGCAACTGCAAGGGGAACAACCATGATGATTTCAAGTGATGCGCTACATCTGGGACCTTTGATGTTGCCCTGGACACTCATAATTGTTGCCACTGGCTTGATGCTGTTATCTGCTGTTTTGTTTGGATTAGCCAGAAAGTATTCATGGTCTAAACAACTGCTTGGACAAAGTCAGGATTTGCTCTGGAGCAGTTTTTTGCTGGGGATGCTGGGTGCACGTCTTGTTTTCGTTCTGCTCAATGCCGAGCTGTATTTTGCAGCACCCATCGACATACTGAAAATCCAGGACAAAGGTTTCCATTTATGGGGAGGGGTGCTGATTGGTGCTTTGTGGTATGTCATTCGAAACAGACAGTTGCAGACCCGATTCAAAGCCATCTTGTTGATCATCTTTGTACTCTGGATCGGGCTTGGACTCGCGTTCAAATCCAGTCTAAAAACTGAAGCAGCGTTTCCTGATCTAGCCTTTGCTGGACTAGAACAGGAGCGTCTGGGTACAGACAAGATTCCACTCAGCCAATTCGTTGGCCAGCCCACGGTAATTAATTTGTGGGCGAGCTGGTGTCCGCCGTGTCACCGCGAAATGCCGGTGTTGGCCAAAGCAGCCAAGCAGCATCCTCAAGTGAATTTTGTCATGCTGAATCAGGGTGAGGAGGTAGCCACCGTAAATGCCTATTTAAGAAAACATCAGTTTCAATTTAAACATGTCCTGCTGGACCCATATGGTGAACTACCACAGCAGCTGAATAGTTTTGGTCTGCCAACGACGCTGTTTTTTAATGCTCAAGGCCAGCTGGTCGAGCGGCATATGGGGGAACTCAGTCCGGCTATGTTGCAGCAATATTTAAATAGAATTTCAGATCAACCTTAAAAAATGGAAGGACTCAGTATGAACAAAATTTACCAGGTGCTTGGTGCAGGCATGTTCCTGATCATGAGCATGCACACACAGGCAAATATTAAACAGCATATTGAAAAACAGGGCTTTGTGTTTGTAAAACAGATTCCGGCACCGCAAGGAATGACCGGCTGGGTGGGGCATGAAGACCAATACTCCAATACGGTATTTATCTCCAACGATGACAAATATTATATCAAGGGCGAACTGTTTGATGCACAAGGGAAAAGCCTGTCCAATGAGCAGATTGAAAAGCATATGAAAAAAGCGGTATTGGACGATGTCTGGAAAACCCTGGAAAAATCCACCTGGATCCAGGATGGCAAGCCAGATGCACCACGTGTGGTCTATGTCTTTTCCGATCCAAATTGTCCATATTGTTATAAATTCTGGCAGGCGGCCCGACCTTGGGTAGAATCAGGGAAGGTACAGCTGCGTCATATTCAGGTCGGTGTGATCCGTGAAGAAAGCCGTGGCCAGGTGGCAACACTATTGAATTCGAAAGATCCAGCGGCAGTTTTTAATGATATAAACAAGAATAAAGGCAAAAAGCAGCTCAAGAAAATGGAAAAGATTCCTGTCGAAATTGCTGCAAAAATTGATGCCAACCAGGCCCTAATGGGGAAATACGGCTTTTTCTCCACACCGTCGATGGTCTGGAAAAACAATCAGGGTGAATTTAAATCTGCTCAAGGCCTGGCGATGGATGTCAAGGAAATTTTTGAACAATAATATTTTAACTACATGATAGAAAAGTAATTTTTACTTAAAACATCTATACATGATAGGGAGGCAGATTTACATTGGTGGATAGGCTAAGCATGAAGAGCAGATAAGATATGTCAAATTTGGATGATCCACGGGTACTGCTTGCTTTGGAACGAACCGCTCTGGCGTGGAACCGGAGTGGTTTGGCATTAATTGCTTTTGGTTTTGTGATTGAAAAATCCAACCTGCTAGTGCAACTGGTGGACCCAGACACTTATGCACAGAAAATAGCTTATTCACAATGGTTGGGAATTGCGGTGATTGTATTTGGTATGTTGGTGAATTTCGCCTCAATCCTGCAATATCGACGGGGTTTGACATCACTGCGACCGCCGGAATTTATTGAAGGTTATTACACCCAGTATCCCGTATGGCTAAATCTGTTTACTGCTTTTAGCGGACTGCTTCTGATCATTTCTTTTTGGCTGCACTAAGAAGAGGGCTGGGCGCAATACAGCTCGTACAGCTTTTGCATCAGGCTCAAGACCTTGGGGTCACTCAGACGATAGAAAATCTGTTTGCCCTCACGTCGGGTGCCAACCATGTCGGCCTTACGCAGTACAGTCAGCTGTTGTGAAAGTGTAGGTTGATGAATATCGGCAGATTCTTCAATTTCCTGAACATTCATTTCCCCGTCAACCAGGACACATAAGATTTTCAGACGATCAGGATTGGCTAAAACTTTTAGGCATTGGCTGACGAAATCGACCTGTGAAAAATCAATTTTGGCATTTGCAGCAATCATATCCATAGATGTCCTTGAAACCTTTGATGTAACCCATGCAGTTTACACAATTTACCACAAAACTGCTTGATTATTATTTTTTAATATATAATATAAAAAAGTATATTGTATAGAGATTGATTCACCATGCATGACTTCCTCATCGCATTTATTGGCGGTTTAATGCTCGGACTTTCAGTGGTCGGCTATCTGTATGTCAATGGCCGTATTGCAGGAATCAGTGGTTTGGTTGGGCAGGTATTAAACCCAAAAACCGTATTTAAAACGCCTGCGATCTGGTTTTTATCAGGCTTGATCATTACACCGTTTATTTATGGTCTGTTTGTACAACCTGAAATCGAATTGAATGCCAGCCCATTGATGATGATTGTGGCAGGTCTGCTGGTAGGCTTTGGGACACGTTTGGGTTCGGGCTGTACCAGTGGTCACGGAATTTGTGGCATTAGTCGGCTGTCTAAGCGTTCTATCATCGCGACCATGACTTTTATGTTTGCAGGTTTTGTCGCTGTTTATATTATCCGTCATATCACAGGAGCATTCTAAAATGAAAAATGTGTTTGCCTTTTTATTTGGTGCGCTGTTCTCTGTGGGATTGATGGTATCGGGCATGTCCAATCCGGAAAAAGTACTCGATTTCCTGGATCTGTTTGGCGATTGGGATGCCAGTCTGGCCTTTGTGATGATGGGCGCGATTACTGTGGCCTTTATTCCCTTCCAGAAAGCATTACGTACGGCGCAACCGAAAACAGTATTTAATGAACCTATTGATTTACCTAAAAATAATCAGATAGATAAGAAGCTGATCACGGGTGCGGTTTTATTTGGTGCAGGTTGGGGCATTGCCGGCATCTGTCCGGCGCCAAGTTTCACTTTGATCGGTTTGGGCCACTATCAAGTGCTCTATTTTATTGTAGCAATGCTGGTGGGTGTATGGATTCACCGTAAATGGTCAGGAGCTTAACGATGTCAAATTTACCTATAGTAAAAGATTTTTTTCACGAAGATACCAATACCTTCAGTTATGTTGTACGTGATCCGGCGACCAAAGCCTGCGCCATTATTGATAGCGTTCTGGATTATGATCCGGCATCAGCAAGTACATCCACTATTCATGCCGATAAAATTATTGCCTATATTAAAGAGCAGGGTTTAACGGTCGAGTGGATTCTCGAAACCCATGTCCATGCTGATCATTTAACTGCAGCGCAATATCTCAAAGAAGAACTGGGTGGCAAAATTGCCATGAGCCAGAAAATTGGTATTGTTCAGGAAACTTTTGGCGCGATTTATCATCTGGATATTAAACAATGGAATGCTCAGCAGCTCTTTGATTATTTATTTGAAGATCATGAGTCGTTCCAAATTGGAACATTGAAAGCCTATAACATTCCAACACCGGGACATACGCCTGCTTGCCTGAGTTATGTGATTGGCGATGCGGTTTTTGTGGGTGATACGTTGTTCATGCCAGATTATGGTACAGCACGTTGTGATTTTCCGCGAGGCAGCGCAGAACAGCTTTATGATTCGGTGCAAAGCCTGTTTCAGTTGCCAGAAGATACCCGGGTCTTTTTATGTCATGACTATCTGCCTGAAACACGTGAATCGTATGTGTGTGAATCTGATATACAGACGCAGAAAAAACAGAATATCCATATTCATCAGGGAATCAGTAAAGCTGAATTTGCTCAGATGCGAAATCAGCGGGATTCAGGACTGAGTATGCCTAAGCTGATTCTACCGGCGATTCAGATCAATATGAAAGCAGGACAGTTTCCTGAG
Organism: Acinetobacter sp. NEB149; assembly: GCF_012516415.1. Taxonomy (NCBI): domain Bacteria; kingdom Pseudomonadati; phylum Pseudomonadota; class Gammaproteobacteria; order Moraxellales; family Moraxellaceae; genus Acinetobacter; species Acinetobacter sp. NEB149. The sequence goes on from NZ_CP051208.1 coordinate 1,250,291, forward strand.
CCAGAACAAAACGGTGTTTCTTACCTCAAGCTTCCTCTTAACTACTTCAAATAAGCTTGTGTCGTGATTCAACAAAAAGTTCAACCTTTATTGAATCATTTTTGTGGATAAGGGAGAGGGCGATGTGGGCATTAATACTTGAAGGGCTAGTTATCGGAGTGCTATTGGGTTTGACCGGTGCCGGTGGCGGTATTCTGGCTGTACCTGCACTGATGACGACCCAGGGTTGGACGGTGGCCCAGGCTGCGCCGGTGGGATTGCTTGCGGTCACGCTGTCGGCCTTGGTCGGAACGTTCGAGGGTTTGTTCAAGCGTATTGTACGTTATCGCGCTGCCCTCTGGATTGCTCTCATTAGTATTCCTACAGCGCGTTATGGCGTGCATCTGGCCGATATCGTTTCTCCGGTCTGGCTGACGCTGGCTTTCAGTCTGGTCATGCTGATCGTGGCTTACCGGATCTTTTTTAATAAAGTGACCGATCATGGCAATGCACCGTGCAAGGTCAATCAATCGACCGGTCGTCTGATCTGGAATGTCAAAACTGCTTCGTTCCTAGCAGGTATTGGTGTTGTGGCAGGTTTATTAACCGGTCTGTTGGGGGTGGGGGGTGGTTTTGTAATTGTTCCAGCCCTGCGTAAATTCACCGACCTTGATATGCGCAGTATCGTTGCGACTTCCCTGATGATTATTTTCCTGATTGGTGGGGTCAGTATTTCTGCACACGTGCTGGATGGCTTTCAATATCCTGTTTCGGTTACGCTGACCTTTGTCCTGGCCTGTATTGTCGGGATGTTAATTGGACGCAGTCTGATGCAGCGGATTGACAGTAACAAGGTACAGAAAATATTTGCCACTACCGTGGTTGGGGTGGCGATGTATTTAATCTATTCAGCGCTCATGGGCTAAATAGCCAGTTGGAAATTTAAACTCAAACGCTTTCAATCTACCTGAGCATCGTTTATACAAAATATAATTTTAATGGCCGAGGAAGAATGAAAATGATGAAAACTGCAGAGCAATTGATCCAGAATGCAAAAAGCCGGATTCAGGAAGTCAGCGTAAATGAACTGTTTGAAGCGATGCAAAACCATCAACCAATTGCTCAACCATTTTTATGTCAGCAACATGTCCATTCGATAAAGCAGAACAACTAATTTCACCAAATTGGTTCATCACGATATGTAATTTACAGCCATAAAACCAACCCATAGAACTTTTGCCACGTGATGCGATTTGGGCTAATGATTTATGGCATTGAATACGTTGATTTTTACAAACAGGTAGCGTTGTTGAATCAATCTATAAGTATTGTTTATCTTTGCCTTTCATCAAAGCTACATACAGGGCATGTAGTGCTAATTCATGCCTATTGATCAAGTGAATCATGCGTTGGCAGCAAGGCAAGTGCTTAAATAAAAAGCTTTTATCCAGCTTTAGCCATGTAAAAAAGGCTTTGAAATTATTGAAATGAGAACATTTGTACCAAATGGTGATAAAGCAGATTTCTGAAATTGTGAGCTGAGCATTTCTGATTCTTAGAGAATGATGACTTTGTTTGAGGAACTTCCAATAAGTTGCTTCAAATTTAAGAAAGAAATCATCAATTAAGCAGAATCGGTACTATTGAACATCAGGACTAGAGTTGTGAGTTTGGTTTGGTAACTCAACTGATGGCTCTAGTCCTCTTATTTTTCAAGTCAATTTCTTATCCGTGATTCGGGTTAAATTATTTAAATGATGATTCATTCTGTATTCAGATCTTCATAAATTTAAAGGATACTTATTAGGGATATATTCTGTTTTAGACTTAATTCAGGATGCATAAATGAAGTACTCATTTATACAGCAGGCTTTCACTGGTCCCGTGGATATCGTAGGGGATATTCATGGTGAGATTGCCGCGCTGGAACGACTGATCCAGGTATTAGGTTATGACCGGAATGGTCATCATCCAGAACAGCGCAAACTAATTTTTGTCGGTGATCTATGTGACCGGGGGCAAGACAGTGTTGCGGTGATCAAACGCGTCAAACAGCTGGTAGATGAAGGCTATGCACAATGTGTGATGGGTAATCATGAATTGAACCTATTGACCGATACTTTGCGGGAAGGCAATGGCTGGTTTTTTGGTTCACCGCATCAGGATGATCTGAAACCTTTTGATTCGATCCAAGCCTCAATCAAAGATCGACAATGGATTCTGGATTTTTTAAATAGCTTACCGTTGGCCTTGGAGTCGGAGCAGCTGCGTGTTGTACATGCCTGTTGGCATCAAGGATCAATTGATCAATTACGCAATTCTGGTTTTACTTCGCTTGGCGAAGCCTATGCTGATTTCGTTCAACATACAGCGCTGGATCTGCAAGCCTTAGGTATTAATGAATTCATCCAGATAGAGCAGCAACGCTACCAACACCAGTTCAAAGACCCGGCTGCAACTTTACCTTTATTGCAACATCTCGCAGAAAAAGAGCTACGTGAGCAAATGCACAATCCGATTCGGGTCATTACTTCTGGTGCGGAAAAAATCGCCTTAGAACCGATTTATGCCGGTGGAAGGTGGCGGATGATCGACCGCGTGCCATGGTGGGACAGCTATACCGACCAAATTCCAGTCATTACTGGACATTATTGGCGGAACTTTAAATCTACTGAAGAAAAAACCGGTTTACTCAAATCGATCGATGCACTGCAATGGTATGGACAGCAACAAAACGTATTTTGTGTGGATTATTCAGTGGGTAAACGCTATCTCGATCGTCAACAGGGTGTCGCGTTCAGACATCGACTCGGCGCCTTAAGATTTCCAGAAAATATCTTGAGCTTTGAAGATGGCAATCAGTATTCAGTTCAGCGGTTCTGAGAAAAGGCAATTTTCTGATACAAAAAAAGCAGCTTTTCCAGCCGCTTTTTTACAGAATCTAGATTTTATTCTGCTTCGATTATTTCATAATCATGGGTGATTTCAACACCGCCATCAGACAGCATTTTGCTGGCAGAGCAATATTTTTCAGCAGAAAGTTCTACGGCTTTTGCGACCTGTTTCTCTTTAATCGCTTTGCCGGTCACTACAAAATGCAAGTGAATTTTCGTGAATACTGCCGGAATTGTATCTGCACGTTCAGCCTTTAATTCGCAGCGTACATCGGTAATATCCTGACGAGCCTTCTTTAAAATGGTAACAATATCAAAAGACGCACAGCCGCCCAGACCAGTTAAAAGTAGCTCCATTGGACGAGGACCACGGTTTTCACCACCGTATTCAGCTGAACCATCCATGATAATAGTATGACCACTTTGAGTTTTTGCTTTAAAAGCAACATTCTCTAACCAATGAACGCTTGTTTGCATTGAAACTACCTAAAAAAAGCTATAAATTTGTCAAGTAACTGTACACTAACATAAATTGGGTTGATACGGAATTTCAATCCCACTGTGTGACAAGTTCACATTAGGTCTTGTGCGATCTATAAATTATCCATAATCGGAACTGTTAGCATGACTTCAAACTTTTCACAATTAAGCACTGATGCGCTTTCTCCGGGGCAATTACCAGAATCCGTGAAAGCACTGTTAAAACGTGCATATATTAATCGTTATCCAAAACGTACCACGATCATTGATGCAGGATCAGAATCTAAATCTTTATATTTAATTCTGAAGGGGTCTGTATCTATCATTCTTCGTGAAGATGATGATCGTGAAATTGTCGTGGCTTATTTAAATGCGGGTGACTTCTTTGGGGAAATGGGTCTATTCGAGGTTAATCCACAACGTACTGCGGAAGTTCGTACGCGTGATGTGTGTGAAATTGCCGAAATTACCTATGAAAACTTTCACGAAATCAGCAAGCAATATCCTGATCTGAGCTATGCGGTATTTGCTCAATTAGTACGTCGTTTGAAAAATACCACACGTAAAGTTACTGATCTGGCATTTATTGATGTTTCAGGCCGGATTGCACGTTGTCTGATCGACCTGTCTTCACAGCCAGAAGCGATGATTTTGCCGAATGGCCGTCAGATTCGTATTACCCGTCAGGAAATTGGTCGCATTGTTGGCTGTTCCCGCGAAATGGTCGGACGTGTACTAAAAACCCTGGAAGAGCAGGGCATGATCGAAACCGATGGTAAAGCCATCCTGATCTTTGATGCTTCATTAGAAGAAGCATCTGAAGCAGTGGCAGATGGTGCCATAGACGAATAATCCAGATATTAAAAAGCAAATCTTCGGATTTGCTTTTTTTATGCGTCATTACTCAATACATAAAAATTTAGAACAAGCTTCTCAGAAAAGATGATTTAAGTCTCCCTTATAATTCCGATAGGCTATAGCCCACTTGATCTCAATTCACTGAATAAAATTCACAGGATGTTTTTATGCAATTCAGACCATTGGCGGATACCGGCATTTTTTTGCCAGAAATTTGTTTGGGCACCATGACCTTTGGTGAGCAGAACACACAAGAACAGGCTTTTCAGCAACTGGATTATGCTTTAGATCAGGGAGTGTATTTCTGGGATACTGCGGAAATGTACCCGGTACCGCCAAAACCTGAAACGCAGGGTGCTACCGAGCGTATTATCGGGAACTGGATCGCTGCCCGTGGTGGCCGTGACAAACTTTTTTTAGCCTCAAAAATTGCCGGACCCTCGCAAGGTGGTAGCCATATCCGGGATGGTAAAACCCGTTTCGTTGCCGATGAAATTTCAGCAGCAATTGACCAGTCATTGTCACGCCTGCAAACGGATTATATTGACCTGTATCAGCTGCACTGGCCGCAACGCCCAACCAATTTCTTTGGCAAGCTGGGTTATGGCAATGCTGAAGCGGCAGAAGACCGTACCGTGACAGATCTCGAAGAAACCCTGACCGCCTTGCAGGATGAAATTAAAAAAGGCCGTATCCGTTATATTGGTCTTTCCAATGAAACCCCGTGGGGCACGATGAAATTTCTGCACCTCGCAGAGAAATTAGGTTTGTCCAAATTTGTCAGTGTACAAAACCCATATAACCTGCTGAACCGTACTTATGAAATCGGCATGTCAGAAATTGCCCATTATGAAGGTGTGGGCTTGTTGGCGTATTCACCTTTGGCATTTGGTTATCTGACCGGTAAATTCCGGCATGGTGCACGTCCTGCCAATGCGCGTGTAACACTGTTCTCCCGCTTTAGCCGTTATAGCAATCCGCAAAGTGAATGGGCAACCGAGCAATATGCCCAGCTGGCAGAACAGCATGGCTTAAGTCTTACCCAATTGGCTTTGGCCTTTATCAAGCAGCAGTTCTTTATGACCAGTACGATTATTGGTGCCACCAATCTGGATCAGCTGAAAGAAAATATTCAGGCATTTGAAATTGATCTGTCTGAGGAAATACTGAAAGGTATTGAGGCAATTCACCGTCAGCAACCGAATCCGGCACCATAATCATGGTGTTGTTATTTTAAAGCACCCTCCAAGCGAGGGTGTTTTAATTTTATGAGAAATTAAATTTGATGATAAACAACATGGCCGGAAAACAATAAAAGCAGCATAATCGAAATAAGACGCATCAAGATGATTTGATAAAAATGAATAGTGAAACAGGTATTTCTAAATCCCAAGTATTAGCTATAGCAGTATTCAACTTAGCTGAGCAGTTGCAACTGAAAGAATTCGAACTTGCATTGATTCTGGGTTTATCTGAGGCGGAATTATCTCTGGTTATAAATGAAAAAGAATTAGAACCAGATACTACAGCAGGCGAAAAAGCTATAGCTTTAGTAAATATCTATCAAAAGTTATTTAGCTTGCATGGTGGAGACTTGAGCTGGATGCGGCAGTTTATCAATTCACCTAACAAGCTTTTGGATCAGCAAACGCCAAGATCTCTAATGCAAACAGAACATGGTTTGAGTGAAGTATTGCGATTACTAGGAAGGTTGCAACCGTACTAAAAATATCTCTCTATTCTCTACTAAGCTGAAAAATAGCAGAGTAAATTAAATAAAATATGAATTGTTTATCTTCACCTTAAAAATTCTTCTAACCTCACTTGAAATATGATTTGATTACACCAATATTATTATTAAAGACTGTCTAAATGTTTATATTAAGTTTTTGAAAAATATATAAAAATGATTTGAAATTTTATCAAGTGCACCCATATATCCATCAAGTAGAAAATTTGTTGTGAGGAATAACAAGAATGCGTTTTGAAAAATTTACCAATCGCCTGCAGCAAACCCTTTCCGATGCACAATCGCTGGCCATGAGTAAGGATCATACCTCCATTGATGGGATCCATATCTTGGCCACCTTGATGGATGAAGCATCCAATGTCAGCCTGCTGCAACAGGCCGGTGCTAATCTGCGTGAGCTACAAACCAAGCTGCAAACAGCATTGAGCAATGTGGCAACCCTGACCAATCCATCAGCAGATATCAACCTCAGTCCTGAAGCGGCAAAAGTATTGCATCTGGCAGACAGCTTTGCGCAAAAAGCCGGAGATGAGTTTTTATCTACGGATTGGGTGCTGTTGGCGCTGGCAGAAACCGGAAATACCAAAACCTTATTAAATAGTATTGGCGTAAAGGCAGAGACTTTAGGCCAAGTGATTAATCAATTTCGAGGCGATGAAAAAGTCATGAGCAATAATCATGAAGATCAGCGTGATTCACTGAATAAGTACACCATTGATTTAACTGAACGTGCGTTGGCAGGCAAGCTTGATCCTGTGATTGGCCGTGATGATGAAATCCGCCGTACCATTCAGGTCTTATCACGCCGTACCAAAAATAACCCGGTACTCATCGGTGAGCCAGGGGTCGGTAAAACTGCAATCGTCGAAGGTCTGGCGCAGCGGATTATTAATGGTGAAGTGCCTGAAGGACTCAAAGGGAAACGTGTTTTATCTCTAGATCTGGGTTCTTTGCTGGCCGGTGCCAAATACCGCGGTGAGTTTGAAGAGCGCTTAAAAGCCGTTCTGAAAGATATTGCCAAACACGAAGGCGAAATCATCCTGTTTATCGACGAGTTGCATACCCTGGTGGGTGCTGGTAAAGGTGATGGCGCGATGGATGCCGGCAATATGCTTAAACCTGCGCTGGCCCGTGGCGAACTGCGCTGTGTCGGTGCCACCACACTGGATGAATATCGTCAGTATATTGAAAAAGATGCAGCGCTGGAACGTCGTTTCCAGAAAGTGCTGGTGGATGAGCCAAGCGTGGAAGATACCATTGCGATTCTGCGTGGTCTGAAAGATCGCTATGCGACCCATCACGGGGTACAGATTCTGGATTCAGCCATTATTGCTGCTGCGAAAATGTCACACCGTTATATCACCGACCGTCAGTTGCCGGATAAAGCCATTGACCTGATTGATGAAGCAGCATCGCGCATCAAAATGGAACTCGATTCTAAGCCAGAAGCTTTAGATAAACTGGAACGCCGTCTGATTCAGTTAAAAATGCAGCTGGAAGCGGTGAAAAAAGATGAAGACTCAGGTGCCAAAGCTGAGATTCAATACTTGTCCGATCAGATCGCCACAGTTGAAAAAGAGTATCATGACCTGGAAGAAGTCTGGCGTGCAGATAAAGCGCTGGTCGAAGGCAATAAAGACGTACAGATCAAACTGGATCAGGCACGTACAGCACTTGAAAAAGCGCAACGTGAAGGTGATCTGGGCGAGGCCGCGCGTTTGCAATATGGCGTGATACCAGAGTTGCAAAAGCAGCTTGAACTGGCTGAAAAAGCCGATGAAAGCGCAACGCCAAAATTGCTGCGTAACAAAGTCACCGACAATGAAATTGCTGAAGTAGTGAGTGCTGCGACCGGTATTCCGGTTGCGAAAATGCTGCAAGGCGAGCGTGACAAATTGCTACATATGGAAGAATTCCTGCATAACCGTGTAGTAGGGCAAGATGAAGCCGTGGTGGCGGTATCCAATGCAGTACGCCGTTCACGTGCCGGTCTGTCAGATCCGAACCGACCAAGTGGATCATTCCTGTTTCTGGGTCCAACGGGTGTCGGTAAAACAGAATTGACCAAAGCTCTGGCAAATTTCCTGTTTGACAGCGACGATGCCATGGTGCGTATCGATATGTCAGAATTTATGGAAAAACATTCGGTCAGCCGTTTGGTTGGTGCGCCTCCGGGCTATGTCGGTTATGAAGAAGGTGGGGTGCTTACTGAAGCCGTACGTCGTAAACCGTATAGTGTGATCTTGTTTGATGAAGTCGAAAAAGCGCATCCGGACGTATTTAACATCTTGCTACAGGTACTGGATGATGGCCGTTTAACTGACTCGCAAGGCCGGGTAGTGGACTTTAAAAACTCTGTGATCGTCATGACTTCGAACCTGGGTTCGCAGGATGTACGTGAATTGGGCGGTAATGCCACTAAAGAAGAAGTCCGTACGGTGGTGATGAATGCGGTATCGGAACATTTCCGTCCGGAATTTATCAACCGTATTGATGAACTGGTAGTGTTCCATGCGCTGGAAAAAGACCAGATTCGCGGTATTGCCGATATCCAGTTGGACCGTTTACGTCAACGTCTGGCAGAACGCGATATGCGCTTGTCGGTAGATGACAGCGCTTTCGATCAGCTGATCGAGGCCGGTTTTGATCCATTGTATGGAGCACGTCCACTGAAACGTGCAATCCAGCAGCGGATTGAAAATGGTCTGGCGCAGAAAATCCTGGGCGGAGAATTCCAGCCGGGCGATACCATTCTGGTGAAAGCTGAAGCAGGTGAGTTAATCTTTGAAAAAATGAAACTTAACTAAACCGCTTCTCCTTGCAACAAAAAACCCAGCCTAGGCTGGGTTTTTTTTAATCTTATTTTTAACTTCGAGCATTGCAACACTTTTGTATTCTTGTTGCGGCGAGCTTTAAAGCATGGCTTAAAACTCAGCTCAGGGAAAATAAAGAAGATATCAATCGTGATAAAGACAGTTAATTCATCATCAAATTACACTTGCGGATGACGGATTTTCCAGGCACGGTGAATCTTTTGATTCCGCTTGAAGTCAGGTCCAATGGTTTCCTGGGTAATTTCTTCAACATCAAAGAAGGCCAGAATTTCTTCATCCATCTCAAAACCACGATAGTTATTTGAGAAATACAAGGTACCATCAGTGGTTAAGCGGTTCATCGCACGTTTTAACAGGGACAAATGGTCGCGCTGTACGTCAAAGGTCCCGTAGAATTTCTTCGAGTTTGAGAAGGTTGGTGGGTCGATAAAGATCAGCTCATATTGCTCATGACCTTCTTTTAGCCATTCGAAACAGTCAGAGGCAAAGAACTGGTGTTGTTCATCCGCATGATCTACAGTTAAACCGTTCAGAACAAAGTTTTCTTTAGACCAGTTCAAATAAGTATTCGACAGATCGACGCTGGTTGTACTTGCAGCACCACCCAAAGCAGCATGTAAACTTGCCGTTGAGGTATAGCTGTACAGGTTCAGGAAGTGTTTGCCTTTTGCTTCACGTGCAATACGTAAACGCATTTGACGGTGATCCAGAAACAGACCGGTATCCAGATAATCGGTCAGGTTGACCAGAATCTTGGCTTGACCTTCCTGAACGATAAAACGCTTGGATGCTGTACTTTGTTTGGTGTACTGGTTTTTACCTTCCTGACGTGCACGGGTCTTGATAAAGATCGCATCACGGCCCAAACCGGTCACGGCACGAATTGCCTGTAAGGCCAGGTTGAAACGTTTTTTGGCTTTTTCCGGATCAATAGTTTTAGGTGGCGCATATTCTTGTACATGCAAACGCTCGCCATACAGATCTACTGCGACGTTAAAATCAGGTAAATCTGCATCATAGAGACGTAAACAATGGATCTGTTCCTTGACTGCCCATTTTTTTAGAGCTTGCATATTTTTGGTCAGACGGTTGGCAAATTCCATCGCACCTTCAATCGGTTCAAACTGCTGAGGCTGCCAGCTTTCTAGGAATGGACGTACCACTGCGGCCGGTTTAACCGTACCGAAGCGGATATAGATCGGCAATTTACCATTCATCAAACGCAGGATTTGCGGATCATTGAACGCTAGCACATCGGCCTGTTCCACTTGGGAGGCAATCACAGCCGCTTTTTGATTCGGGAAATTCTTTTGCAATAAAGCCGATAAACCCAGGTATAAAGAACGGTTTTGCGCTTTATCGCCGAGACGTTCGCCATATGGCGGGTTGGTCACGAAGAATACTTTCTTGCCTTCTGCATGGAAATCAGGCCAGTCATTTAAAGTCCGTTCTTCGATCATGATATTGTCGAGAGCAGCTTCAAAACCCGCCGCGATAATATTTTGTCTGGTGGCTTTAACCGCTTCCCAGTCCGCATCGAAGGCATAGAATTGTGGTAATGGATTTTCCATTGCCGCTTGATGACGTTCAGCAGCTTCGGCCTTGATGCTCATCCACAGTTCATGGTCATGGCCATTCCAGCCATTAAAACCGAAACGACGGACCAGACCCGGTGCACGGTCGGTCAAAATCATTAGGGATTCAATAATAAAGGTACCTGAACCACACATTGGATCGACAATGATGTCCGGATTTAACGCTTTTAAACCACCTTTTTGCAGAATCGCAGCGGCCAGGTTTTCCTTGATTGGGGCGTCAGTCATAAAGCGGCGATAACCGCGTTTATGCAAAGAGTCGCCAGACAGGTCCAGGCAGTAAGTATGTTCTTTCTTGCCTGCCAGAATATACATGGTAATTTCAGGCTGTTTGGTATCAATGCTTGGACGTTTGCCTACGGCTTCCATAAAGGAATCTACGACACCATCTTTGGCACGTAAAGTCGCAAACTGGGTATTGACCTTGATATCACGTTCGACATGCAAACGAATCGCAAAGGTACTTTGTGGTGCAAAAATCAGCGACCAGTCAAAGCTGAGAGCCCCTTCATAGAGTTCTTCTGCCACATCACGCGCATCATGAGAAAATTCAATTTCATGCGTGTGGATCGGCATCAAGACACGTGAAGCCAGACGTGACCACATGCAGATACGATAAGCATTTTCCAGTGTACCTTTAAAGGTTAAACGGCCTGGAAAACGCTCAATATTCTGAACACCTAAGCCTTGTATTTCTTCTTCTAATAAGGTTTCCAGACCATCGGCACAGGTGACCCAATAATTGCTTAAACGTGGAGAGGTATTCATATAATAGAGAGACCAAAAAAGATAAATAAAAAACTGCGCTAAGTTTACCGTATTTTTATATTGAAAGCTTTTGAAATTCTCTGAAAGGCCGTGGCATGTGATAGAGAAAAATAATATTCACACTATAAATTGAGGAACTGGTATGCATTTTGCTCTATACATGGCAAATCAGGCGGTCAGTCGATGGGGAGCGATGGCTGCCTGATTTTTCAATTTTATAATGGGGGTTAAGATGTTAGAGAATCAGTTACGCAACCATGACGCTTTTTCAGTGGCCACTTTAATTTATGCACGTTTACGACGGGTTTCCGGTCGGGTAATTGATGCAATTTATCTGGCAGAGAACCTGGATTATGCCCGGCATGTGATTCAACTGGCAGAGCAAACCCAGGATCCAGATTTGAATCATCTGATCCAGCGCCTCAAAATGGTACTGGAGATTTCTGAAACAGCACAAGACTCACAAACAGAATCTGCACATCCGATCCAGCAGGAAGGGCTGATCTCGGTCGAACCGGATGAAGACGATATCTATCGTGCACAGGTGTCACATCGGTATATTGGTGCACTGCGTTAAACCTGAGATGGGTGTGAATGCTCCAGACTGAAGCGCCCGTTGGTTTTGTACTTAAAATCAGCAAGATGCAAATCGGGTTAAATTATGTTATTGAAAAAATACAAAGGAATCTGATTTTTTGTTTTTATTGTTCAGATGCTTTTTGTACAAGTAGCAGCATGGCCAACTATAAAAATTCGCCAATCTCTGTATAATATGTTGACTTAACGCATAAGGAATCTCTCATGCACTTGGCGGCATTGCATACACCGAGCCAGATTCAACTCAATAAAGAAGGTAATCTAAAACACTTCTTGACCATCGAAGGTCTTTCTAAAGAAACCCTGACAAAAATATTGGACACTGCACAGTCCTTTTTTAATGACCAAAATCAGCTGATCACCAATAATTTGCTCGAAGGCAAAACGGTGATGAACCTGTTCTTCGAAAATTCAACCCGTACCCGCACCACCTTTGAAGCCGCTGCCAAGCGCCTTTCTGCCAACGTTCTCAATATCGATATTGCCCGTTCGAGTACTTCCAAAGGTGAAACCCTGCGTGACACCTTATGGAATCTGGAAGCCATGGCGGCCGATATTTTCGTGGTGCGTCATTCATCTTCAGGGGCAGCGCATTTTATTGCCAAGGATGTCTGTCCAACAGTGGCAATTATTAATGCCGGTGATGGCCGTCATGCGCATCCGACTCAAGCGATGCTGGACATGCTGACCATTCGCCGCGAAACCAATAAAAAATTCGAAGAAATGTCGATTGCCATTATTGGCGATATCAAGCATTCACGTGTCGCGCGTTCAGATGTGGCTGCCTTGCAAACTTTAGGTTGCCAGGATATCCGGGTGATTGCACCGAATACCTTGCTGCCATTGGGTTTTGAAGAATATGGCGATGGTGTTCGTCTATTTAACAATATGGAAGACGGCATCAAAGACTGCGACGTGATCATTACCTTACGTATTCAAAACGAGCGTATTGATTCTCCGGCACTGGCCTCGCAAGCAGAGTTCTACAAAATGTATGGCTTGAATAAAGAACGTCTTGCCATGGCCAAACCGGATTGTATCGTGATGCATCCGGGACCAATGAACCGCGGCGTTGAAATCGACTCAAGTATTGCGGATGGTCCGCAATCTGTGATTTTGAAGCAGGTGACCAATGGTATTGCCGTGCGTATGGCGGTGTTGGCTTTATCGATGCAAGGCCAGTTACAAGAACAAGGTTTGATTGAAGCGATTGCGGGTTAAGGAATAAGTCATGACTATTGTAAAAATTGAAAATGTCCGTGTTCTTGATCCGATCCAAAACACTAATTCTATCCAGACCGTGTATCTGGAAAATGGTAAATTCGTTGCAGAAACAGCAGACGTCTTTGAAACGATTGATGGTCAAGGCAAATGGTTAATGCCAACCATGGTCGATTTGTGTGCGCGTTTACGTGAACCGGGTCAACAGCAACACGGTACGCTTAAGTCTGAAGGAAAAGCGGCACGTGAAAATGGCATTTTGCACGTATTTACGCCACCCGATTCAAAGCCAATCGTACAAGATAATGGTGCGCTGATTCATGGTCTGGTCGAAAAAGCCATGCTGGATGGTGGGATCTATCTTCAAGTGATTGGTGCGCAAACCCAAGGCTTAAATGGTCAACAACCGGCAAATATGGCGGGCTTGAAAAAGGGCGGTTGTACTGCGGTTTCCAATGCCAGTGCGCCGTTTGCCAATGATGATGTGGTATTACGTACACTTGAATATGCTGCAGGTTTAGACTTGACGGTGGTGTTCTATGCAGAAGAACCACAAATTGCCAAAGACGGCTGTGTGCATGAAGGCTTTATTGCTTCACGTCAGGGCTTGCCGATGATTCCGGCACTGGCTGAAACCGTGGCGATTGCCAAATATCTGTTGATGATTGAAGCAACCCATGTACGTGCACACTTCGGTCTGTTGTCTTGTGGTGCATCAGTCGAATTGATCCGTATTGCCAAGGAAAAAGGCTTACCGGTGACCTGTGATGTAGCGATGCATCAGTTACATTTGACCGATCATTTGATTGATGGATTTAACTCTCTTGCACATGTACGTCCGCCACTCCGTTCTGAGCAGGATAAAGAATTACTGCGTCAGGGTGTAAAATCAGGTGTGATTGATGCGATTTGTACTCATCATGAACCGCTGAGCAGCTCTGCGAAAATGGCGCCGTTTGCTGAAACGCAGCCAGGTTTCACTGCTTTTGATACCTATGTGCCTTTTGGTCTGCAACTGATTCGTGAGGGTTTGTTGACCCCACTGGAATGGGTGGAAAAAGTAACCTTAGCTCCGGCACGTGTTGCACAAATGGCAGATCGATGGATAAATGAATCAGGCTGGGTGCTGCTAGATCCGGAACTGGAATGGACCCTGAATAAAGAAAGCATCGTGTCACAAGGTAAAAATACCCCGCTAATTAATCAAAAAGTGCTGGGTAAAGTTGTTCAAACTTTTACTGCTTAAGTGATCCCAATTTTATAAAAGTCAGCTTCGGCTGGCTTTTTTTATTTTTAAATTCTGTATCAGTAAAATGAGTGCTCAATAAAAATAGTGAAACTTTATGATATTCATACAATTATTTACATTTTAAAAAAATGGGGATCGTTACACTGATTAAATATTAAACATTATTAGAAAAATCAAAAGAATGGTGACGATTATGAATATAGACTTTATAGAACGCTTAAAAAGCGATGTTACGGCGATTGTGCTTCAAGGTGAAACCGAGCATTTATTTGCCAAAGATCAGGCACTGACTCAATTCTATCCTATATTTTTAAATATATTGCGTGCACGTCCAGCCTGGATTGAGAATCTTGGTCAGCAACTCAATCCAAAAATCCATGAATTATTCAATGCAAACCCGGCACTCAAGCAGCAATTTCTCGATCAAGTGGATCAGAGCGCGCCGCAAGATGAAATAGAGCATACCTTGAACCGGTCAATTGTACCGACCATGAATTTTTTACAGACTGAAGCAGGTGCTTCGAGTCCGGAAGCGATTAGCCATTTGCTGGAAACCCACGCCGATTCGATTCAGCGCGCATTACCCCTTTGGGCTGGCCCTATTCTGGCAGCGCTTGGAGTTTCACCCTTGGCAGGGCAGAATTTAAATCAGGAACCTGTATTGGCGGAGCAGACCATCATTGTTCAGGAAGAAAGAAAAACCGGCTTTTTATGGCCGTTTATTATTTTTCTGATCCTGGCGGGTTTGATCCTGTTTTTGGTTCGTAGCTGCATGCAGGATGATGTTGAAGATTCAAATACCCAAGCGACCAGTGAAGTTGCTGCAGCTCAGCCTGCATCCTTGCGATTAAGTACAGGCAGTAATGGCGAAATTGTCAGTTGTCAATTACAGCTGAATAATCCGCAGTATATGGAAATTTTGCAAAACGAGATCAAACAGATCTTTAATTATAATATTGGTTGTGGGGCGCTGAGCAGTGAGGTTTATCATTCAGAATTTATTGATCAGGATACTATTCCGACTGTGTTGAGAACAATGCAGGGAATGCCAAATGTGTCACTTGACTGGATTGGCAATCAGGTTTCAGTGCGTGCAGCAACCAATGCAGAGGCCGAGCGTCTGGCAGCACAAATTCGTAGTCTGGCCAAAAATGTCACAGTGGTGACCCAGCAGCCGCTCAATAGAAGTGACGTGATTAATACCGCCAATAGTGAGGCAGAACAAGCCTTGGCCAGTATCAAGACCGATAATGTTAAAGCGCTGGATGTGGCGACTGCACTGAATTTACAGATCATTAATTTTGATACGGCATCGACTGAAGTTCCCGAGGTCAATAAATTGGTGCTGGATCAGGCTGCTGCATTATTGCAACGAGCACCGCATGTCATTCTGAAGGTTACAGGACATGCCGATGCTCAGGGTAGTGAAGCAGAAAATAAGGTGCTGTCTGTGCAACGAGCTCAAGCGATTACCAGTTATCTCGTTGGAAAAGGGGTCAATCCTGCACAGTTACAGGCAGTTGGCATGGGAGAGGATCAGCCGGTTGAACCCAATGCCACACCTGCCGGACAGTTTCAGAATCGTCGCGTGACCTTTGAGGTCGTGAATACCGAAACGGGAATTGTACGTGAAGTAGATGATGAAGGTGTAGTTGAGAAGACAGGAAATTAAGAGAGCGGCCTAAATAAAAAAGGACGAATTTTCGTCCTTTTTTATTATCTTAAATTAAGAAAATACCGGCGGGCTATAAGTCAATGTCCGACCAAGGAACCATAGCAGGAACAGTACCAAAGGCAGATGGAAAATCAACTGGGTCACCGTAAATCCAATCACATCTTTGGCTTTTAATTTCAGGATACCCAACATCGGAAGCATAAAGAATGGATTAATCAGATTCGGCAAGGCTTCTGCCGCATTATAAATCTGTACCGACCAGCCCAGATGCACTTTCAGGTCATGCGCAGCCTGCATCACATAGGGCGCTTCGATAATCCATTTCCCTCCGCCAGAAGGAATAAAGAAACCCAGAATCGCCGAGTATAAGCCCATCACAATGGCAAAGGTTTCCTGCGAGGCAATGGAAACAAAGAACTCGGCAATGTAATGTGACAATGACAGATCGGCCGGGTTTAGCGCATTGGTCATCATAAAGGCAATACTGCCATACAGCGGAAACTGGATCAGTACCCCAGAAATGGCGGGTACGGCTTTGGATACCGCATTCAGGAAATTTCGCGGTGTACCGTGTAAGGCCACGCCCAAAATCAGGAAGATAAAGTTATAGGTATTTAAGCTGGAAATGGCCAGAATCGGATTGCTTTTGGAAAATTCGTTAAACATCCAGACTGCGCCCAGAATCACAATCAGAATGCTTAAAATGGGTGAATTTTCCAGCCAATCCCCCGGTCTTTTTTCGGCAGATACTTCCGGTTTTTCTTCTTCAATCTGAATCGGGAAGTGCTCAATGGTTTTAATGTCAGACCCTTTAGGTGCTGACCAGTAAGCAATCGCAATTGAAGCTACAATCAGTACCGCCGTCATGATCATGGATTGCGGCAGGAAAATGGTTTCGGTAAATGGAATCACGCCCGTCAGATTATAAATCGGTTCAGGCAGACTGCTTTTATTGGCCTGTAACTGTGCAGCTGAAGAACTGATGCCCAGTGCCCAGGTCGCACCCATCCCGATAATCGCGGCAGCCGCAGCAGCGCGGTAATCCATGTTAAGCTCTTTACGCTGTGCCAGTGCAATCACTAGGAGTGCAGTCAGTACAGTACTCATGGCCCAATTAATCAGAGAAATTAACAGGCTGACCGTGGCGACCAGGACAATCGCACCACGACCGGAATGTGGCAGGCGCGCCATTTTCTGGATCAGAAGCTGGACAGGCTTGGACACCGAAACCACATAACCGACCACGATCAGCATGCACATCTGCAAGGTAAAGGGAATCAGGCTCCAGAAGCCGTCACCAAAGGAAATCGCGACATCCTGTGCCGGTGCACCAATTCCGATAGCGGCAATCGCCACAATGATGACGCCGAGCAGGGCAAAAATATAAGAATCCGGAAACCATTTTTCAGACCAGTCGCTGACGCGCAAGGCGAAGCGCTGCAAAATATTTTGTTGAGTTTGCATGATTAAAATCCATTTATTCTGCGATTATTATTTTGAAATGAAACGGCTATATATAAAAAAGCCCTTAAGATGCTTCATTCTTAAGGGCTGGCTGGATCAGGCAGCATTACGTAATAGCGCTACCCCAGTGACTTTTTGAATCTCCTCAAAACTGACCTCTGGTGCCAGTTCAACCAGTCGAATTCCATCAGGACTAACATCCAGTACACCGAGGTCGGTAATAATCCGGTTGACCACAGCTTGACCAGTCAGCGGCAAGCTACATTGCGGTACAATCTTCGGTGTACCATCTTTGGCGCAGTGTTCCATTAAGACCACGACTTTTTGTACACCCGCGACCAGATCCATGGCACCGCCCATGCCTTTGACCTTTTTACCCGGAATCATCCAATTGGCCAGATCACCAGTTTCAGACACTTCCATGGCTCCCAAAATGGCAATATTGACATGACCACCACGGATCATGGCAAAGGAGTCGGCACTTGAGAAAAATGAAGCACCTTTTCGCGCGGTAACCGTCTGTTTACCGGCATTGATCAGGTCGGCATCGACAGTTTCCTCGGTTGGAAATTCACCAATCCCCAGCAAACCATTTTCCGATTGCAGCCAGACATTGATATTTTCCGGAATATAATTTGCGACTAGCGTCGGCAGGCCAATCCCTAAATTGACATAGAAACCATCTTCAAGCTCTTGTGCCGCGCGCTGCGCCATTTCATTACGTGTCCAAGCCATGATCAAGCCTCCGCCTTTAAGGTCATCTGTTCAATACGTTTTTCCGGTTGAGCATTCACGACTATCCGGTTCACATAAATTCCCGGAAGATGGATTTCATCTGGATCCAGCACGCCAATTTCGACAATCTCTTCGACTTCAGCAATGGTAATTTTGCCGGCCATGGCACAGACCGGATTAAAGTTCTGGGCGGTTTTACGGAAAATCAGGTTGCCGGCTTTATCGGCCTTATAGGCTTTAACCAGAGCAACATCAGCTGTTAAAGATTCTTCCAGAATGTAAGACTTGCCATTAAATTCACGGACATCCTTACCTTCAGCGATCACGGTTCCGACACCCGTCGCCGTATAAAAAGCCGGAATACCGGCACCGCCAGCACGTAATTTTTCTGCCAGTGTACCCTGTGGGGTCAGCTCAACTTCCAGTTCGCCATTTAAATATTGACGTTCAAACTCTTTATTCTCACCCACATAAGAGGAGATCATTTTTTTAATTTGTTTGGTTTCCAGCAGAAGTCCGAGACCGAAGCCGTCTACGCCGGCATTGTTGGAAATACAGGTGAGTTGCTTAGCACCTGTTTCTTTTAGTGCTGTAATCAGGGCTTCTGGAATACCACATAGGCCGAAACCACCAACGGCCAGAGTATGACCATCTTGCACCACATCCTTTAAGGCGGATTGAGCGCTGTCATAAACCTTGTTTGACATCTTGTCACCTCTATTATTGTTGTAGCAGACTTCAATCTGCTGCTTATATCCTTATGGCTTGCTTGAAAGCATTTTGCTCAAGCAAGTTTATTTTCAAGCACAGGCTTTTTGCCAATAGGCATTGGCATAATTGGATGGATTATTGCGCTGCAAGACTTCACTGATATTACGGCTGGCCTGCATCAGGGCATCCAGCTGAATACCGGTTTGAAAGCCCATATTCGAGAGCAGGTAATACAGGTCTTCAGTTGAGACATTGCCGGAAGCGCCTTTGGCATAAGGGCAACCACCTAGGCCGGCAATGGATGAATCAAAGACCCGAATGCCTTGCAGTAAAGACTGGTAAATATTGGCAATGGCCATGCCGTAAGTATTATGAAAATGGCCTGCCAAAACTTTAGTATCAAGTTCAGCCAGACAGGCCTCCCAGACATTTTTCACCCGATCCGGTGTTGCTGTACCAATGGTTTCACCCAATGACACTTCATAGCAGCCCATCTCCAGCAAACGCTGGGTGACTTTGACCACCTGCTTCGGATCAATGGCACCTTCATAAGGACAGTCCGCCATGCAGGAAACATAGCCACGTACCTTAATATCATTGGCTTTGGCTGCTGCCATGACATCGGCAAACTTCTCGAAGCTTTCATCAATCGAGCAGTTGATGTTTTTGCGGGTAAAGCTTTCAGAAGCTGCAGTAAATACCGCCACTTCCTTGCAACCCACAGCCAGTGCCGATTCAAAACCTTTCATGTTTGGGGTTAATAAACTGAACTGAATATTCGGATCTTGGGGTAGGCTGGCAAAGAGCACATCACTGTCTGCCATTCGCGGTACCCATTTGGCTGAAACGCAGGAGCCGACTTCGATGGACTGCAGACCGGTTTTCATTAGGTCCAGAATCAGGTTTTTCCGGTCATCCAATGTCAAAGGTATTTTTTCATTTTGCAGGCCATCGCGTGGCCCGACCTCTACGATTTTGACAAAATCCGTCATGCCACTTCCTCCGCCAGAGGCTGGAACTCGACCAGTTCATCACCGGCTTTAACCTGATCACCCTTCTGAAAATATGAGCTTGCGATGATGCCGTCATGCGGTGCGCGAATCGAGTATTCGATCTTCATGGCTTCCAGCGTCATCAGCACATCATCTTTTTTGACTTTGTCATTGGCTGCCACGAGCACCTGGGTAATGACACCTGGCATTGGTGCGATCAGGTTATTTTCCGTGCCTTGTTCATCCTGATTATTAAAATCAGACTTCAAGTAATTAAACTTATAGCTTTGACCATTCTGGAACAGGGTAATGCCTTGCTCACTCTGGCTAAAAGCCAGTTTTTGCTGTTTACCCGCCAGTTGCAAGGCTAAAGTATGGGCATCGACGAGTTGACCCTGAATCTGAATTTGCTGACCGTTATAGCTGGCAACAAAGCCTTGATCTTGGGTGCTGAACTGAATTTTCAGGTTAATGCCATTGCGTTGTAATTGCACTGTATGACTATTCTGTTGGTTTAAGCGCCAGAATGCTTGCTGCTGCCATACCGGGTTGCTTGGAACGGGATTCTGTGCCTGATGTGACAGAAGTTCAATCAGTGCGGCACTAACTACCAGTTCGGCACGGATATCCGCAGAAGGTTTGAGCAGAAATTCTTCTTCACGCTGAATCAGGCCAGTATCTAAATGTGCATTTTTAAACGAGTCACACAGCACCAGGCGATCTAGAAAAGCAATATTGTTACCCAGACCATCGACATGGAACTGACCCAGCGCATGGTGCATCTGGGTTAGGGCTGCTTCACGATTTTTACCCCAGACAATCAGTTTGGCAATCATCGGATCATAATAAGTGCTGATCTCGTCGCCTTCGACAATACCGCTATCGACACGTACACAGTCACTTTGCTCCGGATAATGCAGGTAGCTGATCTGACCGATCGCCGGGATAAAACCTTTTTCCGGCTCTTCAGCATAGACACGGGCTTCAAGCGCATGACCGTGAATCTGCAATTCATGCTGCTGCTTCGGTAAAGGTTCACCAAAAGCTACGCGCAGTTGCCATTCTACCAGATCCTGTCCGGTAATCATTTCAGTCACCGGATGTTCAACCTGTAGGCGGGTGTTCATTTCCATGAAATAGGCCGTACCGTCTTGCTCGACAATAAACTCTACCGTACCGGCGCCAACGTAATTCACTGCACGAGCGGCATCAATCGCAGCCTGACGCATCGCTTCCAGTTTATCTTCTGGCATTTTTGGTGCAGGCGCTTCTTCTAGCACTTTCTGGTGGCGACGTTGTACCGAACAATCACGCTCAAACAGATGTACATAGTTGCCATGTGTATCGCCAAAAACTTGCACTTCAATATGACGTGGCTGAATCACATAACGTTCAATCAGAACGTCTTCATTGCCAAAACTTGAACGTGCTTCACTCTTACATGAAGCAAGCGAGCTAAGAAAATCTTCGCTGCGTTCCACCAGACGCATGCCTTTACCGCCACCACCGGCACTGGCCTTGATCAGTACCGGATAGCCAATATTGTCTGCCTGCTGTTTCAGGAAGTCGGCATCCTGATTGGTCCCATGATAGCCGGGGGTTAGAGGCACACCGGCTTTTTCCATCAGCGCTTTAGAGGTGGCCTTTAGACCCATTGCCAGAATGGCATCGACTGGCGGGCCAATAAAGACAATATTGTTGTCCTGACAGGCCAAGGCAAACTGGTCATTTTCGGACAGGAAACCATAACCGGGGTGAATCGCCTGGGCACCAGTGTTTTTGGCTGCCTGAATAATGCGATCAATTTGCAAATAACTTTGAGCTGCTGGCGATTCACCAATATAGATCGCTTCATCGGCCAGTTTCACATGTTGTGCCTGCGCATCAGCATCGGAATAGACGGCAACGGTGGCAATTCCTAATTTCTTCGCTGTACGAATCACACGGCAGGCAATTTCACCACGGTTGGCAATTAAAATCTTCTCAAACATTGTAGGATCCTTCTCGTTGTTATGCCGTGGTCTTGATCCAAGCCGGGCTTTGTTTGTTCAAAAATGCATTCAGTCCATTTTTCGCCTCATCTCCCTGGCGAATATGGGCAATATGCTGTGCTGTTTTAAGCAGTAAATCTTCGGTCAATACCTGTTGGTCAACCAGTTGAATCAACTGTTTCGATGCGCTCTGTGCGGCAGGACCACCAAGTAAAAGTGCTTCCACAATTTCATCAATTTTGCTGTCGAGCTGTTCTGGTGGAGTGACTTCATGCGCAAGACCAATGCTTTTGGCCTGTTCAGCAGTAATCCGCTCGGCAGTCAGGAAATAACGTGAAGCTTGACGTGTACCAATTGCACGAATTACATACGGGCTGATGGTCGAAGGTGCCAGACCTAAGCGAACCTCGGAAGTGGCAAACTTGGCATCTGTACTGGCCACACAAATATCACAGGCTGAGGCCAGCCCCATGCCGCCACCAAAGGCAATGCCGTGTACCCGGGCAATGGTTGGCTGTTTTAAGGTCGCCAGACTTTGCAGCATTTTTGCCAGTTTGAGCGCATCCGCCTCATTGTCTGCCTGTGATGCCTGACCGGCCTGTTTCATCCAGTTCAGATCCGCACCCGCAGAGAAGCTTTTGCCACGACCCGCCAGAATCACCACGCGTACATCATCACGGTTATTTAAAGACTGGAAGCAAGCATGCAGTTCTTCAATGACTTGAGTATTAAAGGCATTGTGCAGTTCAGCACGGTTAATCCAAACCGTTGCCACCTGATTCTGCTGTTCGAGCTGTAAAAATTGATATGTCATTTTGTCACCTCTTACATGCGGAACACGCCGAATTTGGTTGGCTGGATGGGCGCATTCAGGGCTGCAGCTAGACTTAAAGCCAGAACCTCACGTGATTGCGCCGGATCAATCACACCGTCATCCCATAAACGCGAAGACGCATAATAAGGATGGCCTTGGCGTTCGTATTGATCACGAATTGGTTGTTTAAACTGGTCTTCTTCTTCAGCTGACCAGCTGCCGCCTTTCTGTTCAATCTGGTCACGTTTTAAGGTCGACAAAACGCTAGAGGCCTGTTCACCGCCCATCACTGAAATACGCGAGTTTGGCCAGGTCCACATAAAGCGCGGCGAGTAGGCGCGGCCACACATACCGTAGTTGCCAGCACCAAAAGAACCGCCAATCACTAGAGTCAACTTAGGCACATTGGCGTTGGCGACGGCCATCACCAGCTTGGCACCATTTTTGGCAATGCCTTCATTTTCATACTGGCGACCGACCATAAAGCCGGTAATGTTTTGCAGGAAAATCAGCGGAATATTGCGCTGGGTACACAGTTCAATAAAATGTGCGCCTTTTTGGGCAGACTCGGAAAATAGAATGCCATTATTGGCAATAATCCCGACCGGCATGCCATAGAGCTTGGCAAAACCGGTCACCAGGGTAGTGCCGAAACGTGCCTTGAACTCGTCAAAACGTGAGCCATCGACAATACGCGCTATCACTTCACGGATATCAAAAGGCTTGCGCGCGTCACTCGGCACAATGCCGTACAGTTCCGAACTGTCAAACAGCGGCGCTTCGATTTCATCTGCGGTCTTGTTTGGCTTTTTGTTCAGGTTGGCCACGATGTTGCGGGCAATCGCAAGTGCATGTTCATCGTTTTCAGCCAGATGATCAGCCACGCCAGACAAACGGGTATGCACATCACCACCACCGAGATCCTCACTGGACACCACTTCACCAGTAGCTGCCTTAACTAGAGGAGGGCCGCCTAGGAAAATGGTGCCCTGATTGCGGACAATAATGGTTTCATCTGACATGGCAGGCACATAAGCACCGCCTGCAGTACAGCTGCCCATCACCACTGCAATTTGGGCGATACCTTGGCTCGACATACGTGCCTGATTGTAGAAAATACGGCCGAAGTGATCGCGGTCTGGAAATACTTCATCCTGTAAAGGCAAATATGCACCGCCTGAATCCACCAGATAAATACAAGTCAGATGGTTCTGTTCGGCAATTTCCTGGGCACGTAAATGCTTTTTCACTGTTAATGGATAATAAGTACCGCCTTTCACCGTAGCATCATTGGCGATGATCATGCAGGTCACACCGTTGACCTGACCAACACCAGCGACCACACCTGCGGCAGGAACATCATCCTGATACACCTGATAGGCAGCCAGCTGACCAATTTCCAGAAAAGCGGTTCCTGGATCGATCAGGTGATTAATCCGTTCACGGGGGAGTAATTTGCCACGGTCCAGATGTTTTTGACGGGCAGTTTCGCCACCACCCAAAGCAATTTTTTCAATTTTCTGTTTTAGGTCATCCACCAGTTGCAGCATGGCAGTCTGGTTGGTTTTAAACTCTTCACTACGTATATTGATTTTGCTCGATAACTGATTCATGACCAACATCCTTGTTTTATTCTAAGTGTTAAGGTTTAGGCTGTTTCGTTGAAAAGTTCACGGCCAATCAGCATGCGGCGGATTTCTGAAGTACCGGCGCCAATTTCATACAGTTTGGCATCACGCCATAAACGGCCGGCAGCAAATTCGTTGATATAACCGTTACCACCTAAAGTCTGAATGGTTTCTCCTGCCATCCAGGTCGCTTTTTCAGCAGCATATAAAATGGCACTGGCAGCATCTTTACGCAGGCTACGGCTATGCTCAGCTTTGTCACATTCAGCACCGACCGCATAAACCAGTGCCTTACAGGCTAGCCAGGTCGAATACATGTCGGCAATTTTGCCTTGCATTAACTGGAATTCGCCCAGCGCCTGACCAAACTGTTTACGGTCATGAATATATGGAATCACGGTATCCATACAGGCATCCATAATCCCCAGTGGGCCAGCACTCAATACAGCACGCTCATAGTCCAGACCACTCATCAAGACCTTGGTGCCATTACCGACGCCGCCCATGACGTTTTCTTTGGGTACTTCGACATTGTCAAAAAACAGCGGATAAGTGTTTGAACCGCGCATACCCAGTTTGTCCAAATGTGTGCCATGACTGAAACCTGGCATATTTTTTTCAACCAGAAAGGCGGTCATGCCTTTGGCGCCGGCCTGCAAATCGGTTTTTGCATAGACCACCAGGACATCGGCATCGCCACCATTGGTGATCCACATTTTTGAACCATTCAACAGGTAGTGATCGCCTTTGTCTTCTGCTTTCAGTTTCATGCTCACCACATCCGAGCCTGCATTCGGTTCAGACATTGCCAAGGCACCGACATATTCACCTGAAATCAGTTTAGGCAGATAACGCTGTTTCTGTTCTTCAGTACCATTTCGCTTAATTTGGTTTACACATAGGTTAGAATGTGCGCCATAGGACAGCCCAATGGATGCAGAAGCACGGGAAATTTCCTGCATGGCAATGATGTGCGCCAGATAACCAAAATTTGAACCGCCATATTCCTCACTGACTGTCAGCCCGAGCAGGCCCATCTCGCCAAACTTTTTCCAAAGGTGGGCAGGGAACTTGTTGTCACGGTCAACCTGTTGAGCAATCGGGGTAATTTCTTTGGCGCAAAAAGCGGCCACTGAATCACGAAGCGCTATTAGAGTTTCATCCAAACCGAAATCCAAGCTTTGTAAATTCATTCTTCATCCATCCTGAGGTTATATTTGTTGTGTCCAAAAAAGCATTTTTGTTGTGCTTGTGGTTTTAACATACAATGAAAAAATAAAAAAGTGAATCTATATTCACAAAATGATTTACAATTCATTTTATCTTGTTGAGAATAATTTTATGAGTTATAAAAGATCATCATTGATGCAGGAACGAATGGAACAAAATCGCCTGTCGATTTTGGAATCTGCTCGTGAACTGATTATTCAAGGGGGCTTGAAGGAGGCATCGATTCAGGCGATTGCAGAGCGCGCAGGCGTTTCTACAGGGCTGGTCTATCGATATTTCGAAAGCAAAAGCCAGATTTTGATCGAGGTTTTGTCGGCCGCGATTCAGCATGAAGTCGGGATCCTGAACCATATTGCCGAGTCAGATTTGTCGCCAAAACTGAAATTGCAAAAATCTGTTACAACTTTTGTCAAGCGTGCCATGAATAGCCCCCAACTGGCGTATTCACTGATGTTCGAACCGGTTGATCCGGAAATGGAACATGAGCGTTTTCGCAGTAAGCAGCTGCTCAAGCAGAGCATTAAGGAAATTCTGGCCGAAGGAAAGGTCAATGGAGAATTCGAATTTGAAGATTTGAATACGGCAGCGTTGGGCGTAGTTGGTGCCATGACCTTTGTCGTGATTGAACCTTTAAATCCGTCCCGAAATGTCATGTTTGATCAGAAGTATAAGGATCACTTTGTCAAACAGATTGCCGATTTTTGTGTCAACGCAGTACGTGGACAGGAGGAAAATTTACAAGCATAAACACACAAAAAACCGGTACACAGACAAGGTCGTCGTGGTCATAAAACAATTAGTAAAGTTGAAAATCAGAATTACAAAGAATCAAGGAGATCGATTCAATGACACAAGTACGGTTAAGCTATGCCTATGGAACCAGCAGCCAGCCTTTATTGGGCATGACGATTGGTGAAAAATTTGATCAGGCTTGCGAGCGGTATGCAGAACGTGATGCGGTAGTGAGTTTGCATCAGAACATACGCCTCAGTTACCGGCAGCTACAGGAACAAGTCAATGCCTTTGCCTGTCAGCTGCTGAAAATGGGTATGCAAAAAGGTGATCGTCTGGCGATCTGGTCGCCGAACTGTGTGGAATGGACCATTACCCAGTTTGCAGCCTTCAAGGCAGGCATTATTCTGGTGAATTTAAATCCAGCTTATAAAAGCAACGAGCTTGAATATGTGCTAAACAAGGTCTCCTGTAAGGGACTGGTGATTGCAGCGCAGTTTAAGACGACGGACTATCAGGAAATTCTGACTAAAATTGCACCGGAATTGCAGGAAACCGAAGGTAAATTCCTTAATGCAGAGCGACTGCCACATTTAAAGCATGTGATTAAAATTGATGATCAGCAGCATACCGGCATCCACCGTTTTCAGGATTTACTAAGCTCGCCTAGTGCGCAAGAGTTGGAACAACTGCAACAGATCTCCAGTGAATTGCAGTTTGATGAAACGATTAATATCCAGTTTACCTCGGGCACTACGGGCAATCCGAAAGGCACCATGTTGACCCATAATAATATTTTAAATAATGGTTATTTTGTCGGTGAAGCCATTCATTTAGGGCCAGAAGACCGTGTCTGTATTTCAGTGCCTTTATTCCACTGTTTTGGTATGGTCATGGGCAATCTGGCCTGTATTACGCATGGCTCTGCCATGATCTATCCGTCTGCCGTGTTTAATCCGCTGGAAACCTTAAAAGCCATCCAGCAGGAAAGATGTACCGCGGCTTATGGTGTGCCGACTATGTTTATTGCGGTGCTGGAACATGAACAGTTTGACGAGTTTGATCTGTCCAGTCTGCGTACCGGGATTATGGCGGGTAGTCCATGTCCGCAGGAAATTATGCAGCGCGTGATTGAACGGATGCATATGTCTGAAATCACGATTTGTTATGGCATGACTGAAACCGCACCCGTCAGTGCACAAAGCTCAACGGCAGACAGTGTCGAGCAACGTGTCAGTACGGTTGGCCGGGTACATCCGCATCTGGAAGTTAAAATTGTCGATGAAAATGGCAAGGTGGTTCCACGCGGCCAATTGGGTGAGCTGTGTGTACGTGGTTATTCAGTGATGCTCGGTTATTGGGAAGATCAGGATAAAACCCAGGAAGTGATTGATGCGGCGCGCTGGATGCATACCGGTGATATCGCTGAAATGGATGATGAAGGCTTTGTCAAAATCAAGGGCCGAATCAAGGACGTGGTGATTCGTGGAGGGGAAAACCTGTTCCCGAAAGAAATTGAAGATTTCCTTTATACCCATCCGGCTGTTTCAGATGTACAGGTGATTGGGGTGCCAGACCATAAATATGGTGAGGAACTTTGTGCCTGCATCATCCTGCATGAAAATGATCCTTGTACTGAAGAAACCATCCGTCAGTATTGTAAGGAGCATATTTCTCACAATAAAGTGCCGCGCTATGTGCGTTTCTTCCAGGAATTTCCAATGACGGCTTCAGGGAAGGCGCAGAAGTTCAAATTGCGTGAATTTATGCGTGAAGAGCTGAACTTGAAAGAGATTGCTTAAACTTTATTTTTTACGTTAGAACTAATCCTAAAGCTAACAATTAATAGCAACTCATCAGAGAGCCCGGCGACATGGATGTCGCCGTTTCACTGTATGGCAGGGATGCCATATCAGTGAAACAAAAGGGTTTGGTTACTTTGCCCCGTCAAAGTAACGAAAAACCTGCGCAATGGACGTTCAATATATCTAGCAGTTTGAGGTTGTACATTTAGCAAGATTCTAAAATGTCTGTAAATGAATTTACTGATCACGACGGTCTGGTAATAGAAATACATGAATGTACTGAACATCTAAAATCAGAGTAAAATATGGCAAAAAACTTTCACAGTGAAGTCGTGGTCGCCAGTTATGACGATCATATCCGTAAACTGATTCCCGGTTATGAACTGGTGCATCAGCAGATTGAAGCAATTCTCAGCACTGAACTCCCAGAAACCGCACATATATTAATAGTGGGTTGCGGAACAGGTTATGAATTGTCGTATTTATTAGAGCAACATCCAGACTGGACCTTTACTGCAATTGATCCATCAGCAGCTATGCTGGAACAGGTTAGTAAAAATCTGAATTCCATAGATCAACAAAGGGTACAACTTATCCAAAGCACAATCCAAGATTTGAATCAGCCGGATACGTTTGATGCTGCGTTGGCCATTCTAGTGGCACATTTCATTCCAAATTCCGAAAAAAACGGATTTTTTCAGGCTATTTATCAGTGTCTTAAAACCAATGGTCTTGCATTGACCTATGATCTGATGCAACCTGAAGATCAGCAAGACATTAAAACTATGCAGAAGATGGCACAACAGACAGGGTTGAGTGTAACGCAAAGTACCAAGATGATTGAACGCTTGGAGCAGGATTTTTACTTGTTATCTGCGCATAATTTTAAAGCGCTTTTAACCAAAGTCGGATTTAAACAGTGCAAAATTTATTGTCAAATCATGGATTATCATGGCTTTTTGCTCAGAAAATAAAGATAAAAGCACTTTTTGTAAACTCTAAAGTTTAAGTGAATATTCAGGGAAGTATTAAAACAATGTCGGCATATTACAGTTTTATTCAGCGCGAACAGCATGCAGATGGCAGTACTACGGCTTATTACCGTTCTAATATTCATGCACAAGGTGCGTGGAATCCGCATGAGCAGCACATGGCGCCAGCCACCGGTATTCTATGCGTCGAACTGGAACAGTTTCAGCCACGTGCTGACATGCGTATTGGTCGGGTCGGGCTGGATATTTTTGGCCTGATAGCCTTTGGTGAATTTTCGATTACCACACGCATGATCCGTCCGGGTAAAACCATTGAACTGGTTGAAGCTGAAATGTGTGCCAATGGTAAAACCTGTATCGTGGCACGCGCGTGGAGAATGCTAACTTCAAATACCACGGCCATTGCTGGAGTGGAAGATTTTCCGATCGAAAGTCCAGAATATTTACCGGTTTGGGAGGGTATGCGCTGCTGGCCGGGCGGTTATATCCAGAGTATTGAAACCCGGGCACATGCTGACCATCGTGCAGGCAAGGGCATTGTCTGGCTAAGAAATTCGCTGGACATGGTAGAAGGTCAACCGACGACAGACTTTAGTCGTTTGCTCGGTATGGTCGATACGGCCAATGGCATTGTGCCACGTCAGGACCCGAATTCCGGTTGGGGATTTCCGAATCTGGACCTGCAGATTCATATGCACCGTCTGCCGCAGGGTAAATGGCTGGGACTGGAAGTGGTGCAGCAATATGGTGAAGATGGTATTGGTCTGACCAGCGGGATTCTGCATGATGTTCATGGACCTTTTGGTCGAAGTGAACAGATTCTGACCCTGCGAAAGTTCTAAAGTCTATTCGAAACATCAAGGCCAATTGCCTCAATCTTTATTTATTGGCATGCTGTGCGTAATTTATCAGGAAGAACAGCAGATGCGGATCAGTATGATTGGGGCAGGGCGAGTGGCATATCATCTTGCCCTTGTATTGTCAGCACACCATGAGATCGTACAGATCTACAGTCGAACCCTAGAAAAAGCACAATATCTGGCTGAGCAATTCAACGCTCAGGCCATCGCTCAGCCTCAACAGCTGGATCATGAGGTGGATCTGGTCATTATCGCGGTCAGTGATCAGTCGATTGCCAACGTCATTGAACAGATTCATCCGTATCTACAGCAGAATCTGATCGTACATACCTCTGGCAGCACCCATCTCAATTTACTGAAAAATGTGCATGCGCGTGCAGGCGTATTTTATCCTTTACAGACCTTTAGTCTCGAACGCCAGATTGATTGGCAGCAGACGCCACTGTTGATTGAAGCGGTGAATGAACAGGACCAAATCCTGTTATTAGAACTGGCAAATAGCCTAAGCAATCGTGTTTATACTTATAGTTCCAGTCAACGTCTCAGTTTGCATCTTGCAGCGGTATTTGCCTGTAATTTTGCCAATTACTGTTATGACATGGCCAAGCAGGTGGTTGATGTACAACAGGTCGATTTCAGTTTGTTGTATCCCTTAATGCTGGAAACTGCCAATAAAGCCACTCAGAATGATCCCAAACAAATGCAGACCGGCCCAGCGATGCGTGGTGATCAGAATATCTTGAATATGCATCAGCAGATGTTAGCCAATATGCAGCGAGAAGATTTACAAAATGTCTATCAGTTGTTGAGCCAGCAGATTCTCACGCGTCATCAGAAATGAAGAAGCTGATAATTTATCTACGAAGCAGGGTTCAAAGCCAAATTTTTCCCATAAAAAAGCGCTGAATAATCAGCGCTTTTTTTGAGTCTTAGATTAAGAAATTTTCTTAAAGATAAAATCATTAATCTTGTGACCTGCTTCAATCCCGCGACGTTCAAACTTGGTTTGTGGACGCCATTCCGGACGAGGATAGCTATTGCCTTTGCCCGCCAGATTTTCCAGACGTGGACGTTCTTCCAATACTTCTATCATCCATTCCGCATACGGTTCCCAGTCCGTTGCAGCATGGAAAGTTCCGCCAAGCTCCAGCTTTTGCTCCACCAGCGGCATACGGTCATGCGAAACAAAGCGGCGTTTAAAATGACGTTTTTTCTGCCATGGATCAGGGAAGTATAACTGAACTGCATTAATACTATTGTCTGGCATTTCACGTAATACCTGAATTGCATCAGCATCCAGCACACGTAAGTTCGTTAGGCCTTCAATACCTGCTTCATACACGCACTGCGCAATTCCAGGTACATGGACTTCAATTCCGACAAAGTTACGTTCAGGATTAGCTTTGGCCATCAATACCAGTGAACGGCCCATACCAAAACCAATTTCTACAGTCAAAGGACGTTCAGGATGTTCAAAGTGCTGACGCAAATCACCGACTGGATATTCCAAAATTAAGTGACCATATTGTTCAAGCGCAGTACGTTGAGAGGTATTCAGCGGCATTGAGCGGCGCATAAACGTCACGATTTCACGGTGCTCGCTTAAGTTTTCCAGCTCCACGACTTGCTGGTCTAATTGATCGTTCGACATAACTTTGGCAAATCTAAAAATTCAGAATGCGGTATTTTAAGTCCTGAGCCGAGCAAGTCAAACTTTTCTCGGTATTTCTCCATAAAAATCGGCAAGATCTTCCAGATAAAATAAAAGAGCCAATTGAGGCTCTTTTATTAATCATCGTTCATCAGCTACTAAACCGGTCGATCAATGTACTGCTGGCTTCATTCAAACCAATCACCCTTACATCTATCCCTTGGGCTTTAAACTTCTGAATCACGTTATTCAGCATATTGACCGAAGTCACGTCCCAAATATGCGCATGGGTCAGATCCAGTTCGACATGCTCAAGCTTCTCTTTAAAATCAAAGAACTGATAGAACTTCTCTGAACTGCTAAAGAATATCTGTCCAGAAATAAAGTAGCTGCGTGAATGAGCCGAATTCAAATGCGTATAGACATGTACGGTTCTTTCCAGTTTATTAATAAAGAACAGGGCAGAGAGCAATACGCCGACAAATACACCAAGCGCCAGATTATGAGTGGCAAGCACGACAATAATCACGGCAATCATCACGGTATTAAATTCTAGCGGATGTTTGCTGAATTGCTTGATTGCTCCCCATTGAAAGGTGGTAAATGCCACCATAATCATGATCGCAACCAGCGCTGCCATTGGGATATAAGCCAGCCAGTCTTTCAAAAAAACCACGAGACACAGCAGAAACACGCCAGCGACCAGAGTCGATAAACGGGTACGTGCCCCTGAAGACACATTGATAATTGACTGGCCGATCATGGCACAACCGGCCATCCCGCCCATAAAGCCGCTGACAATATTGGCCATACCCTGACCACGACATTCCTGATGACGGTCACCTTCAGTTCCGGTCACTTCATCAATGACCGTAGTGGTCATCATGCTTTCCAGCAAACCGACAGTCGCCAAGGTAAAGGAATAAGGCAGGATAATTTGCAAGGTTTCCAGATTGAGTGGAATTTCTGGAATCAGGAATACTGGCAAAGTATCCGGGAATTGTCCAAGATCGCTCACGGTACGCATATCTGCACTTAACAACAGCGCCAACCCGCTTAATACGATAATACAGATTAAAGGTGAGGGAATGGCTTTGCCAATTTTCGGGATATACGGAAACAGATAAATAATTGCCAGACCAATCGCAATAAACAGATAACCGGTGCTATCCATCCGGTTAATTTCCGGGATTTGTGCCACAAATATCAGGATCGCCAAGGCATTCAAAAATCCGTATACCACCGCCTGCGATACAAAGCGCATTAATTTAGCGACTTTAAAATAACCCGCAATGACCTGAATGATGCCGGTCAGAATTGTGGCAGCCAACAGATATTGCAAACCATGTTCTTTTACCAAGGTAATCATCAAAAGTGCCATTGCGCCTGTAGCCGCAGAGATCATGGCAGGACGGCCACCAAAAAAGGCAATGGATACTGCAATGCAGAAAGAGGCATATAAACCGACTTGCGGATCGACACCGGCAATGGCAGAGAAGGCAATTGATTCAGGAATCAGGGCAAGTCCCACCACCAGACCTGCCAATACATCTGTGCGGATATTGGAAAACCATTCTTCTTTTTTCAGGCTAATCACGAAATATCATCTAAATTTGGAAAACCTGTGTATGTTAAACAGATAGAGATAAAAATCTACACAAGATTGACTTGCAAAAGCCCGGAATATCCTGAATATTGAATGAGTAACTGCCCTGAGGTGACAGTTACGCTTTTTTGCAATTTACAGGTTTGATCACTTGAAAGTTTGTCAGAAGCGATTTAAAACATTGAGAAGTGTATAACAAGGATCAGAAATGAAGCTTTACTATTCACCAGGTGCCTGCTCACTGGCAGCACATATTATTTTAAATGAAATTAATGTCGATTTTGATTTGGAACGTGTTGATTTAAAAACACATAAAACAGAAAAAGGTACGGATTATTACGAAGTTAATCCTAAAGGCTATGTACCAGCGTTAGAAATTAACCCTGGTCTGATCCTGACAGAAAATGTTGCAATTCTACCGTTTCTTGCTCAACACGATCCAAAACAAGATCTAATTCCACCATCGGGCATGGGACGTGCCAAAGTGCTGGAATGGTTAGGTTATCTGAACTCTGAACTACATGATGCCTATGCGGTGTTCTTCGGTGGCAAGTTATCCGAAGATGAAAAGAAAAAAGCCTATGCAGAGATTGATCGACTATTGAGTTATATCGATAAAGCGATTGGTGAATCGGACAATGATTATCTGGTGGATGATAACTTTGGGCCTGCGGATGCCTATCTATTTGTCTTGACCAACTGGTCGAACCAGATTGAGCATGATTTGAGTCCATATAAAAATATTATTCATATCCGTAATAAAGTGGCAGAACGTCAGTCTGTACAGATTGCTATGCGTGATGAAGGTCTGATTCCTTAACTAAAAACAAAAATAAAGGACTCAATTGAGTCCTTTATTTTTGTTCATGAAAATTTATTTAAAGAAATAGCCGGTTTCCGGTGAGCTGGCATTGGCCATACGCTTGCGCGGCATACGGCCTGCAAGAAAAGCTTCTCGGCCTGCTTCAACGGCTTTTTTCATCGCAGATGCCATTAATACCGGATTTTGTGCAGCTGCAATCGCTGTATTCATGAGTACACCATCACAACCCAGTTCCATCGCAATCGCGGCATCACTCGCTGTACCGACACCGGCATCGACTAGGACAGGAACTTTGGCATTTTCCTTGATGATTGACAGGGTATGTGGATTCAGAATGCCCAGACCAGAACCAATCAGGCTACCCAATGGCATAATCGCAACACAGCCCATGCTTTCCAGCTCTTGCGCCACGATCGGATCATCCGAGGTATAAACCATGACCTCAAAGCCATCGTCAATCAAGGTGCGCGCAGCTTTCAGTGTTTCGGTTACGTTTGGATAAAGTGTCTTTTCATCACCCAAAACTTCAAGTTTGACCAGATTGTGGCCATCGAGCAACTCACGCGCCAGCATACAGGTGCGGACGGCACTATTGGCATCGAAGCAACCTGCGGTATTCGGCAAAATGGTATATTTTTCCGGAGGAATGACTGACAGCAGGTTCGGCTGGTCAGGATCTTGGCCAATATTGACACGGCGAATAGCGACAGTGACAATCTCTGCACCACTGGTTTCAATGGCCTGCTGAGTTTCATTTAAATCTTTGTATTTGCCCGTGCCTACCAAAAGGCGTGACTGGAATTGGCGTGAACCAATCTGTAATAAATCTTGCATAATTGTCCCGAGTATTAGCCGCCACCGACCGCGTGAATAATTTCTATTTTGTCTGTATCGCAAATTGGCGTATCGCCCAATCTGCTTTTAGGAATAATCATTTCATTGACTTCAACTGCAAAACGCTTACCCTCAAGCGCCATACTCTGAATCAGTTCCAGCAGATTCTTGCAGTGAGTTTCCTGTTGTTCGCCATTGATGTAAATCATCATTCTAGCAACCCTCCATGATTAAGTGTTGTTCAAACTTATCTGGCGTATTTTAAAGCATTCCAGGCCAGAATTAACCATCCGGCAATCATTAAAGCCCCGCCGATGGGCGTAATAGCACCTAAACCGCGGGGTAATCCTAAGGCCATGATATACAGTGAGCCAGAAAACAGTAAAATGCCGACCTGAATCAGACCGAAGCTCCATTGAATGGGCAATGCAGGGATGACTTTCGCCAGTAAAGAAAGAATCAGTAGTCCTAAGGCATGATAGAAAAAATAATCCGTTGCCGTTTGCCACCAGCCGAGCTGTGCTTCAGTCGCCCGCGCTTTTAAACCATGTGCACCAAAAGCACCGAGCATGACTGCAAGTGCCAAATTAAGTGCTGAAATCGCAATCCACATTTGAATTGATCTTCCTGATAAAGTTTGCGCTCAACCTTAGCATAAATTCAAAATGCGGACATAAAAAAGCCTTCATCAAAGAAGGCTTTTTCGAGGTAAATCAGTAACAGAATTTGGTGTTAATTGGATGACATCGCCACTTTAATTTTTTCCATGGCATTTTTTTCCAGCTGACGAATACGTTCCGCAGAAACATTATATTCCGCTGCAAGCTCATGCAGGGTCGATTTCTCGTCATCTAGCCAGCGACGCTGCAAGATATTACGTGAACGATCATCTAGCTGATCCATGGCTTCATGCAGGGCAGAGGTGCTTTGCTCCTCATAGTCTTCATTTTCAATCAGACGAGCCGGGTCATAACGATTATCTTCAAGATATAACGCTGGTGCCACATGGGTGGAACCTTCATCATCGTCATCGCTTGATGCATCAAAAGCCGCATCATACGCCGTCAGACGGCCTTCCATTTCCAGTACTTGTTCTGGTGTGACATTTAAATCATTGGCAATAGACTGTGCTTCTGCGAGCGTCAACTTTTTCGATGATTTCTTCAGGCTTCGCAGATTAAAGAACAGTTTACGTTGCGCTTTAGTGGTGGCGATTTTCACAATACGCCAGTTACGGATCACATATTCGTGAATTTCCGCCTTGATCCAGTGCACGGCAAATGACACCAGACGTACGCCCATATTCGGGTCAAAACGTTTTACAGCTTTCATCAGGCCC
Organism: Acinetobacter sp. NEB149; assembly: GCF_012516415.1. Lineage (NCBI taxonomy): Bacteria > Pseudomonadati > Pseudomonadota > Gammaproteobacteria > Moraxellales > Moraxellaceae > Acinetobacter > Acinetobacter sp. NEB149. Next base: position 1,286,398 of record NZ_CP051208.1, read on the forward strand.
AGGTTGCCTTCCTGAATCAGGTCGCCTTGTGGCAAACCATAACCTGCATAACTACGCGCAATATGTACTACAAAACGCAAATGCGACATGACCAGCATTTTCGCTGCATCTAAATCTTGGTCATAATAATAGCGTTCAGCCAACTCTTTTTCTTGTTCGGCCGTTAAAATCGGAATCTGATTGACAGTGCTGATATAAGCACCGAGGTTGACACCTGGCGCCGATAATGACAGGGGCATTAACTGATTGCGGCTGTCACTCATGTGTTCTCCTTGAAGTGCGGGATAACCCTAAACTAGGTTTTATCTTAATCCAATCTCTCCGCAAATAATGGATATTTGGGTAGAGAAATGTAAAAAGTATACGAAAGTGAAGATCAACAGTTTAATTGAAAATTTTTAAGATTCAATTAAGTAGTGAAACTCTGTATCAGAAATTTTTTTAAATTCAAGCTTGAGCTGATGCAGCTGACAATAGCGGCTGACATCTGTCTGGCTATGCGGATCAGATGATTTCAGCAGGAATGTTTTCTGATTTCCGGCCTTTAGTGCGCGCTTTAACATTAATAGCGGCATCGGGCACGGTTTTCCCATAGCGTCTATAAGGCTGAATTGCGCTGGATATTCGGACATTGCGGTTTTATTTAGATGGCAGAAAAGGCTATAAATAGTAGCAAATATGATGCCAGAACCAAACTGGTTTCAGAAAAAGAAGATCTAAATGACTTTATAAAGTCTTTTGACAATTTTCATGAAAAAAATAACTAAATCAAACAGAACATGCTAAAAAAAATCTATTAATTGTGATAAACCCATGTTAAGCTCGTTGCGTATTTGGGACTTTGAATAAACAAAGTGATTGTTTTTCACCCTATTACATAAATGGATGTAACCGGGATTTTGTTGATAGTTTTACAGAATGATTACAAGCTTAAAAATAATATTTTCAAACTTGTTTGCTCTGCTGTTTGCAACACCGGGTGGTCCTTCTTTTAGTTTCAATGAGGATTAACTTATGACAGCTGCTCGCGAACAAGGCGTAGTTAAGTGGTTTAACGATACTAAAGGCTTCGGCTTTATTCAACGTAACGGCGGTGATGACGTATTTGTTCATTTCCGTGCTATCCAAGGTGACGGTCACCGTTCACTTCGTGACGGCCAACGTGTTGAATTCAGTGTTGTTAAAGGCCAAAAAGGCTTTCAAGCTGAAGAAGTTCAACCATTAGACTAATCTTCGGATTAAGCTAAAAAGAAAACGCTCCAATATAACTTGGGGCGTTTTTTGTTTATACTATCCCTATCTTAGTGATTACCCAATTAGAGCACCGCTTTATGTCATCTGGTTTTGAAACCTTAAATTTACATCCCAATCTAAAAAAAGCGATTGATGCTTTAGGCTTTACCACCATGACGCCTATCCAGCAGAAGGTTTTGAAATTCACGCTGGCAGGACATGATGCCATTGGCCGTGCACAGACAGGTACAGGCAAAACTGCTGCCTTTTTAATTAGTATCATGAATGATCTCTTAAATAATCCGATTCAGGAACAACGCTATCGTGGTGAGCCACGTGCGCTGATTTTGGCACCGACCCGTGAACTGGCGTTACAGATCGAAAGCGATGCACAGGATCTGGCGAAATATGCTGGTCTCAATGTGGTGACCTTGCTGGGTGGTGTGGATTTTGACAAGCAAAAGAACCAGCTTAATAAAGCGCCTGTCGATATTATGGTGGCTACACCGGGTCGTTTGATCGATTTTGTAGAACAAAAAGAAGTCTGGCTGGATCAGATTGAATTTTTGGTCATTGATGAAGCCGACCGCTTACTAGATATGGGCTTTATTCCTTCAGTAAAGCGCATTGTGCGTTTCTCGCCGCGTAAAGAACAACGTCAGACTTTAATGTTCTCTGCAACTTTCAGCTACGATGTGCTGAATCTTGCACAACAATGGTTATTTGAACCGGTCACAGTTGAAATTGAACCGGAAAAGAAAACCAATGCCGATGTCGAGCAACGGGTTTATATGGTCGCCAAGGCGGACAAATATAAATTGTTGCAAGAAATCTTGCGTGATGAGCCGATTGAAAAAGTCATGATTTTTGCCAACCGTCGTGATCAGGTGCGCAAACTTTATGACCATTTAAAACGTGATGGCTATAAAGTAGTGATGCTGTCTGGCGAGATTGCTCAGGACAAACGCCTTAAAATGCTGGATCAGTTCAAAAATGGTAAACATAACATCATGATTGCAACGGATGTGGCAGGTCGTGGCATCCATGTTGATGGTGTATCGCATGTGGTGAACTTCACCTTGCCGGAACAGTCGGATGATTATGTGCATCGTATTGGTCGTACCGGTCGTGCGGGAACCAGTGGTGTGAGTATCAGTTTCCTTGCAGAAGATGATGCGTTCTATCTGCCAGAAATTGAAAAAGCCATTGGTCAAAAATTGCCTTTGACCCGTCTGGAAGGTTATTGTTAATCCAGACCATCGAAAAACCGCTCTTGAAGAGCGGTTTTTTATTGCGCTATGGTTTATTAGCTTATTTGGCCTGACAGCGGAATGTAAGAACCGTCTGATAATCATCATTTTGGTTTAAACCGGTATTGGTACCTGCGATATTCCCGAGAACGGTAGCTGCTGCCTGGATCATCTGACCTGTTTGTTCATCGACCACGCCTTTTAAAGCGCCGTTATAAGCTGTCTTTTCATCCACAATAATTGGGGTTGATCGAGAGCCACAGGCTTTATTGGCCGCAGTAATCGCATTGTTTTTCGAGGTCAGTTGATTTTTACCTAATCCGGTCACCTCATACTGGTTATTTTCCTTTTGAACGGCCAAAGCAGTCGGGTTTGAGGCACAGGCAGTAAGCAGTAATGCGGAAATAGCCAATCCGCTGAAAGTGATTGTTTTTTTCATCATGAAATCTCAAGTAAATACGATGCTGAATATTTCAACACAGCAAGCAGCGCAGATTTTGTAGCTGTTGTATAGGTTTGGCAATTTTTGGTATAGCTCTATGTGACTTAGGTGAAAAATAGAGCAGTACGGGATTGAAAAACCAAGCAAGTTTATTTTTAAGTGGTGATGAGCTGGCTGAATCGCTATGAAGTTTCTAGCGTATTTTTCTTTGAATATGCTAATCTTGAGTATAGTTTTTAAGTGTAGATATACAAGGCAATGACGGAATCTGCGATTGACATCGTTCATCAAAATATTCACCAACGACAATCGATTGGTCATCTGCTGGCACCGGCACCGAATGCAGAACAACTGGAAAAAGCCTTTCAGGCGGCATTAACTGCACCCGATCATCATCGGCTCAAGCCGACCACATTTGTGGTGGTTCCAGATAATCAGCGTGAAGCTTTTGGAGAGTTGCTGTCGCAGGCGCTCGTCGATTTGGGTGAAACTGAAACAGCGCAGATTGAGCGTGTTAAAAATCATCCATTTCGTGCGCCTTTATTGGTACTTGCCTTAACGCGTTTGCAGGATCATCCTAAAGTTCCTCATTTTGAGCAAATCCTTAGTTCAGGCGCAGCGATTCAGAATTTTCTGCTGTCACTTCAGGTTCAGGGTTTCTCAACCATGTGGCGTAGCGGTGCTGTAGTCGAGTCTGGCCTGTTTAAGCAGGCATTGGGAATTTCAAAAGACGATCTGGTCTCGGGTATTATTTATATTGGCACTGCCGCAAAAGCAATTCCAGCACGCACAGAGATTCGAACCGGTGATTTTGTCAGTTACTGGAACCAGAACAGCTAGTTTGCACGGTATAACAGGATATTAAAAAATAAGATGTCAGAATTAAATTTCTCAAAACTGGTAGAACCGGTTGCAGTTGATCATAAGACAGCTTTAAGAGTAACGGTATTGGGTGGGGGCAGCTTTGGTACTGCAATGGCCAATACTGCAGTGCGTAATGGTTGCAATACCATGATCTGGATTCGTGATGAAGCAGTTGCGGCAGATATTAATGCCACCCATATCAATAAACGCTATTTGCCAGATTTTAAGTTAGAAGAAAATCTGCTGGCGGTGTCAGACCTGGAACAGGCTGTGCGTGATCGCGATATTATTTTAGTCGCAATTCCGAGCCATTCTTTCCGGGATGTTTTGCAGCAAATCAAACCTTTTATTACATCGCAAGCCGTGATCTCGCTGACCAAGGGTATTGAAGCCAAAACCTTTAGTTTCATGAGCGATATTATTCGTGAAGTGTTGCCTGAAGTGCCTTATGGTGTGTTATCAGGACCGAATCTGGCCAAGGAAATTGTGGCAGGACAGCCGGCAGGAACCGTGATTGCCAGCCAGTCCGAGCTGGTGCGTTATGCCGTACAACAAGCCCTACATAGTGCCTTGTTCCGCGTATTTGCTAGTGATGATGTGCATGGGGTAGAACTCGGGGGCGCATTAAAAAATATCTATGCTGTCGCGATGGGCATGGCTGCTGCGTATAACGTGGGTGAAAATACCAAGAGTATGATCCTGACCCGTGCTTTGGCCGAAATGAGCCGTTTTGCAGTAAAACTCGGTGCTAATCCGCTGACTTTCCTTGGGCTTTCAGGTGTGGGTGATTTGTTCGCTACCTGTAGCAGCCCTCTTAGCCGTAATTATCAGGTGGGTTATGCGCTTGGTAAAGGTAAAACCTTGGAGCAGGCAACGACTGAGTTGGGGCAAACGGCAGAAGGGATTAATACCATTGTACAGGTCAAGGCACGTTCGGAAGAGCTCGATGTGTATATGCCGATTACCTCGGCCTTGTATGATGTGATTTTTGAAGGTGCGCCGCCACTCAATATTGCATTGTCATTGATGAAAAACGGTCATCGCAGTGATGTTGAATTTGTCTTGCCACATCATCAAGTCTGATCTATAACACAGGGACTGTCTGCGAATTGTCATATTCGCTGCTTATCATGCAGGCAAAAGAATATAAGGAAATCAAATGCAACTGACTTTAGTTCGACATGGCGAGGCCGCGCCACCGGTCAATGGTAATGACACCAAGCGACCTTTAACGGAGCGTGGTCATCAACAGGCTGAGCAAACTGCACAGTTCTTAAAGGATCTGATTAAGCCTGAAGTCTTTGTGGTCAGTCCGTTATTGCGTGCGCAGGAAACTCTGGCACATTTGCAGCAGTATTTTAAAGATGTGCCGGTGGTGATCTGTAATACCATCAAACCGGATGATGATGCCAAAGTTGCAGTAGAATGGTTGTCGCAACTGCCTTATGAGTCGATTGCAGTGGTGTGTCATATGAATGTGGTGGCACATATGTCTTCCATTCTGCTGGCTGAATCTTTTCATCCCTATGCATTGGCAGAGACACGTATTTATGATCAGGCGGTGATTGCCCCGGGTTTATCCACACAGATAAAAAGCTTTATTCCTACACTATAAAAAATTAATTAAAACGGCAGAACACAATCAATGTTGTATTTATGGATGCCAGAAGCCAATGGGGTTTGGCAATGGTCAACTGGGGAGTTCTGGAACACTGCGCACACACTTGAGCAGCTGATTCAGGATATACAAGCTCATCATGGCGAAGAGGCAGTGGTATTTTTCCCGAGCCGTCATGTGCAAATTTTGCAGCAGACCTTGCCCAAGAGCCAATATAAGAAAATGGGCAATGATGGCATTAAATATTTGCTCGAAGAATATGTGGTGCTGCCGGTAGATGCCATGAAAGTGCTGCATCATTTTCAACAGCCGGATCAGATCAGCATTATAGGAATTGCGAATTCTACGCTTGAGACCTTGCAACATGCTTTAAGCCTGATCCCGGTCAAGCTAGCAGCTTTGTTGCCGGACTTTTTGGTGCTGCCGATTCCTGAGGCCAACCAGCGTGTGATTGCTCAAATTGGTGGGCGTTTGCTGGTGCGCGAGTCGGAATATATCGGTCAGTCGCTAGATGATCTGAGCCTTTATCTGGATTATCAGCCCAAGGACCTCAGCTATAAGGTGAGCAACCTGAATCAGGAGCAGTTGCGTAGTCTTGAAGCACTGGTCACTCAGGAGCAACTGGAGTCTTTCCAATATGGAATTCCTGTACTGAAAAAACCGAAACAGCATCCGTTTAATGTCTTGCCTAAAGCAAAATCCGATGGTGCTATTTCCGGCTACTGGAAAGCCTGCGCGGCAGTTTTTCTGGGTATTTTGGTGTTGCAGTTTAGTTATGATGCTATGCGCTGGTATCAATATAAGAAAGTGGCGAATCAGACTGCTGCGCAAGCCATTGACCAGTTTAAATACTGGTTTGGACAAAATTATCCGGTCACTGAGCAGAATATCAAAAGTCAGTTTGAAGGGCAGTTGCGTCAAAGCCAGATTGCAGATACGCATGCATTACAGCTGATTAGTCGGGTGGGGCCTGTCTTGATGCAAAATCAGATTGTGGCACAACGGGTGAATTATGATGCTTCTGTGCTAAGTATGGAACTTAAAGCCAATTCATCAGAAACGTTAAATGCACTGACCACACAATTAAGCCAGCAAGGCTTTAAGGTGGAGCTGGGGAATATTCAGGCCAGCGGAACAGCTGCGATCGGACTGGTGAGGATTCAATAATGAAAGGCATTGAAGCGCTACAAAATCGTATGGATCAGTCTTTTGAAAAACTGAGTGATTATCTGGACAGCTTGTCGGTACGTGAACGGGTAATGGTGATTTTTACCACTGTTTTTGTGATTGTGGCGGCAGTCGGTTCTGCACTCTGGTATATGCATCAGGCGGCAGATACCCAGCAAAAACGCTTAAATCAGCTGAAAGATACCATTGTTTGGATGCAAAGTAATGCAGTAACCATGAAACCGGCTGGGGACACCCAACTGGATGCAGCGGAGAAAGTACAGCGAGTCGCACAGCAGCAAGGATTGTCGGTGGCTTCCCAGCAAATGGAAGGAAAAATTCAATTGGCGGTCATGCATGAAAATTATGCAGTACTGGCAAATTTCCTGACTCAGCTGGCACAAATGGGGCTAAGTATCGAGAAAATGGAACTAAATAATGAGGCAGGACAGATTAAATTAACGGCGACCATACAATAAACGGTAAAAATAAAGATTTGCAAAGCATGGTTTTTTTGTCAGCCTATGCCTATAATATGCCGACTTAAAAAGCAGTAGACTTTTCTGGATATGTTGTATTCTCTAGCCCGCCCTTTGTTGTTTTCTTTAGCACCAGAGCGTGCACATGAGCTGACATTATCACTATTGAAATCATCCCATAAAATGGGCTTGATGCGTCAAAACGTTGCTGCGAAACCTGTGACCTGTATGGGAATCGAATTTCCCAATCCGGTAGGTCTTGCGGCAGGTTTGGACAAAAATGGTGCCTATATTGACGCCCTTGCCGGTCAAGGTTTTGGTTTTATTGAAATTGGTACCATTACCCCGCGACCGCAAGCCGGCAATCCTCATCCGCGTTTATTCCGTTTGCCACAGGCCAAAGCCATTATTAACCGTATGGGCTTTAATAATGATGGCGTGGATCAGCTGGTTGAAAATGTCAAAGCGGCCAAATTTAAAGGTATTCTCGGTATTAATATCGGTAAAAACGCTGATACTCCGGTAGAAAAAGCAGTAGATGATTACCTCATCTGTTTAGAAAAAGTCTATAATTATGCTTCTTATATTACCGTCAATATTTCTTCTCCCAATACCAAAAACCTGCGCAGCCTGCAAAGTGGTGATGCACTCACCGAACTGCTGGAAACATTGAAGAAGCGTCAGCTTGAATTGGCTCAGGAATACCAGCATTATGTACCTTTGGTACTCAAAGTGGCGCCTGATCTGGATAACAGCGATATTGCCTTTATTGCCAAACAGTTATTGCAATTCAAGATCGATGGTCTGATCGTGACCAATACCACACTGTCACGTGAAGGGGTAGAGGGTCTGGAGCATGCAGAGGAAGCGGGCGGTTTGTCTGGCGCGCCAGTATTTGAGAAAAGTACCGCATGTCTGGCTGCATTTGCTGCGGTATTAAAAGGACAAATTCCATTGATTGGTGTGGGTGGTATTCTTTCAGGTGCAGATGCTGTTTCCAAGAAACAGGCAGGCGCCAGCCTTGTACAGGTTTATAGTGGCCTCATCTATACTGGACCTAAACTTGTAAAAGATTGTGTAGACGCACTTTAAATCCTATGAATGCCATTGATATCTTTCTACTGATTATCTTGCTCATTGGAGGGCTCAACGGTTTGCGTCAAGGATTTATTAAAGCCTTTGCGAACTTAGTGGGATGGATCTTTGCCCTGATTGTTGCGGCAAAATATTCAACGCTACTTGCGCCGTCTATGGTTGCTCTGAGTACAGATCCAGTTGTACAAAAGATTGCGGCCTTCGCCTTTATCGTCCTGCTGATTGTAGTTCTGACCTGGATCGTTACTGCACTGTTGAACCGTATTTTAAAGAGTCTTAAACTGGGTCCTCTCAACCGTCTGGCTGGTGGTGTCTTTGGTAGCCTGAAAGGTTTGCTCATTGTCCTGATTACCATGCAGGGGATTGGTCCGTGGGTAGAAAGCTCGCCGCACTGGAAACAGTCCAAGTTTATTCAAGCCTTATTGCCTTATGCGCCTTGGGCGACTCAAATGTCGAAAGAAGCCGCGAATGGCGCACTACAACATATCAAGCCTGAAGGGGCATCGAAACCTTCAGCTTCATCATCTGAAACATCGTCCAAGTCTGGAGTTGCAGATGAGTCTACAAATAATCCTTTTTATTAATCCTAGCTTGTCTGCGAGGTTGCTATGTGTGGAGTAGTTGGTATAGCTGGTAAATCACCCGTTAACCAAATGTTGTTTGATGCATTAACGATGTTACAACATCGTGGACAAGATGCAGCTGGGATCGTGACATGTGATGAAGGACGTTTATTCCTGCGCAAAGACAATGGTATGGTACGTGATGTATTCCATACCCGTCATATGCGTGCTTTGAAAGGAAATTACGGTATTGGTCATGTGCGTTATCCAACAGCCGGTTCATCGAGCAGTGCTGAAGCACAGCCGTTTTATGTGAACTCGCCGTACGGGATTACCTTGGCACATAATGGTAACCTGACCAATGCCGAAGAAATTCATGATGACCTGTTCAAAACTGACTTGCGTCATATGAACACTGATTCTGATTCGGAAGTCCTGCTAAACGTGTTGGCGCATGAATTGCAAAAACATGGCAAATTGGTACCAACGTCAGAAGATATTTTCCATGCGGTAACACGTGTGCATGAGCGTTGTAAAGGTGCTTATGGCGTAGTGGCGATGATTACCGGTCAAGGGCTGGTGGGCTTCCGTGATCCAAATGGTATTCGTCCACTGATCTACGGTTCACGTGAAACTGAACAGGGTATGGAATATATCATTGCTTCTGAGTCGGTTGCGATTACTGCACTGGGCTTTAAAGTTGAGCGTGATATTTTGCCTGGTGAAGCGGTATTTATTGATTTAGAAGGTAATTTTTTTACCAAGCAATGTGCGGCGAATGCTGAATACCGTCCTTGTATTTTTGAATATGTTTATTTTGCCCGTCCAGATGCCATCATTGATGGAATCTCGGTGTATAAAGCACGTTTGAAAATGGGTGAGAAGCTGGCGCAAAAAATTCTGCGTGAGTGGGGTGAAGAGCATGATATTGATGTGGTGATTCCGATTCCGGATACTTCACGTACTTCAGCGCTAGAACTTGCCAATATGTTGGGCGTGAAATTCCGTGAAGGTTTCATGAAAAACCGTTATATCGGCCGGACCTTCATTATGCCTGGTCAGCAGCTGCGTAAAAAATCGGTACGTCAAAAACTGAACCCGGTTGAGCTTGAGTTTAAAGGTAAAAACGTACTGTTGGTGGATGACTCGATTGTCCGTGGTACGACCTGTAATGAAATTATCCAGATGGCTCGTGATTCTGGTGCGAAAAAAGTATTCTTCGCTTCTGCAGCACCGATGGTGAAATATCCAAACGTTTACGGTATTGATATGCCGGCGAAATCTGAGCTGATTGCATCGGAACGTAGCGTGGAAGAAATCCGTGAAATTATTGGTGCTGACCGTCTGATTTTCCAGGATCTGGAAGATTTGAAAGATGCGGTAAGAACCACCAAAGTACCGGATGTCAAAGACTTTGATTGTTCAGTCTTTGATGGCATCTATGTTTCGGGCGGTATTGATGCGCAATATCTGGATGATCTTCAGCAAAAACGTAGTGACAGTGCCATGAAAGAAAGCAATTATATTGATGTCAATATTGATGCAGCTTCAGTGGATTTGACTGGCGTACGCGAAGTCTAAGTAGTTAAAATCATCATGAAAAAGCGGGAATTTCCCGCTTTTTTGTTTTATGATGAGCCCATTGAAAATCATCATTTTAGGATTCTGCATTGCGAAACGTAGGATACGATTTTATAAAAAACAAAAATATAGTACTGCCTGTAAGTTTTTGCCTGATTGCAATTCTGTTGACTATTTTTATTATTAATACCGTTGTTGGTCTCTTTGTTTTTTATACTGATCCTAGCCAGTCAATCTTCTGGCATGCGCTAAGTCCTTATCTGATTGCTTTGTTGTTATGTGCCATGATGATCTCGGTCATCTATGAATTCTATATTTTTCGGAATGGCGGTTATTCGCTGGCGAAGCAGTTGGGTGCACGTCGGTTGAGTCCGATGGACAGTATTCCAGAAGAAAGTGCTGCACTGCACATTAACCAGCAACTGTCAGAGACTTTTCTGATTGACGTTCCGGCGGTATATGTGCTGCCCGATGAAGTTGGTGTCAATGCATTGACGGCAGGGTTTAGTCCGCGGGATACCGCAATTATCCTGACTTGGGGTGCGATACAAACACTGGATAAAGTCGAGCTGTATGGCTTGCTCAGCCATGAATTCAATAAAATCCTGTCTGGTGAAGCTGCGGAAAATACCCGTTTGAAAATTCTGTATAGCAGTTTAACCACGTTTAGTCAGTGTGGCAGTAAGATTGCCAAGTCCGGTTTTTATCGAGCGGGTAGTCCTCGTGAAAACAAGTTCGAAACTTTCTATGTTTCAGTCGGTGCGGTGATCTGGCTGATTGGTAGTTTGGGTGTTTTGATTTCCCGTTTCATTAAATATATTTCACTCGGTGGTCGGACCTATAAAAATGATCGAAAGACCCGACGCCTGATTCAAAATGATGCCAATATTCAGACTTTACTCAGAATTCATGTGCATCATTCCGGCTCCCAGATTTATAGTGAATATGCTGAATCCATTTCACATATGTGCTTTGCCAATTCCTTGAGCCCACAAAACTGGCTGAATATTCATCCCCATATCAATCAGCGGATTTATGAATTAAATCCTGCCTTGATTCAGGACTTACAGCTTGAGAATCTGAAAAAACTCAAAAATCAGCCTTTGTTTAGTTTGTTCCGTTCTTTAGAAGAAGTGGTGCCTGAAACTGCAATGAGCTGGAGCTCGCCACAGCCTTTGCCATTATTGCGGCTGTCTCCGATCAGTTTTGCGATTAAAGATGCGATCAAACCACTGAATCCGGAACTTCGGCTCAAGATGCCACGTCCGGAACTGATTGAGCGTGCATTACAAACCGCAACTGGTTCTCGTGAAGTGATGGTCGCCATTTTAATGATCCGTCAATATCGTGAATTTATTCCGACTGAGGCTGAAGTTAGCCGTGCCATTGTAGATTCATTGCTCAATCTGGACGGGCGGGTGCATATCTCGATTTTCCAGCAAGCTTGTAACAATATTGGTGGCATGCCGACAACTGTTGCACGCCAGTTTTTGATGAAGCTGGCACGGATTATTCAGGAAGATGGCGAAATTGGCCTGTTGGATGCATTATTACTGGAATGTGTGAAATACGAACTGAATTTGCTTCCTGCACATACGCCTACAGCACTCGATGAGGTCAAGCCACAGATTGTGCGTTTGATCGACGCCTTGCTGCATGTACAGCAGATTAATAGCGGCAACCAGCTTGAGGTGCGGGAGCGGATTTTAAACCGGATTCTGACCGCTCAGGAACTGGACTTATATAATGAAATTTCTGATGAGCCGATTGATCTAGCAGAAATCCTGAATGATATTGCGGGGCTGTTATTGCGTGATCGCCTCAGTATTTTAGGTATTGCAGAGGCCTGTTTGTGGAGTGATCGTATCGTGACACAGGATGAGTTGGACGTGATGGAGCTGTTGTATTGGCGCTTGGGTTTTGAGGCAGAACAGGTCGTTCAGCAAATGTTAAAGAAGAACAGTTTAACCATTCTGTAGAAAATAAATGAGAACGCGCAGCTTTAGCCGGAATCTGTTATAACAGCAGGAATGGTTTAATTGTGTATTAAAAGCACGGTTTTTAGCAGACAGCTAAACTTTGTACTAGAATCCATCAGGATAAAAAAGAAAAGCTGAAAAAGTTCGGCAAAGCACAGGCAATCCGGCTAAAATGTTCAGCCTGAAATTGGTGATGATGAAAAGATGATTGGGCATCAGCGTGACATACTGGCAACATTAGGAATCGATCTCTGGATTCCTAGGGACAGCGCATGTCAGCCGCACCAGGTTTCGATCTGGCGTGATCAGGCTGCACCTGAATTTCACACCGATATCGTCTTACCACAGCCTGCTTCCGTAGAGGCGTTGGCTGATCTACCGATTCCTGAGCCAGAGCCAATTGTTACGCTTAAGGTTGATACACCACCTGCGGCACCGACTCACATTGCACCTGTTCAGGAACAGCGTGAAATCGTACAAATCCCGCCATTCAGTTTGCAGGCTTTAAGTCTGGCACATTGCAGTATCGTGATTGATGCAACTGCAATGACCGAAGACACCCAGAATTTATGGGGCAATATCCAGCGTGCAGTCCCGGGAGAGTTTCATGAGCTGAACTGGCCATTTCCCTGGGCCAATGTTCAGGATGGACGTGGTGTAGAATCCTATATTCAGGGTTTTCTGGATGGGATGAGTGTAGAGAAAAATATTATTTTCCTCGGGCCTGTAGCGCATATATCAAATACGAAAATGATCCAGTTGGCATCTTTACAAGAAATGCTGGATCAACCAATTCTAAAAAAACGTTTATGGCAGTTTATGCAAAATAGGACCGCCAGTCTGGAATAATCTTGCTGTGGAATAAAAATAGATGAAACAAAAAGTGGTTGTATTTAGTCAAATTGATGCTGATATTCAAAATAAGCTCGAACAAAATTATCAGGTTAGTTATATACAACCCAAGCTAGGCGATGTGAATCAACAGCTTTTGCAGCAGGTTCAGGATGCTGATGGCATGATTGGCGCAGGGCGTTTGCTGAATCGCGATAATCTGGCCAGTGCCACCCGGTTAAAAATTATCTCCAGTGTCAGTGTCGGTTATGACAACTATGAACTGGATTATTTAAATGAAAAGAAAATTTATCTCAGTCATACGCCGCATGTACTGACTGAAACCACTGCTGACCTGGCTTTCACTTTACTGATGTCAGCAGCACGCAAAGTGGCTTACCTGGATCAATGGACCAAGCAGGGACAATGGCAGCGTACCGTGGGCGAAGCACAATTTGGTATGGATATTTTTGGAAAAACCCTCGGAATTATTGGTCTCGGTCATATTGGGGCGGCAATCGCACGTCGTGGTTTTTACGGTTTTAACATGAATATTCTGTATCATAATCGCCGGGAAAAACCAGAACTCGCTCAAGGGTTGAATGCGAAATATTGCCAGCTTGAGGAACTGTTACAGCGTTCTGACTTTGTGGTCGTTGCAGTAGATTTGAATGCGGATTCTAAGGCGCTGATTGCGACAGCGGAATTGGCTAAAATGCAATCCCATGCAGTATTGGTCAATATTTCACGTGGCTCGGTCATTGATGAACAGGCATTAATTTCAGCTTTAAAAGCCAAGCAGGTTTTTGCTGCCGGTCTGGATGTGTATCAGAAAGAGCCGTTAAAGGAATCGGAATTATTCCAGTTGGATAATGTGGTTACATTGCCACATGTGGGTTCGGCCACTGCAGCCACCCGTAAAAAAATGGCAGAACTGGCTTATCAGAATCTTGTTGATGCCTTGGAAGGACGAGTGCCCCGTTATGTGGTCAATCCGGAATTTTAAAATGCATCTGATTCGTCGTTTAAATGGTATTAAAAAATAACATTTTCTTGCGTCTCTGCTCATGGTTCAATGCTATATTCAAGACAGATTAGATTGGCAGGATTAGAGATTTTTCATTGAAACGATTGGCGCTGGTGTGTGGCTTAAGTCTGTATATGGTGGCAGGGCACAGCTCTAACCATGATTTTAATCAAGTAAATGTACAATTTTCTGTGCCTGATATTGGTACAGGTGTCGGCTTACTCGATCAACAAAAAGAAAAAATGATCGGTGAAAAAGTCTATCGTGAAGTGCATAAACAAATGCCAGTGATGCAAAATCCATGGCTTGAAGATCAGCTGCTTTCAGTATTTTCTCATATTCTGAGTCAAACTCAATTGCAACAGCCGATCGGTTTGTTGGTCATTAATGATCCGCAAATTAATGCTTTCGCCGTACCGGGTGGCCTCTTTGCACTTAATGCTGGTCTGATTAATTCAGCCCGAAACATGGATGAAGTGGCAGGAGTCATGGCACATGAAATTGCACATGTCACACAACGTCATTACAGTCGCTCTCAGGATGCCTTTAAAGGGCAAGGTTTACTGGCGCTAGCTGGAATTCTCGTCGGTGCTTTGGTCGCTTCTCAGGCAGATGGTGATGTCGGCACAGCGGTCATGATGGGTTCACAGGCAGCACTTCTGGATAAACAGCTTACCTATAGCCGTAATCAGGAGCGTGAGGCAGACCGGATTGGTATGCAATATATGTATCGTTCCGGCTATAACCCGCATAGTATGGCTGACTTCTTCGAAGTCATGCATCGCTCGACCAGTCGCTTAAGCTTCCTGCCGGATTTCTGGTTCACCCATCCACTGACGACTGAGCGTATGAGTGAAGCACGTTTGCGTGCCAATCAGCTGCCTGCGGTCAAACCTAAGCTGAATGATCAGGACTTTGAGATTATCAAATGGTATAGTAGGGTGCTGTCTCGCCAGACCAGTGAGGAGCAGCTCAGTTTGATGAATCGGCAGAATAATTTTGCCGGTCAGCTTGCTTTGGCTGCCTACCAGATACAGCAAAGTGATTTTCAGGCCGCACAGGCTGCTTTAGATCAGGCGAAAAAGCATAACCAGATGCATCCTTTATTGGTCTTGTTTCAGACTGATATTTACTTAGGTCGGAACCAGTTGAATGCAGCGCTGAAAAGTGTGGCTTCGGCAGCGCGGATCATGCCGGAAAATCGTGCGCTCAATTATAAATATGCAGAAGTCTTGATTCGTGCCCAGCAACCTGATCAAGCTAAACAAATTGTACAAAAGTTTTTGAATGCCAATTCCCGCGATGTGAGCGGCTGGCGACTGATGCAACTGGCGACCAATGCAGAGCCTGCATCGGCAATCAAGGCCGCCAATGTGCTACGTTATCGTGCAGAAGTAGAATACTGGTCCGGTTATGAAGAAACCGCCATCAAGTCATTATTACATGCACAGCGTACAGCGAAAAATAATCAATCTTTATCGGCAACCATTAACCAACGCCTGAAACAGATGCAGCAGGCACGTCAATATAAAATTTAAGCCTTAGTCAGGTTTTAAGCTTTTTATATCAGGATGATATGGTCAGGATATACTGAATCGGGCTACAATCTTTTTTTAATGATCAGTGCGATTAAATCTGAAGCATGCTATGAAGAAAATATTATTGGGCATCTGTCTATTGGGGTGGAATTATGCGGTATTTGCTGCGAGTGCTGTTGAGTATGTAGATGCGGTAGAGCGTATTAATACTGACTATAAAAAGGAATCGCGTCAATTCTTGGGTGGTTTGAATCCGCAGCAACAAGGTTTTAGCGCAGCACAGAATTCACATTTTTGTAGTATTGTGCAACGTTATGCCGATCGCTTATATCAGGCGGCTGACCAAAATCGTGCTTATCTGGATCGTCAGTTTCAGAAGATAACTAAACAGGATGTGATTATAGAAGTGAAATCTTCAAAAGAGATGCAATTGCTGAAACGTTATCAGGTTGACTGTTATTTGCAATAAGAATACGTTAAGAACTGTCTTTTATAAAAAGTCAGTTCAACGTTAAAGATCGAATATTAGAGAAGTGGGATTAAGCAAGTTTCGCTTTAATTTTAGCTGAAACTTGTGCAGGATCGGCGCGCCCGGCTATGAGCGGACGCAGAGAATTCATCACCTTACCCATATCTTTCATGCTAGTAGCTTCTTGCGCTGCAATCGTTTGCGCAATGATGGAATCAAGTTCTTCCTCAGTCATAGCTTCTGGTAGAAATTGAGATAACACCTCAACCTCGGCTTGTTCCTTACTAGCTAAATCTTCTCGACCAGCACCATCAAAGGCCTTGATCGATTCTTTACGTTGTTTAATTTGTTTTTCAATGACCGCAAGAACTTGAGCGTCGTCAAGTTCTTTGCGCTCATCGACTTCGATTTGCTTAATTGCCGCCTGTAGACCACGTATGACCGTCAGCTTGGACATTTCTTTGGCACGCATTGTTGCTTTCAAAACATCCGTGATTTGGTCTTTTAAAGTCGTCATTATTTAATCCAGGCAGTCAATCACAAATTAATCTTAGTAAAGGCGAGTCGTACGTACTGATTCACGCGCCAATTTCTTTTGGTAGCGTTTAACAGCAGCAGCTTTTTTGCGCTTACGTTCTTGAGTTGGTTTCTCGTAGAATTCACGCTTACGTACGTCAGCTAGAACACCCGCTTTTTCGCATGAACGTTTGAAACGACGGATAGCTACGTCTACTGGTTCGCCTTCTTTCAATTTAACTTGTGGCATGAAGAATCCTCATAAAGTTATGGATAAGATCGCAGGCCGAATGCCTGTGATCACAAGTGAAGGTCAGTATTTTACTCATTTACATCTCATACCACAAGCCTATAATAGTGACTGCAATAGAATTGATACAGGTTATAGGCAGTTTAATGATCGTTTTAGGCTTGGAAACGTCGTGTGATGAAACAGGACTTGCGCTGTATGACAGCGAGTTGGGTTTACGCGGGCAGGTGCTTTATAGCCAGATTAAACTGCATGCAGAATATGGCGGTGTGGTTCCAGAGCTGGCGTCACGTGATCATGTGCGTAAACTAATTCCATTAATGAATGAATTATTGGAGCAAACTGACGTCAAAAAATCGGAAATTGATGCCATTGCATATACGCGTGGGCCAGGTTTAATGGGCGCATTAATGACAGGTGCGTTGTTTGGTCGAACTTTGGCCTTTGCACTGAACAAACCGGCAATTGGTGTTCATCATATGGAAGGGCATATGCTTGCACCTTTGTTGTCAGAAACTCCGCCTGAGTTTCCATTTGTTGCATTATTGGTATCAGGTGGGCATTCACAACTTATGGCTGCTTATGGCATTGGCCAGTATGAATTACTTGGTGAATCCATTGATGATGCAGCCGGCGAAGCCTTTGATAAAGTCGCGAAAATGATGGGCTTGCCATATCCGGGTGGTCCGAATATCTCTAAACTGGCGGAGCAGGGTGACCCGAATGCCTTTGCATTCCCGCGTCCAATGCTGCATCAAGGCCTGGAATTTTCATTCAGTGGTTTAAAAACGGCTGTTTCTGTACAGATGAAAAAACTCGGTGATGAAAATCGCGATGCCGATATCGCTGCCAGTTTTCAGGAAGCCATTGTTGATACTTTGGTGAAAAAGTCGGTGAAAGCACTGAAGCAAACGGGGCTTAAACGTCTGGTGATTGCGGGCGGTGTCAGTGCCAATAAGCGTTTACGTGAGCGTTTAGAAGCAGATTTAGCCAAGATCCGTGCATCTGTTTATTATGCTGAACCTGCACTCTGTACAGACAATGGTGCAATGATTGCTTTTGCGGGCTATCAGCGTTTAAAAGCAGGGCAGCATGATGGCTTGGCGGTGACCACCACACCACGCTGGCCAATGACGGAATTGACTAATCCGACAGAGGCATAGATTTCAGGCTTGAAAAAAAGAGGCTAAGGCCTCTTTTTTATTGTGAATTTTTAAATGAAAACTTATAGCAACGGTATGTTGTAAATATATAGTTTTATAGCTGTATTTAGAGCTTGTATATTCTATTGAAACCGGAAAAATAGTTTAATAGCTTAAGTTTATATCATGCATATTTTTACAGGTTTGTAGCAGAGGCAATCTCGGATGGAAAATATAAATTTCAAAAGTTTTCAGGATGCTGGAGAGGCAGTATTAAAGTTTCTGCATCAGCATTTCGGCTTTAATTTATGGATGATCACCCGGGTAGAAGGCCAAGACTGGATTGTGCTGCAAAGTGAAGATCATGGTTATGATATACGACCCGGTCAAGTGTTTCAGTGGGCTGATTCTTTTTGTTCTCATATGGTCGCAGGTAAGGCCCCGAGAATTGCCCCCCGCTCTGAAGAAATTCCTTTATACGCCACAGCGCCGATTAATCAGCAGGTCTGTATAAAATCTTATATTGGTCAGCCACTCCTTAAAGAAGATGGCAGTTTGTTTGGAACACTCTGTGCGATTGATCCAGAAACCAAATCGGAAGCTATTGTGCAAGATATGCAATTGGTCGAGTTATTGGGACAATTGCTCAGTTCGATCTTGCAGGCAGAATTGCGTCAAAGTGAGCAGGTACGTCAACATGAATTATTGCAGGAAGAAGCCAGTAAAGATGAATTGACCGGGCTCTATAATCGTCGGGCCTGGGAAAAACTGCTGCGAGCTGAAGAAGAGCGTTGTAAACAATATGGTCATCCCGCCGCTGTATTATTTATTGACCTGAATGACCTAAAAAAGTTGAATGATAGTTTGGGTCATGATGAAGGTGACAAGCTGATTCAAAATGCGGCGCAGGTATTGCGAGATAACGTACGAATCAATGATATTGTTGCTCGTTTAGGTGGCGATGAGTTTGTGATTCTTAGCGTGGAAAATGATGAAACGGGTACTGAAAGTTTAGTGGATCGTTTAATTAATGCCTTTGCAGCAGCAAACATTGGCGCAGCGATTGGTATGGCAATGCGTCATCCAAGTCAGGGCTTATTTGCAGCACTCGCACAAGCGGATCAGAACATGTTTGAGTATAAACGTCGGAAAAAATCCAGTGAATCCATGACCAATCTAAAATAATTGACGCTTTAAATCTTCTTTAAATGATTAAGTATTTCATATCATAAAAATGATCATTTTCTATGCTCTAACGTTATCCTATCTTTCAATATTCTCTTTCATAGCCATGTATGAAAGTTGAGCATGATTCTCCATAAAAAGAAAATTCAATCCGTCTTTAACTTAACCATTACAAATTTTATAAGCTTTGTTACAAAGTTAATCCGTAAGCGTCCGCTGAACACACCTTATGAATTCATCCTATAAGCCTTAATTTAGTCCCCACTTAAAAACAAGTGGGGACTAAAATTTATGACTACAAATCACCAGACATCCATCGCATCTCTTGCGAAAAAACGAAGAACATACAGTGCTGAATTTAAACAGCAGATCGTTCAGGCTTGTAAAGCACCAGACGTTTCAATTGCTTCAGTCGCTTTGCAACATGGATTGAATACAAATCTTGTATCCAAATGGATTCGCTTAATTGATGCTAAGCCAGGGAATGATCGCTCACCACTACCGAATAAACCTGCATTTATTGCCTTATCTTGCTCTGCACCATTAGATCCTACTCCTACTGACATGTTAAAGGTTCAAATTACTTTACCCCACTCAAAAGCAGAAATTGGCTTGAAATGGCAAGTATCAGAAATATCTGCTTTAGCAGAATTACTCAAGGCACTTGCAACATGATCCGCATTGATGAAATCTGGTTGTCTACTCAGCCCATGGACATGCGTGCAGGTATGGATACGACCATGGCTCAGGTGGTGAGAGCCTTTGGCTACATCAAACCGCATTGTGCTTACCTGTTCTGTAATAAACGTGGCCATCGCATGAAAGTACTGGTGCATGATGGACTGGGCATCTGGCTGTGTGCCCGGCGGCTGGAACAGGGCAAATTTCACTGGGCTCAAGTTCACCAGGGTGAAAGCGTAGCTCTCAGCCCGGAACAGTTACAGGCACTGATCCAGGGTTTGCCCTGGCAGCGCATTGGACGACAGCAGGTGGTGACGATGCTTTAAACCAAGCTGTTCCATTCTGCTATTCTCCAAACGTTCTATTTCATTCTTCTCATGACCTCAGGCATACTGCGGTCATGAATACGCTGCCTGACTTAAGCCAACTGACCCATGAACAACTGCTGGAATTTACCAGGCAGTTGGCGCTGCAGCATCAGTCTCTGGCACAATCAAATCAAGAATTAGAAAAATCAAACCAGCAATTGGATGCCAAAGTTCAGCATCTTTCTATTCTCAATCAAAAATACGAGCATGAACTGGCGCTGTTTAAAAAGCACAAATTCGGCAGTAAAAACGAACATCTCACCGCAAAACAAATCCATCTCTGGGATGAAGCGGTTGAAGAGGATATCGCAGCAGTTGATTTGGAACTGGAGCGGCTGAATGCAGATAAAACCGATGTAGCGACAGAGAAAGCCACAGTCAACAAACCTAAACGTCGACTGCTGCCGGATCATCTACACACCATCCGTATTGAGCATGAACCTGCATCAACCCAATGCAGTTGTGGCTGCCAGTTACGTCGTATCGGCGAAGATATCAGTGAAAAACTGCATTTCAGACCGGCACAGTTCTATAAGGAACAGCATGTGCGTGGCAAATGGGTCTGTGATCAGTGTGACACCCTGACTCAGCAAGCGATGCCCGCCTATGTGATTGATAAAGGCATTGCTTCACCTGAATTGCTCAGCCATGTGCTGGTATCGAAGTATGCCGATCATTTGCCGCTGTACCGTCAGCGCCTGATCTATCAGCGGGCTGGCATTGATCTGTCCAGATCCACTTTATCTGACTGGATAGGTCGCTGCGGTGTAGAACTGGAGCCTCTGGCCAATGCCTTAAAAGAGGTGGTACTACAACAGCAGGTGCTGCATGCAGATGAAACACCGGTCACCATCATGCGGATGGGTGATGATGAGAAAAAACCGAAGAAAGGTTATGTCTGGGCCTATGCCACTACACAGTACAATCCAGTTCAAGCGGTGATCTATGACTTTCAGGATAGCCGTTCAGGTCAGCATGCAGAAGAGTTCCTGAATGGCTGGCAGGGCCATCTGGTCTGTGATGATTACAGTGGTTATAAAGCACGCTTTAAATCAGGCGATGTCATTGAGGTGGGCTGCATGGCGCATGCACGTCGTAAATTCCATGAGCTACATGTGACTGGGAAAAGTCAGATCGCTGAACAGGCATTACTGATGATTCAGAAACTGTATGCGATAGAAGCAGAACTCAGGAAAAAGACCGATAGTACAGCAGAACACCGCCGCGAATACCGACAACAGCACAGCCAACCGGTGATGCAACAACTGTATGAATGGCTCAACCAACATTATCTGACGGTGCCATCGAGTTCTCCAACCGCCAAGGCCATCAATTACAGTCTGAAGCGTTGGCCAGCCTTAAGCCGCTATCTGGATGATGGCAATCTACCCATTGACAATAACTGGGCAGAGAACTCAATGCGTCCCTGGGCATTGGGCCGTAAGAACTGGTTGTTTGCAGGTTCGCTGCGCAGTGGACAGCGAGCGGCAAACATCATGACGTTAATCCAGTCAGCAAAGCTGAATGGGCTGGATCCGTATGCCTATTTAAGTGATGTGCTGAAAAGGCTGCCGACACATAAAGTGACCCAGATTGAAGAGTTACTGCCACACTGCTGGAAACCTGAACCGAATTAAAAAATAGGCATGGGGTTCAGCGGACGCTTACGTTAATCCATCTAATTAAATGCGCTTTAAGTGTGTTGAAAAGTGACTCTGGTAAGGAACAAGATTCAAATAAGCACTTCATTTCTTATGATAATTGTTGTTTGAAATATACATTAAAATTACAGAACCAAAAAATTCTTTGTTTAAAGATAAAGCGCTATCGAAGGATAAAGCTGGCTGCCAAGAAAAAACATTACCGGCAGAAATAGCATTTGAGCTATTCAGTTTCGAGATGGCCAATCTTTAGTGATCACCAAATAAAAATGCAAAGAAATTTTAGGGAATAAATTTTATAAAAAAGCAGATTTCTATCTTTGGACTCGCTCTTGTCTCGGGTTTAATGAGTGCCTGTAGTGGTGGGGGAAGTAGCTCAGACAGTCCTACTGTCACTACACCTCCAAATGTTCCGAAGGAAAGTATTTCCTCTGAGCTTTCAGAGGAATTTGTCCTGCTTGAAGATCAGGACATTGTAGATAAAATTCGCGATAAAATTTCAGGCAATACCAGTAATGATACCGACTATAACGTCGCTCTGGGTCACATGATTGGTGAAGTATTTGCACATTATCCTTATGGGCGTACTGCACGTATCATCAAAATTTATAATCTGGGCATCAATAGTATTAAATATCCAAATCTGATCTGTTCGGAAGTCAATACCACTGGTTCGGTCAAAACCCTGAAATTAAAAACGGATAAAGATAGCTGTGTTATTCTGGACAAGACTTATCGTAAAGGCTCAACCATTACTCAGACGATGAACGGTGATACGACGACTTTAAGCTTTAGCAATGTCCGTTATGGCTCAAATGTAGATTTTAATCTCAAGGACGACTACCTGATTTCTGGCACGATTGTGCATCGTAAAACTAAAAATGAAATGGGTGAATCCGAGTCTTATCAAATCGATCAGTTGGAATTCCAGCGTATAGCCGAGACCGGTCAGGCGGGTACTTCTGGAATCGCGTTTGATACAAAGAGCAAAGAATACCTGCAAGTGCGTAATTATAATTACAGCTTGGTGGATGATTATGGCAGTGGTAGCAATGGGATTCGTACCTTAACCAGTCGTGGCACGATTATCGGTCAGCCTGACCTGGCAGATTATCGTTACAGTTTTAAGTTCAATACTACGACACCATTCAAAATGGATGAAACCGTATTAAATAACTATAAGCATTTACCAAAAGAGGGTGTGCTTAGAATTGATGACAGTTATGATCAGGTGATTGAAGTCAAACAGAACCAGCCTGAATCATTGAAGGTTACTGTTTATTTCAATGGCAGTGAAATTGATGACCTGCTGTGGTCTACCATTATCGGGGATAAACAATAATTTGAGATGTCAAAAAAGCCCCGTATTGCCGGGGCTTTTTTATTTTTTATTAGGTAGTCTTTATTACAAAACTATTTTAAATAGCCGTGCTAATAAATCAGATAGCTGTAGCATCCAATAACAATTCAGCGGAATAAACCGCTTGCCATGACGCTTTAAGCTGTTTGTGCACTTGGTCAATCGGGAAGGTACTGAATTTTGCAATATTTTGCGCTTTTTGAATGTTGTTGGCGCGCATATATGCAATCAAAAAGTCCTGACCATGAAGTTGCAGATAAAACCAGGACTCGACATGAATCTGTTCAGCCTTAAGCGTTTCAATTACTTCGTCTTGACGTGCTTTCAAAGTACGCTGCCAGTCATGAACTTGCTGCATGTGTAAGGGCTTAAGTTGAATGAGAACTGCGCCGACATCCATAATTTTAATTTTCTTTTGAGTATCATTATTATATAAATGATTTATATGAAAAAAGCGACCTGAACCGGTCGCTTTTAAGCTGTTAAGAGGCATTTAGTTGGGTTGAACCAATCCAGTGCTTGGAAAACTGATAGGCAGCACGTCCTGAACGTTGACCGCGTGCCTGACACCAGCGTAGGGCTTCAGCACGGGTTTCTGGCGTGAGTTCCATGCCTGCCTTTTTGAGATAATGTTCTACAATTTCTAAATACAGGTTCTGATCCATTGGATAGAAAGACAGCCATAAACCAAAGCGGTCAGACAGCGAAATTTTCTCTTCAATCGCTTCTTGCGGATGCAATTCGGTATATTGCGGAACATCAACCCGGGTAACCGGGGTGTTTTCATGCATGAATTCGGGTAATAAATGACGACGGTTACTGGTCGCATAAATCACAAAATTGCTGGAACCAGATTGTAAAGAGCCATCTAAAACACTTTTTAAACTGCGATAATTTTCATCTTCAGCATTAAAAGCCAGATCATCACAATAGACAATAAACTTTTCTGGACGCTCTGCAATGAGTCGCTGAATCTGAGGCAGATCAGATAAGTCATCCCGTTCGATTTCAATTAATCGTAACCCTTGATCTGCATACTCGGTGAGTAGGGCACGAACAATGGAGGATTTACCCGTACCGCGTGAACCGGTCAGTAAGACATCATTGGCAGGTAAGCCGTTTAAAAACTGCAACGTGTTCTGGATGACTTTTTCTTTTTGTCGCTCAATCCCTTTTAAATCGGCCAGTTCCATCTGTCTAAGCTGATGAATAGGTTTGAGTTCACCATGTTGCCATTTATAGGCATGAGCAGAAAAATCAGGAATTTGTTTTAGTTCGGGCAGACTTTGCTGAAGTTGCTGCAGAACAGTCGAAAGGGCATTTAAAATATGGTCAGGTAACTCAATTTTCGCCATGATTTAACATTACAGATTTAAAATTATGGCTAAGATAGTACCATTGCAAAATTCACAGTCAAAGCCAGAAAAGTATGATAATTTGCTTAAAGTAGAGAATTTTCGTTATTGTAGAGGATAGAAAATTTGTACACATTTTCTGGCTCTGGGTACGAGCTGTATCAAGAATAAATATAGGGAAAAGGCAGATGCTGTTTAAAGATTTTACTCAGGATATTAATCCACATCAGGCCTATCGTATTAAAAAGCTCAAGCAGCAGCTGCAACAGGCTGAGTCCTATGAGGAATGGAAATATATTGCCCTGAAAATAGATGAAGAATCAGGTGCACAGGAATGGAAATTTGATAACAGTTCACCCTACTTTGATGCAGAAGTGATCGCACATCGTCTGGGTAAATTACGACGCTATCGACAACAAAAGCGCACCCGTGACCTGATGTATATTTTGCGCGAAGGCCTGAGCTACGATATTGCCAACATTGCCCATCCTCTACTGTTTACCGAAGCCTATGTGGGCACTAAAAGAATTATTGAAGATTATGTCGAAGAAGTCAGCCAAGGCTTAGCCTATATTGCTTCAATAGACTGTACCTGTCTCAGTATGGAAGAAAAAATCGAATATTTTCAGCATTGTCAGCGCGCCTATGGCCAGCCAGCCCTGATGTTTTCCGGTGGTTCGACGCTGGGTCTGTTTCATACTGGTGTATGCAAAGCCTTAATGGAGCAGGACTTGTTGCCGAAGGTAATGTCCGGTTCAAGTGCGGGTGCCATCATGACCGCCATGTTAGGTGTATCCAAACCTTCGCAATATATTGATATTTTGAAAGGCCATAATTGCTTTCATGAGGCTTTTCATTTCCGCACCATGAGTGAATTGATGAAAGGTAATGGTGGTCTGGCGGATGTAAAATATCTAAAAAAATTTCTGGTCGAAAATCTGGGTGATCTGACCTTCGAAGAAGCACTCAAAACCTCAGGTCTGCATATCAATATTGCGGTTGCACCTTATGATGCTGGACAGGATGCACGCATTTTAAATGCCTATACTTCTCCGGATTTGCTGGTCTGGAGTGCGGTACTGGCGTCTTGTGCGGTGCCGGTTCTGTTTCCACCGGTTCGTTTGACCAGTAAGCGCTATGATGGTCAATATACGCCTTATATGGGTTCAACCCGCTGGGTGGATGGCAGCGTGCGCAGTGATTTTCCGCAGGAGAAAATGGCACGCCTGTATAATATTAATTATACCATTGCCAGTCAGACCAACCCGCATATCGTGCCATTCATGCAGGATGATATTTCACGTTTCCGTAAAGGTACTTTGAGCTGGCCACAACGAATTGTTCGCCGTCAGGGCGCGGTGATTACCAAAGGAATGATGGATTTCGCCCGGGAACATGCCGGTAGCTTGCCTCCTGTACGCCGTCTACTGGATCATGGCTATGGTGTAGTTGACCAGCGTTATTATGGTGATGTGAATATTGTCGGTAAATATAGCCTACGCCACTATAGCTATATGTTGCAAAATCCGCGGCCGTATCTGTTTAAAATTTTACAGCGTGAAGGGGAGCGGGCTACTTGGCCAAAAATCTCCCTCATTGAGACTCAGGAACGGGTCGGGAAAACTATTCAGCATTGTCTGGAGCTGCTAAATTATCAGCATACACTTAATCCAATACCTGAATACATTGCCACGACTTAATTTAGATCATCTCGATATTTCTGATTTTGAACTACGAACCAAAGCCCGTAGTCTGGGTTTTGGTCGGCGTCTTTATTATGCCAAGGGAAATGCGCTCTGGCTAAAAACCCAGATATCGCATGGATCTGATAGTTTAATATCATCTCCACATGCTGAACTAGGCTGGCAACATGAGCTGGATTTTTATCAGGCTCATGCCAGCTCAGGTGATCTAAATTTTTTCCTTCCACATCAAATTATTCAACAGCCTTTCAAGATCAATCATGAACAATTTGAGCAGGCCTTAATTCTGGTCGATGCGCCGGCGCATTTTCAGATCATGCCGCATCAGCAATCCATCACGCAAATTCGGCAACATTTGCTGCAAGCTGTGGAGCCTTTAATCTGCCTGCAAGAATTGGGTTATTTGCATGCCGATTTAAAGCAGGAACATTTTGCAAATAATCAGGGCAGGGTCTGCCTGCTTGATTTTGAGCATGTCCAAATACTCCATCAGAATGACCTGCATGAACTGAATGCGACACCGCGTTATATGGCGCCGGAACTGTTCCAAGGCCAAGCCAAGAGCCTACAAAGTGAAGTTTATGCTTTGGGTGTTATTTTTTATGAGTGGTTGAGTGGTCAGCGTTTACAGGCGACAGATTATCTGGATTGGGCCTTTTTGCATTGTCAGCGTCTGAAAGTTGAGTTACCGCAGCACTTACAGGCTTTTCAAGGCTTATTAGAAGAAATGTTAAGTAAGCAGAAGCAGCATAGATTGGCCGATTTTCAAGCTGTGAAAGACTACTTAATGACTGAAATTGAATGAGAAAAATACAATAAAACTTGAATTGTTTCTTATTTAATCAAACGAGTGTTTTTTTATGATAAACGGCTTGTCAGCTGGAAATGATCTCTATAATATACACAGCCATTGGGGACGTGGCGAAATTGGTAGACGCACTGGATTTAGGTTCCAGCGCCGCGAGGTGTGAGAGTTCGAGTCTCTCCGTCCCCACCAATCAATATTTGAGTAACTGGATATTGGGTGGAAGTAGAGGATTGGTGTAATGGTAGCATGACGGTCTCCAAAACCGTTCGTCAAGGTTCGAATCCTTGATCCTCTGCCAAAGTTTGAAAAAAATCCAACGCTAAGTTGGTACCCTGATGGGGACGTGGCGAAATTGGTAGACGCACTGGATTTAGGTTCCAGCGCCGCGAGGTGTGAGAGTTCGAGTCTCTCCGTCCCCACCATCATATTAAAGCAAGGCTAATGCCTTGCTTTTTTATTGCCTGAAATTTGAGGGCGGTTTTTTTAGTACCAGATTTTTGCTGTCATGGTTGATGAACATCAATGCGTTTTGGGCTTAAATTATCTAGCGAATGATTGCAAGGGCAGGGCTTTAGTAAATTTCATTGTATTGCTGCAATAATTCATGCGATCTGTATATTCAATAATTTAAATGTTATATGAATCAGTCCCATGGTGTCTATCAATTTTATCTATTGGTCTAAATAGAGCAGTATTTGCTCAATAGTGAATTAACTGATTAATTTTTGATATAAAAGTATTTAGCTTTCTATAGAACTACTTGTGAATCAGGTCTGATCGCTATAATATACACAGCCATGGGGATATGGCGGAATTGGTAGACGCACTGTGTTCAGGTCGCAGCGCCCTCTGGGCGTGAGAGTTCGAGTCTCTCTATCCCCACCATCATATTAAAGCAAGGCGAGTGCCTTGCTTTTTTATTGCCTGAAATTTGGCAAAGCCGTTGTTATTTATGCTGTATTCTATTTTGAGTTCATGCACTGGCTCAGACATTATTTATCAATAATAGTTTCAGCATTCTGAATGTCCATGCTGATCAAGATTAGAAGGTCATTTGAGTTTTAATTTGAAATATTGGAATTGAATCGAAATGATTAAAAATAACGAATGGGCGGTCATATCCTAAAATGAATCAAATTTTCGGCATAAATTTTATAAAAAATTAAAAAATAGAACTAACTGTTTATTTTATGGCGGAATAGACTGTGATCGCTTGTAAAATCGCTTGTCAATGCCGGTCTATCTCTATAATATACACAGCCATTGGGGACGTGGCGAAATTGGTAGACGCACTGGATTTAGGTTCCAGCGCCGCGAGGTGTGAGAGTTCGAGTCTCTCCGTCCCCACCAATCGATATTTGGGTAACTGGATATTGGGTGGAAGTAGAGGATTGGTGTAATGGTAGCATGACGGTCTCCAAAACCGTTCGTCAAGGTTCGAATCCTTGATCCTCTGCCAAAGTTTGAAAGAAATCCAACGCTAAGTTGGTACCCTGATGGGGACGTGGCGAAATTGGTAGACGCACTGGATTTAGGTTCCAGCGCCGCGAGGTGTGAGAGTTCGAGTCTCTCCGTCCCCACCATCATATTAAAGCAAGGCTGATGCCTTGCTTTTTTATTGCCTGAAATTTAGTGAACAAAGAAAAGCCCATCGAAATGGGCTGAATAACTGGAGAATAGCGCTGTTGAATCAGTGGAAAGATTAATTTATTTTTCTGCTCTTAAATAGAAGCTATCAGGCTTTTAAGTGATCTTCAAATTCCTCGCCTAGTTGTAGTGCCAGGGCATTACCTGCCAGATCACAGGTCACCAGGCCATATTCTTTCTTGAAGCTGAAACTGAAACCACGATCATCCGCCAGGGTGCGTACCGAATATCCCAATTTTTCTAACCATAGTCGAAATGCAATCAAATTTTTCGCTTTAACCACTTTTTTCACGAGATCACTCCTTCATCATTGTTAAATCTTAAATAAGGGTGAAAAATTATCTTTTAAAGGGCAAATGCCTTTATTTAAATTAATTTAAATGAATTTGCGTATATAGTGAACATTGGTTGATTAAGAAAAAATCAATTTAAGCGTTAAGTAAATGATTTTTATAATATTGAATAGGTTGTAACTAAATATTAAGTTTTTATAAGTTATAAATTTGGATAATTAATTTTCTAATTCAATAATTTATTAGTGAAACAGGTTGTTTTATAATTTTATCAACCGTATGAAATAGAAAATTTCAGATCTACAATGAGAAAATTAAAATCCAATCGACTTATTTATTAAAAGAATACCAGCTGCTGGTTTTCTGATCTTTAACCTGATTTGCATGCTTTATACTGTCTGAAATGTAATTCTAAAACTGAATACTCGTACCATGACTGAACTGACCATTGAGCACTATGTGAATCAACAAATTGAATTGATGCAGCAGCAGGGACTTGATCCGGTTGCTGTGATGTTGGGACATGAAGACTGGTTGAACTTTAGTGTTCAGTCGAAAGTGGCCTATACGCCTTTTGGCTGTGCCCGTCGTTATCAACCCGCTTTAGGTGGCTTACTACTGGTACGTATTGATGAAATGCAGGCGGTGCGTGTCGTGACTCAAGGTGAACTGGATACTTATGCACAAAGTAACCAGATTCTTTAACATTGCTTCATGCAACACATATGTTGTCAATTCTAGTAAATAGAATCTAAGAACCTGGTTACTGCTATCCTACACATCATCATTCGGGATCCACATAGCCAATGTCACTTTTAAAGTTGAACGACAGAACTAATGTCATGCTCTGAAAGCAGACATTTCTATTTGGGGCTTACAGACCTTACTTCTTGTAATGCCCATTATGTTAAATAAGTTGTAGATTTAGAGATAGTTCTTTTTATAAACATATAGGTGCTGCTTTATAAATTTAGTCTGTAACTCCAATCTAAATTAACTAGACTGATGAGCTGTGGATTTTGAAGTATATGAGCTATTAAAGGCTTTTACCTTATTTCTAATCTAGAGTTGAATTAATTTGGTGGAATAAAAATTGGCAATACAATTAGCAACTGCAAACGATCTTGAATGGATAAATGCTCAGTATCAAAAGATAGATTTTGTTCCAAGCTCTTTAGACAATGAAATTATTGCAATCGTTACTTATAACGATGAGTTGGCAGGGTTGTTTACCTCAATGATGATGAAGTCGAAATTGGGGGAATTTATATACTGGATGAGTTTAGAGGACTATCTCTAGCAAATGAGCTAGTTGGGTACTTAGTAGAAACAGCTAAAAAGAAAAATCTAAAAGAAGTGTATTGCCTGCCATTCGAAGAACTCAGAAATTTTTATGCAAAATTTGATTTTCATGAATTTGAATATGAGGACAGTCAAGTAAATGCAAAAGTATTAGAAAAATTCAAATGGTGTTTAGGTAATTATGAAAAGCAAAGTTTTACTATTGAAGCTAATTAATAATTATTGAGATTTCCTAAAATTAACATAATACACTTCATACGGAATACTTTTTTATTTTATATAAATCATATACTTATATTATTGGTGAAAGCCTAATTCAAGTAAATTGGGCTTTTTTATTCATTTGTTAGGTTCCACGATAATTATTTGAGCAATATTCCGTGAATTTATCCAATTTTAATAAACATCCTACTATTTTTTATAAGTCATTATTTCATGTGTTAGAACTAAAATTAGTTCCTAAAAAATAGGAGACGTGGTTGATCATAAGAAAGGAAAAATGGTACAGAAAGTCATTTTTAAGTGGAAGTTCAACGTGTTCCGATTTGTGTAAAAGTTGTACGTTCCTTTCAATGACATTCTATGCATCGCAAATGACAAATAAGTGAGTCGGCTGAAGCATTGATCTTCAGCTTTGAATCCGGTTTAAAATTGATCTTTCAGGGTTCTTAAACGCTGAAATTCTTCCACGCTTTCTGCACGCAGAAAAGGATTGGTTTGCAATTCATCTTCAATACTACTTGGCAGCGTGCACTGGCCTAGCATACGTAAACGCTCGATCTGCTCGAAGCGTTCCAGAATTTCAGGATTATCTGGTTCGACGTGTTTGGCAAACTGGGCATTCGATAATGTGTATTCATGGGTGCAATACACTTGTGTGCGCGGCGGCAAGGC
Source organism: Acinetobacter sp. NEB149 (assembly GCF_012516415.1). Lineage (NCBI taxonomy): Bacteria > Pseudomonadati > Pseudomonadota > Gammaproteobacteria > Moraxellales > Moraxellaceae > Acinetobacter > Acinetobacter sp. NEB149. The sequence continues at coordinate 1,317,699 of NZ_CP051208.1, forward strand.
AGCCAGACGGGACAGTGAATGATACATCTGTTCAAATGTTCCTTCAAAAACTCGGCCACAGCCCATGGCAAATAAAGTATCCCCGCATAACAGCACATCAATTGCATCAATAAAATAAACGATATGGCCGAGTGTATGCCCGGGTACAGCAATCACCTGGATATCTATTCCATGAAAATTAAACTGTTCTTCATGCTCAAGCGGATGGGTGATAAAGGGAATTTTGCTTAGTTCTGCTCGTGGGCCATACACGGGCAGATTTTGTTCCTGGATCAGCCCCGGCACACCGCCAATATGATCTTTATGCCAGTGAGTCAGCCAGATTTGACTTATGGTTAGACCGTGTTCAGCACAATAGTCTTGTACCAATTCTGCTTCGGTTGGATCAATCACGGCCACTTGATGCGACGCAGTATGTTCAAGCAACCAGATATAATTTTGCAGTGAATTCTGGACATCAATACAGTGAATTTTAAAAGGCATCATAGCGCATCACATCAAATGAAGATTAAAGATAAAGTAGCATAATTTCGCATGCTCTGGGGCTGGTTGATATCATCTGATCATCCGCGATTATTTTCATTTATCCTAAATTTGAAAAATTTATGATGCTGGATCATCAATGCTTACAGCATTGCCGATGGTATAAAAATGCCCGCCGGCTACATGATGAATACTTTTCCATTCTTCATCCACTTCATGATAATGCCAGTGGCCGTCGCGGAAGACCCGATCATCGGCATAGGCTGCAATCACCTTGCCTATAAACAGGTCATGCATTTGCTGGTTATGCGGCTCAGGAATCAGCTCGCAGAGTATCCAGGCCGCACAGCCTTGTACTACAGGAATATCAGCATCAGGAAAATGAAATAGTTCTACTCCGGATTGTGCCAGTTTGTCCGGCACATCATGCAAGCTCTGCGTACCCAGACGATAGACCATATTCAGTTGTTTCAATGTTGGAATTTGCAGCGCGAAATAACCTGAATTTTCAATAATATTTCGGGTTTTGGTGCTTTTATCCAGAACCACAGTCACTTTTGCGGGGCTGAATTCCAATGCGCATGCCCAGGCTGCTGCCATAACATCTGTATCCTGCTGATCTTGAGCAGATACCAGTACAGTAGGGCCATGGGTAATCAGACGATAAGCTTTTTCTAAGGGAACACTTTGAATATGGGAGTTTATCATGCAGCACCATTTGGTCTATTTATTTAATAGGCTAGATTAATGAGATCATTAACATATTCAAGTTCATTCTTGCAAAAAAGCTTTTAAACTAGAGATCGTTATATTCAGGAATTCAAACAATGAAAATGTACCAGGTCGATGCGTTTACCACGGAACTGTTTAAAGGCAATCCCGCAGCCGTGATTGTGCTGGATGAATGGCTCGAAGATGGTTTGATGCAAAATATCGCCTTGGAAAATAATCTGTCTGAAACAGCTTTTGTTAAAGTTATCGATAGCGATAATTATGCGATCCGCTGGTTTACGCCAACTAAGGAGGTGGATTTTTGTGGTCATGCGACATTGGCCAGCAGCTTTGTACTATTCAATCAATTTGATACGGGGAAAACGATTCATTTTCATGTAAAAGATTTAGGCATTTTTGTAGTCAATCAGGATGCGGATAGCAAGATCAGAATGAATTTTCCAATCCGTCGTGCAGAGCCCGTTGCTGAATATCCTGAAGCTTTAAGACAGGCCCTGAATAAACCGTTTAAACAGGTTTATCTGAACGCGCAGGGCTATATTATTGAATATGAATCGGTACAGGATGTGCTGGATGAAACACCTGATTTTGAACTGTTAAAACAGTTGAATGGCAAGCGTACAGCAATTACTGCTCAAAATACCTATCTAGACGTCGCGATCACTTCACAAGATACCCAATACGACTGTATTTCACGTTATTTTGCACCGAGTAATGGCATCAATGAAGATCCGGTAACCGGTTCGATTCATACCGGAATTGCGCCGCTGTGGGCTGAGAAACTCGGTAAAAATGAACTGGTCGCCTATCAGGCATCAGCGCGTGGTGGGGTGTTGTATTGTGCCTTGCAAGATCAGGAACGAATTGAAATTTCAGGTTACGGCAAGCTATATATGCAGGCTGAAATTTATCTATAATTTTTATAATTACATAGATCTACATGTCGTCAGGTGAGGCGGCATGTTATTTTGATGGTTCGGCTTGGAATAGATTATTCAGAAAAAGAATCATTCTCTAAGATGGGCGCGAATAAAAATTTATATTTATAATTTGGATGAAGAATGTTGCTACGTTATAAAAATTTAAGTCTGGCTATTGTATTGTCTGGCTGTAGTGTACTAAGTTTTGCACAGCCTGTTTTGGTGAAAACGGAACAGAATATTGAAGAATACCGACTGGATAATGGACTGCGCATTATCCTGGCACCGAATGATAAAGAAAATAAAGTTTTTATGAATACGGTCTATCTGACCGGTTCCCTGAATGATCCTCAGGGCAAGGGCGGACTGGCCCATCTGCTGGAACATTTGGCCTTTAAAGGCACAGAAAATGTCAAAGGGGATGAATTCCAGCGTCGACTGGATCAATATACCTTGATGACTAATGCCAGTACCGACTATTACTCGACCAAATATACCAATGTGATCCGTCCTGAAAAAACTGCGCTGAGTGAAGTCATTTTTCTCGAAGCCGAACGCATGGACAAGCTGGTGCTTCAGGAAAAATATGTACCGACTGAAATTGATATTGTAAAACGCGAGCGTGAAATTCGTCTGGATCAGCCATTTTCAGTATTGATCGATCAGGTGTTTAAATCTGCTTATGGCAATCAGTATTTAGGCCGTTTGCCGATTGGTGACCTAAATGAGCTGCAATCCATCAATATGCAGGAGCTGAACCGTTTTTACCGTCAATGGTATGCACCGAATAATGCCTTTGTGGTCATTTCGGGCAAATTTGATAATGCCGAAGTCTTAAAACAGCTGGATACGCATTTCAGTCCGATTCAATCCCGAAATGTACCAGCGCAAGTGAAAGTCCCAGCGCTTAAACCAGAGCAAATCAAACAGCGTGAATTTACAGTAAAGAAAGGCAGTGATCTGGCCAAGTTTAATCTTTATTTGAATCAATCCGAAGAAAGCATTAAAACGGCTTTGGCTGTTTCGCCAACGCTCTATACTTTGCAGCCAAGTGGACATCTCTATCAGAATATGGTGGAAACTGGGAAGTCAACAGCGGTGCAATCCAGTACCTGGCTGGATAAAGACTTTAATCTGGTGTTTATGGGAGCAATCTATGCTCCGAATCATCAGGCACAGGATATTGAAAAGGGGCTGATCCAAGGCGTAGAAAAGAGCCAGCCATTTACCGAAGCAGAATTAAACCGGGCTAAAAATCTGACCCGAAATCAGGCCGACAATATTAAAAATAGTGCGACTGCTTTAGGTTCACGTTTAAGTGATTATGCAGTGGCGTATTCGGGTGACTGGAGCCAGTATTTTAAAGATCTGAGCGCGATTCAAAACCTGAATGTGAATCAGGTCAATCAGGTCTATAAGAATTTTTTAAAACCTGAATACCGGATTTCTGGCAATATTTTACCTACCCCGGAAGATCAGAAAAAAGCGCAGGAACTGGCACAAACAGAAGCACCGGCAAAAACTCTGGATCAACAGACTGAAGCAGAAGAGCCACTGAAAGATGTCAGTGTTTATCAGGCTGAAGTGAAGCAATATGTCCAGGAATCCAAACAGTATTTGTACAGTAAAGACAAACAGATTCAGCGTGGCAAGTTGAAAAATGGCATTAAATACGCGTTGTTTCCGACGACTACCCGCGATGACAAGGTTTATGCCACAATTTCACTGGATTTTGGTACTGCACAAAGCCTGATGAATAAAGGCGAGATTCTGGATCTGACCGCTTATTTAATGTTGCGCTCATCGAAAACTCAAAGCTTGCAGCAGATTGCCGATAAAATTATTGAAGTAGGTGGTTCGGCAACTGCCGGTGCATCCGGCAATGGCCTGACCTTGCAGATCAGCGCCAAAAAAGAAAAGTTTGAGGAGTTTTTCCAGTATGTGGTTGATGTGCTGAAAACGCCGGCATTTGAGCAAAGTCAGTTTGATTTAATCAAGGGGCAGACTTTATCCAGTCTGGATCGTCCTTATACTGAACCAGATACCGTGTCGAGCTTGACGATGGCTCGAACGATCGAGATTTATCAGCCTGGCGATCTGCGTTTTCATTTCGAGCCGGAATTGGCCAAAAAACAGTATCAGAAAGCGACTCGCGAACAGGTTATGGCACTGTATCAGCAGTTTTTAAAAACCCAGCATGCGCAAATAGCGGTTACGGGCGAATTTAATCCGAAATCGATGCAAAATGTACTGAAAAACAGTTTTTCAGACTGGAAAGCTGCACAGCCTTATGAGCGTCTAAAATCGGAATATCGAAGCTACCCAGCCCAGAAAATTCATGCTTTGTCTGAGCAGCGTGAATTCGGGAGTTATCAGGCATTTATGAGCATGCTGGTCGGTGCTGATCATGCCGATGCACCTGCATTACAGGTATTTCGATATATTCTGGGTGATTCACAGCTGTCGTCACGACTGGCACAAGAGTTACGCGAGAAAAATGCACTAGTCTATGGTTTTAGTGCAGATGTGCAACTCGATGAATGGGCAGATGTGGGTGCAATGATGATTAGTGCCAATTATACGGCTGGAAAATCCGCACAGGTTTCTCAGGCAGTGCATAAGGTACTGAATGAACTGCTGACACGTGGCGTGACTGAACAGGAAGTGGAAGCGGCAAAAGCCAGTATCTTGAAACAGCGTTTAACTGCACTCGAGGATGATCGTCGTATTCACACTATGTTGATCCCACAGCTGGAAAAAGACCGTAATCTGGTTTACCGGGAAAAACGTGATCAGGCGATTGCTCAACTGAGCAAAGCCGATATTGATGCCATGATCAAAAAATACATCAAGCCGGACCAGCTGGTGGAAGTGATGGCTGATCAGTACGGTAAGCAAGTTAAAACATCGTAGTGTTGATAAAAAATCCCCTCAAGTGAGGGGATTTTTTTATTTTAGTTTTATGCTCTAGGTTGCTCTATGGCTAAAAATAATCCCTCCGATTATGCCCGCAAGGATAGATAGGGGCAGACTCCAAACAGATACAATAAGAAAAAAAATCAATATTCCACAGCCAATCAAAGCTGAAACGAAAGCAATATCTTGATCAAAAGAATGATGGATCACCATTTGATAATAATAAGACGTTATCCAGCTTGAAATAATAGTGAGTAAAATACATAGTCCTTTGCCTGAAGGCGTATTTAGACTGGAATCTGTTATCCAACTTAGCATGTCCTCATCTACTCAAAGTCGATAAAAACGTTTAGCATTTTCATAAAAAATCGACTTTAAGGCATTTTCATTGTAGTCCTGCACAATATCGCTAAAGGCATCAATAATGTTGGTGAGTGAGCTACTGACACTGTCCATTGGAAAGTTGGATGCAAACATCACGCGCCCAGAACCAAAACAGTCTAAAGTATGCTGGATCACGGGTGCGGCACGTTCCACTAATTCCTGTTTACTTGCCAGCCGTTTCTGCGTGTGAAAATCATGTCCCAAGACTGGCATAAACAGACCAGACATTTTGGTCGATACATTTTTGCATTCGGCCAGTTCTGCCAACTGATCTTTCCAGTCCGCAAATATCTGGGTGCGATCTTGTTCGGTCTTGCCTGTAGCTTTGCCCACTTTGCCAAATAAACCTGCGGGCGTACCCAGATGATCCAGCACAATAGGGGTGTTTGGAAAGGCTTTGGCCAGCGCAGTAACATCCGCAATCTGGGTAGAGTACACCCAGGCATCAAAGCTTAAATCTTGCCTGGCCAGTTCTTCAAAGCCCTTCAGGAAATCTGTGTTGCGATAGAGATGCGGTTCATCGGTCCAGGCATGAATCCCTTTATCTGGATGTACTGCAGCCATTTTACGGATGCCCCGAAACTTGGGAGAAGCTTCGCGATGCAATTGAATCAACTGTTTAAAATTTTTCTGCCGCGGATCCGCCGTGGCGACAATTCCACCCAATTGGATAATGTGCTGATCAAAAGGAAGCCCAGCGATAAAACGGGTTTCATTTACCACCCCCGTACCTTTATGGTCATGCCAGCTGGCTTCAACATGCACAATCTGCTCTATTTCATAATGTCCTGCATCTTTCTTGTAATTTGCAGGCAGATAAGGTGCAGTCAGGTGCTGAGTCAGGCCAATGGTCTCAATGACGTCTTTGGGTTTTAACAGTCTTTCCATTTTGTCCAGCAGTCTGGGATGTTTGCCAAACAGCTTGACCGCGAGCGCTGCCGCGTGTGGGGTGTTGTACGGATCCCATTGGTGAATATGTGGGTCAATGATCTGGAAGGGAAGTTGCTGCATGCTATACGTTATTTTAGTTTATTTATTATTCAACTTATATAGGATAAAAATCATTTCAAAGTCAATATAGTAAATCACGGCAAATAAAAAAGCCCCGCGGGGCTTTTCGTATTTTAATCAATGATCGTGCTTGTGATCATGGTTATGCTTGTTGGCATGAAACTCTTCATTGTGACGGAAACGCAAATAGTTTTCGAACTGTTCACAGTATTCATCATAGTTATCTTCCAGCATCATTTGAAATTGCTGCAAGATATAAGACATGACCTGATCTTTGGCATCACGCATTTCATTGCCATCTTTAAAGTTATTCGCTGCCACCCAGGTATTGAAACGGGCAGTACCAAATAACATCGCCGCACTGACTTGACCGCGCTTATCGCTCGGTTTTTCCTGTGAACCTTTTTCTACGCGACAAAACTCGTTGGCTTGTTGAATAAATTCATCAGCACGTTCAAAGAATGCCGCATTTAACGCTTCTTCTTCGGTTACATCGGTTGCTTCAATCTTTTGAACCATGAATTTGTTCCTAACACTAAAATCTCAATCGTTAATTATAGGCAAAGCCTTGCAGAAACTAAACCTTTGCCTTAATCTAAAAAATAGCCTAAGCATATAAAAGTGAATGCCATGCAGGATGCGATTGCAGTACAAAGCCTAAAAAGTGATATTGCCTTATTGCGCCAGAATATTTGGCCACCGGCAAATCTAGCCAATGTTGAAGGCTTGCCGATTTATTATGGCAGCCAGTCACAGGTAGATGAATACTATAGCCAGTGGCTCGGGCTGATTGAAAGGGCACAGGATCTGTTTCAGCCTTTTATGGAAGATGAAATCTTGGATGCGATCCATCTGCCGAGTCATTTAAACTTGCCGCTGTTTTATTTTCATGTTGACCGGATTCGCATTAATAAAACCCGCGCCAAGGAATCCAAAACTTTTCGTGGGGTCGCCAGCCTGATCGAAAAATGCGGCCAGTTCGAACCCGAGCAGATTGCAGCCATGCGGCAGTGGCTTGATAGTGACGATACTGCAGCTTTGGTGGCACACCGTGAATTTGTGGATTTACGCACTTATGTGTTTCAGCATGGCCAGAGCGAATATACGCGCACCCGTTTTTATGTGAATGGGATTGTGCTGAGTGTTGAGCCACATTTTGAACTGGTCGATGCACGCGATAAGCCACGCAAGCAACGCAGCGACAGTTATAACGATCCTCTGGCAGACAATAATATCTGGAAAGTATTCGGCAAATATCGCTAGCACAGTTTGACCAAGCCCGGTCTTACCAGAAGGGCTTAGTATTTTCTGCAAACTGCTGTAAACGCTCTGCTGCTTCGTTCGACAAACGCTGCTGTTCCGCACTTATCCAGCCTAGCACAAACCAGGCCTTGGCCTGTTGTTTGACATAAGGTCTAAATAATTCGTCTGCAACAAATAGGTCGTTATAATGCCCAAGGCTTTCTTGCAAGGGTTTTAAGGCTTTTAAATAAGCTTTAACCTCTTTTTCAGGAAACAGGCTTTGCAAGAATTCTACGTTATAGCGTAAGCGTTTGACCCGTTTGCGTGTCCGATGCCGGGATTCAATATCCAGTTCTTGATAGTTCTCGGCATCCTGACAGATTTGCTGGTGCAGCTTGCTCAGGCCTTTACACAAAATCTTATGTGAAGACTTGGCTTTGTTATCCGTTTTTTCTTGGCTAAAGCTGAACAGTTGCAGCATTAGTTCTACGGTAGCAGGACTTCTGAACAGCACACTGATATCTGGCTGTTTTTGTCGGTGTGGGGGTAATTTCAGTAAGGGGGAACCTGCTTTTTCCAGTTGTGGAATCAGGCTTTCTGCCAAGGCATCGCGATCTCGGGTAGAACCCAGTTGCTGAAAAATATCCCGCAGCTGTTCCGGCCATTCTGGCTGCACATGCTCGGTCACGGACTGGAAAATTTTAAATGCGCTGCGCAAACGCCGAATCGCGACACGTGCCTGATGCACATGATCACTATTATAATTTTCGGCAGCAATCGCCATCGCATTTGGGAAAAGATGAGCCAAACAATTGACGACAATCTTTTGCAAAATCGTAATGATCTGATCTTTCTGTTCAAGCACTAAGGGAAGCTGATGCTGAACCGGCAGATTCTCTTCACCATGTAATAAGGCATAACCGCGTTCGGATTTACTCCGTGTATCCAGCCACAAAGCATAACGCTGAACCCAGGGCTGAATGAAATCAATCAATTCACTCAGCTGGCCGGATTTAAGCTCAAATTCGACTTCATAAATATCGATGGCTTGATCATTGTGTCGAATTTCTCCGACATCAAAGGCAATTTCAATCTTACTGTCCAGATGACTTTCTGTGAGTACATACCGTACGACATCTGTTTCAAATTGCAGAATAAGCGGTGTCTCCAGATCACCGAGCGCCTGTTTCAGGATTTTTTTGGCCGGTTTATGTTTGCGATATAACTGAAAATCACAATGTTCCGGAGGACTTTTTAATTCATGCTCAAGTTCAAAACGTTCAAATTGTTGTTCAGTCGCTGCTTTCAGGGTTTGAATCCATTGCTGGCCTTCCAGACGTTGCCGCAGGGCAATCTGATGTTGTTGTAATTGTTGCGCTTCAGTATCAAAGTAGCGTGCACACAGACGATGCCGAGTCGGCTGAAGTTTCTGGATGTCCTGTTCAAATTGCACACGAGACTGTGGCGGAATCTGGAATTTGAGTTCTATTTCTGCCATCGGGTCATTCCTCCGCGATGTTGGTTTTATAGATTAATATAGCCCAAAGATCGGCAGGGGTGTGATGTGCTTCTGCAACAAAAAAGCACGCCAGAGAAGGCGTGCTTTGAGTTTTTCTTGTGATATTTATTTCAATATTTTTATTTCAGGAATTTACGACTGACCAAGAACTGTTCGGTCGCTTCAAGCAGTTTCTGCGCATAGACTTCCTGCTTGGCGGTCAGCCAGCCCAGCACAAACCAGTCACTTGCTTCCAGCTCGGTCTGCTGAATATAAACTGCAGAAGAGGCCAAAGTTTGATATTCACTGGCTGCCAGTTGAGCATCGTTCAGCGCTTTGCTGTATTTCTGCAAATTTTTGACATCATAGATCGTGGTTAAAATCGGAAAGCTGAATTTGAGCTCCTGAATCCGGCCCGACAATTGATCCAGACTTTCAAAATCAGTGATATCGGTCTGGTTCATTTGTTCCTGCAAAGCTTTATATTGCTGTTGCAAGGTAGTTTGAGCAGCAGTTTTCAAGTCCAGCGAGGCATGCTCATTTTCATTTAAACTGAACATCAGTAATTCCAGATAATGATGCACATTCTGGGTAGATTTGACCAGATTACCGAGTTTCTCCTGCGCATACAGAATATCTTTGCTCAGGTTTTCTGCCGTGGTGGGATTTTGCAGGAAACCGGCCAAGCTGTTTTGCATATGCTGTAAATGTTGCAAATGTTCAAATTGCTGCTTAAAGGCCGCCAGTTGATGTGCCCATTTGTCCGAAAGCTGTGGATGCCAGTCTTTGAACAGCAGCAAGGTCAGATATAAGTGATCCAGTGCCAGTCGTGCCTGATCAATATGTTCCTGCTCTGCTACCTGAGCTGCAATCGCCGCGATATTCGGCAATAAATGCTGCATCTGCTGTGCAATCAGACTGCACATGGTTTTACTGGCGCTGTCTTTTTTGCTGATCTGAAATTCTTTGCTAAGGGTCGCAGGACTGACGCGCTGTGAAGTGGCCAATAAATTGCCTATTTCGGCCTTACTACGTACATCGAGCCAGAGCTGGTATTTCTTGACCCATTCAAAACTGAAGGCCAGCAGATGTTGAATTGAACCATTTTTTAGTTCGAACTCGACTTCATGTACTTCTTGCTCAGCATCCTGTGTGCGGATCTGTCCAATATCCAGGCTGACTTCGATCTGGGTATCTTCATAGTCAATCACTCTTAACGTACGGGCAATATCGGTTTCAAACTGGAGTTGGAGCTGGTTGAACTGATTGCTGAGCGCATTGCTGAGAATTGCCCCGGCTTCTGGAAATTTTTTATAAATATCTAAATCCAGTTCAGGAGATGCGGTTAATTCCCCTAGATCATGATTATGTTCAAAGCGTTCGATGTGGCTTTTCCCGGCCGCTTTTAGTGTTTGCACCCAACGTGTACCTTCCAGACGCTGACGCAGTGCCACCCCATGCCGGGCCAGTTGACGGTCGGTAGTATCATAATATTTGGCTTGAAGCTGGATCTGTTGAGACTTTTTCGGATCAAGTGCCTTGAGCAGCGCAGTGCGTCGTGCCACAGGAATTTGGAACTTGAGTTCAACTTCAACCATGATGATCATCCTATCTGTTCAGTGCAATTAAGTACTGAATCTTCACTTGAATAAGGTTTTAAAATGAGGCGGACAGCAGCCGCAATTATATTTTTAGATTTGTGCGCAGCAGATTGTAACCAAAATCAAAATGCATGTAAGACTTGACTGAGCATAAAAAGCTTAAACAGAAGTTTGAAACTTAGATTTCATCGGTTCATTTTAGGCTAAAACGATCGGATTCAGGCCTTCATGGGGATGTGCAAGATGCATTGAAGCGCGCATCAAAAGGCTGTTATTTGGCTAAAATATACGCTAAGGTAAAACAAAAAACGTCAGGATGATGACAGATGAATGTACAAGTACAACCAGAAAGTAAGAATGAGGTGATGGTTCAGCCCCAGATGCCGATTAAGAACTATCATGAATTTTATCGCTTCTATTTGACTGAGCATCGGCATATTATTAGCCGCCGTCTGCACGTGGCCGGCAGTAGCATCGGTTTATACTGTTTTGCCAAAGCCATTCGTCAAGGCAAGCCGCGATATTTTGCATATGGTTTACTCTCGGGCTATGCCTGTGCCTGGGTCGGTCATTTTATCTTTGAGCGCAATAAACCAGCCAGCTTCAAACAGCCTGTATATAGCTTTATCTCGGACTGGCGCATGTTTGCCGATGTCCTGCGTGGTAATATCAGTCTGATCGACCTTAAATACGATAAAATTTCCAGTTAAGCCAGAATGACTTTTATCGGAATGTGCCCACTTAAAGCATGAAATTTCGATAAAAGCCTTGCAAGTCTAGAATTATTATTCTAATAATTATGGTATTGCAGATTAGGTTTTTTGATCAACCATTATATTTTAATTAATACATCAGTTTTCCAAGCCTGGAGCGACCTTCTCCGGGCTTTTTTTATGCCTGTTTGCTACCAATAAATGTTCAAGATTTTGCTCATGCTATTGTGTAAATATTCATAGAAGAATTCATGTGGATTTGTGCTGAAAGTAAAAGATCCTTTCTGGCTTTGAAAGGTTTCCCCACAAACGAATGACTCAAAACCAGAAAGGATCGGGTATTACCAACACAGGTATTTATTTTTCTGTTTATTTTCTGTGTCTAAGGCTATTTAAGACGCTTCGTGCCGATTGGGCTATCCCTGAAAATGGGTATTTTTAATATTAATTAATTTGAGTACGCTTGAGCCAGGCGAAAAAAAGACAAAAAAATCGCTCTTAGAATTTTGCAACTTCTCCACCAAGTTATCTGCAAAATCCTAAAAGCGTTTGTCGGAGGGCGTAAGCATTAACACGTTATAATTATTGTTATAAGGCCATTAAAACGCAGATTTGAAAGTCCGTATATCCCTGAAAATGGTGATATTTACGATTTAATTGATAAATTGTGCTAAAAAACTGCAAATCTGTTGCTACCTGGTCTCAGAAACAGCAAGATGGCGGCAATTAAACCGAGTTATGCCTATAATAGAGCCATCCTAGCAAGTGGCGAGCAAGATGCGCGGTTTATATTTAATTACCAATGATGATCCATTAGAGCTTTTATTGGCGAAGTTGGAAGGTGCAATGGCCAATGGTGGTGTTGCGGTCTTGCAATATCGCCGTAAAAAAGTGGCGAAAGAAGATCAAATTTACGAAATCGAGTATATGAAAGCCATGTGTGCTGAATATGCTGTACCTTTCGTGATTAATGATGATCTGGAAATGGCGGTTAAATACGGCGTGGGTGTGCATTTAGGCCAGGATGATGGTTCGATTGTCGACGCTGTTGCGCGTTTGCCTAAAGGCGTGTTGATTGGCCGTAGCTGTAATAACTCACTTGAGCTGGCTGAACAGGCCATTGCCGATGGTGCGAATTATGTGGCATTTGGAGCAATTTATGCTACTGATAGTAAACCTGAAGCGGGTAATATTGGTCTTGAAACCTTAAAACTGGCCAAAGAGAAATTGAATGTACCTTTATGTGCCATTGGTGGTTTAACGGTTGAAAATTCCAAGGATGTCATTGAGTCAGGTGCGGATTATTGCGCGGTGATTAGTGATATATTGGGACTTCCTATGAATGCCATTCCTGAACGTTTAGATGAATGGTCTGCGCTTTTTCAAGCTACAGCATAAAATTTTTTGATTGATTTAATTTTGAGTCGAGTGCCTTCATGAGCTTATCTCCAAAGCAAGAACAATTGTTCAAACAAGCCAATAAACATATCCCGGGTGGCGTCAATTCACCTGTACGCGCATTTAATAGTGTCGGTGGGACGCCGGTCTTTATCGAAAAAGCCCAAGGTGCGTATCTGTATGATGTCGATGGCAAACGTTATGTGGACTATGTAGGTTCATGGGGGCCGATGATTTTGGGTCATGCGCATCCAGCGATTATTAAAGCGGTTCAGGATGCCGCAGTAGACGGTTTGAGCTTTGGTGCGCCCACAGTTCATGAAACCACACTGGCAGACATTATCTGCGAGATCATGCCATCGATTGAGCTGGTTCGTATGACCAACTCAGGTACAGAAGCGACCATGACCGCGATTCGTTTAGCGCGTGGTTATACTGGCCGTGACAAGATTGTAAAATTTGAAGGCTGTTACCACGGTCACTCGGATTCATTATTGGTAAAAGCAGGTTCTGGTTTATTGACCAGTGGTGAAGGAGAAGCGACGTCTGCAGGCGTGCCGGCAGATTTTGCTAAACATACGCTGACACTTCCGTATAACGATATTGCGACTTTAAAAGAATGTTTTGCCAAATTTGGTTCAGAAATTGCCGGCGTGATTGTTGAGCCAGTCGCAGGCAACATGAACCTGGTGAAACCGATTGACGGTTTCCTGCAAGCGATTCGTGATGTCTGTGATGAGCATGGTTCAGTGTTTATTATTGATGAAGTGATGACAGGTTTTCGTGTTGGACTGGGTGGCGCGCAAGCACATTACGGCGTAACTCCGGATTTAACCACATTGGGTAAAATCATCGGTGCAGGCCTGCCAGTGGGTGCATTCGGTGGGAAACGTGAAGTGATGGAATGTATTGCACCATTGGGTAAGGTATACCAAGCAGGTACATTGTCAGGTAATCCGCTGGCAATGCGTGCCGGAATTGAGATGTTTAAACATCTACGTGCTGAAGGTTTCTATGAGAAATTGTCTGCGCAACTTGAGAAACTGCTGGTTGGCTTGCAAGCTGCTGCGGATGAAGCCGGTATTCCGTTTAAGACGCAACAAGTCGGTGGTATGTTTGGTCTTTACTTTACCGATCAGGAAGATATCACCAGTTTTGACTCTATGCTGAAATGTGATGTCGATGCGTTCCGTAAATTCTTCCATGGCATGTTAAATCGTGGCGTAAACCTTGCACCATCTGCTTTTGAAGCCGGCTTTATTTCAGCTGCGCATAGTGATGAAGATATTGCTTACACGATTCGAGCGGCTAAAGAAACTTTTGCTGAGATGAAAGGATAATTCGACCTCTCCCTGACCCTCTCCTAAAAGGCATAGGTATCTACACAATTCCTGAACTTTGCGTTAAATTGAAGAGCATGCTCTTCAATTTAACATCTCTGGCCTGGATCAGCGTCTTGTCAAGCGCTATAACAGCCTTGTAAAGCTCAATATGAACCCTCTTGCTTCACTTGCTCCGGCAATCAAAGACCTGGCTTCTGCCCAAAAGTCGAGTTTCGCAACCACACAAGCGGTCTGGCGATTCCTGAATAATGACAAAATCTCTTTTAGTCAGTTAAACCAGCCAATTGAACATCTTGCATGTGAACAGATCAAGGCATCACCGCATCAATATGCATTGATTGTTCATGACTGGTCTCAGCTACAGTATGTGAAACACCATCATAAAATTCAGCGCCTGCAAAGAACCCATCAATATGATTCAGGCTATGAATTGCAAAGCAGTCTGCTGGTTGATGCAGCCTCGGGACTACCTATTGCGCCACTGGCGCAGACACTATCAGATGCCTCAGGCTGCTATTCCACATTCAGTCAACACTCTGCTGGGCGCAAATCTCATCTAGATTCACTTACCGAACAAATCAAAGTGATTGAACAATATCCCATTGAGAAAACATGTGTTCATATCATTGATCGTGAAGGTGACTCCATTGCCCACCTAAGGGAAATGAGCAGCCAGGGTTTTAAATGGCTGATTCGGGCGAAAGAAGGCCATCGAATTGAGCATCAGGGCAAAACATGCAAAGTTGCAGAAGCCGCAGAACGAGTAGAAACGCAGCAGGTCCAGCCGATTGCCTATAAAGGAAACCGGCATATGTTGCATGTGGGAGAAACTGCTATCCGGATAACACGTGCAGCAAAACCGAAGAGAAATGACGATTCAGGCCAACGGGTTGCTCCCCAGCCAGGGAGTGCGATTGAAGCCAGATTAATTGTTGCCGTAGTGAAAGATGATCAGGATAAGACCGTCGCAAGATGGTCACTAATCAGCAATGTTCCATCAGAGATTACTACGGTAGAGATGACGACCTGGTATTACTGGCGCTGGACAATTGAATGCTATTTCAAGCTGCTCAAGCAGGTAGGTCATGATATTGAAGCATGGCTTCAGACCAGACCTGAAGCCATTTTAAGGCGGTTACTGATTAGCTGTATGGCTTGTGTTTTAACTTGGCGAATCCAGCGTTCTGAAGATGAACACCATCAGAAAATTCGTGTATTTCTCACCCGTCTTTCAGGTCGGCAGCAGAAAAGAGGTAGGTTGGAAAGTGCACCTGCCTTATTGGCAGGGCTTTCGATTTTACTGAACACTCTTCAACTGCTCTCGGAATATTCAATAGATGAACTCAATGAGATAGCCACAATGGCATTAGGTATCTCATAGATGTGTAGATACCTATGCCTAAAAGGAGAGGGAATATAAGCCCGAGTGATCGGGCTTATTTCATTCTTTGGATTAGACATCATAAGATTTGAAATTGATAAATTAAAGGATGAGATAGATCAATGAAAACCAAACATTATTTGACTTTAAGCGATGCTGAATTTTTATTAGATCAAGCCCATCAATATGCCATTCAGAACAGTTTTAATGTCAGTATTGCTGTGGTGGATGAAACGGGTCATTTGCTTGCGATGAAGCGTATGGATGGTGCAGCACCGATGACTGCAAATCTGGCCGTCGAAAAAGCCAAATGTTCTGCAATGAGTCGCCGTCCATCCAAGTTGTTTGAAGATATTATTAAAAGTTTAGAGGGGCTGGTTGTCCATTATTTTGTCTAGGATCAGTGTAGAGGTTAGAACTTACCATTTTTCTAGATCTACGCTAGCATAGGTATATATTCGCATAGATTAGAAAAATCCTCTCCCATGCTTTACCCCATGCCCAAAAAAATCCAACTTGCCCTATCTCAAGCCAAATGGCAATTGTCATCCTCTAAATCCGTTTTGGTTTTAGTCGGATTGCAAAACTTGCGTATGCAGCAGGGGATACAAGACAGTTCACTGATGGCAAATTTGATCCAAGTAACCAATAAAGCCAAAGCACTGGATATTCCCATTGTTGATCTATATGGTGATGACCTGATGCAAGGCATGCAGCAATTGGGAGAATATGCCTCAACGCATCCGCAACTAATTTTTGCCGGTCAGGTCACGCCAATGCTGAAACAGATTTTGCCGCATCTGATGAGTGTGACGGATCAAATCGGTGTGGTTGATGATGCGATT
Organism: Acinetobacter sp. NEB149; assembly: GCF_012516415.1. Classification (NCBI taxonomy): domain Bacteria; kingdom Pseudomonadati; phylum Pseudomonadota; class Gammaproteobacteria; order Moraxellales; family Moraxellaceae; genus Acinetobacter; species Acinetobacter sp. NEB149. The sequence continues at coordinate 1,334,166 of NZ_CP051208.1, forward strand.
TTATTGTCAAATCAAGATCAGCATATTCAGTGGATTGAAAATATTTCGGCACAGGGGATACATCACTTAAATACCTATAGCCTGACTCGCTTATGGGAGTTAAGCGCACCTTCCGAATATGTATTGTCGACCAAAGGTATTATGTTGGCTATCGCAGAACAGCTGGATATGGATGCCTTGGAAATTGATCCCTATGTCGACCTAAAAAATTATGGTCTGGATTCAGTAGCGATGGTGAGTCTGGTTGGTGTATGGCGTGCGCATGGTGCCAATATCCGTTATGAAGATGTGCTAAAGCATCCGTCTTTGCATAAATTGGCAAGCTTTATTTTACAATCCTTAGGTTGATGTGCTGCGATTGAGCATTTTTATGCGCTAAATCGGAAATTTCATCGTCATTTACATAAATGCGCATTGTAATTCTTGGCTAAGCTTTCTATCATTGCCGCCTTGTTTTTCGCGATCAGCCTGGGATTGAACTTTGAGTAATTTTCTAACCGAACATCTGATACATCGTGATGACGATTTCATGGTCATCCACAAACCTGCAGGTTTACTCACAGTTCCCGGTAAAACAGAAGACTTACAAGATTGCCTGATCAACCGTCTGGTCAAACTCGAACCCAAAACTTTACTGATTCATCGACTGGATCGCGATACATCCGGTATTTTGGCCTTTGGTCTGACTAAATGGGGACAAAAAACCATTTCCCGCCAGTTTCAGGAACGCCAGACTGATAAAACCTATCAGGCTGTGGTTGCAGGTACACTCGAAGGTGAAGGCACTATTGAAGTGCCAGTGGTGTATGATCCAAGCCGTCCGCCCTTACATATCGCAGATCCCGCACATCATAAGCCGGCCATCACGCATTGGCAGGCGATTGAACATTTTAATATTCAGGGACAGCCTGTGACCCGGGTGAAACTGACCCCAATTACCGGCCGTTCACATCAGCTACGGGTGCATATGCAATATCTCGGACATCCGATTATTGGCGATACCTTATATGCGACACCCGAACAGCAACAGCTCAGTTCACGTCTATGTTTACATGCGGAACGTTTGAGTTTTTATCATCCTCAAACAGAGCAGCTGGTCGAATTTTATTGTCCGGCGCCGTTCTAGGAAATACTTCTTTAATCGGCGTGAATTATGCTCACTTTTTAGTGAGCTTTATGTCAAAATACATTGCTTGAAGGTATGGAATTTTGCTCCAATGACGTTTCGTGATTGAGCCTAATATTCATAATCTTGTACTTAAGATAAAGGTGGAAAAATTGCAGCAATTTGCTATTGGTCAACGTTGGTTATCAGATACTGAAACAGAACTCGGTTTAGGCGTTCTTATTGATGTTGATGAGCGGTCGGTTAGCATTTTATTCCCGAAAAGCGATGAAACTCGCGTCTATGCACGTAGCAATGCACCCTTATCTCGTATCGTATTTAATGTGAAAGATGAATTACAGGATCAGGAAGGGACCAAATGGATTGTAGAATCCGTGGAAGACCGCAATGGCGTGGTGCGTTATCACGTCATTCGTACCCTGGAAGATGGGACTGAAGAACGTAAATCGCTGAATGAAACCCGCATTGGTGCCACCATCCAGTTGTCCAAGCCTCTAGACCGTTTATTGGCCAGTCAGGTCGATTATAAAGAATGGTATGACCTGCGTATTGAAGCGCTGCTGATGCAGGCCAATATGCAAAGCAGTCCACTGCGTGGTCTGGTCGGTTCACGTGTCGGCCTGATTCCACACCAGTTGTATATTGCGCATGAAGTCGGTCAGCGTTTTGCTCCGCGTGTATTACTGGCCGATGAAGTCGGTCTGGGTAAAACTATCGAAGCCGGTTTGATCATCCATCAACAGCTGAAAACTGGCCGTTCTGAACGCATCCTGATTTTAGTACCAGATTCGCTGCAATATCAGTGGATGATTGAGATGCGCCGTCGTTTCAATCTTGAGTTCTCGTTATTTGATTTGACCCGTACTGCATCAATCAAAGAGCATGATCCTGAACAAAACCCATTCCTGACCGAACAAAAAATTATTGCCTCTGTCGATTTGATGGTCGACCATGAAGATCTGCGTGAACAGGCGCTCGAAGCCGGTTTCGACTTGCTGGTGGTCGATGAAGCACATCATTTGATGTGGAGCGAAGAAGATGGCGGTAATGACCGTTATGATCTGGTCGAAGAACTGGCTGAACATACGCCGGGCGTATTGTTATTGACGGCAACACCGGAACAGCTCGGGGTAGAAAGTCACTTTGCACGCCTGCGTTTACTCGATCCGCAGCGCTTTAACTCGCTGGATCGTTTCCTGGATGAAGAAGCGCAATATCAGCACACCGCTAAAATTGCAGAAGTGTTGATGTCAAATCTGCCACTTGAAGCAGAACATTTGACTGCGATTGAGGCCTTGTTGGGTCATTCAATTGAAGATCATCCTGAGCAGCGTTTCCGTGCCATTCACGAACTTTTAGACCGTCATGGTACCGGTCGTATCCTGTTTCGTAATACGCGTGAAGCCATTCAGGGCTTCCCGGGTCGTGACTGTCAGCCGGCACCATTACCAGCACCGGAACACTGGTCGAAAGATGGTAAGTTGCGTGAGCAAATGTGGCCTGAAGAAGCTCAGCTAGACGGCTCGTGGATGGAAGCCGATCCACGCGTGATGTGGCTGATGGAGCGTTTGCGTACCGATTTAAAACACAAGAAAGTCTTACTGATTGCACGTAGCGGTCCAGTGGTTGAAGCGCTGGAAAATGTACTGCGTTTACATGCCGGTATTCGTACGGCGATGTTCCATGAAGGCATGAGCTTGTTAGAACGTGACCAGGCCGCAGCTTATTTTGCTGAAGATTCGTATGGCGCGCAGATTCTTCTTTGTTCGGAAATCGGTTCAGAAGGACGTAACTTCCAGTTTGCCTCTGATCTGATTCTGTTTGACCTACCTGCGAACCCGGACGTGTTGGAACAGCGTATTGGTCGTCTGGATCGTATCGGTCAGGAAAACCGCATTCAGATTCATGTGCCTTATCTGGTGGGAACTGCACAAGAACGTATGTTCCGCTGGTATAACGAAGCGCTGAATATTTTCAGTAATATTTCTCCAGCTGCACAAACCTTGCAAGAAAATTTTATTGTTCGCTTGAAAGACTGTCTATTGGCAGACAAAGGTCAAGAGTTTGAAGACCTGCTGGAAGAAGTTAGCGTGCAACGTGAAGCGCTGGAAGCTGAATTGCAGGAAGGTAGAGACCGTTTGCTTGAGTACAACTCTTGCCGTCCGGTGGTGGCACAGGAAATTGTCAACGCGCTTGAAGACTATGATGACAATACCACTTTGCCGATTTTCATGAAGCGCTTTATGGCGTCTACGAATATCGACTTTGACGAGCAAAGTAACGGTACAGTGATCATCAAGCCAACCGATCAAATGCAGGTTCAAGGTTTGACGTTGGATGAAGAAGGGATTACAGCGACTTTCTATCGTGATCAGGCACAAATCCGCGAAGATGCGCAATACCTGACACTGGAACATCCATTCACTGAAAGTGTGATGGAAATGATCAATACGCAAGGCTTTGGTAGCACTAACGTTGCGGTACTAAAATCTGCAGCACTGCCACAGGGTTCGGTATTACTTGAAGTATGGTTCAAGGTCGATGTGGTGGCTCCGAAAGCATTGAACTTGCCGTCTAGCTTGCCGCAACAGTTAATCCGTGTCTTGCTCAGTGAAAAAGGCCAGGATCTTTCCCAGAAGATTGCACCAGAAATCCTGAAGCCTTATCTACATCATTTGGATGGCAATAGTTGCCGTCAGGTGGTGAAAGCACGTCGTGATGTGATTGAAGCGCGTTATCAGCAGGCACTTGAACTGGCACGCAGTGCATTGCCTGGCTTCAAGCAGCAAGCCAAAGAAGTCTATGGCAATAAATGGCAATATGAAATTGATCGCCTGACCTATCTGAAACAGTTCAATCCAAGTATCCGTGAAGATGAAATTGCACGTTTACAAAAGTTGCAGAAAGAAGGTTTAAGCCTGCTGGATGGTCTATCGGTAACACCGGAAGCAATTCAGGTGATGGTCGTGGTCAAGCCTTAAGCTTTAAATCATTAAAAAATGCAGCTTTCGGGCTGCTTTTTTTATGGGCAAAATCCGGGTTTATTATTTTTTTGTCGGAGAATGCTGGCCTGTTATTTTTCTCCTGTTTAAAATTGGCCTATTGAATAATAAGAATGACAAAGTATGTCAAAAGCACTGATTACCCTTGGCACAAAGACCAGTCATGGTGGCATGGTGACTGAATGTGAACCCACTTTTTTGATCAATGGTATCACCGTGCATTTAAATGGCATGAAGCATTATTGTCCCAAATGCCAGACCATGGTCACCGCCATTGCTAGCGACTTATCAATTACAGTCAAAGGAAGAGCGATAGTCATCGCGGGGGATAAGGCCAGTTGCGGCGCGACTTTTCTACCGATGCAACATTTGACTGTATCTCAGAAATAGACTTTAAATTCTGAAGAAATACAGAGAAATGACTTTGAGGTCATGCTTTGAGCATTTTTGCACTGCCGAATGAAAGAATAGATCAGTAAGCTCATTCGATGATTTCAGGATGAATACGCACTGCGTTTAAAAAATAATGAAGCAAGCCCTACATTTTACTCATGCCAATGGTATCCCTGCGGCAACTTACCAAAAGTTTCTGGACTATTTTCAGCAAGACTATGAAGTCAAAGCGATTCCCTTGATCGGCATGAATTCGCAATATCCAATTACGCGAGACTGGCGTTATCTGGTTGATGAAGTCATTGCAGATATCGAGCAGCAGTTTCCTCAGCAACAGGTGATTGGTTTAGGGCATTCCTTTGGTGGTCTGGTGACCCTGATGGCGGCGTATCGACGTCCCGAACTATTTTCCAAACTGGTCATTATGGATCCACCATTTGTGATTGGAAAAAATAGCGCCATGTTTGAACTGATTAAAAAGCTGAATCTGAAAAGTGTTGACCGCTATACGCCCGCAGGAATTACGCTAAAACGCAAAGATCATTGGTCATCGAAACAGGATGCTATTGAAGCACTCCGGTTTAACCGCTTATTTAAAAATTTCGATGAGCAGTGTTTTGCTGATTATATCGAGAGCGGCATTCAGCCAGAACCTGAACGTGGTGGGGTGACGTTAACTATTCCAAAACAGATAGAAGCGGAAATCTTCCGGACTGTACCCGCCTGGTGGTGGAGAACACCACGCCGACAGCCTGAAGTGCCAATTCATCTGATGACTGCTGAGCAGAGCCAGTTTTATCAGCAGGGTTTGCCACAAGGGATGCAGAAGATTTATCGGATTAATTATTCTGTGGTCGAGGGCGGGCATATGTTCCCACTTGAGTATCCGGAAGCCACTGCAAAGGCGGTCAAAACCCAACTCGCACTTTTGTAATCATCATAAAAAAAGGGACGTTGATTACGTCTCTTTTATACAGCTTCGTGCAAATCGGGAAATTAACGCAGCTGAGAATCTTCCAGATGACGCGCACCTTCCAGAATCATCCGGATCATGATCATGGTCTGTTCGGCAATTTCTTTACGATCTTCAGCAGGCATATCAATCACATTGGCGCCCATGTTGAACACCAGTTGGGTAATCGCTTTGGCGGCAATATCCGGATGAAATAATTTTTTATTGTTTAGACGTTCCAGACGAATCAAATCATCCTGAAGTTCCTGCTGAAAATAATTTAACTGGCGTTCTACTGCCTGTTTATAAGATTTGGAACCGGTATAACCTTCACGTAATAACAGGCTCAGATTGCCTTCATCGGCATCCAGCTGGGCAATAAAAACTTCCACAGAACTGCGGATGATGCTGTTCTGGCGAGAAGCTTGCAGACGTGCTTCATGCAAAATCTGACGCAATACAATTCCGGCACGATCAATCAGCTCAATGGCCAGTTCATCAATATCTTTAAAATGACGATAGAAGCTGTTCGGTGCAATACCAGCTTCACGCGCGACTTCACGTAGACTTAAAGAGGAAATACTTTTTTGTGGCCCAATCAGATTCAACGCAGCCTGAAACAGTTCTTCCTTGGTAATGGTGGCCTTGCGACCGACACTCCGTACGATAATCGGCTCATCAATGCTTTTCGATTGTAATAAAGATGCGTCACTGCTTATTTTCATTGAAGGCTCGTTCATCGATAGGTTCATGCATGAATCATTTTATTATAACCGAGCCAGTCAAGCTTGTGAAATGAATAGAAACAATACGGTTGTATATACAAATATATATACATGTGTATAATAATTCAAAACCTCAAGGTGATGTCGCAAACGATGCATGTACTCCAAAAACTTAAAACGCCGTTGAATGCACTGTCTGATAGTGTTGTTGATCAGCATGCGATTAATTTCTGGATTCAGAAACTCAATCCTATATGGTCGTTGAATCAGCCATTAGGCAAGATCGTGCATAAAGAAAATGCCGCACAGGATATACTGAGTCTGAAAATTCAAGTGAATCGCTTATTTAAGTTTGGTGAAGCAGGGCAGCATCATCCGGTCTATGTGGTGGTAAACGGCATCCGTTATGAACGTAGCTATAGTTTGACCCGTGTAGATGCGCAACATGTTTTATTGACCGTGAAAAAAGTCAATGCCGGTAAAGTCAGTACCTGGTTGGCAGAACAGGCACAAGTAGGTGATGTGATCGAATTTGGTCAGCCTTATGGTGATATGACCTTGCCTGTGCAGACGAGTCCATTGATCTTGCTTGCAGCAGGGAGTGGTATTACCCCAATGCTCAGTATGCTGGAAAGCTTGAGCAAAAAAGGTGAACTATCTGCACCGGTTACTCTCTGGTACTGGGTTAAAAAAGATCAGGATGCCGCATTTAAAGCACGGTTTGAAGAACTTGCTCAAAAACATGCAAATTTCTCATTTCATGTGTATGCCACTCAAGAACAGCCAGCTGCTGCACGTCTTGATGAAACCTATCTGACCGATCTGCAAAATCTGGAAAATAGCATCGTATATTGCTGTGGCCCTTCAGGTTTTGTATCTAAAGCAGAACAGCTTTTTGCTCAGGCAAAACAGTTTAAAGGTGAAGCATTTAGCATGAGCTTGGCGGATCAATCGGATACCGGCTTTATTAATGTCACCCTGACCCAGTCGAAAAAAATTGTCAGCATTCCAAAAGGCCAGTCCATTCTGGTGAGTCTGGAACAGCAAAATATTAAACCGACCCATGGTTGCCGTATGGGCATTTGTAATAAATGTGCCTGCAATAAAGTAGAAGGTTCGACCAAGAATTTGGTCAACGGTGCGCAAAATACCGAACCCGGTAACCTGCTCAAAATTTGTATTAACTCAGCGCAGACTGACCTTGTCATCGACTTATAAGCGAGTTTTATCCTATGAATATGCCAGTAAAATTACAGTATTTTAAAAATCCTAAAAACCGTGAATTAACCCAGTTTGAACTTGATGAACTTGCACGTGAACTTGATGCAATTAAACAAGAAGTGCTAGATGATCTGGGTGAAAAAGACGCCAAATATATCCGTCGTGTCTATTCAACCATTCGCTATTCATCGATTGCCGGTCGTGCTTTGCTGTTTGCAGGCTGGTTCCCGCCAGCGTGGTTGTTGGGGACAGGCCTGTTGGGCTTTGCCAAAATCATGGAAAATATGGAACTGGGTCATAACGTCATGCACGGTCAATATGACTGGATGAATGATCCTAAATTGAATGGTCAGACCTATGAATGGGATATCGTAGGGACTTCAGACAACTGGCGTCAAACACATAACTTTAAGCATCATACCTATACCAATATCAAGGGTATGGATGATGATATCGGTTATGGTTTATTACGCCTCTTCCCGGAACAGCGCTGGAAACCGGGTTATTTACTACAACCAATTTATGCAGTGCCATTCTGTTTATTGTTCCAGTGGGGTGTTGCGATTCAGAATCTTGAATTGGGTAAATACTTCAAAGGTCGCAAAAGCAAAGAGCAGACCAAAGAAGAATGGCGTCCAATGCAGAGCAAAATTGGTAAACAGTTGTTTAAGGATTATGTATTCTTTCCACTCATCGCAGGTCCTGCGGCTTTACCGGTTTTGACCGGCAATATGGTGGCCAATGGTCTGCGTAATATCTGGACATTCAGTATCATTTTCTGTGGTCACTTTACCAAAGATGTGGAAGTATTCCCGAAATCGGTACTGCAAAATGAAAGTCGTGGTCACTGGTATATGCGCCAGATTCGTGGTTCATCCAATCTGACTGGTTCTGAAGCGTTTCATATCTTGACGGGTCATTTAAGTCATCAGATTGAACATCATTTGTATCCTGATGTACCTGCACGTCGCTATCGTCAAATGGCACCGAAAGTTCAGGCTGTTTGTGAAAAATATGGTTTGAACTATAACAATGCCAGCTTGGTAAAACAGTACGGTAGTGTGATCAAACGTATTGTGAAATATGCATTTCCGTTTAAGAAATAATTTTTCTTAAAGCTAAAAAAACTACTTCAAATGAAGTGGTTTTTTTAGCTAGGAGGCGAATACTTCAGGAAGTAAAAATCCTGATTACGAAGCTATTTAAGATGATTTCAAGGCATAAAGTAAAAAAGTTAATCTGCCATTTATAGCGTTGTCTAAAGGTGTTTAGTAGGTTAACCCGATAGAATGGAAAGGACTAATATGGCATCGAATGAGCTGAAATATTAATTTTTGGAAGCTGTTGATCTTGACCCTCAAAATAGCTTTGCTGCGCCAGACTGAGCATTTCTATATCTTCCTTGCTATTCCCATAAGCATAAATTTCAGCATAATTATCCAGATTATATTTTTCTAGAATTCTAATTTTCTTTTGTGTGTTACTACAGTCAGGAGTTTGATAAAACCCTGTCAATTTCCCAGCTTTGATTTCAACTTCGCTACAGATTAAATCGATATTTAAATAACTGCACACCGGTTTAAGATACAAATCCAATGAGGCTGATACCAGCACGACTTCATGTCCTAATTGTTGATGCTGTTTAAGTTGTTCTAATAATTTCGGATTCAACTTGAATATTAGTTGTTGTGCATAATCCTGAGCTAATTGCAGAATTTCCTCTGCATCACTGTTTTTAAACATGCTGGCATACAATTTGGGTCGCATGCGGTGTGCCGGATAGAAATTTAAATAATAGGCCTGTATCCATGGCAAAATTTGCATGCCGCGTTTTACAATATGCCGTTTTCTTAAGGCATGGAAAATGAACCCGGTAAAGCTATCATGTAGATACAGGGTTCCATCAAAATCAAATAAGGCTAGAGTTTTAGATTTTTGATTTTGCGCATGCATGTTTGATATCGACCATCGACGCGGGTAGCAAACCAGTTAGTATTATAATCACGACTTAATTTTGGTCCGGAAATGACCACTTCAGGCATAATGGCATAGATAGGATCTTTACCCGTTTTTTCCTGATAAAGCTTGCTGACACCACGATAAGTCATCGTATCTTCAAAGTCTTTATCTTTTTCTTTCTTTAAATCAGCTCGGATTTGACGTTCAGTGATAATAAAATTATTTTTGGCAAAAACACTGATTAACTCACGCTCAGATTGACTCTTCTGCGAACGGATCGCGCCATCTTTAGTATAGAGCAATAAGTCGCCATCCAGATCAAGTTCGGCTTCAGTTAAATCATTTAACATGCTCTGAAAAGCGGCATTTCGACTGGAATACATGCCCGAGTTATAGTCCGCAAAACGATAAATTGGCTTGTCATAATCCGCCGGATACATCATCAGGCGATGAATCCCATAATACAGACCGCCATATTGACTGTAGAGATCGGTACGTAACTCTGCGATATTGCCGCCTTGGCGTTTATGTTCTTTCGCATAGCTGATATGTACCTGCATTGAACCCAAGGTGGTAATTGGATTCATTTTCTCGCCAATATTCTGGCCGACCAGTTTGGCAGCACCAGTCAGGGCACTAACATAATAGTGCTTCGACATATAGTCAAATATTTCACGATATAATTCGTCGAGTTCACGTTCCGTTTTGACCCGGCGCATCTGGCTCAAGTAGTTGTCTTCAGGACTTGGGTGATTCTTGAGAACTTCCTGGAAATATCCTGCAACTGTGCCACCAATCGCTTGACCGAGTTTATCTTTGAATTTTTCATCAAGGCGACCTTGGACTTCCTTAACCGCCTTTTCACCCAAACCCGGAACAGTAGGATCTGCAACAAAGTTAGATTCCTGATCAACCACTGCCACAATCGTACAAACATTTTCCTTGGTTTGAGGAATGCCAAGCTGCTCTGTGATGTCATAAATATCTTGTGCCCAAGACTCACGTTGGTTGACACGGCTTGGAATAGCTTTACGAATATGTTCAACTTCAAGTGTCGGTTCATCCTCTTTTGACCACCATGAACCATTGCCACAGCCGGCAAGACTCAGAGAAAGTGCAAGTACAGACAATGACTTAAAAGAAAAACAAGAAGCGAAAGTTTTATTCATGGTGTCGTAAATTAATTGAAAAGATGAGCGAATAAGGCAGATGCAGTATACTATGCCCATCAAAAAAGTGATGAATTTATATGTATATTGGTCCATATCAACTGTCAAACAATTTGATTGTCGCTCCCATGGCAGGTGTGACCGATCGTCCGTTTAGAACCTTGTGCAAATACTTTGGTGCAGGCCATGCGGTCAGTGAAATGATGACATCTGACAAAACTTTGCGCATGAGTAAAAAGAGCTTATATCGTGCCAATTTTGATGGAGAGCTGGCACCGATTTCAGCGCAGATTGCTGGTTCAGATCCCCATGATCTGGCTGAAGCGGCACGTTATCAGGTGGCCAATGGTGCGCAAATTGTTGATATTAATATGGGCTGCCCAGCCAAAAAGGTCTGTAACCGACTCGCCGGTTCTGCTTTATTGCAGGATGAAGATCTAGTTGCGCGTATTCTGGATGCAGTTGTGGCTGCAGTTGATGTGCCAGTGACCTTAAAAACCCGTCTTGGTTATTTGAACGGCCAGGAAAATATTATACGGGTCGCCAAACGTGCTGAACAAGCCGGAATTGCGGCACTGGCTTTACATGGCCGTACCCGTGAAGATATGTACCTGAATACCGCGCGTTATTCTTTAATCAAAGACGTAAAGGAAATGTTGAAGATTCCCGTGATTGCTAACGGTGATATCGACAGTCCGGAAAAAGCCAAATATGTGCTGGATTATACTGGTGCAGACGCAATTATGATTGGTCGTGCAGCACAAGGTCGGCCCTGGATTTTTCGTGAAATTGCCCATTATTTGAAAACCGGTCAACATCTTGATGCACCGAGTATTACAGAAGTTAAAGATGTACTGCTGGGACATTTGACAGAATTATACGAATTTTACGGCGAGTATTCCGGCTGCCGGATTTCCCGTAAACATATTGCTTGGTACACCAAAGGTTTGCGTTCCAGCAACGAGTTTCGCCAGAACATGTATCAGGTGGAAAATACGGCTGACCAGTATCGTGTGGTAGAAGATTATTTTAATGCATTGCTAGAACATGGTTTAACCATGAATGATGTACAAGTCGAGCAGGTGAATTTACTGGAAACCAAGTAATGACGGGCAAAATTCAGCGAATCATTTAATATTTTTTGCATGAAATCCCTACCTTTTTTATCTTGAGCGGGCTGATTTTTGCATTCTGTTTACACTTCAGCCTGTCTAATACATAGCAGCACAGTTTGTTCACTTAAACTGGACAGGACTTGGACATTGCTTACTCAAGCTTCCTCTATGATGAACCTATCCAGATATAAACCAGATGTGATCCATCTTGTTTATCGTCATCATTGAGGGAGATCTGTAATGACAAATACCAATCGTCCAGTCACAGAGTTTAGCCATAAAACGTCAACGGAATTGCCACAAGAACGCAGTGAAGGCATAAATATCAATCCGACTGATACTAACGCTCGTCCAGATTTGAATACACCCGTGAAAGATAATCCTCGTGTTCCAGACATGAATGAAGGTGAGGATAATCTGGCTGCGACCAGTGCCGGTACTTTGGGTGGAGCTGCGGTAGGCGCAGTTGCAGGTCTAGTAGGTGGTCCTCCAGGTGCAGTGGTGGGTGGTATTATCGGTGGAGTAGTTGGCGGTATTGCAGGTAATGACATTGCAACGCCTGATCATGGGAAGCAGACAGATAATTACCAGCACCCAGAGAACTTTCCTGAGGCAGATAACTATCGACATCCAGATCATTTGAGAGCAGAAGATAATTACTGGAGAGATGAGTATCATAATCGCCCGTATTTCAATGAAACGCGTAGCACATATGGCGATCTAGATTATGATCGTGATTATCGCGGTGCTTACCGGGTCGGTTATGAAAATCGTCCGATGTATGAGCATGATACGGATTTTGACCGTGCCGAACCTGAACTGCGTACCAAGTGGGAACAGTTAAAAGGTGAGTCCCGCCTCAACTGGGAAGAAGCGAAATTTGCAGTTAAAGATGCCTGGCATCGTGTCACACGCTAATTCTAGATAAATTAAAAACCTCTCCATGTGGAGAGGTTTTTTTATGATTCAAGTATTAAAGATGCTTCATTTCCAGTATGAGCTGGTTAATCAGATCGGAAGCTTCCATTTCACGAATCTGTGCTACGTTCGAACCTGCCCAGAATGCACCATAACCTTGATCCCCATGTTTGGCAGCAGCAGCATGTAATTGCTTGGCCAGATCATAAGTATATGGATAGGCCGGAACATCCAGTCGCTCCGGTGTATCCACCTCAATATGCCAGTGGTTAATGATGCCGCGTGCAGGACGACCGGAAATGCTGGCACTGACTTGAGTGAGTGGCTTGGAAAATAGGGCTTTACGATAAGCCTCATTGGCATTGGAAGATTTGCATTGCACAAATGCAGTCCCGAGTTGCACGGCATCTGCACCGAAATCCATCATTTGACGCGCTTGCTCACCCGTCATAATCCCGCCTGCCGCTACAATCGGCAAGGAAGAATGCTGTTTGATCAGTTTCACCAGATTCGAGGTTTTGACTGAAGCATCAAACTTGGTGCTAAAAATCCCACGATGGCCGCCAGCTTCAATCCCCTGTGCAATAATGATATCAATTCCGGCTGCCTCAATAGCTTTGGCTTCGGCAAAATTGGTGGCAGACACCATGGTCAGAATCCCGGCCTGTTTGAGGGCTTGAATTTGATGTGGATGCGGAATCCCAAAATGAAAGCTGACTGCTCGCGGTTTGGTTTCCAATACCAGATTCAGGAAGTCATCATTGTCTTTAAAACTCGGATAAATACACTTCAAATGCTGGGGTGCCTGAGCGCCATATTTGGCAAATTTATCTTTAAACTGGGCAATCCAGGCCTGCGCTACAGCTTCATCTAGAGGCATACTGTCATGACAGAAAAAATTGACCTGAAAAGGGCAATCTGTCAATTCCTGGGTCTTTAAAATCTGTTGTCGCGCTGCATCAATACTGCTGGCCCCCAGACCCAGTGAACCCAAGCCACCCTGATTGGACACTTCGGCAGCAAGCTCGGGCGTAGAGACACCTGCCATCGGTGCCAAGAAAATAGGGTGTTTAATTCCGAGATTTTCTAATAAAGACATAGATTTGCTCCTTGTTATGCTTTTACTTTGCCTTTGAGCACAAAATTAAGCAAATCATATTGGTTATTTTATTTTGAAATACTGCAGCATGGGTTACGTGTTATTTACATTTCTTGCGACACGCTATGTCGTCAAAGAGACGGATTATTTATAGGTCTAGAAATTAAGACTTTATAATAGCTTTTTGGTCACATATTCTCTGAGCTCATGTCTGATCGTATCCGTGAAAAACTGCAAATTTTAGCCGATGCTGCCAAATATGATGTGTCGTGCTCATCCAGTGGTAGCAATCGTAAAAATAAAGAAAAGGGTGTGGGCAATACCGGCAATGGCATCTGTCATAGCTATACCGAAGATGGCCGCTGTGTTTCCTTGCTGAAAATTCTGTTCTCTAATGTCTGTATTTTTGACTGTTCCTATTGTGTTTCGCGCCGTTCCGCTGATGTCCAGCGTGCAGCATTTACCGTGCAGGAAGTCGTGGATCTGACCATGAATTTTTATCGGCGTAATTATATTGAGGGGCTGTTTCTCAGTTCGGGTATTTTTAAGTCGGCGGATCACACCATGGAACGGATGCTGCAAGTGGTCAAAAAACTTAGACTCGAAGAAAACTTTAATGGCTATATTCATCTGAAAACTATTCCGGGTGCATCACAGGAGATCATTACCGAAGCCGGACTGTATGTCGACCGTATGAGTATTAATCTGGAAATGCCAACAGAAGCAGGACTGCAAAAATTTGCGCCTGAGAAAACCCATGCTGAAGTACAAAAAGACTTGGGCATTGTGCGTGACCGGTTGATCCAGCTCAAAGATGAACGCAAGCTGATCAAGTCAGTCCCCAAGTTTGTACCTGCCGGACAAACTACACAGATGGTGGTGGGCGCGCATAGTGAAACCGATCAGGACATTATTTTGATGGCTGACCGGCATTACAAGGAATTCAAGCTGAAAAGGGTGTATTTCTCTGGTTATATCCCGATTAATCCTGAAGATAAAGCCTTACCCGCCATCGGTTCAGCACCGCCATTATTAAGAGAAAATCGTCTGTATCAATCTGACTGGCTGATGCGTTTTTATGGCTTTGCTGCTGATGAAATTGTCGATGAGCAGCATCCGAATCTGGAGCTGGATATTGATCCCAAACTCAGTTGGGCCTTGCGTCATCCTGAAGCCTTTCCAGTCGATATTAACCGTGCCGACTATAAAATGATTCTACGGGTACCCGGTATAGGTGTACGTTCTGCCCAGAAAATTGTACAGGCCCGCCGTTTTGGACAGATTCATATTGACCAGCTAAAACGCATGGGCGTGGCTTATAACCGGGCGCAGCATTTTATCTGCTGTGCAGATACACCGAAATTTAAGAAAGATCAGCAGTCCCATCAGATTCGCCAGCAAATTTTGATGTCAGGACAATCCAAATATCAGCAGCAACTTTCACCTCAATTAGGATTGGGTTTCTAGTGGCAAGTTACTGTTTTGATGGCAGCATGACTGGTCTGCTCAGTTGTGTATTTCGTGCTTTCGAGTTTAAAGAATTTAACGTGATAGTGACGGCCAATCCTCAAGCACAAACAGGTTTATTTGATGAATTTATCCATGTGGCCTCTAATGATCAGCATGGGCAGCGGGTGTGGCAGGGATTAAAGCAGAAAGTATCTTCCAGCAGTTTGCGTGCTTTTTACTATACGTTTTTGTCAGAGCAGGAAGCAGCGTTCCAGACTCTTTTTGATTTTGCAGTCTATGTCTTTCAAAACCAGCGTCCAGTCGATAAAGATTATGGTCATACTGCGGTGATCGGCATGTCGCAATGGGCCAAGCAAGTGGGGCGGGAAAAGCATCGTATGGAGGCTTTTGTACGCTTTAAAAAAGCCAAAGATGGTTTGTTTCTGAGTCTGGTCAGACCGGATTTTAATGTCTTGCCGATTATTTCCCGACATTTTCAGGAGCGTTATCAGGATCAAAGCTGGCTGATTTATGACGAGCAGCGTAATTACGGTATTTATTATGATTTAAGGCAGATGCATCAGGTCGAGATGAACGCTGAAATAATCGATCCACAAATCCGGATTGGTCATAGTCAATCATTCAGTATTGAACTGGATGATCAAGAGCTGCTATATGATCAGCTCTGGAAAGACTATTTTAACAGTGTGAATATTCAGGCGCGCAAGAACATGAAATTGCATATTCAATATGTGCCAAAGCGCTACTGGCGTTATATGAATGAGAAATTACTTTAAACAGTACATCAAGCTGCTTTCAGGCATAATAAGCATTGGTATATTTAAATTGAGTGTATAAACATGAAGGTATGGCTAACGTCATTAGCGCTGCTCACTGGATTAACTGCATGTTCGGAACAACCACAAAAACCGGTCGTAGATCCAGCCAAATATCAGGTTCAGACCGCACAGGAACTGCAGCAACGTTTTGATGCACTCAATGTCCAGTTAGCCCAAGACTTTCAGAAATTTAAGAAAGTCGAAAGCATTGCTTTCGCACACCAGTTTCCTTTAGATGTCAATAATCTGCAAAGCTTGAACCAGCATCTCGTTAGCAGTACCGCATTAAAACCTAGTAAAATCGCCTATTGCGATATGATGAATAGTTATTTTGCCGATATGTTCCGTTTGGGACATTACAATCTGGAACTGGTCGATGACATTAAATTGCCCAATGCCAAGAATGAAAATTTAAAAGCTAATTTCTCTGATGCTGATCATTTTTATACCTTTATTCTGGATCGTTATACGACTTATCGTCAGGTTCAGCAGACCATGGGTTATGGCTGTAATTTAAAAGCTGCGCTGTAAATCCTAAAGCCAGAAAAAAGCCCATCACAGATGGGCTTTTTTGATTTTAAGCATTAGCAACCGGTCAGTTTTTCAGGCTGCGGTTTTTCATTCGGGAAGAAGATCGGACGAAGTTTTACCCCAATGCCATTGCCGATAAAGGCAAACACCAGCCATAACCAGCCATGCAGACTACCCGACGCAATTCCACTGAAATATGCACCGATATTACAACCATAAGCCAGTCTTGCGCCATAGCCCAGCATTAAGCCACCTACAACAGCAGCAATCAGTGAGCGCTTTGGAATATTAAAATTCGGCGCAAATTTACCTGCCAAGCTAGCTGCCAATAAAGCACCCAGCATGATACCGAAGTTCATCATTGAGGTAATATCAAACCATAATGATTCTGCCAGTGCTTTGGCATTGCCTGCTTTTTGCCAATAATCCCAAGAAGCTACATCAACACCCACAAGCGTAGCACCTTTGGCACCCCAAACTGCCAGCGCAGAGGTCACGCCCCAAGGACGACCTGCGAGTGCCAGAGTCGCAAAATTGAGCAAGGTCAGAATAATACCGCCCCAAATCAGAGGCCATGGACCACGAACAAAGCGCTTCCAGCCCTGATGTTCACTGCTTGGCTCAATTTCCAGGCTGCCATGACGTTTCTTTTCGAAATAAACAGTCGCCGCAGCAATGATGGCAAAAACGATAAAGCTCAACAGCAATCCAGGGAGGACGCCTAAACTTTCTACTATGGAAATCGGTTCAAGATGTGGCAGGGCAAACCACCAGTCAAGGTGCGAGGTCGCAATCACAGACCCGATACAGAAAAACAGTAGCGTTACCAACATACGTGCACTACCGCCACCCACGGTATATAGCGTACCTGATGCACAACCGCCACCGAGCTGCATACCAATACCGAAAATAAAGGCGCCAATCATAACTGACATGGAAACAGGGTTAACGTTGCCTTTGACTGGATTACCGAACAATTCACCTGCACCTAAAGTCGGGAAGAACAGCAAAACGGCCAGAGCGAGCATAATCATTTGTGCGCGTAAACCACGACCGCGACGTTCCTTGATAAAGACACGCCAGCTCGAAGTAAAACCAAATGAAGCATGATACAGGGTCATGCCCAGTGCACCACCAACCAAAAATAATAAGGCCTGATTTAAGCCTACGATTTGATAGGCACCGATTGTACCTATGATAAGCAAGATAAAAGCTGCCCAGACCGAAATATTCGACCGTTGGGAAGCAGCAACAATGACTGACATGGGAGATTGAATTTTAAAAATAAAGGCTGGTATTCTACTGAATTTCAGTTTAAATGCAGCCCGTTTTGCGTAGTGAATCACAATTAATTCATTCTAATACTTGATAAGTTTTATCAGTTTATCTGATTTTATCCACTCACTTAGATAAAAAATTGATCCCCTCAAGAAATAATGCAATTTCAATTTAGATCATTCGATATTTAAAATCATCTCTGATAAAAAAGCCTGCAATCGCAGGCTTTTAAACATCAAACTGAATGCTAAAATCAGTTTTCAGCTTTTTCCCGAACTTCTCCGGCACCTTCTTCAACTGCCGCTGCAGTTGCTGCAGTTGCTTTACGTGCTGCTTCCGCAGTGGCATCTGCTGCTCTAGACGTTGCAGCAGCTGCTTCGTCCGCTGCCTGAGCAGTATTTTCTGCGGCATTATCCATTGCTCGTTCGGTTTCTACCGCAGCCTCACGGCTGGCATCTTCCATATCATGACCGGCTTGATTGGCTGCATTTTCTAAATGCTCACCTGTGGTTGCGCCGGTTTCAGGCGCTTCTTCTTTACTACAGCCGACTAAGGCAACAGTGGTCGCCAAACCTAAAGCAATCAGTAATTTATTCATCGAGTAATATCCTTTTGTTGTTGTAGAGCTGCAATCTAATTTAGCAGCCATTTATTTAGATTTATGCTAGCAAATAGATCAACATTTGTTGATTAACTGTAACTTTTTTCGATACTTATACTATAATGGCTCAGTCGGAAGTTGTTTTAAGTTTCATGGAATAGTGATATTCACAGAGAGGGAAGTCTTAATAGTATCATTCGATAGGCAGGTTATAGTATGAAGCTTGGCATTTAAATATTTGTCATCACGACCTAGAGATAATTCTAAAGATGAAGAAATGAAAGACATAAAAAAAGCCCGCATGATGCAGGCTTTTTTTAAGAAAAACTTATAGACCAGCAGACGCTTTAAGCGCTTCCACTTTGTCAGTTTTTTCCCAGGTAAAGGCAGTATCAGAACCTTCACGACCGAAGTGACCATAAGCAGCAGTTTGCTTATACATCGGCTGGATCAGGTCAAGCATACGGGTAATGCCATATGGACGTAAGTCGAAATGTTCACGAACCAGTGCAATAATCAATTCTTCAGAGACTTTTGCAGTATTGAAGGTATTGATTGAAATTGAAGTTGGCTCAGCAACACCAATTGCATAAGACACCTGAATTTCACACTTGTCAGCCAGGCCAGCAGCAACGATGTTTTTCGCTACATAACGACCTGCATATGCAGCAGAGCGGTCAACTTTAGATGGATCTTTACCAGAGAAAGCACCACCGCCGTGACGTGCCATACCACCGTAGGTATCTACGATAATTTTACGTCCAGTCAAACCACAGTCACCCACAGGACCACCGATCACAAACATACCCGTTGGGTTGATGTGGAATTTGGTCTCTGCATGGAACATGTCAGCAGGAATGATTTTCTTCACGATTTCTTCAATCACAGCTTCTTTCAGGTTTGCTTGAGTGATTTCAGGATCATGTTGAGTCGAAAGAACGACTGCATCTAAACGAACTGGTACGCCATTTTCATAAGCAAACGTTACCTGGCTTTTTGCATCTGGGCGTAACCATGGCAAGGTGCCATTACGGCGTAATTCAGCCTGTTTTTCCATCAAGCGATGCGCATATGAAATCGGCGCAGGCATTAATACATCAGTTTCGCGGCTTGCATAACCAAACATCAAGCCCTGGTCACCGGCACCCTGATCTTCAGGTTTCTGGCGGTCTACACCCTGAGCAATTTCAGGTGACTGTTTACCAATCATGTTGATCACGGCACAGGTTGAGCCATCAAAACCAAGATCAGAATGGTGATAACCAATTCCGTTTACGGTATGACGTACAATTGCCTCAAAATCAACATTTGCTGTCGTTGTGATTTCACCGGCAAGTACAACCGCACCTGTTTTTACAAGCGTTTCACAAGCAACCCGTGCATATGGGTCTTCTTTTAAGATTGCATCCAAAATAGCGTCACTGATTTGGTCAGCCATTTTATCTGGATGGCCTTCGCTTACAGATTCCGAAGTAAATACAGCGTACTCGCGCATAGTCCTATCACAGTTAATTTTAAAGACCCGATATGTTACATCGAGTTGCGCTCTAGGACTAGCTTAACAGGACAAAATTGGTCGAAATTGTTTCAAATTATTGTGTTTTTAATTGATTAATAGAATTAAAAAAATTGATATGTCTATTTAGGCAGCATTATTGATTGGGGAATATGAAGCAACAATATTTTAATCTGTCAGACTGTCAGAAAATTAAATGCTTAGATTTCCGATTAAATCTTAAAAAAATAGACGATAGAAAAAATACAAAGCTCAAAATTCAAAATTTACTTAAGCAAGTGATCATTACATCAATAAAGCAGATTCAGACTGTGCGCCTTGCGACCAACTGTCTTGTCGATGTTCAAGCGTGTCTTCATATTAGCGCTAAGTCTTCCACATTAGCTGGTTAGGAGTGGCGACATCTTTTGCTATGGACTTCTTGGAGCAAGACTGTACGGAGATCAGAAATCATGTATCAAAAGGCATTTACCCTGATTGAAGTACTGATCGTACTCATCATCATCGCGATTTTAGTAACGATGGCTTTTATGAGTTATCAAGCTTATGTCGTGCGTAATCAATTGGCCGAAGTATTTGAGCAAGCTGGAGCATATCGAACCCAGTTTATTGCTTCGGATCAGCACTGTGATGCCGGACGCGAGATTGGTGGGCATGGTCAATATATCGAAAAAGTGATCATTAACGCTACGTGCCGGATAGAGTTCAAGATACGAGAGCAGGGAGTAGATGCTGCGATTCGCGGGAAATCGGTTGCTTTTGATGTTCATAGTGGCAAATGTTATTCCACTGATATTCAGCAGCGCTATTTGCCTAAAGACTGCCAAGGGCAATAACTCTCCCGAAGTTGAAAATTAGCCTAAGCAAATTAGGTTTCACCTGTATATCAAAAAATCCTACCCATATTTTATAAAATTTAGTACAAATTACATTATGACTAGTTTAGTTAATTGTATAGATTTTCTTCAAAAATAATGATGTGAGACATATGAAATAGAAACAAAATCAGCATAAATTCAATCCTGTCTATCTGCTTAAATTGTAGATACAGACAATAAAGTTAGCTAGGAAATGAGGGATAATTCAATCTGAAAACCGGTAGAGAGAAGCGAAGCCGAAGAAGAAATGTGGAATAATTGTACGATAAGGCAAGAGACACTCAATAAACTGATAAATATTGTTGGTTAGTCTTTACCCCTCGCTGTTTTTTTAAGACAATAGACAGCAGTTTTGAAAGTCTTTTCATCATTTCCTATTTCTGAATATTTTGGACTCTGATTTATGACAACCCCGCTTAATGAACGTCGTATTGCAAACGCAATTCGTGTATTGGCAATGGATGCTGTGCAAAAAGCAAACTCAGGACATCCAGGTGCTCCAATGGGGATGGCAGATATCTCTGATGTGGTTTGGCGTGAATTCATGAACCACAACCCTACCAACCCGAATTGGGCAAACCGTGACCGTTTTGTATTGTCAAATGGCCATGGCTCTATGCTTCAATATGCGCTTCTTCATTTAACGGGCTACGATCTTTCGATTGAAGATCTAAAAGCATTCCGTCAACTTCATTCTAAAACACCTGGTCACCCGGAATTGGGCTATGCGCCAGGAATTGAAACGACGACTGGTCCTTTAGGTCAAGGCATCGCGAATGCTGTTGGTTTTGCACTGGCTGAAAAAACCCTAGCTGCACAATTTAACAAAGACGATATCCAAGTTGTAGATCACTTCACTTACTGCTTCCTTGGCGATGGCTGTTTGATGGAAGGTGTTTCTCACGAAGCATGTTCTTTGGCAGGAACATTGGGTCTGGGCAAATTGATTGCTTACTATGACGACAATGGCATCTCGATTGATGGCGAAGTGGAAGGCTGGTTCTCTGACGATACAGAACAACGCTTCCTGGCGTACGGCTGGCAAGTGATTAAAGTTGATGGCCACGATGCAGATGCAATCCGTCAGGCAACTTTAGAAGCTAAAGCTGAAACTGCTAAACCAACCATCATTATTTGTAAAACTGTGATTGGTCTGGGTTCACCAAACAAGCAAGGTAAAGAAGACAGTCATGGTGCACCACTCGGTCATGACGAAATCGTCTTGACTCGTGAAGCACTAGGCTGGACTGATGAAGCATTTGTAATTCCTGAAGATGTTTATGCAGCTTGGGATGCGAAAGCCAAAGGTGCTGAATCAGAAGCAGCTTGGAACGAAACATTTGCTGCTTATGCTGCAAAATATCCAGCTGAAGCAGCTGAGCTTAAACGTCGTTTATCTGGTGAATTACCGGCTGACTTCGTTGCAAAAGCGGATGCTTATATTGCAGAAGTGAATGCCAAAGCTGAAACGATCGCAACGCGTAAAGCGAGCCAAAATGCATTACAAGCACTTGTTCCATTATTGCCAGAAGTTCTAGGTGGTTCTGCGGATCTTGCAGGTTCTAACCTGACCCTTTGGAAAGGCGCGCAAGGCGTACAGGACAATCCGGCAGGTAACTACGTACACTATGGCGTACGTGAATTCGGTATGACTGCAATCGCGAATGGTGTTGCACTGCATGGCGGTTTTATCCCTTACGTAGCAACATTCCTGATGTTTATGGAATATGCACGTAATGCCGTACGTATGTCTGCATTGATGAAACAGCGCGTGATCCATGTGTATACGCATGACTCAATTGGTCTGGGTGAAGATGGTCCAACGCATCAACCTGTTGAGCAGATCGCATCCCTTCGTGGTACGCCAAATCTAAACACATGGCGTCCATGTGACACGGTTGAAGCGGCAATTTCTTGGAAATCTGCATTAACGCGTGCTGAAGGTCCAACCGCATTGATCTTCTCCCGTCAGAATTTGCCATTCCAAACCCGTACTCAAGCTCAAATTGAGAACGCTGCGAAAGGTGGTTATGTACTGGCTGAAGAAAAAGGCGAATTGAAAGCCATCATTATTGCAACTGGTTCTGAAGTATCTCTGGCAATGGAAGCTTATGCACAGCTTGAAGGCGTGCGTGTCGTGTCTATGCCATGTGCTGAAGAATTCATGAAGCAAGATGCAGCTTATCGTGAAGCGGTTCTTCCATCAAATATTCGTGCACGTGTTGCTGTTGAGGCTGCACATGTTGATTACTGGTGGAAATTTGTGGGTCTTGATGGTCGCGTAATCGGTATGACCACTTATGGCGAATCTGCACCTGCAAAAGATCTGTTCCAGTTCTTCGGTATTACTACTGAAGCAGTGGTTGCAGCTGTAAAAGAGATTACTGCATAATCAACTGATTAGGCGGTTTATTAAAAGACGCTCCATTTTTGGGGCGTCTTTTATTTTTTCGCTTTTTAGCGTTGTTTTCATGTGGCAATCGTTAGAAAGTTCTCCCATAGTCGAAATGAAAGAGTGAGATGAACATGAGCTTGTATGAACAAATTAACGATGAAATTACTTTAATGGATGCAGGCGAACTCAAGTGGATCGGACAGGAATTACCTCTTGAAGCGATGGTTGCAGTTGATTTAATGCTGCAAGAATTAGCCGAAGAAAAGGTCATTAAAGTGCGTCGTAAAAATCATGAAAAGACGACTGGCCTAAAACAGGTTGATCGTATTCTGGTTGAAAAACTTTAAACATAATGCATGAAAAGTCCCTGATTGGGACTTTTTTTATGCCGGATGATTTTCATCTGACAGGTTGCTTATGAGCACCAGATGAGATAAAGCTAAGTTTAGGCCGCTATAAAAATTCAGCGACCACTATTGAAACGACTTAAATTAAAGAAATAAGCCAAAGAAGCAGTTAAACATGAATATACAGTGCCAGATCCAGATCAAATCTCTAGAGCAAATATCACAGCCGGAATGGCTATTTTTATGGCAAGACTATCAACGCTTTTATCAGACCCAAATTTCGGATGAGGTAAGTAAAAATACCTGGGATAAATTAACTAATTATGAGTTAGATTCAATGTACGGTTTTGCGGCCTTGATTGATGGAAAGGTCGTAGGGATTGTGCATGTCATCGAACATAACAGTAGCTGGACAGTAAGACCCTATGCCTATTTGCAGGATCTATTTACCCATCCTGATTATCGCGGACAGGGCGTGGCGCGCAAGCTGATTCAGCATGTCTATCAGGTCGCGCAGCAGCGTAATTGCGACCGGGTTTACTGGCTGACTCATGAATTAAACCATCAGGCACAAGCGTTGTATAACAAAGTCGCCAAGAAAACTGGATTCATCCAGTACCGTATGGATTAAAGCTCAAAAATTAAAAAAATAACTTACAATTTTATCGTTTCATCGCTGCAACAAAACGTTTTATCTTTAGGGCTGTAAACAGTTCCAGATTCTATACACTTAATAACATCCAAAACGTGAGATAAAAACATGAATTTCAAAACATTAGCATTAGGCTTGGCGGTCGCATCTGTAGCAACAGTTTCTATGGCAAAACCAGTGGCCTATACGATTGACCCGACTCATTCAGCAACGGTGTTCTCTTGGAGCCACTTTGGTTTCTCTACACCATCTGCAAACTTCAGTGACATCCAGGGTACGATTAATGTTGATAATGTAAAACCTGCGAATTCTTCGGTCAATGTGAATATCCCGGTTGCAAGCATTAATACGAATGTGAAAGCGCTGGATGACCATATTAAGACAGCAGAATTTTTTGATGCTGCCAAATATCCGAATATCACTTTTAAAAGTACTAAAGTTCAGGCTTTAGGCAAAAACAAATACAAAATCACCGGTAACTTAACCGTAAAAGATGTCACTAAACCTGTGGTACTGGACGCAGTTTTAAATAAACAAGGCGTGCACCCAATGACAAAATTACAAACGATTGGTTTCAATGCAACCACTTCATTTAACCGTTCAGCCTTTGGGGTAGGCGGTTATGTTCCAAATGTGGGCGATAAAATTACAGTAAACATTACTACCGAGGCTTCTGTACCTGCTCCGAAAAAATAAGCATGACAAATTAAAAAAGCACCCAACTGGGCATTGCTGTCCCACAATTTTTCACAAGAGGAAGCTCATTTGAGCTTCCTCTTGTTTTATGGGTATTTTATCGGGTGAAAATAAAGCTTTTAAAGTTCTTCTTTCAAACAAATTCACTTGAATTATTCTGAGTAAGCGCTGAACTGTCCAACCTGTTTTTCCTAAATGTTGAGCGAAACTCACCAATAAATAGGCGATCATCGCAATCCAGATTTGTGTCTGAATTGCGTTCCTGCTGCGGCCTAGAAACGCTTTTAATTTGAGATTCTGCTTAATCGCCTTAAAGAACAGCTCAACTTTCCAACGATCTTTATAAATCGCCGCAATGGTGGAGGCGGCTAAATGAAAGTTATTGCTGAGAAAGCTAAAGTGCTTGCCACTTTGCTGATCTCTATATTCAATTCTTCTTAACACTGGGGCTTTTCTTTTTAGGGCATGTGCGCTATTCAGCTGAATGGTTTCATCTTTTAGAATACCTTTGGATTCAAGCACTGGATGTTGCTGGATCACCTGATACACAGATTTAGGCCTAAAACGTGTGACAAATCCAATGTTTTGAGCAGTCAGATTTGCATACCATTGGTAATCGACATAGCCTTTATCAAAAACTACAATGCTGCCAGCAGGAAACTGGAATTTACGGCCTTGTACCATGTCATTTTCTTTGCCATTTTCAACTGCAACAAACTCAGGAATATCATTGCTGTGATTCAATCCTATGCTGAGTTTCATGCTGGCTTTTGAGTTGTGAACTTTGGCCCATTCACATAAGGAAAGCGACAGGTCAATATGACTGGCATCCAAGGAATACAAGGGATTCTTAAAGCGAAATTTATGAGCTACTTTTGAGTGTTCATAGTATTTAAGCAACTTGTAAAATAGCTGTTGATACAAGGCAGCAGGCTGCTGCTCATTGATTCGTGCCAGCGTGCTTCGGGGAATAGACTTTGCTCCGAGATGACTTAGCTTTTCCTGTTGGCACTCCAAATTGGATTGAATATCTCTCAGACTTTGCCTACAAGAGAATTGAGACATCAATATGGCAATAAACTGATCCCACCGGGAAGCCGCTCTAAATTTCTGTCCAACATGGTGTACTTTAGCAAGTTGTTCAAAATCCTGTCGCACAACAGGTTTAATTAGCTCATGAAATACGGTATTCTGATGTGACAAAACCTGAATCCTAGTCGTTAAAGTGTTTGTTTGCACTCATATTTTAACTGTTAGGACTCAGGTTTTTTTATTTAAAGCAAACTATGGGACAGCAGTGCCCAACTGGGTGCTTTTTTATTACGGTTATTTAAGTTGCAAGTTTTCTAAATAATGCAGCAATACCGAACTGGCGGCCTGTTCAAGCGCGGGTGCATAGCTTTGATGATCTGCCCGCAGTGCAGGGATATTGATCTGGGCTTTGCGTAACTCACAGGTATGTCCAATCAGCCATTTCTCTAAACTTTCACTGACCACTTCAGCATGGAATTGTAGTGCTAGAATATTCTGTCCTACCTGAAAGGCCTGATTTGGATAAAGGTCAGAGCTGGCCAGTAACTCTGCCTGTTCAGGTAGATCAAAGGTATCACCATGCCAATGCAGGACGTCAATATCTTCCAGAGCTTTTAGTGGATTATTTTCAATAGAAGTAAGACTGAGTTTAGACCAGCCAATTTCTTTTACATCTCCTGGATAGACTTTGGCATCCAATGCAGCAGCAATTAACTGCGCACCTAAACAGATGCCTAACGTTGGTAAGTTCTTTTCTAGGCGAACTTTAAGTAAGTCTATTTCCTGTTGTAAGAAAGGATAGTCCTCAGTTTCATAGACTGCAATTGGGCCACCGAGAATGATTGTTAATCCGGGATGTTCAAAAGCCTTGGTGAGATCATCGATACCAGCTTCGAAATAACGCACACGTAAGCCGAGCTGATAAAAAATATCTTCCCAAGCACCTAAGTCTTCAAAGGCCAGATGTTGAATGGCATACACGGTATCGGGGAGGTGGGCTAAGTTCAACATAGTTTTTTGATATCAAGAGAATGATTTAATTTAACGTGAATCAAAAGCAAAATAAAAGGCTTTATGCCCCACATCACGTGCAAAATAAAAAATAATAAGCATCTCTGCACTATCAGTAAGTGTGTAAAAATTTTTCGTGTGATCGCTACATCAAGCAGTTCATTTTTCCTTTTATATAGAAAAGAGAGTAGAGTAAGGCTGCCGTACTGAATAAAAACAACAAGGTCATCAGGAACAAGGATATGCAGAATATACGTTTATATGTCGATAAAAATAGAATCAGCCCTTATGCCATGTCGGTTTATGTTGCCTTAAAAGAAAAGGGTTTAGATTTTCAGGAAATCGTGATTGATTTAGATCAGCAGCAACAGAAATCTGCGGCTTATCAAGCCATTTGTCCAAGTGCTAAAGTTCCGTTTTTAATAGTAGATAACTTTAGCCTGTTTGAATCATGGGCGATCACTGAATATCTGGAAGATGTCTTTTCGGCTCCAAGTTATCCGGCACTATATCCAAAGGAAATTCAGGCGAGAGCCAAATGTCGCGCCATACAAGCCTTGGTCAAAACCGATTTTATGCAAATCCGCCAACAAATGCCTTCCGATTCGGTATTTCATCCACCAAAAATATCTACATCTCTTACAGCTCCGATCACCGAAGAAATTCAGCGCTTGGTGAATGTGGCAGAACATATGCTGGAGGACATATGGTTGACTGAACACTGGTCCATTGCAGACTTTGATCTGGCCTTTATGTTGCATCGTCTGCTGAGTCATCAGGTGAAACTTCCTGTGAAAATAATAGAATATGTCGAGCGTAATTTTAAGCGGGCTTCGGTACAGGCTTGGCTGGCAGAGCATGAAAAAGCTAAAACTTTAATCTAATGTCGACTGATAAAACAGTTCATAAAAAACCTACTTAAATAGATAAAATTCAAGCGTAATATGAATCAGAACAAGACTTGAAAGATGCTGAGGATACAGTCCTCGTTGAATAAGAAGGAAGGAGTGGCCGGTGGGAAATTCACATCATCATGAGCATAGTCATGTCACCGTGACTGCAAAAAATGCCAGAAAATTATCAATAGCGCTGGGATTAACCACCACTTTTTTAATTGTGGAAGTGATTGCTGGTTTTCTAACTCAAAGTTTGGCCTTACTTTCTGATGCTGCGCATATGTTTACCGATGCTGCTGCACTGGCTATCGCTTTAGTCGCTATCAAAATTGGACAAAAACCGGCAGACAATAAACGGACATTTGGTTATCAGCGCTTTGAGATTTTGGCTGCTTTGTTTAACGCCTTAATGCTGTTTGTGGTTGCGATTTATATCTTGTTTGAAGCTTATCAGCGTTTGAGTCATCCACCAGAAATTCAAAGCCTTGGCATGATGATTGTTGCTGTTTTGGGGCTGATCATTAATCTGATTTCCATGAAAATTCTGGTGTCTAGTAGTCAGGAAAGTCTCAATGTCAAAGGTGCTTATCTGGAAGTGCTCAGTGATGCACTGGGATCTGTAGGCGTGATTATTGGAGCACTAGTGATTTATTTCACCGGCTGGATGTGGATAGATACAATCATTGCAGTATTAATCGGATTTTGGGTATTGCCAAGAACCTGGATTTTGCTGAAACAGAGCATCAATATTCTGCTTGAAGGTGTGCCGGAGGAAATTGATATTGAAAAATTACGTCACGATCTTTTGGCGCTTGATGGGGTCCAGGATATTCATCAGCTCAAGGTCTGGGCGATTACTTCCAAAAAAGTCATGCTGACCGTGCATCTGGTTGCACCGAATGTGGATTATCAGAAACTGCGGCATCAGACCTTTGAGATGCTTCACCATGAGCATCATATTACCGAGATGACCTTGCAGATTGAAGCGGAAGATTGCCCGCCGGAACATCGGGGACAATCCTCACATCCGCATTCACATGCTGAAACCCATCAGCATTGAAGTGGAATAATCTAAGCATCGGGAAAGTTGATTATTTTTTTAAAAGTGAACGAATCACATCCAGATAACTTGGCGGAGCATCGACATACTCACGCTCCCTTAACATCTGGTGCATTCTCCCCAGCTTTTGATGCGGAACAGAGGCCATTAAATGATGTTCAATATGATAGTTCACATGAATCGGGGCAACCAAAGCACGTGCCAGCCAGCCTGCACGAGTAGTTCGGGTATTGCTAAGGGCAGAATGACTGGTTTCTAATCCGGCATGTTCAGCCATGGCACGGATGCGGATGAACAAAGGAAATGGGGTGATATAGGCGAGAGGCCATAATAAATACAGTTTAGGATGGCCGCTGGCCCAAAGCGCAGAAAAAATTGCTGCATTTGAAATTAACATACCAGAACTATTTTTAAGCAAGTTTTTCGCTAACTCTAAATTGCTGCGATCACCACGCGGAATTGGCTTGGGGTCATTGGAAACACTCCATTCCAGTAATTCCAGATCCATTAATACTCGACCAGCGAGAAATTTAAGCCCCGATTGCCCATTCAGGTCACGGAAGAATTTCCTGAATAGTGAGCTTTGCGTAATGGGAAAGTTTTTTACCAACCCCAAGTCAGGATCATCTGGTTGCGAGGTTTTAGCATGATGTTTCAGATGATAAGGACGATACTTGCTGACATCATTCCAGATCGGGCGTGCACAGAGCCAGTCAGTCAAATGAGTGTTCAACCATTTGGTTTTGAACAGGCTATGATGTGAGGCATCATGCATCAAAATAGCCAGCGCAAGTTGTCGGCCAGCCAAAATGGCCAATGCCAGCGCGCACATCAGGACTTTCCCCCACGTAGGTAAATATTCCCAGCTATAGGCTACCGTGCCAAAGGTCATGACAATTATGGTCCAGGTTGAACCTACTGCCCAAGCACCATGCAAGTCTGAGGTCATGGTGAGTTCTTTAATTTCATCACGACTAAAAAGTTCTGTGACACTGACCTTGCTGTTCATTCTTCTGCCTATATTTAGTTCTTATTGTTGTATTCAATATATTTGGATGGAATATTACAGTCAATTTATTTTTGTGTGTAAAAAAGAAATAAATTAGCCCCCTTGGTCTTTAAAATAGTGTTGCCATAAAAGTTGACCCTGTTTTTCTATTTTGCGGACTGCGAGCTCAAATTGTTGTCGGGCATCGGTGTCTATCCATTCTGCAGGAAGCAAAGGATCAGCACGTAAACTAAATAGGGCAGACTTACCTAGATAAAAGGCACTTTTTGCAGCCTCTGCTAAAGTCAGATTTTGGTAATTCTCAAACCAGTCGTTAATATCATGCTGTACGGCATGATAGGTTTGATGTAGCTCTTCGATATCCCATAAATCACGAACTTCGGTTTCATTTTCCAGTTGACTGACTTGGAAAAAACGTGCGTCAGGATCTAATCCAAACTGGATTACAGCTTTTTTTAATGGACTTAGATTCAACGTTAAATTATCGGCGCGAATAAAAACATTTTGCTCTAGTTCCTGAAAACCATAATAACGCAGCGCTTTTTCTCTTTTAGATAAGGCGGTACGGTCTACACGTCCCAAAGTGCCGGTATAGACCAATACATATTTTCCGTTCCACGTGGTCGCCGTTTGCATATCAGGATGTTTGTTTAAGCTGATAAAAGAAGTATCGAATTTTTTCTCTAGCAATTGATATACGCCGCGCTCTACAGCTTGAATGACATTTTCCTGATTTAATCGGGCTACAGCGACACGGATACCATTGTCAGATATACCCAATAATTCAGCAGCAGTTAATATCCGCTTAATAGACAGGGTTGAGTTTTTAGAGGCATATAAAAGATCTAGAATTAGATGACGAGCATTTAATTTATAAGTCATGAAACGATATCGTTATGAAAGGGATTAAAAGTTTTAAAGTTTATCCACAATAGCACTTTGTCATGAATAACCCAAAAAAAATGTCAGGGTAAAAGAGGATGAATAAGTGATTTGAGATATGCATTTTATTAATAAATTTTTTTCAAACACAATAAAAAACCCTTATCTTTCGATAAGGGTTTTTCGTATTCTGGAGCGGGAAAGGAGACTCGAACTCCCGACCCCAACCTTGGCAAGGTTATGCTCTACCAACTGAGCTATTCCCGCAATGAGGTGAATTATAGAGAATTCCACAGCAGTGTCAACTCTCTATAAATCTGTTTGATTAATTAATCAACACGGCGCCAAACTGTACCTTGACGGGTATCCTCAAGAACAACACCTTGATCAAGTAAAGATTGACGGATTTCGTCTGCGCGTGCGAATTCTTTGGCTTTCTTGGCATCCTGACGCTGTTGAATCAAATCTTCAATTTGTTCAGGTGATAGTCCCAATGCTTCCTGACCAATGTCAGACTTGAGGAACTCTTCTACATCTTGCTGTACCAGACCGAGAATATTGGTCAGGTGACGCAAAGTTGCATAATAGATCGCTGCCTGTTCTGCATTTTCTTCTTTCACCGCACGATTCAGCTCTTTATTGATTTCGAACAATACCGCAATCGCTTCAGGCGTATTGAAATCATCACGCATAGCGGTATTAAAACGTTCAACCAAAGCCTCATCCAGAGTTTCAACCAGATGACCACCATAAACCGCCTGATAGGTTTTAAACGAGTGATAGAAACGAGACAAGGTATTTTTTGCTTCTTTTAAGGCAACATCCGAGTAATTTACCGGGCTACGATAATGGGAAGAGACAATAAAGTAACGCACCACTTCCGGATGGAATTTTTCAATCACGTCGCGAATGGTGAAGAAATTGCCTAAAGACTTCGACATTTTCTCGCCATCGACATTAATAAATCCGGCATGCATCCAGTAATTGACATACTGTTCACCAGTTGCTGCTTCAGATTGTGCAATTTCATTTTCATGATGCGGGAAGGTTAAATCAGCACCACCGCCATGAATATCGAAATGATTGCCTAGGCAGCAGGTTGACATTGCGGAACATTCAATATGCCAGCCTGGACGGCCATTGCCCCAAGGAGATGCCCATGACGGTTCATTTTCCTTGGCATGTTTCCACAGTACAAAGTCAAACGGGTGTTTCTTTTCGACTTCAACATCGACACGTTCAGACGCGCCGGCTTGCATATCTTCTAATTTACGGCCAGACAGACGACCATATTTGGCAAACTTCTCGACCTCAAAGTAGACATCGCCATTATTGGAAGGATAAGCCGTACCTTTGTCGACCAGGTTGCCGATCATATCTTGCATCTGATCGATATAATCTGTTGCTTTAGGTGCAACATCAGGTGCAAGGCAGCCCAGTTTGGCAAAGTCTTCATTCATCGCATCAATAAAGCGACCTGTTAATTCTGAGATACTTTCGCCATTTTCATTGGCACGTTTAATAATTTTGTCGTCAATATCCGTAATATTACGCACATATTTGACTTTCCAGCCTTGGCTACGCAGGAAGCGGATAATATAGTCAAATGCAACCACTGTACGTGCATGTCCAATATGACAGTAGTCATAAACCGTCATTCCACAGACATACAGGTCAATCTGACCTTCAACACGAGGTACGAATTCTACTTTTTTGCGTTGCTCTGAGTTATATAGAACAAATGGTTGCATAGCTGTTCAAAAGACTTCAAATAAAAGGATGAATCATCTTAACCTAAGCATAATTATTCATAAAGATAAAAGCGTAAAAAGCCTCAGTTATTTAGGGGAGTTAGGCGACAAGAGTGATTTAGGAAGAAGAGGTTTAGGAAGTGAAATGGCGATATTGAGCTTACATTTTCAGAGGCAGTGTTTGCCAGTATGATTGAATTATATTTGAATGAGTCTGGTCTGATTTGAACCAAACCTATTTTGGATAGCGTAAGCGTGTTCCCCTAAAAAATAAAAATAAGTACATTCTATAGTTTTAAAAATGGAGCGAATGTAGAGGTGGAGATACCAGATTGCGCAAGTTGAATACAATCTGAATATATTAAAAATCCGTCGAATCTTCTACATTTAGAAAGCTTACAATTGCATAGCTATGCTAAAATTGCGAAAATTATGCCCATCAAACCAGAGTTTTTCTCTGTCCTTAGCGTAGGTAAACAGGCTTTGAATCCACAAAAAACAGCGAATCAACTAGATTTCCAGAAAGTCGCACTTGAAACACTTCGCATCGAAGAAAATGCACTACAGATTTTAGCAACACAGATTGATGACCGTTTTAGCCGGGCATGTGAAATTATTCTACAGTGTACTGGCCGTCTGGTGATTACCGGAATGGGCAAGTCAGGTCATATTGGCCGTAAAATGGCGGCGACCTTTGCTTCGACCGGAACACCCTCGTTCTTTATGCATCCGGGCGAAGCCGGTCATGGCGACTTGGGTATGCTGGTGGCTGGTGATGTGCTGATTGCAATTTCAAACTCGGGCAAGAGTGATGAAATCATGATGCTGATGCCGCTGATCAAGCATCTGGAAATTCCGCTGATTACCATCAGTGGTGATGATCGTGGTCCAATGCCACAAAATGCTGATGTAGCTTTGACGCTGGGTAATATTCAGGAGGCTTGTCCACTGGGTTTAGCGCCGACATCGTCAACGACGGCAACATTGGCTTTGGGCGATGCTTTGGCGGTAGCTTTATTGGATGCTCGCGGCTTTACCTCGGATGATTTTGCACGCTCACATCCTGCAGGTGCGCTGGGTAAGCGTCTGTTATTGCATGTGAAGCATCTGATGCGTACTGGCGCAGATTTACCTAAAGTCTCGCCAGATACCGCCATGAATAAAGTATTGTACGAAATTTCCAACAAGCGCTTGGGCTTAACCACAGTCGTCGATGAAAATGATGTGTTGCTGGGGATTTTTACCGATGGTGACTTGCGTCGCTTGATTGATAAGCAGCAAGGTTTTGATGTCAATCTGGCTATTCAGGACGTGATGACCAAAAATCCGTTGACCATTTCTCAGGAAGCACGTGCAGTGGTGGCACTGGAACGTATGAATGAGCATAAAATTAATCAATTTGTAGTTGTTGATGATGCCAATAAAGTCATTGGTGTGATTAGTATGCATGACCTGATTCAGGCTGGGGTAAATTAATAAATGGCATCTTATGTATTATTAGAGCAGGCACGTCATATTGCAGCACTGGTGCTTGATGTAGATGGTATTTTAAGTGATGGCTTTGTAACGCTGACCAATACTGGCGATGAGATCAAATCCTTTGATATTCGTGACGGTCTGGGCATGAAACTGGTTCAGCAAGCAGGGATCAAGGTGATTATTATCACCGGACGTAAAAGCAATATCGTAGAAAAGCGTATGTCGGATCTGGGTGTTGATCTGGTCTATCAGGGCCGTGAAGACAAAGGTACAGCACTTCGTGAAGCCTGCGCACAGCTCAACATTGATCCTGAAGATTGCCTGTACATGGGCGATGACTGGCCTGATCTGTCTGCTTTTGCCATTGCCGGCATGAAAGTGACCGTGCCTAATGGTCATGTTGAAGTTCGCCGCCGTGCCGATCTGGTGACTCAGGCCCAAGGTGGACGTGGTGCGGTGCGTGAAATCTGCGATATGCTGTTAATGTCCAAAGGCATGTACCAAGAGTTACTTGAAAAATATACTCGTGCGCCTTATTAATAAGTCATATCTTTTGGATTAAGTACACCGCTTATGGATACTAAAGTTTTATATATTACGGCTGTGATTATTGCCGCAATAAGTGGTGGTTATTACTATTACAGCGGCAAGGGCAACAAGCTGCAGGCAGATTCTGCGCGCAGCATGACCTATTCCGCTCAAAATATTAACTTAACCCAGACGGATGAAACAGGCCAGGTGTCGGTTCGTGCCCAAGTGGACCGACTTGAGCAGAACCTGCAGCTAGAAACTTCAAAGCTAGAAAATCTGCGAGCATCGACTTATGACAATGGCAAAGTCGATGCAACTTTCTTTGCCAAAATGGCGCATGGTTATGATGACAATACAAAAGTTGTACTCTCTCAAGAAGTGTTCGCCACCAAAATCATGCAAAATGGGAAAATGCAGTTTCGTACTGAAGAACTGACCGCTTTTCCGAAAACACGTGAAATTGAAACAGACAAGACAGTGATTGTGGAATCTCCACAGGCTGAATTTGTCAGCCAGGGTCTTAAAGCCAATCTTAATGATGGTCAATACGAATTCTTTAATATTCGAGGAAAGTATGAACCAAACTCCTAAAGCCAAAATGATGCACACTTTCCTGAAGCGTATGACGCTGGCGACTGTGGTTGGACTCGGTTCAATCGCTGCTTTTGCACTGCCATCTGACCGTAACCAGCCAATCACCTTGCTGGCTGACCGGGCGACTTTCAATGAGCGGACGGGTGTGACGACGTATTCGGGCAATGTCATCATTGAACAGGGCACCATGAAGCTGCAAGCCAATTCGATTGTGGCCAATCTGAACAATAAGCGTCAGATCAGCCTGATTACGGCTACTGGCAGCCCGGCACAGTTCCAGCAAAAAGTGGATCCGGCCAAAGGTCTTGCCAAAGGTCAGGCGCAGAAAATTGTCTACAATGCTGAAACCGGGATTATTACCTTGTCAGGCAATGCCTTCCTGCAACAGGACGGTGCCAGTATTCGTGGTGCGACTTTAAAATACAGCATGAACAAAGGCGATATCGAAGCCACCGGAACACCAAACAAAACCGGTTCATCGTCTGGTCGTGTACAAATCGTGATTCCACCCTCTAGTTCAACATCCTTCCCGGGAGCGCGTGATTAATGGAGCAATCGCAGCAGGTTCAAACCCTCACCATTAAACATCTGGCGAAAAACTATAATAAACGCTGGGTAGTGAAAGATGTATCGTTCAGCATGGAAAGTGGCCAGATTGTCGGGTTACTGGGACCAAATGGTGCCGGTAAAACCACCAGTTTTTATATGGTGGTTGGTCTGGTGCGGATGGATAAGGGAGAAATCTATCTCGATGATCTGGATCTTTCCGACCTCGCAATGCATGAACGGGCACGTAAGGGGATTGGTTATTTGCCGCAGGAAGCTTCAATTTTCCGAAAACTGACGATTTCAGAAAATATTATGGCAATTCTGGAAACCCGTAAAGATATGACCAAGGCACAACGTCAGCAACGTCTGGCGGAGTTACTGGCAGACTTTAAAATCACTCATATCAAAGATTCTTTGGGCATGAGTGTATCGGGAGGTGAGCGACGTCGTGCCGAGATTGCACGTGCACTTGCGGCCGACCCAAAATTTATGTTACTCGATGAGCCTTTTGCCGGTGTCGATCCGATTTCGGTTGGAGATATTAAGGAT
This sequence comes from Acinetobacter sp. NEB149, assembly GCF_012516415.1. Classification (NCBI taxonomy): domain Bacteria; kingdom Pseudomonadati; phylum Pseudomonadota; class Gammaproteobacteria; order Moraxellales; family Moraxellaceae; genus Acinetobacter; species Acinetobacter sp. NEB149. The sequence continues at coordinate 1,370,370 of NZ_CP051208.1, forward strand.
ATTATTACGACCTTGAAAGATCGCGGAATTGGGGTGCTGATTACCGATCATAATGTGCGTGAAACGCTGGCGATTTGTGAGCATGCTTATATTGTCAGTGAGGGTGCATTGCTTGCTGAAGGTACACCAGAAGAAATCCTGGCGAATGAGACTGTGAGAAAAGTTTATCTGGGTGATGATTTCACTGTTTAAATAATCCTGCTTTCTATAAAAACCCTGCATCAGGCGCCAGTTGTCGAATGCAGGGTTTTTTTTGATCAAATCAAAGTGAAAAAGATTTCTTTTAAAGGGATTTGATATATTGTTAGGCTAAAACAAGAAACATTACATAATTATGCGATTTAGGGCAGAACACTTTAAAAAAAATCAGGGGAAAACAGATCAAAAAAGAAGGGGATTGATATTTCTTCTTTTGCCTTTATCTGTGTCTTTGGGGCATGCAGAAAGCTCACCCCATTATTTTGCCAATCTCAAGAATGGCTTGGGCCAGTTGATTGCACCCAAACCAACACGGTCAGCGCATACCATTGATATTACCTCGCTTGGTCATTATTCATTAGATACATCAAAAGTAGCTGAGCTGCCGCAAATTACCCGGCCACAGTCAGGACAGCCAGCTTTAAGTTCTACGATCACAGCTGGCATTCCACAGAAAATGAATCTGATGGAAGCCGTACATCGGGCGGTGCAGCGCCGTCCTGAAATCACCCAGAGTATTTCGACATTATCTGCGCAGGCCGCGAATATTGATGTGGCGAGATCGGGTTATTATCCGCAGTTATCCGGGGGTATCGGGACAGGTGACCTCACTTCCGGTGAACGTGGACGACAAATGGTTTCTTTGAATGCCACCCAGATGCTGTATGACTTTGGCAAAATTAAAACCAATGTCAATGTGGAAGAAGCCCGCTTGGCAGAACAACAGGCCAGGGTGCTGGTCAGTCTGGACCAGGTCGCATTTGAAGTGGCTGATGCAATAGTGAATATTAAGCGCTATCAGGAGATTACCAAGATTGCCCAGCAGCAGATTCAGGGCATTGCACGGATTGCAGAAATTGCCAATTTGCGTGCCCGCGCCGGAATCAGCAGTCAGGCCGACCCGATTCAGGCGCAGTCCAATCTGGAAGCAGCGCAATAAAATCTGATTGTACAGCAGACCCAACTCAGACAATATCAACAACGCTTGCGTACCTTGCTAGGATTTGATGTATCAGCTATTGAATGGGATATTCCTGAGCGCATTGTGGCACAGGCCGATCTTTATCAAGATCCGGAATTTACCCAGATTCCGAACATGATTCTGGCACACGCCGGGGTTAATATTGCCCGTTTGCAAAAAGATCAGGCGCGATTAAGTCCTTATCCGACTATTAGTGTTAAAGGCAGTCTAAGTCAGGCGATGAATGGACGGAATCCGAATAATAATGAAGATGATGGCTTCTATAATTCAGTCATGATTGAAGCCAGCAGTAATTTGTATCAGGGTGGTGCAACACGTTCACAGACTCGTGCCGCAAGCTATGCCGAAGAAGCTGCACGCGCACAGGTCAATACGGTCTATCTGGATGTACTGGATCAGGTGCGCTTGATCCGTGAGCAAATTGAAAATAAACAAAAGCAAATGGGGGTTTTATCCCAACGCCGAGCAACCACGGTACGCACCAAAGAGCTGTATCAAGAACAATATAAATTGGGTACCCGAACCGTAGTGGATTTGCTGAATGCAGAGCAAGCCATTCATAGTGCAGCGCAGGAAATTGAAGCGGCGCGCTATGACATTTATTCGGCGATCGTACAGTACATTCAGGTCACGGGCCGTACACGGGATATTTACGCGCTTAACAGCATTTCTATTCAGGGGTTTGAAGTTCAGCCATGAGTACTACAATAATAAATTATCAACCTTGGCTTCAGGCAGTTTTAAATATTGCCCGGCATTACCGTATTGAGCCTTCTGAGGAGCGAATTCGTCTGCAACTGGACTGGAATCAGCATCATGACATCGATGACATGCTCAAGATTGTCAGTCGTCAGATGGGTTTAAATCTCCGTAAAAATAAATTTGAGCGCAGCCTGCTGAATTCATGGCGTTTACCTTTACTGGTTGAATTCGATAGTGGTGATGTGGGCGTGATCGAACGCATCGACACACAGGGCAATGTCAGCATCCAGCTCAGTGGTGATGAAGGTTTATCTCAAAGCTTTACAGTTGAACACTTAGAGACTGGCATAAAGCATCTTTATGTGCTGCGTCCTGAATCTTCAGTGCCAGATGCGCGGGTGGATGAATATATCAAACCCTTTGAGAAAAACTGGTTCTGGTCAATTGTCCTGAATGACTGGAAGCGTTATATCGATGTGATGTTTGCGTCTTTAATTGCCAATATTCTAGCATTGGCCACGATAGTCTTCTCGATGAATGTCTATGACCGTGTCATTCCATCACAGTCCATTCCGACGTTATGGGTGTTGGCCGGTGGTGTGCTGATCGCCGCGATTTTTGAGTTTGTTTTACGTGTCTCGCGGATCTATCTGTCAGACATTATTGGTAAACGTGCGGATTTAAAAATTTCTGACCGGGTGTTTGGTCATTCATTACGGATTAAAAACAATGAACGTTCCAAATCAACAGGAACCTTCATTTCACAAATTCGCGAGCTGGTGACTTCAACCACAGTTACGGCCATTGCCGATCTGCCATTTTTCTTCCTGTTCTTGGGCATCTTCTGGGTGATCGGTGGCAATCTGTTCTGGGTCATGTTACTCGTTGTGCCCTTAATGATTCTTCCAGGGATTCTGGCGCAGAAAAAACTGGCACAGCTGGCCCAGTTGGGGATGCGCGAATCTGCCATCCGCAATGCCTTGCTGGTAGAAGCTGTAGAAGGAATTGAAGACATCAAGCTGTTAAGAGCTGAAACGCGTTTCCAGAATCAGTGGAATCATATGAATGAAGTATCAGCCGATGTCAGCATACAGCAACGTAAAATTGTCGGCTTGATGACCGCCTGGACTCAAAAAATTCAGGGGCTGACCTTTGCGATTGTGGTTTTAGTCGGGGCCTTTGCGGTGATGGAGGGTGACATGACCACAGGCGCACTGGTGGCCTGTTCGATTCTATCTTCACGCATGCTGGCACCAATTTCACAAATTACGGGTGTACTGGGTCGCTTGCAACAGGCTAAAGTCGCCAAGGCTGGTCTGGATGAACTCATGAAAAAACCAGTGGATCAGCCGGATTATTCGCACCTGATTCATCGTCCGGCACTGGATGGGCATTATGAGCTCAACGGGGTGGTGTTTAAATATGGCGATGATGATCCGAAACCGAGTTTGATGATTCCCAAGCTGGAAATCAAGCCGGGGGAGAAAATCGCGATTCTGGGCCGTAATGGTGCAGGAAAATCGACCTTGTTACAGCTTTTGTCTGGGATGCAGACACCGTTACAGGGCAAGGTCAAGCTGGATGGTATTGATCTGACCCTGATTGATCCGTCAGATGTGCGGCGTGATATGAGTTTGCTAAATCAGAACTCGCAGTTATTTTATGGTTCAATTCGTGAAAACCTGACTTTGGGTGCACCTTTGGCCACCGATCAGCAAATTCTGGAAGCCTTACAAATTACCGGTGCACTGGGATTTGTACAGGAGAAAAAAGAAGGACTGGATCATATCCTTTTAGAGGGTGGTGTCGGCTTTTCTGGTGGGCAGCGTCAAGCCTTGTTATTGGCACGGTTATTGATCCGTCAACCAAAAAATTTGCTACTGGATGAACCGACCGCTGCCATTGATGATGTGTCAGAAAAACAGTTGATTGATCATCTTAAAGGTTATTTAACCCATCGTACGATGATCGTTGCGACCCATCGCCGTGCGGTATTGGAACTGGTGGATCGTATTATTGTGGTCAATGATGGCAGGATTGTGATGGATGGACCAAGGGATCAGATCCTGAATCAGTCGCAAGGTGGTAATAAGCGGGTTGTGGGAGCAAGTGCATGAGTGAACTACAACAACTAAAACGTTCCAGCAAGGTCAGCTTTCAGGAGCCGCCCTTACCGAAATCAAGTATCATCATCTGGATTATCGGCATTGGCCTATTGGTATTGCTGAGCTGGGCCTGGTTATTCAAATTGGAAGAAGTATCTACCGGTACTGGAAAAATAATTCCATCATCCAAAGAGCAGGTGATTCAGTCTCTGGATGGCGGTATTTTGACTAAACTTAATGTCAAAGAAGGTGAGATTGTCGAGCGTGGGCAAGTATTGGCCCAGCTTGATCCGACCCGCTTTGAATCCAACGTCGGTGAATCAGAATCCTTGCTGGTGTCATCACGTGCCACTTCAGCCCGTTTACGTGCGGAAGTCACCGGCGCACCGTTGGTCTTTCCTGAAGAAGTGTTGAAATACCCCAAATTGGTTAAAGAAGAAACGGCCCTGTATCAGTCGCGTCGAGCCAATTTGCAAGAATCTGTTGCAGGCCTGGAACAGGCTTTGTTACTGGTGCAGCAAGAACTGGAAATGACCGCTCCCTTGGTCGCCAAAGGGGCAGCCAGTGAAGTTGAAGTGTTGCGTCTAAAACGTGAAGCCAATGACCTGCGTAATCAGATGAATGATATCCGTAATCAATATTATGTAAATGCGCGGCAAGAGCTGTCCAAAGCCAATACCGATGTGGAAACTCAGCAACAGGTGGTACGTGGCAAGTCGGATACTTTGAGCCGAACTGTTTTTAAATCACCGGTTCGCGGTGTGGTCAAAGAGATTGATGTGATGACGCTGGGCGGCGTGATTCCACAAAATGGCAAGTTAATGACCATCGTGCCACTAGATGAAAAATTACTGGTTGAAGCTCGAATTTCGCCGCGTGATATTGCCTTTATTCGCCCTGATCAGGAAGCGCTGGTCAAAATTAGCGCCTATGATTATTCAATTTATGGCGGGCTAAGCGGTAAAGTAACCATGATTTCACCGGATACCTTGCGTGATGAAGTCAAGCAGGATCAATTTTATTATTGGGTGTATATCCGTACCGATAGCGACAAGCTCAGCAATAATGCCGGGCAGGAGTTCAATATTACTCCAGGGATGGTGGCCACCGTGGATATTCGTACTGGTTCAAAAACCGTGATGGATTATCTGATCAAGCCATTTAATAAAGCCAAAGAAGCCTTGCGTGAACGGTAATATTTGCCAAGCAATTGAGTAAAACAATCGATCAAAATCAGGCCTCTCCGTGGAGAGGCTTTTTATTTGTCTGTGCAAAGCGGGTATACTGCAGCAGTGAGAGTTTAAAGCCTGAAGTTATGCCATTTACCATTGCCAGCCTGGTCAGTTTTGAGGAAGACATCAAAAAAAGCCGCTTTCAGGCCTTTGCCACACCTGTTGAAAATGAGCAGGACGTCAAAGATTTTCTGGAGGCTTATCGCGATCCAAGTACCACCCATCAATGCTGGGCCTGGAAAATTGGCCATCAGGTACGCTTTAATGATGATGGTGAACCTTCAGGTACTGCAGGACGCCCGATTCTGGCAACCATTGAAGGCAATGAGCTGACCAATGTGCTGGTGCTGGTCAATCGCTGGTATGGCGGGATCAAGCTGGGAACAGGGGGCTTGGTACGTGCCTATGGCGGCTGTGCTGGACAATGTTTGTTGTTAGCAGAAAAAATTGAACTGATTGAAAAGAAAAAGGTGCAATTTTCCTGTCAATTCAATGAGTGGGCCATCTTTCAATATGAGTTGAACCAGCAACAGATTGACTATCAGGAAGAATATACAGCTGAAGGAGTACAGGTCAGAGCCTTATTTCAGTTACATCAAATTCAACCTTTTGCCCTAAAAATTCAAGATGTGACCCGTGGCCGGGAACAGCTCAAAATCATAGAAGAAGCGACAGATGACTGACGTAGATCCATTACTGAAATATCGTGAGCAGCATAAACATCGCCTGAATTATATGCCTTGGCTGTACTGGTCCTTAAAGCCTAAAAATCGCGGTTGGGCAGAAGCGTGGCAAAAGGACTATCAGGCTTATCTGATGGAGATGGAAACCGTCGAGATTGGTGAAAACTGTTTTATTTCACCTCTTGCACATATTTTCGCGGAGCCGGGACGCAAAATCATTATTGGTGATAATACCTTTATTGCCGCAGATTGCACCTTGCATGGCCCTCTGGACATTGGTAATGAAGTGGCGATTAATCATCACTGTATTCTGGATGGCGGTCGGGTGGGGATTAAACTGCATGATCAGGTGCGTATCGCCGCTTATTGTCATCTTTATGCCTTTGATCATGGCATGGATTTGGAGCAGCCGATTTATCAGCAGCCAGTACGTTCGCAAGGCATCGAGATTGGTCGGGATGTGTGGCTCGGTGCGCATGTCGGTATCAAGGACGGAATTAAAATCGCAGATCAGGCCGTGGTGGGAATGAACAGTATGGTGACCAAGGATGTCGAGAAGCGTGCGATTGTCGCCGGTAATCCGGCCCAATTCATTCGCTATCGTGAATAAGCTTTTGGAAGTCAAGTGCTTGATGCAACAGCCTGACTCAGCAGATGGTTCGATATATTGATCTATATTTGTTCACATAAAAGTTAACATATTTCAAGTCAAGCCTTACAGATTTCGCTGCACATTTTTGAATGCTTATGCTAAGTTAAAAATAACTAAGAAATTTTTATCATAAATAGAAGAGAGGCTAAACATGAAACGTGTCATCGCCTGCATCGACTCATCACCATGTATAAACGCGCTGGCTGACGCGGCGGCATGGATTGCCAAACAGACTGGCCGTGAACTGGTCCTGTTACAGGTTTTGGATTATTACCCGGCCAGTTATCATCTGGGGGAAATCAGCGGAGTGATTGGCTTTGAAAGTAATGCCATGTTACTGAAAGAACTGGCTGAGCTTGAACAAAAACAAAGTGAAATTGCGCTGGATTATAGCAATAACCTGCTGCAACACATTTCCGAGCGGATTCTGGCAGAACACGGTATTCAAACCACACATATTCAGGAAAAGGGTGATTTTCTGGAGCAAAGCTTCCAGATCCTGCAGCCTGATGATATCGCGGTGATTGGATTGCTTGGTGAACGCTCGGCTGAAAAAAACAAACCGATCGGTACCAATGTGGAAAATTTTATTCGTGGGGCCAATTGTACCGTGATGACGGTCGGAGAACAGTTTAAGCCGCCGACACGATTTATTTTCGCCTATGAATATTCACCGACCTGTATCAAGATGATGAAACGGATTGCGGAAAGTGATCTGCTGCGCTTATTGCAATGCCATTTGTTATATATCGGTGATCATGCTGAGATTCTGAATGAGCCTTTGCAATATTTAAATCAGGCTGGTTTAGATGTGGTGCCACAATACCGCTATGGCGATGTCGCAGAAAATATTTTGACCTATCAGCAGGAACTCGGAATTCAGCTGATCGTGTTGGGTGCATTTAGTCACAGTAAAATTCACCAGTTCTTTTTGGGCAGTATTGCGACCACGATTTTCCGGAATTCAAAAGTGCCTTTACTGGTTGCGAAGTGAGAATTGCATATAATAGCCAAGCGCGAAGTCTAATCGTAAATTGTTACAGCTTGATTTAAAAATGACCAGAGTTATCCTCATATATTGTGGATAACTCTGTGGTTAATATTTATAAGTTAATGTTATTTATGGTAAATATGTCATTGGGTGATTTTTGTTCTTCTTGTTTTATTTCACAATCGCGAGTGCAAAACCATCATGTCCTTTGCTGCCAACCGTTTGTAAAGCAGTGCATGACAAGATACGTGGATGATTTTGAAGCGCTTTAAACATGTCACGAATGCCTTCAATACTTGGTTTATTATTGTCCGGGTTAATGATTTCGCCAGCACGAATCACATTGTCCAGAAAAATAAGTGTACCTGAGTGCGACAGGTTTAAACTGAGTTCCAGATATTCCGGATAACTCTGTTTGTCTGCATCAATAAAGATGAAATCGAAAGCTTCCGTATCTTCAGGCAGGGCTTTAAGCACATCTGCTGCACGGCCGCATTTCAGTTCGACGGTCTGTTTAAGCTGCGCGCGATCAATATTTTCCTGACCCATTGCCGCATGGGTATCACGTCCTTCAATCGTCAGGATATAGCCATCATCAGGCAAGGCACGTGCCAGCCACATGGTGCTATATGCTGCAAATGTGCCGAGTTCCAGTACACGTTTACACTGGTTCATCTGGATTAGCATCTGCAACAACATGCCTTGATTTGGTGCTACAGCCAGATGATCAGGAAAACCGTGCGCTGCGGTATTCTCAAGAGTTTGATTCAGAATGGGGTCTTCAGGAATTAAATGTGAATCAATGTAGTGATCAATGTCTGTCCACATTTGTTGCATAGTCTTAGCACCTCGATTGCGATGCGTGCATTTTAAACTTTTCGCGGCAGAGCGCAATTTATTGTTCTATAGGTGCTGATTTTTTAGGCTCTAAAAAGTCCTGGATGAACTTTGTAGAGCGGTTGTCATGACTTAGTAATTACACATCGAAGAATTACGGCCTAAACTCGGTCCCCAAGTACGATAACCTTGGGTATCGATGTGGATTTGGCCAGAAGCATACATGCCGAGTCCCATATTTAGGCTTTGACCATGCTGGACCCAGAACTGACACAATTTGAACTTGGTATTTTCAATATAGCTATAATCTTGTGCCTGAGGATATTCAGGCCCAATCCGGAAATCGATCGCAGAGTTGTAAAGATGGCGTGAAGAATTGGCACCACCGGCACACTGGTTCAAAGGCAGGTCACGATAGACTGATGTGACTTCAAAATCAGTCAGTACATTGGCTGCAACCAGATATTTAAAGACTTTTAAAGTTGGGATCTGATTGGCCCATAATTCACGGCTTGGAATCATGTATTGGGAACGGCCACACTTGGCCCAATCACGTGCAGTACGCATCAATTCGAAACTCGGAATGATATTGCCAACCCCATGACGTTCCAGAAAAACCTCATATTCACGCACGCGTGACAAATTATCCAGTGCCGATACCCAGTGGGTATACACATAAGGCACAGTTTTTGGGTGGGCTTTACGATCGTATTGAACACGTTCTTGTGGAATGTAAATCCGTTTTCCAGCAGGTGTGGTGGCCTGTCCAGGTTGTTTTGTGGTCGTGGTACAGCCCACAAAAACAAGAGGAATTATACAAAGACTCAATAATCCCTTTAACAAGTTCTTCATTTATAGAAATCAGATATTTACAAAATAGCGCTATTTTAGACTAAATATAGGGAGAAATTTGGAGAATATTGCAATGAAATGTGTGCGTTGAGTATAAAAAAGATCAGCATTTGCTGATCTTTTAAAGTTTAAACTAATTACTTTTCAAGGTATTGTAATTTGTCTGCTTTGCCATTCCATTCTTCACGGTCTGCTGGCTGGTCACCAATTTGTGTGATATTTGGCCATTTTTGTGACAGGTCAGCATTCAGTTCAATAAAGACTTCCTGACCTTCTGGTAATTCGTCTTCAGAGAAAATTGCATTTGCCGGGCATTCAGGTTCGCATAACGCACAGTCGATACATTCGTCCGGGTTAATCACAAGGAAGTTAGGACCTTCATAGAAACAGTCTACAGGGCAAACTTCAACACAGTCTTGATATTTACATTTAATACAATTTTCAGTGACAACGAAGGTCATGGCGACAGCTACCTAAAAAATATGGTTCTAATTACGAATGCTGTATTTTAGGCAAAAACAGGGGGAACTAACAATTCCTTTTATTGATATTTGTTATATATAGGGCTGTTAAATTTGAAAAAAGGTCGCATACCGATGAATTACAGCATTCATCGGTATGTTCAGGACATCGACCCTATGCCAGATGAGGTCTAGGACCGAGAATTAACTTGGCTGAACCGTACCGGGTTTGTCGGAGACTTTTTTATTTAAGTTAGGCCACCTGACCTAACGGGTTAATCTTATCATAGTACATTGCTTCAAACTCAAAAGGCGATACATAACCCAGTGCACTGTGTACACGCTTTTTATTGAACCAATCTACCCAGTTTAGTGTCGCAAGTTGTACATCTGCTAAACCTTGCCAATCTGCTTTTAAATATTCAATCACCTCTGTTTTGTATAAGCCATTCACCGTTTCAGCCAGAGCATTATCGTATGAATCACCAGTTGTACCGACTGATGCTCGTAAATTTGCTGCTTCTAAACGATTGGTATAGCGAATAGAAAGATATTGCACACCTCTATCGGAATGATGAATCACATTCTTTGGCATGCCTCGATCGTGCAAGGCTTGCTCTAATGCATCGAGCACCATATCTGTATTCATCCGTGTCGATACTTTCCATCCAACAATTGCTCGTGAGAACACATCAATAATAAAGGCGGTATAGACCCAGCCTGAATGAGTTTGAATATACGTAAAGTCACTGACCCATAATTGGTCAGGTCGATCAGCACTAAAATTACGTTTCACTAAATCATCTGCTCGTTTTTGGTCATCTCGGCTACGGGTGGTTTGTTTGTTCTTACCTCGCCAAACACCTTGTATACCTAGCTTTTTCATTAATCGAGCAACAGTACAGCGTGCAATAATATAGCCTTCACGTTTCAGTTTTTGCCAGACTTTACGTACACCATATCGACCTGAACTTTCCTTCCAAATTCGTTTAATTTGTTCAGCATGATGCTCATCATGTAAATCTCGCTTTGCTCGATGTTCTGGATTTTCGCAGAGATCTAGAGTCCGGTAATAGGTTGAAGCTGCGATCGGTAAAATCCTACAAATCGCATCAACACCATATAAGTCTTTATTGTTATGGATGAAATCCACCATTATTTGTGTGGGCGGTCGAGCTCCGCCTGGGCGAAAAAAGCGGCTGCTTTACGTAGAATTTCATTGGCACGCTTTAATTCTTTAATTTCACGTTCCATTTGCTTCATTTTTTCTTGATCAGATATCTGTTGTACTTTAATAGGATTTTGCTGATCTAAATGCTTTTGATGCCAGGCACGAAGTGTTTCAGGAGTACAACCAATCTTAGGCGCAATTGCTGTGATTGCAGCCCAAGTAGAAGGATAATCTTTTTCAGATTCAATCAATAATTGAACCGCTCTTTCTCTGATTTCAGGGGTATATTTTAATTTTGTCATCGGGGTAGTCTCTCAGAATATTGACTCTCCGACAAACCCGGTACGGTTCAGGCTGTTTGATCAGGTCTTTGAGCGCATATAACTGCTGCAAGGCTTCACGCGGAGTTAAACTATCTACATCAATATCTTCGAGTAAGTCCAGTGCAGGCGATTCTTTTTCAATTTCGATGATACGTTCTATAGGCTCCATAACTTCAGGCATTGCAAACAGATCATGCTGCGGGCTCAGTGGCTTGGCCTGATGCTGTTTTTCCAGAATCTTTAAGCGGTTTTGCGCTTCTTTAATCACCGCAGCCGGAATGCCTGCCAATTTCGCGACTTGCAAGCCATGACTTTGACTGGCCGGGCCATGTTGCACCTTATGCAATAAAATCAGATTACCATTCAGCTCTTTGGCCGTGACATGGTAGTTATTAATGCCACTTTCCTTATCCAGTTCAGTCAGTTCGAAATAATGGGTAGCAAATAGACATAAACATTGAATGCGTTTGGTCAGATCCAGCACACAGGCCCAAGCCAAAGACAAGCCATCATAGGTACTGGTTCCACGGCCAACTTCATCCATGAGTACCAAAGACTGGCTGGTGGCATGATGCAGGATTTGCGAGGTTTCGGTCATTTCCACCATAAAGGTTGATTTGCCGGTCGATAAATCATCGGCAGAACCAATACGGGTAAAGACACGGTCAACCGGACCTAAAGTTGCAGCTTGCGCTGGAACATAGGCACCACAATAAGCCAGCAACACGATCAATGCAGTCTGGCGCATAAAGGTGGATTTACCACCCATGTTGGGGCCGGTAATGATGGCCATGCGATGGGAAAAATCCAGTCGCGTATCGTTCGGAGTAAAGGCCGATTTACTGAGGGCTTCTACCACTGGATGTCGTCCAGCAGTGATACTTACACCGATTTCAGGGCTAAATTTTGGACGCGACCAGTTGCGTAAACGCGCCTGATGGGCAAAATTAGCAATCAGATCAATCTGGGCAATGGCGCTGCTCATCATCTGTAAACTGCCGATATCCTGACGCAGTTCATCCAGCAGCATTTCAAACAGCATTTTTTCACGGGCCAAGGCACGCGATTCGCTAGATAAGACTTTGTCTTCAAATGCTTTCAGTTCAGGCGTGATGTAGCGTTCGGCATTTTTCAGGGTTTGCCTGCGGATATAATGCTCGGGTGCCTGTTCGGCTTGTGCTCGGGTTAACTCAATATAATAGCCACTAACACGGTTATAGCCGATTTTCAGTCCCGGAATGCCGCTTTGTTCACGCTCTTTGATTTCCAGATCAATCAGGAACTGGCTGGCATGATCACGAATCTGACGCAGTTCATCCAGTTCACTGTCAAAACCTTCTGCAATGACATTACCATCACGCAGCAGGACGGGTGGATTTTCTACAATGGCTGACATCAGGCGTTGATGCAAACCATGGAAGTCGCCGAGTTCTTCATTGAGCTGCACCAAGAGCGTGGACTGTTGCTGACTCACAATCGGTTGCAGGGCATGACGTAAAAATGGAATTTGCGCACAGGCCTGACGCAGTTGTACCAGATCACGTGGGCGGGCACTGCCAAGCGCAATACGGCTCAGCACGCGTTCAATATCGCTAATCTCTTTAAGCACCAGACGTACAGGTGCTTCGTGGAAACCTTGCAGCAAGGCTTGAATGGCATCCAGGCGCTCATCCAGCAGCGCGGTATCGCGTAAAGGTTGCATCAGGGTGCGACTGAGCAAGCGTCCACCCATAGCAGTCTGACAGTCATTGATCAGTTGAAATAAGGATGTCCCATGTTCAAATAAAGGCTCAATCAGTTCAAGATTACGGCGTGTCACCGGATCCAAAGCAATAAAATCTGAACTTTGTTCTAGCTGAATCGTGCGGATATGCGGTAACGCAGTTTTCTGGGTTTCTTTTGCATAGTGAATCAGTGCCGCAGCCGCTGCTTTAGCCAAAGGTAAATGATCAATGCCGAAACCTGAAAGCGTGCTGACAGCAAACTGGTCGCATAAGGTTTTTTGCGCATTGTTCAGGTTGAAGTCGACATCGGGACGTTTGGTGACCGAGATATCCAGTTGCTGTTTGAGTTGTTCGGTCAATGTCGGATCAGTGATACTTTCATCCAGCAGAATTTCGCTTGGCATCAAACGCGCCAGTTCAATCATGAGCTGGTTAAGATCATAATCCTGCTGCTGGACTTTAAATAGGCCGGCGCTGAGATCAAGAAGTGCAATGCCGATCTGATTCTGCTGAATACATAAAGCCACCAGATTCGAGCTCTGATGTGCACCGAGCATGGCATCATCGGTCAGTGTGCCCGGCGTAATAATTCGAACTACACCACGCTCAACCGGTCCTTTGCCAGTAACCTCGCCGATCTGCTCGCAGATCACCACGGTTTCGCCTTTTTTGACCAGACGTGCCAGATAGCCCTCGGCTGCATGATAAGGCACGCCCGCCATAGGAATTGGCTGACCATTGGCTTTACCACGATGGGTCAGGGTAATGCCTAAAATCTTGGCTGCCTTGTGTGCATCTTCAAAGAACAGTTCATAAAAATCACCCATACGATAAAACATCAAAGAATGCGGATGCTGCATTTTCACCGACATGTATTGCTGCATCATGGGCGTTAAGGTAGAAAGATCAGCCATAATTTCTGAACTGGTCATTAAAAATAAATCCTTTCAACAAGAGATAAATGCAAATACTGCTCAATAGGCTATGCAGGAAAATTTAAAGCACATTTTCAATCAGGCCAATCCAACATGGTTGAGCACAGGAGATCGAAAATGTGAAATGAATCTGCTGATTCAATTCAGCTTTAAAGCTGTATTGCAGCAAGTCTATCAAATTTAATTTTTAGAAAGAAATGAAATTCCAGATGAATCTTTAAGTCAGCGCTCAGATCTGTCGCTATGGCTTCTTATTCAGCATTATTTGCAATTTTAAAAAATAAACCACCGGATGCGAACATGCGGTGGCAAGTCTCAATCAAGACGATAGTTTATTCCGGATCATAAAGACCAAGATCGGTCAGATGTAATCTGAGAATCCGGCGTAATTCCAGTACGGCTTCAGGCGTTTCCTGAATCGAGTGGCCACCCTTAATGACTTTGCTAGATACAGCACCATTTAGGTAAGCACTCTCATATGAAACGATATCATCGCTCATGAGCTTGGTGTCTTGCGTATCTACGGTATTGCCGATAATCGAGTGAAATTTGATATCTTTAGAAGGCTGAATATCCTGGGTCAACGCCGTGAATTTTGAATTTTCACTCAGATCGCTTGGGCCATTTTGAATCAGGTCATGCCCCAGTTCTTTGACAAACTCGTTTAACCCGATCTGGCCTTGCAGGGTATCGGCAAAGGCACCCAAAAATGCACCCGGTATACGGATAATTTTACGGGCCAGTTTGGTATGCCAGCGGTCGGCATATTCTGTCCCACGATGTGGTGTCGCTAAGAAAATGGCCCGAGTGAAATTTGGAATAGGCCGCATTTGCAGGCGTGCTTTAAAGAGCGGGTTATCCTTAAATTGTGCAATGCGGGTATTTTGTACCAGCTTGAATGCATCTTGGGTAATATCGGCCTGACTGACCATTAAACGGGCAATCACACCTCCCATGCTATGTCCGACCAGTACCGCATCTTTTTTGGCTGGTGCATTGTTCGCGACCTGGGCAAAGCCTTGCTGAACCAGTGCATTAATTTGAAAACGGCTTTCCAGAATCGGCATATTAGTAGAATAAAATACCTGCCAGACCTGGAAATTTTCTCTTAATACCGGATCACCCATAATGTCGTTGGTCAGACGAATCCAGGCTTCAGGACTACTGGCCAGGCCATGAATCAATACCAGCACTTTCTTGTCCGGATTATAAGGTTCCAGCATGTACAGGTGCGGCATGCTCAGACTGTCTTCGCGATTAATCAGCGTCAGATAGGCTAAACGCCCCAGATTGTTCTCGGCCAGCCATAAACCGTAAGGTGCGGAAAAGTTGGCGGCTAGCGCATATTCTTTCGAAGCTACTTTGATCTTTTCATGTTTATAAGGGTCATACAGTTTCAGGTGAAACTCCGAAGTAGATAAAATCTGTTCAGTCGAATTCGCGGATTTTGGTACAGCAGTAATGGTGGTCGCCAGATAGCGTGCTGAATGAATGTTAGGATTTTTACCATTTGGATAGTTGTGCTTGAGCGGATCGACAATATATTTTTTATCCTGCTCGGTTTGCTGTGCTTCAGGTAAAACCACTAAAAATTCTGAACCAAAACCATCACGGCGGGTGATGGAACGTAGGCCGGAAAAGTTCATGTTATAGGTAGACATCAGCTGTTCAATGGTCTGGTTTTTCAGCTGCGGAAAATTTTCCAGATCAATGGTGTATACACTGTCACCGACCTGAATGCGCTGGCCGGACTGTTTGGCTTCATAACGTTCAGCATAGCGTTGAATCAGATGAGCAATTGCCAGGTTATAAAAGTCACGAATCTGGACCTGGCGGTTATCAAAAATACGCTCTTGCGGCGCACGCTCGGTTTTAAATAGATAGGCATAGCTATAACGAATGCTTTTATCCAGCATAGTGAGCTGCTGATCCAGACATTTCTGGATGTTCTGCTTGTGTTGTTGCTGTTTTTCCGGTGATCGGGTTTTGTTTAAAATTCCGGTGTTACATTCAGCAGACTTGGCATTTTGTAAGGAGTTGGCTAGATATAATTCACTTGCTGTAGAAAGCAATTGTTCATCTAAAATCTGGGGAATACTTTTCAGATCTTCCACACATTCTTCGGGCTGATCAATACAGATCTGAGCTTCAAGACCTGTCATGGACAACACATTCAGACTGGCTTCGCTAAGCTTGTCGCGGGTCAAGATACTGTCACGCTCATTGTTCAGCGTGACATTAATCGCCTGTTCCTTAACACTGACCACCTGACAGCCGCTGAGTATGCTGGTGATGAGTAAAGTGCACAGCATTAATCTTTTATTTATTTTTTCGTGCATAAAACTTTTCACTGAATTCAAGTTATAAAGCGGGATAATGTTTTGTATTTTACTAATTTTTTCCCATAAAAATAGACCGCCGTAGCAGTCTATTTGTAATCAAATTGAAGCGAATCTTGATTATGGGGTCACCGGTGCTGTTGCTGGGTCTGTAGCCGGAGCAGGTGTTGAGCTTTGCAGAATTTGCCAAACATTCCAGCGGCCATTTTTCTCAATTTCCTGAATCAGGCGGTCAGCCACTTCAGCTTCTTGCGGATATTTCACCTTATAGTTCGCCAAGGTTTGAGTGGCATTTTTCTTCTGTTCCAATGCAATATAGTTATTGGCTGCAGAAAGATAAGCCTCCTGAACGCCAGCTTTCATGGCTTTGTCCAGATAAGCGATGGCTTCACGTTGACCACCGCCTTCAGACAGACCAAAACCAAACCAGAAGTTGACCTCAGGATCTTCTGGATTAATTTTGAGAATACGCTGGGCATAGGTCAGGGAATTGGTGGTATAAACTGAACCCAGATCCAGGTTACGTGCCATCACGCTGGCTTTAAAAGCACGCATCAACACATCAAAAGAGGCATTTGGACGGGCCGCTAAAGTATCCAGTTGTCGGGTGACTTCACGCAATTTGGCTTCAAAACCACGGCGTTCCTGACGATCGCTGAAACGTGGTGGATAATGACGTGCCTTACCTTCGACCATTTGCAGGAAATCGTCAATTTCGGTGATATCGATTTCATTTGAATTGGCAAGTGCTGCATAACGCATTGCACGTGTATTGCTATCTACCACTGGAATAATCAGTTTATTCACATCCAGGGTCAGTTGCTTGGATGGATCATTAGGATCCGTCACCACCATCTTGGTTACAGGCTGCGCTGCAGCTTTTTTCAAATGCACTTCAAATTCAGGCGGTTCATTATAATTGAATGGATTTAAAGCATAAAATGGTGGGCTCAGTTCAGGCTCTACAAAAACCACTTGGTCCACAGGTTTCTCAGCAGATTTCTGAGGAGTGGTGGAACACGCAGTAATTGTGAATGCTAAGCAAGCAAGTGCCAAGGGCTTAAAGGTCATAATAGTCATCCATTCTGTTATTTTTAAAACATCTATTCAAAAATTGCATGATCGTCAGTCTATGAAAAGTATAACGATCATGCAAGTAAACCCGTGTTACAGAGTGAAGTGTGATATTCAGGCTTTGGATTGGCTGGTTTGCGCTTCACATTCACGGCGCGCTTCTTCCAGAATCTCCAACTCTTTTTTGCTCAAAGGCTGGCCATCCTGTTGCTGCTTGTTAAAGGTCGGATCTAACAAAGAAAGACGATTGCACAAGTTGTTCATGCGTTTTTCATTTTGCTGAATGCGATCCAGCAGAATCCGCATACCTTCTAAAATCGGATCAGACTGGTCTTCAGTCGCGGCATAGGGCTGGAAACCGATACTTTCGGCATAGTCACGACGACGGGCTTCAGCATCATCTTTGGGTTTGTCTTTAGTGATAAAACGTGCCGGGTTGCCCACCGCTGTGGCGTTCTCAGGAACCGCTTTGGTGACGACCGCATTAGAACCGACTTTGGCATTTTTACCCACGGTAAATGGCCCTAGAATCTTGGCACCAGCACCGACCACCACGCCATCTTCTAGGGTCGGATGACGTTTACCCTTATTCCAGGTCGTTCCGCCCAAAGTCACGCCGTGATAAAGCGTCACGTCATCGCCAATTTCAGCAGTTTCGCCAATGACCACACCCATACCGTGATCGATAAAGAAACGGCGGCCAATTTTTGCGCCGGGATGAATTTCAATGCCGGTGGCAAAGCGGCTAAACGAAGACAACGCACGCGCAGTTCCTTTACAGTCTTTATTCCATAGCTCATGTGCCATGCGATGCATGATCAGCGCATGAATGCCAGGGTAAGTGGTTAAGACTTCTAAGGTATTGCGTGCTGCAGGATCGCGCGCAAAGACAGCTTGTATATCTTCTTTGAGCTGTTTTAGCATTAGATTTGATCCTCGTCCTGTGATGATGTGTGTGAAGATTTTTCCAGGTACCGTTGTTCAATGCCTGAACACGGCTGAAAATACCACGAAGTAAGTGATATTCCATACGATCTAATTGTATACGTCCAAAGAGGCGACGCAAGCGTAAAGGCAATAATCTTGGATTTTTTGGATCCATAAATTCAATTTCTGCCAGCATTTTTTCCAAATGCGGATAGAATTGTTCCATCTGGGCATGGTTGACCAAGGGTTCATCCCATTCCATTTCAATGCCATCAATGACTTGCATGGTCGCTTTAGCATCACGTGGCTGTTCAATTTGACTCATCGTCGCCATGCGCATCTCATAGCAGATCACCTGAATCGCCTGAGCTACATTCAGTACGCCATAATCAGTATTCACAGGAATAGTCAGGTGATAGTTGGCCATCGCCAGTTCTTCATTGGTCAGACCACGGTCTTCACGGCCAAATAAAATCGCAACTTCCTGCTGCTCTTGAACAACAGCGGTCATGGCTTTTTCTGCGGCAGGACGCACATCTAACAGCGGCCAGGGAATGGTACGGCTGCGTGCGCTGGTACCGAATACAATCTGACAGTCTTTAATGGCATCTTCCAGGCTTTCTACAATCTCGATCTGCTCGATCAGGTCAGTTGCACCCGCAGCCAGCGCATCAATATCCGGATGCGGATAGGTTTTCGGTGCCACCAGAACCAGTTTGGACAGGCCCATGGTTTTCATGGCACGTAAGGCACTGCCGATATTGGCAGGTAAAGTGGTATTGACCATGACAATACGCACATGGGAGAGATGTGCTGAAACAGCAGCATTGTCAATTTGACTCATGAGGATTCCAATTTTAAGGTGTTTTAAAGATCAGGATTTATGAATATTGCGGTTGGGATTCAGCCTGATACATTTCCAGTGCATCATCCATGCTCATGCCTGCAGGCGGCGGAGGAATATCCACCGGCTTGGCCTGTTCATAGAACACGGCTTTGGCAGCTTTGGACTTGACCTGGTATTCAATATGCAAGGCTTCTTTACCAAAATAATCACGCAATTTGGCTAGGAGCTCATCCAGTGGGGCGACTTTCCAGTTGAGACCCAGATGCAGTTCAGTCGTGGCATACGGATAGTCCAGATATAGAATCACCGGAATATGTGCGGACATATCGACATTGCAATAAGGAGTCAGAATTTGCTGCAGGTCACGGCTCAAGCTCTTACTGAAATGCTCGGCTGTGAGGGTGATCTTGATGCTATTGGCACGTTTCTGGCGAATTTCATTCAGGCTAAATGCCTTGGTGAGGCGTCCCATCGGACGGTCAAAGCCTTCACGCTCATAGATTTCGCCTTCAATCACCACCACTTTATCGAGCTGGATAATCTCTTTAAAGCGGTTGAAGCGTTCGTGATTGGCTGAAATCTCAATCCGTGCCGTACCATCATCTAGGGTCATCATCATCCGGTTCGGGAAGTTGGCAATATCTACCACCAGTCCTGCAAACACGGTGGTTACACCACGGCGGGTCGGCGTTAGCTCATTGATCTGACTAGGCACAAAGGCTTTCAGCTCATTGCGATACACATCAATCGGGTGGCCGGTCAGATACAGACCAAGTGTGTCTTTCTCACCTTTCAGGCGAACTTCATCCGCCCAAGGTTTGACGGGTTTAGATGGCTTGCGCTGAACTTCTTCCACTTCGCCAAACAAGTCCATGATGCCGGTTTCACGGTTGGAACGTGCCTGTTCCGCAGCTTGAACCGCTTCAGGCAGTTGCGCCATCAGGTCGGCACGATCAATGCCTAAGCAATCCAGTGCACCTGAGCGAATCAGTGCTTCCAGGGTGCGCTTATTGATTTTTTTCAGGTCAATACGATGACAGAAATCAAATAAGTCACGGAATGGACCTTCTTGCGCACGTGAGTCAATCACCGATTGCATCGCCGCTTCACCGACGCCTTTGATTGCCCCCAGACCATAGACAATAGTTTGCTCATCAGTGGCATGGAATTGATACAGCGACATATTCACTGACGGCGGCAAAACTTCCAGATTATTCTTGCGACAGTCATCAATCAGAAATACCACGTTGTCGGTGTTCTGCATCTCCGAGGTCAATACCGCAGACAGGAATTCCGCCGGATAATGCGCTTTTAGCCATGCAGTTTGGTAAGCAACCAAAGCATAGGCAGCCGCATGCGATTTGTTAAAACCATAGCCGGCGAACTTTTCCATATAGTCGAAGATATGGTTGGCGGTAGCTTCATCAATGTCTTTTTTCGATGCACCTTCAATAAAGATCTGGCGCTGTTTGACCATCTCTTCCGGTTTTTTCTTACCCATGGCCCGACGTAACAAGTCCGCGCCACCGAGGGTATAGCCAGCACAGTATTGTGCAGCCTGCATGACCTGTTCCTGATACACCATAATCCCGTAGGTGGGTTCTAGTACGCCTTCAAGTAATGGATGCAAATATTCAAAATCACCACCATGCATCCGGTGAATAAAGTCAGGAATCAGATCCATCGGGCCTGGACGGTACAGCGACACGAAAGCAATAATTTCTTCAAACTTGCTCGGGCGTGCCTCTTTCAGCATCTTTTTCATGCCCACGGATTCAAACTGGAATACCGCGGTGGTGTTAGCATTGGCAAAGACCAGATATGCGTCTTTATCCTCAAGCGGGATATAGGCAATATCTAAAGGTTTATCCGCTTTGATGCGTTTATTAATATTTTTAACCGCATCTTCAATCACCGTCAGGTTACGCAAACCCAAGAAGTCAAACTTCACCAGACCTGCAGATTCGACATCGTCTTTATCGAACTGTGCCACGCGTCCGGTACCATCGGCATCACACATGACCGCAGAGAAATCGGTAATTTTGGTTGGCGAGATCACCACACCACCGGCGTGTTTACCGGTGTTTCGGGTAATACCTTCCAGTTTCAGTGCCATTTCCCAGATTTCGGCTGCATCGTCATGGTCTGGATTGGATGGATTGGTGACGATATCTTTAAGCTGGGGTTCAGCTTCTAGTGACTCAAGCAGGCTTAGACCTAAAGGCTTGGTCGGAATCATTTTCGAGATACGATCCGCCAAGCCATAAGATTTACCCAAAACGCGCGCAACATCACGAATCGCACCTTTGGCCGCCATAGTGCCGAATGTTGCAATCTGGGAGACCGCATCACGGCCATAGGTACGTGCTACATAGTCAATCACGCGGTCACGGCCTGCGATACAGAAATCGACGTCGAAGTCGGGCATCGAAACACGTTCCGGGTTCAGGAAACGTTCGAACAGCAGTTCATAACGCAGCGGGTCAAGATCGGTAATTTTTAAGCTATAGGCGACCAGTGAGCCTGCACCCGAACCACGGCCCGGACCTACCGGGACGCCGTTACTTTTCGACCACTGAATGAAGTCCATCACGATCAGGAAGTAGCCGGGAAATCCCATCGAGTTAATGATATTAATCTCGTATTCGATTCGCTCATCATAAGGCTTGCGAATCTCTGGCCAGTCTTCATCACGTTGTTCAGGCGGATACAGGAAATTCAGACGTTCTTCCAGACCTTCTTTGGACAAGTGTGCAAAGAAAGTATCAATGGTATGACCTTCAGGAATCGGATAATCCGGCAGAAAGTATTGACCCAGTCGCAATGTGACATTACAGCGTTTGGCAATGTGGTAGGTGTTCTCAATCGCAGAGGGAATATCCGAGAACAGCGCCGTCATTTCTTCAGCAGATTTGAAATATTGTTCAGGTGAATAGGTTTTAGGGCGGCGATTATCACCGAGCACGTAACCATCGGCAATACATACCCGCGCTTCATGCGCTTCATAATCGTCACGGGTCATGAAGTGCACATCATTATGTGCAACCACACCGATATTGTATTTTTTTGCCAGCTTCACGGCTTCCAGAATGAAGTTGTCTTCATCCGGACGATTGGTGCGGGTCAGGGCAAGATAAACACGATTGCCAAATTTTTCGACCCATTCTTCTAGCAGCGGTTCCGCTTTTTGCGGATTTGAACTCATCAGCATTTTGCCGACATCGGAATGCATGCCGAGCAGGGCAATCATGTCCTCAGACTGATTTAAAATCCATTGTTTTTGAACGCAGGGGATATCCAGTTGCTGACCACTGATAAAGCCTTCAGATACCAGTTCAGTCAGGTTGCGCCAGCCGGTATTGGTCATGGCCAATAAGGTCATGCGATGTTCGGCATCATTCAGGCGAATTTCGGAACCCAGAATCGGCTTGATTCCTTTGCCCAAACATTTGCCATAGAACTTGACGGCAGCATGCAGGTTAGAAAGATCCGTGAGCGCAAGGGCAGGCATCTGTTCTTTTTCGGCAGCTTTGACCAGGTCAGGTATCCGTACGATGGATTCAGTAATCGAAAATTCTGTATGAATACCAAGATGAACAAAGTGCATAGATGAGTCCCTGCTAAAACCATTGAATAGTTTAACATGGGATTTATTGTTTCAGTTTGAAAATGAGGGGAAATGGCTAACTTTTAGGTCAAGTTTGAATTTGATTTTTTAAGCTGATTATTTAGTTAGTTGTTAGAAGATATTTTCTTTTACTTTTGACGGGGCAAAAGTAACAAAACCCCTTTGTTGATCTGATGGCACTTCCATGTGCCACAGACCAACGGGCGACTTCCTGTCGCCGTGGCACGTATCAAATAGTTGCCGGACTTTACTTTGAAATAATGAGAAAGGGTTTGTAAGTATTAAAAACAATAAAACCCTCAAAAAGAGGGATTTATTCATACATAAAAACTAGCTTAACGAAGTCGGGATAACCAGTCACCGAGGCTTTGTACAATCTGCACCAGAATCAGTAATACGATCACCGTCATGATGACAACAGAGGTATCAAAACGCTGATAACCATAAGAAATCGCTAAGTCACCAATACCACCCGCACCGACTGCACCCGCCATTGCCGTGGCACCAATCAAACTGATGGTGGCGGTGGTCAGGTTAAGAATCAGGGAACTACGCGCTTCCGGCAGAATAAACTTAAATATAATCTGCATTGGCGTCGCGCCCATGGCTTGGGCAGATTCGATAATACCTTCATTCACTTCAAGCAAAGATGTTTCAATCAGGCGACCAATGTATGGGCCGACATAAATGGTCAATGGAACAATTGCTGCCCATGTACCAATCGATGTACCAACGATTAACTTGGTCAGTGGAATGACTGCAATTAGCAGGATAATAAACGGCAGCGAACGCAGCGCATTCACAATAGGATTGAGACCGTGATAAATCACACGATTCGGCAGAATTCCATTCGGACGTGTCACCAGCAGAGTAATCGCCTGAATGAAGCCCCAGATACAGCCAAACAGCATCGCGAAGAACACCATATGAAAGGTTTCTTGCAATGCTGTCACAAACTGATCTATCGACAGGGAGCTTTTCCAGAACGGCGCCGTGATCGTTGTCAGCCACTGTACAATTAAATCTCTCATGCCTGTACTCCCGCCTGATCGACTTGTACGCCGTGTTGTTCAAGGAATTTTATTGCTGCTTGAATTTCTTGTGCATCACCCAGTAGCTGAATAAACATCTGGCCAATCACCGTGCCATTAATTTCGGTCATATTGGCAAACAGAATATTTAAACTGATATCAAACTGTTTAATCACCGCTTGAATCACGGTTTCCTGTGCCGAGCTACCAAGGAATTTCAGGCAATAAATACTGTTGTGGTTCTGGTTTTCCAGATTATTCAGAATATTGACTGGTAAATGCTGCTGTAATACGGTCTGAATAAAATTCTTGGTCGTCGGGTGCTGGGGCTGACTGAATATTTGTAAGGTACTGCCGGTTTCAATCACATCACCTTTTTCCATCACGGCGACATAATCACACACGGTTTCAATTACATCCATTTCATGGGTAACCATAACAATGGTGATGCCTTGTTCTTCATTAATTTTTTTAAGTAGCTGTAGAACAGATTTGGTGGTTTGTGGATCAAGTGCAGAAGTCGCTTCATCACAGAGTAAAATTTTTGGATGATTGGCAAGGGCACGGGCAATACCAACACGCTGCTTTTGACCGCCAGACAATTCATCTGGAAAAGCATGACGTTTATGTTTTAGGTCAATAAAGTCTAATAATTCTTCGAGGCGCTTTTCCCGTTCTGCCTTGCTCCAGCCTAGGAGTTTCATGGGCATTTCGATATTGGCTGCCACGGTTTTGGTTTGCATTAAATTGAAATGCTGGAAAATCATGCCGATGCTGGCACGTTCTTGACGCAATGCTTTGGCATCCAGTGCGGTAAAATCTGTTCCGTTAATGATAATCCGGCCTGAGCTTGGGCGCTCAAGCAGGTTGATCAGACGGATGAGGGTGCTTTTACCGGCACCACTATAACCGATGATGCCAAAAATACTGCCGGTTGGAATCTGAAGATTAATCTGATTCAAGGCATGCAAGGTTTGACCCTTAAGCTCATACTGTTTTGAAATATCTTTAAATTCAATCATAGTGTCAAAAACTGCATCACGGATAAAAAAACAGGCAAGAAATCGTCCTTGCCTGTTCTAAAAGTCTATTATAGTACTATTTTGATTCAGTTAAATACGTCACAGGTTTGTTTACCGCAACTTTCGTACCACCAAAATGTTCATCAACATATGCTTTTACTGCTGGCGTATGATACAACGCACCCACTTTTTGCAGGACTGGATCGTTTTGACGGTCTGCTGCAACAGCTAATACGTTGACATTCATTTTTGTGCTTTGATCGATTGGCTCATAGTAAATCGCATCTTTCAATACGTTTAAACCACCTTCCATTGCCAGGGTATTGCCCAGCACAATCGCATCAACTTCATCTTTTACACGTACTGCAGTCGCCATTTGAATTGGCTTAATCACGATTTGTTTTGCATTTTCGGTCACATCAGAAGTTGTACCTTTGACATTGTCAAAACCAGCTTTTAATTTAACTAGGCCTGCTGATTGTAAAAGTAATAATGCACGTGATTCGTTTGCGCCGTCGTTAGGAATAGCAATGGTTGCACCAGTTTTAAACTCGTTTAAAGATTTCACTTTGCTTGAGTAAATACCCATTGGCTCTAAATAAGTGGTAGATAGAGGTACAATTTTGGCTGTGTTGGCATCGTTGTAAGCCACCATATAGGCATAAGACTGGAATGCATTCACATCAATTTCTTTGTTGGCTACTGCCGTGTTCATTGACACATAGTCAGTAAAATTTTTCACATCAAGTTTGATACCGGCTGCTTTGGTTTCAGGCAGGGTCGCGATATAACGCCATACGTCTGCATCTGAACCGGTCGAAGCCATAGTTACAGTTTGAAGACCATTAGCATCTTTGCTTTGCGCTGCATCAGTGGCAGGCGCTTCTTGTTTACCACACCCAGTTAAAGTCAATACAGAGGCACTTAAGATAACGCCAAGTAACTTTTTCATGAAATTGTCCTAATTCTATTCTTGCCTAAAGTATAAGCATTTTTAAATCGTGTTAAATAAGAGTTTTATTACGATCTAAGTAGGTGGCTTGATCATTGCTGAGGAGGGCTTGAGATCGGAAGATGCAAGCGTGCAGCAACAGTTCTGGTGAACTTGATCAAGTCAGAGGCAGCCCAAATCTGATGTACTTGATCTATTTTGGAGAGAGAAAATAGATATTTTATAAGTACATGCCAAGGTTTATGTGCTCTGAAGTTGCGGATATCATAGCAATAAATCTATATTCGATATACTGGATAAAAAAGCCTTGCTTATCTCTTTAGTCGAATATAAAAAAAGATCTTTTAAAGAAAATATTAATTAAAACAATATATTATTTATATTGAAAATATAGTTTTAATAGATGTGTCTAAATAGTGATCTTTATAAGATTTTTTAAGATAGAAATATGAAAAATGCATATAGATAAATATAAAAAATATGTGATTTTTGGGAAATTAAGAAAATCCTATCATTAACGAGATAAATCTTTCCTTTATATTAACTTAAGCGAGTCAGTATCTGATCTTGGTTTCCTCTGGTCATGATATTACAAGCTTGTTTTAACAGAAGGGAATATGCAGATAATCCGAACGCTGTTTTTTGTAGAGTACGTGTCTACACAAGATATGATCGGCAGGTACAAGCGGATGATCAAACTCTCCCACTTTTTCTAAGCCAATGTTTTGCATGACACGTTCTGATGGCGTGTTGACGCATGCAGTAAAAGAAATGACTTTTTCAAGTCGTAGAGTTCTAAAGGCATATTTCAGTACCGCTTTGGCTCCTTCAGTGGCATAGCCTTGATTCCAGTATTGCGGTAGCAAGCGCCAGCCAATTTCAGGGGCATCGGCAATTTCAAGTTCAAATGGATGCACGTGTAAGCCGATAAAACCGATGAATTCGCCTGTAGCTTTGAGTTCTACGGCAAAGAGTCCCCATCCACGTGTTTCTATGGCAGTACGAATACGTTCAATAAATGCAGTTGCTTCAGTCGCATCGAGTTTTTTAGGGAAGTAGCGCATGACCTCGTCATCTGCACACATTTGGATAAATGGCGCAGTGTCGGAGTCTTGCCATTGGCGCAGGATCAGGCGAGGGGTTTGAAGGTGAATAGTCATTAGGTATCTTAATTTGGTTACGATTTTTTAGTTTCGTTTAGGGATTTGCTCTTTAAACTCATTAAACTGTTTCGTTTTATAGTCCAAAGATATTATATCCTCGACTACGTCTAAAAATGTTTTTACCATTTCCTCTTCAGGTCTAAAGCCTCTATGGTTAGAAGCATTTCCACCCTCAATAATCGTATTTAATATTTCATATTGTGTCTTACTAATATGTTTGTCCTCTAACATTTTTTTGAGCTTTCTTTCAAATCCTCCTATATCGCCTACTTTTTTTACTAAGTATCTATCTATTAGAGTTCGAATTCCTGAAAGAGCTAAAATAAATAATCCTTTTTCGTAGGCTGAAATGACTTCAAAGAAGAGCAACAGATCATCTTTAGGTAGATCGAAAGACCATTTTTTTTCATGCAATAATGATTTGTTGAATCTGGGAAAACTCGTACTTGATATCTAATAAGATTCGCATTTCCCTAAGTTCTCTAAATCAGATTTTATTGAAGCCCATTTTTGGCTAGTGTTCTCATCAATATCTTTTACATGAAATGAGTCTAAATGTAATGATGGCGCATTACATTTTTGACATTGGGTGAACTGGTAGGCATCAATGCTGTAAGTCCATAGTGAGGTTGCTTGATCAGTCGTTATATTTTTTGAAAAACCTTCGATAACTCTTGGGTGGATTGTTAAATTCAATCTATTTTGTGGAGTATCGTGCTTACATTCCCAGCAATATTTCCAAATATACATATATTCAACTTCTTATTTTAGTGATGTGCAAAAGAGTAAATTATTTATAGGCGTATGAATAGTTCTGTGGATTGTATAAGCAAATAAAAAAACCCCGAAAGAATCGGGGTTTTTTATACTTAAATAAAATTAAGCATTTTCACGCACAATCGCACGGTAACCAATGTCTTTACGATATTGAACGCCGTCGAACGTTACTTTTTGGCAAAGTTCTAAAGCTTTTGCTTGTGCTTCACCAATGGTATTACCCAGTGCAGTCACGCAAAGTACACGACCACCAGCAGTGACGATATCGCCATTTTCATTGGCTTTAGTACCTGCATGGAACACTTTCGCATCAGTCATTTCAGTGTCTAAGCCTGAAATCACATCACCATTGCTTGAAGTTTCTGGGTAGCCTTTTGACGCTAAAACGATACCAACAGTCTTGCGCTCATCCCATTCAGCTTCAGCAGGTAAGTTACCTGCAATACCAGCTTCAACGAGATCCACCAAAGATGATTTTAAACGCATCATGATCGGTTGAGTTTCAGGGTCACCAAAACGACAGTTAAACTCGATTACTTTTGGTTGACCTTTGTCGTCAATCATCAAGCCAGCGTATAAGAAACCAGTGTAAACGTGACCGTCTTTTTTCATACCTTCAACGGTAGGACGCATCACTTCATTCATGGTTTTTTCAAACACATCAGCAGTCACAACAGGTGCAGGAGAGTAAGCACCCATACCGCCGGTGTTCGGACCTTGGTCGCCTTCAAAAATACGCTTATGGTCTTGCGATGTTGCCATTGGCAAGATGTTGTCGCCATCAATCATACAAATGAAAGATGCTTCTTCACCCGCAAGGAATTCTTCGATCACAACGCGAGAACCTGCATCGCCAAACTTGTTACCTGCAAGCATGTCATCAATTGCTGCAAATGCTTCTTGATTGGTCATGGCAACGATTACGCCTTTACCTGCAGCAAGACCATCAGCCTTGATCACGATTGGCGCACCATTTTTCTCAACAAATGCTTTCGCAGCATCTACTTCAGTAAATACGTCATAGAAAGCCGTTGGAATGTTATGGCGTTTAAGGAAGTGTTTAGCGAATGCTTTAGAGCCTTCAAGCTGCGCAGCAAATTGAGTTGGACCCCAAATTTTAACGCCAGCTTCACGGCATGCATCTACAACACCATTTACAAGTGGTGCTTCAGGACCAACAACCACTAAATCAACCGCATTGCTTTTTGCAAAGTCGATAATCGCAGCATTGTCTAAAATATTTAAGGCAACATTTTCGCATTTATTTTCTGTTGCAGTACCTGCATTACCCGGTGCTACAAATACTTTTGCGACTTTATCATCTTGCGCGATTTTCCATGCAAGTGCATGTTCACGACCACCATTACCCAAAACTAAAATATTCATTAAAAAAAATCCTTCTGAAATAGAATCCCCCTAAATCCCCCTTTGATAAAAGGGGGACTCCCTTCGCTCTACTATGATATAGAAAACCCTCCTTTATTAAGGAGGGCTAGGGAGGATTTAAAATTAATTAGTGACGGAAGTGACGCATACCAGTAAACACCATTGCAATACCAGCTTCGTCAGCCGCAGCAATCGTTTCTTCATCACGCATAGAACCACCCGGTTGGATAATGCATTTGATACCCGCTTTCGCAGCGTTATCAATACCATCACGGAATGGGAAGAATGCGTCAGATGCCATTACCGCACCTTCAACTACTAAGCCAGCATGTTCAGCTTTGATTGCAGCAATACGAGCTGAGTTTACACGGCTCATTTGGCCAGCGCCGACACCAATGGTTTGACGGTTTTTAGCATACACAATCGCGTTAGATTTTACGTATTTCGCTACTTTCCAAGCGAAGATCATGTCATCGATTTCTTGTTCAGTCGGCGCACGTTTGGTGACTACTTTAAGATCATCTTTAGTGATCATGCCCAAGTCTTGATCTTGAACTAACAAACCACCGTTTACGCGTTTGTAGTCAAGTTGCGATTGACGCGCATCGATTGCTGGAAGTTCGCCACATACAAGTACGCGTACGTTTTTCTTCGCGCCTGTTACTTCAAGAACGCCTTCAGCAACGCTCGGTGCAATGATCACTTCAACGAATTGACGATCTACAATCGCTTGTGCAGTTGCAACGTCTAATTCACGGTTGAATGCAATGATACCACCGAAAGCAGATTCAGGATCTGTTGCATACGCAAGATCATAAGCTGCTTGAATACCGTCTAAAGATACTGCAACGCCACATGGGTTAGCGTGTTTAACGATCACACAAGCAGGCTTCGCAAATGATTTCACACATTCAAGTGCTGCATCAGTATCTGCGATGTTGTTATAAGAGAGTTCTTTACCTTGAAGCTGTTTCGCTGTTGAAACAGAAGCTTCAGTCGCTGTGTCTTCTACATAGAATGCAGCAGCTTGATGCGGGTTTTCACCGTAACGAAGGTCTTGAACTTTGTTCAATTGAGTATTGAAAGTACGTGCAAATTTGTCTGCCTGACCTTCTTCTTTACCTACGCGAGCGCCTAAGTAAGATGCGATCATGCCGTCATATTGAGCAGTATGTTCAAATGCTTTTACTGCTAGGTCAAAACGAGTTGCATGAGATAAAGCACCCTCAGCTTTAAGCTCGGCAACGACAGTTGCATAGTCAGAAGCATTTACGATGATACCTACAGATGCATGGTTTTTTGCTGCAGCACGAACCATGGTAGGACCACCGATGTCGATGTTTTCGATAGCATCAGCAAGTGAACAGTTTGGTTTGGCTACCGTTGCAGCAAATGGATAAAGGTTTACAACGACTAAATCAATAGCATCAATGTTGTGTTCAGCCATCACAGCTTCGTCTAGACCACGACGAGCCAGGATACCCCCATGAATTTTTGGATGTAGTGTTTTTACACGGCCGTCCATCATCTCTGGAAAACCTGTATGCTCCGAAACTTCAACTACAGCCACATTATTGTCTTTCAACAATTTGTAGGTACCACCTGTAGATAAAATTTCTACCCCTAGAGCAGCAAGTTCTTGTGCAAATTCAACAATACCAGTCTTGTCAGACACAGAGATTAAAGCGCGTTTAATAGTCATGATCTTCGTCACAGTTTTCAAGGAACAGAATAAAACAAAATCAGCAATTTACAGGTTAAAAAAAATGCCTGCGGAAGCCGCAAGCATTTTATCATTTATTCACTCATTAAACCGTGAGCTTTTAACTTTTTACGTAAAGTACCACGGTTGAGTCCGAGAATCTCGGCAGCACGTGTTTGGTTACCACGTGTATATTCTAGAACTACAGATAGAAGAGGTTTCTCCATTTCTGCTAGCACCATGTCGTATACCTGAGATGGTTGCTCGCCCTGCAGTTGTGCAAAATAGTGGCGAACTGCGCGATCTACGTGGATACGTAAAGCAACATCAGATTGTGCAGTAAAAATAGGAGATTTGCTATTCATGCGAATTAATCCGAAAAACAGATATCACTTGGGTAAAGTGATATATAAAAGTGGTCTAGAAATTGAAATGAACTCCATTTTAGATCCTAAAACGGAAGTTCTAAAACTTAGTCATTACATTGAGCCTGTAGCTTGACACATCTCTGCGATTTGGTCGAAAAATAAGCGTAACAATAGTTAAAGTTTTGTTACTGACCAAAATCAAAACAAAAAAATCTGCACGATACGCAATAAATTTTATAGCGCATTAGGCAAGACTGTATTTGTTGTGAAAAAGTCGCGAGGAGTTGCAGCACATAGCTTTCGTGGCGCGTATCATACCATTGTCTAAGCAAAAGTGAGCAAGAAAACTGCATTTTTTTTAACTTTTTTTAATTTTTTAATGCTTTCTCAGCAGATTAGGGGCGAATTATTTCCAAAGTATAGCGATCAAAGCTTTTACGATCGACTGGAAGCTTAAATTTGAATTTAAACGGGCTGTTTTTTGGGATGCGCTGAATATTGACCAGACTTTCAATCAGGTACTCTTCGGAGGACAGGTTATAAGTTGCAATCACTTCACCGCGATGTTCCAGATTGATTCTTAAAATCGGTAAGGCCAGGCTACGGTCATGAAAATTGATCAGCTCACCGCTAAACTCAGCTTCATTATTACCGGTTGCCTTGATTTTGACTTTATTGGCCTGAATCAGTGTGTAGTATTTTTCCAGATTGGAACAATTAAACACTTCACAGGCAGTGTTAAAGGCCAGGCTCATAACGTGACTGTTTTTGATGTATTGCGGATTGAACCAGAAGAATTGAAACATCAGCAGGCTGAACAGTGACAGATTGAGTAAACTCCAGCCTATATAGTACATTGGCCCGCGTTTAGTCTGTTTTTCTGCCTGATCTTCCCAATTCATGCTCGGTAATACTGAAATTGGCTCGGTACTGAAATAATTCAGGTTATTTAAATAGGTTTCCAGGTCAATATTGGAATGTTCAACTTTTTGATCAAAAATCTGTAGCAGGCTATGACGATGCTGCTGATCCGTGTGATAAACACCTGGTCTATTTTGAGCATCAGTTTTGCTGAATTCGCTGGAGTTCGACTGAGCCTGAGACATTGGGGCGGTGACCGAATTCCGGGTTTCGGTCACCAAATGCGATAAGGCATTAAACGAAGTAGTACATTTGGGACAGCAAACCATACCCTGCGCAACGGTGAGTTGAGCAACTGTGACCTTATAGGTGGTGGAACAGGTAGGGCAATGGGTTCTTTTGTCACTCATGGATTATTTATAGGCTCATTCGTTCTTATGGCGTTTACCCGAGATACGGCACCAGTGCTCATCTCGTTTTTCTACCTCTAATATATCAAAATAATTTGAGTAAATGCTAGTAACATCAGCAACTTGCTCTTCAATAACACCCGCAAGTGCGAACTGTCCCTCAGATTTAATTAAAGTTGCGAACTCAGGAGCCAGCATCATTAGTGGTGCTGCCAGAATATTGGCAACAAATACGTCAGCTTTGGTATTGCCGAGTTCATCTCTAAATTCTTCTGGCAGTCCGACATAAAGCTTGTCCAGTACGCCATTCAGTTCAGCGTTTTGCTGAGTCGCCAGTACAGCTTGTGGATCGATATCCGTGGCATATGCTTTTTTCGCACCTAATAAGAGTGCAGCTACCGCGAGAATGCCTGAGCCACAGCCATAATCGATGACAATTTTATCTTTCACATTAATTTTGCCGAGCCATTGTAAGCACAGGAAAGTTGAAGCGTGGTTGCCTGTTCCGAAAGCCAGCCCTGGATCAAGCTTGATGTTTACCGCATCGGCATCAGGTGCTTCCATCCATTCGGGTACGATCCAGTATTTATCAGCAATCTGAATTGGCTCATAGGCATCCATCCAGGTGCGTTCCCAAGCCTGATCTTCAATCAGTTCATGACGGATCGGAGCATCTGGCATTTGTGCACGAATAAAGGTTTCTAGTGCGGTAACATCAATTTCTTCGCCTTCTTCCTGCGCATAAATACCGGTCACAATCACTTTATTCCAGAGTGGTGTTTCACCTGGAAGTGGTTCCAGCAAATCCTGGTTTTCAGCATCATCCAAAGTCACACTCACTGCGCCTAGCGAGCTGAGTAATGTCTCAGTAAAATCAACCTGAGCCTGTTCAACCGTAATATGAATTTGTAACCACTTCACAGAAATAACCTTTATACATTTTTCAAAAAGCTATTGTAACGGAAGTTCAGACTCAACGCTGCTATCTTCTTGATCCATTCCCAAAATAAAAAGGATGCCTGAGGCATCCTTTGAACAGTTCCAGAGCTTATCTAGTCCAGATTCGTTAAAGGTGTTTGCGCCGGGAGTGGTGCAAGCCGGTTCAACAGACTGCCAAAAATTGCAGCAAAGATATACATAAAGATAGAATAAACCGCGGCTGGCATCGCCACAGCAGCACTGCCAATCACGGTCAGGGCAATGGTCATGGCGAGGGTGCTGTTATGAATGCCAATTTCAAATGCACTGGCACGGGCTTGAGCGCTATTAATATTCAGTAGTCGCGGAATCAGATAACCAATACTCAGGCTCAGGATGCAGAACAAGGCAGTCGCCAGACCCACCTGGGTCAAGTATTCACCGATATTGCTGCGCTCTTTGATGAGTGTGGCAATAATAATCAGCACCAAAAAGCCAATCGAAAAAATCCGCAGCGGCCGATTCAGTTTTGCTGTCACGCCTGGTGCATAGCGCCGAATCAACATGCCAATTCCCACCGGAATCAGGATGATCGCAAAGACTTGCAGAATCTTGCCGAATTGCAGGCCAACTTGCTGGCTATCCTGCATAAAATGCATGATCGAAAAATTAATAATTAAAGGTAAGGTAATCGCTGCGATGACTGAGTTGATAGCAGTCAAAGTGATATTGAGGGCTAAGTCACCTTTAAACAGATAGCTAAACAGGTTGGCTGTTGCACCCCCGGGCGAAGCCGCCAAGAGCATCAACCCGACTGAGAGTAATGGGGTTAAAGCGAATAGCTTGCAGAGTAAAAAGGCAATGCCAACCAGAATAACCAGTTGGCAGAACAATGCTATAAATACGGCTTTGGGGTGACGAGTGACACGGCTAAAGTCCCGAGGCGTCAGTTCAAGGCCCAGTCCCATCATGATGATTGCAAGTGCCAGCGGCAGTAATATCGTTATAAGGCCAGAATCCATCTGTATGCTCCTTGTCGAAAATTGTTTTAATACTTCTGATTTTCTTTAGAAAAGCATACAGCCTTATAGCAGAATCAGCCAAATAAATTACAAATCTGATAAACGACTTTTATTGCTATACACCACTTGCTGGCGACTAATCAGCACACCGAAAATAGTGGCGAAACTGTACATGAAAATTGTATAAATGCCTGCAGGAATAGCCATCGTGACATTATTTAAGACCGATATCGCAATGGTTAGGGCAATGGCTGTGTTATGAATGCCGATTTCAAAGGTACAAGCACGTGCCATTTTCTCTGGAATGCCCATGAGTAGAGGGATGCAATAGCCAATAAACAGGCTGGAAAAACATAAAATCGCAGTTGCTGTACCAATATTGGCAAAGTATTCGACCAAATTCGAACGTTCTCTGAAAATGGCGAATATGAATAGGATGGTTAGAAAACCGATAGAGAGTAAGCGCATGGGCCTGCTGACTGTAATCGACAGGTTTGGAAATTTGGCTCGAAGCAGCATACCCATGATCACGGGAATCAAGGTAATTAAAAAGACCTGCACAATCTTTTCAACTGGAAAAGTCACGTTTGAGTCATGACTCATAAAGTAGTGTAAGGACAGATTGATAATAAAGGGCAGAGTAAAAATAGAGATGATGGTATTAATGGCGGTTAGAGTAATATTCAGTGCTACATCACCTTTATATATGTAGCTAAACAGGTTTGCGGTTGGGCCACCAGGTGAGGCGGCTAGCAACATCAGACCTACAGCAAGCAAAGCGGGCAAGTCCAAAATCAGACAAATAAAAAAAGCAATACTGGGTAACAGCACTAACTGCGCAAATAAAGTAATAAAAATGACTTTAGGATAGCGACTTAAGCGCAGGAAATCTTTGATGGTGAGTTCTAGCCCCAGCCCCATCATCATGATTGCCAATGTAATTGGCAAAAAAACGCTAAAAAACCCCGAATCCATGAATTTGCCTTTTTATTATACATTTATAGATATATTTCGAGTTTAGCCTAGATGAATAAATAAGCAATAAAAAACGGGCAAAATGCAGTCACTTTGCCCGTCAAAGCTTTTACTTGAAATCTAAACTATTTAGATATATATCGGCTACATACCTGGCTGGCCTTGCATTGGTGAGTCAGGCTGTGCTGGCTGGTTCATCTGATGCTGCATTGGTTGATTTTGCATCGGTGGCTGCATAGGCTGACTTTGCATTTGCGGCTGCATTGGTTGGCTTTGCATCTGAGATTGTCCCTGAGGGCGTGGTGGCATAAAGCCTAATGCGCATTTACCTTTGACTTCGGTACCATTAATGGTGGCAGTGGTTGCACCACTGTTGCCGCTACAAGTACTCATGAGTTCGGCTTCATCGCCTTTGATTGAAGCGTTTTTGGATGAAGCGAAAAACTGCTGTTCACAGGTACCATTCCAGATAATGCCGCGATGGGCAAAACTGACTTGTGCACCTTGGGATTTGCCTTTACAAACCTGTTGGTACTTTTGTGCATTATAAATGGTTTCGACCTTATCATTCGCTGATGCAGCAAACGGCGCAAAACATAAACCACATAGAACGGTTGAGAGGAAAATATTCTTATTCATCTTTTATACCTTTGTTTGTAATGTAACCAACATATAGATTAAAAAATGCGCGAGATTAAACAATGCAAATCGAGTAAATTTCTCAGCTTATATGTTTAATTTATATAGTCCCTCTGCAAAGTTAAATTACAGTGCTTTAATGTTGTGCGAGTTAAGTGCGATTTATCTGAGGATAAATTCTACTGAATTTGTCTACTTTAGAGTGAAATTTGCTATAATGCTCAGCTATCCTTTTTTATCTCTCAATTACCACTATGCATTATCCTAAAGTATACGATGTTATTGTTATCGGTGGCGGTCACGCCGGTACGGAAGCGGCTCTGGCTGCAGCGCGTATGGGTCGACAGACTTTACTCTTAACTCATAACATTGAGACTTTAGGGCAGATGAGCTGTAACCCGGCCATCGGTGGTATTGGTAAATCGCATTTGGTGCGTGAAATTGATGCTTTGGGCGGTGCGATGGCACTGGCTGCCGATAAAGGCGGTATTCAATTCCGTATTTTGAACTCGCGTAAAGGTGCTGCAGTACGTGCAACACGTGCGCAGGCGGACCGTGTACGTTATAAAGCGGCTATTCGCGAAACATTAGAAAACCAAGCAAACCTTGATATTTTTCAGCAAGCCGCAGATGACCTGATTGTTGAAGGCGATACCGTTAAAGGTGTGGTTACCCAAATGGGTATCCGTTTTGATGCGAAAACTGTGGTGCTGACAGCAGGTACATTCTTAGGTGGTGTCATCCACGTTGGTCTGGAGAAATCTAGCGGTGGTCGTGCTGGTGATCCGCCATCTATTTCACTTGCACATCGTTTGCGTGAATTAAACTTGCCAGTAGGTCGTTTAAAAACAGGTACACCACCACGTATTGACGCGCGTTCAGTGGATTTCTCTGTGATGACACCACAGCCGGGTGATTTCCCATCTCCGACCATGTCATTCATGGGGGATGTGTCTATGCATCCTGAGCAGGTAAATTGCTATATCACGCATACCAATGAACGCACGCATGAAATCATTCGTGGCGGTTTAGACCGTTCACCGATGTACACGGGTGTGATCGAAGGTGTTGGACCACGTTATTGCCCATCGATTGAAGATAAGATTCACCGTTTTGCCGATAAAGATTCTCACCAAGTCTTCTTGGAGCCCGAAGGCTTGGATACACATGAGCTTTATCCAAATGGTATTTCGACTTCTTTACCGTTCGACGTTCAGTTTGAACTGGTTCGCTCGATCCGTGGTATGGAAAATGCGCACATTCTTCGTCCGGGCTATGCCATTGAATACGATTATTTCAACCCACAAGCGTTGAAATTTACCCTTGAAACCAAAGCAATTAATAACTTGTATTTCGCCGGTCAAATCAACGGCACAACCGGTTATGAAGAAGCGGGTGCGCAAGGTTTGCTTGCAGGCTTGAACGCTGCACGCCGTGCTTGGGATCAGGAGCAATGGACGCCAAAACGTGATGAAGCATACATGGGTGTTCTGGTTGATGACCTGATCACATTAGGTACCAAAGAACCATACCGTATGTTCACCTCACGTGCCGAATACCGTTTGATGCTGCGTGAAGATAACGCAGATCAGCGTTTAACAGCCATTGGTCGTGAAATGGGTCTGGTGGATGACGCGCGTTGGGCAGTGTACTGTGAGAAAATGGAAGCAGTGGAAAAAGAAACAGGCCGTTTGCAACACTTGTGGGCCGCACCAAATAACCCAATGGGTAAGAAATTCGTTGAGATGACCGGTGCAGACCTGTCTAAAGAATGTTCGGCGATTGATTTGTTGAAACGTCCAAACATTTCATTTGCTCAAATTGCAGAGTTAACCAATTCTGAAGTATCACCATTTGTCGGTGAGCAAATTGAAATTGCAGTGAAATATGCGGGTTATATTAATCGTCAGCATGAAGACGTCGCACAAATGAAACGTCTTGAAGAAACCCGTATTCCTGCGGATTTCGATTATGACATCGTGTCAGGTCTGTCCCGTGAAATTACCCTGAAACTGAAAGATGTTCGTCCTGAAACATTGGCGCAAGCCAGTCGTATTCCAGGTGTAACCCCTGCAGCAGTTCAACTGGTGATGATTACAATTCGTAAGAATGCACAAGCAAAGAAATCTGCTTAAGATTTTGCGCTAAAAAAGCCCGCATTAAGCGGGCTTTTTATCGGCTTGTAGTTTTGTATAAGTTTTGACTATCGTTGAATTAAAAATAACTACAATTAAATTAAGTATTTGATAAATATATATAATAAATATTATTAAGATGTGTTAAGTCTATAAATACAATCTTTTAGGTCTAATTTGGAGGGTATTTACACATGTTGATGTGCTTAAACCCGACTATTGTCGTGCTATTTCTCTATCAAGATTAGGTTAAGAATAATGCAACGGATCGTCACACTATCAAACGGTTTGTGAATTATTGATGGAGATCAGTCATGGCGCAGCCATATAGCGGAAAAGCCCAAAAAATATTAACCATATTCTTATGTTTTTGGGTCGCATTTTTTGAAGGTTTTGACTTTCAAGCTCCCGGGATTGCAGCGAAAGGAATTGCGGCAAGCTTTAGTTTAGATCAAATCCAAATGGGCTATGTATTTAGTCTGGGTGTCTTTGGAATGCTGTTTGGTGCATTCTTTGGCGGACGTATTGCAGATTATCTAGGACAAAAGAAAGTCCTGATGCTTTCTGTGACTATTTTTGGTCTGTTCATGTCGCTGACTGCAATTGCGCCCAGCATCGAAGTTTTATATGCAGCGCGTTTCTTTACTGGTCTGGGTTTAGGTGCGGCAATGCCAACCATGATTTCAGTCGTCGGTGATGAAGCAACCGAAGCCAACCGTGGCAAGCTAAATAGTCTGATGTATTGTGGTTTACCGGTAGGGGCGATCTTTGTTGCCGGTCTGGCCATGCTGCTTCCAGAGATTCAATGGCAAACCTTATTCCTGATTGGGGGATTAACACCTTTAGCACTGATTCCATTAATGGCGTTTATTCTTAAAGATAAGCCTAAAGTGAATGCGGAAGTACCGGTTTCTGGCGAAGCTGTGCCGGGAATGGCTGAGGTGTTGTTCAAGCAGCGACAGTATAAAAATACAGTGCCTCTTTGGGTTGGCTTCTTTTTTACCTTGATGATCAATTATATTTTGATTAGCTGGTTGCCAAATTTACTTATGGAACAAGGTTTGCAGAAACAGCAGGCATTTTTGGTGATGTTGGTGTTCCAGGTGGGCGCTGTCATTGGAACCCTGAGCCTAGGTTATTTACTGGATCGTTTAAAGCTTTGGCAAATGGCGACCATCATTTATAGTGGCTTGTTTGTTGCCTTGGTATTGTTATTCACCACAACTTCTATTCCGTTATTAATTTTGGCGGGAGTCATGGGTGGCATTTTCTCTACGGGTGGTCAATTTATTCTATATGGGATCTCACCGATTTTTTACTCAGGCGCAGGCAAAGTGACAGGCGTGGGCAGTGCGATCTCTTTAGGGCGTTTAGGGGCGATGACTGGACCATTATTAACTGGAAAAATTCTGGCATTAGGTTTGGGCACCACAGGTATTCTTGTGGCAAGTTTACCAGCAGTGG
Organism: Acinetobacter sp. NEB149; assembly: GCF_012516415.1. Taxonomy (NCBI): domain Bacteria; kingdom Pseudomonadati; phylum Pseudomonadota; class Gammaproteobacteria; order Moraxellales; family Moraxellaceae; genus Acinetobacter; species Acinetobacter sp. NEB149. The sequence continues at coordinate 1,409,858 of NZ_CP051208.1, forward strand.
TCGTATCGGCAGTAGCCGTCACCGCACTATCACGTTATAAGGCTGCTCATAAGTAATTAATCATTGAGATCTATCAATACAAAAAGGGAATCTGAAGATTCCTTTTTTTATCGTCGAGACTTTTAATTGAATAAAGTCAGTCCATAAAATTTGCTAAAATATACGGATAGTAAACAGATTGATTTTTATATGGCTTATCAACTTATTCAACTCTCGATTCAGGCCACCGATAATATTGCCTGTCCGCATTGTCAGCACAACGTGATTGATTGGGCAGAAGAGCAATATGTGCAACCTTGTGAACATACCCTGTTTATTGCCATGGATATAGGCTTTGAATATATGACCGATGAATTCGAGCACAGCATGCCGCGTTCTGTAGATGATTTGCATGCCAATGATGATCAGGTGAATATGCTGGATGAAATCACCCAAGCGACTTATTCAAATTATCTGATCTATAAGTCTGATCTGGGCATAGATGGGTATTTCCGCTATGTGGGTTTTACTGCATAGATCATCATCAATAAAAAAGCGCCAATCGGCGCTTTTTTATATGGAAAGATTAACTTTCTATTTCTTCTTCGATTTCATCATCCGTAGTATCCATGCCCAATTCTTTAAGCTTGCGCGTTAAAGTATTGCGACCCCAACCTAGAAGCTCTGCGGCATGACGTTTACGGCCACGGGTTTGTTGCAAGGCTGCATTGATCAAGGTGCGTTCAAACATTGGCGTCGCAACATCCAGAAGTTTCATTTCACCATTTTTGAGTTTCTGCATCGCCCATTGACCCAGCAATTCATCCCAGTGATGCGGTGCGATCTGGTTTAGCGTTGGAATTGGCGCACCCGGATCCTGCTGATGAATTGGAATCTGTTTCAGCTCAGGTGGCAAGTCTTCAGGATAGACTTCACGACCTGTGATCATGACAGTCAGCCAGCGACAGGTATTTTCAAGTTGACGCACATTACCTTGCCATGGCAATTTCTGCATATATTCTTGGGTTTCAGGACGTAATATCTTTGGGTTGACCCCAAGTTCTTTACCGGCACGTGCCAGAAAATGCTGCGCCAGCATCGGAATATCTTCACTGCGATGTGCCAGTTTTGGAATATGAATACGAATTACATTCAGGCGGTGATATAAGTCTTCACGGAAACGACCATCATGGACCAGTTTTTCCAAATCCTGATGTGTTGCAGCCACGATACGCACATCGACCTTAACCGGAATATGACCGCCAACTCGGTAGAACTCTCCATCGGCTAGGACACGCAATAAACGGGTCTGGGTCTCAAATGGCATATCGCCAATTTCATCTAAAAACAGCGTACCGCCATTTGCCTGTTCAAAACGACCTTGGCGCTGGGTATTAGCACCGGTAAATGCACCTTTCTCATGGCCGAAAAGTTCAGTTTCGATCAGGTCTTTTGGAATCGCCGCCATATTGAGGGCAATAAAAGGTTTTGAGCTGCGTGGTGAATGACGATGCAGGGCATGCGCTACCAGTTCTTTACCTGTACCAGACTCACCATTAATCAACACGGTAATATGCGATTGTGATAAACGGCCAATGGCACGAAACACTTCCTGCATGGCAGGCGATTCACCAATAATTTCGGTAGATTGAATTGGTGGAGCCGCTTTTGCTGATTCTTGTTGCTGTAGCTTGGTGATATGTAAAATTGCACGATTTACCAGCGCCAGTGCTTCATCAATATCAAAAGGCTTAGGCAGATATTCAAAAGCACCAGTTTGATAGCTAGAAACAGCCGATTCTAAGTCTGAATGCGCCGTCATAATAATGACAGGTAGGTCAGGATAACTGTGTTTAACCTTGCCCAGGAAGGTAAGTCCATCAATACCCGGCATGCGGATATCGGTCAAAATCACATCGGGTGCTTCCAGACTCAGTTGGTCTAGTGCAGATTGTGCTTCTTCAAAACTGGTCACATCCAGACCTTCCTCTTTAAAGGTCTTTTCCAGTACCCAGCGCATGGCGCGATCGTCATCAATCACCCATATTTTATTTCGCGACATGATTCGACTCCCAAGGTAAATATAAGCTAAAGACGGTTTTTCCAGCCACGGACTGACACTCGATCATGCCGTTGTGCTGATGAATAATATTTTGAGCAATACTGAGGCCCAGTCCGGTACCTTTTGCGCGACTGGTGACCAGCGGATAAAACACCGATTCGATAATCTCTTCCGGCACACCTGGACCGTTGTCTTCAATATCAATCCTTACTACAGAGCGGTGAATCACCCCGTTAATGGTAAAGAGACGCTGAATCCGGGTTCTTAAAATCAGTTCCGGTTGATGTTCGACAAAGAACTCCTTGTTCTCGGTCATGGCCTGTACGGCATTGGCGCAAATATTCAAAATGACCTGAATCAATTGGTCGCGGTCTGCCAGAACTTCCGGTAAGGACAGGTCGTAATCCCGGGTAATCTTGATTTTCTTTTTGGTCTGATTGGCAATCAGTGAACGCACCCGTTCCAGAGGTTCATGCACATTGACCAGTTCATAGCTCGGAAGCTGGCGTGAACCGAGCATGGTATCGGCCAGATTTCTGAGTCGATCCACTTCGCTAATAATAATGTCGGTAAATTCTTTGTATTGTGGATCATTCAAACTGCGTGCCAGGAGTTGAGTCGCCCCGCGAATGCCACCCAAGGGATTCTTGATTTCATGCGCAACACCGCGAATCAGCTGACGCGCTACCTGATGCTGTTGCAGCAGATTTTCTTCACGAGAGATTTTTAACATGCGATCGCGAGGATTGAGTTCGATGAGCAGTAGCGGATGATAAGGTTTGCCCAGATTTAGCTGAGAAACAGTGTAGTCAACATGAATGTCTTTAAAGTTGACCAGAATAGTGGCTTCGCGGCGTGTATAAGGCTGTCCCGTAGTTAAAGTATTATTCAGGGCTTCTTCGGTATTAAACTCATCTGTCGGGTTTTGCAAAATATTGAGCACGGATGTGCCGCTCGCGCGGAATAAGCTCACATCAAATAAGGCTTCACAGGCAGAATTCAGATAATAAATATTAAGATCGCGGTCTATCAATAAGATACACGTGGTCATATTGTCCACTAAAGCACGATAGTCGATCGGAATAATTTGATCCATTCGCGGGTTTGTTCCTGTATTAAAATGGCGCAATGGCATCTTCATAAAGCAATTTAATCAATTTTAAGTTCTGATTTGATGCAAGATGCACGCCAACTTTTATGACGAGAGATTATTTATTGCGATGAAATGCAGAAATGTGACAGAGCAACACAATTCATCTTAGATATAGCGGATTAAATTGAGGCTGTAAATCTAAAATGATTCATTTTGGTGCATGAGTGGGTATGTTGAATATTTTATGGCAATATTTTAGTGCATGATGCAAAGAGTCAGGTTTTCAACTATTTTTATGATGCGAAAAGACATACAATACGCGCATTCTAGTAGAGCGAAAATTCATGAAGTCCCCCAAAGTCGGTTTTGTATCTTTAGGTTGTCCTAAGGCATTGGTAGATTCTGAACGTATTTTAACCCAGTTAAAGACTGAAGGTTATGACGTCGCTTCGGATTATGACGGTGCTGATTTAGTTGTAGTAAATACCTGTGGTTTCATTGAATCCGCAGTGCAAGAATCGCTCGATGCGATTGGTGAGGCGATGAGCGCGAATGGTCGCGTGATCGTAACAGGTTGTCTAGGTAAAGACGAAGACAAGATTCGCCAAATGCATCCCAATGTCCTGAAAGTGACAGGTGCAGCGGCATATAAAGAAGTTATGGATGCGGTTCATCAATACGTACCTGAGCCGCCAAAACACAATCCATTTATTGATCTGGTTCCAGAGCAAGGCATCCGCCTGACGCCAAAACACTATGCTTATCTGAAAATATCTGAAGGCTGCAACCATCGTTGTACCTTCTGTATTATTCCAAGCATGCGTGGCGATCTGGTTTCACGTCCAGTTGGTTCTGTGCTTGAAGAAGCTGCAGCGCTGAAACGTGCCGGTGTAAAAGAAGTACTCGTGATCTCCCAGGATACTTCTGCTTATGGCCTGGACACGAAATACAAGCTGGATTTCTGGAATGGTCAGCCGGTTAAAACCAAATTCTATGACATGTGTGAAGCATTGGGTCAGTTGGGAATCTGGGTACGTTTGCACTATGTTTACCCATATCCGCATGTAGATGCAGTAATTGACCTGATGGCACAAGGCAAAATCCTGCCTTATCTGGATATTCCATTCCAGCACGCGAGTCCAAAAATTCTCAAACTGATGAAACGACCTGCGCACAGTGAAAATACACTGGAGCGTTTGAAAATCTGGCGCGAGAAATGTCCTGATCTGGTGTTGCGTTCAACATTTGTGGTGGGCTTCCCGGGTGAAACTGAAGAAGACTTCCAGATGTTACTGGACTGGCTGAAAGAAGCCCAGCTGGATCGTGTGGGATGTTTTACCTATTCGCCAGTTGAAGGTGCGACAGCAAATGATTTGCCAGATCACGTTCCTGAAGAAATTAAACAAGAGCGTTATGAGCGTTTCATGCAGGTTCAGCAAGAAATCTCGGCAGCCAAACTCCAAAAACGTATCGGTCAGACCATGACTGTGCTGGTAGATGACCTGGAAGATGAATTCCCGGTAGCGGTTGCGCGTTCTTATGCAGATGCACCTGAAATTGATGGTAATGTTTTTGTTGAAGATATCGATAAAAGCGTCATCAAGGCGGGGGATTTACTTGAAGTCGAAATTACTGATGCAGATGAATACGATCTGTATGCAAAACTCATTTCAATCAAGTCTGCTTAAGATTTTGAATTAAAAAAATTTAAATTGAATACTTTGGAGTTTGATGATGTTGGATTCTAAAAAGCCACGCTTTGGTCGCATCCTGTTAAAGCTTTCTGGTGAAGCGCTGGCAGGCAATAAAGACATGGGGATCGATGCACAAGTGCTCGATCAGATGTCACTTTCTATTGCGCACCTCGTGGGTTTAGGCGTACAAGTAGGTATTGTTGTGGGTGGTGGTAACCTGTATCGCGGTAGCCAGCTACAAAAAGATGGTCTAGTTGGTCGTGTAACTGGCGACCAGATGGGTATGCTGGCAACAGTCATGAACGGTTTGGCACTTCGCGACGCTTTGGTGCGCCGTAATATTAAAACCCGTTTAATGTCTGCATTGCCAATTGGTGCCGTGGTTGAGTCTTACTCAAGCCGTGATGCAATCCGTCACCTGACTCAGGGTGAAGTGTGTGTATTCGTGGCAGGTACAGGTAATCCGTTCTTTACGACAGATACAGCTGCCTGTTTACGTGGTATTGAAATCGAATCAGACTTGATCTTGAAAGCGACCAAAGTTGATGGCGTATATAATAAAGATCCAAGCAAATATGATGATGCGGTTAAATATGACACATTGACTTTTGACCAAGTTCTGGACGAAAAGCTGGGTGTGATGGACTTAACTGCAATCTGTTTATGTCGTGATCACAATGTGCCGCTACAAGTATTCGATATGAATAAATCTGGCGCATTGCTTTCCGTTGTGATGGGTGAAAAAGAAGGGACTCACGTTACCAATTAATGACGTGAGCACCAAAGCACTTTATACTACACGCTAATTTAGTAATAACCTCTTTTCAAGAATTAAGTAAGGAAGATCATATGATTAACGATCTTAAAAAAGACAGCGAAGACCGTATGAACAAAACTCTAGAATCTCTAGAGCATGGTTTTGCAAAAGTTCGTACCGGTCGTGCGCATCCATCAATTTTAAATAACGTGATGGTTTCTTACTATGGTTCAGACGTTCCATTGAACCAGGTGGCAAACGTAGGTGTTGAAGATTCACGTACTTTGTTAATCCAGCCTTTCGAACGTTCAATGGTTTCTGCAATTGATAAAGCGATTCGTGAATCTGATTTGGGTCTGAACCCAATTACAGCAGATGCGATTCGTGTACCAATGGCTGCGTTGACTGAAGAAACGCGTCGTGACATGCAGAAAGTTGCGCGTAATGAAGCAGAAAATGCCAAAGTGGCGATCCGTAACATTCGCCGTGATGTATTGGGCGATATCAAGGCTTTGTTGAAAGAAAAAGAAATTTCTGAAGATGAAGAGCGTCGTGCTGCTGACGAAATCCAGAAAATTACCGACAAATTTGTTGCTGAAGTTGACAAGCGCTTGGCTGCGAAAGAAGCTGAATTGATGAAGGTCTAATTCATCGATGACCGTTGCTGAAGAAAATCCCCGTCTTCCGAAACATGTTGCCATCATCATGGATGGCAACAATCGTTTTGCCAAAAAAAATCAGATGCAAAAAGGTGATGGACACCGTGAAGGAAAAACGGTTCTGGATCCGATTGTTGAACACTGTAAAAAAAGAAATATCCAGGCTTTAACTGTATTTGCCTTTTCAAGTGAAAACTGGAATCGTCCACAGTTTGAAGTTGAATTGCTCATGAAATTGCTGGTTGATACCATTCATGAACAATTGCCCCGCATGGAAAAATTCAATATTGCCTTACGCTTTATCGGTGATCGCAGCCGTTTGTCCCCAGAATTACAGGGACTTATGTTGCATGCCGAACAAAGGACTGCTAATTTCAATAGTATGACACTCACTATTGCAATCAGTTATGGTGGTATGTGGGATATGGCACAAGCTGCACAGCGAATTGCTAGCGATGTTTTAACAAATAAATTAGATCTTGATGCAATTAATACTGATGTATTTGGTCAATATGTCAGCCTCGGTGATTTACCTGCAGTTGATCTGCTGATTCGTACGGGTGGAGATTTCCGTCTTTCGAATTTCCTGTTATGGCAGGCAGCCTATGCAGAGCTTTATTTCACTGAGACGCTATGGCCAGAATTTACCGTTGAAGAACTTGATGATGCACTTGCCGTATTTGGTGGGCGTGAACGTCGTTTTGGTAAAACATCAGAACAGATTCATCAGGAAAAACTTGAGAATTAATACATGTTTGAGCGGATTATAACCGCATTGGTGTTGGTAGCAGTTGTACTGAGCTGTATGTTTGCTACCGAATCACATTATCCAATGTTTGTATTGATGGTTCTTGCTGCTGGGGTGGCCGGCTATGAGTGGTTCAAACTCATGCCGCGAAAATTTAAACATGTCATCAAACCTGTTGCTTGGGGATATGGAGTGCTCACTGCGGCACTTTCAGCTTTGGCATTGTATTTTGCCGAAGTTGCCTTATTGTTATGGGTAGCTTCTATAATTACCTGGTTGCTCAGTATTTACTGGGTTAAAACCTATCCTGAATATGATGGCTGGTACAACGCCAGCCTGCACGGAATCGGCGTAGTTCTGATCTCTGCTGCGGTTACTGCAATTTTCTCTGTCTGGCAAAGTTCACCGTGGTGGCTGATGTACCTGTTTTTACTGGTATGGGGCGCAGATAGTGGTGCATATTTTGTGGGTCGTAAATTTGGCAAGAAAAAGCTGGCGCCGAATGTTAGTCCTAATAAATCCGTAGAAGGGCTGTATGGCGGTATCGTTACTTCAATGCTGATCGTGACGGCAGTTGCCTTGCTTTATCTGGATATGACTTGGCCAGAACTGATTTTATTTCTGATTCTATCTGTCGTTACAGTATTTAGTTCGGTACTGGGTGACCTGTTTGAATCCATGATCAAACGTCGTGCCGGTATTAAGGATTCAGGTCGAATTTTGCCAGGACATGGCGGAGTACTGGATCGTATTGATTCTTTGCTTGCTGCAGCTCCAATCTTTGCAGCAGGTATGGCTGTTTTAAAACTTATTGGTGTAGATTTATAAATGTCACAAGCAGTTTGTATACTGGGTGCTACAGGTTCCATTGGTCAAAGTACTTTAAAAATCTTGCAGCGACATCCTGAAGCATACTCGGTTTTTGCTGTGACCGCGCAAAGTCGTATTGATGAGCTGGTCGAAATTTGCCAGCAATACCGTCCTAAAGTGGCGGTGGTACCGGCTGAAAAAGTAGATGAACTTTCAAAACTACTTCAGCAACATCATTTATCTGATATTGAAATTCTGCAAGATGAAGCCGGTTTAATTGCTGTGGCTGAACACGCGGATGTTGATATCGTCATGGCGGCAATCGTTGGTGCAGCAGGCTTGTTGCCGACACTGGCTGCAGTGAAAGCGGGTAAGCGCGTACTGCTGGCCAATAAAGAAGCTTTGGTGATGTCAGGTGACATCATGATGCAGGCAGCGCGCGATCATGGGGCATTACTGCTTCCCGTGGATTCCGAACACAATGCGATTTTCCAATGTCTGCCACAGCATTATTTTGAAGCAGAGCGTCATGGCAAGCCCAAACTGGGTGTGTCCCAGATTCTACTGACCGCTTCAGGTGGCCCATTTCTGAACCACAGCATGCAGCAACTTGAAGAGGTCACACCTGCCCAAGCTTGCAAGCATCCTAACTGGTCCATGGGTCAAAAAATTTCAGTCGATTCTGCTACCTTAATGAATAAAGGTTTAGAATTGATCGAAGCCTGTCATTTGTTTGCAGTTCAAGAACAATTTGTTACAGTTGTTGTGCATCCACAGAGTATTATTCACTCCATGGTTCAATACGTTGATGGTTCGACTTTGGCACAAATGGGTAATCCGGATATGGGCACGCCTATTGCACATGCATTGGCATGGCCTGAGCGTATCAGTACGCATGTGGCACCACTGGATCTGTTTATGCATTCACAACTTAATTTTCAAGAACCGGACATGCTCCGTTTCCCTGCATTAAAATTGGCCCGTCAGGCCATGCAGAGTGGCGGAATTGCACCTACGATTTTAAATGCGGCCAATGAAATTGCAGTTGCTGCATTTTTAAATCAACAGATCAGATTTACCCAAATTCCTCAGGTAGCTGAGCACGTCCTGAATCAGATGGACAATCAACCTGCACATGATCTGGAGGCTATCTTGCAAGCAGATCAAATGGCACGAGGTTTATCACAGCAATACGTTGTGAATAAAGGAAGTTAAGATATGAATGCCTTGTTTATGATTGCCGCTGCAATTCTCTTACTCGGTCCCTTAATTGCGATTCACGAGTTCGGTCACTATATTGTGGCGCGTAAACTGGGCGTTAAAGTATTGGTCTATTCGATTGGATTTGGGCCAACATTATTAAAATGGACCTCGAAAAAATCCGGAATTCAGTATCAGTTGTCTGCCTTACCTTTGGGTGGCTATGTCAAGATGCTGGATGAGCGTGAAGGTAATGTCGCTGAAGAGGACTTACCCAAAGCTTTCAATCGTCAGCATCCGTGGAAGCGGATTGCCATCGTGGCAGCGGGTCCATTCATCAACCTGATTTTTGCAGTTCTTCTATTTTGGGTGTTATTTTTACCAGCTCAAGAACAGCTCAATACCCGGGTAGGCAAAGTTTTACCAAATACACCTGCTGCAACAGTACAAATGCAGCCGGGCGACAAAATTATAGCTGTGGATGGTACTCAGGTAGAAACTTGGGAAAAACTCAGTTATGCCTTGGTGGATCGTGTTGGTGAAACTGGCGTGGTTTCTATTCAGGCAGATCGTGCTGGTGAAAACAAACTGTTCCAGTTGCCGATTCAAAACTATTTAAAAGATCAAAGTCAATCGCCACTTGAAAGTTTGGGTTTCTTGCCTTATCGGCCAGAAATTCCGGCTGTAATTAGCAAACTGAGTGAAGATGGTGCAGCCATCCGTCAAGGTTTGAAAGAAGGTGACAAGATTCTGGCTATTGACGGCGTTCAGATGAAAGACTGGTTTGATGTGGTGCAGGTGGTACAGGCATCTCCAGAAAAATTACTCAAAATGGATGTTTTACGCGAAAATAAGGTGGTTCAGCTAGAAGTCATGCCGCAAGGCAAACGTGACAATATGGGCAATGTGACCGGTATGCTGGGTGTACACAGTGATCCGGGTAAAATGACCATTCCTGCAGAATATAAACAGACCATTCATTACACGCCAGGTGAAGCGTTGGTAATGGCATTTGATAAAACAGCACATTTATCTTCGATGATTCTGAACTCGATTGTCAAAATGGTACGCGGTCTGATTGGTCTGGATAATTTATCAGGTCCAATTACCATTGCCAAAGTGGCAGGACAAAGCGCAGAAATGGGCTGGGAAACTTTTATTTCCTTTATGGCGCTAATGAGTGTAAGTTTAGGAATATTAAATCTACTGCCTATTCCAATGCTTGATGGCGGACATCTGGTTTACTATTTTGTTGAATTAATTCGTGGTAAACCTGTTTCCGAACAAATACAATTGGTTGGGTTAAAAATTGGTATGGTACTGCTCGGCAGTATGATGCTTCTGGCATTATTTAATGATTTTATGCGTTTATAACAACGTAAATGGAATAAATTAACAGCGGAAAAGACTGGCATGCAGCACACACATTTATTTATGCCTCTGGCACTCGTTAGTGCAATGGCAGTAGCACAACAAGTATATGCAGCAGATGAATTCATTGTACAAGATATAAAATTTGATGGATTAGTACGTTTAACTCCTGACAATGTGTATGGCCTAGTGCCAATTAACAGTGGTGATCGGGTCAATGATCCAATCATTGCCAATGCAATTCGTAGCATGTATGCATCAGGCCTATTTGATGACATTAAAGCCGTGCAGCAAGGCAATACTTTGGTTTTCCAAGTTGTTGAACGCCCGGTCATTTCAAAAATCGAATTGAAAGGCAATAAGTTGATTCCTAAGGAAGCACTTGAGGAAGGCCTGAAAAAAATGGGTCTGGCTGAAGGTGAAGTGCTGAAAAAATCAGCGCTGCAAACTATTGAAACTGAACTTGAACAGCAATACATGCAGCAAGGTCGTTATGATGCCGATATTACGGTCACCACGACGCCTCGACCAAATAACCGTGTTGAATTGCTAATTGATTTTATTGAAGGTAAAGCGGCCAAAGTTTTTGATATCAATATTATCGGGAATACCGTATTTAAAGAATCTGATATCAAGCAGGCCTTTGCAGTAAAAGAAAGTGGCTGGAGTTCAGTCATTTCGCGTAATGACCGTTATGCACGTGAAAAGATGGCGGCAAGTCTTGAAGCTTTGCGTGCCATGTATCTGAATCGCGGTTACATCAACTTTAATATTACCAATTCCAGTCTGAACTTGAGTGAAGATAAAAAAAATGTTTTTATCGAAGTTTCTGTGGATGAAGGCGAGCAATTTAAATTTGGTCAAACCAAATACTTAGGTGATGCGCTTTATAAGACTGAAGAATTGCAGGCTTTACAAATCTTCAAAGAAGGCGAAATTTATTCGCAGGAAAAAGTTAATGCGGTTAAGCAATTATTACAGCGTAAGTATGGTAATGCAGGCTACTACTATGCAGAAGTCAACATCGTTCCTCAAATTAACAACGAAACCAAACTGGTTGATCTAAATTACTATATTAATCCAGGTCAGCAAGTCACAGTACGACGTATTAATTTCACTGGTAATACTAAAACTGCAGATGAAGTACTACGTCGTGAAATGCGCCAAATGGAAGGTGCGCTTGCCAGTAATGAAAAAATTGACCTGTCTAAGGTTCGTCTGGAACGTACCGGTTTCTTTAAAACTGTCGATATCAAACCTGCACGTATTCCGGGTGCACCAGATCAGGTGGACTTGAATGTTGCTGTTGAAGAGCAGCATTCAGGGACCAGTACTCTTGCAGTTGGTTTCTCGCAAAGCGGTGGTGTAACTTTCCAGGCAGGTTTAAGTCAGACCAACTTCCTGGGTACAGGTAATAGTGTCTCAATCGATTTGTCGCGTTCTGAAACGCAAGATTACTATAACTTGAGCGTGATGGATCCGTACTTCACTATTGATGGTGTACGTCGCGGCTATAATATGTACTACCGTAAAACCAAGCTGGATGATGACTATAACGTCAACAACTATGTAACGGATAGTTTTGGTGGTGGGATTAACTTTGGTTATCCAATTGATGAAAACCAGAGTGTCAGCTTGGGTCTAAACGTCGATCAGACTGAAGTAACTACTGGTCCATATGTATCGACTTATGTACGGGATTATTTATTAGCTAATGGTGGTAAAAGTACTAGAGATGGTGCCTACTGTCCAAAAGACAGCGCTGGTAACTCACAATTAACTGTACCTATTTATGGACAAGATGGTACTACAGTAATTGGTTATGACTGCGCAGTGCCACAAATTACTTATGGAAATGAATTTAAAGGTGATTTCTTGACTTATAACCTGAATCTGGGTTGGTCTTATAATACCTTAAACCGTCCAATGTTCCCGACAACGGGCATGTCACACCGTGTTAATGCAGAAATTGCCTTGCCGGGTAGTGATGTGGAATATCAAAAAGTCACTTATGATGCGCAAGCTTTCTTCCCATTAGGTAAAGATTTTGTTCTGCGTGGATATGGTAAGTTGGGCTATGGTAATGACCTACCATTCTATAAGAATTTCTACGCTGGTGGTTATGGTTCAGTCCGTGGTTATGAAAACAGTACCTTAGGCCCTAAATATCCAGGTGTAACTTATAATGAATCACGAGAACAAGACTTTGGTCCAGAAGAAGTGGGTGGTAATGCCTTAGTCCAGTTTGGTACAGAATTAGTGCTTCCTGTGCCATTTAAAGGAGATTGGGCACGTCAGGTTCGCCCGGTACTTTTTGCAGAGGGAGCACAAGTTTTTGATACTCAGTGTGATGTGCCTCGCGGAAATTTATATCTCAATCCACAAAATACTGATGTAAATGCGAAGCAATACTGTAAAGATAACTTTGGTTTTGATGCAGGCAATATGCGTTATAGCGTAGGCGCAGGTTTCACCTGGATTACCATGATTGGGCCATTATCACTTAGCTATGCATACCCATTGAATGATAAAGATGGGGATGATACTCAAAATATCCAGTTTGAAATTGGACGTACTTTCTAAAATCGTTTTGACCTAGAAACTAAATTTTGCTCATAAAGCCTGCAGGTTTTGTGAGCAAATTTTTTGAATGAGTAAGAATATGAAAAAAATGATTATGGCAATGAGCCTGGCTTTGGCAAGTGTTGCACCTTTAACTCAAGCGGCCAGTATGGGGGTAATTGACTTGGAGCGTGTGGTTGAAGGTAGTACTTATCTGAAACAACAAAACACGATATTCCAGCAAAAAATTCAGCCACAAACCACTAAGATTGAGCAACTCAGCAAAGAGCTGGAAACTTTGCAGCAACGTGCTCAATCCAATACCAAGCTCAGTGAGACTGAAAAACAGAAAATGTCTGTGCAATATCAGGCTAAGTTGCAAGAATTGAATCAGTTACAGCAATCTGTACAGACGAATGTCCAAAGCTCGATTCAGCAGATCCGAATTGTATTTGATGCACGGGTAAAGCAAATTGCTGAACAATTGCGTAGAGAAAACAACCTGGATGTGGTTTTAAATAAAAATTCAGCGCTTGCTTATGATGCTAAATATGATTTAACTGATAAAATGATTCAAAAGGTTAATGCAATTAAATAATCAATGAATCATCAACAGCTTCAGTTAGCTGATCTCGCTCGCCTGGTTCAGGGCGAGTGCATAGGTCAGACAGATTTACGTTTGAGCGCTTTGGCCAGTCTTGAACAGGCAACTTCACACGATCTGGCATTTGTGAATGCCGATAAATATGTAGAGCAGGCCAATCAAAGTCAGGCAGGTGCTTTAATTGTCACGGCTGAACTAAAACAACAGATAACTTCACATCAAAACTTTATTGTTGTGGCAAATCCCTATCTGGCTTTTGCGATTCTGACGCATGTCTTTGAGAAAAAACATCGCCAGCGTGGCATTGAGAGTACTGCTCAAATTCACCCGTCGGCAGTGATTGCGGACGATGCTTATATTGGTCATTACGTGGTGATTGGTGAGCATTGTGTCGTGGGTGCGAATACGATTGTTCAGGCGCATGTGCAGATCGATGATGATGTCGAGATCGGTCAGGACTGTTTTATTGACTCACATGTGACCCTCACCGGCGCAGCAAAAATTGGTAATCGGGTGCGCATTCATGCCAATAGCGTGATTGGTAGCGAAGGGTTTGGTTTTGCACCTTATCAGGGTAAATGGCACCGTATTGCGCAATTAGGTTCTGTATGCATTGAGGATGATGTGCGTATTGGGTCAAATTGTAGCGTAGACCGTGGTGCACTGGATGATACGATTTTGCAACAGGGTGTGATCATTGATAATCTTGTGCAAATCGCACATAACGTTAAAATTGGTGCACATACCGCGATTGCTGCAAAAACTGCCGTTGCAGGAAGTGTTTCAATTGGCAAAAACTGTATCATTGGTGGTGCCTCTGCGATTTCTGGACACTTGAATATTGCTGATAATGTGACGTTGACCGGAATGTCAATGGTGACAAATAATATTTCTGAAGCTGGAAAATATTCATCCGGGATTGGTCTGTTTGAAAATCAGAAATGGAAACGTACCGTGGTTCGCCTCAGACAATTAGCAGATGTGCCATTGACCCAGGTGATCAAACGACTAGATCATATGCAATCTCAGATTGAGTCCATTGAATCAACATTTAAGTTGCGTAAATAATTATGATGACAGAGTCGAATTTGCCTACATTCACGAAGCCTGAATTGCCAATGAATATTCAAAAGATTCGTGAATATTTGCCCCATCGCTATCCATTTTTATTGGTTGATCGCGTCGTCGAAATTACCGATAATGGCATTGTTGGTTATAAAAACGTCTCAATTAATGAAGAGTTTTTACAAGGCCATTTTCCGAATTATCCAATTATGCCAGGTGTACTGATTGTTGAGGCACTGGCACAAATCTCTGGAATTCTGGGTTTTGTGATGAATAACGAAGTACCAAGTGAAGGTTCTTTGTTCCTGTTTGCCGGTGCGGAAAAAGTTAGATTTAAAAAACAGGTGGTTGCAGGTGACCAATTGGTTTTAAAATCTGAATTAGTGATGCAAAAGCGGGGCATTTACAAATATAATTGTATTGCCACTGTAGATGGCGTCGTCGCAACAACCGCGGAAATTATGGTTTCGCATCAAAAAGTCGAGCAGGCATGAGCAATAATCCCCTTATTCATCCAACTGCCATTATTGACCCGTCAGCAGTCATTGCTGCTGATGTAGAAATTGGCCCATATTGTATTATCGGGCCAAATGTCACTATTGGTGCGGGTAGCAAACTTCATTCACACGTGGTGGTGGGTGGCTATACGCGTATAGGTGAATATAATGAAATTTTCCAGTTCGCCAGTGTAGGCGAGGTGTGTCAGGATCTTAAGTATGCTGGTGAAGAAACCTGGCTTGAGATTGGCGATCACAACAAGATTCGTGAGCATTGCAGTCTGCATCGTGGTACGGTTCAGGACCAGAGCCTGACCAAGATCGGTAGTCATAACCTGCTCATGGTCAATACTCATATTGCACATGACTGTATGGTTGGAGATTATAATATCTTTGCCAATAACGTCGGTGTGGCTGGACATGTCCATGTCGGGGACTACGTCGTCATTGGCGGAAACTCGGGCATTCATCAGTTCTGTAAGATTGATTCTTATAGCATGATTGGTGGTGCATCACTGATTTTGAAAGATGTGCCGGCTTATGTGATGGTTTCAGGTAATCCTGCGCATGCATTTGCCATGAATATTGAAGGCATGCGTCGTAAAGGCTGGTCGAAGACCGTAATCAGCGGTTTACGTGATGCCTTTAAACTGATTTATAAATCAGGTTTAACGACTCAGGAAGCAATCGAGCAGATCCGTACAGGAATTTTGCCGGAAGTGGCTGAAGTACAACGTCTAATTGACTCTCTTGAACAGTCGAAGCGCGGCATTGTGCGCTAAATGTTTGAGGTAATAAAAAAGACACCTGAAGGTGTCTTTTTTATTTTGGGAATTTCTATTTTACTTAAGAAATTTAATTTCCTCAGCTTTCGGATAATTCTTCAATAGCTTTGTTTTGTATTGCGATGCAAGCGTAGTATTCTTTTCAACATCTTTGCTGATGTTATAAAGCTGATACAGGGCAGTGGAGGCTTTTGCAGAATTTGGGTAACGGTCAACGACAATCAGATAATTACGTTTCGCTTCAGTAAATTTTGGCGGGTCAATCGCCAGATTGAATTCCGCTAACCAGAAATAGGCATTGCTGATATAAACGCTATTCGGATTGTTTTTAATAAAGTTTTGCATCGGTGCAATGGCTTTGGCTGCACCGCCATTTTTATAAGCATCTAAAGCCACGGTATAAGCTGCCTTTTCTAGCTCAGCAGGTTGCTTTCCGCTGCTTGCTGTATTGACCTTATTTGTGTTTAGGCTGGGTGCAGTATCCTGTGGGTTTTCCTCCGTTGGATTGTCTTCAGCAGGTTCAATTTTTTGCTGCAATAGTTCGAGACGCTGATCGAGATCGGCATAACGATTGGTCAGTTCATTTTTGAGCCGTTCAATCTCATTTTCCTGTTCTTCCATTTTACCGCGCAAAATCCGCAAGTCATTTTCGAGCTGCTGGTTCTTTTGCATGATTTGCCAGCTGGTATTGGTTTGAACTGCTGGAGTTGCACCAGCCGCAATTGCCGCTGGGGTATTTACTGCGGTTTGATTCGTAGCTTGGCTCAAGCCGCGCGATTCAATCGGAATATTGGCAAATAGAGGCGTGGTAAAGAGTGCTGTCACTGCACACAATACGGTCTTTTTAAACATCATAAAATTTCCATAATTCTTTGTGAGATGCGGATCCGCTGCTCATCTTTTCAAAGTAGATCATTCATATACATTGCACACATTAAAAACGGCATTTTTAGAAAATGCAACAAGGTTTTACAAAGATCATGTGAATCTGAGTGTTGATGGATTGATTGTGAAGATCCCTTAAAAATCAGCAGAAATATCAATATTGTTTTTAAAATAATCAAACGGATAGCTTAAGGGATTATTTTGCGGAACAAGGCTTGCAACTTGATTAAAAATCTCTATACTCTGTTTTTGTAATGGTAGCCCTGCTGGTTACTTCGCAATTGTACTCTATGAACCCCGCCAGGACCGGAAGGTAGCAACGGTAATAGAACTATGATGTGCCGGAGCTTTGCTGGTAGGGTTGCCACCATATTCTTATTATAATAACAATGCGAATTCGCAGTTTTCTATTCTCAAATATCATTTTTTTTCAATATCGTCAAACAGCATTATCTTATTGTTTTAATGATTAAATCATCATTATCTTTTGCCGTGCTTTATTTTATTTTCCAACTAATATTAGATTAAATATCCAATCCTTTTAATTCATTAAGACTTTCAAAGAATATAAGACTTAGTCTTCTGCTTTACGGTTAATGGCCTTGATAATCGCATCCATTTCAAAACCACGATACATTAAAAAACGGATCTGTTTGGCTTTGAGCTTGGGGTCTTTAGGAACTTCGGTGCCATATTTTTTGACTTTTAGTTCATAGGCTTGTTGAACCCAGTCGGTTTCTTTGAGTTCTTCTGAAATCAGAGCAGTATCAATCTTTTTGCTCTTGAGTTTCATTTTAATTTGATTGGGACCTTTGCCTTTACGCTTTTGACTCGACAACATGGTTTCCGCCACACGCTGATCACTTTGATAGTTCTCACGGGACAGTTCTTCAACCAGGTTAATAACTTCATCACGATGCTCTGCATAGAGGGCTAGTTTCTCTATCAGTTCGGCTTTGGAATATTCCTTGCGCGTCAGTACGGCAAAGGCATAAGAACGTAAGCGTGAGCCTGTCAGTCCCGGTTTCTTCTCATCCTGAGTTGGGGTAGAGGAAAACAAACGTTCTTCAGGATCAAATTCAGGAGCGTCTTGGATCGCACTTTTTGCAGGTTGAGCTTGATCTTCAGTATCACCAAATTGCTGTTTTAAAGTTTCATAATCGAGCAGTTTGCTGAATTTCGCGTCTGACATGATTCTCTCGGATTTTAGATTCCCTATATAATAACAAAACGCCCCGGAGGGCGCTGTGTATTGACGTTTAAAGATGATGCATCTAATAAGATCATGCATCTAAAAAGTCAGGTTCTTCCTTGCTATCGTCTTCTTCAACAACCACTGCTTTAGTCAGAAGCTGGTCACGAATCAGTTTTTCAATCGTCTGAGCCATTTCTTTATGCTCTTCCAGATAACGGATGGTGTTGTTCTTACCCTGGCCAATTTTGTCGCCTTGATAAGAATACCACGCACCAGCTTTCTGCACGATTTCTTGCTGTACAGCAAGGTCGATCAATTCACCTAGATGGTTAACACCTTTGCCATAAAGAATCTGGAATAAAGCTTCTTTAAACGGAGGCGCCATTTTGTTTTTCACGACTTTGACTTTGGTTTCAGAACCAACAATCTCGTCACCTTCTTTCACTTGGCCGATACGACGGATGTCCAAGCGAACAGAGGCATAGAATTTCAGTGCGTTACCACCAGTTGTGGTTTCAGGGCTACCAAACATGACACCAATCTTCATACGAATCTGGTTAATGAAGATCACCATACAGTTGGAACGCTTGGCATTACCAGTAATTTTACGCAGTGCCTGGCTCATTAAACGGGCTTGCAGACCCATATGCGAGTCACCCATTTCGCCTTCAATTTCAGCGCGCGGAGTCAATGCAGCAACAGAGTCGACAACGATCATGTCGATCGCGCCAGAGCGTACCAGCATGTCTGCGATTTCAAGTGCCTGTTCACCGTGATCCGGTTGCGATACCAGCAGGTTGTCAATATCTACGCCCAGTTTGCGCGCATATTGAGGATCAAGTGCATGTTCCGCATCGATGAATGCACACGTACCGCCTGCTTTCTGACACTCTGCAATTGCTTGCAGGGTCATTGTGGTTTTACCTGAAGATTCAGGACCATAGATCTCGACGATACGACCTTTAGGTAAACCACCAATACCGAGTGCAATATCCAGCGTTAAAGAGCCTGTAGACACAGCTTCAACTGCCTGAACGGTATTGTCACCAAGACGCATAACTGTATTTTTACCAAACTGTTTTTCAATCTGGCTTAAGGCAGCGTTGAGCGCCTTGTTTTTATTCTCATCCATCTTACAACCTCAATACGATGTCACTAAGTTAGTACTCAAGTGGATGTCTTAAATTAGAGCTTTGTTCCACAGGTGTATAGTGACAGAATTTTCCCTAGTGTTCTATAAAAGTCAGCGCATGTACGACATATTCTGACGCTTAAATTTAATCGTCATTATAGGACCATGACTGATCGAAATTCTGACTATTTTCATTTTTAAATCTACTGATATCACGACGATCCTTCTTGCTTGGACGATGGTCGGGACGAGCTAGATTATGCAACTTTCTTTGTGATGTAATCAATTCCCGGCGTGCAATACTGACTTCGGTTTCTTCATACAGTTTTTGTGCCACGGGTGCAGGTCCACGAACATCAGAAAGTTCCTTAACCAGCACGGTTTTTTTGTCGATGCCTTGCTGAATCGTCAGTTCCATACCAACACGGACTTCGCGCGATACCTTGACACGTTCACCATTGTGATGGACTTTGCCACCTTCAATCGCATGTTTGGCAATCGAGCGGGTTTTAAAAAACCGTGCTGCCCACAGCCATTTGTCTATACGCATGCCTACCGCATCTTCGGGTAAAGACGATTTACGCATATTTTTTTTCTACCTCAGCCTGATTTAAATGAGTGATTAAATCTGTTAATTGGTGCAGCATCGGGTAATTACAAGTCTGACGTGCTACTTTGGCTGAAGAGGGCTGCTGGATGCTGAACAGGTTCTGAATGCCATAGGCTTGAGCCCCATTCAGGACTTTTTCAGTATCATCAATAAAATAAGCATGTGCAGGGTCAAATGGATGCAACGCATTCAGGCCTTGCCAGAACTCGATAAATTCTTTGGCATGTCCGATCGTTTCTGAACTGACAATCACATCGAAATAATCTCTTAAATTCAAATGATCCAGTTTAAATGCTAGACCCGCACAGTCAGCATTGGTGGCCAGCCAGATGGGATAGCCATTATTTTTAAGATAATCGAGCAATTCGAGACAATGCGGGCGTAAGGCCACTTTATCTTTATGTTCAATTTGCATCGCCAGAACATCGACTTCGACTTTAGCCGTCCAGAAGCGTGAAGAGTACCAGTTTAAGGTATGATTATGTTCCTGATAGAATGCATAGAGTGTCGCCTGGCTGTGTTCCAGGCTACAGCCATGTGTGGCAGCATAACGCACAGGCAATAACTCGTTCCAGATGAAATCATCGTAGGCAAGATCAAGTAAAGTGCCATCCATATCGAAAATTATGGTAGGTTTTTCAGAGCATTTTGACATATTTAGGTTTTCTATGTTTAAAGCAACAGCAGCACCACAAGATCCAATGATTTTGCAGTTTGTGCCCATTTTGACACAAGCCTGTGAAATTTTGCGAGAAGAATATCAGCGTTATTGTTCTGGTGCAGCTTTTGATGTCATCAAAAAAAATGATAATTCTCCGGTGACTCAGGCAGATTTTCGGGTTAATACTTATCTGACCCAAGCTTTGGCAGAGATTTCCAGCTTGCCTTTACTGTCTGAAGAAGGACAGGAACATGAACGCCGCTCATGGTCAGAATTCTGGTTACTGGATCCGTTAGATGGCACTAAAGAGTTTTTGCACCAGCGCCCCGAATTTACCATTAATTTGAGTCTGGTCAGAGGCAGTTTGACCACTTTTGCCATATTGGCGGTTCCAGAGCAGCAACTGATTTATTTCTGTCCTGAGCAGGGCTTGCCTTATAAATATGATATTCAAACTAGAACATGGTTTGCTTATGCAATGTCTTCGACATCTAAAATGATTGCTGTAGGGTTGAGCCAAAGTAGCCAGCAGAAACCGAAATATCTCGAATATTTACAAAGTTTGGCCAAGCTCACGGACTACACTGAATTTAAAGCGGGCAGCGCTTATAAATTTTGCATGATGCTGGAAGATCAGGTGGATATCTATCCACGTTTTCATCCGACCTCGGAATGGGATACCAGCGCTGGTCAATGTATGCTCGAACGGATTGGGGGTGGCTTGGTCGATTTAGAAGGTCGCCCATTTATTTATAATCATCGGGATACTTTGCTGAATGGCGGATTCATTGCTTATAAGAATAATGATATGAAAATTATTGCATTGCAGGCGGTTTCTGACATGCAGGCCGAGCATTGAGCAAAATTCTGAGCGTGTTATAGTGGTGCTTAACCTATTACCAAATCCAGAGTTGGCTGTAACGTGTCCCTGAAACTGCTTCCACCGAGTATGTTGAGTGCAATTGATTTATTGCCCGATGTACAGACGCCTGTCACCTTATTTACACGGCATTCGATTCGTGAAGAGGTTCCGGGTCAAGGTTTGGCAGGCTATGATCTGCAACTGACCAATCAGGGGCGGGATCTGGCGCAGGAATGGGGTGCTTATCTGGCTGATCAAACTGATCGTGTGATTCATCACTGTATTTCAAGTCCGATCCAGCGGTGTATTGATACCGCTGCATTGATGATTGAAGGGGCAGATGCGGTTACCCCTGAGCAGAATACCCATCGTATTGAAATTATTGAACAGGGACTTCTGATGGAGCCTGGCAGCTTTGTGCTGGATATTCAAAAAGCTGGGCCTTATTTTGCCAAGCAGGGTGCACTCGGTTTTATTAACAGTTTTGTCAATAATGCCTTGCCTGGGATGAAACAGCCGATTCATGGCGTGGTGGATGTACTGGAACTGATTTACAACACCCATCCACAAAATAAATATGGGCTGAGTTTGGCTGTCAGCCACGATACTATTCTCGCAGCGATGATTGCAGTGATGTCAGGGCGTCAAGACGTCAGTCGGGAAGACTGGCCAAAAATGATGGAAGGTCTGTTTGTCTGGTTTGAAGGTGATGTGTTTTTGGAGTCCAAACTGAAATGGATCTGGCGCGGTCAGGTACATGAACTGGATATTGCTGATTTTAAACGTTCCCAACTTTCTTAAATTAAATTGATCTATTCAAAACTCAATTGTTCACAGCAATTGAGTTTTTTATTGGGGAGTTAGAAATTATAAAGATGGTGGGGCGTTTCATATTGATCATTCAATAAAGTTCAGGCTAAAACGATAAAAATAAATTTTAAACTGCACCTTTTACATTTATAGGGTGAAAATTCAATAATGTAAGTATAAAAATTATCTATGCTTAATAAATATAGAAATATTCATCTTGAGGAAAATTATGAAAGTTATCACAATTTTTAGCCTGATCGCGATTTTGGGTTTAACCGCATGTCAAAAGCGGGACACTGACAATACGAAACAGGATAAAACCACTTCGCCATCCTCTATGGATAAAGATCAATAATCTAAAAGAGAGGGAGATTCAGGTTTTTATCTCACAGTATCGCATTGACTGGATGAGTGCTGTCTAAACAAATTATTTTTCTGAATGAGTCATTATATTTTTTAGTTTCTTCAAATTCCAGACACAAAAAAAGCCCTAAAAAGGGCTTTTTTCATTTGCGATTAGTTAGAAGCTAGTGCTTTAACTTGCGCGTTCAAGCGGCTCTTATGACGAGCTGCTTTGTTTTTATGGATGATGCCTTTGTCAGCCATACGGTCGATTACTGGAACAAGCGATTTGTACGCTTCAGTAGCAACTGCATAGTCATTAGTGCTGATAGCAGCTAATGTACGTTTAAGATAGGTACGAACCATAGAACGCAAGCTTGCGTTGTGTTTGCGTGCTTTAACGTTTTGACGAGCACGTTTTTTAGCTTGAGCAGAGTTTGCCACTCGTGCACTCCTTGAAATAGATTGGTCTGGGCGGGCTGAAACTCAACTGAAAACCAACATCAGAGGAATTATCACCAGCCCGTAAACAAGTGCCATATTTTGATTAAACTAAGCACCGAAGTCAAGTCTTGACATGCTTTGACAACATTTTAGATGCAGAAAAATTCTAAAGAAAACGTTAGATTAGTATTCCACCCAGGAGATCGTATAAAAAATGACTAAATCACTGACTCATCCCATCGTGATAGGTGCCACTGGCTTGGTGGGAAAACAACTGATAAAACGTTTGCAAGATGAGCCGACTTGCCAGCAGATTACTGCAGTGGTCAGAAAACATCAAAATGATCTGGATGCTTTGGATAAAGTTCAACAACTGGTACTGGAAGATTTCCTGATGTTGAATGATCAGGATGTCAGCAAGCATAGCCATGGTTTTAGCTGCCTGGGCAGCACCATGAAAAAAGCCGGATCCAAACAGGCATTTTATAGTATTGACTATACCATAAATGCTCACTTTGCAGAGCTGTTACAGCAAACCTCAGCCCATTATCTTTTGCTAAGCGCAATGGGTGCCGATTCCCAATCGCATTTTTACTATAATCGGGTCAAAGGTGAACTGGAAGAATATATACAAACATTGTCCTTGGACAGAATCAGTTTGATTCGACCTTCATTGCTCATTGGTGAACGTCCAGAGCAGCGTTTTTTGGAAGATATCGCGCAGCAGGTTTACCACAAAGTATCGCGTTTTATTCCGGATAGTTTTGCGTATAAGCCAGTGACAGCCGAGCAGGTGGCTCATACTATGGTCGAGGCCGCGCTAACTCAGACGGTAAAATTTGAAATTTATGATAATTTACGCATACAAAAAATGAAATGAGGGGAAAACACCGTGTCTACAGCAGCATTTGTTACCTGTGACTTGTTAGATGATCATCCAGAATTAGAGCTTCAGGTGGTGACACCTTGCCTGGACGGTAAATTTTTTAAGAGTTATGGGGCGCGCAAAACCTTTGGCGGTCAGATTGTGACAGTAAAATGTTTTGAAGATAACTCGCGGGTGAAAGAGTTGTTGGCCACAGATGGAACAGGCAAGGTCCTGGTCGTAGATGGCGGTGCATCCATGCGCTGTGCCTTGATGGGTGACCTGATTGCAGAATCAGCGGTAAAAAATCACTGGAATGGCGTAATTATTTATGGTTGCGTTCGTGATGTCGATGCGATTGCTGAACTTGATCTTGGTGTGCATGCATTGGCGGCTATTCCGCAAAAGAGCAACCGCAAGGGTGTGGGTGAAGTTGATATCTCTCTCTGTTTTGGTGGTGTCACGTTTAATGCAGGCGAGTATGTCTATGCAGACAATAATGGTATTGTGGTGTCTAAAACAGCATTAGTGGCTTAATCGGCCGGAATCTGCATTTCTGCATGAAAGAATAACAACAAAACTTATCTGTACCCTGAAAGACAGGATGCCTAGATTCTGTCTTTCATTCATATAAAACAAAAATAGGAAAATACTATGTTGAGTCATCAAATTAAAGTTGTACAAGCTTTGGCCTCTTCAATCGCTGAAGGTGGACGTGGGATGGTGGGTACACCGTTTCCAAATCAGCCTGAAAAAGCCTTGAAGCTCTATGAATACGAGGGTTCACCATTTTGTCGTCGGGTGCGTGAAGTCATGACCTTGCTAAATCTGGATTATGAAGTTTATCCATGTCCACGAGGGGGTACTCATTTCCGTCCTGAGGTGCAGCAATTGGGTGGAAAACTGCAATTTCCTTTTTTAGTTGATGAAAATACCGGTGATCGACTCTATGAGTCTCAGGATATTATCGATCATCTGTTCAAGCATTATGGCAAAACCGGCAAAACTCCCAAGAAATATGCTCACTATCCTAAAATTCCAGTGGCTGCAATTGCGGGAACCGTCCTCAATGGTTTACGCGGCGGAATGGTGATTCCCAAGATTAAGGATCGGCCAACACCTGAACTGTTATTAGAATTATGGGGCTTTGAGGCCAGTCCTTATACCCGAATTGTACGCGCCGTTTTGAGTGAACTGGAAGTGCCGTTTGTTTTTCATAATGTCGCTAAAGAGCGCTGGCAAGATTATGGACCGGCCAAATTGCGTTTAAAACCGGGAAAATATGAACCACTACCAGGCGGTAAGCGTGAACATTTGTTTGAAATGATGGGAAATAATATTCAGCTTCCCTATCTGGTCGATCCAAATACAGATACCAAAATGTTTGAATCGGCTGAGATTGTGAAATATTTAAAACAGCAATACGGTACTGCTTAAAGTAGACAGCTCGTATAACTTCAAAAGATTTTCTATCTTGAACTGCCATCTGCTAAACAGATGGCATTTTTTATGTCTATGATATGGAAAACGGGCGTAAGCGTTTCTCGCTGCTTAAAACTTCAGATAATAAAAAATAAATAAATCATGATTTTTAGTGTGATTTTGTTTATATTTTAATCTTAAAGGGGATATATAAAAATAAATATAAGGGGCGTGCTTATGACAGCATCGGAGGCAGTCTTGCCAGTACCAGTATTAATCGTTGAAGATAAATATGTCATCCAGCGCCGTTTAAAAATCATATTAAGCAATCTAGGTTATCAGGATGACGTTCTGTTATTTGCCAATACGGTGAAAGAAGCATATGCCGTTTTGCAGCAACAGCCGATTGCACTGGCCTTAGTAGATTTGGGTTTACCAGATGGAAGTGGGATTTCAATTATTGAAAAAATCCGCGAACAGGACGCACAAGCGTTGATTCTGGTGGTGTCTGCCTGGAGTACCCAAGATAGCCTGTTTAGGGCAATTCAGGCCGGTGCGACCGGTTATGTGCTGAAAGAACGGGATGATGTTGAAGTCGCCTTGGCTATTCGCAGTATTTTGCGTGGCGGTGCACCGATTGATCCCTTTGTTGCCCGTGAAATTTTAAAACAGATTTCTATTCCCACCATTTCAGGAACAGTAGAACAGAACAGGCCAGCTGCGGATCAGGAAACGCTCACACAGCGGGAGCAGGAAATCCTGTCCTTGGTTGCGCAAGGTCTGAGTAATCGTGAAATTGCCGAGCAGCTCTGTGTATCACGCTATACCGTCGAAAGTCATATCAAGCATATTTACCGCAAACTCTCGGTCAGTAAACGTACCAAGGCGGTCAGTACCGCACGGCATCTGGGAATTCTGTAATGTCATCTGCCTGTTCCAGAAGCAGCAAACGGCAGCGACTGAAATGGATCGGTGTTTTTGTCCTGTGCAGCTGGCTTTGCTTGTTCTGTAGTATCAGTCAGGCACAAAACCATTTTCAGATTAATGATCTTTGTCAGGTGAAGATCGAATATATTCAGAAGGTTCAGGCTCAGGGTCCTACCGAGATGCCGACATCGGGCTGGCAAAGCGTACGTTTGCCGGATAACTGGCAGAATAACTGGAAGAATTATCATGGGGGTGCCTGGTACAAGATTGTCTGGCGTTGGTCATGTCAGGACAATATTCGTCTTGCAGAACCGGTTGCCTTTTCTATTGATTATATTAATTCGGCAGGTGCCGTGTTCCTGAATGGTGACTTGCTTTGGTCTGACCGGAACTTGCAAGAGCCCTTGTCGAAAAGCTGGAATATGCCGCGTTACTGGGTTTTCCCGATTAGCGGTTTGCGTAAAGACAGTAATGAAATCCTGATTTATGTAAATGGCTACAGTTTCCAAAGCGCGGGCCTGGGCAATATTCAGTTTAATAATGTGTTGGTGAATAGCCAGCAGTATTTGGAAAAAATCTGGGATCGCCGTACCGTATTCCAGATCAATATGATTTTCTCTGCCACGATTGGGCTGATCTGTTTCATTATCTGGTTATTCCGGCGTTCAGAAACCACTTTTGGCTGGCTGGCACTCAGTTCACTGTTGTGGATTCTGTTTATTTCCAATGTCTTGACTACAGAAAATTTTCCATTTCACTCCACGATTTCGGCAGCTAAAGCCAATATGCTTTTTTTTATTGCCTATATCCATTGTTTTTGTCTGTATCTGATCCGCTTTGTAAAACAGAAATTTAAGCAGTTGGAGCGAGGATTTATTCTGGTCAGCGTTCTGTCCAGCTTACTGGTTATGATCAGTTCCTTGGATTATCTGGAGCAGGTACTGGGCGGAGTGTTTATCATCTATGTATTGCTCTTTATTAGTTGTACTGTATATGTCAGCTATCAGGCCATCAAAACCCGAAATGGAGAATATCTTTTCCTGACGCTGTGTCTCTGGGGGATTTTGCTGTGTGTAGTCATCGACCTGATCATGTTGAACCAAACCCAGGTCAATGAATTTTCACCTTTATCCCCCTATACCTCACCGATTATTACCCTGTTTGTCGTGCTGATTATGGGCACACGCTTGAATCGTAATGTCAGGAAAATCGAAAAATTTAATACCCAGTTAGAACGTAAAGTTCAGCAGGTCAGTGCCGACCTGAATAAAAGCCTGAGCGATAAACATCAACTGGAGCTGACGAATGTTCGTCTGCAAGAACGGATTAATCTGTCACATGAACTGCATGACGGGTTGGGAGGGTCTATTGTCCGTTCCATGATTCTGGTGGATCAAAGTAGCGAAACAGTTTCTAAACAGCAGTTTCTTTCCATGCTGAAACTGCTCAGAGATGATCTCAGACAAATCATTGACAGTGGTTCATCTATTGAAAATAAAGTCCCACAAACGCCGGTACTCTGGATCGCACCGGTACGTTATCGTTTTACCCAGCTGATGGAAGAAATGGGGATTGTAGTTGAATGGTCATTTCCAAAAGTCTGGCAGCGTGAACCGACGGCATTACAGTGTTTGACCTTGATCCGAGTAGTCGAAGAAAGTCTGACCAATATCATTAAGCATAGTCAGGCCAGTCAGGTAAAAGTCAGTCTGGAATATTCCCAGCCACATCAGCTTACTTTAAGCATTCAGGATAATGGCATCGGTTTCGATGCTGACATGGTGCAAAAAAATGGCCTGAGTATTGGAATGCGCAGCATGAAAATGCGGGTTGAGCGCATGGGAGGATTGTTCCAGATTGAATCTGAACAAGGAGATACGCTGATTCGTGTTGTATTAGAGCTGTATCAGCCTTAAGTAACTAGAATTTTAGTAGAAAATAAAAAGAGGATCATGTGATCCTCTTTTTATTATCGCTTAACGAGTCGTTAAACGCTTACTCGTCGTCAGCAGGTGGAACCAACATCAACACGGCTTCATTCAATAATGCTGCAACATCTTCCAGAATTTCTTCATCAGC
The DNA here is from genome assembly GCF_012516415.1 of Acinetobacter sp. NEB149. Lineage (NCBI taxonomy): Bacteria > Pseudomonadati > Pseudomonadota > Gammaproteobacteria > Moraxellales > Moraxellaceae > Acinetobacter > Acinetobacter sp. NEB149. The sequence goes on from NZ_CP051208.1 coordinate 1,437,978, forward strand.
GAAGTCTTCACTGAATAACAGCGCTTCACCATCTGCAAGCTGTTTGAGTTTTGCGGTAAATGTCTCAGAGATGCACACACCCTCACCATTTGCCCAGAACAGAACGTCGCCGTCCGTTTCAGTATAAAGCAGGCGTGACGCAGGTTCGAGCATCAGGCTATAGCCCTGATCGAGTGCTTCTTCCAGATCACCTGTACCGATTTCTTCTGCTTCAGGCAGGTTTTCAGGATATTTAGGTTCGGACATCAAGCTCATGATGGCATCTTCGAGAACATTGGAATTATGCAGTTGCTGCATGATGTGTTCTTTCAGATATTCCAGCTCATTGCTGCTCACTTCACCGATAGCACCGACTTGATCACGGATGATATCCAGCAATGGGTTACGCAGCGTTTCATTTTCAGAGAATTTATCCCCGACACGATCCATCATGTCACTGATATTTGGCATGCGGAAACCGAATGAATAAGTCAGGCAGTCATCTTCAGCCACGCCGTAATGAGCCAGACCAGGCGGCACATAGAGCAAGTCGCCAGGTGCCAGCACTTCATCAAAGTCCACTTCTATTTCAGGCAATAATTTAAGCGGTTGACCCGGAACAAATGGAGTTTCGGTATCACACATTTGCCCAAGCTGCCAGCGACGATGGCCATAGCCTTGTACCAGAAACACATCATAGAAATCGAAATGCTTGCCGACTGAACCGCCTTGCGGTGCATAAGACACCATGATGTCATCGCGACGCCATTGTGGAATAAATGGGAATTTTTTCCAAAGTGCCGACAGGTCAAATGAATAGTGATCTACAGCCTGAACCAAAAGTGTCCAGAGTTTTGGCATTTTCTGAAAATCTGCTTTGAGCAAAGGTGAAGATTTCACGCTCCATTGATTCGGATCACGATCTTTCTGCTTGATGAGACGGGCAGTGACATGTTCTTCAAGCGCAAGTTCCATCACATCATTGGGTTCAAGCAAACTGGCGATTTCAGGCATCGCATTACGCACCAGTAATGGTTTCTTTTGCCAGTATTCGCTAAGGAATTGTTCAGCGGTGATGCCGCCTAAAACGTCTAAAGGTTGAGACATAGATTACAGCCTGAATTTAAAGAGAGAGATTAAGGAACTAAAATTTTTAATTCACGAAGAATATTGCATAGCTTGATCATCGGCATACCCATCAGTGTGGTCTGGTCTTGCCCGGTCATTTCTTCAAACAGGCTAATTCCTAAGCTTTCACATTTGAAACTGCCAGCACAATGCAGTGGCTGTTCAATCTCGACATAGCGCTCGATTTCGGCCTGAGAAAGTTTACGAAACTTGACTTTATAGTGTTCGACCAGACTTTGTTCAAAACCCGTCGATTGTTGCTGTACACTGAGCGCCGTACTGAAATAGACAATCTTGTCCGAGTTAGCTTGGAGCTGGCGAATGGCTTTTTCAGTCGTTAACGGTTTACCGATAAAAATATCCGGTGCACCTTCACGCCATGCCACCTGATCCGAGCCGATCACAATCGCTTCAGGATTCTGTTCGGCAATATATCTGGCTTTCTCGAAAGCTAGTCGTTGTGCCAGATCATCTGCGTGATTTTCCCCGCGAGGAGATTCATCAATATCCGGTACCATGGAAATATAATCAATATGCAGACGATCCATCAGCGCTTTGCGGGTTTGACTGGATGATGCCAAAATAATCTGTACAGAATTCATTAGACAGCATATTCCTCAAGAATATTTAACGGCACATAAGCCAGAACAGCTTTGTGACAGGCTTGCAGCTTGATTGGAGGTGCTTGACCTGCTTCATAGGCTTCGACCCAGCGCGTTACGCAGATACACCAGAAATCGCCAGGTTGCAGGCCGGGGAAATCCAGTTCAGGCAAAGGCGTAATCAGGTCATTACCGACTTTTTGAGAAAAATTCAGAAATTCTGAAGTCATTTGCGCGCAAACCGTGTGCTGGCCCAGATCAGTGGTCGCAGTATGGCAAAAGCCATTGCGGAAATAACCGGTAATCGGATCGAAGCAACAGCTGGACAAAGGCTCACCTAACACGTTCAAACGGTTAAGATTTGGATCAGGATGTATCGACATAGGGACTGAATCTAAAAGAGGCTTTTTTCTATCATAACAAAACTTTGGCATTCATAATGTTTTCTGCAAAAGATGCTAACCTTTTTCTGCATAATCATTTAAAATCGCCTGGTTTTAATATCTATAAAGTGAGCTCTACATGAACTTTCAGCGTATGACTGACCTCGATTTAGCAGGTAAACGTGTTCTGATCCGTGAAGATTTAAACGTTCCTGTTAAAAATGGTGTGATCACCAGCGATGCGCGTCTTCGTGCAGCATTGCCAACGATTAAAGCAGCATTAGAAAAAGGCGCTGCAGTCATGGTGTATTCTCATCTGGGTCGTCCGGTTGAAGGTGAGCCTAAGGCTGAACAGTCACTTGCTCCTGTAGCGGCTTACTTGACTGAAGCTTTGGGCCAAGAAGTGAAACTGTTCACTGACTATTTAGATGGCGTTGATGTTCAGCCAGGTCAGGTGGTTCTGCTTGAAAACTGCCGTTTTAACGTCGGCGAGAAGAAAAACAATCCTGAACTTGCAGCAAAATATGCAGCACTTTGCGACGTATTTGTAATGGATGCCTTTGGTACAGCGCACCGTGCAGAAGCATCTACTGAAGGCGTAGCGCGTTTAGCGAAAGTTGCAGCAGCAGGTCCTTTACTGGCAGCTGAACTGGATGCACTTGGCCGTGCACTGCAAACGCCAGAAAAGCCAATGGTGGCGATTGTTGCGGGTTCTAAAGTCTCTACCAAGCTGGATGTTTTAACCTCACTTTCTGATATCTGTGATCAATTGATCGTGGGTGGTGGTATTGCCAATACTTTCCTTGCTGCAGCAGGCTATAACGTTGGTAAATCACTGTGTGAAAAAGACCTGATCGATACAGCAAAAGCCATTGCTGCAAAAGTATCAGTGCCACTTCCTACTGACGTTGTGGTTGCAGATGCCTCTGAAATCAACTTTGAGGATTTCCTGGGTTCATTGGCTGCTGCGAAAGCAACGGTGAAAAACGTTGCCGATGTTGCTGACAACGACATGATTCTGGATGTAGGTCCGGAAACTGCGAAAGCATTTGCAGAAATTCTGAAAACCTCTAAAACCATTCTTTGGAATGGCCCGGTTGGCGTATTTGAAGTCGATCAATTCGGTGAAGGGACTAAAACTTTATCTTTAGCAATTGCTGAATCGGAAGGTTTCTCGATCGCGGGTGGTGGGGACACACTTGCTGCGATTGATAAATATGAAGTGGCTGACAAAATTGGTTATATCTCGACGGGTGGCGGTGCATTCCTTGAATTCGTTGAAGGTAAAACTCTTCCTGCAGTTGCGGTACTATTAGAACGTGCTTAATTGCATGTCCTAAGCTAAAAAGCTGGCCCAGTGCCAGCTTTTTTTATGTCATTTTTTTGACAGTGAAAACTTACCCTTCATGGCTTCGTCATTAAAATGCAATAAATCTGTCATAAGATGCAGTAATTAAATCACCAAATGACGAGAATACGTGATGAAGAAACAGTTAACTATCGCAGTATTATTAGCAGCTTCTCTGGCACTGACTGCATGTGCAAAACAGGAAAGCACACCAGAAGCTGAAGCAGAAAGCTCGGCAGCAGTGGCGGATCAGGCGGTGACTCCAGAACAGCAAGCTGCCATTGATGCCATTGATCAGCCAATTCTAGACGAAAAAAATACCGATATCCCGGCTGAAGTTGCCAATGCACCAGCCGATGAAGCAACTGCAGACGAGTCAGTTGCTGCGACTTCAGAGCCTGTAGCACCTTAATCCGGTTGATGTGACACAAAATCCCTGCAAATGCAGGGATTTTTTTTAAATAGTGTTATTTGTTGCTGAATTGAAACCTTTGAACATGTAGAATATGTGGCATTCACTGGGAGGATATTATGGCTCTTATTTCATTGCGCCAGCTCTTGGATCACGCCGGCGAACATGCTTACGGCGTACCAGCATTTAACGTAAACAACTTAGAACAAATGCGTGCAATTATGCTTGCAGCAGATGCAACCAATTCACCTGTTATCGTACAAGCATCTGCGGGTGCGCGTAAATATGCAGGCGCTCCGTTCTTGCGTCACCTAATTTTGGCTGCAATTGAAGAATGGCCACATATTCCAGTGGTAATGCATCAAGACCACGGTACCAGCCCTGACATTTGTCAACGTTCAATCCAGTTAGGCTTTTCATCAGTAATGATGGACGGTTCACTGGGTGAAGACGGTAAAACACCAACTTCATATGAATATAACGTTGATGTGACTCGCCGTACAGTTCAAATGGCACATGCGTGTGGCGTATCTGTTGAAGGTGAAATCGGTTGTTTGGGTAGCCTTGAAACAGGTATGGCGGGTGAAGAAGATGGCGTAGGCGCAGAAGGCGTACTGGATCATTCTCAACTCCTGACTTCAGTTGAAGAAGCGCGTAGCTTCGTTGCTGATACCAATGTTGATGCGCTTGCAATTGCAGTAGGTACTTCACACGGTGCGTACAAGTTCACGCGTCCACCTACAGGTGATATTCTTGCGATTGACCGCATTAAAGAAATTCACGCAGCACTTCCAAACACACATCTTGTCATGCACGGTTCAAGCTCTGTGCCACAAGAATGGTTGGCAGTGATTAACCAGTATGGCGGCGACATCAAGGAAACTTACGGTGTTCCGGTTGAACAGCTGGTTGAAGCGATCAAACACGGCGTGCGCAAGATTAACATCGATACTGACTTGCGTTTAGCATCTACCGGTGCAATGCGTCGTATGATGGCAGAAAAACCAAGCGAATTCGATCCACGTAAATTCTTCAGCGCAACTGTAGATGCAATGAAGCAAATCTGTATCGATCGTTACGAAGCTTTTGGTACTGCAGGCAATGCAGACAAGATTCGCCCAATCTCTTTAGAGAAAATGGTGTCACACTATAAATAATTCCCAGTGAATCATTTATAAAAAAAGCCCACTGCAAATGTGGGCTTTTTTGTAGACTCATAAATATCAAGAATAAGAGCAGCATATGGAACTGATTTTCGCAGCAGCGCTATGCAGCGTTGCGGTCTCAATATTATTAAAAGTCGCCAAAAATAAGGGCTTGAGTCCGATACACATGATTAGCTGGAACTATATGACAGCTAGTCTCTTGTGTTTTTTCTGGTTTAAGCCTGATATTCAGCATATTTCAATGTCTCAGACGCCTTGGTTGCTTATTCTGGCTCTGGGTATTTTGCTTCCGAGCGTATTTCTGTTTTTGGCCAAGGCTTTGCAAACGGCTGGAATTTTAAAAACCGAAATTGCCCAGCGACTTTCTGTAGTTTTGTCACTGGCTGCAGCCTATTTCATTTTTCAGGAACAGTTTAATCAGCTGAAAATACTTGGGATCGCTTTAGGTATTGGAGCAGTGCTGTGCATCCTGTTTTCACATCGACAAAGTACAGGACAGAGCAGTCAGGGAATGTTGTATCTGGGCTTGGTCTGGGTCGGTTATGCACTGATTGATGTATTGTTGAAATATACAACCAGTCTGGGCCTCCAATTCGCGGTGGCGCTGAATCTAATGTTTGTTTGTGCCCTGATCATTTCGATGGGCTATCTGTTAATCAAATATAAAAGCTTGGGCTCGATGCAGAATATCGGCGCTGGTCTGTTATTGGGTTTCCTGAATTTTGCCAATATTGCTTTCTATGTCAAAGCCCATATGCTGCTTAAGGATTCACCTGCGATCGTCTTTGCTGGCATGAATATTCTGGTGGTGGTATTTGGTGTGATAGCAGGTCTGGTATTCTTTAAAGAACGGCTCAAACCTGCAAGTACTTTAGGATTACTGCTAGGCTTGACTAGTGTGATTTGCCTAGCTTATGCAATGTCTGCTTGACATAAGAGGATGCAAATTCAATCGGATGTCGGAGCAGGTCACCTGCTTCGGCCAGTCCAAGCAATAAACCGGACTGTTGGCAGTCTGGACAGTGCGGATAACGATGCTGTTGCTCTTTATAGTGCTGGAGATAAATTTTATCGCAATGATGGCATTCAAATTTCAGGGATTTGGATGTAAGGAGCGACATAGATGACCTCTATTGTTATTCTATTAGATGTAAATTAAATAAAGCAAAAAATAGGCCCGAATTGACATGGAAAGGGGCGCTTGACCCCTTTTATAGCATAAATTCCTTACAGTTTGGTGAAAATATCTTCAGCGGCAAGACGTGATTTAGGGAGTTTGGCATTGAAATCATTTTCACTGCGATAGCCTAAAGTCAGCAATACAGAAGGGATCAAACCCTGTTCTGCAAGTTGTAATTCTTCACTAATCATCTCTCCGTCAAAGCCGCCAATTGGTGTGGCATCAACCCCTTCAATTCCGGCAGCCAAGAGCATTTGACCGAGTGCAATGAAGGTCTGGTTTTCAGCCCAACGCTGAATATCACCTTTTTCATTACGATAATAATGAATATAACCTGCACGGGTATTTTTCTGACCTTCTTTGGCTGATTCATCTTTAAAACGGCCACTGAGATCATCGCGGTTCAATAAGTTTTCTAGATGCAACTCATTAATGTCGGCTTTGGTGCAGAATAAAATGGTATGTGAAGAATCCAGAACTTTGGGTGCATTGTAGGCATAAGTACCAACCAAGGCTTTGGCAATGCGCTGTTTGGCGGCATCATGATCGGCAATAAAAAAATGCCAAGGCTGAATATTGATCGAAGAGGGTGCCAGACGCAAAATTTCTAACAAGCGTTCAAACTGTTCTGCTGGGATTTTCTTGCTAGGATCATAGGCTTTAGTGGTATAGCGGGTCTGTGTGATCTTGAGTAAATCCATCAATGGACTCCAATCTTTTTAAATAAACAGCGAGTAGAAGTTTTAAATATATACATTTTTCACATCCCCTGATTATTACAATAACAAAGCATCAGGCAAATGTTAGCGGCAGTGTAAAAATGACCCCCTAATGGCATTTAAAAACTGACCCCCTTGGTTAATATAGCGGTCATTTTGGACTGCTCAACATGTTAACTTTGGAGCAAGCAGTGACAATCCAAATACTTCATCAACAAGGTAAATCTATTAAAGCCATTACTCGTGAACTGGGGGTGTCCAGAAATACCGTACGTAAATATTTACGGCAAAACACCACACCTCAGTATCAGCGTATACAGCCTAGAATAAGTATCCTTGACCCATATAAACCCTATTTACTCCAACGTGTAAATGCAGCTCATCCTGAATGGATTCCTGCTGTCGTGCTCTACCAGGAAATTTTAAGGTTGGGATATCCAGGAAAGATCAGGATATTGAGGGAATATCTTGCAACATTAAAACCAGTTGCCAAACCGGAACCGATCATTCGTTTTGAAACCCAACCTGGCCAACAAATGCAGGTGGATTTCACCACAATTCGACGCAACAACACGACTTTAAAAGCCTTTGTCGCAACATTAGGGTATTCCAGAGCGACTTTCGTGAAATTTTATGATCATGAACGTACGGATGCATGGATCGATGGTCTAGAAAATGCATTTCAGTTTTTTGTAGGAGTACCTCAAGAAATCCTGTTTGATAACGCTAAAACGATCATGATTGAACGGGATGCCTATCAGGAGGGGCAGCATAAATGGAATCCCAAACTGCTCGACTGCGCCAAGAAATACAGCTTTCGTCCTCGCGTATGTAAGCCCTACCGTGCACAGACCAAAGGCAAAGTTGAACGCTTTAATGGATACCTCAAATCAAGCTTTATTGTGCCATTGAAAGCAAGCCTGAAGACTTCGGGTTTACTGTTAGATGTTGATGTCGCCAATGCCCACATTGGCCGGTGGCTGCATGAAACCGCCAATCAGCGGATTCATGCCACCACGCAAGAAAAACCGGCTGTTCGACTGCAACAGGAGCAGCAAAAATTTACGCCATTACCGCTATCAGATACAGGTTCTAGCACTGTACCTGTTGCAGCAGCACAGCATGTCATGCCCTACGAGAGTTTGCAGCATCCTTTATCGGTATATGACCAGTTGCTGGGAGTTTCCTGATGAATCTGCAATACGACCGTATAGAGCAACTTTGCCAAAAGCTCAATCTGCCTGCCATCGCATCACAATGGTCACATCATGCACAACAAACATTAGGTCAAGATGGAAGTTATGCCGACTTTGTTGAAGCGATCTTGACGCATGAATATGCTGCCAGGCAACAGCGCAGCCAGCAGGTCCTGATGAAACTCTCAGGCCTGCCTCAAGTGAAAACGCTGGAAGGTTACGATTTTAATTATGCACTGGGTGCTCCCAAATCACAGGTGGTCGAGTTGTTCAACCTGAGCTTTATTGCTAGAGCAGAAAATGTGGTGTTTCTCGGGGCTAGCGGTGTAGGGAAAACGCACTTATCTATGGCATTAGGCTATAAGGCCATCATGAACAATGTCAAAACCAAGTTTATTACCGCCGCCGATCTCATGCTGCAACTCAGTACAGCCTATCAGCAAGGTAAATTGAAAACCTATATGCAACGGGTGATACTCGCCCCAAAATTACTGATTATCGATGAAATTGGTTATTTACCGTTTGGACGTGAAGAAGCGAATCTGTTCTTTAACGTGATTGCCAAGCGTTATGAAAAAGGCAGTACGATATTGACGAGTAACTTACCCTTTAGCCAATGGTCTAAGTCATTTGCGGATGATGTTACGTTGACCGCTGCGATGTTAGATCGGCTATTACATCACTGTCATGTGGTACAGATATCGGGTGAGAGTTATCGTTTGAAGGATAAAAAAAGAATTGGGATTCAGCCGCAGGTTGAAACTTAATACGAGATCAAAGGGGTCAATTTTACTTCGCCATTTTTAAGGTAAAAGGGGTCAATTTTAAAATGCCGTTGACAAAAGCCTGTTTTGAGATGATCTTGAGCTGGATTCAAGCAAAACTTAGAGTTAAATCAGATTAAAATCCAGTTTTTGTCTATTGGCACTTTTAAGCGAGAAGCGTTTAATAAGAGGCATCGCCAGCAACATGCAAATAGGTTAGCGGATGCAAGTGACCAATTACTTTAAACACAAACTGAAAACCCAGCAGCAAATCGGCTTATGGATTGGCAGATGCCTATGGAACCGAGATTGCGGCAAATGCAGGTTATGACTGGCTGCTGATTGATGGTGAGCATGCACCCAGTGATTTGAGAACGACTTTGTCGCAACTGCAAAGTATTGCTGCTTATCCCTCGCAAGCAGTAGTACGACCACCCATTGGTAGCGTACAACTGATCAAGCAACTCCTTGATATCGGTGCACAAACGCTGTTGATTCCGATGGTAGAAACCGTGGAACAGGCCGAACTCATGGTCAGGGCAGTCCGTTATCCGCCTGAAGGAATTCGTGGCGTTGGTGCTGCACTGGCACGTGCCACCCGCTGGAACAGCATTCCAAATTATTATCAGACGGCACATGAAGAAATCTGTTTATTAATCCAGATTGAATCGGTCACAGGACTTGAAAATCTGGATGCTATTCTTCAGATCGACGGGATTGATGGCGTGTTTATTGGCGCCGTTGATCTATCTGCCACTATGGGTTATCAAGGTGATCCGAATCATCCTGAAGTACAAAAAGCTGTAATTGATGCAATCCAGCGGATTCGTTCTGCAGGCAAAGCTGCAGGAATTCTGTCAACCCAGCATGAAGTGACGCAAAAATATATCGAACTTGGCACTGAGTTTGTAGCAGTGGGCGTAGATACCAGTATTTTGATGAATTCCTTGCGTGATCTATTGGGGAAATATAAAAAGGATATCAATGTGATTAATCCGACTAGCGGTTATTAATCAACAAGAGATTCTGAATGAATAGCTTGCTTAGATTTTTAGTTTATTTTTAACCGGAAATTCTTTAGATGAGCTATTCATTCAGCCATAAGAAAATCATAATGAACCTTCAAGATGCAGAACAATTTTTACAAGAACAGCAGAACATCTTAGAGAACCAACGTCAGCAAAAAACTAGACGAGTGCAACAAGCCTTTTTTATGATTCACGTACTGTTTGTAGCCTTAAATGCTATTCTCTTGATCCTAAATTATCAAAAGACGGGAGAGTGGAACTTGCTGTACCTCGGGCTGAGTTTCATGTCTCTAATATTGATTTTAAGGTATTTAAAGACAGGTTTTGTTTATCAACGGAAATGAAGTAACGTTAAAATGAATTTTAGATCATAAAAATCAAAAGCCTAATAATTAACAAAGCATGAAAAAAGTTCTTAAAAATCCCATTCTATTGTCATTACAATGTAATTTTGCTTTTGCTGGATAAATAGCTTACACTGGCTGCACTTCAAGCAAGTACTGTTCTTGCTTCTATTATTATTTTAAGCTGATTGTGATGTACTTTTTAGTTCAAGTATTTGAACTCAAATAAGATCTACTAACCATAGAACTATTATGTAAACTAGGTTGTTATTAATCTCTCTCCATATAGTCACAAAAAGCTCATATCGTGTGAGTAAATATTTTGATCAAAATCAATGAATGGCATATTGCCACTGCCGCTGATGGCAATGAAATTAACGTGAAACTGGTTCCATTAAAGCGCAAGCAAAATACAATGGACGGTTTTATCTGGGTTGAGGTCGGTAAAATGATTCAATTGCCAACGGGTGAGGAATTTCAGTTCAATCTCGATGGTAAAAGTTTCTATACTGGGGTAAACCAGCTTTATCGTCTGTGTTAAGCAGATCAATATCGTAAAAAGTGGCTGATTAATATCGCCACTTTTTTAGTTTCAGGGTATCAAAACTTTGATCTTCCTGAATTTCCAGAATCTCTGCACTGTCTTCTTTCCAGTCGCCTAGTACAATTCTTCTTTTCTGGGCTAACTGATGAATGGCTGCGCGATGCGTATGACCATGGATTAGTACATCTACATCCTGTAATGCCAGCTCAACTGCATGTGGGTTGACGTCCATCACTTCATAGCTTTTAAACTGTTGTGCCTGATGGCTTTGTTGACGAAAGCGGTTGGCTAGTCTGGTTCGAAATGAGAGAGGGGTTTTTCTTAAGAAGCCAAGTAGCCAGGGATGACGAATAATCTTTTTAAAACGCTGATAGGAGACGTCATCGGTACATAGGGCATCGCCATGTTCCAGGCGAAAATGTGTTCCGGCAATGATTAGCTGATCGATTTCGGGAAGAAGCTGCCCGCCAAATCGAGCTAAAAATTTACTTCCTAAGACAAAATCCCGGTTGCCGGCCTGAAAATAGACTTGATTCCCAGCCTGAGTAAACTGTTTTAATGCAGTGACAATTTCGTCCAGCCATGGAGAGGTATAGTCATCACCAATCCAGGCATTGAACCAGTCACCCAGAATATACAATTGGGTATTTTGATTTTGATATTCAGTTAATAAATCTAAAAACCCCCGAACAAGTCGAGGGTGATCAGGTGACAAATGTAAATCTGAGATAAACAGATAGGTCACGAATCTTTTCCTTTTATTCCTCTCTAGATCCCTCATTCATATGAGGGATTTTCCATTACACTGTTTTAAAGTGTTGCTTTAAAACTCATAAAAGAACGGAGAGGACGTTTTTTATTCAGAAATGATTTTTGCAGATTCGATTACTACGTTTTCTAGAGGAACGTCAGCGTGGTAGCCACGGTTGCCAGTACGTACGTTTTTGATTTCGTTCACAACGTCCATACCTTCAACGACTTTACCAAATACGGCATAACCCCAACCTTGAGCAGTTTTGCCAGAGTGGTTAAGGAATGAGTTGTTTTTCACGTTAATGAAGAACTGAGCAGAAGCAGAGTGCGGTGCCTGAGTACGCGCCATTGCAATCGTACCTTCGTCATTGGTCAAGCCGTTGTCTGCTTCGTTTTCGATTGCATCACGTGTTGCTTTTTCTTTGAAGTTTTCATCCATGCCGCCGCCTTGGATCATGAAACCATCAATAACACGGTGGAAAATTACGCCGTCATAAAAACCGTCACGTACGTATTCTAAAAAGTTAGCTACGGTTTTAGGTGCTTTTTCAGCATTGAGTTCTAGAACAATACGACCTTTATTGGTGTTTAATTCGACTTGAGGAAAACTCATTGTGTAATCTCCTGATCATGGACGAGTGCCATGGTTTTTTCTGAATGAGTGAAGCATAAGCAAACTACATTCGACAAGGCAAGTAAAAACATTATTTTCTTTGTTAAAAGCATAAAAATAATACCTTATTTATACGTTGATTTATCAAGGCATTTCAGATATTGCCCTATCAGGTACCCTATTTTGAATTGGCGTAAATTAATGATTTTACTGCTTGTACAAGCACTGATATTTTAGTTTCAGGCAACTCGCCGTATTTTCATTTTTTAAAATGGGTGAATTGAAATCAAATACCATAGTTAGCGGTTGAGAGATTATTCACCTCTAGTTAAACTAAGGAACTTTGATAATGAATATGCGTACAACCTGTGCGATTAAATATTCGTTAATCCCTTTTTAACTTTAGAAGTGAATGATTGATCATGAAGCCAAATGATGTTGTGACATCTCTGCCCGAGAACCCGACCCAAAAGAACAATGCAGTCGATTCAGTGCAGCAGCAAGAACAACAACCGGGCTTGGACTTTGTACGTCAGGTCATTACCGATGATTTAGCCGCTGGTCGTACTCAACAGGTGGTGACGCGTTTTCCGCCTGAGCCGAATGGCTATTTACATATTGGCCATGTGAAAGCAATTTGCTTGAACTTCGGAATTGCTGAAGAATTTAAAGGTGTGTGTAACCTGCGTTTTGACGATACCAACCCGGATGCCGAAGAGCAGGAATATGTGGATGGTATTGCCAATGATGTGAAATGGCTGGGTTTCCAATGGGAAGGCGAGCCGCGTTATGCATCAAGCTATTTCGATCAACTTTATACCTGGGCAGTTCAGCTGATTGAGCAGGGCGATGCCTATGTGGATTTGCAAAGCCCTGAAGAGATCCGTTTAAACCGCGGTAATTTCGTTGAGCCAGGCAAGAACTCGCCACAACGCGATGCAACGGTTGCAGAAAACCTGGAGCGTTTTGAGAAAATGCGCAGCGGTGAATATGCAGAAGGTCAGGCTGTATTACGTGCCAAGATTGATATGACTTCACCGAACGTGCATATGCGTGATCCGATTCTGTATCGTATCCTGCATTCTGAACACCATCAGACTGGCGATAAATGGAAAATTTATCCAATGTATGACTATGCGCATCCATTGTCTGATGCGATTGAAGGCATTACGCATTCACTCTGTACCCTGGAATTCCAGGATCATCGTCCGTTCTATGATTGGGTAGTGGCAAAAGTTAAATCACCATCCGTGCCACGTCAGTATGAATCGAGCCGTTTGAATGTGGACTATACCATCACCTCGAAACGTAAATTACGTAAACTGGTGGAAGGTAGCTATGTTCAGGGCTGGGATGACCCACGTATGCCAACTGTAGTCGGTATGCGTCGTCGTGGTTTCACACCTGAAGGTCTACGTGATTTCTGTCAACGTGTCGGTGTATCGAAAGTTGATGGAAGTATTGTCGATGTAGCTATGCTGGAATACTGTATTCGCCAGTCTCTGGAAAATACTGCCGCTCGTGGTATGGCTGTGTTAAATCCATTAAAAGTGACTTTAACCAACTTGCCAGCCGATATGGACCTGACCCATTCACGTCATCCGAATGTCGATATGGGCGAGCGCGTTATTCCATTGACGACTGAGCTGTATATTGACCGTAAAGACTTTGAAGAAGAGCCACCAAAAGGCTTTAAACGTCTGATTCCAGGAGGTGAAGTTCGTTTACGTCATGCCTATGTCATCAAATGTGACGAAGTCATTAAAGATGAAAATGGTGAAGTGGTTGAGCTGAAATGTTCGATTGATCCTGAAACTTTAGGTAAAAATCCTGAAGGTCGTAAGGTGAAAGGCGTGATTCACTGGGTATCTGCGACAAAAGGCGTTCCTGCGGAAGTGCGTATTTACGACCGTCTGTTTACTGAATCTGATCCTGAGGTGGGCGATGACTTCTTGGCAAACCTGAACCCTGAATCATTGAAGGTAGTTCAGGCCGTGATTGAGCCTGCTTTGGCACAAGCACAACCGGAAGACCGTTTCCAGTTTGAGCGTGAAGGCTATTTTGTGGCTGATCAATATGATCATTCCAGCGAAAAACCGGTATTCAACCGTATTCTGGATCTTAAGGACAGCTTTAAACCAGGCAAATAAGCTGGTTTAAGTCAGAATGTAAAAAGCCCAACTCTGGTTGGGCTTTTTCAATACAGCAGGGAAAATTGCATGATTGTGCGTGATAAGAATAATAGTTTGGGCTTACTGTTTGCCTGGCAGGGAACGATTCTGCCCAAGGTGCTGCCCGCATTGGTTTTGGTGGTTTTTATTTCCGCTTTACTAGTGTATTTGAGTCAGGCGCATTTCGTGAGCCTTCCTGCTGTCCCGGCAATTGGCTTTACCATTTTTGGTGTCATTCTTTCGATCTTTCTGAGTTTTAGAAATACGGCCTGCTATGATCGCTGGTGGGAAGGGCGCAAGCTTTGGGGTGCGTTGATTGCAACCACGCGTCATTTATGCCGTGACAGCCATGTGCTAGATGATCAAATCCGTGAAGTTTTGCTATATCGCATGATGCTGTTTACCCATCTATTACGTGATCGGCTGAGACAGCAAACGCCCAGTATTCAGGCTTATGAAGCCACTGCCGGTTTTGAACCCAAGTCATTTGAGCAATTGCCCATGCAAATCAATCCATCCCAATGGGTGCTGGAACAGATGCAAAAAGAGCTGGTGCAGCAATATAAGCAGGGCAAGATCAGCGATATTATTTATAATAACCTGAATCAGCACACTGTGGCTTTGGGAGATATTCAGGCTGGTTGTGACCGGATTTTGTCCACGCCATTACCATTTTCTTATTCGGTATTGTTACATCGTGCGGTTTATTCTTTTTGCTTTATCCTGCCTTTCAGTTTGCAGGCAAATTTAGGCCTGTGGACACCAATTCTGGTTGGATTGATTGCCTATATGCTACTCGGGCTGGATGAACTCAGTGCGGAACTGGAAGAGCCCTTTGGCTTGCAGGACAACGATCTGCCGCTAGATTCAATTGTGCGACTGGTCGAGCGGGAAACCCTAAGTTCTTTAGGTAAAGCACTACCTGAGGCAATTCAAGCCAGAAAAGGCTATTTGACTTGATTCCTTATCAACATCATCAAAATGTAAAACACGAACTTAAAATTTCTTGCTCACAAAAAATCATCGGCAGGCTGAGCTTTAAATTAACGATGTTTAAGATTGGTCAGGTCTGACACTTTGGTTTTAGCCTGATCTTGCAATTCACGGTATTGTTGCAAACGCAGATTGGCTTTATCTCTGAGTTTTTTCTTGATGTACAGCGCCAATGCGAAACTGGTCGTGGTCAGGGTCAGGAACATGCTGTTCATAAAACTCATCATCGAGCTGATATAACCAATCGTGGTCAGGCGATTCATCATATAAATTACTTGCGGGCTACTTTCCACACCGGTAATCGCCCAGGTACACAAATGTTCGCAATTATTAATAATCAGATGATAGTTGTTTTCATGCATTCTGGACCGCATGCGGCGCACCACTTTACGACCTTTATATTTTGCCGAGTCATAATGTTGCATATGAATTGGTTTGCCATGACTGAATTTTTCAATAGAAGTTATTTCAATCGGGCGTTTCTTGAATAAATGCGCAAAGCCGGAATAATGAATGACACGACCACGTCCGGCGTAAATCCCATGATGGGTATAACCGAAATGTTTAACCATAAGATGTGCGCCTATGGGAAACCGTTTAGTCTGTTGCATATCAGAATTAAGCCATTTAAAAAAGCATTGTCGTTTAATAGGAAGTGTACTGTGTTTTGCTAAATTAATCGATGCCTTGCCTGAGTTTCAGATCAGAATTGAAGAGTTATTAAGCCAAGTTTTAAAGGAGCTAGAAGAGAGCAGAATTTAGAACATATTCTTCTGATAAAGGTTTTAAATAGCCTAAGCAAGTACTAAAATTTCTGCAAAATCACAAGCATGGATCAAGGAAGTCATTCAACATTTTCTGCCTGATCCCTGAAGCTTTTAAAGTTGAAGTTAATAAACTATGCTGAAATAGAGAAGACCAAACCCTTAAACTAAACTTTCAAGCATAAAAAAAGCACCTGACTACGCAAGTGCTTTCTTTATACGGCTGTAACCTTGGCCGATTACTGCAATGGCAAGTGCTGAAGTTCATTCAGTTCTTTGCGGCTATAGCCGCGAGATACAAGAACCTTTTTAATTCCGATGATGATTTCTTCATCAGTAGCTTTAGAAAGTGCTTCAAGAAGCTGTTCATTTGTCTTGCAAGAGCAATCATTTTCAACACAAGCAATTTGATTCTTGTGTTCATTGTGTTGTTCATGAGAAAACAACTTTTGCCAAAAACTCATAGAGCCTTCATACAACAACCTAACATAGAGTGAAATATAGCCAATTAAATAAATAAAGCAATAGGACCTATGTGATAAAAGCAGCAGTCAGGCTAGAAAATTTCCGATTGAAGCCTAAAGGTCTAACGATATTTCTTGCTGTACAAGTCAATATTTATTATTAAATACATGATTTATAGTATAAAAAATGGAGCTTCAAAAAGCTCCATTTTTGTAACAATATAATAAATTGAAACAAATTCTTTATACTTTTTCCAACAATACACCCGTTTCAACATGATGTGTATACGGGAACTGGTCAAACATGGCGAACTTGCTGATTCTATGCGTTTGAGACAACTGTTTCAGATTGTCATATAAGGTATTTGGATTACAAGAAATGTAAATAATACGCTGGAAACGCTGTAACAGTTTCAGCGTTTCATCATCAATACCAGCACGCGGTGGATCGACAAATACCGTATCAAAATCATAAGTCGAAATGTCAATTTGTGCTTCCTGCAAACGACGGAAAACACGTTCGCCATTATAGGCTTGAGTGAATTCTTCGGCAGACAGACGCGCAACCTGAATATTTTCAATCTGGTTCTGCTCAATATTCCACTCAGCTGCATAAACTGAAGATTTGGCTAATTCAGTGGCCAAAACACGGCGGAATTTGGTCGAAAGCGGCAGGGTAAAGTTCCCATTGCCACAGTAGAGTTCCAGCAAATCTTTATCTGATTGTTCCGCTGCATCACATGCCCATTCCAGCATTTTTTGACAAACTTGTGCATTGGGCTGGGTGAAGCTGCTTTCGATCTGCTTATATTTATAGTGACGATCAAAAACAGACAGTTCTTCCACCACATATTCATCAGTCAGGACGAATTTCTGGCCACGGCTTCGGCCAATCAGTTTAATATTCAGTTTTTCCGCCAGTGCTTTTGCTGCAGGTTCCCAGCTTTCATCCAGCTTGCGGTGATAAATCAGGGAAACTAGGACTTGGCCACTTAAAGTCGCCAGAAAATGGACTTCAAATAGACGATGACCCAGATTGGCATCTGCCTTGAATGCTTCAAGTAATTGTGGCATCAAGTCATTAATGCTGCGGTCTGCAATTGGAAATTCATCAATACGAATGACTTTTTTATTGTTGTTCTCGTCACGTTCGAACATGGCATAAAACAGATCATCTTCAGTATGCCAGATCCGGAATTCAGCACGCATGCGGAAATATTTTTCAGGAGACTGGAATACTTCTAAAGCAGGTGGTTGATATTCGGCAAACTGAGCGCTGATGCGTTCAATTTTGGCTTCAAGTTGTTGCTGATAAGATGAAGTCATATGCAGTAAGAAATCGCAAATATTTTAAAGCGCAAATGGTAGCAAAAAATTGCCGATCTGCCTAAGCCTATTGTAGTCAAGCCGCTTTAAAAGCTGCATAAAAAAGACCAAACCTTCTGAGGAGAGAGGTTTGGCCATAAAGAGGAAAGATTTAAGCTAAAAATGCTGAGATGATTGGACTGATTTAGAGATTATCCATCGTCATCAAGCTGGCATTGCCGCCTGCCGCCGCCGTATTGATACTGATCGCGCGTTCAATCACAAATCGCTCGACCGGAATATCATAGTTGCCCGAACTTAAATGGGTGATACCAATAATTGGACCTTGGCGTGTTGCAATGCGTTTCTGCAAGTCAATCAGTTCAGTAGTGTCACCATGATGCAGGACGGCCTCAAATACACCTGTTTCAATATCCCGGACCACTTTAAATTGCTTGCTAACCGCGGCTGGCATGGTTGGTAAATATTTCAGAATAAAAGTATTGTTTGCCAGTACCGCAGGACGACTGCCAACCGATAAAATCGCCAGAATTTGCTGAATCTGGTCTTGATCCCTATGTGCTAACGAGAGAACGCTTTCACGTGGCAAGATCATGTATTGATTTTCCTCGCCAGTTGGGCCTTGCAGGCTAAAGCTTTGACCAGTCGCAATTTGCATAGGCGCTTTTAAAGATAAAGTTGGGAAAGTTTTAGCTACCCAGGCTTTAAACTCCTGAACAAGTTTATGTTCAACAAGTGCTGGCTCAGCTTGAGCTGCATAAGGCTGAGCCAGTTTTTTCTCGGATACTTGATGCATTAAACGATAGATATACAACGGGCCACCCGCTTTCGGGCCGGTGCCGGACAGACCTTCACCACCAAAAGGCTGGACGCCCACGACCGCACCAACGATATTGCGGTTGATATACAGGTTGCCGACTTCCGCTCGTGCAATCACGGTTTGCATGGTTTCATCAATACGCGTGTGCAAGCCCATGGTCAGGCCATAACCCTTGCTGTTGATCTGATCTAACAACTGTTCCAGTTCGCCATATTTATAGCTGATCAGATGCAGTACCGGGCCAAACACTTCACGTTCCAGATCATCCAGATTTGGAAGTTCAATCAGGGTTGGTGCAATGAATGTTCCTGGAGTTAATTCAGTCTGGTCCTGATTAAACATCAACTGATGAACTGTATGACCTTTGCTGCGCATCTGCTCGATATGCTTTTGGATATTTTGCTGGGCTTCTGCATCAATCACTGGACCAATATCGGTTTTCAGCAAGACCGGATTGCCAACGCGCAACTGTTGCATCGCACCTTTGAGCATGCTGCGTACGGCCTCCAGATTATCTTCCTGAACACAGAGGACACGCAGGGCAGAACAGCGCTGACCGGCACTGTCATAGGCAGAGCTCACAACATCCAACACCACCTGTTCAGTCAATGCAGATGAATCCACAATCATGGCATTTTGACCACCAGTTTCAGCAATCAGGGTGACGCTTTCTCCAAACTGGTTTATTCGTTCTGCCACGGTTTTTTGTAGAATTTGGGCGACCTCGGTGGAACCGGTAAACATGATGCCCTGAATACGTGGATCTGCACTGAGCTGTGCACCAATGGTTTCACCACGGCCCGGCAATAGCTGTAACACATCCTGCGGAATGCCGGCTTCCCATAAAATCTGTACGGCTTGTGCTGCAATGAGCGGTGTTTGTTCAGCCGGTTTGGCAATCACGGTATTGCCAGCGACCAGCGCTGCTGAAATCTGACCGGTAAAAATCGCCAGCGGGAAGTTCCATGGACTGATACATAGTACAGTACCTAAAGGCTGGATCTGTACATTGTCACTGAGATCCAAAACTTGAGCTGCATAGTAACGCAAGAAATCTACCGCCTCACGTACTTCGGCAATCGCATTGGCATAGGTTTTACCTGCTTCGCGAGAAAGAAGAACCATGAGCGGAAGCAAACGCTGTTCCATCAGTTCTGCGGCTTTATTCAGGCAGGCAGCACGCTCATTTTTTGGCAGATTGGCCCAGAAACTTTGTGCATTAACTGCTTGAGTGAGTGCAATTTCAGCCTGTTCAGAAGTTGCTTCATAGACTGTGCCGACCACATCCTGATGGTGTGCTGGATTGATCACTGGAACTGCATGGGGCGTATCCACGCTGCTAAATGCCGTTCCCATAGCAGCTGACTGAAATTGCGTATTTGCCAGACTGGATGCGACTTCATTTAAAATACTGAGTTCAGCATCATTGGCCAAATCGAGTCCTGAAGAGTTCAATCGTTCATCGGCATAAAGATCTTGCGGATAGGGAATATGCGGATGCTTGGCACCCAATACGCTTTCCTGTTTTGACGCCTTTAAAATGGTTTGCTGTGGATTTTCAATCAAATCTTCAATTTTCAAGGTTTTGTCAGCAATACGATTGACGAAGGAGGTATTGGCACCATTTTCCAGTAAGCGGCGCACCAGATAAGCCAGCAAGGTTTCATGATTGCCGACTGGCGCATAGATCCGGCATGGTACACCGAGTTTATTTTTCGATGGATCGCCCACGACATTTTCATACAGTGGTTCGCCCATGCCATGCAGACATTGGAACTCATATTGGCCGGCATAATACTGCTCAGGTTGTGCCAGCTGATAGATCGTCGCTACCGTTTGTGCATTGTGAGTGGCAAATTGTGGGTAGATATAATCCGGTTCAGCCAACAGCTTACGCGCACAAGCAATATAAGACAGATCCGTATGCACCTTACGAGTAAATACCGGATAATCTGACATTCCATCAATTTGGGCTTTCTTGATTTCGCTGTCCCAATATGCGCCTTTGACCAGACGAATCATCAAGCGTTTCTGGCTGCGCTTCGCCAGATCAATGATGTAATCCACTACATAGAAGCAGCGTTTCTGATAGGCCTGAATCACAAAGCCAATGCCTTTCCAGTCCTGTAATTGTGGTTCAAAACACAGGCGTTCTAACAGTTCAAGTGAAATCTCAAGGCGATCACTTTCTTCAGCATCGATATTTAAACCAATATTGTATTGCTTGGCCAAGACCGCGAGTTTCAGTACTTTTGCATAGAGCTCATCATGCACGCGATCCATTTGCGAACGCTGATAACGGGGGTGCAGCGCAGAGAGTTTGATAGAAATGCCAGGCCCGTCATAAACATCCTTATCCTGCGAAGATTGACCAATGGCATGAATGGCTTGCTGATAATCCTGATAATAACGTTCAGCATCCGGATCGGTCAGTGCTGCTTCACCCAGCATGTCATAGGAATAGCGAAAGCCTTTTTCTTCCAACGGTTCGGCATTTTTCAGGGCTTCATCAATGGTTTCACCCGTGACAAACTGCTCGCCCATCATGCGCATGGCAACATCGACAGCCTTACGGATAATCCCGCGGCCACTGCGTGCCAAAAGACCGGTCAATAAGCTAGACAGGCTTTTTTGCTGTGGGGTTTCCATCAGCTTGCCGGTCAGCATCAGTCCCCAGGCTGCTGCATTCACAAACATCAATTGGCTCTGGCCCAAATGTTCTTTCCAGTTACCTTGATTGATTTTGTCACGGATCAGCAAGTCACGTGTGGCTTTGTCCGGAATCCGCAGTAAGGCTTCTGCCAGACACATCAGGGCAATGCCTTCCTGAGAAGATAAAGAAAATTCCTGCAATAAGCCTTGGACAATACCGGCTTTCCCAGTGGAACTTTTGCGTTCACGTAAGGAATGTGCGAGATCAAAGGCAAGCGCCTGAATCTTGTCACTCATCTCGGAAGAAATTTCACTATGGGCCAATAACTCTTCGACGCATTCAGTTTCTGCACGACGCCATACCGTATTAATACGTTCTTCGTATTGGTTTTTGTGTTTAAATTCAGCAATATAATTTGAGTGCTGGGCTGAATCTAAAATTGAATCTGGGCGGAGAGTGGTTGGCATAGTGACTTCCTGTACTGCGTCAATCAGTTCTTTGAGGTGAATGAGTTTTAATCTATAATCACAGAATATTTGACGAATATCTCACTATAGTTTTCGCTTTTTTTAGAGAATAATTCTAATGCCAAGTCCTTATTTGAACCTTGACCGTATAGATATTCGTATACTGGGTTTATTGCAATCCGATGCCAAGCTATCCAATATCAAACTGGCTGAACTGGTCAATTTGTCGCCTACAGCAGCCTTGGCGCGTGTACAAAAGCTGACCCGGGAAGGTTTTATTGTGGGCTATGAAGCGCGCCTCAATCCAGTCATGTTGAATAATGGTTTTGTGGTCTTTGTTGAAATTTTATTGGATAAAACCACGCCGAATGTTTTAGATGAATTTTCCCATGCTGTGCGGCAGATTCCTGAAATTATCGAGTGTCATATGATCAGTGGCGGGTTTGATTTCGTGGTAAAAATCCGCTGTGCCAATATGGATGAGTTCCGGAAAATCTCTGGTCAGATCTTGTGGCAATTGCCCGGAATTAAAGAAACGCGCAGTTATCCGGTGATGGAAGTGATTAAAGAAAGTCAGCAGATCCATCTGAAAATGCCGGGAAAAGCCAAGTAATTTTCAAGAACTTCATTTGTGAATCTAAGAAACATAAAAGGGACGATTAAGTCCCTTTTATGTGCAAGAAAAAAGGTGATTATTTTTTCATTTCTGCCATTTCTTTTTGATACTCGGCTTTAGCCATTTCAAAGCGTTTGACCACATCAGCACTCGGTGCTTTATCCAGCAGGCTGACGATGATAATGCTGAGGGTGGCCAGAATAAAGCCTGGAATGATCTCATACAGACCGGTATCACCCATATAATTTTTCCAGACAATTACAGTCATGGCACCAACCACCATACCCACAATTGCGCCGTTGAGGGTCATTCGTTTCCAGAATAGCGACAAGATAATCAGCGGGCCAAATGCAGCACCAAAGCCCGCCCAGGCATAAGCCACCAGACCCAAAACCTTACTGTTCGGATTAATCGCCAGTGAAATGGCAATTAGGGCAATCACCAAGACCATGCCGCGACCGACCCAGATCAGTTCTTTTTGTGAAGCATTTTTACGCAGGAAACTCTTATATAAATCTTCGGTCAGGGTGGTTGAGCAGACCAGAAGCTGACAGCTCAAGGTGCTCATAATTGCCGCCAAGATAGCAGCCAGAATGATTCCGGCAATCCATGGATTAAACAGGATTTTGGTCAACTCCATAAATACCGTTTCAGGGTTTTGATTCACCACCGAAGCCAATGCGGGATTGACACTGAAGTAGGCAATACCGATATAACCGGCAGCCACTGCACCGCCTAGGCATAGAATCATCCAGGTCATGCCAATACGGCGTGCAGCAGGAATGGTTTTGACCGAATCTGCTGCCATAAAACGCACCAGAATATGCGGCTGACCAAAATAACCCAAGCCCCAAGCCAGACTGGAAATAATCGCAACGGTGCTTAAACCTTCAAGCATGCTTGAAGCATGTGGGCGAGCCGATTCAAGGATGACACTCACTTGCTGGCTGTTGTCGCCCAGAGCCAAGAAGGTAATGATCGGAGTCAGCAATAAGGCAAAAATCATCAAACCGGCTTGGAATGTATCTGTCCAGCTGATCGCCAAAAAGCCACCAATACAAACATAAAGAATCGTCGCCATCGCACCAATCACAAGCGCTGTGGTGTAATCCCAGCCAAACAGGCTTTCAAACAGTCGTGCACCTGCGACCATGCCTGAGGCACAATAAATTGCAAAGAACACCAGAATCACCAAGGCAGACAAGACCCGTAAAATACGTTTACGATCGGAAAAACGGCTAGTGAAATAATCCGGCAAGGTTAGAGCATTGTTCTGATATTCAGTATGGGCGCGCAGTCGACCTGCCACGAGTAACCAGTTCAGCCATGCACCGATAATCAAACCGATCGCAATCCAGACTTCTGACAGACCAGACAAGTAAATGGCTCCTGGAAGACCCATCAACAGCCAGCCACTCATATCCGATGCGCCCGCCGAAAGTGCAGTGACGACACTGCCCAGACTCCGTCCACCTAGAATATATTCGTCAAAATTGGAGGTGGCACGATAAGCATATAAACCGATTGCAATCATGGCGATAATATAAAACATGAAAGTAATCAGGGTGGGGTTTAAAGAAGTCATGGGCAGGTCATCCTGTAAATATGGAAATCATCGTCCAAGATGATTTTTTGTACTGAGATTGCAAGGAGGTGATTCAAGCATGGTTTAAAAATTACACTCTGTAACAATTACACAGCTTTTATGTATACCTATTGTAAATAGAGTAGTAATTCACTGAAATTGAATTAGGAATAACTTGAGCGGATAAAAGGCAATACGACGTCGAATTCAGGGGAAAAGTGGAAATTTTGAATAAATAATGAAAATATTTGAATCTTAGCCAATTGCTTACACAATCTTACAAAACTCACAGCTTTAGCGTATTGGTAATAAATCGTAGCAAATCTAGGTTAAAGTCTTCCTATTAGGCCTGTATTTGTTTGCTCATATTAATGTCACACCAAATACGGTGCATCGCCAAGAGTATTTTTTAGTGGACAATATGCTTCAAATCGAACCGACCCGCATTGAACGTGATTTATTGGGGGAAAAACAAATCCCGTTGCATAGCTATTATGGGATTCATACCTTACGTGCCATCGAAAATTTTAAGATTTCTGGATTGGCGGTGGGGCAACAAACGCACTTTATTCGTGCTTTGGCCCAAGTGAAAAAAGCTTCGGCACAAGCCAATCTGCACTTTCAAAAATTGTCCGAGCAGACCAGTACTGCCATTCAGAAAGCTTGTGATGAATTGATTCAGCATCCGGAAGCGTGGCAAACGGCATTTCCACTCGATCCTTATCAGGGCGGTGCCGGAACCTCCATCAATATGAATACCAATGAGGTGATTGCCAATATTGCCCTAGAAATGTCGGGCCATCAGAAAGGTGATTATCACATTCTGCATCCGAATGATCACGTCAATACCTCGCAATCGACCAATGATGTCTATCCAACGGCTTTGCGTCTGGCGACCTATAGCAGTCTGGATGAGTTATTGAGCGTGCTTAAAGCATTGATTGACTGTATCGATCATAAAGCTGCCGAATTTGAATATGTCATCAAGATGGGACGTACCCAGTTACAAGATGCCGTGCCGATGACCATGGAACAGGAATTCCGGGCATTTGCCACCTTATTAAAAGAAGACCTGAAGCTGATTGGACAGATGCGACAGTTATTGCTGGAAGTCAATTTAGGCGCCACCGCCATTGGGACCGGGGTGAATACACCGCCGGGCTATGCCAAGCGGGTGGTGGAAATCTTGGCGCACCTGACAGGTTTACCTTTAAAAGGTGCAGCAGATTATGTCGAGGCGACCAGCGATTGTGGCGTCTTTATTATCTTGTCGAGCAGTTTAAAACGTCTGGCAGTGAAATTGTCCAAAATCTGTAATGACTTGCGCTTGCTCAGCTCGGGGCCGCGTACAGGGTTAGCTGAAATTCGCTTACCTGAGTTACAGGCAGGTTCTTCGATCATGCCGGCAAAAATCAATCCGGTAATTCCAGAAGTTGTGAATCAGATTGCATTCCGGGTGATTGGTAATGACTTAACCATTACTATGGCTGCGGAAGCCGGGCAGTTACAATTGAATGTCATGGAACCTGTGATTGCCGTGGCGATGAATGAATCAATTCAATTATTGACCCAAGGCATGCAAACCCTGAATCAGAAATGTATTGCTGGTATTCAGGCCAATGAACAGATTTGCTTAAGTTCCGTCATGCGCAGTGTCGGGATTGTGACCTTGCTTGAACCGATTCTGGGACATGCCAAGTGTGATGAAATCGGCAAACAATGTATGTGGGAAAATAAAACCGTGCCACAGGTGGTATTAGAGTTAGGCTTATTGAGTGAAGCGCAATTAGAAGAGATTTTTGCATTTGAAAATCTGGTGTCTGAAATACCTGTAGCAGAGAGTCAGCTCGAACAGGTTTCTTGATAGCATAAATTGTCTTGAAACAGCTCAAATCAACTGATCGTTGTGATTTTGACAATTTGCCTCAAGTTCGATATGTGGATTTGAGGCATTTTCATCTAGACTAGGGTCTGAACTTTATTTGGCTGGGTAAATGGCGATGTTTGATAAAATCAGTGCATTATTTAAAACTAATAAACCGACTGCTGCACAGCTATATTTAGACGAGCAGAATATCCAGCATGTCGAAGGCACAGGTTATATCGTGGATGGCATTGATTTAAATCAGGAACTGACCACACGCTTAGAATATTTGTCCAATCGCCGTCTAAAACAGTTTGATGATTTAAAAGCTTTATACGACACCGCGATGCTGATCAATGAAAAGATTGATCTGGAAATTGCCCATCAGCGTTTTAATGTGACTTTGGGAAATACCGAAGAGAACCTGCTGCAATTTAAAATGATCCTCAAGAAGTTAAATGATTATTATCGTAACTTTCTGCGAGAGAAAAAATAAGTGTTAAAAGTGGCTTGAAATCGAAGCGTATGGATGTGGCAAGACTGCATAAAAATAACAAAATATCCTGAGATCATCGTGCTAGTATAAGCCTCAGGTTATTTAGACTTTAAAGCTATATCCATGTTCCAACAAGAAATTTCCCAACTCAATTTACCACAACTCAAAGCAGGCGAGAAACGCTGGTTAGGCAATCTGCAAGGTTCCTCGACGGCATTGTTGCTCAAAGAAATCGTGCAGCAGCAATCGCGTTTATTTATCGTGATTGCACGTAATAATCAGCATTTGGGTCAACTGGAAAGTGAACTGGAATTTTATGGGGTTAAACCCACGATTTTTCCAGATTGGGAAATCTTGCCTTATGACCGTCTCTCCCCCCATCAGGATATTGTCTCGGAACGTCTGGCAATCTTATCCAATATGCCAAAAACTGGCGTACTGTTGCTGTCCGCCTCAACTTTGGCACAACGTGTGGCGCCGACCTCATGGATTCTGGGTGAGCATTTCGATATTCATGTCGGTCAGAAATTTGATCTGGAACAACAAAAGAAAAAGTTGATTCAGGCCGGTTATCATCTGGTCGATACCGTCTATGATCCAGGTGAATTCGCGGTACGCGGCAGTATCATGGATATCTACGCATCGGGACAGGAAGCACCGATTCGGATTGACCTGTTTGATGATGAAATTGAAAGCCTGAAATTTTTCGATGCCGAAACTCAGCGCACCACGCAAAGTTTGCAGCAGTTTACCGTATTGCCGGCACAGGAATTTCCGCTCAAGGAAGGTCGTGCCACTTTCCGTGACCGCTATGCCGAATTTTTCCCGACCGCGAATCCAAAGAAAAACCCGATCTATCAGGATGTGATGGATGGCATAGTCTCGCCGGGAATCGAGTTTTATTTGCCCTTGTTTTTCAGCGCGGAAGCCATGCAAGGCCAAAGTTCACTGATTTCGTACCTACCGAAGAATGGCATTGTCATTACAGATAAGGCTCTGGACGAAAGTCTCAGCCAGTTTTGGCAAGATGTGGTGCGCCGTTATGAAGATCGTCGCCACAATGTCGACCAACCGATCATGCCGCCTGAAAGCCTGTTTTTTCAGACCAATCAGGTGCTGGAGCAGCTGAACCAGTTTGCACGCATCATTGCCGCACAAACATCTTTTGATCAAAAAGCTGGGGTATTGAATCTTGATACCCAGTTGCCACCGCGTCTGCCCGTAGATCCGAAACGTGAAAAACCGTTTCATGAAATCAAAAAATATATTGATCAGGCTAATCATCCGGTATTGCTAGTGGCTGAAAGTGCTGGACGCCGGGAAAGTCTTAAAGATGCCTTAAGGCCAAGTCTGGGTGATATCCCCACGGTTGAAAATTTTGATAGTTTTATTCAATCTCTGTATGCAATTGCCATTACCAATGCGCCTTTAGAGCGTGGTCTGGTATTGACCGATCGTGTCAGCGTAATTTCTGAAAATCAGCTGTATGAACATCGCGTGGTACAGCGCCGTCGCAAACGTCAACAGGAAGTTTCCGAAGAGTTTCTGATCCGAAGTCTAACTGAGCTGACCATGGGCGCGCCTGTGGTACATATCGATTATGGGGTCGGACGTTATGCCGGTCTGGTCACCCTAAGTATTGATGATCAGGATCACGAATTTTTGCAGCTGGATTATGCGGATGCCGCCAAAGTCTATGTGCCGGTGACCAATCTACACTTAATCAGCCGGTACAGTGGTGGTGATCCGGATCTGGCACCTTTGCATAAACTGGGTACGGACGCATGGAATAAAGCCAAACGTAAAGCGCTGGAACAGATTCACGATGTCGCGGCCGAATTGCTGCATATTCAGGCACGGCGTTCTTCCAAGCCCGGGATCAGTTTTGAAATCGATCAAAGCCTGTATATGCAATTTGCCAGTGGCTTTGCCTATGAAGAAACACTGGATCAGGCCAATGCGATTGAAGCGACGTTGCATGACATGCAGCAGGCCAAGCCGATGGATCGTCTGGTGTGTGGTGATGTCGGGTTTGGTAAAACAGAAGTCGCAATGCGTGCCGCATTTGTTGCAGTACAGAATAACCGGCAGGTGGCGATTCTGGTACCGACCACTTTGCTGGCACAGCAGCATTATGATTCATTCAAAGACCGCTTCGCCGACTGGCCAGTCCGGATTGAAGTGCTGTCACGTTTCGGCTCTTCCAAAGCACATACCAAGACCATTGACGACCTGATTGAAGGTAAAGTCGATATTGTGATTGGTACACATAAGATTTTGCAGGAAAATGTTCAGTTTAAGAATCTTGGCTTGATGATTGTCGATGAAGAGCATCGTTTCGGGGTGCGCGACAAGGAACGAATCAAGGCGATGCGTGCCGATGTCGACATGCTGACACTGACTGCAACTCCAATTCCACGGACACTGAATATGGCCTTTAGTGGCATGCGTGATCTGTCGATTATCGCCACACCGCCGGCACGCCGTCTTGCGGTGAAAACCTTTGTGCAGGAACATACCGATGACACCATTAAAGAAGCGATTCTGCGTGAATTGCTGCGCGGTGGTCAGGTTTATTTTCTGCATAATGAAGTTGATACAATCGATCGTGCCGCCGAGCATATCCGTAAACTGGTGCCGGAAGCGCGGGTGATTGTGGCCCACGGGCAGATGCGTGAACGTGAACTGGAGCAGGTGATGCAGCAGTTCTATCACAAGGAATACAATGTTCTGGTATGTTCGACCATTATTGAAACCGGGATTGATGTTCCGAATGCCAATACCATTCTGATTGAACGTGCTGACAAGCTGGGCCTGGCACAATTACATCAGCTACGCGGACGTGTAGGACGCTCACACCATCAGGCTTATGCCTACTTAATGGTGCCGTCTTTAAAAGCCTTAAAAGGTGATGCAGAAAAACGTCTGGATGCCATTCAGCGTGCTTCGACCTTGGGTGCCGGTTTTATGCTGGCAACCGAAGATCTGGAAATTCGCGGCGCAGGTGAGTTACTAGGTGAGCAGCAGAGTGGTTCGATGCAGGCTATTGGTTATAGCCTGTATATGGAAATGCTGGAAAAAGCCACCAAAGCCATTCAAAAAGGCAAAACGCCAAACTTCGATGCACCATTGTCATTGACTGCCGAAATTACCCTGCATATGCCAGCGTTGATTCCAGATGAATATCTGGGTGATGTGCATCAACGTCTGTTGTTCTATAAACGCATCAGTAATACTGATACCCAGGAAAAACTGGACAATATCCGGATGGAATTGATCGATCGTTTTGGTATACCGCCGCAACCGGTCAAACAGCTCTTTGCTGTACATCAGATTCGATTGAAAGCCGAGCAGCTTGGTATTACTAAAATTGATATCAGCAGTCAGGGTGGGCATATTGAATTTGCACCGGATACTCCGGTTCAAGCCATGACGATTATCCAGATGATGCAGAAACATCCGACCTATTTCCGGATGGATGGCGGTCAACGTCTAAAAGTCATGGTCATGCTGGAAGACTATCAAAAGCGGATTCAGTTTATACAGGATTTACTGGACAGTCTGCTTAAAGAATTGCACTGATTTTATTCGATTAAATCAGCCTGAAAATTCAGTTTGGATTTCATTTTCCAATGAAGTTTGCAGGAACAACAGGCTTGATTTTTTTAATGAATTGTTTACAGTAATTGTTGTGATGTGCTTCGCAACAAATCATGAGAATTTGTCTTTAAACACATTGCTTTCAATATTCAGCTTCAGTTGGATATGTTAGTATTAGCCATCATTCTAATTTTGCATCATTTATAAAGATATGTTTAGTTTGCATCCACAACTTGCTCAAGATACGTTTTTTGTAGGCGACTTTCCTTTGTCAACATGTCGTTTGATGAATGATATGCAATTTCCCTGGCTCATTCTGATTCCACGTGTGCCGGGTGTCTCTGAATTATATGAATTGAGTCAAGCTGACCAAGAGCAGTTTTTAAGAGAGTCAAGCTGGTTATCAAGCCAGCTGGCACGTGTTTTCCGTGCAGATAAAATGAATGTAGCAGCGCTGGGTAATATGGTGCCGCAATTGCATTTTCATCATGTAGTTCGTTATCAGAACGACGTTGCATGGCCGAAGCCTGTTTGGGGTACACCTGCTGTTCCTTATAGCAGTGAAGTATTGGCACATATGCGTCAAACCTTAATGCTGGCTTTACGTGGTCAGGGCGACATGCCATTTGACTGGCGCATGGACTAATCAGCCAAGGCATTCCGAGAACCATGAACAGTTGCGGACTTCAGGGAGGGAGTGAGTGCAATTAGACGACTGGATTCAAAAAGAACCCCATCAGTTTGAGTATTTCCATCGCATGATGGGATACATCATGCTGTCTGTGGTTCTGGTCGTCTTTCATTACACTGAACCAGATACCCAGTATCAGCTTTTTGTTCCATTTTTTTTGTTTCTGGTTTTGCTAATTACACCGAAACTATCTCGCTGGCTGATCTATCGTCATGATTATCACATCCGGCGTAATATTCTTTTCCTGATTGATGTCATTGTCATTTCGGTGGTTTTGGCGGCCGTGCATCTGGACTTGGTCTTGTCCTTGCTGGGTCTGGTCGCAGTGCTCTATACCGCGATCAGCAATAAAATTTCATTTATGATGGCATCTCTAGCCAGCCTGATCGGGATTACGCTTTTTTATCTGGCCAATATTCTGGTCTTTGGGTTTAATAATTATTTCGAACCGACCAGCAGTGAGTTGACCGTTTTAGGCTTTATCTGTCTGATTACCTATTTTGGTGTCGGAAGTTTTTATCAAAGTGGTCGTGTGCAATACATGACCCAGAAAAAAGACCATTATTTCGAACAGATGAACCGTTATATGGAATTTGCCAATCAGCTGAGTCGCTATGCGCCCGTGCAGTTATGGCAATCCATTATGAAAGGTGAATCTGAAGCCAAAATTGAATATAAACGTAAAAAGTTGACGATCTTTTTCTCTGATATTCAAGGCTTTACAGAGCTATCTGAAACTCTGATTCCAGATGATTTAGCATTCCTGTTGAATGACTATCTTCGGCATATGACCGAAATCGCTAAAAATTATGAAGCGACTGTCGATAAATTCATGGGTGATGCCATCCTGATTTTCTTTGGTGATCCGAACTCCGAAGGTGTGGAACAGGATGCTAAGAACTGTATGGAAATGGCATTGGCGATGCGTCAGCAAATGAAATTGCTGCGGGAACGCTGGATTAAAATGGGTTATCCGCCACTGCATATCCGCATGGGGATTTCAACCGGTTATTGCCACGTAGGGAATTATGGGGCTACGCATCGTATGGCTTATACCATTGTAGGACGTGATGCCAATCTGGCAGCGCGTTTGCAAAGTGCAGCGGAAGTCGATGAAATCCTGATTTCGGAAGATACTCATAATCTGATCAAAGATGATTATCTTTGTGCACCGAAAAAGCCGATATTCTTGAAAGGCATTAAAGCACATGTAAGAACCTGGCAGGTCATGGAAAAATATGCGTCTCAGAAAGTCGAGTATCAGCGCTGGTTCGATTATGAATATAAGGGCTTTCATTTATTGCTGAATCTGGATGAAGTGCAAAACTTTGAATATCCTGAGCTGATTCATGTACTAGAAAAAATGATTAAACGCATTGAAACTCAGCAGAAAATGACCAATTCACAAGGTATTGTCAAATTGAAGCTTGAGGATGAAGTAATTGAACACATTTAAAGTTCATGTAAATTTACTTTAATTGTTTCTTATAAAGAGAAAAAACCACGCATGAGCGTGGTTTTTTATTTTAGCCTGCAACGAAAATCTTAGTGATTTTCTGACGCATGGTTAATGGTGTATTTTGGAATTTCAATTTCCAGATCTTCATCGTCCAGTTTAACCTGACAAGAAAGACGTGAATCAGGTTCTAAACCCCAGGCACGATCGAGTAAGTCAGCTTCAACATCATCCATTTCTTCCAGGCTGTCAAAACCTTTGCGTACCACTACATGGCAGGTGGTACACGCTGCTGACATATCGCAAGCATGTTCGATTTTAATGCCATTTTTTAGCAGGCTTTCGCAAAGATTGGCATTTTGTTCGACTTCAAACTCAGCACCTTCGGGGCAAATCTGCGCATGTGGAAGAACTTTAATACGTGGCATAGTCGTTACCTTAAATTAGTTTGAGTTTGACCAGTCGTCGAGTTTAGTGCCCTTAAGAGCTGCATCAATATGTTGATTCATACGTGCTGCTGCAAAAGCATCACTATGTATTTTAAGCTGTTCAACGGCAGATTCAATCGCTTTGATATCTGAACCCTGAAGCTGAGTTTCAAGTTGTGCTTGCGCAGTTTGCAGTGCTGCAAGTTGATCTTCAGTCAACAGACCGGCATCCGCTTGGAGTGCCTGAACCAGTGCTTCCAGCTCACGCTG
This sequence comes from Acinetobacter sp. NEB149, assembly GCF_012516415.1. Classification (NCBI taxonomy): domain Bacteria; kingdom Pseudomonadati; phylum Pseudomonadota; class Gammaproteobacteria; order Moraxellales; family Moraxellaceae; genus Acinetobacter; species Acinetobacter sp. NEB149. Next base: position 1,470,801 of record NZ_CP051208.1, read on the forward strand.
TGCTTCCACTTTGGTTTCATTCAAATGACGAAGATTCTTATCTTCTTCAGCGAACTTATAACCGTCTAGCAACAGACGTTCAGTATCTTCACCCGATAAACCATAAGATGGTTTGATATCGATTTGAGCCGTCACGCCAGAGGTGGTTTCTTTGGCAGATACAGTCAGCAAGCCATCTGCATCGACCTGGAACGTCACTTCAATACGTGCCTGACCGGCAGTCATTGGTGGAATGCCATGCAGGACAAAACGCCCTAAACTACGGCAATGCTCAACCAGATCACGTTCACCTTGAACCACATGAATCAACATGGCAGTCTGGCCATCTTGATAAGTCGTAAATTCCTGACGACGAGCGACTGGAATCGCAGTATTACGCGAAATTAATCGTTCAACCAGTCCGCCCATGGTTTCAAGACCAAGAGACAGAGGCGTCACGTCTAATAGTAATGAGCCATCAGTTGAGTTGCCAATCAATTGGTTCGCAGTAATTGATGCGCCAATCGCAACCACTTCATCCGGATTAATAGTGCATAGTGGTTCTTGATTGAATACTTCACGCACGGCTTTTTGTACTGCATAAGAACGGGTTGAGCCACCGACCAAAACGACATTTTGAATGTCATCCAGTTCAAGCTTGGCATCACGCATCACACGCTTACATACGCTGATGGTCTTATCCAAAGCAACTTTAATGATCTCTTCAAATGTCGGACGGTCAAGCGTCAATACCTGATCAAGCAATTTGAGTTGAACTGAATCTGCATCAGACAAAGCTTCTTTGGCTTTACGTGCTGCAACCACAAAATGTGCATATTCTGCATCATTCAAGGTGTCAATATTCAGTTGTTTCTTGGCCCATTTCAGGATCAAACGATCTAGGTCATCACCACCGAGGGCAGTGTGGCCACCGGTTGCCAGAACTTCAAACACACCTTGACTAAAACGCAGAATCGAAACGTCAAAGGTACCACCACCCAAGTCGTAGATCACATAGTTGCGATCTGTACTTAGATTGCTTTCCTGATCGAGACCATAAGCAACAGCAGCAGCGGTTGGCTCATTCAACAAACGTAAAACATTCAAGCCAGCAAGTTGAGCAGCATCACGGGTTGCCTGACGCTGTGCTTCATCAAAGTAGGCCGGAACAGTAATAACGGCACCATTGACCGGATTTTGCAGACTGGCTTCAGCGCGGTCTTTCAACTGCTTTAAAATTTCTGCAGAAATCTCAACCGGCGTCTTACGGCCTTGTGCGGTTTCAAAAGCCGGCATTTCATTCGCTTCACCAACCAACGCATAAGGATGCTGGAATTTGATGTCAGCTTTCGAGCGACCCATAAAACGTTTTACAGAAACGATGGTGTTTTTAGGGTCAGTAGTAATGAAAGGCGCAGCTTCATTGCCGTATTGAGTCTGTTGTTCTGCATAATGCACGATAGAAGGAAGTAGCACACGACCTTGTTCGTCATTAAGTACTTTGGCTTTACCTGAAAGAACCGTGGCAACCAAAGAGTGGGTGGTGCCTAAATCGATACCAATCGCAATGCGGTGTTCATGTGGTGCACTTGATTGACCTGGTTCTGCAATTTGCAAGAGAGCCATAGTGTTACATCCTTTGCACGTTAAATATTAAATACTAAAAATTAGAAATCATCATCAAGATCAAAGCTGTCATCGTCCAGGAAGCGGTCTTCCGCTTTGTCGATATCGGCCATGACTTTAACGAAGAAGCGTAGTTTGCGCACTGTATCGCGTGCTTCGGCCCAGTCTTCATCCGCATAATCAATTTTGAACTCGCGAACCAAGCCCTCAATCCATTGCTGGACTTCGACTTTCAGTGAAGTTAAATCTTCAGCAGAAGTTGCATCGTCAAGTTGTTCACGAATTTCCAGAGCGTCCTGCAAGAATTCAAAATCACTGATCGACTGATCTAAGTGATAATCCTGTTTCTTGAGAGACAGTAAATACGCTGCACGGCTATCGACCGCTGACAAGGTTTTAAATGCCTGATTGATATCACTTGATTTAATCAGAGCCTGATCTTTGTCTTCAGCTTTATCTGGGTGATATTGTTGCTGCAACTTTAAAAATTCAGTCTTTAAAGCCGCTAAATCAATATCGAGTGCTACAGGAAGGTTGAACAACTCAAAATGATTCATGGGAGATGGGATCCGCGATTAATGTGCAAAAGTAACTGTATAAATGCAATTAAAACAGTGTGAAACACACTGTTTTAATGTCAAAAAGAGAATAACTGCCGGGTTTATACAGTGAAGGATTCACCACAACCGCATTCGCCTTTTTTGTTGGGGTTGTTAAATTCGAAGCCTTCGTTCAAGCCGTTTTTAACATAGTCCATCTCCATACCTTCAAGATAAACCAGGCTTTTCGGGTCAACGAATACTTTAACCCCAAACTGCTCAAAGGCTTGGTCATGTGTATCGACTTCATCGACGAACTCGAGCACATAGGCCAGACCAGAACAGCCTGAAGTTTTCACACCAACGCGAATGCCTTCACCCTTACCGCGATTTTTTAAATAATTGCTGATATGAGTTGCAGCATTTTCAGTTAAATGGATCATGAAAACTCCGTTAAAATTTCAAAACGTGGAACAATTAAGCTTTAACTTTCTTGCTACGGTAGTCTTCTACAGCTGCTTTGATTGCATCTTCAGCAAGAACAGAGCAGTGTACTTTTACTGGTGGAAGTGCAAGTTCAGTTGCAATATCAATGTTCTTGATCGCTTGAGCTTGATCCAAAGTTTTACCTTTGAGCCATTCGGTCACAAGTGAACTTGATGCAATGGCAGAACCACAACCATAAGTTTTGAAACGTGCTTCTTCAATCACGCCTTCATCGTTTACCTGAATCTGTAAACGCATCACGTCACCACATGCTGGCGCACCAACCATACCAGTACCAACGTTTTCAGCATTTTTATCTAAAACGCCAACATTACGAGGGTTTTCGTAATGATCAATTACTTTTTCGCTATAAGCCATGTTGCTTCTCCAAACCTCGGGGTCAGCCTCAGTATTAAATATGGGGGTAAAAAAACTTTTCTCAATGAGATAGCAACGGATTTGTCACTATCTCAGAATGAAAATTAGTGCTCAGCCCACTCAACTTTAGAAAGGTCAATACCTTCCTTATACATATCCCAAAGCGGAGAAAGTTCACGTAACTTCTCAACAGCAGCTTTAGTGATAGTCAATACGTGATCGATATCTTCTTCAGTGGTGTATTTACCGAAGCTGAAGCGGATCGAACTGTGTGCAAGTTCGTCTGAAAGACCCAATGCACGAAGTACATAAGATGGTTCAAGTGTTGCAGATGTACATGCCGAACCTGAAGATACCGCAGCATCTTTCAATGCCATCATCAATGATTCGCCTTCAACGAAGTTGAAGCTAATATTCAGGTAGTTCGCTACGTTTTGTGTTGGATGGCCGTTCAGGAACACTTGTTCAAGACCTTGTAAACCATTCCACAGCTTGTCGCGAAGTACACGTAAACGAGTCTGTTCAGCTTCCAAGTTTTTGCCTGCAAGTTCAAACGCTTCACCCATACCTACAATCTGGTGAGTCGCAAGGGTACCTGAACGCATACCACGTTCATGGCCGCCACCATGCATTTCAGCTTTAAGGCGTACACGCGGGCTACGACGTACAAACAGTGCGCCAATACCTTTAGGGCCATAGATCTTATGCGCAGAGAAGCTCATCAAATCTACTTTTAAAGTTGAAAGATCAATTTCAACTTTACCCGCTGCCTGAGCTGCATCGACATGGAAGAAAATCTTGTTGGCGCGAGTGATTTCACCAATCGCTGCAACATCAGTCACAGTACCGATTTCATTGTTTACCATCATCAGGGAAACAAGAATTGTGTCTGGACGGATCGCTGCCTGTACCATTTCAGGCGTAATTAAACCGGTTTGAGGTTGAGGCTCAATATAGGTAATTTCAAAACCTTCAGACTCAAGCTCACGACAGGTATCTAAAACTGCCTTATGTTCGATTTTAGAGGTAACGATATGTTTACCTTTAGATGCATAGAAATGAGCCACACCTTTAAGCGCAAGGTTGTCTGACTCGGTTGCACCTGAAGTCCATACGATTTCACGTGGATCAGCTTTAATTAAATTCGCAACTTGTTCACGTGCATATTCAACTTTTTCTTCTGCTTGCCAACCATACGCGTGTGAACGAGATGCCGCATTACCAAAGGTACCATCGAATGTTAAGCATTCCATCATACGTTCAGCAACCTGAGGATCTACAGGAGTTGTAGCTGCATAATCAAGATAAATCGGACGTTTCATGTCAAATACCTGTAACCGATAAAAGGGCTGAATCTAAAGGTGCTGATTTTTGGCGTAATGACACAGTCTGGACGTTGTCACGTGCAACCAGATCAGCAAGCGAGATTTTTTCTAAATAATCGGCGATGTGATGGGAGAGTTCCTGCCATAAATCATGAGTCAAGCACATCGCGCCATTCTGGCAATTGCCTTTATGGTCACAGCGAGTCGCATCAACTGTTTCGTTTACAGCTTCAATAATTGCTAACACAGTAATTTCATCTGCATTACGTGCTAAATGGTAACCACCATTTGCGCCACGAACACTAGAAACTAAACCATGACGCTTGAGCTTCGCAAATAACTGCTCAAGATAAGCAACAGAAATAGTTTGACGTGCTGCAATTTCAGCGAGCGTTATCGTTTTTTCAGAAGGCTGCAAAGCTAGATCAAGTAGAGCAGTCACAGCGTAGCGACCGCGAGTGGTTAGGCGCATGATTCGATACACATGGTTAGACTAGATGTGTAGATTTTATGAATCCCGACTAAATTAGTCAAGTTATTTTTAGTAGACCTTAGTGGGATTTAATTTTTGGAGAATGAAAGATTTACATGCTCAGCCAATTATACACTAATAACATAATCAAAAGTACGCTGCTCAGGCCAAAAATGATATTAATACGCTTTTGACGGCGTTCGATCCGTTTCAGGCGGTTTTTATACTGTTTGACTTCCACTTGCAGGGTATTGATCTTGGAGCGCTGTTCTTCAATTTTCTTTAAAAGCGGTGCAATACGCTTTTTAGAAGCAATAATTTCCGCTTCATCCGTCGGCGCATCAGACAGCCAGTGTTTCCAGTCGGCTAGTACTTTTGGCAAGCTGAATACGGTTAACAGATCACGAAACTCATCTTTTAAAACCTGATTGCCATCAATGCGCATGCTGCGAATGCTACGACGATTGCCAAAAATGAAAATTTTAATCAGATCGGGAAGTGTAGTGCGCACATCCAGGTCGACAATGCGGCCCGGTGCTTTGTGGTCAAATAATAGTCCATTGGGGGTGAATTGCACATAAAAGTCGAAATATGGAATATAGCTATTGATTTTAATCGAGATGTTTTTATCTACAAACTTTTTGGCCTGTAATGCAACGACACGATCATGCTTGAGAATGAAAGTAAATATTGTCTCTAAAACAATTAACGTCATCGTAAGCAACAAATGCGGTTGATTTTGACTTTGTTGCGATTCGCTCATATACAACCAATCCTTACCTGAAATATAAAGTGAAAAAGCTTCCTGCTTGTGAAGAGATTTCAGGGTTAAATCAAATTAGACTTGAAATAAATTGCTTTGTAGAACAGTTTATCAAATCTATCAAGTACTAAATTTGCTATTATGCAGTGGTTTTGTAGAATAATTTATAATAATTGCGCAGAAAACAAACAGGAGCCGTGCACATGGACAAGTCAAAAACAGCACAAGACTCAGCTGAACCTTCGAATGAGAAAATGCTGAAACCCAAGTCTAAATCTGCCTCGGAGCGCAAATCGGTTCTTGATTTTCGTAAATACACCAAACAGATCTGGTTGGCTGGACTTGGGGCATTTTCACGTGCAGAAGAGGAAGGCAATAAACTGTTTGACTCGCTGGTCAAGGTCGGGGAAGAACTTGAATCTAAAACTGCAGATATTGCCGATCAAACTGTAGAGAAGGTTTCAGAAAAAGCCAAAGAGTCGGTCACAGACACCAAAGACAAAGTGGAAAAATTAATCGACAACTCTGTTCATCACTCATTGAATCGTATAGGATTAGTCACACTGAAGGATGTACAGTATTTGGAACGTTTAATTCTCCAGTTGCATGCCAAGGTTGATCAGTTGACTGCGGAACAAGAAAAAATGAAAGAAGAATTGCCGAAAAAACTTAAATAAAATGACTTTATTTATTATTCAATGTTTTTTTCGCATATTTTTTGAAAAAAAAGAGGTTCTTAAGTATTGCGTTTATACCTAAAGCATTGCTATAAAGGCGTTATGGCATGTTAAACCAATTCTTGAACCTTAAATAAACGATATTAAGAGGACGTAATCTTCATGAATAAATCAGAATTAATTGATGCAATTGCAGAAAAAGGGGGATTATCTAAGGCTGACGCAGGTAAAGCTTTAGATGCTACAATTGCTTCTGTTACTGAAGCTTTAAAATCGGGTGATACAGTAACTTTAGTGGGTTTTGGTACTTTCGGTGTGAAAGAACGCGCTGCACGTACTGGCCGTAACCCACAAACTGGTGCTACTCTTGAGATCAAAGCAAGCAAAGTACCTAGCTTCAAAGCAGGTAAAGGCTTAAAAGACGCTGTAGCTTAAGCTTACCCAGCGACGAAACGCGCCTTCTTTGGCGCGTTTTTTATTGATAAATTTAATTGTGATGATTAACACATTCATTCAATGGGTATTTTCGGTTAAAATCCTTTGCAAATAAAATATTGGAATACTTATGGAAGCTTTTCGTAAAGTTATTAAGGGTTGGTTGGGCAAAGTCTTGCTCGTTCTGTTTTTGACCCCGTTAGCACTTGTAGGTATTGAAGGATATTTTAGCAGCGGAAACTCTGATGCGGCAAAATCAGTGAACGGGACTGAAATATCTCAAAAAGAATTAGAGTCACTGACCAAATCATTTAAAGAACAATATCTCAGTTATGCCAATGGGGATGAAACTTTACTGAATCAAAGCTTCATTGACCAGAAAGCCATGGATACTCTGGTTGCACGTACTTTATTGCTGCAACAGGCTGAAGAATTAGGGATCAGTCTGAGTGACCAGCAAATTGAACAGATGATTGCTCAGCAGCCTACTTTCCAGCAAGATGGCAAGTTCTCGAATGCTTTATATGAAAATTATCTAAAATCAATTGGCATGACCAATCGCGCTTTGATTGAAAGTTTACGTAAAGATCATGCGCTGAAGATGCTGTCATCGACTTTCCTGGATTATCCACTGGTAAGCCCAGTCGAAATGCAGCAGATTGCCGATTTACAAACTGAACAACGTCATATTCATATTTCCAGCATTAATCTGGACAGCTATAAAAAAGATGTCAAAGTGACGGATGCAGATATTGCTGCTTATTATGAAAAACACAAAACGCTATTTAAACAGCCGACCAGTGTAGATGTCGACTATGTGGTGTTAAAGCCAAGCGATATTCAGGTGGAGAGTTTAGCGGTTACAGAGGCTGAGCTTCAGGAAGCCTATACCGCCTTTGTTGCAACACAAAAACAGACAGTTAAACCAGATGTGAAGCATATTTTAATTACGGCGGACAGTCGTAGTGATGCTGAAGCAAAAAAACTGGCGACCGATATTGCAGCCAAAATTAAAGCCGGTACTACTTTTGCTCAGGCAGCAGCACAATATTCTGAAGACCCTGAATCTAAGTCTAAAGGTGGCGCGCTTGCCGTTTATGAAGAAGGTGTATTTGGTACTGCATTTGATCAGACGGTTAGTTCTTTAAAATCGGGTCAGGTGTCTGCACCAGTGAAAACAGATTATGGTTACCACATTATTTCTGTGCAAACGCCAGATGTTGCAGTTCCTTCTTTTGAATCACAAAAAGCACGTTTGTCTGAAGAAGCCTTGGCTGCTAAAAAATCCAATGCATTCTCTGATACGGTCAATACGCTAAATGATATGGTGGTAGGAAGTGATTCTCTGGATGTCGTTACACAGGAAGTTAAAGGTGTACAAGTCCAGAAAGCCCAAGGTGTAACACTTTCGACCCGTGATCCTGTGCTGAGCGATGCTAACCTCAAAGTCAAATTGTTTAATGACGATGTTAAAAATGGTGATCGTAATGCTTCATCAAGCATTCAGTTAGCCAATGGTGATGTAGCCTGGATAAAGGTGCGTAATTATCATGCAGCCGGCGAACAAACATTGGCAGAAGCAAAACCCCGTGTTAAGGCTCAGTTGATTGAAGACAAGGCAGCTGCTTTGGCAAAAGCAAAAATTCAGAAAGCTTTGGATGAGTTCAAAACCAAACCGGCTGCAGCAGTGGCGAAAGGTGATTTGATCTTTGAAGATGCTGGCGTTTACACACGTGCTGAAGGTTTACTAAAACGTGATGTACAGCGTGCGGCCTTTAGTCTGCCGACACCAAAAGCAGGCCATTGGTCAGTGACCACAGCGAAAATGCCGAATGAACTGGTTGTGGTTGCGGTATCAGAAGTGAAGAAAAATCCGGTGGATGTATTAAGTGCAGAACAGCGTAGTGAGTTGGTGAAGTTATATCAGCAACTTCGTGGTCAGCAGGAATTTGATGACTATACGCGTTACCTGAAATCTCAGGCAAAAATCAAATAAAATTGTTGTATAAAAAAACCAGCCTGCGGGCTGGTTTTTTGTTTTCTAGGCAAATAATGGTTTAAGCACGAATAATCAGTTGATAACCGGTATATTTGCGCATATTAATCACGCCAGTATCCAGAATTAAATACTGGCCCTTGATGCCTTGTAATTTGCCACGAATCACAGGAGTTTTATCCAGATTATGCGATTTAATCTTTTCCGGATATTGTTCTACCGGATAAATAAACTCTCGTGCGAATTCATCTTCCAATACTTCAATATTTTCATTAAATTCTAGATTCTGATTAAATTCTTCGCGAATGCTTTGAATTTTAGGCGCAAATTCTTCCAGCAGTTGTTCACGCACTTCAATCAGGTTCAATGGTTCTGCTTCACCTTTCAGTAGCTTGCGCCAGTCAGTTTTATCAGCAACCTGCGTACCAAACATGACCTCAAGCTTTCCGGAAAGACGACGTGAGCCCACTTTCATAATCGGCAGGGCTTGGGAGGCACCCTGATCAAGCCAGCGAGTCGGCATTTGGCTGGTACGGGTAATGCCGACCTTTAATGCACTGGAATTGGCCAGATAGACAATATGTGGTTGGAAGCAGACATTCTGTGCAAATTCATCTTCGCGGCAAGTGCCCAAATGATAATGGCACGTCTCTGGCTTCATGATGCACATATCACATGAAGCATTGGTTTTAAAACATTTAAAACAGTGACCTTGCGAAAATGATTTGGAAGTTTTGTTGCCACAAGACACGCAGTAAATATTACCGGTCCATTCAATCTCGATTTCTTGGCCTAAATTAAACGGAAGATCAATTTCTGCACGATCTAAAATTAATTTATATTCAACATTTGCCCGCTGTATCTGTTGATCAGTTACACTAAGGTCCTTGAGGCCGACGTGCATTTTATGACAAATGCCCTGAAGTTCCATAAAAATTACTCACTTAAATCATAAGGATGCAGTTATGGCTGAGCAGAATGTCATTACTTCAATGCTAGACGATTTCGCACAGGAACAGCCAATTCATACTGCTATTTGTATTGGGCAGGACTTGAGCCAAGTCCAGTTTCAGCCAGCTATTCAATGGTCCTATTTTAGCGTATCTGACTTTTTAAATCTGCCTTTTCAGCAACGTTATGACTTGGCTGTGGTGATGCTGGATACTGCAGAAACAGAACATTTGTCTGAACAGATCATGAGTCAAATTCTGGTGAAATTACGTGATTTGTTTGCCAAACGGCTAGTGGTGATCAGCCGGCTGCAAAATGAAAAGTTATTGAGAGCTTTAGGATTTACCCAGCTGATTGACAAGACCACACATGAGGCCGATTTTGCGCTGTGGCAGTTTAATATTTTAACCTATAAGCACGTGCCAGACTGGTTTAACTCCAAATTTTGGGCTAATCCGGAAAACTGGGATAAATTTCGCTGGTAAACCGAAAACCTGCTTAACCAAGATTGCAAATATTAACACAATCTTGCCTAGACAATATGAGGGCAGGCCGTATTCTGTAATTAAGATGCACATAGGATATAGGACATGACAAACCTGAGTAGTATTGTGGAAATATTAGCAAAGCAGGCATTGGGTGGTGGGCAGTCGCAGCAAAAGTCCTCACAACAAGGTGGCTTGGCAGATATCCTGGGGTCTGTGCTAGGGCATTTAAACCAGTCAAATTCTCAGCAAAATCAAAATACTCAAAACCAGCAAAATCAAACCGGCCAGCAGACTCGACAAAATGGTCTGGGGGCAATTTTAGGTTCAGTAATAAGTCAGTTCGGTGGTAGTGGTACTCAAGGTACTGCTCAGCCTCGTTCAGGATTGGGTGGTTCTACTGGTAAAACCTTATTGATTGCAGTACTGCCTTTAGTGCTGGCCTGGATTCAAAAACAGGGCGGTTTACAGGGTGCATTAGACAAGCTAAAAGGACAGGGGCTCAATAGCCAGGTCGATGATTGGGTGTCGACCGGCCCCGGTGAAAATGCCAATGTCGATCCGCAGCAGGTGCAAAACCTGTTTGATGATCAGGAAGTTGAAGCAGTTGCACAACAAACCCATGCACCGAAGCAGGATGTGTATAGTGCGATTTCACAGGTCTTGCCGCAGATTATTGATTCGCTTACTCCACAAGGTGAGCAAACCAGCAAGCAGGAAGCCAATAATGATATTCAAAATGTATTGAATATGGTTTCAGGACTTCTTAAAAAATAAATATAGACATTAAAAAATCCCGATATCTGTCGGGATTTTTTAATAACTATCAAATGATTTAGAATTTAATCTAGATTCATGCTGAACAGCTGATTAGATTTACAAATTTTCTTGGCAACATAATGAGATTTTCTCATGCGAATCAGGATAATCTGCGACTGAAAACCGAGTTCACCAAACTCAGGTTCTACCTGTACATAATGCAGTTGCCCATACTCATCTCGCACCCGCGCTTGAGCAGAAAAACCGGGTCGGGCATTGCCACTGGAAATTGTCGCCAAACGGCCAAGTAAATTGACATTGTTCTTTTTATATTTAGGTGGAATGACCTGATCCAGACAGTGAATCATAAAAATAGTAAAAAAAGTCGCAATGATTAAAGCCGGAATAATCAGGTAATAAGCAGGCAGAAATTTAAATTCCTGAGAATAGATCAGGAACTGTAAAACATAGCCGGCAAAACTAAAATTCATCAGGAAGAAAAACACAATCAAGGTTTTGGAGAATTTGACGTTTAGTAGATCCATCTGCTGAAAGTCATAAGGTGAAATTTTTTGCAGAAACTTGCTGGGTCTGAGTCCAAAATAGAAACCAATGGTTTTCACCACACCGAACAGAATAATCGCCAATAAACTCAGATGAAAAGGCATCAGGTTATAGTCTAGAAAAAATGCAGGCATGGTGAAGTCCGTTTTAGTCTTATTCTGAGAGGTAAATTCCACCATCAGAATGCACGGTAATCTCTACTTTTTCAAGTGCTTGACCTTGGCAAGGCCCAGAAATGCATTCACCGCTTTCTACCAGAAACAAGGCGCCATGCGTGGAGCATTCAATAAATTCCTGATCGCGATCCAGAAACTGGTTTTCCAGAAATTCCAGTTCGACCTGCAAATGCGGACACAGGTTTTGATAGGCATAGAAGGCACCGTCACGCTGTGTGATAAAGATATTATCTCCATCGGGAAGCTCAAAAGAGCGTGCTTCGCGTTCTGGAACGTCTTCGGTCATGCAAATTTTAAACATTAAGCACATTCCTTTTGAAAGTCTTGTAATAATGCCGCATAGTCTTCAACTGCCAGGCGTGGACCAAATTGTGAAACCACCTGGCTCGAAATGAGAATCGCCAGTTCAGCCGCAGCTTGAAGACCCAAATTAGCATTCAATCCGTACAGGAAAGCCCCGGCAAAAGCATCACCGGCACCGTTGGCATCTACTGCAGGCACTTTACGGCCAGGAACAGTAAATGTATTTTGATAATCCGAAATCAGTGCGCCTTCAGCTGACAATGTAATGACAACGTGCTGACTGATTGTTTTTAATTTAAGCAGGGCTGCCTCAAGATTATCTGTTTCTGTATACATCAGCGCTTCTTGCTGGTTACATAACAGCAAGTCTACACCATCTGCAATCATTTCATCCAAACCGGCACGCGCGTATTGCACCATGGCAGGATCAGATAAAGTTAGGGCAATTTTAACGCCATTGGCACGGGCAATATCACGTGCTTGTTGTACCGCATGACGTGCTGTGTCAGAAGTTGATAAATAACCTTCGAGATATAGCCATTTCGCGCTATTTAGTGCGCTGAAATCAATTTGTTGATCAGTCAGTTCGGCCGTAATACCCAGATAGGTATGCATGGTACGTTCAGAATCAGGGCTGACCAGAACCATACATGTCCCTGTTACGCCTTCACTGATCGATTGGGTGGTGGTCTTAATACCTGCATCATTCAAACCCTTCAGGTAGATGTGCCCCAGTTCGTCATTTCCGACACGACAGCCATAAAATGCAGAACCACCGAGCGCAGAAAATGCCACGGTAGTGTTGGCTGCTGAACCGCCTGAAGCCTGACCCTTATACACTTGAGTCGCTTGAAGATTTTGATAAAGAGTGGCCTGAGTCTCACCATCTGCAAGTTGCATGGTGCCTTTTTGCAAGTGATGTGCAGTTAAAAAGTCATCAGAAACTTTAAATTCTTGGTCAATCAGCGCATTACCAATCGCAAAAAGATCAACAGTTGCCATGTTCAAATATCACATTAAAAATGAAAGTCCTAAGTTTACACGATTGCTTGGGATTGCTGTAGTTTGCTGAATCATTTTCAAATATTTTTCAAAAATGCTGTATTTTGTTCAGCAGCTATCTTTGGTCTAAAAACTGACTTATTTTTGTGCACTGGTGTGCTGCAGCATTGATTTAAGGATCACATTTTATTTATAAAGAGATATCGCTCCTGGCATGATACTTTAAGTCGCTTGGCAACAGTGATTCTTCACAACAATTTCAAATAGTGTGCGTATATGAATATTAAAATTGTAACAGCCGAACAACTCCCGGATCAGATCGAAACACTGGCAACTCTGGCACGTAAAGAAGGCTATAATTTGGTAGATAAGTTAATAGAAGAATATCGCACCGGGAAAAACTGCTTTAGCCACGCCAATGAATATTTGGTGGTGGCGCATGATGGCAAGAAACTGGTTGGCTGTGGTGGCTTAAACCAGCAATGGGGAGATAACGGCATTGAAGACCGCATTGGTCGTGTACGCCGTTTTTATGTGCATCCGAAATATCGTCAGCATGGCGTAGGCAAACAGCTTTTGGCTTACCTAGAGCAATTGGCACGTCCGCATTATTCGGCTTTATGCTTACAAACAGATACCCGACTGGCCGCCAGTTTTTATCAAAAGCAGAATTATGTATTTGTAGAAAATAATCCAAGCTATAACTATTTTAAATATCTGATTTCTTAAGCTTGTAAATACTCATCTAGATGCAGGAAGTAAATTTGATGATTTAATTTTCAAATGATCAAGTTTACTTAATTCGATCAAAATCCTCGGTTTTCAACGTGAATAATTCAAACAACTAAAGCTATAATGCGCTTAGTTATTTTAATTAAAGCATTAGGAGATCGCATGACTGTAGATGTCACTGAAACCATTTCTCAAACTGTACATCCTGCGTTTCAGTTGGTACGTCAACAACATGTTGAAGCTTTAGACATTTTCGTGTCTGAATATAAACATAAAGTGACTGGCGCCACGCATTATCATCTGGCGACCAATCACGACGAAAATGTCTTTCTGGTGGCGTTTCGTACCCAGCCGATGGATTCTAAAGGCGAAGCCCATATTCTGGAACATACTGCGCTGTGTGGTTCAGAAAAATTCCCGGTGCGTGATCCATTCTTCCTGATGATTCGCCGTTCATTGAATACTTTCATGAATGCCTTTACTGCGGCTGACTGGACTGCGTATCCATTTGCGACCCAAAATAGTAAAGATTTCCAGAACCTGCTCGAAGTGTATATGGATGCAGCATTTGCTGCGAACCTGAATCCATTGGATTTTGCCCAGGAAGGCATTCGCATTGAGCTGGAAAATGGCGAGCCTGTCTATAAAGGCGTAGTTTTTAATGAAATGAAAGGTGCGATGAGTTCGCCTTCAGACCAGCTGTATCACACGCTGGCGCATCATTTATATCCGCATACCACCTATCATTATAATTCTGGTGGTGATCCTAAAGATATTCCTGACCTGACTTACCAAGAGTTAGTAGATTTCTATAAGTCACATTACCATCCAAGTAATGCAGTCTTCATGACCTTTGGCAATAAAACAGCATTTGAATTGCAAGAGCAGTTTGAACATCTGGCATTATCCAAATTTGAAAAAGGTCAGACGCTGTATCCAACACCTGAAACCCGTTTGACTGCACCATTGACGGTTACCGACAGCTATGCGGTCGATGCCGAAGATCTACAGGACAAGACCTATCATGTGCTGTCATGGTTATTGCCGGAAGCTAGTGACATTAAACTGCGTTTGGGCATGCGTTTAGTTGAAGGGATTCTGCTTGAAGATTCAGCATCACCACTGCGTCATTATCTGGAAACGTGTGGTTATGCAGATGCAACAGGTCCATTCATGGGCGTGGATGATTCTAATTTTGAAATGACTTTCTACTGTGCGGTGCAGGGTTCAAATCCTGAACATGCAGAAGAATTTAAAAATGGTGTGTTTAAGGTTCTAGAAGATGTTGCCTCTAAACCGGTTGATCAGAACATGGTCGATGCGATCCTGCATCAAATTGAATTGCATCAGCGTGAAATCAATGGTGATGGTACGCCGTATGGTTTGAGCCTGATTCTGAGCGGTCTGGGCAGCGCGATTCATCACCGTGATCCGGTTGAAGTTTGGGATGTGGATTCTGCGATTGCCGCAGTTAAGGAAGAGCTGCAAGATCCGATGTGGCTTTCCAATCTGATCAAAGAGCATCTGCTGGATAACCCACATCGTGTCCAACTGACACTGGTTCCCGATGCGACCAAATCTGCCAAAGAAGCGGCTGATGAAAAAGCGCGTCTAGCCGAAATTGGAAAGAATCTGACTGAAGAACAAAAAGCTGAAATTATTGCCCAGACTGAAGCATTGAATGTTCGTCAGGACACGCCGGATGACTTGAACTTATTGCCGAAAGTCGGTCTGGAAGATGTCCCTGCGGAATTGCAAATTGTTCAAGGCCAGTTGCGTGAGATTATCTGTAACCGTGTTGATACGCCGTTGAACCTGTATCATGCCGGCACCAATGGGATTTATTATCAACAGGTTCTGGTCAATATTCCGGATGAAGTGGTGCAGTCGCCTTACTTTAACCTGCTGTCGATCCTGATGGGTGAAGTTGGTGCGGGTGAGTATGATTATCTTGAGTTCCAGCAACTGCAAACAGCGGTAAGTGGCGGTCTGGGCATGGGCGCATCTTTGCGTTCTAAAGTCGATGACAAAAACAAAATTACTGCCTGGTTGACGTTGACCACCAAATCTTTGGTGAATCATCTGGATGCAATTCGTCTGTTAAAGATCGGTTTTGAACAGCTTCGTTTTGATGAGAAAGACCGTATTGTTGAACTGTTACAACAGCGTAAAACGCGCTGGCAGTCACGTATTTCTGGTTCTGGACATAGCTATGCAATGCAAACGGCTTCACGTCAGCATAGTGCATTGGCTTTGCGTGATTATCACAATACCGGTTTGGGTGCATTGAACTGGCTGATCGAGCTGGTGTCTAAGATCGAAAAAGATCCGGCTGAATATGATCTGCTGATTGATGAATTAAAACGGATTCATCGGGTCTTGTTGCAAGCACCAAAGCAATTCCTGTTAGTCTGTGAAGAGCCGCAGTCTGAGCATCTGATCGAAGAAATTCAGAATGTCTGGGACAAACTTGCTGTTGATCCAGCACCGGTTGCATTGACTCAAGTCGAAAAAGTAACCCATGATCAGCACGAAGCCTGGTTGATTCAAGCCAATGTCCAATTCTGTGCGGCTGCTTATCCGGCAGTTGAAGTCTCACACCCTGATGCTGCTGCCTTGATGGTACTAGCGGGTTATTTGCGTAATGGCTTCCTGCACAGCGCCATTCGTGAAAAAGGCGGTGCCTATGGTGGTGGTGCGAGCTATGACGGCAATGCCTGTTCGTTCCGTTTCTACAGCTACCGTGACCCACGTCTGGCAGAAACCTTCCAGGATTTTGATGCGAGTATTCAGTGGTTACTCAATGCACCACAACAGCCGCATCAACTGGAAGAAGCCATTCTGGGGCTGATTGCCAGTATGGATAAACCAGGCTCACCGGCAGGCGAAGCCATTACTGCATGTTATTCCTACTTGCATCAACGTACGCCAGCGTTCCGTAAAAAATTACGTGAACGTTTATTGAATGTCACACTGGATGATTTGCAGCGTGTTGCACAGACCTATCTGGTCGAGCAGCAGGCGACGAAAGCCGTTGTGGCACCAGTGGCAAAACGTGAAATGCTGGAGCAGCTTGGTTTTGTAATTCAACAAGTTCTATAAATAAAAAAAAGAGGATAAGGGATGGCGCTTAATTCGTTTAAGCGCTCAACTCTACAGCTGAGCGTGTTGCTGGGCTGTGCAGTTGGGACGCAAGTGAATGCGGAAGAAACAGTAGTCAACAGTCCCACGCCGGCAACGGCTGAAGCCTGTGCTGCACTGGAAATTAGTGCAGAGCGTCTGGCCTGTTATGATACTTTATTTAAAATTCCGGTTACTGATAAGCCTGCAATCGTTTCTGAACGTC
This sequence comes from Acinetobacter sp. NEB149, assembly GCF_012516415.1. Lineage (NCBI taxonomy): Bacteria > Pseudomonadati > Pseudomonadota > Gammaproteobacteria > Moraxellales > Moraxellaceae > Acinetobacter > Acinetobacter sp. NEB149. Next base: position 1,487,795 of record NZ_CP051208.1, read on the forward strand.
GTGCAGCAGCAGAAATTGCGCCTGAACCCGACAATTTAAAAGCGAAAATTGGTCAGACTGTTTCCAATATTTACGCTTCTGAAGGATCAAAGCTGACGCCGAATCTGTCTTTGCTGGATAGCCGCTGGGAACTCTCTCCGGAAAGTAAATTAGGCACCTGGAACATTCGTTCTTATCAGCCGGTGTATTTGATGCCAGGTTTCTGGACATCAAACAAGAATGAATTACCCGAGAGTGAAAATCCCAACAATATAGAGACAGAGAAACAGAATCTCACCTCAACTGAAGCTAAGTTTCAACTGTCTTTAAAGACCAAGGCGGTTGAAAATATCTTGGGAGATAATGGCGATCTCTGGCTTGGTTATACTCAGTCTTCGCGTTGGCAGGTGTATAACTCGGAAGAATCACGTCCGTTTCGTGAGACCAACTATGAACCCGAAGCCAGTTTGATTTTCCGTACCAATTATGATCTTTTGGGTCTGAATTGGCGTATGTTGGGATTGACCATCAATCATCAGTCCAATGGTCGTTCTGATCCGTTATCACGTAGCTGGAATCGGGTGATGCTGAATCTTGGTTTTGAAAAAGACAATTTTGCCTTGATGGTTCGTCCTTGGTATCGCTTTGAAGAGAAGCGAGAAGACGATAACAATCCAGAGATCAAGAACTATATTGGCCGTGGAGACATGACCGCATTTTATCGTTATAAGGAGCATGATTTTTCATTGATGCTACGACATACCTTAAAAGGTGGAGATGAAAACCGTGGAGCGGTACAGTTCGACTGGTCATTCCCGATCAGTGGGCGTTTGCGTGGCCAATTCCAGCTTTTTGATGGTTACGGAGAAAGCCTGATTGATTATAACCATCGTGCCACGTATGTCGGTTTAGGTGTTTCCTTGATGAACTGGTTCTAGGATTCCAACTTTAAACATCTTGGAATGAAAATAAAAAACCATGCCGCTGCATGGTTTTTTTATAGATAGATTAGCCAATCTGGATTTCTGAAGGCGGATGTTTGAGACGACTCTTTTTCGGAGTCGCAATAAAATAAGCAAGCGTCAGTGGCCCTAGACGCCCTGCGAACATTAACAGCATTAGAATAATCAAACTGGCAGGTTGTAGTTCCTCTGTTACCCCTCGGGACAAACCGACGGTACAGGCCGCAGACACGGCTTCAAACAACAGATCCAGAAAATCCTGCTCAGGTTCCAGGATTAATAAGCTCATAAAACCCATCATGATCAATGCTGCAGTAATACACACGACGGCCAATGCTTTAAACGTAGTTTTTTCAGGAATAGAGTGATTAAACAGCCGGATCTCATCTTCGCGTCTTAAAAAACTGATTACGCTGATGACCACAATAATAAACGTACCGACCTTAATGCCGCCCGCCGTACTTAAGGAGCCGCCCCCGATAAACATGAGCAGCATGGTAACGAGACTGGATGCATCGCTCATTTGTTCCATTGGCAAGCTATTAAAACCTGAAGAGCGGGGAACGGTGGCATGGAACCAGGCATTCACGGCCTGATCGCCCAAACTCATGAGACCCAAGGTGTGTGGATTGGAAGCCTCTAGTAGCCAAAGTACGATAAAAGCACTTAGGTTCAGACCCAGAATCGTTGAGAGGATTAGCTTGCTGTTGGTACTCAACTTACGCCAGCGCTTATGTTCTTTGACGTCCATCAGCACCAGAAAACCGATACCGCCAATGATATACAACATACTGATGGTAAAGGTAATCAGATATTGCCCTGAAAAACTCATCAAGCTATTTGGAAATAGTGAAAATCCACCATTATTAAAAGCGGAGACACTATAAAAGGCTGCATAAAATAATGCATCAGTGAATTGATATTCTTTAAGCCAGGACAAGGTCAGAATCAGCGTGCCGATCGCTTCAAAGAATAGAGAATATAAAAACACGGCTTTAATGGTAAAACTGACTTTTTTCAGACTAGTTTGTCCAATGGACTCCTGTGCCATGACTTGTTGTTTTAGCCCCAGTTGCGGTGCCAGACTCATCACTGCCAGAATGGCAAAGGTCATAAAACCCAAGCCGCCGCATTGCAACAAAAACATAATCACGATTTGACCAAATACGGTATAGGCTTCACCGACATTCACCACCGATAGCCCGGTAATGGTCACAGCAGAAGTTGCTGTAAAAATCGCCTCCAGCCAGCTGATTTCTCCATGATGTGCAATAGGCAGCATCAATAGCAGTGAGCCGATCAGAATTAATCCGAGAAAACCCAAAGCCAGTAAGCTCGGAGGACTGAGGTTAATCGTCCTGTGTTGCTTTAAATCAGAACTTTTCATAAATGTTTAAAATATTTAGCAAGACGGCGCAAAGGTTCCAGCAATCCTTCAACCAGTAAAATGTCGCCTTCTTGAAGAATCTGATTGGCATCTACGTGGTATTGCAGCGTAGATCCGCGTTTATGTAATAAGGTGGTAATTTCAGGTATATGCTTCATCAACTGATTCAACGGTGTACCATGATGATCTGCATGAATCTCGATCTTGACAATATAGTGATCATCTTCAAGTGACATATAACGGCTAACCATCGGGTAGCTGAGTGATTGTGCCACACGGACGCCCATATCTTCTTCTGGGTGAATAATTTTTTCGACGTTCAGATGGGTCAAAATCATATGGTGGGCTTTGGATTTGGCTTTGGCCCAAATTTTCTTTACACCCATATTTTTCAGATGCAGTACACACAGAATGCTGGCTTCAATATCTTCACCAATTGCGACTACGACCGCTTCACAGCGCTGGATATCCAGTTCATCCAGGACATGCTCATCGGTTGCATCGGCAATGACCGCATGGGTGAGCTGATCGGAAATATTTTCCACATATTTTTTATCGAGATCGATTCCAATCACATCATGTTTCAGGCTGATCAGTTGAGTCGCCACTGTTGCACCGAAGCTGCCCAGCCCAATGACTGCAAATAATGCCATGCATATTTCCTTAAATCTTTTTATTTCAAATCAGTTCATGTCTAAGTATGTATCTTAAAGATTTTTATAGTTTTCAGCTATCTGGCCTTACATAAATACTTCATACATTTTCATTCAGCCGGACATAAAAAAACCGCCTCGAAAGGCGGTTTATGTTTGAAAGAATTACTTCAAGAAACGTTGATAACCCAGATTATTGGTAATTTCCTGATATGGATAGGTAATGGTTTCGAGAGTTTCGATCAAGCCATCCGGATTCTGTTGTGCATCGGTTGCTTCAAGACCCACCAGAACACGTCCTTCAGCAGCGCCGTGGTTCCGGTAGTGGAACAGGGTGATATTATGGGTTGGGCCAAGACGTTCCAGGAACATCAGTAAAGCGCCAGGACGCTCCGGGAATTCCACGCGGAACAGGCGCTCATTTTCAATATCGGCATGACCACCGATCAGGTAACGGATATGCAGTTTGGCCACTTCGTCATCAGACAGATCGTCAACGTCATACTGGAACTTTAAGGTTTCATAAATTTCCTGACGTTCTTTCTCGCCATTTTTCAGACTGATGCCGACAAAGACTTGCGCAGCAGAAGCATCGCTGGCACGGTAGTTAAATTCAGTAATATTACGGCCTTGTAATGCACGGCAGAAACTCAGGAATGAACCTTTCTGTTCCGGAATGGTCACGGCAAAAATCGCTTCTTTGCGTTCACCCAGTTCGGTACGTTCAGCGATATAACGTAAACGGTCGAAGTTCATGTTGGCGCCGCAGACAATCGACACCATGTTCTTCCCTTCGATGCCATGTTCAGCCACGTATTTTTTAATACCTGCCAGAGCCATTGCACCAGATGGTTCTACAATGCTACGGCATTCGTCATAAGTGTCTTTAATCGCTGCACAGACTTCATCCGTATTCACCAGCACCACATTCGGTTCCACGATTGGGCCAGAATTGTCCGATTTTTGCAGACGAATCACATCAAATGGTTTTTCACCAATTTGGGCTACCGCTGTACCATCAGCAAACAAGCCCACAGATGGGAGAATCACACGTTCATTTGCTTCTAAAGCAGCTTTTAAACAGGCAGATTCGTCGTATTCCACTGGAATGACTTTAACGTGGGGTGCGACATCACCTAAATACGCTGCAACACCTGCGATCAGGCCACCACCGCCAACTGCGACAAACACGTAATCCACATCGCGCCATTGACGCAGGATTTCATTAGCAATCGTACCTTGGCCAGCAATCACCAGTTCATCATCATAAGGCGGAATGAAGGTCATGCCATCTTCCTGGGCACGTTGAATCGCATACTTGTTGGCGACATCAAATGAATCACCATGCAAAACCACTTCGCCACCAAGACGCTTAACCGCCTGTACCTTGATATCAGGTGTGGTTTTAGGCATCACAATAATCGCGCGAATACCCAGCTTTTTCCCTGAGAGTGCCACGCCCTGTGCATGGTTACCCGCTGAAGCAGTAATAACGCCACGTTCCATTTGTGATTTCGGTAATTGACTAATACGGTTATAGGCACCGCGTAGCTTGAATGAAAAAACCGGTTGTAAATCTTCACGTTTAAAGCGGATATTATTATTGAGTCGTTCGCTAATTCGTGGCGCTGCTTCGAGTGGAGTTTCGATTGCAACATCGTAGACCGTTGCTTGTAAAATTTGTCGAACCAAACGAGACAGCATGTTAATTTTCCATCTAACAGTTTAAAATAGGGGCTTATTGTAACAAACCACACGGCTTTGCGGTTTAAAAAAGCTGCAAAAGTCCAAAATAGTTGAGTGAAGCCATGAGTCTATATGCAACCCAAGATGAGAAAAAACAAGCAGCAGCCAAAGCCGCTTTAAAACACTTGCCAAAAGGGGGCATTTTAGGCGTAGGTACAGGCAGTACTGTAAACTTTTTAATTGACTTATTGCCTGAGCTGCAATTGGAAGCTGCGGTAGCCAGTTCAGAAGCAACTGCACAACGCTTGAAAAAACTCGGCATTGAAGTGGTAGATATGAACTCTGTCAGTGGTCTGGATGCTTATGTTGATGGTGCAGATGAAATTGATCGTCATATGCATATGATCAAAGGTGGCGGTGCAGCGCTGACACGTGAAAAGATTGTTGCCTCTATTGCGAAAAAATTTGTGTGTATCGTGGATGATTCTAAATGGGTTGGACAATTAGGGCGTGAGTTCCCGCTTCCTGTAGAAGTGATTCCAATGGCGCGTTCTGCAGTCGCGCGTAAAATCGTATCTTTAGGTGGCGATCCTGCGTACCGTGAAGGTGTGGTCACTGACAACGGTAATGTGATTTTAGATGTGTACAACCTGAATATTCTAAATGCACTTGAACTGGAAAAAACCTTAAACGATATTCCGGGCGTGGTATGTAACGGTATCTTTGCGATCAACAAAGCAGATATCGCCATTGTCGCGACTGATAACGGAATTGAAGAGCGTACAGCGGTTTAATTAAACTTTCTAGAAAAAATCCCTCTAAATCTCCCTGAGCGAAGTTTTGAAGCACTGCTTTAAAACAAGTGCAAGAAGGGAGACTTTTAAAAGCCCCTCTTTGAAAAAGAGGGGGTTAGGGAGATTAAAAAAACTATAATGACCTTATCCGATCTACCCGAAATCCAAATCACCCGAAATGTCCGTTCAACCCGGTTACGTTTGCGTGTCGATGCGACCCAGATTCGCCTCACAGCCCCGGTTTTTTGCAGCAAAAAACAGATACGGCATTTTATTGAACAATCTGAAAGCTGGCTGATTAAAACCTGGCAATCCCAGCAAGAAAAAATCGAAAATATTGACCGGACGTTACCGATTGAGCTGCGGTTATTTAATCTAAAAGAACCTGTACAAATTTCTTATCAAAGCCAGAAGAGCAACTTCATTTTTGATCATAAAAATTTACAGCTTTGCATCAGTGACCGACATCCTGAAGAATATTTAAAAACTTTCGTGATTGCCTACGCAAAAGAACAGCTTCCTTCATATTTAAATCTTGTCTCACAGCAATGTCATTTGCCTTTTAAAAACTGCAGTATTCGACAACCTAAAACCCGGTGGGGCAGTTGTTCGGCCAAACATGACATTATGCTGAATAGTGCGCTAGTATTATTTCCTGAAGAGGTCACGCATTATGTCGCTGTCCATGAACTGGTACACACAAAGCATTTTGATCATAGTCCACGCTTTTGGGCAGAAGTTGCTAAGCATGATCAGCATTTCCAGCAGCATCGTATAACGCTGAAAAATACGCCGTTGCCATATTGGTGGGGTGCCTAAAACCATAATTAATAAGTCCATATAACTCTATTGAAATAGCCTAAGCAAATTAAAAGTTTCATGATCAAAATCGGACTTATCCTACTGATCAATTAAAAAACCAGCAAACCCCAGTGAAATGGTTTAGAAAACCTCAACTTCCTGTCATACTAGGCTGTATAAAGGAAACATTTATTTGAGGTAATCATCGTGATTTCAGTGGGTATTGTGGGTGGTACGGGTTATACAGGCGTTGAACTTTTGCGTCTTTTGCTACGACATCCAGATGTAAATGTAACAGCACTGACATCACGTACTGAAGCAGGTCGTCGTGTAGATGACATGTTCCCGAGCTTGCGCGGTCATACCGATCTTAAATTCTCTGATTTGAGTCTGGGTTTATTAAAATCATGCGATGTGGTGTTCTTTGCAACACCGCATGGTGTCGCAATGAAACATGCCGAAGAGCTGGTTGCTGCAAATACCAAAGTGATCGACTTGGCGGCAGATTTTCGTTTACAAGATCTTGAACAGTTTGAAAAATGGTATGGCATGCAACATGCATGTCCAGAACTGTTAAAAGATTCTGTTTATGGTTTATCTGAGCTAAATCGTGAAGAAATTAAAAAGGCCAGTGTGATCGGGAATCCGGGGTGTTATCCAACTACAGTTCAGTTGGGTCTGGCGCCAGTCTTAAAAGCGGCTGAAGCATTGGTGAAACCTGAAAGCATTATTATCGATGCCAAATCTGGTGTATCAGGTGCAGGTCGTAAAGCCAGTCTGGGCATGATTTATTCTGAAAATTCCGATAATTTTAAGGCCTATGGTGTAGCGGGTCATCGTCATCACCCTGAAATTGTCGAAGCACTGGAAAAAATTTCAGGTCAAAAAAATGTGTTTGATCATATTTTATTTGTACCGCATTTGGTGCCGATGATTCGTGGTATGTTGTCGACCATCTATATCGATTTAACTGAAGCAGGCCAATCAGCAGATTTACAAGCGCTATATGAGCAGTTCTATGCCAATGAAGCATTTGTCGATGTTATGCCGGCGGGTAGCTCACCCGAAACCCGTTCAGTGCGTGGAGCGAATCAGTTGCGTATTGCCTTGTATAAGCCACAACCAACAAAACTGGTGATCCTGGTTGCACAAGACAATCTGGTGAAAGGTGCAGCAGGACAGGCTGTGCAAAACATGAACTTGATGTTTGGTTTTGCTGAAGACGCTGGCTTAAATAATATTGGTTTATTACCATAAAAAACGTATTAGAACTTCACACACATTTAGATTTGCATTTAAATGTGTGTCTTGATTAAAGCAAACAAGAGATCAAAATGCCGAATAACGAGTCAAATACGACGCTTCCTCAGGAACCCGGTACTAAGAAACCATTCATGAAAGGCAATACGCCCTTAGCCATTGGTGCGGCTGTATTGATCTTAAGCAGTGGCGTACTCGGATATACCGTAGGACATCGTCAGGGTTTGACTGCGGCGGGTTATGATGCGGATGCAGAGCAACTGGTCGATGTAGTACAGACTCAAAAAGCCAGTCTGGAAACACTGAACAAGACGCTGAATACTGCGGTTCAGGAGCGTGATCTGGCTGTCAGCAATGCCAATGATCTGTATCTGGCCATGACCAAGGCACGTGATGAACAGGTGCAGGCCGAAAGTGTGGGAACCATTTATCGCGAGATTTTGCGTCAGCGTGGTGGTCTAGCATTGGCGGTTCAAAACCTGTCCATTAAACCTTTGCCGGAAAATGCTTTTGAATATCAGATTGATCTGGTGCAGGTCAGTCCAGGCAAAAGCCGTGCTTCAGGTAGTGTGGAATTGCGCCTGATTAAAGGGACTGAAATTCTGGTGGTGCCACTGGAAGATAAAAACTTTAATTTTGAAAATTATGAGCGCCTCACTGGTCGCTGGACCATGCCGAAAGGCTTTAAGCCAGAATTTATTGAAGTGCGTCTTACTGGTGCCAAACCTGTGATTCGTCGTTTTAGTTGGGAACAGGGCAAAGCAGTCGAAAATCAGTCTGCCACCTTGTCAGAAATTCCGAAAACTGAAGCAAATGCAAATTAAGTGTGAAATATAAATCTTATGCCAAGCAATAAACGTCAAATGTGTTTAAGTGATATTAAAAATTCTTTTAATGAGTCTGGAATTGTTGATTGGCATATCAGCCCACGTTTAGCAAATGAACCCTCTGAAGACGGTGATTCTGACCTAGCTGTACAGACTGCACCGCCAGAACTGAAACGTCCACCGTTGTATGCCGTTGTTTTATTAAATGACGACTATACGCCGATGGAGTTTGTAATTGAAATTTTACAACAATACTTTGCAATGAATCTTGACCAAGCTACACAAGTAATGCTAACTGTACATTATGAAGGAAAGGGTGTAGCTGGGGTCTATCCTCGAGACATTGCGGAGACCAAAGCGAACCAAGTCAATAATTATGCTCGATCACAAGGTCATCCGTTACTTTGCCAAATAGAGCCTAAAGATTAAGGGGTTACATGCTCAGTCGTCAATTAGAAGTATCACTACGTTTGGCTGTCAGCATGGCTCGTCAAAAGAGACATGAGTTCCTGACCGTAGAACATTTATTGTTAGCCTTACTCGACAATGATTCTGCCGTAAATGCTCTCAAAGCATGTGGTGCCGACATCATCGTGTTGCGTAAGGAATTAGAAGAGTACGTAGAACAACATACCCCTAAACTTGGTGAAAATAGTGATCAGGCACCACACCCGACAGAAAGCTTCGACCGGATCTTGCAACGCGCGATTTTTCACGTGCAATCAAGCGGTGGTGATCGTACTGTAGAAGGTGCTGATATTCTGGTTGCCATGTATTCTGAGCGTGACTCATTTGCAGTCTATCTGCTGAAACGTCATCAAATTAACCGTCTGACCCTGACTCAGTACCTGTCTCATGGTACCCGTAAAGAAGATGTACAGTCTGAAGAAGAAATCGAAGATCTAGATGGCGAATCAGCATCTTCAGCAAGTTCAGGTCCACTTGAACTTTATACCACTAACCTGAATGTTGAAGCACAAAAAGGTAAGACCGATCCACTGATTGGTCGTGAAAAAGAAATCGAGCGTGCCGCGCAAATTCTTTGCCGCCGTCGTAAAAATAACCCACTCCTTGTCGGTGATCCGGGAGTTGGTAAAACCTCGATTGCTGAAGGTCTTGCTTGGTTAATCGTCAATGGTAAAGCGCCAAAACCACTGGAAAATGCTGAAATTTTCAGTCTGGACATTGGTGCTTTGGTGGCAGGAACCAAATACCGTGGCGACTTTGAAAAACGCTTGAAACAGCTTTTAAATGCGTTGAAAAAGAAACCTGAAGCCGTGTTGTTTATTGATGAAATTCACATGATTATTGGTGCAGGCTCGAGTATGGGCAGTACCATGGATGCATCGAATCTGATCAAACCGGCGCTGGCAAATGGTTCTTTACGCTGCATCGGGTCAACCACATTCCAGGAATACCGTCAGGTCTTTGAGAAAGATCATGCTTTATCGCGTCGTTTCCAGAAAATTGATGTGAATGAGCCATCTATTTCTGAAACTATTGATATCCTACGTGGTCTGAAATCGAAGTTTGAAGATTTCCATCATGTGGAATATGAAGATCAAGCCTTAGTGTCTGCGGTAGAACTTTCTGCGAAATTTATCAACGACCGTTTCTTGCCAGATAAGGCGATTGATGTCATTGATGAAGCCGGTGCTCAGCGCCGTCTCAAAGCAGAACAAGATGACAGTTTAATCACCGTAGAAAATATTGAAGACATCGTTTCTAAAATTGCGCGTATTCCTCCGAAAACTGTCTCTAAAGATGACAAGAGTGTGCTGGAAAATCTTGAGCGTGATTTAAAACGTGTGGTTTTTGGTCAGGATGAAGCGATTGAGGCCTTGGCTTCTGCAATTAAACTGTCACGTGCCGGTTTGAAGTCTCCAGATAAGCCTGTAGGTAGTTTTGTCTTTGCAGGTCCAACGGGTGTTGGTAAAACCGAAGTGACCAAGCAGCTGGCGAAACAGATGGGTGTAGAACTGGTTCGCTTTGATATGTCGGAATATATGGAACGCCATGCGGTGTCTCGTTTAATCGGTGCACCTCCGGGCTATGTCGGTTTTGATCAAGGTGGCTTGCTCACAGATGCGATTCATAAAAATCCGCATTGTGTACTGTTGCTAGACGAGATCGAAAAAGCGCATCCAGATGTGTTTAACCTGTTATTGCAGATTATGGATCATGGTTCATTGACTGATAACAACGGGCGTAAATCTGATTTCCGTAACGTGGTTTTGGTACTCACCACTAATATTGGTGCGGAAAGTATTTCTCGTATCAGCATTGGTTTTATGGAACAGGATAATAGTAACGATAATCAGGAAGCGATGAAGAAAGCCTTCTCGCCAGAATTCCGTAACCGTCTTGACGGCGTGATTCAGTTCAAGGCATTGCCAAGCAGCATTATAGAAAATGTCGTGGATAAATTCCTGACTGAACTTCAAGCACAACTGGATGACAAAAAAGTCATGCTGGAAGTGGATCAGAGTGCACGTGAATGGATGTCAGAACATGGCTATGATCGTTTAATGGGCGCACGTCCAATGCAACGCTTGATACAGGAACACCTGAAAAAACCGCTGGCTGAGATGATCCTGTTTGGTGAACTGGCTGAAAATGGCGGCAATGTTGCAGTATCGGTGAAAAAAGAAAATGGTAAAGCGGTTGGCTTAAAACTTGAAGTCTTTGAAGACCAGACTGCTGAACCAGCTTAATTAATAAGAAGGATCAAACCCGTGCTTGCACGGGTTTTTTCATGTGTTCATGTTGTAAATCATTAAATCCATTTATACAGTTCAATAAATAAATCATGGAAATTCAAGTTACCAAGCTGTTCACGACATTTTTACTGTTTTTAGTCACGGCATTGATGGAAATTTTAGGCTGTTATTTTCCCTACCTGATTTTAAATCAGGGCAGAAGCCACTGGTTATGGATTCCGACAGCTCTGGCTTTGGCGGCTTTTGTTTGGCTGTTAACCTTGCATCCAGCTGCTTCAGGACGGATCTATGCCGCTTATGGTGGTATCTATATTTTTTCAGCACTGATGTGGTTGCGCTTCGTTGATCAAGTGACTCTCTCGCGTTGGGATCTGCTTGGTGGCATGGTGGTGATACTGGGTGCGTTGATTATTATTTTGCAGCCGCAGGGTCTGGTGCGTTAGCAAGATATAACAACAAACCTTATCAAAAAGGTAGCCACGGCTACCTTTTGTTTTCAGGATTCTTGAATCCTGAATCGAAATAAATGTCTTATGTGTTTAGATTATTTTAATTTGCAATCTTTCTGGGAAATATCAGTTTTATAGGTTTGTGTCTGCGAGTTCAGGCTGAGTTCAACCTTGTAAGGGTTCTCAATCTGATAGCGATGTTCAAAGAAAATTTCACAATTATTAAGCAGATTATTACGAATGACTTTCATCACTTCTTTGCGCCCCAGGTCTTTTTCAAACTGGCTAAAATCGGGCGTGATGATCATGCCTTTCAGTGTGGTTTTGTTGGCACTTAACTGCAATTGTTCAATAATCGTATTTTGATCAATCTGCAACGGTAAAGTTCTAGAATCTTCTGCACTGAGCACTGCGAGTAATTCATTCAGCTCAGCTTTTTTCTGAATTTTAAATTTGCTGTCAATAATATTTTTTTCTTGAAGATATTGGTCAAATTCAGAAGCATGCACCGGTAAGGCGACACTGCTAAAACCTGTCAAGAGTGCCAAAATCCAATATTTTTTTTGCATTGTATAAAATCACTTTTTATTCCATTTCAACAATGATTATAAGAGCTGAGACAAAAAAAGCACCAGAGATTGGTGCTTAATTTGTGAAGATTCATCTTAAAAAATTAGTCTTTTTTCAGATTTTCATTAATCAGGAATTCAACCAAAGCTTTTTGCGCGTGCAAGCGATTTTCCGCTTCATCCCAAACCACAGCATTTTTATGGTCAAGCAGATTTTCTGAAATCTCTTCACCACGATGTGCAGGCAAGCAGTGCATAAACAAGCAATCCGGATGTGCAAGATCCATCAGACGTTCATTTACCTGATAATCTGCAAAGGCTTTTTCACGGATCTTTTGTTCTTCTTCCTGGCCCATGCTTGCCCAAACGTCAGTCACGATCAGATCAGCATTCACCGCTGCATCTTCAGCAGAAGGAACCAGTTCCACACAATGGGCAAATTCAGACAGGAATTTTTCTTGTGGCTCATAGCCTTTTGGCGCTGCAATTTTCAGATTAAAGCCCCACATATGTGCAGCTTCAATATAAGAGTTACACATATTGTTGCCATCACCAATCCAGGCAACAGTTTTACCTTCGATTGAGCCACGTTGCTCTACATAGGTCTGCATGTCAGCAAGTAACTGGCAAGGGTGGTGGTCATCAGTCAACGCATTAATCACTGGAACTTTTGAATAAGATGCAAAACGCTCCACGATATCATGACCGAAAGTACGGATCATCACGATATCCAGCATGCTTGAAATCACACGTGCAGAATCTTCAATCGGTTCACCACGACCTAACTGGGTATCGCGTGAAGACAGGAAAATCGCGCTACCACCAAATTGGCTCATGCCAGCTTCAAACGAAACACGCGTACGGGTACTCGATTTCTCAAAAATCATGCCCATCACTTTACCAACAAATGGTTGGAACACTTCATTGTTATGCTGTTTGCGCTTAAGCTCAATTGCGCGTTGCAAAATCTGGTTAAGTTCTAAAGTTGATAAATCGCGTAAGGTGAGAAAGTGACGGAGAGCCATTCGTTACTCCACAATAATTGCCGAAAAACTCGATCAACAATCAGTTGTTGGTTAGTTTAAGAAAAAATACGGAATCGGCTAATATACTATAAGCAATGAAAAATGCAAAAAAACTAGACTTTTTGATGACCGTCTAAAAAGCGATCCACACAATAACTGATGTATTTGTCGATTTCCTGATCATCTTCCTGTACCGGAATTCCCATCAGAATACGCCATTCCAGATTGCGCAAAATACCAAAATACAGCTGTGCAGAATATTGCGGATTTTCGCAATGCAGTAAACCTTGCGCATCTGCCTGTTCTAAAGCCGTGGCAATGGCACTTTGCACATGCACCGGGCCTCGCTCATGAATATGTTGAGCAAGTTCCGGATTGCGCTGACTTTGTTCCAGCACCAGACGCATAAAGGCCGAGTTTTCAGGTTGCATAATCTGGTGATAAAAATTGAGCAACGTGTGTACTAAATAACTACGAAAATCCAGTGCCATCAGTTCGATCGGAATACTGATATCTTCAAAAAACTTGATACGACGATAATCGCAAATGGCTTTAAACAAGCCTTCTTTATTGCCAAAGTATTTATAGATCGAAGCTTTGGAGCCTCCGACATGCTGGACGATATCATCCAGAGACACAGCATCATAACCCCGTTCCAGAAACAGCTCGGTTGCACTGATCAGCAGCGCAATACAACGCTCATGACCACGTTTGGTCTGTGGCAGATCTTTGGCGAGCGGTTCTAGGGCGAGGTCTTGCATAGGAGATAATACATCAACATGTCAATAGAGATTGAAACGCCATCATAGCAAATATATGCACATATTTCATAATTGCGCCGGATAAGTGCGCTATTTGCTGATTAGGTAAAGCAAAACTTAAAAATTTGACTAAAGTTTTAGAGTATTTGTTCTATCGGGTTATGGAATGAGCAAGCCAAATGAGTATACTCGAATTTCAATAATTATAGCCAAGACTGTGGAAAAGGAAGATGACAGAACAAATGTCTGCAGGTTTAAGATTTAGACAAGCGCTTGAAGTCGAGAAACCATTGCAAATTATGGGCACGGTAAATGCCTATGCTGCCATGATGGCCAAACAGGTCGGTTATAAAGCCATTTATTTATCAGGTGCGGGTGTCGCGAATTATTCTTATGGTTTGCCTGATCTGGGCATGACCAGCCTGGATAATGTTCTTGAAGATGTACGCCGAATCACTGAACGTGTGGATACACCTTTACTGGTTGATATCGATACCGGTTGGGGCGGTGCATTAAATATTGCCCGCACGATTAAGCAGATGATTGCAGCAGGAGCCGCTGCGGTTCATATTGAAGATCAGGTGGCACAGAAGCGTTGTGGTCATCGTCCAAATAAAGAAATCGTATCGCAGCAGGAAATGGTCGATCGTATCAAAGCGGCTGTAGATGCGAAAACCGATTCAAACTTCGTGGTGATGGCGCGTACCGATGCGCTACAAAAAGAAGGCTTGCAAGCCGTGATTGATCGTGCTTCTGCCTGTGTTGAAGCGGGTGCAGATGCGATCTTTGCTGAGGCGATGACCGATATCACCATGTACCGTACAGTGTGTGATGCGGTCGGTGTGCCAGTCTTGGCAAATATTACCGAATTTGGTGATACACCGTATTATACGGTTGATGAACTGGCGGAGCAGGGCATTGGCATGGTGCTGTATCCGTTATCAGCGACACGTGCAATGCAAAAAGCCGCACTTGAAGTGATGCGTTCAGTACGCGAACATGGTACTCAGGTAAATGTGCTGGATATTATGCAACAACGAAAAGAACTCTACGAATTTTTAGATTATCACAGCTTCGAAGACACATTAGATAAACTGTTTAAACAGGAGAATTAAAAAAATGGCTGAAGGAAAAGTACTCACTGGCGCAGGATTGCGCGGACAAGTGGCAGGTAAAACCTCACTTTCAACAGTAGGCAAAAGTGGCGCAGGCCTGACCTATCGCGGTTATGACGTACAGGATCTGGCTGAACATTGCCAGTTTGAAGAAGTCACTTACCTGATTTTCTTCGGAGAATTGCCGACATCAGAGCAATTGGCAGCCTACAAAGCCAAACTGAAATCCTTACGCACTTTACCTCAGGCATTAAAAGAAGTCCTTGAGCGTATTCCTGCCGACTCACATCCAATGGATGTGATGCGTACTGGCGTTTCCATGCTGGGCAATCTTGAAACTGAGCAATCTTTTGAGCAGCAACAGGATATCGCAGACCGTATTTTGGCAACTTTGCCGGCAATCATTTGTTACTGGTATCGTTATAGTCATGACGGCGTACGTATTGAAGAAAATACTGACGATGATTCGATTGGTGCACAGTTCCTGCATTTACTGCATGGCGAAAAGCCAAATAAATTACATGAACAGGCCATGAATGTATCGTTGATTCTGTATGCAGAGCATGAATTCAATGCTTCAACCTTTACCGCTCGTGTGTGTGCATCAACGCTGTCAGATATGCATTCCTGTATTACCGGTGCAATCGGTTCCTTGCGTGGCCCTCTACATGGTGGCGCCAATGAAGCTGCAATGGATATGATCGAAAACTGGAAGTCGCCTGAGGAAGCTGAGCGTGAAATGCTGGGCATGCTGGAACGTAAAGAAAAAATCATGGGCTTCGGTCATGCGATCTATAAGGACAATGATCCGCGTAATGGCATTATTAAAGTCTGGTCGGAGCGTTTAGCCAAAGATGTCGGTGATACCGTACTTTATCCAGTGTCAGTGCGCTGCGAAGAAGTCATGTGGCGCGAGAAGAAATTATTCTGTAATGCCGATTTCTTCCATGCGTCTGCTTATCACTTTATGGGCATTCCAACCAAGTTGTTTACCCCGATCTTTGTTATGTCACGTGTGACAGGCTGGGCAGCGCATGTGATGGAACAGCGTGCTGACAACCGTATTATCCGTCCAAGCGCAGACTATACCGGACCAGAACTACGTAAAGTAGTGCCAATCGCTGAGCGTTCTACAGCGGCTTAATCCGTAAATGTCCTAGAATAAAAATAAGGTCTCAATTGAGACCTTATTTTT
Source organism: Acinetobacter sp. NEB149 (assembly GCF_012516415.1). Classification (NCBI taxonomy): domain Bacteria; kingdom Pseudomonadati; phylum Pseudomonadota; class Gammaproteobacteria; order Moraxellales; family Moraxellaceae; genus Acinetobacter; species Acinetobacter sp. NEB149. The sequence continues at coordinate 1,503,978 of NZ_CP051208.1, forward strand.
TTAGTGAATTCTGTTATCGGCTTAACAGTGCCGGATCTTCAATGCTATAACCTGTTTCAAAAGGAATACCCAGATACTTTACTACTACTAGGGTCTTATTGTGTCGCGGGACTTTATAGGCCTGGCTAATTTTCAAGCCTTGCTGATAACTGACTGCTTGCTGAACCGGACTTTTTTGTGAGCCAGATTTCACTTGATATTGATAGGTCCATTTTGGCACTTTTTCCTGAGGATCATGCCAAGCAGGTGCGCTACCTTTTGTTGTCTTTAAAACCTTAAGCTGTGGCTTTGATTTTTGAATCGGATTTAATGGAACTAAACGTTTTTTGATTTTGGCAATGTCCTGATCAAACTTGCGACTGTCTTGATCATAATCGATGCGCTTGGTTTTAGGATTGATATATAAGGAACTGACCTGAATCAATTGATTTGGTTTTTGGGATTTAAAATTATAATAATACAGTTGAGGCAAGCGTCCACGACCATCAAGATAGTGACGCATGATATAAAGCTTCTGTTCTTTGACTTCATAGCCTAGAACTTCAATATTTTGTGGGCCGCCTACGGTAGCGAAAGTCAGAGTGGGCAAGCTCAGAGGGAGCAGAAGCAGTGCGGTTTTAATATTCATGGTCATTCCACCCTCAAAAAAATAGATTGGCATTTGATCATGCCAATCTATCTTAAAATACGGTAGAAATAATGAAGCTTATTCAAGCTACACAGTAACTTTGAAAGCTTAGCTGTTATTCAACAGATTGATCATGTCATGTGCAACCACAGCTGACAGTTTGTTGAGGCGTTCAAGTGGCGAGCCTTTGAGATAATACTGGAACTGATGGATTTGCGTGCCATCATTAATGGCCACAAAAAATGTTCCTTCCGGTTTCTCTGGTGTCGCGCTACCACCTGGTTTAAGCAATCCTGTACAGGCGATAATCCAGTCAGCATCACGGAACATTTTTTTACCTGCTTCCGCCAGAGCAACCGTTACCGGCATAGATTCCGCGGTATGACTATTGATCAGATTCTTGGAAATGCCCAATACAGAAGTCTTGACACTTACATCGTAGCAGATCAAACCACCAATCAGAATTTCGGCACCTTCTCCTTTACAAATGGAGAACTGGCTACTGAGATATCCAGAACTTGCGCTTTCGATAAAGGCAATTTTTATGTTTTTCTCTTCGAGTAAGCCGCAACAGGTTTTTATCATAGTCTCTATATTTTCTTTTCTTTGTGGGAGTGATTTTAGATCAATTTAGACAGATTTTTTCTGTCGATCAACTCCAAGTATATTTATATTTTTATGAAAGTTAAAATTTTTTTCATAGATTAGTGTAATTTCATGTTGATCTGATCGCAAAATCTGAATGGTTAAAGCTTGGGCTATTTTCAAAAATAGAGGTTTCTTCTCAGGCGGAACAGTGGTAAAAATAAAAATAAAGTGCTTAGTGAAAGTAGGGTGTTGGAATGAAAACCACAGTAAAATATGTAGTCTTAAAAAGTCTTGACTATCAATTGGGTACACCATTATTTCAGGAAGAAATTGACGCTGATGGTCAATATTTTGATCAGATACCAAGCACAATTTCTTATCAGAACTTGCAGTTCAAAGTAAAAAGCAAAGAGCTTAAACGTTTGCATCTGGCCGAAGAGCAGGAAGATACTCAAACAATTATCGTCAAAGTGGTCAATATCTAATAAAAACTGAATAGAATAAGCCTCTTTTAAAGGGGCTTATTTATTATAAATAGATTAATAAATATAATTACAAACAATGATTTGATCTAAGTTTATACCAAAATAATAAGTAAAAATATTTGAATTAAAGTCAAGATAAATTCGAAACAGCTTAAGTGTTATTGGTGAGGTCATGTTAAGTATCGTATTTCATCACAATTAAGAATATTCAAAAAGAATTGGATTTTTAATATTTTATTTAATTTTTAAAAATATAGAAGATTTAGATTTATTTTTATATATTTATAAATATCAATAGTATAGTTATTAAGTGGTTCTATTTAATAACACTTTTTAAATTTTATTAAAAATTTTTATATATATGAAATAGGACTTAAGTTATTCCTTTTATTGGATAATAAATTTTTGACCTATAAAATCTTTCATTATGTTTCTATTGCATTATATCAGGTAATTTATGTTGCGCATTAATCTCCACTTCAAGTACTTAGCTTACTATTTATTACATTGAATTAATCTGTAACAGGTTAAAGGTTGGCGAAATCTAAAAAATGCGTAGAGTAGATATTAAGTCGAAACCTATCGGCTTTTAATTTAAAGCAAATAGTAAGGAATACCACCATGGCTAATAATCAACAGCAAGACCAACAGAAACAGCAGCAACAACAGCAACAGCAAAATCAGCAACGCAATCAAGATCAGCAGAGTCAACAAAACAACCAGCAAAACCCAAATCAGCAACAAAATAACCAGCAACAACAACAGCCGCAGGGTGGTCAAAACAACCAGCAACAGCGCGACCAGCAGCAACAAAACCAGCAAGGCCAACAGCAACAACAGCCACAGCAAAACAGTAACCAACAGCAACAACGTTCACGCAATCAACAAGATCAGTGAAAACCACAGCGTTAATTCTGTTTAAGATATACGCTCTTCATAAAAAAACCGCCTGAATCAGGCGGTTTTTTTATATTTCATTGCATGATTAGACTAAGTATTTATGAACACTGAATATTGGCTTTTAGCTTGTAGAAATTCAAGGCATTGTCTAGGTCGGTGAGCAACTCTTTTTCTGTATATTCCTTGGGAGCAAGTTTTAGCAGAGCAGGCATGTAGTTATTTTTATATTCTTTAGGATATTGTTCACACAGGATGCGTGTTCTTTCTTCCAAACTAATTGTTGAAGAGTCGAGTTTGTCCAGATAAGCACTGAGTTGATTATCTGACTGTTCAAACTGCGCTTTAATATTTGCAGCAGCCTCGGCTGAATTCTCTGCTTGCTGTTTTTGGCAGCCGCTTATTGCCAGACTCATCAATAAAGTAATTAGTATGCGATTTTTCATGCTGCCAAAATATTGTTAATGCTCATATGAAAAATTATAGAGAGAAATGACTAAAAAGAAAGCAGGGATCTATAAACTTTATGAGACATTGAACATTCATAACATCCGATATTGACTGAAATAAGGAATTTTCTTCTAAAAATCTAAATTAACCCATTCTCACTTATAGGTTTAGCAATTCTTCTTGGGTTTTGGTTATTTAATCGTCTTATTTGCTCATTAAAAAGATTTTTGGATAAATTACAGTCATTTAATTAACAAAAGTAATGGTTTTTTCATATTTTGAAACATTGCATCTATATATCCTACACAGATTGGCTGCATGGCTAGTGATATCTTGGCGTCATTCTAAGAACTTAATGAAAATAATTAAAAATCAGCACATTATAAGGCCTGTTTAATTTAGGAGAGTTAAACAGGCTTTTTCTTTTCCGTCTTAAATCTGGTTTTTTCTTTGCTGATTGTATTTTTTGCTCACTCTCTTTCACATAAGTTTTCATACACAACATAAAGCCTGAAAATTCCCTCAGGAGAGATACATGAATAGATGTTATTTATATATCTCTTTTCACGAAAAGACAGGACAAAGCTATGATGAGATGTATATGCGCATTTGGCATGGGCGTGATGGTCGGCTGTTGTTTTAAATCTTGCAAAGAGAAAATGTGTCAGATGATGAGCAGCAAGCATTGTAAAAGTGATCATTGTAAAAAGGATCAGACGACTCAAGTTGAAGAGCCTGTACGAACTTAGCCCCAAAAGCTTCAATTTTACTTAAAGGCTAAACAGAGCTGAGTACTGAAGTTGTTCTAGATCGCTGATCCAATCATTTTGTATTGAGTCATTCTATATTTAAAGCAATAAAGCTTGATGTTGGATCGAGCTTTTTACACTCAGGAGAAAAACATGATGCAATTTATATTTTGTTTATTTGGTCTTCATGGTGCGACTGAAATTACCTACACGTGTGACCATGATGAGGTCAAACAGTGTCGTGATTGCTTGAAAAATATTGAATAATGTGCCAAATCATCAGACATATTAATGAAGATCAATCCCCGTTCAATCATCAGTTGGCGGGGTTTTTCTTTACTGATAAAATTTTTGGATCTAAACATAATTTCTCACAAGGAATACTTTATAAGAGAATCATTTCAATAGGATTATATTTTAATAGATTCTTAGCTGCTTAGAACTGAAATAGCAAAATACTATAAAATATATGTAGGTGAGCATCTACGCTCGAACTCTTGGAGAAACTCAAAAGTGGTCATAGGCTGAAACAGCATTAGATGGTTGGTATGGAATAATTAAGGCCAATCATCCTAAAGGTTTTGCTGAGATGAAAAGACTTTTCCGGCAGTGGATCAGGTTAGAAAATTTCATGTATTCGATATCGGCTCGCACGCGAATTCATATTCTTTGCTGTACCATCTACGATCAGGCTGAACAGCTTATTTGCTCAGATGGACTTCAGGAATTGTGAAATGTAAAAGAGCACTTGAAGGAAAGTTTGTCTTTTAAAAAAACTGAATGTGCAACATAAATAACATTGATGTTTAGCAGCAGATGTCATATTTATTTCTTAATACAGATATGAAGTATGAAGGAGATGCATATGACAAATAAGCCAGAGCAAGAATCAAATCCGCATAAAGAATCAAATGATGATAAAGGGAATCAGGCATCTTATAAGCATGTCAAACCAGAGAAAAAACCCAATGCAGAACCGGAAAATCCATTGAGAGAGCAAAAATAGCTTTTTCACATGGACGAAGCCCTAACTTGGTTTAGGGCTTTTTAATTTCCCAATAAGCGTTGATCTCTAGGCTTTGCAATAAATTCATCTTTCATTTCAAAGAAAAATTCATGGGCTTGTTCATGATCGCAGTGCAACCAGTCATGTCGTGATTTTTCCGGAATCACAATGATCGAGCATTTTTCGTCATTCGGATCATGAAACTGTTTCATAAAGGGATGTTGATCTGAATTTATGGTTAGCATCGAAAATGATCTGATTTTCTCACCATCAATGTGTGCGTCATCATAAATCGCCGCCACGGTAAAAGGATTGCCATCTTCACGTGAAATACCAAACCAGTGCGGTTTGCCGTCTATATATTTAGGCTCATAGAAGGTATCGACCGGTACTAAAGCAAACTGGTTGTTTTTCCAGGCATGTCGAAAATTCGGTTTGGATGCCACTGTTTCAGTCCGTGCATTATAGGTATGCCGGCCATATTTCAATTCTTTCGCCCAGGCTGGAATCAGTCCGAAACGTGCAATATCCAGCTCAAATTCGTCAGCACCGCGCATAATGATTGGAGCAGGCGCTAAAGGATAAACATGCCTTTTTATTTCCAGTTCGAGTTGATCTTCATGAATATCTAATAAGGAAAGACGTTTTTTTGAGGGGAATTCATAGTTCGAGCACATAAATAACCTCTTTCATTCTAATTATTGTTTGCTAAAGAATTAAAGTATAAAAATGATGGGCTCAAAACAATTCGAAATCGTAAGTATAGTTTTAACAGAAAGTAAGAATACGGATTAATATCAGTTTATCCTCTTTATAGAATAGTGCTTATTTAAAGGACTATTCTATAAATATGAAGATTAAAATATTTGAGTCTTTAATGATTAAATGCAAAAGCTCGCCGGGTTATTTTGTAGCGCAGGTGCTCAAAGCTTTTCCTTGTTCAACTGAATGGATAAAGTTTCCAATCAGAAATTCACTCTGTCTTAAGGAATCACGATGATCTCCATTTTTGACGAGATGGAAGACGATAGATTTTTGCTTTGTACATACCTGCTGGTAGTAAGCATAAGTACCACGATAATCGACCAGTTGATCTTTCTCACCTTGTACCAGCAGAACTGGCACAGTCGGTTTCATATTCTCAATAGACTGTTCTTTTAAATAATTGGTCAAAGGTGCCAGATTTACATTTGAATTAAAGACAGTCTTAGGTGCTTGTTTTAGGTCAGATTGTAATTCTGACAAACAGCGACTGCGTGCATGATTAAGAATTTCTCCCATTTCTGGGCTCACTAAATTTGCTGGAGCAAGCAGCGGATCTGCAGCCTCTGCTCCTAAAAGCACAATTGGAAAAAATGCGGCGACATTAGTCGTGATTTGCGAATTGCTGGCAACATATTCAGCGATTCCTTCATATTGATAACTGCCTGGTGCCAGTGCAATTGCCCCACGAAGATTAAATTCAGGCGCATCTTTTTGACCGGATGCTGCAACTTTAATAGATGCTGCACCTCCTTGACTATGACCCATAACATACCAATTTTTACTAAAGCTATAAGGCTTTAAATGGTGGATCGCTCGTACAGCATCAACGACAGTATGCAACTGACTTCGCGCATTCATATAAGGATGACCGCCCGGAGTGCCTAAACCTTGATAATCAGGTGCAACGACTGCATAGCCGCGAGCGAGCCAGGCATTCAATGCTTTAGCAGCGATTTGCTGATAGACATGGACTCCCGCCCACATAATCCCCAGAGGGTGCACATGTATCAGCAACGCCAGTTGTACCATGCGCCCAAGCCAGAACAGGCCAGCCATCTTTAGGGAATTTGCCTTTAGGTAACAAGATATAGCCTGAAGTGACAATGGGTTCGGATTTTGTGCCACGACTGCGATAATTAATTAAGAAACGTTGTGAGGCATTCGTAAACAGATCAGTATTTTGTTCTTGTATAGATAATATTGTACCCGGTATTTTTTCCGAAATATGAGATGCTTGGATTTTGCTGTTATCGGGAAGTGGAGGAGAGGCTATTGCATATGTTGAACCTGAACATAAACAGCTCATGATTAATTTAATAATAGGAGATTTAATTTTCATCGCTGAAACCATTTTCCTTTTTATAATGTCATTTTTAATATAGCAGCTTTATTTATGTTTCTAAATTAACTCTGCACAGAGTTTGTAAACTAAAGCTTTTAAGTTAAGGCGAATGAGCAGTACAACAGGTTATTTTAGTTTAGCTAATAACTTCATATAAGCACTTATATTTTAATGTGGTTCTGATCTGTGAGTAGAATTCATATCATGTCTAAGCTGACTAATACGATCATAAATCACCTTTCGCATTCGGTTTATTACTCCCAGAGGTTTGTGCTCTGGTAGTGTATGCCATGGTGTAAAAGAGAGGTTTTCACAAAACTTGTTTTGTTCAGGCGTATCAAAAACTTGTTGGGGAATACGGATAGTGGCTACCTTGTAAAAAGGTGCTTGGCTTTCTTGCCATTCAGTCATGGAATCTTCGACCGACATGCTGTTTGATGTTCTAGGCTGTACCAGAAACTCCATACATGCTTCACTTTTTTGCAAATGTTTGCGCAGGTTTTCTCTTAGAAAATTATGATGGGGAGCATGTGGAAGAGGATCTATCACTGTCGAACATGCTTGAGCTGAATACTTTACAGCTTGACGATCAGTGCCTATTCCTAATTGATAGGGCACCATAGACCAATATCTAGTTTGCAAAGGATTAGAAATTTTATTTCTCGTATTTAAGGCAATCCAGGTTCCTTTAGCTCCTAATGCAAAAGGAATATGCAGTTTATTAAAAAATCTATCGCTATTTATATCTTGCATAAATGACATATATCGGACTGGATCATTCACAAAAAGACAGGATGATTGATCATAATGAAATCTTGAGTAGAGGTTTCATCATCTAAAAGCTTTTCTCCCGGTACAGCCAGAAGTTTTATCGCCATGCCACGGGCATCTTTTTTAATATCTGCTTGTTGGGCATCTTTAGAACCATTAGAGAAACGAATCCAGGCTTGATATGTTTTTCCCGGAATAAAAACACCTTGAACCAAGTTTTTAGGAAGAACTTCATCTACTTTGAATTCTGCACGTACACAACCATGTGCTTTGGGATGGGCATCACGTAGCGCGATACCTGTGGAATATTCTTTCCGAATCGATATCTCAATTATATCTGCGATTTTTTCAGTTATGTTTGCTTCATCAGGATAAAGACTTTCACTTAAATGATGATCTATATTGGGATGAATATTATCTTTTGGAGAGTTAGATACTATAGGGGAAGTGTTAGCATATGCAGCACTACAAATACTTATTGCCATTAGAGGGAGGAAGACTAGACCCGAGCATATAGGTTTTATAAAGTTAGGCATTGATTTTCTCCTTGCTATAAAGCTAGAGTTAGTTTTAATTTTTTAGCCTATGATCTGAAAATTCTTTGGACATACTTTAGCCATAAAATAATGATAATGTCTGTGTAATTATCGATCTTCAGATTTAAAGTCCATCCAACTCCTTTCTAAAAATGTTTCCATTCTTTATCGTGTGCTCAATATAGAAGCCGATTTATGTTCTTACTTTAATTTAACTCAGCACAGAGTTTGAACCGTACCGGGTTTGTCGGAGACTTTTTTATTTAAGTTAGGCCACCTGACCTAACGGGTTAATCTTATCATAGTACATTGCTTCAAACTCAAAAGGCGATACATAACCCAGTGCACTGTGTACACGCTTTTTATTGAACCAATCTACCCAGTTTAGTGTCGCAAGTTGTACATCTGCTAAACCTTGCCAATCTGCTTTTAAATATTCAATCACCTCTGTTTTGTATAAGCCATTCACCGTTTCAGCCAAAGCATTATCGTATGAATCACCAGTTGTACCGACTGATGCTCGTAAATTTGCAGCTTCTAAACGATTGGTATAGCGAATAGAAAGATATTGAACACCTCTATCGGAATGATGAATCACATTCTTTGGCATGCCTCGATCGTGCAATGCTTGCTCAAGTGCATCGAGTACCATATCTGTATTCATCCGTGTAGATACTTTCCATCCAACAATTGCTCGTGAGAACACATCAATAATAAAGGCGGTATAGACCCAGCCTGAATGAGTTTGAATATACGTAAAGTCACTGACCCATAATTGGTCAGGTCGATCAGCACTAAAATTACGTTTCACTAAATCATCTGCTCGTTTTTGGTCATCTCGGCTACGGGTGGTTTGTTTGTTCTTACCTCGCCAAACACCTTGTATACCTAGCTTTTTCATTAATCGAGCAACAGTACAGCGTGCAATAATATAGCCTTCACGTTTCAGTTTTTGCCAGACTTTACGTACACCATATCGACCTGAACTTTCCTTCCAAATTCGTTTAATTTGTTCAGCATGATGCTCATCATGTAAATCTCGCTTTGCTCGATGTTCTGGATTTTCGCAGAGATCTAGAGTCCGGTAATAGGTTGAAGCTGCGATCGGTAAAATCCTACAAATCGCATCAACACCATATAAGTCTTTATTGTTATGGATGAAATCCACCATTATTTGTGTGGGCGGTCGAGCTCCGCCTGGGCGAAAAAAGCGGCTGCTTTACGTAGAATTTCATTGGCACGCTTTAATTCTTTAATTTCACGTTCCATTTGCTTCATTTTTTCTTGATCAGATATCTGTTGTACTTTAATAGGATTTTGCTGATCTAAATGCTTTTGATGCCAGGCACGAAGTGTTTCAGGAGTACAACCAATCTTAGGCGCAATTGCTGTGATTGCAGCCCAAGTAGAAGGATAATCTTTTTCAGATTCAATCAATAATTGAACCGCTCTTTCTCTGATTTCAGGGGTATATTTTAATTTTGTCATCGGGATAGTCTCTCAGAATATTGACTCTCCGACAAACCCGGTACGGTTCAGTTTTTTACTTTAGCAAAATTTAGCCATAAACTTATGAAAATTTATTTTTAGAATAATGCGAGATGCTCGTAGCAAAATCAAGAGTCGTCGAATACAGTGCTATAGAAATCTATTTAGTTTAACATTCTGAAAATATTAGGATATATAAATCAATGCCAGTTCTAGCAATCCAGCATAGACTCAGTGGATTTTACTTTTTTTACTATGCGATTGTTGGGGCGTTCATGCCTTTTTGGAGTCTGTATCTAGAAGATCAGGGCTTCAATTATCAGGAAATTGGCATTTTATCTTCTATTGCAATCGTCACCCGCTTTTTTGCTCCCTTAATTTGGGGCTGGATTGCAGACAAGTCTGGTAAACGCATGCTGCTGGTACGTATTGCCACCTGGATGGAAGCCTGTATCTGGTTCATGATTTTTATCATTCCCAATAGCTTTCAGTCCGTAGCTTTACTGATGCTGATTTTCAGTTTCTTTCAGAATGCTATTTTGGCACAGTTTGAAGGCGTGACTTTGTTTTGGCTCGGGGAAAAAAGAGCAGAACTCTATGGCAAAGTACGAAAATGGGGATCTGTCGGTTTTATTATTGGTGTATTCGGCTTGGGCGCCGTCTTTGAAATTATGAGCATCAGTATGTTGCCAGTGTTGTTGCTGTGTATTTCATTTCTGGCCTTTCTCTGGTCATTTACCATTAAAGAGCCCACGATGGCGCCTACCGCCCAGAAACAGCTCGAACCCTTATGGCCGATATTTAAACGCCCAGTGGTGTATAGTTTTTTCCTGATTGAATTGATTCTGCTATTTTCACACGCGCCGTTTTATAGTTTTTATAGCAATTATCTCAGTCAGGCGGGATTTAGCACCAGCCAGATTGGGCTGCTCTGGTCAGTCGGGGTCATTGCGGAAATCATCATGTTTGCCTATGCGACGTTCTTTCTGACACGCTGGTCATGGCGCCATCTGGTCACGTTATGCTTATTGATGACCGGATTAAGATGGTTCATCGTCGGGGTCTTTCCTGCTTCATTCATGGCACAGTTTTTTGCTCAAACGATTCACGCTTTAAGTTTTGGTTTATTTCATATGATTGCGATGCGAGTGATTTTCCAGAATTTTTCTGCAGGGCAGCAAGGACGTGGACAAGCGCTATATAGCACGATGTGGGGCGTTGGCGTGGCGAGTGGCAGTATTCTGGCTGGGCATTATTGGGATCAAGTCGGCGGCACATCTATTTTTATCGCTGCTGCAGTATCGACTTTGCTTGGCTTGTTACTGATTTTCGGATTGCCAAATAAAGTCGAACTGCAAAAACAGGCTTGAAAATATCATCTCAGTATTAAATACGGATTTTGGCGTATTGCCCAAACCACGGTTGTGCCTGTTCCAATTGGGCTGCCAGTTGTAATAGCAGATCCTCACGGGCAAACGGCGCAATAAACTGTGAACCGAGCGGCAGGTTTTGTTCATTCCAGTACAGTGGTACAGACATCGCTGGGAGTCCGGTAATATTGGCCAACTGGGTAAAAGGCACCCATTTTAGATTTTCTTTCACAATCTGGTCGACCAGTTTACCTTGCGCCAGCAAATGTGCTTTATTTAGTTTCAATAAAGCTTTAAGAATCGGTTTCTGCCAGTTTGGTGTTTTGACCTCACCATTTTTTGGCGCCACTGTCGCCGTTGCAGGCGTCAGGTACAGATCATAATTATCAAAGAAATGATTCATCTGGGTCACGTACTGGCCCCAGTTATTCAGGTTCTGGATATAATCAATCGCGCTGGTTTTGGCCCCAAAAGCCGCCAGCGCTAAAGAGTCCAGTTCAAAATCATTCGATTTGGACGGATAGCCTTTCTGGATTTCATCCAGCATAAATGAAAACTGGCTAAACCAGGTGGTAATAAAATCCTTGGCCAGTTGCATGCCATCAATGGCTGGACGGTCTTCGACCACTTCATGGCCCAAAGATTCTAGCAATTTGGCTGTTTGTTCAATGGCTTTAATGGCATCCTGCGAAACAGGTGTGCCAATCGTAGAATAAGTGCTAAACGCAATTTTCAGTTTTTTTGGCGGTTGCTGAATCACATCCAGATAATGATGCTGTGGACGCTGAATCTTAAACAGTGAACTATGATCTTCACCATGGGTGGCATCCAGCATTGCAGCACTATCCCGTACCGTTTTGGTCAGTACATGCTGAATCGCGGCGCCATGCATGGCTTCACTCATTTGTGGTCCCCAAGGCGTGCGGCCACGACTCGGTTTCAGGCCAAACAGGCCGCAATAGGAAGCGGGGATACGTATCGAGCCGCCACCATCACCAGCACCCGCAATTGGTACAATTCCGGCAGCCACGGCAGAAGCGGAACCACCGGACGAGCCGCCGCTATTATGCTGTAAATTCCACGGATTTTTACAGCTGCCCCAAGCATCTGGTTCAGTAATACCTTTAATCCCAAATTCAGGAGTATTGGTACGTCCAAAAGTCACAATCCCGGCTTTTTCCCAGCGATTGACAATCTCGGCATTGGTCTCGGCGATATAACCAATCCGTTTTAAGCCCTGACAACCATAAGAAGTTGGATAACCGGCATATTCCTGAAACAGGTCTTTAACCAGAAAAGGCACACCGGCAAAAGGTCCGGACAGATTTTGCTGGCTCCGTTTCAATGCATGCTCATGCATCGGAATAATAATTGCATTTAGCTCGGGATTGGCAATTGAGCTACGCTCTAGTGCAGCAGATAAAAGTTCACTTGAATGTACTTGTTTATTGGCGACCAGATCAGCCAGTCCTAAACCGTCATATTGCAGATATTCTTCAAATTTCATTGCCATTCCCTAGTGTTGCTGCTTCAAGGTTGTAGATCATTTAGGCTCAAGATGCAAGCACCACCTGATTTCGCCCACGATGTTTGGCCTGATACAAGGCTTGATCTGCAATATTGATCAGGTTTTGCAGGTCTTGGGCCTGCGGTTCATTTTGATGAGTGATGCCCACACTCACGGTAATATACAGGGGCGAGCCATCTGATTGATAAATCGGGGTTTTTTCCACCAGATCACGAATCCGTTCTGCAATAAGACGTGCTTCTGATGGTTCGGTATTCCAGAGTAACAGCACAAATTCTTCCCCACCAATTCGTGCAAACAGATCTTCAGCACGTAAATTGCAGCGAATGATTTCCGCAAAATGTTGCAGCACCTTGTCACCGACATGATGGCCAAAATCATCGTTCAGACGTTTGAAATGATCAATATCCAGCATGATGACCGAAAATTCCATTCTGTTGGCATATTGCAGTAAATATTCACCTTTCTGAAAGAAAAAATGACGGTTCATGGTGCGGGTCAGACTGTCATGATTGGCCAGATAGAGAACCCGTTTAAACAGCTCATTGCGGTTTTGACTAATAATACAAAGAATAAGCGGCGATAAGGCCAGCATAAACAGCCCGATCCGGAGCGAAATATAAATCGTAGAATCTGCCAAGGTGTCATGCGTTGTGGCATAAAACCGCGTCAGGCTGTAATAGGTTAAAATAGTCACAAACGCATTAATCAGTGTCATGCTAAACAGGCGATAGGTCAACGCAGCCCAGATCAGTGCAGCCAGAGGGTAGAGCATTGCGCCGGGGCCTGCAAAAATATTGGTAATGATGACACAGGCCACGACTGAAGATGCAGGTAAAAAATAGCTGAAGTAATTACGTTTTTGACGACGGTTTTTAAATAGATACTGCATGTCTTTTATTCTTGGGAATGCCAAGATTAAAGGGAGAAACACAATATAATTCACCATTTCACCGGTCCACCACAGACCAAAATCAATCCATAAATTCTCTTTGGTCATGAATGAATTGGGTAGATTTGGCAAGGTGAGAACTGCAAAAGCCGCACTGGCCAGACAGCCTGCAAAAGCGAAGATGCCAAATAAATGAACGAATGTATAACCAGTATTATAGTATTTGTAATTAATCTTGAAATATCGAATAAAAAATATCGAGACAATAGTGCTGATCAGATTAGACAAGGTAAGAAACAGGCTTTGTAATAGGCTGTTCCCGGTGATCAGATCTGCAAACATAAAAGCGCTGAATGCACCCAAGCCAACCTCCCATATTATTTAAATGTGGAAAGCGTAAGAACAGGGCTAACAAGGCAGCATTGGCCGGCCACAATAAGGCCAGATACTCAATTGGTCTGGTTGCGATCCCAATAAAACAACAGACTAAAACAGCGAAAACAATGACAAAATAAGCATAGGTTTCATGATTTAATTGGTGTTCTGTTATTCGAGCTAATTGCAAATTTAAAATCCTATTCAAATTTTTAAGTGTGAATGATCACTTTGTTCAGCAACTAAGTTTGACCCAAAATATAATTTTATTGTTTGATTAATCTGTTATTAATGCGAACTATTAAGATTCTTATATACGAAATATATACAAAAAAAGTCAGAAAGGAAATCCATGTTTTTAAACAATGTGATAAATAATTTCTGACTCTGTATTGAAATTGCGTTAGAGCGGGACACGATCCCAAAAAATATGATAATTTAGAATCAATTGTTAACAAGATGCCGGTAAATATGAAAAAAATATGTCTTAGCCTTATCTTACTCATGAGCTCACCTTGGCTAATGGCGACAGAAAATAAAAAACCAGCGAATGCTCCTGCTAAAGCTGCTGAAATCCCAAATACATTTACTGTGAAAACCCGTCCGGAAATTGTCGGATTGTGGGGAATGGAAATCCCGAATAATAAAAAATGTATCGAATATTATAATTTTAAAGGCAATAATAATGTGGTGATTAAAAGTGGCGATGAGTGGACGTCGGGGCTATATGACTATCAGCCGGCACAGGATCCTTCGCAGCAGATTCCAGCGCTGATTCTGCAAGTAAAATATGACAATAATGAAAAAGACTGTTCAGGCAATCAGGTGGATCAGTCTGGTGAAATTTCGCAATATTTTGTGAAATGGCAAAACCCTTATACCATTAACTTCTGCGCCAATGAAAAAGCCGAACAATGTTTTGCTGTGCTCAGACGCGTATTGCCTTAAATTGCAAACAATAAAAAAACCGCTGAATGACAGCGGTTTTTTTTATGAGCTTTGATTTAAGCTTTGTCTTCAGCACCTTCAAGCTGCTTTAACAAATGCTTCTCTAGGTAATGAATATCCATTGCCTGTTTGCAGAAGTTTTTATCCTGAAGGATTAAATCTTTATGCAAAGGAATATTGGTTTTAACGCCAGTCAAAATCATTTCTTCCAAAGCATTTCTCATTCGAGAAATAGACGTCTCACGATCCTTACCATGCGAAATCAGTTTGGCAATCATCGAGTCATAATACGGCGGAATGCTATAGCCTGGGTAGATGTGCGAGTCTAAGCGGATACCTGCGCCGCCTGGTGCATAGAAGCTCTCAATCTTGCCGGGTGAAGGCAAGAAGGTTGATGGATCTTCTGCGTTAATACGGCATTCAATCGCATGTCCTAAAACCTTGACATCTTCTTGCTGAATATCCAGACCTAAGCCGCCAGCAATACGCAATTGCTGTTCGATAATATCGATACCCGTGACCATTTCAGTTACCGGATGCTCAACCTGAACACGCGTATTCATTTCAATGAAGAAGAACTCATCATCTTCAAACAGGAATTCGAATGTACCTGCACCACGATATTGCATCAATTTACAGGCATTGACACAGGCTTCTAGAATATCAGCACGTGCTTGCTCTGGTAAGTTCGGTGCTGGTGCTTCTTCCAGTACTTTTTGATGGCGACGCTGTAGTGAACAGTCACGATCATACAGATGAATCGCATGACCATTACCATCAGCAAGTACTTGCACTTCGACGTGACGTGGCTTTTGCAGGAAACGTTCCATATAGACCGTATCATCACCGAACCACATTTCTGCATCACGCTGTGCAGCCTGAACAGATTCCAGCAGGGTATCGACATTTTCTACGATACGCATACCACGACCACCACCGCCAGAAGCAGCTTTTACAATCAGTGGAAAACCGATCTCTTTGGCTTCAGCCATGGCATTGTGAATCGTTACGGCATGGTCGCAGCCCGGTACTGTTGGTACACCAGCTTTTTTCATGGCAATAATGGCAGAAACCTTGTTTCCCATTAAACGAATATGTTCCGGACGCGGACCAATAAAGATAAAACCAGAATTTTCTACGATTTCTGCAAATTCTGCATTTTCAGCGAGGAATCCATAACCAGGATGGATTGCATCTGCGCCGGTAATTTCAGCAGCTGTAATAATCGCAGGAATATTCAAGTAGCTGTCACTGCTCGCACCAGGGCCGATACATACTGCTTCATCACAGAAACGTAAGTGCATCAGGTCCTTGTCTGCGTCAGAATAGACACCTACAGTTTTGATCCCTAAAGTTCTGCAAGCACGGGTGATGCGTAACGCAATTTCACCACGGTTTGCAATTAAAACTTTTTGCAACATTATAAATCCCCGGGGTGATTAAGCGCGGTAGCGGAAAAGTGGTTGACCGAATTGAATCACTTCACCATTTTTCACCAGAATTTCTTCAATCACACCGCTTTGAGTAGCTTCAATCGGGTTCATGATTTTCATTGCCTCGATAATACCCAGCGTATCGCCTGCAGAAACGGTCTGGCCAACTTTAACAAATGTCGGTTCACCTGGGCTTGGTGCTGCATAGAACACGCCGACCATTGGTGAAGTTTCAACTGCGCCACGAGGAGATTTTACTGCTGGCGCTTCGGCTGCTGGTGCAGGCATAGCAGGAACAGCTGCTGCAACCACTGGATTACGACGAGTTAATGCAATCGACTGATCGCCTTCTTTAACTTCGATCGCCTGTAA
Source organism: Acinetobacter sp. NEB149 (assembly GCF_012516415.1). Lineage (NCBI taxonomy): Bacteria > Pseudomonadati > Pseudomonadota > Gammaproteobacteria > Moraxellales > Moraxellaceae > Acinetobacter > Acinetobacter sp. NEB149. The sequence continues at coordinate 1,520,601 of NZ_CP051208.1, forward strand.
GTCAGATTCAATCATCAAGTCGATGAGTTTCTTGATTTTACGGATATCCATGAGACAGTATTCCTAATTAAGATTGTGTAGAAGGTTGTATTTTTTCAATGATATAGTCGAGGGCAGCAGCATAGCCTTTTGCACCTAGACCACAAATCACGCCGATGGCTTTATCGGACAAGTACGAATGATGTCGGAATGCCTCACGTGCATGCACATTAGACAGATGGACTTCAATGAAAGGAATGGCAACGCCAAGAAGGGCATCGCGAACCGCAACAGAGGTATGAGTCAATGCTGCCGGATTAATAATTATATATTGAACGCCGTCTTGCTGAGCTTGATGAATTCGGTCAACAATGGCACCTTCCCAGTTGCTTTGGAACGTTTCGAGTTGTAATGTGGCCTTTTGAGCCTGAGTAATCAGTTGCTGGTTAATATCGTCAAGACTAAGGTGACCATAAACTTCCGGTTCGCGCTTCCCAAGCAAGTTTAAATTCGGTCCATGAATAACCAAAATGGTCGAACTCATCCAGCATGCTCCAATTAAAAAGTATCGGGGTTTGTTTGCAAGATGTCTGCAAACTCTGCTTATTATTGCATGATTTTCTACATTACTATTTATAATTTCTTTGAATTAACGTAGAAAGCATATAGCAAACAGTGGCGCTATAATGAAAACTTTGCAGAGATTTGGCAATGTTAAAAAATTACAATTCGCTGGGTATTCAGATTATTTTCATTGTAAACCCAATTGGCAAAAACAGTTAATATCCTTTATGTAACTGTATCTTCATGTTAACGCTAAATTCTTCCTTTTAGTGATATTTTTAGTTTTGAGCAAGAGTTGTCTGGCTGATTTTACCGCAATGTTCGACTTCTAGAGCATAGAAAACTCTTTACATTCTGACTTTAGAGTTGTGCTGATTATCCTCTTTATATATAAGCTATCGACCGCTTCTTAAAACGTGATGAAAATTTAAAAATATAAGATAAGACAATATGTTAATGATATTTTCTCTTATTGTCCTTGGATTTTCCTAGGTCTATTCTTCCAATAGATTGGAATTAATTACATTACTTTAACTTCAAGCATCCATGATAAGTGCTGTGCAAAAATGTACTTCATCTTCTAGATATAAGGGTTGAATCTCAGCAGGTTTAAGATAAAACGCTCGACTTATATGCTTCGTGTGTATAGATCTGTGAGGTGACGAATGTGTTCATCTTCAAGTCTTCTACGCAGTAAAGATATGATTCACCTAACGCATAGACAGTGGCAAAAACACATACATTTGTTGATATTTTGCTCGTCATCATCTTTGCAGAAGAGTTTAAAAGTATTGAAGAGCGTAAAGATTGAACCAAATAGGTCTGATTGAAGCGGAATACGGACTTAAAGCAAAATTTGCTCTGTAGTTGCCTCATCTACATTAACTTCTTGAGCTAATCTTTATATAATCATGCGATACCTCTCAAACAAGACTTTCTATGACACCTGCATGCAAACTATTAAAAGCCAATAAAATCGAATACAGCATTCATGAATATGAACATGATGCCAATGCCAAAAGTTTCGGGTTAGAAGCTGCTGAGAAATTGGGGCTTTCGGTGGAAGAAGTCTTTAAAACTTTATTAGTCACGGATGAAAAACAGTATTTTGTTGCCATCTTACCGGTACATCATCAACTCAATCTGAAAAAAGTAGCGCAGGCCGTAGGATGCAAAAAACTCCAGATGGCAGATCCTAAACATGCAGAACGCTTGACCGGTTATCTAGTCGGCGGAATCAGTCCCATTGGTCAAAAGAAACGATTAAAAACGGTGATTGATGCCAGCGCAGAACAGTTGAATACGATCTATGTCAGTGGCGGTAAAAGAGGCTTGGATATCGGAATAAAACCAGCTGATCTTGCCAATGTGCTCAATGCACAGTTTGTCGATGTACTGGATACATAAGATCGAAGTACGATGATCACCTAAATTCATAGAACCTGAAGTGATAGATTTAAAATGGCTGCATATTTTTTGGTCGGAAATAACAGTAAATCATTTTATACGTTTGTATATTAGATAAGTTAAAACACAGCCTGACTGTGTACACAACAAGGAATGAAAACAAAAATATAAATTATGATGCGGAGCATAATGGATGAAAATTCAAAATAAAAAATGACCACGGTTCTGTCTGACATTATCTGCAATGGCGATGCTTTCTGCGTTGCCGAGTGTACAGGCCGCTACTTCGTCTTTAGCAGCACCTGCCAATTCACAGCAGGTTTTCTTTGTCGGAAATAACTGGGATGGCACAGTAACCGTGATTCGTCCATCGGGTGATTTTGGCAAAATAGGCGTCATTAACATGATTCCTGACCGTAAAGAGCGCCTTAAGGAAATTCACCTGAATCCAATCAAACTCATTGCTTATACTTATTCAGACTACAGCTGGTGAAGGCAATGACCAGCTGGTGGATGATATGTACTCGACACCAGACGGTCAGTCAGTCGTTGCATCGCGCCCAAGTTTCGCTGATGTGGTATCGATTAATATCAAAACCGGCAAGATTAACTGGCGGACGCCTGTTGAAAGCTTCCGTGCCGACCATATGGCGGTATCACCAGATGGGCAACGAGTCGCCGTATCTGCATCTTCAGGAAATGTGGTGCATGTACTGGATATCCATACCGGTAAAGAGTTGGGCCGTTTCAGCACTGGCGATAAACCGCATGAAAACATTTACTTCGATGGCGGCAACAAGATCCTGAACTCTGCCATCGGCAATGTTGAAACCTCGATGGATGCACAGTGGCAAGACTTTACTAAAGGTAAGCGTTTTATCACTATCGCAGATGCCAATACGCATCAGGTGGTAAGAAAAATCGATTTCAGGCCTGCATTGGATGCATTTGGTCGAAAAGATTTGTCCAACTCAGTACGACCAATGGTATTTAGTAAGGATGAAACCAAACTGTATGCCCAGGTTTCATTTTTTAATGGGCTGATTGAGTACGATCTGAATCAGAACAAGATTAGCCGGATCGGACAGCTGCCTGGCAGTGACAGTATTCCGAAAGACCGGACAAAATGGGTGAATGATTCGCGTCATCATGGCCTATCAATCAGTGCTGATGGTGAAAAGCTCTGTGTCGCCGGTACCATGGATAACTACGCTACGATTGTAGATCGCAAAACACTGACAGCCGGGAAACTGATTTCTGCAGATAAACCTTATTGGGCAACGCGAAGCCCGGATGGTCGTAGCTGTGTAATTTCAGAAAGTGAAACAGATGTAGTCACAGTGATTGATTTTGCCACAGGCAATAAAGTGCTGAGTGTACCGGTAGGAAATCATCCACAACGCGTTCGGATTGGTTATGCACCAGCAGACTGGTCAACGCCGTAGTCAATCGTCGATTAGCGAAAAAGACAGCTTTTTGATAAAGGTTGTCTTTGTTGAGCTGAGGACATAAAAATGAATGATAAAACAATTCTGTTCTATGTAATGATCGGATTGCTCTTGTTTGGGACTTTAGTGGGTATTGGTTATCAGGTACGACAAGAAATCTATCGGACGAATTTTACTGATCAGACCCATTCTGATCCGGTCCTGCCAGTTGAAAAATCGGCAAGCTATATATCTGTTAACTCTCCTGAGAATAGTCAAACTACGAAGAAGAAACAGAACGATACGGTTGCAAAGCAAAGCGAATTATCAAAGCAACAAGAACAGTTATATCTGGACTTTACTCAGATCATTAACGCTTTAAGTGAGGGACAACGACCAAATCCTCAACAAGTCAGTTTGTTGATCAGTCAGCAGCAAAAACTGGTAGAGGCCCAACTGGTGAGCAAGGCCGAAGCGAAAGCACAAATTGAGTTTCTGATTAAAGTTCTGCCTGAAATGGATCATGAATTGCATCGGGCGTTGCGAGTATTAGAACAAACTCGAACTTGACGAATTAGATCCAGCTGTATCTTTCATTATTCTCAGTCTGAAAATTGCTCTCATAAAAAAAAGCCCAAAAAATGATCTGGGCCTTTAAATACACACTATAGAAAGCTAAGTATCTTTATAAACAATTTGCAGGCTTGGGTACACCAGCCAAACGGCTTAAGTGACGGGCCACCAGACCAGTATTAAACTTTTCTTGAAGCATGGCATTATTGATATCGGCACTGACAGTTTTCATTAAAAATTTAATCAGTGGTCGTGTTGCTGGTGAATGACCAAACTGCTGATAGAACTGACGTACCGCTTGCAGAATTTCAAAATGCCAAGGAGTTAAGCTCAGTTCCAGACTATCGGCCAGCACTTGAGCGACTTCTTCATTCCAGATGGTATAGTCAACCAGATGGCCATCTTGATCCAATTCTAAATTCATATCTAACTCATTTATTATTTCATTGAAATGCAGCGATTAAACTCGAGGCAAAGATCTGCAAAATCCGCATAATTCAAAAGCTTTATCTGATCAGGCAAAGGCTGTACTAATAACTCCGCATCATTTTTCAGTATGTGAATTTTCGGCAAGCTTTGAAGAAATGAATGCTCTAGCAGCAAAACCGCTTCACCCATCAGCACGACCTGATCACCCATTGTATAAGTTTGAGCCAGTTGCTCTAGGATCTGCGCTGTTGCCGAATAGCTGGATTGGATCAGATAAAGTGTGTGATTTGACATTTTTATATCCTTGTTCCTTACCAATACATCACATGATCAAAGCTTTGAATAAATTCAGAATTAAGCTCAATAAATTCGATTTCTTGTTCGCTCTGTGCCACAAATGAGGAATGCTGGTTTTTTTTCTCAATCAGAATCGGAGTGAGATCATAAAACTCGAAACTGTCGACCATATTTGATGCCAGTTTGAATGCATGATGCACCTGGTCAAATTGCAGGTCTGAATGCAGCAAACTGAGGGCAGCACTTTGTAGCAGGACTTTAACTTCTGCGCCAAAAGTTGCCAGGACCATCGTAGCCGATAGGCTTTCATGCACCTGCAGACTGGTCAGATTGGCTTGGGTTAATATAACAAGTACAGATTTCACACAAGATTCCTTGGAAAAGCAACACATTCTAAAAAATGAAACATCTAGAATTGAATGAGACGTTGTGAGGACTGAACAGCATCGGCAAGTTCACCTAAACCGACCAATTCAAAGGCATCTGCCAGATTATGCTGCTGAATATTGTGACGTCGAGCATTGTCCAGATCTGTAATTCCACGTGCCAATGCTGCACTTACACAGACCGGGAGGCGAATCTGTAGCGCTTGCCATGCATGTGTAAGATGACGTTGATCGTCGGGTACCCATTGCAGTGCATTTGCGACCGATACGCCGTCCTGATAGAAGAATACACGGAATGCTTCCTGTTTATCTTGCAAGGCCTGAGCCAAACCCAGGGCATGCCAGGCATAAATGGAAGTCGGTGCGGAGGTAACAAGAATTAAGGTGCTCATCGAAATTCACTACAGGCTTGATCAATAGCAACAGATTGATCTTGGCTTCATCAGAAAGTAGGTAGTATAAATGATTTTAGTGACGGGTGGATTAGGCTTTTTAGGCTCACATATTGCTTTAAGTCTGTTAGCACAAGGACTAGAGGTCATTGTGGTCGATAATTTGGCCAATGCGAACTTACAGACTCTGGAGCGTCTTGAGTTTATCTCCGGCATGTACGTACCTTTTATCAAGATTGATATTCGCAATACCCCAGCATTGAACAAAGTCTTTGAGCAGCATTCGATTCAGGCTGTGGTACATACCGCAAGTTTTAAGTCACTGGAAGAATCAGTATTAAAACCACTTGAATATTATAATGATAATGTCAGCTGTATTATGAGTCTCATGCGTGCCATGCAACGTACCGGAGTGCGTCATCTGGTACATTTATCCAGTCTGGCGGTATATGGACAATCTGGCACAGATTTAAGCGAAGATCTGCCTTTTAACTATACCTATCCGAATCCCTATATCAAATCGCAACAAATGGTTGAGGAAATTATCCGGGATACTGCCAAAACTGATAATGAATGGCGGATTGCGATCCTACGTCTATCCAATATCGCCGGCGCCTTTGAACACGGTGTGCTGGGGGAAGCGGTGCCACCTTTACCGAAAAATATTTTGCCTTTGGCGATGCAGGTCGCTGCACAGCAACGTGAATATCTGGAATTACGCCGTCAGGCCCATACTGCGGATGGCACAGTAGAACGCAGTTTTCTGCATGTCGCAGACTGTTGTGATGCCGTGATCAAGTCCTTGCAATGGCTATCACAACAGCAGGAATTAAAATGTGAAGCCTTTAATATTGCCGGTGAATTGATTTCCATACAGGATTTGCTAGATCAACTGGCTGAAGTGACTCAGTCTGCAATCAAAACCATGGATGCTCTGCCATACCCACATGCGGAAATGGATCAATTGGGGGCGAACATTGGAAAAGCGCGAAATATCCTACATTGGCAACCTCAGCGATCACTCAGAAAGATGCTTGAGGATGAATGGTTGTTTTATCAGAATATGCTCAGAGGGCAGTAAGTAAGAGAACTTAGCTTATATTTGATAATAATTATCATTTACATTGATACTGTAATCGATTACTTTAAATAAATAGATTAAATCATTGATATAGAAATTCCTAAGATCCGTAACAGGCAAGAAGAATTGAGGTTGAACATGCAAACACGTATTGAACATGACACGATGGGAGAGGTGGCTGTACCGAGTGAGGCTTTATGGGGCGCTCAGACTCAGCGTAGCTTGCAAAATTTCAAAATTGGCAATGAGCGGTTGCCACGGCCAATGATTCGTGCCATGGGACTCGTCAAAAAAGCGGCTGCCTTGACCAATGCCGAGCTAAACCAGATTCCCCAAGAACTGTCACGCTATATCGTGGATGCGGCAGATGAAGTCATCAGCGGGAAATGGGACAGTCAATTTCCACTGGTAGTCTGGCAAACTGGTTCAGGTACACAAAGCAATATGAACTGTAATGAGGTGATTGCCAATATTGCCAACCAGAAATTGGGCAATCATTTAGGGGCACAAAAACCGGTTCATCCAAATGATCATGTCAATCGTGCCCAATCTACCAATGATTCATTTCCAACTGCGATTCATGTGGCTGCGAGCTTGCAGATTAATGAACTTTTAATTCCGGCTGTCACACGTTTACGCGATACTTTATATGCCAAATCTCAGGATTTTGCCGATATTGTAAAAATTGGCCGGACACATCTACAAGATGCTACGCCTTTAACCTTGGGGCAGGAATTCAGCGGTTATGTCTCTCAGCTGGATCATGGGCTTCTTCGTCTAGAACAGGCATTGGTCGGACTATATGAATTACCATTAGGCGGTACAGCGGTTGGTACCGGTCTGAATGCCCATCCTGATTATGCCGTTCAGTCTGCTAAAACCCTGGGACAATTAACTGGCTTGCCATTTGTAACTGCGCCAAACAAGTTTGAGGCTTTGGCAGGCCGTGATGCTGCGGTATTTGCTTCTGGTGCATTAAAGACTTTAGCGGTTAGCCTGAATAAGATTGCCAATGATATTCGCTGGCTAGCCAGCGGGCCACGTTGTGGTTTTGGTGAATTGCGTATTCCTGAAAATGAACCGGGTTCTAGCATCATGCCGGGTAAGGTGAACCCGACGCAAAGTGAAGCGATGACGATGGTGGTCGCGCAAGTTCTCGGAAATGACACCACCATTAACGTGGCAGGTGCATCAGGTAACTTTGAACTGAATGTATTTATGCCGGTCATTGCCTATAATCTGTTGCAATCCATCCAGCTTTTAGGCGATGCGTGTAACAGTTTTAATGATCATTGCGCCGTAGGCATTGAGCCGAATCATGAGAAAATTGAACATTTCCTGCATGATTCTTTAATGCTGGTCACGGCATTGAATCCGGTCATTGGTTATGAGAATGCAGCCAAGGTTGCCAAAACAGCTTATAAGGAAGGAAAAACCTTAAAACAGGTGGCTGTTGAACTGGGTTTAGTCACCGCTGAACAGTTTGATGAAGTGGTGCGTCCTGAACAGATGGTCTCACCGAATGCTAAATAAGGGCCGGAGCACTTTTATTTTCAATCTTTACGCCTGTTTTATCATGGAATAGTCAGCAGTGGTTTTTATCTCAGGCAGAGTTGCGTACAATAATGTTAGATGAGATTAACCACTGATGATTGTTTTATGCTTGATATTTATTTAACAGATGTTCAAAGAAAGGTGCAATTCAAGGATTATCCAGGTGAGCATCCTGTTAAATTTATTCTGAATTTCAAAAAGATTTTCCCAAGTGTGATGGAACTTCTTTTACCTGTGCTTCCCGATAATGAAAATCTGGAAGAAATGTCTTGGGAATCGACCAGCGATGATTTTGAAACCTTCCAGATGTTCTTAACTGGATGGGGTATTATCGAACTTCGATTAAAAGCAATTACCCAGTTTAAAGATAAAGCATTTGCGGATCGTCTGGTTAAACAAGCCCAACAGAAACGCAAAGACTATCAAAAACAGCAGACTAAACTAACCACAGTTGAACTGGATTATTTGTTTATGCATGAGATGCATGCTCTGATTGATGCAGAACTGGTGGAACTCGGTGAGAAATTCTATTTACCGATTTTACGTGAGCTCTGGAAGACTAAAGTATCTGCTCAGGTGCTGAACGCGAAGTTTTAAATCGGTTTTTTAGCTTTTAATTATAAAATTAATCCTCCAATTTTGGGGGATTAATTTTATCTGGAATATGAGATTTATTTCATGATGCATGATCTCTTGAAATAGCCTAAGCAATATTAAATATGGTCATTGAACTTTTTCATTCTTAAAATTTTGATCAATAATAGCGCATGTTGAACCATTGTTTAGCGTCAGGCACTCGCATAGGGCAGTAGTTTTAACGATTGTTCAAAAAATAGATGAAAATGATCATTTTTAGCTAAAAAATATATAAAAATATCAATTAAATAGCCTAGTAATTGAGTCCATTATTTTTTAAGGTATATAGGCTTTATCTCACGTTAAAGCAAAAGCTCCATTGATTAGCTATCCTTCATAAAAATAACTGAAGGTTCAAATTTTCCCGAAGATATATCCCAGGATTTTCAAAAATGTCGAATCAGTTTTTAGATTTAATTACTAAACGCCGTACTATTTATGCCATTGCCAAGAATGTTGAACAATCTCCTGAACATTTAACTGATTTGATTCAGACTGCAATTAAGCAAAGCCCATCTTCTTTCAATTCTCAGTCTTCACGCGCCGTCATTTTATTCAATTCAGAACATGAAAAGTTCTGGGGCTTTGTAGCAGAAAAATTAAAAAGCTATGCTAAAGATGAAGAAAGTGCTGCAAAAACCACAGTAAAAATGGCAAGTTTTGCGGCAGGGCTAGGTACCGTTTTATTTTTTGAAGATCACACAGTCGTACAAGGCTTACAGGAACAATTCCCATCTTATGCTGATAACTTCCCAATCTGGGCAGAGCATTCGACTGCGATCGCACAATTTGCAACCTGGACAGCATTGCATACAGAAGGTCTGGGCGCATCATTGCAGCATTACAATCCGATCGTGGATGAACAGGTACATGCGGAATGGGACATTCCATCGAACTGGAAGTTGCGTGCACAGTTGGTCTTTGGTTCGATAGAAGGCGAGCCACGTGCCAAAGATTATCTGGCAGATGAAGAGCGCTTTAAAGTATTCCAATAAGCTGAGATCCATATCTGCACTTAACACGGTTTAAGGGCAGATATTTTTTAGATCTCGATGAAATCCCAATCAGCTTCATTAAAATTAAGTTAAAATAGCGTGCTAATGAAAATTGATGAGTAAGACCGAATGTCGAAAAACACGCAAAACCTATCACCTTTACAAGAACTGATCGCAGAGCAAAAACTACTTTGTGAAGAAGTAGGCTCGGCTTATGTTGAAGTCACGGGTGATGATGTTGTTGCGGTGGCCGTACATACCTTGAAACAAGATCCGATTGTCGGCATCCGTAAAAAGCCTGAAACGGCTGAAAATATTAGCTGGTATATTTATGGTGGAGAACCTTCAAGTGAAGAAACTTTTGAAACCATGACAGTACGTGAATTACAGGACATTGCACCAGAAGTTTTACCGTATCTGGCTCTGGAAACAGGTTTTCGTTTCATGATCGATGCCGATGATTATGAAGATGTCTGGAAAGAAGAAATTTAAATGCTAAAAAAATCATCTTTCATTTGTGCTGGATTATTATTAGGACTGAGTAGCGTAGTCTTCGCACAGCCGCTTTCACAAAGTGCCTATGATGAGTTTATTTCAGCACAGACTAAAATCGTGAATGAAACCAAACATATTTTAGATGAAGATGATCAAAAGGCAGATGCCCAAACTCAACGCCAGGCTTTCTGCAAGCGACTGAAAGCCTATCAGGATATTCAAAAGGTGTCCGAAGAAAACAGCAGTCTGAATATGGCACCTACGATGTCTATGATTGCCAGAAATTTTCTTGAGCGGCAGGATCAAAGTTTGACTAAATCTGGAATGACGGCGAGCGTATTTTGTAAAAATAGGGAAGTAGAATAAGTTATAAACTACTTTTTTATCTTGAAAGTTTTTCGCAGTGGAATAAAAATAAAGTATCTAAGTCTATTTCACAATCAAATTTTATAGATATTAAAACCTGAAAGACCATCTCCCGAATATCATTTGATAAAGAGTTTGTTAAGTTAATTTAAATTTATTTTAATGTGAATACCTCATACCTCGGGGATATATCCACTGTATTCAATCTATTGATAAGAATAGATGAATAATCGTGGTTTTGTAATTTCTAAAAAATGTCTTATTTATGCGGTGTAATTTCTTGAACAGGATAATTTAAGTAGGATAGCGTGATTGCACGTTTATATTTAAGCTAATAACTTGAACATCCTAAGATATTAAAATAGCCTAAGCAATACATAATTTTAACAACTTTATCAAGAAAGGGGGAGAGGGGAAATTTATAATGTTGATGTTTACTACCTGTAACTCATTTGGACTTAAGACGTATTATTCTAAACAGAATCAAGTGGATTAATAAGCTACTTATGAATAGTCATTTTTTGATAAATAATAAGCAATGAATAATTAAAAACAATATTTTCAAAATTACCTCAGTCTATTTGGGTAATAACAGCGAGTTAGTTTAAGAAACACTCTGACCTAAAAGTGGTTTACATGTTATTAAATCCCAGTTTTAAGATTTTCATTAATTTTATTTAGTCTGCATCACAACTCAACCATCTTCTTTCATATTTATAGCCAAATATCCATCCAGATCTAAAATCGTAATTTTAAATACTTACAAATCGATTATGAATTATTTAGCCTAAGCAAAATATATCCCCATAAAATAGCCTAAGTAAAATTTATATTTAAAAATTTCGCAATTGATTAATTCCCAATATAAATCCATTATAAACACTTAAATAAAGAAAGAAATCACGGAATTCTCAAATGATCCTAAATTATCAACTCCAACACCACGAAACGTCAGTACTATCTCCAATGATTTTTATTCATGGTTTATTCGGTAGTTTAAGTAATTTAGGAATACTAGCTCGATATTTTTCTGAGCAAAGAACCGTGCTTCAAATTGATGTACGCAATCATGGTCTTTCTGGTCATAGTTCAGACTTAAATTATCAGTTCATGGCGGAAGATGTCCTAGAAACTTTATCAAGTTTAAATATTCAAAAGTTCATAGTAATAGGGCATTCTATGGGCGGAAAAATTGCTATGAAATTGGCTGATTTAGCCCGAGTACAAACTGAAAAGTTGGTCGTTCTTGATATTACACCAATCCAATATCATGAGAGTCATCATACTGAGATTTTTAAAGCCTTATTTGCTGTGCAGCAAGCAAATGTTGCTTCACGACTTGAGGCAGCAAAAATTATGCGTGAATACATTCATGAAGAAATGGTAATTCAGTTTTTATTAAAATCCTTTAATAAAGGGCAATGGCTCTTTAATGTTCAAGCTTTATTTGATCATTATCCAGATATTATGGCTTGGGAAAAGGTCGAAAAAGTTAATCAGCCAGCTTTATTTCTTCGTGGCGGTAATTCTTTTTATATCTCAAAACCTGAACATTTTGCGGCAATCAATGAACAATTTTCTCAGGCGAAAATTGAATGCATTGAAAATACAGGACATTGGCTGCATGGTGAAAAGCCAGATGAAGTCATTAAACATATGCAGACTTTTCTAAATTAATTTACGATTTCGCACTCAAGGCTGAAATGTTTGAGTCTGTAATTGTCCTTCATGAATGAGTTGATGCGCCATTTCAGCTGTTTTCTTTAAACCGAGAATGCTCAGACAACCATGTTGGGAAGTTATGCCTTACCCGGTTTTTATAGCTATCAAGCCTGGAACGAATATGTACAACCTGCCATAGAAACCGCGGCGCAAAGCCCAACTGAAAGTAAAGATTGGGTACTTAATACATCACAGTCTGATGATTTGAGTTTTAGTGGCAGTCCTGAACAAATTCGACGCCAGCTGACTGAAATGTATAAAAAAGAATATATCAGCGAATGGCGTAAATTCTTGGGTGCCATTTATTATGCCAAGGCCGGTGACTTTAATCAGCAAACATATCAGATAGATATTCTTAGCGAACCAGAAAACTCACCGATTCGTAAAGTCATACAACGGGTAGCGCAAGAAACCAGCTGGGATAATCCAATGGTACAAGCTGAGTTGGCGGTTCCACAAAAAGGTTTTATTGCCTGGTTTAAACGCAAGATATTGCAACGTCATGATGGCAAGTTGGCACAGAATTCTGCATCGACTTTCTCTCAGGGGATGATTGCCAAAGACTTTCAGATCTTCTACCAGATTGTACGTACACGAGATGATTTGCAGAACCGGTCGCTGCTGGATGAGTATATGCAATCTCTGGCCAAGATACGGAGTCGCTTTAATGATCTAAAAAGTTCTGGAGATATTGGTCCGGCGAGCATGATGCTCCTTAAGCAGACCGTTGATGAGCAGAATTCTATCTTTAATATCACTCAAAAGTTTGTGGATGAGAAAATGTCGGTAGGAACCCATGAGCTGGATCAACAGCTGATTAAGAAGTTGTTTAGTGTTCCTCTCACACGTTCCTTTGAAAGTCTGATGCTTCCGGCACAAGCTGAAATGAACGAACTCTGGCTAATACAGGCCTATCAACCATTTAATGCAAATTTATCGCAAAAATATCCGTTTAGCAGTCAAGGTAGCTTACAGGCAACCTCTCAAGAAATTAATCAGATTTTTGGTGAAAATGGCAGTATTTCCCGTTTTGTCAAAGAGCATCTTGATCCCTTAGTGATCCGTCGTGGCTATAGCTTAAGCTCGAAAACCTGGCAAGATTTAGGGCTTAATCTAAATCCTGTGTTTGTTGCAAACTTTCAAAATTATGTCGCGCCTGTGAATGGTATGGCAACTGGTGAGTTAAATAATACCAGTCGTCAGGCAGTGAGACCCAATCAATCTAATTTCCAGTTTTACCCACTGGAACAGGCTCATTTATTGGCTTATACCATTGATATTGATGGACAAAGAATGCTATTTGAAAACGGAATTCAACAATGGGTGAATTTTATCTGGCCAAATTCCGGCGCAATTCCAGGCGCACGGATCACGGTGATTGATTTGGAAGGGAAGACCCATACCATTTTTGATGAGCCTGGGGAATATGGAATCAATCGTTTGATTGATAGTGCTCAGCGTACACAAAAAGGCAATATTTTTGAAATGGTCTGGCGCAGTAAAGAGAATCCTGAACTATTTGTGAAGACCAATTTTCGGTTGGTGAGTGGGAATAATACAAGTTCTATCGGAAGTAATCCAAGTTATAGTAATTTGCAGTTGGTGGATCAGGTGGTTTCGAATAAAGCAGTAAGAGTGGTCGCAGCTCAGAATAAGACGATATCAGGAAAAACTGTTCAGACAACTACCACGGCTGCTGCAAACATAGGAACTTCAGCGCCATGACATTGATCAATCAATTATATTGTAAATGGATCACGTGGGTGAATTGATATGAATTAAAAACAACTAATTTTAATGTAGAAAATAATTCAAGGTTGGCGGCACTAGAATAGTCTTTAACTGAAAATCAGATGAGCCTGACTCAAGGCATTAAATTAATTAAATAAACATTTATAGAAGCATAAAATGAAAATAAAAAATAAATACTTAAAGTTAAATAAAATCATTATTTTATCCTGTTTTTTAATTGGTTTTAATGTGCATGCACAACCTGTAATTGCTGAAGGTAATGTACCGAATAACAATAGTAAGCAAGCTATTTTGGCGAAATTGCATTCAAATTATGGTCAGGAAAATGTGATAGATCGCATTCAGATTCGTCAAGTAGTGGCATCAACGGATTGGTCGAATATAGTCAGTGATGTGATTAATAAAGACCTTAAAAAAGTTAAACAGGGAACGTTAACGGTTAAAGGTTCTGATATTAAGCTAACGGGTAAAGTATCAAATTTTTATGAAATTCAGGATACTACAGAAAAATTTAAGGGTTTAATACCTGAAAATTATCGTTTAAATGCACAGCTTTCAGTCAATCAGGCCGAACAGCGGATTATTGATGCTGCATTAAAGAACCGGATTATTGAATTTGAATCTGGCAGTGCAGTATTAGCAACCTCAGGTATACAAATTCTGGATGAAATGGTCAGTGCCTTAAATAAGGTTAGCGGCAAAAAAATACGGATTATTGGACATACGGATAGTTCAGGCGATATTAATAAAAATCTCATGTTGAGTCAGCAACGTGCAGAAGCAGTGAAATCTTATTTAATCGCAAAAAATGTTCCAACACATTTACTGAGTACTAAAGGCTCAGGTTCAAGTAAACCTGTAGCGGATAATGCAACAGCTGATGGTCGCAAGAGAAATCGTCGGATTGAATTTGAAGTGCTTTAACGTTTAAGTTGCTTGAGCAGCAGCTATAAGTATATGGTGAATGCAGTTATATGAACATATTAGGTTGTGTTATTCACCAATTAAAATGTCTATGCGATAAACCATTTAAAATGTCCTGTTTTTAACCACAAGAGTCAAGCACAGGATTTAACTTTCTTTGTTCAATAACAGCTTTCTGAGCTTTACAACTCGGCATACTTTTCTTGAGACGGGAACGTTTATTCTGTTTTTCCAACTCTTCATGCTGTTGCTGAATATGTGCCAGAACTGTACCTAACCGTTTATTCTCAACGATCTCATTCTGCTGTAGCCCAGCTAATTTATTGAAAATGCTGTAGTTGAGCTTTCGTCCCTCGTGCATGAGGGCCACAGTCCCATCCGGGTACTCCAGAAATGAAATATATTGCCCAACAAGCTTATGATTCAGCTCTATCGGTTCAAGCAGATAAATACATTTGTCATAGGTCAGGGTCAGATTCTTGGTGACCTTACGCGGTTCCTGCCAGGTAAAAATATCATCCAGTTCAAGATGAGATTCGGTTAATGGCCGATGTAAATTCTTTGAGTTTCGCGCACACTTGGCAAACTTCTGATTGAAATGCTCAATAAAGCAGGGCAGCCAGGCATTTGCCTCGGCAATTGAACAGATACCTTCTAGGCGCATTTCCTTGATCAGGCGATCCTGGAGTGTTCTATTGGCACGTTCCACATGGCCTTTGGCCTGGGGTGAGTTGGCGAAGATAATATCAATATTTAACTCATTCAGAATCCGCCCAAATTGCGTGATCTGGCTATCTTGGCTCGATTTCTGATTCACTCGGAATACCGAGTGTTTATCGCTATAAAACGCTAAAGGCTTGCCGTATTGCTCAATGTAGGCTCGGGTTGAAAGCATATAATCAAAGGTCGTTTCAGCCTCACAAAAGCGCAGATGCAACAGCTTTCCAGTGGCGTCATCGATATAAACTAGCAAGCAGCATTTGGAAGCTCGACCTTCAAACCAGTCATGATATGAGCCATCGATCTGGATCAGCTCACCGAAGCAATCACGGTTGTATCGAGGCTGATATGGACGTTTCAGGCGCTTGGATCGAGGAATCCAGAGGTCATTTGCAGTCATCCAGCGACGAACCGTTTCTACGACCCGGTTGACCACGACTGGCATGTGCCATACCTGAGACACCATCTTGATTGAGCTTCTGCAATAACCGGGTAATTTGACGGGTGGAAAGATTCAGGATTTCAGCAGCACGGACCTGGGTAATACGATGATCTCTAACGTCTTGCAGAACTGCAAGACGTTGAATTTCTTTATCGGACATAGTGATCAGCATCTATATTTTATATCCAGTCCATGGTGATAAAAACCATCATAAACCAGACATTTTTATTGGTGAGAATATAGACACTTTAAATGGGTTCTAACAATAGTATTTCGTATAATGTATATTATGTTAAATACAAGTTAAATAAGATACACTTAACCATAAGTTCATATCCTCCTTGTCCATAAAAGTGAATTTTGAAATTTTTAGAAGAAAATTGAATTAAATGGAAATCTCATCTCTACTCATGTCTTTAGCTAGATTTAACAGCCATTCTGGTGCAGAGAAAGATTCATCCAGAATACAGAGCAGCTCGGTTCGGCTGTCGGAAAGCAGATGCCGTACCTGCGCTGCAGTAAAAAACAGAGGCACCGGAATCACGGTCATGCCGGCTTTTTGTGCGGCAAGATCGACCACAATCCAGTCGATGCTGTTCACGCCCCATAAGGTCAGACGTCGCAGATTAAGCTGCATGAAACTGGCACTCAATAATTCTATCCGCCGTTGTAGTTCCGCATAGCTCAGTGTTGCCTGTGCGGTAACCACAGCTTCTCGCTGCGGATACTGGTGTGCTTGTAGGCTGATACGTTCAAATAAAGCAGTCATCATTTAAATTCTGTGCCTCGGTAATCAAGCAAAATGCTTTAATGACTAAATTGATAAAGTTGACGAGCGACTTGTAAGGCCTCTGCCACATCAATCGCCAGCACATAAGGTTTCTGCTGGTAATAGCTGCCCCACAGGTGCTGTGCATCTCCTAGGACTTGCGGATCAGCCTTTTCAAGCACATGAAAACGTAATCCCATCTGTTGCAACACATAACGTACTGCAGTTGTTCCGGTACATACTGCCCATTCGATGTGTTGCTGCGAGAGATGAAAAACCAGAAAGGCCACCATCAGTTTGGCTTTGTCCATATCTAGTGCTGCCAGATTGCCAATTTCTACTACTTTGTCTCGGCTGACCGTGGTCTGGCTGAGCTTGCCAAGAATATTTTCAATTGGTTCATCGAGATACTGTTCCAGAAAGGCATTAAATTGATTTAAATGCTGCATTCACCACCTGCATCTCGGCACCGTGATAACTGGCAAACAGGGTCGAAGAGAAGCTCGATACAGTGGCCTGATGGACTTGCTGATATTTTTCCTGAATAAAATGTTCCAGGCTACGGCGTTCAGGTGTCTCGCTTTGTTCTACAGTTTTGACCGTCAAATGTAGCGATTGATCCTGTGCTGAAATTACCGGATACGCCGGAGGTACTTGTACTAAAAATTTATTGTGATGGATTTGTTTTTTATATTCAGGCTGCTTGAAATATGTATTTAGAAAGTGAATCTGACTAGATAAATAAGGATCAAAACTGAACTTGATCATTTGGCTCACACCACGAAATTAACTTGCTACTCAAGATAGAAGTCCAAACTTAAAAAATTCTTAATTTTGTGCAAAAGAATGTAAAAGCTGTGTGTATAAAAAATCCAGAGAACGGCCGGTTTTTTAAGAACATTTTAAGATTGAAAATTTAAGTTAATCCTATCTCTTGTTAACTGAAACTGTTCTATGTCTTCCTACCGCTCACCTTATAAAGGCACCTCAGGAACGCAGCGTATTTTTAATGCGACCCGTTATTCCCTGGCTGGTTTTAAAACCGCCTTTCAAAATGAGGCTGCCTTCCGGCAAATTCTGTTGATCAACCTTATTTTGATTCCTCTAAGTTTTTGGATGCCGGTTAGTCCAGCTGAGCAAGCGCTGATGGTCGCCGTATGCCTACTGGCGTTGATCATTGAACTGATTAACTCAGCGATAGAGGCAGTGGTAGACCGTATTTCCATGGAACGGCATGAACTGTCTAAAAATGCCAAGGATATGGGCAGTGCGGCTCAGTTTGTAGCACTCAGTTTAATTGCTCTGACCTGGGGCATCATTTTGGCTGGTCATTTGATTTGACCTCTGCTCTTGCTACTGCCTGAAATGGACAACTTAAAAATGATCACTGACCGTTCCCGGTTTTTACTGACCCAAACTTTACTTTTGATCTTCAGTTTTTTGATTCTTCTCAACTTCTTTGACATTGGAGGAGTGCTGGACTTACAGCTCATCTATCCCTTTATCGATGATCATGGTCAATTTCCCCTTCGACAACAATGGGCACTGGCAGAACTCAATCATCGCTATGTGAAAGACCTGCTGATTCTGGTGTATATCACATTATTGCTGGGCTGGCTGGCATCACTGAAATGGCAGAACTGGCATATACGGCGCTGGGAATTTGGCTATTTTTTTAGCATGGTAGTGCTGACCACAGCCTCAATCGGAATTTTAAAATCCCAGTCGGCCCATGCCTGTCCCTGGAATATGGTTATTCCCACTTATGATGGTATTTTATGGGATTTTAGTGCTACTGCGGGCCACTGTTTTCCTGGAGGGCATGCATCTAGTGGTTTTGCGTTGATGGCTGGTTATTTTGTTTATCGCATTTCTAACCGCAAGCGGGCTTATTTTCTTCTGATCGCTGCAGTAATTTTAGGGTTGACCATGGGCTGGGCACAAATGATGCGCGGAGCACATTTCCTGAGTCATAATTTATGGACTGGCTGGATTATCTGGTGCATGAATATTATCGGCTATGCGTTGTTTAGCCATAAACTGCCGATAGAAAAGACCACTCCTATACTCTCTAGTATCAGGCAACCTTAACTCCAAAAAAACCAGAAGCTTATTCGCTTAGGCTTCGATTAAAGGAAGCTTGACCTGTACACAAAGGCCACTCAGATTGGTACTTCGCGAAAATTCCAGTGTTCCACCCAAGCGCTCGGTGGCTTTATCTACAATGGATAAACCCAAACCGCTGCCAATTTCTGCATGGTTATGTATCCGGTAGAAGCGTTGCCGGATCTGATTGAATTGAGCAGGATCTATCCCTGCCCCACTGTCTTCAATTTGTAAAACCGCCTGCTGGCCTTGCTGGAAAATTGATACATTGATCACGCCATCCTTCGGACTGTATTTAATTGCATTATCAATTAAATTATAAATAATCGAGTGCAAAGCTGAAACCTGGCCCTGAATCTGCAGTTCCTGTTGCTGTTCTACGCCCAAATCAATGTCTTTCTGTAGCGCCAATTGAATTAGTTCTTCGATACAGGTGACTGTCATCTGATTCAGTGATAACAATTGAACAGGCTCACTCAAACCTTCGGTCACCTCCTGTTTGGCCAGACTCAATAACTGGTTGACCAGATGCTGCATACGCAAAATGCCTTGGCTCAAATTATGGATAGACTCGCTCTGCGGAAACTGCTGTAGCAAAATTTGTACCTGTAAATTCAAAGCCGTCAGTGGCGTGCGTAATTCATGGGCAGAATCTGCTACAAATTGACGTTGTTCCTGTTGGGCCAGAGAAATGCGACCAAACAAATAATTCATTTCCTGAATGGTCGGTTCCAGCTCTAAGGGATAATCTTTCATTGCAATTGGCTTTAAGTCTTGTGCCTTGCGGCTGGCCAATTCAGTTTTAAAATCATTAAGGGGCTGAAAATTTTTCCGGATCATCCAGCCTAAACCGAATAATGCAAAAGGTAAAAAAAGCACATAAGGAAGAAACATATTGGCTGCCAGCTCCAGAGCCAGTTCCTGCCGGACATTTTGCTGCTGGCTCACCTGAATCTGTAATTGCTTACCAGGAATAATATAAGTTAACCAGGTTCCATACGGCGTTTGATGCTTGTAGAAACCTGCTTTCCTGACCGGTGCCACCAGAACATCCTGCGGATGCAAGGAAGTGGCTGTATCTGTATAGGACCAGATATCTACAAATAAATCTTCTTCACTGTATTGTTTGGCTAGATCGATTTGGCTTTGCAGAGGTTGTAGATGATTTTCTGCAATGCGCTCGGCCAGACTTTGCATCTGCTTATCCAGCACCTCGTTAATTTCTTCGAGCGCAATCCGGTATGCAGCAAAGATCAGCACACAGCCCAGCACCACGCTAAACAGTGAAATATAAATAACTAGACGTTTTTGCAAGGAATAACGTTTCTGCATGGCGCTCATCCTAAGCGATACCCTAGCCCACGTATGGTACGGATGAAGTCTTTTCCTAATTTTGCCCGCAGATGATGGATATAGACTTCTACCGTATTACTACTGACATCACTGTCAAAGTCATAAAGCTTGTCTTCCAGATCATTCTTAGAAAAAATTTTATTCGGATGATTTAACATGACCATTAAGATTGACCATTCCCGGTTGGATAATTCTATAGCCTGTCCATTAAACAGAGCGATATGCTGCTCCAGATCTAGTTCCAAACCGCTGTGTGATAATTTCTTATTCGTATCTATCCCGGTATTTTTTAAACCACTACGGCGTATTAAGGCATGAATACGGGCCAGCAACTCGTCAAATTCATAAGGCTTGATTAAATAGTCATCTGCTCCCTGATTCAGCCCATCCACCCGGTTTTGTAACTGATCCCGGGCGGAGATAATCAGCACCGGTAAATTCGGAAACTTCTGCCGGATATTTTTTAGCACCAGCATGCCATCCATCATCGGCAAGCCTAAATCGAGCAGGATAATATCGTAGACCTGCTGCTGTAACTGTTTTAAACCCTCAATCCCATTATTGACCCAATGCACATCAAACTGATGCAGCTTGAGCAATGTTTCAGTCGACTCGGCAATCATAAAGTCGTCTTCAATAATTAGTATTTTATGCATTTCAAGCTCTGTTCTTTAAGGATGGTGAGCATTGTGCAAGCATATCATTTTTAGCTTCAATCACTTGCGTTTTTATATCCAGCAAGCTTAATAAGCTGGGGAAAAGATGATCCTGACTACGGGCCTGTTCGGTCTGTCCTTTGAGACAGCTGACCTGCTGGGTATTCTGCTGCTTCCAGGCATCGGAGAACCACATCAGCATCGGGACATGGGTTTGCTGGGTCGGCGCCATACTATAAGGTGCACCATGCAGGTATAAACCATGCTCTCCGGTGGATTCTCCATGATCAGACAGGTACCAGAAACCGGTTTGATATTGAGTTTGCTGCTTTAAAGTTTCAACGATCTGGGCAAGAACATGGTCTGTATATACAATCGAATTATCATAGCTATTCTTTAATTCTTCTGTACTGCAGCCCTGAATGGCATTGCTATTACAGGTTGGTTGAAATGGTTGATACGGCGTTTTGGAACGCTTGAAATATGCGGGGCCATGACTGCCCATCTGATGCAGTACAATTAATTGTGGTTTCGGGTTGTTTTTATCCAGATGCGCCAGATAATCTTTCAGGCTATCCACCAGGATTTCATCAAAACATTCACCACCAGCATCACACCACTTCTGTTTCAGTTGCGTCGGAATCTGATATTTTTGTACTCGGTCACAGGCGCCTTTACAGCCTGAGTTATTATCAATCCATGTCACCTGATAACCGGCGCGCTGGGCAATATCCAGTAAACCTTCACGGTGGCTGGCGAGCTGTTCATCATAGGTTTCACGTGACATGCCCGAAAACATACACGGGACTGAAACGGCTGTTGCAGTTCCGCAAGAGCTGACCTGATTGAAATTAATCACCGCTAACTTGCTCAGTTCAGGATTAGTATTACGCGCATAGCCATTTAAGGCAAAACTCTCGGCACGTGCAGTTTCTCCCACTACCAGCACCATTAATTTGGGATGCTCCTGCATTTGAGCCTGCTGTAGCAGATGTGCATCTTCGCCAAAAGTCACCAAAGGCAAATTTGCTTTAGGTGCTTTCTTTTTATAATAGGACAAGGTAGACGCGATGCTGTTTTGTGGAGAAAGCATTCCCTTCAGATCACGATGCTCGCGGAAGATAGCAGCATAATCGACATAGAAACAGAACAATAAGCCTAGAATCAGTCCGAGTGAGACTACACTGCTCAAGCCTTTTTGTAAGATTTTACGCCCCAGCGATACAGGCTGAATTTGAAGCATCCAGACGATGCCGAGTGGAAATATTACAAACCCCAGTGTCCAGATGACCAGTCGCATTGACCAAAGATCACGGACTTCACGGGCATCAGTTTGCAGCATATTCTGGATCTGGTCAGGCGTAATAACGACCCCCAGACTATTGACAAAATAAGCACTAAAACCACCCAGAATGATCAGGACACTGGCCAGTATTTTGGCGTTCCATTTCCAGTTCAGCCACTGTAATACCAAGTTGTAAAAGGCAATGATGATCAATGCCGTGGCGGCCAGTAACAGACCTGCTTTCAGATTGGCATAAGGCGTAAATTCATGAATTTTCTGATAGAAAGCAAAGTTTAAGATCAGTCCTAGCCAAATAGCGAGCAACATATTGAAGCCTGAAAGACTAATCGACTTTTTAGGTCGCTGACTAAAAAAAGACGAATGGGAAAACAGCTTCAGCATGATCCGTGGCTCAAAGACTTTAAGATGCTTTAGCCTAGAATCTGAAACTTAAAAATGGCTTAAAATGACTGGATCATTTTATAATATATGCAAACCAGCTCCCTTTTATTTCAAACTCAGAAGAATAAAGATAAGCCCTAACATATGTAGAATTTGGCTAGGCGCGAAATACAGAAAAAACTTCCATCCCCCAGTCACAAAAGAATTGGGTGGTGTTTCAAAAAGTATGCTGGCATTAAACGAATCCATTATTGATATAAAAGAACACTAAATCAAAGGCTTTGAAATGATTTTCAAGCTTTTTGGAGAAGTTGCAGCTTCTCCTAAAGCCTCGCCTGATTCGATGCCGTAATCGACAATTATTGCCTTCTATACCCACAGTGAAAAATTTACCAATCAACTGTTTGCATTCTTTAAAGGTCGTAACAAAGCTATCCCAATGGTCACTTGATATACATGTATAGCTTACACCTAACTGCTTCAATTTTAATTTAAGTCGTTTTGCAGTGGCTAAATCTCGGTTACCCCATACATAAGCAACAATTTCACCTGTTTCTCGATGATAGGCATAAATTAGCCATTGTTTATTTTGCTTATGACCAACAAAAGTCCAAAACTCATCTACTTCAAGGGTTTCATAATGACTTTGCTGTGCTCGAAGTTGATATTTTGATTGGCTAAGTGTCCGTAGAACTTTACCGATACTTACTCTTTCAATTTCTGCTATATCCCTGACACCACTGCCTCGCACCATGAGGTGTAATATTTTGGTTTTGATACCTGAGTGACAGCCTTGATAACTGAGAGCATGATCACCAATAAATTGACGTCTGCATATTTTACATTGGTAATTTTGCTTACCATCTACTTTTGTGCCATTTTTCTTTATACTGTCACTTAGGCAGGCTGGACACTTGATTTCTAGAGTTATTCGCATTTCTCTATTTTATCAAAATCCAACCTGCTTTTTTTCAGCATACTTTTTGAAACACCACCAAGAATTGATACTTTTAGACACCGCATGTGCCGCAAGTCCAATCATGACAGCATAAATTAAAGTCAGGTTATGAGGATTTCCCTGTATCACTACACCTGCTACAGCAGCATGCACTTCAAATAAAGAGGCTAAAAAAGTACCTAAGATTAAGCCGCTATCTCCCAGTAAAAGATTCGCGCCGTAAATCCCAGCCTGGATTAAGGTCAAACTGACCGCAATAATCACCGCTTCTTTGATACTGAACATTCGACTATCAATTTCTTGTATTTCATTGATGGTCGTACTGTTATCCGCTTGGGGAGTTCGATAAATCAAGAATCCGGCTGCAATACATAAAATTCCGATCCCCACCAAACTCGGAATCAGCAGGAACTTGAACCACTCTACGCTCACTCCCAGAACAATCAGCAAGAGCTGTAATAAGGTGGCAATACAGGAGATCAATCCGGCGCCTGCATTTAATTTTGCACTGGCCCGCCCGGATCGGACTTGCATGCCCAAACTGGCAATCGTGGCCGTACTGGAGACAAATCCCGAGGCTAAGGCAGATAAAATGAGAGCCTTATCATTGGATAGGATTCGTTTTGCCACATGTGCCATGGACTGCACAATCAAGATTAAAATGAGTAGTTTAAGGATGATATAGGGATTCAGTACGGCGCCCCACAAGGGCTTATTGGGCATGACCGGCAACGCAATCAATATCAAAGCCAATAAAAGTAAGCCATCTCTTAACTCATAGCTTTGGATCGTTTTTCCGGCAAATTGATGCAGTGTCTGTTTGCCCATCAGGATGATCGTAAGTAGAACCGCCATCCCTGCAGCCAGTGGGATATTCCACACACAAATAGCGCCAATGATATAGGTCATCAAAAAAGCCAGTTCAGTGGTAGAGCCGATATCCTGCTTCTGTTGAAACAGGCTATACACACAAAACAGGCTGACCGCGACGGTTCCTATTACTCCAATATAGAGATGCAAAAGGAAACATGAAGCACCCAATAAAGCTGTAATCGTAAATGATCTTAATCCTGCAAAACTCTGCTCATGGTTATTGTTTTTATGACGTTCACGCTCAAGTCCAATTAAAAGCCCACAGCCTAATGCCGACAGCATGATGGTCAGTAATTCCTGAAAAGATAAACTTTGCAAAAGCATATTCAAGAGCATTCACCTTGTGTCATCCAGTGACAGTGCGTATTTTTAGTATATAAACAGTTTTTTAAAGCAGCCCATCAATTTAACCGCTGTATCTTTAAATTCTGGGCTATAGATAGCTGTAAATTATTGGATCAGTCTGCCATTCATCCTTATTTATGGTTTACATAATTCCCTATTCTTAGTAGACCATTTTAATCAAAATTAAAAAAGTTAATCAGGTTTTAAATCTAAAATATTTTAATCCTACATCAGCTCCAGGATTAGACAGACTCTGTTTCCCCGACCTGATGATAGGCACGATTAAAATAAACCAGGGCTTGATCTTCCTGATTCTGTTGAATGGCAACAATCGGACAAATCAAAATCGTATGTGTACCAACTTCCTGGATCTGCCCAATTTCACAATCAAAGCTCACCAGTGCATCTTGAAGTACAGGAGAACCTGTTTCTAATTCAGTCCACTCACCCTGTTCAAATCGTTGTTCAGAACTGAATTTTGAAGATGCAAAAACATTTGAAAGATGCGCTCGATCTGCACTGAGTACATTTACGCACAGCACTTTATTTTCAACAAAGTTGATATAAGAACGCGATGATTTATTCATACAAACCAACAATGTCGGTGGTGTATCGGTCACGCTACACACGGCAGACGCAGTAAAACCATGACGACCTGAATCGCCCATCGTGGTCACTACATTCACTGCACTTGTTAATAAAGACATTGCGTTTCTAAAGTCTGTCGCTTCAACCATCACCGTATTCCAATATTCAGCTTTTTATAAAGAGCGTTATATCACTCAAATGATACTTTCAATCTTTTAAAAGCATCATGGATTCACTTTAATTAGCGAGATAATTCCTGACGAATAATCTCAGCACCTGCACTGAGTGCATTGAGTTTGCCACGAGCCACTTGGCGACCAAGTGGTGCCATGCCACAGTTGGTTGATGGATAGAGTTTGTCTGCATCCACAAACTGAAGTGCTTTACGCAACGTATTTGCCACTTCTTCAGCTGTTTCAATTTGATTACTTGCGACATCAATCGCACCGACCATGACTTTTTTACCATGAATCAACTCAATCAAATCCATCGGAACACGTGAGTTATGGCATTCGAGCGACACAATATCAATTTTTGATTTTTGCAGTTTCGGAAATGCTTCTTCGTACTGACGCCATTCTGAGCCTAAGGTCTTTTTCCAATCGGTATTGGCTTTAATACCATAACCATAGCAAATGTGTACCGCAGTTTCACACTTCAAGCCTTCAAGTGCACGCTCTAAAGTTGCCACACCCCAGTCATTCACTTCATCGAAGAACACGTTAAATGCAGGTTCATCAAACTGGATGATATCCACGCCAGCCGCTTCAAGCTCGCGAGCTTCCTGATTCAGGATCTTGGCAAATTCCCAAGCCAGTTTTTCACGGCTCTTGTAGTGACCGTCATATAGCGTATCAATCATGGTCATTGGACCAGGCAGTGCCCATTTAATCGGTTGATCTGTGAGAGAACGTAAGAATTTGGCATCTTCAACAAAGACAGGTTTTTGACGAGAAACTTCACCCACGACTGATGGAACGCTCGCTTCATAACGGTCACGGATTTTGACCGTTTCACGCTGATTGAAGTCAACGCCTTCAAGGTGCTCAATAAATGTCGTCACAAAATGCTGACGGGTTTGTTCACCATCGCTGACAATATCAATGCCTGCCTGCTGTTGTTCATGCAGTGACAAACGCAGTGCATCTTGTTTTGCATCCAATAATTCCTGGCCTTCCAATTTCCAGGGTGACCAAAGTTTTTCAGGTTCTGCTAGCCAAGACGGTTTCGGTAAGCTGCCAGCAGTTGATGTTGGGAGTAGCTTTTTAGGTTGTAAAAGTGCCATGTCTAATCTTCTATCTCTATATTCGTAAAATAATAATGTTGTGTATTAAGCAGCGCGTTCTTGGTCAGCAGTAGTTTTGATTGTGAATTCTGCGGCCCATTGCTCCAGAATGTCTTTATAAGGCTGGATAAAGTGTTCTTCCGCCCACTTCCCTTGCTTCACTGCCAATTGACCACGCTCAACACGGTCATACACAATTTGAGTCAATGAATAATCTGGGTACTCAAGGCTGGGTTGATACACCTGACCCGCAGCAGAATTCGCATTATAAATTTCAGGACGGTAAATCTTTTGGAAGCTTTCCATGGTGCTGATCGCACTGATCAACTCCAGATCGGTATAATCACGTAATAAATCACCTGCGAAATAAAATGCTAAAGGTGCAGCAGCATTTTCAGGTTTGAAATAACGGACGGTTAAGCCCATTTTGGCGAAGTATTCATCGGTACGTGAATACTCATCATTTTTATATTCCACACCCAATACAGGATGTACATTCGCTGTACGGTAGTAAGTTTTCGAGGTTGAAACGCTCAAACAAATCACCGGCTGTTTTTTAAATTCTGCTTTAAATACTTCAGAATTGACGAGATATTGATAAAGCTTGCCGTGTAAATCACCAAAATTTTCTGGCTTGGTCGAGGCTGGATTTTTCTTGATATGTTCAGGAAGTACCACGCTAAAATCATAATCGCGGACATAAGACGAGAAACTGTTGCCAATCATGCCATCAATACGCTGATTGGTTTGATGATCAATAATCGTGATTTTTAAAGTTTCAATTGCAGGGAACTTTTTGCCATTTCCTTCAATATCCAGGTCAACTGAAATAATATCGATTTCAACTGAATAACGATCTGCTTTTGGATTATCCCAATGTGCCAATGCATTAAAACGGTTATTGATCATTCGTAGAGTGTTACGCAAATTCTGTTCGCGACTTTCGCCACGTGCCAAATTGGCAAAGTTCGTCGTCAGACGTGTGCTATCTGCAGGTTAATAGTTTTCGTCAAAACGAATGCGCTTAATTGAACATGCAAACTTTTTACTCATTGTGATTCACTACCCTAAGTTCTAATAACCAAATTTCTGAATAAGCCTAGTTATACGTGAACCTTAAGATGAATAAAAATGATTTAAAATCAATGAAAAGTGAATATTACTCATGATTGGTTGTTCTTAAGATATCAAGATCACTTAATGAAGAAAAATATGAAAGATTTTTTCTATGAAATTTTAGGGTTTAATAGATGATAAAATAATGAATATTAATAACTTAAGATAAATTCTATCGAATATTAAGTGGATGAAATTGAGGGGTAAATTCAAAGAATGGTTTTATAGCTTATTAGATGCAATTTAGAAGTGAATGAATGAAACTCATCTAAAGATTAGAAAATATCAGTCTATTCACTCTGTTTAATTTCATTTAAATCATTCGTTAGAAAGGCGTCTGAGGTCACCCCACTATCAATGAATAACCTCAACCCCCACGTAAATCTTAAAATTCTTCCCGCTGTAATTCATTCACCGTTTGCCCCTGCTTTGCAAACCACTGATCACGACGTTCAAACAAGCGTGGCG
The DNA here is from genome assembly GCF_012516415.1 of Acinetobacter sp. NEB149. Lineage (NCBI taxonomy): Bacteria > Pseudomonadati > Pseudomonadota > Gammaproteobacteria > Moraxellales > Moraxellaceae > Acinetobacter > Acinetobacter sp. NEB149. The sequence goes on from NZ_CP051208.1 coordinate 1,548,946, forward strand.
CCGCCTGATTCACTTGATCAATTAGAGCCTGTAAATCGGCATTGATCAAACGGCCATTTTTAACCACAGTCTGTCCCGCCACCATCGTCATCACGACATCTTGGCCTTGAACTGCATGGACTAAATTGGTATGCAAATTAAATAATTTTCTATGATCAATCAACGGCGTCATCCGCGGTGTATCCAGTTTCACCGCAATCAGGTCGGCCTGTTTGCCGACTTCCAATGAACCAATTTCATCTTGCATACCCAAGGCTTTAGCTCCTGTAATCGTAGCCATTTGACAGACTGACCAGGCATCCAGGGCGGCCGCATCCAGCGAAGAAAATTTGGCCAGCAATGATGCCGTTTTCATTTCTTCAAATAGATCCAGGTTATTGTTTTCTTTTTCTCCGTCAGTACCCAAACCCACCGCAACGCCTTGACGTAGCATTTCAACGACAGGCGCTGCACCGGAAGCCAACTTCATGTTGGAAATAGGATTGTGCGCAACCCCTACCGCATGTCGCCTTAAAATCTGAATTTCATTTGCATCTGTCCAGACGCAATGTGCCAACAAAGTTTTAGGCAGATCTAGCAAGCCCAGTTTTTGCAGACTCTCAATTGGGCGAATACCTGAACGGCGCAGGTTTTCCTGTACATCAAATTGGCTTTCATTGCTGTGGGTATGAAAACCGGTTTGATAATCCTGACAAAGTTTCTCAATGAGGCTTAATGCTGAAGCTTCAGCATAAAACAGGTGCTCTAAACCCACCCAAACCTGAATACGTCCATTCGCCTGCTGATGCCAACGGTTGATTAAAGCCTCATTACTTTTTAAGGTTTCAAAATAATTGTGATCCGGATGTTCCGCGACATAAGGTACTAGAACGGCACGAATTCCCAATGCTTGCGCAGCTTCAGCACTTCCGTCCATATAACGCCACATATCAACGATGGTGGTCGTTCCCGACAATAGTGCCTCGGCATAACATAAATAGGAGGCGATTTTCGCATCCTCTGGTGTCAACACCCGGTGCATCGGGTCAATATACTGCTGTAACCAATCCCAAACCGGTAATCCTTCAGCCGTACCACGCAATAAACCGGAATGACAATGGGTATTGATCAAGCCCGGCATCAGGATCTTTTGTGGGTAATCTTCAATGAGCACCTCTGGATAGCATTGAGTTAACTGTGCCAATGTACCCACTGCTTTTATTTTGTCACCATCAATCAGTATCGCGCCATTTTTAATACATTCATTCTGCGTGTTCATGGTAAGGACATAGGAAGCTGTTAAAATTTTCATGATTTATACTCAAATCTATTCTATTTATGATGAATGGCTGCGGTTATGGCACGAAGGTTTTGCCTAAAGAAGATGGCAAATTCATTTTGAGTACTTTTTTATTCCGTGAAATCATGACCAGTACCACAATGGTGGCTATATAGGGCAATGCGGCAAGCAGCTCGTTCGGCACCTTGATTCCAAGCGCCTGGGCGTGAAATTGCAAAATGGTTACGCCCCCAAACAGGTAAGCGCCGAGCATTAAACGTGTTGGTTTCCACACCGCAAATACTACCAGTGCAATGGCAATCCAGCCGCGGCCTGCCACCATATTTTCAATCCACATCGGGGTATATACGGTCGATAAAAATGCTCCGCCAACCCCTGCCATCAAACCGCCAAATAGCACTGCGCCATAACGAATCGCCAACACGTGATAACCCATGGCATGCGCACTTTCCGGTGATTCTCCGACTGCTTTAAGCAATAAGCCCAAACGGGTTTTGGCCAAGACAAACCACACCAGAAAGAAGACCAAGATTGACAGATAAACCACATAGTTTTGCTGGAACAAAATCGGACCCAATACTGGAATATCCGCTAATAGTGGAATATTAAAATTAGCCAGACCCGGTAAAGCCATACTGACGTAGTTCTGTCCCAAAAATGCAGAGATACCGAGTCCAAAAATGGTTAAAGCCAAACCGCACGCGGATTGATTGGTACTTAAAGACAAGGTAAAAAAGGCAAAAATCAGGGCCATCAGCATGCCTGCCAGACCACCCATCAATAAGGCACTTAATACACTGGCATCATATTGCGCAGCAAAAGCAAAACCTGCAATTGCACCGACCAGCATCATCCCTTCTACTCCAAGATTAATCACACCTGTCCGCTGTGTGACCAATTCCCCCAGACCTGCGAAAATCAGTGGTGTTGCTGCTGCAACAGTACCTGCAAGAATTGCAGTTATTTCTAAAGCCATATCATGCTTCCTTTTGCTGTAGACAACATTGGGTTAGAGGGTGGTTGCTGTGGACTGAGGGACCGGTGGCACCATTTTTTTGCTAAACCGGTAACGGTTTTCAATTAATGCATCGGAAGCCAACAGGAAAAATAACAGCAGGCCCTGGAAAATACCGGTAATCGCGACCGGAAGCTGCAACTGCATTTGTGCCATTTCGCCGCCCAGATAAATCAGCGCCATAAAACAGCCTGACAGCACAATACCGATTGGGTTTAAACGCCCTAGATAGGCCACGATAATCGCTGCATAGCCATAACCTGGGGACAGGTTCGGATTCAGCTGACCAATAGGTCCAGCCACTTCACAGATTCCGGCAATACCTGCCATCATTCCGGAAATCACCAGACTCATCCAGATCGCTTTGGAGGAAGAAAAACCTGCGTATTTGGCAGCTAAAGGTGCCTGACCGCTGACTTCCAGTTTATAGGCCGTCAGACTTTTACGCATAAAAACCCAAAACAGAAGGACTGCAAAAAAAGTGATAAAAATAGAGGCATTAATGCGTGTGCCTTCTACAATGAATGGCAGCGTCGCACTCTCACTAAAAACCACCGATTGTGGGAAGTTCATCCCTTCCGGATCACGCCAAGGACCGTTGACCAGGTATAGCAACACACATACTGCGACATAATTCATCATCAGGGTGGTCAGGGTTTCTTCAGCATTAAAATGGGTTTTCAGTAAGGCAGGAATTGCACCCCAGAGTGCCCCACCAAGTGCGCCCATGACGATCATTAACGAGAGAACCCACCAACCGATTTGATCATGAAATAAAATCGCAATACCACCGCCAAAAATTGCCCCGATGGTAAGCTGACCTTCAGCACCAATATTGAATAATTTGGCTCGAAATCCAACCGCCAGCCCCAAGGCAATCAGAATCAGAGGCCCGGCTTTCACTGCCAGTTCACTCCAACCATAAGATGATGTCAGCGGTTCAATAAAGAAGATGTACATGGCTTGCGCGGGATTAATGCCCAACATTAAAAACAGAATACTACCGACAATCAGCATGGCCAGCAGCGCAATGAGCGGTGAAAGCCACTTCATGATTTGAGATGGATGTTCACGCGGTTCCAGTAAATGCATGTTGCTCTCCTCTCAACCCGTATATTTGTTTTTGGCTATATTAAGCATGAGCTTGCTGCTCCTCTACGATGATCGCAGTGTCATGGCCTGGAATGCCTGACATCAAGATTCCAACATTTTCAGTATTGGTTTCATGAGTAGGTATCGCTGGAGATAGTTCACCATTGGCCAACACGCAGAGACGATCACTGATTTCAAACAGCTCCTCTAACTCTTCTGAAATCACCAAAATAGCAACACCTTGTCGAGAGAGGTCGATCAGGGTCTGCCGAATAAACATGGACGCGCCGACATCTACGCCCCAGGTCGGTTGAGCCACAATTAGGAATTTCGGGTTTTGCAAAATTTCCCGGCCGACAATAAATTTTTGTAGATTTCCACCGGACAAGGAACGTGCTTCTGCCTCTGGGCCACTGGCTTTCACCCCGAATTTTTCAATACAGTGCTCGGCAAAAAGCTTACATTGTGCAAACTTGATTAATCCCCATTGCGTCAGGTTCTGCCGAAATGCGGTCAGCAAGGCATTCTGGGACAGTGTCATGTTCGGGACTGCTCCTCGGCCCAGACGTTCTTCAGGGACAAAGCCCAGGCCCAAATCACGCCGTTGTCCAGAACTGAATCGGGAAATATCGATTTGATCCAGAACCATCCGGCCATGTTTCAGGCTATTTTCACCCGACAATAAAGACAGTAATTCTGCTTGCCCATTGCCAGAAATCCCGGCAATTCCTACAATTTCACCGGCAAAAATATTTAAATTGATATTTTTCAGCGACACACCAAATGGGTCGTCGGACTGGTAATTGAGATTCTCAACCTGGAATAATATCTGTTTTTCACCTGTATATTCAGGGCGTACATAGGTCGGTAAATCACGGCCAATCATTAAGCGTGCTAAATCACTGGTACTGTTGTCTTTGGGATTAACATTTCCGGTGACACGGCCATTGCGTAAGATGGTCGCTTCATCACAGAGTTCTTTGATCTCGTGTAATTTATGACTGATATATAAAATTGAAACGCCTTGGGAGGCCAATAACCGTAAAGTTTTAAACAGTTGCCGTACCGCTTGTGGTGTCAATACTGAAGTCGGTTCATCTAAAATGATTAAAGCGGGATTTTGCAAAAGGCAGCGAATAATTTCGACACGTTGCCGCTCACCTACCGATAAAGAATGTACTTCGCGGCGTGGATCAATGGGTAAACCATATTGTTCTGAAACTTCAATAATTTTTTGGCTCAGGACTTTTAAATGAATCTTTTCATCCAGTCCCAGCAAAATATTTTCCACCACGGTCAAGGTTTCAAATAAAGAGAAATGCTGATAGACCATGCCAATCCCGAGTTTTCTTGCCATCGACGGGTTATCAATATGAACTTCTTTACCGTTCCAGAGGATTTGTCCTTGATTGGCCTTGGTTGCCCCATAAATGATTTTCATCAGGGTACTTTTGCCAGCACCATTTTCACCCAAAATGGCATGAATTTGCCCAGGTTGAACGGTTAAATGTATCTGGTCATTCGCTTTCAATGAATTGTAACTTTTACAGATATTGATGAGCTGTAAACGCGGTACACCTGAAGAAGAACGTGCGTTCAACTCTTGCGCATGAGCAGATCTATCGTGTTGAGAGGTCATCATCAGTGCCCTATTCAATGCTGTGACAGTGCGGCATCCATCTGAAGCGTGCAGGCATTCAGATGGATGCGGGAAAGTACATCAAAGTATTTAAAGTTTTTTGAATTGCAAAATGACAAAGCTTTATTTCGGTAATGAACCCTCTACGCCCTTCACGTAGTAATTCATTTTGCTTAGTGCCGCATCATCTAGGCGCTTGCCCTTTGCCAAGACCAATGTGCCATCCTGTTTATGAATCGGGCCGGTAAATGGATGCAATGTGCCTTTTAAAATACCGTCACGTACGCTGAGTGCTTTTGCTTTAGAGGCTGCCGACACGGAAGGACCAAAGCTTTCAATATCGACTGCTTTTTGTTTCACGCCGTACCACATTGCACTTGGTTTCCAGGTTTTATTGCTGACTTGCATCATTACCGGGGTGTAAATTTTTTCCCAATGTAAAACCGATGCGGCAAGATGCGCTTTAGGGCCAAATTTGCTCATGTCAGAGTCCCAGCCAAAAGCAAAGACACCTTTTTGTTCAGCCGCCTGTACCACTGCCGGAGAATCGGTATTTTGCATCAGCACATCTGCACCTTGAGCAATCAATGCCAAGGCTGCATCACGCTCTTTGCCCGGGTTAAACCATGAATTCACCCAAATGACTTTGGTTTTAATTTTTGGATTTACACTTTGTGCACCGAGGGTATAGGCATTGATATTACGGATGACTTCAGGAATCGGAAAAGACGCAACTACACCCAAAACATTATTTTTGGTTTTTTGCCCTGCGACCACACCCAGCATATAAGCGCCTTCATAGGTACGGACATCATACACTCCTAAATTTTTCCCCTGCTTATAACCGGTTGCATGCATAAATACTGTATTGGGAAATTGCTTGGATACTTTCTCCATTGCATTCATATAACCAAACGAAGTCGCAAAAATGACTTTATTGCCTTGTTGTGCCAGGTTGCGGATCACACGTTCGGCATCTGCTGTTTCAGGGACATTTTCGATATAAGAGGTTTTATATTTTCCTGCGAGGGTTTTTTCAGCCTTAATCCGGCCCTGATCGTGAGAATAGGTCCAGCCATGGTCGCTGGTTGGGCCAATATAAACAAATGCGGCTTTATCTTGGGCCTGAACATTGGCGACAGCGGCCATGCCCATTACACCACTTGCCATTAATACCCCTACCAATTTTTTCAATCCGGTTTTCAAGCTATTTTTTTCTTTCATTCTATTCTGCTCTTGGTTGTTCTGTGTCATGCAACACATGCTTTAAAATGACTTCACGCAAATGTGCTCAGTCTGTTCAAGATATAATTAGCAATAAGCATTCCAGTTTTTATAAAAATAATAGAAATAGGGTTTTAAAATAAAATGTTTTTTGTTTTTATAATTTAATTAAGGCGTAATGATGTTAAATTTATAAAAGCTTATTTTGTGATTGATAGGGAATTTAATTTATAAAATGGATTTATTTTTTATTTTTGCTTATAAGTGGTGCGATAAAATAAAATGCCTTAAATTTGCGCATTCCTTTTTTAATCCAAGCTTCATATTTTTCATGAGCAAAGATAAATTAAAATGATAGAACCATGTATTGAGCTTCATTGAGGGATTGGAATTTTTTTTATATAAGTTACTAATATTAGACCTCTTTCATAAATCATTTTTTACTCAGCTCCAAGTTATAAATTCCAGCAATTAGATTGAATCTCAAACCGAGTCTTTTAGCTCTATTGCGATAACGTTCCGCAAGGATCTTGAAAGTTTTTAGACTGCCAAATACATGCTCAATTGCTATTCTTCTTTTATTGATTTCCTGATTATAGATTTTTAGTTCAGGATCCAATTTACAGCGTCTTTTGGCTTTTAAGGGCAACAGGCTATTGGGATACAAAGTATAAATCCCCTGATAACCTTTATCCGCAAGAACAAAGGCTCCTGAAGGAATCTGGTTTAAATTGCGTTTGAACAACTCGAAATCATGCACTGCACCGCGACTGCTACATAAACTCAGAATTTGCTGAGTCTTGTAGTGAATCATGGCCTGTACTTTAAAGGTATGGGGCTTTTTCTTGCCGCTATAGCTTTTCTTCTGTTTTTTTGGGCCTTTGTATTGGAATTTCCGTGGCATCCACGATCACAACATTCCAGTCAATGCCTTCGCCCTCGGGTAAATCTTTCGGTAAATTAAAAAGATTGGACCGAATCAGGCAGTCTTCAACATGACGGACAATTCTTGAGGCTGTGGGCTCTGAAACCCCGTAACTCGTTGCAACGTGAAATAAGGTTCGGTATTCCCGCCAATAGCTCAGACAGAGCAGAACCTGGTCTTCCAGGCTTAACTTGGGCGGTCTGCCTTTGACAGGAACATGTTTCTTCAATTGCTCAACCATCAAATAGAAAGTTGACCATGAGATGCCCGTGTATCGCTTGAACTGAGGATCAGAAAGCTTGTTTGAATCGATGTATTTCATCCGCAGATTATGCACGAATGCCAAGAAATTAGGAGTGCAAATATTAACCAAAAAGAAGATCATTTTTTGATTTATGAAAGAGATCTATTAAAATATATTAATATTTTTTATAATTCAATTTAGCTTGTAATGTACTGAGGGGGTAATGTTCTAAAGATATTATTCTTTTCTCTCCTCATTGAAGGAGGTTGGAAATCTCTAATCGGAGCTTGCCTGGATTGATTTATTTAATTTCCAAATTTTGAAAATATTAATCAATTTTAATTAATAAATAAGGACATATAAATAATATTTTGATCATTCAAAAATAATATAAATAAAAACCACTATATTAGAATATAGGGTTTCTATTTAAAATTTAATCTATATTTTTTAATTTTAAAATATATTAGACCACATAACGTTTACTTAATCCCCACTCAGCTAAGATTCGACGGTAAGTCGTTGAAGAGCGATCCGCTTCAAAATGTGCTTCCATGGAAATATCGAGCGGTAATTCTTCAGGTTTCTGGCTTTCCACCATGTCCTGATCTTCGGCAAAAATTTGTGCATTGAAGTCATATACTGCCTGTAAATCTCCTGTGGTATCGAAGTTACGTGTCAGTGGCACAAATAAACGGGTTTTATTGTGTGAGACCGGACAACAAGCATTGAGAATTTTTAATTGTCCCTGTTCTGGGAAATGTACGGTAAGCACCGCAGAAAACGGTGGATAGACATCAAATACCCGTTTCCACAAAAAGCCTTCCGGCGCCAGATCTTGCATCCCATGCGGATAGTTGCTGACATCACTGACATATTCGGTATGTAAACCATATTCGGTCCGTGCTGTTGAATATTTGGGCACTACCTGATTTTCAGGATCTGCGAAAGAACCCTGATGAACCCAGGCAAAATGTGCAACATCAATAAAGCCTTCCAGTTGACGGCCACTTGAGCCGCCAATATCCACAAACGGCGGTAAAATTGCCTGATGATCTGGCATCTCCCAGGTATCTAAAACAGGAAAATTGGCTTTTGCTTCGTCACGGCCAAAAATACTGGTCCAGATCAAGCCATATTTTTGCACTACTGGAAATTTGGTCAGAGAAAAGCGCTCAGAAATGTTGGTCAGCTCGGGTTGTGCAGGAATTTTGATACATTTTCCCTGGCCATTGTAGTGTAAGCCATGATAAGGACAGACCAGATTTTCACCCGAAACCCAGCCTTTGGTTAAGGGTACGCCCCGGTGTGGACAGAGATCACGAACCAGGTGAATTGCACCACTGTCTGTTTTATACAGTGCAAGTTTGACATCAAGCAGGGTTACTTGTTGCGGTTGGGTAGAAACGTCCTGAATCCGTGCAACCGGATACCAGTGACGAGCCAGAATTTCCCAGTCCTGATCATCAAACTGGCTATAGCAGGGTTTGTTGAATAAATTGATGACTGGAATGGCGTTCATATCAAACCTATATTCTTACTGTGGATGGTCTCTTTTTACAGGCCTTGAACAGTACAGAACTGTGCAATTTTGGCTTTGCTTATGATTGAAATTACTTAATTTATTGTCATTCTGTCTATTAGAATGATTCGTACTATTCATTCTTAAAATTAGAACACATCAACCATGTACAAATGTACTTGCCGATTAAAGCTACCTTCTTTGGCATAAAACTCGCATAAACACGTTTATCTCAAATATTGATATAAATAAACGGTGGTACTTGCTTGACTAAATTGATGAATACGCCTTTTTCCCGATTTTCAGAATATTTTATCGCGGTGGCGAAAACGGGAAGTTTACGCAAGGCCGCAGATCAATTATTCATTTCCGTGTCTGCAGTACATCGGCAAATTGCTCTGGCTGAAGAAGAACTGGGAATTATGTTATTTGAGCGCTTGCCCAATGGTTTAAAACTGACACTGGCGGGCGAATTACTCTATGCCGATGTTATGAAATGGCAAAAAGAATTCCAGCAAACCCGGATTCGCTTTGATGAAATTCAGGGGCTTACGCGTGGGACCATCGAATTTGGTTTAATTTCTGCCTTGAATGATGGTTTTGTCATGCAGTCCGTGCAATATATGTATGAACATTATCCCTGGATTAATTTTAATATCCGGGTCGCAGACAGTGAAATTGTAGCCAAAAAAGTGATTGAGGCAGATCTGGATTTTGGCCTGATCCTGAATCCAAAATCCCATCAACATATTGAAGTCCTCCATTTTCTGGAACTGCCTTTAGGTTTTGTGATGGGTAAGTCTCATCCTCTTGTTCAAGCAGAAAAGATTTATTTTTCCGATACCTTGAATGACAACCATTTTATTCCGGCCGACCCCCTGATTATTCATGATTATGTACAGGCACTGTATAAACATCATCAATTTATACCCGCACGTAAAACGGAATCGAATGATATCCGCCTGATGAATACTCTCATTAAGGCGAATACCGGGATTGGAATTTTTAGTTATCTCGATGTTTTACCCTATGTCGAGCGAGATGAAGTGGTCTTTAAACCTATCTCTGAAAAAGGGCTGCATCCGCTAACCCTTGCTCTCTGTGTGGCGCCTAAACGCCAGATTTCACGCGTTTCCCAGTTGATGATCAAACATATTATTGAACAAATGGAGGCCTTAAAAAGCAAGGTGCAGCAACTGTAGTATTTTCATACTTAAATAACAAAAACCGCGATGGCTAAAATCGTGGTTTCTCGATATGTGATGCTATTAATGAAACTTAATCCAATGGATTACCCACAATATTGCTAATAATGCCTTTCATAATATGTGGGCCTTGCTCTTTCCGCAGGTCTGCATACCAGTCTTTGGTAATTTGCTCATCTTTCATATGCGTGACATCACAACGCTTACGTGCACGTAGCAGCAATTCATTGGCGCGTTCATTGCGTTTATTCTGATAACGTTTCAGGGCATCTTCCAGACCTAGCGTATTAATTTGTAAGGCACGTGCCAGATAGACCGCATCTTCCATTGCCTGGCAACCTCCCTGCCCGATATCCGGTGTGGTGCTATGTGCCGCATCCCCTAAAATTACCACACGGCCCTTATAAAACTGGTTAAAAGGCTCAATATCATGGATTTCGACACGATTGGTTTTCTGCTCATCAATACTGTCAATCAGGCATTGAACCTGGGAGCACCAGCCAGAGAAATATTGCTTTAATAAGATCTTATATTCCGAATGTTGATTCTCCAGACCTGCGGGCAATGGCACATCAAAGAAGAAATAAAAGCGATGCTCTGCCACAGGCATCAGTGAAGCGCGTTTGCCTTCACCGACAAAAGTGGTCCACTGCTGTGCGGGCGCTAAATCTTCAGAGATCTCAACCAGTCCGTTCCAGTTCACATAGCCAGCATAACGGCGTTCAACCTGTTTGCCCAATACATACTGACGCGTCATGGAATGGGTACCATCTGCGCCAATCAATAATGCTGCAGAAACAGTGCTGCCATCCTGAAAACCGATTTCAACGTGTTGCCCCTTATCCTCAATAGACATCATTTTTTTACCGAGCTGAATATCCTGCCGGCCAAACGCATCCATTAACATATTTTGTAATTCAGCACGCGATACCGGATATGGACGTTGACCGACTTCTTCAATTAACGGCGCCAAACTAAACTGCGTCATGACCTCGCCATTCAAACCATCGATATAGGCTAAGTCATTCATCTGGCCACCTAACTTTGCTACCTGTTCAGTTAAGCCCAGATAGTTCAAACACTTCACCCCGTTTGACCACAAGGAAATTGCAGCACCGACAGGTAAAATCTGTTCTGCCTGCTCATAGATGGTGACCCGATGTCCGAACTTTTTTAGTGCAATTCCTGTGGTTAATCCGCCCATGCCTGCCCCAATAATTGCAATCTCCATCTATTCCTCCTGGCTATTTCATCTTCATTGCCAGCTAAAATGCTAAAAACGTGCCATCCTGAAAAAAATGCACTAAATAAATAGCAAGAGTTGGCACACGCTGTGCTTTTAAATTCCTTCAATGTCCTGTTTTTATAAAGGCAGAAGACCTAAATTTGTATTTATAAAAGTGCATATTCATGTGACGTATACCAATGATGGAAATTTAAGATGGCGACCTTATTAGCTCCAATTTTTGATCTGCCTGCTCCAGTACAGCAGTTAACTAACCTTGCAGATGCCCGAATTGGCGCAGAAATTCTTGAATGTTCAGATGAGTTTTTTGCTGAAGCAAAACGCATGTTGCAATTTGAGGCACCGGTCTTTATCGAAGACAAGTTTGATGAGCATGGCAAATGGATGGATGGCTGGGAAACCCGTCGCAAGCGCCACACGGGCTATGATTGGGCCATCATTAAACTTGCTGTTGCAGGTCAAATACAGGCACTGGATATTGATACGACTTTTTTAGCGGTAATTATCCGGCCTCTGCTGCTGTGCAAGCATGTTATGCGCCAGATGGAAATCTTGATCAGGCAGAATGGATCAGCATTATAGAAAATAATGTCTTGGGCCCCAGCCAGCATCATATTGTTCAGATTTCAGCAAAGCAGATATTTACCCATGTCCGTTTGAATATTTATCCTGACGGTGGGATTGCACGTTTTAAGGTCTATGGTCAGGTAAAAATCAATCTGCAAGATAGTGATCAAATGCTAGATGTTTTGGCACTAGAACATGGTGGCCGTGTCGTTGCCTATAGCGATGCGCATTTTGGACATCCACGCAATCTGATTAATCCGGGACGTGGCATTAACATGGGCGATGGCTGGGAAACCAAACGGCGTCGTGCTCCAGGATTTGACTGGTGCATTTTGGCTTTAGGCGCCAGTGCCCGAATCGAGAAAATTGAAATTGATACCGCCCATTTTAAGGGAAATTTCCCTGCAGAGGTTTCTATTCAAGCCATCTATGTTGAGGATGCAACCGATGAGCAACTCATTCCACAAAGCATGTTCTGGCCTTTTTGTTAGCAGCCCAACCTATGCAAATGGATCATATTCATCATTACATCAATGAAATTTTACAACACGAAAAAATTTCCCATATTCGTGTCAACATGATTCCGGACGGTGGCATCAGCCGGATTCGTCTCTGGGGAAAATTGGCTTGAGTGATCAATGATATGTCTATGCAAAGTATAAAAATACAGCCTTTAAGCACTGAAAGTTTTCTGCCTTTTGGAGAAGTCATTGCCTGTCAGGGTAATCATTATTTTCATATCAATGAGCAGCAGACTGAGCGTTATCATGCCCTGGCTGAAGTAGAAAGTGACACCAAGGTCGGACTGAGTATTTTTAGAAATATGCAAGCTACGGCAATTCCTTTTCAAATCTCAATGCTGGAAAGGCATCCTCTAGGATCACAGGCTTTTATTCCGATGCACGGCCAGCAATTTTTAATCGTTGTAGCGCCTGAACTTGATTATACACAGCCCGATATTAGTCAGATTCAGGTATTTATCAGTGATGGTTCTCAAGGGATAAATTATCGTGCCGGAACCTGGCATCATCCATTATTGACCCTTGAAGCACCCAGCGAGTTTGTCGTAGTGGATCGTATAGGTAGCGGATCAAATTGTGATGTTCATCCTTTTCCTGAAAACATCCAGATCGTATTTTAAACGCATTAAAAAAAGCCCTTTTATCAGGGCTTTTAACTTATTTCTTCATCACTTTGCCTAGAAGTGATATTTCACTAAAGCACTGACATTATTTTCATCGGCATTTGGGATACCGAATTTGTTGTTCCAGATAGAATGTTCAATCCCCAGATATAAATTGGTGTCTGGAGAAATGTGTTTACCGACATTCCATTTCCATTGGGTGGTCCAGTTCATCTCGCTGTCATGAGTATCTTCTTCTGTAGACCAGTCCAAGAAGCCATCCACCAGAAATTCTTCAGTTCCCAGTTTAATTGGCACGCCATAGGTCAGTGTCAACTGGTAATCATCATCAATATTCTCATTATTCACGCGATAAAGGTTAATGCTGGCATAACGGAAATATGGAATATCCAGATCGAAACCTACGCCGTACAGGAAGTTATCAAAACCCTCTCCACCTTCCCAGGTCGTTGAAACCAGTACATCTTTAACCGGACCAAAGGCAAGCTTCTGACCCGACACTTCACCCAAGCTCAAACGTGGTGAAAATTCAAAATAACTGGATTTAAAGTCATCTGCGCCGCGCATACGGTCAATGAAGAAGAAGACATCTGCATATTTTATTTTTGCCGTATATTCAAAGGTCGCAGTCGCCTGTTTCTCATTGACCACCTCATAGTTTTCTCCATAAAGTCCGGTGACACTGAAGTCTTGCCAGATCGGTTTTGCCTGTGCGGATGCCGCACCCAATACAAGTAAAGTTGCAGCAGTAAGTTGAGTGAATTTCATAAATAAGGGTCCCCAGTGGAATGAAAAAATCACATTCTGAATTAAGCAAAAACAAAGCCAACATTTTTAATTTTTGATAAAAAAACAGCCCACTTTCCGGGCTGCTTTCATTCTGGTTTAAATTTTCTAATGGGGAAGTTTTGCCACAATTTCTGTAGTTGCTGTACTTTTATTTTTAAATAAGTTCAGTTGATTGAACAACAGGTTGAGTAAAATGGCCATTAAGCAGGTTGAGCTGATGCCTGAATGAAACAAGGTTTGTACCCATTTTGGAAAATTGGCATAAAAGGAATGATCAATAATTGGAATCATACCGGCAGCAATAGCGGTCGCAACAATGATGAGATTTTTTTGCTCGTTATAATCAATTTTAGCCAAGGTACGAATCCCGCTTGCAGCGACTGTTCCAAAAAGTACCAGACCTGCACCACCTAATACCGGTACAGGAATGGCAGCAATCAAACGTCCCATAATGGGCAGTAAACCCAGCACTACTAAAATCATGCCACCCGCAGCGACCACAAATCGGCTTTTAATTCCGGTAATCGCCACCAAGCCGACATTTTGCGCAAAAGCACTTTGCATAAATGAACCAAAAACCGGTGCCATCGCACTCGATAACATATCGGCACGCAAGCCATTCGAGATACGATCCGCATCCACTTTGGTACCTACAATCTCACCCACTGCAATGATATCTGCTGTGGTTTCGGTCATAATCACGAGAGTAACGATGAGCATGGAAATAATGGCTGTGAGCTCAAAAGTCGGTAGTCCAAAGGCGAAGAAGCTAGGTACCTGAATCCATGTCCCAGTCGCAACTTTAGAGAAATCACCAAAACCGAATAAATAAGCCAGTACTGAACCTAAAACAATTGCCAGTAAAATAGACAAGCGACGAATAGCAGCATGTCGGCTCAAATTCAGGCAGACGACTAAAGCTAAAGTCATGAGTGCCAGACCAATATTTTCGACACTTCCCCATTCTGATGCCTTGGGATTGCCGCCCATCATCCAGCGGACTGCTACAGGTAATAAAGACAAACCAATGATAGTAATGACGCAACCGGTCACGACTGGTGGAAAGAAACGGATAATTTTGGAAAAATAAGGTGCGAGGAAAAAACCGATCAATGATGCGACAATGACTGCACCGTAGACGGCTTGCAAACCACCGCCTGTAGTCACAATCGCGACCATCGTCGCAACGCCAGCGAAAGAAACCCCTTGTACCAAAGGTAATTTCGCGCCGATATATTTCACCCCAACGGTTTGCAAAATTGTGGCTAAACCACCCACAAATAGCGCCGCCGCAATCAATAATCCAATTTGATAAGCCTCTAGGCCGGCTGCTGTTCCCACGATTAAAGGTGGTGCAATAATTCCACCATACATGGTCAGTACGTGTTGCAAACCATAAGCTGCACTTTTCCCCGCACCTAAATATTCATGTTCAGGTGATATTGTTTTACTTTGTTCTGTCATTTTTCTCACCCTCAAAGTCTAAATATAAAATCAGCTTCCGCGATATGTGGAGTACGCGAATGGGCTGATCAGTAAAGGAATATGAAAATGCTGGAATGCATCTTTCACATAAAAATGAATAACTGCTTTAGGAAAAAAAGTTTCTAAACCCAAACCTTCAAAATAAGCAGATGTAAAAAACTCAAGACTATAGATACCTGTTTTTAAATCGACTATGCCAAAATCACTGACGCGACCGTCTGTATTGGTTTTTGTCTCAGCAAGCAAGCGACCGTCTTCAGCAAAAAGTCGTACCACCACGTCTGTCGCAGGTTTTCCCAGATGTGTATCTAAAATATGTGTGCTAATCATGCATGAAGCTCCTGAGCCAGTCGTGACAAGGCAATTTCTGCCAGTTGATGATGGACAATACGTTTCTCAATCTCTGGATCATTTAGCAAACGATAGTTCAGGGCTTGAAGGACGTCTTCACTGCTCAATCCAGCAGCTTTGATCAGAAAGATAAACCCATATTTTTTTTCATAGGCAAGATTGCCTTTAAGCAGCGCGAGCTGGGTATCGTCATCTGCTGTAATGCCGGATTGCTCACGATGGGAAAAGTCTTTTTCTATTTCACTTAATTCAGCCTGTGCCTGTTTTTCACCTATACGGGGATGATTATCCAGTGCAGTTTTAATCTCATCCCAACTCCAGGTCGCCGCTTGTTGTTGCGCTGCATTCAAAATATCCTCAAACGATGCATAAGGACGTTTTGCGGCAAGCTCGGTCGACCAGCTGGGTATTTGCACACAGTGCTTTAAAAAGATCATCGCATCTTCTGTTGATGCTTGATTAAATTCAACAAGTTGCACTATTCAATCGCCTGATTATATTGCTTGGTTATTTAAAACTGGTTTTGCAATAACAGTGCCAAAGCTGATGTGTTTGTTATTTTTATAAAGTACATGACTCAAAAAAGAGCATCTAAACTGATCTTTTCCAATATATTTTATGATTATGGCGCATGATGGTTATACCAGTGCTCGGCAATATCCCCACGGCGGCAAATCCAGACCTTGTCATGATTCTGAATATAATCTAGGAACTTTTGTAGTGCTTTAAAACGTCCCGGCCGTCCTAAAATACGGCAGTGCATGCCAATCGACAGCATTTTTGGCGCAGTTTCGCCTTCGGCATAGAGCACATCAAAAGCATCTTTGAGATATTGATAAAACTGTTCCCCGCTATTAAACCCGCCCGGTGAACTGAATTTCATGTCATTGCTATCCAGGCTATAAGGAATAATCAAATGCGGACGTGTTTCCCCTGCCTGATTGGTCAAGGTGCTCCAAAATGGCAAGTCATCTCCATAGTAATCAGCGTCATATTTGATGTGAGGAAATTCAGCCAGAAGTTGACGGGTGTTTGGACTGTCCCGACCGGTATACCAGCCAATAGGCGCTTCACCAAACAGGCTTTCCAGAACACTGATCGCCTGATCCATATACTGACGTTCAAGTTCAAGCGGCATGTCCTGATAATGTAGCCAGCGCTGCCCATGTGAAACCACATCATAATGAGCTGATTTAATCGCCTCGACCACATAAGGATTACGTATTAAGGCCATACCGACTCCAAAGATAGTCATCGGCAAACCACGTTTCTGGAACTCCTGATGAATCCGCCAGAAGCCTGCACGTGAACCATATTCGTACATCGAATCCATCGACATATGTTTGTCTGGAAAGCTGGCAGCACCGATGATTTCAGATAAAAACTGTTCTGACCCCGTATCACCATGTTCAATGTGGTTTTCACCACCTTCTTCATAATTCAGTACAAACTGTACCGCGACACGCGCGCCGTTTGGCCATTGCACTTTCGGTGGTTCACCATGATAGCCAATCAGGTCACGCGAATAAGGTGCACTGCGAATGCTGTCAATAAGTTCTTGTCCGCGTAAGTAGCTAGTCGTCACATCAATTCCTTGTCGATTCTGAGTAAATGATCAATTTTCTATACGCGTGATAAGCAATTTATGCGCCAAACTAGAGCATTGAAACTGAGAGCACGCTTTTTAAAAAAATATTTTCAGCGAAATTTAAGCTTAGAAATATCCCATCTCAATATTTGCGTGGTTCAACATAAAAAACCTGGAAAGATGCTTATTTTGTTTTTAATCGCTGGTCAGTGTTCTGATTTACGCAATCCTATGTCCTGTTAATTGAAATTTCATAGAACACATTGCTGTTTTATAGTCCAGCTAAAGGTCATGACACAGAACCCATTATGAATACAAATATCGCCGCTTTTAGTCCCGACTTACCAGTCCATATGACATTCGAGGAACATGACTGGCATCTTTTGGCTCAGTACTGGTATCCGATTGCACTTGCGCGTGATATTACAGATCAGCCAACAAGTAGCATGCTGCTTGATATGCCTCTGGTGATTTATAAAATGAACGATGAACTGGTGGTGGCGAAAGATGCATGTCCGCATCGCGGTGTACCTTTAAGCTTGGGAAAAAATGACGGCCAAGGCGTGGTGTGTCGTTATCACGGTTTACGCTTTGGCAATGAAGGTAAATGCAACCGTATTCCTGCACATCCTCAGCATAAAATATCGGAACGTTTCCATTTGAAAACTTATGCTGCGGTAGAAAAGTATGGTCTGATCTGGTGTTCATTAAGCGCTACAAAAGATGCAGAACCTCATATTCCTAACATGCCTTTTTGGGATGATACTGAGTATCAGCAACTGGTCTGCCCTCAGATAGACATTCAATGTTTTGCAGGAAGACAGCTCGAAGGTTTTATTGATGTGGCTCATTTTGCCTGGGTGCATCCAGACACTTTTGGCGATCCGGAGGATGTAGAAGTTCCTGATTACAGTACGACAGAAACGGAGGTCGGTTTTAATGCAGATTATATCAGCAGTGTGGGACGTTATCCGATCGGAATCGAGCAGCGTGGCCAGGAAGATTTTAAATGGTTACGTCATTTTGAAGTGAGCCTACCCTTTACTGCAACACTTACGATTCATTTTCCAAATCATGCCAAGCAGGTCATCATGAATGCGGCTTCACCCATGACTGCGCGTTCAACACGACTTTTTGCACCTATTTGCCGCAATTATGATAAAGATTTACCGGTTGAAGATGCCTATGCCTTTAATATGAAAATTTTCGAGGAAGATCGTGTGATTGTAGAAAATCAGAAACCTGAATATTTACCTCTGGACTTATCTTTAGAAGCGCATTTTCCGGCAGATCGAAGCTCGAGTATGTACCGAAAATTACTACGTAAACGGGGATTTAGTCCTTTATTTGCTGCTTAAAAGTTCATTCAAGTGAAAAAGCGATTATAGGTAGTAAGGGTTAGAGATGCTCTGATATTTAAAAATCAATTGGGTTATATCGTGATTTCTATGAGGATACATCTTGTTATATAGCCTCATAAGCCTTGTATTCTGGTGAAGATAAGGCCTTTTAGAACGATAAAGAACTTTAAGAAGATAAAATTAGTTTTTTATTAGAATAGGTATATAATAAATAAAATCACTTTACTTTACTATTTTAATAAAATTATGGATCAATATTGCACACTGCAGATTTATCAGGAAGATGAATGGCTGGATTGCGCTATTGTTGAGATTGTCGGTCAACAACAAACTGGATGGCAAGCAGCCACGCGCACATCATATCTATTTGAATATGCTATTTCTTATATGGACCTAAGCGATGGGCATGCGCTAGCCTATCATTTACCAGTAAATGTGCAAAATACCTTGCAATCTACCTGGCCGGCCTTCCTGATGGATTTGTTACCTCAAGGTTATGGTCGTAAAGAATTACTCCGTCAGCTTAATTTTTCTGAAAATACTCAGGAACAAGCAGACTGGGCGCTTTTAAAAGCAGGTGCAGGTAATCCGATTGGTAATTTACGGATTAAAGAGGCTTATGAATGGCTACAGGGGCAGTTTCCTGTTCAGCAGAATCATGGCTTTAGCCTAGACCAAGTCGTAGAACGTCAAGAAAACTTTATTGAATCCTTAGCCTCTTATGGACTTTTTATTGCCGGCTCTTCTGGTATTCAGGGCGAGTGGCCAAAATTACTGCTGACTCAAGGTCATGATGACCTGTTCTATCTGGATCACACGCTGACAGATCATCAGGTCAAGCAGCATTGGCTGGTGAAATTCAGCCGTGGCAGCGATCAGAATTTAGATAAAATTTTGATGCACGAAGCCTTATATATGAAAATTGCCCAGTATCTGGGACTTCGTGTTCATCAGGAACTGGAGCTGCATGGCAAGACTTTATTCATTCCCCGATTCGACCGTAAAGTCATTGATGGGAAGGTTGAAAGAATCGCTCAGGAAAGTATTGCTTCTCTGGGAGGAAAAGCAGGTTTTGGGGTAAGAATGACCCATAACCAGATCTGTAGCCTGCTGATGCAATGCTGTACTGAACCAAAACAGGAAATCTTTGAATATTTGAAGCGTGATCTTGCCAATGTCGCTTTAGGTAATAAGGACAATCATACCCGTAATACAGCGATTCAACGTTTCAATAACGGAATCATTCAACTAACCCCATTATTTGACTTTGCGCCGATGTGGCTACATCCAGATGGTATTGCCCGAACTACGCGTTGGGAGCGAGATGATCATGGTGGTATGCCAATTTGGCATTCAGTGATTGAACAGATCGCTGAATGCACGCTCATCGATTCAGAAGAAATCAGAGCGGTGTTAATCGAGCAATTAGCACTTTATCAGGGATTACTCGAGCACATGCAACATCTGCAATTGGCACCTGAAATTCTGGAAAATAGCCAGTATCGAATTGATAATATTTGCCAACAATTGGAGGAGCTGAATCATGGATAAACGTTTTAAGCCCCTGACTCCGATTCAACAGATGCAAAAGAGATTATCTGTACTTGAAACCGTCAGTAACAATCCTGACTGGCCTTTTCATCAGGTTGCTCGCTTCATTCGTACCGAGTTGCACCTCACACTCAACGATATGGCTAAAATAACCAAGATTGCTCCCCAGACTCTACAGAAAATGGAGCAACCGGAAGCTAATCCAACACTCAAGTCTATGCAGAAATTACTGGATGCTTTTGGTTTAAAGTTAGAAATCAGGGTTAAATCCTGATAGAAATCTGATGCTTTAATTGATATTTAGGGGAATTTTAGAGAAGAAGAATGACTTAACAACTGAAAATATGCCCTCCTCCAATCTGTTTATTGAGTCCTTGCTCCATCGCAGGAATCCCGGTTTAAATTAAACACGGGATTCACTGGAGGCTGATATTTTCTCATCAGTTTTTTAATGAATAAGTTTACTTTTTAAACATCATTATGAAGAAATATCAACACAGAGATATTTCATTTCAAGGTATTCATCCATACCGAATTTAGACCCTTCACGGCCTAACCCTGATTGCTTGACTCCACCAAATGGCGCAACCTCATTAGAGATAGCTCCGGTATTGATTCCCACCATACCGTATTCTAAGGCTTCACCTACACGCCACTGACGTGCTGTACTTTGGGTAAATACATAGGTAGCCAGACCGAATTCTGTATCGTTCGCCATCTGAATTGCTTCTTCTTCAGTCTTGAAACGGAATAACGGCGCCAACGGTCCAAAAGTTTCTTCTTTTGCCACACGCATCTGCTGAGTAACTTCAGTCAGAAGCGTTGGCTCGAAGAATGTACCGCCCAGATTTGAGCGCTGTCCACCGGTTTTCACCTGTGCACCTTTGCTCACTGCGTCGGCAATATGTGACTGCACTTTTTCGATCGCAGCCTCATCAATTAATGGACCTTGGGTAGAAGCTTCATCACGGCCATCACCGACTTTCAGCTTGGCAACGGCAGCCACCAGTTTTTCTACCAGCGCATCATAAATGCCATCTTGTACATAAATCCGGTTCGCACAAACACAAGTCTGTCCACTATTACGGAATTTACTGGCCATGATGCCCTGTACCGCCTGTTCAAGATTGGCGTCATCAAAGACCAGAACCGGTGCATTGCCACCAAGTTCTAAGGACAGTTTTTTGATGGTCGGCGCACACTGCTGCATCAGGATACGGCCGACTTGAGTCGAACCGGTAAAGCTTAACTTTTTCACGGTTTCGCTTTCACATAAGACCTGACCCACTTCAACCGCATCACCACTGACATGCAGCAATACATCTTGTGGCAAACCTGCGCGCAAGGCCAAAACTTCAAGCGCATAGGCGGTTAAAGGCGTTTGTTCAGCCGGTTTAACCAGCATGGAACAGCCAGCAGCCAGAGCTGGCGCGGCTTTACGGGTAATCATCGCCGCCGGAAAATTCCACGGTGTAATGGCCGCTGTCACCCCAATCGCCTGCTTAATGACCAATAACCGTTGATGGGCAAGCGTTGGCGTCAACACGTCACCATCAATACGGCGTGCCTGCTCAGCAAACCAGCGGATAAAGGAAGCGGCATAACCAATTTCACCACGCGCCTCAGCCAGTGGCTTGCCCTGTTCAGCAGTCAGGATCTGAGCCAAGGACTCTTTATTTTCCTGCATCAGATCGAACCAGGCCCAAAGCACATCCGCACGTTCAAGAGCTGTCTTGGCTTTCCAGGCTTTCTGGGCTTGCTGAGAACGAACAATCAGCTGTTCTACAGACGCCCGGTCATGGGATTTTACCCAGGCCAAAGTGGCTTGGGTTGCTGCATCTTTGACTTCAATATATTCATCCGTGGCAGGCTGATCGAAGCTGATATCAGGATGCTGTAATAAATCTCTATATTGCGCTTGAAGCATGATCATTACTCTTTTATTAGGCTGCGACAGACAGTGCAAACCCTTGTTTCAAGATAGCCAATCCCGCACGGAACTGTTCTGCCGGAATCGTGAGCGGGTATAGGAAACGGATTACATTACCATAACGACCGCAGGTCAGGATTAACAGACCATTTTGCATGGCATGGTTTTGTACAGCTTTTGCCTGTTCCGCAGTTTCAAGCTCAACCGCCACCATTGAGCCCAGTGCACGAATATCTTTGACCATGCTAGATGACATTTTCAGTTCATGTAAAACATCAACCAGTTCTGCGCCTAGATCATTCGCTCTTTCACAAAGCCCTTCTTCTTCAATGATATCCAGTACCGCATGGGCAGCAGCAACAGCAACCGGGTTACCTGCATAAGTACCGCCCAATCCACCTGGATTTGGTGCATCCATGACTTCAGCACGACCCACAACGCCTGAGATCGGGAAACCGCCGCCCAGACTCTTTGCCATCGTAATCAGATCTGGCTTGGTTTCATAATAATCCATCGCAAACAGTTTACCTGTACGCGCAAAACCAGACTGTACTTCATCAGCAATCAGTAAAATGCCGTTTTGATCGCATAGGACACGCAAGCGTTTCAGGAATTCTGCAGGCACCACATTAAAACCGCCTTCACCTTGTACCGGTTCAAGCACAATTGCTGCTACGTCATGCGCAGCAATATCTTCTGCGAAAATATCTTCGATGCTTTGCATTGCATCATCAACACTAATGCCTTTGGATTCCACCGGATAACGGGCATGGAAAACACCACCAGGCATCACTCCAAAGTCGCGTTTATAAGGTGCAGTTTTACCAGTCATGGCCATCGTCATAAATGAGCGGCCGTGAAAACCATTGCCAAAAGTGACAATGCCATGACGGCCAGTATGGGCACGGGCAATTTTAACTGCATTTTCGACAGCTTCAGCACCAGTCGAAAAGAATGAGGTTTTTGCAGCACCTTGGATGGGAGCGCGTGCATTGATACGTTCTGCCAGAGCAACGTAACTCTCGTATGGTACAACCTGATAAGCCGTATGGGTAAATTTGGTTAATTGTTCAGTGACCGCAGCAATAATTTTAGGGTGACGATGGCCAGTATTCAGTACGGCGATCCCGCCCGCAAAGTCGATATATTGATTGCCTTCTGCATCCCAAATGGTCGAGTTTTCTGCTTTCTCTGCGTACCATTGACACATGACCCCAACACCACGTGGTGTTGCCTGCTGTTTACGTGCATTCAGTGCTGAGTGTTTACTGTCCATTTTGTATCCTCATTCTTGATTCATACGTTGTAAATTTTGCTATCCGGATCTTGGGATAGAAATTTGCCAAAGACTGGCTGATATGGTTCATTTTGCGCATTTATACGTATGAGACGAGAGCCACTTTGCAGCAGATCGAAGGAGCCAATTGGTCTAGTTGAAATTAGTAAAAGAGTCAAAATATAAAATTATTTTATTTATAAACAAGTATTTATGTTTTTAATAAAAATTGGCTCCTTTTTAAATAAAGAAGCCAATTTAAAAATCCATTGCAAAAATTTAGGATAGGTCATCATGGATTAAATCCATTCATTTTTATGGATTAATCCATCTTGTAAAAACTTCGCTTAACCCGGATAGATGCCGCGTTCCTGACGCGCCATTAAAATCCGCTCACAGGCCAGAATATAAGCGGCTGTACGCAAAGAACATCCGGCCTGGACTGATTTTTGCCATACATCCTGTACCGCATTTTTCATGCTGGCATCCATACGCTGATTAATCTCTTCCTCGGTCCAGAAATAACTGGCCAAATCCTGAACCCATTCAAAATAGCTGACCGTCACGCCACCCGCATTGCAGATTACATCTGGCACCACGGTAATATGACGCTCACTCAGAATTTCATCCGATTCAGTCAAAGTGGGACCATTGGCACCTTCCAGAATCATTTTGGTCTGAATATTTTGCGCGACCTGAGTATTAATCACACCTTCCAGCGCTGCCGGAATAAAGACTTCGGCAGGAATGGTCCAGAAAGCTGATGCAGAAATTTCATCACTGGTAGAAAATCCCTGAATTTTATGGTGGGCATTTGAGTATTCAAGCAGCTTTTTAATATCAATCCCCTCTTTCTGATACAGGGTGGCAGAATGGTCCTGAACACAGATCACTTTGCTGCCATTTTCCTGGAAAAGCAGCGCAGCTTCACTGCCCACATTACCGAAACCCTGTACACAAACCCGAGCATTTTTTAAATCCAGACCGATTTGCTGGGCAACTTCACGACCGCTAATAAATACGCCGCGACCTGTAGCTTTACTGCGGCCTAAAGACCCCCTAAATGAACCGGCTTTCCGGTCACTACACCAGTAATCGTAGAACCCGCATTCATGGAAAACGTATCCATCATCCAGGCCATGATTTGCGGATTGGTTCCAACATCCGGCGCCGGAATATCTTTTTGCGGTCCAATAATTAAATTGATTTCTGCCGTATAACGTCGGGTCAAGCGTTCCAGTTCGCGCTTGGAAAGCTGGCTCGGATCAACTCGCACACCGCCTTTGGCACCGCCAAAAGGTAAATTTAGAGCAGCACATTTGATCGTCATCCAGGCCGACAGAGCCATCACCTCATCTAAATTGACATCTGGATGAAAACGCACGCCGCCTTTGCCTGGACCGCGAGTTAAATTGTGCTGAACACGATAGCCTTCAAAATGCTGAACCGTACCATCATCCATGATGACCGGAACATCGACAATCAAACTGCGCTTTGGGCGTCGCAGCATGTCCAATCGTTCACTCAGCTCACCCAGATAAGGCGCTACTTTATCCAGTTGCTTAAGATAATTGTTCCAGGCCGTTGTACCTTGCTCGGTATAGGTCAATCCTTTCATCATCATGTTCATTCTATGATCCTTTTGTTATATGCAGTCGTATGTCCTGGCGGCTGCAACACATCTCTATTCGGCTGTTATGGCAATCATTGCTTGATTCAGGTCTTAGTTCAGCGAGCTCCAAACAAAATCAGTGTCTAGATTTTCCGCTTTAGTTTTAATCGGTATCTGTGTATATTGCCTGCCCGCCTGTATGCTCGCATTCAAGCCGCAGGTACATGATCAAAACCCATACAAGACACTTTACAATGACTGCCTGATCAGACTATTTTGCACCTAGCAATACCGCTCTCACGAGAGCCATTTCAAATTTGTAGGAGAGAGCCAATTGCGTAGCTTGCTTGGAGATTATTTACTGCAGCGATTGCAGCAAGATGTCACAGGAACATTACAGATGCGCCTGTTCCGCTGCTTGCGTAACGCGATTATTGATAGCGTATTGGCTCCCAAAACCCGCTTGCCTGCATCACGTGATCTGGCTAAAGAGATTCAGGTATCACGTAATACGGTGTTAAATGCCTATGAACAATTACAGGCACAGGGTTATGTTGATGCCCGTACCGGTCAAGGTACCTGGGTAGTAGAGAAATTACCCGAATCCTTTTTGGTGAAGGCAGAACAGAATTCTCCTGCCGTTGCAGAAAAAAAAGCACAGCAAAATTATAATCTGTCGCAACGCGGTTCTTACTTGCTCGGCTATTCCGCGGCTTCGCCTTATCAATGGGGAGCCTTTGTACCGGGCGCACCCGATGTAACCGAATTTCCGCATCATATTTTCAGCAAAATCCAAACGCGTTTGAGCCGTGAACCTCAAGTTAACAACCTGATTTACAGCAATGCCGGTGGCTCCCTAGAACTGCGTCAGGAGCTGGCAGAATATCTGAAAATTGCCCGTTCAGTGCAGTGCGATGCTGATCAGATCATTATTACCGAAGGCACCCATCAGGCGATTGATTTGGTCTCGCGTACTTTAAGCGACATAGGCGATGAGGTCTGGATCGAAGATCCAGCCTATTGGGGCGCGCGTAATATTTTACGAATTAATGGCGTCAATCTACGTTCCTTACCGGTGGATCAGGAAGGGATTATTCCCGATCTGCATCCCAAGAAACCACCTAAACTGATTTTTGTGACGCCGTCGCATCAGTATCCTTTGGGCTCACATTTAAGTTTAGAACGGCGCAAACAGTTAATTGCACTGGCACGCCAGCACAATAGCTGGATTGTTGAAGATGATTATGACAGCGAGTTCAGGTTCTCGGGCCAGCCCTATCCTTCTTTACAAGGTTTAGAGCCGGATTCTCCGGTGATTTATATGGGGACGTTCAGTAAGACGATTTATCCGGCCCTGCGTATTGGCTATTTAGTGGTACCAAAACAGCTCTTTTCTTCATTGCGAATTGTAGCTTCGGAACTTTATCGTGGTGGTCACTTAATCGATCAGCAAACACTGGCTGAATTTATCCGTGAAGGACATTATGAAGCGCATATCCGACGGATGCGTTTATTGTATGGCAAACGCCACGCTTTTTTAATTGACCTGATTCGCCGACATTTAGGTGAAGATTTTCTGCATGAATACAATACCGCCGCCGGTTTGCATCTGATTTTAAAATTGCCCAGCAGCAGTGATGATGTCTTGATTGCATCCAAAGCGCTTGAACTGGGAATCAAGGTCAGAGCCTTATCGCAATACTATACCAAACATTATTCCACCCGGCAGAAAGGATTATTACTGGGCTTTGCCTGTGTGAGTGAACAGGAAATTCTGGTGGCTTTCGGGATATTGTTAAAGTGCTTGCGCGAGCATGGGATCCGCACTTTAACTTAGTAAAAACTCAGGGATCAATACAATTATATTTTTAAAATCAAAAAGCTTTTAATTTATTTTTAAAGGGAACGTAAACCTGCTTTTAGCCTGATATTTTAGGTAGGCTTTATTTTTCTGTAAATATGGCCTGCTTATATTTTTTATCTCTTAAGCCAATTGGCTCCTTTTAATTGCTCAAAAATGGCTCTCGTCACTTTACAACAAAAAAGAGAAATTAACCGCATACATGAACAGCATGTAACCGTACTTTAATCAAAGTGTGATCCTGTCTATAGGGTTACAAGGATTCATTTTATTAAGATTAACTTAATATTGGTCAAGCACTGATGAATTCGGTTACAGTTTCAAAGGATAAGATAGCGTAAGCCAAATAAGGAATTTTATTGCCGCTACGCTATTGATATTAAGGGAAATTATATGGCAGAACATCAACATTTCTCCAATTCCGAATCATCAAACGGCTTAAAAAACGGACTTAAATCACGCCATCTCACCATGATTTCAATTGCCGGTGTCATTGGTGGAGCACTCTTTGTCGGCTCCGGTAATGTCATCTATTCTGCAGGGCCGGCTGCACTCATTGCCTATACTCTAGGTGGAATATTAGTTTTACTCATCATGCGTATGCTGGGAGAAATGGCGGTACTGAATCCCGACAGTGGTTCATTTTCAACCTATGCGGATCGTGGAATCGGGCGCTGGGCTGGATTTTCTATCGGCTGGTTATACTGGTCTTTCTGGACGTTGCTCATGGGCTGGGAAGCCTTTGTTGCCGGGAAAATCCTAAATAGCTGGTTTCCATTTATCCCGATCTGGGGCTATATGCTTCTGGTCACTGTAGCACTGGTCTGGATTAATCTCCGTGACGTAAAAAACTTTGGTGAATTCGAGTTCTGGTTTGCCCTGATCAAAGTTATTGCCATTGTACTGTTTCTGGTGTTTGGTAGTTTGGCCGTGATGCACCTGTGGCCTTGGGGCGATGCCTCTATGCTCGGTGGTACAACTCATCTAACCGCTCAAGGCTTTATGCCTAATGGGTTTTCATCGGTGATCACGGCCTTATTGGGTGTAATGTTTGCTTATATGGGAGCAGAGATTGTCACCGTAGCAGCAGCTGAAACCAAAGATCCAGCCAAGGAAATTCGTAAGGCCGCTAATTCAATTGTATGGCGTATCATTTTATTCTATGTCGGTTCAATGTTGATTACGGTTTGCCTGATTCCACACAATAATCCTTTATTGAAAGATCCGACCTGGGGTACGTATAGCGTAGCGCTTACTGCACTCGGTATTCCAGAAGCACGCCATATTGTTAATTTTGTCTTGCTCACCTCGGTATGTAGCTGCTTTAACTCCGCACTTTATACCTGTTCACGCATGGTCTATTCCCTCTCGAAACGTGGAGATGCCCCAAAGAGTTTCGGTTTAACCAACCGCAATAACAGCCCATGGGTAGGTGTCATCTTTTCAAGCCTGTTTTCTTTCGTGGCGATTTATCTGACTGCCACCGAAAGTATGAATATTTATGATGTCTTGATGTTAGCGACTGGTACCGTATCTTTATATGTCTATCTTGCTATTGCCATTTCTCAGCTTAAGTTACGTAAAAAACTGGAAGCTGAAGGACAAAATATTCCATTCAAGATGTGGTTATTCCCATGGCTCACTTATCTGGTCATTATCTTTATTGTCGGCGCTTTAATTACCATGATTATTGAAGGAACCTATTTTAAAGAAGTGGTTTATACCAGTGTGCTTGCATTATTTATTGTGGGCTTAGGCATCTGAGAGGTGGATCAGGAAATTTGAACAACACCTATAAGTGATATTTTGCTCCCCAAATGATGTTATAAACATCAATATATGGAGTATTTTATGACACGTAGACCAAGAAGAAATCATTCAAATGACTTTAAAGCTAAGGTAGCACTTGCTGCGATTAAAGCAGAAAAAACACTTGCTGAATTGAGTGCTGAATTTGATGTTCATCAAAACCAAATTATTGACTGGAAAAATCAATTGATTTCGGCTTCCTCGCAAGCCTTCGATCAATCAAAAGCTCCAGCAGAACCACCCATTGATCTAAAAAAACTACATGCAAAAATCGGTGAGCAGGCATTAGAAATTGATTTTTTAGAAGGTGTGTTGAAGAAACTGGGCCGCTTCAACCACAAAAGTTAATCGACGACTCACTTCAGATTTCAGTATCTAAGCAAGCTAAGCTACTGAAAGTCTCCCGTGGTTGTTATTACTATCGCCCAAAACCTGTGAGTGCATCAGATCTGAAGCTGATGCGCTGTATTGATGAATTACATATGCAATACCCTTTTGCAGGTAGCCGTATGATGCGTGATTTATTGAACCGTCAAGGACATCATATAGGACGACGTCATACACGTACTTTAATGAAAAAAATGGGCATTAATGCGTTATATCGTAAACCAAATCTAAGTCAGGCCAATCAAGCTCACCGTAAATATCCATATCTGCTCAAAGGATTGAATATTCAACGGAGTAATCAAGTGTGGGCAACGGATATAACATATATCCCTATGGCAAAAGGCTTTGTCTACTTATGTGCTGTGATTGATTGGTACAGCCGTAAGGTGCTTGCCCATAGCGTATCGATTAGTATGGAGGTTGCATTTTGTATAGAAACATTAAATGAAGCTATTGAAAAATATGGTCGACCTGAAATCTTTAATACAGACCAAGGCAGTCAATTTACCAGTGATGCGTTTATTGAAGTGTTAAAATCAAATGACATCCAAATCAGCATGGACGGTAATCTTGCGCAGCATCGCTGCTCATAGGTCGATAATGTGATGATTGAACGATTATGGCGGAGCGTTAAATATGAGGAGGTTTATCTCAAAGCCTACAGCAATGTTTTGGATGCGAAGAAGCAATTAAACGCATATTTTGAATTTTATAATTTGAAACGACCTCATTCGAGTCTGGACAAAATGACTCCAGATGAGTTTTACTATGACCAGCTACCACAACAAAATAAGGTAGCTTAACTAGAGCAGAATATCACTTATAAATAAGCTTTTAGTTGTTCAAACAAGTGGGACCACCTCTTCTGTGCACAAAAGTTTAACTGGGGTAAAGCCTCAGCCAAAAAGGAAAAGGCAGCACAGGCCAGAATTAATTTAAGTGATAATCTTTAATTTATTTCTATAGAAATTTTTTAAACACATCAGAATGAATAAATAAATGGAGAGTTAAAAAACTCTCCATTTATTTTATATACAAGCCCAGTAAAAAAGGCCTATGTATGTCTAGATTTTAAATCTCCGTTGATACCTCACCTTTCCTAATCAAATTTCACCTTTCAAGACCACCTCAGCTATCAAAGTGTAGCCAGAAGCTGTTTCATCAGCTTTTTCTGTTCTGGTTGCTCAACCTGATCCGTTTCAACGAATAATTGATAAATCTCGAATACATTCTGTTATGAAATGTTGAGTCCAGCCTCATTTTGCCTAAAAGCTTCTAATATATTTTTTCTTATATGGCCACAATCATTGGAATTGGAAAAGATATGAATCATTATCCTGAAACCCCAGCTTCAACTGAAACACAAGACCATCAACCGGGTGTGCAAACCAAAATGGACCCTGCACCGGAAATTATTAAACCGCATTATAAAGGCAGTGAAAAATTAAAAGGCAAAGTTGCCTTGATTACTGGTGGTGATAGCGGAATTGGCCGTTCTGTATCGGTCTTATTTGCTCGCGAAGGTGCCGATATTGCCATTTGCTATTTGGATGAAGATCAGGATGCACGGGACACCAAAAAAATGGTGGAAGATGAAGGCCGCCGTTGTCTGCTGATTCAATGTGATTTACAAGATCAAGATGAAATCAAGAAAATGGTGGAGCAGACCCTTCAGGAATTTAAAACGATTAATATTCTGGTCAATAATGCCGGGGTTCAGTATCCGCAAGAAAGTATTAGCGATATCTCGCCCGAGCAATTACTTAAAACATTTAATGTGAATATTTTGTCGATGTTCCACCTGACTCAGGCGGTGATTCCGCATATGCAAGAAGGTGACAGCATTATCAATACCACCAGTATTACCAGTTATCACGGACATGATCAGCTGATTGACTATGCGAGTACAAAAGGTGCCATCACGACATTTACCCGAAGCCTTTCCACCAATTTATTGAAAAATAAAACCGGCATTCGTGTCAATGGGGTCGCGCCAGGTCCCATCTGGACACCATTGATTCCGAGCAGCTTTGATGAAGAACAGCTTAAAGATTTTGGTAAAAGTACCCCAATGGGCCGCATGGGCCAGCCAAGTGAAGTAGCACCGGCGTATTTATTTCTGGCCAGTGAAGAAGCCAGTTATATTTCAGGTCAGGTGATTCATGTGAATGGCGGCAGTATTATTAATGGCTAATCAGGCAGAGAAGATAGCGGTTCTAGCTGACCGTTATCTTCACCTATTTAATCTTTAGATTTTCATATTTAAAAAAATGGTTTTTATAAAATGATTCCAACAAATACTTACCCTTGTAAAAATAAGCCCTTGTTATAGTAATTTCAGCCCAACCTGATGAGGATATTAAGATGCCTAGAGGTGACAAATCAGCCTATACCGATAAGCAGAAACGGCAGGCCGAACATATTGAAGAAAGCGAAAAAGAACGTGGTCATTCTGAGGAAGAAGCCGAACGTATTGCCTGGTCAACGGTCAATAAACAAGATGGGGGCGGCAAGAAAAAGAAAACGTCTCATTAAGCAAAATTCATATTCATGACGCTATAATAGGACACATCTAAAGACTCTCTATAATTAAATTATAGAGAGTCTTTTAGCATCAGCTTTAAGTAATATTTTCGATACGCTGCTGAGTCCAGACCGGCCAGATCTGTTGCAAAGTCTTTTCAAATTTTGCATTCTCTGTTCGCCATTGTGGATTTTTGTCTTTATCGATAATCAGCGCACGAACGCCTTCAATAAAGTCGCCCTGCTCTAACCAGACATCCTGCAAGTCCCGTTCTAGCTGCATACATTTTTCCAGCGACAAATTCTGTCCGGCTTGCTGTAACTTCAGGCTGGTCTGTTTTGCCATGACCGGACGCTGCTGCAAAATGGTCCGCATTTTATTGGCCCATTCCTGATCAGTTGCGTTACTTGTATGAGCAAGACTCTGTTCAATTTCCTCAAGGTGTTGATAGCCAAAATGCTGATTAATCAGATCTGCACGTTTTTGCAGCTCGCTTTCTACCGGATGCGTAATATAGGAACTAATGATCTTTTGAATCTCAATCGGGTTTAATACCGGTGCTGCAATCAATGCTGCTTCTAATTCAGCAAAACGCTCACTCGGCACATGATAATCCACCAGATCCAGATACAGCGCATCACTGCTACTGATTTGCTCACCAGTCAATGCCATATAGACACCGACTTCATCCAGTCGGGACAGAAAATGGGTAGCACCGACATCGGGGAAAAAACCAATCGCAGTTTCTGGCATGGCAAAACGTGATTTTTCACTCGTAACTTTGATATGACAGGCTTGAGCCAATCCAAAGCCTCCGCCCAGTACATAGCCATCCATCATCACGATCACGGCCTTTGGAAAATTACGCAAGGTGCTCAGCATCTTATATTCAGTGGCAAAAAAATCCTGATATTGGGTATTGCCGGCCTGATAGCTGTCATACAGATAGCGGATATCTCCTCCGGCACAGAACGCCTTGGGACTGTTGGAATTGATCAGAACCGCTTGTACCTGTGGTTCATGCAGCCACTGATCGAGTTGCGCCTGAATGCCCTGAATCATCGCCAGGGTTAAGGCATTTAAATGGCTGGTGCGGTCCAGGCTGATAATGCCCAGCCCCCCTGCGACCCGAATCGCTAAATTATTTTCATCACTCATTCTTTTTGTTCCTATTATGAATTTCTTATTGATGGGTAAATTTGGCTGGGCGTTTTTCCACAAAGGCCTGCATGCCTTCCTTTTGATCGGAACCGGCAAAAATCGAATGGAAAACCCGGCGTTCAAAGCGCAGGCCTTCAGCCAGGCTCACTTCAAAGGCCCGATTAATTGATTCTTTAATCATCATCACGGCAGTAAGCGACTTTTCAGCAATTTTCTCGGCAGCTTGCAGGGTTTGTTCCAGCAATTCTTCCTTCGCAAAAACCCGAGCGACCAAACCACTTTGTTCCGCTTCCTGCGCCCCCATCTGCCGTGCAGTCAGGCACATTTCCATGGCTTTGGCCTTACCAATCGCCAAGGTTAAACGCTGGGTCCCGCCAATGCCGGGCAACACGCCTAAGGTAACTTCAGGCAAACCAAATTTTGCATTATCAGCGCAGTAAATAAAGTCGCACATCAATGCCAGCTCGCAACCACCACCCAAGGCATAGCCGCTCACTGCGGCAATTAAAGGTTTACGGCGCTGCGCAATCCGGTCGGCCAGACTAAAAAAATCGTCCAGATAAATTTGCGGAAAATTCAGATCTGCCATTTCTTTAATATCGGCACCAGCAGCAAAAGCTTTTTCCGAACCGGTAATCACGATACAACCAATTTCGGGGTCTTTTTCCAGCTGATCAAGAGCCTGATTGACCTCGACAATCAGCTGGTTATTCAGTGCATTTAACACCTGAGGACGGTTTAAGGTAATCAGTCCAACACCGTTACGTTGTTCGAGTAAAATGGTTTGCCATTGCATGATAAAAATCCTTTTTAATTCCTTATAAACTGCGTGCAATCACCAGACGCTGAATATCGCTGGTGCCTTCATAGATCTGACAAATCCGCGCATCCCGATAGATGCGTTCAATCGGAAAATCTTTCAGATAGCCATAGCCACCAAAAATTTGTAGCGCCTTGGAACACACGCGTTCGGCCATTTCCGAAGCAAATAGTTTGGCCATGGAGGCTTCAGTCAAACAGCTTTCGCCAGCTTCCTTTTTACGTGCAGCAAAATGAACCAGTTGGCGTGCTGCTTCAATTTCAGTCGCCATACTGGCCAGCCTGAACGAAATCGCCTGCTGTTCAAAAATCGGTTTGCCAAAAGCCACGCGATCATGCGCATAGGCCGTTGCTTCTTCTAAAGCGGCACGTGCCAAACCAACGGCTTGTGCGGCAATACCGATCCGCCCGCCTTCCAGATTGGCCAAGGCAATTTTTAAACCTTCGCCTTCGGCACCGAGTCTTAAACTTTCATGAATGCGGACATCGGTTAAGGCAATCTGACAGGTATCCGAAGCATGCAGGCCGAGTTTTTCTTCCACCCGAATCACTTCATAGCCAGGTGTGTCGCGCGGCACTAAAAATGCACTCATGCCTTTTTTGCCCGCGCCTGGATCAGTCACGGCAAACACAATAATCATCCCGGCATTGTGGCCAGAAGTAATAAACTGTTTCGCGCCATTGATGATGTAATGATCGCCGTCCTTGACCGCCCGGGTTTTAATCGCGGCAGCATCCGATCCGGTATGTGGTTCGGTTAAGGCAAAGGCACCAATCATTTCACCTTGGGCCAAAGGCTTTAGAAATTGCTGCTTTTGCTGTTCCGTGCCGAACTTGAAAATCGGCACACAACCCACCGAGTTATGTACGCTCATAATCGCGGATGTTGCACCATCGGCCGCAGCGACTTCTTCCAAGGCCAGAACATAAGCCAGCGTACCTGTGCCCGAGCCGCCCCATTCTTCCGGAATCAGCATGCCTAAAAAACCCAGCTCTCCCATTTGGGCCAAGGCATCTTTGGGAAAGATGCCTTTTTGATCCCACTCGCTGGCAAAGGGTTTAATCTGTTCCTGGGCGAAGCTTTTGGCCATATCCTGAATCAGGTGTTGTTCTTCCGTTAATTGCATCGATGCTTCCTTCAATCTCTTTATTTAATCTTCTTATTCAATCTGTTGGCTTTATGAGCTTATGCAGTTTTGGATTGCTGCTTGTTGATTTCCTGATTGCGCAGTAAAAAGCGTTGAATTTTACCGCTTGGGGTTTTCGGCAATTCGGTCACAAATTCAATCAGACGCGGATAGGCATGCGCAGATAAACGCTTTTTCACAAATTGACCCAGCTCTTCCTGCAGCTCGGCAGTTGCAGGAGAATGACCAGCCAGAATCACAAAGGCTTTAATGATTTCGGTCCGCTCGGGATCCGGTACGCCAATCACCGCCGCTTCAATCACTGCATCGTGTTCCAGCAAGGCACTTTCCACATCAAACGGCCCCACCCGATAGCCCGAGGTAGTAATGACATCATCACTACGTCCCACAAAACTCATACTGCCATCGGCATGAATTTCCGCGGTATCTCCGGTTAAGTAGTAATGGCCGACAAAAGGCGATTTGCGGCTTTCTTCATAGCCCGAAAACCACATCATTGGGGATTGGCTGATATCCACCGCCAGAATGCCCGGAACGTCCGCAGGGAGCTCATGACCCTGTTCATCGACAACGGCAATCCGGTAACCCGGGCTGGCAAAACCTGCTGAACCTGAACGCACCGGATGCTCCAGCGCATGATGGTTACACACCACCATACCGACTTCGGTCTGGCCATAATGGTCATAAATCGGCACATCTAGCACCTCTTTAAACCAGCGGATCACTTCCGGATTTAACGGTTCTCCCGCACTGCTGACAACACGTAACTTACCGCGTAGTTTTGCCATTTGAGCAGGATCGGCCGCCATCATCATGCGATAAGCAGTCGGTGCACCGGCCAGATTGGTAATGCCATATTCCTTAACAATTTCGCAGACACTTTCTGCATTAAAACCGCCTTCATAAAATAAGGTCGAGTGTCCAAGCATTAAAGGACCAGTAATCGCGTAATACAAACCGTAGGCCCAGCCGGGATCAGCAATATTCCAGAAAGCATCTTCAGGAGTTAGACCAATGGCATTTTGCATATAGCTTGCAAAAGCAATCAGCGCTTTTAAAGGGACTTTAAGAGGTTTCGCTGGTCCAGTAGTACCGGAGGTAAACATCAATAAAAATGGATCATCGACATTCAGGATTTCCAGCTCACAAGCTTCAGCCTGACGGTTTAATACCGTCCAGAAGCTGAGGTCGTGCGGATAGCGCTCTGCCTCAGTTTCGGCATGTACCGTCACAATCGGTGGACAGTTGCTGATCTCGGATAATTTGTCCCGATTCGCCAGATCAGTCACCACCAGCTTGCTTTGCGCCAGCTGAATACGATGCTCGATGGCTTTGGGACCAAAGGCCGTAAATAAGGGTTGATAGACAGCACCAATCCGCCAGGTTGCCAAAATAGTAATGATCAACTCGGGAGTACGTGGTAATAATCCGGAAACGCGGTCGCCTTTACCAATGCCTTGAGACTTTAAAAAGTTGGCAAACTGGCTGGAATATTTTTTGAGTTCGGCAAAACTATATTGTTCTTTTCTGCCATCTTTACCATGCCAGTATAAGGCAATGGCATCGGAATCGGCATGACGGTCACAGCATTCATAACAGGCATTTACTGCCTGCATTGAACCGGAGAGATACTGACTTGCAACCGCATCTAAATCAAAGTTTTGAACTGTTGTTTGATAATTTAACATGTTAAACCTCAGCCTGAATTTATCGTTATTACTGACAAGGTGTAATTATTGAAGCGAATCCTTGCTCCATCTGAATCTTTTAAGTTTTAAGCAGGTGGCGTGGTGTATTGATGCATGATGCTGGAGAAGTCCAGATGGGCATCGCCTTCCTGACACAGTTGTTGATAGAGTTTTTGTACCATGCTGCCCAGAACCACCGGCTGATCCACCTGTTGCGCTGCATCGACGGCCAAACCTAAATCTTTGAGCATCAATTGTGCGGCAAAGCCATCGGTATAACCTCGCGATGACGGCGCATTGGCACAAATATCGGGCCATGGATTATAAATTTCAGAACTCCAGCAACGCCCG
Source organism: Acinetobacter sp. NEB149 (assembly GCF_012516415.1). Classification (NCBI taxonomy): domain Bacteria; kingdom Pseudomonadati; phylum Pseudomonadota; class Gammaproteobacteria; order Moraxellales; family Moraxellaceae; genus Acinetobacter; species Acinetobacter sp. NEB149. The sequence goes on from NZ_CP051208.1 coordinate 1,585,739, forward strand.
GTAGAACTGTTGATCACGCCTGCCAGTGCCTGCGGATCAATGCCAAGTTTAGCCCCGAGTGCCATGCCTTCTGCAACGGCGGTCATGGAAATACCCAGAATCAGGTTATTACAGATTTTTGCCACCTGTCCTGTTCCCACTGCACCACAATGCACCAGATTTTTACCCATACAGCCGAGAACCGGTTTGACTGCCTCAAAGGTGGCAGCATCTGCACCGACCATGAAGGTTAAAGTGCCATCTTTGGCTCCTAAAGTACCGCCGGATACCGGTGCATCACAGACGCGAATCTGTTTGGCTTGCGCTGCTGCGGCAACCTCCTGAATGGTTTGTGGATCAATGGTGCTGCTGTCGATACATAAGCTGCCTGCTTGAAGCACCTCCAGAATACCGTGTTCACCTAAATAGACTTCACGCACATGCTTGGCGGCGGGCAACATGCTGACCACGATCTCCGCCTGCTTCGCGGCAGCTTGTGGACTGTCGCAGACGATACCGCCCACTTCTGCAAAATGCTGTAAAGCCACTGCACTTAAGTCATAACCAAAAACTTGATGACCCGACTTGAGCAGGTTTTGCGCCATAGAACCGCCCATGTTGCCTAAACCGATAAATGCAATCTTCATGCTGATGCTCCTTAACGCAGACTGATTGTGGTATTGACACCAGTGGTTTCCTGGTCATCTTCAAACCATCGGCTGGTAATGGTTTTGGTCTGGGTATAGAACTGCACCGCCTGTTTGCCATAAGGACCTAGATCACCCAGTTTTGAACCGCGTGAACCGGTAAAACTGAAGAAAGGCACAGGTACAGGAATTGGAATGTTAATGCCCACCTGACCGATATCAATCTGGTTCTGGAAGGTACGTGCCGTATTGCCATTTTGGGTAAACAGTCCAACGCCATTACCAAACGGATTGGCATTAATCAGTGCAATCGCCTGTTCCAAAGTATCGACATGCATGATCGCCAGTACCGGACCAAATACTTCTTCTTTATAAATGCGCATATCGGTCGTGACCTGATTAAAAATCGTTGGTCCGACAAAATTACCCTGTTCATAGCCTGGAACCTGCACATCACGGCCATCGAGTAGCAGTTCGGCACCCTGTTCAACACCACTGTTAATTAAATCGATGACACGCGATTTGGCACGGGTTGAAATCACTGGTCCAACATCGGTATTCGGTTCATGCCCGGCATTTACCTTTAAGGTTTTGGTTTTATTGACCAGTTCATCGACCCAGTGCTTGGTCTCACCGACCATTACCGCCACCGAAAGTGCCATACAACGCTGACCTGCTGCACCAAAAGCTGCACCGACCAACGCATTTAAGGTCTGTTCTTTATTCGCATCTGGCATTACCACGACATGGTTTTTAGCGCCCATCATAGACTGCACACGCTTGCCGTGCTGGCCTGCCAGGTTATAGACATGCGTACCGACCGCGGTTGAACCAACAAAAGAAATCGCTTTAATGTCGCGATGGGTACACAGTAAATCGACCACTTCTTTGCCGCCATGTACTACATTCAGTACGCCAGCCGGTACACCGGCTTGAATCGCTAACTCAACCAGCATCATGGTCGATAGCGGATCCTGTTCTGAGGGTTTTAATACAAAGGTATTGCCGCAGACAATCGCCATCGGGAACATCCACAGTGGAATCATCGCCGGAAAGTTAAACGGGGTAATTCCTGCACAGACACCCAAGGGTTGCTGCAAGGTATAGGTATCGACACCGCGTGCCACACCTTCAATATACTCACCCATTTGTAGTGAACCGATCGAACAGGCATGCTCCACCACTTCCAGACCGCGCTGAATATCACCTTCGGCATCGGCCAGAGTTTTCCCCTGTTCTGCTGTTAAGACCTGGGCAATACTTTTTAGGTTTGTACGAATCAGATCCTGCAGCTTCAGCATGATGCGCATGCGTGCCTGGATCGGGGTTTGGCGCCAGCTGGTAAAGGCATTTTGCGCAGCCGCAATCGCAGCATTGACTTCTTCTGTAGTAGCAAATGGCACCTGCCCCAAGACTTCCTGAGTGGCAGGATTAACAATATCTTGCCAATGGCTGGTTTTTGATTCGACAAATTCACCATTAATGAGAAGTTTTGCGGTGGTGAATCCGGTACTTTGCTGTGGATGAGAAATGGCGTTCATGGTCGCTCCGTGCTGGTTTGTTATTGTCGTTGTATTTGCCTTTACTGGCTTTTATTTAACGTATAATTTTTACGCTGTTTCAGCAGACTAACAAAGAACACTTTGACCACCAATAGAAAATGATGCACGATGATTGTGCAAATTTGCACAGGGATTTAACAGGATGTTAAATAGAAGATGAAAGTGGATTGGGATCATTTACGTTTCTTTTTAGTTTTGGCACGTGCTAAAACGCTTACCAATGCAGCACGCTTGATTGGGGTTGAACACAGTACCGTGGCACGGCGGATTCAGGCCCTGGAAAATACCCTCGGTACTCAACTGTTTAAGCGCGAAGCCACCGGTTATGAACTGACCTCGGAAGGTCTGGCACTGGTACCGCGTGTGGAACAGATGGAGCAGTCCTTTATCCAGATTGACAAGCGCCACGACCCTTTGCAAGGTCGGGTCCGGATTGGTGCGCCAGAAGGTTTTGGTACGGCATTTTTAGCCCGTCTTTTGGCAGAATTTTCCCAGCATTATCCTTTGCTGACCATTGACCTGATTCCGGTACCGAAAGCGATCAAACTTTCACATCGAGAAGCCGATATTGTGATCGCGATTGACCGGCCCAAATCTGGCCCCTATATCATTACTCGTTTGTCTAACTACTGCCTGAAACTGTATGGCAGCCAGCATTATTTACAGCAAAATCCGGAAATTAAAAAACTGGAAGACCTCCAGCAGCACCGTTTTGTCGATTATATTGATGATCTCGTCTATAGCACTGCACTGTATTCGCTGGAGCGTCTTCCCTTGCAGGTCAGTGCCTGTTTTCGCAGTAATAGTATTCTGGCGCAGGAAATTGCGGTTCGTGCAGGTGCTGGACTGGCCATTTTGCCGAAATTTCTGGTCAATGATAAAAGTGAACTGAAAGAGGTGCTGGGTCAGCAGCTCAGTTTTACCCACACTTTCTGGATGCTGACGCTGGTCGATCTGCAACATGAACCAAAAATAAAACTGGTCTGGGATTTCCTGCGCAAGCAGGCTGATCTTCAGCAAGACCTGTTAATGGGCAGATGAGAGATCTTGAATAAACTGTTCACGTTGCAAGCCTATACACCTTAGTTAAATCAACTGAAACAACAACGTATCGATACAGCAAATGAACGTATCACAACACTCCTGATCTCTGTGACTTGTTAAATTAACAGTCGATCATTCACGATGTTTAACGAGCTACAGGAAAATAATATGAAAATCTTGATGGTACTGACTTCACATGACCAGCTTGGCGATACCGGCAAAAAAACCGGCTTCTGGCTGGAAGAGTTGGCTGCGCCTTATTACACCTTTGTCGATGCAGGCGCAGAGGTAGTTTTGGCTTCTCCTGCAGGTGGTCAGCCACCGCTAGATCCAAAAAGTAATGAGCCGGATGCGCAAACCGAAACCACCAAACGCTTTGAAGCAGATGCATCGGCCATGCAGGCTCTTGCCAATACACACAAGTTGGGTGAAGTCTTAAATCAGGATTTTGATGCCGTGTTCTATCCGGGTGGTCATGGACCGCTATGGGATCTGGCCAAAGACCAGAATTCCATTTCTTTAATTGAGCAAACCTTGCAGGCAGATAAACCTGTTGCGCTGGTCTGTCATGCTCCGGGTGTCCTGCGTGATGTGAAAGATTCCGAAGGCCGTTCTATTGTAGAAGGCAAAACAGTCACCGGTTTCAGTAACACTGAAGAAGACGGCGTGGGTTTGACAGACATCGTTCCGTTTTTAGTTGAAGACATGCTGAAAGAAAAAGGTGGGAAATATTCCAAAGCTGAGGACTGGCAGGTATACGTGCAACAAGATGGTCTGCTCATTACTGGACAAAACCCGGCCTCTTCTGCTGCAACGGCTGAAGTCTTATTAAAATTATTAAAATAGACGTGATTCTAAAGTTTGCATTAAACCTTTAGATCATTTTCTTTGAAAAAGAAAAACCCTGAATAAGGCAATATTATTCAGGGTTTAATTTATCTATTTATTCCCAGATTTAGTTCGCTTCAACTGTCGTTGAGGCAATATGCTGAGCCAGTAATTCTCTGAGTTTAAATTTCTGGATTTTTCCCGATGGCGTCATCGGAATATCCTCCCAGATTTCCAAACGTTCCGGAAGATATTGCATGGCCAGATTATGAGTTTTTAGAAAATCTACCAGTTCATTAAAACTTAACGGCTGTGACGGATCTTTCAGCTTGATGATTGCACAAGCACGCTCGCCCATTCGCTCATCTGCATAAGCGACCAAAGCTACTGTTGCAATATTCGGATGCTTATAAAGTAGTGATTCAATTTCCGCGACCGGAATATTTTCTCCGCCACGGATAATTACATCCTTTTTACGTCCACAAATCCGGATATAGCCCTGCTCGTAATGTGGACGTTTTAAATAACCGCCAAAATTTGAACAGGTGCGGATCATCAAACGCCCGGATTCATTCACGGCTTTGGTCTGACCTTTTTTATCCACGATCTTGATTTCCACACCTGGCAAAGCGATGCCATCAGTATTGAAAGAGTGTTCATCCTCATCTTCAGGTCGGGTCAGCGTCACTGCACCACATTCGGTCATACCCCAAGCGGATATGACTTTAATGCCCAGAATTTCCCGGGCTTTTTGTACCAATGGCCCCGGAATGGGTGCATCAGCACACAGGAAAATTTTTAGTGAATCAACCTTGTCATGCTGTTCCGCCAGGGTATTGGACAGGTCATTCAGGAATGGGGTCGAGGCCATGGTGAAATTCACCTGATGCTGATGAATTAGATCCACTGCTTTGGCTACATCCCAGCTTGGACACATGGGACAACTTGCAAGCTGATTTCTTTGATTTTTATGGTCAGGCCTTAAATAAGCTGGCTTTTGATGATGTGGTTACCCTAATTCATCTGCTCAATAAAGTAAATGATGGTTTAAAAAGTATTCATCTGCATAAAGAAACGGGGTGGTGTTTCAAAAAGTATGCTGGCGTTAAACAAATCCGTTATTAAGGTAAAAGAAAGTCAAATCAAAGGCTTTAAAATGATTTTCGAGCTTTTTAGAAAAGTTGCAACTTCTCCTAAATCCACGCCTGATTCGATGACGAATTCTACAATTGTTACCTTCAATACCGACGGTAAAAAACTTACCGATCACTTGCTTGCAACATTGAAATGCTGTGATAAAACTATCCCAATGATCACTCGCAATTCGAGCATATTGAACCCCAAGCTTTTTAAGTCTAGCTTTAAGACGTTGAACCGTTGCTAAATCCCGCTTACCCCAAACATAAGCAACAATTTCTCCAGATTCTCGATGGTAGGCATAAATAAGCCATTGTTTATTTTTCTTATTCCCTACAAAAGTCCAAAGTTCATCGACTTCAAGACATTCGTAGTGGCTTTGTTTAGGCTGAATCTGATAGATCGATTCACTTAAGGTTCGTAATACCTTGCCAATGCTGATACGCTCGACTTCAGCAATATCTCTTACACCGCTTCCTCTGACCATTAAATGTAATATCTTGCCGGTAATACCTGAGTTACACCCTTGATAGCTTAATGCATGATCACCAATAAATTGACGTTTGCAATCTTTGCACTGATGGTTTTGTTTCCCATCTACTTTGATGCCATTTCTCTTTATATTGTTACTTAGACAGGTAGGACATTTGATTTGTAGCGTTATTTTCATACCTCTATTTTATCAAAAGCCATATTGTTTTTTTCAGCATACTTTTTGAAACACCACCAGAAACGGATCAGGAATAAACAAATAGAAATATAGCTTTAATTGAAGAATATAAAAAAGAGCCTGAATTCAGGCTCTTTTTTATAAATTGAAATTATGCCTTTTGTGGATCGTATTGACGGTCTTTAATGAATATCCCGGACACTGCGCCACACAAGAAATAGGCACCCCCATAATCAGGAAGCCTAAGCCAATTGAACCACCGCTGGCTGCCGCGCCAATAATTGCAGGGGCAAACATGGCGCCGATACGACCTGCATTATAAGCACCGCCTACCGCAGTACCACGAATCGAGGTGGCGAAGCTTTCTGTCATATAAGTGGCATTAATCGCATATGGAATGCCGTATAGGAATCCAAAGAATATCAGCAGATAGGCAATGTTATCTGGCGTATTGAATAGCACAATCACGGGCAGGAAAATCGCCGTTCCAATTGCTCCAAACGAAAAGACAGCGCGTCTACCCAGACGGTCTGCGGCAAAGCCCGCCAGAATTTTTCCGAAAATCATGGCTACATAGGTACCAATCATATAGCCTGCCATGGATTTAAAATTCATGTGCAATTCAGATTCCAGATATGCCGGCATCCAGTTGTTTACGCCATAGTAGCCAAATTGCAGAAAACCGGCCGTAAAGATCCACAAAATAAACATTCTACGATTCGCAGGATCCGCGAAAATCTCTTTGACTGTGCTTTTTTTGGCGGGTTGCTGTGCTGTGATTTCAGCTGGGGCATATAGACGCTGCAAACGTGCACGCTGCCAGGATTCTGGCTCAGGAACCAGTTTCTGGATAAAAATCGCCATAACCGAGGGAATAATGGCAATAAAAAACAGGGTTCGCCAGCCATATTCTGGAATGATCCAGCCTGCCAGTACAGTGGCCACAATATAACCGACGGTCCATCCTGCCTGTAAGGTACCTAAAACCGTGGTGCGATATTCAGTTGGAACATATTCAGCCATGAGCGTATTGGCTGCAATATATAAAGAGCCTATGCCAAAGGCAGAAAGAAAGCGTAAAACAGCAAATTGTTCAAAGTTCTGTGCAAAGCCTAAGGCTGCGGTCAATATGGAAAATACCAGAATCGAAATGACTACGGTACGTACACGGCCCAGACGGTCACAGGCCCAGCCACCCATAAAGCCACCAATCGCCATACCTGCTAAGGTAAAACTGCCTAGTGTACCGGCCTGCAGATTACTGAGACCAAACTCTGCTTTCAGGCTATTTAAACTGAAAGACAGCAGCAACATGTCCGCGCCATCTACCAGTAAAGCCAGAAAGGCGAAAATAAAAGCAATTTGCTGCGTTCGTTTGGTCGTAGGTTTAATCTTTTCTAATTCTCTCGCTAAATCCGTCATATTTAAATCTCTGTTTTCCTATCCTTAGGTTTTCATGATCTTTTATATTTAAAGCTATTCCGCTAATGAATATGCTTTAAGGCTAATCCGTTTTTAATTCACTTGATTGACTCCTTTTTTAATCCTGTCTGGGAGATCGCTTTTTCCTTTTTATCAGTGACCTCTTGTTCTTCGTTCATACTTATATTTGCATCAGGCTAAAGAAAATAAGATGAATATTCATCATTTCAGATGTTTTATTTTGTTATACGAAATTTATTATCATAAAGTTGATTGTTCTTTCATTTTCATATAGCTTTAAAAAGAGGGATAAGAACGATATGTCATTTGAATATGATCGAACAGGGAGCGTAATAATGGGTGCCTTAACAGGATTTCGTGTACTGGATTTAAGCCGGATTTTGGCTGGGCCCTGGTGTAGCCAGATTCTGGCTGATCTGGGTGCAGAAGTGATCAAGATTGAAAAACCGGATCATGGGGATGATACCCGTATCTGGGGACCACCTTGGCTTAAAAACAATCACCAGCAAGATACCCATGAATCGGCTTATTACCTGTCAGCCAACCGTGGCAAGCATTCGGTTGCAATCGATTTATCTACACCTGAAGGTCAAAGTATTATCAAAAAACTTGCTGAACAGAGTGATGTAGTCATTGAAAACTATAAAGCCGGTTCGTTGAAACGATATGGGCTGGATTATGAAAGTCTGAGCCAGCTAAATCCGCGACTGGTATATTGTTCCATTACCGGTTTTGGCCAGAACGGTCCGCGTGCGCAAGAGCCGGGCTATGATTTTATCGTTCAGGGAATGGGTGGCATGATGAGTGTCACTGGCGAACGTGATGACCTGCCCGGTGGTGGCCCACAAAAAGCGGGTCTGGCCTTTGCCGATTTGACCACCGGCTTATATGCCGCAATTGCCATTCAGGCGGCTTTGTTGTCCCGTGAGAAAACCGGTGAAGGTCAGTATATTGATATGGCGCTGCTGGATACCCAGGTTGCTTCCCTCTCTGTTCTGGCCATGAATTATCTCACCTCAGGCAAAGTCCCCGGTCGCTTCGGAAATGCACATGCCAATATTGTGCCCTATCAGGTGTTTAAAGCCCAAGAAGGTGAATTTATTATTGCCTGTGGCAACGATCTGCAATTTCAAGCTTTGTGTCAGGCCGTTGGTTTGACTAAGGAGGCAGAAGATCCTCGCTTCTTGAAAAATTCTGGGCGTGTTACACATCGTGAAGAACTGACCACAGTTCTACAGGCTCATTTCTATACTCGACCGGCAAAAACCTGGGTGGATCTGATTCATGCGGTTAAAGTACCGGTAGGAATGATCAATGACCTGAAACAGACTTTGCAAGAAGAACAGGTATTGGCACGTGATATGGTGATTCAGATGCCGCATACCTTACGTGAAGATTACACTTCAATCGGTTCTCCGATTAAACTTTCCAAGACACCGGTAGAATATAAAAAGGCCCCACCTTGTCTGGGTGAAGATACCGATGCCATTTTGAGTCAATATTTAAGTTCTGCTGAAATAGAAGAACTAAAAAGCAAAAAAATCATCCAGCAGCGATAAGCCTGCAAGCAGTAAAAAAGGAATCTTTCGATTCCTTTTTTACTTTAAAGATAATGGATTAGATCATTCCTTAACAGGCCTTAGCGCTGGGCTGAACATTACGAGGCAGTTCACGACGCAGAATTTTGCCTACTGCAGACTTTGGTAGTTCGGACACAAATTCAATGAATTTCGGCAGTTTATAACTGGTCAGTTGCTGCTTCAGATAAGTCATGACTTCATCTTGGGTCAGAGTTTCATCCTGTTTCACAATAAATGCCTTGGGTACCTGTCCAGATTTTTCATCATCAATACCAATCACTGCACATTCCAGTATATTAGGATGTTTGGACAGTACGCCTTCCAGCTCATTGGGATAAACATTAAATCCGGACACCAGAATCATGTCTTTTTTGCGGTCCAGAATGGTGATATAGCCTTGTTCGTCCATACAACCGATATCACCTGTCAGGAAGTAACCATCTTTGGTAAATACCTGTGCTGTTGCTTCCGGTTGCTGCCAGTATCCTTTCATCACCTGTGGACCACGTATGGCGATTTCTCCAGCCTGATTAAGCTCTACAGGTTCTCCTTCATCATTCAGAATCAGAATTTCAGTCCCTGCCAATGGCAAGCCAATCGTGCCACTAAATCGCCGGCTTAAAGGAGGGTTAAAAGTTGCAGTTGGTGAGGTTTCAGAAAGTCCGTAGCCTTCATAAATCTGGCAGCCTGTAACCTCATGCCATAACTCTGCCGTATTTTTCAGAATAGATGCTCCTCCGCCGGTTGTGGTTTTCAGGCTTGAATGATCCAGTTCACGAAAATGTGAATGATGCGCCAAGGCATTAAACATGGTATTCACACCCGGAAAAACGGTCGGTGGATGTTTCTGGTATTGATCTACCAAAGCATCCAGATCTCTCGGATTTGGAATCAGAACATTGGCGAAACCACGGCTTAAACCATAACTGAACAGGCAGATGGTAAATCCATAAATGTGATACAGCGGCAAGGCACAGAATACATATTCATTTTCAGTGGCATAGCGGTCACCAAAATGGCTGATAAATACGGTACTGTTCTGGGCGATATTAAATAAAATATTGCGATGGCTCAGTTCTGCACCTTTAGAAACACCTGTGGTACCTCCCGTGTATTGCAGAATGACCGTATCTTCCTGATGCTGTACAGGTGTTTTGAAATCAATAATTTCTACCTGATTTATTGCCTGCCTAAAGTCAAAGAACTGTTTATCCGGATATTGTGTTGCCTGACTATAAATAGCACTTTGCTGCTCTTGAATAAAATCTGGCGAATGCGTCGAAATAACATATTTGAGTTGAGGACATTCCTCTAATGCTGTTAATTGCTCCAAAGTCTGTCCAAGGATAATCAAGGCTTCTGCACCTGAATCCTGTAGCTGATGATAGAGCTCGCGCTGGGTGTACATGGGGTTGACATTGACCAGCACATAACCGGCCCGAATAATGGCAAAGGTCGCGATTGGATATTGAATAATATTCGGTAACATCACCGCAATACGGCTGCCAGCAGTCAGCCCAAGACTCTGTAAATAGCTAGCCAGTTTCTGGCTATACACATCGATATCGTGATAGCTGAATTTGCGATCCAGATAAAAAAATGCTGTTTTATCCTGAAATTTTACCAAATTCTCAGCAATTGTCGTGCTCAGGGTTTTCTCAGGATCTGGCCGGGTAAACTCCGGATTAATGTTCCACTTTTTATATTCTTCCATCCATGGCTGAATGCTCATGACTATACTCCTGTCCTGGATTTACATTTATTTTGTATTATTTAAACCATAAGATTTTGATTTTAATTAAATATTTTTAAACCACTTTCTGCTGTCTCGATTCAATATACTGATAGTGATAACTGCTACGAATAAAATGCTGATTTTTATCTCTAAATGAGTGAGCATAATCCGGCCAGACCAAAGTCAGCTTGCGACTGACCGGGTCCAGATACCAGCTTTTACAGCTTTCCGATAACCAGACACTACCTTGCGAAAGCTGCTGTAGCTCCTGCATATAGCTATTTTCAGCTTCTTGATCTGCTTCAAAGACCTGAATCTGTTCCTGCTCAAAAAACTGCAAGGCATCCAGCACCAGATCAAACTGGGTTTCCAGAAAATAAAGTGCTGAATTATGTCCACTGCCTGTATTTGGCCCATTCAGGATGAACAGGTTTGGAAAGTTGTGTACGGTCGTTGACTGATAACCCTGCATACCGCTGGACCATTGCTGCTCCAGGCTTAAACCCTGTTTACCCACCACCTTTGCGGCATAGGGTGGACGTGCCGCTTCAAATCCTGTCGCAAATACGCTGATATCTGCAGAAAATTTATTTCCAGCCTGGCTTAATACACCGTCTTTCATAACTTCTGCCAATGCTGAGTCTTCAAGTGTGACATTTGGTTTTAGAAAAGTCGGATAATAATCATTAGAAAGCAATAAGCGCTTACAACCAGGTTCATAATTCGGCGTAAGTTTGCGCTGTAATTCAGGATCTGAAATCTGATGTTTTAAGAATTGCAGGCAGTTTTTCTTGACCCGCTCAATCTGGCTTTTCAGATTACGGCGTTGGGCAAAATTGTATTCATTGCCCCAGAACAAGGAATGTCTGAGGGCCGACATACTGTCCGGATCTTTGCGGAAAAGCTGTTTTTCTGACTCAGAATAAGCTCGGTCTGGTCGGGGCAAAATATATGGCGCACTACGTTGCAAGACGGTCAGGCTTTTGGCTGTTTTGGAAATTTCCGGCACAAGCTGGATGGCAGAAGCACCAGAACCCACCACAACGACATGTTGATTTTCCAGATTCAGCTCGTGGTTCCAGCGCGCGGAATGCATCACTTGGCCTTCAAATTCTTCCAGCCCCGGAATTTTCGGGAGATGCTCATCTGCCAGATGCCCGGTTGCGGTAATTAAAATCTCAGCCTGATACAGACCTATAGAGGTGTGAATTTCCCAGATGCGTTCTCGTGCATTCCAGCTGGCCTTTTCCAGTTGGGTATGAAAATTAATATGGGGCCGGATATTTTCCTGATCACAGCATTGAATTAAATAGCGCTGAATTTCTACCCTTTGTGGAAAGACACGCGACCAGTTGGGATTTTTAATAAACGAGAAAGAATATAAATGGGAAGGTACATCACAGGCGACTCCGGGATAGGTATTGTCACGCCAAGTACCGCCCACTTCTGCTGCACGTTCAATGATTTTAAAATCGTGGATGCCCTGCTGTTTAAGGCGGATTGCCATTCCCAAACCACCAAAACCGCTGCCTACAATTAGAATCTTGCTGCGCTGTCCTTTAGCTTGCATTATTTATCTCCTTTAAGGCATATAAGGCTGGATTTTTTGATTCACCGGATATTGTTCTGGATGCTGGCTAAACTGGTTTACCAGTTGCACCACTTCGGCTGGCGCTTCGACATAGAGCGCATGTCCTGAAGAAATTTCGATATAGCGACTGTTCGAAATTGAAGCAAACAGCAGTTTAGCTTGCGCTACAGGCACCATGCGGTCTTCACGACAGGCAACGACTAGAGTCTCTGCACAGATGTCAGATAAAGCTGATGTAATATCAATGCGATAATTCAGTTCACGCTGTTTGGCTGCATCTTGGGATGGTTTAACAAAGCGTGCCAGATCCAGCACCTGCTGTTCGCTTCGTGCAGACAGATAATCATCGCTATACAGGCAATAATTGACAAAATGAGGCAAGGCCGCAGATTGTTCAGTAAATAACTGTTGCCAGATAACGGTACGCAGTTGTTGCACCGAGCTAGTTTTGGCCCAACCGGCTAACAGGATCAAACGCGCTACGCGCTGTTTTAAACTGGCTGCTACTTGTGCAGCAATCACTGCACCGAGTGAATAGCCTACCACTGTAATGATTTCATCTTTTGCAACTGCATGCTGAATCAATGCTTCAACCTGTTGGCTAAAATCAGTCACCGCCAGATCGGCTTTATCGGGGGTATGCAAATCAATGGATAAAACCCGCTGATGAATACCCAGCATCGGAAAAATATAGCTGAAATGCTTGTCGGTATTTCCACCGGTGCCATGAATCAAAATAATAGTCGGAAATGCAGAACGCTGTCCGACTTCATGAAAATTAAGCTGCAGATCAGCATAAGGACACTGTCGAGTAATCATGTCTAAATCCATATAGACTCCTGATCTTGTTGTTTTATGGTTTATTCAATATCCGAGAATAAATCTCAATATTTGAATTGGGTGAGGATGCAAAAATTATTAAAAAAGACCCACGACACGAGTATCGTGGGTCAAAAGGTTTAATCGAATTTGAACTCTTCAGGTTCAAGTAAAAACAGGCTTTCACCGCCCGCCTGAATATTGGCAAAGTGGGTTGAAGTTCTTGGCAAAATACGCGCAAAGAAGAATTGTGCAGTTTTGATCTTGGCTGCATAGAACGGATCAGTATTGCCTTCTTCAATTTTCTGCTGCGCAGTAATTGCCATCTTCAGCCACAAATAAGCGGACACGACATAACCAGAGAAATATAGGTAGTCAACTGATGCTGCCCCAATTTCATTGGCAGACTGTTGAGCCTGCTCCTGAATGGTTCTGGTTAATTTCAGCCATTGTTCAGTCAACTGGCTGACTTGTGCAACTTGCTGGCTGAACTGGATATGTTGCTGATGCTCTTTTACAAAGCCCTGAATTTCATCGGTTAATGCGGTCAGCAAACCCAATTTTGAGCCCAGCACTTTACGCGCCAGCAAGTCAATGGACTGAATTTCAGTAGTTCCTTCATAGAGGCTGGCAATACGTGCATCACGGGCAATCTGTTCCATGCCATGTTCAGCAATATAACCGTGACCACCGAAAATCTGCATACCATGTTTAGCCGCTTCTATGCCGGTTTCGGTCATTAATGCTTTGGCAATAGGGGTTAATAATGCTAGACGGTCTTCAGCTGCTTTCTTTTCTTCCGGGCTGTCAGTGGCTTCAGCGATATCGGCATAGGTCGCCAGATAATATGCAAGTGCACGTGAACCTTCTGCAAACACCTTTTGAGTCAGCAGCATGTTACGTACTGCCGGATGCACGATAATCGGATCTGCAGGCTGGCCTGGCACTTTTGCACCTTCAAGAGAACGCATCGCCAGACGGTCTTTGGCATAAGCCAATGCCCCCTGATAAGAAGATTCTGCTGCTGCCAAGCCTTGAATAGCTGTACCGATACGTGCCGAGTTCATAAAGGTAAACATGCAGTTCAGACCGCGATTTTCAGGCCCAATCAGGAAACCTTTGGCATTATCAAAATTCAGCACACAGGTCGCATTGCCGTGAATGCCCATCTTGTGTTCAATGGCGCTACACACCACACCATTACGGGAAGCCACATTACCTGCTTCATCCAGATTGTATTTCGGCACAATAAACAGCGAAATACCTTTGGTTCCCGCAGGTGCATCTGGCAAACGTGCCAGTACGATATGCACGATATTTTCAGCCAGGTCATGTTCACCGGCTGAGATAAAGATTTTCTCACCGCTGATGCTATAGCTACCGTCTTCATTTGGCACAGCTTTGGTACGAATCAGGCCAAGATCAGAGCCGGCATGAGATTCAGTCAAGCACATGGTTCCAGTCCAGCGGCCTGCAATTAAAGGTACCAGGAATTTCTGTTTCTGTTCATCGCTACCGTGGTGCTCTAAAGTACGCATGGCACCATGGGACAGGCCTGGGTACATGCCCCAAGACCAGTTCGTTGCGGTAATAATTTCAGAAATGGCAATACGGTATAAGGTCGGGAAGCCCTGACCGCCATATGCTTCGTCACCAGTTAATGAGGTAAAGCCGAGTTCTACATATTTGTCATAAGCTGCTTTAAACCCATCCGGGGTGGTTACGACGCCATCCTGCAAACGGCAACCCTGCTGGTCGCCTGTCGCATTAATCGGTAGAAGTTCGTTTTGGCAAAAGTCCGCAGCGACTTCCAGATATTGCTCCATAATATCCATAGAAACCTTGTCTGCGAATTTTGCATAGCCCTGATATTTCTGTTCAACGTTTAACAGGTCTTTCAGGACAAACTTCATGTCTTTTAATGGCGCAATATAATTTCTCATCGTAATTCCCTTGTATGAGTTCTAATTTGTATATTTATGACAATTAATTTCATAATACGAAATTATGTTTTAAATCCACTATAATATAATTTAAAGAATAAAATCTAGTCATTCGATGAAATTTCCCATTTAAAAATAAAAAATATACAGGATGAAAAAAGCCATTCATGGTGGAATGGCTTTTCTATTCAGCGACTTCACTAAAGTTGATTAACGTGGAAAAAATTGAGCTAAACGTTGCTGAACAATCTGCTCTGCCTCCTGCATGATATTTTCGATCAGCGCCTGACAAGTCGGAATGTCATGAATCAATCCCATCACTTGACCTGCAGTCAGTACACCAGCATCAATATCGCCATTTTCTAAAGCGAGCTTGCCTTTTAAACCGCTGACATAGGGACGAATCTGTTCAAATTGCAGGTTTGGATCTTCACTCATTTTCACCACAAGATCAGATACCGCATTTTTGGCAACACGGGCAGTATTCCTGAACTGTCGATACAGCAGATGTGTCGCCCTTTCATCATTATCGACATAGAACTGTTTGATGTTTGAATGGATCGGCGCTTCCTGAGTCGCACAAAAGCGTGTACCCATATTGATGCCTTCAGCACCTAAAGCCAAAGCTGCGACCAGACCACGGCCATCAGCAAAACCGCCACTGGCCACAATCGGCACAGTAAGCTGATCCGCAGCGGCAGGAATTAAAATCAGGCCAGGAATATCGTCTTCACCCGGATGGCCCGCACATTCAAAACCATCAATCGAAATGATATCCGCACCGATTCTTTGTGCTGAAAGCGCATGACGGACGGAAGTACATTTATGAATGACAATAATGCCGTGTTGCTTAAACGCCTCAATATGTTCATGTGGCTTGTTGCCTGCTGTTTCTACGATTTTGATACCGCTTTCAATGATCGCCTGTCGGTATTCTGCATATGGCGGCGGATTCACAGCGGGCAATAAAGTCAGATTGACCGCAAAAGGCTGATCGGTCATTTCTCGGCAGCGTGCAATTTCCTTGACCAAGGCTTCAGGCGTCGGTTGAGTCAATGCCGTTAATGTTCCCAAGCCACCTGCATTAGATACGGCACTGGCCATTTCTGCGGTACCGACCCACATCATGCCGCCCTGAATAATTGGATAGCGAATGCCTAAAAGCTCGGTAATACGGGTCTGAATTTTCATAAATGCTCTCCTTAGCATCCGGTAAATTGTGCAGGGCGTTTTTCGACAAAAGCCTGGACACCTTCTTTATAGTCCTGACTGCTCAGAGCCCGATATTGCAGGTTTTGTTCCAGCTCCAGTTGCTGGTCTATGTTATTTTCAGCACTGCGTTGCAAGGCCTGTTTGGTTAAAGCCAGCGCATAAGTCGGCTGTTGAGATAATCGGTGTGCAATGTCGTCGATATAAGCATCAAATTCTGTATCTGGAAGCATTTTCCAGATCATGCCCATTTCAGCGGCCTCTTTGGCATACACCGGTTCCCCCAGAAAAGTAAGTGCCATGGCACGTGCATAACCGATTAAACGTGGCAACATCCAGGTGCCACCGGCATCAGGAATCAAGCCAATTTTAGAAAAGGCCTGAATAAATCGGGCACTTTCCTTGGCAATGACCAGATCACAGGCCAGCGCGATATTGGCACCTGCACCAGCAGCCACACCATTCACTGCTGCGATTACCGGTTTGGGACTCTGGCGGATCAGATTAATCAAGGGATTATAGTATTTGGCCAGCGAGCCTTGCGGTGGCAAAGGCACATTGCCGAGCTGTCCAGCACGTTCTTTTAAATCCTGTCCCGCTGAAAATGCCCGGCCATTACCGCGAATCACAATTACCCGAATATTCGGATCTGTATTCCAGTTTTTCAGCACCTGTTGCACTTCCTCATGCATTTGCTGGTTAAAACTGTTGAGTGAATCCGCGCGGTTAAAGCTTAAGGTTGCGACGCCTTGCTGAACCTGAGTTTGAATCGTTTCCCACATCATTAATTTCCTTATTTTTTTGCCGGTATCCCTACAATTAATAGCCTTTATTAACATCTACCTGATGGCATAAATCCAGCCCGAGATTTAAACGTCGGTCATTTTCTAGAATCTGTTCCACCACCACAGACATGGGTGCATGTGAGGCAACATGTGGTGTAACAACGATCTTTTCATGCTGCCAGAATGGATGTTCAGCAGCTAATGGCTCCTGTTCAAATACATCGACAATTGCACCACGTAACTGGCTGGAATCTAATGCATTTAATAAATCTTGCTCAATTAAATGCTGACCCCTCCCGACATGAATTAATGCCGCCTGCTCAGGCAACCGCTGAAATAATTCAGCAGAAAGAATGCCGGTATTTTCTTCAGTGAGTGGCAGCAGGTTAATCAGAATCTGACTTTGAGCCAGGAATTCGGAAAGCTGTTCTTGGCCTACATAGCTTTTAACTTGATTAATGTCTTTTGGGGAATTCGACCAACCAGAGACTTGATAGCCCATGTCTGCGAAACGTTCTGATACGTATCCACCCATATGCCCCAGTCCCATAATTCCGATCTGGATATGATGGCTATAACTTTGACGATACTGTTTCCATAGCTGCTGCTTTTGCTGCTGGATCATGCAGTCAAAATAACGCTGGAAATACAGCACGCCCCAGAGCAGGTAATCAAGCATGCCTTTTTGATGATGTGGATCCAGTACCCGGCAGACTGACTGGTCAGCTCTAATCTCGTTTAAATTTAAATGTTCGACCCCTGCAGCAATCGAATGAATTAGACCAAGTTCTGGAAGTTGCCGAAGTTTTTCCAGATCTGGAAACCACGAAGCTGCTGTGGTCGCCTGTTCAGCTTCCAGGCTGTCCACTGTACAGAAACTGCCAGCAGGCGCATATTTCTGAAAAGACTTGACCAGAATCGCCTCAATATTCGGCACAGTACTGGAAATCACAATCATGATGCATACTCCGTATATTGATGTTCAATCAGGGATAATGCAGCCTGCCAGGCACGCTGTAAAATCGGTTCAACTAAAGGACTGGCGAACTGCTTGGCAGTTTTAATTCGGACTTCTTCTGCTGGATAATGCAATTCAGCACCACCGCTTAAGGCCTTCACCTGTGCCTGACAGGCACGCTCCAGAAAATAGATTTCATGAAAGGCCCGTGCAATCGTTTCGCCAGCCGTTAAAAGTCCGTGATTGCGCAAAATCATGGCGCGATGGCTGCCCAGGTCCTGAATCAGGCGTTCCTGTTCATCTGTTGACAATGCAACGCCCTCATATTCGTGATAGGCCACCTGCTGATAAAATTTCAACGCATGCTGGGAAATAGGAAGAAGTCCGTGTTTCTGTGCAGAAACTGCTATGCCATCTGCGGTATGCGTATGAATGACACAGTTCAGATGAGCATGTGCTTCATGAATTGCAGAGTGGATGACGAAGCCCGCCATATTCACCGGCTTGTCCTGTTCATAGCTTTCTACAACCTGCCCTTCATGATTAATCTTCACCAGCGTTGAAGCACACATTTTTTCAAAAGCGACACCATACTGATTAATCAGAAAACAGTCAGGTTGATCGGGAACTCTTAAACTGATGTGAGTATCGATCAGGTCCGTCATCCGGTAATGCGCGATAATGCGATAAAGCGCTGCGAGTTCACAACGTGCCTGCCATTCAGCATCTGTGACGAGATTTTTTATTGTCATCGTTCCATCCTGGAAAAATATAGCATTTTGATCACTATCTGTTATATCATAATTTCAGGAAAACAGAATATTATTTCATAAAGCGAAATAAATCGTTACAAGGAGTGGATATGCCCACATCACAATTAAACGGACTTGAATATCTTACCGCAATTAAAAATGGGGAAATCCCCAGCTCAGCCATGAGTGAAATTATTCCCATGCGTCTGACCTTGGTGCGCGAAAACTATGTGGAATATGAGGTGCGTCCTGATCAGCGCCATTATAATTTACAGGGTGGTATTCATGGCGGCTTTTGTGCAACGGTTCTAGATAGTGCCACTGGCGCTGCCGTGCATACGACAGTAGATGCAGGTGTCAGTTTCTCGACCATTGACCTGAATGTAAAAATGCTGAAAGCGATGAAAAGCGGCGAAACCTATACAGCTATTGGTGAAGTCATCCGGATCGGGCGTAATGTACTGACCTCAGAAGGCCGAATTATCGATAAAGAAGGTAAAGTTTATGCTTTTGGTTCAGCGACTTTATTAGTCACTGCCCGTAAGTAAATCATTACAGTGATGTAATCAATCCCTGCATGTGCAGGGATTTTTATTTTGAAAGAAAAATCCCAATAAAGAATGCCATGCATATCATAGATACATGGCATTAAGACTATGACTAAACTGTTATGCAGCTTCAGGGTTTTCAATCACCATCGCCAAGCCTTGACCCAGACCGATACACAGACTAATCACGGCATATTTTTTACCGGTACGCTGTAACTGACGTGCAACGGTTAAAGCCAAACGCGCACCCGAACAGCCCAGTGGATGACCAATGGCAATCGCACCACCATTTGGATTGACACGCGGATCATCCAAAGCGACATCCAGACCTTTCAGGCAAGATAATACCTGACTGGCAAAGGCTTCATTAATCTCGATGATATCCATATCGTCTAGCGTCAAACCAGCACGTTGTACTGCCTTTTTAATCGCTTCAATTGGGCCTGCACCCATGATGCGTGGCTCAATGCCAGCGGCTGCAGAAGACAGGATACGAGCCAAAGGTTTTAAGCCATACTGTTCCTGAACTTTTTCACTGCCGATAATCAGTGCTGCAGCGCCGTCATTGATTCCTGATGCATTACCCGCTGTTACTACACCACCTTCAAATAGCGGTTTTAACTTGGATAAAGCTTCAAATGTTGAAGATGCACGTGGATGCTCATCCTCAGTAATTTGTTTAGGTGGTAATTTGCGTCCTTGAGAAACTTCAATCGGGGTAATTTCACCTTCAAAGAAACCTGCCTCTTTCGCTGCCTGATATTTTGCCTGTGATGCAGCGGCAAAGGTGTCAGCCTGTTCACGGCTAATACCGAACTCTTCAGCCACATTATCACCTGTTTCAGGCATACTGTGCGCGCCAAACTGATCCGTAAATTTACGGTTCGGGAAACGGGTACCAATTGTGGTGTCATAAATTTTGGCATCACGTGAATACGCGCTTTCTGCTTTGCCCATCACAAAAGGTGCGCGGGTCATGCTTTCTACGCCACCGGCAATGTACAACTCGCCTTCACCTGCAGTAATGGCACGTGCCGAATCAATCACAGCACCGAGACCTGATGCACATAAACGGTTTACCGTCTGACCTGGAACTGTTACCGGCATACCCGCTAACAACGCTGCAAAACGTGCCACATTACGGCTGTCTTCACCGGCCTGATTGGTGCTACCAAAGATTACATCTTCTACATCTGCTGCCGGGATACCGGTTTTTTTCAGCAGGTTTTTAATGACTGTAGCTGCCAGATCATCTGGACGTACGCTTGCCAGACTTCCTGCATGGCGACCGATTGGTGAACGTAAACCATCATAAATATATGCATTTAACATGAGTGTTATTCCTTTAACTTTCTAATTAATGTGTTGTATGAACAAGTGGTAGACCAAGCTGAACACGGCGACGCAACCAAGGACTTGAACGGTAACGCTGGTCACGGGTAATCGCAGTCATACGATCCAGAATTTTTAGAATTTTTTCAGCTCCCAGCACATCCCCCATTCAATTGGTCCATACGGATAACCAAGGCCTAATTTCACCGCGATATTGATATCTTCTACCGTTGCAACGCCTTGCTGGGCAATATCACAGCCGAGATTCACAATCATTGCCAAAGCACGTTGAGCCACAAAGCCGACGCTTTCCTGAATTACGCTGGCGGTCACACCATCCAGATTGAAAATCGATTGGGCTGCTTTTACCAGCTCAGGTTGGGTGACAAAAGTTGGCATCAAGGTACGGTGTTTATGCAGACCATATAGCAGATCGATACACACCACTTGCTGAGGTGCCAGCTGATAACGGATCGCAGCTGATGTTGCATCCTCACCATAAGTGGCAATCAGGATTAAAGCCTCTGCTGAAGGTATCTCAGTTTGCTCAATCTGAATGTTGAACTGTTGCAGATATTGCTCAAGTGCCTGACGGTCTTCGTCATATTCGGTGCCTAGCCAGACTGATGGATATTGACTTAGCTTATCAACCAATGCTGGAGTAACATCACCTTCTTTGCTACCTGAAGTGTAATCATAGAAACCTTTACCAGTTTTACGACCTAACTGCTTGGCAATAAAACGCTGACGGGTAATCACGCTTGGACGGTAACGTGCTTCTTCATAATACTGATGATAAATCGATTCACTCACCGGGTGCGAGACATCCATACCGGTCAGATCACCTAATTCAAACGGCCCCATTTTGAAACCGATTCCGTCACGGTAGATCCTGTCAATATCATAAAATGGTGTGACATTTTCATTCAAAATTGCATAGGCTTCGCTACCAAAGGCACGGCCGGCATGGTTAATGATAAATCCTGGAGTATCTTTAGCTTTGACCGGACGATGACCCATTTTTGTAGAGAGCTGGGTTAATGCTTCAATAATATCAGCGCGGGTATTAAAGCCTTCAATCACTTCGACTACTTTCATGAGTGGGACCGGATTAAAGAAGTGATAACCGGCAACACGCTCTGGCTGACTGCAATTGGCAGCAATTGCACTGATCGACAATGAAGAGGTATTGGATGCCAGAATCGCTTCTGGTTTTATAATTCCTTCAAGCTGCTGCATCAGTTTTTGCTTGATGTCCAGATTTTCAATAATCGCTTCAACAATCAAGTCACAATCTTTCAGGTCTTCTAGCTGCTGCGCAGTCGACAGATGAGCAATATCTTCAGCGGCTTTTTCATGGCTGAATTTACCTTTATCTGCCAAGGTATTTAATGTTTTGGCCAGTTTGTCCTGTGCCTGTTCAGCTGCCCCTTCTTTGGCATCAAACAGTATCACATCATGACCAGACTGAATCGCGATTTGGGCAATACCTGCACCCATCGTGCCTACACCAATAATGCCGATTTTCTGAATCTGAATACTCATGCTTATCGTCCCTGATAATTCGGTTTACGTTTTTCGATAAAGGCCTGCATACCTTCTTTTTGATCTTCTGAAGAAAACAGCATCTGGAAAGATTTACGCTCCAGGGTAAGTCCGGCATTGAGCGGCACATCTTCGGCCAATAAAGCCACTTCCTTGATTTGCTCCAAAGCAATTGGTGGCATTTTTGCCAGCCCTTCTGCCATCTTGATGGCAGTTGCAAGGGTTGCACTGTCTTCAGTCACCTGGGACACCAGACCAATTTGATAGGCTTCCGGTGCAGGTACCAAACAACCGGTCATGATCATGCGCATGGCATGGAATTTACCCACTGCACGGAATAAACGTTGCGTACCACCAGCACCCGGCATAACCCCCACTTTCACTTCAGGCTGACCAAACTGGGCACTTTTCCCGGCAATAATAATGTCTGCATGCATGGCCAGTTCACAGCCACCGCCAAGTGCATAACCGTTTACAGCTGCAATCACCGGTTTTGAACACTGTGCAATCGCCTGCCAGTAACGTTCAGTGCGACGTTGCATCATTTGAATGGTTTCAGCATTGGCCAGTTCTTTTAAATCAGCTCCTGCTGCGAAATCTGTTTCACCACCGGTAAGAATAATGACACGGATATTTTCATCGGCATTCAGTTGCAAAAAAGCCGCCGCGAGTTTCTGGCGAACTTCTGTATTCAGGGCATTTTTCGCTTCTGGTCGATGAATTTTAACCATCGCTACATGAGTTGAGATTTGTTCTATTTGAACGACCTGTTCCATTAAAAAACTCCATTTATTTTGTATAGCGAAATTTTATTTTATATAAAACTAAGGTTTCTCAAGCTATAAATCAAGGATTTTTAACTCCAGAATTCAAAAAAGTTATTTTTTACTAAAAATAGAGTAAAAACTCTTGTTCATCTGGTTATTTTATGATTAATTGATTTCGCAATACGGAATTAAGTATTTTAAATGTAATCTGATTATTCATTTAAATGAATAATCACCATAAGGCAGAACTTAAAATTAATTTACGAAATCAAATTTTCCAGCAATGAGATGATTTTGATTTAGCGTAAAGCGTGAAAAATCGAATGTAGCCTGATAATAAATGCAGCGGCTGTTGTATGCAGAGCAAGTCTGTTAGATCAGGAAAATGTTTCCGTGAGGAAGAAAAATGGATTTAGCGGTAGCAGAGGAAATGCTACTTTTAATATATAGAGGATATAAAAATGACAAGCGATACCATCGTAACAGGAGACAATAAAACCGATGTCTCCTCCACGGATACCATTAAACAGGCGCCAAAACGTCTATGGATGACGGCTTTTGTCTTTGCTTTTCTGATTTTGCTCTGTGACGGTGCAGATATCGGGATTCTGGCTTTCAGTCTGACCAGTCTGAAAGCTGAATGGGGACTAACTTCTGTACAGGCCGGTGCCTTGGGAAGTTATTCTCTTTTAGGAATGGGGATAGGAGGTTTTATTGGTGGATGGGCATGCGACAAATTTGGACGTGTCCGCGTCATTGTACTGGCCACCATCGCCTTCTCGATCTTGTCAGCCTACTCAGGTTTTGCTCAGTCTTATACTGAATTTGCAATTTTACGTACTCTTTCTTGCTTGGGTTTAGGCTGTTTATATATTGCCTGTAATACCTTGATGTCTGAATATGTGCCAACCAAATACCGTACCACAGTGCTGGCAACATTGATGACCGGTTTTACTCTGGGTTCTCTGGTGATTACCATGCTTTCAGGCTGGATTATTCCTGAGTTCGGCTGGCGTATGCTGTACTGGATTACCATTGCACCTTTAGCACTCGGTATCCTCATGCACTTTATGGTGCCTGAACCAGAATCGTGGAAACGTGTTCGGGAAATGAAAAGAACTGGCCAGATCGTCGATAATAATGCAAAAAAAGGCAATCCATATATCACTATTTTAAAAGATAAAACACACGGCAGAATGTTTATCTTATGGTCATTCAGCTCAGGTTTTCTCTTATTCGGTTACTTTGGGGTGAGCAACTGGCTGCCAAGTTATCTGGAAGCGGAATTAGGGATCAAATTCAAGGAAATGGCGATCTATATGATTGGTACTTTCTTGACCATGATATTCGCCAAAATCATTGCAGGTTATGTTGCTGATAAAATTGGTCGCCGTATTGTGTTTGCTTTCGGCACCATGGGAACAGCGCTATTTATCCCTGTCGTGGTGTATATGCATAATGCCGATAACATTGGCGTACTGATGCTAATCTTCGGCTTCCTGTACGGTATTCCATATGCCATCAATGCAACCTATCTAACCGAAAGTTTCCCGACTGGTGTTCGTGGTACAGCGGTGGGCGGTGCATTCAATATTGGTCGTATCGGTGCAATCTTCGCGCCAATTACGATTGGTTATCTTGCGATGCATGGTTCGATCGGTACAGGTCTGTTGGTAATGGGTGCAGCATATTTCCTATGCGGTTTGATTCCTGCCCTGTTTATTAAAGACCGTTTATACGATCCGCAAAAAGCAGAATAAACCCTACTTCGGAAGGCAGGTCAAATCGCTGCCTTCCTCACTTCAAATATTTACAACACGTCAGTATAGAAAGGTCTCCTTTCATTCAGGATTAAAAATTTCTTTAGGGATTAAGAAATGAAAAAATTAGTTTTAGCGACATTATGTGGTATTGCTTCAGCACAGGCATTTTCAGCAGAAGCTTCTGAAGACCGTATGCAATTTCTTGAGTCACAGTTAAAGCAAATCCAGGCAGAACTAGAACAACAAAAAGCCGCGCAACTTGCATTAAAGAACCAGCAGGAACAAGCCAAAGCGCAAGACTCTAAAACGCTGAGTTCAATGGTAGATAATGTCGATGTTTATGGCTTGATCCGCTTTGATGGTGCAGTCGATTTCAAAAGTACTACTGAAGCCCGTGGCCGTACCATTAACCAGATTAATAAAGTACCTTTTACTGAACCGGATTCTGTACGTTCCGATTTTACTGCGGCTGCCAGCCGGATTGGTTTCCTGGCCAAAGATCTAGGAGGCAATCCGAATGTTTCTGCTCGTTTAGAAGCCGACTTCTGGACCAACAATGGTAAAGGCGATGGTGGATTACGTATCCGTCATGCACACTTAAAATACTATAACTGGACGTTTGGTCAGGCCTGGTCATTGATGTCTACACCAGAGATTAGCACTGAAGCTGTCGACTACAGCTTGTTCCTGGGTGGATCAGTCTTACGTACCCCTCAGGTGAGCTATGCTTTCAAACTTGATCCGGAAAATACCTGGAATGTCGGTCTGGAATATATGGCCGGTGGCGATCGTTCTTCTGCCTTACCTGCTTTAACCACTAAATATGTTCATCAATCAGGCTCTCTTCATTTATTAGCTCAAGGCTTTGTCAATCAAAAGCAGGCACAGATTGCGACAGGCGATATCGAGAAAGTTGGCTGGGGTGTGGGAGTTGGTGGACGTTACCGTTTAGATGATCAAAACTCGATTCAAGGGAACTATTTCCATATGGTCGGTGATCAGCGTATTGCAGCTTTCTTAACTCAAGGATCAACAACTGATGGCGCTACCTGGGGTGGCGATTATTCAGTCGATCCAATTAATAATGAACTTTTGCTCAATGAGTTCAATAGTATAAATATTGGCTTCACACATAAATTTACGCCGAAACTACGGAGTAGTATTAATGCCAGCATTGTTGATTTTGATGATTCCAGCGACTATGCACGCGCGAATCCTGAAACCAATAAACGTTTAACGGACTATGTAGCTAACGTGATCTATTCTCCTGTTCCAAAGATTAACCTAGGTGCAGAATATCATCATGGCAAGCGTGAAACCTTTGACAACAAGGAAACAGATATTTCGCGTATCAACCTCTCTGCCAACTATAGTTTTTAAAGCCTCAGGAGACAAGGATGTCAGCCCAAGGGCAAATTTCACGCCGTTTCATGTTCATGATGGCAATGACCTGCGCACTCTGCGCAGGTTGTAACTATTTTAACCAGCCCTTGATTTATTCTATTGCAGAGGATCTGCAGATCAGTGTAGCGCAGTCTGGCTGGACTGTAGTACTGACCCAGATTGGCTATGCCACCGGGTTATTTTTATTTGTCCCCTTGGGGGATTTATTTGAAAAACGGCTGTATATCTGCAGTTTGATGTTCTGTACCGGACTGGCACTTATTGGGCTTTCAGCCAGTACCAATCTGCATATGTTATATGGCTTTACTCTGCTCGCCTCTTTTTGTTCGATCACCACCCAGATTCTGATTCCTTTTGCCGCCAGCCTGTCGCAACGTGATAAAAGTGCCGAAGTCGTTGGCCTGCTCATGAGTGGTGTTCTGGTTGGTATTCTATTTGCCCGTACCGTGGCCGGACTGATTTCTACTTTATGGTCCTGGCATGCGGTATACCTATTTAGTGGTTGTGCAATTCTTCTGCTAAGTCTGGCCATGTGGTTCCAGTTGCCGAGTGCCAAGAGCCAGTTGCAGATGAATATATTGCAAATTTATCGCTCACTATTTACCTTTGCCCGAACAGAACCCATGCTGATCCGGCGTAGTATGATCGGAGGTTTGGGTTTTGGCATGCTGAGTATTATCTTTACTACCATGACTTTTATTCTGGCTGAAGCACCGTATCATTTTAATGATTTCCAGATTGGTCTCATGGGTATTGTGGGTGTGGTCGGCATCTGGTCCTCTCAATGGACCGGTAAAATGATTGGCAGACATCGGGAAAAATTGATTGCACACCTGGCCACATGCGGACTGATTCTGGCCTGGATTCCCTTATTCTTTGCCCAGAATTATTTATGGATTTATATCCTGGGCTTGATTCTGGCTTATTTCGGAATTTCCTGTTTACATGTCTTGAACCAGAATCTGGTCTATCGAATTTCAATGCAGGCTCGCTCGCGGATTAATGCCATCTATATGACCTGTTATTTTTCAGGTGCTGGTCTGGGAGCATTTTTATCGCTGCATTTATGGAAAAGCTATGGCTGGTCTGCCTGTGTCATTTTAGGTTTTATTTTTGCCCTATTGATCTTTGTAATTAACTATTATGATCTGAACCAAGAAAGAAATTTAGCCAATATTCAACCTGAGCCCTAAATACTGTTAAAAACCTTTGGAGGGTTAAAAAGCTTATTTTTTATCCCGCTTTCTATACTAAGCATAAATTATAGAGATGATACGCTGATAAAATAGGAAAATTTTTGAGGTCTGTTTGCCATTGCCTTTCTATCTGAAGAGCCGTTAAAAATATTGAGATACCTTAACTTTCTAGAGTTAATTCATTTTACTATTTTCCATCGCGAGATAAACAGGCTTCAATTCAGTTAAAGGCGCAGGTTTTGCATAGAAGAAGCCTTGTAGCAGATCACAGCCCTGTTGATAGAGCAAACTGGCCTGACTTAAGGTTTCGACACCTTCTGCGACAACTTCCAAATCCAGTTGATGTGCCAAGTGAATAATCGATTGCACAATTGCAGCATCCTGACCATCGAGGGTCAGCTCTTCAATAAAACTACGATCTAACTTGATTTGATTGATCGGCAAGCGACGCAGATAACTGAGACTCGAATAACCTGTACCAAAATCATCAATGGCAACCTGTACACCTAAAGCACGTACTGCTTTCAAAATTTCTATCGTTCGATCTGCACCATTAATGATGACACCTTCCGTAATTTCAATTTTAAGTAATTCCGGCGGTAATTGACTGAGTTCAAGAGCATGTTCAAGTACTTGCAAAAAACCTGCTCTACGGAATTGCAAAGGCGAAATATTCACCGATACCGTGATCTGGCTATTGTGTGTCTTGTTCCACTTGGCAATATCTAAACAGGCCTTTTCCAATACCCACTGGCCTACGCTAATAATTTGCCCGGTTCTTTCTGCAAGCGGAATAAAAATTGCTGGGGAAATATAACCCTGCTGCGGATGGCACCAACGGATTAAAGCTTCTACGCCTGTCACCAGTCCAGTTTCAGGATGAACCAGCGGCTGATAGAACAGGTCAAAATTTTCCTGATTGATCGCTTCCATGAGTTCCAGACGCAGATTAGTATAGTCTATTTCTGCGACAGGCTGCATTCTGGTTTTTTCATACCACTGCCACATATTACGACCTTGTCTTTTGGCTTCCTGCATCGCCAAAACAGACTGATAAATCAATTCAGAAGAATGATGAATCGAACTGTCATCTGCCACAATACCAATGCTGGCACTTAAATGTATTTTGTACTGATCGACGATAAACAGCATGGAAAGAAGATCAAGAATTTCTCCAGCAATCACCTCGACTTCAGTGTGCTCATCTGTCCCTGAGAGCAGCAAAATGAATTCATCTTCAGCGAAGCGGCATAGCACATTATTGCCTTGAACAAATTTTTGCAGCCGCTCGCCCACACTTTTGAGAATCTGGTCACCCACCAGATGACCTAAGCTGTCATTTATATTTTTAAAATCATCCAGATCTATATACAGCAAGACTAAAGGTTGTGAGCTCTCGTGCTGTGCTTCAAAAATATTTTCCAGAATCTGTTTGAATGCATGCTGGTTCGGTAAACCGGTTAAATGATCATGAGTATGCTGATGCTGAATATATTCTTCGTGAATACGTTGCTGAGTAATATCTTCCTGAATCCCCAAAAAATGGGTGCAGGTTCCTGTCTGGTCAAAAATAGGACCTATAGTTAAACGATTCCAGAACCAGCTGCCATCTTTACAGTAACTTTTTATAGTTACCTGAATTTCTTTTTGTTCTTTAACTGCTTGCTTGAGTAATGCAATCTGATCCGGATCAGTATCTGGACCCTGTAAGAAAAAGCAGCTTTGCCCTAGTACTTCTGCTGCCGTATAACCGGTGAGCTTTAGAAAAGCTGGATTCACATACACCATTAGCCTTTCTTCAGAGACATCGGTAATAAAAAGACTATTCGGACTAGCCTCTACCCCACGTTTTAATAATCGTAGAGACTCCTTGTTTTCACGCGATACAGTAATATCTCGGGCAATGCCAATAATACCGGTGACTTTCTGATTTTGAATAATCGGTAAATTGGTCAGATCCAGCCATAAGATATCGCCTGCAACATTATAAATTGGAAGTTCATAATGTTGAGATTTACCTTGCGCTGCTTCTGAAAATGAAACATTCGCAAGTTCATGGAATTCGGGCGGTATGAAGGCACAATAGTGCTGACCATGGATTTGCGCTTTAGAAAAACCTGTAATTTCTTCGCAAGCAATATTGGTATTAAGCACATGTCCCTGCAGGTCAAGTTCAAAAATAATATCTGGATGATAGGTATAAAATGAGCTGTATTTTTCATTAAGCTCATGTCTTTTTTG
Organism: Acinetobacter sp. NEB149; assembly: GCF_012516415.1. Taxonomy (NCBI): domain Bacteria; kingdom Pseudomonadati; phylum Pseudomonadota; class Gammaproteobacteria; order Moraxellales; family Moraxellaceae; genus Acinetobacter; species Acinetobacter sp. NEB149. The sequence goes on from NZ_CP051208.1 coordinate 1,615,217, forward strand.
ACGTTCCTGATCAAGCTCGATTGCGAGGGCAACTAATTTTGCCGCTTGTTGTAAAAGCTGAATATGATGTTCAGTCGGTATTTTGGGTGTTCGATAATAGGTGGCAAACGTTCCGTACAGAATATCTGAAGCATTAATAATCGGCATAGACCAGCAGCTAGACAACTTTTCTGCGTTTACCAAAGCACGGTAAGGCTGCCAGTTTGGGTCTTTCATTAGATTTGGACTAATGACCAACTGCCGTAAAAAGGCAGCTACCCCACACGATCCTTGATTTGGCCCAATTTTCAAATCTTGAATAGCATTACAGTACTCTTTTGAAAAGTGCTGTTTGCCGCTTATAACGTTTAAAGTTTGGGTGTCATCCTTATAGAGCATAATAGTGACAAGCGCATCTGGTATACGCGCTTCAAGCCACTGGCTAATAACATCGAGGATAGGTTTAAGTTCAGTATGGCGACCAATCAGATTAAAAATATGAAAAATTTCTTGATCATCACAATTATTATTCATTCAGACTATCACCTTCCTTAGCTTGTTAACATTTTAGACTTATTATTAAAATAATCATTAGCAAAAGTTTGTATTTATATCTTTAAAATGCGGAAATATGGTCAATATTACGTGTATTTGATAATAATTCTAAAATTTAAAAATCACAGCCGAAGCTGTGATCTAAAACTATACTTTTACTCAATCAGAATATTGCGGACTTATTTTTAGGCTGCTTGTTGACGACTGTCCACTAATTTACAGCCAGTCTGCCGTTGCAATTCTTCAAAACTTAAGCCATCCACTATTTCAATAACCTGAGCTTGTCGGTCTTTTAATTCAATCACACACAAATCAGTATAAATACGGTTGACACAATGTTTACCTGTTAGAGGATAAGTCAGTTCTTCAACAATTTTTGCCTCACCGTTTTTGGTCACATGTTCCATGCAAACATAGACACAGCGAGCACCCACTGCCAGATCCATCGCACCGCCTACAGCAGGTACAGCATCAGCATTACCGGTATGCCAGTTCGCCAGATCACCATTAATAGCGACCTGAAAAGCCCCCATGATACAGATATCCAGATGCCCGCCTCGCATGATATCGAAAGAGTCGGCAGAATTCATAAAACTGCCACCTTGCAACATGCTTACGAGTTCTTTGCCGGCGTTAATCAGATCATCATCTGCCTGTTCAGGATCACTCAATGCAGCAAAACCTAAAACGCCATTTTCCGAGTGTAGAATTACTCCTTGTTCAGGTTTTAAATAACCTGCTACGCGTGTCGGTAAACCAATACCCAAATTTACAAAAGAGCCGGTTGGAATGTCTTGTGCAACTTTAGCTACAATCTGTTCACGACTACGTTTTTGAATATTCATTATTTAATATCTCCAACCTTGACCACATGCTGTACAAAAATCCCTGGCGTTACGATGATCTCTGGATCAAGCTCCCCCAGTTCCACAACTTGATGGACTTGTGCAATGGTGGTTTTTGCTGCTTTGGCCATGATCGGACCAAAATTCCGTGCTGCCTTACGGTAGGTCAAGTTGCCCCACTGATCTGCCTGATTGGCATAAACCAAGGCATAATCAGCATGTATCGGATATTCCAGCACATAATCTTTTCCATTGATATTACGGGTTTCTTTACCCTCAGCTATTTTGGTACCAAAACCGGTTGGAGTAAAAACAGCTCCTAAGCCTGCACCGGCTGCCTGAATACGGCAGGCCAGATTGCCTTGTGGCACCAGTTCCAGCTCAACTTTTCCGGCTTTATACAGATCTTCAAAGACGGTTGAGTTATTGGCCCGTGGAAATGAACAGATCATTTTTTTAACCAGTCCAGACAACAGCAGATTGGTTAGACCACGATCTCCAGAAGCTGCATTGTTGTTAATAATGGTTAAGTCTCTAGGACCAAAGTCAATTAATGCTTCGATTAATTCTACCGGCTGACCTGCCAGGCCAAAACCACTGGTCATAATGTGTGCACCATCAGGAATTTGCTTAAGTACCGTCTCGATATCCTGCGTGATTTTATTCATCATATTGCTTCCTAGCATGTTCTATCTATATTACGAGTGCAGATTAATCTGCCTTTTGTGGATCAAATAAGCGGTCTTTAATAAAGAAAGCGGGTATCAGGCCGCAAAGAAAATAGGCAATGCCCATAATCAGTAAGCCGGTACCAATTGAGCCTCCTTGAGCAAAATAGCCAATGGTAAGAGGTGCAAACACCGCACCCAGTCGGCCTACGTTATATGCCCCACCCACTGCTGTTCCACGCACTTTGGTGGAGAAGCTTTCTGTCATGTAAGTCGCATTAATACCGTATGGAATACCATAGAGAAAACCGAAAAATAACATCAGCCAGAGGATATTATCCGGCGTATTACCAAAGACAATCACAGGGATAAAAATTGCAGTACCCATAGTGCCGAAAGCAAATACCGCACGACGGCCAATCCGGTCAGCGATAAAACCAGCAATAACTTTGGTACACATCATGATCAGGAAAGTCCCGATCATATACATGGTCATTTCTTTAAACTTGATTCCCAGATCAGTCTCTAAATACGCCGGTAGCCAGTTGCTGACTCCATAATAGCCAAACTGTAAAAATGCGGTACTGAAGGACCAGAGGATAAACATGCGACGGCTAAGTGCATCTTCAAAAATCATTTTAAAAGTATTTTTTGGTTTTTCCTGCAGAATACCACTGGCTTTTGCATCCAGGCGTGCTTTACGCGCATCTAACCAGGCTTTCGGCTCAGGCACCAAGAAGTACATCGCGAAGGCCAGTACAATTGGAATAATGGCAATATAATAGAGGTATCGCCAGCCAAATTCAGGCAATAGCCATCCAGCCAGAACAGTTGCGACCACCGAGCCTAAAGTCCAGCCAGTCATAAGCGTTGCCAATACTGTAGAGCGATATTTGGTGGGTACATACTCTGCCATGAGTGTGTTACAGGCAATATATAGAGCACCTAGTCCAATCGCAGACGTAAAGCGCAGCCATTTGAACTGATCATAACTTTCTACGAATCCTAACCAGAAGGTTAATGAAGAAAATAATGCAATGGCAATGACGATCACACGAACCCGGCCAAAACGGTCACAAGCCCAGCCACCAAAAAAACCGCCGATAGCCATGCCTGCAAGCGTCCAGCTCCCTAAGGCACCGGCCTGCATATTACTTAATGAAAACTCTTGTTTCAGACTGGTCAGACTGTAGGCTAATAACGCAATATCAGCACCATCAACCAATAATGCTAAAAATGAGAAAATAAAGGCCAGAATCCAGACTCTTTGCTTGGGTTCGTTTCCACCTTCCACTGGGTGTTGTTGTGAACTGATCGTATCCATAATGCTCTTTCTACTTTTCGGCACTCCTGTGCCTTTTTAAAACGCATATTTCACTTAATTATTTAGGTGAAATATAGAATATTCGCTGATCATTACCACGCTTTAGCAAGGTGGTATAAAATGATTTTCAAAGTTCTTGATAAATTTTCTCTGCAGAAATCACGTAGCAATACATTGAATGATGTGATTAAGCACAATTCTTAAACCCGTAAAACAATCTAGCCAGCAATGCTGGCTAGAAGTTGATGTCAGGTTTAGTTGCAAAAGGCTGCAATTCCGGTTTGTGCACGACCTAAAATCAGGGCATGTACATCATGGGTACCTTCATAGGTATTTACCACTTCCAGATTAACCAAATGACGGGCTACACCGAATTCATCGCTAATGCCATTTCCACCCATCATGTCACGGGCCAAACGGGCAATATCCAGTGCCTTGCCGCAGTTGTTGCGCTTGATCAGTGATGTACCTTCAACTGAAGCAATGCCTTCATCCTTCATGCGGCCAAAACGTAAAGCCACCTGCAAACCGAGTGCAATTTCAGTTTGCATATCTGCCAGTTTCTTCTGGATCAGCTGATTCGCAGCGAGTGGTCGACCAAACTGTTTACGGTCCATGGTGTATTGATGTGCGGTATGCCAGCAGAACTCTGCAGCTCCCATGGCACCCCAGGCAATCCCGTAACGTGCACTATTCAAGCAGGTAAAAGGCCCTTTTAAACCGCGAACTTCCGGAAATGCATTTTCTTCTGGAACAAAGACGTTATCCATTACAATTTCACCGGTGATTGAGGCACGTAGACCCACCTTGCCGTGAATCGTTGGAGCAGAAAGCCCTTCCCAGCCTTTTTCTAAAATAAAGCCACGAATGTCACCGATATTACCTTCGGCAGAAACTTCTTTGGCCCAAACTACAAATACATCGGCAATCGGACTATTGGTAATCCACATTTTTGCGCCAGTTAAACGGTAACCACCCTCGACTTTTTTAGCACGGCTAATCATGCTGCCCGGATCCGAACCATGATCCGGCTCGGTCAAGCCGAAGCAACCAATATATTCACCGGTTGCTAATTTTGGTAAATACTTCTGCTTTTGCTCTTCAGAACCAAATTCATTAATGGGTACCATCACCAGAGAGCTTTGTACGCTGGCCATTGAACGGTAACCTGAATCGACACGTTCAACTTCACGAGCAATCAGACCATAACTGACATAATTTAAACCTGCACCGCCGTACTGTTCCGGAATGGTTGGACCGAGTAAACCCAGTTCTCCCATTTCACGGAAAATAGCCGGATCGGTTTTTTCATGACGGAACTGTTCCAGTACACGCGGCATCAGTTTGTCTTGACAGTACGCTGCCGCTGCATCGCGAATCATGCGCTCTTCTGATGTCAGTTGCTGTTCTATTAAAAACGGGTCTTGCCAATCAAATCTAATTTTTGTCGTCATTTTAATATTTCCTTATTTTAAAATTATGAGATTAGGCGGTTGCTTGTTTAATCATTTCACGCGCAATAATAATTTGCTGGATTTGTGTGGTTCCTTCATATAAACGGAACAGACGCACATCACGGTAGAAACGTTCAATTGAATATTCACTGATATAACCCGCTCCACCATGAATCTGCAAACAGCGATCAGCAACTCGACCACACATTTCAGTTGCAAACATTTTGGCACAAGAGGCTTCAGTCGTAACATTTTGGCCAGCATCACGTAGACGCGCAGCATCCAGCACCATACATTTGGCTGCATAAATCTCGGCTTTGGAGTCTGCCAACATACCTTGGATTAGCTGGAAATTCGCAATGGGCTGGCCAAACTGTTTGCGTTCCACTGCATAGTTAAGTGCATCTTCCAGCATACGCTCTGCCATGCCGACGCTATAACCGGCAATGTGCAGACGGCCCTTATCTAGAACGCGCATTGCTGTTTTGAAGCCAATCCCTTCTACACCGCCAATCAGCTGATCTTTATGCACTTTACAGTTATCAAAAATTACATCACAGGTATAGGAACCATGTTGGCCCATTTTCTTGTCAATTTTACCTAGGCTTAAACCAAGTGTGCCTGCTTCGACTAGAAATGCTGAAATACCGCTCGCACCTTTAATCTCTTGATTGGTACGTGCCATCACGGTAAATGTCGTGGCACGTGGTGCATTGGTGATAAAGCGTTTAGTTCCGTTTAAAATATAATAATCGCCGTCTTTGACTGCACTGGTTTTTAAAGCAGCAGCGTCTGAGCCGGAATCCGGTTCGGTCAAACAGAATGAACCAATAATTTCGCCCGTTGCATAACGCGGTAAATATTTCTGTTTTTGTTCTTCTGTACCGTCGATAATGATGCCACTTGAGCCAATGCCGTTGTTAGTACCAATTAAAGAGCGGAATGCAGCTGATGTATGACCTAACTCCATCGCGACCAGAATTTCTTCTTCCATGGTAATGCCTAAACCACCATATTCTTCTGGAATCGTCAGGCCAAACAAGCCCAGCTCTTTCATCTGTTCCACAATATGTTCAGGAATGGCATTGTTCTCTTCTACTTCATGCTCAAGAGGCACCAGTTCATTTTTTACAAAATCGCGAATCGTTGACAGAAGTTGGTCTAGCATTTCCGGATCACGAATCATATGAATCTCCATGGATATGATTTAGGTAAATTCCTTTACCCTTATTTTTGTTTCGTATTACGAAATAAATAATCATATAAAATCATTTTGAGCAAGTGAAATTATTAAAAATTTTATTTTTTAAACAAAAAATGAAATTTTTCTGGCATTCCAGTTAATTTATGTTTAAGATTTAATTTCACGATACGAAATATTTTGATGAATGATTGTTTTATTTATCAGTTTTTTGAATAGATAATTAAACCTTTTTTCTTGCTGTAATACTTGTCGATCACTGACTCTTTCGGAGAAATCGAAACTTTTTAAATGTTTTGGCTACGTATTAAACCTAAAAAACTAGATGATTTTATATCGTCTTTAAACTTGAGTAACAAAATTCTTTCCGGCCACAAATAACTTCGGCACTTTTTCTTATATTTTATCTTTTATAGAAGTGTTTTATTTTGTATCGTGAAATTATGTTGCTATCATATTCATTAATTTAACTTTAATTGCCCTGACCATGACAAAAAATAAAACTGGTGAAATTCCCAACTTTGATGAAATCCGTTTAGATCCGATTTCACATATTCATAGAGAAAATAATCCTCAATTTATTGCGTCTATTGCGCGTGGATTGGAAATCTTGCGTTGCTTTTCAGCGACCAATCAATTGCTTGGCAATCAGGAAATTGCACAATTAACCAACTTACCCAAGCCAACTGTGGCCCGTATTACCAGCACCCTGGTTTCTTTAGGTTATTTAAAACAACTACCGAATACCACGAAATATCTGTTGGATGTTGGCGTATTGGCTTTGGGCTATGCAGCTTTGAGTAATATTTCTGCACGTACTCAGGCTTATCCGTTTATGGAAGAAATGTCACGCTATTCCCAAGCCCCTGTGGCAATGGCTACCCGTGACCGTTTGAGCATGATTTATCTGGAAGTGGTACATACAGAATCGACGCTGACCATGCGCCGCCCTGTCGGTTCGACTTTACCGATTCATAGCAGTGCCATGGGACGTGCCTGTCTGGCAGCAATGGATGTAAAAGAACGCGAATATTTATTTGACGCGATCAAGAAAAGAAACGAAGATCAGTGGCCAACCATCAAGCGTAATCTGGAACGTGCAATCCGTGATTATCAGGATTATGGCTATTGTCTGTCTCTAGGTGACTGGGCTAAGGATGTGAATTCCGTGGCAGTTCCATTGGTTCACCCTAAACACGGGATATTAACGTTTAACTGTGGTGCTCCAAGTTATCTGTTAAATCAGGAAAAACTGGAAAATGAAATTGGGCCGCGTCTGATTCACATGGTGAACAATATTGCTATGAATCTCAATAATATATAAAAAAATTAATCATCAGAGCGACATTCAGTCGCTCTTCTTATTGAATACCCAATCTACACATCTTCTTCCTTTATCTATAATTTACAGCAAACCTTTTTAATACGGTGAAATAGATAAGATTTAAAAAATAGATAAAGTCCTATTTCAAATAAAAAGATCAAAAATAAGCTTCATAACCGATTTAGATAATGCTATAAATATCGTATAGCGAAATTGGATTTTATATTATGGAAGATATAACAAGAGAATCGATGGAGTTTGACGTCGTCATCGTAGGCGCAGGCCCTGCGGGTCTTTCTGCTGCGATCAAAATCCGTCAACTTGCAATTGAAAACAACTTAAACGATTTGTCCGTTTGTGTCGTAGAAAAAGGCTCCGAAGTCGGTGCACATATTCTGTCTGGTGCTGTGCTTGAACCGCGTGCCATAAACGAGTTGTTCCCGGACTGGAAAGAACAGGGTGCCCCGCTGAATGTTCCAGTGACCGAAGATAAAACCTTCTTCCTGCTTTCAGATGAAAAATCACAGGAAGCACCGCACTGGATGGTGCCTAAAACCATGCATAATGATGGCAACTATGTCATCTCATTGGGCAACGTGGTGCGCTGGTTAGGTCAGAAAGCCGAAGAACTGGAAGTGTCGATCTTCCCGGGCTTTGCAGCCTCTGAAATTCTTTATCATGCCGATGGTACGGTAAAAGGCATTCAAACCGGTGATATGGGTATCGGTAAAGATGGCGAACCAACGCATAACTTTACCCCGGGTTATGAACTACATGCCAAATACACCATTTTTGCTGAAGGCTGTCGTGGTCATCTCGGTAAGCGTTTAATCCAGAAGTTCAACCTAGACAAAGACGCTGATCCGCAGCATTACGGGATCGGGATTAAAGAACTCTGGGAAATCGATCCTGCCAAGCACAAACCGGGTCTGGTGATGCACGGTGCCGGCTGGCCATTGTCTGAAACCGGTTCTTCAGGCGGCTGGTGGCTGTACCATGCCGAGAATAACCAGGTGACCCTGGGCATGATCGTGGATCTGTCTTACACCAATCCGCACATGTATCCCTTCATGGAAATGCAGCGCTGGAAAACCCATCCACTGATCAAGCAGTATCTGGAAGGCGGTAAGCGTATTTCTTATGGTGCCCGTGCTGTGACCAAAGGTGGCTTTAACTCGCTGCCAAAATTCACCTTCCCGGGTGGTTCGTTAATTGGTGATGATGCCGGCTTCCTGAACTTTGCCAAGATCAAGGGCTCACATACCGCAATGAAATCCGGCATGCTTTGCGGTGAAGCGGTATTTGAAGCGATTGCGGCCGGTGTAGAAAAAGGCGGTGATCTGGCGGTTGCGCGTGTTGTAGAGGGCGAAGATTTCTTCGTGAAAGAACTGACCGCGTATACCGACAAGTTTAACAACAGCTGGTTAAAAGAAGAGTTATACAACTCGCGTAACTTTGGCCCGGCAATGCACAAGTTCGGTCAATGGATCGGTGGCGCGTTTAACTTTATCGACCAGAACGTGTTTAAAGTGCCATTCACCCTGCATGATCTGGTTCAGGACCATGCCGCGTTGAAAACCCAGGCGGCTGAAAGCTTCAAGCCAAACTATCCAAAACCGGATGGCAAGCTGACCTTTGACCGTCTGTCTTCAGTGTTTGTCTCGAATACGGTCCATGAAGAAAACCAGCCAGCGCATCTGAAACTCACCGATGCCTCTATTCCGGTGGAAGTGAACCTGCCGAAATGGGATGAGCCTGCACAGCGTTACTGCCCGGCAGGTGTTTATGAAATCATGGAAAATAATGACGGTTCGAAACGCTTCCAGATCAATGCAGCCAACTGTGTGCACTGCAAGACCTGTGACATTAAGGACCCTTCCCAGAACATCACCTGGGTGACACCGGAAGGTGGTGGTGGTCCGAATTACCCGAATATGTAAGGTAATTCCTGTGAATGAGAAAAATACATCTATTTCTCACATTCATATACCCACTCTTGAAGCAGTTAGTATTAACACTTCACTTTAATTTTTTAGGTAATTCCAGTTCCCTCGGGAGCTGGGATTAATAAATTTTCAAATAGAAAAATAGAAAAATAGAAAAATAGAAAAATAGAAAAATAGAAAAGATTGCATATAGGGTCAGAGATAAAAATAGCCTACTCGAAACCGAGTAAGCCATTTTTTAAGATTTAAAACAAATGACGAAAAATTTTAGTCATTCTTCTATGGATTATTGCTGAGCCACAAACTTGGCACGCGCTGCATGCAATTTCTTATAGCTGTCAATTAAACGTAGATGACGATCCAGCCCTTCAAGCTGCATGTTGGTTTCGGTCAAACCATAGAAACGGACTGTTCCTTCAATTGAACCTAAAACGGCATCCATACGGGCATCACCAAACATACGACGGAAGTTGTGTTCATAATCTTCCAGTTCCATTTCATCATCCAGAATGACTTCCAGAACGACATTCATGCACTGGTAGAACAGGCCACGTTCAACGGTATTGGTATTGAACTGCAGGAACTGCTCAACCAGATCTTTGGCTTCTTCAAATTGCTGCAAAGCCACATAAATCAGTAGTTTCAGTTCAAGAATAGTGAGTTGGCCCCATTCAGTATTTTCATCGAACTCGATACCGATCAAGGTTTTGATTTCGGTATAGTCATCCTCATCTGCTTCTTCCAGACGCTCAACCAATGCTTCCAATTGTTCATCATCCAGACGGTGCAGATTCAGGATATCTTCACGATATAACAAAGCCTTGTTGGTATTGTCCCAAACCAGATCTTCTACCAGATAAATTTCCGAATAGCCCGGTACCAGAATACGGCAAGCTGTTGCACCTAGATGCTGATACACCGCCATATAAACTTCATGGCCCATGTCTTCCAGAATTGTGAATAATTCCTGAGCTTCATCCGCATTCGAGTTTTGACCGTTATTAGTGAAATCCCACTCGACAAAATCATAATCTGATTTCGCGCTGAAGAAACGCCAAGACACCACACCGCTTGAGTCAATAAAATGTTCGACGAAGTTATTCGGTTCAGTTACTGCATTGCTGCTAAAAGTTGGTTTTGGCAGATCATTCAGACCTTCAAAACTACGGCCTTGTAAAAGTTCAGTCAGACTGCGTTCTAATGCTACTTCAAAGTTAGGATGGGCACCGAATGAGGCAAATACACCGCCGGTACGCGGGTTCATCAAGGTAACGCACATGACCGGGAACTGACCGCCTAGTGAAGCATCTTTGACCAGAACCGGGAAGCCCTGTTCTTCCAGACCCTTAATGCCTTCAACAATTTTTGGATATTTTGCCAGAACCTGTTCAGGCACATCCGGAAGTGCAAGCTCACCTTCCAGAATTTCACGTTTAACAGCACGCTCAAAAATTTCAGACAGACACTGTACTTGTGCTTCAGCCAGCGTATTACCGGCGCTCATACCATTACTTAAGTACAGGTTTTCGATCAGATTCGACGGAAAATAAACGGTTTCACCATCAGACTGACGTACAAATGGGAGTGAGCAGATACCACGAGCCTTGTTTCCCGAGTTGGTATCATAAAGATGGGTACCTAACAACTCATCTTCAGGATCATAAATTTCACGGGTATGTTCATCTAGAACTTCTGCAGGTAATTCGCCATTCGGACCTGGCTGGAACCATTTTTCATCTGGATAATGCACAAATTCTGCATTGGCAATATCTTCACCCCAGAACTGGTCGTTATAGAAAAAGTTGCAATTCAGACGCTCAATAAATTCGCCCAAGGCAGATGCCAGCGCACTTTCTTTGGTCGAACCCTTACCATTGGTAAAGCACATTGGTGACTGCGCATCACGGATATGTAGCGACCACACATTCGGCACGATATTACGCCAAGACGCGATTTCAATCTTCATGCCAAGGCCTGCCAGAATGGCAGACATATTGGCAATCGTTTCTTCCAGCGGAAGGTCCTTACCCGGAATGAAAGTCGTATGGTCAGAAGCCAGACTTGGCATCAATAAAGCTTGAGCATCCGCATCAATGCTTTCCACTTCTTCAATGACAAATTCAGGACCGGTTTGAATTACTTTTTTGACGGTACAACGGTCAATCGAACGTAAAATTCCTTGGCGATCTTTTTCAGAAATATCAGCCGGTAGTTCCACCTGAATTTTAAAAATCTGTTTATATCGGTTTTCAGGATCAACGATATTGTTTTGAGATAGGCGGATATTGTCGGTCGGAATATCACGTGCCGCGCAATAGACTTTGACAAAATAAGCCGCACATAAAGCTGAAGATGCCAGAAAATAATCGAATGGGCCGGGTGCCGAACCATCGCCTTTATAGCGGATCGGCTGATCGGCGATTACCGTGAAGTCATCGAACTTGGCTTCCTGACGAAGATTATCGAGATAATTGACCTTAATTTCCATGTGGATACCTAAATATTCTTATGTGCCGTCACGGACAAATAAGATGCTGAATCTGAATATACAAGCCGGTTCACGGAGGAGAACTTGAATGAAAAATAGAAAATGGTCAGGTTATACCATTTGACGAAGTGTCTGGATAACGCTGCCGAGAATGGGCGCTATTATAGAATTATTTTATGAAATTGATAATATTTGTCTGAAATTCTGGCAGATTAAACCAGATCCTCAGTCTTTCCTGAGCTGCCGGAGCATGAATCAACTTCAAGTCATGGCTTATACTATTAATCAAAGTTGCAGATAAGGCAGATTTTCACCCGCCTAGTCTGAATGATTTCATAATTTTAAAAATCATAACTCAGTGCAAATACTGCAAGATTACGCTGCTTGTCATCATAGCGGTCATAACCGCCAAAGATATATTCACCTGACATACTCAACTGCGGTAAAAGCGCATAACTGAGTCCGGCAGAAGCATAACGAAAGGCAAACTGCTTTTCGGTATCGCCCAGTTCACCGCCCTCATATTTGCCTTCATCGTTAAAATAGCTTCCTGCTGCTGTAATGCTGGCATTCAGGCGATCATTCAACTGATGATTCAGGTTAAGCGTATAAAAAGTATCGCCCTGATTGGCATAAGCCACATCATACAGATAGGTCGATACGCTGGCGCCGATACTGGTTTGATCATTCAACGCACGACTTACATTTAAGCCCAACTCATTTCCAGTGGTGTTCTCACCGCCCGGATAATAATAGGTCGCATTCCATAAATCCCAGTCATAATTTTCGCTGCTATAGGTATAACCCAGCAGAAAATCATGCTCGAATTTGTCTGAACGATGTCCCGGACGCCCCTGCACTTCTGCATAAGAGTATCCAAGCGTAGATCCCCAATATCCAACATAAAAATTGCCATAAGCCAGATTCAATGCAGCCTGTACAGCAACGTCGTCATTTTCAGGTGCATTGGTCAAACCACGGGAGACGTACTTGGAGACCACACTCAAGTTTCCGCTTGCTTCTATTTTTTTTACTTCCGCATCATCGGCATAACAGTAAAAACTTGAAACAGCAGCACAGCCAAACAGCACTGTTTGATTGAATATTTTCATAAAATATAAATGTATTAAGTAAAGCGGAGATAAAACCGAAAGCAGTCGAGGTTTTATCTCCGCTTTGGGACAAAATTGAAATTCGCTTTACTCCTGCTTTGCTAGGCGGCAGGAATAAAACCATAATTTAAGTGCGAGGCGCCTTGTAAAAAGGTGCAGATGAAGGCGCAAGAGCAGGTTTGCCACGAATATGGTCTGCCAGTTTTTCAGCGATCATAATCGTAGTTGCATTGAGGTTACCGGTAATGATCAAAGGCATAATCGAGGCGTCAATCACACGCAACCCCTGCATTTCATGTACGCGTCCATAACCATCGACAACCGCCATGTCATCCTCACCCATTTTACAGCTACATGATGGATGATACGCGGTTTCTGCATGATTACGAACAAATTCATCAATTTCAGCATCTGTTTGTAGATGTTTTCCCGGACTGATTTCTTCACCACGATAGGGATCCAATGCCGGCTGATGCATAATTTCCCGGGTAATCCGGATGGCATCGCGGAATTCACGCCAGTCCTGCTCGGTACTCATATAGTTGAACAGAATACTTGGATGCTCAAAGGGGTCTTTGGATTTCAGACGGACACGGCCACGTGACGGTGAACGCATAGAGCCCACATGTGCCTGAAAACCATGTTCATGAATGGCATTGGTGCCATTATAATTAATCGCTACAGGCAGGAAATGATACTGGATATTGGGCCAGTCAAATTCGTCTGAGGAGCGGATAAAACCACCGGCTTCAAACTGGTTACTGGCCCCAATACCTTTACCTAAAAACAGCCACTCCGCACCAATCATGGGCTGGTTATACCACTTGAGTGCCGGATATAAGCTAACCGGTCTTTTGCACTTATATTGCAGGTACATTTCCAGATGGTCCTGCAGATTTTCACCCACACCTGGCAAATCCTGAACCACAGGAATATCCAGACTTTTTAACAGTTCGGCTGGACCTACACCGGAGCGTTGCAGGATTTGCGGTGAGGCAATCGCACCACCACATAATAAAACTTCACGATCCACAAAGACCTGAATCGGCTGTAAGGTATTTTGTCCTTCAAAATATTCCACACCAATTGCCTGATTACGATTAAACAGAATCCGGTTGGTCATAGCGTGGGTAATAATCGTGAGATTATCCCGGTCTTTGGCCATATCCAGATAACCACGTGCTGTACTGGAACGACGGCCTTGCGGCGTTACGGTACGGTCCATCGGTCCAAAACCTTCCTGCTGATAGCCATTCAGGTCATCAGTACGTGGATAACCGGCCTGTACACCTGCCTCGACCATGGCATGGAACAGTTCATTATTGCCATTTTTAGGTGTTGCCACCGAAACCGGTCCAGAATCACCATGATAATCATTGCCGCCAATATCGCGCGTTTCAGCTTTTTTATAATACGGCAGACATTCAGCATAGCTCCAGTGTTCTAGCCCCTTCAGGCTGGCCCACTGTTCAAGATCCATAGCATTACCGCGAATGTAACACATGCCGTTAATTAATGAAGAACCGCCCAGACCTTTTCCGCGCCCGCACTCCATACGACGATTATTCATATGAGGTTCGGGATCGGTCAGATAGGCCCAGTTATAGCGTCGTCCCTGTAATGGATAAGCCAATGCAGCAGGCATTTGTGTTCTGAAGTCTAGACGGTAATCCGGCCCACCTGCTTCCAGCAACAGGACTTTCACATCCGGATCTTCAGTTAAACGCGCTGCGAGTACATTCCCTGCCGAACCTGCACCGATAATAATATAGTCGTAATTCATCCAATCCTCCCTTATGCGCTAAATACAGACTGGAAAGGACTAAGTTCAACTTGCACCGACTTGGTCTGGGTATATTGCTGTAGCGTGACAATACCGTTTTCGCGACCGACACCCGAATGTTTATAGCCACCGACAGGCATTTCTGCCGGTGATTCGCCCCAGGTATTAATCCAGCAAATGCCGGCTTCGATTTGATGAATAATACGATGCGCACGTGCCAGATTCGGTGTCACGACACCAGCTGCCAAACCATATTCGGTATCATTGGCACGACGAATCGCCTCTTCTTCTGAGTCATAACTCAGAATACTCATGACTGGACCAAAAATTTCTTCACAGATAATCGTCATGTCATCACGGCAGTCGGTAAATACGGTTGGCAGGACATAAGCTCCTTGGACAAACTGTTCATCCTTAGCACGGCCGCCGCCACATAATAGGCGTGCCCCTTCTATCTTGCCTTTTTCGATATAGCCCAGCACTTTTTCCATATGCTCAAAGCTGGAAACCGGACCGAAATTGGTTTCAGGATCAAGTGGATCACCCATACGGATATGTTCAACACGCTGCAAAATCTTTTCTTCAAATTCTGCTTTCAATGCCAAAGGCACAAATACGCGAGTACCGTTGGTACACACCTGACCGGAACTATAGAAATTGGCCATCATGGCAATATCGGCCGCCAAATCCAGATCGGCATCTTCACAGATAATCAGCGGAGACTTACCGCCCAGCTCCATCGTGACTTCTTTCAGGCTAGAATTTGCAGCTTGCGCCATGACCTTTTTGCCGGTAGAAACGCCACCGGTAAACGACACTTTGGCAATATCAGGATGCGAAGTCAGATAACCACCAATTTCACCACTGCCGGTAACCACATTAAAGACACCATGCGGCACACCTGCTTCAGTATAAATTTCTGCCAATTTTAATGCAGTTAAAGGCGTCACTTCACTGGCTTTAAAGATCATGGCATTGCCTGCTGCCAGTGCAGGTGCAGATTTCCATAAGGCAATTTGAACCGGATAATTCCATGCACCAATCCCGGCAACCACACCCAAAGGTTCACGGCGAGTATAAACAAACGAACTGCTTCTGAGCGGGATTTGCTGGCCTTCTAATGCTGGCAAAATACCTGCATAGTATTCGAGTACATCTGCACCTGTCGCAATATCGACGGTGGATGTTTCACTGAAAGCTTTACCACTGTCGAGACTTTCTAAACGCGCTAGCTCGTCATTACGTTCACGGAGGATGGCAACAGCCTTGTTCAAAATACGGGAACGTTGAATCGCCGTCATTTCTGCCCAGACTTTTTGTCCTTGTTGTGCCGATTCAACAGCGCGATCGATATCTTTTCGCGTACATACCTGCACGTCTGCCAGAATTTCGCCTGTTGCAGGATTAATCGTTTGAAACGTGCTATTGGACGTTGCATCGACATATTGTCCATGAATATAAGGACGTTGCAGTTTGAATGTTGTCAACGGAATTTCCTCGCAGGTGGGTTATTTGAGTTGTTGCCGGATATATTCACTACACAGTTCAATCGGCAGTTCTGGGTCAATTTCGCCATTTACCAAAGCACCTCTTAACCAGAATCCATCAATCAATGCTGCCAAACCTTGAGCGGCTTTCTCTGCCTGGTCTTTATTCAACTTTTTCATGAATTCATATTTAAGGTTGGAATGTAAGCGGTAATGATTGATCTGCTGTAACCGATGTAACTCAGGTTGATGCAAACTGCTAGCCCAGAACGCCAACCAGACTTTCATGGCCGCCTTGTCGGTTTGTGGAGCAGCAAAATTACCACGTACGATCGCCAGTAAGCGCTGCTCCGGTAAGTCATCAACCTGTATCTTTATCTGTGCAACAGATTTACCCAATTGCTGCAATAAGTAACGCATTGTGGCTTCAATCAAGCCATTTTTACCTTGAAAATAATGACTTATGATGCCGGTTGAGACACCTGCCCTCTGAGCAATCTGACTAATTGAAGCTTCTGCAAAACCTAGCTCATTCACTGCAGCTAAGGTGGCATCGATCAGTTGCTGACGACGGATCGGTTGCATACCAACTTTGGGCATAGGACTAACCTGAATAACGGATGTAACAATAAAAAATCACTCTGCTAAAGCAAATAGCTGAATGATGTAACAATTCATAAACGCTTTTTTAATTGAACGTTCAATTAATAAAAATTATAGTGCCAGCTCACCCTTGATGTACAGCGCAGTTTGTTTTGGATTTGCAAAAGTTTGTAATTCATGAAAACAAGGAAGCTTTACCGCAGGCTTTTGCTTTTAAATCACACTGCACTGTAGATCATCCGGCAACAAAACGATGGTTAGAGATTTATGCAAAAGAAAAATGAAGAGAAGCAAGATAGTCTGAATAAAGTGGTTTTTTATTTTTCGGCGACGCTTATCCTGCTGTTTTCTATCATTACCATTTTATTTAATGAACAAGCCAATCAAGTCATTATCAATATCTTAAACTGGGTCAGTCGTACCTTTAGCTGGTATTATCTGCTGGCGGCAACGCTGTATCTGGTTTTTATCGTCTTTATCGCCTGTTCCCGTTATGGCGAGATTAAACTCGGCCCTAAACATTCCAAACCAGAATTCAGCCTGCTGAGTTGGTCGGCGATGCTATTTTCTGCCGGAATCGGGATTGACCTGATGTTTTTCTCGGTGGCGGAACCGCTTTCCCATTATATGAATCCACCTGTAGGCGAAGGTGAAACCTTTGAAGCTGCGCGCCAGTCCATGGTGTGGACCCTGTTTCACTACGGTTTAACTGGCTGGAGTATGTATGCGCTGATTGGGGTCGCCCTGGGTTATTTCAGTTACCGCTACAATTTACCGCTAACGATCCGATCAGCACTTTATCCGATCTTTGGTAAAAAATTAATGGTCCAATTGGCCATACTGTGGATACGGCTGCAGTACTCGGCACAATTTTCGGGATTGCCACGACATGCGGGATTGGCGTTGTGCAATTAAATTATGGCCTGCATGTGCTGTTTGATTTACCGGAAAATATCTGGATTCAAACCGCACTCATCACCGTTGCTGTGATTATTACTATTATTTCAGTCACTGCGGGTGTCAATAAAGGCATCCGGATCCTGTCTGAAATTAATATCTATGTATCAATTGGGCTGTTGCTATTCATTCTGTTTGTAGGAAATACCGAGTTTTTATTAGCCGCCTTGATCCAGAATTTTGGTGACTATATCAGCCAGTTCCCGAAGCTTTCTTTAAGCAGTTTTCCTTTTGAACAACCGAAAGAGTGGATGAATAGCTGGACCCTGTTCTTCTGGGCATGGTGGATCGCCTGGTCACCTTTTGTCGGTCTGTTCCTGGCCCGTATTTCCCGTGGTCGTACCATTCGTGAATTTGTCACCGGGACTTTGGTTATTCCTCTGTTATTTACCCTGACCTGGTTGTCTATTTTCGGTAACAGTGCTTTATACAGCGTGATTTTTGATGGTAATACTCAACTTGCTACGACAGTTTTAGAAAATCCGGCACATGGTTTTTATGATCTGCTGGCGCAGTATCCAGGCTTTACCTTTACTGCAGGTGTCGCCACCATTACCGGCTTACTGTTCTATGTGACCTCAGCGGACTCGGGGCATTGGTATTGGGAAATTTCACGACCAAATTCACTAATATTGAACATGATTCACCGCGCTGGCTGAGTGTGTTCTGGGCCATTGCCATCGGTTTGCTGACTTTGGCAATGCTCATGGCGAATGGCGTAACAGCATTACAGAACACTACGATTATTATGGGTCTGCCTTTTAGTTTCGTCATTTTCTTTGTGATGGCCGGACTGTATAAGTCCTTGCGTCTGGAGGATTTTCGGCAGGCCAGTACCAGTTTGAATGCGGCACCTGTGGTCGGTAATGTGGATATCTTGAACTGGAAGAAGCGTCTGAGCCGGGTCATGCTGCATCCAAGCCTGTCCCAGACCCGGACCATGCTGGATAATGTCTGCAAGCCGGCCATCGAGGCCGTTGCAACCGAGTTAATTGACAAAGGCATTCAAGTCAATATTCAGGAAAAATCACTTGAGGAAGAACCTGAACTGTATCACCTTGATCTGACCATTCAGCTCGATGAAGAAGAAAACTTTGTCTATGAAATATGGCCGGTACGCTATGACACGCCAAATTTCAGTTCACGTGGTAAACGAACCAAACGTTATTACTATCGTCTGGAAAGTTATCTGTTTGAAGGCTCTCAGGGCAACGATCTGGTCGGTTATAGTAAGGAACAGGTGATCAATGACATCCTGGATAAATATGAACGCCATATGATGTATCTGCATATTAACCGGATCAGCCCAGGTAAACGTCCGCTGTTCCCGGATCGTAAAATCTAGGATATCTCAACTACGGAAGGACTGAATGATGTCAGAAAGTTTGAATGCATTTGCCCTGTTTTTCTCCCTGCTCAACCCATTTTTGATGAGTATTTATATGCTCGGAATTATCCGTAATTCCGACGCAAAAGTATTCAACATGGCATTGATTCAGGGCAGTCTGATCAGCTTTATTGTGTTCATCATTTTTGCAAAAACCGGTGAAGCCTTCTTTAATGAAGTCTTGCATGTACGGTTTGAGTCCTTCCAGATTTTTGGCGGTATTATTTTTCTGGTGATTGGCTATCGTTATGTCTTTGAAGGTGCTGATACGATTGGTGTGATGCGTGGAGCGCCCAGTCATCTGGCGGGTACGATTGCCATGCCGTTTATGATCGGTCCCGGCACCATTTCGGCTTCCGTGATTACCGGGATTCAGCTCAGTTTAATGCAAACCATTCTGGTGATTTTCTTTACCCTGTTTCTGACCTGTAGCCTGCTGATCCTGATGAAATACCTGCATGATCATTTACAGCATAAATATTCCAACTACATTGACCTGTATGTCGATATTGTCGGTCGTGTTGCAGCACTGTTAATCGGAACCATCGCCATTGATATGATTGTGACAGGTGTCAGTGGAATTCTGGAAGGCTAGTTTTATATAAGCTGACAATAAAAAAAGCGGGCAAAAATGCCCGCTTTTTTTATGAAGTGATGATTTTAAAATTTAAACGACACGCCTGCATAAGTCGAGAAGCCTTCACCCGGTGAAGATCGTGCTAAATCTGCACCTTTGTCGTCATAGCCTGGAATTACCACTGCTGCATATTTTTCATCGGTGATGTTCTTGAAGTTAACCCAGCCACTCCATGACTGATCTTCTGGCGCATATCCCAGATCAATACCCCAAATCTGATAATCATCACTGAAGCGGCTATTGGCATAATCATGTGCCATCTTCGATGCATATTCTGTATTTAGACCCACATAAAGACCGTTATTCAAGGCATAACTGAGCTGCGCCTGATAAAGATGTTTTGGAATTCCCGGCAGCTGGTTTTTGCCAAATAAAGGATCGTTTTTATATTGGAAATCACTCAAGGTATAAGCCTGTCGTAGGCGAAGTTCACCCTGCTGTGATGCATACAATGGTGTATCCAGACTGAGTTCTACACCTTGATGAAGGGTGGGAGTTGCATTGGATTCTACGGCAATTGGTTCAGAAGGTCGTTCCGATCCATCCTCATAGGTTTTGATCAACTCTGAGGTTAATAACTCGTTTTTAACTTTGGAATAATAGTAGCTCAGTGCCCAATCACCCCAGGCTGATTGGCCCCGGCCACCCAGTTCTAAAGTATTTGCAGTTTGCGTGTCCAGATAAATAGGTTCACGTACCCGCCCTGAAGCGACACCAGTGTCAAAATAGTATGGCGAAGACCATGCCATCGCCCATGGATGTGCCGGTTCAATACTACGGCTTAAATTGGCAAACCATTGTAGTGTTTCATTTGGCTGATAAGTCAGGCCAATACGCGGGGCGAAATTCCATTCATAGCGGCTGACTTCAGGACTAGCCACAGGATAAGTCACTTCACTCTCACGGTGGGTATAGGCTGCTGCCAATCCTAGATCAAGCTTAAACTGATCATTCAACTGAGTTTCCTGATCAAATTGCAGCACATTGTCTGAACCGCGATAGGTATAACGGCGTGTTACGGTATCTGCCGGATAAAGCGTGCCATCAATTGTAGTATCGCGTCGAATTGTTTCGGTTACACCACTATTCGGACGGTGCGTGGTACTTCGAAAAGCAACTCGTCCTTGATGTTCAAGACCGAATAACTGATAAGGTTTCTCATACTGGATTCTTGCACTAATATCTTCATAATCGACATTGGTACGGTAACTACTTTCACGTAGATCCAATGGATAATGGTGATAAGCCAGACTACCGGTCAGTTTGGCATCATCCTGCAAGTTCCAGGTGGTAGTATTTGCCAGCCAGGTACTGCCCGGCTGAATCCGCTTGGCATCTACAGTCAGATTAAAATCATTGGCTGCTTCAGGATTATTCTTAAGCTGTTCCTGAGTAATGCGCCCTGGCGTTAAATGTTTGCTTTCACGGTAACGGGCATAAAAGCGGGTCTCGATATCCGGACTGATCTGATAACCCAGATTAAAAGCCAGACCTTTGCCATCACCTTCGGCATGATCTTGAATCCCGTCAAACTGTGAACCCGTCACTGCCAGATAATAATCTAATTTGTCGAGTTGTCGGCCAGTACTAAACTGATATTTCTGATAGCCATGGCTACCCATTTCATATTTGAGTTCAGAGCCATTCTGCTCTGCGCCGGTCTTGGTTCTATAGTTGATTGTTCCACCTAAGGCCAGTCCACCCTGTTTAAAGCCATTGGCTCCGCGATAGACGCCGACATGATCAATCCACCAGGGTTCTAGCAGTTCATACGCTGTACCGCCCGGCCCGGTAAATGGAATATCGTCAATCAGGACGTGCGTACCGGATGCGTGTGCACCTGAAGTCCGGTTGATTCCTGAGCCACGGATCGATATTTTTGCACCTTCATTCCCTGCAGACTGGGCATAAATTCCTGGCTGTAAACGGAACACATCGGCTGTGGTTGCAAGTCGCTGCTGTTCTAATTGCTGCTCACCAATGAAATTCGTTCCTCCTGAAACCTGAGCCAGCTCTTTCTGATATTGCTGCTGCGGATTGGCATTTTGCTCAGCGCTGATCACAATAGTATTCAGCTGTTGAACATTGTCCGGTTCTACGGCAGTTTCAGCATAAAGATGACCTGAGACAATCGACAGAATCATGAGGCTCAGCGGGCTTTTCTTGAGAGGAATTTTTGTCATGTGCATGGCGATTTTATACAGTCCTGTATAAGTGATTCCGTTTTATGAGAGGAAATCAGTTTAAAAATTATGCTGTAGCATAGATCAACATTGTTATTTTCAGGAGTTATTTTCTGCCAAAAAATTGACTGATCAGCGTATGTTTTTTCATTTTATTTAATCTTTTTATTAAAAATCAACTTGCAAGATCAAAACCACATCCTCACAAGTTCCAAGAACTTAATTTTTAAGTAACTGATATTTAATAATATGTAATTTAATTCTGCACAGATGTATTTCCACCTGGCAAAATGTGATAAGTAGAAAAATTTATAATCGACCAAACCAGTTCTTTAATTTCGAAAGTTGGCCGAAGTTGTATTTTTCTGATTTAAAGTAGACAAGATTAACCTCATCACCTTATAGAAAAATTGAAATCCTTGAGAGAAAAACAATCAATTTTTAAAAATCCTGACGATGCAGGATTTTTAAAAATAACGGACTAAATATATTTAACTATTCGCAAATTAGCTGTAATAGACCTGTCTTTTCTTGGAAAACCGATCCAGCTGTTTCAAGAAGCCTTCAAAATAATCTTTCTGTTTTTCTTCTGTGCGATAGCCTGCATATAAAGTTCGACGTAAGCCTTCAGGCGCCACACAGTCTAAACGGCGTGATGTCACCCAGCCTTTCTGCTCATATTCATTGACCACCCAATCAGGTAATGCACCAATCCCGCGACCACTTGCCACCAGCTGAATCAGCATTTGGGTCAAGTCGGTGGTACGAATGGCTTTTGGTAGAATATTAGCGGGAATAAACAAACGCGACATGATGTCCAAACGGTGTTTATCCACCGGATAAGTCACCAGCGTTTCTTCAGCAAGTTCCTGAACAGTAATCTCTTTCGCACGTACTAATGGATGGGTATTGGATAAAACCAAGCGTGATTCGTATTCAAATATTGGAAAATATTCAATGCCTTTAAGCGCAATCGGATCAGCCGTAATTAAAAGATCAAACTCTCCAGTTTGCAATAATTCATGCGGATTCGACTCAAAACCTGAGGCAAAGTCCAGGTCTACATCCGGATATTGCATCCGGTATTGATTGAGTAGCGGCATCAACCAGTCAAAACAGCTATGACATTCAGAGGAAAAAACAATTCGTCCGGTCTGACCATGCACAATTCGGCTGATATCACTCTGTGCAATTTGAACTTGCGGTAATATTTCATCTGCCAGTTTTAGCAACCGCTCCCCAACATTTGAAAAGCTCACAGGGCGACTACGCCGATTGACCACTTCGACGCCAAACCATTGGTCGAGTTCACGTAGCTGATGTGACAAGGCTGATGGGGTTAAACATAAATCACTTGCTGCTGCAACCAGAGAACCATGCTCCCGCAGAGCAGTTAAAGTTCTTAAATGGCGAAGTTCTATCATGAAAAATACCGGAAATTTAAAAGACGGATGACACTTAATCTGTCTTAAGCATAACCCATTTTTCTTATTTTATTTAGTTTTTCTCATTTCAAAACCAGAATAATGAGATATATTCAACTATTAGGTTTATAGATTTAAATTACTATTCCCTTAATTTCATTAATTTAATTTTCTTGGTTAACTTAACCATCATTAAAATAACCCATAAAATATTGATTAAACTTACAGCAGCAACAAGATAGAAAACTAACTCAGGCATAAAAGTCACAGAATAATTTTGCTGCACTCATACAATAAAAATTAGAAAGTATTTTAGAGGATGAAAGACTATGTCGAATCCAATCGATCGAAATGATGAAGAACTCACTGAAGAACAACTTGATCCTCAAGAAAAACAGGATCGTGAGATCCAGCGAGGTCAATTAGGCCTTCATGATCCACAGAGACAACGTGATCAGCTGCGTCAGGAAAGACAGGATGAGGAACAAATTCAGTAATTTTCCCTGAGATGCAAAATAAAAAACTCCCCATTCTTAAAATAGATGGGGAGTTTTTTTTCAGTATTAAAAAGTTAGGGACTAGTTTTTCGCATCACCACATCTTATACATCTGATCTAATCTGAACAGCTCACCTTCTTGGATGAGTGCTATTTTACTATTTCGTTTCTGTAGAGGCTTTTGCTTGTAGGGACTGCGCTTGTATTTCTGCCGTTTTTTTCTTGGCCTGAATTTGTGCCGCTATTTCCTGATTTTTCTCAGCAAAACGCAAGCCACCATCTCCGGCGAGACTGGTTTGGCTCATCACCATGCTGCTGCTCAAGATTAAAATCAGCTTAAAAAATTGAATTTTCATGTCTCATCTGCCTTTTTATTCTAATGGTATTAAAAATAAGCAATTATTATTCCAATGTTTTTATGCTTACTTAGATTTTAACTGCACTTTCTATTTTATAGGGATAATCTTCGAAAACACAGAGTCAATCATCGTAAAAATAGAAAAATCTGCAATAAGAATAAATAGATATTTTGACTACATCTCAGCTCAAATCACATCTGATTTTTTACTTCAGTCAAAAAAATCGTTCAACAGCTTATTTGGATTATTTTCATTGGCTAAAATATAGTGCAAACACCCAGAGCAATAACAAAAAAAGAATCGCTGTGCAGGATTTCCAGAAAGTGACTGGATGCTTTTCAAGCATAGGGCGTGAAACTGATTTTTTAAATTTGATATCTGGGTGTTTCAGATCATATATAAAGGCTGAAAGTGCTTCATAGCGCTGCTCCGGGCGAATGGAAAGCGCTTTTTTAAAGATTGCGTCCAAGCCATGTGGCAGATCCGGTCGATACTCATAGAGAGGATGATATCGAACCTGCTTTAAGGCCTTTTCGGTCTTGCAGCGCGCGAGGTCCGTCCCATAAGGCAACTGTCGGGTTAATAAATAATAACTCATCACCGCCAGCGAGAACTGATCTGATTTTACTGAGGGCGAGCGTCCAATAAAATACTCAGGTGCCATAAAGGCCAAGGTTCCCAAAGGAACATCTGCGTGTTTGGGATTCAGTTCAACCAGACCTCTGACCGCAGTCGATCCATAATCAATCAGTTTCACTTTCAAGGTATCGGCTGGTTCGAGCAGCATGACATTTTCTGGTCGTACATCCTGGTGCAGCATTTCAAGACGGTGCATGGCATTCAGTGCCTTGGCCACCTGCTCAATGATCGGAAGCAACTGCTGTAAAGTTAAAGCAGTTTTATGACGGTGCAGCCATCGGTTTAGGCTTTCCCCTTGCAAGTATTCATAACTTTGAAATAAAAACTTCTTGCTGCCCTTATGCGGATAACATTGCAGCAGATTTTCATGTTTTAAGCGTTTCGATACCCACTCTTCTAAATGAAATTGTTCTACCGCTTTCAGGTCATCCTGCACATCGACAGACAAGGTTTTAATGACCAACCGATTTTGTGTTGCTTCATCACGCGCCAAATAGAGGCTGCTGCGATGATTTTGGTGCAGGATTTTATCAATCCGATAACCTTCAAACAGATCACCATGACTCAGCTGTTGCGGAAATAAAACATGGCTCTTGATATGAAAGGATTCCTCCTCAGGCAACTGTTCCACTTTAATGATTTGAATGGTGAGATTGTCATCACTACCCCGCTTTAAGGCCAGCTCGACTATAGACTTGGCAATGATATCCAGATGTTGTTGCTGTTGCAGCAGATCTGATATGAGCTGCATATCAATAAACTCATAGACACCATCTGTCATCAAGATAAATAAATCATCTTCACATAATTCAAGCTGCTGATAATCGACATCGATACGATGGTCGGCACCCAGTGCACGACTTAAATAATGTTCTGTTGATGACAGGCAAACACGGTGATCAGCCGTCAACTGTTCAATGGCTTGTGCCTGAATGCGATAAATCCGGCTGTCGCCAGCATGAAAGATATGTGCCCTGTTTTTTTTCAAAATCAGTGCACTAAAGGTGCAGACATAACCCTGGTCTTTATCAAAACGCCCGCGGCTTTGCTGGGTTTGTGCATAGAGCCAGGAATTAGTCGCACGAATAACCCGTGCCGCTGAAGTTTGAGTACTCCATGCATCCGAAGTCGAATAATAATCCGATAAAAAACTGCTGACTGCAGTTTCTGCTGCAATATGGCTGACATTGCTGCTACTGATCCCGTCTGCAATTGCACAGGCAATGCCCTTACTGCTAAGCGCGTGGCCTTCAGGAATATAGACCCCATGGAAATCCTGATTCTGTGCTTTGATTCCAGCGGAAGAATATTGCCCGATGCTGATCTTTAATTTTTTATTCATTTTAAATACTCAAAAAGGGATCGAATTGATCCCTTTAATCTCAAGACATAAATCATCATGCTCAGATTAGAATTCTTTTTTATCGCCAGTACGTACATGCGTGGTATAGAGCGCCAGACCTGTCAGTGCCAGACCACCCACTAAATTACCCAATGCCACCGGTAATTCATTCCACAAGAAATAGTCTGTAATCGAGAAATCACCACCCATCATCATGGCAAATGGGAACAGGAACATATTCACCACTGAATGTTCAAAGCCCATGGCGAAAAACAGCATGATTGGCATCCACATCGCGATAAATTTTCCGCTGACTGTGGTTGACATCATGGCGCCAATTACCCCGAGTGACACCATCCAGTTACACAGCATGCCGCGGATAAAAATCGTCATCCAGCCAGCAAAACCATATTCGGCATAGCCCAAAGTCCGGTCCTCACCAATATGGGCAATTTTCACCCCGACCGCATTCGGTTCAGCTGCGAAACCCATGGTATAGACTGCGGCCATCAACACTGCCACGGTTAAACATCCGGCAAAGTTACCTAAAAAAACCAGTCCCCAGTTTTTTAAAATACGTGCCCACGTCACCCCAGGACGTTTGTCTAACCAGGCTAATGGAGTCAATACAAATACCCCGGTCAGCAGGTCATAGCCTAATAGATATAACATGCAGAAACCGACTGGAAATAGCAGCGCACCGATCAGTGGCACCCCTGTTTGTACCGCAATCGTCACGGCAAATACTGCTGCCAGTGCCAGAATTGCACCTGCCATAAACGCACGAATTAAAACATCACGCGTTGCCATATGAAGTTTTGCCTCACCGGCATCGACCACTTTTTTTGCAAACTCTGCAGGAGCAAGATAAGCCATATTTTTATCCCCTTTATATAAATTACTTGCCTGTTTGCAAATAAAAAACGCCTAAGGTCTATTTCAACCCTAGGCGTCTTTGCCTTGTATTATTCAAACAGATCAATCGTGTCATGGCGCCGTTGCCATATTTAATATAGATAAAAGCAAATAGCATGCCACTTATTTTAAATGGCTAATAAAAATCCTATAAATTATTTTAAAATTTCATCCTTATAATTATATTGGCACAATCTCTGCATTATCTATAGCGGTCATTTTTTAAATATAGCTATTGGAGAAGATTATGATTAGCCATCGTCAACAAGTGACAGACATGATTATTTCAGCGAAAGTTTTAAAGTCTATCAAATGGGCAGATGTCGCTGAAACAATAGGCCTTTCTAAAGAATGGGTGACAGCCGCATGTTTGGGTCAGATGGCTTTTAATAAAGAACAGGCAGAAAAAATTGGTGAAATATTTGGATTGACTGATGAAGCCATCGCCTGGCTGCAAATCGTACCCTATAAAGGTTCTCTGCCAACTAGCGTGCCGACAGATCCGCTGATTTATCGCTGGTATGAGGTTGTCAGCGTCTATGGTATGACTATTAAAGAACTGATCCATGAAGAATTTGGTGATGGAATTATGAGTGCAATTGATTTCAATATGGATATTCAACGTGAGAATAATCCAAACGGAGATCGGGTGAACGTCGTATTATCCGGAAAGTTTTTAGCTTACAAAACCTATTAATTTATCATTCTAAAAATAAAAGCCATTTTGAAAATGGCTTTTATTTTATCTGCACTCATTAAATTCATTTATTTTTTAAAATCGTTATTAAAATATATATAATTTTTTCATCTCAAATTAAACTTACAACCTATAAATAATTTTATTTTTATTCGATGAATTCAATCCTCCTGTCCTGTTTAAATAATACTTTCCCATCCTGAATATTGGGTTCATCACTTTATTAGTGAGTTAGCAAAAACAACAAAAAGGATATTGCTATCCTTTTTGTTCATTCATTTTAAATCAGGAATGTAGTGTTATTGCTGTGCTTCCGCCAGATGACGTTCATTTACTGCCTGTTCATATAACAGCTGTTCTTTTTCTTTATGTTCGACAGAGAAACGGATCATCAAAACACAACTTGCAGCAATCACCACCAAGCCACCCAGTACCATCAAAGTAGTTTGAATATCCAGTATCCCTTTTAACAGGAACCCCGCAGCCACCGCGCCGACATTGCCACCTGCTCCAATAATACCAGCCACACCACCCAAGGCATCACGGTCGATAAAGGGTACCAGTGCATAGGTAGCGCCACATGCCATATGAGTAAACAAGGCAAAGATGGTCATTGCCATGATCGCCAAGGTTGCACTATTCATTTGCGAAAACAGAATAAGAAACAGACCTTCCAGCATGATCAAGGCAAACAGGACTTTGGTTCGACCATCCAGACCTTTTTGAATCGCAACTTTGTCTGAAACAATGCCACCCAAGGCACGGGCAAACAATGCCAGTAAACCAAAAATCCCGGCAGCCATGCCTGCTTCTTTTAGGCCAAACTGGAAGTTGTCGACAAAGTACAAGGCAATAATGTTATGGATGAAAATTTCAATACCAAAACAGGCTGCATAAGCTCCAAACAAAATCCACACACGGTAGTTACGTGCGGCATGCATCAAGATTGCAAGGCCGCCTTTTTTATCGCTACCAACAGAAATACCTTGCGCACGAAGTTCTTTAAAATTGCCTTGTGGACAGTCTTGGGTGAATTTCCAGTACAGTACACCGACAATGATCATCAGAATGCCCGGCACCAGAAGCGCAATTCTCCATCCCATCGCCTGTTCTACACCGAACATGACCAAAGCAGCCAGCATTAAAGGCATCAGGGCTTGGGTCGCACCGCCACCGGCATTCCCCCAACCTGCTGTAGTTGCATTTGCCGTTCCCACCACATTCGGCGCAAACATGATGCTGGTATGATATTGGGTGATGACAAAACTGGCACCGATGGCGCCAATCAATAAACGGAAAAACAAGAAAGATTCATAACTGTTGGCCGACGCCACACCAAACACCGGAATACTGCCAATAATCAATAAGGCGGTATAGGTTTTACGCGGACCGTATTTATCACACAGCGGCCCCACGATCAGACGCACCAGAATGGTAATGGCGACTGCGGCAATATTGATATTGGCGATCTGCTCTTTGGTCAGGCTGAATTCACCGGCAATGACAGGCATTAAAGGTGCACAGGCAAACCATGCAAAGAAACAGACAAAAAAAGCGAGCCAACTCATATGG
This sequence comes from Acinetobacter sp. NEB149, assembly GCF_012516415.1. NCBI lineage: Bacteria > Pseudomonadati > Pseudomonadota > Gammaproteobacteria > Moraxellales > Moraxellaceae > Acinetobacter > Acinetobacter sp. NEB149. Next base: position 1,644,595 of record NZ_CP051208.1, read on the forward strand.
AAGGCCCGCATCGCTGAACTACTGAAGTTAAATAGACTTATTTTTGTTGCTTTATTGAGACTTGTATTTGAAGACATAGCCATTTCCTTACCAGAACTGAACGTATTTAAGTCACTATGATGCCGAGGCATATCAGTAACGATCAGAACGGACGTCATTGGCCGTCATACAAATGTTGAGTCTTCTTTGACTTTAATCAGATATATGCATAGGTCATGCCAGATTATTTTTAAAATAAAATAAGATACTGTTTTATATAAAATAATTTATATTTAAGCTCTTAAATTAGACTTTTCATTTTTAAAAATAGAGAGAAAAATAGATAGCTTCTGAGGCATTATTAGCAAAAAAGCGAGAGGATGACCTGCTCGGAGTCATTGCTGGTTTAAATCGGTGCAGTACTGGATCAAATAATTTTTCCCTTTTCAAAATGCAGCACCTGCGCCTGTAAATACGCTACTTCATCTACATGATGGGTTACATAAATCATGGGTAAGTTTGTTTGATGAATCACAATTTTCAGAAAAGGTAAAATCTGGTTTTTCAGCTTTTGATCCAGTCCATTTAAAGGCTCATCCAAAAGTAATAGGTCGGGAGAAGATAAAAGTGCACGACCGATAGAAACGCGCTGTGCCTGTCCACCAGAAAGCTGATGCGCCCGATGCCGAAGCAGAGCCTTTAATTCGAGTAGCTCCACAATGTCTTCAAACATAAATTTCTGCTGACCTTTATTTTTTATATTTAGCTGTTCTGCATATTTTAAATTCTGCATGACATTCAGATGCGGAAACAGCAAGGCTTGCTGAAAAATCAGGGCAATTTTTCTTTGATGAACAGGAATATTCAGTTTCTGCTGATGATCAAATAATATTTTTTGCTGGAAATGAATAAAGCCTTGTGAAGGTCTTAATAGCCCTGCAATATTTTTTAAAAAGGTGCTTTTTCCACTTCCTGATGCTCCGACGATACCAATCAACTGCGTCTGCATATCCAGACTGGCCTGTAGCTGGAAATTTGCGTAATTAAACTGAAAATCACACTTCAGCATCTTAAGCCTCCAATTTACGTTGATACTTCTGCATGATCCAGTAATTTGCAATCAAGGCTGAAAAAGCCAGAATCAGAGATAAAATGACCAAACGCATAGCCATACTTTCTCCATCAGGCTGTTGTAACAGGCTATAAATGGCGATGGGAATCGTGCGGGTTTCTTCTGGAATATTGCCAACAAAGGTAATGGTGGCACCAAATTCTCCCAGACTGCGGCTGAAACATAAAATGCTACCGATTAAAATTCCAGGCAAAGCCAGAGGCAGGCTAATGCTACAGAATACCCGCCATGGTGCAGCGCCTAGAGATCCTGCCACCTGTTCTAATTGCCGGTTGATCATTTGAAAAGACAAACGAATCGGTTGTACCATTAAAGGAAATGCCACAATGATTGCTGCCAGTACCGCACCTTTCCAGTTAAATATCAGCTGAATTCCCCATGCATGCAGATATTGCCCCAGCATCCCCTGATGACCAAACAGCAGGAGCAGAAGATACCCCAGTACCACCGGCGGTAGCACCATGGGCATCTGCAATATCGCCTCTACAAGAAATTTGGCCCTGAATTCATAACGCGCCAGTAACCATGCTACGGCGATAGCAAATGGCAGACACACCGCTGTGGCAAAGCCCGCTACTTTGGCTGAAAGCGCTAAGGCACTCAGTTCTTCTGGTGTAAGCATGAGCAGTTAGCCTACCTTAAGCTTAAAACCATATTTCTGGAAAATCTGCCTGGCCCTTGGACTCGTCTGGATAAATTCAGAAAATTGGACTGCTGCCTGATTTTTCTGGCCCTGCCGGGTTAAAGCGATTGGATACACAATCGGACGATGTGTACTGGCTGGAAACACCCCCGAAATTTTAACTTTTTTACTCATCAAGGCATCAGTTCTATACACAATGCCGACCTGACATTCGCTACGTTCTACAAAAGCCAAGGTTGAACGAACGCTATCCGTACCGACTATTCTGCCCCGAAGCGGATTCAACCACCCTAGCCGGGTTAAGCTTTGCTTGGCATATTTTCCGGCAGGCACCGATTCCATTTGTCCGGTACATAGATAGCCTTGAAAGGCTTTAGCAAGATTAAAGTCGGCTGACATTTTAAAATGATTTTTTTGCTGAATAGGACTAATCAATACGAGTTCATTCAAAAGCAAAGGTCGAATCTGACCGATCTGAATTTTTTGTTTCTTGATCAGATCATTCATCCAGTCCAGGTCTGCAGAGAAAAATAGATCACTGCTGGCTCCCGCCGCAATTTGTTTCGCCAATACCGAAGACGCAGCAAAAACCGGAACGATCTGGATGTCCCGATGCTGTTGCTCATATAGTCTGGAAATATCAGTAATCGCATTGGTCAGGCTGGCTGCGGCATATATTTTAACTGTTTCGGCATACAGCATGGGGCTAGTCAACAGCACGCCAGTGAGTAGAACTTTGAATAAATCCATCTTTCTCATTCTATGTGATTCGAATATTGAGAATTGCGACAGGCATTTCAAATCAGCAAACCCTGTACCACATGCCCGGCTTGGATTTCTGTTGCTGCAGGAATACGTACCAGACAATTGGCCTGCATCAGATTACTCAACATATGCGACTGCTGTTTCGCCAGGCTTTTGAGCTTTAAAGTACCCTGATCAAATTCTGCAGCCATTCTTAAAAAACGTTCACGTGCATCCGCTTTCAAATCATGTGTCATTACCGCACTAAGCCATGCAGGTGACTGCTTTTGCCCTTGTAAGGCATTCAGTAAAGTTGTCGTATAGATTTGCATCCCGACATACACAGCAGCCGGATTTCCCGGCAAACCCAAGAGATAACAGTAACCTTGATCATCTCGACGATACTTGGCAAATAACATCGGTTTTCCGGGCTTCTGCTTCACTTTCCAGAAAATCTGCTCAAAACCCTGCTCCAGGGCAACAGGACGAATGAAATCATAATCACCCACCGAAACCCCGCCTGTGGTCAATATGAAGTCGTATTGGTTTTTAAGACGATGTATTAACGTTTGCAGCTCATACTCATTATCTGAAACATGCAGAATATCTACGTTTTGACCCTGTGATTGAAACCAGGCCTGAATCAGTGGAGCATTGGCGTCAAAGATTTTTCCGGAATTCAGGTCTTCAATGCTGGAAGCGACTTCATCTCCAGTAATCACAACAGCAATTTTAGGATAACGATAGACTGAAACCTGCTTTACGCCTGCCATGCTCAAAGCTGCAATTGCACCTACATGCAGTTTTTGACCTGCATCTGCCAGACGCTGCCCTTGTGCGATTTCCTCGCCTGCATCACGTATATCCGTATGAGGCTTTAGGTCTGTTGTAATAATGATTTGATTGGCATGGCATTTGACAATTTCCTGACGGGCGACCGTTGTAGTTCCTGCTGGAATCCTGGCACCGGTAAAAATCCGGACCGCCTGACCTGGCCGCAGTTCAATTTCAGTACTTTGCCCTGCCCGAATCTCTCCAATGAGTTCAAAAGTGCTGTAAGCACTAACATTTTCTGGACTGCAAAGCGCATAGCCATCTACAGCACTTTGTGAAAACAGCGGCAATGGTATGGCCGAATCAATCTTCTCTGCCAGATAGCGATTCAGAGCCCGAGCAAGCGGCAGGCTTTCAGCTACCAAGATATGCGTCTGCTCAAGTAACATCTGCAGTGCCTGATCAACAGAAATCAGTCCCGGTTCAGCACCGCAGGCTGAATGTGATAGTGCCTGATTCATTGATAGCCCCCGCATGTGGGATATTTTTTTGCACATCAAACAAGTGCACTAAAGCCGGAAGTACCGCGATCAGAGATTCTTTCGCACCCTGACGACTTCCCGGTAGGGTCATCACCAGACTGTTCTCAATATAGCCAGCCACGCCACGACTTAATGCTGCATAAGGGGTACGTTTTTGCCCAAAACTACGTGAAGCTTCCATTAAACCGGGAATTTCCCGTTGCAGCAAAGGTTGTAGGGTTTCGACGGTCAGGTCTTTAGGACCTAAGCCAGTACCGCCCACAGTTAGAATCAGCGGATACTGATTTTTCTGCTGTTCAATCAGGGTCAAGAGCTGTTCTGGGCTATCGGGAATAACCTGATAACTAATAGAATCAAAATTGGCTTCTTTTAAAATTTCCATTACGTTTTGTCCGGCAGTGTCCGGCTTTTTACCTGCTGCAACCGTATCGGACAGCACAATAACCGAAGCGGACAGACTCTCTTTAAGTACGCGGGTAAAATGTGATTTTCCGCCTTTTTTCTGCTGCAACCTGCATTGATCCAGCGACAAATCTTCCGGTTCACAATGCGGCTTCAGCATGTCATACAAGGTCAGACCTGCCAGACTGACCGCTGTCAAAGCTTCCATTTCCACACCAGTTGGTCCAATGGTTTCAACAGTAGCAATAATTTCGACATGTGCATCACACAGTTCATATTCCACATCGGCACGATAAATCGGTAATGGATGGCACAATGGAATCAGCTCATCGGTCCGTTTGGCACCTAGAATGCCGGCAATGCGTGCTGTTTTCAGGGCATCACCTTTTTCAGTATTGCCATTACGTAGCAGCTCAATGCAATGTGGCGGTGCATGCAGGATTCCAGTGGCAATTGCTGTACGGTAACTTTCTGCTTTCATCCCTACATTTTTCATGATTCATCCCAGGCTAATTTTTAAAATCTGTTTTAAAGTGATTCATCTTATGCATCCTCATTGGACGCATTTAATTAGATGGTGATTGGCAAGCGTGTTCTGCTACATGGTGATGGTGACAATGCGCTTCTTCTGCATGATGAGAGTGATCCGTTTCAGGTCCATGATCTTTTCGGATACAACAGCCTTCGACATATTGACTGCTACCATCCGTATAAAATTCTTCTTTCCAGACCGGAACTTCATGCTTCACCCGTTCCACAGCTTCCTCACAGGCCGCAAAAGCCTCACGACGATGGGCGGCATAAGCCATAGCAATAATGGCTATTTCTCCAACCCCCAGCTCACCTATCCGATGTACCACCCGCACATAAGACACCTGATATTTGGTCTGGATCTGCTGTTCAATTTCACGAATCATTTTTTCAGCCACAGGCGCATAGGCAGTATATTTCAGGGCACGCACAGCTTTTCCCTGATGATGGTTACGTACTGTTCCGACAAAGATGCCGATTCCACCACATTCCGGAAAATGCTGGATACCATCAAAATCCTCCAGACTAAAAGCAGTCTGCTGGATTCGGGCAAATTGTTTTAGTGACTTGAGTTGCATCTCAGCCTCCTGCTACCGGCGATAACAGCACCAGCGTACTGTCACGATTTAAAACATTCTGTCTGGAAATAATGTCTTCACCGATTGCACAGGCACAACGTTCCAGCATGGGCTGTATATCGGGATAGAGGGATAGCAACTGGTTCAGGACTTCAGAAACCTGAATTTCAGACTCGCATTGCAAATTTAAATCTGTGGGAATTTGTCGTTCAATCGCACCGAAGGCTTCTATTTTGATATGAATTAATTTTTGCTGAGTGAGTGACATATTTACCCTCCAATGCTGTGCATGCTGATTTTTCGGATCGGCTTTTGTATTGGTGATTGCTGGATCGCATGGAAGCCGGCCTCTTTATGCCAGATATAAGCGTGGAGCTTGTGCTGAAATGTCTGTGTGGCGAAATGATCCAGCGCCAGTTGTTCGATATCTGCCTTAAGGTTCAGGCCTTGTCTGGCAAATAAACAGTTATAAAATTCACCTTGGGCATTGAGGCGCAGACGGTCACAATCACTGCAAAATGAATGGGTAATGGTGGAAATAATCCCCAAAGGCTGCCCATTGACCAAATAGCCACGGGCTGGATTGGCGCCTTGTCCTTGAGATACCTGGACATAAAATTCAGTTTTCAGTTGATCCAGGATATCCTGCTCACTGATGACATCAGACGGATTCCATTTCTGATCGCCATCGAGGGGCATAAACTCAATAAAACGCAGTTCTATAGCCTGATGCTGTGCCCATTTCACCAAAGGAATAATCTGATTGTCATTGATGCCTTTGATGAGCACACTATTGATCTTGACGGTCAAACCTGCCTGCTGTGCGGCAGAAATACCTTGAAGTACAGGCTGTAACTGTTTTTGGGTCAGTTGCTGAAACTGCTTTGGATCAAGACTGTCTAGACTGATATTCAGATCGTCCAGTCCTGCCTGTTTAAGCGCTTGAGCATAATCTTTTAAATAATGGCCATTACTGGTCATGGAAATACGTTTCAGGCCAAAGGCTTTCAATGTCTGCAAGCGAGCAATAAAATGAACAATACCTTGACGCATCAACGGTTCGCCACCCGTCACCCGGATCTGCTCAATCCCGTGTCGCACCATAAACTCGCAAAAAGCATACAGGGCTTCAAAACTGAGCAAATCTTTTTTATTTATCCATTGCGGATGTTCAGGCATGCAATAGCTGCATTTGAAATTACAACGGTCAGTCACCGAGATCCGCAACTTACGTTTCTGGCGTCCAAACTGATCCTGAAAGATACTGCGAGGTGCTAAAGCTGTCATGCTGTTCATTGCTGCGGTCCATGATGAGATCTGCACGGTTATTTAACAGTCTTGATTTACTACCCTATTTCTTCACAATGAATGAGCAATAAGTGTTCCAACTTTGCACAAATTTATGTTTAATGAATATTAATGGGTAATATTTGTTCTTTTTTAGTCCAAAAGTTCGCTCGAAAAATAAAAAAAGCAATATTTTGGTGAACCAGAATATGATAATTCGACTTTTAGCATTTTAAACGCTAGAGAAAGTTAAGCTGTTGATGCTGCTGTAGCTCGTCAAATGAATTAATACTGTGAAAAAACAGGGCACGATTTTTAAAGCTTGCCCGCTGCATGTGCATGTCAGCAAAACAGAGTTTTAAACTGTGCTGATCATTTTCAAGATGTTGTATAAGAGTGGGTAAGCTGCTGCGTTTCATCAGACAGAATGGAAACAATGCCTTTTCATTGATTTCAACTACCGCCACTTCAGATAAAGGATGTCGTTGCAGGGCCTGATGTAAACGTGAAATGACTTTTTTGGGAATATAGGTCACATCACAGGGTACGAACAGCACATAATCAGATTGTACATGTGACCAAGCACTCTTCATGCCCATCAATGGTCCCTGAAAACCGGGTTCATCGTCCTGATAAAAGTCGATCGAAGGAATCATCCGTTTATAAATGGAGTGATCCCGATGACTATTGACCCAAACTTTGCTTGCCCGGGACTTCAACTGCTGATGGATTTTAATGAGCTGGATTTCATCATCAAATTTGTGCAGCAATTTATTGATGCCATTCATGCGCCGCGCTAAACCTCCGGCCAGGATCACCACATCAGTTTCCGGATAAGACACCGTCTTCATCACTCTTCTTTTCATTCTATGTACTCCGTCTGGCAGGCTTTAATCAGGCCTCTAATTTCTGGCAAACATGAACCACAATTTCCTCCGGCTTTTAGACATGCAGTTACCTGTTTTTCATGCGTGATATTTTTATCTTTAATGGTTTGAATAATTCGGTTCTTACCGACCTTAAAACAGCTACAGACTAATGGCCCTTCACTATTTCCCATCGACATGGCCTGACCTGCCAGCAATGCTTTACGATGTAATGCACTCAGACGTTCACGTCTAAACAGGCCTGCCACCCAGTCACGATCTGGCAATAGTGCCGCCGGTGCGATATAAAAACTGGCAATTAACTGGCCATCCTGAAGCACCACACTATGACTGATATGCGCCGTTTGATCTTCGAGATTCAGCCATTCAAAGCTTTCATCATCAAAGGCTAACAGGCTCTTGATCTGCCCGGTGATATCAGAAAAACGGCGCCGGTCTGCCAGTTCATACCGGATGGCCTGAGTGGTTTGAGTTTTGCTCCACCACACCGTATTTTTAATCATGGTCTGGATTTTCTGCTCAAAGCCTTCCCGTACATACAGCACGCCCTGCCACTGGGTATAAAATGGCTGGATCATCACCGGAGTATGCTTAAATTCTGGCTCGCCGGAAATCGGGTCAACCACCGGATTCACCACTTTGCCAATCCGCGCATCGGATGCAAACTGGTCGTTCCAGTGAATCGGTGCAAAAATCTGGCCACGTCGTATATTTTGTGAAAATTGCACACGGAGTACACAACTTCCCCAAGCGGATTTCACCTCGACCAGCTCGGCATCTTTCAGGCCATACTTCAGTGCATCTTGCGGATGCAGCTCGCAATAAGGCTCGGCACGATGCTGGGACAAACTGGCAGATAATCCGGTACGGCTCATGGTGTGCCATTGATCGCGAATGCGTCCAGTATTCAGGATCAGAGGATATTCAGCAGAAATAGCATGTACCGGATCGGCTGCAACTGTTGGCACCAATCTGGCTTTGCCATCTGCATGGCTAAACTGGCCTTGACTAAATAGTTGATCAACCTGATAAACTTCTTGCTTATCCCAGACTGGCCACCGAATCGGTGTTAGATTCTGATATTCCGCAAAACCGAGATGAGTTAAACCTTGCAGGTTGAAATAGCGAAAATTCGGTGTATCTTCACGTTGCGAAAGCGAACTATTCTGATAGGCAGATAAACGGGCATGTTCCAGAAAAATGTCATGACTGTTGTTAAAGTCAAAACCGCGAAAACCTAAGACCTGAGCCACCCGGGAAATGGCCCACCAGTCTGCTTTAGCTTCACCCGGAGCCGGTAAAAAAGCCTTTTGCCGGGAAATACAGCGCTCCGAATTGGTGACTGTGCCATCTTTTTCGCCCCAACCCAGTGCCGGTAACAGTACATCGGCATATTGCGTGGTATCGGTGTTGAGACAAATATCGGAGACCACCACAAATTCACACTTCTCCAGAGCGCGTTTAACCTGATCTGCATCGGGCAAACTCACGATCGGATTGGTGGCCATAATCCAGATGGCTTTGATTTTCCCGCTTTCCACCGCTTGAAATAAATCGACTGCTTTTAATCCGGGCTGCCGCGCGATGACCGGGCTTTGCCAGAAATCCTGCACCAGTTGCTGATGTTGCGGATTATCCAAATCCAGATGACTGGCCAGCATATTGGCCAGCCCACCGACCTCCCGTCCGCCCATCGCATTCGGCTGTCCGGTCATGGAAAAAGGTGCCGAACCGGGTTTGCCTATTTTTCCTGTCAATAAATGACAGTTGATAATGCTATTGGCTTTGTCTACTCCTTGAGAGGATTGGTTTACGCCCATGGAAAACAGGCTCATGATTTTTTCGTTCTGGGCAAATTTCTGAAAAAATAAGGTTAATTTTTCAATAGCAATACCGGTACGTTTTGCCACGCTTTCAAGTGATGACTCTGTCGAGCTACTGGCAAGCGCCTGCTCCAGACCTTGAGTATGGTGTGTAACAAAATCCAGATCGGCATGACCATTTTGCTGAAGATATTGCAACAAGCCATTAAACAGCGCGACATCCTGACCTGGTAAAATCGGCAAGTGTAAGTCTGCCGCTTCACAGGTTGCGGTAAAGCGTGGATCAATCACTACCACGAATAAATCCCGCTCTTCTTTGGCTTTCATAATGCGCTGATAAAGCACCGGATGGCACCAGGCGGTATTGGATCCGACCAGAACCACCATTTCTGTCTGCTCAAAATCTGTATAGCTGGCCGGTACCAGATCTTCGCCAAAAGCCCGTTTATGCGCTGCCACAGCAGATGACATGCACAGTCTTGAATTGGTATCAATATTGGCAGTACCGAGATAGCCCTTTACAAACTTGTTCACCACATAATAGTCTTCAGTCAAAAGCTGGCCGGAGACGTAAAAGGCGATGCTGTCACGTCCATACTGATCAATATATTGCTGAAATTTATTGGCAATACTTGAAATAGCATGATCCCAAGTGCTTATTTGCCGCTGCTCTTTTCGCCCTGTCATCGGATGCAGAAGCCGGGTTTTTAAGCCAAGTGTATCGGCAAGATGACTGCCTTTAATACACAACTTGCCCAAGTTCGCAGGATGCTGAACATCGCCTTCAACCTGAACCTTTTCACCCATAGGGGTTTGGCTTACATGCGCGATGACACCACAGCCTACTCCACAATAAGGACAGGTCGTCTGAGTGGTTTTTATTTGGGATTCAGTAGAGCTATGTAGTTCCATAACCGGAATACTATTCATTGCTGCTGTGCTCCTTAATCATCCAAATTCACGTGTTTCACCAAATCTCTGATATCTAGTTTTTACAGGTTTGATTTAAATATTTTCTATATCTCAAAAGTTTTAATCCTCCCCAACCCTCCTTTAGCAAAGGAGGGAGGTTCCCCTCTTTTTCAAAGAGGGTTTGGAGGAGGTTTATCCGATTACCCTGCCTTTTTTAATGCAAAATCCCGACCAAAAAGCAGTTTGCTGCGGATATTACTAATTGGTGTCTGGTCTGCAATCAGTTCTGCATACCAAGCCCCATCTTCGGTATCGCCAAATAGCACAGCACCAATGACCTTGTCCTGTTGAATGATGATCCGTTTATAAATCTGACGCTTCTCATCATTCAGCACGATATCTTCAAAATCATCCTGAGGTTCAAAATTTCCGGCCGAAAAGACATCACATCCGCTAACCTTGAGTTGGGTCGGAACAGTCGGTGCCTTAAAGGTCAGTCGGCCATGTTCAGCCAGATGCGTCGCACAGATAAAGGCCTGTCCCCATAATGGCTCAACCAGTCCAAAGGTTTGGCCACGATGCTCAATACATTCACCTACCGCATAAATACTCGGGTCATAGGTCTGCATAGTGTCATTCACCAGTACTCCGCGATTGCAGCGTAAGCCAGCCTGTTCAGCCAGGGTTTTATTGGGTCGAATCCCGACAGCAAAGACCACCAAATCGGCATCCAGCATTGTCCCGTCTTTTAGCCGCAGTTGAGTCACGTGACCATCCATACCGAGCAGCTCTTCGGTGTTGGCTTCGGTGATGATCCGGATACCTTTATCTTCAATTGATTTTTTCAGCATTTGACTGGCTTTCATATCCAGCTGACGATCCATAATACGATCCATCAGGTGCAGCACAGTCACATTCATCCCCTGCTGCTTCAGTCCATAAGCTGCTTCTAGACCCAGCAACCCACCTCCAATCACGACGGCGTTTTGCCTGGTTTTGCAGTAATCCAGCATGCGGTTAACATCCTGAATATCCCGGAAGCTAATCACGCCTTCAAGTTCAGCACCCGGAATAGGTGGCATGAAGGGTTTGGAACCAGTGGCGAGAATCAGACGATCATAAGCAACGACTTCGCCTTTTTGGGTGTGGACCTGTTTACGCGAACGGTCGATAGCGATGGCTGCATCCCCAGCAATGAATCGAATGCCTTTTTCAGCATACCAGTCGGCTGAATGCAGCATAATTTCGGCAAAGCTTTTCTCACCAGACAATACCGGTGACAACATGATCCGGTTGTAATTGCCCCATGGCTCTTCCCCAATCACGGTAATGTCATAACGATCTGGCGCCATATCCAGCAAGTCTTCCAGACAACGCATACCCGCCAGTCCATTCCCGATCAGTACCAGTTTTAAGCGCTCTGTGTTTTGACCATTACTGGAAATATAAGTTTTTTGTGGAGTCGGACTCACCAGAACTTTGCCATTTTCAATTCGGGTTGGAAATACCAGTAATTTCTGCTCTTGTTCTTCCAGACAACGACCGGTCACCAGACTGAAATGCTGCTTGTAAATTGGGGATGCGACTACACGCTCACCTTGCAGATCACCCAGAATGCCACGTGCCATGACATTGGCCAGACTAAACGGATCCTGATTGCTGAGTGCATAAACCCGCTGTTCCTGACCCACGCGAAAAATTGCAATCTGCTGATCTTCAATCAGGGCTGCCACACCGGTATTCGGAGTGATCTCATCCAGATTGCAGACTTCGTACCAGTTCAGTTCGTTCATGTCTTTTAAAATTGTCATTTTCATTCTCCCTGACTGTGGTATTTAGGCTTCAACCACTGGAATACGGTTTAAATCACGTTCAGCTTCTGTCTTTGGACGAATCTGGCCACGTACAGGCGCAAACTGAATATGCGGGTCATTCTGCTCGGCTGCTTTGGCATTGATAAAAGTCTTAAAGCGTTTGCGTACTTCAGGATCTTCAATTGCGGTGCGCCATTCATCCTGATAAGTACCAATCACATGCTGCATACGGCTTTCCAGTTCAGCGGCAATGCCGAGCGAATCATGCACAATGACATCTTTCAGATAGTCCAGCCCACCTTCCATATTGTCACGCCACACACTGGTGCGCTGCAGACGGTCTGCTGTCTGGATATAGAACATAAAGAAGCGGTCGATATATTTGATGAGTGTGGGAGTATCCAGATCCGAAGCGAGCAGTTCAGCATGGCGCGGTTTCATGCCGCCATTTCCGCATACATATAGATTCCAGCCTTTTTCCGTGGCAATGACACCGACATCCTTGCTCTGTGCTTCTGCACATTCACGGGTACAGCCGGATACTGCCATTTTGGTTTTATGGGGTGAACGCAGGCCTTTATAACGGTTCTCCAGGAAAATTGCCAAGCCGACAGAATCATCGACCCCGAAACGGCACCAAGTGCTGCCCACGCAAGATTTCACCGTACGTAAAGATTTGCCGTAGGCATGTCCGGACTCGAAACCGGCATTAATCAGCTTTTCCCAGATTTCAGGCAGTTGATGTACCTGCGCACCAAACATGTCAATTCGTTGTCCGCCTGTGATTTTGGTATATAGGCCATAATCTTTGGCAATCTGACCGATGGTAATCAGGCCATCCGGAGTAATCTCGCCGCCTGCCACACGTGGCACAATCGAATAGGAACCATCTTTCTGGATATTGCCGAGGTAGTAGTCGTTGCTATCCTGCAAACCGGCATGGCTAGGTTTTAGGACAAAGTCATTCCAGCAGGATGCCAGAATATTGGCTACAGTCGGTTTGCAGATATCACAGCCCATCCCATGACCATGTTGCTGGATCAGGTCAGAGAAACTCTTGATTTCATGCACACGAACCAGGTGATATAGTTCCTGACGTGAATAGGCAAAATGTTCGCACAGGTGATTGTTCACCGTGACACCCTGACGCTGTAATTCAGATTTGAGAACCTGCGTCACCAATGGCGCACAGCCACCGCACGCTGTTGCAGCCTGCGTGCATTTTTTCAGTGCCCCCAATGAAGTTGCACCGCCATCAATGGCTGAACAGATATCAGCTTTGGAAACATTATTACAGGAACAGATGGTCGCACTGTCAGGCAACAAATCGATGCCACTGCCACCCGATTTGGAGGTCGACTGATCAAAGCCCGGCATGATCAGGCTTTCCGGTTGTTCCGGTACAGCCAGACCATTCAGCATCATTTGCAGGAGATCGCTATATTCTTTGGCACAGCCCACCAGCACCGCGCCCAGCAGCTTGGCCTTATCTGCTGACACCACGATTTTTTTATAAACCTGCGCGGCTTCATCAGCATAGAAATAGCTCAAAGCACCTGGGGACATGGCATGTGCATCACCAATAGAAGCAACATCCACGCCCATCAGTTTGAGTTTGGTGCTCATGTCGGCGCCAGCGAATGCATGACTCTCTTGGCCCAGTACATGTTTTGCCGCGATACGCGCCATGTCATAGCCCGGTGCAACCAGACCATAAATTTTATTGTCCCAAAGTGCACATTCACCAATGGCATAAATGTCCGGATGTGAGGTCTGGCAATAATCATTAATGATGATGCCGCCACGCTCACCAATCAGTAAACCACTTTGGCGCGCCAGTTCATCACGCGGACGAATACCGGCCGAGAACAGGATGATATCGGTTTCAAGCACCGAACCATCTCCGAACTTCATTACATGCTGAGTGCTGTCACCATCTTCAATACTTGACGTGGCCTTTTGAGTATGTACCTTGACACCAAGGTCTTCAATTTTAGAGCGCAGTACCCGGCCGCCCAGATCATCAATCTGCACCGCCATCAGACGCGGAGCAAATTCTACGACATGGGTTTCCAGATTCAGATCTCGCAGGGCTTTCGCTGCTTCCAGCCCTAGCAAGCCGCCGCCAATCACTACGCCAGTTTTGGCATTCAGACTGGCTGCACGAATGGCATCCAGATCTTCAATAGTACGATAAACAAAGCAATTCTGACGGTCATTGCCCGGGAATGGTGGCACAAAGGCATAAGAACCGGTAGCGAGAATCAACTTGTCAAAACTCAGCACATCACCCTGGCTGGTGGTGACGGTTTTATGGAGCTGATCAATTTCAACCGCTTTAGTATTAAGTCGCAAATCAATGCCATAAGCATCGGCAAAATCACTACGACACAGACTCAGATCCTTGACCGACTTGCCGCTGAAATATTCGGTCAAATGTACCCGGTCATAAGCTAAATGTGGCTCTTCTGCCAAAATGGTCAGCTCAATGTCATCACCGGCCTGTTCCAGTACAGATTCGATGAATTTATGCCCCACCATGCCATGCCCAATCATGAGAATTTTCATATCTGCACTCCAACTATTGTTTTTTAAAGATGATAAAAAGCCGCATATCACGTCTAGGCATTGATATGTCTGCTGATTGAATATGTTGTAAATACCGCAACCCAGCGCTTTGTAATGCTGGAGGAAGGGTTGAAACGCTTGTGCGTTTTGTATTGCTGAACAACTGACCATGTCATTTATCCTGTGCTGAACGAAATACCAATCACACTCCTTGAAAGTGCAATTACGATCAGAACGGACATCGTTGGCCGTTGTTAGTATTGAAAGTCATCTTTGACGATTTAATAAATGCAGAAATCGTGCCAACTTTTCCAATAAGAAAACGCCTTATTTCAGGCAGATGATCTACCTAAACGCTTCATTTTGATCAGCCATCAGCTGAAATCCCTAAAGCTATGCACTAAATTGAACAGAAAAATAGAATTTTATGCACCAATTTAATGGCATGTTTTTTGCTTTACTCCTGCTTGAATATTCCTTAGGCCTTACTTGAAAATATTCCATGTCCAAATTACGAATTGCTCTTATTGATGATGATCTGGAGCGCGCCCAATTCATCCAGGAATCCTTACTTTCACATGATTTTCAGGTGGTGGCCTGTTTAATCCTGAATGACCTGAATATGGTACATGTTAAGGGTATTCATGCAGATGTGATCCTGCTGAATATGGATCATCCGCATCGGGATATTATTGAAAGCTGTGTCAGCCAATATGAACTTCCGACCGTGCTGTTTACCCAGAACTCCAATAAAGACACCATCAAAAGTGCGATTGATGCCGGAATCACGGCTTATATTGTCGATGGTATTGATCCCACCAAACTAGAAAGCATTCTGGAAATTTCAATTGAACAATTCCGCAAACATAAAAAGCTGCTGAACGATTTAAAAGAAACCCAGGACAAGCTGATTGACCGTAAAGATATCGATAAAGCCAAAGCCCTGCTCATCCAGCTGCATGCCTTAACGGAAGAGCAAGCTTTTGCTTTATTGCGTAAAAATGCCATGAGTCACCGGATTACCATTGGTGAAATGGCCAGACGCTTACTGGATGCACAGAAGCTGTTACTGGGCCAATAAGGAAAAGCATATGTCCACATTAGAAAAAACTGAACTCAATATTGGCTATATTCCTTTACTTGATTGTGTTGCCATTCTCTGGGCTGAAAAACAGGGTTATTTTGCCGAGCAAGGATTAACCATCAATTTAATCCGCGAAGCCTCATGGTCAAGTTTGCGTGACCGTCTGGCCTATGGCTTTCTGGATGCTGCACATTGTCTGTCCGCCATGTTGCCCGCTGCTGCCCTGGGCACAGACCAGTTACAGGTGGCTTTGCAAACCCCTCTAGTACTGAGCGTGAATCAGGCTTTTATTAGCCTGCGCCAGGATTGGTGCTATGAACTCGGTATCCAGCCTGAGGATGATGAACAAAGCACCTCAAAGAAACTGGTACAGGCTTTACAACAGAATCATCCCATCAATCTGGCCTATGTGTATAAATATTCGATTCACCATTACTGCTTAAAAGAATGGCTGGCACTGACTGATCCACAACTGGCCAAGAATATCCAGCTGATGACGTCTCCACCGCCTTCCATGGTAAAAGGAATCGCGGAACAGGTATTCGATGGCTTTTGCGTGGGAGAACCCTGGAATATTCAGGCCAAACTTGAAGGCTATAGTTTTATCGTCGCGGCAAGCCAGAATGTCATTCCAAAAGTTGCCGATAAAGTCTTGGCCATGACCCAGGAATGGGCAGAACAGCATCCATTTACTGTAGAGGCAGTGGTCAAGGCAGTACAAAAAGCGCAGGATGATTTAAAGCAGCGCAGTGATTTATCAGAAGTATGGGACATGTTAGTCGATTATCAGATTATTCAGTTTGAATGTTCCGCCCAGCGGCATGTCTATGACTTTTACAAGATCAAGAATATTATCCGGAATTTTGTTGGGAAAAGTGCCCAACCGAAAGTCGATGATTTTATCTGGCTCCTGCAGCAGATGCAGAAATGGGAAGATATTGAAATGACCGTAGCCGAGAAAAAACAGATTGCAGAACAGTGCATCTATAGTTTGCAAAGCCAGCATGCAGACATTATTGGCTAAATGATGTTACTGAAAAAAGAGGCCTGATTTTTCAGGTCTTTTTCATTGAGTCTATTTTCCAAAAAATGATTAAAAAATCTCTGCATTCTGATCTAACTTCTTGAATATGATTAAGAGTTGTCTGCTAATTTTTGCTATAAAAATAAGTCCTTTTTAAAGTCATTTCAGGATTTGGGATGAAATGGCATCCATTTTGCTTATTTAGTATTACGTTTTATAAAATTTGTAATATTGAGGGGCAACACTATGAGTTACGTTGCACGTGAACTCAGTCAAAGAAATAAATTGCTGTTTGGCTTGGGGTCTTTTTTAATACCAATTTTAATTTGGTGTGCAGTCAGCTACTTGCCATTTATCTGGCATCCACAAGTCCAGATTACTGATTCAGGTAGTGTTGCCTATTTACAGGTCGAAAGTCGTATTGATAAAGACCAGTTTTTTTCTGCTGCGCAGTCTGCGGTAGATCAGGGTCTGGCTCCGCCGCAAGGTATTCTGGTCAACCCGATTTATCTGCCTGCACCGCATGAAGTTGCGATTGCACTGATCACAGCTTTTACCACGGAGCCTGCTCAGGCCAATGCACCCTGGTTTCATGAAAGTCTGTGGCACAGTATCAAGCTGGTCTTTACTGCGTTCTTTATTTCTTCCTTAGTCGGTGTCCCACTCGGAATTTTATGCGGTTTTTCAAACAAGCTATCCCAACTGACCGAGCCTTTTGTTGAATTTTTCCGTTATTTGCCTGCACCTGCATTTGGTGCCCTAGCCGTTGCAATTTTAGGGATCAACGATGCACCAAAAATTGCCATTATTGTGATTGGCACTTTGTTCCAACAAATTCTGATTATTGCCAATACCACACGCTTGGTTGACCGTAGCTTGATTGAAGCCGGTTTTACTCTGGGCACAAATAAACTCAAAAGTCTGTTACATGTGGTGATCCCTGCAGCATTACCTGAAATTTACCGTAATTTGCGTGTACTGCTCGGTTGGGCATGGACTTACTTAATTGTGGCTGAACTGATTGGCAGCACCTCTGGCATTACTTGGTTTATCACCCAGCAAGCACGCTACCAACATTTCGACAATGTCTTCGCTGCAATTTTAATTATTGGGATGATCGGTCTGATCTGCGATGTCGTCCTGATGAAAATCGGTCAACGTTTATTTAAATGGAAAGCGGGAGCACACTAATGACACAGCTTGAACATACTGATGCATTTGATTCACGTCACTATTTTGACAAGATTTACCAACGTCCCGTGATCTTAGAAGCAAAACAACTCACACAAAAGTTTAAACATGGCAAAACAGAACGCACGGTCTTAAATGCATTAGATCTCAAAATCCATAAACGTGAATTTATTTGTGTGATTGGACCCTCTGGGTGTGGTAAATCGACCTTTAGCCGTGTGGTTGCAGGTTTAGACCCATATAGTAGTGGTGAGATTTTAGTGGATGGCACACCGATTACAGGCCCAAGTCCTGAGCGTGGCATGGTGTTCCAAGGCTATACCCTCTTTCCGTGGAAAACTGTCAAAGAAAATGTAATGTTTGGTCCAAAAATGAAGGGCCAAAGTCATTCAGCAGCCGAAGCCCAAGCACGCGAGTGGATTAACATCATTGGCTTAGAAAAATACGAAAATCAATATCCACACCAACTGTCAGGTGGGATGAAACAGCGTGTCGCCATTGCCCGCGCCTTAGTCAATGAACCGAAAATTCTGCTCATGGATGAACCTTTTGGTGCACTTGACCCACATACGCGCCAAAAAATGCAACGTCACTTAATGGATCTTTGGAAAAACATCGACATTACCATCATTTTTGTTACCCATGATATGGACGAAGCCATTCTACTTGCCGACCGTATCGTGGCACTGAAAGCCAACCCAGGTGAGATTAAAGAAATTATTGAAGTCGACTTGCCACGCCCACGTCATCCTGACCTCATGCTGACACCTGAGTTTAAAAGCTTACGTCAACGTGTCGATCAATTGGTGCATGCCGAAGAAGATGAACTTGATCCTGCTTTGGCAGATTTACCGGTGATTCCTCGTATGACCAAAGTCAGTACTAGCAAGTAAGTGAGATCAATATGGCTTACCTCTATTTAATGATTGCAATTGTGGCAGAAGTGATTGCGACCTCTGCTTTAAAAGCATCGAATGGTTTTAGCCAATGGATTCCATCCACGATCACTGTCATTGGCTATCTGATCGCAATTTACTTTCTAGCGCTCACCATGAAAACCATCCCCGTGGGTATTACATATGCCCTGTGGTCGGGTGCAGGCATTATTTTGATTTCATGCATTGGTTGGATTTTCTATAAACAGCATTTGGACACGGCAGCGCTGATTGGGCTGTCCTTTATGGTGCTTGGTATCGTCATTATTAACGTCTTTTCAAACAGTACTGAAATTTAAGCAGACATTAGTAAATTCACAAGGCACGCATTGTTCCACACCATACGTGCCTCATTTTAGGGGGTAACATGAGCATTCAAACGATTGAAAAAGATTTCAGTGAAATTCCTGTCATTGATATTTCAGGGTTGTACAGTGCAGATCCTGCAGATCAACAACAGGTTGCGATAGAACTCGGCAAAGCGGCTGAGCATGTCGGTTTTTTATATATTAAGGGTCATCGCATTCCGAGAGCACATATAGAAGCATTACAAGCCCAAGCTAAAGCATTTTTCGCCTTACCCTTTGAAGAAAAAATGCAGTATTACGCCGGCAAATTTGGCATTAAGCATCGTGGATATGTGCCACCGGGTGAAGAACGTGTTGAAGCGATTGATCGTCCTGATTTGGCAGAATTACCCAACAAAACAGACAATAAAGAAGCTTTCGATTTGAGTTGGGATTTACCTGATGATGATCCTGACGTGATTGCTCAAAAACCGATGCATGGCTCGAATGTATGGGCCGATCTCCCGAATTTTAAGCAAGATGTTAGCGCTTATTATGAAGATGTGATTGCCTTAGGACGTGTGCTGCTGCGCGGTTTTGAATTGGCCCTTCAACTTGAACCCGATGCGCTTAACCGTTTAGTCACACGACCCACCTCTCAACTACGTTTAATGCACTATCCACATGATCTAGAAGCAGAAGATATCTTTGGTTTTGGTGCACATACCGATATGGAGCTGTTCACCATCTTGTTACCTACTGCAGCAGGACTCGAAGTGGTGAACTCTAAAGGTGAATGGATTGATGCACCTCCCATTGAAGATGCATTTGTGGTCAATATTGGCGACATGATTGAAGCCTTAAGTGGCGGTCGCTTTACTGCAACCTCTCATCGTGTTCGTAAAGTCCGTGATGAACGTTATTCATTCCCGCTATTCTTTGCTTGTGACTATGATGTCGAGATTAAACCGTTGCCTCAATTTGCAACGCCAGAAGCTTTAGAGAAATATCCGCCTGTGATTGCAGGTCAACATCTATTTGAAGTCAGTGCGCAAGGCTTTCGTTATATGCGTGAGATGGTCAAACGTGGCGAAATTCAACTGACTGGTCCAAATGTCCATTTTGGTAAACACAATTATGATGACTTAGGAGCATAAGTGATGCCTGTATTTGCTTATGCCGCACATGCGCCTAAGCAAGCACTTCAACCTTATCAGTTTGAGTTTAACGACTTAAACCCCGATGAGGTTGAAATTGAGGTCATGTACTGTGGCTTATGCCACTCTGACCTCTCTATGCTTGATAATGATTGGCAACAAACACAATATCCTTTCGTTCCGGGTCATGAAGTCATTGGACGTATTTCAAAGCTTGGTAGCACGGTAAAACATCTAGTCCCCAATCAAGTGGTCGGTTTAGGTTGGCAATCGGGTCATTGTCAAACGTGTCATCCTTGTTTGTCGGCCAAACCTAATCTGTGCAAACAATCTGAATCCACGATTGTAGGACGTCATGGTGGCTTTGCGAGTCATGTCCGTGCGCAAGCCTCTTGGGTGATTCCTATTCCTGAAAATATGGATCTCCAAAGTGTTGGACCATTACTCTGTGGTGGTTTAACGGTATTTACCCCTTTACTGCAACATGGTATTCAAGCGATTCATCATGTGGGCGTGATTGGTATTGGTGGCTTAGGACATATTGCAGTGCAACTTTACAAAGCTTGGGGCTGCAAAGTCACTGCGTTTAGTTCAAACCCTGCAAAATATGATGAACTAAAACAATTAGGTGCAGACCAAGTCCTTTCCTCGACTCAGCTTGATGATATTCCCCCACAAAATTTTGATCTGATTGTGGATACGGTCAATCAAGCACTCGATTGGGATGCATACATTCGCTTATTGGCTCCTGAAGGAAAGTTTCATGTGGTCGGTTTGGTCGAAGCTCCTCTTAAAATCTCAAGCTTTCAGCTAATTGATCAACAAATTAGTCTAACAGGTTCACCCACAGGTACACCGATTGCCATGCATCAGCTCCTCGATTTCTGCTCACGTCACCATATACAGCCCTGGGTGGAGGAATTTCCCATCTCGAAAGTCAATGATGCGATTGAGAAGTTACGTCAGGGGAAACTGCGCTACCGTGCTGTCATCAATATGCAGGAGTTACATAGATGAATCATGCTGTTTTGCTTGAATCAAATGAAGTACCCATTGAACATCTTGCGCTACAAACTCGGCATGTTTCCGGTTTTGTCGACTTTATGGCGAGTAATGGCCGCTATATTTGGGCCACCAATCAGGATGTCTTACAAAAGTTTTCGGCTCAAGACAATCAGGTGGTGGCTGAAATTCAAGTGCCTAAGGCTGCAGGAATTCCGGTGTGTGCATTTTCAGCAGTATGGGTGGCGAGTCTAGAAAATCAATCCATTTATAAAATAGATCAGATTAGTAATGAAGTTTTAGCCATCATTCCGACGGGTCTTGCGGATTTAACGGGTGAATTTAGTTTGGCGGCATCCGATGATGCCATTTGGGTGGTCTCCGCAGAAGGATTACTCACCAAAATTGCACCGTGTCGCGGTCAAATTGAACAACATATTGAAGTCTTACCGAGCTCTTATAATGTTTGCTATGGTGCAGGTGCAATTTGGCTCACCAACACTCAACACGCCTCCGTACAACGGATTGATCCTTTCTTAAACCGTGTAACACATGTGATTGATGTTGATGAAACCCCTTGGTTTATCTCGGCCAATGATCAATATGTGTTTAGCCTTAATCAAAAGCATGGCACGGTTTCAAAAATTGATGCTCTCTCCTGTGAGTGTGTTCAAACCATTCAACTCCCTGAACATGCACGTGGCGATGGTGGGGATATTTTTGCATCTAAAAACAGACTTTGGGTCAGAACGACAAATCTATTGTTAATCGAAATTGATTTGATTTCTGGCAAGATTTTAAGGCAGATCACTGCACAAGAGAATGCTGGAAGTGGTGCGGTAATGCAGTGTGGTGATGTGTTATGGGTCACTGCACATGATATTGAGAAAGTTTGGCTGATTGAAGCATGAACTTCGCTTAAATCGTGAGTCATAAAAAAGGGCTAAAAAGCCCTTTTTTATCAAGCTTAGATGGATTATTCAGCTTGTGCAGCATTGACCAAATGTGGATAGATGGTATTTTCGACAACAGGGCTTTCTGAATAAATTCCGACACGCATATTGAACTTGTTGACGTTATAAGAAGAACCATACAGTGAGTCCAAGCCATCACCTTTAACAAAGACTTTTTTATTATCTTCTAAATCGAGCAAGGTCGTACCCGCCATCAGGTTTTCAAGCTGTTCAGGTTTAATCTCGGCACGATCTGCCATGATTTTAATACCATCTGCACGTGTCGCAGGGTCTTCAAGATATTTCACAATCTTGTCCCACACCACGATCAATTTGGTCCACTCATCTTTACGTTTTTCAATGTTTGGCAAGTTCACCGAAAGAACATCGTAAATTAATCCCGGTGTTTTGCTTGAATCATAAATGACTTTAGAACCCGGTACAGCTTTAAGGGCCTGTAAACCAAATGGATGCCAAAGCGTGATCGCATCAATCCCTGGTGTATTAAAGACTTGTGATAGTTCTTGGGTCACCGCATTAACGACTTTGACTTTGCTCGGATCTTGACCTTCATTCTCCATCGCGGTGGTAAAGAACAATTCACTGACCAAGCCTTTCTCGAATGCAACGGTTTTCCCTGCAAGCTCTTTAACAGACTCAATGCCCGGTTTCGCAATAATGATATCATTTCCGGTCGACATACTATTGACCAAAATAATGCTCCCGTTCACACCTTGTGAAGACAGCATAAAGTTATCGCCATTGGCGACACTCGCCCCATCAATTTTGCCTGCCAAAAAGGCTTGAATTGATGCGTTATAGTCGGAGAACCATTCAAGTTGTACATTTAAGCCTGCCTCCTCAAACCATCCTTTTGCCTTTGCCACTTCCCAAGCGAGTGAACCCGGCCATTCACTATAGGCGATACGGATCGGAGCAGTACTTGAATTGACTGCTTTTGCTTCAGTTGTGGTATCTGATGATTTGCTACAGCCTACGAGAATTAAGCTTGAAGCAACCAACACAGAAAGAGATAATTTTTTTAACATACAGCCCCCTTAACGAAAAAAGGCCTTTCGATACGAAAAGCCTGTATAAAAAAGATTATGGTAAAGATTGTACAAGTTCGGGATAAATGACCCCATCTACATCGACTTTTTGGGTATATACACCATTTTTAAAGTTAAATTCATTGACGTGATAGCTTGAACCATAGAGTGAATCAAAGTTGTTCGATTTTTCAAATACCTTTTTATTGGCTGCCAAATCCAATAAATGCGTCCCTTCAATAAACTGTGCATACTGATCGGCTTCAAGACCAACGCGTTTTGCCATAATGGCTAAGGCATCAGGACGTGTGGCTGGATCATTAATATATTTCACCGTTTTATCCCACACTTGAATGATTTTTTTCCATTCTTCTTTGTGTGCAGACAAATGCGTCATATTGACCGTTAAAGTGTCATAAATCAGACCAGGTTTATCTTGAGAGGAATAAATAATCTTGGAACCTGCAACGGCTTTCAAGGCTTGATTGGCCACCGGCTGCCATACCGCAATCGCAGCCACATCAGGACTTGAAAAGACTTGTGGTAGTTCATTGGTGACCGCGTTGACCAAGTTCACATCAGTATGTGCAATACCCGCATCGCTTAAAGCCGTATTTAACAAGTGATGATCAACTAAGCCTTTTTCGACCGCAATTTGCTTGCCCTTTAGTTCTTGAATCGAATTTATGCCATTTTTAGCAATAATGACGTCATTCCCGGCTGAATAATCGGTCGCCATGATCATGATGCCCTTGGTACCACCGGATGCAATCACCAAGTTATCGCCATTGGATACCGAAACGGCATCAAGTTGATTGGCCGAAAAAGCACTCATCGATGCTGAATAATCGAACCACTTAAACTCAACATTGATCCCTGCCTCTTGAAAGAAGCCTTTTTCAATCGCGACTTGCCATGCCACCCACCCCGGCCAATCACTGTAACCGATCGTAATGGGCTTGGTATTCACGCTGCCTTCAGCTTTGGCTTTTGGTTCCGGTACTTTGGCTGTATTGTCACAGCCTGCTAATAAAATCGTGGTCAGTACAGATGCTGACAACAAGGCTTTTTTAATCATCGTGCGATTTCCCCTATGCATGCGCATTTAAACTTGGTATTGCTGACTTTTTTAGATTCGATATAGGCGCGCCAACCACCAAAATGGCTAATATCTGTTGCATCCTCTAAGGCATAGCCTTCACAAATAAAACCTTTGACCCATGTGCCATCGCTGAGCTGTACATTGCCAATCCCGAGTGGTGCCGGTACTTCAGCGACAATGTCGCCAAACAATGCACGTGGAATGTCCCAGACCTCGACTTCAATTGAACAACCTTTAGCGCTGTATTGCAGGCCGGGTTTTGGCGGTGTGGTATTTTTTAATGCATACAGTTTGTAATGCGAAGTAGTCCGGGTCTGCTTGATCAGGGTGCCACCGCGTGTGGTCAGCTGAAAATTCAGCGGCATTCCGCTTAGATGTGCACCGACGACAGCCAGTTTGACGCTGTGACCCGATGAGATTTCAGTTGTTTTTTCATAGCTAAGTTCAGATGTGCCTAACTTTAACTGGCTCGCCTGCTGCCATTTTTGCCCGAATTTGGCCAGTGCTTCATCCATCCAGGCTGGTGCAATAAAGGTCACGCCCGTTGGCAAACCATCGGCACGAATGCTATTGGGTAGCGCCAAAGCCGAAAGATCGGCAAAATTGACAAAATTGGTATAAGCGCCCATGTGACTGTTTTTTACCAGAGGGTCCGCTTCTACTTCTGTAATGCGATAAATGGTAGGTGCGGTAGGCACCATCAATGCATCATAATCCGTCAAGGTATTTTGAATGATACGGCTCAGGCGGGCGCGTTCATATTCATCCTGCATGGCATCGACCGCACTGAACCGGTCTGCCTGCGCTATAATCTGGCCAATTACCGGATGGGTCTGCTCACGTTGCACCATTTTTTCCACGGCACTGGTACGTTCAGCCACCCAAGAGCGGTTGTAAAGTGCAGTCGCCAGCTGTTGAAATGGAACAAAATCAATCGGCTCAACCGTATAACCCAAGCTTTGTACACGTGCGATCGCCAGCTGGAATGCTTTTTCAGTTTCAGCATCGCCATAAAATTCCAGTGTATCCGGAATGGCAATTTTCCCTTTTGAAAATTGGCTCGGTACATTTTGAGGATGTACCCGGGAATAATCATCGCTAGCATCATAGCCTTGCATGACTTGCGCCACCTGCCAGGCATCATCCACCGTTAATGCAAAAATCGAAATCACATCGATGGTGCGACAAGCCGGAATCAGGCCTGTAGTCGAAAACCAGCCTTTGGTCGGTTTGAGTCCGACAATGTTATTGTGCCCTGCTGGTATACGTCCTGAACCTGCAGTATCTGTACCCAGTGAAAATGGTACTAATCCATTGGCTACCACCACGCTGGAACCCGAACTCGAACCACCACTGATATATTCAGGATTAAAGCTGTTCTTCACCGCGCCGTATGGGGAGCGCACACCGACCAGACCCGTCGCAAACTGGTCCAGATTGGTTTTTCCCACGACAATCGCGCCGGCAGCTTTTAATTTGGCTACTGCTGTTGCATCGGAAGTCGCCAGATAAGCTGCCTCTTTACATGCTGCTGTGGTATAGAACCCTGCAACATCAATATTGTCCTTGACTGCAAATGGCACCCCATAAAGTGGCAAGCTTTCAATATCTGCACCAGTCAATGCATCAATTTGTGCCTGTAATTGTGCTGCTGTCGCAATTGATATCCAGGCATGATCGTCATTATTCAACTCGGCTACATACTCAATCAGGTCACTAAGCTGGATATTGTTATTCTGGTAGGCGTGTTGCCAGTCCTGTACAGTCCATAAGTTGTGCACAGCTGTTCTCCTTAAGTGTGTTCGGTATTTTGTGGAATGGGCGGCATGACGGCATCCATCAGTTCGAGATGGCCTTTAATCACGCCTTTCAGTGCAATAAATTGTTCGCTAATTTCTTTCAGATCACTACTCGCGCCCTGCATCAGCATGACTTGCAAAATTTTTTCATCATCCAACTGGATATGAAGTGAATTGATCACTTGCGCCAGATACTGCTGCTGCAGATCGACCAGCTGACTGCGCAGCGGTTTCAGGCTGACGTCGTAGAGCAAGGTGAGTGTGCCGACCATGACTTCATCGCGAATCACCAGATCATCAATCAGGTGGCGGTTAATCATGTCGACAATGGCCTGTGAACGGCTTTCATAATGCTGCTCGACAATTTTTTGGTCCATCGCATGTAGCGTGGTTTCTGGCACGGTAATACTGATCCGTGCCAATTTTTGTTTAGGCACGATGTTGATCCTTGGGTTGGTATTGGGAAGACTGTTTAATGTGAAAGCCTGCGCGTACGCTGAGCAGCTCAACCAAAAAGTGAAGCCATGGATGCATTTTTTTATTTGATGTCGGATTGTTCATGTGCATCTCCTGTAAATATTACAAAACCAAAATTTCGTATTACTTAGGAAAATGCAGAAAACGTGCCAATTTTTAGTTATTTGGATAAGGTGAATAAACTTACATAAAAGGGCAAAAAAAAAGCCCCATAACAGTGAGATGGGGCTTGTTCTAAAGCAAAAGTAAGTTTTGTATTTCACCGGTTTATTCCATTTTGATTGCTCATGTCCTTGCTATTCTTTTTATACATGAATGGTTAACCGATGTTTGTGCTTATGAGTGATCAAGTGTATTGCTCTCCTCTATTTATGTTGTATATAAATAAATGCATTAAGCGTGCCACAATATAAAATAGAATAGATTTAAGCAGAATACTTTTAAAATCGATCACATACATATATAAACCAGAATAAGGATGATTTAATTTTATTAAGTGCGGCTAAAAAATAGCCCATTTTGCACCATTGGGGTTCGAGAGTGCATCAAAGTGTGGCTAGATTTGCTTTTTGAACTTGCCCAATAAGTTTACCACTTTTGATGTATATCAATTTAGTTTGAGGCTTATAGTTTCTAGATACATAGTATTGAGAATTTAACTGTTCGGTGGAAAATATATTTAAATTGAGAAAAACCCTCCATATAGGTTCTTTTCCAAACAATATTTATCTACAATTAATCTAATAATTAAACAATTGTTCTTTAAAACTATATTAAGGGGAAAAGTGATGAGCCGTGGCTCTGAGTGGGGACGTTGGGACTTACATGTCCATACAAAAGGTACAGCCAAAAATGATAAATTTGGGGATATTTCTTTTGAAGACTACTGTGTTCAGCTTTTCAGAAAAGCCTTAGAACGAAATATAAAAGTTATTGGTATCACGGACTATTTTAGTGTTGATAATTATAAAGAAGTAAAAAAGTTCCAAGCGGAAATTGATTCTCGTAGTGAATTTGATAGTGATGAAAAAGCTCTTATATCTAAAATTTTGTTGATACCCAACATGGAGTTAAGAATTTCACCAACAACAAGTTCAAGCACTTTGATTAATTTGCACTTAATCTTTAACCCTCTAGCAATTGAGAAAATTGAGAATCAAATATTAAGTCAAATTAAAATGGCACATGGTGATGGAAACAAATATCCTCTTAATGAATTCGGGCTCAAAAGTCTAGGACGTTTATACCTTTTAGAGCATCAAAAAGATGATGAAAAATTAGCACTCAAGAAAGGGATTGAACAGTTTTGCATTCCTCACACCACATTAATCGAAGTTTTTGAAGTAAACAAAAATTTAAGAAATGAAGTACTCGTATTTGTTGCAAATGGTGATGATGGTGTTTCTGCTTTAAGAGGACACGAGGATCTTCTACAGCAACAAGATGCATCCGTTTATAGCCTTAGAAATTCTATTTATCAATTAGCAGACGGTTTATTCTCTGCAAAACCTTCGGAC
The DNA here is from genome assembly GCF_012516415.1 of Acinetobacter sp. NEB149. NCBI lineage: Bacteria > Pseudomonadati > Pseudomonadota > Gammaproteobacteria > Moraxellales > Moraxellaceae > Acinetobacter > Acinetobacter sp. NEB149. The sequence goes on from NZ_CP051208.1 coordinate 1,672,788, forward strand.
TATAGATATTTTTTAGGAAAAGGTAGTGAATCCCCTGAGGGAATAATTTCAAAATATCGCTCACTCAAACCGTCTATTCATGGTAGCGATGCTCATTGTCTCGAAGAGTTATTCGAACCAAAAATGAATCGTTATTGTTGGATCAAAGCTGAACCAACTTTTGAAGGTTTAAAGCAAATTATTCATGAACCTGAAAGTCGTGTTCATATCGGACAACATTGCCCTGAAATAAAAAACTCATATGAAGTAATAGATTATATCGAGTTAAATAATACTAATGTTGCAAACGAAAAAATTTACTTTAATGGTAATTTAACTTCTATCATCGGTGGGCGATCATCAGGTAAGTCCACCCTATTACAATGTCTAGCAAATAAATTAAAACCTACCGCACTAAACTCCCTTGAACAATCTCAGCATATTGATGAGCTTTGTTCAAATTTTAGAATTATTTGGCAAGATGGTAAGGAGGATTATAGTAGACCCATTGAATATTTTTACCAAGGACATATGTATTCAAAGTCAAAAGATCAAGGTATTGAAGATATAGTTAAAGACTTGATACAGCAAAAAGACAATAAGCTTTTCTCTAAATTTAAAGAACAAAGTGATTTTTTACGACATGAAATTTCAGGAAAAGTATCTACTTATTTTTCAATTTTAAGCTCTTTAACTGACTATCAATCACAATTGACACAGAAAGGTAATAAGGATGATATTCAAAATCAAGTTAATGAATTATCCATACAAATCCAAAATAATGATATTGGAAATATAACTCAAGAAGAAATGGCAAGTTTTAATGCTTCGAATGAAACTTTGACAATTCTTAATAAAAATCTTGAAGGTCTTATTACTTTTAAAGAACTACTTGAAGATAAGCACAGTTCTGATTTCTATCAACTGTTAAACCCATTTGAACTTAGTTTAAATTATGTGCTAGTAAAATCACACTTTGAATCTTTTGCAAGTGAAATAGAAAAATTTACAGCTACTCAATTTGAGCAATTCAAAAAGCTATCCCAGAAAACTATTTCTGATCAGATCCTAAAAGTTGAACAAGAAATTTTAAGTATCAAAAGTACTAACATATTTCAAAAAGTCGAAGTCTATCTAAGGTCTTCTGACGCTATAAAACCATTATTAGAAAGGCTAAATATTGAAAAAGCTAAGATTCAAGAAATTGATGATATTTTAGAAAAAATTGCTGAATTAAAAAAATCTTTGGAAAGTCTGACAACTGAGTTTCAACGTACAATTTGGTTATCAATGTCCAATGTAGCTTCCGAATTAATACAGGCTATATCATCAATTACAATCAGCCAAGATCTACAAATAATTGCAACGAATATATTTGATAAATTCAAGTTCAATGAATTTATCAAAAAAACAATTAACCAACAGCCTGAAAAAGCCAAGCTATTTGCTGAAATGCAAGTTACTTCTCAAATAGAACTATTAGATAAATACCATGAAATAGTAGAATCCTTAGAAGAAGGAGAAGTTCGTTTTAGAGGTGGTACTACTTTAGAAACATTTACTAAAGAATTCTTTGATAATTCATGGTTTAAAATAAAATTTGACGTGATTTATGATGGTGACAACTACAATGAAATGTCACAAGGCAAGAAAGCTTTTGTAGTGTTAAAAATGACTTTAGATTGTAGTGAAAGTAAGTGCCCTATTATCATCGACCAACCTGAAGATGACTTAGATAATCGAGCTATCTATTCAGAATTGGTTACTTTCCTAAAACAAAAGAAAAAGGAAAGACAAATTATTCTTGTGACTCACAACGCAAATGTGGTGGTAAATGCAGATAGTGAGCTAATTATTGTTGCCAATCAACATGGGACTCATAGTCCAAATATGAATAATCATAAATTTCAATATAAAGGCGGTAGTATTGAGTCCTTAGATTTCAACCCATCTTGCTCATCAACTTTAGGTCAAAAAGCAATTAAATCTCATATTTGTGAAATTCTTGAAGGTGGAGATAGAGCGTTTAAATTACGAGAACAAAAATATAATTTAGCTTCATAAAGAAAAAAAGACCGCGTAGGCGGTCTTTTTTATACCTATCTCATTAAGCCACTGGCGCCAACGTAAACAACACCTGCCCCGTTTTTACCGTCTGCCCTTTTTCAATGGTAATTGCTTCAACCTTCATGCGTTCAGGTGCAATAATCGGAATCTCAATCTTCATTGCTTCAATGACTGCAAGCGTTGCACCTTCTTCGACAATATCGCCCGACTGACATTCAATTTTCCAAATTGAACCCGGCATATGTGACTCAACAGCACAACCGCCTTCAGGCACTTCAACACCTTCGCCATCATCCACAGCATCTAGGCTTTCAGATACATATTCCGCAAGCCCTGCTTCATGCCAGCGACGACGTTCAGCATCAAAGTTGGCTTGTTGCACCGCTTTAAATACAGAAATCGACTCTTGGTTTTCCGTTAAGAAGTCATTGTATTCTTTCAGGTTGAGTACACCTTCTTCAATGCGTAATTTTAGACGACCGGCTTTAAAGTCTTCACGCATGTGCATGAGTTCAGCTTCAGACACTTCATAGAACTTAATCTGGTCAAAGAAGCGAAGTAACCACGGCATACCTTGCTCAAAATCAGGGTTTTTACGGTAGCGTGACCACATTTGTGAGGTACGACCGACAAACTGATAACCACCCGGACCTTCCATACCGTAGACACACATATACGCACCGCCGATCCCCACAGCATTCTCAGGCGTCCAGGTCCGCGCAGGGTTATATTTAGTGGTCACCAAACGCTGACGTGGATCAAGCGGGGTTGCCACAGGCGCACCTAAATATACATCGCCCAAGCCCATGACCAAATAACTCGCGTTATAGACCACATCTTTCACGGCTTGTTTGTCTTTTAAGCCATTGATACGACGAATAAATTCGATATTGTCCGGACACCACGGCGCATCTGGACGTACGGTTTGCATATAGCGTTCAGTAGCCAATTGCGTTTGTGAATCTTCCCACGCAAGCGGTAAATACACGGTACGTGATGGCACTTGCATCTCGGTCACATCAGGCAGTTGTTCTTCAGCGACTTGAAGCATACGCAATAAATCAATCTGATCGAGCTGGGTCGAATCAAAATGGATTTGCAGTGAACGAATACCCGGAGTCAGATCGATAATGCCTTGAATATTTTGATCTTTGACCCATTGCATCAAGGCATGAATACGGAAACGCAGGTTTAAATCTAAAACCAACTCGCCATATTCAACGAGCATATAGTTGTTTCCCGCAGGACGATACACCACATCAGGTGTGCCATTTTGACCTTTTAAAGTATCTAAAATGGCAGATTTCAGCGTGCTGATTTCAGGATAGAACGATTCATCAAAGGTGACCGCTTGTGTATCTTGTGCATTTAATTGCGCATGATATTTTTCATTTAAAAGTTTGGCTTGATGATAGCTCACAGGGACAAATTTGACTTTATCGCCAGCTTTGAGCTGACCCAATTTCCACAGCTCAGAATTGATCACCACCGCAGGGCACACGAAACCACCTAGGCTTGGACCATCAGGCCCAAGAATAATTGGCATATCACCAGTGAAATCGATCGCCCCAATGGCATAGGCATTGTCATGAATATTGGATGGATGCAGACCCGCTTCACCACCATCCTGACGTGCCCATTCAGGTTTTGGACCAATCAAACGGATACCAGTACGGCTTGAGTTAAAGTGAATTTCAAACTCATTGGCAAAGAAAGTATCAATGTCGTTTTTGGTAAAGAAATCAGGTGCGCCATGTGGACCATACATCACCGCAATTTCCCAAGAATTTGAGAATGTCGGGATTTGATCTTCGCTTAATGCATTCACTTCATCGGATGTAAATGCCGTGATTGGAAGCATATCGCCAATGAGCAAGTTACGCCCTGCATGACCGCCAAACTGACCTAAAGTGAAGGTTGCTTGTGAGCCTAAGTATTCAGGCACATTCAGACCGCCTTTAATGCCAATATAGGTACGGCAACCTGTGGCGATCTTGCCACATTTTAAAATTTGACCTTTATGGACATTCACGGTTTGCCACATTGGAACGGCTACGCCATCCAAGGTCGATAGCATATCACCACCTGCAAGCACAATTTGACTATCACAATGGAATTTTAAGCTTGGCCCTTGCAAGGTACATTCGAGCCCTGCGGTATTCGGTGCATTGCCTAACAGTTGGTTTGCCACATTTAAAGACAGCGGATCAATCGCACCTGATGGTGGTACACCGACATCCCAGTAACCCAAACGACCAGTGACATCTTGCACAGCGGTTTGAATACCCGCTTGGAGCACTTCAATTTTTTGGGTTTTCCACTCAAAGGTATTTAAAAAACGTGTGGTTTGCGTACCGGCTTTAAAGACATTGCAGTCGATAATGTTTTGTAGATATTCAAGGTTGGTTTCAATGCCCGCCACTTGGGTTTTAGCCAATGTATCGGTCATGGCTTGGATTGCCGATTCACGGGTCTCACTTGTCACAATGATTTTGGCAATCATCGGGTCATAGAAAGATGACACGTTTGAACCTGTTTCTACCCATGTTTCATTACGCACATTGGCATCAAACTCAACATGCGTTAAAAGCCCTGCACTTGGCTGAAAGTTTTTGATTGGATCTTCGGCATATAAACGCACTTGAATCGAATGACCTTGCGACTCAAGTTTTGACGTTGGAGCAACCCAATCACCACTGCCTAAGGTCACCATCCATTCCACAAGGTCCACACGAAAGACTTGCTCAGTGACACCATGTTCCACTTGTAGACGGGTATTCACTTCCAAGAAATAGAATTCTTGGGTGTCGGTATCCATCACAAATTCAACCGTACCAGCCGAGCGGTAATTCACTGACTGCATCAATTGAATCGCAACGTTTTGGATATAAGCACGTTGTTCATCTGTAATGTGTGGCGCAGGTGTTTCCTCAATCACTTTTTGGTTACGACGTTGCACCGAACAATCACGCTCGCCTAAAGCTAAAACTAAGCCATTGCCATCACCAAAGATTTGCACTTCGATATGACGAGCATTTTGTACGAATTTTTCTAAGTAAAGGCCTGCATCTTTAAAGTTCGCTTGCGCTAAATACGACACGGTTGTGTAAGCATCTTTCAGCTCTTCAGCATTCCACACCAAACGCATACCAATACCACCACCGCCAGCGGTACTTTTGAGCATCACAGGATAACCGATACGTTCCGCTTCAAGCAGTGCTTCAGCTTCATCAGCGAGTAATTGACTACCCGGCAATAACGGCACATTGGCTTGAATTGCCAATTCACGTGCAGTATGTTTGAGACCAAAAGCTTTCATTTGCTCGGCATTTGGTCCCAAGAATACAATGCCTTGAGCTTCACACAGATTACAGAATTCGGCATTTTCAGAGAGGAATCCATAGCCCGGATGAATCGCTTGCGCACCGGTATATTTGGCCACTTCTAAGATTTTATCGACATTCAGATAGCTTTGGCTTGCAGGTGCATCACCAATAAAGACCGCTTCATCAGCTAAAGTCACATGCAAGGAATCACGATCTGCTTCCGAATACACCGCAACCGATTGGATGCCTAATTTTTTAAGGGTACGGATGACACGACAAGCAATTGCACCACGGTTGGCGATGAGAACTTTATTAAACCCATATTTTAAAGTCATAGTCTTATACCTCGCCTTCACGGACAATCAGTTGAATTTTTGTTGGGTTATAGGCATTACATGGGTTATTTAGTTGTGGGCAGTTTGAGATCAACACAATCAAATCCATCTCAGCTTTAATTTCCACATATTTGCCCGGTGCAGAAATCCCATCATCAAATTTCAGGTGACCATCTGAAGTTACAGGTACATTCATAAAAAAATTAATATTTGGACCGATATGGCGCACATTCAGACCATGCTTTTTCGCAATCGGATGTTGTAACAATGCAATCATGAAATTGTTACGGCAACTGTGCATTGGATATTTATCATGCGCATAACGAACCGTGTTACTTTCACATGAACATGCACCGCCTAAAGTATCGTGGCGACCGCAGTTGTCATCATGAATACTCGCAATTTTATTGCCAAAGTTGGTATATAAAGTCGTACCTTTTTCTAGATAAATTTGACGGTTCATCGCCAAAGTATCGGTTGCGCTATAACGCTCTTCAGGGTTATGTGCGGAAATAAACAAAGTATCCACCGCTTGATTACCTTCAAGATCAACAATACGGAAATACTGGCCTTTTTTGACTTCACACATCCATGCTTCACCGGCAGGACAAACTTCGCTAAGTACTGATTTTTCATGATTTTGTGTTGGGTTTACGAGTGCAGTCATGATCATTCCCCTTAAGCAGTTAAAGCGTAGTAGCGGTTATTATTTTGAAACGCACGCTGATTTTGCGGGCATGAGTCACGGCAGACATCGGTGTCGCCTAAAGGCAGTGCTTTAAAGAGTGAGAGCTGAATATCGGCTGGTGCATATTCATTAGAATTGTCGAGTGCATGTGGTGCGCTGGATAAAAACACCAAACAATCCATTTCAAAGCGTAGTTCAATTACTTGATCAGTATTGTCAGATACGACATAAGACAAGTTACCGTTGTCATCTGGTTGCACTTTAGAGAATAGATTTAAAGTATTGCTAAGATCGGTCGCCGATAAGCCAAATTTGGTCATCTCTAAAAGCAAGCTGTCTTTACCGTTGCGGTACATGTCGTTACGCGCATCTTGGAAGCTTTGCTTACCAAACTGTTGTTCGATTTGCTGTGCGGTACTTGGCGCACAAAAGGCATCATTCCAACCATGGTCATCTTTAACAATCGAGATCATCGCACGACCTAAATCAGACGCCAAAATGTGCCCTGTACTTAAAAATGCGCTGTGTTGACCTTTTAAGCTGTCTGGCATGTTATAGGCTTCAAGCTTATCTTCGCTATTCACACAAAACAGTGAAACATTAGCATTTGCGCCTAAAGATTTAAGTTGTAAAACTGCGCCACGCTGGATGCGTGCTGACCAGTGGTGTCCACCCGGTAAACGTTCAGTCCAGAGGACTTGATCTTCGTGATAAGTAGTTGTGCTCATATGCATCCATCCCAATCTTGTACGGTTTACCTCCCGGGCTTTTATCCCTCCGTGTAGCTTGAGCTTGAAACTTAAGCCGTGAACTCTCGGTCGCAGACCTACATGAATCTTCATGTATCGGAACCCTAGATCACTTTATGATTGAGTAGATAGATGCAAAGGACGTGCCAAACTGGTAATACTATTTTTTATATTCGTAATACTTTTTTTTTGAGATGGAACTGATCACTTCAGGTGCAAGGCTCTGAAAAAGGCATCAAGATGTACCAAAATAAAAAAATCCCGGCTTGAACCGGGAGTTTAAAATCTAGAGATGAGAACTCAATCAAACTATTTAAGTTGTAGAGTTATTTACTTAAAATCTCATGCAGCATATTGCGTAACCATTGATGGCTGGTTTTATGATGACAGGACATATGCCAATACTGCTTTACGGAATAGGTCGGGAACGCAATTGGCGCATTAAAGATCTTGAGATTGCCACGTGATAACAGGACTTCACTCAAATAATAAGGCACGGTCGCAATCGCATCGGTTTCCTGCACTACCAGTCCGACTCCCAGATAACTTGGCAGACGCATTAGAATGTCACGCTTAAGTTCCAGATTCAGCAATTCATTTTCAATATGGTAATGCCCCATCCCGGCATCAATATCGATATGCGTTTCACGTAAATACTCTTCGGTCGTGATGCTGTCACCCGTGAGCCGCGGATGATCTTTCGCCGCGATCACTACATAATATTGCTCAAACAGTTTCTGCTGATAAAAGCCATTCTCCAGATTTGGCAAGAAGCCCAAAGCCAGATCAATCTCGCCATTGGCCATTTGATAGCTGGTTTCTGACGTAATCGGACGCACATTCAGACGGATATGGGACGCATGCTGCTTCAGATACTGTGAAATTTTTGGCAACAGTACCAGATGCGATACATCAGTCATTGCCAGTGTAAAGCGCTGCTGTGAAGTGACCTGATCAAAATTGATAGTAAAGTTATTAATGGCTTCAACTTTGCTCAGTGCTTCACTGACCAAGGGAAAGAGCTGTTTGGACAGGTCTGTCGGCAGCATTTCATTGCCAATACGTAAAAATAAAGGATCACCATAATGCTGGCGAATTTTATTCAGCAGATTGCTCACCGCTGGCTGGCTCATATCTAAATGATCGGCTGCCTGAGATACGTTTTTAAATTTATAGACATAATAAAAAATACTGAGCAATTTACAGTCAAGTTCAAACACAGAAATACATTTCCTTTAACTTTCTCATCATTCGGACAGGTCTTTCATCCGCATAAGTCTATTGAGGGTCAGATTAAAATATAACACTTCGCAACTATTTTCAGGATTAAACTCGCTGTAATTTTCCGTAAATAAATACTTTTAACAGGTGAATAAATCCATTAAAAAGTCCCTTAGCGTAAAATTTCCAGCCCGGTTTGCTCAGGTCAGTTAAACATTTAAATCGTATGCGATATACTCAGCCCCACCGAATAAATGGTAAAAATACAGAGAAATCTTATATGTTTCAGGATAAAAAGCTGGTCTGTTTTGATCTAGATGGTACGTTGATTGATTCTGTAGGCATCTGGAATCAGGTAGATGCAGCCCTGATTGATGAGCTCTCCAACAGAAAAGTCGATTTACATGAGATTCAGATTCAGCAACAGCGCGATCTTCAACTTACCGCCTTGAGACATAGGTCAGATCCTTATCTGGAATATTGTGGATTTTTAAAAGAACAATACGGTTTTGAACCAGCTAAAGAAGAAGTAAAAAATCGTCGTTATAGTATTTCCCGACATTTTCTGGATGATATCGTCGAGTTAAAACCTCAGGCAGACCTCCTGATTCAGGCTTTAAAACAGCAACAAATATCTCTGGCCTTAACCACAACCACCAGTTTATTCAATGTACAGCGCTATCAGGATAACAATCGAAATATTAATTCTAAAATCAGCTTTGATGAGGACTTTTCCTTGATTCTCACCCGTGAAAATGTCCAGAACATTAAACCTCATCCCCAGGTTTACCTGAATGTTTTGCAAGTGTTTAACCTTCGACCTGAGGAATGTCTAATTATTGAAGACTCTTTGGTCGGTGTAGAAGCAGCAAATCATGCAGGTATCGAGGTGGTGGCAATTTATGATCAGCACTCCGCTCATGAAATAGATTTGATCAAAGCCAAAGCGAATTATTTTGTCGAGGATTTTGCTGAATTATTAAGTTCATTCAATAACAACATCCACTAAAAAAGATGCCATGAAATATCCTTATTCATGACATCTTGAATACTATTTGTGGCTTAAAAATCTTACTGCCTATTTGGCTTTTTTATAGATTGAGCCAGAACCAACCAGATTTCCGGTTTTCTCATCGATTGCGAAATCGACCATACCTGCACCTGCGTTCAACTGAAGCATGCCATTTTCGTTCACTGCAGCGGGCATCGGATTCTTTTTCTCGGTTTTACCGGTTTCCTTATCTTTGATCGTATTGGTAATCAGATAATTTTCACCATTTTTGGAAATAACCAGAATATTTTCAAGTTTTGGATTTTCCACGGTGTTTTTCCAATTGCCCTGATAATCTGGTGCTGGCGCTTCAGTGGTATTACAAGCAGTTAAAAGTACTAATAATGGAATTGCTGAAAAATATTTAAGATATTTCAAAACTGAGACCTTGAGTGTAACGACGCGGCCATTATAGAGAGAAGCCCTTAGGGCTGAAGCAGGTTGTTGTAGGCAAAGCGTTTCAGCAGTACTGGATCTGTTTTGCTTTCGTCATTTTTTGAAATCTATATCCATATTTTATTCATAAACAGGAGGATTTTAATGATATTAAATCTGATAAAGAAAAAAATCCTCAAGAGACCATCCAAATCTATTGAGGAGTACCAAAATGGTGAAGAAGTAACACTTAAGAATTATGACAATAGTTTCGCTTTAAAGTAGTTGAATACAGATTTGACAGCATGGGTTTTTTCAACCACCTGCTCAGTCCAGTGATTCGGTAGAGAACATTTAGCCAGTCTTACCCATACGGTAGAAAACTGTTTCATAAAGCTGGCTTCGTTATAATGAATGCCATATTCTGCACAGAGTGCTTTGACCTTTGGAGCAACCTCCGTATAACGGTTCGCTGGCATATCCGGGAATAGATGATGCTCAATCTGATGACTCAAATTACCACTCAGTATATGCAACCATTCGGTACCGCTAAAATTGCTCGAACCGCGAATCTGGCGTAAATACCACTCGGCACGGGTTTCATTGTCGGTATTGTCCATTTCAAAGGTTTCAGCATCTTCCGTGAAATGACCGTTAAAAATAACAGCAGAAGCCCATAGACTGCGAATCACATTGGCCACCACATTTCCGGTAAATACCGGAATGGCATTTGGCCCGGCAATGATCGGGAAAAATACATAATCTTTTAACACCTGACGGCGCATTTTCTGGCGCAAAGGTGCTGCTTCTTCCCAGACTTCTTTCCAGGTCTTGGTTTTATAAGCAATCACATCTTCCAGATGCAGGCGTTGCAAGCCAACATACCATTCGAAAAACACCATTAACTGAATGCCCAGTGGAATATTGAACAGGAAACGTGGTTCCCACTTTTGCGATTCACTGACTCGAATCAAGCCATAACCGACATCATGATCCATCCCGACAATATTGGTATAAGTATGATGAATATAGTTGTGCGTGTATTTCCAGTCATCGCCGGTTGAAATCGTATCCCAGTCATAGGTCGCACCGTTCAGACTCGGATCATTCATCCAGTCGAACTGGCCATGCATGACATTGTGACCGAGTTCCATATTTTCCACGATTTTGGAAAGACCGAGCAGACCTGTCCCCGCCAGCCATACCGGTGGCAACCAACCGGCAAACATCAGCATGCCACGTGAGGCAATTTCGCTATAGCGGACAAAGTTGCGGATTTTATAAATATATTCGGCGTCTTTTTCCCCCAGATCATCCATGACCTCGCGGCGGATCGCATCGACTTTGGCACCGAATTCCTCAATCTGTTCAGGACTAAGAAATTGGCTTTTGCTATGTCGTTTAAAATCAATTTGCATATTCATGGGAGCACCTTCTTATAGTTTAATTAATGGCTTATCAATAGTTTATAAATTAATCACCACAGGACTCACTGCCTGAGAAATGCACAGTTTGATCTGGGTATTATTACCATGATCAATTTCACCGGTCAGGACATTTCGTACCGAACCACTGACTTTGGTACAGGAACAGGTATTGCAGATACCCATTCGGCAGCCATGCGCTGGTCTCAAGCCGGATTTTTCGGCACTTTCCAGTAAGTTGGACTGGGCTTGAAATTCCTGCTGCGATCTTAAAAACCGTACCGGCTGTGCTTTAATTTTTTCATCGACCACAATTTGGAAATATTCCCAATGAAAATTGGATTTCAATTCCAGTTTATCAACGATGCGAAGTGCGGCCTTCATCATCCCGGCGGAGCCACAAGCATAAATTTTTCGTTCTGCAAAGTCTGGCACCAGCTTTTGTAATAAGCTCTGCGTCAGATGCTGCTGGTGTTCCACGGTATTGAAATGGTGATATTTCAAGTTTGGATGCATAAGAGCCAATGTTTTCAGTTCAGCATGAAAGGCATCATCTCGAGTGAAATAAATCAGGTCGATCTGTTCCAGAGACTGAATGACTGCTTTTTGCAGCAAGGAGTAAATGGCGGTAATACCACTACCTGAAGCCAGGAATAAAATCGGCTGGGTGGATTTTTGCAATGTGAACTCACCTTGGGGCTGAGATATTTCAACCACCGCACCAATTTGCATCAGACTTAAGGCACGTGACACTTTACCCTGCTGTTTAACCGCAATGATCAGATCACCATTTTTCAATACCGTCACCACAGAATAATGTCGCTGATGTCGTATGCCATCGAGTCTAACAGTCACTGCAATATTCTGTCCGGCCTGAAATGACTTGGCTTTAAAATTATGATTTGGACGTAAGTGAATTTTGAAAAAGTCAGGGCTGATGGCTTGAATGCCCATAACGGCAGCCTTAACTTTTTTAATTGCCCAGGTTGGATGGATTTTTTCACCAATAAAATCAATGAAATCTTCCCGGATCCAATGCGGCTGATAGGTTGGCATGCTTGTCATTTTTATCCCCTTATCCGCAGACAGCTTCATTAATGTACAACTGTCTAATTATTATATTGCTCAGGATAAAGAATTTTCACATTCAGACCATGTCAATACAGGTCAAATTATGTGCCTAAGCCATATAATATGACTTTTTGTCGGACAATATCGTCTAAAAGTAGCGATCAAGGCGATATGGATTGAGAAAAAGCATTTTTAAATAGACAACGCTGCTTAGCCTGTACATAAAAAAACTGACCTCTATTCGAGATCAGTTTTTTAACTTCATGTTGGGATTTTCAGATTAAATGACGCTTTAACCTGCTGCCTGCTCCAAAAGAATAGTCCCATATAATTCACGCAGATCCTTTTTCAGCATTTTACCAGTACCACTGAGTGGGATCGTATCAACAAATACGACTCGGTCTGGAATCTGCCATTTGGCTACCTTGTCCGCATAATATTCCAGCAGATCAGTTTCACTTAGCTGGCTATCCGGTTTTTTAATGGCAATCAATACCGGGCGCTCATCCCATTTAGGATGCTGGGCGGCAATTACGGCAGCCATCGCAATTTCCGGATGCCCCATGGCAATATTTTCCAGCTCCACCGATGAAATCCATTCTCCGCCAGACTTGATTAGATCTTTAGAACGGTCACTGAGTTTCATAAAGCCATCCTGATCCAGCGTAGCAATATCGCCGGTATCAAACCAGCCGTCAGCAGTCAAAGCTGATTCTTCCTTGCCGAAATAATGGCTGATGACCCAATGCCCTTTGACCTGTAAATTTCCTGTGGTCTGTCCATCACGTTCAATTTCGTGCGTCCCTTTTTCTGTATCAGTCAAACGTAGGTCAACCCCGAATGGCGGACGGCCTTGGGACAGCCGAATCTGTAATTTTTCTTCATCAGACAGATGCAAATGTTTGGTCTTGAGCTGATTTGCCGTACCCAGTGGGCTGATTTCCGTCATGCCCCAGGCATGGATCGTTTCACAATTAAACTGTTCTTTGAACGCTCTTAGCATGGCCGGTGGGCATGCCGATCCGCCCACTACATTCCGTTTTAGGCTTTCCAGTTTGGAACCTGACTGGTTTGCGGCTGCAATCAACCCCTGCCAGATGGTCGGTACGCCAAGTGCTACCGAAACCTGATAGGTATCAATCAGGTTGACCAGACTTACACCATCCAGACCCGGTCCAGGAAGAACCAAAGTGCATCCGACCATTGCAGCGGCATACGGCGTGCCCCACGCATTCACATGGAACATCGGCACCACAGGCAACATAATGTCGGCAGCCGAGACATTTAATGAGTCCGGTAAAATGATGGCATAGCTATGTAATACCGTAGAGCGATGGCTAAACAGCACACCTTTGGGATTGCCCGTGGTTCCCGAGGTATAACACAGCGAGCTTGCCGAGTTTTCATCAAGTGTTGGCCACTCAAAATCTGCATTTTGGCCGGCAATCAGATCATCATAAAACTGAACTTCTGGAATCGCTTCTCTAACTGCCGGATCAGCCGCATCCAGACAGATAAAATGCTCGACCGAGGTCAACAGCGCTTTCACGGCTTTAATTAAAGGGACAAATGTTTTATCAAACAGCACCACGCGATCCGCAGCATCATTGATAATAAAAATGAGCTGTTCCGGAAATAAGCGCGGGTTAATGGTATGACAGACCAGGCCGCTGCCAGAAATGGCATACCAGGACTCTAAATGGCGATGATTATTCCAGGCAATAGTCGCGACCCGATCTCCCTGCGCCAAGCCGAGTTGTTGTAATGCATTGGCAAAACGTTTCGAGTTTTGGTGAATTTCTCCCCAATTGGTCACTGTAATAGTGGTATCGGTATTTTTGGAAATTACCTCGGTATCGGCATGATAGCGTCCTGCATGTTCAATCATGCTGCTGATCAGTAAAGGCTGAAACATCATATTTCCGAGCATTTTCCACTCCTTTGTGCTTGTTATTGGTCCGTATTTGCGTATCGTTTTTATAGTTGCATGATGGCTCGGTCTGAAACCGTAACTTACTTTTTATCATCATGTGGATTGAATTTAGCAAGGAAATCTAACTTTGTAAGTATCGAATTGTGACAAATTAAGCCAAGTGACTGAGGCGTATAAAAATGGGAATATGATTTATGTAGAGATAAAATTTCCACAGAAAATTTGAGACCTGATTTTCAATTTAATTGTCGTGCATCAAGACTCAAGCTTAAAAATAGAATGTCAATAATCCTATTCCTCCCTTTTGTTATATTAAGCATCCTAAAATATGCTATAAATCAAAATAATTAGAACAGTTTTAGTTCAAGAAAGTGTATGTATAAGTCTGAAAAACTGGCACAGAATATCCGTCAGATGATTGAAAACGGTGTATGGAAGGCACATGAAAAATTGCCTTCACTTCGCGAACAGACCCAATTATCTGGTTATAGCCTGATGACGGTACTCAATGCTTATCAGGAACTTGAAGCACAAGGTCTGGTCTATGCCAAAGACAAATCGGGCTATTACGTTGCAGAACACACTCAAGCTCTGCTCAATAGCAAACAGTCGGCCCAGATTGGTTTAAATCCTAAAATTCAAATCAATTCGGTGGTATTTAATTATTTAAAATCGACTCAGTCAGCAGAGATTGTGCCTTTTGGTTCTGCCTTTCCCAATGCAGAGCTGTTATATAACGCCAAATTTATGCAGATTCTGGCGCAGCAGGCCAAAAGAAAAAGCAGTTATAACAACCAGAATCATATGCCGCCCGGCAATCAAAACTTGCGGCAACTGATTGCTAACCGTTATCAATTACAAGGAGTTACCTGCAATCAAGATGACATTGTCATTACATCCGGTGCACTAGAAGCATTGAATCTGTCTTTACAGGCCTTAACACAACCCGGTGATTTTATTCTGCTACAGCAAACCATATTTTATGGTGCCTGGCAGGCAGCCGAGCGTCTGGGATTACAGGTGATTACGATTCCGGAACATCCACAGTTTGGCTTTGATCTGGAATCATTTGAACAGGCTTTAAAACAGTATCCGATCAAGGTGTGCTGGCTGATGCTGAATGCCCATAATCCGATTGGCTTTACCGTCAGTTCTGAAATCAAACAAAGAATTGCGGAACTCTTGTATGAATATCAGGTGTATTTAATCGAAGATGATGTTTATCAGGAACTAAATTATGGTGCAGCCAAGCCGTTACCGGTTAAATATTTTGACCGGCATCATATGGTGCTGCACTGTGCCTCATTTTCGAAAACGCTGGGAATGGGCGCACGCGTCGGCTGGGTGTATGCCGGTCCATTTTCCGATGCCATTCAGCACTTACAGCTCATGAGCACTTTAACGGTCAGCCCCTTACTGCAAAATGCACTGGTCGAGTTTATTTCACATCATCATTATGAAAAACATTTGCGGCATTTAAGGCAGCATCTGGAAAAATATAAAAAGAAATTTTATCAAGAACTTAAAGCACGTTTGGGAAGCATCTGTGAAATTTACTATTATTCCAGTGGTTATTTTCTCTGGATTGAATTACCTAAAGAAGTCGATGCCCAGCAGCTCTATGAACAATTGCTGCAACAGCATATTTCAATTGCCCCTGCACTGCTGTTTAAGCCGGAGCCTGCCAGCCAACATTATATTCGCCTGAACTGTTCGTTTGAATGGACAGCCAAGATCGAAAATGCAGTCAATCTACTGACAGAAACCATTCTTCAAAATAGCAAAAGCGCGGATTAATTCATCCACGCTTCTGTTACAGATCAGACGCTTTTATGCAAAGAAGTCTTAGAAATTGTAAATGGCAACCGCATTGATACGGTTATCTTCACCCTTAGTGCTGCCATTCGTGGCTGCACCTAATGCCTCACGTTCACCATAGACATATTCTAGACCGAAACTTAAAGGCTTGGTTGGACTATAGAAAACGTTCGCCCAAGCTTGCCATAAGTCTTTATTAGCCTTGGTCGCATTAGATTGTGTCGCATCCGCAGGAGTTGAGGCGATTAGTGCATTGACATAGTCTTGATCATTACTAAAATTCATATAGCCATAACCCAATGTACCGCGCAATTTGTCATTAAACTGCTGGGTTAGGCCGACCGAAATTGAATCAAATTCACTTTGTAATAAATCGCCATTTGCAGTGGTAATTACACCCGTATTTGCATAAGACACAAAGCTGCTATCGCCTTTAACATGGTAATAATCAGCTTTGAGCGTTGTACCCGGTACAATATCATACTTGGCACCTAAACCTACACCCCATGCCATTTTTTCATCTTCATTGACACGCTTTTCATTCCCCATCGCACGGGCACTGACTGTAAGATTATCAGCAAATTTATGATTTAAACGTGCTGTTAAAGCAGGTAGACGTTGTTTAATACCAGTAATGGTTGCATCTTTAGGATCTTCTACTGCAAATACCAGATTGGTTTCAGGACTGATTGTGCTGGTATAACGAACTTGTGGCGTCCGTTTAATTGAACCGCCAGCATAAACCAATGCATCTACAGTTTCTGGAATATAATCTGGCACTGCAAAGTTCGACCAGGTTTGACCGATCAACCAGTTGGCATAGCTGATATAAGCATGACGGATACGCAAGTTATCAAAGCTTGCGCCACCCAGAAAATCTACTTCAACTTTACCGCTTAAAGCTTTATCTCCAGCACCGACTGGTGCTTTAAAATCCATGCCTAAACGGGTTGCAGCCAGAGTAGATTTAAATTCATCACTACGCTCACCGACACCTTCTAAAGGTACAGCATTAATCTGGTTATACATACGTGCTGCTGAACCACCTTCAGCCTGATAAGAGGCATCGGCACGAATATTTCCATAAAGATTAAATTCGGCACCACTGGCAATTTTCATGACAGGTTTGCTTGCTGGAGCAGGTGTTGCTGCAACATGTGCTGTGACCACGGCCGTCTGTCTTTGCTGTTGCTCAACTAGGGCGCGTAGAGCCTGAACTTCTTGGCGCAGTTGTTCAATTTCCTGCTGATTCGACTGAGCTGAGGTTTGTGCTTGAGTCGATAAGCTGATGCCCCCTAAACTCATTGCCATCATGCTCATCAGAACTGTGCGCTTAAATATGATTGTTGATTGATTAAATAATTGTGTCGTGTTCATCCTAAACTCGCTTTTTATTATGCGTTTCGATTCTAGCAACAGATCACCACCCGTTACGATGGCGATCTATATCATTGGGAATATTATCTTTATTGATTGAAATCTAACTTAATGTGTCGCTTCTTTTGCCAATGGATTCGGCTTCACATCAGGTGTTGCAAGGGCTTGGCCATCTACGGAAGTTTTTAAGTTCACCAGGAAAATTGCCAGCGCAGCGATTACGCCAGGAATCGCAATTGCAAAGAAGTTCATTTGATGTGGTAAATTCATGGTTAATAAAGCACCAGTGAGTACCGGCCCCACAATCGCACCAATACGTCCAATACCTGATGCCCAGCCCATACCGGTAGAACGTACCGTCGATGGATAATACTGCGCCACAAAGGTATAGAGCAGAATTTGTGAGCCAATCGTTGCAGCGCCTGCCACAGCAATCAAGGTATATAGAACGAATTGCGGACTGTTAAATCCAAGCAGAATTAATGCAATGGCGCCACATAAGAACATGATAGTCAGCACTTTTTTGATATGGAATTTATCTGCGAGATATCCCCCACCAATGGCACCTACCATTCCACCAATGTTCAGGGCGAACAGGAAGATCATACTTGCACCCAGCGAGTAACCTGCCTGAATCATCAGTTTTGGCAACCAGCTACCCAATGCGTAGACCATCAACAGGCACATAAAGAATGCCAGCCAGAACATAAAGGTACTGAAGCTACGGCCTTGTTGAAAGAGTGCTTTTAATGGCGCCTCATCCCCTTTTTGTACTTCATTCAGTACAAATTGGGTGTCACTGGTGATGACCTGTGTTGGAGAGATCTTTTGAATAATATCGTGTGCTTGAGCCGTCTGTTGTTTGTTGGTCAAGTACATCAGGGATTCTGGCAGATATTTCCATAGAATCGGCAAGATGAGTAATGGAACGCCTGCAAGCAGGAACATGATTTTCCAGCCAAATTGTGGCACCAACCATGCACCCAATAGTGCAGAAGTCATCCCGCCAATGGCATAACCACTAAACATCAGGGCAACCAATGTACTGCGGATGCGTTTAGGCGCATATTCGGTCATCAATGCCACGACGTTAGGCATGACACCGCCAATTCCAAGGCCAGCCAGGAAACGTAAAATTCCGAACTCGACTGGTGATGTAGCAAAGGCACCGATAAAAGTAAATCCACTAAAAATGGCCACACAGATCATGATGGTTTTTTTACGGCCAAGTTTATCGGACAAGGTTCCGAAACTCATGGCACCGAACATCATCCCGAATAAGGCAGTACTGGCCAGCATTCCCGCTTGCACTGCACTTAACGACCATTCCTGCATCAGTAGCGGCAATGCCACCCCATAGATGACCAGGTCATAACCGTCAAAGATAATGATCAGCAAACACCAGATCAAAACACCCCAGTGAAAGGGTGTGAATTTCGCTTCATCAATCAGCGTATTTATATTCACTTTATTTGTAGACATCTCCACCTCCTAATTGTGAAGTTCAACTTATGCTGCTCACAATGCAGAAAATAGGAAAAAATGTCTAAAACTGAATAGGCATGGCTTTATACCTATAAGGTCTGGGTAAAATTAAACTATTCAATTAATTAATAAATATATTATTCAATCATGATGTTTTGTAAAACAGGTTGTTTTTATAGCGTCCTCATCGGTTTTTAGTGCTATATCATTCACACGATTTTTAGCGATTAAAATACCGATCGATCGTATTTTAGCGCTTCAAGATCATAGACTTGATACACAGCATCAAACAGGTAACGGATGTATTCGCTTTCATCCATATTGCGCATCGCCATAAAGACAGGACTCACTGCAAAAGCATCTGCTAGAGGTACAAAGTTGAGATGGGCTAATTTAATGTTTTGCGCGCTTTCCGGTACGATGCAGACGCCTTCTCCGGCAGCGACAAAGCCCAGTGCCAGCTGTAACTCACGGACAATCCGGATATTTTTCGGCTCCAGACCATACTCGGAAAATATGCCACGAACCTGGGTCGAGAAATTTGCCTTTCCAGTATTCGGATATAAGAACAGATGCTGATCAACCAGTTCAGATAAATGTATATTTTCACGATGGGCCAGTACATGACTTGAATGAGCCGCCACCACTAGGCCTTCTTCACGTAATAACACGCGTTTTATCGCAGGATCCGAGATTCTTAAACGGCCAAAACCGACATCAATTCTTCCCTCTTTCAGCGCCTGAATCTGTTCATAGGTATTCATTTCCATCATCTCGATTTTGAGATAAGGATGCTGCTGCTTAAATAAAAATAAAATCCGTGACAGCAAACCAAACAATAAAGAGCCAACAAAACCGATGGTTATGGTGCGATCAGCAATGCCAATCCGTTTGGTCATCGATTTTATTTCTTCAGCATTAGACAAAAGTTTAACAGCGTGCTGATAGAAGAATTGACCGGCTTCGGTGGTTTTTAGCGGACGGCTACCACGCTCAAATAGCTGAATATCGAGCTCTTGCTCTAGATTTTGGATCTGTCGGCTCAAAGGTGGTTGAGCAATAAACAGTTTTTCTGCCGCTTTGGTAAAACTTTGTTCTTCGACGACGGCAACGAAGTAACGTAAATGTCTGAGTTCCATGGCTTTGAATACCTTTAAAGTATAAAAAAATGCTAAATCGATCTTAGACCAATCAACATTATTCTTTTAAGGTATATCAAGTCAAAGCATTAAAGCAAGAATGTGAACCCGTATTATGTATAAGTCAGTTGAAACCTTGCTGGTTCAAATACCGACGATCCGTCCTCACAAGATGGCTGTCGCAACCATGCAAACCCAGACCCTGGTATTGGTCAAAATCACCACTGAAGATGGTTACATCGGTTGGGGTGAAGCAACAACTATCGGTGGCTTAGGTTATGGTGATGAAAGCCCGGAAAGCGTAAAAGTTAATATTGAAACTTATTTTGCGCCTCTTTTAAAGACATTATCCGGTTTAAATGTTGCACAGACATTACAAGCAATTAAAAAGAATATTAATGGTAACCGTTTTGCCAAATGTGCGATTCAGACTGCACTTTTAGACATTCAGGCACAACGTTTAGGTTTGCCATTAAGCGAAGTCCTCGGTGGCCGCTTACGTGACAGTATTCCAGTTCTTTGGGTATTGGCTTCTGGCAATACCGAAAAAGATATTGCTGAAGCCCAGAAAATGATTGCGGCAAAACGTCACAATATTTTCAAACTCAAAATCGGTTCTCGTCCGGTAGAAGAAGATGTTGAACATGTGCTGGCAATTAAGAAAGCCTTAGGCAAAGACGTTTCGATCCGTGTCGATGTGAACCGTGCCTGGTCAGAACTGGAGGCGATTAAAGGCATTAAGTTATTGCAAGATGGCGGTGTTGATCTGATTGAACAGCCATGTGCAATTGATAACCTGGACGCCATGCGCCGTCTGACCCGACGTTTTGATGTTGCCATCATGGCAGACGAATCGTTAATGGGCCCGCACTCAGCGTATGAGATTGCCAAACAAAACGGTTCATCTGTTTTTGCAGTCAAAGTTGCCCAGTCGGGTGGCCTGATTGAAGGTTGCGAAGTAGGCAAGATTGCCAAACTTGCAGGTATTGACCTGTATGGCGGCACCATGCTGGAAGGCCCGGTAGGCACAATTGCTTCGGCACATGTGTTCTCTACTTTTGAAAGTCTGGCGTTCGGTACCGAGCTGTTTGGTCCTCTACTGCTGACTGAAGATATTTTGAAAACCCCACTCAACTATCAAAACTTTGAACTTGAGATTCCGAAAGGACCAGGTCTGGGGATTGAGTTGGATGAAAACAAGATTGACAACTTGCGTCGTCAGTAATTAGGAGAAACCCATGCTTTTTCACGTACGTATGGATGTAAACATTCCACGTGACCTGCCAGTTGAACAGGCAAACGAAATTAAGGCTGTTGAAAAAGCCTATTCGCAGGAATTGCAGCGTCAAGGCAAATGGCGTCATATCTGGCGCATCACGGGCCAGTACTCAAACATCAGTATTTTTGATGTTGAAAGCAATGAAGAGTTGCACAACCTGTTACAAGGCTTGCCGCTCTATCCTTATATGAATATTGAAGTGATGGCATTAAACCGTCACCCATCTTCAGTTCGAGATGACGACAGTTGATTAAATTAGCGGATTGGGAGTCACCGGATTCCCCTTCCGAATCGAAAACAGAGGGTACCTCAACAAGGATTGTGGCCAGCCAGATTTAGCCAGCCAATGAAAGCTAAAAAAGTGCGCCACTAAAAGATGAAAGACATACTTTAGGAGCAATAGTATGAATCGCCAAGAAATTGATGCATTAGTTAAGCAAATGAACGTTGATACAGCGACAGGTCCTGTAGATGAACGTGTACAACAAGTTGTTGTGCGTTTATTGGGCGACCTTTTCCAGGCTATCGAAGATCTTGATATTTCCCAGTCAGAACTGTGGAAAGGCCTGGAATACTTTACTGATGCCGGTCAAGCGAACGAATTAGGTTTATTGGCTGCAGGTTTGGGTCTGGAGCATTACCTAGACTTACGTGCTGATGAAGCAGATGCTAAAGCAGGTATTACTGGCGGTACGCCACGTACGATTGAAGGTCCACTTTATGTCGCTGGCGCACCTGAAACTGTAAGCTTTGCGCGTATGGATGATGGTTCTGAAGAAGGCAAAATCCCGACGCTGATCATTGAAGGTACAGTGACGGATACTGACGGCAACCGTGTTGAAGGTGCCAAAGTTGAAATCTGGCATGCAAACAGCCTGGGTAACTACTCATTCTTTGACAAGTCACAGTCTGACTTTAACCTGAGTTCGACATAAAAAATAAATAAAAAAAGCCTTAGCATCTGTAATATCTTGGTTACGAAGACAAAACATTTCAGAGCAAGGCTTTTTCATGGACTATATTACCGAATTATTTTGTATCTTGGATGATTTCTGCAAAAAGTTTAATGAATCTTTAGAGAAAGCTCTAATTTCTGATCAAAAAACAACAATGAAAAAGTCAGCTTTAAGCTTGTCTGAAGTCATGACCATTGTCATTTTATTTCATAAATCCGGGTTTAGATTTTTCAAATATTTTTATTGTCATATGATCATCCCATTTTGGAAATCAGCTTTTCCCAAGCTTCTTAGTTACAATCGTTTTATTGAAATTATGCCGCGTTGTTTGCAAGCTTTGAGTAGTTTCTTCCATCAAGTTAAAGGAGAAGATACCGGAATTTGTATTATTGATTCGACTAAATTGGTCGTTTGCCATAATCTTAGAATTAAAAGACATCGTGTATTTAAAGGCTTAGCTGGTCGTGGTAAAAGTAGCACAGGTTGGTTTTATGGATTTAAAGTCCATATTGTTATCAACAACTTGGGTGAAATTATTAATCTCAAGATTACATCGGGAAGTGTTCATGATGTTGCTGTACTTGAATCTTTAACCCAAGAGTTAAAAGGTATTTTACTGGGCGATAAAGGCTATCTGAGTAAAGCAAAAACTGAAGCTTTAGCAGCAAGGGGGCTCAGACTATTAACCCCGTCACGCAAGAATATGAAAAATAAACCCATCCAAACTGAAGAAGAAAAACAATTGCTTTGCAGAAGAGGATTGATCGAAACAGTGAATGATCAGTTAAAAAACTTACATCAAATTGACCATTCACGTCATCGTTCGGTGAATAACTTTATGGTGAATATTATGGCTGCTATAGTGGCTTATTGCTTAAATCCAAATAAGCCAACTTTCCAAAACTTGCTAAAAAGCTAAAATATTTCATCGAACTCAGGTTGACTTTAACTTGCGTCGCAGCATCATTACCGCTGCCGATGGTCAATATACTGCATTGACTACAATGCCAGTGGGTTATGGCTGCCCTCCAGAAGGTACCACCCAGTTTGTACTGGACAAATTAGGCCGTCACGGTAACCGTCCATCGCACGTACATTACTTCGTATCTGCACCGGGTTACCGCAAACTGACTACTCAATTCAACATTGAAGGCGACCAATACCTGTGGGATGACTTTGCATTCGCGACTCGTGAAGGCCTGGTGGCAACTGCGGTTGACGTGACTGATGAAGCTGAAATTGCAAAACGTGGTCTAAACGGTCCTTTCAAACACATTCAATTTGATATTGAACTTGTGAAAGAGAAACAAAACGTACCTTCTACTGAAGTTGATCGTCGCCGCGCTAGCGCTTAATACATTAAGAAGCGGGATATGCCTTGAGATATATCCCGCTGACTTCCCCCTTGGAAAGTCGGAGAAAGGACATGCCTCGTATTCCCGTAATTAACACCAGCCATTTAGACCGCATTGACGAATTACTGGTTGATGATTATGAATCTGGTGAATTTAAACTACACCGTTCAGTATTTACAGACCAGGCCCTGTTTGACCTTGAGATGAAATACATCTTTGAAGGTAACTGGGTTTATCTAGCACATGAAAGCCAGATTCCAAACAATAACGACTTCTATACTACTTATATTGGTCGTCAGCCGATCATCATTGCACGTAACCGTCAAGGTGAACTGAATGCCATGATCAATGCCTGTTCGCATCGCGGTGCACAATTGTGCCGTAACAAGAAAGGCAATAAAGCAACTTATACTTGCCCATTCCATGGCTGGACGTTTAATAACTCAGGTAAGTTATTAAAAGTCAAAGATCCGGCTGAAGCGGGTTATTCAGACTGCTTTAACAAAGACGGTTCACATGACCTGAAAAAGGTTGCCCGTTTTGAAAACTATAAAGGTTTCCTGTTCGGTAGCTTGAATCCGGATGTTCCTTCTCTGGAAGAATACCTGGGTGAAGCGACTAAAATCATTGACATGATCGTGGATCAGTCTGAACAAGGTCTGGAAGTTTTACGTGGTTCTTCGACTTATACCTATGAAGGTAACTGGAAGTTGACTGCTGAAAACGGTGCTGATGGTTATCACGTGTCTGCTGTACACTGGAACTATGCTGCAACCACTCAGCAACGTAAAGAGAAAGAAGCTGGCGATAACATCCGTGCCATGAGCGCGGGTTCATGGGGCAAACAAGGCGGTGGTTCTTACGGTTTTGAACACGGTCACATGCTGCTTTGGACTCAATGGGCTAACCCTGAAGACCGTCCTAACTTTGCCAAGAAAGATGAATACACTGCGCAATATGGCGAAGCCATGGCGAAGTGGATGATCGAACGTTCACGTAACCTGTGTATCTATCCAAACGTTTACTTCATGGATCAGTTCGGTTCACAGATCCGTGTCCTGCGCCCGATCTCTGTCGATAAGACTGAAGTGACGATCTACTGTATCGCGCCTGTAGGTGAAGAGCCGGAAGCACGTACACGTCGTATCCGTCAGTATGAAGACTTCTTTAACGCATCAGGTATGGCAACCCCAGACGATCTTGAAGAATTCCGTGCATGTCAGGCAGGTTATGCCGGTATCGCGCTGGAATGGAACGACATGTGCCGTGGTTCTAAACACTGGATCCAAGGCCCGGACGATGCTGCCAATGAAATCGGTTTAAAACCAAAACTGTCTGGTATTAAAACTGAAGATGAAGGTCTATACCTGGCTCAGCACCAGTACTGGTTAGAATTGATCAAAAAAGGCATTGCGACTGAAAAAGAAATTGCAGCATCTACTGAAGGAGAAAACGCATGAGCGACATCACTTTAGAAAATATTGCGCAGTTCCTGTATCAAGAAGCTCGCTTTTTGGATGATGAGCAATGGGATGACTGGTTAACTTGTTATGCCCCTACTGCTTCTTTCTGGATGCCAGCCTGGGATGACGACGACAAACTGACTACAGATCCACAGTCTGAAATCTCCCTGATTTATTATCCAGACCGTCAAGGTTTAGAAGACCGCGTGTTCCGGATCAAGACTGAACGCTCATCTGCCACCATGCCGGATACACGTACCAGCCACAACATCAGCAATATTGAAGTTGTTGAACGTGATGGCGACAAGGCCACTGTACGTTTTAACTGGAACACCTTGAGTTTCCGTTACAAAACAAGTTACAGCTACTTCGGTATGTCTCGTTATGAAATCGATTTCTCAGGCGATAAACCACAGATTTTAAGCAAATACGTGGTACTGAAAAATGATTACATCAATCAGGTTATCGACATCTATCACCTTTAAGACTGTTTTTATTACAGCCAGGTAAAACCTTTCAGCCAGATGGAAAATTGGCTGAAAGGTCCAGTTACAAAGATTTATATAGGATATTCAGCCATGTCAAACCACAATGTTGCACTTCAATTTGAAGATGGCGTTACACGTTTTATTTCTGTTGCCCAAGGCGAGACCCTGTCTGATGCAGCTTACCGTCAAAAGATCAATATTCCTTTGGACTGCCGTGATGGTGCTTGTGGAACGTGTCGTGCGTTTTGTGAATCAGGTTCATTTGACATGCCTGAAGAAACTTATATTGAAGATGCATTAACGCCTGAAGAAGCGGCTGAAGGCTACATTCTTGCTTGCCAATGTAAACCAACCTCAGACGCCGTATTTCAGATTCAGGCCTCTTCGGAAGTGTGTAAAACTGAAATTCACGCATTCCAGGGTACTTTGGCGCGTGTCGAAAACCTGTCTGACTCGACCATTACCTTTGATATTCAGTTAGATGAAGGTCAACCAGACATTCACTTCCTTGCGGGTCAATATGTGAACGTGGGTATTCCAGGTACAACTGAAACCCGTTCTTATTCATTCAGCTCTAAACCAGGCAACCGTTTAACCGGCTTTGTGGTACGTAACGTGCCAAACGGTAAAATGAGTGAGTTCTTGAGTGCCAATGCCCAAGCTGGCGACAAAATGACCTTTACTGGTCCATTTGGTAGCTTCTACCTGCGCCCTGTGACCCGCCCTGTCTTGATGCTAGCGGGTGGTACAGGTATCGCACCATTCATGTCGATGCTGCAAGTGCTGGAAGAAAAAGGTTCAGAGCATCCAGTGCGTTTAGTATTTGGTGTGACCAATGACTTTGACCTGGTAGCGATTGAAAAACTGAACGAACTGCAAGACAAATTCTCGTGGTTTGAATACCGCACAGTGGTTGCTAACCCAGAATCTGCACATGAGCGTAAAGGCTATGTGACCGGTCATATCGAAAATGAATGGCTGAATGACGGTGATGTAGATGTCTACCTGTGTGGTCCAGTACCAATGGTAGAAGCGGTTCGCGGCTGGTTAGATGCTGAAGGCGTTAAACCTGCAAGCTTCCTGTTTGAAAAATTCTCTGCCAACTAATAGAGGGAATTTGTTCAATGTCTAACCGTCAAAGATTTGAAAATAAAGTTGTAATCGTGACGGGTGCCGCGCAAGGCATCGGTCGCGGTGTCGCGCTGCAAGTGGCGAGCGAAGGTGCCCAAGTCGTCATGGCTGACCTTTCCCCTTATGTAGAAGAAGTTCTGGCTGAAATTGAAGCGACTGGCGGTGATGCGATTACGGTCAAAGCCAATCTGGAAACGTTTGCTGGTGCTCAATCAGTCGTTGAAAAAGCGCTAGAAACCTATGGTCGTGTCGATGTGCTCATCAACAACGTCGGTGGCGCGATTTGGATGAAACCTTTCGAGGAATTTTCTGAAGAGGAAATTATCAAGGAAGTGAACCGTTCATTGTTCCCGACCTTGTGGTGCTGCCGTGCAGTACTTCCGGAAATGATTAAAAATCAGAAAGGTACCATTGTAAACGTGTCTTCTATTGCGACACGCGGCATTAACCGTGTGCCATATTCGGCATCGAAAGGTGGTGTGAACGGCCTGACCGCTTCCCTTGCCTTTGAACATGCTAAAGACGGAATCCGTGTCAATGCAATCGCGACAGGTGGTACTGAAGCACCACCACGTAAAGTACCGCGCAATGCCAATCCACTGACTGAATCTGAAAAACAATGGATGCAGCAAGTGGTTGATCAGACCATTGACCGTACTTTCATGGGACGCTACGGTACGATTCAGGAGCAAGTGAATGCAATTGTATTCCTGGCTTCGGATGAATCATCTTATATGACAGGTACAGTAGTACCGGTCGGTGGTGGTGATCAGGGCTAATCCTGATCATCACGATTTTTAACAGGCTCATGGTTCGACGCAAGGAGGCACATCACCAATGAACACCCTGTTTCAGACATTAAAAAATGATTGGTCCATTTCAGCCACTGTTGCAGGATTTTTAGCAGTCCTGATCTCCTATTCGGGGCCACTGATCATTTTTTTCCAGGCGGCGCAGCAAGCCCAAGTTTCCCCGGACATGATGATTTCATGGATTTGGGGAATTTCTATTGGTGCTGCGCTCGCAGGTATCTTTTTATCAATTAAATACAAAATACCTGTCGTCACCGCCTGGTCTGCGCCCGGAACGGCTTTATTAGTCACGCTGTTTCCCGACATTTCGCTCAATGAAGCGGTTGCTGCCTATATCACCTCTGCCGTGGTGATTTTTTTCATTGGGATTACCGGTTATTTCGACAAGTTGCTGTCCTGGATTCCCCAGGAAGTGGCTGCCGGGATGATGGCAGGGATTTTACTGCAGTTTGGTTTAGGGCTGTTCACCGCGACCGATACCATGCCCTATATCGTCTTTGGCATGCTGGCGGTATTTTTGCTGGCCAAGCGTTTCAGTCCACGTTATGCCATGGTCTGGGTGCTGATTGCCGGTGTGGTTTTAAGCATGCTGCTGGGCAAGATTAACCCGGTCACGGCAGATTTCAGTCTGGCGATTCCGCAATTTATTGCACCG
Organism: Acinetobacter sp. NEB149; assembly: GCF_012516415.1. Taxonomy (NCBI): domain Bacteria; kingdom Pseudomonadati; phylum Pseudomonadota; class Gammaproteobacteria; order Moraxellales; family Moraxellaceae; genus Acinetobacter; species Acinetobacter sp. NEB149. The sequence continues at coordinate 1,700,965 of NZ_CP051208.1, forward strand.
GAATGGACCTGGAGTTCCACCCTGAATCTGGCCCTTCCCCTGATTCTGGTCAGCCTATCTGGCCAGTTTTTACCGGGAATGGCGATTATCAAACTCAGTGGTTATGACATGCCCGCCAAGCCAATTATTAGTGCAACCAGTATTGCCTCGCTTGCAGTGGCCTGTGTAGGTGGTATCACGATTGTCTTGGCCTCGATCACAGCTGCTTTGTGTCTGGGGAAAGATGCCCACGAGCTGAAAGAAAAGCGTTATATCGCTGGTGTGGCGAATGGGCTTTTTTACATTTTAGGCGGCTTATTTGCCGGCAGCATTGTCATGCTTTTTAGCCTGATGCCCAAAGAATTAATTGCGGCTTTGGCAGGACTGGCATTACTGGGTGCGATTGCCACCAACATTTCCGTGGCCATGGGCAAAGAGTCGCAACGTGATGCAGCACTGATCACCTTTTTAGCGACTGCTTCCGGCATGCATTTCTTGGGACTGAGTTCAGTCTTTTGGGGAATTTGCATTGGCCTGGTAGCACATTTTCTGCTGTCACAGAAAAACCGTAACGCAGTTCCGGTTACAGCATCAGATTCAAAACGAGTTTAAAGACATCCATCAGTTTAGGATATGTAAGGACCAGATTATGATAGATAAAAGTTCATTATCATTGAAAGAAGCACTCTCCCAGATCAAGGACGGTTCTACCATTATGATCGGTGGTTTCGGTACAGCGGGTCAGCCTGCTGAACTGATTGATGGTCTGATCGAATTGGGTATTAAAGACCTGATTATTGTCAACAATAATGCCGGTAATGGCGATTATGGTCTGGCGAAACTGCTTAAAGCGGGCGCTGTGCGTAAAATTATCTGTTCTTTCCCGCGTCAGTCAGATTCCTGGGTATTTGACGAACTCTATCGTGCAGGCAAGATCGAACTGGAACTGGTGCCGCAAGGTAATCTGGCTTGCCGTATTCAGGCAGCAGGTATGGGCTTAGGTCCAATCTACACGCCTACCGGTTTTGGTACTTTGCTGGCTGAAGGCAAACCGACCATGAACTACGAAGGTAAAGACTACGTTTTAGAAAATCCAATTAAAGCTGACTTTGCTTTAATTAAAGCTTCTAAAGGCGACCGTTGGGGCAATCTGGTCTACCGTAAATCTGCGCGTAACTTCGGCCCGATTATGGCGATGGCTGCGGATGTGACGATTGCTCAAGTTTCTGAAGTGGTTGAACTGGGTGCACTGGATCCGGAACACATCATCACCCCGGGAATTTTTGTTCAACACGTTGTTCAAGTTAAACCTGCACAATAATTGGCATCGGAGATAAATAATGAGCTATAGCAAACTGACCCGTGACCAGATCGCTGAACGTGTGGCACAAGATATTCCTGATGGCGCTTATGTGAACCTCGGTATTGGTTTACCGACCAAGATTTCCAGCTACCTGCCAAGCGATAAAGACGTCTTCCTGCATTCTGAAAATGGCCTGTTGGCTTTCGGTCCTCCTCCTGCTGAAGAAGACCGCGATCCTGAGCTGATTAATGCTGGTAAAGAATTCGTAACTTTACTTGAAGGCGGTTCATTCTTCCATCATGGTGATTCTTTCGCGATGATGCGTGGCGGTCACTTAGACATCGCCGTACTGGGCGCGTTCCAGGTCGCTGAAAATGGTGACTTGGCTAACTGGCATACCGGTGCACCGGATGCAATTCCAGCAGTCGGCGGTGCGATGGATCTGGCTGTGGGCGCGAAGAAAGTCTTTATTACGACTGACCACGTGACCAAAAAAGGCGAGCCAAAAATCGTGGCTGAACTGACGTATCCGGCTACTGGCTTGAAATGTGTCGACCGTATCTATACCGACCTCTGCGTGATTGATGTCACCCCTGAAGGGATGAAAGTGATTGAGAAAGTTGAAGGTCTGTCATTTGAAGAATTGCAGTCATTGACTGGTGCCAAACTGATTGATGCGACTCAATCAAATTAAGGGGAAGTCCCTCCTTTATTAAAGGAGGGATTTAGGGAGGATTTGAGGAATAAAACTACTTCATTAAATCCCTCCCAACCTCCCTTTAAAAAGGGAGGAGTTTTCTTCTTTTAAATATGTGAGCAAATACACAATGAAAAACGCATATATTATCGATGCCATCCGTACCCCATTCGGCCGTTATGCCGGTGGTCTCGCGCCTGTCCGTGCAGATGACTTAGGTGCGCTGCCAATTAAAGCTTTGATGGAACGTAATCCAAGTGTGAACTGGGAACAGGTCGATGACGTGATCTATGGCTGTGCCAATCAGGCCGGTGAAGACAACCGTAACGTCGGTCGTATGTCTTCTCTGCTTGCAGGTTTGCCTTATCAGGTACCAGCGACGACCGTGAACCGCCTGTGTGGTTCATCGATGGATGCCATCGCAATGGCAGCACGTGCGATTAAAGCCGGTGAAGCGAATCTGATTATTGCTGGTGGTGTAGAAAGCATGTCACGCGCCCCATTCGTGATGGGCAAGTCAGAAACGGCGTATGGCCGTAGCCAGAAGATTGAAGACACCACCATGGGATGGCGTTTTATCAATCCGAAACTGAAAGAAATGTACGGCGTAGAAACCATGCCGCAAACGGCTGAAAATCTGGCGGAACAGTTCAACATCAACCGTGAAGACCAGGACAAGTTTGCCTTGACCAGCCAGCAACGTACTGCAGCAGCACAGGCCAAAGGTTTCTATAAAAATGAAATTATTCCTGTAGTGATTCCACAGCGTAAAGGCGATCCGGTGGTTGTCGATACTGATGAACATCCGCGTGCATCTACCACTGCAGAAGCTCTGGCAAAACTGAAGCCTGTGGTGAAAGCAGAGGGGACGGTAACGGCGGGTAATGCTTCAGGGATTAACGATGGTGCAGCTGCCCTGTTGATCGCGTCTGATGAAGCAATTGCTCAACATGGCTTAAAACCACGTGCCAAAATTATTGGTTCAACCGTCGTTGGTGTTGAACCACGTATCATGGGCTTTGGTCCAGCACCTGCCATTAAGAAATTACTGGCGCAAACCGGTCTGACTTTAGAGCAGATGGATGTGATCGAGCTGAATGAAGCTTTTGCAGCACAAGCTTTGGCTTGTACTCGTGACCTTGGCATTGAAGATGGTTCAGAGAAAGTCAATCCGAATGGTGGTGCAATTGCTTTGGGCCATCCACTTGGTGCATCTGGCGCACGCTTAGTCACAACCGCACTCAACCAGCTGGAACAAACTGGCGGTAAATACGGTCTTTGTTCAATGTGTATTGGTGTCGGTCAAGGCATCGCTTTGATTATTGAACGCGTCTAACAACCTATTAAAAAGATAAACCTCCTCCCTTTTTTAAAGGGAGGTCGGGAGGGATTTCAATGCCAACATTTACATCCAACGATGCCCAGATCAATTACCAGACCTTTGGTGATGCCAGCAAACCTGCCCTGGTTTTTTCTAATTCATTGGGTACTAAATTCAGCATGTGGCAACCACAAATTGAATTTTTCCAGCAAGACTATTTTGTCATTTGCTATGACACTCGTGGTCATGGCGCTTCCTCTGCACCACAAGGTCCGTATAGCCTGGACCAGCTAGGACAGGATGTAGTGAATCTGCTGGATCACCTGAACATCCAGAAAGCCGCTTTCTGTGGTATCTCGATGGGCGGTTTAACCGGTCAATGGTTAGCGATTAACAAGCCTGAACGTTTTAGCCACGTGATTATTTGCAATACTGCTGCCAAGATTGGTCAGGAACAAGCCTGGCTGGAACGTGCCGCGTTGGTGCGTGAACAAGGTCTGGCACCGATTGCATCAACTGCAGCATCACGCTGGTTTACCGAACCCTTTATCCAAAGCAACGCAGCGACAGTTGCAGAACTTTCAAACGACCTTGGAGCTGGCAGCCCGGAAGGTTATGCAAGTTGTTGCGAAGCTTTGGCTAAGGCGGATTTACGTGAACAGATCAAAACGATTTCAGTGCCCGTACTGATTGTGGCCGGTCAGCAAGACCCGGTGACGACAGTTGCAGATGGTCAAGCCATGCAAGCTGAAATTTCACAAAGCCAGCTGTTTGAAATCAATGCCTCGCACATTTCCAATGTGGAGCAACCAGAAGCCTTTAATCAGGCAGTTCAGAAATTTGGTGGTGTTTCAAAAAGTATGCTGAAAAAAACAATATGGCTTTTGATAAAATAGAGGTATGAAAATAACGCTACAAATCAAATGTCCTACCTGTCTAAGTAACAATATAAAGAGAAATGGCATCAAAGTAGATGGGAAACAAAACCATCAGTGCAAAGATTGCAAACGTCAATTTATTGGTGATCATGCATTAAGCTATCAAGGGTGTAACTCAGGTATTACCGGCAAGATATTACATTTAATGGTCAGAGGAAGCGGTGTAAGAGATATTGCTGAAGTCGAGCGTATCAGCATTGGCAAGGTATTACGAACCTTAAGTGAATCGATCTATCAGATTCAGCCTAAACAAAGCCACTACGAATGTCTTGAAGTCGATGAACTTTGGACTTTTGTAGGGAATAAGAAAAATAAACAATGGCTTATTTATGCCTACCATCGAGAATCTGGAGAAATTGTTGCTTATGTTTGGGGTAAGCGGGATTTAGCAACGGTTCAACGTCTTAAAGCTAGACTTAAAAAGCTTGGGGTTCAATATGCTCGAATTGCGAGTGATCATTGGGATAGTTTTATCACAGCATTTCAATGTTGCAAGCAAGTGATTGGTAAGTTTTTTACCGTCGGTATTGAAGGTAACAATTGTAGAATTCGTCATCGAATCAGGCGTGGATTTAGGAGAAGTTGCAACTTTTCTAAAAAGCTCGAAAATCATTTTAAAGCCTTTGATTTGACTTTCTTTTACCTTAATAACGGATTTGTTTAACGCCAGCATACTTTTTGAAACACCACCAGAAATTTATTGCAGCTTAAATACTAGAGGCAAAGAAAAAGCCACTGTTGATCAGTGGCTTTTTTATGCTTAGATTTAAAAAACTGGTTCTACATCAGGCCCAGATCACTAAAATCGCTGCAATCACTACTAAGCCCAGACCCCAATGCTCGGTACGTGCCAGTTTTTCTTTAAAGAAATATGCCGAAATCAGCATACTAAACAGAATCTCAATTTGTCCTAAGGTTTTCACGACCGGCACACTCATCATGCTCATGGCAGTAAACCAGCCTAGTGATGCCATAAAACTGCACACACTCACTTTAAAAGTTAAGCCCAGACGCTGCCACATAGCCACTAAAGTCTGGCGGCTGAATAGGCTTAGATAAAGCAGCATACTCAGGCACTGAAAACTGATCACCATTAACAACACCCAGGCCGCACGATACAAGGTTGGTAAAGTGGTTAATTCCAGACTGGCTTCGCGTACCAGAAGTGAGGTGATGGCAAAACTTAAACCGCTTCCGATGCCAATAGCCAGTGTTCTGGTTGAAAACCCGCTGACCTGTTGGCCTTTACTCAATAAAAATACCGCATATCCGCCCAGCGCCACACCAATCCAGGCCAAAAATGACAAATGATCTGCTAATAAGGTCACACCAATAATGGCGGCTAAAATGGCTTCACTTTTCGCCAGCCCCACCCCAACGGCATAATTTTTTGCTTGAACAGTTGCACCATCAGTGCCGTAGCTAAAATCTGACTGCAACCCGCAATCACCACACAGACCCAGAACTTGGGCGTGAAGTGAATCACACTTTCAACTGGCTTGAAATAATACAGGCTGCTCAGGTAAAGCGCAGCGAATGGCAAACCGAAAATAAAGCGTGCCAGGGTGACTCCCCACACATCGACCGTGGTGCTGAGCTGTTTTTGAAAGGCGTTGCGCCAAGCCTGCATAAATGCAGCAATTAAAGTGAAAAAAATCCAGCTGAATGCCATCTACTGATCGCTATTACTACAAAAGTGAATTAATTCTATGTCTTAACAAAAGGACTGACTAATTAAAAATAGGATGCTGGCCAATAGCAGAAAGTTTGGCTTAATTTGGAAAGATTCCAGCTGAAAAAATGCAATGTGATCTGCCAGTCATTTTAAAACGTGAAAATGGTACTAATTTTGCTTAGTCAAACCTTCCTAGGCTGATGTGTACAGTGTGTATTTATTCTATATGTTTAAAGTATGTAATTAGACCTGAAGTGTAATTGAACTCTTTTCTACTTGGCTCCAATATGAAATGCAATAACAACAAGTATTCATCAGTGAAGATGAATACCCCTGTACCAGATCGCCGGATGCTATCTCAAGTAATGGCACATTGTTATAGGTGAAATCACCTATAAAACAGTCAGAAAATGACCATTTTTTTGGAAAATTTTGGAATATAAAATTGTGCCTAACAGTTTTTTTAATTTTCTTTTAAAAATCTGGATAATCCTTTCGCATCGGGATAAAACGGATTCCATGTTCTTCCGTGTATTTTCCCGTTTCCACAAAACCAAAGCGCTTGTAAATATCCAAGGCATAAAGACTGGATTTTACCGTAATAATTGAATGGCCTTGACGGCGGATCTCGCTTTCTAAAAAGTGCCACATTTGCCGGCGGCCATAACCCTGCCCCTGATAGACTTGGTTCAGGAAAAAATGCATGAAGTGTGCAGGTTCCATATAAGCCACGACGCCTATCACCTGATGATCGATTTCTGCCACAAAATAATGAATGTCCGGACGCTCGAAAATGGTCTGGATCATCTCAGGCTGAAAGCGCTGGCGACCTTCTTCCGAACTGATCACGGCATCGACAAAGGGTGCAATCACATCGACAATGGCACGAGTATCCTGAAGATTGGCTTTTCTAATTTTCATGTTTTTTTTAATTCCTCTTTATTAGCTTGCTCACATTAAAAATTTTTTATTCTTAAAAGTTAGCTGTTCTTGAATGGACTTCCCCCAAATTTAAAAACCGGTCGGAATATTTGGTAATATCCTTCAATACGCCTTGTCCGTTTTTTTAAGATGGCAACTCACTCTATTTAAAAATTTATTTAAAAGCTTGTTTAACTATACTTTTTTATTAAAACAAAGATTCAATTGATGTTTCATTTAATATCAAGCAGCCTATATTTACAATTCATCCATATAGAATTTTCAATGAAATTTTTATGATGTTTCTTTATCAGGAAGAAATTTAGGTAGGCATTCTGAACCTTTTTTCGTGTTCATCATCGATAAACATTTTAGGTCGTTCGCTTCCCTACAGGGAGTTTAATGAAACATTTTGAATGTGCCGTCTGCAAGCAACAGCTGTTTTTTTACAAATCAGTTTGTGATCACTGTCTGTCACCGATCGGTTATATCGCTTCGGAAAAAGAGCTATGCGCATTCGAAAAACAGAGTGCTGAGCGATGGGTTCCAATCGCCAAAAACTACCAGCATGCCAGTTATAAACCCTGTCACAATTATGTAAATTATCAGGTATGCAACTGGATGATTCCTAGCGATGAAGACGAGGAGTTTTGTGAATCCTGTCAGCTGACTCATGTCATTCCTGATCTGGAAAATTCCGAGAACCTGATTTACTGGTTTCGACTGGAAGAAGCCAAACGCCGTTTTCTGTATTTGGCACAGCGCATGAACATGATGCCACGTCCTAAAAAGTCTGAAGATGATCCATTTGGTCTGCGTTTTGATTTTCTCCTGCCCCAAGAAGACAAGCCTGTTTTAATTGGTCATGCCAATGGTGTCATTACCCTCAATGCCATTGAAGCTGATGTGGTTTATCGTGAAACTACACGTGTGAATATGGGTGAAAACTACCGGACTTTATTGGGTCATTTTCGTCATGAAAGCGGCCATTATTATTTTGCGCTCATGCAACATATGCATCCGGAATTGCTAGATGAATTCCGTCAGTATTTTGGCGATGAGCGGCAAGACTACAGCAAGGCACTTGAACGCCATTATAACGAAGGCGCACCAATCAACTGGCAGGAAAAGTATATCAGTGCTTATGCCACCGCCCATCCCTGGGAAGACTGGGCAGAAACCTGGGCACATTATCTGCATATGATGGAAACACTGGAAACTGCCTACTATGGTGGTATGCGTGTCGAAGGAAATGGCAGCTATCTGGCCAGTATGGATTTTAAAGAATGCCCGATTGGTGGACAGGATTTTGAACATATTCTGGAAAACTGGGTTACCCTGACCTTTAATCTGAATGCCTTAAACCGTTGTATGGGTCTGGAAGATGCCTACCCCTTCAAGCTGAGCGAAGCAGTTAAAGACAAGTTACGATTTATTCACCGGCATGTGCTGGAAAAAGTTTTTAAATAATTTAAAAAGTAATTTTTATAGTAAAAATATAGCTGGAATGGGATCAGCAAAGTCCGAAAATATGGATTTTATTGTGTATTTTAAAAATTAATATGATTTAAAGAATCCCTGCTCCTGGCAAACCAAGAGCAGAAAGTCTCCAATGAATCAGTATTGAGTTTGCTACCTGAATATACGATTTAGGATGTGCTTAAATCAGTTCCACAGCAATCGCAGTCGCTTCACCACCACCGATACATAAGGACGCAATCCCTTTCTTGCCGCCAGTACGTTTTAAGGCATGAATCAAGGTCACAATAATACGAGAGCCAGAAGAACCCAATGGATGACCAAGCGCACAAGCACCACCATTAATGTTCACTTTTGCTGGATCAAGTTTAAAGCCATCAATGGCTAACATAGTGACCATGGCGAACGCTTCGTTGATTTCCCAAAGGTCAACCTCCTGAGCATCCCAACCGGTTTTTTTCAGGACTTTTTCAATCGCACCAACAGGTGCAATAGTAAATTCTGACGGATGCTGCGAATGGCTGGCATAGGCCAGAATATTAGCTAGCGGTTTTAAGTTACGCTGTGCAGCAATTTCGCTCGAGGTGATCACCAATGCTGAAGCACCATCTGAAATTGAACTGGCATTTGCCGCAGTAATGGTGCCGTCTTTTTTGAACGCTGGACGCAGAGTTGGAATTTTATCAGCCTTGGCATTTAAAGGTTGCTCATCCTGCTCTACTATCACATCACCTTTACGGCTGCTGACAGTGACCGGCACGATTTCATCTTTAAAGAAGCCTTGCTGGACGGCGGTCACGGCTTTATTTAATGAGCCAATCGCATAGTCATCCTGCTGCTCACGCGTATAGCCTTTTTTATCCGCCATTTCCTGAGCCAAAATTCCCATCGACAGACCTGTTTCAGCATCTTCCAGACCTTCCTGGAACATGTGATCAATGACTTTGCCATGTCCCATGCGGAAACCGGCACGTGCCTTGTCCATTAAATAGGGTGCGTTTGACATCGACTCCATCCCGCCTGCAACCACAATCTCTGCTGAACCGGCCTTGATCGCATCTGCTGCCTGCATCACGGCTTTCATGCCTGAACCACAAATTTTATTGATGGTGGTCGCACCAGTTGAATCCGGTAGACCTGCCTGACGCATGGCCTGACGTGCCGGACCCTGTTTTAAACCGGCTGGCAGTACGCAGCCCATGATCACTTCATCAATATCATTGGCCGCCAATCCTGCACGTGCCACCACTTCTTTAATTGCCACAGCACCCAAATCCGGCGCGGTACAGCTTGACAATGAACCTTGAAAACCGCCCATCGCGGTACGTACTGCATCTACAATTACGATCATTTTAGTTTCATCCTTTTTCATCATTGTTATCAACCCTACATAGCCAAAGCGCTGTAGGGCTGGTCCTTCGCAATCATTGCGGGTTAAGCCTGTGCGGTAAAATAGTCTTCAGGCAACTGCATCACCAGTTCCGCACCGGCTTGAATACGTTGGATTCGTGCACTCAAATCCGGAAGTATTTTGGCCACATAATAGTTGGCCAGTACCAGTTTGTTCTGGAAGTAGCTGTCGTCTTTGGCTGCAGCGGCTTTGCTAATCCGCGCATACATATACACGAAACTTAGTAGCCCAACCGCATGTAAATAATCGACAGCAATCGCGTTGGCAAAATCAGGGTTCAGTTTAGACTGCTCGACGATGAATTTGGTGATGTCTTCGAGTTGCTGACAGGTCTCTAATGTCACCGTTTTAATCGTCAATGAATCATCTAGACTTTGTGCAAATTCACGGATTTCAGCAATATATTCCGCGATATAAGAACCATTACATTTGGTGGTTTTACGCCCAATCAGGTCAATCGCCTGCACGCCATTGGTGCCTTCATAAATCTGTGAAATACGCAGGTCACGAATACACTGTTCCATGCCCCATTCACGGATATAGCCATGACCACCGAAGCACATTTGTGCTTCCAGTGCAGAATCCAGTGCCTTGTCGGTTAAGTAAGCTTTGGCGATTGGCGTCAACAAGGCCACACGGTCAGTCGCTTTACGCACGGCTTCAGGGTTGGTTGAGTATTTGGTAATATCCAGTTGTTGACCCACATACACTGCAAACGCACGCGAAGCTTCATTGTTGGCTCGTACATTGAGCAGCATACGGCGTACATCGCCATGTACCAGAATCGAATCGGCTGATTTTTCTGGAGATTTTGCACCAGTTGATGCACGGCCCTGTAAACGATCCGTCGCATATTGTGCTGCATTCTGGTAGGCAAATTCTGCTGCACCAATGCCCTGAATCCCCATAGATAAACGTTCGTAGTTCATCATCACGAACATGCCGGCCAGACCTTCATTTTCATTACCGACCATATAGCCCTTGGCACCGTCAAAGTTCATGACGCAGGTCGCCGAGCCTTTAATTCCCATTTTATGTTCGATCGAACCGGCAGCGACTGCATTACGTTCACCGAGCGAACCATCGGCATTGACCAGGAATTTCGGCACAATAAATAGGGAAATACCACGTGAACCTGCTGGTGCATTCGGAGTTTTTGCCAGCACCAGATGAATGATATTTTCACTCAGATCATGCTCACCGCTGGTAATAAAAATTTTGGTGCCGGTAATATTATATGAACCATCTTCATTCGGTTCAGCTTTGGTCTTGATAATGCCAAGATCTGTGCCGGAATGTGGTTCAGTCAGACACATGGTGCCTGACCATTCACCCGTATAGAATTTTGGTAAATAAGTTTCTTTCTGTTCCTGTGAGGCGCGGTCATTGATCGCCATACCTGCACCCACCGTTAATAGCGGATAAAGCATGAAAGATGGATTGGTGCTCCAGATCATTTCATCCGCCAGAACCGTGAGCATTTTCGGCATGTTTTGCCCACCCCATTCTTCAGGAGCACCCAAGCCCACCCAGCCACCTTCGGCAAACTGTCTGAAAGCTTCTTTAAAACCTTTTGGTGTCGTCACTTCACCGTTTTTAAACTGAGCACCACCTTCTTCATCAGCAGGACGATTCAGGTCAAGAATGACATTTTTAGAAAATTTGGCCATCTCTTCCAGAATTGCATTTGCCGTCGCCATATCTAAATGTGCAAGATTTTCATTACCTTGCCAAAATTGTTCAGCTTGGAATACATCATTTAAAATAAATTCCATGTCTTTTAGCGGCGCATTATAAATCGGCATTTTTAAATTCCTTAAAGGGTGATACTCAATCCTGTTGCCAAATATTTTCTAATTTTCATTAGAATCCAAGCGGGCGATTTTAAAATCGTGATATCCAATTCTTGCAGTATTAAATCTATATCTAGATTCATAAAGTTGCCTTGACAATCACGTCTTCATGTTCAGTATAAGTGACTGAATATGCCAGCTTAATATTGATCTACTTTCCCTACTAAACCCGGATAAATATGGGCTTAAAACAGTCGAAGGATTTAGCTTCGTGCGCTGAAACAATAAAATAATTATACTGAAAATGGAATTTTATTTAGCAAAGTTGATCTCTAGGGTTCAGTTTTCTTGACAATATTTCTGGCTGCTCAGCATCGCTATTTTTATTTGTCAGCAGTTGCTGCATAAATATACAAAATGAGATAAATATCACGACCTTAGTTTTATAGCCATCGCGTGCAAAATTGCATATTCTTGAAAGGTTCTTTTTCGAAAAGTATGGACCAAGAAGATGACGACTGTAAGACAGCAGAACTTCCTTCTTCGTAAAGAGAAGATCCTCAGCATGGCGGAAAGCCTGCTACTGGATAATAATCAGGACATTACCCTGAGTGAGCTGGCCAGTGAACTGGACATCGCAAAAGGAACCATCTACAAACATTTTAAAAGCAAGAACCAGTTATATTTAGAACTGATTATTCTGAATGAAAAAAGAATTCTAGAAATATCAAAAAAGCATAATAACGATATTAAAAATTATGTTTCACAATATATGCTCTATCACATGCTCAATTCAAACCGAACCATCCTGTTGCATGTCATTGAAGAGCGTTTAACCAATAACGAAAAAAATCTGAAAGAGTTATTTCAGGAGCTTTATCGTATTCGTGAAGAACGGATTATCCGGATTAAAGACATCACCCATGATTATCTGGTGGCTTTAGAAAGTGCCATGTCGATTCGCGATTATTTATCTTATATCTGGACAGTCACCTATGGCGCTTCGCTGTTATTAAATTCGACCAATTACCAAAAAGCAATTGGGTCACGTGAACGTTTAATTAAACTTTATATTAATCAGGCACTCATGACGCCAGATAAAATCTCATCGGTATAATCACTATAATAAAAAAATGCCTGATTCGATCAGGCATTTTTTTATTTGGTTGTATGAGTTCATAAGATCACTTTCGCGATCTAACTCAACAATGATCAGGCAGCCACAGGTGGAAAACCATCTTCGGTTAAAGCTGCAACAATCTCAGATTCACTGGCTGTCGATTCAACTTCAACTAGCTTAGTCGCCACATCAATATTCACAGTGGCATTTTCATCCAGATCTTTAATCGTAGCCGTGACACTGCGCGCGCAGCCACCACAGGTCATGTTTTCAATACGAAATTTCATGTTTAGCTCCATAGGATTGGTTTAAAGTTTATGGGATTCGGCAGACTATATTTAATCTGAGCTGAACTGCAGATCACGTCAGTGCTGCTCGGGGACGACACCCTGTTCAATCTGTTTTAAAATCTGGCAATCGGACTGTTCATTGCCAGCACATTGCTCAACAGATTGCTGTAAAATTAATAGCATATGCTGCATATCGGCAATTTTCTGTTGTAAAAACTGGATATGTTTTTGTGCCAGCTGTTTAACCTCGCTGCTCTGGCGTGAGCTGTTCAGCCACAGGCCGAGTAATTCTTTCATCTGCTCTGAAGAAAATCCAAGTTCACGTGCATGCTGAATAAAACTTAATGTTTTAATGTCCGCATCACTATAAATCCGATAACCTGTATCACTGCGTTTCGGAGCCGGCAACAAGCCGATTTCTTCATAATATCGGATCATTTTTGCAGAGATGCCGGACCGTTTTGCGGCCTGACCAATATTCATCATACTGACTCCTTAAACTGCACCGGTTGATAAGCTTTTAATCTCAAGGCATTGCTGACGACAAACACGGAGGACAACGCCATCGCACCTGCGGCAAACATTGGCGATAACAATATACCCCAAAATGGATAAAGCACACCCGCGGCAATCGGAATTAAGGCAATATTGTAGACAAAGGCCCAAAACAGGTTCTGTTTAATATTGCGCATGGTCGCCTGACTTAAACCAATGCCTGTAGCCACATGCTGTAAATTGCCTGACATCAACACCACATCGGCTGCTTCAATCGCGACATCGGTACCGGTTCCAATCGCCATACCGACATCGGCCTGGGCCAATGCCGGTGCATCATTGATTCCATCCCCAACAAAAGTGAGCACGCCGTATTGCTGCTGGAGTTGTCGTACTGCATCGACTTTTTCATGCGGCAAAACTTCCGCAATCACCTGATCGATTTTCAACTGTTTGGCGATCGCCTGCGCGGTATGCTGATGATCACCAGTAATCATCGCCACTTTAAGACCTTGGTCATGCAAGGCCTGAATCGCGCTATAAGTAGTTGGTTTAATCGGATCGGCTACTGCAATAATCGCAGCCAGTTTCTGATTAATCGCTACATATAAAGGACTACGACCCTGATCACCGAGCTTTTGTGCAGTGGCTCTAAACAGATCGACATTTAAGCCCAAGTCCTGCATCAGACGTTCTGCACCGATATGCAGCTGCTGACCAGCAACCTGTGCTTTTACCCCTGCACCAGTGATCGAATCAAAATCGGTCACTTTACTCAGTTCCAGTTCTTGCTCACGAGCAGCCTGAACAATGGCGTGGGCAATCGGATGTTCTGACTTGGCCTCCACTGAAGCGACGAGCTGTAATACGGTCTGCTGATTAAAATCTGCAGTGACTTCAAAGTCGGTCAGCAGTGGTTTTCCCTCAGTTAAGGTTCCGGTTTTATCCAGCGCGACGACTTTGGTTTGCTGCAATAACTGCAATGCTTCGCCCTTACGGAATAGCACGCCCAGTTCTGCTGCACGGCCAGTTCCGACCATAATTGAGGTAGGAGTCGCCAGTCCCATCGCACATGGACAGGCAATAATCAGTACGGCGACTGCATTTACCAATGCATAGGTCAGATTCGGCTCAGGCCCAAACAGGAACCAGACCATAAAGGTCAGGGCCGCCAGTGCCATAACAGCCGGCACAAACCATAAAGTCACTTTATCGACCACGGCCTGAATTGGCAGTTTTGAGCCTTGTGCCTGTTCTACCATCTGAATAATCTGCGCCAGTACCGAATCCTGTCCGACCGCAGTGGCCTTGATTTTCAAGGTTCCGTTCTGGTTTACTGTACCGCCGACCACCTGATCGCCAGCCTGTTTGGCCACAGGCAAAGGTTCACCGCTAATCATTGCTTCATCAATATAACTTTGTCCGGCAACCACTTCACCATCGACAGCGACTTTTTCACCCGGACGAATTTCAATCAACATTCCTTGTTGCACATCGGAAATTGCCAGATCAACCCAGTGATCATTCTGTTCTACCCGTGCCGTTTTCGGTTGCAAGCCGACTAGATACTGAATCGCTTCCGATGTTTTACCTTTGGCTTTGGCTTCCAGATAACGCCCCAGTAAAATCAGCGCGACAATAACGGCGGCCGCTTCAAAATACACATGCACAGTGGACTGCGGTAACAACTGCGGAAAAAAGGTCGCAATACAGGAAAAGCCATATGCGGCAATCGTTCCAACGGCCACCAGCGAGTTCATATCCGGTGCCAGACGCAATAAAGCTGGAATACCATGCTGATAAAAACGCCGTCCCGGAATAATCAGCACCAAAGTGGTCAGTACAAACTGCAGATACCAGCTGTTCTGGGTTCCCAGCGTATGGGCAATAAAATGATGAAATGCCGGAATCAGATGCGAGCCCATTTCCAGAATAAATACAGGCGCTGTCAGAATGACTGCAAGCCATAAATCTCGTTTCAGTTGTGCCGTTTCATTGGCTTTCTTTTCCTGAAAAGCACCATGACTATCTGCCGACATATCCGTACCGGATTTTACGGTGGCCTGATAACCGGCTTTCTCCACAGCAGCAATCAAGGCCGGAATCTGGGAATGTAAGGCTTTCACCCAGGCCGTTTCGGTGGCCAGATTGACCTGTGCTTCGCTGACACCTTCTACTTTTAATAAAGCTTTTTCCACACGTGCCACACATGAAGCGCAAGTCATGCCTTCAATAGCCAGTTCAATGCGATTGCTCTGAATATCAAAACCGGCTTTTTGCATGGCTTGAGTCAGCTTGGACAATGGCACAGAATTGATCGCACTCACATGCGCCTTTTCAGTGGCCAGATTCACTTGTGCATCCAGCACGCCCTCCACTTTTTTTAGGGCTTTTTCTACGCGAGCCACACAGGATGCACAGGTCATGCCTTCAATGTTCAAATCAAACTGTTGCGTCGGTACATCGAAACCGGATTTTTCAATTGCTTGAACCAGCGCAGCGGCAGCAATCGGCTGCTGGCTTTTAATAAAAGCTTTTTCAGTCGATAGATTGACAGACGCCTCGACCACGCCTTCAATTTTTTTCAAGGCTTTTTCCACGCGAGCGACACAGGAGGCACAGGTCATACCGCCAATCTGCACCTGCTGCTCATATAAGCGGTTGCTATCTTGTTCTGCCATACCCATCTCCATGCCTCAACTCACTGTTGATGTTATAGCTTAAACATTCCCATCATGGTAAGGTCAAGTGCTTCATCTGACTATTTTAAAAATAATGCAGCGTCCTGCTGCGATTTAAAATTACCCAATAAAAAAGCCCGAAGATGACTTCGGGCTTGTATGGCAGTATTTAAAATATAAAATGCATCAATGTTATTCGGCAGAAATATCTTCAAACAAGATCGAAGACAGGTAACGTTCACCACCGTCTGGCAAAATCACCACAATATTTTTACTGGCATTTTCAGGGCGAGCCGCCAATTGGGCTGCTGCTGCCATAGCCGCGCCACTTGAAATACCGACTAGGATACCTTCCTGAGCTGCCGTTTTACGTGCCCACTCGACTGCATCTGCGCTATTAATGGCAATCACTTCATCAACGAGTTCTAGGTCCAGATTGCCTGGAATGAAGTTGGCACCAATCCCCTGAATTTTGTGTGGTCCAGGTGTAATGTCTTCACCACGTTTGGCCTGACCAATAATCGCAGACTCAGCAGGTTCCACCGCCACAGAATATAAAGGCTTGTTTCTCACTTTTTCAAAGTAGCGTGAAATACCGGTAATGGTTCCACCCGTTCCGACACCTGCGACCAGAATATCGACATTGCCCGCAGTCGCTTCCCAGATTTCTGGGCCCGTGGTTTCTTCATGAATTTTCGGGTTAGCCGGATTTTCAAACTGTTGTGGCAGGAAATATTGTTCAGGGTTCTCATTCAGCAAACGTTCTGCCTCTTCAATCGCGCCCTTCATACCTTTGGCCGGATCAGTCAAAACCAGATTGGCACCCAATGCTTTCACCACCTTACGGCGTTCAATACTCATGCTTGAAGGCATGGTCAAAGTAATGTCATAACCTTTGGCCGCGGCAACAAAAGCCAATGCGATCCCGGTATTGCCGCTGGTTGGCTCGACAATATGCATACCGGGTTTGAGTTTGCCAGATTTTTCAGCATCATTAATCAACGCGGCACCAATACGACACTTGACTGAAAATGCCGGATTACGGCTTTCAATTTTCGCAAGTACCGTGGCCGGAGCGGAAATCACACGATTAATACGAACAAGCGGTGTATTTCCAATCGCGTCTGCATTATTACTATAAACCGCTATACCTAAATTATTCGGTGTTGGAAAAGCTGAATCTGTACTCATGATGATATCCCTGATGTTATTGGTTCAAGTCGCTTAAACATCATACAAGCATTTTTTTGCTTTGTAGATGTTTGATGAAACTTGCACTTCATTGCACGAATGTGAACTAAAATACTTTCTGCACTATGCAATAAATTTATCTTATCTATCAATATTTAAAATATAATTTTAATTGATAATTCAATTCATTAAAAACCATAAAACTTAACTGTTTTTAGCAAGGTATTACGGGCTAAGACCCGTATAATTAGCGGGCTGTAACTTTATAATGGACATATTAGACTTCCTTCATAAATCATTTTTCAATCAATTTAATTGTTTATCTTTCACCCAATCTAAATTGTATATGCCAGCAAGTAAATTAAACCGCAGGTTTAATCTTTTACGACGATTTCTATATACACAAGATAAAATCTTAAAACATTTCATCCTTCCAAATACATGCTCTACTTGAATTCGTCTACGACCAATCTCTGTATTTAACTTTTTTAATTCAGAATCTAATTTTTCAGTTTTCTTTGCTTTAGATGGCATGAGGTATCCAAAACCCAATTTTTTTATCCCTAAATACCCCTTATCAACGATAAAAAAGGGCTTAAATTTTAATTTCCTCATACTTTTTTTAAATATTTTAAAATCATGCATGCTTCCATGACTTCCACATACACTCAGTATTTCACCTGTTGTATAGTGCATAGATAGCTGAAATTTAAAGGTATGTCGCTTTTTTTTACCGCTATACCATTTCTTCTGTTTTTTTTGGACGTTGAACTAATATTTCAGTTGCATCAATCACAACAACTTCCCAATCCACTTCATCTCGATTAGGAAGTTGTTTTGGCAAGTTAAATTTTCCAGAACGGATTAAGGTATCTTCAATAACACGTGTGATACGAATTGCACTCGTTTCAGATACACCGTAACTCATACCAAGATGGAAAAATGTTCGATATTCTCTCCAATATTCTATACATAAGAGCAAACGATCTTCCAACGGTAATTTATGCGGTCGTCCTTTACCAATATGACGAGGTAAATGCTTATTTAGCTCGGCCAACATGAGGTTAAATGTAGCCCAACTAACACCGGTAAGCCTACGAAACTTAACGTTTGATAATTTTTGAATATCTTTGAATTTCATCCAAGGATTATCTCTTGAATTAAATAATTTTGCTGATTAATTTAAGATCAAATAAATTGTACGTTTTTTGATTTATGACGGAAGTCTATTGAATGAAAACCGATTTTGAAATCACGACTATGCGCGATTCAGCAGAACAGGTCGTTGGCATTTTAAAATCTCTGGCCAATACCGACCGTCTTCTTATTTTATGTCATCTGTCTCAAGCGGAACTGAATGTTTCAGAAATTGAGGAAATAACTGAGATTAAACAGCCGACTCTTTCCCAACAGCTCATGATGCTGCGTAAAAGCGATGTGGTAGATACCCGGCGCGATGGCAAACAGATTTATTATTCAATTAAAGATCAAAATTTGATTGTGGTCTTAAATACCCTTTATCGATTGTATTGCGGCAATCCAGCTAAATAAAGAATCTTTCTTTTTTCAGTCATCAAGATGAATTTCTTTAAACTCTTATTGATGTCGTTTTAAATCATTAAGATCACGATCATAAGTTTTCGAATGATACGTGACTGACCCAGATGATTCATTTTAAACATGAATCATCAAGAAGCTAGATCAGCTAAGACTTCTTAGCAGAATTTGTGCATAATATATCTATATTTGTGATTTAGACCTTTTTATGCCAAATTCCAAGTCTAAACTTCTGCATAAACTGCCTGCCTGGGCATGGTTAAGCCACTATACGCCGGTCAAATTTAAGTCCGATGTGCTAGCCGCCCTGATTGTGGTGGCGATGCTGGTGCCTCAAGGGATGGCCTATGCCATGCTGGCAGGATTGCCGCCGATCATGGGCTTATACGCCAGCATCCTGCCGATGATCATTTATGCGCTGCTTGGTGGGAGTTCGACTTTATCGATTGGCCCCGTGGCCATCATTTCCATGATGACTTTTGCTACGCTCAATCCACTTTTTGAAGTCGGCTCACCGGTCTATATCGAAGCTGCGACCTTATTGGCACTCATGGTCGGCATTATTTCCCTGCTTTTGGGATTATTCCGTTTTGGTTTTCTGATCCAGTTGATCAGTCATCCAGTGATCCAAAGCTTTATTATTGCCTCTGCCTTATTGATTGCTTTTGGGCAATTAAAGTTTTTGGTCGATCTTCCCTTAAAAGCCAATAACATTCCGGAGTTTGCCAAAAGTCTGCTGCAATATTTTCCGTTGCTGCACGTGCCGAGTCTGATTTTCGGCCTGCTCTCTATCGGTCTGTTGATCTATCTGCCCAAGTTATTAAAATCTCAGGCGGTACAAAGCCGGATCGGTTCTACAGATTTTTTAGTCCGTGCGGTGCCCCTGATTCTGGTATGCCTCGGGATTGCGGCGATTGTCTTTCTGGATTTAAAGCTTCAGGGCATTAAAACCGTTGGTGCAATCCCATCTGGTTTCCCGCCCTTGTCCTTTCCTCACTGGAACTGGGAACTGGTGATGACCTTGTTACCGGGTGCCAGCATGATCGCCATGATCAGTTTTGTGGAATCCTTGTCGATTGCTCAAGCTACGGCCTTACAGCAACGCAGTCATTTAAACAGTAATCAGGAACTGATCGCGCTCGGTCTGGCCAATATCAGTGCAGGCGTAAGTTCAGCTTTCCCGGTAACGGGCAGTCTGTCAAGAACTGTGGTGAATGCCGATGCGGGTGCTAAATCACCTATGGCCGGTGTTTTATCCTCGATCCTGATTATTTTCGTAAGCCTGTTCTTTACCGGATTTTTTGAAGACCTGCCGCTGACCATTCTGGCTGCGACGATTATTGTTTCCATCTGGAAGCTGGTTAATTTCCAGCCATTTGTTGATGCCTGGCGTTATTCCAAGGCAGATGGCCTTGCCATGTGGATTACCTTTCTCGGCGTGGTTCTGATTGATATCTCCACCGGTTTGATCATTGGGATCGTATCGACCTTTGTGCTGATGCTATGGCGAATCAGCCGGCCGCATATTGCGGTCGTCGGTCTGGTCAAAGGAACCCAGCATTTTCGCAATATTCAGCGGCATCAGGTCAGTACCTCCGATCGGGTGCTGTCACTGCGGATTGATGAGAATCTGACGTTTCTGAATGCCAATAGCTTCAAAGGTTATCTGATCAATGAGATCAGCCTGAATGACCAGCTGCAACATGTGATTATTAACTGTTCCAGCATCAGTGCGATTGATCTGAGTGCCTTGGAAATGCTGGAAGATTTAAATGCGGAACTGGCCAAACTGGATATTCGCCTGCATTTTGCCGAAGTTAAAGGTCCGGTCATGGACAAGCTGCAAGCTTCTAAATTGATGACGCATCTGAGCGGGCGCATTTATCTGACCCATTTTCAGGCGATTCAGGACTTGGCGCCAGAGATCTTTGAGCAGCATAAAGATTATACGATTTAAAACAGCAGATACTGGAACTTATGGCCGGAGATTCCAGCTGGTCATAAGTGCAGTTTTTTCTGAATTTTCAAATATAATTTGAATTTATCTATTTAACTTTGATATTTATTTCATGAATACAATTTTAAATATGCTGATTTATTCATCATTGTAAGAAGTTTTTCTTCAATATAAGCAATGTTTTAAACCCGTTAATTTTAGAATATATCAATAATATCAATATCTTGGTTTTAATATGAAAATATATTTTAAGCCTTGTTTAAATTAAGTATAAAATAGCGCAACTTTTTCCCAAATTTAGCCCTCGTAATTTTCACAAGGCAACCTTATGTTTTCTGCCCTTATGCGCATGAGCTTAGTCTCTCGAATCATCATCGCCATTATTTTAGGTGTGGGTGTGGCTGTGGTATTTCCCGAAGCTACTCCCTCATTAAGCCTATTGGGCGACCTGTTTATTAAAGCCTTGAAGTCTGTTGCACCGATTCTGGTTTTCATTTTAGTTTTAGCTTCTATCGCGAATTTTAAAGTGGGCCAATCTAACGCCGCCATCAAGCCGATTATGCTGATGTATGCGGTCGGTATGTTCCTTGCTGCACTGAGCGCTGTGGTGTCGAGCATCTTATTTCCAAGTACGCTGTTCCTGGATATTGCTGCACAGGCTGACTTGCAGCCTCCTGGCAGTTTGGTAGAAATCCTGAAGAATTTGCTGCTCAGCTTTGTCGCCAACCCGGTTGTTGCAATTGCTGAAGCAAACTTTATTGGCATCCTGGCTTGGTCAGTGGCATTAGGCATCGCTTTCCGTCATGCATCGGATAGCACCAAGACGCTTTTGAATGATGCAGCCTTTGCAGTGAACTATGTGATTCGTTTAGTGATCAGCTTTGCACCTTTGGGTATTTTTGGTCTGGTTGCAGTGACTTTTGCTGAATCTGGTCTGGATACGCTG
Organism: Acinetobacter sp. NEB149; assembly: GCF_012516415.1. Classification (NCBI taxonomy): domain Bacteria; kingdom Pseudomonadati; phylum Pseudomonadota; class Gammaproteobacteria; order Moraxellales; family Moraxellaceae; genus Acinetobacter; species Acinetobacter sp. NEB149. The sequence goes on from NZ_CP051208.1 coordinate 1,722,719, forward strand.
ACCAGTTACGTACATTTACTTGCTGTGTTGCTCGGAACGATGGTTTTCGTTGCACTGGTAATTAATCCGCTTCTGGTTGCCTTAATGACACGCAACAACCCGTATCCACTGGTATTCACTTGCTTGCGCGAAAGTGGCATTACCGCTTTCTTTACCCGTAGTTCGGCAGCCAATATTCCAGTCAATCTGGACTTGGCAAAACGTCTGGGCGTCAAGGAATCAACTTCAAGTATCGCAATTCCTTTGGGTGCTACGATCAACATGGCAGGTGCTTCTGTGACCATTACTGTATTGTCATTGGCGGCTGTAAATACTTTGGGGATTAGCGTCGATTTCAGCACTATGCTCATTCTTTCTGTGGTGGCAACCGTTTCGGCATGTGGCGCTTCAGGTGTTGCAGGCGGTTCATTACTATTGATTCCAGTTGCATGTGGCCTGTTTGGTATTTCTTCGGATATCGCCATGCAAGTGGTCGCCATTGGTATGGTCATCAGCGTATTGCAGGATTCTACTGAAACCGCGCTAAACTCATCGACTGATGTTTTATTTACTGCAGCAGTAGACCGCGCATCAAATTGATTTTATATTGATTAATCAATATGTTTAGCCAATGATGTTGTTATGCCATTACAGCGTTTACCTACCTGGGTACAATTAGGGGCGTTTTTTCTTGCGGTCAATGCCGGCATGATTAACGTCCTGGGTCTGGTGACGGTACTGCACCAGTCTGTTTCACATATGACCGGCAATGTCAGCATGCTGGCCATGGCCCTGCTGAACTGGCAACCAGAACAGATGTTGTATCTCTTTCTGGTCACACTCTGCTATGTCATTGGTTCATCCTATAGCGGGCTGATTCTTGGAAATAGTCACTTTCGCCTGGGGCAGCTTTATGGTTACCCTTTAAGCTTGGTGGCTATTTTTATTTTGATCTGCTGGTTATTATTGCCCTATTTCCCGCGCTATGCCTTGTTATGGGCCTGTGTCGCCATGGGTGTGCAAAATGCCATGGTCAGCCATTATAAAGGCGCCATTATTCGCACCACGCATTTATCTGGCGTACTGACTGACCTCGGCTTAGCGATGGGCTACCGGTTGCGCGGTTTGGAGGTAGAATCACGACGCGTGGTTTTGCATCTGCTTATTTTGCTCGGTTTTTTAAGCGGCGGCATTCTTGCCAGCTGGCTATATCCTTATTTAAAATTAAATGCATTCCTCATCCCGGCAGTGCTGAGTCTGGTTCTCAGTCTCACGTATTGGGTGATTTATTTACGTTATCGACATCAACACGACTAATATCTGGACATTCTCATGGTTAAAAATGCATTGCAGGCACAATTGTTAAAGGCAGGATTGGTCGATAATAAAAAAGCCAAAAAACTGTCTAAACAGGCTGTGCATGAAAAACGCACCGGTGACGGTACCGAGGCTGAAATCAAGGCCAAGATTGAACAAGACAAACAGCAAAAAATGGCTAAAGATCAGGCGATTGAGCAAGAGAAAAAAGCAGCTTTGCAGGAAAAAGAACTCAAAGCCGCAATCATGCAAATGATTAATCAGCACAAAATCCGTGATACTGACGGCGATGCGGTGTATCAGTTCATTGATGACAGCAAAATCAAAAAAGTTTATTTAAACCAGCAAATCTATAATGCGTTGGTGGCAGGCAGTCTGGTGATTGCACGTGAAAATGACAGCTATGCTTTCTTGCCTAAAGCTCTGGCAGATCGTATCAATGCGAAAATGCAGGGCTTTATCATTGTGAATAATTCAGAGAAAAATGAAGAAACCACCGATGAAGAAGATCCATATGCAGCTTATGTTATTCCTGATGATTTGATGTGGTAAGCCTCGCGATATCATTACTGAAATATCGAAGATCATAAACCGGCGAAGTCGCCGGTTTTTTATTTGTAGGCACTTTTATTGAACGATTTGCACCAATAGATATGTTTTAAAAAGTTATCCAATATTAAAAAATCTGATCCAAACCTATAAACTTGATCTAAATTTTTGATTGAAGAGAAAGATCGTTTGGAACAGTTTAATTTTATTCGGAATATTCAAGAATGGGCAGATCAGTACCCATGGCTGGAAATGCTATCTTCGCTGAGTATTGTGATTTTACTGGCGATTCTTGCCAATCTATTTGCCAAGCAAATTGTAGTACGCGGAATACGTCAACTGATTTCCAGAATGCCTTTTGCCAATAATCAGATTTTTGCTGAGCATAGCGTGATTCGCCGGATTGCCAATATTGTTCCGGCAGTGGTGATCATGAACGGGATTACCACGGTACCGCATTTATCTGACAAGGTTGAATCCTTTGTGCAAATGGGGGCACAGGCTTTTATCTTCCTGACGATTGCCCTGGCCCTGGGTGAATTACTGAATATTTTTAACCTGGTCTATCAGCGTAATCCCAAATCACGTAACAAACCCATCAAAGGTTATTTGCAGCTGGTCAAGCTGATTATTTTTATTGTCTGTGGCCTGATGATTCTCGGCACTTTCCTGAAAAAGGATGTCTTTACCTTGCTGGCTGGCTTCGGTGCCATGGCCGCGGTGTTGATGCTGGTCTTTCAAAATACCATTTTGTCGCTGGTGGCGTCGGTTCAGATTTCATCCTATGACATGGTGCGTATTGGCGACTGGATCGAAATGCCCTCGCTGAACGCGGATGGCGATGTCATTGATATGTCATTACATACCATTACGGTACAGAACTTTGATAAAACAGTGACCACGATTCCGACCAATAAACTGGTGACGGATACCTTTAAAAACTGGCGTGGTATGCAGGAAGCCGGTGCGCGCCGGATCAAGCGCTCGATTCATATTGATCAAAGCAGCGTACATTTTATGTCGGTTGAAGAACAGAATAAGCTGAAAAATTTTATTTTGCTGGATCAATACCTGAATACCAAATCAGAGGAACTGGAACAATTTAACCTGCAACTGAGCCATCATTCGCAATATAACCAGCGCCGTCTTACCAATTTAGGAACCTTTCGTGCTTATGTAGAGTTTTATCTGCAACAGCATTCGGGCATTAGTAAAAATCATTCCCTAATGGTGCGCCAATTGCAGCCAACCAGTGAGGGTTTACCGCTAGAGATTTATGCCTTTACCAATACCACCGCCTGGGTGGAGTATGAAAATATCCAGTCTGATATCATGGATCATCTGCTGGCGATTATTCCGGAATTTGGTTTAAAAGTGTATCAAGCGCCTTCAGGTCTTGATTTAAAGGAAGCATTTACTCAACCGTCTTCTATTATTACTTAAACACAAGTCATCCAATCTCAAGCCTGAGGTGCTGCTGCATTTCAGGCTTTTTTATTTCCTCATCTATTTAAAACCTGACTGGCATAAATCTGGCTTTAGTTTAATTTTTATAATCCAAGTTTTAATTGAGTGAATCATTTTGTGGCAATTTCACCCAATTACGGGCTTAAAAAAACAGAATCCTTTATAATTCCCGAAAAGCAAAATGCATGATAAGAGTACGATAATGTTTCGATGGCTTGAAAGACTGGTTGACCCCTATCCCACCAAAAATCTGAACCAACCTTTACCGACCAAGTTTTTTCCATTTGTCTGGCAGGCAGCCTATGGAGTCCGCCGTTATTTGCTGATTCTGGTACTGTGTACTGCCGGTGCTGCCAGCTTCGAAGCTTTTCTGTATTCAAAAATTGGTGAGCTGGTGAACTGGCTCAGTAAAAGCCAGCCCGATACTTTTCTGGAACAGCATGCTAGCAATTTAACCTTACTGAGTATTGTTCTTCTGGCCAATATTTTTTTCGCTAGCGCCCAATCCCTAATTAAGCATCAGATTTTGTATAGCAATTTCCCGATGCGTTTACGCTGGCGCTTTCATAATCTGCTCATGAAACAAAGCCTGGATTTTTTCCACAATGATTTTGCCGGACGATTATCGGCCAAAGTTATGCAAACCGCTCTGGCAGTACGCGAATTCTGGGTCATTCTGGGTGACATGCTGGCGTATGTGCTGATTTATTTCATCACCATCAATATTGTTTTGGGTGCAATTTCACCCTTGCTGATCATTCCATTGATGGTCTGGCTAGCCTTGTTTATCTGTGCAGCGTGTTATTTCATTCCACGTTTGAGCAAAATTTCCAATGCTCAAGCGGATGCCCGTGCCGTCATGACCGGGCGTATTACGGATGCCTATACCAATATTCAGACCGTGAAGCTGTTTGCTCATGCCGGCCGTGAAAGTCAGTATGCCAAGACCTCAATGCAGGAATTTATGGTAACGGTATATAAACAGATGCGTCTGGGTGCGCAATACGAAATCAGCATCTTGCTCTTAAGTGTGGTGTTGTACGGTGGCGTACTGGGTACCGCGATCTGGTTGTGGATGGAAGGTCAGGCCGAGCTAGGCATTATTGCAGCAACCACGGCAATGGTACTGAAACTGAACAGTATTGCCGAATTTATGATGTGGCAGACCTCAGCCCTGTTTGAAAATGTCGGTACCATTCAGGATGGTATGAAAACTTTAGGCCGCAAAATTGCCATTGAAGATAAACCGGGTGCCAAAGAGCTACAGCTCAATCATGGTGAAATTAAATTCGAAAATGTCAGCTTTGCCTATAATGATAAAAACGTGATTGATCAGTTTAATCTGACCATTCGCCCAGGTGAAAAAATTGGTATTGTCGGCCGTTCAGGTGCAGGGAAATCTACCCTGATTCAACTGTTGCTGCATTTTTATCATATTAACCAGGGTCGTATCTTGATTGATGGTCAGGATATTGACGATGTGACTCAGGACAGTTTGCGCAAGAATATTGCATTAGTGACTCAAGATACTTCACTGCTACATCGCACTGTCGCGGAAAACATTAAATATGGTCGTCCAGATGCGACTGATGAAGAAATGTTTGAAGCTGTGCGTAAAGCCAAAGCAGAAGAATTTATTCCTAATCTGACGGATTTGCGTGGCAAAAAAGGCTATGAAGCCTATGTCGGTGAACGTGGCGTGAAACTTTCCGGCGGACAGCGTCAGCGAATTGCAATTGCACGTGTATTCCTGAAAGATGCTCCAATTCTAATTCTGGATGAAGCCACCAGTGCACTGGATTCTGAAGTCGAAGCTGCCATTCAGAACAGTCTGGACGACTTGATGCAAGGTAAAACCGTGATTGCCATTGCGCATCGCCTGTCTACCATTGCTCAGATGGATCGTCTGATTGTGATGGATCAAGGTCGAATTGCCGAGCAAGGCACGCATGATGAACTGGTGGCATTAAATGGCATCTATGCCCAGCTTTGGCAGCGTCAAACTGGCGGCATGCTGATTCAGCAACAGGTCAAAGCATTGAAAGATCATAAATAATATGATCTCTAGAAGATTTCAAAACTTCTGATCATTTGCTCGTCCTTAATATTGAACAGGTCTGGGATAAAAGAAAACTTTGCCCAGACCTTTCTTTTTAAAATTTTCTCTACAGATGAACAGCAAGTTGCCATCTATCTGGTATTTTAATGAAATGACATAACTCTCCAGTTCTGAAAGCATTCTGATGAAGCCCTATTCAATGCTTAGACAATCTTCTTGCCCTGAGCCAGCCAATGCAGAGATGTGACCGGTTCAATAAAATAATTTTAATTTCATCAATAAAATTATGTGGTTTAAATTGATTTTAATGCTGAATTCAGGCTAATCTGCCAGTGGCAGAATCACAATCGCCAAAATTTTGTCCAACAATTTTAATGAAAAATTTGGTGGCTTCATGCCAATATCTATTTATAAATAAAAAAATTTGAATGAGTGCAACGGATCGCGCATGAAAACAATTGCTCCACGCCAAGACCAAGGAATTCCAGGTGTTTACGGTCTCTTGCTTCTCGATGTCATTTCCCGCTGGGGTTATAACAATGAGTCGCTTTTCCAACCTTTTGGCCTGACCAGTGAACAGTTGGCAGATCCTGATTTTCGTATTCCAACTCCTGTCGCCAATGAACTGGTCAAATATGCCCTGAAACTGACCGGAGAGCCGACCTTAGGTTATCATCTTGGCACACAGATGCGGATCTCGATTCATGGCTTTATTGGCTATGCGATTATGACGGCGAATAATATTACCGATGCGCTGGTACTGGCGAATCGATTTATTCAACTTCGTTTACCCTTCCTGCAACTGTTTTTCTCGACTTTTGGTGCTAAAGCCACGGTACAGCTGCAAACCGATATTCAGCTTGAACCGCTGCGCACCGAAATTTCCATTGCCTTGATGATTGGTCTGATCAGTATGGCCAAAGCCATTACAGGCGTTACCGATGCCACGGGAGAAATCGACTTCGATTTTAAGAAGCCGGAAGGTTTTGAACGCTTTATGGCGAAGTTTCCAACGCATCAGTTCCGTTTTGAACAACCGCATTTAATTCTGAGCTTTGATAAAAGTTACCTGATGAATAAGCTGGTGCACGCCGATCCGATTGCCAGCCAGATTGCGATTAACCAGTGTGAAACGGAACTTTCTGCCTTGGGCGAACGGCATCGGATTGCGATGCGCGTCCGAGATATCTTGACCCATGCCGAGCAGCATTATCTGAGTATTGAAAGTGTGGCGGATCGCTTACACATGTCTGACCGCACCTTAAAACGTCAACTCGCCGCCGAAGGCACCTCCTTTTCTACACTCGTCGATGAAGTGCGTTACCGGCATGCCACCTCATTATTGTCTCGGACAGATTTTACCCTGGAACAGATTGCCGATGAACTGGGTTATAGTGATGTCGCCAATTTTAGTCGGGCGTTTAAACGCTGGAGTGGTCGCAGCCCGAGCAACTGGCGCAAAGATCCTTATTTATAAGGGAGTATAAGCCTTTTGTTTTGCTTAAAAAGAATGTATAAAACATGTCAAAAATGATCTTAAGATTTTTAAGGAGTTATCAATGAATCATCCTGCAGAATTAAAGTACGCAAGTACACATGAATGGGTGCGCATTGAGGGTGATCTTGTTGTGACCGGTATTTCCGACCATGCACAGGATGCGTTAGGTGATTTGGTTTATGTCGAAGCACCAGATCTTGCTTCACATATCACTGCAGGCGAACAAGCTGGCGTGGTTGAATCAGTAAAAACAGCTTCTGATATTCATGCGCCGGTGTCTGGTGTAGTGGTTGAAATCAATCCTGATCTTGAAGATGATCCTGATTTTATTAATGATGACCCATACGGCAAAGGCTGGATCTATAAAATCAAGCCAGACAATATGGCAGATGTCGAAAAGCTGCTTTCCAATACAGAATATGAAGCTGGCCTCTAAGCCCTTTTAACTTTAAAAAATCAGCCTCCGGGCTGATTTTTTATTAAAGATCAAGCGTTGCATTTCCTAGTTCAAATTAAATTTCATGCATTTATCATGAAATATCATTATATTTTTCACTTATTTTTCTTAAAGTCTTGCTCATATCTCCTTCGCTCCTGAATAGGTCGCGCTTATTTATAACAATAATTTCCCATGCTGAGCCCAACGTCTTACAGCATATCATTTTAGGAAAATCATGAACGCCATTGCAGCGCCACTATGGACCAAGTCATTTGTGCTTTGTTTGGCCAACAACCTATTTTTATTTATTTTCTATTTTGCACAAACCACAATTTTGCCAATATACATCTTAAAAGAATTAGGCGGCAACCTGACTCAGGCAGGTCTGGCCATGACCTTGTTTATGGTGTCTGCCATTGCAGTGCGACCTTTTAGCGGTTTAATTATCGAAAAATTCGGGGTGCGTAAAACCCTGATCATTTCTGAAGTGTTCTTTAGCCTGTTTTCACTTACTTATCTGTTGGCAGATCAGCTCACGATTCTGTTTATCATCCGTTTCTTACACGGCATCTGGTTCAGTATCTTGACTACAGTTTGTGTGCCTGTGGTGAACCAGTTTATTCCGGAGCAACGTAAAGGCGAAGGCATGGGCTATTTTGTCATGTCGGTTAATCTGGGGATTGTTTTAGGTCCATTTATAGGCTTGAGCCTGATTGAACACTGGTCTTATTTTCAGGTCAGTATGCTATTGATCGTCTTGGTTTTTATCGGATTTGCCTTCTGTTTTTTGATTCCGGTCAAAGAACCTGAAAAAATCATCAAAAATACCAATAAGAAAACCTCGCTTGAGCTGACAGATTTTGTGGAAAAGAAAGTGCTGCCTGTCGCAGTATTGGCCATGCTGATTTCTTTTTCTTATGCGAGCATCATGTCTTTTATCGCACCCTTCGCAGCCAGCAAGGATTTAATGGCCTATGCAGGTTTATTCTTTGTGGTTTTTGCGATTTCCATGATGAGCTTACGGCCGATCACCGGAAAGATTTATGATCGTAAAGGCCCGCAATATGTGATTTATCCGGCATTGCTGGCTTTTAGTTCGGGTTTATTTTTACTGAGCCAGATTCAGAGCTTATGGGGATTTATGCTGGCTGCAGTCATGGTTGGTGTGGGCTTTGGTAGTGTGCAGCCGTGTATTCAAACTTTGGCGATTCAATGTGCGCCCAAGCATCGAATTGGCTATGCAACTTCAACTTTTTATACTTTTTATGATATGGGGATTGCCATCGGTTCACTGCTGATTGGTGCCATCATTGCAGCTTACAGTTATCAGTTTGCTTTTATGCTATGCGGTATTTTAACCTTAAGCAGTATTATTTATTTTAAGCTGGTGGTGCAACGTAAAACCGTCTAGTTTTATGGATTGAATAATAAATAAGATAAATAAAAACAGGCAGAAAATTCTGCCTGTGATTTTTTGAGTAAATGTTTATTCTGACACCGAAGTATTCTCTGCTTCTTTCTCATCCGCTTTTGGATCTTGCATCATGGTGAATTGGGTTGCTTCACTAGCTGGTGCAGTACTGTCCTGTCGATTACTTTTCAGCTTGATCTGCAGGCGTAACTCATTGGTAGAATCGGCATTACGCAAAGCTTCTTCATAGGAAATGGCGCCTTGGTTATACAGATCAAATAAGGCTTGGTCAAAAGTCTGCATGCCCAGTTCACGGGATTTAGCCATAATGGCTTTCAGCTCATGAAACTCGCCTTTCAGGATCAGGTCGGAAATCAAAGGCGTATTCAGCATGATTTCAATCGCTGCCCGACGGCCTTTACCATCTTGAGTCCGAATCAGACGCTGTGAAATAATTGCCTTCATATTTGAAGACAAATCCATCAATAACTGATTCCGGCGTTCTTCAGGGAAGAAGTTGATAATCCGATCCAAAGTCTGGTTGGCATTATTGGAATGCAGAGTTCCCAAACACAAATGGCCAGTTTCCGCAAAAGCAATCGCATGTTCCATAGTTTCAGTATCGCGAATTTCCCCGATCAGAATTACATCCGGAGCCTGACGCAAGGTATTTTTCAGTGCATTATGCCAAGAATGGCAGTCCACTCCGACTTCACGATGAGTAATCATGGATTTTTTATGTTTATGCACATATTCAACCGGATCTTCTACGGTAATGATATGCCCTGCTGAATTTTCATTTCGGTAGTCAATCATGGCTGCGAGTGAAGTTGATTTACCTGAACCCGTTCCTCCGACTACCAGTACCAGTCCACGTTTTTCCATAATCACATGTTTCAGCGATTCCGGTAATTTCAGCTTCTGGAAATTTGGAATTTCTGCAGTAATGGTACGAATTACCATACCGACATTAAGTTGTTGCACAAACACATTTACCCGGAAACGGGAAACGCCCGGCACATTGATGGCAAAATTGCACTCAAGTTCAGTTTCAAATTCTTTACGCTGTTTATCATTCATCAGGCTGTAGGCAAACAGCTTGGTTTTTTCAGCTGTGAGTTCCTGCTGTCCAAAAGGTTTCATTAAGCCTTGATGTTTAATACTCGGTGGAAAATCAGCCGTAATAAATAAATCTGAACCGCCATATTCCACCACCTTGGTCAGCATGTGATGCATGAATTTTTCTGCTTCGTCCAACAATTCTGCCGTGAACATCTTTTCCCCCGGAAATGCACAACTGCACAAATCTCAATCTTAGATTTATGCCAAATATTTTAATTTCATTGTGCAGCGTTTTATAAATATGCTCAAATATATTTGATTTATAAAGAAAATATTTTTTTAATATTTATGTGACCTACTTCATTAAAAATTAAATTAAGTAGAAGTATTCAAGCTTTTTAAAGCAACTCTGCCAAAAAAATAGGATTGTAATTTTAAAGGTTGAATTCTGTTAGACGATTCATTATTTGTCATTTGCGACATATAGAATGTTATTTTTCTTTCTTTATGATTACCAACTCCCCTATTTTTTATGTACCAATTTCGGTTCTATTAGATGTAATAATGAATTATGAAAAATAGGATAATGTTTATGAAAATTGAACAAAATCGTGGAACTTTGCTCAAATAACAGGCGTGAAAATTGGTAAATTATTAAAAAAGCCCGATTCAGCTAAGTTAGGCTTTTTATTTGACTATAAAAATATGATTTATATAAAATAAAATAGAGAATTTCGTATAACGTGTATTATGTTAATTTTAGGGAAATTTAAGAATCTCTATGCAATGGTTTATTCAATATTCTTTGATTTCTTATCTTTTAGGTTAATCAGAAATAGCCAATAACATAAGCCAGGAAATAGAGCCATAAAGATAGTCCATGTATCTGTATACATCTTCCACCACTCTTTCGAAATTTCTCCTGTGTGACTCCATCCAAAAAGAATAAAAAATGGAGTAGCAATAATTATAGAGGCAATACAGATAGTTAATAAATTAAGACTGTTATAACGATTTAAAAGAATTGAGAATATGAAGCTGAAAGGTACAGTCAAAATACAATAAGCCAAGTAGACCAGACCGTGCCCTACAAGAACCACTAAAATCGAGTATAGGCTGTATTCCTGATTCATTACGATAAACAGGACTGCTGTGAAAAAAAGTAGTGGTAAAGGAGAAAGTAAGAGAGCTTTTACTATTTTTTCATTTGAGTATTTCACTAATTTAATTCTCTTATCTACTCAATAAACAATAATACTATAACGATTTTATTGGAGGTTTTTGATTCTATTTAACATAATGGCGATTATACGAAAGGCCCTTGTTAGAACCCATTTAAAGTGTCTATATTCTCACCAATAAAAATGTCTGGTTTATGATGGTTTTTATCACCATGGACTGGATATAAAATATAGATGCTGATCACTATGTCTGACAAAGAAATTCAACGTCTTGCAGTTCTGCAAGACGTTCGAGATCATCGTATTACCCAAGTCCGTGCTGCTGAAATCCTGAATCTTTCCACCCGTCAAATTACCCGGTTATTGCAGAAGCTCAATCAAGATGGTGTTTCAGGCATGACGCATGCTAGTCGTGGTCAACCGGGTCATCGTCGCCATGACGTTCTGTTAAAATCAGAATGTCTTTCCATTATTTCTGAACATCTGCTGGGCTTTGGACCTACCTTGGCGCATGAGAAGCTCAGCAGCATGTTTGACCTGAATATCCCGGTAGAAACGGTTCGGCGCTGGATGACTGCAAATGACCTTTGGATTCCGCGATCCAAACGTCTAAAACGCCCATACCAGCCACGCTATAACCGTGATTGCTTCGGTGAGCTGATCCAGATTGATGGCTCATATCATGACTGGTTTGAAGGAAGAGCCACCAAATGCTGTTTGCTGGTTTATATCGATGATGCTACCGGCAAGCTGTTGCATCTACGCTTTTGTGAGGCTGAAACGACCTTTGACTATATGCTTTCAACCCGAGCCTACATTGAGCAATACGGCAAGCCCTTGGCCTTTTATAGCGATAAACACTCGGTATTTAGAGTCAACCAGAAATCCAGGCAAGACAGCCAGATCACGCAATTTGGGCGGATTCTGAATGAGTTAAACATTGATATTATCTTCGCCAATTCACCCCAGGCCAAAGGTCGCGTAGAGCGAGCGAATAGAACCCTTCAGGACCGTTTGATCAAGGAGATGCGCCTGGAAGGCATCTGTTCGATTGCAGAAGCAAATGCCTGGTTGCCCTGCTTTATTGAGCAGTTCAATCAGAAGTTCGCCAAATGTGCGCGAAACTCAAAGAACCTGCATCGACCATTAACCGAATCTGATCTTGAACTGGATGATATTTTTACCTGGCAGGAACCGCGTAAGGTCACCAAGAACCTGACGATTACCTATGACAAATGTATTTATCTGCTTGAACCGACAGAGCTGAATCATAAGCTTGTTGGGCAATATATTTCATTTCTGGAGTACCCGGATGGGACTGTGGCCCTCATGCACGAGGGACGAAAGCTCAACTACAGCATTTTCAATAAATTAGCTGGGCTACAGCAGAATGAGATCGTTGAGAATAAACGGTTAGGTTCAGTCCTGGCACATATTCAGCAACAGCATGAAGAGTTGGAAAAACAGAATAAACGTTCCCGTCTCAAGAAAAGTATGCCGAGTCGTAAAGCTCAGAAAGCTGTTATTGAACAAAGAAAGTTAAATCCTGTGCTTGACTCTTGTGGTTAAAAACAGGACATTTTAAATGGTTTATCGCATAGACATTTTAATTGGTGAATAACAGCCCTTGTAAGTCCAAAATAGAAATATCCGCTTTCAGACTCTGGCATTGATTATGCCACCTAACATTAAAAGTGACATTGGCCATACGTTTTTAGCCAAATTATGCGTTGCCCAGATCCTCAGTATTAATCGGTAGAAAGTGTGCGTGATCTAGACTGCTCAAGCATAGATATTTGAGTACTTTCCGCCTGTAAAACTGGGTTAAGACGATTACTTTTCAATTTGATTTGCAAGCGCAGTTCATTATTGGAGTCCGTATTACGCTTAGCATATGGTGCATAAATTTACGCGCTTCATCGAGCAATTCGGTTGTATACATATCGAGATTCCTGAGATCATGACTGGTCAGCCGTGTAGAATCAGCTGAAGCAAGACCTCTAATAAATTATTGTTATTGTTTATTTTTTAATTTAATTATTTTTATTCAATTTATAAAATCGTTCTAATCATTATTTTTATTTTCAAACGCTGTGATGAGCTAGTTTAAGCATCTGGGAGATGCGCTGATCGGCTTCATCCGATTCTGTCTTTCCCCAATCAATTGAGGAAAGACATCATTCAGTTTTAAGCACTACGCTTCAAACCTTCGAGCCGTAGTGAGTCAGTCATATTTAACAATAGTTGTTCGGTTTTTGTCCAGCCCAGACATCCATCAGTTACAGACTGACCATAAGTCATTTGCTCAGAAATTTTCTGGTTGCCGTCAACAAGATGACTTTCTAGCATTACGCCACGAACATTGGTCTGTAAGCGTTCTGCCACGATCTGCTCCAATACTTCAGGCTGCAGCATCGGATTTTTTGAGCTATTGCCATGACTACAGTCAATCACCAATGCCGGTAAGTCGATCTGATGTTTGGCCCGGATTTTCTCAATTTCTGACAATTGGTAATTTGGTCCGCTATTCGAGCCACGTAAAATCAAATGTGCTTTAGGATTACCTTGCGAGTGTAAAATGCATGGTAAACCAGACTGGCTCATCCCCAGGAATTGATGAGGATGAGAGGCAGACTGAATGGCATCTAATGCAATCTGGATCGAACCGTCAGTACCATTTTTGAAACCGATGCTGTACGGCATATGGCTGGAAATTTCGCGATGAATTTGCGATTCGCTGGTACGTGCGCCAATCGCACCCCAAGCTAATAAGTCATCGAAATAAGCAGTTGCCATCGGGCTAAGAATTTCAGAGGCAATGGGCAGACCCATTTCAATGATTTTTAGGTATAAGTCACGAGATTTTTCCAAGCCCAATTGCATATTGGATGAACCATCCAGATTTGGATCGTAAAGGAAACCTTTCCAGCCTACGGTAGTCCGCGGTTTTTCGATATAAGCACGCATCACCAGTAAAATCTGATCAGATAGCTGTGACTGAAGCTGTTTTAATTTTTCTGCATAGTCTAGCGCCGAAGCTTCATCATGAATGGAACATGGGCCGGTGACCACCATCAAACGATGATCCTTGCCTTCTAATATATTTTGAATGATTTGACGATGTTCAGCGACTTGGCTGGCCAATTGCGGAGACAGTGGCAATTGCTGCTTAAGCTGCTGAGGTAAAATTAAAATGCTTTCAGCATGATGTTGTTGTGATGTATTTGGGGTATTCATGACTTTAATCCTGGGACTGGCAATCAGTCCAAACTTTTATTTGAGCGTTATGGGTCTAATCGAAAGTGTTGTGAGTGTCATTAGCTGACTAAAATAAGACCAATAAAAGTTGTTAAAATATGAATAGTTAAAGTTTGTCATGGCTGTCTCCAAAATATTTTAAAAAATGAAAGGCATAAAAAAACCTGATCAGGGTTGCCGATCAGGTATAAACTGGTGGGCAACCTTTTCATTGCCCAAACGCATTCAGGCAATTAGCTAAACTGCCAGAAATAAAAATATGCGTTTGAAATGATAGGTTGCTTTAACATGTTATGTCTTTCATAAAATGTGATTCTGAAATTAAAATACGCGCTCTGTGATCATTTGACAAGCATTAAATATAAAAAAATATTTATTAACTTTTCTACTTTTATTTATCGATCAATCAAACCGTGATATGTATCACTAAAATTAGTAAAACCCACAAACCTATTGCGGGTTTTACCAAAGAAACTTCAGTTTAATCCAAAGATTAAAAATTAACGTGAAACACGATTCCAGGCATCACGCACTGCAAATTTAGCCTGTTCCCAGTTTAAACGTGATTCGCCTTTTATTTGTTCCCATTTCATTCTCAAATCAGGTTCTACGTCTTCAAAACGGGTATGGGCATCATAGCTACCACGGTTTTCATAACCGACTCGATAGGCCGTATCATAATCACGGTCATAATCCAGATCGCTATAGGTAGTACGGGCATCTGAATAGTATGGCGTATTGATCGAATTATCACGCCAGTAAGCCTGTTCTTCTGTTGGATTTATAGCTTCGCCTACACCTTTACCTGCCAGACCACCAACAACAGCACCGACAACGCCACCGACAGCGACACCCACTGGACCGCCTGCAGCACCAATAGCTGCACCTGCAGCTGCACCACCTGCAGCACCTACACCTGTACCCACAGGATGTGCGCCAGGTTCACCCGTAATTGGATCAGCATTTAAATCATCGCGGACATCTTTAGGCGCATTCTTAATTACATCACGATCAAAATTATCATTCGACATAGAGCTTATCCTTATTCTTTAAAATGGTTTTAGCACGTATCTTCATACGTCCTATTTAATATAAGCATCTGGCATGTAATGACATTAGCAGGCGTGTTTTGTTTCAGTGACTCTCTGTGAGGCTTTCATGCACTAATGTATCCTGAATCAAGTGAAAGCCGCATAAAAAAGACCGGTTTAATACCGGTCTTTTTTAAAATTGAAAAAGCTTAGTCAAAATGAATGACCGTACGGATTGATTTACCTTCATGCATCAAGTCAAAAGCTTCATTGATCTGATCCAGTGGCATGGTATGTGTCACAAAAGGCTCAAGTTGAATTTCACCTTTCATGGATTGCTCTACCATTCCCGGCAATTGTGAACGACCTTTTACCCCACCAAATGCAGTACCCATCCATTTACGACCTGTGACTAAGTGGAATGGACGGGTTGAAATTTCTTTACCTGCTCCGGCAACACCAATAATCACCGACTGACCCCAGCCACGATGCGCACATTCTAGTGCTGAACGCATCACATCTACATTGCCGATACATTCGAATGAATGGTCTACACCCCAACCAGTCATTTCGACAATCACTTGCTGAATCGGCTGATCATAGTCTTTTGGATTCAGGAAATCTGTCGCACCAAACTGTTTCGCCAGTTCAAATTTATCCGGATTGGTATCAATCACAATGATACGGCCGGCTTTGGCCTGACGTGCGCCTTGTACTACAGCAAGACCGATACCACCTAAACCAAATACTGCAACACTGTCACCTTCCTGAACTTTAGCGGTGTTATGTACTGCACCAATACCGGTAGTCACACCACAGCCCAGCAGGCAAACATGCTCATGGTTGGCTTCAGGATTAATTTTTGCCAGAGAAACTTCAGCAACCACGGTATATTCTGAAAAAGTTGAACAACCCATATAGTGATAGATCGGCTCGCCATTATAAGAGAAACGGGTCGTACCATCTGGCATGACACCTTTACCTTGCGTCGCCCGTACAGCAACACACAGGTTGGTCTTGCCTGATTTACAGAACAAGCATTCGCCACACTCAGCAGTATAAAGCGGAATCACGTGATCGCCCGGTTTCAGGCTAGTGACCCCTTCACCGACTTCAACGACCACACCCGCACCTTCATGACCCAGGATTGCAGGAAATACACCTTCAGGATCTTCACCAGACAAGGTAAATGCATCAGTATGACACACGCCTGTATGGCTAATTTTTACCAGTACTTCACCTGCTTTTGGTGGAGCAACATCCACTTCTACAATTTCTAATGGCTGGCCTGGACCAAACGCAACTGCTGCACGTGATTTCATGTAAAACTGTCTTTTTTTGCTGATTTACAGATGACTAACAGTAACCTCTTTCTATTCGCAGATTCAACTATTAACATCATCAGATAAGGAATAAAAGATCCTATAATTAATGGAACATCAATGACTAAACCTTCGCCCTTTGTATGTTTGAGCATTTTTACTTTTAGCATCATGCTTTCTGGCTGTGAACTGGCTCCCAATACTGCTGAAGAAGCGAAAATCACGCCGGTTCGACCGGCGCACTGGATCGACAATCAACTTTCAAAACAGCAGATCAATAGTGGTAAAACGGCTTTCTTGCCGCTCTATGATGGTTTTATGAGTATGGCAGCACGTCTGCACCTGATTAACAAGGCCAAATATCATCTCGACCTGCAATATTACATCTGGAAAGATGATTATATTGGCAATATGATCTTATCCCAGCTCTTAAAAGCCGCCGATCGCGGTGTCAAAGTGCGTGTCCAGATTGATGATCAAAATGGTACCCAGCTTGATGACAAGCTTCTTGCTCTAAGCCAACATCCAAATTTTGAAGTCCGGATTTTTAATCCCTATAAATTTCGTCATTTACGTGCGCTGGATTATGGCTTCCGGATGAAAAAGGTCAATCATCGCATGCACAATAAATTAATCATTGCGGACGGAACTGCAGCCGTGACTGGTGGCCGCAATATCAGCAGTGAATATTTTGATGCCAGTGAAGATTTTCAATTCACCGATGTGGATATATTCTTCGCGGGGCAAAGCGTAACAGATGCCAATCAGACCTTTATTAACTTCTGGAATGATGATCTGAGTTATGACGTTCGACAGGTCTTGAATGATACCGGCCATCCTGAAATGCTCAAAAGGCTCAGAACTGAATTTGAACGTGAAGATGTTGATGAAACTGAACTTAAACGCCGGGTGGGTATTGCCGAGAAACAAGTCGAACAACACTTAAAAAAACAACCGATGCACTGGGCTCCGGCTTATTTTGTTGCGGATAGTCCCGCAAAAGCCCGTCCTCATGCCAAAAATGGCGATTATATTTATACCCATATGCTTGAATTAATGGGTGAACCAAAAAAACATCTGGAACTAGTGTCCTCATATTTTATTCCCACGCAAAAAGGGGCCGACTATTTAACCCGCCGTGCGCAACAGGGTGTGAAAATCAGAATCCTGACTAACTCTTTTCAGGCCAATGATGTGGCCGCAGTGCATGCCTATTACCAGCAATATCGTCAGCAATTATTGAAAAGTGGCATCGAACTCTGGGAATTTAAACCCTACATTGTCCGTCCGGAACGGACCTGGTATGAAATTATGACCGGAGACATTATCCCGGCTAAAAACAAAAATAGCTCCAGTTTGCATGCCAAGTTTTTTGATCTGGATGGCATGGTTTTTGTCGGTTCATTTAATTTTGATCCGCGTTCAGCCTATCTGAATACCGAAGTCGGTCTGGTCATTGAGTCGGAAGATTTTCAGAAGGAAATTACCAGTGCGATGGATCAGTACTTACCACGCGTGGCTTATCAGCTTAAGCTGAATGAAAAAAATGAAATGATTTGGCTAGAACATCAAAAAGATGGCCGTAGCATTCAACATTCACATGATCCGGAAACTACAAAATTCCAGCGTTTTATGATGAATCTGGTGACGAAATTTCCCGGTGAATGGTTAATGTAATGACATTGGAGTGACCTTAAAATTACATGCTATGAAAAGCCCGTATTTCGAGAATAGCCGATTAACCTAACTTAGTCCGATCATCTTTTAAAAGGTTTTACAGTCGATTGCGCTTACTTTAGAATTACACTTTCCTCGTATTTTGCGATTGTTCGCCCTCCACTCCCATGCAATTTTTTGATTTAAGCCGTCAGTTTAAGTTCAGTGATATTCTGACGCCTGTAAAAACTCTCCATGATTTATCCCAGCAAGAATGGTATTTGGCCAAAATTCGGGTGGAACATGACTGTCTGTCCGACTCCGATACGGTCGAGGGACAGGTAGTTTTGAAATCCAGTGAAAATATTCAACTTGAACTGGAATGGCTGATTCAGGATAGCGGTTATGAATTACAGGTTTTATTTAAAAGTGTAGAAACCGAAGCCACTGATGAGACCGGTATTATGTTGAAAGGTGCACAACTGGTCGATGAACTGCAGCAAGTACTCTCTGCCCAAGCATTGAGCTTATGGATTGATGGCACTCTTTTGCCGATGTTGCCCGAGATCCGTCAGGAAATTAAAGCACGTTTAAACTTATGGGATTATGTCGAATACGATGGCTAATCGCCGAGTTTTGCATTTTTTAAAGAGCCTATGAGGCTCTTTTTTATAATCTGAATAACGATTTAGATTGATCAAACTGCCGTAGCTTCAGTTTTTTCAGGCAATGCCGAGCTGGGTAACTTGTTATAAAATTTATAAAAATAATAAGAGAATCAAGGCATGATTTCTGATAATGAATGGCAACAGATTCGCCAGGTGGTCGCTGATGCACAACGGGCCGCCATGCATTGCCCTATTGCAACAGTCAACTCCAAAGGCTTTCCTAGTATTACTCCCATCGGAACCGTATTCCTCAAAAAAAAGACCAGTACGGGTTTCTTTTTTGATACTTATTCCACTACTTTTTCTAAAAACTTACAGCATCAGCCGATGGCCTGCATACAGGCTGTGAACAGTAGCAAACTGTTTTGGTTTCATTCGTTGCTTAAAGGTAAATTTAAGCGTTATCCAGGAGTACGCTTATATGCAGAAATTGGGCCTTTACGTCCGGCCTCACCTGAGGAAATACAGCAGGTGGAGTCGCGTATTCGAGCTTTAAAATGGACCAAAGGTAGCCAGTTAATCTGGTCCAGCTTTCATCATGTCCGGGAGATTAAAATTAATAGCCATCGCTGGGTTGAATATCCAAATATGAATAAATAAAGCCAATAACTTACAAATAGTAAGTTTATGTCTTGTCTGTAGCCTAAAACCTCTTTAACCATTTTATCTGATTATTGGATTAAATATTAAACCAGACCCACATGTTCAAACATCGTCCGGTAACTTTCGGCTTTTTTCTCCAGAGAAACCGGATAGGCTCGAGAAGATGAAGGCATGC
Organism: Acinetobacter sp. NEB149; assembly: GCF_012516415.1. NCBI lineage: Bacteria > Pseudomonadati > Pseudomonadota > Gammaproteobacteria > Moraxellales > Moraxellaceae > Acinetobacter > Acinetobacter sp. NEB149. The sequence continues at coordinate 1,742,394 of NZ_CP051208.1, forward strand.
GATATAAATACAGATCACGTCCGACAAAATGGGCTTGGCTAGGTTGACCAATACTCGGCTTTAAAGTCCCTTCAGGCATGGACAGCATCATGGTGTCTGTGGCCTTGTCGCCTGTGGTCATAATATGATTGCACTGCGGCATTTGGCTGAGCAGTTGCTCAATATTGGTAGGTACTACAATTTCCAAAAATTTGTCTGAAGCATTGCCCTTTAAACGCCGGATCTGATAGCCACTATCAAAAATCGCAATCCCCGTTTCAGTTAAAAAATCCCGGATTAAGTTTTCCTGAAATTTCCTATTGGGTAAGTCCAAAAAGTAATCTTTATTCTCAAAAAAAATCAGTCCAAAAATCCGCCACATATCATTCTGGTAGTTTGGATAATAAAAGTTCATTTTCCAGCGTGTGGCAGGTGGCGGGAAGCTGCCCAACATCAGCAATTTTGCATTGGGTGGTAAAAATGGCGGTAGCGGATGTGTTTCAATATCAGACATAGAATTAGCTAAATTGAGAGATTTCAACTATTTTAGAAGGTCTTCCGAATCTTGCCAGCTACTTCTTGTCCCCAAAGTGTATAAACTTCCTTACTCGGATGAAAACCATCTGCAGCCATTTGTAAATTCATGGCACGATACTTCTCAATATCGTATTCAATCCATTGCATATTCACTTGCTGATTCACAAAATTTTCTAGTTGCTGGTTCATCTGTTTAGCATACTGGCCAAATAGCCAGGCTAAAGGATTCGGTAGCGCCGGAAACATATTCATTGGCGGCACACCGGCAGCAATGATCAGTTTCGGACTAAATTTTTGCTGAATTTTACTATAAAGCTGTTCCTGTTTCTGAATCCAAACCTCGACAGGTATCAGTTTGGTCACATCATTGACGCCAACCGACGTGACGATTACATCATAGTGCTGGACTTCCATCTGGTCCAAAGCATGAATTACTTTTGAGCTGGTATCGCCTGTTTTGGCCTGTAATTTCCAGTCAATTTCAAAGTCATCTTTCAGTTCATGCAGAATTGCACCCAGTAATGCGTCATCCTGATGTTCTACTCCTACACCTGCTGCTGCCGAATCCCCTAAAATCAGCAGAGACAGTTTGTTGCCGGTTCCGGTTTGACCTTCACGTGCACCTTCAGGTTCCGGCAGTCTTAGGGTATTTTTCTTGACACGATTACCCTGAATGACAAGTGCAGGAATCAAGGCAATGGTGGCGGCTTTCAGCAACATAGCGGGCTAATTTATATAGGGATATACTTAATTTTACCTGAGTTTATTCTTTTGAACTATTTCCTCAACAGTCATTTTAAATGAATGTTCACCTAAATTTAACTAAGATAGGATTCTTGCAAAATACAGGCTTATACATCTTGCCATTGGGTAAAACATCAAGGATAAATATAAAAAAATCCCGCTTAAAAACGGGATTTCTTATGGAAATTAAAGCTTAGATTTTATAGTCATTCCAGCGATTCATACGCTTAAAAGTTCCCACATCATTAAAACGCACGCCCACTTCTTTCATTACTTTATGCGCCGTTTTGGACGTCAGTTGACGGATATAAAATGGCTCTTTGACCACAAAATGATGAATCGCATGGGTCGAACCAAAATTACAGCAGAATAACTGGAACGGAACCATCCACCATGGATTGAGCACTTGGGTTTGTTTGATCACATCACGTGGATCAATATCGCCATAGTAATGCATATTTGAGCTGACAAACTGCAAGCTAAAAGAACGGATAAAGTTCGGAATCACCCAGATGACTGCCAGCAGATTTACAATCGGCATCGCGTCGACAATGCCTTGCGACCAGAGCATCTCATAACCGAATAGCGGTGAAACTGCATTTAAACCATGAAAGACCACAAACAGGTAGCACAATCCATAGTAAATAATGCTGAGAGGTAAAAAGCCAAATAGCTGAGAAATCATGGCAATTTTACGTTCTTTTTCAGGCTGTTTTTCCAGAAAAAGATGAATCATTTTAATCATCTGAAATGGACGCAGATACACTGACATCAACTGGTCACTAATCACCAGAATTCGGCGAATGCCCCAAGGCATACCATTACTGATGCCACGTTCTTCCAGGTCATGTTCAGTGCCTGAATATTTATGATGATGCAAATGTAAACGACGACGTGCCCACGGACTGATGGTGTTTGGACGTGCCAACCAGACCAGTGCCAGCATCAGATGATGTGCCCAAGGTGTTTTTTTGAAATACATATAGGACTTACGCATTGACGGATTCAAAAAAGTATTAAAATAGTTTATAAAGTATCTGTGATCAGACGAACTAAACATGCTTCTACAGCAACTTGTACATTACCCATTTATATGGGCTTTCTCATGACAGAACCGAACTCTATTAGCTGCACACAACTTGCCGAGACTTATAATATCTCGCATGATAGTGTAAATCGCTTTCTAGAGCGTGAAGACTACACACCTCACGACCTATATCAAGAAGCAATTCAACATATTGATAATAATAAACTTATAGTCAGTATTGATGATACTGTTTTAGATAAACCATATAGTCAACATATGGACTTGGTTAGCTATTTTTGGTCAGGCAAACACCACCGATCCGTCAAGGGGATTAATCTCATTACCTTGTATGCGACAGATCAGAATGGTCAAAATATTCCAATTAATTTCCGAATTTATGACAAATCTGAGGGTAAAACCAAGAATGATTACTTTATGGATATGTTAAGTGAAGTACTTAGTTGGGGTGCAAAGATTCAATTTATTACAGGTGATAGTTGGTATTCATCGACTGCAAATCTAAAAACCATAAGAAAACATGGTATTCGATTTATGTTTGGTATCGACTGTAACCGTAAGGTTTCCCCTGAAAAAGGACAATGGTTTCAACTGCGTTTATTGCCGAATTTCCATCAGGGTCAAGTGGTCTGGCTCAAAGATTTTGGCTTTGTACAATTATTTAAGACTCAGTTAAAAGAACAGCAGAGGTTTTATATTGTGTATCAAGATGAAGATGATTTATTGTCCTTTGAGGGTTTTCATGAATTACATTCAAGTCATTGGAAAATAGAACAATATCACCGAGTGATTAAACAGGTTTGTCATATTGAAAAGTTTCAAGTAAGACGGTCTAAACTGATTTTGAATCATATTTTTTCAGCCTTAATGGCCTACGTTGAGATACAAAAGAACCAGTTTGAGGGGATCTTTGAAAATGTATATCGTTGGCAGAAGAAATTATTTAGACCAATGATCAAAAACTTCATTGATGACTTTATTCTCGATAAAAATCATCTGCTACCACAGAGAGTCTATAAATAACAGTGCGTAAGTCCTATACATATAATGAATCAGGTCATGTTCCAATTCATGGGTCAATGACGCAAAAATCGCAATCAAGGGAATGGTAAACCATGCTGAGAGATAACCTGTTCCATATGCTACCGCGCATGCAATCATGCCTGCCCAGGCAAAGCCTAAAATACTCGCACCGATAAAGTTCTGATGTTTGAGTATGGGATAACGAGCACGCACCTCTTCCCCGGCCTGGGTAACGATACTTCTGACCTTGGAGATTCGCTGCTGGTCAGTCATATCCGCAGATGTAGACATATGGACAACCTTTAATTTCTGGACGGTTGTACATTAAAGGAAATTCTAAAAAAGAGAAGTTATCTTTCCACTTTTAGAGTGAGTATGTCTAAGTTTTGGACAGTTTGGAAAAGTTCTTAAAATTGGCGAAAATTAGGAAAAGTTAAAGAGGGTCTTTCTCATGAAATGAAAATTTAAAAGTAATTGATTTAATTGCAAATTCATCAATAAAATAAAAATATAATTTTTGATAATTTAAAACTTTATTTTAATAATCAATATATTAGGATTTATAAGATTTCGCTTTTTTGTAAATTCAAGCTATACATTTTTTAGAAAAAAATACTGATTCAGAAATTTTTCTCAGTTTGTCATAAAAAATAAAAAGAGAAGCGCTCTAGCTTCTCTTTTTATAGATCTAAGAGCGCTTTTAACCTAACTTGTTCACCAGTTTAAGTGGTAATACTTTCATGGCTAGACCGAGTGGCAACCAAGGCCATTTCGGCACATAAGCCTTAACTGGTGCTTTTTCAATTTCTGCTGCCAATAAACGCGAACCAGTTTTTTCATCTACTTCAAAAGGTAGCTTTTTTGCCCCTTCATTAATTTCAGTACGAATATATCCTGGGAAAATGGTGGTCACTTTTATTGGCGTATCGATCAATTCAGCTCGAATGCCTTCCGCTAAATGAGCCACGCCGGCCTTACTTGCACCATAAGCCGTTAAATGTTTTGGCATACCGCGCATTGCACTCATAGATGAAATCATCACCAGATGGCCAGAGTTTTGGGCGCGGAAGATTTCAACTGCAGCTTCACATTGTGCTAATGCCGAAATAAAGTTGGTTTCAACCGTGGCTTTGTTAATGGCGAAATTACCTTTACCGATTCGACGGCCCTCACCGACACCAGCATTCACAATAACTCGGTCAATGGTGCCAAAGTCTTCTTTAAAAGCACGAAACACTTCAAACACTTGATCGTAATCGGTGACATCTAGTGTTTTGGCAATGACTTTGATGCCATATTGGCTTTCCAGTTCCTGCTTTAAGATTTCCAGACGCTCCAAACGACGTGCACAAATCGCCAGGTTATAGCCTTTTTTTGCAAATTCACGTGCCATACCGGCGCCAATCCCTGAACTTGCACCGGTAATTAAAATTGTTTTAGCCATGTATTTACCCTATTCCTTTATTTTTCTAAACTGTCACGATTCCAATATCTTCTTAAATCCAGGTCAATAAGTCTGGACGCTGTGCTTTAATAAAATGATGTTCATTTAAACTGAGTAGTTGCGGTTCATTACCCACTAGACGCAGTGTCGTGATACTGGTATTGGTAATCGCCCAATTTAGGGCAAAGGTTTTCTCCGCGCTCAGCCCTAAAATTTTACCCACTGCAACAGAAATCACACCACCTGAGGTATAGACCACTGCATAGCGCGGACGGCTTTTGGACAACTGGTCACACAGATTTTCTAAGCCGCTTTCCACGCGTGCTTTGAAACTTGGCCAAGATTCATCATATTCATGGTGATAATCATCGCCAGTCCAGCGTGCAATTGCACCGCTAAAAATCTTGCTCAGATAATCCCGTGGATTTTCATGTTCTGATACATCCTGTTTCAGCAATTCAGGCTGATTAAAGCGCGGCTCATAACGGGCGAATACCTGCTGATGATTAAATTCATTCCAGGCACTATCGGTCAGAATCTCACTTTCCGGAAAACATTTGTCCAGTGATAATTGCGCTGTCTGTTGATGGCGTTGCATGGAACCAGCCACCACATAAGGCGCTTCTTTCAGGATTTCGTCAAAATAGCGACCCAAAAGCTTTGCCTGTAACTCGCCGTTGGGCGAAAGTTGATCGTAACTTTCTGCGCCAAAAGAGGCCTGGCCATGCCGGATCAAGTAAATGGTTGTCATTTTGGCATTATCTCTTTAAATTTAAGCACATACTTTTGTGCAATCTCATTGGCTTCCAGTTTTTGCTTGCCAATCAGTTTTAAGGCACGAATATGCAAGGCATGAATCACCACCCAAAAATCCTTGAACGCTGGATTATTAGTCTGTTTATGGTAATAACGATAATAGATCTGCTGGGCAATCACCGCGAGACGGAAAATTCCGAACACCTCATAAAACGCCCAGTTTTCCGGTTGCAGGCCGGTTTTTCCCAAGTAGTAATCCACCACTTCTTTACGGGTAAACATACCTTTTAGATTGGTCGGCTGGCGGCGTGTTGCCTTAAAGATGGCATTGTCAGTATCTTCCACCCAATAGGCTAAAGCAGAACCTAGGTCCATGAGCGGATCGCCGAGTGTCGCCATTTCCCAGTCCAGTACGCCAATCACTTCAGTCGGATTTTCCGGATTTAAGATGACATTATCAAAACGCCAGTCATTATGAATCACACAGGTTTTAGAATCTGAAGGAATATTATCTTTAAGCCAGTTGCGCACATATTTAAACGATGGAACATTTAAAGTTTTAGCCTTTTCATAACGTACATCCCAGCCTTCGACCTGGCGGCGACAATAGCCTTCACCCTTACCGAGATTTTCAAGTTCAGTTCCTTGATAAGGCACCTGATGCAATTCGATCAGTTTATCAATCACATTGATACATAAAGTCCGGATATCGGATTCAGTAAGCTGCAGCTCAGCTGGCATTTTGGCGCGAGGAATAATTCCTTCAAGCCGTTTCATCACATAGAAATCACAACCAATCACTGATTCATCCTGACAAAGCGCGACCATTTCAGGCACGACGGGATAATGTTCAGCCAAGGCTTTCTGCACATGATATTCACGTGCCATATCATGTGCAGATTTGGCTTTGGTACCTTGTGGCGGACGACGTAAAATTAAATCGGCATTGGCATACTGTAAACGGTAGGTCCAGTTTGAAGCTCCGCCTGAATATTGGGTCACTTGCACAGGGCCTTCAACATTCACATTTTGCTGAATTAACCAATTGGTGATGGCTTGTACATCCAGTTCTTCACCTGCACGAACTGCTCCACCTACATCAATAACCGCCATAATTTTTCCTTAAAATTTTTTAATACGTTGCAATTTTCTAGTTAAAGCCAGCTTATTTTTTGCGACGAGTATTGTAGCCACGTTTTGCCAGTTCCAGTTTGGCAATCATGCCCTTATGCACTTCGTCCGGGCCATCAGCCAAACGCAAGGCACGTGCCTGAGCAAAAAATCCGGTTAATGGTGTATCCCGAGAAACACCGGCACCGCCGTGGATCTGGATGGCCATATCAACAACTTTTTCCAGCACACTTGGCGCAACGACTTTAATTGCAGAAATTTCAGTCAGTGCTGCCATATTCCCTAAAGTATCCATTTTATAGGCGGCATACAAGGTCAAAAGACGTGCCTGATCAATCGCAACCCGTGCTTCCGCGACACGCTCCAGGTTGCCACCGAGTTTTAAAATCTCTTTGCCAAATGCGCTACGGCTCATACCACGGTCAATCATCAACTCTAAGGATTTTTCCGCAGCACCAATACAGCGCATGCAATGATGAATACGGCCTGGTCCTAAACGACCTTGAGCAATTTCAAAACCCTGACCGGCGCCACCAATAAAATTCGCTACCGGAACGCGGACATTTTCAAAACTGACTTCGCCGTGGCCATGTGGTGCATCGTAGTCACCAAACACTGGCAGCATACGTTCAATTTTTACCCCTGCGGTATTTACCGGAACTAGAACCATCGAATGCTGATGATGACGGTCTTTTGTTTCATCTGGAGTATGTGCCATAAAAATAATGATTTTGGCGTTAGGATCGCCCAGACCTGATGACCACCATTTACGGCCATTCAAAACAATCTCATTACCTTCCACCATCGCCGTTGCCTGCATATTGGTGGCATCACTGGATGCAACTGCAGGTTCAGTCATACAAAAGACTGAACGGATTTTTCCTTCTAAAAGTGGCATCAGCCATTCTTGTTTTTGTTCTTCAGAACCATAACGCCACAATACTTCCATATTGCCGCTATCTGGCGCATTACAGTTAAATACGACTGGTGCAATCAGGCTACGACCTGAAAGTTCGGCAATATGTGCATATTCCTGAACTGATAAACCTTGGCCACGTTCAGGACAAGGGAGAAACATATTCCAGAGGCCAGCTGCCTTGGCTTTGGCTTTTAAGCTTTCCAGTTCTGCTGGCCATTGCCATTTGGTCCAGTCACCGCCTTGATTCAACTCATGAACCTGCTGCCAGAAATCAGCTTCAACTGGTTCAATTTCCTCAGCAATAAATTTTTTGGTTCTATTTAAATAATCTTGTGCACGTGCTGAAAGCTCAAACATCTCTTTTATCCCTGTAAATATTCTAATTCATACGCTTTACAACACCTTAACCCAAAACCTATTATGAATAAAATGATTTTAACCCATACAATATTATGCATAATATTCATTCCAAAACAGTCATGGACCTGCGAAATTTTCATCGTATCGACATTAACCTTTATCCGCTTTTTATGGCAATTTATGAGCAGAATAGTATTTCTAAAGCTGCACAGATTTTATCAGTTAGCCAGTCTGCTGCCAGTCATGCTCTGCAACGTTTAAGACAGCATTTACAAGATGATTTATTTGTACGTACTGGTAGCAAAATGCAGCCTACGCCGTTTGCGGAACAGATCTATCCTGAGCTGAAGAATGCACTTTTTTCGATTCAAAATATTTCAATACAGCATCAGCAGTTCAGACCAGAAATGATTCAGAGTTTGAAAATTGCCGTTCATGATGAAATTGAGCCAATGATCTTTCCCAGACTCGTTCAGCACTTTCAGCAACTCAATCTGGAAATTCAACTTAGCAGCATGAAGCTGGACCGTAAAAATATAGCAGCAGACCTCGCCTCTCAACAGATTGATTTTGTCATAGATCTGGAACAAAACATTGCTGAAAAAATCCAGTTTGAACGCCTGGTGCAAGATGAATTTGTAGTGTGTACACAATTAACAGAAATGAATGAGCAGATTTATCTTGCCTCGCCTCATATTGGCGTGTCATCACGCCGTACTGGTGTTTTGGTTGAAGATATTTATTTAAGTCGGAAACAATATTCACGAAAGATTTTTTTACGCTGTCAGCATTACTCAACTGCTCTGCAAATTCTGGAGCAGCAAAAGACAGCCATGCTGACTATTCCTAAAAATGTATTGACGCATTTACAATTGGCTACCAGTCTAAATATTTTTGAAGTCCCTGTGGAACTGCCGAAAATTAATATGGGGATGTATTGGCATAAGGATTTGCAAGAGAATAAGAGACATCAATTTTTGAGAGGTGAAATTTATAAAATTTTTGCTTAGGCTATTTATAAAGGAATGCAAGTTTGCTTAGGCTATTTTTATATAAGTTTAGATGGTTGCAGATTCATCTTTTCGCCAGAAAAATATACTTAGGCTATTTTAGCTGGTACAAAACTAAACACTGAGTGATTAGCTTTTAATCCGTAGATCTACTGGCTTGGCTCTAAAATGGCTCGACTTTTAGCTGTGATTTTACAGCTGGTTTTGCTGATTTGGATCTTGCCTTTGTTAAATCTCTCCATCACCTGGCAAATTGTGCTGGGCTTAGTATTGCTATGTTTTTCTTATTATCTGCTGCATAAAATTACAGTTTATTTAAAAGATGTTTTCCGCCCTTTTAAGAAAGGCAAAAAATACTGGTGCCGTGTAAAAGCCGTAAGTGATGGTGATACCCTCACCTGCTACCGTTTTAACGTCCGTCGCTCTGAAACCAAATTGCGCTTTGCCTTCGTTGATGCTCCTGAATCATCGCAAGCCTATGGTAAAGAATCGCAGCGTCTGGTCAAAAGCATGGTGAATAATAAAATGGTTCGGGTCAAGATTACCGATATTGACCGTTATGGCCGCTGTGTCGGTGTGGTCTACCGCTATCGCAAAAATATTAATGAAGAGATTGTCAAACGTGGTGCAGCGTGGGTCTATGAAGAATATATCAAGGATAAAAACCATTTACGCTATATGATGGAACTACAAAATAAAGCCAAGAAACAGAAAAAAGGCCTTTGGAAAAGCAGCCGTCCTGTACGTCCAAGTGTTTATCGTAAACAGGTAAAATCGTAAATTTGGTTTTATCAAATATAAATTGCAAATAATAAAAAGTGATCAGGACATTCAGATCACTTTTCTTTCACTCATTTTGGTTTTACCGATTTAATAAGCCAAATGCACCAGAAAGCGGAATGCGCCAGCAATCAGGGCCAGCGTTAAAAATCCTGCCAGCCATAATCCTACAAACCATAATGCCTGTTTGCCTTTCATACACGCTCCTTAATGATAGCCATCATCGCCGACCCTGACCTTATGCCGGAACACCCAATAGGACATACCGGTATAAATCACAATAATTGGAATCAGGATCAAGGCGCCAATCAAGGCAAATAGCTGGCTATTTTCATGCGCTGCTGCCTGCCAGATAGTCACGCTCGGCGGGATAATATATGGCCATAGACTGATCAAGAATCCAGTATAAGCGAGGAAAACCAGAACCAGCATATAGGTAAATGGACCTAATTCACTGCGTCTTTTGCAGGCACGTAAGGCCAGCCAGGTAAATAGCAGAACCAGAACTGGAACTGGCATAAAATAGGTAAATTGTGGCTGACTAAACCAGCGTTCGGCAATCTGTGGATGGGTCAACGGCGTATAAATACTGACAGCACCCAATATGATCAGCAAGGCCATAATCAGCTTAGGCATCAGTTTAAACATTCGATCCTGTAAGTCATCTCCGGTTTTATAAATCAGCCAGCCACAGCCTAATGCCGCATAGAGCACCACCACACTGATTCCGGTAAAGATACTGAATGGAGTGAGCCAGTCCAGACCACCCCCAACATAGACACCATTTCGGGTTTCAATCCCCTGAATATAGGCCCCTAAAATCATGCCTTGCAGGAAACTGGTAATCGCAGAACCACCGATAAAGGCTTTATCCCACCAATGCTTACTGCGGTTTGCCTTGAAGCGGAACTCAAAAGCTACGCCACGGAAAATCAGAGCAATCACCATCAGAATAATTGGCATATACAGCGCCGAGAGTACGGTCGAGTAAGCGAGTGGAAAAGCTGCAAATAACCCTGCACCGCCCAAAACCATCCAGGTTTCATTGCCATCCCAGACCGGAGCCACGGTATTCATCATGACATCACGTTCATCTTGATGCGGGAAAAAAGGAAACAAGATGCCGATGCCCAGATCGAAACCATCGAGAATGGTATAAATCAATACACCCAAACCAATAATCACAATCCAGATTAATGATAAATCAATCATTTTTTGTCCTCCTGATCCGGTTGTTCAGGAACTTCTTCGATACGTTCGCGAATACTACTTAATGGTCGACGCGAGGCCTGAACTACATCGCTATCTGATTCATGATCTGGTCGGGTATGAATAAACTCTGGACCTTTGTGCATCAGGCGCAACATGTAGTAAATTCCGATACCAAATACCACACAGTAGACAACTACAAAAATAATCAGGGTCAGCCCCACCTGTTCAGCGGAAACCGGAGACAATGCATCCTTGGTTCGCATGATGCCGTAGACTACCCAAGGCTGACGGCCGACTTCTGTGGTAAACCATCCCGCAAGCATGGCAATAAATCCGGAAGGTCCCATAATCAGGGCAAATCGGTGCAATGCACGGGACTCATAAAAGCGACCACGGGTACGTGCCCACGCTCCCCATAACGCCAGTAACAGCATCAATACGCCGAGTCCGACCATAATCCGGAAGCTCCAGAACACCACCAGCGAATTCGGCCGGTCTTCAGGCGCAAAGTCTTTAAGTCCTGTAACCTTTCCATCCATCGAGTGGGTTAGAATCAGGCTACCCAAGTTGGGAATTGCGACTGCATATTTGGTTTCTTCGGCCTCCATATCTGGAATACCAAAGAGATATAAGGGCATGCCTTCGTCATGATTGGTTTCCCAGTGCCCTTCCATGGCTGCAAGTTTGGCTGGCTGATGTTCAAGGGTATTAATACCGTGCATATCACCGACGATGACCTGTAAGGGCGCGAGTACCAGAAGCAGCCACATCGCCATGGAAAATGAAGTCTTGACCAGTGCATCACGACGGCCTTTGATGAGGTGCCATGCGGCTGTAGCAGCGACCAGTAAGGCGGAAACCAGAAAGGCAGCCATGGCCATATGGGCCAGACGATAAGGGAAAGATGGGTTAAACACGATAGCAAGCCAGTCTTGCGGAACAATCAGGCCATTTTCAATCGCAAAGCCTTGTGGGGTCTGCATCCAGCTATTGGACGATAGAATCCAGAACATGGAAATACAGGTGCCTATCGCAACCATCAAGGTCGAGAAAAAGTGCGCCTTTGGTCCCACTCGCCCCCAGCCAAATAACATGATGCCCAGAAAGCCCGCTTCCAGAAAGAAAGCGGTGAGTACTTCATAGGCCAATAAAGGCCCAGTCACACTGCCTGCAACCCGGGAAAACTCACTCCAGTTGGTTCCAAACTGGTAGCTCATGACCACACCAGAGACGACACCCATCCCGAATGCCACAGCGAAAATTTTCACCCAGAATTTGAATAGATCCTGAAAAATCGGATTTTGGGTTTTGAGCCAGCGCCATTCCAGAATGGCCAGAAAGCTGGCCAAGCCAATAGAAATTGCCGGAAAAATGATATGAAAAGATACAGTAAAGGCGAACTGTATTCGTGCTAACTCTAATGCAGTTAAACCCAGAGTCATAAGCTTCACCTATGCATTGTTATTTGGCATCTTTGCCCTTCAATTTTTAAGTCATGAATTTTTCTAGTGACATGGCTAGCTTAGGCGTGGCTGTTATAAAAAGTATGTAGTCTTTTGTTGATTATTTTTTAATCAGGTTAAACTATGTAACTCTTGCTGATAAAGAAAATATTACTCTGAATAATTTTTAAAACTCTCCTCTTGAGCTTTAGATAAAACAGGCGTAAATTAGGCCTAAATTTAGTTACCCAGGTTAACTAACCATATGTTTTCCGAATCTCCCCGACTTCGTACGCTGTTATTACGCTGCGCACGACTGATGAGCGATGAGATCAATACGATCTTGTTGTCATCTCAATTAAATTATTCCTTATGGCAGGTGTTATACGTCATCCAGTCAAAGCAACAATGCACGCTGGCAGATATTTCCAGTTATCTCAATGTATCCAAGCCCGGTATTACTAAGCGGATTCAGCAACTGGTTGAACTCGATCTGATTGCCCAACTCGAAACTGAAGACAAACGTCAAAAGCTGTTCAAGTTGAGTGAGCAAGGAATTGAGACCTTTGCGATGTGTTCCAAACAGATCGATGCATTTGAAGATCAGTTGCTTGAGCACGTTGAATCAGATGATCTTGAAGGCAGTAAAAATACCTTGATGCAACTCATTCAGCAGTTATATCCCTCATCTCAGGACAGACCTCAATGAGCCAAGAACAAGAAGCGCCTTTATGGACGCCCAATTTTATCCTGATCAGTCTGGTGAATTTCCAGCTGGTTCTGGTGTTCTACTTACTGGTGATTGTGATTGTCGGCTACTCAGTGGCTGAGCTAGGGGCTTCGACTGCACAAGCCGGTCTGGTATCAGGTCTGTTTATTGTCGGCACCCTATTCGGACGCTTATTGATCGGAAAATTACTGAATCGTCTGGGCCTAAAAAATACGCTTGTCATTGGCCTGACTGGTTTCCTACTCTTTTCCGGACTGTATATGATTCCGGCCAAGCTGGAAGTTTTACTAGGCATCCGTCTGATACATGGCTTTATGATGGGTATGGCTTCTACTGTACTGGGTACAGTGATTGCACAGACCATTCCTGCCACACGACGTGGTGAAGGAATTGGATATTTCAGCATGAGCAGCACCCTCGGCACAGCGATTGGTCCCTTTGCCGGAATCTGGCTGATGACAAATTTTAATTATCAGGTAATTTTCATCTTTACCAGTATCGTTGCGCTCAGCTGCCTGATTTGTGGCTTGTTCATCCAGCCACCACGCCTTAAGGCAGGTCATTCGTCAGCAGCCTCTACTTCGCAAAGCACCAGCAAACTGGCTCAGTATATTGAACCGAATGCGCTACCGATTGCACTGATTGTACTGCTGGTGGCTACTTCTTATTCAGGCATATTGTCGTTTATTCACTTTTATGCCAAAGACATTAATCTGGTCGAAGCAGCATCTTTTTTCTTCCTGATGTATGCTTTTGCCATTTTGCTTTCGCGTCCTTTTACCGGCCCGCTCATGGACCGTAAAGGTGAAAATATCATTATCTATCCTGCCATTGTGATTATGGCATTAGGGATTTTGCTTTTAAGCCAAGCACAAAACTCTGTGATGTTACTCTCTAGTGCAGCGTTACTCGGTTTTGGTTTTGGGAATATCCAGTCGGTGTGTCAAACCATTGCGGTGAAAAGTACAACATTGCAGCGTATGGGTCTAGCAACCTCAACCTTCTTTATTGCCCTGGATGCCGGTCTTGGTTTTGGCCCGTATTTCCTGGGTATGCTGCTGGACCAGATTGGTTATCGCCAGCTTTATCTGTTCTCGGCGCTGCTCACCCTGAGCTGCGTGGTCTGGTATTACCTTCTGCATGGCCGTAAAGCAGGAAAAGTACAGCCTTCTCATTAAAATCTTTTAAAAGCGCCGGCTAAACCGGCGCCGGTATTCCAACGGCGTCAGACCAGCTTTTTTATGAAATAAACGGCGGAATGAACTTGGATCCTGATAGCCAACATTTTGCATGATCACATCCACAGCTTGATCGGTTTCTTCCAGTCGTTTACGTGCGGCTTCAATCCGGATCGCTTGTAGATACTGATTGGGTGGTATGTCTAAGGCTTGTTTAAAACGACGGATCAGAGTGCGAGTGGTGACATTAAAGCGTTCTGCCAACTCATTCACAGTAAAATCTTCATGAAAATGCTGCTCTAGCCAGTTCTGGATTTTCTGCACCAGTTCATCATGGTGCGGCTGGCCAATATTCAGCAATGAATAAGACAACTGGCTATCACGGCGGTAATCAATTACAAAAGATTTGGCCGATTGCATGGCCACCTCAAAGCCATAAAAGCGTTCAATCAGATGTAAGCCTAGGTCGAACCAGGCCAGGCCACCACCCGCGCAGTAGATATTCTGATCCCGGCTAATCATCAGATCGGCATTCAGTTTCACCTTAGGATAACGTGAACGGAACATGTCCTGAAAACCCCAATGCGTTGTTGCAACTCGGTCATCTAAAATGCCTGCTTCTGCCAGAAAAAAATTTCCGGTACAGTTTCCTGCAATTAAAGTCGCATCTGCATGTGCAGATTTTAAAAAATGAATCAGTTCTGGATTTTGTTGCAATACATCCTGAATTGGTGCAGCGATGGTCGGTACCACCAGAATATCTGCAGTTTGAATCTCTTGATAAGAAACATGTGCCTGCAACTGCAGCCCATTGATACACCGAATCGGGTGTCCATCCGGACTGGCGATACTCACCTTAAACAGGCGCTGTACATCCTGCTGCTGGATCCGGTTCCAGCTTACGCCAGCCATGGTAAATAAATCGACCACACCCGTAATGGCCGAAGCCAGAGCCCCATGAAAGCCTAAAATCACCACCTGTTGCATACTTTACTAATTGTCACTTTTCACCCGATTCATGTCATTATTGACAATCCTCCTCAATAAAAGCAACTGCTAGTCTTGATGCTATCTCAAGGATTGCACATTCAGGACAGTACCGTGACCCAACTGATTAATGATAAAGATCTGCATTTCCAGCTTTATGACGTATTCAAACTTGAAGCGCTGACTAAACTGCAACGCTATCAGGATCATGACAAAAATACTTTCGACAGTATTCTGGAAACGGCAAAAGGTATCGCGACTGATTATTTTGCGCCGCATAATGCCAAAGCTGATCAACAAGAACCGAACTTTGATGGCAAACAGGTCAAAACCATTGATGAAGTGAAGACAGCCTGGCAACAGTTTGCCGATGCCGGCCTGCTTTGCGCCCAGCATGATTATGCAGATGGTGGCATGCAACTGCCCACTTTGGTGAATATGGCCTGCAATGCTTATTTTATGTCGGCCAATCCGTCCACCGTGGCTTATTCTTTTCTAACGGCCGCTGCGGCGAACCTGATACAGGCTTTTGCCTCCCCAAAACAAAAGCAAATATTCCTACCGCATATGTTGAGTGGCCGCTTTGCTGGCACCATGGCCATGACAGAGCCGAATGTAGGTTCCTCTTTGGGCGATCTGAACACTAAAGCCATTCCTCAGGCAGATGGAATTTATAAAATTAAAGGCCAGAAAATGTTTATTTCGGGTGGCGATCAGGACATTACCGAAAATATTGTGCATCTGGTCTTGGCGCGGATTCAGGATGCGCCGCAAGGCGTGAAAGGAATTTCCCTGTTTATCGTACCAAAATTCAAAACCAACGAGGATGGTTCACTCGGTGAAGCTAATGATGTACAGCTGGCTGGCTTACTACACAAAATGGGCTATCGAGGTACTACATCTACAGTTTTAAGCTTTGGAGAAAATGATAATTGCTTAGGCTATTTAATTGGTGAACCCGGTCATGGCTTAAAATATATGTTCAAGATGATGAATGAAGCACGTGTGGGTGTCGGTCTAGGCGCAGCCATGATTGGTTATCGTGGCTATCTGGAATCTCTGGATTATGCTAAAAACCGTCCGCAAGGCCGGCCAGTTCATGAAAAAACACCTGACTCGAAACCAGTAAATATCATTGAACATACCGATGTCAAACGCATGCTACTGGCGCAAAAGTCATATGTAGAAGGTTCGCTGGCACTTTGCTTATTTGCAGCCCGATTAATTGATGAACTTCAGGCAGCTCAAGATGAAGATAGTGCAATTCTGCTTGATCTCATCACCCCGGTGGTCAAATCTTTCCCTTCTGCCTATGGTCCGAAAGCCAATGATCTGGCTATTCAGGTCCTGGGCGGCGCGGGTTATACGCGTGAATATCCGGTGGAGCAATGTTACCGTGATAACCGGCTCAATCCGATTCATGAAGGAACTTACGGCATTCAATCTCTGGATCTGCTGGGACGTAAACTCTGGCAGCATAATGGCAAAGGGCTCAATCTGCTCATGCAGCGCATCCAGAAGACCTTGTCAGAGATTCATGAACCTAAGATAGTGGAACTCGCAAAGATCTATAAACAGCATCTTGCCACTGTGCAAAAGACTACACAGATTTTAGGCCAGGCCTTGCATCAAGGCAAAGTCAGCGAAGCTTTGGCCAATTCAGGCCTGTATCTGGATATGATGGGTAAGACCATCCTAGCCTGGCTATGGCTGGAAATGGCGAATCAGGCTCAACTCAAGTTTGGCACATCTTCGCAGGCAGAAGATCAGACTTTTCTGGCAGGGAAAATTCAGGCAGCTCAATATTTTATTCGCTGGGAACTCCCTGAAATTGAACATCAGGCCAAATTACTGATGCATCTGGATGATACTTGCCTGAATATGCAAGCCGACTGGTTCTAGGCAGAATTAATCAAAAAATGCGCCTTTATCGGCGCATTTTTATTTTGTAATTCATTAAGCTGTAGAGTTATTTACACCAAATTTTTTAAATAGCTTGGCACGCTTGGAAGGCAAGATATTAGCCTTACTTAAATCGCCCTGATAGTGCTGATATACCCGCTGATCCATGATTTTGTACCATAAAGGTGGAATCAAGGCTGGAATCAGCATAGTTGCATAACCGCTGGGTAATTCTGGCGCTTCATCAAAATGCCGCAACGCCTGAAATGGACGGCTTGGAAAAGCATGATGATCAGAATGGCGTTGTAACTGATACAAAAACAGATTAGTTACGATATTGTTGTTATTCCAGCTATGTTCCGGCAAGGTTCGCTCATAACTGCCATCCGCTTTCTGTCCACGTTTCAGTCCGTAGTGCTCGATATAATTCACAATCTCAAACAGGCTAACGCCATAAAATGCCTGTGTCAGTGTATAAGGAATAATTTTCTTGCCATACGCCTTTAGCATCAAGGCATGATAGCCGGCACTCATGGCCCAACCATGAAACAGCTCATTTTCCTGATTAAAGAATTTCAGTCCCTTACGCTCGAGCCGTCTTTTTTCAATCTGGATTGCAGATTTTAATCCGCCTATTACGGTACGTGGCCAGAAACGGTAAAAAGATTCACCCATTTTTGAAGATGCCGGATCTTCTGGTGTCGCCACCCGTTTATGGTGTCCATAAGGATGTTCGATCCGGAAATGGTTATAGCCCAAAGGCATCAGGCTGGCATGAGACCAGTAATGGTCTTTTTTCTGTGGACGATGACTGAGTTCATGTGCGGTATTCACCCCCACACCATTAATCGCACCCATAGAAACTCCAAGCAGTACCTGATCCAGCAAAGACACATTTGGCCGGCTTACGACATAACCGGCAAAGGCATTGGCTGCCATTTGCAAGGGAATAAATGCTTTTACAATGCGGTCATAATAAGGATCGTTAACCAGTGCCTTGATCTGCTCATCATTTGGGTTATTGGCATCATCGCCAATCAGGGCATCCAGAGTCGGAATGATTACGTGCAGTAATAATAGTCCGCCCATGGCAAAGACTTTTTTAGTCGCTTTGGGACCAAAATGATAACCGGCCAGAATTCCCATTCCGATCACAGGCAGACCTGGGCTGAGCAACCAGCCAAAACGTTTTTTATCCAGCTTGACACCTTTTAGTGCCGACGCTTCCTGCGTAAACTGCGCTTTCTGGATTTGTGCAGGGGCATTCATTGCGACCTTCCTTTTTTATGTTACTCTGCACTTATAGTTGATTATTTCAGCAGTAGCGAACAGTATTCAACGTCCAGAAAAGCTATGTCAGCGTCTTTGGCACATGCTGCCAAATTCTGGCCTAAAATCACAAAGTTAAAAAATTTATAGTCAATTAAATGAAATAAAACAGAAGAATAGAGTTAGGCATGGATGCTTTAAGTAAAATTTTTGATGATATTCATCTGGAAAAATCGGAATATCTTTATCTGAATGTATTTCATCCGGGCGGCTTTGACTATCAACATGAACCCTTTATGCTGGCCTATATCCTGTTACAAGGACAGGCGCAATTAAAGTTTATGAATGGTGATCGGCTGGAGCTGCAACAAGGTGATCTGGTGCTATTACCCGCAGGTTCCTCCCATCATGTTTCCTGCCCAGACAATGCCGATTTTTCTGAGCACCATGCGATTAATCCTTATTTTCAGAGCAATGCACAGCAATGTGTTGATCTCAATCGGGAAAATTCGGCGGAGCATAGTTTCATACTGGCTATTCGTTCTAGCTTGGATATCCAGATGGCCAAACCTCTTTTGAGTGCATTACCTAAATACCTGCATATTCAACATATTCTGGGTGATACGGCGCCAGAATGGTTACAGGTTGGCTTGCAGTTTCTGGCACTGGAAACCCAGCAGCTTCGTCCCGGACGTGACAAGATTCTGGATCATCTGGTCAGTATTTTACTGATTGAATGCGTACGTGATTATATTTTAAACCTGGAAAATGCCTCGAGCTGGCTGAATGCTTTTTCGCATCCGGAACTATCCAATGCACTGGCGGCGATTCATGGCAAACCTGAACAGTCTTGGACTGTAGAAAGTCTGGCCGAACAATGTCATATGTCACGTTCTAAATTCGCCCAGTTGTTTACCCAGATTGTCGGTGAACCGCCCCTTGCCTATCTGCAACAGCACCGCCTGCGCCTCGCCGCGCAATATTTGAGAAATAGTGGATTTGGTATCCAGCAGATCGCTTATCTGGTTGGTTATTCATCCGAGACGGCGTTTAGGCAAAGTTTTAAAAAACAGTTTGAACAGACGCCGACCCAATACCGGCTGAATTGTCAGAAGAACCAGTCTTTATTACCAGACTAAAATTACTGGACTAATGCCAATACTGCTGTGACCGGATCTTCGCTATTGCCAGAAAGTAGCTGCTTGTGCATGGTGATATGCTGCATAACCTGAATCTGCGCTGCTTCAATATCCATCAGTTTTTCAATTTCAGCTGCCAGATTTTCAGGTGTAGCAGCGGATTGGATGAGTTCTTGAATCACTTTTTTGCCAGCAATTATATTTGGTAATGAAAAATATGGGATTTTTACCAGTAATTTGGCAATTCGATAGGTCAGCCAGTGCAATTTATAAAAAGTCACCATCGGACGGTGCAGCAACATCGCTTCAAGCGTTGCAGTTCCAGACGCCAGTGCAATAATATTGGATGCATTCATGACCTGACGGCCAATTTTGGATTCAGCGCTGGTATTTTCCATCAAGCGAATTTGGGTTTTTAAGCTCTCAGGATAAGTGGCCAGTAAACTTTCGATTTGCTGCTTGCGTGCATCATTAATCGCAGGAATCAGAAAGGTATAATCCGGATATTTGTGATGCAGAATATTAGCTGCATCCAGAACCAAAGGTCCCAAACGCTCAATCTCGCCACGGCGGCTTCCCGGTAATAATGCAATATATTTCTGATCTGGGTCTAGGCCTAATTCTGTCTGAGCCTCCAGAATTGGATTTTCAAGCGGCAATTGGCTAGCGAGCGGATGTCCGACAAAAGCTGCAGGAACATCCCATTTTTTAAAGAACGCTTTTTCAAATGGAAACAGGCACAGCACCAGATCAATACTGGCTTTAATGCCATGTATACGGCCTTGACGCCATGCCCAGACCGAAGGACTGACGTATTGCACGGTTTTAATCGGTAACTGTTTTTGTTTAATGGTTTTTGACAAACGCAGGTTAAAATCAGGCGCATCAATCCCGATAAAAATATCGACCGGATCTTTAGTCCAGGTTTCCACCAGACCATCCCGCACAGCAAACAGTTTTTTAATATCTTTTAAAACTTCGACAATGCCCATCACCGATAAAATATCCATCGGATAATAGCTTTTAAAGCCTTCAGCGATCATTTGTGGCCCACCGATACCTTCAAATTCAGCATCAATGCCTTGCTCACTAAAACGGCGAATCAATTTTGCGCCAAGCGTATCTCCAGAAACTTCACCGACCACGATTCCAATTTTAAGTTTTCGATTTAGCAAGTGGGTTTCCTCTCAGATCCGCATGGAAATTTATTGAATCGGGATTCTAACATAATCCTATGGCTATTCCGGAAGAAGCTTAAGTATCTTCTAATTTTAAGAAACCCACCGTTTAGAATAACTTAGTCAATAAGGGAGCTTGCATAAAAAGAATTAAATCGACATTTACAGGTACATTCAATTAGACAGAAATGGGGCAAATCGGATAGTTAAAATCAATCATTATATTCGCACTTTATACATAACCCAGTGAATAAACATGAAAGATCACCTAATATTCTTCACCTAGCTTTATCTTTTTTATGCATAAGTAAATCAATAATCAAGACAACGACTTATATCCAAAAGTCATAAGATATGCTCGTTTTTTGATTTTGGCATATATGCATGTTTGGTCCGATTGAATTTATTTTAGCAGGCGTTCTGGTAGGTTTTTGTGTAGGTGTCACCGGTGTCGGTGGCGGTTCATTAATGACGCCAATTCTTATCAGTTTATTCCGGATTGAACCGCATATCGCGATTGGTACTGACCTGCTCTATGCCGCGATTTCTAAATTCTGTGGCTCGTTTGTGCATGCCAAGAAAATGAATATTGTCTGGCCGATTGTGATCTGGCTGGCCGTTGGCAGTATTCCCGCATCTTTTGCAACGCATTGGGTACTCGAGAACTATCTGAGCCAATCGACGCATTACAAAGCCGTCCTGACCATGGTCTTGGGCTTTATGCTGACTATTACCGGCTTATCCATTCTGTTTCGTAGCCAGATCGAAAATCTTTTTAATAAATACAGAAAACAAGAACTACCGGATATGACCCAAGATCTGGAAAAAGTAAAGCTGCAAGCCAAGGAAAAGCGCGTTGCTATCATCATCATGGGCATTATCTTGGGCATATTTGTCACGCTATCTTCAGTGGGTGCCGGTGCATTTGGTATCATGGCACTTGTAGTGATGTTCCCGAATCTGCCGATGATTCGTATTATTGGCTCTGACGTGGTGCACGCGGTATTACTGACACTGGTCGCAGGTCTAGGTCATATGTCTTCAGGCAACGTCGATTTCATGCTGCTCATGTGGTTATTGGTGGGGTCTATTCCGGCGATTATTGTCGGCACTTTACTCAGCTCACGTATGCCGGAAAAACTGATCCGCAAAATTTTAGGCATTACCCTGTTTGCGCTGGGCGTGAATTTCATGATTAATCCTGTGAAATCAAAACCGGCTCAACCTGCTGAAACAGCAATGATAATTGTAAGCCAAAATTCCCCGTCCGTTTAAGTTAACTATCCGATTCATCACTTTTTTTTCAAAGAAGTATTCATCTTTTTTATAACAAAGTGACGCATCATTCATGTTATATTCGGGCTATTAAACAACCTTTTGTATGATCGAACCAGTGACGGCAATGAATACACAACAGTCAAATCCTATTTCAGCATCAGATATTGATGACGTGAATATCCACAGCATGATTCCTCTTGTAACCCCTGCTGAGCTTAAAGCAGAGTTACCGTTGACTGAAACTGCTTATCAAACCGTACTGCATGGTCGTGAAACGATTCGTAAAATTCTGGATGGTGAAGACAAACGCCTGTTCGTTGTAATTGGCCCTTGTTCTATCCATGATCCGGCGGCGGCGCATGAATATGCTGAACGCTTAAAAGTACTGAGCGAAAAAGTTAAAGACAGCTTATACATCGTGATGCGGGTTTATTTTGAAAAACCACGGACTACCGTAGGCTGGAAAGGCCTGATCAATGACCCAGACATGAATGATTCATTCAATATTGAAAAAGGTCTGCGTATCGGTCGCAAGCTATTACTTGAACTGAATGAAATGGGCTTGCCATGTGCCACTGAAGCACTTGATCCAAACTCGCCACAGTATTACCAAGACCTGATTTCATGGTCAGCAATTGGTGCACGTACCACAGAAAGCCAGACGCATCGCGAAATGTCTTCAGGTCTTTCCTCACCAGTCGGCTTTAAAAATGGTACAGACGGCGGTTTAACGGTCGCGACCAATGCAATGCAATCGGTAAAACATGGCCATAGCTTCCTCGGTCTGAATGATCAAGGTCAGGTGGCTGTCATTCGTACTTCAGGTAACCCTTATGCTCACGTGGTACTGCGTGGTGGTAATGGCAAACCGAACTACGATGCAGGCTCGGTTGCCGATGCAGAAGCTGCTCTAGCCAAGGCCAAAGTCAGCACCAAGATCATGATTGATGCCAGCCACGCCAACTCTAACAAAGACCCGTACCTGCAACCACTTGTACTTAAAAACATTTCCGAACAAATTCTTGATGGAAACAAGTCAATTGTTGGTATTATGGTAGAAAGTCATCTTAAGGGTGGTCGTCAGGACATTCCGGCGAACCTGAATGAGATGGAATACGGTCAATCCGTTACGGATGGCTGTATCGACTGGGAAACGACTGAAAAAGTTTTACTCGACATGCATGAGGCATTGAAAGACATTTTACCTAATCGTTAAATGATCTGACCAACGCCATCGCCAAGATGGCGTTTGCATTTCTAGAACAAGGAAAATTTATCTGATGAATGATATTGAAACAGCATTAAGCCAGATTGAGAATTTTCAGTTCATACACGAACATCTGTTTAGCTCTGGTCAACCGACCACTACCCAATTACAGCTGATGAAAGAATACGGTGTATCTACAGTCATCAATGTGGCGCTGACCGATAGCGAACAGTATCTGCCGCATGAAGATAAAATTTGCCTTGAGCTGGGACTGAACTATATTCAGGTTCCGATTTCCTGGGAAACCCCATCAGACAATCAATGCCTGCTGGTACTGGATCTGATCGATCATCTGGTAAAAGAGCAAATGGTCTGGGTACATTGTTCGCAAAACTACCATGTCAGTTGTCTGATGTATTTATATCGTCAGTACTATATGGATATGGATCTGCCTACAGCACAAGAACACTTGCATCAGATCTGGGAACCAAATGAAACCTGGACCGGTTTAATGCATGCGGTTGCCCTACAGCTACAAGGTCGTAAAGCAACGCAGGAACTGGAACTTTCCCTGATTAATCCAAATTATTTTGCCTGATTTTATTTACTGTGGCTCAACAGCACGGTTGCCATGGACATAATGCCTTCCTGACGACCGGTAAAACCTAACTGTTCAGTGGTGGTGGCTTTGATACTGATTTGAGTCACATCAACATCCAAGACATCTGCAATACTTTGACGCATCGCCAGATTGTGCTTAGCCAGTTTTGGACGTTCACAGGCCACGGTAATATCAGCATTATTCAGGTGATAGCCACGATCCAGAATCAGCTGATAGACATCCTTGAGTAGTACCCGGCTATCTGCACCTTTAAACTCAGGATCTGTATCCGGAAAATGCTGGCCAATATCTCCAAGCGCCAATGCACCCAACAAAGCATCACAGAGTGCATGCAGCACCACATCACCATCCGAATGTGCTTTCAGACCTTGAGTATGCGGAATTTGAATGCCTGCCAAAGTGACAAAATCACCTTCTTCAAATGCATGCACATCCAGACCCTGGCCAATACGAATTTGTGCGATCACCTTATACATCCTTTAGAAATAGCCCATTGAAATCTTGTACACTTGCTTTCTATTTCGCTATAGTTAGACCAAGCGTAACACAGTGAAAGTATAAGCGATCATGCTACTGAAAACTGATATAAATATGTTGAAAATAATTGGCCTGATGCTCGGCCTGGGGATGATTTCTACGGGTAGCTCGGCGATCACAATGGACTGTAGCGATTACAGCAAAAAAACGCCTGCCATGAATAAAGTCTGCTCAGCATCGTTGGCTGAATCTCGTGAAAAAATCACAGACCAATACTTTACTGCTTTTCTGATTACTGATGCACCTGTGCGCTTATTGCAAGATAGCCAACAACTATGGGCAACCCGCTTACAGCAATGCAAAACCATAGATTGTTTAAAACAGCAGTTTGAATGGCGTTTAGATGATTTAAATGTCTATATTTCGCTGAATCAAAGTCTGACCCAGCATTATATCAAGTTTGAACAGGGACAAATCGCCAAGCAACCTGTTCATCTCAAGATTCATCAACTGACCAAAGACCGGATCAAGGTTGAAGGTCTTGCCTATCGTAATCCGAATAACCGGGCTGAGAAGCAGATCATTCCTTTTTTAGCCTATACTACGCCTGAGACAAAAAACCAGATTACCGATAACGAAAATGACTGCCGCTATGAATTTAATTATAGTAAAGCCATTTTAGCGGTCAGTAGCCAGCAAAAAGGCTGTGAACGTTTTACCGGTATTTATCGACTATATGATTGATTTATTTTCAAAATATTATAATTTATTGTCATATAAAATGAGATTTTTGGTGTAAAAAATAGCCCGCAAGCGGGCTATCAATTTAAGCTGGATAGTATTGCGCCATTTCCTGACTGATCATTGCGGCCGTTGCAGCTGATAAAGTCCAGCCCAGATGACCATGTCCGGTATTGTAAAAGACTCGCTCATGTTTGCCACGACGTACCACAGGCATCATATTTGGCATCATGGGGCGTAAGCCTGCCCAAGGCAAGACATGCTCAGTACACAGGTCAAAATTACGATTGGTCCAGTCAATTAAAGGTTGAATTCGGTCAGCACGAATATCCCGGTTATAGCCATTAAACTCGGCTGTTCCTGCAACACGCAAACGATCCTTGCCTAGGCGTGACAAGACAATTTTCGCACTTTCATCTAGCAGACTGACCCAAGGTGCGTTGTTCTGGCTCTGCTCATCATTCAGTTGCACGGTAATCGAGTAGCCTTTGACTGGATAGACATTGACTCGTTCACCAAGTATTTCAGCCAATTGATAGCTGCCAACCCCTGCACAGACCACAATGGCATCTGCATTAATTTCCAGAACATCCTCTGGAGAGGAATGGACATTTTCAGTACTAGGTTTGCATTTAACCCGAATATTCTGAGCCTGATGATCAACAACAAAAACATCTTGACCAAACTCAAATTTCACGCCTTTTTGCATACAGGCTTTGGCCAAACCGGTACTAAATTTATGAATATCCCCGGTGGCATCGCTCTGACAGTAAAATCCTGCATAATAATCGCCAGTTAATGCAGGTTCGATCTGCTTGATTTCTGCATTGGAAATGGCATTGCGCTCCAGACCACCGCTACACAACAGATCATTGACTTTGATCGCAACATCATAATCTGTCTTGTTATGATAAAAATGTAAAATGCCGCGTTTTTCCAGATCGAAATCAATATTTTCTGTTTGGGCAATTTCAAACAAACGTGCTCTTGCCAGTAAAGCCAACCGTACAGTTTCTCGGGTATTGGCTTCATAATGTTTGATATTGCCCAGAAATTCCATGAGCCAGCTGTATTTATGCACACTAAAAGAAGGATTGAGTAAAAGTGGTGCAGTTTTTTGTGACATCCATTTGATGCCTTTGAGTACCGTGGCTTTCTGGTTCCAGACTTCGGCATTACAGGCAGACAGCTGGCCGCCATTGGCAAAGGATGTTTCCATTGCCGGATATAGATGCCGATCCACCACGGTCACCTGATAGCCTGATAATGCAAGCTCATAAGCTGTGGTTACTCCGGTAATCCCGGCCCCAATCACCACGACATGATGCATAGACACCTCCTTGATTATATTGATGTCTTTTCCCATCTGTCATGTGTACCTGAGAGCTTCGGTAGATGCATTGCACATCAATGCGGCCACCTTCCCCTTCGGTGAGTGATTCAACACTTCTCTCCAGAGTTTTTATCCATTATCACAGTCCTTTTGCCTGAGAGTTTCCTGGGACCTTGCTCCTTCGGCGAATGCAGAAGCATTTCTCTCCTGCAATAATGTTTTATTATCATGAGCAATTTATATACCATTTTTAGGAAAAACACAGTTTTTATTTATGTTAATTCACGTGAATTTATCCATGATTTTTTCTTAATTAACAGCATACATGTGTAATGAAGGATATTGCCTCGATATTAAATTTTTAGATTTTGCTGCCGTAAGTAAAACCAGTAAGTTCTACCCTTTATAAAATTCTAAGACTTATTTAGTTTTGGCGCTTAAATAGAGTTTCATTATGGCTTAGGCTATTTTAATAATTCAAAGTATATATCATCCAAAGCAAAATTTAGACTTTTATCATGCATTTTAGAGTTTTAAATAATCCAAGAAAGTATCATCAATAAACTGCCTGCTGCGAC
This sequence comes from Acinetobacter sp. NEB149, assembly GCF_012516415.1. NCBI lineage: Bacteria > Pseudomonadati > Pseudomonadota > Gammaproteobacteria > Moraxellales > Moraxellaceae > Acinetobacter > Acinetobacter sp. NEB149. The sequence continues at coordinate 1,769,395 of NZ_CP051208.1, forward strand.
CACTGTTTGTACACTAATAATACTGGCCATTAACTCGCTATCGCCACCATATACCCGGGTTAAAACATACGAAGCTGAGGCGGTAGGAAGTGCAAAGAACAAGACTAATACCTGAGTAGTTAATGCATCAATCTGGAAAATTTTACACACTAAAAATGCAATCAGCGGCATTCCGAACAGGCGACCAAAGGTCATCAGGCTGAGTGGCAACATATCACGCTGAAAGCCCTGAAACTGTAAGGCAGCGCCCACACACATCAAACCGAGTGGCAAACTGCACAGTGCAATCTGTTTAAGGAACTGCTCTGCTCCAGTCCAGAGTGACAAACCGGAAAGATTAAATAAACCACCGACAATACAGCCCAGAATTAATGGGTTTTTAGCCAAGCCGAGAATAATTTTGGTGAGCTGCATTTCGTGATTACGGGTAAATGCCAGTACCGATAAGACATTCACCAAAGGAATACACAGCACCATGATCACCGCGAAAATAGTCATACCCTGCTGCTGAAATAAGGCACTGACAGCAGCAAGGCCAATATAGGTGTTAAAGCGTAGTAAACCTTGGACATACACGCCGAAACGCGCATAAGATATCTGGTAAATATGACGCAAAATATACAATGCAATACTGACCACAGCCATAATGCTAAATACAACCAGCACCACATCTTCAATGACTGCCATTTGAATCTTGGCAGTGGCCAGATTTAAAAATAGCATCACTGGAAACAGTGCATAATAATTTAACTTTTCTGCGCCTCGCCAGAAATCATCACTCAACCATTGCCTGCGCTTAAGTAAATAGCCAAAGCTGATCAGTCCGATGAGAGGAAATAAAGAAGTTAAAATAATATGCAGCATATGACATCCTGGTCTGTTTTCTGCCTAATCTTAAGTCACTTAGACTGAACAGAAAACTTAGCATGTTCAGGAGCTTTCCCACTACTCAATTTAAGTGGCAAAAAGCTTGAATTTTCATCAACTAATCATATTGATTTGCTGATTTTTTCTAAAATCAGCAAATGTAACGGAATCAACGGTTCTCCGACATTTTGACCCAGTGGATATGCTTCAATCTTTTCAGTCAGCTGATAGCCACGGCGCTGATAATATGCCAGCAGTTCAATACGGACATTTAATACTGACATCTGAATCACTTTCTTCTTAAATATTTCGAAAATATGGGATTCGGCAAAGTCCAATAATTGCTTGCCATAACCCGAGTTTTGCTCAGCAGGTGCAACAGCAAAGCTCCCAATCTCTGCTACTTGCTGTCCTAAGCTCACGCCAATACAACCAAGAAGCTTATTATCAATTTCCAACACAAAGAGCTGAAAATTTTCTAAATTGAGCAAGTCATATAACTGTTTTTCTTGAATACGATCACCTTGGATCATTCCTGCCTCAGTCGTCCATCCATCCAGAGTACGATAAGCTGTATTAATCAGTATGGTAAGTTGCTGAATATCAGCCTTGCTTGCCAATCGTATATTTTTATAGTGATTCATTTTATAAATAAAAAAGTCAGACCGAAGTCTGACTTTAAAACAATTTCACTTTAAAGTTAAAGCAAATTATTTAGGTTCAATCGGTGCAAATGGCGCAACAACATCGGCATTTTGCGCACGGTGACGCATGAAATGATCCATGAGCACAATCGCCAGCATCGCTTCAGCAATCGGGGTTGCACGCACGCCCACGCAAGGATCATGACGGCCTTTGGTCAGTACATCAGTATCTTCACGCTCAATATTGATGGTTTTACCCGGCGTGGTGATAGATGCAGTCGGTTTCAACGCAATCGCAACACGGATGTCTTGACCGCTAGAAATACCACCTAAAATACCGCCAGCATGATTGGCCAGGAAGCCTTCTGTGGTGAGTTCATCACGGCTTTCATGACCAAACTGTTCAGCGACGCCAAAGCCATCACCGATTTCTACACCTTTAACGGCATTAATCGACATCATGGCATGGGCAATATCTGCATCTAAACGGTCAAATACAGGCTCGCCCCAACCCACAGGTACTTTAGATGCAATGATCTCGAGTTTAGCGCCACAACTGGTGCCTTGCTCACGCAAAGACGTGACCAGCGCTTCAAAACGTGGTACTGCATCCACGTCACCACAGAAAAACGGATTGTTTGGAACTTCATTCCAGTCCAGTTTTTCTGCTTTTTCTGTACCGATTTGGGTTACATGACCACGAATCTCAATGCCAAATTTCTCAAAAAGGAATTTCTTGGCAATGGCACCCGCTGCAACACGCATTGCCGTTTCACGCGCACTTGAACGACCACCGCCACGGTAGTCACGGAAACCATACTTTTGGGTATAGGTATAGTCAGCATGACCCGGGCGGAAAGTTTGTGCGATATTGCCGTAGTCTTTCGATTTTTGATCCGTATTACGAATTAACAAACCAATTGAAGTACCCGTGGTTTTACCCTCAAACACACCGGAAATAATTTCTACTTCATCGGGTTCTTTACGCTGGGTTGCAAATTTCGATGTACCCGGCTTACGGCGGTCCAGATCCTTTTGCAAATCAGCTTCAGTCAGCTCAATGCCGGGTGGAACCCCATCGATGATGGCCATCAGGCCAACACCATGAGATTCACCACAAGTCGTTACACGGAACAGTTGCCCTATACTATTACCTGCCATGTCAAACGACTCCTTATGCAATAGACTGAATAAATAAATCACGGTAGGTACGGCATTGCTCTGCAGTCAATGCAAAGATACCCGTACCACCTTTCTGGAATTGCAACCAGTAGAAATCAACCGAATTGAAGTTTTGGCGCATTGCCCATTCTGAGTTACCCACTTCGATCACGATCAGGCCATTCTCAGTGAGATAATCTGCAGCTTGAGCCAGCATTTTACGTACCAGATCCAGACCATCCTGACCTGCAGCAAGCGCAAGCTCAGGCTCATGATGGAATTCCTCAGGCAAATCCGCCATATCTTCCGCATCGACATACGGCGGATTAGATACGATTAAATCGTATTGATTTTCGGCTGGAATTTTTTCGAACAAATCCGATTCAAGCAATGCGATCTGATATTGCTTGTCATGATGCTCAGTATTGATTTGCGCAACTTCTAAGGCTTCTTTGGAAATATCAGTCGCATCCACTTCCGCTTCAGGGAAAGCATAAGCCAAGGCAATCGCGATACAGCCTGAACCGGTACACATATCTAGAATACGTTGAGGCGTCTTTGGATTCGGGTTTTCCGGCAAGTTATTGACTGCCTCACCCATTTGACCATGTTCATCCAGGCAATACGGGGCAAAACGGTTTTGAATCAGTTCAGCAATCGGTGAACGAGGGATTAGCACGCGCTCATCAACGTAATAAGGTTTACCGTCGAAGTAAGCCAGGTTCAATAAATATGAAGTTGGTACTTTTTCATTAATACGGCGTTCCAGCAGACTTAAAAATTCGGCTTTTTCACTTGGTAATAATTTGGCATCTAAAATTTCAGCGTCCGCTTTCCATTCTAGCGACAGGGTTTGCAGCACTAGCGCTGAACTTTCAGCAAAATAATCTTCTGTGCCTTGGCCCAAATGTGCATCGTATTGACGTAATGCTGTCACACCAAAACGAATAAAATCACGAATGGTGGTTAAATTTTCAGCGGCTTCCTGCATATGTTCAGGGCTAATAGTCGGTCGATCCACTTAAGGCGTCTCCAAGGTCATTTTTTTAAACGCCTTATGATACCTTGTTTTGCCTGCTTTTATAATGCTAAAGCATGAAAAACACGAATTCTCTACGCCCACAAAAATTATAAAATTCCTGTTTTTGTGAGCGATCATGATTATAAATGTTTACTTTATTCAGGAATGTTTCTGTTAAATGTCGATGCTAATACTATGATGATTTATCGGAACCCGGACGCATAAGAGCGGGATTGATAAAGATTGGCCTGATCCATGATCAAAGCCAGCATACATTGACCCTGTTGCTGCTTGGCATATTTTCCTGAGATTCTAAAGTTACATTGCTGGGCCAGTTTACGCTCCCACAATACATGCTGACTGCGGATAACTGCAGTCTGATTCGGATTCAATTTAAGATAAGTTTTATAGTTTTTCTTCAAACGTTTATTATGAAATTTCAGCTCTTTTTCCAAGCATTTTTCAGCTTTGGGTGTATTACCATAACTAAAATTCATGCACTGTGTATATTCCTTAGAATACCCAACAGCAGCTTGTGTCTGAACCGCAGTACCCGCAAAAATTGCAACTAAAAACCATGCAAGACGCATAACTTCCCCTTGACCGAAACCGGTACAATCCCAATAAATGTTTTAACAATCAATATTGTTTAATTATCCACTGATATTAACGCAGTCCGGACAAAAATCCTATGCCTTTCTCGGAATGAAAGATTAAACAGTTGCACAATTGAAAATTGGCACATGACCCACATATAATCCGCATTCAATCTTCAAATGAGCCCAGATCTATGAGCTATAAGCACAATAATCTTATGGCGATGCGCCAGAATTACTGGAATGATAAAGCCTCCAGTCAGGTGCAGCAAGAAAAGGTATTTTTGCAGTCGACCTTAGTGCAACATGGCGTATTTACCGATGCGACATTGGACGATGCTAAATATCTGTTTTTTGGCTTGCCAAGTATTGTGATTGTAAAAGGCTATGCTTTGGGCTTCATGCATGACAGCGTACAGCGCCTGATTCATCAACATATTCAAACAAATAAACAACAGTTACAACAACGATCCGAATTAAAAATCCAATTTCAAATGGCATAATGCCCTGTCTAAACTGATACAAGTTGGTGAATAAATGAAAGCTTGCCTAGCTTTTACTATGAATTCAGCGGCTTAAACTTTTTTAATACGTGCAGAAACGCTACTATCCCTTACAATGATTTATTCTGCTTCATGCTGATGATGAAAGGATCGAGTTTACATGTCAGATCAGAACGATAAGCTTAAACAACTGAAAACCTCCTCTATGGATCGACGCTTATCGATCGCAAAGGCATCCTTGCTGGCAGGCACGCGTTGGGCGGCTTCTAGTGCAAGCTCCATGTTCTCAAGTGAAGAAGAAAAAGAAAAGAAACGTAAAAAAGCCATGAAAGAACAGGCTGATTATCTGGTGGCAGAAATTGGCAAGCTAAAAGGTTCTATCGTTAAAATTGGCCAGATGATGGCACTGTATGGTGAGCATTTTCTGCCAGAAGAAGTCACTCAAGCTCTAAATACCCTGAACAATCAGACGGTGGCATTGGCATGGCCAGCCATCAAGACCCAGTTACAGCAACAACTCGGTTCAAAACTCGACGATCTCACCATTGATCATGAACCTTTGGGCACAGCTTCTTTGGCACAGGTACATCGCGCTACCCGAAAATCTGATGGCATGGAACTGGTGTTAAAAATTCAGTATCCGGGTGTGGCAGAAGCCATTGATTCGGATATGAGCCTGTTTAAAAACATGCTGAAATTGACTCGCATCGTGCCGCAGACCCGCGAATTCGACCAGTGGTTCGATGAAGTCCGTGAGATGATGCACCGTGAAGTAAATTATCAGATTGAAGCAGATACCACGCGTCGTTTTGCTGCCCGTTTAAAAGATGATCCTCGCTATATCGTCCCGACCATTATTAATGAATATTGCTCTGATCGTGTGCTGTGCATGACCTTCCAACGCGGTGTGCCGATCAATAGCCCGGTGATGTTGTCCCTGCCCCAAGAACGCCGCAACCAGTTAGGTGAAGCCTCTCTGGAAATTGCAGTACGTGAAATTTTCGAATGGGGCGAGATGCAAACCGATCCGAACTTTGGTAATTATCTGGTTCGTCTCGGCAATGGCGCAGATGTGCACGACAAGATCATTCTGCTCGACTTTGGCGCGATCCGTCAGTTTGACCAGCATCTGCTGAGTGTTGCACGTAATCTGATTCAAGCAGGCTATCATCATGACTCGGATATGATGGTCAAAGCGATGACTGGTTATGAATTTTTTGATTCGATTCCACAAAGCATCAAACCGGATATGGCCAAAGTCTTTTTACTGGCCACCGAAGCGTTTAGTTCACCGCTAAATAATCAGGAATTGCCAGCCGGCATCATGGATGAACATAATCGCTATGACTGGAAAAAAAGCCAGCTGCATAGCCGTGTGATGCAACAGGCGTCGAGATCTATGGCTTCACGTTATTTCAGTGTTCCACCCAAAGAATTTATGTTTATTAGCCGTAAATTTATTGGTGCCTATACTTTTATGACCGTGATTGATGCCAAAACCAATGTGCGTGCCATGATTAAACATCATCTCTCTTAAAATAAAACCTGCATCAAAAAGACCCGGATGATTTTGTCATTCGGGTCAATTTTTAGACATATTCGATTTTTTATATTTTTATCTTTCTTTTATTTTTCATTAATTTATTCCTCCATTTCTTCAATCCCCGAAACCTAAAAATTGTCAATCATTCATGTCAGGGATGACATGGTTTTATCTCTGAGTGCATGTCAGTATTAAAAAAATAACGTGACAACACCTTTAGGATAATCAGAATGAATAATATGGTGAATAAAGCCCAAGGATTTGGCTTATCCCTACTGACAAAAATCGCGGGCAGCGAAGTATTAGATCAATTAAAACTGCGTAAATTTGTAGAAAAATCACTTTATCAAAGTTCAAAAGCAGGATTCAAAACCCTGAGTCAAACCCAGAAAATCCTGAAATCTGGCCAGAAGATTCAAAAACAGCGTCTGCCGCATCAGTCCAAATCCTTATTTGATCTGAACCTGACTGAAGAACAGCAAATGACCTGTAATGCCATGCAGCAATTTGCCCAAGAGGTGCTATATCCCTTGGCGCATAATGCAGATCAGCATGAATTATTTCCCCATGAACTCTGGTAATATAGCACTGATTTAGGTTTGAATTTCTATGCCCTGCCTGAAGCATTGGGGGGCGTTGCATCAGAACAGAATATCGTCAGTAATATTTTAATCGCTCAACATTTAGCTCAGGGTGATTTCAGTCTGACGGCTGGCTTACTTTCGACTTTTAGTGTCATTAACGCCATTACCCGCTGGGGCTCAGAGCAGATTCAGGCAGAATATCTGGGCGCTTTCGCAGAGAATCCTGAGTTAAAGGCCACCTTTGCAGTGCAGGAAGAAACAGCAGCGTTTAACCCGGAGCAACTTAGAACCAAGGCTGTTGCACATCAGGGACATTATCTGATTCGGGGTGAAAAGACCTTGGTGCTCTTGGGAGAAAGTGCCGATCTGTATCTGGTCAGTGCTGATCTGGATGGCAGAGCTGAGATCTTTGTGGTGCAATGCGACAGCACCCTCACTGCGAAAAAGTCGCCTGCTATGGGTTTAAAAGCTACAGAAACAGTCACGCTCAAATTTGAAAATACTCCGGCACATCGTCTAGGGGATAAAGATTTTGATTATTGTGCATTCGTAGATTTGGGCAATTTGATGTGGTGTGCGATGGCGGTGGGCACCTGTGAAGCAGTCAAAAAATACTGTGTGCAATATGCCAATGAACGTATCGCTTTTGGTGAACCGATTTCCCATCGTCAGAATGTCGCCTTTATGATTGCCGATATGGCCATTGAAATTGACGCTATGCAAATGTTGATCCTGAATGCCGCCAGTCTGGCTGAATCCGGTCAAGCTTTTCATCGTGAAGCTTATCTGGCACGCCTACTCTGTGCAGAAAAATCCATGAAAATAGGCACCGATGGTGTACAGATTTTGGGTGGTCATGGTTTTACCAAAGAACATCCGGTAGAACGCTGGTATAGAGACCTGAGAGCCACTGCCATTCTCCATTCTGGCTTGCATGCCTGATCAGAACATAAAGAAGAACAATGATGAATCTACAAACTCCAAAAAAATTCAAGCTTTTGATTGATCAAGCACATGAAGTTGCCCTCAATGTTTTGCGTCCGATTTCACGTAAATATGATAAGGCTGAACATGCTTATCCGATAGAGCTAGACATGCTCGCTTCAGTCGTGGATGGCATGAACCAAGGTAGTGAAGGCATGAATGCTGGTGCAGCAGTCAATAAACGTGGCGCTGCAGATACGACTAATAAAAATGGCATCAATATGTCTACCGCCCTAAGCATTATTGAAATGTGTTATGGCGATACTGGCTTATTACTCTCGATGCCACGCCAAGGATTAGGAAACTCAGCCATTGCAGCTGTTGCCAATGAGGAGCAATTGCACCGTTTTCATGGAACTTGGGCGGCCATGGCGATTACCGAGTCAGGTTGTGGGTCAGATTCCGCTGCGATTCGTACCACTGCGACCAAAGACGGTGATGATTATATTCTGAATGGTGAGAAGATTTTTGTGACCTCTGGAGAGCGTGCTGATGCAGTGGTCGTTTGGGCAACTCTGGATAAAAAGCTGGGACGATCAGCCATTAAATCATTTGTGGTGACCAAAGGTACTCCAGGAATGAAGGTTGAACGACTGGAACATAAATTAGGGATTAAATCATCCGATACTGCCACGATCAGCTTTATTAACTGTCGAGTACCTGCTGCAAACTTGCTCGGCCATGCAGAAATCGATGTTGCTAAAGGCTTTGCTGGCGTGATGGAAACCTTTGATAATACTCGTCCGCTGGTCGCCGCCATGGCGATTGGTTGTGCGAAAGCCTCGCTGGAACGCATCAAGGAAATTTTTAAGGATCAGCTGGACTCCACTTATGCCACACCGTATTTACAAAGCTCTAATATCGCAGCACAAATCTATCGTATGGAAGCTGAATGGGAAGCAGCACGCTTGCTGATGCTGAAAGCCGCCTGGATGGCCGATAATCACAAACCAAATTCACGTGAAGCATCTATTGCCAAAGCCAAGGCCGGTCGGATCGGTAATGAAATTACCTTAAAATGTGTCGAACTTGCGGCAGCCATTGGTTATAACGAAACTGAACTTTTAGAAAAATGGGCGCGTGATTCCAAGATTCTGGATATTTTTGAAGGCACCCAGCAAATTCAGCAACTGATTATTGCCCGTCGGGAACTAGGAAAATCATCGAGCGAATTAAAATAATGATTACTCATTAAATAGCGAATTAAACTTACATGAGTTAATTAAACGATGGATTTTTTAAGGATTTAAGGTTATAAAAATTCATCGTTTTTTCAAAATAAAATCAGTCCAATATGTACTCTATTCGTCCTATTCAGCCTGAAGATAATGCCCAAATTGCAAACATTATTCGTCGTGTTTCCCAAGAATTTGGACTGGCAGCAGAATCTGGTTTTGCCGTAGGTGATTCTATTCTAGATGAGCTATATCAAGTTTATCAGCAACCAAAATCAGCCTACTGGGTTGTTGTGGATCAACAAAATAAAATTTACGGGGGTGGTGGAATTGCGCCATTAAAAGGTGATGCAACTATTTTAGAAATTCAGAAAATGTACTTTTTACCTGAAATTCGTCAGCAGGGTTTTGCCAAGAAAATTTTAGAATTATCCTTTGAATTTGCACAGACTCATCAAATTAAGTCAGTCTATCTAGAAACAACTAAAGCGCTTTGGCAAGCGGTGAAACTCTATGAAAAATTAGGTTTTCAGCATCTTGATTATCCTGAAGGCAATACCGGACATAGTGATGCCTGTGAAATCTGGATGCTAAAGACCCTTTCAATTTAGAGATTTTTTAGTAGATAGATAAAGTTTGTACATTAATAAAGTGCTTTCATCAGCAGCAAGCTTGACTCTTGTATATAGGCTGCCTAACATCGAAATACGTTTATTCAGGCATGGAATTCACAGTTTGTTTGTTTCTCATTTATTCAATCCAATTAAATCTAAACGTTCACTATTTCATTCTCAATCTTTTAAATTTTCCTCTATTTTATTGAGCACTTTTCTTTTTGCGGGTTGTTCATCCTTGGGCGGAGGCTCGGTAGAAAAACGCGCAGCTAAGCTGTCTAAAGGCATTCAAACTGCTTATTCCACCCCATCCAGTACAGCTAATCGTGTTTCACCTTTAATTGTTCAACATGCACAAAATCAGGGTGTAGATCCGCTTCTAGTGGCGGCTGTGATTCGTCAGGAATCTACTTATCGTAGCCAAGCAACTTCGCCAGCAGGTGCGGTAGGCTTGATGCAAGTGATTCCGAGATATTGGCAACAAACTTGTCCAGGTGATTTATACAATGAAAGCAGTAATATCCAATGTGGTACATATATTCTTTCTAAATATAATCAATCATCCGGTGACTGGAAGAAAGCGCTTGCCTATTATAATGTAGGTCCGTCAGGTTATGAAAATAATCGTAAAATGCGTAAACAAGGTAAACGTTATGCCAACCAAGTAAAACAGCATAAAAAAATGCTAAAAGACTCTCTCTAATGACTGAATAAAGAGAATTAATTTAACCATACTTAGGCTATTTTATTTAATATTTGGTAAATAGTAATCGCTAATTGTGTCCATTAAAGTTTTTACCATGAAAGTATACCTACAACCTATTAATCTCAGCCATGATATATATATTCAGCTAAAATAGTCTGCAATAAAAAACCAGCGATTCGCTGGTTTTTTATTTTGTAAGGTTTATAAGATCAGCTTGTAAACTCTTATAGCGCTAGTTTTACAGAGATCCCAATAGGTCAAACAAATTAACAGGAATTCTCTGTCTCAGAAGAATCTGATCAACTTTGAGATATAGATATGTTAAATATCTTATCTAAAATTCCACGCACAAAAAAATCCCCCTCTGCCTTAGCGGAGGGGGATTTTCGAATAATGAGCTGGCGATGACTTACTCTCACATGGGTAACCCCACACTACCATCAGCGCTAAGAGGTTTCACTTCTGAGTTCGGGAAGGGATCAGGTGGTTCACTCTTGCTATGGTCGCCAGCACAACTGTTTATGGATACTTGCTAGGTCTTATTGAGATGCCTTGCTTTCTACCAAATAGAATTCATTAACAGGTATATCTGAGTTGCAGTAGTTTGTTCGTTTAGCGTAACTAAATCAAGCTGTTTTGTTTAATATCGAATCAATCGAGCTTCGTACAACAACTGTTTGGGTGTTGTATAGTCAAGCCTCACGAGCAATTAGTATTGGTCAGCTTCACATATCACTATGCTTCCACATCCAACCTATCAACGTCGTAGTCTTCAACGGCTCTTTAGGAGACATAAAGTCTCGGGGAAATCTTATCTTGAGGTAGGCTTCCCGCTTAGATGCTTTCAGCGGTTATCCCTTCCGAACATAGCTACCCGGCGATGCCACTGGCGTGACAACCGGTACACCAGAGGTTCGTCCACTCTGGTCCTCTCGTACTAGGAGCAGATCCTCTCAAATTTCCAACGCCCACGGTAGATAGGGACCGAACTGTCTCACGACGTTCTAAACCCAGCTCGCGTACCTCTTTAAATGGCGAACAGCCATACCCTTGGGACCTGCTTCAGCCCCAGGATGAGATGAGCCGACATCGAGGTGCCAAACACCGCCGTCGATATGAACTCTTGGGCGGTATCAGCCTGTTATCCCCAGAGTACCTTTTATCCGTTGAGCGATGGCCCTTCCATACAGAACCACCGGATCACTAAGACCTACTTTCGTACCTGCTCGACTTGTGGGTCTCGCAGTTAAGCGCGCTTTTGCCTTTATACTCTACGCGTGATTTCCGACCACGCTGAGCGCACCTTCGTACTCCTCCGTTACTCTTTAGGAGGAGACCGCCCCAGTCAAACTACCCACCAGACATGGTCCTCGTCCCGGATAACGGGACAGAGTTAGAACCTCAATATTACCAGGGTGGTATTTCAAGGACGGCTCCATCGCAACTAGCGTCGCGACTTCAAAGCCTCCCACCTATCCTACACAAGTAAGATCAAAGTTCAATGTCAAGCTGCAGTAAAGGTTCACGGGGTCTTTCCGTCTAGCCGCGGGTACACCGCATCTTCACGGCGAATTCGATTTCACTGAGTCTCTGCTGGAGACAGCGCCCCCATCATTATGCCATTCGTGCAGGTCGGAACTTACCCGACAAGGAATTTCGCTACCTTAGGACCGTTATAGTTACGGCCGCCGTTTACTGGGGCTTCGATCAAGAGCTTCGCTTACGCTAACCCCATCAATTAACCTTCCAGCACCGGGCAGGCATCACACCCTATACGTCCACTTTCGTGTTTGCAGAGTGCTATGTTTTTAATAAACAGTTGCAGGGGCCTGGTTTCTGAGGCTGTCGGCCGCTCAAGGAGCAAGTCCTATCACAGACAACAGCGTACCTTCTCCCGAAGTTACGGTACCATTTTGCCTAGTTCCTTCAGCAGAGTTCTCTCAAGCGCTTTGGTCTACTCGACCTGACCACCTGTGTCGGTTTCGGGTACGATTCCTGTGTAACTGAAGCTTAGAGACTTTTCCTGGAAGCATGGTATCAGCCACTTCACTGTACAAGTACAGCTTGCTATCAGTTCTCAGCATAGAGTACCCCGGATTTGCCTAAGATACATGCCTACAACCTTCCACCTGGACAACCAACGCCAGGCTGACTTAACCTTCTCCGTCCTCTCATCGCATTACACAGAAGTATTGGAATATTAACCAATTTCCCATCGACTACGCCTCTCGGCCTCGCCTTAGGGGTCGACTCACCCAGCCCCGATTAACGTTGGACTGGAACCCTTGGTCTTTCAGCGTGCGAGTTTTTCACTCGCATTGTCGTTACTCACGTCAGCATTCGCACTTCTGATACCTCCAGCAAACTTCTCAATCCACCTTCATCGGCTTACAGAACGCTCCCCTACCACGCATAATAAATTATGCATCCGCAGCTTCGGCATATAGTTTTAGCCCCGTTACATCTTCCGCGCAGGCCGACTCGACTAGTGAGCTATTACGCTTTCTTTAAAGGGTGGCTGCTTCTAAGCCAACCTCCTAGCTGTCTATGCCTTCCCACATCGTTTCCCACTTAACTATAATTTTGGGGCCTTAGCTGGCGGTCTGGATTGTTTTCCTCTTGACTACGGACGTTAGCACCCGCAGTCTGTCTCCCGGATAGTACTCATTGGTATTCGGAGTTTGCATCGGTTTGGTAAGTCGGGATGACCCCCTAGCCGAAACAGTGCTCTACCCCCAATGGTATTCGTCCGAGGCGCTACCTAAATAGCTTTCGGGGAGAACCAGCTATCACCAAGTTTGATTAGCCTTTCACCCCTATCCACAAGTCATCCCCTGGCTTTTCAACGACAGTGGGTTCGGTCCTCCAGTTAGTGTTACCCAACCTTCAACCTGCTCATGGATAGATCACCTGGTTTCGGGTCTATACCCAGCAACTAAACGCCCTATTAAGACTCGGTTTCCCTACGGCTCCCCTATTCGGTTAACCTTGCTACTGAATATAAGTCGCTGACCCATTATACAAAAGGTACGCAGTCACCGGACTAAGCCGGCTCCCACTGCTTGTATGCATGCGGTTTCAGGATCTATTTCACTCCCCTCACAGGGGTTCTTTTCGCCTTTCCCTCACGGTACTGGTTCACTATCGGTCAGTCAGGAGTATTTAGCCTTGGAGGATGGTCCCCCCATATTCAGACAAGGTTTCACGTGCCTCGCCCTACTCGACATCATCATATAAGCCCTTTCGTGTACAGGACTATCACCGTCTACGGTCGCACTTCCCAGAGCGTTCCACTAGAACTTATATGACTTAATGGGCTCTTCCCCTTTCGCTCGCCGCTACTGAGGGAATCTCAATTGATTTCTTTTCCTAAGGGTACTGAGATGTTTCACTTCCCCTCGTTCGCCTTGCAACACTATGTATTCATGTTGCAATACCTACCTTATGGTAAGTGGGTTTCCCCATTCAGACATCTCCGGATCACAGGATATTTGCCGCCTCCCCGGAGCTTTTCGCAGGCTATCACGTCTTTCATCGCCTCTGACTGCCAAGGCATCCACCACATGCACTTAATTACTTGACTATACAACCCCAAACAGTCGTTTATCCTTACAAGTGGGATAAGCAACAGAGTTCGTCTTGCGACTTACTCATACAGTTGGCGTTTCGTAGACTTAACTACTGTACAGCTTCAATTAGATTCATATACCAAAACGCTTGATTCAGTTAATTTCGCTAGAACTCATTTCTTGTAGTTGCCTACTTGAAACGAGTTTGAACAAATTATTTCAACTCAAATATATTCTGTTAATGATTTTTCCAGCCTTCGTCAGGTCAGGAAACTGTGATAAATCACAGAGGTTATCAAGTGCGCGTATCATAACGCTTGTACTTGTTAATCTCTAGGATCTCATCACTTGATCGCTTAAGGACTAAACTAACAATCAACTGATTGTCTATTTATTAGCTTTTGTCTTTATACATTCCGTAGGAATGTATGGTGGAGACTAGGAGAGTCGAACTCCTGACCTCCTGCGTGCAAAGCAGGCGCTCTACCAACTAAGCTAAGTCCCCAGCTTATCAATAAGTCAATGTATCGTTCTGTTCTGTTTGCTTCAGCACTTTCATGCTTCGTTAGTCAGATTTGGTGGGTCTGACAAGACTTGAACTTGTGACCCCACGCTTATCAAGCGTGTGCTCTAACCAACTGAGCTACAGACCCTCAGATACATCGTATGAAGAACAACTTGTTGTGGATTCTTACCAATCGTCAATCTTTCGTTAAGGAGGTGATCCAGCCGCAGGTTCCCCTACGGCTACCTTGTTACGACTTCACCCCAGTCATCTGCCACACCGTGGTAAGCGTCCCCCCTAAGGTTAGACTACCTACTTCTGGTGCAACAAACTCCCATGGTGTGACGGGCGGTGTGTACAAGGCCCGGGAACGTATTCACCGCGGCATTCTGATCCGCGATTACTAGCGATTCCGACTTCATGGAGTCGAGTTGCAGACTCCAATCCGGACTACGATCGGCTTTTTGAGATTAGCATCCACTCGCGTGGTAGCAACCCTTTGTACCGACCATTGTAGCACGTGTGTAGCCCTGGTCGTAAGGGCCATGATGACTTGACGTCGTCCCCGCCTTCCTCCAGTTTGTCACTGGCAGTATCCTTAAAGTTCCCGGCTTAACCCGCTGGCAAATAAGGAAAAGGGTTGCGCTCGTTGCGGGACTTAACCCAACATCTCACGACACGAGCTGACGACAGCCATGCAGCACCTGTATGTAAGTTCCCGAAGGCACCAATCCATCTCTGAAAAGTTCTTACTATGTCAAGACCAGGTAAGGTTCTTCGCGTTGCATCGAATTAAACCACATGCTCCACCGCTTGTGCGGGCCCCCGTCAATTCATTTGAGTTTTAGTCTTGCGACCGTACTCCCCAGGCGGTCTACTTATCGCGTTAGCTGCGCCACTAAAGCCTCAAAGGCCCCAACGGCTAGTAGACATCGTTTACGGCATGGACTACCAGGGTATCTAATCCTGTTTGCTCCCCATGCTTTCGCACCTCAGTGTCAGTATTAGGCCAGATGGCTGCCTTCGCCATCGGTATTCCTCCAGATCTCTACGCATTTCACCGCTACACCTGGAATTCTACCATCCTCTCCCATACTCTAGCCAACCAGTATCGAATGCAATTCCCAAGTTAAGCTCGGGGATTTCACATTTGACTTAATTGGCCACCTACGCGCGCTTTACGCCCAGTAAATCCGATTAACGCTTGCACCCTCTGTATTACCGCGGCTGCTGGCACAGAGTTAGCCGGTGCTTATTCTGCGAGTAACGTCCACTATCCAAGAGTATTAATCTCGGTAGCCTCCTCCTCGCTTAAAGTGCTTTACAACCAAAAGGCCTTCTTCACACACGCGGCATGGCTGGATCAGGGTTCCCCCCATTGTCCAATATTCCCCACTGCTGCCTCCCGTAGGAGTCTGGGCCGTGTCTCAGTCCCAGTGTGGCGGATCATCCTCTCAGACCCGCTACAGATCGTCGCCTTGGTAGGCCTTTACCCCACCAACTAGCTAATCCGACTTAGGCTCATCTATTAGCGCAAGGCCCGAAGGTCCCCTGCTTTCTCCCGTAGGACGTATGCGGTATTAGCATCCCTTTCGAGATGTTGTCCCCCACTAATAGGCAGATTCCTAAGCATTACTCACCCGTCCGCCGCTAGGTCAGGTAGCAAGCTACCTTTCCCCGCTCGACTTGCATGTGTTAAGCCTGCCGCCAGCGTTCAATCTGAGCCATGATCAAACTCTTCAGTTTAATACTATGTAGTGCCTTAAAGGACACCAATCTTGGCTCATCAATTTTCTGACAAATATTTCTCAAATAAACTTCGAGTAATTTCTACCATCAATCAATGAAAATAATTTCGATCAATCAACCAGTAAAAATCCACACAAGTTGTTCTTCATAATCTCTTAATGATCTTCTTAAAACCTCGTCAGTTTCAAGCTCCAACCCAATTATTTAACGTTTCGTTTCATGCATTGCGTTGGTGTGCTGCGTATTCTATACAGTTTCAAAACGAGCGCAAGGGATTTTCTTAAAAATATCCAAAAAAACCAACCATACGTTTATTTTTTAATCTAAAAAGCTATTTTTAACACTTTTTTTGCGTTTTTCTAGCTAATTCCGCATGAAAAGTTTAAGCAAATGTTAATTTTCCAGCCCTCATCTCATAAAAAAAGATCACCCTAATGGTGATCTTTTTGATTCTTCATCAAAATATTTTAATTTGCCTGCTCAGCCAGCCAAGTCATAAATTTTTGACGCTCAGCTTTAGAAGCCTTTTGCCATAATTGAATCAGCTGCTGATCATTCTGGTCTGCTGACTGAGTATATACAGCTGCCGGTTGATGAACTGGTGTCGCAACTTGAGTCGTCATATCTAATTTTTTAGTCAACACGCGATTTCCAAACCATGGTTTCGCTGCATCTTTAGCGCCCGTCTGCTGGACTAGGAGCTGATTTTTTGCATCATATAGCCCAATAATGGGCTGATTTTTATATTTTTGCGCTGCATCAAAATCTTTAGGCGCCTGAATGAGTGCTAAACGATAAGTTTCGCCATCTTTAAGGCTTGGTGTTTTTACCGTAACCACACCTGACTTTAAAATATCATGTGAATTGTCTGAATGCTGGAAAAATTCGTTATAGCGCACACTGATCGCATTTATACCTGCATCCAAGCTATAAGTCTGATTAGAACGCAATAGACCCGAGTTCACCTCCTGATCATTTACAGCAATAATTTTTATTTCTTCAGGTACTGTTACGGTCACTGCCGAAAAAACTGATGTGCTAAACAGAAACACTGCTGCAGTTGCCGCAATACGTAAACCCATATCCTTTACTCATTTTTGGTTGTTTATTAAAAATTAGCTGCACTATGCCGCGCTTAAATGACAATCTTATGACATAAGCTAGAGCGATACAGCCTGTGTTTTTAGCATTTATTTGCTAGAGATATCACATCATATCCAAATCCAACTCTAAGACATAAAAAAAGAAGCATCAAAGTGCTTCTTTTTTTATAATCTAAAATCATTTATGCAAAAGTCTTAAAGCGCTCTGCATCATCCATAAAGGTTTTTTCACCTGCAGGTGCTTCAATTGACCCAAATACCAGTTGAGCGCGAAGCTTCCAGTGAGATGGAATCTCGAAAGTTTGTGCGACTTCTTCATCAATAATTGGATTGTAGTGCTGCAATGAAGCACCGATATTTTTTTCTGCCAAAGCGGTCCAGGTTGCAAACTGTGCAATAGCGGAAGAATGCTCAGACCAGACCGGGAAGTTATCGGCATAGAGTGCAAACTGCTCCTGCATCGACTTCACCACATTCTGATCTTCATAAAACAATGCGGTACCATAACCCGCAGCAAAAGCATTGATCTTGCTATTAGTTGATTCAAATGCATCTGCTGAAACCAGGTCACGTAAAGTTTCACGTACAATATGCCAGAAAGTATCATGTGATTGACCAAATAAAATCACCACACGCGAGGTTTGCGAGTTAAAAGATGACGGACTGTGCTTCACCGCATCTTTAATGATTTTCTCAATTTCTGCTTGATCCAGATCTACATTTTTTCCAATTGAATAAATGCTACGGCGTTGTTTGATTTGATCTAAAAATGCCATGAACCCACCTCTGTATATTTTGATTATTTGAAAATCGATAAAGTTATATTACGTGCTTTAAGCACCCAAGACAGGTGCATTTCGATAACAATGTGTTTTATTTATAGAACAATCAGATTTAGATCTGAGTAGCGTATTTGTATCTGATTTTATCCGCAGCTTCCATGCTGTCACATATAAAGTGTTCTATAAACTTTTAATTAAATACTTTGAAACGATGCTGATCCGGTTTTTGTAATTTTTCTGCTACTGTTTGTTCAATTGACCCAAAGCAAAGTTGTGCGCGTAACAACCAGTTCTTTTCAATCTGAAAATGCTCTGCGACCCTTTCATCAATCAGTGGATTGTAGTGCTGTAAGGATGCCCCTAAGCCAGAATCTGCCAGCGTCGTCCATACGGCAAATTGCGCCATACCGGAAGTTTGTTCCGACCATGCTGGAAAATCCTCACTATTTAATGGCATTTTCTTTTGTAATTGTTGAATCACGGCTTGATCTTCATAAAACAAAACCGTGCCATAGGCAGCAGCACATTGATTCAACTTGATTTCCATTCCTTCGTAAATAGATGCCGGCATATGCTGACGCTGTACCTGTTTCACAATTTCCCAGAATTGATGATGAGAATCTGCAAATAACACCACAATGCGCGTAGTTTGAGAATCATAAGCCGAAGGGCAACTGCGCACTGCTTCCTGAATGATTTCGCCAAGATAAGTCTGACTATAATGTACCCGCTTACCGAGTTGATCGATACTACGGCGCTTTTTCAATTGATCGACAAAAGTCAGTTCTAAATCACCATTCAGTTTATTTTTTCTTGAAAATTTAAAATCCTTGGTTATATCGCTTGTTAATACCTGACCAATCTTATTTAGCAATGCCATTTTCTACCCCACAAAAAACAAGCCAAATCAGCTTAGAAAATCCCCTACAATTATAAGGCCTTTATCAAGATGGGCAGATTTAGTGGTGGTTTTACTGTCGGTTTTTACAACACTCAAACCAGCCAAAAACAACAAACTCCGCACTTGGCGGAGTTTATGTGAAGCATTGCACATTATTTATTTTTCAGTTTCAAATAATGCAGCAACAAAAGATTTGGCAGAGAATGGACGCAGGTCATCAATTTTTTCACCCACACCAATAAAGCGAATCGGCACATGAGTACGACTGGCGATATTAAACAGTACCCCACCTTTGGCAGTACCATCAAGTTTGGTAATAGTTAAGCCCGTCAAGCCTACCGCCTCATCAAACATCTCGACCTGATTAATAGCATTCTGACCAGTACCGGCATCGACCACCAACATCACTTCATGAGGTGCAGTGGCATCAATTTTCTGCATTACACGTTTTACTTTAGTCAATTCCTGCATCAAATGACCTTTGTTATGCAAACGGCCCGCTGTGTCTGCAATCAATACATCCACACCTTTGGCACGCGCACTTTCAAAAGCATCGAAAATCACTGAAGCTGAGTCAGCACCATGACCCTGAGCAACAACCGCAATATTATTACGCTCACCCCAGATCTGGAGCTGTTCAGTTGCAGCCGCACGGAAAGTATCGCCTGCTGCCAACATGACGGTCTTGCCTTCACCTTGCAGGCGCTTTGCCAACTTGCCAATGGTAGTCGTTTTACCGACACCATTCACACCAACTACCAGAATCACATAAGGCGATTTATTCGGATCAATATGCAGCGGTTTTACCCGTGGTGCCAATAAAGCCACCAGTTCTTCCTGAAGCGCTTTATAGAGTGAATGCGAATAGATCAAATCACCACGTGCCGTACGTTCAGTCAGGTTAGCGATAATGGTCTTGGTGGCTTCCACACCGATATCGGCCACCAGAAGCTGCTCTTCGACTTCTTCTAATAATTCATCATCAATTTCTTTACCACCGATCAGGATATTTACCATCCCATCGGCAAGGTTTTTACGGGTTTTGGTTAAACCCACTTTCATACGGCTAAAGAAGCCACCTTTCGCCGCAGAATCTTCATTTTCAGTTTCTGTTTCGACAGGTGCAGAAACTACAGCTGTTTCGCTTGGCGTTTCTACGATAGGCACATTGACCGCAGGTAAGCTCGGTAATGTGACATCATCATCTCCGATATCAGCATCAATCAAAAATTTGTTTTGCCCATTAGATTGCTGTTGCATGCCGAATCCTTGAAAAGCATTGCGTTAAAAACCCAGATTCTACCATAACTTGCCTGCTTTGCAGCTAGCAATGCAAATGCTGGACAAACATACCAAAAAGCTACAGCTCTCGGTTGCTTTCAAGCACACATTTATTAAAAATAACTCTAAATACAAATGCCTATTTCAGGAGATCTAGTGTTCATCACCTTTTTGACTATCTCCTCTTTCTCGCAAATGATCAGACAGATGCTTTATCCACTCGGTGCAGCGGTATTGTTTAGTCTGAGCTTTAGCCCGGCCCAGGCACAAACCCGAAGCGAATTATCACGGACTACTTTTGAAACCACTTTAAGTAACGGTTTAAAAGTCATCATTCGGGAAGACCATCGTGCGCCCATGGTAATGACACAAATCTGGTACAAAGTCGGCAGCAGCGATGAATCTGGAAATATTCTAGGAGTTTCACATGCACTTGAACATATGATGTTCAAAGGCACCCATAAAGTTCCAAATGACGAATTTACCCGCCTGAGCCGGATTTATGGCGGCAGTATCAATGCAGCTACCTTTACCAATTACACCAATTATTATCAGCTCTATCCTAAAGCCTATTTTCCTATGGCGCTGGAACTTGAGTCTGACCGTATGAGTAATTTACTGCTTCGACAGCAAGACTTCGAGCCAGAAATTAAAGTCGTTATGGAAGAACGGCGCCAACGCACCGATGACAATCCTCGGGCGCAAGCCTTTGAACGGTTTAAATGGATCAGTTATCCGACCAGCCATTATCGCCAACCGGTGATTGGACACATGAAAACCCTGAATAATATTCAGTTGAATGATGTCAAAAAATGGTATCGGGACTGGTACAGTCCGAATAATGCCATTCTGGTGATTGTGGGGAACGTAGAATCTGAAGCTGCTTTGGCTCAGGTACAAAAATATTTTGCTGACATTCCCGCACGCCCAATACCAGCACGCAATGATGTACTGGAGTTTGAGCGTTTGGGTTATCGGCATATGGAAATTAATAGCAGTGTTCAAGTGCCCAATCTGTACATGACCTGGAATGTAAAATCCCTCAGCACTGCAAAAAATCCCCAAGATGCTTATGCCTTGACCATTATTCGCAGTCTTTTGGACAGTGGCATTTCTTCGCGTCTGCAAGACCGATTGGTACGTGATCGTAAAATTCTGACCTCTGTCAGCGTTTCTTATGATTCCTATAATCGCGGCGACAGCCTGTTTGGTATTTCTGCCTTACCTGCACCGGGCATCTCTTTGCAAGAAGCACAACAAGCAATTCAGGATGAAGTGGATTTACTTAAAACTACAGCGATGACCCAACAGGAAGTGGATCGTATCAGTACCCGCTTTATTTCCAATTTGATCTATAGCCAGGATGATATTGCCGGACAAGCCAAAATGATTGGAAATCTAGAGGTCAATGGCTTGAGTTATCGCCTGATGGATGAATTACCGAAACACTTTGAAAGTGTCAGCGTTCAGGATATCCAGCGTGTCGCAAACGCCTATTTTGTACGTGAAAATCTCAGCACGCTTTATCTCTCTCCTGAACAAAACACCCAGCAACGGGGATTATAATGCTTCAACTTCGTTCATTTTTGCTTATTTCAATTTTAAGTCTTAGCTCGGCTACCCATGCAGAAAACTATCTTAACCCTCAACCTGACCAAAATGACAACCCCAGTCAGTTACAGTCTATCCCTTTACTGCAAAGTTTAAAAAATATTAATCAGCAACGAGAATTTCAGGCGCCTTATATTCATGACCTGAACAATCGCTATAAGGTACGTACACTGTTCGTTGAAACGCAGGATCTTCCCATGGTAGATATCCAGCTGACCTTTAATGCCGGTTCGGCCCGTGATCAGGAAATTACCAAAGGTCTATATGGCCTATCCAATATGGCAGCCAAGTTGATGCGTGAAGGAACCGACAAATATAGCGCCAATCAGGTGGCGGAAGTTTTTGACCAAACCGGAGCACAATTCAGCGTACAAGCCTATCGGGACATGTTTGTGGTCCGTCTGCGTACGCTTTCAGACCCGGAAAAACTGGAACCCGCGTTGAGCATGCTGATGGAGGTTCTTAAGAATGCGTCATTTAAACCGTCCAGCATTAATCTGGCTTTAAGCAATACCCAAGTGGGACAAAAACAGCTGCAGGAAAACCCAAGCCGACTGATGGATATCCGTTTTTATCGCGCTTTATATGGTCAGCACCCTTATGCAGAACCAATCAGCGGCACCCAAGGCAGCACCAAGAAAATTAATGCAGAATTATTGAAAAAATTTCGTGATCAGTTTTTGGTGGCGCAAAATATGAATATTGCCATTACTGGCAAACTCAGCCCGAAACAGGCACTCGAACTGTCTGAACGAATTGCCGGCAACTTACCTCAAGGGCAAAAAGCAGAAGCATTGCCACAGCCTGAAATTCAATCTGGTTTTGAAGTGGTACATCTACCCTATAACTCGTCTCAGGCGCATGTCACCTTTGGGCATTTAGGCCCAACCCGCTTTACTGAAGATAAACTGGCTTTAGAAGTCGCCAATCGCATGTTTGGCGGTAGCGGATTTAATGCAGTATTGATGCAGGAACTACGGGTGAAACGTGGTTTTACTTATGGCGCTTATAGTTCATTGAGCTTTAGTCAGGCACCCGGCGTATTCAGCTTTAAGTATTCCACGCGTCAGGATCAACTGCTAGACAGCATTCAGGTCGCACATCAAGCATTTATCCACTTTGTCAGCCAACCTATTGATACTCAGCGTCTGGAAGAAACCAAAGCAGGCATGTTACGTGCTTTTCCTAATAATTACAGCAGTAATGCCACCATTAATGCCCAGCTAGGCAATATGGGTTTTTATAGTGAGCAAACTGATTATTTATCCAGTTATCCAGAACGCTTGGCTAAAATCACAGCGGCAGATGTACAAAATGCAGTGCGCAAGCATTTTCATCCTGATCGCTTAACCCTGGTCGTTGTCAATAAAGAACTGGATCAAAATGCTTTGAAAATGCGTTTGGAGCAAAATTTGATTGATGCCAATTATTACTTACCAACAAATCCTATACCTAAGGCATCTCTACAGAGACCGGCGGAAGCTGACGTGCCCGAAGCGATTCCTGCTGATAAGCCTGCATCAATTTAAGGTACTGCCCACGACGGATATGCTGCTGCTCTAACAAGGCGAGTGCCATATCTTGGGTTTGGGGAAGGTTTTGCTGTTTAGACAGTTGTTGAATCTGGGTGACTTGGGAAAGGCTAAGCGGACGATATAAAGCAAATGCGGCTAAAAGTAGAATGACCGCAATAATAAAAATAACCACACTGTTATAAATCTGTTCCAGTTTGATTCTGCTGAAAAATTGGCTTAGTTTTTCTGTATCTATAGACATACACTACCTCAGGTTAGAGGTAGTGTATGGTCGCAGTTACATAAGTTCAAGTCAGCGCACTGAATATTCACAAGAGCTGAATCCTGCTATTTTGGGCATTAATTCATTATTCTAGTAATAATTGTTGAATACAGCACCAATGCAACAACAAGTAATACCAGTGCAATTGCAAATTTACTTAAACCGGCTTCTGCTTCAGGCGGATGTAAGCGATCCTCATCTGCAATGCGGACCAGCTCACCATTATAGAGTTTATAAAACTGCTCACGCTGGTTTTCGTCCAGCGCCCGGGTAAAGTCGTAGACTTCTTTACGTTGTGCCAGCCCATAATCGCCTAGATGGGTATATTTACTGAATATAGCTTGATCGAGTTTTTTACGATGCAAATCGGCAAGTTCCATAATTTGACCTGCAGTCGGAGGCATATCAAATTTCACACCATCTAGAGTTCTTGTCATCATGGCCTTCTCCTTATTGTTTGCTATCCATTTACAATGTAGCTTAATAATATTTATAGTTGTGTATAGTTTAATCAGTTAAACTATAACTGAAGTAAACAAATAAAATCGAATAGTTGACTTTTCCATTATTTTGTAATATTAGTTTAACAATACTAATTTATATTTGTATTTAGACTAAATAGTCTATCCTGTAATCATAATTAAAATTAAGGAGTTTTTATATGATACAACAACTCTCTCAACACGATCTGGAACATCTGTACGCAGATGCCGTGAATACCATTCAATCGCAAATGAACTTTGCTGATGCGGTAAAACAGCTTGAAGAAGCCGCTCGTGCAGGCCATGGTAAAGCAGCGCTCTTTTTAGCAGAACTTTATTATCAAGGTTTCCGTGTAGAACGAGATTCACTCAAAGCCCAGTACTGGCAAAACATGGCCACCATGCAAGCATAAAGAAACGTCACCTAGGTGGCGTTTTTTTCAGCCCTTTTTTCAATAAATAGCAATCAATACATATTTTCTTACGAATCCTTGCAAAGCTGAAACAGTAATTTCATATAAAGTTCCTAGAATAGAGCCTGAACTCCAATAGCACTTTATTCTAATGAAACCACGAAAAATTATTCAAATTGATCCGATCTGCAAAAACTTTCTGTTAAAGATCACGATGCTTAAATCTTTGATGAATTGTGGCGAGCTATGGGGCGCATATCACCAAGGCTGGGCGATGATGCGTGACCAGGAAGATTGTATCTTTCCATTCTGGCTCAATCCGCTGGATGCTAAAAATTATGCCCAGCAACATTGGCCGGATTACATTCCACGTAAAATCAATTCTGAAGATTTTGAAAATGCGTTATTGCCGACCCTGTCGCGACTGAATGTTACGCCAGCGCTGTTCAACACCAATGGAACCAAACTCAAACTGACTGCTGCACAGATGCGTCATCTGTTTTTTTCGCAACAAAGACTGCACATTGCTTAAATAACATGCTATTTATAAAGACTAAAACCTAAACACTTAGAGATGTTCAGGTTGAATACATACTCTAGGATTAATAATAAATTGACCAATAAGGATGATTAAGCATGACCAATGTGGCACAGGTGCTCAGTGAAAAAATGCATCAAGCTATTTATACCATCCGTCCAGATTCTACCGTTTTAGAGGCCATCACCTTGATGGCGGATAAAGGAATCGGGGCGCTTGTGGTAACCCATGAAGACAACGTGGTGGGGATTTTGTCAGAGCGGGATTACACGCGTAAGATCGCCCTGATGCAAAGAACCTCATTCGACACCACTGTTAATGAGATCATGACCTCTAAAGTGATTACCGTAAATACAGCTACTAGCGTAGAAGACTGTTTATCTCTGATGACTGAACGCCACCTACGCCACTTACCCGTAGTCGAACATGAAAAACTGATCGGTCTGATTTCAATTGGGGATTTGGTCAAAGCCGCCATGGATGACCAACGCAAATTAATTGAACAGTTACAGCAATATATTTCAGGTTAAAACACCATCTAGCTTTCTCTAAGGCATTTGAAGATCACTTAAGTGACACCAAGATAAAGTTTTATATCTGATCCATAAAAAATCCCGGTACGTGTACCGGGATTTTCTAGATTAACCTTCTGAATAAAATCAGTTGAGACCTAATTTTTCTGCAGCGTAATCTGAGTCTTTATCACCACGACCCGATAAGTTCACTACAATCTTGGTATCTTTTGGCAGTTTCCCTGCTTCACGAATGGCCCAAGCCACCGCATGTGAGCTTTCTAATGCAGGTACAATGCCTTCTACGCGTGACAAGGTCATGAATGCATCCAGACATTCCTGATCGGTCGCAGTCGTATACTCGACCCGACCCAAATCTTTCAGCAAACTATGCTGTGGCCCCACACCTGGATAATCCAGACCAGAAGCAATTGAATGCACTGGCAATGGCTCGCCTTGTTCATCTTCCAGAACATAACAGGCCATACCATGTAACTGGCTCGGCTTACCTAGAGTTAAAGTAGCTGAATGCATATCGGTATCTAAACCATGACCTGCTGGCTCAACGCCAACCAGCTTCACATCCGGTTCATTTAAAAATGCAGTGAATGCGCCGACTGCATTAGAACCACCACCAACACAAGCAACGATATAATCAGGATTTGCACCAAAACGTTCATTGGTCTGAACTTTAATTTCATCGCCAATAATCGACTGAAAATCACGTACCATCATCGGGAATGGGTGTGGTCCAACCACCGAACCGATAGCATAGATGTAATTTTTCGGATCTTTTAAATATTCTTCAAAAGCACTATCGACTGCATCTTTAAGCGTAGCTGTACCGCGAGTCACAGAAATCAGTTTAGCACCCAGAATTTTCATCTTGACGACGTTTGGATGCTCTTTTTCAATATCCACTTGACCCATATGAATTTCACATGGGATACCCACCAAGGCACATGCAGTTGCCAAAGCAACACCATGCTGGCCGGCACCAGTTTCTGCGATGACTTTGGTCTTGCCCATATATTTGGCCAGTAAAGCTTCACCCAGACAGTGATTGATCTTATGTGCGCCGGTATGATTCAGATCTTCACGTTTTAAATAAATCTGCGCCCCGCCAAGCTGTTCAGAAAGGCGTTTGGCATGAAATAGTGGACTTGGACGACCGACGTAATGAGCAAACAGGTCTTTCAGTTCATTCTGAAATTCTTCAGTCTGACGAATTTCCTGATAGGCCACATTAATATCATCCATGGCCTGTTTCAGATCGGGTGGAATAAACTGACCGCCATATCGACCAAAAAAACCCTCTTCATTGGGTAAGGCAATACCATTAATTTGATGAGTCATAATCATGCCCGAGATTTTAAATAAAAGATAATGAGTGACTTTATACTAGAATAATTTGTTTTAAATCACTAATAACTCTAACTAAAGTCACTTATAGATAAATGGAATTAACGCGCCAGATATTTAGTCATGTCTTCAATGCCTTTCAGCGTCATTGGAAACATATGATTTTCAAATATTTGCTGGATCAGACCAATAGTATGGGTGTAATGCCAGTATTTTTCTTCTTCCGGATTCAGCCAGGCAGTTTTATCAAAATGCTGACACAGACGCTGTAACCAGACCTGTCCAGCTTCATCATTCATATATTCAACAGAACCACCGACAGAATTCAGCTCATACGGTGCCATACTGGCATCACCGACCACAATCACGCGGTAATCGCGACCATAGGTATTGAACAAATCCCAGGTATTCATGCGTGAACTGGAACGACGGACATTATCTTTCCAGACATAGTCGTACAGACAGTTATGGAAATAAAAATATTCCAGGGTTTTGAATTCGGTTTTCGCAGCACTGAACAGCTTTTCACACTGGGCAATATGCGCATCCATCGAACCACCGACATCGAACAGCATTAAAACTTTAATACGGTTACGACGCTCGGGCACCAGTTGTACATTCAGAATGCCCTGCTTGGCCGTTTCACGAATCGTACCATCAATATCCAGCTCTTCGGCTGCACCCTGACGGGCAAACTTACGCAAACGGCGCAATGCCATCTGCATCTGGCGGCTACCCAAAATCTGTTCATCATCCAGATTGCGGTATTGACGCTGCTCCCAGACTTTCACCGCAGAACGCTTACGCCCCGGCCCACCAATACGCACACCCTCAGGATGATCGCCATAGGCACCAAAGGGTGAAGTGCCACCGGTACCAATCATCTTGTTGCCGCCCTGATGTTTTTTATGCTGTTCGCGCAGACGCTCTTCCAGCATTTTCATCAGTTCTTCTAGCGATCCGGCTTTTTTCAGATCTTCGCGCTGCTCCGGGGTCAGATGCTTCTCGAGTAATTCGAGATCGAACCAGTCTTTGGGCAGCTTATGCACCCGATTCAGCAGCTCATCCAGATCAAAGGTCGCGATACCATCAAAATAGTCTTTCATGGCGCGATCGAACTTGTCGAAATAGCGCTCGTCCTTGACCATTATAGTTTTGGCAAGCTGATAGAATTCATCCTGATCGGCAAACACCAGACCTGCAGCAACCGCCTGATTCAGGTCAATCAGCTCACGAGTCGATACCGGCACGCCGTATTTGCGTAAGGTATAAAACAGTCGCACAAACATGCGTGTTTCTCCCTTAACGACGTGACATAAATGCTAGACGTTCGAGCAACTGCACATCTTGCTCATTCTTGATTAATGCGCCGTACAGGGGCGGAATTGCTTTGGATTTATCAGTATTGCGCAGAATATCTTCCGGCATGTCGTCAGCCATAAGCAGGCTGAGCCAGTCGATCAGTTCAGAAGTTGAAGGTGGTTTTTTTAAACCCGGAATCTGACGTAATTTAAAGAAGACTTGCAAAGCCTCATTGACCAATGTGGTCGAGATATTGGCAAAATGCACATCGATGATTTCACGCATGGTGGCTTCATCCGGGAATTCGATGTAATGGAAGAAGCAACGACGCAGGAAAGCATCTGGCAATTCTTTTTCATTATTTGAGGTAATGATCACGATTGGGCGCTGAGTTGCCGTAATGGTCTCGCCAGTCTCGTATACATAGAACGACATTTTATCGAGTTCATGCAGCAAGTCATTTGGAAACTCGATGTCTGCCTTATCAATTTCATCAATCAACAGGACACAGCGCTCTTCACTGGTAAACGCTTCCCATAATTTACCCGGCTTGATGTAGTTCTTGATGTCATAGACACGGTCATCACCCAACTGACTATCGCGCAAGCGGGATACGGCATCGTATTCATACAGGCCTTGTTGTGCTTTGGTAGTGGACTTGATGTGCCAGGTGATCAGCTTCAAACCCAGACTTTCTGCGACTTGCTCGGCCAGCAAAGTCTTACCTGTACCCGGCTCACCTTTGACCAGCAACGGTTTTTGCAAACTGCGTGCAGCTTTCACCGCAAGTTTTAAACTGTCAGTCGCAATGTACTGATCGGTACCTGAAAATTGTTGAATATCAGCAGACATGATTGAACCTTATTTTTTACTTACAGCGGTGAACTTTTCTCGTGAACACGAATATTGCTTTTGTTCGACACATAGGTCGACCAGCAATAGCCAACCACAGATCCAATCCCAATGACAAATAAAATAAGTGACGCATTAATCCAAACCAGGGACTGCTCTTTGGTCAGCACCCCAAATAACAGACCAAAGATCGCGGGTGCAATGGATGCATTCGCCCCCTCAGATACCGTCGGTGTTAGCAGAATGGCAAAGGCCACAATCCACAAAAAACCGCCCATGGGTTTAGGCAGACGCTTGGTCACGCCATACCAGCACCATAAAGCAATCAGGCTGCCGAGCAGATAAACTGCAACGGCAATGCTCTGTTCAGGAATTGAGTCTAATACACCCACATAACCATTCATTTCACAACTCCTGAATCAACATTAAGCACCGCGTAAACCTTCTGGTGCCACAGCATTTGGATCAATCAAGCCTTCTGGCGGCATTTGCAGGAAGAAACCGCGGGTTTCAATAGAATCCATGACATGCAAGACATTGGCACGTGCCAGTTTACGTGATTCGCTTAATTCAAGATGCATGACAAAAGTCGCACGTCCAAATGCTGCCTGTACTGCTTCAGTCAATACGCTTAAAGGTTCGAATGTTTCAGCTTCGCTTTCATTCGCAGGACGCGCCACATACAGATACATTTCACTTTTTTTGCTGGATTTGTAGATAGACACTTGCATATTTCAAACGACTTTTCTGGAAAAACAACCGCAAGGATACATCAAAAAAAAGACAGAAACATTAGCCACGTCTCATGCATCAGTCGTGATTTTGTATAATTGCTTTTTCTTTAACCAATCCTGCAACCAATCACTCGCTGACTTTCATCTGGGTAGACAGATAAGATTCATCCTGATGCAATACCTGAATCAGTGGCTGAGTTAATAACTCATAGCGCCAGCCAAGCAGATAATCCGGCAGATCCTGTTCATCCTTGTAAAAAACTACATGCTGATACAGTGCATTCAACCATTTCTTGCGCATCAGCACTTCTTTGGGAATCGAGGTTTCATTGACCACATGTTGAATAATTGAATCAATTTTTTCGCCAATATCTTTGGAAGAATGGCGAATTGGACGTGCCAGACGTAAAGGCCAATTTGCCGGCTCCGGCAGGAATTTCAATAAATCTAAAATGGTTTTGCCATGCTCACGAACCACATTCGAACGAATGTCTTTCACATGACTCAGCTGGAAATTATTGCGCGGGAATTTTTCCACCAGATCAATCATGCTGGCATTTTTCAAAATGAAACTGCGTGGCTGATTCAGTGCTTTGGCAATCTGATCACGCCAAACCATTAATTGCTGCAATTGCATCAGCTGACGGCGTGAATGCCGGTAATTGCCGACATCCTGATACAACAAGGCAGTTGGGGTATCTTCGCCAATTTCCTGAGTCAAGAAACGACAGTCTTGCAAGGCAAAATCCAGTAGGTATTTCGTATCCAGCTCTTGTTTGATTTTGTCAGACAGCTTGACCAGATAATG
The DNA here is from genome assembly GCF_012516415.1 of Acinetobacter sp. NEB149. NCBI lineage: Bacteria > Pseudomonadati > Pseudomonadota > Gammaproteobacteria > Moraxellales > Moraxellaceae > Acinetobacter > Acinetobacter sp. NEB149. The sequence goes on from NZ_CP051208.1 coordinate 1,800,094, forward strand.
CACATCATTGGCCGCATAAAGTAATTGTTCTGAACTTAAAGGACGTGCCAGCCAGTTAGAACGGGTCTGGTCTTTTTCGATATCGACTTCCAGCATCTGTTTGAGCGCATTCTGATAGCTGACTTGCAGACCATGCCCCAGAAAAGACATACCGACCTGGGTATCAAACACATTGGTCAGTGATTTCTTTTGGGTATAGTGATAAAGCAGATCTATATCTTCGCTACAAGCATGAAAAATATTCTGCTGGGCGTTAAAAACTTTATTGAAGAACTCAGTCAGATCCAGGGTGGTTCCATCCAGCAAATAGACCTTGTTGTCTACATTGATCTGAAACACACCCAGTTTCGGCCACAAAGTATCGACCTTGATAAATTCGGTATCCAGCCCGTAAACAGAACTCTGATCCATCAGGTTCAGCACAGGGTATAAATCGTTTTGATGTTGAATAAATTGAAACATAAAGACTGAGTCTAAGATTAGATTCTCGATAGATCCATATTAACTGATCTATAGAATTTTGTATAAAAAATAACGCTAATTCTGCTCTATCTAGCAAAAATACCCCTTATTTATTAGGCTCTGGATTTTAAATAATATCTTTTTTATATTAAAACTAACAAGATTTTTAAGTCTATCTTACTTCATGCGCATCCGGTTATGTACGGCCTGACTCAAGGTATGACTATCGACATATTCCAGTTCACCACCCTGTGGTACACCTTGGGCAATTCGAGTCATCTGGATCGGCAAATGCTTGCTGGCTTCCACCAGATAATGTGCCGTGGCCTGACCTTCTACCGTCGCATTAGTAGCGAGAATGACTTCCTTCACCTGACCATTGGCCAAACGGTGCAACAAATACGGAATGCCAATTTCTTCAGGACCAATCCCATCGAGCGGTGACAAATGCCCGCCCAGTACATGGTATTTCCCTCTAAAGCTGCCACTTTGCTCAATCGCCATAACATCTGCAGGTGATTCCACCACACAGAGCAATTCATCATCACGATCTAGCGACGTACAGATATTGCACACTTCATCTTCAGTCAATGAATGACAAACCGAACACTCATGAATGTAGTTGGTCGCCTCAGTCAACGCATGCGCCAGACCAATTGCACCTTCACGATTTTTCATGATCATATGCAATGCCATACGTTGAGCCGATTTCGGCCCAACGCTTGGCAAAATGAGTAATGCTTGAACCAGTTGATCAAAACGATCACTAAACATTGCGCATTCTTCCTTAGAACATACCTGCCAGACCCGGTGGTAAACCCATACCCGAGTTTGCTGCTTTCATTCTTTCATCAGAGACCAATTCTGCCTGACGCGCAGCATCATTCATTGCAGCAGCAATCAGATCTTCGATCATGTCTGGATCATCCTGAAGTAATTCAGGGTTGATTTCGATACGCTTCACCACATTGCGGCAAGTCATGGTGACTTTGACCAAACCACCGCCCGCTTCGGCATGCACTTCAGTTTGTGCCAGCTCTTCTTTGGCTTTTTTTACATTGTTTTCAACTTCTTTTTGCATGCGCTGAGCTTGCTGCATCAACATATTAATGTTCATAAATATCTCCGAACATAAATTTATAAAATTAGATAAGATCTAAACCACGAGTAATATCACGAATAATATCACCAATCTCTTCTAAACCAACAGAAACACGAATTAAACCTTCGCGAATACCTGCTGCTTCTTTGGCTTCAGGCGATAATTTACCGTGTGTGGTGGTTGCCGGATGGGTAATAGTCGATTTTACATCGCCCAGATTCCCGGTAATCGAGATAAACTGGGTATTGTCAATCACCGTCCAAGCGGCTTCACGACCGCCTTTCACCTCAAAAGACACAATGCCACCAAAACCGCTCTGCTGTTTTGCTGCCAGTTCATGACCGACATGCTCAGGCAGGCCCGCATAATATACTTTTTCTACTTTTGGATGCTGATTCAAAAATTCAGCCAGTTGTTGGGCACTTGCTGAATGTTCACGCATACGCAAACGTAGTGTTTCCAAGCCTTTTAGAAAAACCCAGGCATTGAATGGGCTCATTGACGGGCCGGTAGTACGCACATAGCCAAAAATTTCTTCAAGCAGCTTATAATTACCGACAACAGCACCACCCAAGGCGCGGCCCTGACCATCCAGATATTTAGTCGCAGAATACACCACCAGGTCTGCACCAAATTTGAGTGGTTGTTGTAATACAGGTGTACAGAAGCTGTTATCAATCGCCAGTAAAGCATCATTGGCATGCGCAATATCGGCGAGTCCCTGTATATCGGCTACTTCTGCTAAAGGATTCGATGGAGATTCAACAAAGAGAATTTTGGTTTCAGGCTTGATGGCATTTTTCCATGCATCAAGATCGGTCAAATCGACGAAATCAACACTGACGCCAAATTTTGCGACATATTTTTCAAACATGGAAACCGTAGAACCGAAGACTGCACGTGAACAAATCACGTGATCGCCTGCTTTTAAAAAAGCCATCATCACTGCCATAATGGCTGCCATACCCGAACTGGTGGCGACGGCGCGCTCTGCACCTTCAAGTGCAGCCAGACGCTTTTCAAACATGGCAACGGTCGGATTGGTAAAGCGAGAATAGATATTGCCCGGTTCCTGGCCTGAGAATTTGGCTGCGGCTTCTGCAGCATTTTCATAAACAAAGGACGATGTTAGAAAAATCGGTTCGCCATGCTCACCTTCAAAAGTGCGGGTATGGCCGGTACGAATGGCTAAAGTTTCTAATTGGTAAGAAATATCGTCTTGCTGGCTCATCGCTTTACCTCAGCCCTCAGGCTGCCTTTTGTAAAAATTTGCCAACATTTTGAGCGCCTAAGCTATTTCAGGTCAAGGCATAATAAGCGATTATTGCTTAGACTTCGATCAATCCTCCCGCGGATACGGATATTTTATTTACATGATTCAGTTAAAACAAAACTTTCAGCGCCAGCAAAAAAAATTGAAACACCTCAGCACCCGGATGTTTAATGCCTCCTCACTGATCCTGTCGCAAAAAAACCCTTTTGAATATATTGCCGGCACCGAGTTTTGCAAGATTCGTTATTACGCTTCACCTGAAAAAAAATATAAGGAGCCTCTGGTTTTCATCGCACCCTTGGCCATTAATATGGATATTTATGATCTGTATCCTTATCGCTCTCTGGTCAAGCATTTTCAGCATAGCGGTTTTGATGTCTATCTGGTGGAATGGAAACGTTTTAACTTTAAACATCGCCACCTGAACTTTTTATCTTTTATTGATGCAGCCATTCCTCAATCCATTGAAACCATCTGCAAGCATTCGGGCAGTCAGTTCATTTCCCTGCATGGCTGGAGTATGGCTGGCGTGTTTGTCACGCTCTATACCGCCCTGCATTCGCCTGAACATGTCAAGAATCTGATCGTGGTGGGCAGTCCTATCGACAGTTATGCGTCAGGACGTGTCGGCAAACTTTTTTCTACAACCAATAAACTGATTTCTAAAAACAAAAATCTGCAACAAGCCATTCATCAAGGACTGATTCCAAAGCAATATATTCATACGCCGGGTATTGTAAATGCCTTGGGCTTTAAATTACTCGATCCGATTGGCTGGCTCAAAAGCCAGAAACAGTTTCTGTTAAATCTAGATCATGTCGAAGATGTCTATGAACACGCCACCATGGGGAATTTCCTGAACAAGATGATCGATTATCCAGGCGGGATTAATCAGGACATGGTACTGCACTTATGGCTGCAAAATCCTTTAAAACGGGGTTCTATCACTTTGGATGGCCGTGTCGTTGATCTTAAAAATATCAGCTGTTCCCTATTGGTAGGTGCAGGTCAAACCGATCAGATTGTCACAGAACAGTCGGCTAAGCCTTTGATGGAATTGACAAGTAGCCAGGATAAGACGTTTACTCTTATACCGGGTGGTCATCTTGGACTAATGTCGAACCAGAAAACGGCCAATACATTCTGGCCCAAAATGACGACCTGGCTGGTGCAGCGCTCTACATGTCTTGATGCTTAGTGTAGATTCCCCGCACCAGAAAAAATATTAAATAGCTTTAAACATATTCAGAGGGTACAGCATGATTCAGTCAGTGGCATTTATCGGCCTAGGTGCAATGGGTTTTCGTATGGCAGCACATTTACCCAAGCAGTTTGATACGGTCTATGTCTGGAACCGCAGCTTTAACAAGGCAGAGCAACATGCGGCTGAATATGGCACCCAAGCCGTCACACTTGAACAGGCCGTACAGGCAGATGTAATTTTTTCTTGCCTGCCCACCAGCGCTGACGTTGAACGACTTCTGGAAAATCTGTCGCTTAAATCCGGTTCAGTCTGGGTCGACTGCACCAGTGGTGTACCGGATTCTGCCCAAAAACTGGCAGTACAACTGGCTGAACATGGGGTAATCTTTCTGGATGCACCGGTCAGCGGTCAAACCATTGGCGCTGAAAATGGCACTTTAACCGTGATGGTGGGCGGTAATACAGAGGGTTATGAAAAAGCCCTTCCTGCGATGCAGGCTTTTGGCAAACTGATCAAGCATGTCGGTGAATCTGGCGCGGGTTTTGCAGTGAAGGCCGTAAATAATATGTTAATGGCTGTAAACCTGTGTGCTGTCGCAGAAGGCTTTACTACCTTAAAAGCGCATGGAATAAATCTGCATGAAGCGCTAGATTGTATTAATGCTTCAAGTGGTAAAAGTATGGTGACTGAAACCGTATTGCCACAGCGTATTTTAAACCGAAGTTTTCCTGTAACCTTTGCCCTGCCACTCTTGGCCAAAGATACAGGTATCGCAATCGACCTTGCGCGTGAAGCCAAACTTTCTGCGCCTGTGCTCTCGTTGACCCAGAATCTGATTCAGGCGGCCAGCGATCTGTCGGATAAAAACAGTGATTTTTCCAGTGCTGTGAAAATGTATGAATCATGGAGTAATATTACCATCGAGTAATATCTCGCCATTGAATAATGATAACGAAACCTCATATTGTGACTAGTAGGCAGGCACATATAGTGGATAACCCAGAGGAAACTCTCATGAAGAAATTTTCTGTTGCAGCATTGATTGGCTTTGCAACTTTGTTCGGGGCTTCAACATCGGTTCTTGCATCTGAACAAGAGTGCAAAAAATTAAAAAATGATCATGACGTGATTTATGCGTCTAAAGGTTTCTGTTTCAAAGATCCTGAAGCAAAAGCCAAGTTTGGTAATGACAATTGCTATACAACCAAACCAAAATTCTCGGAAAAAGAGCAACAACGTCTTGACGCGATCAAAGATCGTCAGAAAGAATTGAACTGTAAATAATTCAGTTTAATAACGCTCAAGGAATGTACTTATGACTTATGATGATCAGAATATTTTTGCACGAATTCTACGCGGTGAACTTCCTGCGATAAAAGTGTATGAAGATGACCAGGTTCTTGCATTTATGGACATCATGCCTCAGGCAGAAGGTCATACTCTGGTGGTTCCGAAAACTCCGGCGATCACTTTACTGGATCTACCACCTGAAGCTGCAGCCTATACGATTCAGATCGTACAGAAAGTTGCAAAAGCCATTGAAAAAGGTTTAGGTGTGGACGGTATCGTGCTGATGCAATTATCAGGTGCCGCAGCGGGTCAGACCGTACCACACGTACATTTCCATCTGGTTCCTACCTCTTTGCACAATCTGGGCAAACATGCAGCACAGATGGGCGACCAGGAAAAAATTAAAGCGCTGGCTGAGAAAATTAAAGCTGCCCTTTAAGCTATTCTTAATACCTAAAAATGGAGCTTCGGCTCCATTTTTTATGTCTGATGTATTTCACCCTGAATTAAGCCACTAAAATATCAATAAAAGTCACCTAGCCTATTTTTAAGTTTTGCAGCAAACACCGAGCTTAGCTGTATTTGCATCAATCCTGCTTACCCCACTCATAATCCTATAAAAAATAAGGTAATGATTGTCTTTAATATTTCTGAAATATTTCCTTAATCATATTGACTTATTTGTAATGAATACTTGGCACCAATAGAGCAGTAGATGTTTCAAAACAATACTGAAACTTGTTTTTAAGACGATGAATAAAAAAGTCTTTATTGGAGCAACACATGAAAAAAACGTTATCTGCATTAGCAATCGGGGCAACAATTTTAACACCAGTAATGGCAGCTGCTGCTGATGTTAAAGTGTATGGTCGTGCACACGTTTCTTTAGATTATCTGGATGATGGCCAGGATTATAACGAAGTAGGTCTTTCTTCAAACTCTTCACGCCTAGGCTTTAAAGCTGAACAAAAACTAGAAAATGGTATGACCGTATTTGGTCAAATCGAACAGGAAATTAACTTTGCAAGTGGTTCTGCAAATGATGATGTTGAATTTGCAACTCGTGATACTTTTGTTGGTTTAAAAGGTGATTTCGGTCAAGCGCGTATCGGCCGTTTTGACAGCCCATTCAAAGTAGCACGTGGCCCAGTCAACTTCTTTGGCGATATGGTTGGTGATGTTCGTAACGTCACGCGTGTAGGCAACCTGCGTTTTGATGAACGTAATGCCAATACAATTGAATATAAATCACCTAAGTTTGGCGGTGGCTTTAATGTTTTAGCAGCACTTTCTTTACACGAAGGTAATAGCCCTGATAGCGTATCAACGTCTTCACCAAAAACTACTGTAATTGAAACTGTGAATGGTCCAGTAACAGTAGTCGTACCGGGAACCACAACTACTACTAATAAAGATAATCGCGATGATAAAGCATACGATCTCGCTTTAACCTATAAAGAAGGCAAAGTTGATTTTGCTGCTGCCTATGAACATTATGAAGAAGATGCAGGTCGTGGCGAACGCGATGGTTTCCGTATTGCTGGTGCTTACAAAATCACACCTGAATTCAACTTGGGTGGTTTATACCAATTCCTTCAACATGATAATTCTGAAGCAAACCCAGATGTACAAGTATTTGGTGTAGCCGGTGAATATAAATTTGCACCAAAAACGTATCTACGTGGTCAAGTGTTCCACCGCGATGTCGATGCAGATGATGCAAATGCAACATTATTGGCACTTGGTGTAGAACATCGTTTAGACAAAGCAGTACGTGTATATGCAAACTTGGCAACTGTACTGAATGATGAAAATTCAAACTTAACACCGTGGGCTCAAGCACGTTCAAATAACGTGGGTGGTGCACGTGGCGAAGATGCAACTGGTCTATCTCTAGGCATGCGTTACGACTTCTAAGTCTAGCCACCCTCACCAAGCTTAAAAAGAACATGTTTCCAGCATGTTCTTTTTTTGGCGTGTTTTTTATCAATAGGACTTACGCATTGACGGATTCAAAAAAGTATTAAAATAGTTTATAAAGTATCTGTGATCAGACGAACTAAACATGCTTCTACAGCAACTTGTACATTACCCATTTATATGGGCTTTCTCATGACAGAACCGAACTCTATTAGCTGCACACAACTTGCCGAGACTTATAATATCTCGCATGATAGTGTAAATCGCTTTCTAGAGCGTGAAGACTACACACCTCACGACCTATATCAAGAAGCAATTCAACATATTGATAATAATAAACTTATAGTCAGTATTGATGATACTGTTTTAGATAAACCATATAGTCAACATATGGACTTGGTTAGCTATTTTTGGTCAGGCAAACACCACCGATCCGTCAAGGGGATTAATCTCATTACCTTGTATGCGACAGATCAGAATGGTCAAAATATTCCAATTAATTTCCGAATTTATGACAAATCTGAGGGTAAAACCAAGAATGATTACTTTATGGATATGTTAAGTGAAGTACTTAGTTGGGGTGCAAAGATTCAATTTATTACAGGTGATAGTTGGTATTCATCGACTGCAAATCTAAAAACCATAAGAAAACATGGTATTCGATTTATGTTTGGTATCGACTGTAACCGTAAGGTTTCCCCTGAAAAAGGACAATGGTTTCAACTGCGTTTATTGCCGAATTTCCATCAGGGTCAAGTGGTCTGGCTCAAAGATTTTGGCTTTGTACAATTATTTAAGACTCAGTTAAAAGAACAGCAGAGGTTTTATATTGTGTATCAAGATGAAGATGATTTATTGTCCTTTGAGGGTTTTCATGAATTACATTCAAGTCATTGGAAAATAGAACAATATCACCGAGTGATTAAACAGGTTTGTCATATTGAAAAGTTTCAAGTAAGACGGTCTAAACTGATTTTGAATCATATTTTTTCAGCCTTAATGGCCTACGTTGAGATACAAAAGAACCAGTTTGAGGGGATCTTTGAAAATGTATATCGTTGGCAGAAGAAATTATTTAGACCAATGATCAAAAACTTCATTGATGACTTTATTCTCGATAAAAATCATCTGCTACCACAGAGAGTCTATAAATAACAGTGCGTAAGTCCTAATCAATATAAAATGATGAGAAAGATTGTGACACTGATATTCAACTCTTATAAAACCAACCAATTTAGTTTGATTAATTTTATTCTTTATTTTAAAACCAAGCATTTTAATCAGATTAAAAAATATTAATCCAACTAAAACAATCTACATTCGAATATATAAATATAAGCATTTTAGTCGGATTTAAAAACCAATAAAATTACATAAAATAATAAAAAATATTTAGAATAAATTTTAACTCATATAAATATATATTTTTTATTTTCAGATACTTGTAAATATATATTTATTTAAACTGTATCGTCTATTTATTTTTTAGTTACAATAGATTAATAATATACAACAAGTCATATAACAGGCTTAGTCGAATGAGCTTAGTTCCCAAAAATCTAAACCAGAGAGTGGTTAGAGAAATAACTGCTATTTTAATTATCAAGGTTATTTTACTCATGATAATTAAAAATATCTGGTTTGATGCGCCTACGATTCCTAAAAATTTTGACAACCAAGTCGCCGAGCGTATCGCCGGCAATCCTTCCCAAATCCAGGAGACACGTTGATGATTTCTGAAAGCGTGGTCGATCTCTCGCGGTTCCAGTTCGCCATGACCGCGATGTATCACTTTATTTTTGTTCCACTGACTTTAGGCCTGGCTTTTCTACTTGCCATTATGGAAACCACCTATGTGATTTCCGGCAAAGAAATCTATAAAGACATGACCAAGTTCTGGGGAAAACTGTTTGGTATTAACTTTGCCTTAGGGGTAACCACCGGCCTGACCATGGAGTTCCAGTTCGGAACCAACTGGGCTTATTACTCGCATTATGTCGGTGATATTTTCGGTGCACCGCTGGCGATTGAAGGTTTGATGGCCTTCTTCCTTGAATCGACGTTTATTGGCTTGTTCTTCTTTGGTTGGGATCGCCTGTCCAAAGTGCAACATCTGGCAGTAACCTGGCTGGTGGCTTTAGGCTCGAACATGTCCGCACTCTGGATTCTGGTCGCCAATGGCTGGATGCAAAACCCGGTCGGTTCGGCATTTAACTATGAAACCATGCGTATGGAAATGGTGGACTTTGCTGCATTGATCTTTAACCCGGTCGCTCAGGTTAAATTTGTACATACAGTATCTGCCGGTTATGTCACAGGTGCCATCTTCGTCCTGGCTATTTCAAGTTACTACATGCTGAAAAAACGTGACTTGCCTTTTGCACGCCGTTCTTTTGCCATTGCAGCCATCTTCGGGCTTGCTTCTACACTTTCAGTGATTTTACTGGGTGATGAATCAGGGTATGAGCTGGGCGATGTACAGAAAACCAAACTGGCAGCGATTGAAGCAGAATGGGATACTCACCCTGCACCTGCGCCATTTACTTTGTTCGGTATCCCGAATAAGGAAACCATGACTACAGATTATGCAGTGAAAATTCCTTATGTAATGGGTCTGATTGCTACACGTTCTACGACTGAACAAGTTACAGGTATTAAGGACCTGCTGGTTCAGCATGAAGCGCGTATCCGTAATGGTATGGTGGCCTATTCGCAACTGGAAAAATTACGTGCTGGTGATCAGTCTCCAGAACTGAAAACCGCTTTTGAAGAAAGCCAAAAAGACCTCGGTTACGGTCTGCTGCTGAAGAAATACACGCCAAATGTCGTTGATGCCTCTGAAGAGCAAATCAAAGCAGCTGCTAAAGATACCATTCCACACGTGCCAAGTCTGTTCTGGGCCTTCCGTGCCATGGTTGCTTCTGGCTTCTTGATGCTACTTCTATTTGCACTGGCAACTTTTGCGGTAGCAAAACGTAATGCTGAAAACAAACCATGGTTATTGAAATTTGCATTATTTGCACTTCCTCTGCCTTGGGTTGCTGCGCAAACTGGCTGGTATGTGGCAGAAGTAGGTCGTCAACCTTGGACCATTGGTGAGGTATTACCGACGCATCTTTCAGCATCAAGCTTAAGTACAGGTGATGTCTGGGGTTCAATCCTTGCATTGGCAGCATTCTATACCGTGTTACTGATTATTGAGATGTATCTGATGATCAAGTTCTCACGTCTTGGCCCAAGCTCACTGCATACCGGTAAATACCATTTTGAAAAGCTTGCAGCTGCAGAGAAGGCAAATGGGGAGACTCAAGCATGATCGAATATGAATTATTAAAAATCATTTGGTGGGTGCTGGTCGGCGTATTGCTGATTGGCTTCGCCCTCACCGATGGCTTCGATATGGGCTCTATGGCGATCATGCCATTTGTGGGCAAAAATGATAGCGAGCGCCGTGCAGCGATCAATACCATTGCCCCGCATTGGGACGGTAACCAAGTCTGGTTTATTACTGCCGGCGGTGCTTTGTTCGCTGCCTGGCCAATGGTCTATGCAACCGCCTTCTCTGGCATGTACTGGGCACTGTTGCTGGTACTGTTTGCCCTATTCCTGCGTCCGGTCGGTTTTGACTATCGCTCAAAACTGGAAAATACCAAATGGCGCAATTCATGGGACTGGGGTCTAGCCATTGGTGGTGCAGTGCCTGCATTGGTCTTCGGTGTGGCATTCGGCAACATGTTCCTGGGTGTACCATTTACTTTAGATGAAACTGTACGTTCTACTTATACTGGTAGCTTCTTTGCCCTGCTGAATCCGTTTGCGATTGTCTGTGGTCTGGTCAGTTTATCGATGCTGTGTGCACATGGTGGTGCATGGTTAATGCTGCGTACTGATGGTGACCTACGCCAACGTTCTGCCAAAGCAACACAAATCATGGGACTAGTGTATTTAGCAACTTTCCTGGCAGCCGGTGCATGGTTGTATTTTGGTGGCATTCAGGGCTATACCTTAGTTACACCTTTTGATACCAATGGTGTTGCCAACCCGCTGGCCAAAGAAGTATTGACCAATGCCAATCCAGGCTGGATGAATAACTACTCGACGTATCCAATCACAATGGCTGCTCCAATTGCCGGCATTTTGGGTGGCTTGATCATTGTCTTGGCAGCAGGTAAAAACAAAGCAGGCTTGAGCTTCCTGGGTTCATCTCTGGCTGTCATCGGTGCCATCCTGACTGCTGGTTTTGCCCTGTTTCCTTTCCTGATGCCTTCAAGCATTAACCCGGTTGCAAGTCTGACCATGTGGGATGCGGTATCTAGTAAAAATACCTTAACAGTCATGACCGTTGCTGCATGTATCTTTGTTCCACTGATCCTGATCTATACCACCTGGTGTTACTACAAGATGTGGGGCGTGATTACCAACAAACACATTGAAGATAATTCACATAGCCTGTACTAAGGCTATGTCTTAAGGAGAGACAACTATGTGGTATTTTGCCTGGATTCTGGGTGTACTGATGGCATGTTTTGCCAGTGTGATTGCTGCCATTTACATGGAACAACACCAAGACCTGGATGAGGAATAAAACATGACCGAAGCTGCGCTTGAGAAAACCGTTGTAGACAAGAAACCAAACAAATTTGCGATGATGATTTCCTGCCTATTGGCTTTTCCTCTCGCAGCCGTGTTATTGGTTCATCCTTCTGCAATGCTGGATGCCAACGGTGAATATAGCCATAGTGCCATGATGTATATCATGATTGGTATTTCTGGAGGCTTTGTCCATGGTGTTGGCTTTATGCCGCGCCACTGGTTCTGGAAATGGTTGTTTAGCCCTTTCCTAGCATGGCCTTTAATGATCTGGGGTTATTACACCTGGTTTCTCAGTTAAAGTATGAAATTAAAAAGCCCTCATTTGAGTAATGCCAGTCAGTTAAGCAGACATTAGAAAAATGTAGTAAAAATGAGTGTATGCCAATACGCTCATTTTTTTTATGACTTTATCTGAAAATTTAGATTGCACCCTTCAACATTCTTTGCCTTCACTCAGCCATTTCAGTGAACTCATTGATTTAAACTGGATTAAAGAAAGCCTACATCAAACAGGTAAGGCTTCTATCAGGAGAAGAAAATTACCTGCCGAACATGTGGTATGGCTGGTAATTGGGCTTGCCCTATTTCGAGATCAACCGATCGGGTATGTCGTAGAGCAACTAAAACTTGTGTTTGGTACAACAGAATATTGTGTCCCCAGTGCAGCAGTGCAAGCACGACAACGTTTAGGACGAGAGCCCTTGAATACCTTGTTTTCTCTACTCAGCCAAGCCTGGTTTGAAGAATCCCAACAGCAATACTCAAACTTTCATGGCCTTAGTGTATGTGCTGTTGACGGGGTGGTTTGGTCTATGCCTTATACAGACGAGAATTTTGAACACTTTGGCTCATCTAAGGGTAAAACCGCTGCAGCCCCTTATCCACAAGTGAGAGCAACCTGCCTGGTAAATACCAGCACCCATGAAATCATTGATGCCCAAATAGGTAGCATGGATCAGGGTGAACTTACACTGGCAAATCGATTATGTCCTCCATCGCATAGTATTACCTTGTTTGATCGAGCCTATTTCTCTGCTGATTTCTTGATTGACTGGCAAACACGAGTAGAAGCCAGTCATTGGTTAATGAGAGCAAAAGATAATTTACGCTATGAGATCATTAAACGTAATTCCCCGCATGACTTTCAAATCAAAATGCCTCTTTCAGCTAGAGCCAGGAAGCTAAATCCATCATTAGGAGAATATTGGGAAGCGCGTTTGATTGAAGTTGAGCAGGCAGGGAAAATTAGACGTTATATCACTTCATTAATGGATTCAAAGGCATATCCACTGATAGGCTTGGCGAAGCTTTATGCCCAGCGCTGGGAAATAGAAATGTGTTACCGAGAAATCAAAAGTGATTTACAGGAAGGCAAGCATTTGAGGAGCAAGCAACCTGATTTAATTTATCAAGAATTATGGGGGGTCTTCATTGCCTATAATATTCTAAGAAGACAAATGAAACATATGGCTCAACGAGCAAAAGTCAGTCCTTTGAGAATCAGCTTTCATATTGCATCTATCGGTATCCTGAATATATTAAGATTTGACTCTTTAGACTCCGCAGGGAATTTACCCAAACATCTAGAAAGTTTACTGGAGAAATCTAAGAGGTATGTGTTGCCTGAGAGGAGGGTTAGAAGTTGCCCACGAGTTGTGAAAGGAAAACCACAGAAATACCCAAGAAAATGCCAGTCAATTTCTTAACTGACTGGCATTACTCATTTGAGGGCTTTTTAATTTCATACGAATTCTAAAATATTCTTCTTTTTTCTTCTGGCCAAAACAGGATTTTTAAAACAACTTATTTTAAGTATATAAAAAGCCGGAACCAGTCCGACTTTTAGAATGACTTATCGATGAGTATGAATCGACATCACAATGCCCATCCCGGCCAGCATGGAAATCACTGCCGTTCCACCATAACTCATGAGCGGTAATGGATCTCCAGTTACAGGTAAAATCCCGCTCACCATGCCTGAGTTTAAAAATACAAAGAAGAAGAAAGTCAGTCCCATGGCTCCAGCATATAAACGGCCAAAGTTATGAAAGCTGTTTAAACCAATCATCAGACAGCGAATAATAATGGCAGTGAATAAACTAAACAGCAGGAAAACGCCGATAAAACCGAATTCTTCGGCATAAGTCGACATAATAAAGTCAGTATGATGTTCAGGCAGATAACCTAAATGTGATTGGGTACCTTCGGTATAGCCTTTGCCCGTGGAACCACCTGAACCAATCGCAATTTTGGACTGGATGATATTCCAGCCTGCACCCAAGGCATCCGATTCCGGATCAAATAACGTGGTAATACGTTTTTTTTGATACTCTTGTAGCACGAACATCCATGCAGCCGGAGCTGCCACAGCTACCGCCGCTGCTGCACCACCAATCAGACGCCACGACATCCCACTTAAAAATAGAACAAAAATACCAGGAATTACCAAGCCAATGTTCAAGTCAGGCTGAAGTGCCACCAAAACAAATGGTACGCCCAATAAAATCAAAGCCCCGACAATATGCAAAAATTTGGGAGGAAACGGCTTACGTGCAAAATACCATGCCATCATCAAAGGCATCGCAAATTTCATCACCTCACTCGGTTGCATGCTTCCCACCCCCGGCAAGGTAATCCAGCGGGTTGCACCTAAACGTTTTTCACCAATCACAAAGACCAGAAGCAGCATGAAGATCCCGAAGGCATACAGGTATGGACTAATCGCCTGATAGACTTTCGGTGGAATCTGCGCACAGATAAACAGCAGCACAAAACCAATTCCAAAACTGATCGCCTGACGCACCACCATGCCAGAGTCTTCGGATGTCGCGCTATACACCACCATTAAACCCAGGATTGCATTGAGAACTAGAAAGCACAATAACCAGGGATCAAGGTGCAACTTGGTCCATCGAGATGAATCTTGCGGGTTAATACTACGTCCATCACGCAAAGAGTGACGTAAAAACCGATACTGCTGTGAAGGTATCATTGGCCAAAAGGTGAAAAAGAATGATGGCAAAATTATAAGTGAAAGCTATAGCGAATAGATCGCTATAGCCAGATTTATTCTGCTTTTATTTAAATATTATTTGAATATATTTTTAAGCCTGAGCCTGTAAAATCAGCTTGGCCAGTTCCAGATCGTCCGGATAGGTAATTTTAATATTATCGGAACGCCCTTGTACTACACTCACCTGTTCGCCGATATGTTCCAGCGCACTGGCTTCATCAGTAATCGTAGCACCATCTTGCAAAGCCTGCTCAATCGCCCGTTTCAACACACCTAGCTTGGCCATTTGTGGTGTTTGTGCCTGCCATAGCATTGAGCGATCCACTGTTTCCTCAATATCAAAATTGGTTACTACACGCTTAAGTGTATCTCTTACTGGAATCGCCAGAATCGCAGCCTGATCATTTGTAATCGCCGTATTGACTAACTGTTGCAGACAATCCAGACCGACACAGGGACGCGCCGCGTCATGTACCAGCACCCACTCATCTTCAGAAGCGATTTGAGATAAATACGTGAGTGCATTTAACACGGAATTCACCCGCTCGGCACCGCCCAGACAGAAATGGGCTTTCTCTTGACTGGAAAATGGCAGCATTTTTGCGACGTTGTCCTGTTCACCAATCGCCAGGACATAACCCGCCAAAGGCAGTTGATTCAGACGAGCCACCGTATGTTCAAGAACAGTTCGCTCTTGAATCATCTGATATTGTTTCAGTTCTGTTTTGGAGAAACGGCTACCGGAACCTGCAGCTGGAAGAATGACCCAAAGTTTAGGGTGTGGTTGGTGCTTCAGCTGACTCATTGGTTCGCAGGTCTACTTTAGAATTAGGATTAAGATAGATCGGTTTATATTGAGTACTGATCGTGCTCATTTGAATAAAAGTTTCGCGTGGCTTAATCAGACCAAGATCTAAACGCGCATGTTCTTCGATGGCTTCAATACCATTCTTCAAATCATAAACTTCTGCTGCCAGAACGCGATTACGCTCTTTTAGCTCATCATTCAATTCCATTTGTTGTTGGATTTTCTGGGTCAGTTGCTGATGATCATGATAACCACCTTCACCAAACCAGTATAAATATTGAAACCCTGCGATCAAAATGATCGCAAGGCCCAACAGTACTTTACTCGCAGTCGAGTCGAATACATTTAACATTGACATAAGTCGCTTAGTTCAAACCTTTGAACTCAGCTTTACCGCGATATGCAGCATTAGTCAATTCTTCAATACGAAGTAATTGATTATATTTCGCTACACGGTCAGAACGGCAAAGTGAACCCGTCTTGATTTGACCCGCTGCTGTACCTACTGCAAGATCAGCAATCGTTGAATCTTCAGTTTCGCCTGAACGGTGTGAAATTACCGTAGAGTAACCATTTTCTTTCGCAAGGTAGATGGCATCTAAAGTTTCAGTCAAGGTACCGATCTGGTTGTATTTAATCAGAATAGAGTTACCCACTTTTTCGTTGATACCACGCTGCAGGATTTTCGGATTCGTTACGAACAAGTCATCACCTACCAACTGGATCTTGTCACCAAGAATTGAAGTCAGGTAAGACCAGCCTTCCCAGTCAGATTCGTCCAGACCATCTTCAATCGAGATAATTGGGTACTGGTTTACAAGACCTGCTAAATAGTCAGAGAACTGGTTGCTTGTGAACGCTTTGTTGCCTTCGCCCGCAAGAATGTATTGACCATTTTTGTAGAATTCTGAAGATGCACAGTCAAGCGCAAGCATGATGTCAGAACCTGCTTTGTAGCCAGTTTGACCAATTGCTTCAAGAATAACCGTAATTGCTTCTTCGTTTGAACGTAAGTTCGGTGCAAAACCACCTTCATCACCTACCGCAGTGTTTAAACCTTTTTTGTTTAATACTGATTTAAGTGAATGGAAAATTTCAGCACCGGCACGTAGCGCTTCAGAGAATGAAGTGAAGCCTACTGGCTCAATCATGAATTCTTGAATATCGACGTTGTTGTCTGCATGTGAACCACCATTGATGATGTTCATCATTGGTACAGGCATGGTCAAAATCGTTTGACCGCGAAGATCTGCGATGTATTGGAAAAGAGGAATTTTCTTTTCTTCAGCAGCAGCGCGCGCAGCAGCCAAAGACACTGCCAAAGTTGCGTTTGCACCTAATTTTTCTTTGTTTTCAGTACCGTCAAGCGCGATCATCGTGTTATCGATGTCTTTTTGTTCGAATACTGATTTACCGACCAAAGCGTCACGGATTAACGTATTGACGTTATTTACCGCAGTTTTAACGCCTTTACCTAAGTAACGCGCTTTATCGCCATCACGAAGTTCTAAAGCTTCACGAGAACCAGTTGAAGCACCAGATGGTGCACATGCACGGCCAACTACGCCAGATGCTAAGATTACGTCTGCTTCGATGGTAGGGTTACCACGAGAGTCCAAAATTTCACGTGCACGAATGTCAACGATTTGGCTCATGAACTATTCCTCAGTTGATTAATATGAGCTGCCTATACGGCAGCGCAAGAGTGATAAACTCAGTGTGTATCTAACTTTTCGAAACCTTTAACCAAGGTATCCAATTCTTTTAGCTGTGCCAGGAACGGCTCAAGCTGAGACATGCGCAGCGCACATGGACCATCACACTTGGCTTTTTCCGGATCTGGATGTGCTTCCAGGAACAAGCCTGCAAGACCCGTTGCCATACCCGCACGTGCAAGCGTTGTAATTTGCGCACGACGACCACCGGCAGAATCTGCACGGCCGCCTGGGGTTTGTAAGGCATGGGTCACATCAAAGAAAACCGGGACATTCATTTCTTTCATGATGTCGAAGCCCAGCATGTCTACAACCAGATTGTTATAGCCAAATGCCGAACCGCGTTCACAAATGATCAGCTTGTCATTTCCGGCTTCCAGACACTTATGCAAAATATGACGCATTTCGTGTGGAGCCAGGAACTGGGCTTTTTTGATATTGATGATGGCATCCGTTTTTGCCATTGCTTCCACAAGATCCGTCTGACGGCTTAAGAAAGCTGGCAATTGAATAATGTCTGCCACTTCTGCAACAGGAGCCGCTTGGTACGGCTCATGCACATCGGTGATGATCGGTACATTAAAGTGTTTTTTAATGTCAGCTAACCACTCGAGACCTTTTTCCAGGCCAGGCCCACGGAAAGAGTTCAGGCTTGAACGGTTGGCTTTATCAAAGCTGGCTTTGAACACATAAGGAATGCCCAAACGTGTGCAGATATCGACATAAGTCTCTGCGATTTCAAAAGCCAGGTCTTTAGATTCAAGTACATTCATTCCGCCGAATAATACAAATGGCAAATGATTTGCCATTTGTATATCGCCCAAACGTACAATTTCTTGTGGTTTTAATTGCGACATTTAAACTTCCCTAGTTGTGTCCTACGCACCGATTATTTGGTTTTTTGGTACTGCTTTTTCGCAGCATCAATGAAACCGGCAAATAATGGGTGACCATCACGTGGCGAGCTGGTAAATTCCGGGTGGAATTGTACTGCAATAAACCAAGGATGTGCAGGAATTTCAACAGTTTCTACCAGATGCTGTACCGGAGAATAACCAGAAATCTTCATGCCTTTTTCTTCCAGCACTGGGATATAACGGTTGTTCATCTCGTAACGGTGACGGTGACGCTCGATGATTTCTTCAGAACCATAAACTTCTGCAGTTTTAGTCCCTGCAACCAGTTCAGATTTTTGCGCGCCTAAACGCATCGTGCCACCCAGATCAGAATCAGCAGAACGTTGCTGAACTTCACCACGCTCATCTAACCATTCAGTAATTAAACCAATCAATGGAGATTTGGTTGAACGGTTAAATTCAGTCGAGGTCGCGTCTGCAATATCAGCAACATTACGTGCGTATTCGATCACAGCCAACTGCATACCCAAGCAAATACCGAGGAACGGCACACCGTTCTCACGTGCGAATTGAATCGCCTTCATTTTGCCTTCAGTACCGCGCTCACCGAAACCGCCAGGAACCAGAATCGCATCAGCATCTTTCAATACTTCTGCTACATCTTGGCTTTCAAGCTCTTCAGCGTTTACGTAGTCAATCTGAACTTTCACACGGTTTTGAATACCCGCATGTAGAAGTGCTTCGTTGACAGACTTGTATGCATCTGGAAGTTCAACGTATTTACCGACCATTGCAACACGTACGGTGTATTCAGGGTTCAGCAGTGCTTCTACAACGTTATCCCAATCTGTTAAGTCAGCTTCAGGAAGATCGTTATAACCAAAACGTTCACAGATTAAATCGTCAACATTTTGTTCGTAGAATGTACGTGGAATCTGGTAGATCGAACGTGCATCTTTACATACCACAACGGCACGTGCTTCAACGTTAGTAAATAATGCAATCTTACGCGTCGTATCTGCATCTACATCGTATTCTGTACGGCAGATGAGAATGTCTGGCTGAATACCAATCGACAGGAGTTCTTTAACAGAGTGCTGTGTTGGTTTGGTTTTTAATTCTGCTGCAGACTTAATGTATGGGAGTAACGTTAAGTGCATTAACATGGTACGTTTATGACCAAGTTCAACCATTAACTGACGTACAGATTCCATGAATGGGAGAGATTCAATGTCACCTACAGTACCGCCGATCTCTACGATCGCAACGTCATAACCTTCGCCTGCACGAAGTACACGCTCTTTGATATTGTCAGTAATGTGTGGAATAACTTGAACAGTACCGCCTAGATAGTCACCACGGCGTTCTTTGTTTAGAACATCCTGGTAAACACGGCCTGATGTGAAGTTATTTAGTTTGGTCATTTTCGCACGACGCAAGAAACGTTCGTAGTAACCCAAGTCTAAGTCTGTTTCAGCACCATCTTCTGTAACAAAAACTTCACCATGCTGGAATGGGCTCATTGTCCCTGGATCGACATTAATGTATGGATCCATTTTTACCATGGTCACTTTTAAACCACGAGCTTCTAAAAGTGCAGCAACAGAAGCAGCTGAAATACCTTTACCTAGTGATGAAACTACACCACCAGTAACGAAAATAAAATGGGTCATTGGGTTTCTCGTACAATCGAGCCTAAATCGGCCTGCAATGTTGCGCAATTTTACTTTACCTTGTACCTAGAAAGCAAAGTCAATCCGCATCAATTCAAAGAACAATAAACAATTGACTATTCTAACAGCAATTCCTATAAAAAATTACAGTAAGTTCATATGATTTCTATCTTGCATTTTGCTGCTATAATAGTGTATCCACTCCACACTTTTATGTTTGATGCAATGATGATGAAGAAACTTTTAATCTCCACCCTAATCCTGACTGGCCTGACATTAACTGCGTGTGTAAAAAAAGAAGCACCAAAAGAAGAAGAGCAAGTAGAAGTTACTCCAGCATCTGAAATCTCGACTCCAGAACCAACGCAATTTGAACCGCTTGAACCTGTAGAGCCAGCGGCAATTGAAGAGGAAGTAGCGCCAACGGTTGAAATTCAACGTGAGCAAACTGAAAACACCACGACTGAAATCCGTCGTGAAATCAAAAAACCAGAAACTACTGAGCCGGCACCAGTGCCTGAAACCCGCGAAGAACCTGCGTCAAAGCCTGCTGCGACCACACCTAAAACCAATTCAAATCCAGAAAACAAGTCTGAGGATGATGCGGTTGCTGACGCAATTGCCGCAGCGATGCCAGCACTTGACTAATTACAGTATCATTCATCAAAAAACCCAGCAGATGCTGGGTTTTTTATTGGAACTTTTTAAGCGGATACTGTTGCCGGTGCACGAGATAAGTGAATCAAATAGTCTGCCATTAGTCGGGTAGCCCAAGATTCGGTTTGCATCAAGCCCTGATAAAAGCCGCAATGACTGCCTTTTTTGGTGGTAATCACCATAATATTAGACATCGCCCGAATTTTTTCTTTATAAGGTTCTAAATTTCGGATGTGACAAACCGGATCATCCTCCGCATTTAAAATCATCAGTGGGATTTTGACACTTTCAAACACATAAATCGGATTGGTTGCCTGAGTATAACTGGCATAATCCGCAAATCCGGCCAGTTCAAAATAAAGTTTTTCAAATTCAGACAGATCTTTAACTTCTAATAACTGTTTCCAGCTTGGGCAGACCTGCCAGGTTTCTTGATAAGGATGAATAAAGCGCTTAATCAGTTTTTTGGCCATGACTTTACTGTAAAACGGATGCACATTGGCAAAACCGGTTTCAGTGTTATAGCCAGGACATAAAGCAAAAGCTGCTTTGAGTGGGGTTTGTTCACCCTCTTCACCCAGATAACGCACCAACAATCCCGTACCCGCAGAAGATCCAACCCCATAGAGATCGGACTGAGGAAATCTGTCCTGTATATACAAGAGCTGCTCACGCAAATCCTGAGTTGAACCAAACAGGTTCATTTTAGGCACAGGCATGGGTAAGTCTGCATGACCACGGCGTAAACACAATGCCACACGCCAACCGGTATGTTTATGCAGATCACGAACCAGTTCACGCATCGATTCAGGAGAACCGGTAATAGTATGGAGTAAGACAATGGTTGGCGTACTTGCCGGAAGATCCAGCCCATACCAGGCAATACCGGTAATTCCGCCATCTGACATTTTCAGCTGTTCAAGCGCATCGTATTTCAGCTTAATGGTACGTTTTTTAATTAAATCAAAATACAGAATATGTGCGTGTGCATTGGCTAACCAAGGTGTAGGACGATATTTTTGTTGCAGCTGCGGTAAGCGTTCAATGAGTCCTGAAAATACACCATTCGGATTGTAATACAGGGTCGGCTCGTCTGCTCCGCTGAAACGATCCAGATATTCACTGGAAAGCTGACCCAATTTTTTAAGCAACATTTTCATCTGTCATCCCCCCTCTAGTTGTACTAGCTGTGATTTACAAATTTCATGCCGACTTGAATCAATAGTTCGAATTAAGTTTTAGCTTGGAATAATTGCATCCGCTGGCCCATCTGTACAGCCAAGGCTTCAAGTCCGGACTTAGGTCGAATCATGACTTCAAAATCAACCATCTGACCCTCTTCATTAAACTGAATCATGTCAACTCCCTTTAGTTTTTTATCGCCCACATTGGCAGAAAACTCAAGTACGACATTGTTACCATCTTCACTTATAAATTCACGGTGATAGGTGAAATTTTCAAAGACTTGAATGACATTGGTCAAAATAAAAAATACCACCTGTTTTCCAGGATAAGGCTGAAAAGCCACAGGCGAACGAAATACCACTTCTTCAGCAAGCAGTTCATTCAAGATCGACATATCACGGCTTTCCAGCATCTCATGCCAGCGTGAAATGGATTTTTTTGTATTTTCGATGGTCATTTTGGATTCCTTTTTTGTTATTAAAAAATTAATCTCCCTCACCCCAGCCCTCTCCCAAAGGGCATAGGTATCTACACATCTATGAGATACCTAATGCCATTGTGGCTATCTCATTGAGTTCATCTATTGAATATTCCGAGAGCAGTTGAAGAGTGTTCAGTAAAATCGAAAGCCCTGCCAATAAGGCAGGTGCACTTTCCAACCTACCTCTTTTCTGCTGCCGACCTGAAAGACGGGTGAGAAATACACGAATTTTCTGATGGTGTTCATCTTCAGAACGCTGGATTCGCCAAGTTAAAACACAAGCCATACAGCTAATCAGTAACCGCCTTAAAATGGCTTCAGGTCTGGTCTGAAGCCATGCTTCAATATCATGACCTGCCTGCTTGAGCAGCTTGAAATAGCATTCAATTGTCCAGCGCCAGTAATACCAGGTCGTCATCTCTACCGTAGTAATCTCTGATGGAACATTGCTGATTAGTGACCATCTTGCGACGGTCTTATCCTGATCATCTTTCACTACGGCAACAATTAATCTGGCTTCAATCGCACTCCCTGGCTGGGGAGCAACCCGTTGGCCTGAATCGTCATTTCTCTTCGGTTTTGCTGCACGTGTTATCCGGATAGCAGTTTCTCCCACATGCAACATATGCCGGTTTCCTTTATAGGCAATCGGCTGGACCTGCTGCGTTTCTACTCGTTCTGCGGCTTCTGCAACTTTGCATGTTTTGCCCTGATGCTCAATTCGATGGCCTTCTTTCGCCCGAATCAGCCATTTAAAACCCTGGCTGCTCATTTCCCTTAGGTGGGCAATGGAGTCACCTTCACGATCAATGATATGAACACATGTTTTCTCAATGGGATATTGTTCAATCACTTTGATTTGTTCGGTAAGTGAATCTAGATGAGATTTGCGCCCAGCAGAGTGTTGACTGAATGTGGAATAGCAGCCTGAGGCATCTGATAGTGTCTGCGCCAGTGGCGCAATAGGTAGTCCCGAGGCTGCATCAACCAGCAGACTGCTTTGCAATTCATAGCCTGAATCATATTGATGGGTTCTTTGCAGGCGCTGAATTTTATGATGGTGTTTCACATACTGTAGCTGAGACCAGTCATGAACAATCAATGCATATTGATGCGGTGATGCCTTGATCTGTTCACATGCAAGATGTTCAATTGGCTGGTTTAACTGACTAAAAGAGATTTTGTCATTATTCAGGAATCGCCAGACCGCTTGTGTGGTTGCGAAACTCGACTTTTGGGCAGAAGCCAGGTCTTTGATTGCCGGAGCAAGTGAAGCAAGAGGGTTCATATTGAGCTTTACAAGGCTGTTATAGCGCTTGACAAGACGCTGATCCAGGCCAGAGATGTTAAATTGAAGAGCATGCTCTTCAATTTAACGCAAAGTTCAGGAATTGTGTAGATACCTATGCCCAAAGGGAGAGGGAGATAACACTTTTTATACCGATTTATCCCTCTCCTTATAGGCATAGGTATCTACACATCTATGAGATACCTAATGCCATTGTGGCTATCTCATTGAGTTCATCTATTGAATATTCCGAGAGCAGTTGAAGAGTGTTCAGTAAAATCGAAAGCCCTGCCAATAAGGCAGGTGCACTTTCCAACCTACCTCTTTTCTGCTGCCGACCTGAAAGACGGGTGAGAAATACACGAATTTTCTGATGGTGTTCATCTTCAGAACGCTGGATTCGCCAAGTTAAAACACAAGCCATACAGCTAATCAGTAACCGCCTTAAAATGGCTTCAGGTCTGGTCTGAAGCCATGCTTCAATATCATGACCTGCCTGCTTGAGCAGCTTGAAATAGCATTCAATTGTCCAGCGCCAGTAATACCAGGTCGTCATCTCTACCGTAGTAATCTCTGATGGAACATTGCTGATTAGTGACCATCTTGCGACGGTCTTATCCTGATCATCTTTCACTACGGCAACAATTAATCTGGCTTCAATCGCACTCCCTGGCTGGGGAGCAACCCGTTGGCCTGAATCGTCATTTCTCTTCGGTTTTGCTGCACGTGTTATCCGGATAGCAGTTTCTCCCACATGCAACATATGCCGGTTTCCTTTATAGGCAATCGGCTGGACCTGCTGCGTTTCTACTCGTTCTGCGGCTTCTGCAACTTTGCATGTTTTGCCCTGATGCTCAATTCGATGGCCTTCTTTCGCCCGAATCAGCCATTTAAAACCCTGGCTGCTCATTTCCCTTAGGTGGGCAATGGAGTCACCTTCACGATCAATGATATGAACACATGTTTTCTCAATGGGATATTGTTCAATCACTTTGATTTGTTCGGTAAGTGAATCTAGATGAGATTTGCGCCCAGCAGAGTGTTGACTGAATGTGGAATAGCAGCCTGAGGCATCTGATAGTGTCTGCGCCAGTGGCGCAATAGGTAGTCCCGAGGCTGCATCAACCAGCAGACTGCTTTGCAATTCATAGCCTGAATCATATTGATGGGTTCTTTGCAGGCGCTGAATTTTATGATGGTGTTTCACATACTGTAGCTGAGACCAGTCATGAACAATCAATGCATATTGATGCGGTGATGCCTTGATCTGTTCACATGCAAGATGTTCAATTGGCTGGTTTAACTGACTAAAAGAGATTTTGTCATTATTCAGGAATCGCCAGACCGCTTGTGTGGTTGCGAAACTCGACTTTTGGGCAGAAGCCAGGTCTTTGATTGCCGGAGCAAGTGAAGCAAGAGGGTTCATATTGAGCTTTACAAGGCTGTTATAGCGCTTGACAAGACGCTGATCCAGGCCAGAGATGTTAAATTGAAGAGCATGCTCTTCAATTTAACGCAAAGTTCAGGAATTGTGTAGATACCTATGCCTTATAGGCATAGGTATCTACACATCTATGAGATACCTAATGCCATTGTGGCTATCTCATTGAGTTCATCTATTGAATATTCCGAGAGCAGTTGAAGAGTGTTCAGTAAAATCGAAAGCCCTGCCAATAAGGCAGGTGCACTTTCCAACCTACCTCTTTTCTGCTGCCGACCTGAAAGACGGGTGAGAAATACACGAATTTTCTGATGGTGTTCATCTTCAGAACGCTGGATTCGCCAAGTTAAAACACAAGCCATACAGCTAATCAGTAACCGCCTTAAAATGGCTTCAGGTCTGGTCTGAAGCCATGCTTCAATATCATGACCTGCCTGCTTGAGCAGCTTGAAATAGCATTCAATTGTCCAGCGCCAGTAATACCAGGTCGTCATCTCTACCGTAGTAATCTCTGATGGAACATTGCTGATTAGTGACCATCTTGCGACGGTCTTATCCTGATCATCTTTCACTACGGCAACAATTAATCTGGCTTCAATCGCACTCCCTGGCTGGGGAGCAACCCGTTGGCCTGAATCGTCATTTCTCTTCGGTTTTGCTGCACGTGTTATCCGGATAGCAGTTTCTCCCACATGCAACATATGCCGGTTTCCTTTATAGGCAATCGGCTGGACCTGCTGCGTTTCTACTCGTTCTGCGGCTTCTGCAACTTTGCATGTTTTGCCCTGATGCTCAATTCGATGGCCTTCTTTCGCCCGAATCAGCCATTTAAAACCCTGGCTGCTCATTTCCCTTAGGTGGGCAATGGAGTCACCTTCACGATCAATGATATGAACACATGTTTTCTCAATGGGATATTGTTCAATCACTTTGATTTGTTCGGTAAGTGAATCTAGATGAGATTTGCGCCCAGCAGAGTGTTGACTGAATGTGGAATAGCAGCCTGAGGCATCTGATAGTGTCTGCGCCAGTGGCGCAATAGGTAGTCCCGAGGCTGCATCAACCAGCAGACTGCTTTGCAATTCATAGCCTGAATCATATTGATGGGTTCTTTGCAGGCGCTGAATTTTATGATGGTGTTTCACATACTGTAGCTGAGACCAGTCATGAACAATCAATGCATATTGATGCGGTGATGCCTTGATCTGTTCACATGCAAGATGTTCAATTGGCTGGTTTAACTGACTAAAAGAGATTTTGTCATTATTCAGGAATCGCCAGACCGCTTGTGTGGTTGCGAAACTCGACTTTTGGGCAGAAGCCAGGTCTTTGATTGCCGGAGCAAGTGAAGCAAGAGGGTTCATATTGAGCTTTACAAGGCTGTTATAGCGCTTGACAAGACGCTGATCCAGGCCAGAGATGTTAAATTGAAGAGCATGCTCTTCAATTTAACGCAAAGTTCAGGAATTGTGTAGATACCTATGCCTTATAGGAGATGAGTAGCACTGCTGCGCAAGGGAGAGGTTAATAAAGCTTGACGTTTTTAAATTAAATCACCGCCGCCAATTCAGCACCCTGACGGATGGCACGTTTGGCATCCAACTCACCCGCTTCTTTCGCTCCACCAATCAGATGCACATTTTTCCCGGCTGCTTTTAGCTCATCAAACATGGCGGTATAAGATTCCTGACCGGCACAAATAATCACATGATCGACTTCTAGTACCGCAGGTTTGTCATTCACGACTATATGTAAGCCCTGATCATCAATTTTTTCATAGCTGGCGCCCGCAATCATTTTCACATCACGGTGTTTTAAACCAGTACGATGAATCCAGCCTGTGGTTTTACCCAAACTTGCGCCGACTGAAGCGGCTTTACGTTGCAATAAATAAATTTCACGTTGCGGTTTTTCTACATTTGCAGCTTTTAAGCCACCGACATTTTCATAGTCAGTATCAATACCCCATTCATCATAGAATTTTTCCGGATTGATACTGCCACTTTCTCCTTCATGACTCAGGAATTCGGCTGTATCAAAACCAATACCGCCTGCACCAATAATGGCAACTCGCTGACCCACTGGCTTACGTTCTTTCAAAACGTCCAGATAAGACAGTACTTTTGCATGATCAATACCTGGAATCTCAAGTTGACGTGGTGTCACGCCTGTTGCCACCACAATATCATCAAAGCTTGACTGAGCCAGCTCTTCCAGACTCGCCTTATGATTCAGTTGCAATTTGATACGTGGTTGTAATTCAATCTGACGCTTGAAGTAGCGCAAGGTTTCATAAAACTCTTCCTTGCCCGGAATGGTCTTGGCAATATTAAACTGCCCGCCAATCTGAGCAGCGGCTTCAAATACCGTCACCTGATGACCGCGATTTGCTGCATATACAGCAAAGCTTAAACCTGCAGGACCCGCACCAATCACGGCAATATTTTTTGCTACATTGGTTTCTTTAAAAATGAGCTCTGTTTCATAGCAGGCACGTGGATTGACCAGACAGGTGGCAATTTTCATTGAGAAAATATGATCCAGACAGGCCTGATTACAACCGATACAGGTATTGATCTCATCGCTACGACCCTGCTCCGCTTTCAGGACAAACTCAGAGTCTGCCAGCATCGGACGGGCCATGGAAATCATATCAGCATCACCAGACGCCAATACATATTCAGCCATTTCCGGAGTATTGATACGGTTTGAAGTGATTAAAGGGATCTTCACCTGACCTTTCAGCTTACGCGTCACCCAGGTGAAGGCTGCACGAGGCACTTTAGTGGCAATCGTCGGAATACGCGCTTCATGCCAGCCAATGCCGGTATTGATAATGGTGGCACCAGCTTTTTCAATTTCTTTGGCCAACTGGATGACTTCTTCCAGAGTTGAACCGCCTTCGACCAGATCCAGCATAGATAGGCGATAAATAATGATAAAGTTCTCACCGACCATTTCACGTGTACGGCGTACGATTTCAATCGGGAAACGGATGCGGTTTGCATAGCTTCCACCCCACTCATCATCACGATGGTTGGTACGTGCTGCAATAAATTCGTTAATCAGATAGCCTTCCGAGCCCATGATTTCTACACCGTCATAACCGGCGTATTGAGCCAGCTTGGCACAATTGGCAAAATCATCAATGGTTTGCTGCACCTCAGCCGAAGTTAAAGCATGCGGTTTGACTGGATTGATCGGTGCCTGAATTGGGGATGGCGCGACATTTTCAGCCTGATAAGAATAACGTCCGGTATGCAGAATCTGCATGGCAATTTTCCCGCCCGCTTCATGTACGGCCTGGGTAATCACCTTATGCTTTTCAGCTTCTTCAATGGTGTCAAGTTTGGAACCGCCATGAAACGTTACGCCATGATCATTTGGTGAAATCCCGCCGGTGACGATTAAAGCGACTCCACCTTTGGCGCGCTCTGCATAAAAAGCTGCCATCCGATCATATCCGCCGGGTGCTTCTTCAAGACCAACGTGCATGGAACCCATTAATACGCGGTTTTTAAGTGTGGTAAAACCCAAGTTCAATGGGGCAAGTAAATTCGGATATTTAGACATTTCAACTCCTGAGCATGCGTTTAGGCTGGCTATTGTTTTAGCAACTGGCAGTTTGATCCCTCAATCTTTCCAGTTTAATGCAACTTGTTGCACTAATTTATATGCCAGAATTGATTTTTATGCAACATGTTGCATAATAATCCCGAGTCACTTTTTTGAGACGTTTATGTCTTTAGCGCATGTTTTATTGACCAGCCTGATTGAAAAACCTAGCACCGGAATCGAACTGGCTCGCCGTTTTGACCGTTCCATGGGCTTCTTCTGGAATGCCACTCATCAGCAGATTTATCGCGAGCTGAATGCCATGCTGCAAAAAGGCTGGATTTCGACGATAGAAGAGGAAGACTCGAATAGCCGCAAAAAGACTTATCAGGTAGAACGTCTGGGCCGCGAAGAACTGGCCAACTGGATGTTGCAACAGAGCCCACCAGCACAATTACGTGAAGAGCTGATGGTACGTTTACGTGCCGAAGCCCAACTTGGTGGCAATAACACTTTGGCAGAGCTGGAACGCCATCTGGAACTGCATAAAGAGAAATTGAAAACCTATCAGCAGATTTTTGCCAAGGACTTTGCTCAAGCGGACGAAACTGACCGTACCTTATATATTCATAAAATGATTCTGCAACTGGGAATTGATCAGGAACTGGGTTGGATTTCCTGGCTGGAACAGGTTATTCCGCGACTGCAACAATTTGACGCACAACAATTATAAATACGGAGACACACATGCCCTTTTATCGCATGCCCGATGGTGAACAGCTGTTTGTACGCGAATACGGTCGGGGACAGCCGGTACTGGTACTCTCTGGACTTGGCATGCTGAGCTGGCAATGGAAAGCTTTTCTCTATCCGCATCAGAAAAATTTCTGTTTCATTATTCCAGAATGGCGCGGCTTTGGGGCTTCCAGTCGCTGTAAAATTCCGCAAGATCTCGATGCAATTTCCAGTCACTGGCTGGATGTGCGTTCAGTTCTGACCCAGCTAGAATTAGATCAAGTCATCGTCATTGCCTATTCCATGGGTGCAACCACCGCAATGCACGGCATGCATTATGACAACTTTGCCAGTCAGATTTCTGCTTATTTGCACATTGATCAGACTCCCAAAATTCCGGTCGATGATGCCTGGGATTTTGGTCTTTTTGGTCCACGTTATCAGGAATTTATCGACATCCTGCAGCAGCTCTCTGTCCTACTTACGCAATATCAGCAAGTTGAATTGATCCGTGATCTTGACGTTTCTGTCCGTAAACAAATTGCCGCCCTATGGCTAAAGTTTATTCAGCTACAAAATCAACAAAAATATAGTCTGAAAGCTTTCGAATTCATTTTGAATCAACCTCGCCTGCAAAGTCTGTTAATGCCTTCCAGCCGGGTGGATTATATGGCGTGGTATATCAACAATTATTTATACCATCGTGAGGATTACCGAGAGGCATTGGCCCAGCTCAGCTGTTCGGTGACTTTCTTTAGCGGCGTACAATCCAAGCTATATCCTTTTGAAGGTCAGCGCCTGATTGCAGAAAGCCTGCCTCAGGCCAAACAGATACTTTTCAGCAAATCCGGCCATACACCTTTACTGACTGAACCGCTAAAATTTTCCCGAGAACTTGGCATCTTCTTAAAAGAAAATTCGCAATCTAGCACTTCAGCTGCCTAAAGATTCAGGAGATAGAACAATGAAGAAACTGGTGGTCTTTTCCGGTGCAGGCATGAGCGCCGAAAGTGGCATTAATACTTTTCGCGACAGTAATGGACTTTGGGAACAATACCGGATTGAAGAGGTTGCCACACCTGAAGCCTGGGCCAAAAATCCGCAACTGGTGCAACGCTTTTATAATGCACGTCGTAAAAATATTCTGAAAGCACAGCCGAATGCAGCCCATCAAGTGATTGCCAATCTTGAAGATGAGTTTGATGTGCATGTAATCACCCAGAATATTGATGACTTGCATGAACGTGCCGGCAGCTCCAAGGTGATCCATTTACATGGCAATATTCGTCTGGCCAAAAGCTCAGGCCCCGATGCACAAAGCACGACCGAGTTTTATCCAATTGAAAGTGCTGAATTAGATTTAAATCAACACTTTTGTAAGGCAGGCTATCCGTTACGTCCGCATGTGGTCTGGTTTGGTGAAGCCGTGCCCGCGTATGAAGAAGCTCAAGACAGTGTACAGGATGCCAATATTTTCGTGGTGATTGGCACCAGCTTGCAGGTTTATCCAGTTGCCGGGTTAATTCATGAGATTCCTGCGAACTGTCAGGCCTATTACATCGACCCGAAAGCCGAGCAGCAGCATTTACCTGGACAGTTTTACAAGATCTCCCAAAACGCGACCGACGGCATGCAAACACTGCTAGGTTTACTTAAATCCGGGAATTAGATTTTTTTATATGCTGCATTCTCTGATTGACAGTATGCAACAATCAATTTTTAATCAACTTATCGTTGCAAGAATGGAATTAAACCATGCTGTCTGATCTGGATGACTTTTACTGTTTCGCTCAGGTGGTGGAACATGGCGGCTTTAGTGCAGCCGAACGTGCAACCGATATTCCCAAATCCAAACTCAGCCGTCGGGTGTTTAATCTGGAAGAGCGCCTGGGTGTACGTCTGATTCAGCGCAGTTCGCGTCATTTTGCCGTCACCGATATCGGTATGAATATTTACCGGCATGCCCAAGTTATGCTGAGTGCTGCACAGGCGGCGCATGATCTGGTGGACCATCTGAGTACCGAACCGCGCGGAACCATTAAAGTCAGTCTGCCAGTCTCTATTGCCCAGAACGAACTGGCAAAAATTCTGCCGGATTTTTTGAAAAAATATCCTGAAATTAAAGTCCAGATGATGATCACCAATCGCCGGGTCGATATTATCAATGAAGGCTTTGATCTGGCCTTACGTGTCCGTTCCAGCCTGGATGATGACCCAAATCTGGTGATCCGCCAGTTTGAAAAAATTGAGCAGCATTTATTCGCCAGTCAGGGTTATTTAAATGAATTTGGTGAACTAAAAAACCCAGAGCAACTGGCTGAACATAAAATCCTAAGTATGGCCGAAGACCATACCGAACAGTTTCTAACCTTACAAAATGAACAGCAGGAACAAAAAAAAATTCGTGTCAGTCCAACGGTTATGGGTTCTGACTTAAATATGCTGGCACAACTGGCCGCGTCAGGCTCAGGCGTCACTTTGTTGCCAGATAACGTGGTCGAGCAGTACGTGGCAAGTGGTGAACTGGTTCGAGTGCTTCCTGACTGGAAAGCACCGCATGGTATTTTCCATGTGGTTTATCCTTCACGTCGCGGCTTATTACCTGCAGTAAGGGTCTTTATTGATTATCTGGTCGCTGAATTAAATCGGCGCTAAATGAAGTACTTTTGAGAAAAACTAGACAAAAAAATAGCTCATTCTTGGGGAAAAATGAGCTAGAGAAACTTTCACTACAGCATAGTGAGCGAAAAAAAGGGAACCTATGTATCTGACTCTTAGTTTAATCAGATATAAAATCCTAAACCACTGTTTAATGTAGTGTTTTGTATGTTTTCGTCAGCAAGAACGAGTGAGTTGTAATTTATGTAAGTGGATTATCTGAATAAAGATCATTCAATCAATATTTTAAATTTCCGGATACTCACCTGTGCCTTCAGGCCAAGGCGACAAGACTTCAAACCCGGTTTCGGTGACATAGACCATATGTTCCCATTGCGCCGACCAGGATTTATCCGTGGTGACTACAGTCCAGCCATCTTTCAGCTCTTTGACGCGGGCTTTTCCCATATTCACCATCGGCTCAATGGTAAACACCATGCCTGGAACCAGTTTAATGCCCTGACCTGGCTGACCGTAATGCAGAATGTTTGGCTGCTCGTGATAGACCTTACCGATGCCGTGACCGCAATATTCGCGCACGATGGAATAGCCTTCACGCTGTGCGACCGTTTGAATCGCATAGCCGATATCACCTAGAGTCGCGCCCGGCTTCACCGCATGAATCCCGGCCACCATGGCTTCATAGGTGGTATTGACCAGTCGCTTGGCTTCTGGAGAAGGAGTTCCAACATAGTACATCCGGCTTGTATCACCAAAATAACCGTCTTTAATAATGGCAACATCAATATTGATAATATCGCCATCCTGCAGAACGACTTTCGATGATGGAATGCCGTGACAAACCACTTCATTCGGTGAAATACAGGTGGTTTTAGTATAGCCATAATAGCCAATATTGGCTGGCGTCACCTTTAATGTATTTACAATAAAATCATGACAGAGATCATCCAGATATTCAGTGGTGACACCTGGCTTGACATGCTCCCCGATCATCGCTAAAACCTCTGCAGCCAAACGCCCAGATATCCGCAATTTTTCAACATCTTGCTCAGTTTTAAGACTAATCGCTGGAGCGCGCATATACCTATCCTCACTATGAATCCCTGAATTATAATCCCTTTTTTGCGAAATATGTCGCAGTTGTTGAGTTTCGGCACAGCAATTTTCCTTGAAATAGGAATTTTCACTGCTGTTTATTTGTACAAACAATAACTGACATATTTTGATATCAAGTGCAGATATTTTTTGAGCTTGTAAGGAAAAATATATTTTTCAGCGAATTATCAAACATATATTTCTACCAAGATTTGAATGACCGGTTATGTGATCCGCAAACTCACTAGAATCAAGGCTTCCAGCCTTAAAATAAACTCCAAAAAATTGGACATATACACTAAAATCGCTTTCTTTTGTTCTATTGATCTCCCTTTATGACAAGTCTGCGTACCCGGGATATTGTCGCCCTAGGTTTTATGACCTTTGCACTATTTATTGGTGCGGGCAACATTATCTTCCCACCGATTGTGGCTCAACAAGCCGGTGAACACGTATGGCTCGCTGCTTTAGGTTTCCTTATTACAGCAGTCGGCTTACCCGTGATTACCATTATTGCGTTGTCTCGCGTTGAAGGTTCCATTCAGGCACTAAGCTCGCCTCTTGGCAAAGCAGCCAGCATCTTGCTGACTGTAATCTGTTACTTAGCTGTTGGCCCTTTATTTGCGACGCCGCGTACCGCAACCGTTTCTTATGAAATCGGTTTTTCATCTTACTTTGGTAATGAATCTGGCAGCCTGCTCATTTACAGCATCATCTATTTTGCTGTGGTGACCATCGTGTCCTTATATCCCAATAAGATTCTGGATACCGTCGGCTATTTCCTGTCGCCACTTAAAATTATTTCTTTGATCATTTTGGGTGTAGCAGCCGTGATGATTCCTGCCAGCAATCCGCCTGCAGCGATCGATAATTACGTTACCAGTCCAGTGACTGAAGGCTTCGTAAATGGTTATTTAACCATGGATACTTTGGGCGCTTTAGTTTTCGGTATTGTGATTGTTAAAGCCATTACTTCACGTGGTGTAACCGATAAAAAACTGATTACCAAATATGCAGTGAATGCCGGCATTATTTCTGGTATTGGTTTAACTCTGGTGTATTTAAGTCTGTTTAAACTTGGACTAGGTAGCCATGAGATTGCACCAAATGCAGCCAATGGTGCCATTATCCTGCATGCATATGTACAACATGCTTTTGGCGATATGGGTGCTTACTTCCTGTCCGGCATGATTTTTATTGCCTGTATGGTCACTGCAATTGGTCTGACCTGTGCCTGCGCTGAGTATTTTTCCAGCTTGACCAAAATTCCGTACAAGATCTTTGTATTTATTCTGGTGGGCTTCTCACTGGTGATTTCAAATCTGGGTTTAACCAAACTGATCGCTGTTTCGGTTCCAGTCTTAAGTGCGATTTATCCGCCTGCCATTAGCGTCATTATGCTGAGCTTCTGTGCAAGCTTCTTCAAGAAACCATCTCATGTGATTGCGCCAGTGACCCTGGTGGCCTTGATCTTTGGTATTTTTGATGGATTAAAAGTCGCTGGTTTTGAATTGCCTGCATTACTGCAAAATTTACCTCTATCAGATCAGAATCTGGCCTGGTTTATCCCGTCCATGATTGTATTGCTGATTACAGCTGTGATTGACCGTATTAGAAACTAAAACTTCTAGGATGTCTGAAAAATCGTATTTTTACCCAAAATCCGGTTTGAGCGTGATCAATAATTGTCAGGTTTTATCCAAACGGACATTTATTGTTTCTTAATGATGACATCAAATCACCGCTGTAAATCTTGATACTAAGATTTTCTATAAAAAATCGTTTCTATAAATAAGATCGCACTTTAATTATTTTATTTTTTATATAAATATAAACAGAACTTTTGATTTTCTGATGTTAGATACTTATTGTTGCCAACTTAAACCAAGTTCCCTTCCGAGTCATACGCAGACTTACAAAGTATTGATTAACCCTACATATCTTTGGCGTAAAATTTGCATTTTCTATCTGGTCGCATTAATTAAATGATGACTACATCTTATTTCCAAAATTAACTGGAGGTGAAATCTGAAAATATAATTCTTGCCTAATCAAGTGATTATGTAGTTATACGACTAAAGATGGCCATTTTGACTGTAAAAGCCTGCCACGGCAGTTGCAAAGGCCCAAATTAAACAGTACAACTATATATTCAATTCTGACTGATTAAATCTGCTTTAATCTTCAATAACATAAATAAATGGGAGGGATGGAGATGTTATCATTACATTTCAACAAGCAAGTCTTCATTGACGCTCTTAAAGCCAACAACACCAATCTGGTGACATTTATATGCACCACTTTTGCACTCATGCTGACTTTAACCGTTCATTGCTTAATTCAAGGTAATTTAAAACTTGAATACTTTGGCTATGCACTGATTGTCTCAGCTGCATTTTTCCTATGGGCTGCCATAGACCAGAAATACCGATAATCAAATTTTAAATTAGCCCAGATGGATGATATGGCCAGTCATCCATCTGGTGAAAAAAGTGTTTTAATTTTCAATCATTCCAGCATCCTTTCAGAATAACTATAAAAAGAAGATTAAAATAATCCCGCAAATGCTCCATAGAGCAAAATCCCTGTCCCGCCCAATTCTGCAACAATTAAACCCAGCATGGCGAAAGTCATTAAACTTCCAGGCAAATGAAATTTACCCAGTTGATGCGGCTGTTTAAACTGATTCGTCGTATCTTGCAGGAAACCATGCAACATATAAGCGGCAATCGAGAAGCTGAAAAATATTATATTAATGAGTACGCAAATCAGATTCACCCTACTCGGCAATACTGAACAATAGGCCAATACTGCCAGAATTAAGGTCGCAGGTGCATAAAGCAGGCTGCTACGATGGGCAATATCGACATAATAATGTGCACGTGACTGAGGCGATTGACGAATCTGCCAATATTTCCAGACACCGGTCAACATCCCGATCCACAAGAAGATTCCACTAAAAATAATGCCGA
Source organism: Acinetobacter sp. NEB149 (assembly GCF_012516415.1). Lineage (NCBI taxonomy): Bacteria > Pseudomonadati > Pseudomonadota > Gammaproteobacteria > Moraxellales > Moraxellaceae > Acinetobacter > Acinetobacter sp. NEB149. Next base: position 1,836,032 of record NZ_CP051208.1, read on the forward strand.
TTTTAACGGCCAGCTCAAGTTCCATTAGCTGCATAAGATCATTCCATGTTTATTATTTGACTGACTTTAAAGTCATGTTTTCCCCGACCTACCCTGCTAAAAATCTATACAGTAAAAGCTTCATGGGATGATAAAAATCATAGTGTAACGTATGTCTGAATTTGAAACATTGACTCTCCAGTGCCAAGATGGCTATCGCTTAAGTGCACGTTTTTATGCAGCTATTTCTGAAACTGACAAACTTCCAGTATTAGTCTGCCCGGCAACTGGCATTACTAAACAGTTTTATCATCAGTTTTGTGTGTGGTTACAAGCGCAAGGCTATGCGGTTATGGTCTTTGATTTCCGGGGATTGGTGATTCACTACATGGCCCGTTGAAAAATTCAAAAGCCAGTATTGTGCAATGGGGTCAACTGGATATACCGGCCGCAATAGATGCTTTATCAACGCGTACTAATGCAGAAAAAGTGATACTACTTGGACATAGTGCCGGTGGTCAGCTTTTAGGAATCGTACCAAATCATCATAAAGTCGCAAAAGTGGTGGCTGTCTCTGGCTCTACCGGACATGTGAAAGGACTCAAAGGCAAAACCAAGTTACTTGCGCCAGTGATGTTTAATGTCATTTTCCCACTGGCACGCTTCACTAAAGGCTATGGCCCGACTCAAGCGATTGGTATGGGTGAAAACCTGCCGAAAGATGTAGCTCGCGAATGGGCGCAGTTCTGTAGTAAACCGGGTTATGTAATCAACGCGATTGGTAAAAATATTGCACCATCCCATGATTATCATGCTCAAGTCACCTGCCCGATTACCTCAATCTGGTCATCGGATGATGAAATTGCCACCGAAGCCAATGTGAAAGATTTACTACGTTTATATCCAAACGCAAAAACCCAGATAATTGAACTTAGACCTAAAAGTTATGCGTATAAAAACATTGGTCATATGCTGATGTTTAAAAAGTCGCATCAGAATTTATGGCCGGTGATTGAACAGCAATTGGCTGTTTAAATCAGATTTAGATGGTTATTTTCAGGCTGCTGTGTTCTAATACACGCAGTTTGAGATGAGCCTCTTACAGTATATGGGCTTGACCTATATACGACTAGCCCCTAACCATGGGGCTTTTTATTGTCTGAATATTTTAAAACGGATATAAAAATGGGCTGACGATAACGCCAACCCATGTCTTTCTTTATCGAATTAAATATTATTTTGTCTCAATGTCATAAACCCAATTTCGTGCCTGTTTGTCTGTGGTCGTTTCACAAACATAATAGTCGTGATCCCATGAATCAGGATGGAAGATTTCCTTTTTGGTATAAGTGACATTTTTGCCTTTTTCGACACAGATAAAACTGTCACCTTGGTCTTTGACTTGGCTTCCGTTGAGGAAGCCACCGATACAGAGGAAGCGGGATTGTTTGGGCATTTCTAATCAGCCAAGTTAATAATCTACTTTAGACATTAATTTTTTAAATACATTATAAGTAATTTGTACATCCTCTAGAGCATTGTGATATTGGCTTCTAGAAATTCCAAAATGTTGACAAGCATCATCTAAGGATCTTAAATTAAGGTATCCCTTTTTTTCACAGTAATAGAAAAACATAGACTGTAGATCTAAATGTCTATAGTTGAGTTTATCGAATTCTTTTTGAAAATTATTTTCATAACACATACGCCTAAAAAAACCAATATCGAAAGACATATTCCAAGTTACAAATCTAAAATCATATCCAAATTGATGAAAAAATCTTTTTAATACCATAGCTTGAGTCGGCTTATTTCTGAGAAAACTCTCATCTAATCCATGAGTTTCTTTAGCTGAATTAGAAAACTTCAGTGTTTCAGGAATATGCATATATGAATGAAATCTATCAAGAATTTTTAGATTCTTATCTACTAGTATTGCACCAATCTCAATTGGTTGATCATAAAACTGATTAATACCTGTAGTTTCTAAATCTAGAACACAATACATTATATAAACCTAGGTAGGATAAATTTGTGATAACTCATTAGTCGAGATCATCGCATCTTTTTCACGAGTTACTCTTTGATATAAACAATTAGAGTCTGTGGTTTTTCTTGCAAAAACAGTAATTGGCTTAAACGTTTTTTCAGAGACAGCTTTATTAGGAACAAAATATATTTTATCATCAATTTTATAATAGCTATAAGTAAAACATCCTTTTGTGTACTTATATAGGACTTACGCACTGTTATTTATAGACTCTCTGTGGTAGCAGATGATTTTTATCGAGAATAAAGTCATCAATGAAGTTTTGATCATTGGTCTAAATAATTTCTTCTGCCAACGATATACATTTTCAAAGATCCCCTCAAACTGGTTCTTTTGTATCTCAACGTAGGCCATTAAGGCTGAAAAAATATGATTCAAAATCAGTTTAGACCGTCTTACTTGAAACTTTTCAATATGACAAACCTGTTTAATCACTCGGTGATATTGTTCTATTTTCCAATGACTTGAATGTAATTCATGAAAACCCTCAAAGGACAATAAATCATCTTCATCTTGATACACAATATAAAACCTCTGCTGTTCTTTTAACTGAGTCTTAAATAATTGTACAAAGCCAAAATCTTTGAGCCAGACCACTTGACCCTGATGGAAATTCGGCAATAAACGCAGTTGAAACCATTGTCCTTTTTCAGGGGAAACCTTACGGTTACAGTCGATACCAAACATAAATCGAATACCATGTTTTCTTATGGTTTTTAGATTTGCAGTCGATGAATACCAACTATCACCTGTAATAAATTGAATCTTTGCACCCCAACTAAGTACTTCACTTAACATATCCATAAAGTAATCATTCTTGGTTTTACCCTCAGATTTGTCATAAATTCGGAAATTAATTGGAATATTTTGACCATTCTGATCTGTCGCATACAAGGTAATGAGATTAATCCCCTTGACGGATCGGTGGTGTTTGCCTGACCAAAAATAGCTAACCAAGTCCATATGTTGACTATATGGTTTATCTAAAACAGTATCATCAATACTGACTATAAGTTTATTATTATCAATATGTTGAATTGCTTCTTGATATAGGTCGTGAGGTGTGTAGTCTTCACGCTCTAGAAAGCGATTTACACTATCATGCGAGATATTATAAGTCTCGGCAAGTTGTGTGCAGCTAATAGAGTTCGGTTCTGTCATGAGAAAGCCCATATAAATGGGTAATGTACAAGTTGCTGTAGAAGCATGTTTAGTTCGTCTGATCACAGATACTTTATAAACTATTTTAATACTTTTTTGAATCCGTCAATGCGTAAGTCCTATTATATATAAATAATTGTGCCCTTTCATGTGATGGAATATCTTGATGCCATTTAATTAGATTCGTTACAGTAGTATCAATCAGTTCTTCAAATCGCCCCGGTGGGTATTCCCAATAATTCTGATATGATTTTAAGAATGGGTTTTCTTTATCTGCTAACATAAAAGTTATTACATTATTTTTTTTGGCTAATGCTTCTTTAATAAGTGAACTATTACTATTTAAAAAAGTACTTCCATACATGAAGAAAATTTCAATATTTTTACAATTTCGAAATTCTTTTTTTAATTTCTGTTCTACTTTTGAAAAATCATCAAAATAATCTAATATGCCAGATTTCTTATAATGTTTAGTTGCATCAAAAATTACCTTATTCCACAAAAAAGAAACAAATATACTTGCTGCTAAAGCAATACTTACATTAGTTATAATTCCAAATATTTCTTCGCTGAAACAATCTTTGAATAGATTTAGTAGACCTGCAAACAAAACAGCGAAAAAACAACATAAAAGAAATCCATGCACTAACCGGACTTCCTCAAACCATCTCATGAAAGCATTCATTATTGACCGACCAAAAAATAAGGGCTGATTACTCAGCCCTTATCTTATACCGCTTATTACTTAATTTTCAAAGCAAATCATAGATTTGCTCTTGCGCTAGGGAAAAGCCTTTCGACTTTTCTTAACCCTAGCTCATTAAGTCAACTGAGCAGCAGCAATTTTCTTCGTATCAACGTCTTTAGCGGCGTTAGTATATTCGCTCATCTTGTCGAAGCTTAAGTATTGATAGATGTCAGCTGACATGCTGTCAATTTGAGCTGCGTACTGTTGGTATTCTTCTGGAGAAGGCAATTTACCCAATACAGCAGCAACAGAAGCAAGTTCAGCAGAAGCCAGGTAAACGTTAGCACCTTGACCTAAACGGTTCGGGAAGTTACGCGTAGAAGTCGATACACAAGTCGTGTTCGGAGCTACACGTGCTTGGTTACCCATACATAATGAACAACCTGGCATTTCAGTACGCGCGCCAGCTTTACCATAAATGTTATAGAAACCTTCTTCCATCAACTGATGTTCGTCCATACGCGTAGGTGGAGCAATCCACAAACGAGTTGACAACGCACCACCTGGAACTTTCTCAAGTAACTTACCAGTCGCACGGAAGTGACCGATGTTCGTCATACAAGAACCAACGAATACTTCGTCAATTTTCGCGCCTTGAACATCAGAAAGAAGTTTCGCATCATCTGGATCGTTCGGGCAGCAAAGAATAGGTTCTTTGATGTCTGCAAGATCGATTTCATACACTTTCGTGTATTCAGCGTCAGCATCCGCTTTGATCAGGCTTGGGTTAGCCAACCATTTTTCCATGTTCTCAACACGACGAGCCATAGTACGCGCATCGCCATAACCTTCAGAAATCATCCACTTCAACATGGTGATGTTTGAACGAAGGTATTCAGCAACTTTCTCTTCAGAAAGCGTGATAGAACAACCAGCAGCAGAACGTTCAGCAGAAGCATCAGAAAGCTCGAATGCTTGCTCAACAGTCAGGTCAGTTTCCATTTCTGTTAAGTCGATCTCAAGGATACGACCAGAGAAGATGTTTTTCTTACCTTTCTTCTCTACAGTTAGGTCGCCTTCCTTAATTGCGTAGTAAGGAATTGCATGTACAAGGTCACGTAGCGTGATACCAGGCTGCATTTTACCCTTGAACTTCACAAGTACAGATTCAGGCATATCAAGAGGCATAACACCAGTTGCTGCAGCGAACGCTACAAGACCAGAACCCGCCGGGAATGAAATACCGATTGGGAAACGAGTATGCGAGTCACCACCAGTACCAACGGTATCTGGAAGAAGCATACGGTTTAACCAAGAGTGGATAATACCGTCACCTGGACGTAGAGAAACACCACCACGGTTCATGATGAAATCAGGAAGCGTGTGTTGCATTTGAACGTCAACTGGTTTTGGATACGCAGCTGTATGACAGAAAGATTGCATAACAAGGTCAGCAGAGAAGCCTAGGCAAGCCAAGTCTTTCAATTCGTCACGAGTCATTGGACCAGTTGTATCTTGCGAACCCACAGTAGTCATCTTAGGTTCACAGTAAGTACCTGGAAGTACACCTTGACCTTCAGGAAGACCACAAGCGCGACCAACCATCTTCTGAGCTTGAGTGAAACCTTTACCAGTTGCAGCAGGCTGAACCGGAGTACGGAACATTGTAGATACTGGAAGACCTAAAGCTTCACGCGCTTTAGTCGTCAAACCACGACCTACGATCAGGTTAATACGACCACCAGCACGAACTTCGTCTAGAAGTACTGGAGTTTTAAGTTCAGCTTCAGCGATTTGTGCGCCGTCTTTGAACGCAGTTACTTTAGCAGCAGCGTGATCGATCTTAAGAACGATTTCGTCGCCCATGTTCATGTTGGCAACATCGATCTCGATCGGTAATGCACCCGCATCTTCCATGGTGTTGAAGAAAATCGGAGCGATTTTAGAACCTAGGCAGTAACCACCGTCTTTTTTGTTCGGGATGTGCGGGATGTCGTCACCGAAGAACCAAAGTACAGAGTTAGTTGCAGATTTACGAGATGAACCTGTACCAACAACGTCACCCACGTAAGCAACCTGGTTGCCTTTCGCGATCAGTTCTTTAATCTGGTTAAGTGGACCCACTTCACCAGGAACTTCTGGATTGATTCCGTCACGTACGTTTTTCAACATTGCATTTGCGTGCAATGGAATGTCTGGACGGCTCCAAGCGTCTTGTGCAGGTGACAAGTCGTCAGTGTTGGTTTCGCCAGTTACTTTGAAAACAGTCAGTTTGATTTCTTCAGGAACGTCTTTACGGCTAGTGAACCATTCAGCGTCAGCCCAAGACTGCATAACTGCTTGAGCATTTGCGTTACCAGCTTTTGCTTTATCAGCAACGTCATGGAATGCATCAAATACAAGAAGCGTTTTTTTCAATGCTTCAGCTGCAAGTTCAGCAAGCTCAGCATTGTCTAAAAGTTCAACTAAAGGCGCTACGTTATAACCACCAAGCATAGTACCTAGTAAGTAAACAGCACGTTCTTTAGAAACGAGTGGAGAGGTTGCTTCGCCTTTTGCCAATGCAGCTAAGAACGCAGCTTTTACATATGCAGCTTGGTCAACACCTGCTGGTACACGGTTTTCAAGCAAATCTACCAAGTATGCTTCTTCACCAACTGGCGGGTTTTTTAGTAGTTCAACTAATGCAGCTGTTTGGGCATCGTCAAGTGGCTTCGGTGGGACTCCGAGTGCGGCACGTTCTTCAACGTGTTGGCGGTAAGCTTCTAGCACAGTGTTATTCCTCTTTTTTAAAAAATTACTTATGAATTCCTGCTTATTCCAAGCTTCATAAATAATATGGACTCCGAAATTTTACTAAATTTCCAGTTAAAAGTTAATGCAACTCAAGTGTTTCTTCGTGATGCTCGTTATTTTATAACTAAATGATGCTCTTAATGATTATTCCATAATCAGTTCCAGCTTACACCACACGAAACAAGCCCATGAATAGGCCCTTTTAACTGAATTTAATGCATAAAAAAGGCAACCCTGATGTTGCCTGATTTGAAGTTAAAAAGATACTCCACCTTAGTGTACAGTGGTCGAGTTTAAATACTGCTGATATGAGTCTCGGCAGCCTTGGAATTTCACCACGCATTCATCTTCATAGGTGCTACTGTGATTATTGCTGGCAAAGGAAATATCAACCTGATAAAGCTTTTTATCTTGTTCTAGTATCTTCTTTAAAACGACTTTGTCACCGACGCTGAGTACATAGCGACTGCCGCCAATAATGACCACGCCCTCTTCATCTTCCAGCAGCAGATCAGAATGATGCAAATATCTTACGACTTCCATATTGTGCTACTCCTCGGTTAATTGGAGTTAAATTCATTATTCAATATAAAGATAAGTATTTCTATATTTTAGATTTAGAAATTGTCACAACGTGTACATTTTGCTTAAGCTATTTTTATTATTTAGTCTTTTGAAGATGCTTATATTTAAATACGTTTAATGGGAAATATGGGTTGGATAATTTTATCCAGATATAAAAAAACCGTTCCTTAGAACGGTTTGTAATCTGGTAATTCATCATGCGGTGTCGCAATACACTTTGCAGTAAATTCAGCGCGGACTTTTTCACGGGCTGCTTTTACATCTGCCTTAATCTCTTCGGCTGGAATTGCATAGACTTCATCAATAATATTCAGGATAAAACCTTTGGTGGTTTCGTCGTCGATCTTGTTGGCATGCTCGATTGCTTTTTCTTTCTCAATCGCATTCTGACGATCCAGCATAATGGTACGCGCCGCATTACCGACACTTCGACAATAACCTTGCCACTGCTCTTCAGGGGTTAAGGGTTTCTTCTCGGCACAACCGGCAAGCGCCAGCATAAACGATAAAGCCAATAACTTTTTCATGAATTTCTCCTTCCGAGGGGCAATATAAAAGATCGGGGAAGATTTGTCATTTCAAAATGCCAGTTGTAATGAATTAAAAAAAGCCCATCAATGGGCTTTTTCATTTTGTGTAATTAACCGCATGAAGCCTCGATAATCTTTTTACTTGCAGGATCTACAGTTACAGTCACTCGTTCTTCACGATAATCCATCGTCACCGCTTGACCCGGTTCGACCATACGTACGATTTGTGCCTTAGTTTTCTGCTTGATTTGCGCTTCAGTCAAATTGGACTGACCGACCAACGCTGTCGCCTGATCAGCAATACATTTAGGTTGATTCATATGCAATAATTCCCACTCCTCGACCACCTGACCATTCTTTAAATGGCAATATCCCACCTGATCATTGCTTTCAGTACGAATTTCAAGCTTGCCACCCTGATTGACACAATAAGCGCTTGCAGGATTCGCTGAACCTATTTTAGGAGCTTCCGTCTCAGATTGCGGCGTGGTGGTACATGCGCTTAGAGCGACAGCCAGCAAACCGAACAGCATTGTTTTTTTCATGAGAGCCTATTCTTCTTCAATAATTCTTCACCAATTTAGCATATTTCCTTGTCCTTGCCAGACACAAGTCTGTGTACATTTTTAACCGTACTTTTTCATTAGACTTCCGTCATAAATCAAAAAACGTACAATTTATTTGATCTTAAATTAATCAGCAAAATTATTTAATTCAAGAGATAATCCTTGGATGAAATTCAAAGATATTCAAAAATTATCAAACGTTAAGTTTCGTAGGCTTACCGGTGTTAGTTGGGCTACATTTAACCTCATGTTGGCCGAGCTAAATAAGCATTTACCTCGTCATATTGGTAAAGGACGACCGCATAAATTACCGTTGGAAGATCGTTTGCTCTTATGTATAGAATATTGGAGAGAATATCGAACATTTTTCCATCTTGGTATGAGTTACGGTGTATCTGAAACGAGTGCAATTCGTATCACACGTGTTATTGAAGATACCTTAATCCGTTCTGGAAAATTTAACTTGCCAAAACAACTTCCTAATCGAGATGAAGTGGATTGGGAAGTTGTTGTGATTGATGCAACTGAAATATTAGTTCAACGTCCAAAAAAAACAGAAGAAATGGTATAGCGGTAAAAAAAAGCGACATACCTTTAAATTTCAGCTATCTATGCACTATACAACAGGTGAAATACTGAGTGTATGTGGAAGTCATGGAAGCATGCATGATTTTAAAATATTTAAAAAAAGTATGAGGAAATTAAAATTTAAGCCCTTTTTTATCGTTGATAAGGGGTATTTAGGGATAAAAAAATTGGGTTTTGGATACCTCATGCCATCTAAAGCAAAGAAAACTGAAAAATTAGATTCTGAATTAAAAAAGTTAAATACAGAGATTGGTCGTAGACGAATTCAAGTAGAGCATGTATTTGGAAGGATGAAATGTTTTAAGATTTTATCTTGTGTATATAGAAATCGTCGTAAAAGATTAAACCTGCGGTTTAATTTACTTGCTGGCATATACAATTTAGATTGGGTGAAAGATAAACAATTAAATTGATTGAAAAATGATTTATGAAGGAAGTCTATTAAAGAATAGAAATAGGACCTTTGTGAATTAACGACTTCAACGCTATAAATTCTCTCAATGAACAAGATAAACAGAAGAGAAGAACCTCTCCAAAATACGAAAATCCCAGACGAATCGCCTGAACTAAGTGATTATGCATTTCAATAGCATTGCATTGTCATTACACAAATCAAATATGACTTCATTTTTAGATTTGTGATCTGTGCTGGATTGATTTAATATTTGATTGAATTTTAAACTTTCTATTGGCATGACAAACGACCCTCAACTCTCCCTCAAGGAATATCTTGCTACGGTTCAGGAAGTAGTCAAACTCACTTTCGATACACCAGTATGGGTCAAAGCCGAGATTCGTAATCTAAGCATTAAAGCCGGCCATTATTATCTGGAGCTGGCAGAAAAAGAAGCAGATAGCGATCAGGTGATTGCCAGTTGCCGAGCGACCATCTGGAAATTTAGTGCCCAGAAAATTGTCACGCAGTTTGAACGTGAAAGCGGAATTGAGTTAAGTCGCGATCTGAAAGTGCTGATTAAAGTCAAAGCCAATTTCGATCCGCAATATGGCTTTTCTTTAAATATTGTCGAGATTGATTCGGGCTATACCCTTGGGGATATTGCCCGGCGTTATCAGCAGATTGTTGAGCGGTTGGCGACTGAAGGACTGATTCAGCGCAATAGAAACTTGCCCAGCCCTTTTGACCTGAACCGGATTCTGGTGATTGCTCCCGAAAATGCAGCAGGCCTGGGAGATTTTAAAAAAGATGCCGATGCACTGCAGCGTGCGCAAGTGTGTGAGTTTATCTATTACAGTGCGACTTTTCAGGGAAATACTGCCCCGCAAAGTATTATGTACAGTCTGGCACAAGCACTTAAACAATGGGCACAGACTTATAGTACAGCACCGGATCTGATTGTGATTATACGAGGTGGTGGCGCAGTCAATGATCTGGCTTATTTGAATGATTATGATCTGGCTGCACTGCTTTGCAAGCGTTCGGTGCCGGTCTGGGTCGGCATCGGACATGAAAAAGACCGCACCATTCTGGATGAGATTGCGCATCGCTCCTTTGATACTCCGAGTAAAGTCATTGCAGGAATCCGCAATCATATCTTTGAACTAACCCAGGATGTCCTGAATTATCTACAGCGCATTCAGCGTTTATCTCAGCAACAGATTCAGGCTTATCAAAATCAGAATGATCAATTTTTGAAACTGATTCAAAGTCTGGCCAATAACCAGATTATGGATGCGCTGCAACGTCTGCAACAGATCAAGGCCAATACTGCCAGTCTGGCCCAACAGCATACCCTGCTCATCAATCAACAGCTCGATGCCCTGATGCGGGAAACGCTACTACAAAATCCTAAACATGTTTTATCCAAGGGTTATGCCATCGTGCGCCAGCAAGAACATATGGTTGCCTCTATTCAACAGATTCAGTCCAGCGATCTGGTTGAAGTCGAATTACATGACGGCATTTTTTCAGCACAACTTATACAGGTACTTCCTCATGAATCATGATACTTTGAGCTTCCAACAAGGCTATGACATCTTGAAAAAGAATGCGGAACTGCTCGAATCTCAGCAAGAACCGGATATTGATAACTTGATGAAAATCGTGGAAGAATCCATGACTGCCTATAAAGCTTGCAAGGCCCGGGTTGAAGCGGTTCAAACTGCTTTAAATGAGACGTTTAACGATTAATTGCACCCCATTTTAAATATCTTATTAGGCTATTTTGCTAGATTGAATTGACATAAAAGCTCTCATTAATGAGTAATGCCAGTCAGTTAAGCAGACATTAGAAAAATGTAGTAAAAATGAGTGTATGCCAATACGCTCATTTTTTTTATGACTTTATCTGAAAATTTAGATTGCACCCTTCAACATTCTTTGCCTTCACTCAGCCATTTCAGTGAACTCATTGATTTAAACTGGATTAAAGAAAGCCTACATCAAACAGGTAAGGCTTCTATCAGGAGAAGAAAATTACCTGCCGAACATGTGGTATGGCTGGTAATTGGGCTTGCCCTATTTCGAGATCAACCGATCGGGTATGTCGTAGAGCAACTAAAACTTGTGTTTGGTACAACAGAATATTGTGTCCCCAGTGCAGCAGTGCAAGCACGACAACGTTTAGGACGAGAGCCCTTGAATACCTTGTTTTCTCTACTCAGCCAAGCCTGGTTTGAAGAATCCCAACAGCAATACTCAAACTTTCATGGCCTTAGTGTATGTGCTGTTGACGGGGTGGTTTGGTCTATGCCTTATACAGACGAGAATTTTGAACACTTTGGCTCATCTAAGGGTAAAACCGCTGCAGCCCCTTATCCACAAGTGAGAGCAACCTGCCTGGTAAATACCAGCACCCATGAAATCATTGATGCCCAAATAGGTAGCATGGATCAGGGTGAACTTACACTGGCAAATCGATTATGTCCTCCATCGCATAGTATTACCTTGTTTGATCGAGCCTATTTCTCTGCTGATTTCTTGATTGACTGGCAAACACGAGTAGAAGCCAGTCATTGGTTAATGAGAGCAAAAGATAATTTACGCTATGAGATCATTAAACGTAATTCCCCGCATGACTTTCAAATCAAAATGCCTCTTTCAGCTAGAGCCAGGAAGCTAAATCCATCATTAGGAGAATATTGGGAAGCGCGTTTGATTGAAGTTGAGCAGGCAGGGAAAATTAGACGTTATATCACTTCATTAATGGATTCAAAGGCATATCCACTGATAGGCTTGGCGAAGCTTTATGCCCAGCGCTGGGAAATAGAAATGTGTTACCGAGAAATCAAAAGTGATTTACAGGAAGGCAAGCATTTGAGGAGCAAGCAACCTGATTTAATTTATCAAGAATTATGGGGGGTCTTCATTGCCTATAATATTCTAAGAAGACAAATGAAACATATGGCTCAACGAGCAAAAGTCAGTCCTTTGAGAATCAGCTTTCATATTGCATCTATCGGTATCCTGAATATATTAAGATTTGACTCTTTAGACTCCGCAGGGAATTTACCCAAACATCTAGAAAGTTTACTGGAGAAATCTAAGAGGTATGTGTTGCCTGAGAGGAGGGTTAGAAGTTGCCCACGAGTTGTGAAAGGAAAACCACAGAAATACCCAAGAAAATGCCAGTCAATTTCTTAACTGACTGGCATTACTCATTAATGAGGGCTTTTTTATTAAGTGAAAAAAAATCATTTCAATGAATAATTAAATTTTCTAGATGGGGTTTTTGATAAATCCGCTCAATTCCATATGGGAAAAATTGTATTTTCATTCTCATCCACCAGACGATAAAAAAGCCCAATATTAAATTGGGCTTTTTATTACTCTTTGAACCGTACCGGGTTTGTCGGAGAGTCAATATTCTGAGAGACTACCCCGATGACAAAATTAAAATATACCCCTGAAATCAGAGAAAGAGCGGTTCAATTATTGATTGAATCTGAAAAAGATTATCCTTCTACTTGGGCTGCAATCACAGCAATTGCGCCTAAGATTGGTTGTACTCCTGAAACACTTCGTGCCTGGCATCAAAAGCATTTAGATCAGCAAAATCCTATTAAAGTACAACAGATATCTGATCAAGAAAAAATGAAGCAAATGGAACGTGAAATTAAAGAATTAAAGCGTGCCAATGAAATTCTACGTAAAGCAGCCGCTTTTTTCGCCCAGGCGGAGCTCGACCGCCCACACAAATAATGGTGGATTTCATCCATAACAATAAAGACTTATATGGTGTTGATGCGATTTGTAGGATTTTACCGATCGCAGCTTCAACCTATTACCGGACTCTAGATCTCTGCGAAAATCCAGAACATCGAGCAAAGCGAGATTTACATGATGAGCATCATGCTGAACAAATTAAACGAATTTGGAAGGAAAGTTCAGGTCGATATGGTGTACGTAAAGTCTGGCAAAAACTGAAACGTGAAGGCTATATTATTGCACGCTGTACTGTTGCTCGATTAATGAAAAAGCTAGGTATACAAGGTGTTTGGCGAGGTAAGAACAAACAAACCACCCGTAGCCGAGATGACCAAAAACGAGCAGATGATTTAGTGAAACGTAATTTTAGTGCTGATCGACCTGACCAATTATGGGTCAGTGACTTTACGTATATTCAAACTCATTCAGGCTGGGTCTATACCGCCTTTATTATTGATGTGTTCTCACGAGCAATTGTTGGATGGAAAGTATCGACACGGATGAATACAGATATGGTGCTCGATGCATTAGAGCAAGCCTTGCACGATCGAGGCATGCCAAAGAATGTGATTCATCATTCCGATAGAGGTGTGCAATATCTTTCTATTCGCTATACCAATCGTTTAGAAGCAGCAAATTTACGAGCATCAGTCGGTACAACTGGTGATTCATACGATAATGCTCTGGCTGAAACGGTGAATGGCTTATACAAAACAGAGGTGATTGAATATTTAAAAGCAGATTGGCAAGGTTTAGCAGATGTACAACTTGCGACACTAAACTGGGTAGATTGGTTCAATAAAAAGCGTGTACACAGTGCACTGGGTTATGTATCGCCTTTTGAGTTTGAAGCAATGTACTATGATAAGATTAACCCGTTAGGTCAGGTGGCCTAACTTAAATAAAAAAGTCTCCGACAAACCCGGTACGGTTCACTTCAACTTCTATCGGATCACCGTCTTCAGGGCGAATATGACGCGTCCCATCATCCGCAGGATCAACACTAGAACCATCTTTGGTAATAGCATTGTACATTTCATCCTCTTTCTTATCATCGATAAATTCTTCATCTTCGAAATCTTGAGGTTCACTATCGTTGTCGAAGTTTAAAGGCTTTTCTTCATCTATCATGGCGATCCATCACTTATTTAACTAATAAAATATCATGCTCAAATATTTGAAAGATTCATTCAATAGTCAACGATGATCATTTGTGTAACTGAATAAACACAATAGTCATTGGAACATTATTTTCTACCGACAAAAAAAATGCCTCCTTAGGGAAGGAGGCTGAAATTGGAAAGAAACTACAGCGATAGAATCTATTCATGCATTATATATAAACTAGGACTTACGCATTGACGGATTCAAAAAAGTATTAAAATAGTTTATAAAGTATCTGTGATCAGACGAACTAAACATGCTTCTACAGCAACTTGTACATTACCCATTTATATGGGCTTTCTCATGACAGAACCGAACTCTATTAGCTGCACACAACTTGCCGAGACTTATAATATCTCGCATGATAGTGTAAATCGCTTTCTAGAGCGTGAAGACTACACACCTCACGACCTATATCAAGAAGCAATTCAACATATTGATAATAATAAACTTATAGTCAGTATTGATGATACTGTTTTAGATAAACCATATAGTCAACATATGGACTTGGTTAGCTATTTTTGGTCAGGCAAACACCACCGATCCGTCAAGGGGATTAATCTCATTACCTTGTATGCGACAGATCAGAATGGTCAAAATATTCCAATTAATTTCCGAATTTATGACAAATCTGAGGGTAAAACCAAGAATGATTACTTTATGGATATGTTAAGTGAAGTACTTAGTTGGGGTGCAAAGATTCAATTTATTACAGGTGATAGTTGGTATTCATCGACTGCAAATCTAAAAACCATAAGAAAACATGGTATTCGATTTATGTTTGGTATCGACTGTAACCGTAAGGTTTCCCCTGAAAAAGGACAATGGTTTCAACTGCGTTTATTGCCGAATTTCCATCAGGGTCAAGTGGTCTGGCTCAAAGATTTTGGCTTTGTACAATTATTTAAGACTCAGTTAAAAGAACAGCAGAGGTTTTATATTGTGTATCAAGATGAAGATGATTTATTGTCCTTTGAGGGTTTTCATGAATTACATTCAAGTCATTGGAAAATAGAACAATATCACCGAGTGATTAAACAGGTTTGTCATATTGAAAAGTTTCAAGTAAGACGGTCTAAACTGATTTTGAATCATATTTTTTCAGCCTTAATGGCCTACGTTGAGATACAAAAGAACCAGTTTGAGGGGATCTTTGAAAATGTATATCGTTGGCAGAAGAAATTATTTAGACCAATGATCAAAAACTTCATTGATGACTTTATTCTCGATAAAAATCATCTGCTACCACAGAGAGTCTATAAATAACAGTGCGTAAGTCCTATAAACTTATAATTTATACATTAGCATAATATTACATTAATTTTTCAATTAAAAAGCCCACTTACTTTTTCAAATAAGCGGGCTAGTGCTGTAGTCATTTTCTTCATATTATTTGCGTTTTCTTGTTTTCGCAAAACGAATATAGCACTGTGAATTTACCAATAAAGTATAGAGAGTATTAATAAACTGTTTTCTTACATTTGCTTTAAGTTACTTTTCGTTCAATAAGCTATACATATTAAAAAAGCCCATCTTTCGATAGGTCTTCCCCTTTTCACTTTTGCGCTGATTCAGGTATGTTGTCAAAGTGAGCAACGACTAGAGAATAAGCAAGCTATTGATAAAAATATATAAATACACCATTAACATATAAAAAATTATAGTTTTATAAAAAATAACTATACTTGTTGAAGTAATTGGCGATTTTAGCTTTCAACGACACCTTATAGCTGACTTAATTTGCTAGACATATAAGTTAAAAATAACGTCTTATCCTGAAAATCAGGCATTTCAAACACCCAAAAAATGTAATTTTTAGATCTCAATTTAAGTTTTACATTCACGGCCTTTACTTGAATTATTACATCCTCATGCTGCATTTCTGCGAATAATTCTAAAATCAGCGCAAAGAATCTCAGTTTGTTGACTGTGTTGTATTTTGTTGGTTTATATATTCTCAAGGCTTCAGAATATATAAGCTCGCACCATTCATTTCCATCTTCATCATCCATTAGCTCTCATTTAATTATTTAAAATAGATCACGAGGTAGGTTTATAACATGGTGGCTATAATTAAACTGCTTTTAATCTGAATATTAGAATTATAAATTTTTAGAAAATAAAAAAGCCCATCTTCCGATGAGCCTTTTTGGAAAATATATCGTGAAGAACTAAGCTGCAAATTCTTGCAGTACAAATCGTTTTACACTTTCATCAAAGTCAGGTTTTGAAAGAGCAAGCTTGCCATTTTTCATAGTTTTATAACAATAACTCGCTGCTACTCCCATACCAACCAAAGTCAACAACTTCATTGCTCACCTCTTTACTGGGAAGATTTGAATATAAAGTTATCATTCAAATTTGTAGTTTTCCAACTCAGTTTCGATTGTTTTCTGTACTACATGTTAATGAATGTATGAATAATAAATGAAAACCTGCCGCATGATGCGTTTGCTTAAAGTCCTTCAACTAGTGGTTAATTTGCGTATCTATCCAGTTAAGGAAATTTTCCTTATTACTGAATTCTGGCATAGACCCTAAATTTATAGTCTCTTTAGCCCCAAATTTTCCAGCGACAGTATTCGGTGCTTGAACTCTGAAATCCAGAGGATCACTTTCATGTAGAGTTCTAAAATATTCTACCGCTTTATCAAATTCACTTTTATCCTTAAAACCTGGTCGTTCCTTTAAAAAGTCATAAACTTGTTCTAGAGCTGATAGATAATTATTTTTAGGCATTCTGTTTTCTCTAAAATGATGAGTTTTATGATGAAGACCTATTTTGAATGAATAATGATAAGAATATTCCCTTATTTCTTAGAGTTTATGTAAATCATGATGATTTGAGAGTTAAATCCAAATTCTGGAATAACCTGATAAAAAAATGAGCGTAAACATACACTCATTTTTACTACATTTTCTAGTGCATGCTTAACTGACTGGCATTGCTTTAAAATAAGGCCTGTTTTTTTGAACTAAGTGCAAATGCCGGCTGCTCTATCAGCAAAGATTAGATGCACTTTAAATGCGCCAGTTTAAGGTTCAAGCCTAATTAACGCTATGAATATCAAGTTCATCATTGGTGGTCAATACAACAGAAGCCAAAATTGGGATGCCCAAAATGAAAGGTACAGCGAAAATCCATAGAACTACGGTTACGTCCGGTTTAAAGAAAAATTGAATGGCTAATGCAGTCAAAATAAGTACAGAAAATAGAATCGCAGCAAAACGGATGATAAATTTAGTCGACATGCGAAGATGCTCTTATGCGTGAAATCGTATTTTCAATATACACCTATTTTTATTATGGGTTTATTGATTTTCAGTCTGTTATTGCATGTTTTAATTGATTTTCTATATGTGATAGCTGACTTATGCGACGAGCAGTTTTCTTCAGCATAAAAGCTAACCCTAAATTCTTTCTCTACTCGCGATTTATTGTCGTATATGTATAGAGATTGGATTCAGACATCAATGCTTCTGCTGGCCTATAAATCAATCTACTTTATAGCCAATAAAATCTTTGTCCTGTCTCATCATAAAAAAGCCCTAAAATTTTAGGGCTTTTTTATTCGGATTAGAATCGCCAGTTATAGAACAAGTCAATCGCACGTTCTAAAGACTGACTCGCTTCTAAATACAGACGCTGATTTACCTGATAACGTAAAGTCAGCTTATTCACCGGTGTAAACACGCCGACTCCATAACGAAGATATAAATCAGGCGTAATATAACCAGTCACAGAAACCTGGGTATCATCTCCTGTACCTTGGGCATCCAGAGCTAGACCAGTTAAGCCAAAACTGCGCCCGATCTGGTTGGTCAGTGCGCGGGTGCCACCCAAGCCCAGACTGATCCCCGCAGCAGCGATCGTATTATTTACATCAGATCTAAATCCTTCAGCCTGGCTTAAACCAGATACACCTTCATTGACACGACCGGTAATCAAGGCATTCAAGGCTTCCTGTTCTGACAAGCCCGCATCATTATAAATCTGAATACTGGGACTCGATGCAGTCCCTGTTACGCGCACTCCCACTGTACTACCCTGAACCGATTTATTGGCATCAATGTCCAGTGTCGGATTGGTGAGTTCACCATTAAAACGTGCGATAGCACGATTCAGGTCCAGACTTTGGCCATAGGCTTCGATTTTTACTCGTTGTGATACCCCGATTGCACCATTGGCACGCATTGCAGTTTCCAGACCACGCTGTGACAGATTGACTCGACCTAAGAGTGGAATACGACTGTCAAAGCCTTGGAAAATCACCTGGTTCCCTAAAGAAACAGCGACATCTGCCCGGATATCCCAAGGACGTGCCGACTTCAAGATCGCCAGCTGATCATCACCTTCACGTACGACCCGTACATCTGAAGATAAACCGACTACAGGTTCTGAGGCTTCAGGCATTGAAATCAGCGCACGCGGTACATCAACTGTGCCACTCAGACTCAGTTTTTTATTAAATGGATACATGTCCAGAGTCAAATCAGGTGTCACCACAGCAGTAATTAATGGGGCCTGACGAATCAGCAGATTGTCACCTTGCAGTTTTAACTGCACTCGCGGATCGCCTTTCCAGTCGACCGATCCGGTTAATTTACCCACACCACGACCACTGTTAAATGCGCCATTGATGCTGGCCGAATTCTGACGTATGGATGAATAGAGCTGTACATTGGTCAAATTCACCGGTAGGGAGATCATGCTGATTGAAGCATCTTTGACACGAACCTCACCTTCAAGCAAAGGATCCGTTAAAGTTCCGCTAATTTTTCCGGCATAAGATAAAATCCCGTCCAGATTACGGATGTCCTGAATAAATGGCTTAAAGACTTTGAGCCGTACCTGGTTAAAGGCAATTTCGCCACGCATCGGTTTACTGTCACGGTATGGATCAATGATGACATTGGCATAGCCGGTTCCAATATCTGGTGTTTTAACATCTAGCCGAAGTTGCAAGCCATCTGCCACACTTTTTGCCACCAGACCGACTTCATCATATTTCAGTGTATAACCCAAATAATCCGGATCTTCAGAAGATAAGCCCACCACACCATTACGCGTCACCAGACGTGCGTCAATTTTAGGTTTGGCACCTTGCGCCCAGGCAGCCTTGGCATAACCATTGACTTTACCCGTCAACGCCAATCCATCAGGCAAGAATGCACTGAAATCTTCCAGATCAAGGTTTTGGGTAATAAAAGAGGCACTGCCACGGTTTTTGTTGACCCGAATCGGCTGATCAAAACACAACTGGCTTTGCTGACTCATCCAGCAATGAGCACCGATGAACAGATCCGATTGAGCACTGTTATAAATCACGGCTGCATTCTGACGCTGTACCAGACGGGCACGTAAAGAGTCGAAATCACCTCTTTGAATTTGACCCAGCCAGTTATTCTGGGCATTAAAACCGCCGGCAAGCTGCACAAAGAATTCGGACAAGCGGTTTTCGGCCTGCACTTTGAGAATGTGTGCAGCACGGGTACCGGCCAGTGAGATCTCACCACGTACAATCTCGCGTGAACCGCTACGCAGACGATCCATGGTTGCAGTCAATAAGGTTGGTGTGCTTTGCGATGTCGGCAACTGGCCGCGAACACGAACTTTCTGCACGCTAAACAAGTTTTTAAAGGCAAAATTATCAATAGACAGGTTAGCCGAAGCCTGTAAGCGAGGCTGTGCCTGCATATTGATATAGCCCTGCGCCCGACCTCTTAAGCCTGGATACAGCTCAAACAGCGCCGGTGCATTGACTTTGAGTTGCAGATTCTGCGCATTACCAGTCGCCTGAATCTGGTTGCTGGCATAAGACAGGAACAAGTTATTGGCTTCAAACTGCTCTGGGACAAAACCACGCTGGTTTGAATTAATGATGACCGATAAATTACCCTTGCCACGTACCGGTTTGTTATTCAGCATACCGGCCAGATTCAAGCGTTGAATCTGAATGCGTTTTAAGGCATCTGACCACACCCCTTGAGTTTGCACATTGCCTGACAATTCACCTTTCAGTTTGGCATTAAAATATTGCGGCTTAAAGCGGATTAAGGATGCGTTGATATCCCAGCCAATGCCATTCGCCAGATTGACCAGACCGTTGGCATTAATCTTGCCAGCCACACCATCATGACGAAATTCATTTATCTTCAACATTTCTGGTGTGCCTGAAACGCGCAGTTTCAGCATACCCTGACTGGCTTTAAGCTGGCTGGCATTTAAAGCACCATCATAATTGACCGCATAACCTTTAAAACCACCACCCGCTTTTTCATTATGGAATAACAAGGCAATGGTGCTGTTTCCGGTCAAACGTACGGTTTCATTTTGCTCCGCTAGTCGTCCGGTCAGGTCGACACTATTCAGTTTAATAATCTGCTGATTCGGTTGCGCATAACCATTGGCTTTAACCTGGCCATTCAAACGATCTACCGGTGAAGCTGCGGCAATACTTTGAGTATTCAAATTTTTGGCATTTAATACCGCGGTCCATTTTAACTGACGTTTTTCCTGTGGCAGTTCAATCCGTGCATTGCCGCTTAAGCTGCCTGCTGCATTGGCGCTGTAATTAAAGCTTGGGACATTCAGGATATTTTTGTTCAGATTGAGCTTGGCTTGGTACATACCTGCAGGCAGAAGTCCTTCTTCATGCTGCTCGACTTTAGTGGCCACATGAATATTCTGCTGACCTTCAACCAATGCCAATTTAACATCGCCAGACTCACTGCTGAGCCAGCCCACATAAGGTACGGCGCGATCAATATTTTTCCAGGCAACATCCAGCAGCATCGGCTGCGCTTTATTGTCTTTGACCGGGTTTTGATCCAACTTCAGCTTCCAGCTTTCATAACGGTCGAAATCAACCAGTCCAGTAAGGTGCAGGCCATTTTCCAGGTTACCCGCAGAAGCAATATTCGCATCCAGACTTGGCGGCAAGAAATCTTGTACGACTTGCGGAATGCGCTCATGTTTAGGATCAATCCCGTTCAAACGCCCAGCCAGATCCCAGCTGACCCGATCTTTCCAGCCCACTGTCCCGGCAAGGCTAACTGCGCCTTTCATCAACTGACCATTTAGGTCGGTAATATTCAGCTGATTGACCAGATCGGTATACATCACCGCACTATACTGACCTTGTGGAATATTTTCCCCAATCAGGTCAGTCTGGACGTTCAGGTTCAGACGCTTGATATCGCCATTAAACTCGGCAATACCGTCTTTGGTAAACAGTTTCTGTTCGGCCAGAATAGGCCAGTGATAATCCTTGAACTTCAACTCGCCGCGCATCGGTACCTGAGGACGCATCGGATGCACGATAACCCAACCCGTTAATAAATCAGGTGTATTGGTCGCTACGCCAGCCTGAATCGTGTCCAGTGTTCCGCGTGCCCGCACCTGAATATCATGAATATTCAAGCTGTCTCTTAAAGAAGGCAGATTGACGATGCCTGTGGCATCTAGAGGATATTTGCCTTCAAACTGCATTTTACCCGTGGCTTCACGTACCGACAGATAGCCCATGTCCATACGGGAATCTTCAAAATTTAATTCGGTACCAGACCAGAGTGCCTCATTTAGTTCAATATTATAGAAATCGACTGCATTGGTCTGGGTTTTAATCACCAGATGATCGAGTAATAGATGATCAACGCGCAAGATAAAAGGCAAACGGATAGCATTAAACTTGAACGGTTCGCCCGTTGAAGGTCGCTTGTTAATAATTTGCAGATTGAGGACATCGGCTTCAGTCAGATGAATTTCTTTTTTGACAATCGCGCGCCAACCCAGCTTGACATCAGCACGATCAATTTTGACATCGACTGGTTTCAGGCTGACCAGCACATTTTTAAGAATAATTCCGCGCCATAAATTGCCGCCTTCATATTCATATTGAATAATTTGCTGGCGTTCCAGCACCTGATCCAGCAGAAATTTACTGCCCTGATTGGTCGAAAACAGTAGAGCCAACACAGACAGCAGAAAAATCAGCGAAAAAAGCACCGACAATAGGATGCTTCTGAATATACGGCGCTTTTTCGGCACAACGCTATCTTGTGGTTCTTGTTCTGGCTGTGGTTGGTTCTCGACCATGATCTACCCAAATAACTATTTTTTAAAATGATGTTTTATAACTGTGATCCAATAAAGAAATGTAAACGAATCGGATAATTGTCATCAGACAGTCCAGTCGCAACATCTATACGTATTGGCCCAATCGGTGAAGCCCAACGCACACCCACACCCGCGCCATATTCGGTCGGATTACTGAATTCTTTATTATAGGCATTTCCGGCATCTGCAAAGACCGCAGCACGCCAGCCTTCCTTAAACTGATAATTATATTCTAATGAAGCCACGCCCAAGGCCTGACCACCTACTTTAAAACCGTCAATTTCCGGAGAAAGGCTCTTATAATCAAAACCGCGGATACTCTGGTCACCCCCGGTAAAATATCTCAGGTTATACGGCACTTTGGCAAAATCTTCAGTAAAGATATAGCCTGCATCGGCACGACCCACAAACTGATGGTCTGCATTTTCACCCAATGAATAGATAAACCGCCAACCTGCATTCACAATGGCCATATCGGCATCAGAGAGTAAAGCCTCACTGCCCAGTTCAATCTTATAGGTCTGCTTAAAACCTTTGGTTGGGTTGACCCGACGATCGCTCTCGGTACGTGAAACTTCATAACCGACTAATAGCGATTGCTGCTCATCTTCGGTATTAAAGCGAAAAGCTTCTGGAATCTGGTTAAAATCGACAGAACCATCCTGCTTCAAACGATCCAGACGATAACGTGCGCCAAAAGTCCGCTGCCAGCTACCACGTGGATTCTTGATAATCCGGTCTGCACCTAAGACTGCCGATTCAATCAACAGGCCTTCACCCTGTGCGACGCCTTCACGCTCTTCACGCTCATAACCACCCACAATACTGACATAATCATTCAGCGGATGGTGATAGGGAATATTATAACGTCCATCAATCGACTGACGGATGCCAGATAACTCCATGTTGGCATCAAACGAATGTCCGCGCTTGTTCACAATGGCACGACGATATTGACCACGTAAGCGGATATCGGTATCTGTGCCATAACCCAAACCCACTTCAGCACTATTTAAACGGTCTGCATTTAAAGTCACAATCACTGGAATCTTTTTCTCTTCCCGTGCCTGTACTTTTAAACGGTCCTGTTCATTCTCTTTGGTTTGCTGCTCAACCCGTAAAGTTCTTAAATTTGCGCTTTCCTGATCGCGGCTACCGGCAAACTGGTCTTCATCTACGACATTCTGGGTCACTTCCTGAGAAGAGGATACCGAGCGAGCTGGTTGCATAGTAGCAGCCTGATCTTCAGTCCGTTTCTGTTCTTCAATCAGGCTTTGAATATCGGGTGCCAGTTCCAGCTCTTTATCAAGCGGATCAGGGCGAATCGCATCCACCAGAGTATAGTTAAAATAACGTGAGTTGGTCAGGTTATTGGCCAAGCCATTCACCCGCCAGAAGGTATAATCTGCACCATCTGTCCAGGTGACCAGACTTTCCAGTACGTCTCGATCCAGCGGAAATTCCTTTTCAGGATCGCTCATTCTGAACTCGACATTGCCTAATTTATAACGTTCACCCGTTTCAAAACGCAGATTCACATCGGCGGTGTTTTGTGGCTGAGCAATCTTTACATCATGCAGACGCCAGAATGAATCAAAATAACCATTGTTATTGGCTGCTGTGGTAATGCGTGTCTTGGTTTTTTCATAATTGCCATGATTGAAAATATCGCCTTCTTCCTGTTCAGGTAAAAGACTGATGACCTGGAATTGCGGCTGTTCGGCGCCCTCTCCAGTAAATTCAATATTTTGACTGCTAATCAGGACAGGTTCATTCGGGGTCACAAAAACCCGAACCCGACTGTCAGAGAGTTTTTCAAATCTGAACTGAGCATTATAATAGCCCACCGCTTGCGCTGCCTGTCTGGACAAGGTGCGTAATTGCGGCAAAGCCGAATTAAAGTCGCCAAAAGACTCTTGGGTAAAACTGGATAATTTGGCTTTGACATTATTTCTTAAATTCAGATGGCCTTCAGGCACATCTTTACGATTCAGCATACCGTTACTTTGCGCCACACCTTGCCCATTTATGATCACCACATCTGCACTAATGCGGGGAACTCTTGCGGTCATGATCTGACGTGGAGGACGGATTTTATAAAATAGTCGTTTGAACAGATTCGGACGTTTATCATCCTCAGCGACAAGCTGACCTGGCACTTCTGGCAAGGTCAATCCGGCTTCATTATTTTGTACAATAATCTGGCTGTCAGCCTGAATCGATTGCATCAACTGATCGACATTAACCGGCGCCTGATTGATTTCCAGCAGTTCTTGCTGGCTGATATCGGCCACCACCGTTTCGCTGGTCTGAGTATTGCGATAGTTTTGTGCTTCCTGTTTGGCTTGCTCGGCTACCTGGTAAATTTCATTCGCCATGTTCTGATCAATAGTCTGTACTGGCAGATCTTCCAGATCATCAAACTCGATCGGCGTAAATTCACCCAGACCAGATCCTGCATTTTGCTGTTGTTCCAGCATCAACATGCTGTCAACTGGTACTTCCGGCTCCAAGGCTTCTTCGATTTTTTCTTCTGCTTCAGTTTCAGACGTGGCCACCCCCTGACGAATCGCTTCTTTAGATAGCTCGTCCACCATTTCTGCCTGAGAAATGGCTACGGGTGTTTCTGGCTGTTCGGTTTGTGCCATGCTCTGATGGGATAACATCATAAAAAAGATGCTCATACACAGCTGCATACCACTATGCTGTGGTATGAGAGGCCCCATACTGCGATTTAGCATCGTTTTTTTAAAATTTTTCTTTGCAGGCATAGCAAACTCTAAACGAATACATTCTTTAATTGATTATTTGACCGAAAAATATAAGCTAAGGAGCTTAATTAATTGGTTTTTACCTTTACATGGCTGAAAGTATCTTACATGATTTTTCTCAATGTTTACGCATAACTGACATTTCTTAATAAAACTTAATGTAGCACGGCCTATATGAACAAAAATGAACATTTGTTAGCTTCTCGGCGCTTTTTACCGATGTTTCTGACGCAGTTTTTTGGTGCATTAAACGATAATGTATTTAAACAGGCGTTACTGCTGGTCATTACTTATGGCTGGATTCAACAGCAATCGGCCAGCATCAGCACTTTAAATAATCTGGCGGCTTTACTGTTTATCTTGCCCTATTTTATTTTTTCAGCCACGGCCGGTCAGATTGCCGACAAATACGAACGTTCACAGCTGATTCGCTATCTCAAGCTTCTGGAAATTGCCATTATGTTGCTGGGAACTGTCGGTTTCCTCATGGGCAATTTATGGATTCTGTTATTTGCCCTGTTCCTGATGGGCACCCATTCCACTTTCTTTGGCCCGATCAAATATGCGATTTTACCTGAAGTCCTGAAACCGAATGAACTGATGTCCGGCAATGCCCTGTTTCAGTCCGGAACTTCTCTGGCAATCCTATTCGGTATGATTCTGGGCGGTGCAGTCATTGCAGCTTCCGCCGGCAACCTGATCTGGATCAGTTTAACCGTCATCAGCATCGCCTTGATTGGTTATATATCCAGTCGCTATATCCTGAAACAAAGTATTCCCGCGCCTGAGCTGCAAGTTGACTGGAATTTCTTCCGCACCAGCTTGCAGACCTTGAAATATGCCAAAAGCTTACCTCTGATTTTTACCATTTTACTGGGCAACTCATGGTACTGGTTTTATGGTGCAACCTATCTGACCCAGATTCCTCAGCTGACATTACAAAATCTGCATGCATCTGAAAATGTCGCCAGTCTGCTCTTAACCTTTTTTTCTGTCGGAATTGGTCTGGGTTCATACTTATGCCGTAAAATTGGTGGCAGCCAGGTCAATATCAAGATGGTGCCTTTTGGCGCGATCGGTCTGGTGATCTTTGCCCTGTATCTGGCCGCGAGTCTGGCCTTTGTTCCGGAGCGTACAGGTGCATTAATCGGCTTGGCAGATGTCTTTCAGCAAGGCTGGAGCTATTATCATGTGATGCTGGCCGTCACCTTGCTCGGAATAAGTGGTGGTTTTTATATTGTTCCGCTCTATGCGATGATGCAGGCGCATTCGCCTCGCTCACATCGTGCGCGGGTGGTTGCAGCAAATAACATTTTGAATGCCGTTTTCATGGTATCTTCTGCTATATTCTCGATTATTATTTTAAGTGTTTTAGAGCTTGATCTTAAAATACTTTTTTGTATTACCGCAGTATTGAGTGGCCTGTTTACCTTATGGCTGCTTTTCCGACTCAAACCTATGATCAAAACTGCGAAAGCACCCTTGGAGGATTAATTCATGCGTCAATATACAGGTGTCGATAAGCTGATTCATTCTTTTGATCAGGCATTACGCAGTCTCGTCCCGGGCACGACATCGGCACGACGTGAAAATCCGGCCCAACCGGTAGAAACACAATTAACGGTCAGTGATGCACGTCATGTAGCAGGTTTAATGCGGGTCAATCATAGTGGTGAGGTTTGCGCACAGGCACTGTACCATGGTCAGGCGATGACGGCTAAACTCCCGAATGTACGTCGTGAAATGGAACAGGCAGCGATTGAAGAACAGGATCATCTGGCCTGGTGTGAAGACCGCTTAAAAGAACTGGATAGCCATACCAGCCTACTCAATCCGGTCTGGTACGGTCTTTCCTTTGGTATGGGCGCGATTGCCGGAATCGCAGGTGACAAATACAGCTTGGGTTTTGTGGCTGAAACAGAACGTCAGGTCAGCATGCATTTACAGCATCATATTAGCCAGTTGCCACCGCAGGATGAACGTTCTCGTCGTATTCTAGAACAGATGAATGAAGATGAACTGCATCATCGGGATACAGCGTTAAATGCTGGCGGTGTAGATCTACCCGTTCCAGTTAAGATCGCCATGACAGGCATTTCCAAGTTGATGACCAAAACCAGTTATTTTATTTAAATAAGACGGTTTTAGTTTGAGCCCACTCATTTGTGGGCTTTTTAATATGGGTCAAATCTTGAGCGAGATAATAACAACTCAAGGCATATGGCGATCTTATTACTTATAAGCTCTATAAAATAATAGAGATTCCCCCACAGCATCCTTTAATCTTTTTTGCTCATTTCAGAAAGCAGGTCCAGCTGGATTTCCTGAATTTGCGCCAGCCGTTCCCATTGATGTAGCAGCAGATGATCTAATTTTTCATGCAAGTATTGGATTTCCAGCTCGGCTTTTAAATTGATCTGATAATCATTTTGCGAACGTAAGCGGTCTTTTGCTTCCTGTCTGTTCTGGCTCATCATAATAATAGGTGCCTGAATCGCCGCAAGACAGGATAGGATTAAATTCAACAGAATAAAAGGATAAGGATCAGCAGGTCGTGTCACCATCACCACAGTATTTATCGTAATCCACAGGCCCAAGAAGATTGCAAAACAAATCAAAAAGGTCCAGCTTCCACCAAAAGTTGCAATTTTATCGGCGAGCCTTTCTCCCAAGGTCCACTTTTGCTCTAAGGTCGTTTCCACATTTTTGGTAATCAGTTCATGCTGATGCATGCTATCAATCACTTCAAACTCAAGATCAGTCACTTCACCCTTTTCCGAACTTAATAATGAATGTACATACTGTATACGGTACTGGGTTAAATCTGCCTGGCAAATATAATCTTGCGGTGTCCAGCCTGGAATATCTTTGGCAATCTCTTCGGTAATGACTTGTCTGACTGTTCCCATCGGGGTGAGATTTTTCAGAAGAAAGTGCTTGCCGCATACCAAGCATTTATGGCTTTCATGTTTTTCTTTCATGATAATTCTCTTTTTAAACCAACTCACTCAGCTATTATTTTGTTCGATATGTTTGATTTGCTTTAGGGTCTGTTGACATTTACTGTTCATAATTAACCCTATAAAGGTAGCCATAAAAATATACAGGCTAAAGCAACAGAACTTTGATAATTTCTTTTGAGCTTGTCATATCGAGTAGCTATTCCTCTAAATTGCTTTAATCTACAAAACATATTTTCAACTAAATGCCTGATTTTATATAAATACCAGTCCATATGGTCATTGTTCGATTGGCTATTTGTTTTCTTTGGTATATTCGCTTTAGTCCCTGTTTTCCTGATCTGTTCACGCAGTGGTTCTGAATCATAGCCTTTATCTGCACATACCACTTTTGTCTCTTTTAAATCTAATGTTGATATTAAATCAGGTGCAACTTTAACATCATGTGTGGTTCCATCGGTAATCATGAAATCAATAGGATTGCCATGTGCATCAACAATCAAATGTATTTTTGAGGAGTTTCCTCCTACACTTTTAGAAATAGATTGATTCGCTATACCGGCAGAATGTTGATGAGCACGTACATGAGAGCCATCAATAAAAATCCACTCCATATCGGGGCATGAGGCTAGTAATTTGAATAATCTAAGTAACTTACCGCTGCTTGACCAACGATTAAAACGTTTGAAAATAGAGTTTGAATGACCAAAACAACAAGGAATATCTCGCCACGGACAGCCTGTTCTAATTCTATAGAGAATAGCTTCAATAAAATTGCGTAAATTTGAGTTGTGGTGAATGGATAAATTACGCAGAATAACTTTCAACTTTTGCCAGTGTTGATCTGTCAGCATGGTACGAGGCATAGCGAATAGTAAAATTGGGTTTGGCGATTTGATTTTACTACTTCGCTATTTTTTTAAGCTAAAAGTGTCAACACACCCTAGTCATTTTTACCATTCGTAAATCAATTATGTATCAAGTGCGTCTGATTTCTTGAACTTATGAATCTCACTTCGATTTTATCTTGGATTGATAAAATGCTCAGCCAAGCGCACGATGAGCTGATCATTCAAGATAATTTTCAGATCGATTCAATCCTACTATCTATACATGACTTAAATTTAATATAATCATGATGATAATAAAAAAGGGGCTTCATTGTGCGCCATTCATACCATCTTGAAAAACATTATATCGAACGCGCGGGCTGGCTTCGTGCAGCTGTACTGGGGGCAAATGACGGGATTATTTCGGTCACCAGTCTGGTGGTGGGTATTGCAGCCAGTGGAGCATCCACAGAAATTTTATTGGTGACCTGTGTTGCCGGATTGATTTCTGGAGCCGCATCAATGGCGGCCGGTGAATATATTTCGGTTAAATCCCAGCAAGATATTGAAACCAATGATCTACTCATGGAAGAGCGCGAACTCCAGCGCCATCCCACCCATGAGTTAAATGAGCTCAAAACGATTTATATACAGCGTGGGTTGGAACCTGCTTTGGCACAACAGGTCGCTGAACAGCTGACCAACCATAATGCCTTGGATGCCCATGCTCGAGACGAAATTGGTATTTCAGCACATACCTCTGCCCAACCTTTTCTCGCTGCATTTTCTTCCGCCATGGCCTTTACGGTAGGTTCATTATTCCCTTTAATTTCAATCATGATTTTACCGGAACACTATCTGGATAAAGGCGTCATGCTGATTGGCGTTTTAAGTTTGGGGATGATGGGTGCACTGGCAAGCTATGCCGGTGGAGTAAGTGTCTGGAGAGGTGCTGTTCGGGTGATGCTCTGGGGAATTATCGCCATGTTATTCAGTGCATGGATCGGATCATTATTTAATGTGTCTGTTGCCTAAATATGTGTTTATTTTTTAGCTAGACAAAGAATAGGATTGAGCGGCTCTTGTATTAACATCACTGAAAAATGTTTTTTCAAAAACTAGCCGCTCTAACAAAACTTGAGTTTAATTAATATATTAGGACTTACGCACTGTTATTTATAGACTCTCTGTGGTAGCAGATGATTTTTATCGAGAATAAAGTCATCAATGAAGTTTTTGATCATTGGTCTAAATAATTTCTTCTGCCAACGATATACATTTTCAAAGATCCCCTCAAACTGGTTCTTTTGTATCTCAACGTAGGCCATTAAGGCTGAAAAAATATGATTCAAAATCAGTTTAGACCGTCTTACTTGAAACTTTTCAATATGACAAACCTGTTTAATCACTCGGTGATATTGTTCTATTTTCCAATGACTTGAATGTAATTCATGAAAACCCTCAAAGGACAATAAATCATCTTCATCTTGATACACAATATAAAACCTCTGCTGTTCTTTTAACTGAGTCTTAAATAATTGTACAAAGCCAAAATCTTTGAGCCAGACCACTTGACCCTGATGGAAATTCGGCAATAAACGCAGTTGAAACCATTGTCCTTTTTCAGGGGAAACCTTACGGTTACAGTCGATACCAAACATAAATCGAATACCATGTTTTCTTATGGTTTTTAGATTTGCAGTCGATGAATACCAACTATCACCTGTAATAAATTGAATCTTTGCACCCCAACTAAGTACTTCACTTAACATATCCATAAAGTAATCATTCTTGGTTTTACCCTCAGATTTGTCATAAATTCGGAAATTAATTGGAATATTTTGACCATTCTGATCTGTCGCATACAAGGTAATGAGATTAATCCCCTTGACGGATCGGTGGTGTTTGCCTGACCAAAAATAGCTAACCAAGTCCATATGTTGACTATATGGTTTATCTAAAACAGTATCATCAATACTGACTATAAGTTTATTATTATCAATATGTTGAATTGCTTCTTGATATAGGTCGTGAGGTGTGTAGTCTTCACGCTCTAGAAAGCGATTTACACTATCATGCGAGATATTATAAGTCTCGGCAAGTTGTGTGCAGCTAATAGAGTTCGGTTCTGTCATGAGAAAGCCCATATAAATGGGTAATGTACAAGTTGCTGTAGAAGCATGTTTAGTTCGTCTGATCACAGATACTTTATAAACTATTTTAATACTTTTTTGAATCCGTCAATGCGTAAGTCCTATATATGTTCGGTTTTAATTTAGATGTTTAAAACCTAAGATCTATGTCTGAGAGGTATTGTTATGGAAACTACGATCATTCTTGCCATCTTGGCGATCATTATCGTATTGCTGATCATTTTTTATAACAAGAAAAAGTGAAAGAGCGATGAGGCATTTTTACTGCTTTGAGGATTTTTATCGAACTTAAAATAAATTCCAGAGCCTTAAATCAATCAAACATTAATTGCCTGTTGGAAAACTATGAACCCCCCATTGGATGACATAAAGAATCCCAAGAATTAAAATCACCGAAACCAAGATTTCTAATATTTTCATTTTTAAAGGATTCCTAAACTCCGCCTGAGCCATCTTATCTGAATTTTTCTTTTCATCTAAAACAAAAAACTGAAGCATAAAAAAGCCTGATCTGGCTTGATCAGGCGGGTTAATTATTCTTACTGGATAAAATGTATTAGCAAAAAATTAGGTGATTTGATTTAAATCAGCTGTTCAACTGTTGGGAAGCTATGTGATCCATGTTCGAACATGGCATCATGCCAGATATCAAACATAGGCACTTTCACATCCAGAGCCAAGGGCAACTTTTTTTCATTAAACTGCATATGTTGAAGATCTAATCCCCAGGCAATCAAATCAACATCCAAAGTAATCTGATGAGATGGACGTACTCGCCCTGATGCCTGTTCCAGCTGTTTGAGCAGCTCAATCAGGCCTTCACTAGACACCGAACTTCGCAATAAACACGCTGCATTCCAGTAATCTGCGCCGATGCCATCGCGGCAAGGAATCATATAAATGGGAGAAAACTGAACTTCTCCCCATTCAGAAATACGTTGCTGTGCAGCTTGAAAATGTTGCTGAGGATGACAATTACTCGCTAATGCTAGGGCGAAAATCGTTTCGGTGTCGTTCAAGACGTATTCCTACAGAATTGGCTTGCGCGATAATGGCAGGCTTACGGATCGTAATATTAATCGATTCAATTGCTGTAAAGGTAGTAAAAAGTGCATTCAGCACTAACTTTGCTGCATGTTCAATCAATTCAGGCTTGGCGTCTTGAATGACTTTGCTGGAAATCTCACAAATTTCTGCATAATTCAGCGTATCTGCAAGTGCATCTGAGTTTGATGCCTGTTCTAAATCGGTTTGAATGGTCAAATCCAGCATTAGAGGCTGAATAATTTGACGCTCCCAGTTAAAGCAGCCCACGACTGTCTCAACCTTTAAACCTTCAATAATAATGGCGTCCATTGGATTGCTCGAGAATTTAGTACTAACCAAATCCCTCTCAAGCCCCTTTACAAAAGGAGGAGCTTTTAAAGTCCCCCTTTTAAAAGGGGGATTTAGGGGGATTTTTCCAAGTCTAGATAGGGTTTTAATGCTTTAACAGCAGGTTCGGATCCATGCTTTGCACCATTTGCAAACGCTGATCGGCATAGATATCGGTATACGGCGCCAGAATTCGCATGAAACGATCGAAATACAGCATTTGCTTGAATAGCAAGGCAAAGTCACGCGGGAACCGGATCCCGTGACGTTCACCCACAGCCACCATATCCATCATGATATCGTTCAGGTCAGCAGGATTGGACGTTAATAATTCCTGCGGATCCGCCATCAATACACCGCTAAATAAGCGTTCCAGATCAGCAGCCAAGACTTTGGTGTCAATCTGCACAGCAGTCATGCCCATTTTCAGCATGTTTTGTGCCATCAGCTCATAATTGGTATGTTGCAATGAATCCATAAATGCCATACATGCCGTCCATACCTCAGGTTTAAGCTGACCGACAATACCGAAATCAATAAAACCGACACGTCCATCTTCAAGGAGCATCAGGTTGCCTGCATGTAAATCGGCATGGAAGCTGTTACACATCATCAAGCTACCAAACCAGGTATTCATCGCAGTGATAAGTACTTGAGATGGATCTTTGGATACTTTTTTGACCACTTCAAAATCTGTCAAAGGCACACCGTATAAACGCTGCATGGTGAGCACACGACGGGTCGAATATTGATGATAAACCTTAGGTGCAGTGGCTGCCTGATTGTTGGTGATATTCAGGTAATTAACGAAATCATCCAGATTCTGTGCTTCTTCGATAAAATCGACTTCACGCACCATACGGGTTTTGATTTCTTCGACAATGTCAGCCAGTGAAGCAAACTTAACTTTCGGGACTGCTTTTTCCAGCAACTTGGTTGCCCAATGCAGCACATTCAAGTCAGTGTACAAAATGGTTTCTACGCCCGGTTTTTGTACTTTAATCACGACATCTTCGCCAGACACCAGTTTGGCCGCATGCACCTGTGCAATAGATGCAGAAGCTAACGGCGTTTTATCAATCGATGCAAAGATTTCATCCAGATTACGTCCTGTAAATTCAGAAGCCAATACTTGCTGGATATAGCTAAACGGCAAGCGTGGAGTTTGATCCAGACAACCCTGAAATTCTTCAACATATTCACGTGGAAACAGCGACGGTGTGCTGGCAATAAACTGACCCAGCTTGATATAAGTTGAACCTAAGGATTCAAAAGTTTCACGCATGAGTTTGGCATTGCTCGGCTTTTCAGTGGCATATTTAAAGCCCGCCTTTGCCGCAACGACTGCTGTTTCCCCCATACGGGCAACTGAACGTATTCCATCTAACCAAATATTGTTTTTCATAATGTCTTAGGAAAAATTAATTAAACGCAGTGTAGCAAAAAAAATTCACTTTGCAGGCTTATCTTGCCTGACAGATTGGGCAATCTGTATCTTTTTCGAAAGCGAGAATCCGCTGCTTAAAGCTCAGTCCATCCCACAACAACAGCTTTTGTCTGAGTGGCATCTGGCCCAATCCCAGATATAACAAGGCATGATGTGCCTGCAAACTGGCCATCACATTCGGTGTGGTCGCCAATACACCGGAATCTGCACAGCGCAGACTTTCATCGGCCTGATTTTCTGGCGGAAACAGGCAGGCATAACAGGCGGAATCCCCTTCGACCATAAACAGCTGGCCTTGCAAGCCAATCGCAGAAGCACTCAATAATGGCACATTCAGCTCAACACAGATCTGATTGACCAGATAACGTGTGGCAAACTGGTCACAGCCATCCAGCACCAGATCCTGATGTTCAATCAAGTGCGCTGCATTCTCAGCCGTTAAGGCCTGATTCACATATTCAACCTGTACGTTCGGATTAACCTGACTTAGTCTTTTGGCCAGAGTTTCTGCCTTATAAAATCCAATATCCTGCGGCATAAATGCCAGTTGTCGCTGTAAATTACTCATCTCGATGGTATCTGGATCGATCAGGGTAATTTTCCCCACACCTGCACGTGCCAGAAGTTCTGCCAGTGCACAGCCAATCCCGCCACAACCAATAATGCAGACATTAGAAAATTTTAACCGTTCTTGAGCGTCAATATCCCAGCCATCCAGAAGAATCTGACGGCTATATAGATGCAATTCAGCATCGGTAAGTTCAAATTCTGGGGAGATGGCATCCATGTTAAATGTAGACAACGTCTTTCCTTGTTTCAAAAATTTTTAACAATGATCGTAAAATTAACTTTACTGAAGTTTTTAAGTACTGATAAATTTCTGGAATATCAATCTCACAGTCAATTTACAGCATATCAATAAATGGTTCGGCACTCGTTAAGGCAAATAGCATATCAGCTAAACGCTCGGTATCAAGCTGCAGCCGCTATGGCTTGGCAAGATTTTTTGAATCACTTCAATTGAATGGTTCCGGCAAACAGCTCTTTCTCATTTATAAAAGGTGTCAGACCTGAAGTTTTTTAAAATCTTTGTTATTGAATTTCCCTGTAAATCGAGCTGTCTTGTTTAGCAATTCTGTAGTCTCTGCCTATATTTGAGTATGAAAATGTATGAGTTCAGTGAGACCTAAGGCATCTGTCTCCAAATATGATTAATCTGAAAATACCAAGCAATCTTTTCAGCTTTCATAAAATCGTCTGGAGAACATACGTGACCGAGCATAACAATACTCAACATGATAATCGTGAAAAATTATGGGAATTGATCAAGGATGTCCGTTACACCATGATCAGCCATTTAACCGACACACATGAAATACACTCCCAGCCGATGACCATGCTGAACTCCGAGCAGATGAACGAACGTCAAAATTTATATTTTATTCTGCGTAACACGAATGATCTGGTCAAAGCAGCAGAAACAGGCCGTGGTCAGATCGGTCTGTCCTTTGCAAAACCATCAGATGGTATTTATGTATCGATCAGTGCTCATGCCCAGATCAGTACTGACCGTATTCTGATTGAACAGTTGTGGAATCCGTGGGCTGAAAACTGGTTTGAAGGCAAAGATGATCCTACCGTACGGGTATTGATTGCTGAAGCAGTCAGCGCAGAATATTGGAATGTGACAGACAACAAAGTCACCCAGCTTTTTAAAGCCTTAAAAGGCGGCGTAACTGGTGAAGCGGGCGAACCGCATGCAGAACATCAAAAAGTGAATCTACAAGGCAATATCTGGTAATGAATGAAATTTAGCCTCTTTATCTTAAGAGGCTAAATTTTTGATATATTTCATTTTAAATATTCATGTAATTTTACTGTAATGACATAAAAAATATAATTTTGCTTACCTCAATCTGCTTTCTTAAAAATATAAACTTGGGAAAATCGACGCAATATCTAACTAAAATTTGAGTAGAAGATTTATTTCTTAAAAAACCAAAAGGCTGCCATGGCAGCCTTTTAGTATTCAATCAAAAGATGAATTTTGAAAAATTAGCTGACTCGCTTTATCTCTTGAAGTTTAGCAACTTCCTGCTGTTTGAGTAAATTGCGCTGAATCTTGCCACTCGATGTCTTCGGTAAAGATGTCACAAACTCAATCTCTTTCGGATAGGCATGTTTGGATAAACGTGAACGTACATAACTTTGCAATTTTAACATTAAATCTTCAGTAGCAGGATAAGCCGATTTAAGCACCACAAAGGCTTTCACAATTTCAGTTCGTTCTAGATCTGGCTTACCAACGACTGCGGATTCAAGTACTTCTTCACATTCCAGCAAGGTACTTTCTACATCAAAAGGTCCAACCCGATATCCCGAGGTTGTAATGACATCGTCCGCACGTCCAATAAAATCAATACCGCCATATTCATTCAGCTTCACGGTATCACCAGTGAGATAATACTGCACGACAAATGACTTGCGGTTGTGACCTGCATAGCCTTCAAACCACATCAACGGTGAAGCTGAACAGTCAATTGCCAAGGTTCCAATCTCGCCTTTTTCTACTTCCTGATGTTCTTTGTTCAATACAGCAAAACGATGCCCAGGAATGGCAAAACCAGCTGAACCGACTTTTTTATAATGCTCCAGGCCATGATGATTGGCGATCACCATACCCAGTTCAGTCTGTCCATATTGATCATAGATATTCACATTTAAATCATGATTGAACCATTGAATCACTTCAGGCGTGAGCGGCTCACCAGCACTGCTTACCACGCGTAAATGCGAACTGATGCCTGCATCAAATTTTTCTTTAAAGCCAAAGAACATGCGAAATGCGGTTGGCGAACCAGTCAGGTTGCTGACCTGATATTTTTGAATGATTTGTACGGCGTTATCGACACTAAAGCCACGTTCATCCATGATGATGCTGTGCCCTAAACTGAGCGGCCCTGCAATGCCATAATACAGTCCATACGCCCAGCCCGGATCTGCCAGATTCCAGAAGGAATCTTCATCTCGCAGATCTACGGCGTGCAGCATATAGCCTTTAAAGGCCAATAACGCTTTTAAAGGCACAGGAACCGATTTCGCCAGACCTGTGGTGCCTGAAGTAAACATCATCAGGAAAATATCATTAAACTGGCAATTTACCGGTTCAAACTCTTCCGGTTGTTGCTGTAAGGCTGTCCAGAAATCAGCATCTTGATAATTATCCGCTGCTGCCTGATGCACAGTCAGAATATTAGGAACATTGAGATCATGGAGTTTCAGTCGTTGTTCTTCATCAGTAACGATCAACTGGGTATTGGCGGTACTGATACGATGTTCAATGGCTTTGCTTTCAAAGGCAGTAAATAAAGGTTGGTAAATGGCACCAATCCGCCAAGTGGCCAATATAGTAATTAAGAGTGCTGGCGTTCTTGGCAGCAACCCTGCAATACAGTCACCAGCCTTTAAACCCAGAGAATGCATATAATTGGCCAGCTGTCCTGAAGCCACGGCCAGTTGTTCAAAGGTCCACTGCTCTGCGTCTCCGTTTTTGCCTTCCCAAATCAGTGCAGTTCGGTTTTGACCCAAGTAGCGACCACAGCATTCGGTATACGCATTGATGTTCTCTGCGTTTCCAACCAGATGTTCTTGAACCATATTTTCAAAATTAAAATCAGCATATGCCTGTTCTAGTGTCTTCATGACGACAACCTCTTTCCTGTTGTAGTTTTCAGGCGACCTTGCCTGAGTTTGTCCATTTGTATTTGTTGTTCCTGCTGATTCCATCAGCATACTTTCTCAAATCTGCATTCATGCCCTAGGGCTAGAACATGAATAAGGCTTATTTTTCGATTATTCGTACTGTATGTC
Organism: Acinetobacter sp. NEB149; assembly: GCF_012516415.1. Taxonomy (NCBI): domain Bacteria; kingdom Pseudomonadati; phylum Pseudomonadota; class Gammaproteobacteria; order Moraxellales; family Moraxellaceae; genus Acinetobacter; species Acinetobacter sp. NEB149. The sequence continues at coordinate 1,873,828 of NZ_CP051208.1, forward strand.
TTTAGATCATCATGTTCAGTTGAATCCTGCAATTTCCATATCCATCAACGTAAGTGCCAGATTTGAACATCAATCAAAGTCTGTTTTTTAAATTAAAAATCAGCGCTGACATACTTCACGTGCAATCACCAGACGTTGAATATCCGATGCACCTTCATAAATCTGGCTCACTCGTACATCACGATAAATTCGCTCGACCGGAAAATCAGAGACATAACCGTAGCCACCATGAATCTGGATCGCATCCGAGCAGACTCTTTCTGCAATAGTCGATGCAAACAGTTTTGCCATCGATGCTTCTTTTAAACACGCCAAGCCTGCATCTTTTAATGTTGCAGCATGCAAAACGAGCTGACGTGCGGCTTCAATTTGTGTCGCCATATCTGCAAGCCTGAACGCTACAGCCTGATGTTGCACAATTTCTACACCAAAGGCTTTACGGTCATTGGCATATTCCACTGCAGCATCTAGTGCAGCCCGCGCCATACCGACTGATTGTGCTGCAATGCCGATCCGACCCGATTCAAGATTCGACAAGGCAATTTTATAGCCTTCACCTTCCTGGCCCAGCAGGTTGGCAGCCGGAATCCGGCAGTTATCCAGAACGATGGTCGCGGTATCGGAACAATGCTGACCCATTTTCTCTTCTAGGCGTGACACGATATAACCCGGTGCATCGGTCGGCACCAGAAAGCATGAAATACCCTTTTTCCCTGCAGATTTATCAGTCACAGCAAAGACTAGTGCAATCTGTGCGTGTTTACCTGTCGTGATAAACTGCTTGGTACCATTTAGCACCCATTCATCGCCATCGCGTTCGGCTTTACACTCCAGCGAACTGGCATCCGAACCAGCCTGAGGTTCTGTCAAACAGAAACAGCCGAGCCATTCACCTGTCGCCAGCTTAGTTAAATACTGCTGTTTTTGTTCCTCTGTACCATAACGCTGAGTAATGCCACAAGGCAAAGAATTCTGCACACTGACAATCGTCGAGATTGCACCATCACCTGCGGCAATTTCCTCAAGCGCCAAGACCAGTGACACATAATCCAGACCTGCACCGCCCCATTCTTCAGCCACTGTCATACCCAATGCGCCAAGCTCACCGAGTTCTTTAAGTTCTTGTGCTGGGAATTGTGCCGTTTTGTCGCGTAAGGCCGCTGTCGGTTTCAGTTTCTGCTGCGAATAGTTACGCATCATGTCCTGAATCATTTTTTGTTCATCATTTAAAATCACGGGTATTTCCCTTCTTTATTTTTTTCTATCCAGCATTAGCAAGGACTTTTTAACTGCCAGAAATGTGATGCTTTCTGGATATATTCGGCAAATTCAGCATGCAACTTTCCCTGATACGTCATTGCCATTTTGATGAATCAGAGAAAATGTGTTTATTTAAAAAATTATTTTGGCGCCATACGGATTGCACCATCTAGACGAATCACTTCACCATTCAAATAACCATTTTCAAAGATATGTCCCACCAGCTGGGCAAATTCCTGTGGTTTGGCCAGACGCGATGGAAATGGCACCATTTGCCCCAAAGCATCCTGGACATTTTGCGGCATGCCTTTCAGCATCGGAGTTTCCATAATGCCCGGCGCGATAGTCATGACACGAATTGCCTCACGAGCCAGTTCACGTGCCAAAGGTAAGGTCATTGCGACCACAGCACCTTTTGAAGCAGCATAAGCAGTCTGGCCAATCTGACCATCATAAGCAGCCACAGAGGCAGTATTCACAATCACCCCACGTTCTTCTTCACCGGCTTGCAGCTCATATTTTGCGATTAAAGCCGCCGCATGACGCAGCATATTAAACGTACCATTTACATTAATATTCAGCACTTTTTGAAACATCGCCAACTCATGGATACCATTACGACCCAAGACTTTGGCAGAAGGTGCCACACCGGCACAGTTCACCAGGCCATTCAGTTGACCATAAGTCTTTTCGACCTCAGCAAAGAAAGCTTCAACGGCTTGTTCATTGGTGACATCCAGCTGAAAAAATTCAGCCTGTGCGCCCAGTTGTTGTTGTAATGCCTGACCCTGCTCCTGATTCATATCGACCAGAATTACTTTGGCACCTTGTTCAACCAGATGCGTCGCCGTAGCCGCACCCAAACCTGATGCACCACCTGTAACGACAACAACTTTTCCCTGAATGTTCATGTTTATTTCCTAACGATTTTTATATTTCAGATACGACTTAATATGCAGAGTAAACAGAGTTTTTATTCTGTACAATTTCCAAATATTGCATCTTGCATGATGTATTTGGACAATGAAAACAAGGATGTCAGACTGAATATGCATAAGCCTGCACCGGAATATAGCAAAGGCACCATCTCGATTGATCTGGTGAACGAAGCATTGCTGGATGCCAAACGGCTGCAATTTGATATCTCTGACATTCTAAAAAAAGCCAATATCCCAGCAGAAGTATTGAATGCTCCCAAGGCACGCGTATCCGTTAGCCAATTTGCCCAGTTATGGACTGTGCTTGCAGACAGCATGAATGACGAATTTTTTGGTATGGACAGCCATGCCATGCGTCGTGGTAGTTTTAAATTACTTTCGAAAATGGTCATGCAGGCAGATACACTGGAAAAAGCGCTGCAACATATTTTGCAATTTCTCAACCTGGTTTTGGACGATCTGCAAAGCACGCTCATGGTTGAGGAACACTATGCCTATATCGTGATTTATGATCTACAACAGACTAAACGCATGTTTAGTTATGCGACTTATCTGATGCTGATTCATACCCTGATCTGCTGGTTAAGTGGACAACGGATTTTGCTTAATCAGATTCAATTGAAATGCGCAGCACCCCTAGATGATTTTGATTACAAAGTCCGTTTTTGTGAACAGATTGAATATCAGGCCAGCGAAAATTACGTGCAATTTGATGCAAGCTATCTGCAATTGCCGATTAAACAGGATGCTCAGTCCTGGTATCAGTTTATTCAGCAAACCCCACAAAATTTATTGGTGCGTTTTAAAAACCCCTATGCCTTGAGCACCCAGATTCGCCGTCAATTACTGCAAGTTTCACCGGCAGAATGGCTGGAACTGAATGAACTGGCCTTAAAAATGAATATGTCTGAAGCGACCATGCAACGGCGTTTAAAAAGTGAAGGTGTCAGCTATCAACAGTTAAAAAATGAGATACGCCGGGATACCGCCATTGAATTGCTGACCCGTACTGAACAAAGTTTACAAGAGATTAGCGATCAGCTTAATTTTCAGGAATCCAGTGCATTTCATCGTGCATTCAAAAAGTGGACTGGCGTCAGTCCAGGCGCATATCGACAAAATAACATTAGATAATTTATATAAACTTAGACTTCAAAGATATTACCGAAAAATACTTAGATTCTAAGCATTTATTTTTATTATGATTATATATTTCAAGCCCTAAAACATATATTAGCAGGACTACACAGTCACCCAGAAAGCTTTGCAATTCACCCGGAAATAGATTATTTTTCATTCAATTTATAGCACTTTTGCTATTGGCTGTACTCTCCATTTTCCTTTCTAGTTGAAGGTATCTCCATGTTAAAGATGACTGATGTGCTTGGGCAAAATCTTGTCCAAAACTTCTCTAAAGCTTTATTTTCTTCGACTGATCTCATTACAGAACAGTTGAATCAAGGGATTTTAAATGCATCGGATGCAGAACTGAAAGATGCAATTCTGCACTTCTTTAACCAGGTAGATGCTGTGGAAGCGGCTCAGGCCCTTGAAATTCCGGCAGAACGTATCAATGAATTACAACAAGGTATTGCCTTGAAAGATGAAAAATCTCTGGCAGATACTTTAAAAGTTGTGGCACTTTGTCTGGCAATGGAAACTGGTAGTCTGGATCAGGTAGAAGTCTATGACTGTCTACAAGACTATCCAATGTAATTATTTTTAAAAATTCCTCGAAAGCGGTGCTCTGGCATCGCTTTTTTGTTTTTAGTTATACTGCGTTGGCATCATGTCATTCAAAATACTTAAGGTTTCAGATGCAGTCAGGAATTTATAAAGAAAAAATCCAATAAAAAAGCGACCACATCGGTCGCTTTTTTATAAAGATAGATGACAGATTAATGTGGCCATTGACCCAAAGTTACGCGATCATTCCCGCCATAATCTTTAACCGTGCGGACTTGCTTATAACCCGCCTGTTTAAATAGATGTTGTACGGCGTCTGCCTGATTATAACCATGCTCAAGCACCACCCAACCATTCACGGTCAAATGCTTCTTGGCTTGCAGAATAATCATTTCAATATCGGCCAGCCCCTTTTTATCTGCCACCAGCGCACGTTCTGGTTCAGTCGCCAGATTCTGCATATGCACATCATCAGCGTCGATATAAGGTGGATTCGATACAATGGCGTCAAAGAATTGACGGCCAAATGGCTTCAGCCATGAACCCAGAACAAATTCTACATTCTCAATATCGTGTTGTTCCGCATTATATTTCGCCACCTCAAGCGTAGGCTCGTAGATATCGGAAGCCGTTACTGTCCAGTTAGAACGTTCAGATGCCAGTGATAAGGCAATTGCGCCAGTACCTGTACCCAAATCTACTACACGGGCATCTTCAGGCAGGTCTAACTTCAATACCGTCTCAACCAGTACTTCAGTATCCGGACGTGGCACCAAGGTATCTTTGGTCACTTTTAGATCCAGTGTCCAGAATGGCTGTGAACCAGTGACATAAGCCAAAGGCTCACCGGCAGCAATACGCGCCAACCCGTCTTTATACGCTTGTTCCTGTTCCGGCGTTAACTCCTGATCCTTTTTCATCAGCAGATCAAATGAATCAATCTTGGTGATGTGTTCCAATAACCAGGCATTTTCCTGACGTTCGTAACTTTCAGCTTCGCCGCGTAAAGCCAAGGCTTGTAAAATATTCATTATCCACCATTCTGCTGTGCAAGCATGGCCAACTGATCCGCCTGATATTCGCGGTGCAGACTATCCAGCAATTCGGTCAAATCACCTTCCATCACGGCATCCAGCTTGTATAAAGTCAGGTTAATGCGGTGATCGGTCATACGACCTTGCGGATAGTTATAAGTACGGATACGTTCCGAACGATCACCCGATCCCACCAGGTCACGACGCATTTCCGAGGTTGCTGCATCTGCTGCTGCACGTTTGGCATTTTCCAAACGTGATACCAGCAGTGCCATCGCTTTGGCCTTGTTCTTATGCTGTGAACGCTCTTCCTGACATTCCACTACGGTGCCAGTTGGAATGTGGGTAATACGTACTGCAGAATCGGTTTTGTTAACGTGCTGACCGCCTGCACCTGAAGCACGATAGGTATCAATGCGCAAATCCGCCGGGTTAATGTCGACCGAGGTATCAACATCAATTTCAGGAAGAATCGCAACGGTACATGCTGAGGTATGCACACGGCCTTGTGATTCGGTCGCTGGTACACGCTGTACACGATGCGCACCACTTTCAAATTTTAGACGACCGTAAACACCGTCACCATTAATCAGGCAGATGACTTCTTTATAGCCGCCATGTTCGCCTTCATTTTCAGAGAGGATTTCAATACGCCAGCCTTGGTTTTCCGCATATTTACTATACATACGGAATAAATCGCCTGAGAAAATCGCAGCTTCATCGCCACCGGTTCCGGCACGAATCTCAAGATAAGCCGAGTTGGCATCATTCGGATCTTTCGGAATCATCAAGATGTTCAGATCAGCTTCAAGCGATTCAATTAAAGCTTTATTCTCTTTAATCTCTTCCTGCGCCATTTCCTTAAAGTCCGGATCTGACAGCATGGCCTGAGCCGTTTCAATGTCTTCTTCCGCCTGTCTGTACTTGGTCCAGACATTAGTGATTTCTGTTAAGTCATTATGCTCACGTGACAATTGACGGAAGCGCTTATTATCAGAAATGACTTCTACATCAGCCAGTAATGCGGTCAATTCTTCATGGCGGTCAGAGAGTTGGTCTAATCGTAAACGTAACGATTCTTTCATTTTCTAAAAAATCTCAAACATAGGCTGGGACTAAAAACCGATTTAGCACAGCGAAATCAAAAAATTGCGCCTAGTTTAACGACTCTGGCTTCTAATGAACATCATTATTGAGTAAGTCCGCGTTGCTATCATTCGTGCTCTACAGCATTTGTTAACAAATATGATTAAAAACAGTGGAATTGCCTTTTTTATAGTCGATCTTATTCTTATTTCTTGCCGATTTTACAATTCGCCAAATAAAGCAGGGAATTATGAAGAAACATCTTCATATTGTTTTGGGCATGATTTGTTACATTTTCCGCATCGAAATAATTACAGTCCTGTTGATGGACACGGAGTGATGACATGAAACTCAACGCACTTTTAATGAGTACAGTTTTAGCTGCTGGTTCAATGATGACCGTAAACGCACATGCCGACAGTACAGCGCGTGTTGCAGCAGCAAGTGCTTTAGGTAGTGTTGCAGGTACAGCATTAGGTAAAAACATGGGCGGTAACACCGGCGCAACCATTGGTGCTGCTTTAGGTGGTGCTGGCGGTGCAGCAGTTGCAAGCAGCAAGAAAAACCGTACTGAATCTGCCATTGGTGGTGCCCTAGGTGGCGGTGCCGGTTATACCGTAGGTAAAAATATGGGCGGTACTAACGGTGGTTATATCGGTTCAGCCTTAGGTGCTGCCGGTGGTGCGGCACTGGGTAACAAGATTGCCAAAGATAAAGCGGTGGAAAAACGCTCTAAACACTGGAAAAAACGTTACCGTTAATTTGCGCTCAGGCAGTTTAGACCAGACGCTACATTTAACATGAAAAGCACCTTTTGGTGCTTTTTTTATTGTGGCTTTAATACGTGAATTTTCAATTAATACATGGAATTATCCTGTCCACATCATGAATAAATTAAGGAGATAAAAATCACAATTCGCCAACACTGCCTTCATGCTGTTTTGCGCTTGCTAGATTAAATTTATCTCATCAACAAAATATAGCTAGATATATAAAAGGTGTCCTCATGAACTATAAATCTCTAATGATCGCTGTCGTAGCAACCTCAGCCATGGGTATGACAGCTGCCAATGCAGGCAATACAACCAATACAGCTTTAGCTTCTGCTTTGGGTGGTGTCGTTGGTGCCGCAGTAGGCAATAAAATGGGCGGTACTACTGGTGCAACAATCGGTTCAGCGATTGGTGGTGGTGCGGGTGCCGCAGTAGCAGCAAATAAACGTGACCGTAATGGTGCGATTATCGGTGGTGCTTTAGGTGGCGGTGCAGGTTATGCAGTTGGCCGAAACATGGCAGGCACCAACGGTGGTTATATCGGTGCGGCACTGGGTTCAGCAGGTGGTTCAGCTTTAGGTAAAAAAGTTAGCGAAGACCGTCGTTATGATGACCGCAGCGAACGTCGCTATAACTCTTCTCGTAACTACCGTTATAACGATTATCGCTATAACAACCGTCGTCGTTAAGATTCTCTCCCCTTATTCTTTCCTCCTTTATAAGCATCTTCGGATGCTTATTTTTTTGCCTTTATTTTTTATCTTTATCTTTTGGTTTACACTTATATCGATTTTTTTCGATATACAAACGCCTTCTAAAGTCGTATGCTTTTAGAGATGTCTATTTAAGAGTAATACTATGCGTACGCTTAACGATACCCAGTTCTCTATACTCGAACTGGTTCCTGTTCGTGACGACAAGACTATTCAATTCGCGCTAAACCATGCGCTGGAACTTGCCCAAGCAGCAGAAAAATTGGGTTATCGCCGGATGTGGCTGGCAGAACATCATAATATGGATGGCATTGCCAGTTCAGCAACCGCAGTTCTCTTAGGCTATTTACTGGCGAATACCAAAACCCTAACTTTAGGCTCTGGTGGAATTATGCTGCCGAATCATGCTCCACTAGTAGTAGCAGAACAGTTCGGCACCTTGGCAACGCTCTATCCGGACCGGATTGAACTGGGTCTGGGCCGCGCACCCGGTACAGATCAAATGACCATGCGTGCCCTGCGTCGTGGCCGTCAGGAAACCGAAGATCAATTTCCGCAGGATGTTCTGGAAATTCTGCAATATTTTAAAGATCCAATTCCAGGACAGCGTATTGTGGCAACGCCGGGTCAAAGCACGCATGTACCTGTATGGTTATTAGGGTCCAGTCTGTTTAGTGCGCAATTGGCAGCAAAACTCGGCCTACCTTATTCCTTCGCTTCGCATTTTGCCCCGCGTATGCTGGGTCAGGCCATTCAATTATATCGTGAAAACTTTGAACCGTCTGAATATCTCGATCGTCCTTATGTATCGATGGGCGTACCGACCTGTGTCGCAGATACCGATGAAGAAGCACAATATCTGTCGACCAGTGCCTATCAGCGGGTTTTATCACTGATTCGTGGGCAAAGCCTAAAACTTAAAGCACCAATTGATTCGATGGAAGGTCTGTGGTCGCCGCCGGAAAAAATGTCAGTCGATAATTTCTTTGCCATGGCTCAGGTCGGTTCCAAAGAAACCGTTAAAGCCGGTCTGGCATCGCTTTTAGCCAAATATGACGTGGATGAGTTTATCTTTACTTGCGACATCTATGACACTGACAAACGCCTACATAACTTTGAGCTGTTGATGCAAATTAAAAATGGTCAGTAAATAAGAGTTGCATCTACCTATTCTCAGCAATGGGTAGATGTTTTTCATCTTTAAAGATAAATGACTAAAAGAAACATCCCAGTAAAATCATTTTTATTGACCTTTTCTATTAAAAAGCTTCTTTCTTGAACGAATACTTCACTTCTTTTCCTTCATCCATCTCAGCAAGTTAAAAGTCATTCCTTTTGGATCGCCTGTAAATCCATTCAGTCTTCAATAAAATCAGATTTTATATTTTGCTCAAATAGATGACTGTCTAAGTTAAATTTTTCACTTTACCCTGGCTTGAGTTTTTGTTTATATCTCATACAAAGAAAATTAATTATTAAATAAATTCAAGGAATTCTAATGTCTACCAAGCATGATCCACACGCTGGTATTTTTGAAAATCGCCCCGAACATTTTCAGCAGTTTAATGGAATTAAAGTGCCCTCTTCCGAACTGTTAAAATTGGGTTATGCAGATAAAGATATTGCGATTATTGGCACGGATCAGTTTACCGTGAGCCAGCTGGATAAAATCAGTCAACATGCCCGTTCGGTAAAAGTTTTCCAGATTAATCCTGCTTTTGTACTGCCCGGTTCCGACCGAATTCTGCAACGAATTATTAATCACCCATTGATTGGTAAAAATCGCCGCTTATTTAACAACCGCATTAAAAGCTTGCTTTCTCTGCGGTTTTTAGAAAATCAGGTGCAGAATTTGTGGCTAAGACGCCAGTTAATGCCAAATCTTGCATCTTCCCGTAAAATTTATCTGAAATCAGATCATTATTATGCTGCCCTACAACGTGAAAATTGCCGCCTGATTACCTGGCCGATTCTGAAAATTTCGGAAAATACAATTCATTGTATTAATGGTGAACAGCATCCGGTCGATATCATTATTCATACTTATTTAGCAGAAAAATAACTCACGCTGGCGAGTAAAAATGAAAAATTGGTAAGCTGATAATGAGATTTTTATTTACGTATCAAGAACCGACATGATGATTTATTCAACAGAATGAGCAAAGAAGACTCTTTTATATTTCAGAATATGATAGTTGGTATTTTCTTAGAATTATAAAATTCATACATTATTTCGATTAATCAATGCTTACTTGTAATTTTTAGCTATAAATCAAAGCCAAACCGCAGTTTGGCTCTGGCTGGTTTCTTAACCGATTCGACGTTTTAAACCGGTCATTTGCAACACACGTGTTGAGATTTCTTCAATCGACATTTCAGACACATTCAGGTACTTGATGCCTTCCGAAATATAAATTCCTTCAATCGCACGCAACTCCATCTGACACTGACTAAAGCTGGCATAACGGCTATTGGCCTTACGCTCAGAACGAATGGCCACAAGGCGTTCCGCATCAATCATCAGGCCAAACAGCTTGTTTTTATGCGGTCGCAGCACGGCTGGCAGTCGGTTATCATCCAAATCTTCTTCAGTCAGTGGATAGTTCGCCACGCGAATACCGAACTGCAAAGACAGATAAATAGAGGTCGGGGTTTTACCTGAACGCGATACACCAATCAGGATCAGGTCAGCTTTATCATAATGACGGGTACGTGCGCCGTCGTCGTTATCTAAAGCAAAATGAACAGCATCAATACGGGCCTTATAAGACTCAGAGTCGGTCACCGCGTGGGTCTGCCCGACTAAAGTTGTAGGAATCGTGCCTAATTCATCAGCCAACTTACTAATAAGCCCTTCAAATACATCGAGATTTACTGCATTTGCAGTATTAATAATGTCGCGCACATAGGGATCAACTAGGGTATCAAATACCAGCGGTTTTTCACCGTCGATTTGAGCTCTTGCATTGATCTCTGCCACCACATTTGTAGCCGCTTCTTCGGAACTAATGTAAGGGATAATATGAATGTCAAATTTCACATGCGGAAACTGCGCTAACAGCGAGTGTCCAAGGGTTTCAGCGGTGATGGCGGTACCATCTGAAATAAAGAAAACACTACGCTGAATTTGTTTACCTTCCGACATTAAAATTCTCCTCCAACATTTGTCTTAGTGCTATATAATCTTTATAGTAAACCGATCTTACATGACTGTCGCTTAGTAAAATCAAAAACCTAGATGATTTGCTATACTCTCATGCCGAGATAGTGATTAATACTGCAAAAGTGGAGTAACAACTTTGGAAGCGCGCGTAATTGGTCTGGAAAAATTAGGGAAGCACGACGTTGAGCTGGTCGGTGGGAAAAACTCATCACTAGGCGAAATGATCAGCCACTTATCAAATGCTGGTGTATCTGTGCCAGGTGGTTTCGCAACGACTGCCGATGCCTACCGTGAATTTCTCGAGCAAAGTGGCCTAAACGCTAAAATCAATGCAGAGCTTGCTGCACTCAATGTTGATGATGTAAATGCACTTGCTGAAACTGGCGCAAAAATTCGTCAATGGATTGTGGATACTCCACTTACGCCTGCATTAGAACAAGAAGTTCGTACAGCATTTGCAGAACTTTCTAACGGCAACCCTGACATCGCGGTTGCCGTTCGTTCTTCTGCAACTGCAGAAGATTTGCCGGATGCTTCTTTTGCCGGCCAGCAAGAAACTTTCTTGAACATTCGTGGTATCGATAACGTTCTGATCGCAATCAAAGAAGTGTTTGCATCTTTGTACAACGACCGCGCAATCTCATACCGTGTACACCAAAACTTTGCCCATGATGTAGTTGCCCTGTCTGCTGGTGTACAACGCATGGTTCGTTCAGAAACTGGCGCTGCAGGTGTGATGTTTACGCTAGATACTGAATCAGGCTTCCGTGATGCAGTATTCATTACTGCATCTTATGGTTTGGGTGAAATGGTCGTTCAAGGTGCAGTTAACCCGGACGAATTCTATATTTCTAAACCGCTTTTAAATGCAGGCCGACACGCGATCCTTCGTCGCAACCTGGGTTCTAAGCACCAGAAAATGATTTATGGTGAAGAAGCATCTGCAGGTAAATCTGTCGTTGTCGTGGATGTTGAAAAAGCTGAACGCCAACAGTTCGCTTTAAACGACCAGGAATTACAAGAACTTGCTAAACAAGCGCTGATCATTGAAAACCACTACGGTGCACCAATGGACATCGAGTGGGCAAAAGATGGCGATGATGGCAAGATTTACATCGTTCAGGCGCGTCCTGAAACTGTAAAAAGCCGTGAAAATGTCGGCACCATGGAACGCTACCTGTTGAAACAACGCGGTACTGTGATCTGTGAAGGCCGTTCAATCGGTCAACGCATTGGTTCTGGTAAAGTCCGCATTGTGACGTCTATTAAAGAAATGGACAAAGTACAAGACGGTGATGTTCTTGTATCTGATATGACTGACCCGGATTGGGAACCAGTCATGAAACGTGCAGCTGCGATTGTAACAAACCGTGGTGGTCGTACTTGTCACGCAGCAATTATTGCACGTGAGCTTGGTGTTCCTGCAATCGTGGGTTGTGGTAATGCAACTGAAGTTCTTGTAGACGGTCAGGAAGTGACTGTGTCTTGTGCTGAAGGTGATACTGGCTTTATCTATGAAGGCGCACTAGATTTTGAAATTCAAAAGAATTCAATTGAGTCTATGCCTGCTCTTCCATTTAAAGTAATGATGAACGTGGGTAACCCGGATCGTGCATTTGACTTTGCTCAAATTCCAAACGCAGGTATTGGTCTGGCGCGTCTTGAATTCATTATTAACCGTATGATTGGTGTTCACCCGAAAGCATTAATCAATATTGACAGCCTTCCACGTGAAACACGTGCAGCAGTCATGGCGCGTACTGCAGGTTATGCATCTCCAATTGAATTCTATGTAGAGAAACTGGTTGAAGGTATCTCGACACTTGCTGCTGCATTTGCAGACAAGCCAGTCATTGTTCGTATGTCAGACTTCAAGTCTAACGAATATGCAAACTTGATCGGTGGTAAGTTATACGAGCCAGAAGAAGAAAACCCGATGCTAGGTTTCCGTGGTGCAAGTCGCTACGTTTCTGATAACTTTCGTGATTGCTTCGAACTTGAATGTCGTGCATTGAAAAAGGCACGTGATGAAATGGGTTTAACCAATATCCAGATCATGATTCCATTTGTTCGTACTGTTGCTGAAGCGAAACGTGTAATTGAACTTCTTGCATTAAATGGTCTTAAGCGCGGTGAAAACGGCCTTAAAGTGATCATGATGTGTGAACTTCCAACCAATGCTTTATTGGCAGATCAATTCCTTGAACATTTCGATGGTTTCTCTATTGGTTCAAACGACTTGACACAATTAACGCTTGGTCTTGACCGTGACTCGGGTATTGTCTCTCACCTATTTGATGAGCGCGACCCTGCAGTTAAGGCGTTGCTTTCTCTTGCAATTCAAGCATGTCGTAAAGCTGGCAAATATGTCGGTATTTGTGGTCAAGGTCCTTCTGATCATCCAGATCTTGCACAATGGTTAATGGAACAAGGTATCGACTCTGTGTCTTTAAACCCAGACTCGGTACTTGAAACTTGGTTCTTCCTGGCTGAAGAAAAAGTGCAAAAAGCATAAGCAATTGTGAATAAAAAAGACCCTTTGATAGGGTCTTTTTTATGAGATAGATATTATGATTTATTGTTTGAAAATTGATAACTAAAGACCCAATCACAAGCTAAACAATTGAATTTATAAATATAATTAAATCAACGCTTATCAACACATAAAGACTGTAATGACAAACAAATACCAACAGTAAAGTCATATCAAAATGGCAATAATAATAAATAACCATCGAATGTTCAGGAAGATATTTTTAAGAATGCAGATCCTTGCAATTTTGTATGGGCTCATTTTTAATGACAAATATGATTGAAAATCCTCAATTAATCTATATCTTACGATGAGAGGATGTTTGTTTTCAAAACAGAATTCAATACAATCTTGATCAAAGCTATTATCAGTTCACATTTATATATTGAGATTCAGTCTATATGCAGATTTACTTGGCCCGAAACAATCAACAAGCTGGTCCATATACGCTCGAGCAATTGAATCAGATGCTGGCGAATCAACAAGTCATGCTGACTGACCTGGCATGGCATCAAGGCATGACCGAGTGGAAAGCCTTAGGTGAACTTACCCAAGGAAAATCGGTATATCAACCCGAAGGTTATGTCGCTCCAGCAGTCACACCTGAAACGCCGGTATTCCAGAATAGCCAACCAACGACTTCGGCCTACTCACAGCCTCATACTCAAACAGCAACTCAAAAAAATGAACTTGCCAGTATTCCAAGCCGTATCCTGGCCAAAATTGTAGACGTATTACTGTGGCTACCAGCAACCTTCATTTTGACTGCTTTTTTTACGCCTGAACAGGAAACCCGGTTTGCTCAACTGAATGAAGAATTCATGAATGTTGTGCTGAGTAGCGATGCAGATCCTGCAATGGCTCAGCAATTACAGACTCAAATGTTTGAGATGTTTTCTCAGCAGGCGTGGCTTGCCACAGCGGTCTATTTGATTATCATGCTGGCCATTCAAGCCTTTCTGATTGCCAAATCAGGCCAAAGTATTGGTAAAAAGCTCACGAAAATCAAAATTGTAGATGTAGAATCAGGTGAAAAGACCAGCCTGTTGCGCGCCTTTACTATTCGTAGCGTATTTTTCATATTTTTAAATATTGTATTTATGCCACTGAGTTTAATTATTGACTGGGCCTTCGGATTGGGCAAAAAACGTCAAACCTTGCACGATAAACTCGCAAAAACGCAAGTTGTGAAACAATAGTGCAGGAATACACAAAATGGGATGAATATCATCCCATTTTGATTACAGAACTTTGAAATTGAAATAAAATTCCCATAAATCCTCCCCAATCCAGACCAGCAAAATCGGTTTTTATTACAGGCATTTAAAGCGCCCTAGATATAGCTTAGTTCGTGAATCTCAGGCATAATGCCCTACAACGTAGCGGTGTATTGTGATTAATAGGATGTTTTGTAAAATTCAGCCTTTTTTGTCATATGCACTTTAATCGCTATCCCATATTAAATTAGGGAATGGGACTCTTCACCGAGGTTGTAAAATGAGACAAACGATTTTAGCTGTATTGTCTTTATCTGCGATGACTGCACTCTTGACCGGGTGTGGTGGTGATATGGTACTTCTGAACTCTAAAGGTCCAGTTGCAGCAGGTCAAAGTAACCTGATGATGACTGCGATTTACTTAATGCTTTTGGTGGTTATTCCATCAATCATCATGGCATTATGGTTCGGTTGGAAATATCGTGCATCGAATAAAGACGCAGACTATAAACCTACATGGGCACACTCTACTGCGATTGAAATTGTGGTATGGGGTATCCCTGTCATTATTATTGGTATTTTAGCTTGGTTAACTTGGTGGGGTTCCCACAAGTATGACCCATACCGTCCAATTGAAGCAGATAAAGCACCTTTAACTGTTCAGGTTATTGCTGAGCAATTTAAATGGATCTTCATCTATCCTGAGCAAGGCATTGCAACTGTTAACGAATTACGTTTCCCAGAGCAAACTCCGGTAAGCCTTCGTTTAACCTCTAACTTCACGATGAACTCGTTCTTCATCCCGGCGTTAAGTGGTCAGATTTATGCAATGGCAGGTATGCAAACTCACCTTAACTTCTTAGCTGATGAAACTAGTCCAGCTGAAGGTTATCGTGGTTTCTCTTCAAACTATTCAGGCTATGGCTTCTCACAAATGCGCTTCCGTGCACATTCTGTGACTGATGCTCAATTCGCTGAATGGATTTCTGCTGTTCAGGCAGGAAACGGTACTTCAGTTAACCCTAATGCAGTACAAAAAACTGTTCTAGACCAAGCTGAATTTGCAACTTTACGTGACGGCAACCGTGGTAAACACCAGATCGAAGCGATTATTGCAAAAGCTGAAACTCCTGAAGAGAAGGCTGCTGCTGAAGCAATGAAGCCTTACCCTACTAAGCCACATCCTGTGACTTACTACTCTTCTGTAGAGCAAGGTTTGTTTGAATCTGTGATTCACAAGTATATGAGTAACTATCACGGTGCTGACCATTCAGCTCCTGTAGAAGCTGCAGCGACTGATGCTGTTGCTCACGAAGCGGCTGCTTCTGAAGCTCATGTAGCTGGTGAACATGCGACTGCTTCTCAAGGAGAATAAGACATGAGCTTCTTAGGTAAGTTAGGTCCAGATGCAATTCCTTACGATCCAATCGTATTGGCAACTGTTGCAATGATGATCCTGGGTGGTATCGCAGTTTTTGCTGGTATTACCTACTTCAAAAAATGGGGCTACCTGTGGAACGAATGGTTCACATCTGTAGACCATAAAAAAATTGGTATCATGTATATCTTCGTATCTGTGATCATGCTTTTGCGTGGTTTCGCCGATGCGATCATGATGCGTCTTCAGCAGTTCCTTGCAAAAGGTGGCGGCGAAGGTTATCTACACCCTGAGCATTACGACCAGATCTTTACCGCGCATGGCGTGATCATGATCTTCTTCGTGGCAATGGGTCTTGTAGTTGGTTTAATGAACATCTCTGTACCGCTTCAAATCGGTGCACGTGACGTTGCATTCCCATTATTAAACTCTTTAAGCTTCTGGTTATTCGCCGGCGCTGCGGGTCTGATGATGGTTTCACTTGCGTTAGGTGAATTCGCTGCAACAGGTTGGATGGCATACCCTCCACTGTCTGGTATCGAATATTCTCCAGGCGTAGGTATGGACTACTATATCTGGGCACTGCAAATTTCAGGTCTAGGTACGCTATTAACGGGTGTTAACTTCTTCGTTACCATCATCAAAATGCGTGCGCCTGGCATGAAACTTATGGAAATGCCAATCTTTACCTGGACATCTTTATGTACAGCAGTATTGATTATTGCGGCGTTCCCAGTGTTGACTGCAACAATTGCAATGTTAACGCTTGACCGTTACTTTGGTTTCCACTTCTTCACCAATGACTTGGGCGGTAGTCCAATGTTGTACGTGAACTTGATTTGGACTTGGGGTCACCCAGAAGTATACATTCTGATTTTACCAGCATTTGGTATTTACTCAGAAGTTGTTGCGACTTTCTCGCGCAAAGCATTGTTCGGTTACAAATCAATGGTGTATGCAACAGTAGCAATCACAGTATTGTCATTCGTTGTGTGGGTTCACCACTTCTTTACCATGGGTGCAGGTGCCAACGTTAACGCGTTCTTCGGTATCATGACCATGATTATTGCGATTCCTACAGGTGTGAAGATCTTCTCTTGGTTGTTCACCATGTACAAGGGTCGTATTGTTTTCACCACTCCAATGCTATGGACACTAGGCTTCCTGGTAACTTTCGGTATCGGTGGTTTAACAGGTGTATTGATGGCAGTTCCACCAGCGGACTTCCTGGTACACAACTCTTTATTCCTGATTGCTCACTTCCATAACGTAATTATTGGTGGTGTGGTATTCGGTATGTTCGCAGGTATCATCTTCTACTGGCCGAAAATGTTCGGTTGGAGACTGAATGAGACTTGGGGTAAAGCAGCGTTCTGGTTCTGGTTCTTCGGTTTCTATTTTGCATTCATGCCACTTTATATCCTTGGTTTCATGGGTATGACACGTCGTTTGAATACATTTGACAACCCAGAATGGGACCCGTATGTAGATATCGCGATGTTTGGTGCGGTTCTAGTTGCACTGGGTATTCTATGTTTCATCATGCAAATCGTGGTTGGTTTCCTACAACGTGACCAACGTCTAGATTTGACTGGCGATCCATGGGATGGTCGTACCCTTGAATGGGCGACATCTTCTCCTGCTCCGTTCTATAACTTTGCTCATCTTCCAAAGATCAATGGTATTGATACTTTCTGGATCGAGAAAGAAAATGGTGTTGCGTATGCAAAACCAACGAAGTACGAAGATATCCACATGCCGACTAACCGTGCTGCCGGTTTCGTTATCGCGATGTTCATCACTGTTATGGGCTTCGGTTTAATCTGGCACATCTGGTGGTTAGTAGTTGTTACGTTCATTGCTTCTATCATTAGCTTCATCGTGTCTTCTTTCACCAAGAAAGTGGATTACTATGTTCCAGCTGCTGAAGTTGAACGTATTGAAAACGAACGCTATGCGATTCTTGAAAAACACTTGAAGAAGGACTAAGACAATGGCTGAAGTACTTCATCACGATAACCACGGACACGATGAGCATCATCATCACGATGATACTGACATCACCGTCTTTGGTTTCTGGACTTACTTGATGAGTGACCTTGTCCTGTTCGGTACACTCTTCATTGCGTTCGCTGTTTTGAGTAGCCACATTCCTGTGGGTACTCCAAGTGCGAGAGACCTGTTTGGCGATTCTTTAGGTTTCGTTCTTACTGAAACCTTCGCCCTCTTGATCTCTTCTGTAACCTTTGGTTTTGCAGTTCTTGCTGCATACAAAAAAGACGTTGCAAAAGTACTGACTTGGTTAGCGATTACTTGGGTATTCGGTGCTATCTTCATCGGCATGGAACTATATGAGTTCAATCACTTAGTTCATGCTGGTCACGGTCCAAGCACAAGTGCGTTCTTATCTGCGTTCTTTACTTTGGTAGGTACGCACGGTATTCACGTAACTTCTGGTCTGGTCTGGATGATCGTGCTTATGGTTCAAATCAAGAAATATGGTTTGACTCTTGCAAACACGCGTCGTCTAGCTTGCCTAAGCTTGTTCTGGCACTTCCTTGACATCGTTTGGATCTGTGTATTCAGCGTAGTTTACTTGATGGGAGTTCTGTAATGAGTCACGATCATAACGCTGCTGGCGAATCACACGGTAACGTTAAGCAATATACCGTTGGCTTCATCCTTTCTGTCATCCTTACCGTAATTCCATTCGGTATGGTGATGGCAGGCGGTTTTGGCCGTGGTATCTTGATTACTGTCATCGCGATTACTGCGGTTGCTCAGATTCTTGTGCAGTTAATTTACTTCCTGCATATGAACTCTTCTTCAGAGCAACGCTGGAACGTGATTGCATTCGTGTATACCATCTTAACTATCGCTATTCTTTTAGTGGGTTCTGTATGGATCATGAATTACCTACACTACAACATGATGATCTAAACTGGTCGTCATGCTGAAAAAGTATTTATTCCTGACTAAGCCAGGAATTCTCTTCGGTAACTTTGTTACCACTTTGGGTGGCTACTTCGTAGCCACCCAAGGTTCTGTAGATTTCCTTCTCCTGCTTATTACCCTTCTCGGTACTACGCTTGTCGTAGCATCAGGATGTGTGGTCAACAACGTGATTGACCAAGACATCGACCAAAAAATGCAGCGTACACAAAACCGTGCTCTGGTCACCAAAGCCATTTCCGAACCTGTTGCCCTGGCCTTTGCCCTGGTATTAGGCATCGCTGGTTTTAGTCTTTTATGGTTCTGGATAAATGCGTACGCTTTCTTATTCGCGGTGATTGGTTTTGTCGTATATGTTGGTTTCTACAGCCTATGGACAAAACGAACTACAATTCATCAAACTGTAGTCGGCAGTATTTCTGGTGCAGCTCCGCCTGTTATTGGTTATACCGCAGTAGCCAATCAATTTGACCTCGGTGCGTTACTGATCTTTTTAGGTTATGCGCTCTGGCAAATGCCTCACTCATGGGCGATTGCGATTTACCGCTTTGATGATTACAAAAATGCAGGTATTCCGATCTTGCCTGTGGCGCGTTCGATTCATCGTACCAAGATTGAATCACTGGTTTATGTGGTGTTATTCACACTGACCATGAATGCATTATTTGTCTTTGGTTATGCTAACTGGTTTTATGCAGTGATTTTAAACTTACTGTGCATTTACTGGTTGTATATCGGTGTCATTGGATTTAAAGCTGAAAATGATCAACTTTGGGCAAAGAAATATTTCTTGTTCTCGGTGATCCTGATTACTGTCATCAGTATTATCTTTAGCTTTACCTCAACTACGCCATCTACACAGATTGTGTTTTTTTAAAAAGATAGAGTTAGTCTCTATCTTTTTTTATTTTGATTTTCCTATCCCCCATTCCGAGTATCTGTAGAGCAGAATCAAAATCTCTGCTTTAGAACCTCCCTCTCTTTTCTTATCTCTGATAAATTTACCGTTTTTTGGTTTTAGCCTGACATTGATAATGTGTATGCAGATTTTAAGTTAGAGAAAGCCACTTGATATTCTCAATAGTACATTTGCTGAATTTAAGCAGTCGAACCCTGCTGTTTTAAAGTTAATGTGGTTTTCTATTAAAAGATCTGACTATAGATATAATTTCGCAAAAATGTCTTATTTGGTTGAAATTATCCCTAAAGATCACTACAATTCCCCCTTCGCAAACACTGCGACACAACTTTGGTTGTGACTCCTTGCTTCAATTTACTTAAATTGGGGCTGTCCAAACCGTAAGGAGCTGACAATGCGTCATTACGAAATCGTACTTTTAGTACACCCTGATCAAAGCGATCAAGTAGTTGGTATGGTAGAACGCTACCTAACTCACATCAAAGAAGCTGAAGGTCAAATCCACCGTCTTGAAGACTGGGGCCGTCGTCAATTGGCTTACCCAATCAACAAGATCCACAAAGCTCACTACATTCTTATGAATGTTGAGTGTGGTCAAACTACTCTTGATGAGCTTGAAGAATTGTTCCGTTATAACGACGCAATCATTCGTAGCCTTATCATCCGTCGTGAAAACGCTATCACTGAAGAGTCACTATTGGCGAAGAGTGCTGAAGAAAAACGTGCGCGTAAAGCTCAACGTGAAGAAGCACAACACGCTCAAGACTCTGCTGAAGCTTAAGGAGAACATAACATGGCACGTTTTTACCGTCGTCGCAAGTTCTGCCGCTTTACAGCTGAGAACGTTACGTACATCGACTACAAAGATATCGACACTTTAAAACAGTACATTACTGAAAACGGCAAGATTGTTCCTAGCCGTATTACAGGTACTAAAGCTCGTTACCAACGTCAATTAGCGTTAGCTATCAAACAAGCTCGCTACTTGTCTTTGATCCCTTACACTGACAATCATAAGTGAGGTTGAGCTGTGGATATTATCTTATTACAACGCATTAAAAACCTAGGTAAACTAGGCGATAAAGTTTCAGTTAAAGCTGGTTACGGCCGTAACTTCCTTATCCCTCAAGGTAAGGCTGTTGCTGCAACTGAAGCAAACACTGCTGCTTTTGAAGCTCGTCGTGCTGAACTTGAGAAAGAAGAAGCTGCTATCTTGGCTGCTGCTCAAGCACGTGCTGACCAATTGAACGAAGTGAACATCGTTATCACTGCGAAAGCTGGTGATGAAGGTAAACTATTCGGTTCTATCGGTACTCGTGACATCGCTGACGCGTTGACAAATGCTGGTCTAGAAGTAGACCGTGCTGAAGTACGTCTTCCAAATGGCGCGCTTCGTCACACTGGCGAATTTAACATCGCAATCCAATTGCACCATGATGTTACTGCAGAAGTTCTAGTTACTATCGTAGCTGAGTAATTTCTCGCCTCAAAAAGAGCATGCGAAAGCATGCTCTTTTTTTATCTCTAAAAAATATAATCTAGCCAACACTGTCAAATTCAT
Organism: Acinetobacter sp. NEB149; assembly: GCF_012516415.1. Classification (NCBI taxonomy): domain Bacteria; kingdom Pseudomonadati; phylum Pseudomonadota; class Gammaproteobacteria; order Moraxellales; family Moraxellaceae; genus Acinetobacter; species Acinetobacter sp. NEB149. The sequence continues at coordinate 1,895,041 of NZ_CP051208.1, forward strand.
TTTATTATTCGTGTTTACAAAAAATTGCACTTCGCATTTTTGATCAGAGCGCGTATCATTTCATCTCGTAGTGAATAAACGCTATTCATCTCCGACGATATTTAACCATTGTATTTAAAATCAGGGATTTATATGTCACAGGCGAATGCCAGCAAAAAGGTAGCTACTGCTAAACCAGAAATTGTTACTGAAAATAGCAATCTCAAGGAGTTCCGTACTCCACCCCACAATTTAGCAATTGAACAGGCTGTACTTGCTGCCCTTATGACTGTGGCTGAATCTTTTGAGCAGGTCGGTGATGTGCTGACCGAAAATGATTTCTATGCCACCCGACATAAATATATCTTCCGTGCCATTGAGCAACTCTCTAAAGAAAACTCGCCTTATGATGCGGTTCTGGTGCATGACTGGCTCATTAAACAAAACTTGCTCGACGCAATTGGTGGCGAAGAGTATTTGATGCAGCTGATGGCAGACTCACCCTCAAGTTTCTATAACCTGGAAACTTATGCTGGGAAAATTAAAGAGTTTGCTACCCTGCGCAGCATGATTAAAGTCAGCTCTGAAATTTTACAAAATGCCTATGACACCAAAGGCCGTACCGTCAGTGAAATTCTGGATCTGGCTGAGACCAATATTTTCTCGATTGCCGAACAGCATAATAACAATGCCAAAGCGCAAGGCCCTAAGCCGATCAACTCGGTGGTTGCGGACGTATTTGATAAATTAAATGAACTGTCACAAATGGAAGGTAGCATTACCGGTTTAACTACTGGTTTTGTGGAACTGGATAACAAAACTTCCGGCATGCAATCCGGTGACCTGATTATTGTCGCAGCGCGTCCATCCATGGGTAAAACCACCTTTGCCATGAATCTGGTCGAAAGTGTTTTATTCAATAACAACCTGCCTGCTCTGGTCTATTCAATGGAGATGCCAGCCGACTCGATCGCCATGCGTTTGATTTCATCATTTGGTCGCGTGCATCAAGGACATTTACGTTCTGGTAAAATGGACAGTGATGAATGGTCAAAAGTCACCAGTACCATTGTGCATTTACAAGAAAAAAATCTGTATATCGATGATTCTTCTGCACTGCCGCCGACAGAATTACGTGCCCGTGCGCGTCGTATTGCCAAAATGCATGGCGGAAAGCTGGGCTGCATCATGGTCGATTACCTGCAGCTGATGAAAGTCCCTGGCATGGGTGATAACCGTGTTGGCGAGATCTCGGAAATTTCCCGAAGCTTAAAAGCCTTGGCGAAGGAAATGCAGTGTCCAGTGATTGCCCTGTCACAGCTCAACCGATCGCTGGAGAACCGTCCAAACAAACGTCCGGTGATGTCCGACTTGCGTGAATCTGGTGCGATCGAGCAGGATGCCGACTTGATCATGTTTATTTACCGTGATGAGGTTTATAACAAGGAATCCAAGGAAGCTGGCACCGCCGAAATCATTATCGGCAAACAGCGTAACGGCCCGATTGGTACCGTACGTCTGGCATTCGAAGGTCAATATACCCGCTTTAGTAATCTCTCACCTGAGTTCTATGCTCAGTATGATGATGAAGAGTAATCAGACTCTCGTCATCACATTTCCATCGTCCCTCTAGGAGTAATTTAGGGTGCGTCAAGCTACAGTTTATATTGACAGCGCTGCGCTGCAATATAATTTAAACCGTGTCAAACAACTTGCCCCAACCGCGAAAATAGTCAGCATGGTAAAGGCCAATGCTTATGGACACGGAGTTAAAGACTGCTTAGCAGCCTTAAGCGAAACCGATGCCTTTGGTGTCGCCTGCCTGCAAGAAGCCCTGGAAATTCGTGAATTGGGCTATCTACAGCCGATCACGCTCATCGAAGGTGTTTTTTCTGCAGATGAGATGCCAATCGTAATCGAACAGAATATTGAAGTTGTGGTACATCATCAGGCCCAACTCGACTGGTTACTGGCTCATAAAGAGACCTATATCGCCAAAGATCTTAAAGTCTGGGTCAAACTGAACAGCGGCATGAACCGATTAGGTTTTAAGATTGATGTGATCAAAGATGTAATTCATACGCTAAAAGCTGAAGGCTTTAGTTGCGTGCTAGCCATGCATTTTGCCAATGCCGATGCCGAGCATCCACTGAATGATGAACAAATCCGTCAATTCCTGGAAATTAAAAATGACTGCGCTCCAATTTTAGCCTCTTGCTGTAACTCGGCTGCAATCTATAAATATCCAGAATTGCATTTTGACTATGTCCGTCCCGGGATCATGCTCTACGGCGCGACGCCTTTTGCAGACCGTGATGTACATGACCTGGATTTGAAACCGGTCATGACCTTTACTGCCGAGATTATTGCCTTGAATGAGATTCAAGCAGGTGAGCATGTCGGTTATGGTTCGACGTTCACCGCAGACCAAAACATGACTTTGGCCATTGTTTCAATTGGCTATGGTGACGGTTATCCTCGCGCTTTCCCTAAACAGAACTATGTCGCAATCAATGGTCAGCAAACTCGCGTGATTGGCCGCGTAGCGATGGATATGATCGCTATTGATGTCACAGGATTAGATGTGCAATTGGGCACAGAAGTTGAACTTTGGGGTAAAACCCGTCTGATTGACGATGTTGCAGAAGCGAATGGCACGATTGGTTATGAACTATTATGCCGACTGAGCAATCGTCCACTACGCAAAGTAGTTTGATCTAATCTTAAGAGTTAAAAAAGCCCAATCTATGTTGGGCTTTTTCTTTAGGCTGACTTTTGTTCCTCGCCCTGCTCTATGCATAATTGCATTAATAAGGCATCGACATGAGTTTGCTGAAAGGCAAAAGGATTAAAGTCATCAAATCCCATTTCCCGACAGAATTGTTGGATCTGACTACGTTTGGAAATATATTTCATGGACCAGTCCGGGAAACTTGGATATTCAATTTCCTTGGTTTCAAATAGTTTAATGTCCTGATGGCGAGGATCTTTATTCAGTCGCTCCACCAGCAGACTTTTTAAAGTGGGACATTCACCTTCCAGACATTGAAAAAAATGACCATCTGCGAAATAAAGTACACCTGTCACTTGATGCTGGTAATTAAAATCACGGGCTTCTTTCAAAATATTCGCTAAATCTTCAAGCAAATCAGTTTTGGGAGAAGTACTTTTACTGGCGTAACAAAATTGGTACATGCGCTAACTTCTCTATTTTTATTATGCTGGACTGCATAGAAGTTAATACTGTACGCGAAAAGCCTGAATCACGATAGGTTTTTATAAGAAATACTCATTAGAGGGAACAGGAAGTTCTGCCAGTCCTTTTTTTAAGGTCTCTGACCATTGCCGGCTGATTGACGTGAAATACTCATCATCTTCGGCAATACGCTTGCCTCTTGGCATGATCAGACTGTCTTTTTTATAGACCAGCACATCGAGGGGCATGCCGACCGATACATTGGAACGTAGGGTCGATGCAAATGAAATCAGGGAACAGCGCAAAGCTTCATCCAGCGGCATATCATAAGTCAGCGCACGATCCAAGATTGGCTTGCCATATTTACTTTCGCCAATCTGGAAATACGGCGTATCGCGTGTGGCACAGATAAAGTTCCCTTGCGGATAAACATGATAAAGCTGCATATCCTGATCTTTAAGTTGCCCCCCGACCAGCAGATTGCAATAATAATTACTTTGTTCCGAAATATCGCTCGTAACATTGGCAATCACTTTTTTCAGCATACTACCCACCAGCTCAGCGACATCAAACATGGTGTGCAGACTCAAGATATTGGGTTCCTGCTTCAGTTCGAGCTGATTTTTGATATGCCCAATCACGGCTTGTGTGGTTGCCAGATTTCCGGATGCCTGTATGACGATCATACGTTCACCAGGAATACCAAAGGTATACAACTTTCGAAATACAGAAATGTGATCTACTCCGGCATTGGTCCGGGTATCACTGATAAAAAGCATACCTTGCTCTAAACGTAGTGCACAACAATACGTCATTCATTCGTCCTTATTAACATCCTAGCACTTGAACGATGGAATGCATGGATTCCACACCGCCCTTTTCTCTGACACCGCGTACCGGCGCCACATCCCAATAATCCCGTCCAATCGCCACATAAACATGCGAACTTGGAGTAAACAACAGATTACTGACATCAAAACAATACCATGTCTGGTCTACAAACACCTCTGCCCAAGCGTGACTGGCCAGATGCGAAGCATTTTGTGCATATAAATAACCAGAAACATAGCGTGCAGGCAAACCTAGATATTTGCACATGGCAATAAAAATATGACTATGGTCCTGACAGACGCCCTGTCTGGACTCAAAGGCATCTATTGCAGAGCCTTGCACTGAAGTACTGTTGGAAATATAAGGCACATGCTCCAGCAAGGCCTGTGCCAGTCCAATCAAATGCTGACGGGTTAATGCAGGAACATGACGTTGTGCAAAGTCTTTCATTGCTGCATTACATTGTGTCGATTCGGTCGGCTGTAGAAAAAGATTGGGATTGATTGAATCATTCAGTCCACTCTGATGCGCAGGATTCAGTTCAACAATCCCTTGCGCCATGATAGTCAGGGAATAATAAGGCTCCCGCTGGCTACAGGTCATCCACAGATTATGAAATGCATCTTTCCGGATTTCTTTATTACCCGGCACACTAATATCCCAGGAATGCACCCGCTGATGCGCATTGCTCGAAGGCATCATTTTAATGTACTGAATACTGTTCCTCACCTCGGCCGTGTACATATAATGCGTTTGGTGATTCACCATCAATTTCATACATCTGCCTCAAACAGTTGATGAATATGGTCGCTAAACTGGTAAAACTGAATCCGGTTCGGTTCTGTACGCAACTGCTCCCAGTACTGTTCCAGATCATTCCAGCCCATCTCTACCAAAATTCTGACCACATAATCAATCTTGCAGAGTGTAGTACTGGTTTCTTCACCCAGACGTAACTGATGATCGAGCTGTTCGACACATTGCCCTAGACTAAAAAACAGAAAAATATCGGAAGATTCGGCTTCCAGAATATCTTCACATTCCGTCACCACTTCACAGATATAACCAGCATTTTTGTCTGCGGTTTTGATCAATTTCATCAGTTCCGCATAGCCTGAAGCAGACAGCACCCCGCGTAATTCCTGAATATTGTCTTTAGCTACTTTAAACTGCTGGCTAAAAGACGCCACTTGCGTAGGATCAAGTACCAGCTCATTTAGGGAACTGGCATCAAAGGCAGGCAAACAGAAAGCATGGGCATACGCTACTGCCGCTTCGTCTTCTAAAAATGGAAAGCGCGCACATAAAAAATGAGTGCGAGATAAATAACGCCCTAACCAAAAAATATGTTGTGCATTGCTATTCAGCAAAACCATGACATTTTCCTTCTTTGGAATCTTATGAATGTAAATTGTCGACTACCCAGGTATCTTTGATACCGCCACCTTGTGATGAATTCACCACCAGTGAACCGGGCTGCATCGCCACGCGTGTCAAGCCACCCTGTACGATTTCAGTACGATAAGGCGAACTTAATACAAATGGGCGTAAGTCGATATGACGTTCAGCAATACCAAAATTGGTCAAAGTCGGACTAACCGATAAGTCCAAAGTTGGCTGCGCAATATATAAATGCGGCGCAGCTAAAATTTTCTCCCTGAAAGTTTCAATTTGCTGTTTAGACGCTTGTGGTCCAATGAGCATGCCATAACCGCCCGAACCCTGCGCTTCTTTCACCACCAGCTGATCCAGATGAGCCACGACATAGTCTAATTCTTCAGAATTACGACATTGATAAGTCGGAACATTTTTTAGAATTGACTGCTCGCCCAAATAAAAACGAATCATTTTGTCGACATATGGATAAACCGATTTGTCATCTGCCACACCGGTTCCCGGTGCATTGGCAATCACAACATTATTTTGCAAATAAGCTGACATCAAGCCAGCGACACCCAAAGTGCTATCCGGTTTAAAGCATAAAGGATCAAGAAACGCATCATCGACCCGTCTATAAATAACATCGACTCGTTGGCGACCACGTATGGTTTTTACATAAACCTTCGAGTCATCAACAAAAAGGTCACGTGATGTTACTAATGGCACATCCATCTCTCTTGCAAGGAAAGAATGTTCATAGTAAGCACTATTAAAACGTCCTGGGGTCAGTACCACCACAAATGGCTTATCGACATAAGCATTTTCGATCAGGATTTCTTTTAATAATTGTGGATATTGCTCGATTCCGGCAATCTTGGACTGCTCGAATACTTTCGGCATCAGTTTTTCACTGATCTTGCGGCATTCCAGCATATAAGACACGCCAGATGGCGTTCTGAGATTATCTTCTAAGACATAAAACTCGCCCTTGGAATCACGGATCACATCGATCCCGCTAATCTGGCTATAAATCCCGCCTTTCAAGCTATGTTGATACATATGCGGCTGATAGGCTTCATGAGTTAAAATCTGCAACTCAGGAATGATATTGGCTTTTAAAATGTCCTGTTGATGATAAATATCATGTAAGAATAAATTTAGCGCCCGTACTCGTTGTGCCGAGCCTAAAGCCACCATATTCCACTGTTTCCGGTCTATGACTCGCGGAATGATATCGTAGGGAATAGTGCGTTCTACGCCTTCTTCATCGCCATAAACGGTAAAGGTAATACCATGATTTAAAAAATGTTCTTTTGCTACCTGATTCAGTGCATTGAGTTCATCCAGCGTATGTTGAGATAACCATTCTTCCAGTCTTTGACCTGCCTGACTGGACAGCACATGTTCATCCTGCATTTCATTAAAGAACTTTGAAGATAACTGCTGCAGTAAAAGTTGTGGGTTTGTTGTAGTAGATACCGCTGTAGTTTTAGTGTCTATAAAATTTTTTCCAATATTCTGGGAACTAAATTTATCAATTGTTTCAATCACATTTGTATCCCGATTTCCTTTAAGCATACAAACCCTCGTATTATCATCTATTATAATTAAATCAAAGCAATATCCATGCCATGACATCTGCATTTCAATTACCATTAATCTAATAAATGCCCAATGAACTCAATGCTATTTTCGACCAAGTTGTTTTAGAATTGTAGGACAAATGTTGCACAGAGGGACTTGCGAAAAAATGAGAGTTTTTTTATTGTGTTAAGCTAAGCCTAAATCCCCTCTTCTTTATTGCCAGCAAAATAAATTATGTCAGCACAAGAAAAAGAAACTTCAAACAGTCTGTATCGCCAATGGCAAATTTTGTCGCGTCTTTCTACCGGCAAATGGATGGGAACACGTGAATTACAGGAAATCCTGAATCGCGAAGGCATTGATATCAGTCTACGTACCATTCAGCGTGACCTGAATCAGATTGCGCAACGCTTTCCAATTGAAAGCAGTAAAACCACGCCGCAAGGCTGGCGTTGGCGTTCAGATGCGCCGCTGCAAAGTTTGCCGCATATGACCAGCTCGCAAGCGGTCACTTTCATGATGGTCGAAGAACATTTAAAACATCTGCTGCCACCGAGCCTGATCGAGGAAATGAATCCGTGGTTTGATCTGGCACGACGCAGTCTTTCTTCCCAGAACAATGTCCGGCAATGGATTAACCGCGTACGCATTGTTCCGGCCACCCAACCGCTGATTCCACCTGTGGTAGATAAGGCCGCGCAGCAAGCGGTGTATGAAGGCCTGTTACAGGACAAACAACTGGAATGTGTGTATCAGGGCCGTGGTCATAACAGCGAAGAAAAAACCTATATTCTCAATCCTCTGGCATTGGTACAAAAAGGGTCAATCATTTATCTGGTGTGTACCCGTCATGACAAATCGGATATCCAGACCTTTGCACTGCACCGCTTTAAATCGGCCGTCGTGCTGAATTCACGTGCCTTGCATCCGGTCAATTTCGATATTGATGATTATATTGATTCTGGTGCACTGGGCTTCCGGGTGGACTTCAACCATCCCACCGAAAATGTCACGCTTAAACTCAGCATGTCAGAGTCGGATGCGCATTACTTTGAGGAAAGCCAGCTCAGTAAAGACCAGAAAATTGAAAAAATGGAAGATGGCATGTCGCTGATCACTGCTACCGTGCCATTTACCTCTCAACTGGTCTGGTGGCTGCGTAGCTTTGGTAAAAAGATTAAACATATTGAACCGAGTATTGTGGCCAATGCAGTCGCTCAACTGGATGAGGAAAACCCTTAACTACACAGGCTTCATCCAGATTCTTTTAGGTATTCCAGAATAAAAAAATCCCCAAATTGGGGACTGGAGAATTATGCTTATATTTTTATTCTTGTTGTGGTGATCTGCCGCTGTGCCAATCTGCTTTTCTTTGACACCCCGAAATGCAGCTTGAATGAAACATCAATATTTAAAAATGACTGAGACATGAGCAAGCCAGCTCAGCATCATTAAAGCGAATGGATTTTTTGGTCATGGTTTAAGACTCCTATGTAGTGAATAAACCGACTATAAAGTCATCCGCCTTACTTGTGAAATAAATAGAATGCATGTCTTTTGCAGATTTTTTCTATAGAACTTTTTCCGTAAAATTTATCTGTAATCGCTGCCGATTCATTGTCTGGCTTAATAGCATTTTCGGCAAGTTTATAAAATCGAATAACAATTCTCTGCTTGTATAAGATACCTCGCTCTGCACATCATAAAGCCCTATAGAAGTAGAAATAGGGACTTAATTTTACAATGGCTAACCCTGCTCAATTAGTACGTCACAAGCTGCTCAATACTTTCTTTTCCCGCCATTCGGTCTGGTTTGCCTGCATTCTGATTGCAGTGATTTTTACTACATTTCATATCGGTTATTCACCGCGTTATATCTATTATTTTATGCCGCAAACGTTAGTGAATACCCTATGGATCCTGAGCATTCTGCTGAGTTTGCTGGGTTTGTATGATGTACTACAAAATAAGCATTCCATTCTGAAAAATTATCCCATTATGGGACATTTCCGCTTTATCTTTGAGGAATTCCGTCCCGAGATTCGTCAGTATTTTATTGAAGCCGACCGGGACGCACTGCCTTTTTCCCGTATGCAGCGCAGTCTGGTGTATCAGCGGGCAAAAAATGAAAATTCTGATAAACCTTTCGGCTCGATCCTGAATGTCTATGAAGATAATTACCGTTTTGTTAGTCATTCCATCACGCCCTGCAAAGTTGCCGATCCGCAGACTTTTCGCATCCTGATTGGAAATGAGCAATGTACCCAGCCCTTTTCAGCTTCTATTTTAAATATTTCAGCCATGAGCTTTGGCAGCATGAGTGCCAATGCAATAAGAGCCCTTAATCTCGGCGCTAAAAAAGGTGATTTTTTCCATGATACAGGCGAAGGCAGTATCAGCCCCTACCATCTGGAATATGGCGGTGATCTGGTCTGGGAAATTGGCAGTGGTTATTTTGGCTGCCGTACTTTAGATGGGCAATTTGATCCGGAACGTTTTGCTGCACAAGCCAAATTACCCCAAGTGAAGATGATTGAAATCAAGCTTTCGCAAGGCGCAAAACCTGGCCACGGCGGTATTTTACCTAAAAGTAAAATTTCGGAAGAAATTGCCCAAATTCGAGGCATCAGCCGTGATCATGATTGTGTTTCACCTTCGAGTCATCCGGCATTTAGCACACCGATTGAAATGATGCATTTCATACAAAAATTACGTGAACTTTCCAACGGAAAACCGGTCGGATTTAAGCTATGTCTGGGCCAGCCGTGGCAGTTTATGAGCATGGTCAAAGCTATGTTACATACCCAGATTTACCCAGATTTTATTGTGGTTGATGGCTCTGAAGGTGGAACGGGAGCTGCACCCATTGAATTAATTGACTATGTTGGTGCCCCATTAAGAGAAGGTTTGCTGTTTGTACACAATACCCTGGTTGGTGCAGGTTTGAGAGATAAGATCAAAATTGGTGCAAGTGGTAAAATAATTAGTGCATTCGATATTGCCAGCACGCTTGCCATTGGTGCGGATTGGGTGAACTCTGCCCGTGGTTTTATGTTTGCAGTGGGCTGTATTCAGGCACAAAGTTGTCATACCAATCAATGCCCTGTCGGAGTCACCACCCAAGACAAAGATCGCCAGAAAGCCTTACATGTGCCGACCAAGGCCGAACGGGTGTTTCATTTTCATAAAAACACCTTACATGCCCTGTCTGAATTAATAGCTTCCGCAGGTCTCAAACACCCTTCCGCTATTAAGGCGCATCATCTGGCACAACGCGTGAATAATCACGAAATAAAGAACTTTGCGCAGATTCATTTTTGGCTCAAAGAAGGTGAATTATTGTCCTGTGAAAATAAGGATGAGGAGAACTTCTACTTCCGGATGTGGAATTTGGCCCAATTAGAAAAATTTTAAATCAATAGCATTAGAACTAAAAAAGGCGTTTTCATAAACGCCTTTTTAAATATTAAATTTTCAATCTATTAATAATAAGTTTTGCTGCCGTGTGCATGCAGAAAGGCAGGAATCAAACCCGTCAATGCAGCACGAATATCAGCACGCTCATTGATTAACTGATGCGAACCCTCTTCTAGCATAAGCAAAGTCTGGAGTCTGAATTTACGTCGGATAAATTCGATATTATAACGCCAGTCCACAGTCTGATCCTGTGCACCCTGTGCTAGCCAGACTGGAATACGACAAGCCGGACGCGCTTCCATTTCCAGCATCCAGCGTGACATCGCTAAAATCCAGTCCATGCCCATCATTCGTGGTTGTAATGGATCTTTAAGCCGGATAAAACGCAGAAACTCCGGATTATGATTATTGCGTCTGAAATGCCGGGGAACTTCACGTTTGATTCGGCTAATAATGCCCAATCCGACCGAATTATGCCACCAGGCAGTTTTGGCGGGACGAATCAATGGTGATAATAGCAAGACCCGCTCAACAAAAGGATTTTCACGACGTTCTGCAAATTCCAGTAAATGGTGCATCCAGATCGCACCGCCGGTACTCTGCCCGATGCCAACCCAAGGTTTCGGTAATTGTGAGGCATGTTGCACATAACGATGTACGGCATGCAAAACCTGCTGATAATGATCAAAATTCTGAATGCTGGCAGGTGAACCATCACTCAGACCATGTCCAGGCAGATCATAGGTCAACACACTAAAACCCTGTTCTAAAAGCTCTTTGACAATCGGCTGATAAATGCCGCTATGTTCCAGATAACCATGCAACAGAAAAGCAGTTCCCTGAATCTTGTCAAAGCGGGTATTTTCCAGATTCGGTTCAAACACCTGTACATGCAACTTGAATAATGGCATCTGTACATAGCCCTGCCAGTGTTTGCAGTCCAGTAAATCAAAACCATAAAGCTTTCGATAGGACTGCAGATCAATCGGCGGTTCATCACTACGATTCAGGTTTAAAGGTGGCAAGAGTTGAGGCGTAACATCCCGACTCGGAATGGGTAAATCCAGCTGTTTCAGAATGGTGGGATTTAAAAATGGGATATCAGACATTATGGCACCTCCCGACAGTCACTGGATCCAAACCACATATCGCGCATGGTCGCCAACATTTCATAATTGGCACGACGACTGTGATCATAATTTTGTGCACTTGGACGCCATCGTGTCAATGGCGTTGGCATCGGCGCTTCTACCGGAATGGTTTGTATGCCATTTAACGCAAATAAACGGCGGGTACGCGGCATATGATAACGATCCGTAATCAGAATCACTGTAGGCGCTCCACCTTTCTTTTGTAATAATAATGAACTGAAACGGGTATTTTCACAGGTGTTCATGCTGCGATCTTCCAGTAATTTGGCATCGACACCATGATTTTTTAACCAGCGCTGCATATACGGCGCTTCGACCCCACTCAGAACAATCGGCAACTGATAATGTTTCTCTACTGCCAGCGTAGTTTCCAGACGTAGTCGCGTATAGTTATTGACGATGATCTCTTTGCCTTGGTCATCTAGGGTTAAGCCACCACCCAATACCACAATGGCATAAGGTTGGGAGCTATTCGCCGGTTTAGCCTGCTGTTGCTCTTGTAGTAAAGCCAAGTCCTGCTGGATTTCCTCTCCATCGGTTTCCTGTACCGAACTGGCTTCACCCTGCTCAAGTGGATGCGTCGTCAAAAACTCCATATATTGCTCAATGCGTTCCTTATTTTCACTACTGTCCCACTCCAGCAATTCCCGGACATTGGCTTTCGGATCGGCTGGTTCTGCTTCTTCCTGAGAGGACAATAAGGGCACCTGAGCAGGTGGACTTTGCTCTGCTTTTTGATCTTGCTGTTCGCGTTGATATTCTTCAATCACCTGCTGCAGTGCTTTATAACGTGCCTGAATCAGCATCAGGTTGGCCGAGTTATTTTGCTGGATATCCTGTTCCATGACCTTTAAATACGCCTGACGGGCAATCCATAAATCAGAGCCAGGTTCCAGATTTTCATGTTCGCTGAGTGCAGCCATTTTCTGGCTTTGAGCCGCGACTTCATTTAGCTCTAAGGAGACAAACTGGTTTAAGCCCTTGACGATCATTTTTGAGTAAAAAGGCGTATAAACCAACACCAGTAGACAGCCGCATAGCACAAACAGTCCAGTGACAATTTGTAGCAAACGTACCATCCAATGGGTGTTTTTCATGTTATTCCTCTTCCTGATGAGAACGGATCAAGCCATTTTTATCGAACAATACAGGTTCAGGCTCCAGCATTAGACTAAATTTTTCCCAAACTGACTGTTGTACTGCACGATACGTTTTACGGACATCGGTGAGAGAGGCCTGACCATAATTCACCAACACCAGCGCCTGTTTATGAAACATGCCGACAGGCCCCAACTGTTTACCCTTCCAGCCCGCCTGATCAATCAACCAGCCTGCTGCCAGTTTAACTTGAGCATTCGTTTGCTGGTAATGGGGTAAATTCGGGAAAGATACAGCAATTTGGTCAAAGACCGCCTGATCAACCACCGGATTTTTAAAGAAGCTGCCCACGTTGGGAAATTCTTGTGGATCAGGCAATTTACTCTGGCGAATCTGGATGACCTGTTGCTGCAAGTTTTCTGCTGTGAGCTGATCACCGACCGCAGTCTTCAGATCACCATAATTCAGTTTCAAATCTGGCTGTTTAAGTAATCTAAAAATCACATGGGTAATCACATAACGATTAGGATCATCTTTAAAAATACTATGCCGATAGGCAAATTGGCAATCTGCTGCGCCAATCGAAGCAAACTGTTTCAACTGACGGTCATAGACCTCAACTGAATCGATAAACTCGCCAACTTCGACGCCATAAGCGCCAATATTCTGTACTGGCGAAGCACCGACACGTCCAGGAATCAGGGCCAAATTTTGTAAACCATACAGACCTTGTGCTGTAGTCCAGAGCACGAAGTCATGCCAGCCTTGTCCGCCGCCTACACGTAAACGTTGCGACTGATCATCAGCATCCAGCATTTCAATGCCTTGAATATCCATATGCAGAACTAGCGCATCAATCTGCTCCGGCAACAACATATTACTGCCGCCTGACAGGATCAGCAAATTGAGTTGCTGCTGTTCCGCAAAATCCAGTGCAGTTAGCAGATCAGCGGTGGATTGAATCTGAGCATAGTGCGAAGCAACTGCTTCTAAATTTAAGGTATTAAAAGGTTTAAGTTGAACCTGGGTTTGAATCTGCATCGCTTAAACCTTGTGTAAATTCTGTTTAAAAATCTCAATCCAGGCCTGGCTGCTGGACTCACACTGATCAAGCACCCGTTCAAAGCCATCCGCTTCGCCATAATAGGGATCCGGTAAGGCCTGTTTCGGATAGGTCTGATCATGTTCACTCATCAATGCCACACGTGCACGTACATGACCAAACTGAGTTTCTGCCAGACGCTGTATGTTCTGGATATTGGATAAATTCTCCAGATCCATCGCCAGAATCAGATCATAATCAATAAAATCATGCGGAATAAGTTGACGTGCGCGAAGTGCTGAAAGGTCATAGCCACGTTTCAGCGCATGCTGCTGGCTACGCAAGTCCGGTGCCTTGCCCGGATGATAATTACTGGTTCCGGCAGAATCGACCACAATATTCAGTTGCTGTTCATCACAATAATGTCTGAGTACAACTTCTGCCGTGGGAGAGCGGCAAATATTTCCCAAACAAACACATAACACCTTGTATGGCGTTCTGGATGACATAAACAACCTCAGAGCTACTTTATTTTAAGGATTCTTATGTTAAGTTATTTATATACTGATTCCTATCTTACAACCATAGAATAATCTCGTATTTGCAATAAAAAAATCAAGGATATCGCCATGAATCGTTTTCAGTTTCAAACCGTCCCCAATATCATTGCCGGACTAGGCACGATTCAGGAATTATTTAAAATTCTAAAAAATGGCCGTTATCGCCGTCTTCTACTGGTGACTGACCCGGGTATGCTGAAGGAGCAATTACATCTGCCGATTCTGGATATTATTGAATCTGCCGGACTGGAGTATGTGATTTACTCGGATGTTCAGGCCGATCCGCCCGATACAGTGGTGCTTGAAGCGGTGGCTTTTGCAAAACAGGAAAATATTGATGTGGTGCTGGGCTTTGGTGGTGGCAGCTCGATGGATGTGGCCAAACTCATTGCAATTTTGGCGCATCCTGAACAGCATCAGACATTGTCTGATCTGTATGGCGTTGATAATGCCACCGGACCGCGTTTAGCTTTAATTCTGGTACCAACTACGGCTGGAACAGGTTCAGAAGTGACGCCGATTTCGATTGTCACCACAGGTGAAACCACTAAAACCGGTATTGTGGCACCGATCCTTTTTGCAGATATTGCCATTCTGGATGCAACATTTACCCAGAATCTTCCAGCACAGATCACTGCCGCCACCGGCATTGATGCCATGGTACATGCCATTGAAGCCTATACCTCAAAACACAAGAAAAATCCTTATTCGGATATGCTGGCCAAACAGGCTTTAAGATTACTGAATGCCAATCTGCAACGTGTACTGCAAAACGGTCATGATTTAGATGCCCGCCAAAATATGCTGGTCGGTTCCATGCTGGCCGGACAAGCCTTTGCCAATGCACCAGTCGCTGCCGTACATGCGCTGGCTTATCCACTGGGTGGACATTTTCATCTTTCGCATGGGCATAGCAATGCACTGGTTCTAACTGAAGTATTAAAGTTTAATGCGCCAGCGGCCAAACAGCTCTATGCGGAATTGATGACCTGGCTGGATCCCCGTAGTAAAGGTTGCCATGATGGCCTGACCGATCTGTTTATTGATCATTTTAATAATCATCTGATGCAAAGCGGTTTGACTCTAAAACTAAATCAGTTGAATGTTCCAGAACATATACTGCAGGTGATGGCAGAAGATGCGATGCAACAAAGCCGGCTGTTGCAGAATAATCCACGTGAACTCAAGGTGGAGGATGCTTATCAGATTTATCAGGCGATCTATTCCTAGATCAATTTCCACCTAAGCCTTATCTAGCTGAGGACTGAATAGTGATGAAAGCCACCATCAAACAGCGTGAACACTATACTTTTTTCCTGCCCATTCAAACCCGTTGGGCAGACAATGATCTGTACGGCCATGTCAACAATGTGACTTATTACAGTTATTTTGATACCGCCGCCAATGCCCTGCTGATTCAGGAAGCTGCTTTTGACCCAAAATATTCACCCATGATTGGACTGGTCGTCAGCTCCAACTGTCAGTTTAATCAGGAACTGTCTTATCCGGAAATTATTGAAGTGGGCGTAGCCATTGAAAGCATGGGAAATTCATCGCTCAGCTATGATCTGGCTATTTTTAAACGCAACTCGGATACAGCCGCTGCACAAGGCAATTTTGTCCATGTATTTGTCGATCGTGAGACACGAAAAAGCACCCCGATTCCAGTTGAAATGCGGGATGCTTTATCTCGATTTGTTGTGACTTAACATCCAGCCTATTTCAGCTGAATATTTTGCAGTTCACCGTCAAACTGCTGTAGCAGATCACGTACGGCCGGTTCAGCATGTAACAATTCTTCGGCACGTTTAAAGGCACGTGCCTTACGCTGATGCTGCATGGTATATGGTGTTAACTGGTCCACATTTTCAAATTTCACCTGGAAGTTAGTTTGCGGCCATTGCTGTTGCAAAGCAGCTTCCAGATTATGTTGCAACTGGGTCAGCAACTGCTGGTACTGTTCAGGAATATGGAAAACGGATTCTCCATTCATCTGGCCAGTCATGACGCCATACTGTGCCAGTTCCTGTACCGCTGGAGAAAGTTGGCTATTACGGAACCAGTATTCCCATTTTTCTACGCTCCACTCGCCTTCTAAGGTTTGCTCAGGTATTTTTAAAATATCCTGTGGCATCAGATTCTGCGTATTTACATCTTGGGAAATATCTTCCAGCAAAGCTGTCTGTGCAACTGGCTGAACCGACGCTGTATTTTCAAGAGCAGGCTGATCGGTTGTTTCCTGTGAAAGCTCTATTTCCGGTGCAGCAAGACTAAATTCCTCATCAGCAGACATGGTCTCTTGTACTGGCTCAGCAGGAATGACGGCATCTGCAGGAATAAACTCTTCAAGCAGGAAATCATCCGAACTGTTGCTAGTAGCCGGTGCTTCTGGCGTACTCTCGATTTCATCAAAACCAAATAGGCCTTTATCATCATTTGGATCAAAAACAATTTGATCACTAGACTGCACTTCTTCAATGGTGGTCTGAATTACTACGGGCTGGACAGATTCAGGTGCAGTGATGCTGGTTGGCTCTTCTTCATCGAGAAAATCATCCGAAGAAGGCCCAGACGCTGATGCAACATCAATCTCCTCATCTGTCCCATCGTCCAGAGAGAAATCATCAAATACCGGTTCTGCCTCCAATGATTGTGTTTCTATTGATTCAGATTGAAGTTGTGTCTGAACAGGTGGCTGTAGACGTGTTGTATGGGTTGTTGCCTGTTGCGATGCAGTCTCCTGCATTACTGGAATTTCACTTGGTTGTAATGGACGGAAAGCCAGTAAGCGTAGCACCGTCATCTCAAAGCCTTGTTCCTGCGTAACTGCAAGCTGTAAATCGGCACGACCCTTATAGGCAATCTGATAATAAAGTTGCAGATCCTGAGCAGAAATCAGACCGGATAATTGCATAATTTTTTGATTGATCTCAGCACTATATTTCAGACTCAGATCTGGCAGGTACTGCAATAAGGCTAGTTCATGCAACGTCGAAATCAACTGATCGAGCACTAGTGACACATCCAGAGCTTGCTGACGGAACTGTAGCAATAACTGACTGACATGCGCTTTCTGGTTCTGGTGAATCGCCAGAATCAGGTCATAAATAATGGTGCGGTCAATCAGACCGAGCATGTCTTTGACATCCTGATGCTGAATCACACCCTGACCATAGGCAATCGCCTGATCGGTCAGAGACAAGGCATCACGCAGAGAACCTTGCGCAGATTCAGCAATCTGCCAGATCGCATCCTGATCAGACTGAATGCTTTCTTTGCTAAGAATATTGCCCAGATGTTCGGTAATTTCATCGACTGCCAATGGACGCAAAGTAAATTGCAGACAGCGAGAAATTACGGTAATTGGCAGTTTTTGCGGATCAGTGGTTGCAAACAGAAATTTGACATGTTCTGGCGGTTCTTCCAGCGTCTTTAACAGCGCATTGAAAGAATGCGTGGACAGCATGTGCACTTCATCGATCAGGTAGACCTTAAAGCGGCCTTGAGTCGGTGCATAAGGAACATTGTCGAGCAGCTCGCGGGTATCTTCGACCTTGGTGCGTGATGCTGCATCGATTTCGATTAAATCAATAAAACGACCTTCATTGACTGCGGTACAGGTCGCACAGACCTCACAAGGCGTCGAGGTAATACCGGTCTCGCAGTTCAAGCACTTCGCCAAAATACGTGCAATCGTGGTTTTTCCGACACCACGCGTTCCCGTAAACAAATAGGCATGATGCAAACGGCCACGTTCGAGCGCGCTGGTTAAAGCACGTGATACATGGTTTTGCCCCACCAATTCATTAAAATTACGAGGACGGTATTTTCGCGCAAGTACTTGATACATGTATGCTCCTTTTTACAGGTCTAAGCATACTGTTTTTTTATAAAATAGTGAAATGAATGCCGGTTTATAAAGAATAAAAATCCCTTGATCAAAATCATTGAAAAAGGGATATAAAACAGATGCTTTTTTAAAATTAGACCGATTCAAACAGGATAAAGTCACTTTGCATTTGGTAGCGTTTGCCTGTTTGATCTTCACGAATTTCCAAAACATGCTTTTTCAGATCGACATAGAGCAGATTTCGGGTATCGACATTCAGTAGTTCAATCTTTTGTTGTGATTCATCCTGAAACCGAATCTGCCCGCTCATCGTTTCAATTTCATTATGTCCACTTAAACTTTCACGCTGTAAAGTAAAGGTCTGATCTTCATTCAAGGTCAAGGCCACTGCCATGCCTGGACAATCTTCACAACTTGAAAAACATCCCATACATGGCGTCGTGCCCTGATAACTCCCGACCCAGGCAGGAATCTGAGCTTTGGCTTCCATCACCGTTTTTGCAGCCGGCTGATTCGGATCCTGACATCCGAACAACGCACTGCTTGCGACCAAAGGAATCACCAGCACTTTTTTCATTACTTCACACCATAGCCATGGACTGCGCGACAAAATAGCATATTTGTCTGACGGGCTAAACTCCCAAATCAGGGATATTTAGCGCCAGCCTTTGCGGCCGGTCAGTACCGCATCCGCACAGCGCAAGGTTTCCTGCGTCAGGCCCCAAAGACGGTAATCTCCGGTTAATGAACCTGTCGGGAAATTATGCGTATAGGCAAAACTTAAATTCCGTTCAGGGTCACACCAGGCACCAGAGCCATTAAAGCCCATATGACCAAAACCTTTAGAGGCTTTTCCTAAAGTGAGAACACGGTGGTAACCCAAGCGCCAGTGCATCGGTAAAGGCATGACCCGATCTCTTGTTTTGTATTGCACCTGACTAAGTCGCTGGAATACCTCCTGCGAGATCAGTTGCTGTCCTTGCCATTCACCACGACTGGCCAGCATGGCATAGATTTTTGCCAGACTCTCTGCGGTAAATACTCCATTAGCAGACGGAATAATGGCCTGTAGACCCTCATGACTAAAGAAACTAAAGTTCTTCATGCCCTTAGGAATCATGGCATCCTGAAAATCCTGTGGACTCTGACCACTCCATACCAATGCTCGTTCCATCAGGCTGGGTTGCCTTGACACAGTTTTTTTCGCAGTTTGTGTTTGAGACTTAGTTGTTTTAGGCTTTAAAATAGGTAAGGCCACCCGAGCTAACTCATGCGTCGGTACGCTAAAATAAGCACCATTTAACTGTAGTGGCTGTACCAGATATTCCTGCATCAGTTCACCCAGTTTTTTACCAGTCGCTTTTTCCAGTACACCACCTACTTGCCAGCCAAAAGTCAGCGGTTGGTAAGCAGCATCGGTTGCAACCTGAAATCGTGGTTCAGCTGCCGCAATCCGGTCCAGCATCTGTGACCAGTCGGCCATTTCAGTGGCATCATCAATGAGATTACGGATATCAAACAGTCCGCTTTGATGACTGAGCATATGCGCCAGAGTAATATTTTCTTTACCCTTTTGTGCAAATTCAGGCCAGTATTCTGCAACCGGTCGATCATAATCCAGATAACCTTGACTCACCAGAATGTGCGCCAAAGTCGCTAGCACACCTTTGCCTGTGGAGTAACACAGCGACATGGTATCGGGTTGCCAATTTTCAGTTAAAGATTTTTTACCGGTATAAATATCAACGACTTTCTGTCCTTCAAAATACACTACCAGAGCAGCACCACCCTGTTCGGTACGTGCATCCTGCAAACGGCTAAACTGACGGGCAAGATCGCTAAAATGCTCATCGACATTGCCCTGATAATTGTGCTGATCAGCAAACAGATAATCTTTAATTGGCTGCATCATTCTATCCATAGAATATTGATCCCTTAAAATGAAAAAGCCTAAATCGGGTTTAGGCTTTTGATTCAGATTTAAATCGCTTTAATATGACCGGTGACATGCGGTTTTTGATTCTTACTGTTTCGAATCAGGAAATCTGTCTCATTCGCTGCCTGTGCCGTCAGGAACTCGACTTTAGATGGCAAGTACATCGGCAACTTGAACCAAACATCAGCTTCATAGGCATCTGGCAATGACAGATTCGCCAGTGCTTTGGCCTTGCTCCACATACCATGTGCAATTGCCTGTTTAAAGCCAAAGGCTTTCGCTGTGACTGCATGAATATGGATCAGGTTAAAATCACCTGAGGTCATGGCATAACGGCGACCAGTATTTTCCGAGATGTTCCATTCATTATTGAGTGTATATTCTGGTGCTTGGCTTTCTGCAGGTTTGGCAGCAGCTTTAGCATTGGTCTTTTGACGTGACAGATAAGTCGTCAATGCTTCAACTACGACCTCGTCTCCCACTTTGACTGTAGTAATGAAATCAAACTGCACGCCTTTATCGTGCGGCTGCAATTCGCCAAACTTACATGACAGCGTCAAAGTCTCATTCACACCGACTTTACGGTATTGCTTGACTTGATTGCGGATATGTACCAAACCCAAAATCGGAAACGGAAATGCTTCTGAAGTCATCATGTGCATTTGCAGACTTTGTGAAAGCACCGTCAGATAGATTGCTGGAATATAACCATTATTTTTAAAGCCGCAGACTTCATTATAAGCTTTAAGATGTTTTTGATCGACCTTGAATGAATCCACCACATATTCAACTTGCGGTAGAACTTTTTCAGCTTTCGGCTTTTTAAAAATCAAGCCTTGAATCACTTTTGGATAGGCTAAATAAGGTTTTGGAAGTTGACTAAAATGGCGCGTATTCATACTGAACCTTTGGAAATTTTATTATTTCAATTTGTCTAAAAGCGCCTTCTCTTGCACCATATATGGCTCAGGGAGAAGGCTGGGATGAGGGTCAATTCATCCCCTTTTTAATTTAATTTTTACCTCTCCCTAACCCTCTCCATTAAAGGAGAGGGATATCTCCCCCTTTTCAAAGGGGGATTTAGGGGGATTTTAAATTAAGCCCCTAAAAGACTTTGACCACATACACGTATCACGTTGCCATTTAAACCTGTTGATGCAGTAGCAGCAAACATTGCAATCGTTTCTGCAACATCGACAGGTAGACCGCCTTGACTCATCGAATTCATACGGCGGCCCGCTTCACGGATCGCAAATGGAATCGCAGCCGTCATTTGTGTTTCGATAAAGCCCGGTGCAACGGCATTAATGGTTATACCATTTTTTAAAGTTGGTGCTGTGAATTTCACCACACCAATCACACCCGCTTTAGACGCTGCATAGTTGGTTTGACCCAGGTTACCTGCAATCCCTGAAATTGAGGATACACAGATAATACGGCCATTGGCATTTAGACCATCGTGGGAAATTAAATAATCATTCACGCGTTCTATTGCAGACAAGTTGATATTAATCACCAGATCCCACAGCTCAGGCTTCATATTGGCTAAGGTCTTGTCACGGGTAATTCCGGCATTATGTACAATAATATCCAGACCACCATGCTCAACTGCCGCTGCCTTGATCTTTTCACCTGCATCTGCAGCTGTAATGTCAATAGCCAAGGTAGAACCGCCGATCTCACTAGCTACACGATCAAGGTCAGCCTGCTGTTGTAGAACATCCAGACAGATGACATGTGCGCCATCACGTGCCAATACATGGGCAATCGCTTCACCAATACCACGGCTTGCGCCTGTCACAACCGCAGTTTTACCCGCTAATGGCTTGGTCCAGTCTACGTCTACTTTTTCAGCTGGTGAAACACGGATCACCTGACCAGAAACATAGGCAGAACGCGGCGAAATCGTAAAACGTAATGCAGATTCAAGATTTGCTTCAGCACCTGCATCGACATAGATCAGGTTTGCTGCGATACCTTTTTTGAATTCTTTAGCCACTGATTTCACGAAACCTTCCAGTGCACGTTGAGCAATCGCCTGGCTCACCGATTTTGCTGTTTCAGGTGTAGTCCCCACAATCACCACACGGCCCGAACTCTGGATCTGGCGTGCAATCGGGTTAAAGAAATCATAAAGTGATTTTAACTGTTCTGAATTTTCGATCCCTGAAGCATCAAAAATAACGACCTTGAATTTTGATTCTTTATCGCCCGGGTTAAATGCACCCAGATTCAGCCCGGATGCTGCAGCCGCCTGTTGCAACTCAGCATTATTACCTGCATAGCTGTTGGCATGAATATTTGCCAGAACCTGAGCAATAGCACCCGTCAATGGACTTGCTGGTGCTGCACCCAATAATACTGCGCCTTTTACCACTGGCGTAGCAGACTCAAAACGGTCTAAAGAAGTTGGGGATGGCAGACCCAAATTTTTAATGACAAATTTACCAATAGGAGATTTTGCAAAAGTTTGGTACTGATCAGTCATGTTTATTATCTCTCATACAAATTAATTTTTGGTTGATCTAAAGTTATCCTTAAACTTCAATATGATGCCAGACACATATATTTCAATAGATCCGCCAGATTCCGCCCAATCATACTTGAGATAACAGGCAGATGACTTGACCTGAGCGCAGTCTGTAATGTCATTGTAGTCAATACAGCCTATCCTCTTCTATGCTAATGTAAACACCAAGAAGACGATCTATTTGCCTGGTAAAGCCTTATGAGCAAAACAACTCAAGAAAATCCAGCAGTCGAGAACTCTGCGACAGAAACTGTGTCAAAACCATCAACGCGCGCTAAGCGTAGCACTAAAAATACTGACACAGCCACTGGGACAGAAAAAAGTCCGACTAAAACCACGCGTACACGGAGCACACCTGCCCGTGCCAAAAATACGACTTCATCTGAAAAAGATTCAACCTCTACAACACAGACTTCTGTTCTACAGGAACCAAACATGAGCCAAAATACAGTTCGCCGCGTTGCGATTATCGGTGGTAACCGCATTCCATTTGCACGTTCTAATGGTGCTTACTTTACGGCATCCAATACTGACATGTTTACAGCAACCCTGAACGGCCTAGTTGAACGCTTTAATCTGCAAGGTCAACGCTTAGGTGAAGTGGTTGCGGGTGCAGTACTGAAACACAGCCGTGACTTCAATATGACCCGTGAATGTGTACTAAATACTGCCCTTGCACCTGAAACGCCTGCTTATGACATCCAGCAGGCATGTGGTACTGGTTTGCAAGCGGCATTTCTTGTTGCCAACAAGATTGCTTTAGGTCAAATCGAAGTAGGCATTGCAGGTGGTGTAGATACGACTTCTGATGCACCGATTGCTTTTGGTGACGGTTTACGTAAAGCATTACTTGAGCTAAACATTGCGAAAACTGCAAAAGACCGTTTGAAAGCACTGACCAAAATCAATGTGAAAGACCTTATGGATGCACCAAAAAATGGTGAGCCGCGTACAGGTCTGTCTATGGGTGATCATCAGGCGATTACTACACTGGAATGGGGAATTTCCCGTGAAGCACAGGATGAACTTGCTGCATCTTCACACCAGAAAATGGCTGCAGCGTATGAAGAAGGTTTCTTTGATGACCTGATCACACCATTCTTGGGTCTTCAACGTGACAATAACCTGCGTGCGGACTCAAGTGTTGAAAAACTGGCGAAATTAAAGCCGGCCTTTGGTAAGGGCGATGCCCGTACCATGACTGCGGGTAACTCTACGCCGCTAACAGATGGTGCTTCTTGCGTGCTCTTGGCTTCTGAAGAATGGGCGAAGGCAAATGGTCATGAAGTATTGGCTTACCTGACTTTCCAGGAAACTGCTGCAGTTGACTTTGTCGAGAAAAAAGAAGGCCTGTTGATGGCGCCTGCTTATGCAGTACCACGTATGCTAGAGCGTGCCGGTCTGAAACTGCAAGACTTCGACTATTATGAAATTCATGAAGCTTTTGCATCTCAAGTATTGTCTACGCTGAAAGCTTGGGAAGATCCGAAATTCTGTAAAGAGCGTTTAGGTTTAGACGCTCCACTGGGTTCAATTGACCGTGCCAAACTGAACGTGAAAGGTTCATCACTTGCTGCCGGTCACCCGTTTGCAGCAACTGGCGGTCGTATCATTGCGACAGCAGCAAAACTGATTAACCAGAAAGGTTCAGGCCGCGTACTGGTGTCGATCTGTGCAGCCGGTGGTCAAGGTGTAACGGCGATTATTGAAAAATAATCCGTTGACCGATCTAATTAAAAAGCCCCTCAAATGAGGGGCTTTTTTATGACTTATTGATTTGGCATCGGGTTATTTTTAAAATACTCATCTACTTTATTCCATGGTGCAGTCGATGCCACGCCTTTCACCATATTCTGGTTCACACCCTGACAAAGTGCGCTGTCCGGCGTCAAGTGAAAAGCATTCACATTTGGGTCCATATAAGGAATTGAACCTGGACGGCGCTGGAAATAGAAGTTTAACCAATCGACCATAGCTTCAAAGCCATAATTCGACATGGCCCATGCACTATTATGCCCGCCCCAATGATGACCAAATTCATGTGCAACAATTCGATAGCCAGATAATCTGTAATGGCCATAGAACAACCATGTATCTACCCCAAGACTGCACCCCCACCTAGACCACCGCCCATATTGGTAATACCAAGATTAATTTCATTGCGGTTAAGAATTTCCCGATAGATCCGGACATAATCTTCTGGCTGAAAGAAACCATTCGGTCCTTCTACCTGACCATGATTGCCAAAAAAATCGTGTCCCATGACTGCTTTATGGTTAAACCATAAGGTTTCAAATTCTGGAGTACTCAGCATATAGGCCAGATTGGTCATCATCATGACCCATTCCCGGGCATAGACCGGCGTAATACGACACCATTTGTTCGGTTCATCATAGGTACCGAAATAAATTTTCCATTTGGCTTTAATCTGGTTCAGCTTTTTGACGTGCTCATCAGTCTCAGAGCTAATTTTCAGATCAAAAATATTGCTTGGATTTTGCGTGGTCTGACTCAGACCTGCTAGCTGGATCGAGCCTGTGCCATCGAGCAACGGGAAACGGGATTGATCGGTCAACTTGAGATCAAAGCTGGCATTCGAAAATGGCGTCAACTGATCCAGCTTCGCCAGAATCACCCAGTCTTCTGAGTTTTTAATCTTGGCACGAATCTGCAAATCACGTACAGGGACAGCACTGTAGCTTTTCAAATGCAGGCGATTGCCATTTAGGGTTGCCGATAAAATCTTGTCCATATAGACATAACGCTGGCTGCTATTGGTCAAGGTTTCCCATGATTCACCATCCTGCAAGACACGGCTTCTCTCGCGTGCTTTAGATTCGGTTAAAATCATAGCTTGGTTTAGCTGGGTGGATTTATTCTGTTGCAGGGTCAGCATTGGCAGAATATAAATTTTCTGATTGGCCATGTGCAGCAAATTCTGACCATAAATATAAAGATCACTGGCCTTGGCCAGTTGGCTGCTCTGGTTTTGCCCTTTTAAAATATAATCTCGGAAGGTATCCACACTTTTATTGGGTAAGATAGACTCCAAGTTAAAAGATTTTTCCCGGTAGCTTTCTACAGTGCCATCATTCCGTGACACATAAACCAAGCCATCATTATGGCGATGCATGACTGCCGACAAATTGGTTTCTGTTAAAATGGGTGCAATATTATTTCCATTTTCCTGAATCTGATTGATATCGTGGACATAGGTCATACCATCCGGCAGGCTGGTATACAGATAATCACCTATGACTTCCATGCGTGCATTACAGTTGCGCGCACAGCCCGGCAAGCTGAGCCGTGCAAATTTCCGCGCTTTTAAATGGTTTTGCGCCGTTACATCACTTTGACGCCACACATTAATGCGGCCTTCAATATCAGGTACATAAACATAGCGATCGTCAGCAGTCACCGCATTGCTATGTACCAGCGCGTAATTAAGCGCATCGCCCCACCATACACCTGTGCCGAGTGCCATAATGAAGTTCGGTTGCTCGCTATTAATATCTAAAACATCAATTCGGTTCGAGCCATAATTGGCCACATACAAACGCCCTGCTTGAATTTCCAGATCATTCAGGCTATCCCATTTTCTGGCCAGACCCGAAATTTTCGTAGGATCAATCGCACTGAGTGCACGTTTTTGTTTTAAGTCATAACGCAAAATATTCGATTCTGCCTGGCTGTTGGCAATATAAAGAACATCGCCCTCTACCACCATGGCGGTGGGATTCCAGGTTTTCAGACCAAAATTCCCTGCTATTAATTCTGAACCCACATCCAGAACCTTAAATTCCGCAATTTTGCTCAGTTGCTCACCCGAACCGGGGGGTGTCACTGGATCCGGCAGCGTCTGCTGTGGCGTACTGCTCTCACCTCCTCCACCCCCACAACCCCACATCAGCAACACGATGGACACTGACAAGATCGCTCGTCTAAATAGCATTGAATTCCCCAATAAATTTAAAAATTAAAATAAAAAATCAAAGTCTTATAGCTTAATTTTCAGTTGGGTTCGAGCATAAAAAATGAGGACTTGATCAAGTCCTCATCGCTGAATATTTCACCTTTCGCATTCTGAAAAGGGAGTCTGAACTGTGTGGTATTTTTTATGGCGTATTTTATGATGAGATTTTCCGATAATCCGGCTGTAGCCCCAGTCTGGCTTCTAAATGATCATAAACCCACTGAAAAATAAAGGTATATAGGAGAATACAAAGGGTTAGAGCTAAGTCCAGCAAAAAGGCCTGAGCCAGACTCATGTGTAAGGCATAAGCCACCATCGGAATGGTCGCCAGCATCAAACCGCCTTCAAAGCCAATTGCATGAGCAATTCGCACTTTAATGGTTCTTTTCAAATGATGTCTGGCTTCAAACTTTTCAAAATAGTGATTAAACAACATGTTCCAGAGTACTGAGGTCAGAGCCATGGCAATTCCTAGCATACCTGTGACCTCAAGCGGCATATGCATCAAAGTACTTAGCAGGACAGCGATCACGACCAGTAAAATGCCTTCATATAAAGCGGCATGAATCAACCTTCTTTTGGAAATTAACATATCAAATCAGCTCAATTCATTACATGATGCAAGAATTTTATTTCTTTAAATCTGACTATTCGAGTTAGAATCTATCAATAAAAATGAAAGATAAAATTATGAATGTTAATCAAGAACAGCTACTGATGTTTAAAACTGTGATGGAAACCGGTTCTTTCTCTGCGGCTGCCCGTCAACTAGGTAAAGTACCTTCCGCAGTCAGCATGGCCATTGCCAATCTGGAAATTGACCTGAATCTAGAACTGTTTCAGCGTATAGGTCGTGAACCAAAACCGACCGCACAGGCGCAGGTATTGTATGAAAAAACCCAGCAACTTCTGGTCGAAATGAATCAGTGGAAACAGCATGCTCAAGCCCTAAGTTCAGGCCTGGAATCTGAACTGAATATTGTGGTGGTTTCAGAATTACTGCATACGCGTTGGACCGATTATATCGTGTTACTGGAACAGGAATTTCCTGCACTGCAAGTCAATGTATTTAGTGCACCTCAGGAAGATGCACATCGTATGCTGTTCGAAGGTTCAGCGCAGCTGGCCCTGATGTTTGAACGCGAACAACTGGAAACACGGGAACAGTTTGTGGAATTGAAACGTGAGGTACTGGTCGCTGTAATCGCCAAACAGCATCCCCTAAGTCAATTCGATCAAGTCAGTTATGAACAGATTTTGCAAAACAGGCAGATTGTGGTGGCCAGTCGGGATCGCACCATCAAGCCGGAACTACTCTTTTCACGAAATTACTGGCGCACCGACAATCATCATTCGGCTTGCAGCATGATTCAGCAAGGACTGGGCTGGGGGGTTCTGCCACTCGAAATGCTGAATGAGCAGCCACATTTGCAAGATCAGTTACAGGTTCTCAACCTGCTCGATTTCACCCCAAAGTTTGAATATTTTGTTGATCTGGTCTGGAGCAGAGAAACCCGATTAGGCACAGCTGCTCATTTTTTGATTAATCACTTGCGCAAACAACGTAAAACCGGGCATTAATCACAGAAATTCAACGACAGTCTACTTGGTAAACCGGCCATTTATGATATATAAGAAAGCATAAGCAATAACCATAGAACTAGATCGTAATGACATTAACTGCATTAAACCAATTAAAAAACTTGACGACCATTGTGGCAGACAGCAGTGATTTGAGTGCCATTGAAAAATTTCGTCCGCTTGATGCAACCACCAATCCATCGCTGATTACTGCAGCAGCAAAACAACCTGAAAATCAGGCCTTGATTGAAGCTGCTTTTCAGCAAGCCCAGCAAGAAGGCTATGCAGATGACGCTCTGATTGAACGGACTATTGATATTTTAACGGTCAAATTTGGTGTAGAAATCTTAAAACTGATTGAAGGTCGTGTTTCAACGGAAGTCGATGCTTCGCTGTCCTTTAATACTGAAGCTACCATTGCCAAAGCCAAAGAGTTACTGGCACTTTATGCGCAATATGGAATTGACTCAGACCGCATTCTGATCAAGATCGCGTCTACCTGGGAAGGCATTCAGGCAGCGAAAGCACTGGAAGAACAAGGCATTCATACCAATCTGACTTTATTGTTTGGTCAGCATCAGGCCCATGCCTGTGCTGATGCCAAAGTAACATTAATCTCGCCTTTTGTCGGCCGTATTCTGGACTGGTACAAAAAAGCTGAAGGCGTTGAGTCTTACCCGATTGAAAAAGATCCGGGTGTACTTTCGGTTAAGCGTATTTATGAATTTTATAAAGCGCATGGTATTCAGACTGAAATCATGGGTGCCAGCTTCCGCAGTATTGATCAGGTTCTAGGCTTGAGCGGCTGTGACCTGCTCACGGTAGCACCAAACCTGCTGGCCGAACTGGAAAATGATCAGCGTGAAGTGCAGGCCCAACTCTCAGCCAAAGATATTAAAGTTCAAGGTGAACTCAGCCCAATCAGCCCTGCCGATTTTGAAGCACAACTGAAACAGGATCCGATGGCCAGTGAATTATTGCAAGGCGGCATTGACGGTTTCATTAAAGCCCGTGAGCAACTGGCTGCTTTATTACGTGAAACTTTCCTGAGTACCACTGAGATTTAAAGAAAATTTAGCAAATTTCTCCAAGCCGATGTTGCTATAATGCCGCATCGGCTTTTTTGTTCATGCGAGTTTTTCGTGTTTGGTATCACAGATCTAACGACCTTTATCATTGGAACCACGTTGATTGTGCTACTGCCCGGGCCGAATTCCCTGTATGTCATGTCGATTGCTTCGCGCTTTGGGATTAAGACGGGATATATGGGTGCCTTGGGGGTTTATACGGGCGATCTGATCCTGATTATATGTACAGCATTGGGAGCAGCTTCTTTACTGCATGCCTTTCCGGTACTGTTTATTGCACTGAAAGTTATTGGAGCGATCTATCTCAGTTACTTGGGTATCAAGCTAATCATTGCGGCCTACCAGACTTTCTTTCCGGAAAAGTCATCACAACGCGTCCAGATTAAAAAGACGACTCCAGATACGGTAGAATCTGTTCAGCCCTTTCGTACAGCGCTCACAATCAGTATTTTAAATCCCAAAGCGATTCTGTTTTATCTGTCTTTTTTTGTGCAGTTTGTCGATCCTGCCTATCCTTATCCAGCCCTGACATTCACGCTTCTGGCTGTAATCTTGCAATTGATCAGTATGACCTATCTGTCGATCCTGATTTTTTCTGGTGTAAAACTGGCGTCCTATTTCAACCAAAATTATAAAGTGACTGCCAGCTGTGTCGCAGCGGTCGGGATCCTGTTTTGCGGTTTTGGCCTTAAACTGGCGACTTCAACTTTCTAGCAATGATCGGCTTCAAACCAGTAGACCTTTGGATAAAATTGTTAAAAACATTGTGTTGATACGTGAAAAGCGTATGATTTAAACGCATTTAAAAATAGTGTCATGGATGATGCCAAAACTTTTACAAGATTTCTCCTTTCCTGCCGTCATGGCCGGTTTTATTACCTGCATGATTGGTATTAGTGTTTCCGCCGTACTGGTCATTGAAGCCGCTCAAAGCCTAGGTGCTAATCAGGCACAAATTAGCTCCTGGTTATGGGCACTGGGTATAGGTATTGGAGTTTCTGGATTTTTGCTTTCCTGGAAATATCGTTATCCGATTTCAACCGCCTGGTCGACTGCCGGTCTGGCACTGGTCATTGCTTCTGCCGGTCACTATAGTCTGGGTGAAGCAATTGGCGCTTTTCTGATTTCTGGCATCCTGATTGCCTGTCTGGGATTTTTTGGAATTTTCGAGCGAATTTTCCAGTTTATTCCGGCTTTGTTGCACAAAGATTTGAAATGCAAAGCGCCCCTAATTGAGCCAAATTTAGGGCGTAACTTGGGTAAGTGGTCGACCTAATTCCGTAAATCTGTTGAGGACTGCTACACGTGCATGAATTTCATTCACCTGACTAGGAAAGCTTCTTGCCATTAATTTATCGCCTAATAATTTGATGCAATGCATCTTGGTTTCCACCAAACTGCGGCGATGATAGCCTGACCATTTTTTCCATAATGTCCTGCCTAAACGTTTAACTGTTCGAAGTAATTCATTTCGCTCTAGCGAGCTACTCTTTGTATCTTTCCATGGTTTCGCATTTTTTCTAGGTGGAATCACCGCATGTGCTTGCCGATCTGCAATGACCTGACGGCATTGCTTGGTGTCATAAGCTCCATCGGTATAAACAGAGTCAATCTGCTCATCTTGTGGAATCTGATTAAGTAAATCACCAAGCACCTGTGAATCACTGACATTATTGGTTGTGAGCTGAATAGCGCGTATTTGTAGGGTTTTGGCATCTATACCAATATGTAGTTTACGCCATTGGCGACGATATTCAGCTCCATGTTTCTTGCGTTTCCATTCGCCCTCACCTAGAAACTTCATGCCTGTAGAGTCTACGAGTAGATGCAGCCCATCGCTACTTTTTTGGTAGCTGATTGCAATATCAATATGCTTTTGTCTTCTACAAAGCGTACTGTAATCTGGTGCGGTCCAATTTAATCCGCAAAGTTTAATCAGACTTTGCACAAAGCCAGTGACCATACGTAAAGATAGACGGAATAAGGATTTAATCATTAAGCAGCATTGGATAGCTGCGTCGGAGTAGGTTTGATTTCGCCCTTGTTTGCCTTTTGATGGAGCATACCATTGCGTAGCAGGATCAAACCAAATGGCAATATTTCCGCGACTCATGAGTGCTCGGTTATATGCGGGCCAATTGGTTGTGCGGTAGATTTTGTGTGTAGGCTTCTTCATTTGAAAATTATATCGCTGAAAAAGCCTTTACAGATAGGTTTGTGCAACAAAGCCTTTTTTAAACTCCAAACAATTTTTCAATGATTGCTGTCGGGACGATCTGACATGATCAATCTTGAAAGATTTATTTTTCACAATTTTCTCTTCAAGGTGAAAGCTGATGTAAAAAATCCAGGGTTTTGACAAAGGTTTGCTGACTTTCCTTTTTGCCCATAAAAAACTGATATTCATGAATGAGCCAGGCTTTAGACTCTGGATAAAATATTTCAGTCACAGGAACCTGCTGTTCCTTCAAAGCTTTTACAAATGGTAGTGACTGAGTATCGGTCAGAAAATCCTTATTCCCACCACTGATCAGGACAGGTGGATAAGACGGCGTAATATACTGAATCGGAGAAATCTGCTTTAAAAACTCGGCATCATGTTTACGCTCGCTGGTATAAGCCTGA
Source organism: Acinetobacter sp. NEB149 (assembly GCF_012516415.1). Lineage (NCBI taxonomy): Bacteria > Pseudomonadati > Pseudomonadota > Gammaproteobacteria > Moraxellales > Moraxellaceae > Acinetobacter > Acinetobacter sp. NEB149. The sequence goes on from NZ_CP051208.1 coordinate 1,926,862, forward strand.
ATCAGGTTAAAGACACCCCATTCGATAATTTTCATTTCTTCAGGTGCTGTGCTGGCAAATGCTTCCAAGTCATAAATTCCACAATGCAAGATTAAACCTTTAAGCTGCGTAGGTTGCAGATGAGGCTGAATACCGGATTGGTTGGCAAATACAGGATTGGTCAAAAGCGCGGCGTAATGGCTAGCTATATTCGCCCCGGCAGAATCTCCGGCCAGATATAAGTTCTGGGCATCAATTTGGTAGGTGTCTGCATAGGTATCTAGAAATTCAAGTGCCTGATTGATCTGGTGTAACTGGCTTGGATAGGTCACTTGTGGCGCAAACTGGTATTGTACGGATACCACATTATAGCCCTGTGCCGCCAGCAGCTTGAAATAACCGCGTGCATGTTCTTTAGAACCTGAAATCCAGCCGCCGCCATGAATCCAGACAATAGTCGGTCGCGGGCCAATACTGGCAATATTCTGCGGCTGATACAGATCCAGAGATAATTTCTGTTGCGGCGCATAGGTAATATTTTGCTGGACGATAACCGCACCAGGCGCATAACGATCCATCACTTTTTGCTGCAAGCCTGTGGTCAGGTTAAAAGCACCGGCAATGACTTTACTGTTCTGTGTGGTCTGACAGCCGGAAAGAATAACTGAACCTATGAGCAAAAGATGAATGGCAAAAACCTCAAAACTGTCCCCTATACATGATCTAAAAACAGGCTACGGCAGTTTAAACTATCCTGCTGCAAACAAGGACTATTCATCCTCTTATTTTTGATCACTAAAACTGCAATTCCGAGTTTTTTACTCTGTTTTTTTCATCACTTTTACATGAAAAATATTTGTAATTTAATGAGTTTTTTCAATTTTACCGCTTTTTTGCAATTGCACCCGCCACAGCACTGTGCTATCAATAAACCAAGCCTAAAAATCAGACAACCTGCGGAGAAAAGCCATGGTCTATCAACATATTTTAGTCCCAGTGGACGGTTCAGAAATTTCCTTTTCTGCAGTACGACATGCTGCCAAAATTGCCAAGGCATTTGGTAGTCAGCTTTCCCTGATCAGCCTGATCGCAGAAGATCCTTTTACCGAGGCTGATTTCTATTACAGCTCCTCTATCATGAAGGAATATTTTATCGAGGCACATGCCAATGCCAAAAAGGCCTTGAAAGAAGCCACTGCCATCGCAGCCGGTGAAGGTATTGAAGCGCAATCCCGCATTGTCACAGGTTTAGTCAATGCAGAACATATTGCTGAAACCGCGGGTGAGGTGAAAGCCGACCTGATCGTCATGGGTTCTCATGGCCGTAAAGGCTTCCAGAAAATGATTCTGGGCAGCTTTGCACAAGATGTATTGGGTGCGAGTGAAATTCCCGTACTGATCGTGAAAAAATAATCCTGATGCTGCGCATCTTCAAGATGTGCAGTACTTGCTACTTTTACATTTGGAAGTCTAACAAAACATGCTGTGGAGATTTACTCGCTTAAACCACACTCCCCTTTACTGCAATAATAAATATGAGGAAGCACCATGAATAACTATGATCATCTTCTCGTAGCACTCGATGAGTCCTCGATTTCCTATGCTGCCGCAGATCATGCCCTGGAACTGGCCAAAGTATTTCATAGCCATGTCACTTTACTCAGTGTGATTGCGGTGGATCCCTTTAAGGGCGTAGATTTTTACAAAGTTGCTCCTGCAGTCACAGACTATTTTATGCATGCAGAACAAAATGCACTGGATCGTTTAAATGAACTAAAACTGAACTTTGTTCGTGATGGCATCCAGGTGACGACAAAAATCCTGCATGGCATGGCACCGTCAGAAGGCATTATGCAGGCTGCAAATGAATCCCCGACTGATATGATCATTATGGGTTCACATGGTCGTAAGGGTCTGCAAAAACTCATGCTGGGCAGTGTCGCTCAGAATGTTCTGGCACTTTCTTCCATTCCAGTCCTCATCGTCAGACAATAAGATGCTTGATCAAAGCCTGCATGATGCAGGCTTTTAGCGAAGCTTTTGATTTAACTCACTTAAGAAAATTTCAGCATCAAGCTGGCTTTGAAATACTTTTTTGTATTCTCCGACCTGCTGAATGGAATGCGGCGTATATTGAATGGAGATTTCAAGTAAGCCATTTTCAGGATTCTTGCTGACATGTACGGCAATAATATGCTGGCTATTTAAATAAAAACCATCTTCAATTTTCACTAACATATCTTGGACAACCTCTAGTAAGCGAATCTGTAGATCCCTTTACCTAGCTTACAGCTTAATAAACAAATACTCTTTTCCGTATAATCATACTGTAACACCCTTTAGTACTTACCTAAGCCTTTAGAGAAATTCAACTGTATTTAAAGCCAGCGTTTGAAATAAACAGGAAATAAAAAACCGGATCAGGTCGATCCGGTTTTTTATGAATATTGATGTTATACGCTGAGCATACTATTGAGTGTCTCAGACACATTTTTAGATTTAACCAGTGGCTTTAAGGTTTCAAGTTGTGCTTTCACTTCACTGCGTTGCGGTTCTGCCAAGGTATACCAGCGTGACAATACCTGTAGCAAACGTGAGCCTACAATCGGATTTTTCTCGTCCAGATATTTTGCCAGTCCAATAAAATGCTGCACGCCAAAGCTCCAGGTATTGACCGGATTAGCATTCAGCCCCCCGCTCACTGCACGGATACGGTTAGGCACAGCCAGATCATAATCCGGATGCTGGGTCAGATACGCAATCGTTGCATCCGTTGCTTTTGGATGTGCTGCCTGAACCATAAACCATTGGTCTAAAGACAAGGCTTCATCTTCAAAGCGGCTATAGAAATCTGCCAAAGCTTCTTCTGCTTGTGGTGCATCATTCCAGACCAAGACTTTCAGCGCACCCAAACGTTCAGACATATTGCCTGTGTGATATTGCTCATGGGCTAAATCAAAGGCAAATGCATCTCCCTGACGAGCAATCATCGTCAGCATGATGTTTCTTAAGGCGCGCACGCCCATTGCTTGCGAGAATTCAGATTGCAGATCAGGATCCAGATTGAGATAAGTTTCTTTCGCTGTTTCCCCAAATGCGCGTGCCAAGGTATGCAGCAAAGCCTCACGTTTTTCCTGAATCATGACTGGATTATAATCCTGATCAATACGGCTACCTAAATAACCTTCCGACGGAATATCAAACAGACGTGATGCCAACAGCGGATCTTTCTCAATCACATCCGGCAAGGTATTGAGCATAGCCTCGATATAAATTTCTGCAGGCTGGTCATCCAGCAAGATACGCTCGAGTAAGGTCTGAGTTGCTTGCCACTGGTTAAAACCATTCGTTTCATATTGCAACAGGAAAGCCAGCTCTTTTTCTGAATAGTCAAAGTCCAGATTCACTGGTGCAGAGAAATTACGCAGCAAGGACACCACTGGTTTTGCTGTCACACCGCTAAATTCGATCGTTGCCTCATCCTGATCAAACAGATACACGCCATCTTTCACGCCATTTTCAAAGAGTGCCTCAGAGTTCAACGTTAGCTGCTTACCTGTTTCAGCATCAAACAATGCCAAAGCGACTGGAATGGGTACTGCTTTCAGATTTGGATATTTAGCATGGGTTTTCAGGCTTTGCTTAAAGCTGAGGCGATAGATTTGGGTCTCTACATCATATTCAGCTTTTGCTTGAAGTTTAGGCGTACCCGGCTGGTTATACCAGGTCAGGAAATTTGAAAGATCCACACCTGAACCTGCTGTTAGTGCAGCCACCCAATCCTCAACCGTTACCGCCTGACCATCATGACGGCGGAAATATTCATCGGTTCCCTGACGGAATTTTTCCTTGCCAAGCAAGGTCGCCATCATGCGGTTAATTTCCGCACCTTTTTCATAAACGGTGGCGGTATAGAAGTTGTTAATTTCTACAAAATGATCCGGACGCGGTGGATGTGACAATGGGCCTGAATCTTCCGGGAACTGATGTGCTTTCAGAACTGCAACATCATCAATACGCTGTACTGCAGCCGACTGTAAATCTTCCGAGAAAGACTGATCACGGAATACGGTCAAGCCTTCTTTCAGACACAACTGGAACCAGTCACGACAGGTAATCCGGTTACCAGTCCAGTTATGGAAATATTCATGCGCAATGACTGACTGCACTCGCATGATAGCAGCATCAGTGGTGTACTCTTCATCGGCCAGCACACATGAAGTATTGAAGATATTCAGACCTTTATTTTCCATGGCACCCATGTTGAATGCACTGGTCGCCACGATCATGTAGTTATCCAGATCATAAGGCAGACCATAATGCTCCTCATCCCAGCGCATGGAATGTTTGAGCGCTTCCATGGCGATCTTGCATTTTGGAATATCTTTTTCTTCTGCGTAGATTTCCAGAGCTACATTGCGGCCTTCCGATGTGACATAGGAATCTTTCATCACTGCCAAATCACCAATGACACAGGCGAACAAATAGCTCGGTTTCTTGGTCGGATCCTGCCACACGGCATAGTGACGATTGGCATCGACTTCACCTGTTTCCAGCAGGTTACCATTTGCAAGCAAAACCGGATATTTCTTATCTGCTTCGACACGCGTCGTAAAGACCGACAACACATCTGGACGGTCTGGATAGAAAGTAATTTTACGGAACCCTTCTGGTTCATTTTGGGTCACAAACAGATCTGAACTGGCCTGATATAAACCTTCCAGCATCGTATTACTTTCAGGGTGGATTTTAACCACAATTTCAAGCAACACTTGATCAGGTGCATTGGCAATGACCAGCTGTTCAGCATCCAAGTGGTAGTCACTGGCATTCAGGGTTTGACCATTTAACTTAATCGATTGCAGCTCTAGATCGCGGCCAAGCAGAACCAGATCGCCAGCAGTTTGGCGCTGCATCTCCAGCTTGCTGCTGACCAGACTGTGGTCACTATAGACTTGAATATTCAGGTCGATGGAATCAACAATAAAGCAAGGTTTTTGATAGTCTTTTAAATAAATGGTTTGATCCGCTTCGATCACCGGGTTTGCCGCAATATTCATGTCCTGTCCTAATCTTTTATCGTGTTCGACATTGTTCATGTCAAAATCATACGCCAAGTTTTAAACGCTGTCTGTGCATTTGTATTGTTAGATCTAATATGGGCATTTCATGCACCACTTTCAATGCATTCTGCCTAATTGAGCAGCACTCGACTCTACATAAGAAATATCTGTGCCATAAAAATAGTCAGGATCATAATTTCTGACATTTTCATAAATAACTGATTTAAAAATATATAATTTTATTTGCTGAGTAACGAATAAATTCTGATTAATAAATGAGCACACTTCTTGCTACAGTTAAACTGTGTTTTTCCACACTTCCAATGAAAGAATAATGATAACGATGATGAGGTGAGCCATGTATTTAAAACAGCATGTTGTACGGATCGAAAATATCAAAACTTTGCAGACCCTGGATCAGGCCAATATTGATCATAAAGTGATTGCCCTGTTGATGAGCTGTGAAGGCATTCCGCTTCAGGCCCATGAAGTGACTGCCATTCTCAACACCTACGATGCACTCGGTGCCAAAAAAGTGCCCTCTAAAAAGGTTCAGGCCTTAATTCATGCCAAACACCGCGGCGAGGAGGACGACACATTACCCTGCCCGGTTTAAAAAACGTCATTTCATGTTTTTAAAATCAGAGCTACTTCGGTAGCTCTTCTCCTGTTTGGGTGACTATTTCTGATTTAGAAAAATTGCACCAGTCCACTACGTTTGCATCTCATCAGCCGTGTATAATCAAATGCCCTTCCATTCTAGAGTTGCTCGCGACCATGGTATTCAGTGTTCTGCAAAAACAGCTTGATGAAAGTACTCACTGCCCATTGTGTAAGGCATCGATGTATTGGATTGAGGCAGAACAATATGATCAGGAGCTGAGCTATCATGAATGCAGCCATTGCCAGCATCAGCTTTACTCCGATCAAAAGCACAATTGTTATTGCGAACAATGTCTGGCGCAGCGTAAACGCATGCTCAAGGAAGTCCGTTTACAGGAAAACCGTCAATATCATAAAAAGCAGGATCGGCCGGTTCTTGAGCTGAATCAGCTCAGTTTTATCAATAAACTGTTTTTACTTGCGATTCTGGATGAACAGGTGCAGGAATATAGCCAACACCGTGAATATATTGACTGGCATCAAATTCGATATTATTCCATCAGTCCCAATTATCTGTTCCAACATGGTCTGGTGAAAAGCCTGATCCGGGATCAGGTTCTGATTCCCAAAGATCTCCAGCAGGAAAATCAGCATTATTATATTAATGTGCGACTGGATGGTTATTCTGAACCGACCCTGTTCAGTATCACCCAGCAGCTGCGCAACTGGTTTTATCAAAACCTGAGCCAAGGTGTGCCCTTTAAAAGTGCAGATGAAGTCAAAGATGCACTCTATTGCCTGCTATATGAAGAAATCATTCAGTTTGCCCAATTCTATTGCCGTAGCTGGAATGTGCAAATTGCCGGAAATCAGAGCTTTCAGACCTTTTGCTATCGTCTTTTGGATGTACTGGCTGTGGGTCAGATTTATTATCTGGTGCAGACCGGGCTGGAATATCTATATAAACAAAAAGCCCTCAAGCCCCGCAATGAAAACTTTATTAATACCAATCTGCTGAAAAAAACCTTGCAGCAGTACCGCGAACGTTCAGTTACAGAAAAATGGGAAACCTCTACCCTGCCGCGTCCACCGCAACTGGCATTCAGCAAGATGAGCGAAATCCTGTTTTATCGGTTTTTGGGCTATGATGAAAATATCTTCTTTCAGCCGGTGTGGCGTTCGTGGCACAAGATCGAACCTCGCCTGAAATTCTATTCCCAAAAACGTTGTATGCATTGCGGCTCACAGGAACTGTCGGTGGATTATGATGCCAGTGACTATGTCAGCCTGTTCTGTCGTAGCTGCAAGCATCAAGACCATTATTTTACCCGCTGACCGAATACAACGAATCTTTCTCCTATTCTAAATGACCACGATGACTACTTCGATGCAAGCATTACAGCAAACACTTCTGGACCAGATCTGTGAAGCCTGGTTGAAACTTCAGCAACAGCAACCCCTGGTGCATATCATGACCAATACGGTGGCCAGCAACTATGTCGCCAATATTGTACTGGCTGCACATGCTTCTCCGGCCATGATCGACAATCCTTTTGAAGCTGAAAGTTTTGCCAAGATTGCAGCAGCAATCAGTCTGAATCTGGGTACACCAACTACCGAGCAGGTTCAGGCGATGCAGATTGCTGCGAAAACTGCACATCAATTGCAAAAACCGTGGGTGCTTGATCCGGTCGGTTATGGAACAGTTCTGCGCTGGCGTTCTGGCGTCGTAGATCAGTTGATGCATTCCCAGCCTACGATTTTACGAGGCAATGCTTCTGAAATTGGTGCTTTGGCTGGCAAGCAGATCGAGTCCAAGGGTGTAGACAGCACAGTAGACAGTGCGGATGTTTATTTACAGGCGCGAAGTTTGCTGGATCATTGTGAATGTATCGCAATCTCCGGTGAATCTGATTACATTATTTCAAAAGACTATCCTGTGATACAGGTGTCAGGCGGTTCTGCTTTACAGCCCCGAATCACGGCGATGGGATGTGCACTTGGTGCACTGATCGCTGCATATAGCGCAGTAACCTCTCCAGCCCTTGCTGCATTAACGGCACATGTACATTTTGCTATTGCTGGGCAATTGGCATTTGAACGTGCGCAACAATTAGGCAGTTTTAATGTCGCCTTTCTGGATGAAATCCATCAACTCAATACTGAAATAATCCGACAATACGCCAACTTTAAAATTCTGCCAGAATCCATTTAGTTTACTAGGGTCTGTTGAGAATTACCGAGAGTTAATTAAACTCGCGCACAGTTGAATCATGGCTTCAAAACTCGTATCTGTTTTACAACTACGCATCGCTATACGTTTAAATTCTTTTAACTTACAGAAATAGTTTTCAATGAGATGACGCCATTTATACATAATCGTATCAAATGCTCTCATTACTTTTCGATTAGATTTGGGTGGGATCACCACTTTCACTTTACGTTCATTGAGTTCTTGGATGAGCCAATCTGCATCAAATGCTTTATCCGCTAGTAATGCTTGAAAATCAACATCTTCAATTAAAGGTTTGGTTTCTACTAAATCGTGATATTGACCAGGCATTAATCGAAACTTAATAAGGTTGCCTAGACTATCCACTAAGGCAAGAATTTTACAGGTCATTCCACCTCGAGATTTACCTATAGACTGTTTGAAAGTCCCCCTTTTGCACCTTGCCCATGTCGATGAACTTTAACAATCGTTCCATCAATCATGGCGTATTCCAAATCAACATCTTCATTTACAGATGCAAAAATATTTTCAAATACACCAGCTTTCACCCAATCACGGTATCTTTTAAAGACGGTATTCCATTTACCAAAATGAGGAGGTAGATCACGCCATGGACTGCCTGTACGGGCAATCCATAGGACTGCTTCTAAAAATAATCGATTATCTTTTCCAGTACGACCTCGATCGGTCACTTTACCTAGGCAAAAAGGTTCCATTTTTGCCCATTGGGCATCAGTAAGTATGTATCTATCCATAGTACTATTATAAATTAATCAGTAGCCTTTGTTAATTCTCAACAAGCCCTAGTCGCTTCACAGGGTGTTTGTTCTCTTGAATAGCTAAACGCCCCTCTTTATATTGATCCTGCTCATTTGCTCTATTGATCTCCTTAAAAATGTTCTGTCTAGCTCTTTCGGAGATCATTTTTGAGTAGTTTTATTCTGAACTGAGTAGGCTTCATACAACTTATCTAATGATTTCCACACAAACGATTTCCATTTTACTTAAGATCTGTTTGCATCATGCAAATCTAGTTCATGTGAATTGTAGTTCAATTTTTTGTCAGTATTTAAATATGACTTTTAAGTTTTGATTAACAGGTTACATGAATCAATATTTGATGCTTGATCATGCTTATTTTCGATTGCTGACTTGACTTTTTCGGCTTCAAAATCTCACTGCAATATCCGGATATTCAGCTCAATCGGGAACATGACTAATAGTATGAATAAACTGATAAAAATCAGTTTAAACGAAGGCTCATATTATTTTAATGAGCCACATTCAACAGACATGCATTAAAAAAGCCAGCTGCCACTAAAGCAACTGACTTTTAGAATTTGAACAAATAACGTGTTTAAAACACCTGTTTAACCTACGTAATGAATGCTGACCGACTTGATACGATTGCTTTCAATTTCAGTGACTTTGAACTGCACACCTTGATAATTTAACTCGGTGCCCACTTCAACCGTACTGTTGGTTTTATCCAGAATCAAACCCGCCACACTGATATAACCGGCATCTTCATCAATCAGATCAATCATGCCAAGCTCAAGCTCAAGCTGATAAAGATCTAACATGCCCGATGCAATCCAGTGCGTATCATCGATTTTAACTAGATCTAGCTGTTCGTCTGCATCCGGGAATTCACCAGCAATTGCTTCAAATACATCTAGCGGTGAAATCAGACCCTGTACATTACCAAACTCGTCACTCACCAAGACCAAAGAACCTTTAGAAGTACGCAAGGTATTAATCGCGTCAATAACTTTCATCTTTTCAAAGATATAAATTGGGCGATGACGTTTAATCAGTGCTTTTAATTCTTCCGGCTCTTCCAGTACATCTAATAATTCTTTGGCACGTACTACGCTAATCACCTTATCTAGGCTACCGCGACATACCGGGAACAGACTGTGTGGAACAGACAGAATTTTTTCACGGATCTGTTCTGGGCTATCTTCCAGATCAACCCATGAAATCTGACCGCGCGGCGTCATGATCGAAGCGACTGAACGCTCTGCAAGGGTAAGCACCCCACCAATCATATAGCGTTCTTCATCTGCAAAGGTTTCTTGTGCCTGATTATTTTGACTGTCGGTCGTCTCTAGCTTGCCACCCATTAACTTCAGGATCGAGTCAGCCGTACGATGACGCAAAGGAATCTTGGATTCATGTTTAGCAGCATTACGCTGACCGAACTGGTTGAATGCTTCGATTATGATCGCAACACCAATACCTGAATAGATATAGCCTTTTGGAATATGGAAACCAAAACCTTCTGCAATCAGGCTGATACCAATCAAAAGTAGGAAGCTTAAACACAGAATCACCACGGTTGGATGGCGATTCACAAAGTTGGTCAATGGTTTCGATGCCAGTAGCATCACGCCCATTGCGACAATCATGGCAGCCATCATGACATAAATATTGTCGACCATACCAATGGCGGTAATCACTGAATCTAAAGAGAAAACAGCATCTAAAACAACAATCTGTGCAACAACAGCAGTGAAACTTGCATATACCACATTGGTAGACACTGTGACTTCAGGTTTACCTTCAATCTTTTCATGCAGCTCAGTAACGGCCTTATACACCAGGAACAAGCCACCAAATAACAAGATCAGGTCCCGACCGGAGAAGGTCCAGTCAAACACAGTAATCAATGGTTGTGTCAAAGTGACCAACCAGGCAATGGCAAATAACAGGCCTAGACGCATGAATAATGCGAGAGACAAACCAATAACACGTGCTTTATCGCGTTGTTCAGGAGGAAGTTTTTCAGCCAGAATGGCAATGAAGACTAGGTTATCAATACCTAAAACAATTTCAAGAATAATAAGAGTAATTAAACCTACCCAGATTCCGGGATCTAATAAAAATTCCATTAGAGAATGACCCCGTTCGAGTAAGCTAGAAATAGAGATGGAAGATCAACGCACGGCGAGGGATCCATTAAAATTTAACCTATGCAACTTAAGACTATTCCATTATGCATAAACTGAGTATTTTGTAATGTATTAATTTACAAAAAAATTACATGATCATGATTTTATTGAGACTTTTATGATCAACTGATTGATGCTGAAACTGATTAATTTTAATTTTTTCTACATCATTTATTCGAATTGAATTAAAAATAAACAGAATTTAGTTTGATTAGACCATTACTTTTAAGGTCACTTAAAGATTAGAGCATAAACTATTTTTTTATTGAAAGAACAATCACTTAAAAATATAGCTGTAAATAATCATTTACTATATTGACTAAAACCACTCAATCACCCTATATTTCTTAAATCGATTAATTTATTGAAATACAATTATTTGCATTAAAACCTATTCAGACAGGCTGCTTAAGAACAATAAAAAGTCTTGGAAAACATTTCTACTCACGAAATACATAATGAGGAATTAAATTTATACAAAATATTATCGCCTTTCATCCGATTTTAAAGAACAATCTTCGCGCCAGATAAGGCTCACATGCAGAACTGATCAACTCCTTGGGATGTTAAGCAAAACTAAAAAGTGTTAGCGCTTTAACATTTTTAAAATAAAGGTTGAAATATGCATAAACTTTTTCATAAAATGAACGGGCCCTAGAAAAATAAATACAAGGAACATTTCATGACTAAGAAATATGCAAAATTTTTGCCGTGTACGGAAGAATTTAATTTAGAAAACTTTCCATATTATTGGGTAACTCAGGTTCATGCTCAATACGTCGTTAATGTCGATCATGCACTAAAAAAGTATGGTGTTGACAATTCCCGCCGCCGCATCCTTCTTGCACTAAAAGCCAAACCGCATGCCAGTGTTTCTGATTTGTCAGAGATGGTTGTTTCTAAAATGTCGACCACGACTAAAATTGTCTACCGCTTAAAAGACGAAGGTCTGGTTGAAACCTATTCATGTGAGGATGACGCACGGATTACCCGAGTATTTTTGACTGACAAAGGCATGCAAATGACACATAAGATCAATGATCTGACCAATGTCGTACTGGAACAGTCATTTGAAGGCCTGACGCCTTTGCAAATTGAAAAAACCATGGAAAGTTTACGTCATATTTTCAAAAATTTAGCTCGTTAAAGACCTACTTTTTATTTTAAATAGACGCTGGCGAATTGGCGCATACTTTATAATAATAAATAATTCGCCAGAGCTTTCTAAAAATCAAAAAAGTTCAGTTGTGGACTGACTTTTTTGATTTTTTCTTTTGGTACATGTGAGCATTCAAAATCTTCTACCGGAAAGCCCTCTACAAAGCTACGAATATCCGGATGCCTTAGCGTTAGCCATTCTTGCAGTCGCTGCTGTGGAATCACAATAACCGAGCGTTTGATATTACCCGGCTCATGAAACTCCTTCATCATGGGATGGTCAATTGCATCCATGGTAATCATACTGGCAGAGCGTACAATTTCCCCTTGTACCCGAGCAATCTCATACACAGCTGCAATAAAAGTCGCCTGACCATCTTTACGTCTTACACCCCAACGCTGCGGTTTATTGTCAAAATATTTGGACTCATAAAATTCCGATACCGGAATGACGCCAAAATGACATTTGGCAGTGGCCTCAGCAAAAGTGGGCTTTTGCAGTAAGGTTTCATTTCTGGCGTTATAGGTCTTGGTGCCTATAGTTTTGTCTTCTGCCCATTTCGGAATGAGTCCAAAATTCACAGAACGCCATTCCAGTCCTTGAGCTGAATGAAATAAAAGCGGTGTAGCATAATTGGGATAGACCTCCTCTGGATATTCAAAAGGAATTTCTGGCAATCCCAGATTATGCAACTGCTCTAAGGTTAAAGGCTTAAAATTGGCGCACATGGTTCATATATGTAAATCATTCGACCATCAGATTATACCGTGATGCCAAGTCGAAGCCTGTCGTATTTCTATAGTGTTAGGCGCGTTGACTGTTATGAATTCGGGACAGTCAACCAATGTGTCCGGGTAAATTCCTCAAAAATCCAGCGGCCATTAAAACGACCCAATCCTGAATTTTTCTCGCCGCCAAAGGGTGCATTTGACTGATCTGCAACACTAATACCATTAATATGCGTCATACCAATATCCAGTTGTGCGGCAAAAGCAGTGCCTCGCTCGATGTTTGAAGTACATACTGCGCTGGATAAACCAAACTCGGTCGCATTGGCCAGATTTAAAGCATGTGCTTCATCCCGGGCTTTTAAGATAGGTAAAATTGGACCGAAGCTTTCTTGCTGCGCCAGATCGGAATCTTCCGCGACATCAATAAAAATATGTGGATAGACCAGATTCCCTTCAATTCCTCCTTCATACACCAGTTGCGCGCTCTGCTCACTGCCTGTTTGAATGATCTGTTGATGCTTTTCAACCTGACTCTGATTAATGATCGGACCGATCACGGTATCTTCCAGATTTGGATCACCCACCGGAATCATTTTGATCCGATCCAGGAGCTTATCTACATAAGCATCATGGATAGAGGCATCGACAATGACCCGGTTAGTACTCATGCAAATTTGTCCCTGATGCATAAAACGCCCCATCAGCGTTAGTTCAACCGCAAGATCAAGATCGGCATCATCCAGAATGACCAAAGGTGCATTGCCACCCAGTTCGAGTGCCAGACGCTTGATTCGGGAACTGGCCAAGGCTTTACTGCCTACACTTTTCCCCACTTCAGTCGAACCGGTAAATGAAATCATTTTCGGCACTGAATGCTCAACAAAATAATCCCCGATTTCACTGCCAGCACCGGCAACAATATTCAGTGCACCTGCAGGCAAACCTGCCTCTTCAAATAATTTACCGATTAAGGTGCCGCCAGTCACTGGTGTATCACTGGCTGGCTTCAGCACAACGGTATTACCACAGGCAATTGCAGTTGCCACTGAACGTAAGGATAAATGAAATGGAAAGTTCCATGGACTAATGACAGCAATCACGCCTAAGGGCTTGCGCAAAACCATACTTTTACGTGCCGGATCCTTACTTTCCAGCTGTTCTGTTTGGATCCAGTCTGGAAAAGCCAGACTTTCCTGAATGATGCCCAGAGCAGCATCCACCTCAACGCCGGCTTTAATGCGCGTACTGCCTGATTCAATAATGAGCCAGTCAATGATTTCGTCCCGACGCTGCTGAATGATCGCGATTAAATTTTGCAGCACTGTTTTACGTACTTCAATGGATTTCAAGCCCCCCTGCTGGAAAGCCTGCTCTGCTGCGGTATAAGCACTGTCGACATCGACAGAACTGGCAGCTGGCATACTAAAAATTTCGCTCTGGGTATAGGGGTTGATATTTTTTATTGTTCTGGTTGAAGTACCGGCTTGCCACTGACCATGAATAAACTGCTGGTCTAAATTTTGATATACCGTTGTCATTTTATTGTTTCCTCGCATGCTTTGCCCCACTTTAAAAGTTCGGCTGGAAAATTTCTAGTCAGAACGACAGCGGCTTACCATTAGACAATAAAAAAGCCTCCGAAGAGGCTTTTTTAAGCTAGACAGGATTAATCACCTGTATAACCTTTTAACTTTAAACGCGCTGCATGTAGAAGCGGCTCGGTATAACCTGATGGCTGCTCACCACCTTTAAAGATCAGGTCAGATGCTGCCTGGAATGCAATATTGTTGGCAAAGTCAGCAGACATTGGTGTATACAGTGGATCATTGGCATTTTGCTCATCCACAATTTTCGCCATACGTTGCATGACTTCTTCTACCTGTTCACGACTTACGATACCGTGACGCAACCAGTTCGCAACATGTTGTGAAGAAATACGTAAAGTCGCACGGTCTTCCATTAAACCGACATCATTGATGTCTGGAACTTTAGAACAACCTACACCCAAATCTACCCAGCGAACCACATAACCTAAAATACCTTGACAGTTATTTTCGAGTTCTTTGGTTTTTTCTTCTTCAGACCAGTTAGTGTCTTTCGCCAATGGTGGTGTCAACAAATCATCTAGAGATAAAGGCTGAGTCGACAATAATTCTTGCTGACGGTCTGCAACATTAATCTGGTGATAGTGAATCGCGTGAATCACCGCACCTGTAGGTGATGGAACCCATGCACAGCTCGCACCCGCTTCAGGATGTTCAGTTTTGGTTTTGTACATGTCAAGCAGCATGTCTGGCTTTGGCCACATGCCTTTACCGATTTGTGCTTTACCACGTAAACCTGCTTGCAGACCAATCATCACGTTACGGTTTTCATAAGCCGGGAACCAGATTTGGCCTTTTACTTCGCCTTTACGAACGAATGGACCAGCTTCCATAAAGGTATGGATTTCATCGCCGGTACGGTCCATGAAACCTGTATTGATGAAGATCGTACGATCTTTGGCTTGTGCAATACAGTTCTTCAAGTTCACAGAAGTACGGCGTTCTTCATCCATAATCCCGATTTTTAAAGTTTTTGCAGGTAAGCCAAGTGCCTGTTCTGCACGTTCAAACAATTCAACGGCAAATGCCACTTCTTCAGGACCATGCATTTTCGGCTTAACGATATACATTGAACCTTGACGCGAGTTCTTGATCGTGTTTTCACCTTTGATGTCTGCAAAAGACAACAATGGCGTAACCAATGCATCCATGATGCCTTCATAGATTTCTGCGCCATCTACCAGAATCGCAGGGTTTGTCATTAAATGACCAACATTACGCAGCAACATCAATGAACGGCCGTGAACTTTAGTTTCACCACCTTCTACATTTTTGAAAGTACGGTCTTCATTCAGTTTACGGGTAACAGTTTTACCGTTTTTCTCAATAGACTCCTCTAAAGTACCTTTCATTAGGCCTAACCAGTTACGGTAGCCTTCCACTTTTTCTTCAGCGTCAACGGCTGCAATCGAGTCTTCCAAGTCCTGAATGGTCGTAACCGCAGCTTCAAGAACTACATCTTTTACACCAGCGGCATCAGTTTGGCCAATCGGGCTGCTGGCATCAATTTGCACAATAGCGTGCAGGCCATTATTTTTAAATACGATTTCAGTCGGTGCTGAAGCTTCGCCATTGTAGCCAACGAATTTAGCTGCATCTGCCACAGTTGTTTTTGAACCGTCTTTTAGGGTAACAACCAGTGCATTAGCTTCAACTGCGTATTGAGTTGCATCTGCATGCGAACCTTGTGCCAATGGGAAAGTTTCGTCGAGGAAATTCTTTGCAAATGCGACAACTTTTTCACCACGTTTCGGGTTATAGCCTTTGCCTTTTTCCGCGCCATCTTCTTCAGAGATGACATCGAAGCCATAAAGTGCATCGTACAAAGAACCCCAACGTGCGTTTGCAGCGTTCAAGCAGTAACGTGCATTACGTACTGGTACCACCAACTGTGGACCTGCCAGTATTGCAATTTCTTCATCTACATTTTCAGTGCTGATTTGAAAATCTTCTACTTCTGGTAACAAGTAGCCAATTTCAGTCAAGAAAGCTTTGTAAGCTTGTAATTCAAATGTGTTATTGCGGTGCCATTCATCAATTTTCGCCTGAATGTCATCACGCTTAGCCAAAAGTGCTTTATTTTTAGGGCTAAGATCAACAACGACTTGTTCAAAGTTTTTCCAGTATGTTTCGCTGTCTAAACCAGAACCTGGTAGTGCTTCATTTTCGATGAAATCGTAAAGTTCTTTAGCAATCGCTAACTTGCCTTTTTGAATACGTGCAGTCATTGTCTTTCCTGATATTGCTACTTTTTATACAAGAGATTCTAGTATACCGATTAAAATCTAGCTGAATAGTATTATCACATTGCTAAATACTGAGCATTTTTTCTAATATGAATACCCTCATAAACATATTTGATCTTTCTCAGTTACAAATAGATATCATTCTGCTAAATACCCTAATGACAGTGTATAAAGTTTTCGAAATGTAGAAATTAGACTTAAGTTCAGATTTTCGAGTAAAAATTATGCATTCTAGTTATACACGATCACATTTAGACCAAGATTAAGCCATGTTTAATCAGGCTTGTCGATAATTTAAGTCCCTATTTTTATAAAAAAAGCGCTGGTAAATGACCAGCGCTTTTATTCTTAGTCTCCGTTCACGGAGGCGATTTTCTCAATCTGGCGATGTTCAGAATTCAGGTATTCATCCGACTGCATTTCCAGCAAACGGGAACGGGTCCGTTCAATTTCAAAGGCCAGTTTTTCACCCTGGTAAATATCCACGATATTATCTTCTGAGGTTAAGAGTAACTTGACGCCACGGTCATAAAATTCATCGACCAGATAAATAAAACGGCGCGTTCCATCATTCAGGAAATCGGTCAGGTGTGGCACATTACTCACCAAAACCGTATTATAAATATTGGCGATTTCAATAAAATCAGCCGGACTGCGTGGCTTTAAACACAGTTCAGAAAATTCACACCACAATACATCTTCAGTATGTGACACGGTTTCAACAATACGGTTGTTGATAATAATCGGCTCTTCAGAACAGGTCTGAGTCTGGGTCAAAGCGCTAAAACGTTGAGCAATCCAGTTTTTATGATCATGCGTTAACGGGAATTTAAACAATTGTGCCTGTTTTAGAACCCGTAGACGGTAATCGACTCCGGCATCAACATTTAAGACCACACAGTTTTTCTTGACCAGTTCGATGGTAGGCATAAAACGGTCACGGTGAATGCCGTTCTTATATAAACCGTCCGGTGCGATATTCGAAGTAGCGACCAAGGTGATACCACGTTCAAACAGCTTCTGGAACAGATCGCTCAGGATCATTGCATCCGTCACGTTAGACACAAAAAATTCATCAAAACAGATGATGACCGCTTCTTTATAAATTCGATCCGCCACGATATCTAGCGGATTACGCTGTCCGGATAATTTGTTTAACTCACGATGCACATGCTGCATAAAATGGTGAAAATGCATCCGGGTTTTACGGCGAAACGGAATCGAATCGTAAAACTGATCCATTAACCAAGTTTTTCCACGCCCCACACCACCCCACATGTACACCCCTTTCGGAGATGTCTGACGGCGAAAGCGGCGAAATGCTTTTTTCGATGCCTTAAAACGCTGAATCAATTCCAGCCAGACACGATTCAGTTCATGTACTGCCATTGCCTGTGCTTCATCAGGCATAAACTGTCCCGAAGAGATCGCTTGTGCATAACGTTCTGCAGGAGACATCGGACTAAAAGCGGTGCTGTGCTGTGAATTAAAATCGGACATAGAATTTCGTACTATTTGGGATCAATTTAATTATAGCGGAGTTTAATCAACACGCTATAACACTTTGGCATAAACTAACTTAGGCTATTTTATATATTGCCGAGGACTTTGCCCAAACCAGCGTTTAAAGGCATGGTTAAAAGCGGCCGGCTCGGAATAGCCTAATAATTCTGCAATCATTTCAATCGAATACTGTTTATATTCAATCAGTCGCAAAGCCTTATCTTTAATAATTTCTTCGCGAATCTGCTTATAACTGGTATCACACTGCTGTAACTGATGCCGCAAGGTTCGTTCCGGAATATTCAACGCCTGTGCCGTTTCAGCCATGCTCGGCATCAGGCCGCTTTGGATTTCCAGATAATCCTGCACACGCTGCACCACAGTCGGCGTCTGCTCATCCTGTTGCAAACGCTCCAGTTCAGCCAGACATTTGGCTTCATAGACAGCAAAAGTGACCGCATCTGCAGAAGGAATTTTAATATCCAACACTGCTTCATCAAACCAGAATGCTGCCCGAGATGCATCAAACTGTACCTGTGTTCCATAATAATCATGATAGACCTTTAAGGTATTCAGATCTTCTGGATAGGCAAATGGCAACTCGATCCGCAAATCAGGTTTGGATAAGCCCATCAATTTGTAGATTTCCCGGATAAACTTAAACGTTCCGGAAATCTCTGCCTGTGCCAGCAACATTCTCAAATGATCATCCTGCTGCTTGGCTCGATAACATAGCGCGCTATGATGCTCGCTTTGCTGCAAGGCCAACTGACCGGTCAAATGCGTCAACTGCTGAAAACGGATCACCTGATTCAATGCATCACGTACCGTAGGACTGGTCACCAGCAACATGAGTAAGGGACCATAACCTGCCAAAGCATAATGCTGGCCAATCAATAATCCCTGTTCAGGTTGGATTTCCTGTCCCACCACCTTAAGCACATCATGTTCCAGACTCGGATGGATCACCGAGCTTGGATCAAAGGCATCTACACGCAGCCCAATGTTTTGCAGTTTCTGATCGACCTCCATGCCAGCCTTGCGCATTCCTTGAATCAAATACATCAGACTGAGAACAGAACGTTTCATAACCATACAAATACAATGTGATTGCTCTAGTTGTACTATAAAAATAATGTGTCGGCTATTGCCGTTTAGATCAATTTTCTGTCTAATCACCAGGGAGCAAATTACGATAAATATCCAACATTAAAATAAGTAAGGAATGTAGTGATGCTAGATCATGCCACCGCTACACGCTCCCCCCCCTCATACCAAAGTTGCCATTATTGGAGCTGGTTGCGGAGGGATTGCCATGGCAATACGTTTACAACAGCATGGTATTTATGATTTTATTATTCTTGAAAAAGGTAGCGATTTTGGCGGAACCTGGCGGGACAATCAGTACCCTGGAGCAGCCTGTGATGTGCAATCACATTTATATTCCTTGTCATTTGCTCCAAAAAGTAATTGATCCAAACGTTATGCGGAAGCACCCGAGATATTTTCTTATATTCAGGATCTGGTGACCGATTATAACCTGCGTGCTTTTTGCCGTTTAAATACCGAAGTACTGGCAGCACATTACCAGGCAGAACGCTGTCTATGGCAATTACAGCTACAGGATCAAAGTATCCTTGAAGCCCAGTTTGTTATATTCGCTTCCGGACCTTTACATATTCCGCAAATCCCAGATATTCTCGGTATTGAGAAATTCCAAGGCAAAGTCTTTCATTCTGCGCAATGGGATCACACTTATGACCCGACTGGCAAAAATGTCGCATCGATTGGAACAGGTGGCAGCGCCATTCAATATATTCCGGAAATTGCCCCGCAATGCAAACATCTGTATGTCATGCAACGTACTGCGGCCTGGGTCATTCCTCGTGATGAACGTGCCTACCCCGACCTTGAGAAGAAACTCTTCAAAAAATATGACTGGTTTAGAAAGCTACACCGTGCCCGCCTGTATTGGTCAAATGAATCGCGTGTCGTACCAATTGCCAAACCGGGCATTATGAAATTCACCCAAAAACTGGCAGAACTATTCATTAAATATGAGGTCAAAAACCCTGAATTGGCCAAAAAACTAACTCCCGATTACATCATGGGCTGCAAACGTATTCTGGTTTCAAATAAATACTTCCCGACGTTTAACCGCCATAATGTGGAACTGGTGACCGAGAAGATTCAGGAACTGACTGAACACAGTATCATTACACAAGATGGAAAAGAGCGGCCGATTGACTGTCTGATTTATGGCACCGGATTCATTACCGATCCACGTATCTATATGAAGAATTTTCAATGTACCGGGCTTGATGGCGTAGAACTGAATGAAATGTGGAAACAAGGTGCTGAAAGCTATTATGGAATTTGCGTGAAAGACTTTCCAAACCTGTTTCAGTTACTGGGGCCAAATACCCTATTGGCACACAACTCTGTCATTTTTATGATTGAGGCACAAGTTGAATATATTTTGCAATTGATGCAACTGGTCGATCAATCCCAAAGCGATGCCATTATGGTTAAAGACCAGGCACAAGATACATTTAATCAGCAGGTGCAACATATGTTTGAAAAGACCGTGTGGCAATCTGGCTGTGTCAACTGGTATCAGCAGGAAGGTGGCAAGAACTTTGCCTTATGGCCAACTTATACCTGGAAATACTGGCTCAAAACCAAAAAGCCAAATGCCAAATGCCAAATGCCAAATGCCACAGATTATCGATTATTGAATAAAGTCGCCTAAAAGCTTTTACCATCTGACATCAAGCGGTGGCATAATTTATAGGTAATTTTTTCAATCCATTAAATTTATGCAATCGCTTTGGCTTATCTTTCAGCTTCTATTCTGTCTAGCACTCGGTTTTGCCATGGCAAAACAAATTCCGCTTTCGATTATTAAAATCTGTTTCAAGCTATTGCCCTATTTTAGCTATGTTTTATTGATTGCAATTGCCTTTGAATTTTCACAATTGGTAGATGAATTGCAGCATCCTCTCCAGATTTTGAGTACGTCGATCAGCATTGCCTTTCTGACCTCGCTCGGTGCTTTTGCATTTTGCTATCTACTATTTAAATGGGCAGGTTATCCTCCTAGTTCCGGTCGGGTATCCGTCGACCTGGTGCTTAAATCCCTACTGAACATGAGCTATGCCTTTTTGGCTCTCGCAGGCGGATATTGTTTACATACGGGCTTGAATCTATTTGATCTATCCATGCAAATCAGCACCTGGCATTTGTTGCTGGTATTTATGTTCATGATTGGCCTGGATCTGGCTTATTCACCTTTAGATCGTTCCTGGTTAAATTTTAAAATTCTCTTAGTTCCGATTGGTTGTATTTTTGGTTCATTATTTGCAGTCATGCTTTATTCA
Source organism: Acinetobacter sp. NEB149 (assembly GCF_012516415.1). Taxonomy (NCBI): domain Bacteria; kingdom Pseudomonadati; phylum Pseudomonadota; class Gammaproteobacteria; order Moraxellales; family Moraxellaceae; genus Acinetobacter; species Acinetobacter sp. NEB149. Next base: position 1,948,317 of record NZ_CP051208.1, read on the forward strand.
TTCTGGAATACAGACATCAGTCTAAAAGATTTGATCATGCTGTCACAAGGCTATGGATTTTACTCAATGTCAGGTGTTGTCGTAACAGAACTCAGAAATGCAGAACTCGGCAGTATCGCGCTAATGAATGACCTGTTTAGAGAAATTTTTGCCATCTTACTCATGTATTGTATGGGCTGGAGATACCCAAGATCCGCCATTTCCGCAGCGGGTGCAACTGCGATGGATGTGACTCTACCGATGGTTAAACAGGCCTGTGGGCATGATTTTATTCCACATGCCATGGTCAGTGGTTTTATTTTGTCACTGTTAGCACCAGTCATGGTGAGTGTACTGGCAGCGATTTAATTACTTTATCACTTTCTCAATCTCACTAAATTCCTCTTTTATAAAGAGGAACTCTCCTCCCTGATTCAGTTTAAAAGCAGAATTTTAAAACGAAGCACAAGCAAGTAGGCCGAGAGGGCTGACTAAAAACTTAAATCAATATCACTTAAGGCATCGCCTACTGTTTCAATAACATCCGAAGCAAGACTGATGGCATCAGATGCCAAACTGACCACATCGATCCCCGCTGTCCGATCTGCTGAGCTTGCCTGCTGTTGTTGCTATTCTTGTTGCTTAAGCTGTTCTGCCTGTTGAATATTTTGAATCACGTCATTCTGTACTTTTTATAATTGTGGTTCAGATGAAGTCATCATTTTTCCTTTTTATTTTATAACCATTTTTTCAATATATAAAAAAAGCCTTTCGACTGAAAGGCTTTTTGTCATTCAAACCGTATTAAAGCGTTGCCAAAATATCTTTCAAAGTCTGACGCATATTTTTAGACTGGGTAATCGGGCGACCAATTACCAGATGTGTTGAGCCATCTAGCATTGCCTGTTTCGGTGTCACAATACGTTTCTGGTCATCTGCATTCGACCCTTCTGGACGAATGCCGGGTGTCACTAATGCAAAGTCTTTTCCAATCGTTTCACGTAACATTTTCGCTTCTTGAGCTGAGCAAACCACCCCATCTAGACCACTGTCTTTTGTCAGTTGTGCCAGACGTTTTACATGCTCATTTGGCTCAATATCCAGACCAATATCTTTCAAGTCTTCACGGCCCATTGACGTCAATACAGTCACTGCAATCAACTGAGTTTTATAATTACCCGCTTGTAAACGCTCTACACAGGTTTCCATCATCTTGCGGCCACCTGAGGCATGCACATTGACCATCCACACACCCAAATCTGCTGCCGCGCATACTGCCTGTGCTGTTGTATTTGGAATATCATGAAATTTCAGATCCAAAAATACATCAAAGCCTCTATCTTGAAGCGCTTTGACAATGATTGGACCTTCATGGGTAAATAACTCTTTACCAACTTTAAGTCGACACAAGGCAGGATCTAACTGTTCTGCAATGGCTAAGGCATCAAATTGGCTTTTGGCATCTAGTGCGACGATGATACTCAAGAGATTACCCCTTCATATAGGCAAAAAATAAGCCCATTATAATGGGCTTTGATTTTCATTGGTAATATCTAATACAGTTTTTTCATGCCGGGTATGGGCTGCTGCTTCAGCGGCCATTAACTTGGCTGTATTCAACTGTTCCTTACGTAGATGTTCAATGTCTTTACGCAGTCGTTTAATTTCCCAATTCGTCTGAAAAACCCGGAAGATCTGAACGCCCAATAACAGGCCCAAAACGACACCTAAAGATAACGTGAGGAGAAGTAATAATCCCAGGCGCATTGCGGGAACTTGAGTAAATAACAAGTCCACTGACAATTCGGTACCGTTTTGCAAAACCAAAGCTAATGAATAACCAAACAGTACCAATAAAAGAATGACCAGAACGTAACGCATGAACACCCCGCAAAATATTTACAATTATTTTTGTGCAGACTCGTTCACAGCGTCACGAAGTGCCTTGCCTGGTTTAAAGTGCGGAACTGCTTTTGCAGCCACTTCTACTGATTTACCAGTTTTAGGGTTACGACCTACGCGCGGTTCACGGTGATGCAATGCAAAACTACCAAATCCACGAATCTCGATACGATTGTCAGTTGATAATGCTTCTATCATTTGATCAATCATAATTTTAACTGCTTCTTCCACTAAAGGCTCAGCCAAATGCGGATTTTTTAACGCAATACGCTCTATTAAGTCAGACTTATTAAGTGCTTCAGTAGTCATCTGCGACCTCTTTAATTATCAAGCTACTTGGGATCTATTTCCCGATAATAACCTGTTTAAATACAAAACGGTAGCGCAATAATTAAATACTACGCTACCGTTTACAGTATTTGTATAAAAAGTATTAGTTAACTTACATTAACAATACAATTCAAACGCTTACTTAGTTGCCCATTTGAGCTTTGATCAGGTCACCAATCGTCTTAGGACCATTGTCTTGACCAGCAGGAGCTGTTTTCAAGTTAGCAACTGCTTCTTTCTCTTCAGCTTCGTCTTTCGCTTTGATAGACAAGTTGATTGCGCGAGATTTACGATCTACGTTGATGATCTTCGCTTCAACTTCTTGACCAACTTCAAGGAACTTAGTTGCATCTTCAACGCGGTCGCGGTTGATTTCAGATGCTTTCAGAGTCGCTTCAACTTCGTCAGCTAACTTAACAGTCGCGCCTTTAGCGTCAACTGCAGTTACAGTACCTTTAACCAACGCACCGCGTTCGTTAGCAGCAAGGAAGTCATTGAACGGATCGTTGTTCATTTGCTTGATGCCAAGGCTGATACGGTTGCCTTCAGCGTCTACAGAAAGGATAACTGCTTCAACAGTGTCGCCTTTCTTGTAACGACGAATCGCTTCTTCGCCTTGTTCGTTCCAAGAAATATCAGACAAGTGAACTAGACCGTCGATACCGCCTGGCAAACCGATGAAGATACCGAAGTCAGTGATAGATTTGATCGTACCAGAAACTTTTTCGCCTTTGTCGTGATCTTTAGCAAACTCTTCCCATGGGTTAGCACGAGTTTGTTTGATACCAAGAGAAATACGACGACGTTCTTCATCAACTTCAAGAACCATAACATCAACTTCGTCACCAATCTGAACAACTTTAGATGGGTGGATGTTTTTGTTCGTGTGATCCATTTCTGAAACGTGTACTAAACCTTCAACGCCTTCAGCGATTTCAGCGAAACAACCGTAGTCAGTCAGGTTAGTTACGCGCGCTTTAACGATTGAACCTTTAGGGTAACGGTTCATGATCGCTAACCATGGATCTTCGCCAAGCTGTTTAAGACCTAGAGAAACACGGTTACGTTCGCGGTCGAATTTAAGTACTTTAACAGTAACTTCTTGACCCACTTCAACAACTTCTGAAGGGTGCTTGATACGTTTCCAAGCCATGTCAGTGATGTGAAGAAGACCATCAATACCGCCAAGGTCAACGAATGCGCCGTAGTCAGTAAGATTTTTGATCGTACCAGTAACTGTTTGACCTTCCTCAAGCTGAGCAAGAAGAGCTTCACGGTCAGCTGAAGATTCAGCTTCCATAACAGCACGACGTGAAACAACAACGTTGTTACGTTTAGCGTCAAGTTTGATTACTTTGAATTCTAACTCTTTGCCTTCTAGGTGAGTAGTATCACGAATAGGACGAGTATCAACTAAAGAACCTGGAAGGAACGCACGTACTGGACCGATGTCAACAGTGAAACCACCTTTAACTTTACCAGAGATAACACCAGTAACGATTTCGCCGTCTTCAAAGATTTTTTCAAGTTTAGTCCAAGTTTCTGCGCGTTTAGCTTTTTCGCGAGAAAGAACTGTTTGACCCATACCGTTGTCAAGTGCTTCAACAACTACGTCTACAGTGTCGCCAACTTGAACTTCAAGTTCGCGCTGTTCATTTAAGAACTCAGCACGGTCAACAACGCCTTCAGATTTAAGGCCAGTGTCAACAGTTACCCAATCAGAGTCAATGCTTACTACAACGCCCTGGATAACTGCACCCTTTTCAACGTTGAGGTTTAATTCGCTTGCTTCAAAGAGGGCTGCAAAAGATTCGGTCATGATATTTCCGATAAAGTCAGCGGTCTTGGATCAGACAAGGCCGGTTTAATTAAGCATCTACATAGTCCATATAAAACTGATCAAGCTATGCGTTTGCTGATAAAATTGGGTTAATTTGCTAACTGCTGATCCACATAAGTGGTCATCAGCTGGAATACTTCATCGATATTCAAATCTGAACTATCGATAATGTAAGCATCATCCGCAGGCTTGAGTGGAGCGACAGCGCGTTCCGTATCTCGTTTATCGCGAGCGATGATATTAGCTAAAATGTCGCTTATTTTAACATCCAGCCCCATGCCCTGCAACTGCTTTACACGTCTTTGCGCGCGTGATTCAGCCGAGGCCGTCAAATATATTTTTGCCTGAGCATTCGGGAAGATACTTGTCGCCATATCACGTCCGTCTGCTACCAGACCAGGCGCCTGTGCAAAGGCATGCTGACGTGAAACCATCGCTGTTCTAAGCTCAGGAATTGCTGCAACTTTTGAAGCAAACTCTCCTACCCGTTCAGTTCGAATAGTTTGGGACACATCTTCACCATCCAGCCACACCTGCACCCCGGTGTCGGTACTGACAAACTGGATATCTAAATTTGTTGCGATTTGTACGCATTCTGGCAATTTCGTGTCTAGCGAATCCAGCAAATCATGGTGATGCAATGACAAACCCAAAAGGCGGTATAAAGCACCAGAATCCAATAAGTGAAACTGATAATGTGCAGCCAGTTTCGCTGCTAACGTGCCCTTGCCAGACCCACTTGGACCATCAATGGTAATAATTTGAACTGTCATTGCTTTCCCGTTGTTGTTTAAACAGATTTTGCGAGTTTTGTCAGGCCTAGTTTAATCGCTGCCTGTAACTGTGCAAGGATTAATTTACTCACAAAAGGCGCACGTGCCTGCAATTCAATCGTATAAGTTACTAACGTTTTGTCATCAGCCAGTGCTTCAAATTCAATAATGCCTAAATGATGCTTGATCAATGGATTTTTAATAATCTGATATTCGATGCGATTATTTGGCTCGAACAAGGTAATTTGTTCTTTCAGCGGCTTCACTGGACCCACACCCATTGCACGTACTGAACCAAGTCCATCAGGATATTCAGCATCCGCAGAATCCTTGATCCGCTCAACCTGCATCGGCGCGAAGGCAATATTATAGGTGGCATGCTTAGACATTAAATCAAAGACATCATCAAGCGCTGCCGGAAATTCTTTTTTTACTTGAATGCTGTTCATTATTGTTCCTGAAGATTGCAGATATTTGAAAGTAAGCAAATTTTAGCGGATAAAGCAGATTTATTTCTGCGTATTTAATAACTTTTCTTGTAACTTGAGTTCTCGTTTCTGCTCGCGGCGCAACTTAAAAAATGCACTCAGCTGTTCAGAACATTGCTGCTGCATGCAGCCTGCCTGGAAAGGAAATACGTGATTATAATAACCGGTTTCAAACAGTTGACGCGCACTCACCAATGAACCCGCTTTCGCTTCAAATGCACCAAATACCACTCGCGAAACCCGCGAATGCACCAGTGCACCGACACACATGGTGCACGGCTCAAGAGTCACATAGAGCACCGCATCATCAGGTAACCGATAATTTTGGATGTTTTGACAGGCATCACGTAGTGCAACAATTTCGGCATGCGCAGTCGGATCATTCAACGAGATGGGCGCATTAAATCCTTGGCCAATGATCTGATTCTGACTGACGATAATTGCCCCCACAGGAATTTCTCCCTGTGCAGCAGCAAGTGCAGCCTGCTCGTAAGCACGCTGCATCCAGTATTCATCTGTAAATTGTGTTTCGGACATTGAAGCTTAAATCACACCATAATGCTTGAGCAGCTCATTCCAGCTTTCAATAGTCGTAACTGGAGGATTCCCAGACAGGATCCCTTTCAAGCTCATATCTGCACCTTTTTTCCACTCAGGACTAAGGTCTTTGTCGACCAGACGTGCTCGTACACCCTCAACAAAGTCATGATGACGAATTTTCCAGTCTGAGATCTGAACTTCCAGTTCGAAAACTTCATTCCAGGAATGTATCTGCTTACCCCATTGCCACAATAGCCAGGTCAAGGCTGCAGTAGTTGGCGAACCTTTTTTCAGGTTTTCACTGGCCTGACGCAACCAGTCACTGCGTGCGTCACTCAGGCCAATAATCGACTCATAATCATGCTCAAAGTTGATGCCACGGCAAACACTATGAATCACGTCCAGAGAGTTTTGTAGCGGTCCCGGGCCTACCGGACGGTGCATACTGTTCAGGGTGTCATCAATGGCACGGAAGTCACCCGCAGGATAATGCTCCCAGTCGATATTAATGACTTTATCCAACACTGAATCACGCTGTGCATCACAAATATGCGTTGCCCAACCAATCCCATAAGCACCCGCAGCAGTCATAATCGAACCAGTCAAGCCTGTGAATAAACCAATCGCACCACGATCCGCCAGAAAGCGGGTTGCACCCACATCTGGATACAAACCGATATTGATTTCAGGCATGGCCAAACGTGAATATGGCGTCACTAAACGGAAAGGTGCTGCCATAAACAAGCCCAGGCCACCGCCCATCACATAACCTTCACCCCAGACTAAAACGGGTTTGGCATAATTATGCAGTAACAGATCGAGTGCATATTCTTGTTCAAAGAATTTATTGGCAGCCGCGACTTCATCATTAATCACTAACTGACGCAGCTTACGCACATCCCCACCCGCACAGAACGCTTTCGGTGTGGTTGAATCCAGCCAGATGGCTTTGACGCTATCATCATGATGAAAGTCCTGAAATACTTCCAGAAGTGCGGAAGCAATCGATTCATCGAGAGCATGCAAAGATTTCGGGCGATTTAAACGAACGATACGCCAACCATTGTGCGCTTCTTCAACAATCAAATCCGGATGATAATGTTTAGTAAGGGGAGAATATTTCATGCGTCCAGCTGCCAATCTATAGGCTCAATGCCATGTTGTTTGAGGTAGTTATTCGATTTTGAAAATACTTTACAACCAAAAAAACCACCACGGTTTGCTGCCAAAGGCGATGGATGTGCTGCCTTTAACACGAGATGCTTGTCTTGATTAATGCGCTGTCCTTTACGCTGTGCGTATGCGCCCCAAAGAATAAAGACAATATGTTCACGCTGTTCATTTAATACATCAATGACGTGATCGGTAAATTCTTCCCAACCGCGCTTCTGATGCGAAGTCGGCTGACCTGCTTCGACGGTCAGTACTGCATTTAACAGAAGCACACCCTGCTCTGCCCAATGCGTCAAGTCACCATGCTTCGGTCTTTCAACCCCGAGATCAGCATGTAACTCATGAAAAATATTACGCAAAGATGGTGGTAATGCAACCCCTTTTGCACGGAAAAGCTTAATCCATGCGCCTGATTTGGGCCATGATAAGGGTCTTGCCCTAAAATTACCACTTTCACCCGATCTAGCGGTGTGGTATTCAAAGCATTAAAAATCAGATGATTGGGAGGATAAATGATTTTATCTGCTTTTTTTTCTTCAACAAGAAATGCTTTTAATTCATCCATTTTCGGACTGAGCAAAAACTCACTCAATCCATATTTCCAGCTTTCATCCAACTGAACTTTATTCAGCTTGGCCAGTTGCTGTTCATTTAAAGACATTCTTCAATCCTAAATCTATGTCAATGGATTTAAAGTCACGCAGACTTTAAATCTGTACCTGTAAATCTACTGTAGGGTTATGAAATGGTGTGCCCTGTTTGAGCTTGGCAAACATGTCCGGATCTGTCCATTCAGCTTGCACCTGTTCAGAGAACTCAAGTTGCTCCAGACTCAAAATTCCCATCTGTTCATTTTGAATATCTTCTAAAAAGCTTTGTGCATAGCCGGTATCGGTTTCATGCACAATCACAGAATAGACTTCGACATCGCCTTCACCATTTTGAGTCACGGTCGATGCCAGCACCTGCTGTGCCAGAAAGAAGAAAATACGTGAAAACTGTTCTGCTGATGGCGATACCGGCAAAGACACCCAGCGCGCACTGAAATTCTTGCAGGCCTGAATATATTCCGGATCGTCATTTTGCCAAAAGCAGATGGCATGATCGAAAGAATCAAAGAAATCCTTAATCACACCTTTAAGCAGACCAAAGTCATAGACCATTTGACCATGATCTAGCTTCGAGGCTTTTAGCAATAACTCGACTTTATAACTATGGCCATGGATCGAACGCTTACAGCGATCTGACGTGCAGTTACGCACAATATGAGCATTCTCAAACTTAAATAACTTACGAATTAACATATGCCGTAATGTCGTCAAAAAATAGGTGAATTAATTTTGATTATAAAGCAAAAGTAAAGCTTTGAGGATTAATTTTGCTGTTTAGCATGATAGGGAAAAGGCATCAGCCCGGCATTTGCGCTTATCCAGCCTGTACAATTCATGAGCTAAAATTAAAATGGCGCCATGCTACGGTAAGCGACATAAACCTGTTTGTCCTGACGAACCAGATCGCTGCTAAACTGGCGCTTACGCTCACTTAAAACCACTTCGATTCGGGCTTTAAAATAATTGGATTGCACCCCAAGCAGACTGTTAAACAAATTACGCCTGTCCGCATCGACCTGAGCGAAAGGCTCCAGTGACCACAGATCAGTCACATTGGAAAAGTGCTCCAAATTGGCCTGACGCTGATCCAGCAATTGCTGCACTGCATTCACATCCAGCTTTTCATCCATACTAGCCAAAAGAAAAGCTGAAGCGGTATTAATATTGACCAGGCTCTCCTGCACCGGTGCAGTACTCAGATAAGGTGCTATCAGCTTATATTTATTCTCTTCAAAACCGCGTACTAGCTTTAATTCTTCTACGCTGTGAAATTTTGCATTTGGTGGCAAAGCGGCATTCGGCAAACCTTGATAATAATTAGATTCAGCACCCATGCCTCCACTAACCAGCTCGTCTGCATCCTGCCAATCAATGACTGCTTCACTGAGCTGTACCGGCAAACCGGCACGTTTTAGAATCAGCTCGAACCATGCTTTGGCATTTTCATTGACTGCGCCTTCGGCAGTAATCAGGCTATTTAAATTAAACTTGCCTGATTCATCCTGTATTATTCCGGAGACATAACCGTCATCTACCGGAAAAGCTGGCATGGGCTGCGCCCAGGTTTCCTGCAGATGGTCGACCTCTGCGGCATTTTCAGCATCATCGACCAGCAATTCAGAAAAAAAGGCCTCAGCACTTTTGGCATACATTAAGGACTGGTTTTGTCGCATCAAATAGGCAGTGCTTTCAGCAGTTGCAGCCTGACGCTGGGCAATCGTGGCAGCCAAAATAGTCGCTAGCGCTACCATCACCAGAATGGTAATCAGTGCAATGCCCTGCTGCTGCTTGATCATGATCGTTTTATTCATTTTCATTTCTTATTATTCTGAGCTGGGTTGACCGGTGTTCTGAGTATCAAGCAAAAAGTCCGTATTTAATAAACTAAACATCCATTCATAACTGACGCCATTCACGGTTAAATTGATTTTAACCCCTTTAGGCAACCTTTGCTTCTGCTCTAACTGATTCAGATCAGTAGAAGCATCTGGCCATTGCGTGAGCTCATTCGGATTGAGTACGACGATCTGGAATTGTTCCACTTCCGACAATAAAACACTGGATTCGGGCTGATCTTGACCTGTCTGATTCAGGTTCCGGTATTTCAAGCGATAAAGTTTCTGCTCATCAGCTCGATACTGATATTCAATGCGCTCATCTGGGGAAATCCCCTCTTCCAAAGGGTCAGTCACTCCAGTTTTACTGAAATTAAAGCGTCCGTTCTGTAGCACTAGAGCCGGCTGAATATCGCCATTGATATTGGCCGTTAAGGGTACTGCCTGTACGGTATCTCGCAGAATCTGCTGATAGGTTTGCTGTAACTGACCTAAACGCTGTTCATGAATCACATTCTGATCTTTGGTTTTGACAATATAATCAAAAACTTTCCAGCCCAAAGCAGACAGCACCGCAAAGATCGCAATTGCGACCATTAATTCAACCAGGGTAAATCCTTTAGGCTTCATGGAGTATTGTTCATACGATGATTAAAGAACATCAGGCTGGTGATACCAGATTCCACCTGACCACTGTCCTGATTAACCAGACTCACCTGCAGCTCGATCCGTTGTACATTCGGACTGACCGTCGGTTCGCTGCGCTTGTCAATCTGCCAGGTTTCACCTTGCTGGGTCAGCTGTTTGGAAGCCGTCCCTTCCATCCATTCCTGATTAATTTCCATTTGTGCCACTTCATTTAAGGCAACAAACTGTGCTTTGGTACGTAGAATGGCATTCGAGGTCGACTGGGTATATTGAATCGCGACTTTGGTCAGGGTCATGGCTGCGGTCGCAAAAATTGCCAAGGCCACCATGACTTCCAATAAGGTAAAACCTGAGGCACGATTAAGTCGAGTAACACTCGACCGTGCCGCAAGTCCGAAAGCTATGCTTGAGGAGCAGCGATAAACGAAACAACGTTTCGTCCGAGCGCAAGATGAAGAACTCTGTTCAGAGTGCACACGATTAAGCCGAGTAATACTCGGCCTGATAGCACCAAATCCAGTATTCTGCTTGAAATATCTAGATTTCATTGATTTTACCCAGATGATCAATCTCAATCGCAGCACCCACTTCACGGTCTTCCAAAAAGAATTGAATCCGCACCGGTTTGACTTCACCATTGCCGAGCCAGATCAGTTTAGGTGCATTAGCCTGAGTCAGATCACGATTTTGTGCATTGGTATAACGCTGCTGTTCCAGCGCCTGCATCTGAAAGGACACATGATCAGGTAAATTACGCAATTTGAAATCTGCATAACTCTGCCATTTCTCATTTTGCAGGTTCTGTTCAGTCTGCGCTGCTGAACGATATTCTATAATTCCATAACGAAATGGCGTGACATCTGTTGCTGGCCGAACGTCAAGCGCGAGTATTCTAGACTGGTCATTGGCCTCGCGTAGCACCCGTTGCAAGTCTACTAATAAAATTTCCCGTGCCTGCATTGCTTTGCGCTGATCGACACCACTGGTATTGAGCAGCACTAGTGAAGCCATAATCCCCATAATCACAATCACCACCATCAATTCGATTAAGGTAAAGCCACGAACTGCACTGTGAGGTGATCTGATCATAGGACAACCTTAGACAAACTGGTCGGCAGAATGCACCTGCTTGGGCAAAGCCAGCGCCTGATCGATATAGGCCACACGCAAGGTATCGCGTGAACCCAAGTAACGCTGATAGAAACTGGAATTGAGAATTGCGGCTGCACCATGGGTCAGCGACCAGATCGACGCTAGATAATCGCGTACCGACATGCGGCTGTTGATCGATGCCAGATAAGTTTCTGTCATACGGATAATCAGGCGTAAGCGCTGTTTGCGCACCTGATAAAGTTCGCTAAACAGGTGCTGGATTCCAACCCCAGTCGTCGACAGGCGTTCTTCAATTTGATGAAACAGCACAGTACGTTCAGGATGATGCAAATGATGCAGCATAAAGAAGGCCAGATGTTCAGGAAAGGCTTTATCGCTATCCTGAATCATTTCCAGCAACATGCGCTCATTTCGGATAATCAGCAGCATGTATAGTTCATCTTTACTCTGGAAATGTTTATAAAGTGTCCCTTTGGCCAGATCAAGCTCGGCGGCAAGCGCATCAAGCGTCATTCCTGCTTCACCATTTTCTAACAGGAGTTGCTCTGCTACTTGAAAAATCAAGGTTTCTCTTGCTCGAAACTGAGCTTGACGATCCATCTTCACCCTATAAACTCTCTTTGTACTTTATATAACTTTATTTACTTTAAATTCAGAAGATTTTCAAAGTTCTGCTTTGTGATATAAGCCATTTCTTCCAGTGACTTATCATATACATCGCAAAGCGCTTTGGCTACATAAGGAACGTATTTAGGCTCATTAGATTTGCCACGATACGGCATTGGCGCAAGATAAGGACTATCGGTTTCAATCAGCACACGATCCAGCGGAACCTGTTTGGCGACATCACGCAGATCCTGCGCATTTTTAAATGAAACAATTCCGGAAAATGACACATAATAGCCGCAATCCAGTACCGCTTTAGCGGTTTCCCAGTCCTCGGTAAAACAGTGCAGAATGCCATGCGTAGATTTTTCCGCGCGAATAATATCGACGGTATCATGCTTGGCGGAACGGGTATGAACAACTACAGGTTTTTTGGTGATTTGTGACGCATGAATATGCCGGGCGAAACAGGCCTTTTGCTCTGCAATAAAATCGGTACTGTGATAATAATCAAGACCTGTTTCACCGAGCGCCCAGACTTTCTCCGGTTGTGCCAGCTCGACCAGATATTCAGTCGTGGCACGCGCCATGGTTGCAGCATCTTCGCAAGGATGTACGCCAACGGTATAGCCGACATCTGCATGACGCGCGGCAATTTTGGCCAGCTCGATATGATCATCCAGATCGACCGAGATACTCATGAATTTGGAAACACCGGCTTCACGAGCCTGAGCCAATGCTTGGTCCAGATCACCATGATATGGTGTCAAATCAAGCAGGGTTAAATGACAATGAGTATCTACAAACACGATGCGTTCCTACCAAGGGTAAATTAACTACATAGTGTAACTTTTACGTCCTTCAGATTTAAGACCCGCAACCAGACGATCTGCTTCATTTTTGAAATAAACGCCTTTTTCACCGCTTAACTGGATGCCAAAGCCTTGGGGCTTGATGCCATTCTGCTTTTGCGAGACCCAGATGACTTTACCAGTTAAAGGAATTTTCTGGGTCTGGTCAGGCAAAGTTGTCAATACAAAAACTTCTTCGCCCAGTTTGACCGGCTGCTTGGAAGGAATAAAAAGCCCACCACCCACAACATAAGGCATATAGCTGGCAAACAGTGTTTCTATGTCAGGAATATTGGCCTGAATAATACCGCCCATACGTGGTTGCATGTGATTTCCCTTTAATTAAAGATTCATCAGCTTGATAAACAATTCATCAATAACCAGATTGCTTTGGACATTCTGCTCGAGGTATTGCTTGGCTTGCTGAAAATCCTCATAAATTTTAAAAAGTGCTTCTAATGAATATTGTTCGGCAAGCACATTGAATTCAAGGTCAATGTTTTTCACCGTCTGATTTAGCTTGACACAAATTAAATCGGACAACAAGTATTCAAACATTTGAGCAAAGTCACCAAAATTCAGGTTTTTATTCCATTTGGTCGCAATTGCCATCGGCATATTTTTTTGCATGACCAGTTTTTGCCAGTCTTGCAGGAATTCCTGACGTAGTGGCAGCCAGGCACTTTGTGCAACCTCTAGTGCCTGTAACGGCATCTGATTGGACAGGTTCATCAATAACTGTTGTTGGCTAGCACCTGCATCTGGGAGCTGATTCTGGACATAATCGCTAAATTGTTCTGCGGAAATCCGGTCCAAAGCAAAATGCTGCAAACGACTGCGTATAGTCGCGGGCAATTTTAAATAATGATTCGCCAGTAAAATAATGACCGTATTATCACCGGGTTCTTCCAGTGTTTTGAGTAAGGCATTGGCAGAGGCAATATTCAAGGCTTCTGCCGGCTCAATCACAATCACGCGCCAGCCATCTACAGTCTGTTGCACAAAAGGCAGCAGATCGCGAATCTTCTCGATCTTGATTTTGGCATTCTGTTTTTTATTGTCGTCATCGGTACTGATATGCACATAGTTGGGATGGGTGTCTGCCTTTAACCATTGACAGCTACTGCATTCACCACATGGCCCGGCAGGCTGACGATTCAGGCATAACACCCAAGCCAGAAACTGTTGGGTAAACGCTTCTTTACCACAGCCTTTTTTTCCATAAAACAATAAACCATGTCCAAGCTTGGGAAAGCGCCCGGTCAGGGTTTCCCAAACCTGTTGCTGCCATGGATAGATATGTGCATTGACATCAAAAGGCATGTATTTGACTCTTCTTAGGCAAAATGGGAAAGATCCATCTGATTCAGGCGATCTAGATCTTCCTGAGTATCTACCCCTGGCGGCAAATTGGCTTCAGCCACCGCAATGGCAATACGGTGTCCATTTTCCAGTACCCGTAACTGTTCTAGAGATTCCAGTTTCTCCAGCACACCCATTTCCCAGGTCACATATTCTTGCAACAGTTTTACCCGATAGGCATATAGACCTAAATGACGATAGGCCTGATCATGCAGCTTCGGTTCAGCGAGTTTAGCGCCATCACGGTCATAAGGAATGGTAGCACGGCTAAAATACAGTGCCTGCTGCTGTTTTGACATTACGACTTTTACAATGCTGTCGCGTTTGAATTCATCCAGTTGATGGATCGGCTCACATAGCGTCGACATGGAAGATTCAGGCTGATCTTCCAAGAGTTGAGCAACCTGTTTTACCAGTTGCGCCGGCAGTAAAGGTTCATCCCCCTGTACATTGACAATGATGTCATCACTGGCCCAGCCTTTAGTTCGAGCCACTTCACTCAAGCGGTCTGTGCCTGAAGGATGATCCGCTGAGGTAATCACCACATCAATGCCTTCAGCACGGCAAACGGCTGCAATACGCTCATCATCAGTTGCCACACACAGATCGTCAAAACCTTGCACTTTTTTGGCTTGGTCCACTACCCGCAGAATCATGGGACGACCATGAATGTCCAGCAAAGGTTTACCCGGTAAACGTGAACTGGCGAAACGTGCAGGAATAACAATGTGTTTCATAATGAATGAGCCTTAAGAAATTTGAATACCGTATTGTTGTAACTGTTGCTGCAAGACTGTATAGCAGGCTGGCGATAGGACTGCATCGACTGGCACCACCCAGATATCCTGTTTAAAATCTGGATATTGTTTAAGTAGCGCCATAATTTTTACTGCGTCTTTTTCAGTGGTAATAATCGGATTGTTATCATCGAACTGTAAATCTTCAATGTCATAGTCATGATGGTCTGGAAACTCATGACACTGAAATTGTTCTATGCCTAAATTTTGCAAGGTCTGATAAAACCGCTGTGGAAAGCCAATGCCGACTACCGCATAAAAAGCCGCTTGAGGATTAAAGATTTTAGTGCCGTCCTGATTGAGCAAATAAGGCTGTGATGCAGCCAGATGCATATTCAGTTCAGAACCTGGATGGGCTGCATGCTCAATTACGGTTCCCGTTTTCAAACGGGTCACTGGTTCACGTAGATAACCTTCTGGAAGCAGTTTCTGATTACCCAGACCGCGATTATTATCCAGCACAATCCACTCAATCTGGCGGTTCAAGGCCCAGTGCTGTAATCCATCATCACAGATAATCAGATCCAGTTCATGTTTCTGCAGCAATAACTCGATACTTTTCTGCCGGTTGGGACCAACTGCCATCGGCACGCCTGTTGCCTGTACAATCAAGGCAGGCTCATCTCCGACAATCTCCGGCAAGGTATTAAAGTCGACATAGGCAGGAAATGGACCTTGGCCGCCATAGCCTCGACTGATCACGCCTACCCGAACATTTTTCTCGGTTAAATAATCCACCAGATGAATCAACAAAGGTGTTTTACCGCTACCACCGACTGTGATGTTACCAATTACCATAACGGGAATTGGTGCACTATAACTTTTTTTAATGCCTTTTTGATAAAGCCAGTGATTGCTGACAAAACCCAGGCGATACAACCATGACAAAGGACGCAGCACCACCAGCCACTTTGCCTGTGCATTCCAAGCATCCTGAATGATTTGTGCTAATGCCATGAGTTACTGTTCCTCAAAGTTACGCTGATGCAACTGATAATAAGCACCATGTAGCGTAATCAGTTCGGCATGACTGCCCTGCTCAACAATACGGCCCTGATCCATAACCACAATACGATCCGCGTTTTCAATCGTCGATAGACGATGTGCAATTACGATGGTCGTACGGTCCTGCATGGCTTTATCAAAGGCACGCTGAATAAAGTATTCCGACTCGTTATCCAGCGCACTGGTCGCTTCATCCAGAATCAGGATAGAGGCATTTTTCAAAATTGCGCGTGCGATCGCGATGCGCTGACGCTGGCCACCAGACAGGTTTAAACCCTGGGCACCCAGCTGAGTATCATAACCTTGCGGCAATGCCATAATAAAATCATGCGCATAGGCTGCCTTTGCTGCCGCGATAATATCTTCATCGGAGGCACCTTCAAGCTGACCATAAGCAATATTTTCCCGCACAGTTCGGTTAAACAGTACTACTTGCTGGTTCACCATGGCAATTTGGGTTCGCAAGGCGGTAATTTCAAAATCTTCAATCGGTTTCTGATCCAGCAGGATCTGCCCAGAAGTTGCATCCTGATAACGCACCAGCAGATTCACCAGAGAACTTTTTCCTGCACCAGAACGTCCTACCAGCGCTACTGTTTCACCGGCCTTGACCTGTAAATTAAATTCATGAATGGCATGATGGCCATCATCATAAATCAAGTTAACATCTTTAAACTCGATATCGCCTTTTAGGCTATCAGTCAACGTCCCGGTATTTTTTCCTCAGGCATATCCAGCAATTCAAATACTGAATGTGCTGCGGCCATACCCCGTTGAATCTTTTCATTGATATCCGTCAAGGCTTTGATTGGTCTTGCCAGCATACCCGCCGCAGTAATATAAGCAACAAATTCACCGGCAGAGGTGTCACCCAAGATTTGTGGGCGCAAGGCAATAAACATCACGATACTCAGTGAAATGGACATGATCAACTGAACGACAGGACTATTCAACTGTTGCACAGCGACCATTTTCAAGCCACGACGCAAGTTTTCAAGCGAGTTCTGTTTAAAGCGTTCCTGCTCAGAACTTTGCCCGCCAAAACCCTTGACAATCAGGTTGGCATTCACCGTTTCCTGAACCACATGGTTTACATCACCCATGGTGTCTTGTACTTGCTGCGATAATTTACGCATCCGTCTTGCAGCTTTACTGATAATAAAGCCAATGACTGGCGCAAAAATCAGGATACACATGGTCAGACGCCAGTTGGTATACAACAGGTAGCCTAATAATGCCAGGGTGATCAAACCTTGTTGCAACAAGGTTCTTAAAGCTTCAGTTGAAGCAGCCGTCAACTGTTCAACGTTATACATAATTTTGGCAGTAATATGCCCGCTGGTATTGTCCAGATAATACTGGGACGGTAAACGCAGCAATTTTGCAAAAACTTCCTGACGGATATTAAATACCAGATTCCGGGAAATTACCGCAGTAAAATATCCACCCATGAATAAACCCAGGCCCCGGAAGAACATGAGGATGACCACCAAAAACGGGAAAAGTGAAGTGAAACTCTGGTCTTTATTTTGAATCGCCTCAATAATATATTCCAGCAATTTGGCGACAGAAACTTCTGTGGCCGCATTAATAGAAAAACCTACCAGGACAAGTAATGCGATGCCCCAAAATGGTTTTAAATAACTTAAAAGGCGAAGATAGACCTTAAAATCGTGCTTCACTAATAACCTCGGGTAGGTACTTTGGTACTGATATTGATATTCACAAAGCCGAGCTGCCCGGCCACATCCATGACACGAATCACGTCCTGATGACTGGCTTTTGCGTCAGCTGCGATGACAAACATTAAATCACGGCGTTCATTTGAAATCTGTTTAATTGCAGTATTTAAATCCGCAACTTCCTTGCTGGCCAAGGATTGACCATTGACTGCATAATGACCATTAGCATCCACAATCACTTCAACTTTCTGATCATAGCTTTTAGGCGGTACCCCTTGCGCGTCAGGCAAGGTTAGATTCATTCGGCTCATTTGACTAAAAGTCGTCGACAAAAGCAAAAAGACCAGAATAAACAGCAGACAGTCAATCATTGGTGTCAGATTAATATGCACATCTTCCACCTGGTTGCGTTTGAATTTCATCATCCGCCTCCTAGCTGGCTTTTTGCATGTCTTGGTCTATGTCTGCATGATTGCGATAAAAAAGATCCGCATGAAACAAAGTCGCTTGCTGCTCAAGTTCAGCCACATATTCCTGAACAAGACGCTGAAAATAACGGTGCGCAAACAGTGCAGGAATTGCAATCAGCATACCGGCTGCTGTGGTAATCAACGCCTTGGAAATACCCGGCATCATCAATACCGGATCACTCCCGGTCCCCACATCGATCATCAGGAAAGACTCAATAATCCCAAGTACAGTCCCCAACAAACCGAGTAAGGGTGCAACTGCACTCAGCGTACCCAGAAAATTAATATTTTTTCCAGATACCCGATTTCCTGTGAAGCCGCTACTTCCATCTGCGCGCGAGCATACTGCTCACCCTGCTGTTTAGTCGCATAACCTGCGGTAAATACCCGGCCCAAAGTGCTTTGCTTTAAGGCCGCACTTTGATTCATTTTTTGCATGACTTGTGCTGTATTTTGCGAAGGCCCCATCAGCAGGGTCAACGGAAGCACTGCATTCTTTTTCAGACGAATCAGACGCTCGATCGAAATCGCCAGCATAAAGATAGAACACAAGACCAGGGGCAGCATAAGCCAGCCACCTGCTTTAACCAATTCCCACATCTAATTTATTCCCCAATAAAAAATAGATAAATTATTCATCTTCTAAAATAGAAAGAATGCCATCAAGTTCTTCTAAAGAGTGATAGCTAATAACCAGTTTCCCTTTACCTTGCTTGTTATAGTCAATTTTAACATCTGCACTGAAACGCTCTGAAAGGCGCTGGGTCAATTGCTGAATATCTGGTGCTACCGCTTCCTTTACTTTTTCTTGTTTAGGTGTATTGAAATCACGGACTAACTGCTCGGTTTGACGCACAGACAGACTTTTTTCAATTACGATATCTGCAACTTTGAGCTGATCTTTAGCTTTTAAGGTTAAGATCGCACGTGCATGCCCCATATCCAGCAAACCTTGTTGCATAAAGTCTTTCACTTCTTCAGCCAAGCTGAGCAAACGAAGCAGGTTACTCACTGTCGTACGCGCTTTACCAACGGTATCTGCAATCTCCTGATGGCTTAAACCAAATTCTTCATGGAAACGCTGTAAGGCCAGCGCCTGATCAATCGGATTCAGATCTTGACGCTGAATGTTTTCAATCAGCGCCAGTGCAATGGCAACCTGATCATTCAGATCCCGTACAATCGCAGGAATTTCGGTTAAACCCGCTAACTGTGCCGCACGCCAGCGACGCTCACCTGCAATAATTTCATACGGATAGCGCTCATCGTCAACCGGTCGGATCACGATGGGCTGCATGATGCCATGCTTTTCAATCGATGCCGCCAGTTCTTGCAAATCCTGCTCGTTAATATAACGGCGTGGCTGGTATTCACCGCGCTTGAGCAAGTTTACATCGATCTGTTTTAGCTGACCATGATCAATGCCTTGGGCTTCCATCTGTAATTTTTCTTTTTGAATTGATCCCAGCAAGGCATCCAAGCCACGACCTTTGGCGAGTCCACGTTTCTTGACGGTCATGCTTTACTTCCTTTTTTCACTTTGCTTTTCTTTAATACTTCAGCTGCCAGATTTAAGTAAGCAACCGCACCCTTTGAACTTTTTCAAAATAAATCACTGGCAAACCGTGCGCCGGCGCTTCAGCCAGACGGATATTCCGTGGAATCACGGTTTCATACAGTTTTTTACCAAAATATTGTTCTAATTCTTCAGAGACATCACGAGTCAAGGCATTGCGTGCATCGTACATGGTGCGTAATACACCCACAATTTGCAGGTCCGGATTCAAGGCTTGCTGAATCCGGTCGATGGTTTGGGTTAAATCCGCCAGACCTTCCAGTGCATAATATTCACACTGCATTGGAATCAGCACACCATCCACGGCTGCCAAAGCATTGACAGTAATCAGGCTAAGACTCGGTGCACAATCGACAATGATATAGTCGAATGAAGCTTCAATTTCCTGCAATGCATCCCGCAAAATGAACTCGCGCCCTTCCTGCTCTGCAATCGCCAACTCAACCCCAGCCAGATCACGGTTTGCCCCAAGAACCTTGTAGCCGACTTCCGCCTTAGAGATCGCCGTTTCAATCGGCACTTCACCCAGCAACACATCAGTAACCGAATAAAGTAGGTCATTCTTCTGAATGCCAGACCCCATGGTCGCATTGCCTTGCGAATCCATATCAACCAGCAAAACACGTTTTTTTAACACAGCTAAAGATGCCGCCAAATTTACTGCGGTTGTGGTTTTACCGACACCACCTTTTTGGTTTGCAATCGCAATAATTTGTGCCATGTTGCCCCCAATCCCTTTAAAAATCTTAAATACGTTTTAATAGAAGTAAATGACGCTGTTCGTCTAAGCGCGGAACTTTAAGTTCAATAATCTCACAACTAAATTCATTTTTTAAAGTAACAACTTCATCTTCAGGAATTAAGCCTTTCATTGAGGCAATAATTGTTTGCTCATGCATATATGGCTTAGAAGCATCAACGAAGTCTGTTAATGATGCAAAGGCACGACTGGTAATTACATCAAATTGACCCAGTTCATTGATGCTGTCTTCGTTTTCTACACGCGTTTGCACGGCAATGACATTTTTAAGTTTCAGGTCAGCAATAAACTGCTTGAGGAAACGAATTTTTTTACCGTTTGAGTCCAGCAATACACATTCACGCTCAGGCTGACATAAAGCAATGATCATGCCCGGCATACCACCACCTGTGCCGATATCCAATAATCGACCCGCTGGAAGATCTTTCAGAATGCTCAGACTATCGAGCAGATGCTTGACCAGCATTTCCTTAGGATCACGGATTGCAGTCAAATTGTATGCTTTGTTCCACAACACCAAAGCATCCTGATACTTGAGTAATAAATTTAAAGCTTCATCAGATAGCTCTAAACCCAAAGCCTGGCTACCCTGCTTTAGTTCTTGAAAAAACATGTGCATAAACAATCTACGCTCGAAAAAGTTAGGTGGAAGTATACCGTTTTCTCTATATTGGCACAGTAGGCAGTGCTTAGCGAATATTCACTTAAGCAAACTTCCCTTCATGGATCGCTGTATCCAGTGCCGTTAAACGCTCCGGGGTCCCCACATCTACCCAAATGCCTGCCAGTTTAGAAGCGCGAACCTGCTGATTCTGCATTGCCGCTTTTAGCAATGGGGCTAAAGGACGCTTGCCAGTGTCTAAGCCTTGGAACATCTTCGGATCAAGTACAGATATACCGCTAAACGTCAGGTTTTCACCTTCGATTTGCTGATCAAAAGTATAAGCTCTCCCTTCTGCAAGCGTGAAATCACCCTCTGGATGTTGTTCAGGGTTCTGCACAAGTACGAGATGCGCCAAATTATCCTTTAGATCAATATCCAGTAAAGGTGCAAAATCCATCGTGGTCCAGACATCACCATTTAACAGAATAAAAGGTTCATCACCGAGTAGCGGCAAGGCATTAATGATTCCACCAGCGGTTTCCAGACCTTCACCCTCATGTGACCAAAGGATGTTAATGCCAAATCGTGAACCATCGCCCAAAGCTTCTGCGAGTTTTTCACCGAGCCAAGCCGTATTGATGACAATTTCAGTAACACCGATCGCAGCCAGTTTCTCTATATGCCAGACAATTAAGGGCTTGCCCCCAACTTCCAGCAAAGGCTTTGGCGTATGCAGCGTTAGCGGCCGCATACGATTACCGAGTCCTGCGGCCAAAATCATCGCTTTCATTCAGGCAGCCACCTCATATGAGCCATATTTAGCTTCAAATGCAGGCATCACTCTGTCACGCATAAACTGCATGAATGGCTCTAGTTCTGCATAAGCCTTAGATTCTTCAAGCAGATACCACATCACACGTGGTAAATCTTTCAGATAACCCGACTTGCCATCACGTTCAAACAGACGCACAAAAATACCTAAAATCTTGATATGACGCTGAATCGCCATCATGTCGGCGTCTTTTTTAAACTGTTCAAAGTCACGCTCTTCTTTAGCAGATGCTGGCAACAAGTCATAAAAGTTTTTGAACCAGCGATACACACGATCGGCATTCCACTGTACATAGGCATCACGGGTAATCGAGATCAAGTCATAAGTATCCGCACCAATCACAGCATCCTGAAAATCAATCACACCGAGTTCGGTTTCATTGTCGATTTTCATCAAGTTACGACTATGGAAATCCCGATGCACGATCACCTGTGGCTGTGCCAATGCGGCATTCGCCAAAATCGCAAAAGTGCGTTTGATCAAGGCGCTTTCTGATTCAGTCAGTTGAACCTTTAACGCTGGTAACATCCAGTCAGTCAGCAATTCCATTTCCGAGATCAGTTTTTCATAAGAATATGCCGGGAAATGCCCTTCTCCAGCAATCGATTGTAGTTGAATGAGCTGCTTAAAGCTTTGCTCATAATAGGCATCTACAGTCTCGTCATTCAGCAGATTCGACAGCAGCACATCACCAAAGTCTTCGAGCAGTAAAAAGCCATTTTCCAGGTCTTTTGCCACGATATGCGGAACACGCACGTCATGTGCATCAAAAAACTCATCTATCGTCACAAAAGGCACACAATCTTCTTTTTCTGGTGGTGCATCCATCAGCATAAATGTTTTATTATTCAGTTTGATTCGTGCATAACGACGGAAGCTGGCATCACCTGCTAAAAAATGAGTTTCAAATTGATCTGAACCGAGTACAGAGGCAATCCAAGATTGTATCAATTGTTCGCGTTGTGTATTCATTTGCAATTAATTCTAATACAGGCTGAGTTTTTAAAGTGCTAAGTGTAGCTACTTATCAACTTTTTCTCTATGATGCGACAATAATTAATTGCGATAAAAGCATGATTGGTTAATGAGACAAATGAAGCATCACTTTAAAATAAATCCTCTAGCGACTGCGATCTTAACCCTTTTATGTGGCAGCTCAGCCTCCGGCTATGCTGCATCAAATGTCTCGTCCGATGTAAATGCAGAACAACTCAAACAGCGCATAAATGAGACCTATCCAGGTGAAGCATTCTTTTCGCAATACTATGTCGACAAATCCTCAGCTGAAGCACAGCAGCGGCAGGAAAAATACTTAAGTTCGGCTTATTGTGAAGGCACCTGGGTGACCCCGATTGCCCCAGATGCAGCAACCGTTGCGCCAGATCAGGCTACATCCACCATTACTGCAGATTATGGACACTACAATCCAGCAGGTGACTCTTATTTAGAAGGCAATGTCATCATTGACCAGCAAGGTCGCCAGATTCGTGCTGAACGCGTAACGATTGATCAAACCCAGACCTATGCCAAAGCAGAAGGTCGGGTACAACTTGCTCAGGGTGGCCTGCTCTCACAAAGCGATGATATTAATTATAATTTAAAGACCCAAGAAGGCGACCTAAATAACAGCTTCTATATTGCCGAGCAGCAACATGCGCATGGTCGGGCAGAAAAGATCGCCAGAACCTCGACCGAGACGGTAGAACTGGAAAATGCGACCTATACCACCTGTCCACCTGAGCAAAAACCAACCTGGAAAATCCAGGCAGAAAAGATCAAGCTGAACCAGGAAACTGGACGTGGTGAAACCCGCAATACCAAGCTATATGTTAAAGATGTTCCGGTCTTGGCAGTTCCCTATTTCAACTTCCCGATTGATGACCGCCGCACTACCGGTATTCTGACGCCGACATTTGGCTTTACCAATGATGGTGGTCTGGAACTAGGTGTTCCAGTTTACCTGAATTTAGCGCCGCAATATGATGCGACGATTACGCCGCGTTATATTGGCGATCGTGGTACGATGTTAGACGGTGAGTTTCGCTATCTGACTGAGAATTATGGTGAAGGCCGTATTTGGGGAGGTTATTTACCTTCCGATGAAAGCTATAGCGATGAAGACCGTAAAAGCCTGCATTTCTTACATAACTGGCAGATCAATAATCAACTATCAACCAACCTTGAATATAACTACGCTTCAGACAAAGATTACTTTGCCGATCTGGATAATAACCCGAACTCTAAAACTGACCTGAACTTACGCCGTGCCTGGGAAGTCAATTATAAAAATGGTATTCCTGGCTTAAAGGCACAATTCAAAGTCGAAGACTTCCAAACCCTAGATCCAACCGTACTGGATGAAGATCGTCCTTATGCACGTCTGCCGCAGCTTTTAGTCAATTACAAAACTGGCAATCCATTGGGATTACAGCTTGAGTTTAATAACGACACAGCATATTTCCAGAAGGATCTGAGAAATTTCGCTGATACTGATCCAACGGGTAAGAAGGTATATCAACCGAGTGGTACACGGATCTATAATGACTTTTCCGTGCGTTATAATCATTTTACCCCGTGGTCATTCTTCATTCCTCAGGCAACTGTACGCAACATCAATACTTTCTATGATGAAAAAACCCAAAGCCGTAGCGCGTCTAGTGAAAATAATTCAATTGTGGTGCCACAATTCACGCTGGACACCGGCTTAATTTTTGAAAAAGAAGGTACGTATCTACAGACCTTAACGCCTCGTCTGTTCTATGCGTATTCACCTTATGAGAACCAGCAGAATCAGCCAAACTTTGATTCAGTCGTCGCTTCGATTAATTATGATCAACTTTTCAGTGCGCGTCGCTTTTATGGTAATGACCGCCTGGAAGACAATAACTTTGCCTCCTTAGGTCTGAGCTATAGCCTATTTAATGAAGAAGGTCTGGAGCGCCTGCGTGCCAGCGTTGGACAGAGCTTTTTCTTTGAAGATCGCCGTGTAACGTTGGAAAATGATGCAGATGAATTCGACCGTGAAAGTCATACTGGCCCTGTAATTCAACTGACCAGCCAGCTGTCAAATAATGTTCACGTTAATCTGAACTCAAGCTGGATGTCGAATGGATCGAATGCCCAACGAGATTTGCAGGTTTATTATACCGGTGAGCAAGGCAATCTTTATAACCTAGGCTATTTCTATCGCAAAGATATTCCGAACCGTCAAAAGAGCTATGATCATGTGGTGGGTTCATTTATCCAGCCGATTGCCAACAACTGGCGTCTGGTTGGACATGCCCAGTTTGACCTCGATAATAGTGTCGCACGGGAATATTTACTTGGCGTGAACTATGAGTCATGCTGTTGGGGAGTTTCTGTTTACGGTCGCTCATATTACAATGACTTAGACGACGTTAATGATTCAAGCGTCAAAGCCAAACGCGCTATTATGGCCGAAGTCAGCCTGAAAGGCTTAGGTGGGTTAAGCAGCAAACTCACCTCATTACTAGAAAATCGTATTCTAGGTTTTAACAATATCAATCAAACTTGGACAGAACGTTAATGAAGACAAAACAGTTAAAACAAATTTTTAAAGCAACCGCACTTGCGCTATGCCTTTCTTCAGCGATGACGACTTTTGCTGTTGCCCAACCTAAAGATGAAGTTGTAGCTGTAGTCGACAATAGTATCATTCTACGTAGTGACCTGGCTCAAGGTGTAGCCGAAATCTCACATCAGCTGCAAAAACAGAAAAAGGCAGTTCCACCACAACAATATCTTGAGCAACAAGCTTTAGAGCAACTGATTATTCGTCAGGCACAGCTTGAACAAGTTAAACGTTATAATATTCGTCCAGATGAAAAAGCTTTAAATGAAGCCGTCCTGAAAGTTGCCCGTGATTCTGGTTCACCGAGTCTGGAAGCATTCCAGCAGAAACTGGATGCCATGGCGCCCAATACCTATGCTTCTTTACGTAACCGTATCGCTGAAGATTTAGCACTGAATCGTTTACGTCAACAAATCGTGACTTCACGTATTCAAATTACAGATCAAGATGTTAAAAACTTCCTAAATACCCCGCAAGGTCAAGCTTTGCTTGGCAGTCAGGTCCATGTACTGCATTTACGGGTAAGCGGTGAAAATGCTGAACAAATTGCAACAAAGGTAAAGCAAGAATTAAATAGCAGCAATGACATTCAGGCGATCAGCAAAAAGTACAGCACTGGCGGCGTTAAAGTCGAAGCTGCTGATATGGGTGTGAGAAACCTGTCAGAAATTCCAGCAGAACTGGCTGCACGCGTGACCACCCTGCAACCAGGTCAAACTTCTGAACTGATTCCTGTCGCTGATGGTGTACATGTTCTGAAGCTCTTGGAACGTAAAGGTGGCGAACAGAAAGCCCTTGTTCCTCAATATTTAACACGACACATTCTGATTCAACCGTCTGAAGTGGTCAGTCCTGAAAATGCCAAACAAATGATTGATAGTCTGTATAACCGCCTCAAACAAGGTGAAGATTTTACTGTTTTAGCTTCAACGTTCTCCAATGATACTGGCTCGGCTCGTGATGGCGGAAGTCTTGGCTGGGTTAGCCCAGGGGTAATGGTACCTGAATTTGAACAGCAGATGAAAAGCACCCCAGTAGGTCAGTTCAGTAAACCATTTCAATCCCAGTTTGGCTGGCATATTCTGCAAGTGAGTGAAACACGCCAACAAGATATGACACAGGAATATCAGGAACGTATGGCTCGCCAATTGCTTGGTGAACGTCAATTTGATGCCGAATTAGATAGCTGGTTACGTGAAACGCGCAATAATGCTTATGTAGAAATCAAAGATCCTCAACTGGATCCTAAACGTAACCGTTAAGCCTTACCATAATCCTAAAAAGCCAACGACATCTCGTTGGCTTTTTATTTAAAAAACTTAAAACGTACAGATATAAAAAAACCTCTCATATAGAGAGGTTTTTTAATTTTCAAACTCGATTAACGATTGTTTTCATCGTCTGAAGAGTCTTCAAATTTAGTGTCGTTGTCAAAACCAGTGCCTTGACCACCAAAGCCAGCACCTTGACCACCGAAGCCACCTTGACCACCGAAGCCGGCACCTTGACCACCAAAGCCGCCTTGACCACCAAAGCCACCGCCTTGACCGCCGAAGCCACCTTGACCACCGAAGCCGCCGCCTTGACCGCCAAAACCACCTTGACCACCGAAGCCGCCAGCACCTTGACCGCCACCAAAGCCACCTGCAGCACCTTGACCACCGAAGCCCGCACCTTGTGGACCAGCAGGCGCGCCAGCAGGACGTGGATTACGTGCAGGTACTACAGTTGAAATTGCATGCTTATAAACCATTTGGCTTACTGTATTTTTTAATAAAACCACGTATTGGTCAAAAGATTCGATATGACCTTGTAATTTAATACCGTTTACTAGGAAGATAGATACTGGGATACGTTCCTTACGGAGAGAATTCAAGAATGGATCTTGTAAAGTTTGACCTTTAGACATGTTATAACTCCAAAAAAAATTAAAAATCAGCGCAAAAACTATCTCTATTTTTCAATTAAAAATTATAAAAAAGATAGTCCCTAAATTTTGCTTTATCCGTGACAGTTTCGCAAGTCTTCTTGAGCCTGCTGTAGCGTAAAATATGTTGTAAATTTATGCTTTTCTTGCAAAGACCTTAACCACGTATATTGACGTTTTGCAAGTTGTCGTGTCGCAAATAAAGCTTTATCCTCCATTTCCCGTTGCTTTTCCTTGGTTTTATCAGCATTTTTTAAGAATTCCATAGCCTGACGATAACCCACTGAACGCATGGAAGGTAAATTTTCATTAAAATCGTATTTTTCAATTAAATTCACAACTTCATTTAAAAAACCGCTTTTCCACATAATTTCCAGACGTTGTTCAATACGCCCATGTAATTCTAACCGATCTGGCATCAGTGCATAATTATGGAAACTGTAACGATATGGTAAGTTTTTAGGTTGTTCTGCCTGTAGTTTTGTAATCGGCTCACCAGTCAATTTAAAAACTTCCAAGGCTCGAATAATGCGCTGCTTGTCGCTAACCTTGAATTTTTCACCGGCAATCGGATCGACTGCACATAATTCTGCATAAACCGCTTCCCAGCCCTCCTGCTCACCCTTGGCTTCAATCTCTGCCCGGATAGCATAGTCTGCACTTGGTAGGTTATCTGACAAACCTTCAAGCAAGGCCTTAAAATACAGCATGGTTCCGCCAACCAGAATCGGGGTTTTACCACGCACATGAATATCATCAATCAGGCGGCAAGCATCTTCGACAAAGTTGGCTGCAGAATACACTTCAAGTGGACTAATAATATCAATCAGATGATGCGGATAGCGCGCCAGTTCCTCTTTAGAAGGTTTGGCTGTACCAATGTCCATTTCCCGATAAACCAGTGCAGAATCGACCGAAATCAGCTCAAATCCCCCTTGCTCATACAGTTCACATGCCAAAGCGGTTTTACCACTTGCAGTTGGCCCCATTAAATTGATGACCGGCAATTGATTGGACATGTAAAACTACTCTCCTCGAGCAAAAAGTTTATCTAGTTGAGCCAATGGAAAGGCGCGCCAAGTCGGACGACCATGATTACATTGACTGGCAAATTCGGTTTGTTCCATCTGCCGTAATAAAGCATTCATTTCAGACAAACTTAGGATACGATGCGCTCGCACTGCACCATGACAGGCCATTCCCGCCAAAATTTGGTCACGCTTCTGCAATAGGCTTTGTGCTTGATCCCCCGGATCTAAATCATTCAATAATTCAGGAATCAGGGCATCGAAATCGGCCTTGTGTAGAATAGCCGGTACACCACGTACGATAACTTGCTCATCACCATACTGATCGATTTCCAGCCCCAAACGTGCCAACTGCTCTTTCAGCTCTTCGACACGCATGGCCTGCATCCGGCTAATATTCACGACTTTTGGAATGAGCAATTGCTGTGATGTCCAGAATTCAGGTTTATCCCAAGCCGATTTCATTTGCTGCAAGACAATACGCTCATGCGCCGCATGCATATCCACAATAATCAGACCTTCGGTATTTTGCGCCAGAATATAAATGCCATGTAACTGGGCAATAGCAATGCCCAATGGATGCTCATCCACTTTAGTGTTTACATGTGTCTGAAAAGACTGCTCAGGGCTGAATATTTCGGTTTCCGAACTTTCTCTGAGCGGTGCTAAATAACTTTGCAAGGCATTATTCAGCTGCTGTGAACCAGAATAAGATTTACGGTAATCTTGGGAATAATGCACTGTTTGTGGACCTGAAGATGCAAAATCGGCCAGCACATCTGAAGTTTCATTTTCACTTAAGGCAGATGTCGTTCTCACCACCTGTGGCTGAGAATGCGCAGTCTGATGCAGGCTGAACTGTTCCTGATAACGCGGTTGCGGGGCCGTCAAGCCAGGCTGCTCATCCTGTTTCATTGCCTCGGCTAAATCTGCAGTTGCGGTCTGGAATTGTGCCAACGTTTCTTTGGCATAATGCCGTACGAACTCATGTACTTCACGTTGATTCAGGAAGCGAATTTCATGCTTGGTCGGATGGACGTTTACATCCACATTTTCTGGATCAACTTCTAAAAACAGTAAATAAGCCGCATGCTGATGCCCATGCAGGATGCCGTCATAGGCCATCCGTAAGGCATGGGAAATGGTTTTGTCTTTGACAATCCGGCCATTTACATAGACATACTGCAAATCAGCCTGTGCACGTGCATCTGAAGGATGGCCAAGCCAGCCAGACAAACGCATGTTGATACTGTCTGCATCCATCCAGTAGGCATTTTCAGTAAACTGGCGGCCAAGCAATTGCTGTACCCGCTGAAAACGCAAAGCGCCGCTATCCGCCACGGGTAAATTCAGTTTGATGCTTTCATTATGTTCTAGCACAAAACGGATATCAAAATGCGTCAGTGCCATACGGCGCACAATTTCTTCGATATGACCAAATTCAGTGCCCGGTTTTTTCAGGAATTTACGCCGTGCAGGCACATTAAAAAACAAATCCTGAACCCGGATATGCGTCCCTTTTGAGGCCGCAACAGCCTGAATTTCCTGATGATCAAAAGCCGTGCCATTGACTTCGACCTGATAACCGATGCCCTCGTCACTTTGACTGCTGATCATGGTCAGGCGTGAAACTGCTGCTATCGACGCCAGTGCCTCACCACGAAAGCCCAGACTGCTAATCGCATACAGCTCATCGGCGCTCTGGATTTTGCTGGTGGCATGGCGCATCACGGCCAAAGCTAGATCTTCAGGATGAATTCCGCGTCCATTGTCGATGATTTCAATTAAAGTACTGCCGCCCTGTTCGACCCGAATGATCAGTTCTGTCGCCCCCGCATCAATCGAGTTTTCCAGTAACTCCTTGACCACAGAAGCCGGACGTTCAATCACCTCACCTGCGGCAATCTGGTTGGCAAGTGCAGGATCAAGGGCACGAATACGGCGCAGACTTAAATCATTCGACATGTGAAAATTGACGCTCCAGAGCCTCTCGTAAAGCAAGATTCGATGAAATCAGGCTTGCAGTACGGGTAAGTTCATCTTCAGATTTTAAAATTTCAATAATCAGGTCAGCTTGCGGAATTTCATCACCACCTTTAGATGGCCATTCAAATAAAAATAGCGCATTCGGTGTTTCCAGGTAATCCCGGATGCCCATCAGTTCCAGTTCATACGGATCATTCAGACGATACAAGTCAAAATGAAAAATATCCTGACCATTAATTTGATAGGGTTCGACCAGTGTATAAGTTGGACTTTTCACTGAACCTTTATGACCCAGCTGTTGCAAATAATAACGTGTTAACGTCGTTTTTCCTGCCCCTAGGTCACCAATCAGATACACGACCCCCGCAGGGAAATTCTCCGCCAGAACCTTGGCCAGTTTTTGGGTATCGTCTTCATGATTTAAAGTGACATTAAATGAATAAGGCATATTACTCACGACATGATGCAAAAGAATAAATATGATAGCATCGCCACGCTTTAAAAGCCTATTCACCCGTGTGAGAAACTGTATTTTTTCACAGCATCTGCTCCTTAAGAGGTTAATCTGCCTGCCATGCAACCAACTGTTGATTTTAACCCGCCCATGCTGAATGGGGTCAGTGCCAGTAAAGTGTTTTTGCCAGCCAGTCCGGATGCTCCCCCGACAGTTTTTGCTTATTTATGCACACAATTCGCGCATATCACAGCAGATGAATGGCAGTCCCGTTTCGCCAAAGGTCTGGTCTATGACGCTCAGGGCAATCAATTATCAACAGAAAGTCCATTTCAGCCCAATAGCCATTGTTTCTATTATCGCTTTTTGGCACATGAAGTGCATATTCCTTTTCAACATCAGATTTTATTTGAAAATGAGCATTTCATGGTGGTCGATAAACCGCATTTTTTGACCATGAGCCCGACCGGACAATATGTGCAGGAAACGCTACTGGTTCGTCTTAAAAAGCAAACCGGCAATGAGCATTTAACGCCCATTCACCGGCTGGATCGTGAAACGGCAGGTGTGGTCCTGATTTCCAAATGCGTTGAATCACGTGGCCTGTACCAGCAGTTATTTGCTACACGGCAGGTGCAAAAAACCTATCATGCGATTGCGGCGTATAATCCTAGTTTAAAATTCCCATTGGTCACACGATTGAGAATGCAAAAAGGTCAGCCTTTTTATACCATGCAAGTCCTAGACGGAACGCCGAATAGCGAGACGGCTATTGATCTGCTGGAACACAACACAGAATGGGCCAAATATGAGCTAAAACCACATACTGGCAAGCAGCATCAATTACGGGTGCACTTGAATCATCTAGGTATTCCGATCCGTCATGATCCCTTTTACCCTCGAGTAGCGCACAAGGTGGAAGATGATTTTTCTACACCTTTAAGTTTATTGGCCAAACATATTCAATTCATCGATCCGATCACGCAGAAAAGCATGAATTTCAGCTCCCAACTTGAATTGACACTGTAAATCGCTTGTCATTACAGATTATTTTCTAAAATCGGTCGCTTTAAGATTGAATTTCAAACGTAATTGATTAGAATAAAGGCGAAAAGTTAAGTAATTTAAAGCTTTAAAAATATTATGAGAAAAACTGAAGTTTATCAAATTCGCTTGGACTCGCAAGAGAAGAAACAAGCCTTTGCGGTATTTAAGCAATTGGGGATTACGCCAGCTCAGGCCGTGCGTCTTTTTTTCAAGCAAGTGGTGATTACCAAATCGATCCCCTTCTCGATTGAAAACCAGAATATCAATCTGGAACAACTGATCCGGCTGCGCAAGCTAAAACAAAATGAAGCTAAAACCGAGCAAAATGCGCTTTCCAGTTCTGCCCTGAATCTACTCGATGATCAGGAGATTGCATTGGATGATGATCATCTTGATTTATTTGAAGAACTGAATGCCATTTTGGGTGAAAGCGACAAAATTTAACATTGTTGCATTTCCGAACAATTTCTAAAACCTGCCACTCCCAAACTTCGCTATGCTTGATGCTGATAATCAATAAAAAATTAGCATGGAGTATGCAATGCTCGTACGACGCGCCCAGTCAGCAGACCTGAATCAGCTGGCGATATTATTTGATGAATATCGACAGTTTTATGGTACGTCTTCCAATCCTGAACTCTCTTACCAATTTTTAAAACAGCGTTTTGAAGATGGGCAGACTGTTATTTTTATCAATACCAAAAATGATACCTTTGCCGGCTTTATTATCCTGTATCTGGGTTTTTCTTCGGTAGCCTGCTCGACCTATTATATTCTGGATGATGTCTATATCACCCCGGTTTTTCGGCGTCAGGGCGCAGCCAAACAACTGATTGATACCGCAATTTTATTTGCCAAACATGAACAGGCCTTAAGAATTACCCTGGAAACCCAAAAAAATAATTATCAATCGCATAAATTGTATGAATCTATGGGATTTATCAAGGATGATGAATTTCAGACCTATCACTGTTTCCTGAAATAAGTCCTGAACTTTTTAATCACATTTCAAGCGAATAAAAAATTTATTATTCCGAGCGGAATTTGGCCTGCGCTACCTGTTCCACATTTAAATACAGCCACTCTCCTTCAGCCAATTCAGGCAAGGCCAAAGCACCTATTTTTGCACGGTGCAACTGTTCAACTTTATTGCCTACGGCAGCCAGCATGCGCTTTACCTGATGATAGACCCCTTGATGGATAGTCATTTGCAGACGGTTCTCAGCCAAACGAATTACTTCAGTAGCTGCAAAAATGCCTTTTTCATTTCTTAATTCAACACCTTGTTCTAGTTGCTGAATCTGTTCATCCGTGACTGGATCTGCAGTTTGCATCTGATAAACTTTGGCGACATGCTTTTTCGGATGGGTTAGCGCTTGCAGGAACTGTCCATCATCGGTCAGCAATAACAGTCCGGTGGTATCCTGATCCAGACGCCCCACACACTGAATCCCCCGATTCAACAGAATGTCATCAAACAGGTCAAACACACTAAAATGATGCGTCGCCTGATGCGAACACTCATAGCCTTGTGGCTTGTTTAAGGCGATATAGACTTTTTCCCGATAGGTATGACTTTTCCCATACACCTCGAAATTTAAGTTATTCAAATCCAGTTTATGTTTGGGATTATCAATCACTTCATCTTGAATTGAAACAGCACCATTTTTAATCAGTTGCTGACAATGCTTGCGGGAGCCGAAACCTTGTGACTGCAACATTTTTTCCAATAGCATCTGTTTATACCTGTATCGAGTGAAGACCTGTGCATTCTATCCTGAATCAGTCATGAATTTGGTTTCTTCCGCTGTTTTCTAGGTATCATGCGTTGAAAAGCTCTACAATAGCTTTATTTTTCACTCTATCTCTCCCCCTTATGTCGCAACTTGATCTGAATCTGATTGTTCTTTTGGTTTTACTGGCTTGCGGTATTTTCAGTCACAATAGTGCCGTCACCATTGCTGCAGCGGTGTTAATTGTTTTAAAAATCACGCCACTCAACAGTTTATTGCCTTATGTACAGGCGCACGGTTTAAATATCGGCATTATTATTCTGACCATTGGTGTTCTGACACCGATTGCCAGTGGCAAAATTTCAGGGGAAAGTATTCTCAAATCTTTCCTGAGCTGGAAGTCTTTGCTGGCAATCGCGATTGGGGTCTTTGTCGCTTGGCTGGGAGGACGTGGAGTGAAGCTGATGTCCAATCAGCCAGATGTAGTGGCCGGACTGTTATTAGGCACAGTAGCAGGTGTAGCAGTATTACGCGGTGTTCCAGTCGGTCCTTTAATTGCGGCTGGGATTTTATCCTTATTGATTAGTACACAATAATGTTCAAATCATCAGCGCCCTTCACCAGTATGCAAAGATTTCTCAAAAATAATCATATAACGGGAAATATGCAGATCGCCCGATGATTATCTTGCGCTAATCTCTAACGCAGTACGTCAGGCTTGCTCAGAAGATACTATCAAATCAACGGAATATTTATTAATTCGATCTTTCAAAATTCAAGCAAAGGAAAGTGAATGATTTTTAAAAGCGGTGACCTGATAAAAATCAGAAATTCAATAAATGACACCTACCAGTCTAATCTTTCAAAGCATAGACCAAACTTTCTACCATCTGACCATTTTCCAAATATACTTTAACCGGAATACGTTGATATTCATCGCCTTCAAATACATCCAGCTCATTCCAATATTTAGGGAGATTCTCGGATATGAATACATAACCGGTAACAGTCTCTCCCGAATCACTGAGCTGAATACCCGGACTGCCCAGCTCAGCACCCCAACCGCGCTGCTGCAAATGCCCACGAATATAACCGGCTTTCCAGCTTCCCCCAATCCGTTCCATCACATGGGCATTGGGTTGCTGCGGACGAAGCGTGCCGTATACGAATAAACTGTGCATCTTAAGAACTCTTAAACATCATTTTGATGATTACTCTACAAATAGTAGTGCTAGACGCACCTGGTCATAAGCCATTTTAGGCGTAGTCAATTCCACAATCGGACGCAACTTAATAGAACCGTCATCATTAAAATGCTCCGAGTTTTGACGCTTGGTCAGGCGTTTATAAATCTTGCGAACCTGCTCCACCACTTCCTCACCCGGATGTGCCAGCGAGATATCCAGCCCCTGCTCTTTATGCAAACGCCCCAAATGATTGATGATGGTTGCCGGGGTCAAACCACGTTCAGTCGCGATATCGGCAATTTCATAACCTTCTTCAAACAGTTCACGCGTTTCGTCTAGCGTTGCAGCGGCATAGCTTTGCTTACCCCCATTCTTGGAAATTTTCTTCTCATTGCGCTGGATTTCAACTTCATTCAAAGTCCCGCCACAATGTCGGATAAAGGCCTTATGCTGTGCCGTCAAATCGACATTTTCAAAATTCGCTTCGGCTTCATCAGAAAGTTCTTGAAAACGGCGATCGGCTTTAATTGCCAGACTATCGAGTTCCAAAGCCTGCTCATTAAAACCTTTTAATCGTAGGCCATTTAAGCTTTTCAAACGGGACAACGCGACATAGCCCTGTCCTTTTTCAAAAGTATGGCTCAGGTCAATCTCGGCAGCTTCCAGGGTCATGCCTTGTGATTTATGAATGGTAATCGCCCAGGCCAGACGCAATGGAATCTGCTGGAAACTGGCAATGGTTTTACCGGCCTCATTGTCTACCGACCAGGTTTCAGGCTCAACCACCAATGTAGTGCCATCGGTCAGTTTGACTTTAGGCAGCACACCATATTCATCATCTTCTTCAAAACTGATCACTTCGCCCAAACTGCCGTTGATATAACCCATATCAAAGTTGTTTTTCACAAACATGACTTTGGCATGTTTTTTCAGGGTTAAGGCTTCAGGCGCTCGCACTGACGATTTTAAAGTCTCGATCAGCTTTTCATTGCCATCACACTGCGCATCAAACTGGCGCGGATCATTGTCAATTTCATTCAGATGTTTAAAGTTAATACTGTCCACATCCATATTATGCGTATACAGGCGCGTATAGGTATCACCAATTTCTTGATGTCGCGTGGCCTGTAAAGCAGTGCGGTGTTCATGGCTAATCGCCTGCGCACGGATCGCATTCAGAATGTCATTCAAATAATCATTGCCCTGACGATGCTGCTCAGTTAGGTAGCAAACGCGAAACTTGGCTTCGACCCAGGCATCCGACATAAAGCAGAATTTGTCGCGGTTGCGCTCATCATTTTTACCGACTGGCGGTAACTGGAAAAAGTCCCCTGCTACAATCACCTGAATACCACCGAAAGCTTCATCACTTTCCTTGAAATATTTCAATACCTGATTGACCAGATTCAGCTGCTTGGCATGCAGCATTGAAATTTCGTCAATAATCAGGACTTGCGCATTTTCCAGATGTTCTTTTAAGTATTTGCGCTCTTTCATCCGCTTTAAGTCTTCTTCAGACAAAAAGTCTTTAATGCCAATGCCTGCCCAGGTATGAATAGTCATACCATTCATGTGTGTGGCTGCAATACCGGTCGATGCGGTAATCGCGACGGCGACCTTACGTGCCTTTAAATAATTAATATATTGATTCAGCGTATAGGTTTTTCCCGCACCGGCAGAACCGGTTAAAAAGACATTTTCTCCTGCTTTGAGTAACTTAAGGGCAGTTTCCTGTTTCATAAGAGCAATACCGTAAAAGAACGGCTATAGCCTAACGATTTTTAGCGGAAAAGTTAAGCGTCATAGCGGAAAACAAGCTGTATTGAACTGTCAGGCCTGCAAGTTGAGCCAGTTAATAAAATGCATGGCGATATTGCTGTATTCAGCTTCTGCTTTGTGGTTATTCGGATATTCCAGCTGATCAAAAATCACCTGTCCATTCACTAATTGACACCCCAAGATCAAGGGTAGGCGCACAGCAGGATGAGACATACGAAAGGCCACATACTGCCCTTCCAAAATTTGCTGAGCATAGCTTGCCGCCAGACAGTTCCTGAAAATTTTAGATTCCTCTAAAATCCGATCCAAAGTTTTAAGTTCTTCAAAACGCCAGTTGAAATACAGTAAAAATGAAACCTGAGTGATTGGTGTCCAGTTCACCAGTGCGAACTGTTTTTTCAGCTTGGCGATCATTTCCTGCTTTTGAACCTGATCATGCCAGACGACCGCCTGATTAAACAAACTGGTCCAGCTCAGATTTTTCGGTATTTCTGTATGGCTGGAAAAATACTCTACCAGATAGTCACGCACATAACTGTCAAATAGCGACTCACGTACATGCCCGCTTTGCAAATAAAACAGCTGCCTGAACTCAGTAAAAGGAATGCGATAGCGGTGCAGAACATTATAGAAATCACGATTCTGCTGGCTTTGAGGCTGAATATACACCAGAACCTCATCGGGTAAATGCGCCGTAATTTTATATAAATGCTGCATATAAGCCTGCATCATCCGGCTCAAGTTCAGATAAACCTTTTTAGTCAGCTGATCATCCATTTTAACCACATTGCGCAGCAGCTCCATCCATTCGTCCAGATACAGAATTGAGGGACTAATCGCAATCCGTTGATCCTCAATTGATTGACGTGTGCCTTTTAATACCACCGCCTGATTATACTGATGCTGAAACCAGTCATGCTGGATTGCATATTCATGCATGCTATGAATAAACAGTCGCGCTGAGACATATTGAAAATATTGTAGAGTCGCCAGAATAATCTGTGGATGAATATGGTGGCTGTCTATAAAACTTAGGGCCGTTACTGCGACCCGCACACTGCTATGCTGGATATTATTACTGATCCAGTCCAGTACCTCGGCCGGTTGCTTGAAGATCCAATTCACGGCACGATGACAGTCAAATAGTGGCAATCGGGCTACTTTTTTCTGCCATAAATACGGATGATTTTCCAGGAAATTCCGTTTGGATAATAAATCATCCCGATGCCACACGTCCCGGTTCATCAATCGGACAAAACCGAGCAGATTACTTTGCTCCTCAGCATGCCGATATAGCAAACAGATATCATCAGTGTGATCTTTCAATTCATGCAGATTAAAGCGCTCTTCAAAAGACAGCGACATAATCCGGAACATCGCCGGAGGCAAAAACTGTGCGGCGCTAAAACAGAACTCATCCAGACTATCCATCAATGACTGGATCGAAAAGAATTCATCCTGCTGCAGGCACTCCAAAGAAAAAGCCTGTTGCAAGCTTTCAAGAATCTGCTGTGGAATCTCTTGTTCATTCTGAACAAAGTTTTGCATGATAGGTGTTGTATACAACCCGGCCTTGATCAGCTGGTGGTCGATAATCTCAGCCTGAACAACCGACATCTGTCGCAAAAATTCGGACACCCGTTCCGGGCCATTAACCCACGCATAAACCTGAGCCAGGATAAGCTGACGCAACTGTTTGGCTTTGTCGCGTAAATATAGCGAATGCTGCGGTTTTAAATCCCCGGTCAGGAAATAGATGTCCTGTAAAAAGAATTCCTCTAGCGCTTCTGCTTTGTACTTCTGGAAGTAAAAATGACTGTCGACCAAAGCAGGCGCAGTTCCAGAGTCTAATGCACGTGGAGTACAAAACTGGATATAAAACAGGCCATCCAGCAATTCAATCCGATGCTGATCCTGCTGAATTTTTATTAAATTTTGTGCATTCAGATGACCAATTATTGCCATCTGATCAAGATAAAGCTGGTTGAGCTCCAGAGAAATCCGTAAACATTGTTGTGCCAATAACCTTAAAGATGCTACCAAGCTTTCCTGTTCCATACGTACACCTCGGTCATCTTAGAATCATCTTATTTTTATATTGGATCATGCTGAGTCCTTGATCGCCAATCAGTGAACACTTAAAAATACATTATGGCATCACTTGCACTATAAAACCGTCCATGCATCCTCATTGCTAAAAATAGAACATTTCAATAGATCATAGCCTAGATTTTACAGGAAGAATTTTTCTTTTTTAGTCTTGCTGACGTAGCGCCTTAAGCTCGGCCAAGCCGGTATAAATATGTTGCTGCAAGCTGTGTCGAAATGCAATCAGCTCTTCCTGAGTCTGAACCTGAGCAATCGATTGTCGCGGCATAAACTGAAAATAAAATGGCAGGCGTTTTGGGAATAATCGTTTAGGCAAAGATGGAATCACATCGCCCTGACGTAATAATTTATTGAGTTGTGGTACTTTGAGGAGTTTTTGAAAATATTTATGCTGGATGATCTTATTGGCATCAAAGCCAATCTCATAGACTTCATCCCCACCAAGCGCAGCAAAAGGGACAATATCATAGTTGAATTCCTGAGCCAGCTTTAAAAATCCGTAGCGTTGCTTCCAGATCAGTTGATACTGTTCACCCTGACGTTTGAGTACTTCGCGTCCACCTCCCGGAAAGACCAGAATAGAATAACCCTGCTGCATCACAGCACGTACATAATGCTGGATGCCATCAACTGCCCCAAACTTCTTCACGGCTTCACGCCATAAGGGCACATAAAAATGGCTATGATCCGCAATGCTGACCACAGCCACTTTATGTTCGTTATAGAGGTAATCAATCAGCATCGGCGAATCAAAGATGCCGTACATGGAATGATTACCGACATACATTGCAGGCCGACTGGCATCAATATATTCAGCCCCTAAAAAGGTAGGGGTAAAATATAATTTGGATAAGGCACTTAAGCGTCTAATCCATTGCCCATCATGTTTGACCTGCAAGCTGTCTGCTCCCTATCTACTCCGGATTATGCCACGCGTTTTTGGACCAGAATCGAACCTACTGAATAACCCGCACCAAATGAACACAACACGCCGTATTCACCATCTTCAACTTCATGTGCAGTACGATGCAAGGCAATGATCACCCCGGCAGAAGACGTGTTGGCAAACTCGTTCAGAATGATCGGTACCAGACCAGGTTTGGCATTTTCTTTACCAACCACCAGTTTCAGGATCAGTTCATTCATACTGGCATTGGCCTGGTGTAACCAGAAGCGTTTAACACCTGTCGGCTCAATCTGGTTCTTCTCCAGTTGCGCAGTAATCATTTTCGCAACCAGTGGACAGACTTCTTTAAATACCTTACGACCATCCTGACGGAAACGTTTGTCGTCAATGTCAGCATTTTCAGAAGTATTCAAGAAACCAAAGTTATTGCGGATGTTATTCGAGAACTGGGTAAACAACTCAGAATCCAGAATTTCAAAACCGGTTTTGCTGTCAGTATTTTCAATAATTGAAGCGGTTGCCACATCACCAAAAATAAAGTGACAATCACGTGAACGGAAATCGGTATGTGCAGAAGTAATTTCCACATTCACCAATAACACACGGCGCGCGCCAGCTTTGATCGCATCATAAGCCTGTTTCAGACCAAATGTTGCTGCCGAGCAGGCCACATTCATGTCATAGGCATAGCCTTTGATGCCTAAAGCAGTCTGAATTTCGATGGCGACAGCAGGATAAGCACGTTGCAAATTCGAGCATGACAAAATCACGATATCAATGTCTTCGGCAGTCACACCGGCATTTTCCATTGCCTGTTTGGCTGCAATTACGCCCCATTCTGCCTGCAGTGAAATTTCATCATCTGCACGTTCACGTAAATTTGGACGTAAGCGTTTTGGATCAAGAATACCTGATTTTTCTACGACATAACGGCGTTGTACGCCAGATGCTTTTTCAATAAAGTCTGCACTAGAACCACGACGCGCTTCAACTTCGCCTGCAGCGATTTTGTCAGCATTTTCGTGATTAAACAGTTCCACATAAGCATTTAAACTTTCAACTAATTCTTCATTGGTGATGACGTGTTCCGGATGGAATAAGCCCGTACCCGTAATGCGGATGCCCATGTAAAATTCCTTATCTGAATTACCTATATCTTAACTGATTCCAAGACGATCCCATACTTTTTGCAAGCGAGTTGGAGACACGGGTGCTTTTGTTTTCATCGGTTGTGAAAACAATGAGATTCTTAACTCCTCGACCATGAAATACAATTCTTTCAGGCGAGGGTCATCTTTAAACTTGAATAATTTTTCCATCCATTGATCAATTTGGTCAATGGCGGAATTGTCCCTTTGTAGATTATTGGGCAAGCGCTCTAAACGCAATATCAAGGCTTTTAAATAACGTGGAAATTCGCTCCACACATCGGAAGGTTTACGATATACAAAGTCAGAAAGGCTCATTAAATCAAGCTGATCTTCAATATCATTGATATTTTTTTCAAACACAGAATGGTCTAAAACCAATAATTTCCGGCGAATTTCCTGCCACTGGATGTAAATATCCGTGATCTCTTTCAGGGCAATTTGGCCATAAGTCAGGAAAGATTTTTTTACATCTTCAACTAGCTTTTGGAACTCTTGCGCATTGACAGGCAGCTCATTTATGGACATGTGTAGTGTGGCATAAACTAACATTTGTTCCAGTTGTGCCTTATCACCGAGTGGCGAATAAGCCAGCGCCAGAGGTTTGGAAATCTGTTTTTTCAACTGACGAGTCAAGTCTCCGAGTTGCATATGCACCAGTCGGATCACCCCTTCACGATGTTTTTTGATCGCTTCAGCCTGATCATTAAAAGTCTGGATCACTACACCCGATTCATCTTTCTGCTCCAGGGCAGCAAAAGCTTTGGTCGGAACCAGCGCCTGATACTGCTTGACCACGACACCGGTGACTTTTTGCGAGGCTTCAAATACGAAACTTTCCGGGAAGGTTTTAAATTCACCTTTAAGCTGTTTAACCGGACTATGCGTTTCAGTGCGGCAGCGTGCTTTCAGCTCCGCCAGATCACGCCCCTGTTCAATGACACGGCCTTTTTCATCAGTCACTTTAATAAATGGCAACAGATACTGATCGACCCGGTCAAAACTGAAATCTTTCTCAGTGATTTGATCACCACGCAACTGGAATGCCAAAAAACTAAAAATATGCTTCTGTAAATCCTGCGCATCTACTTTTGCCATGAGTTTTCGTGCAGTATCCGGAATCGGCACCAGATTACGGCGCTTGTCCTTCGGCAAAGCTTTTAGCAATGCTTCAATCAGATCCAGACGCCATCCCGGAATTCCCCATGACCAGATACCTTCATCGACCTGGGCCAAAGCTTGCAGTGGAATTTTAACTGTCGCGCCATCTTCATCATGACTCGGGTCAAAACGATAGGTTGCAGCCAGATGCAGGCTACCATTCTGCAAATAGTCTGGGAATTGCTGTGTCGTCGGACGGTCATTCAGCCACAGCGCATCATCATCAACAAATAAATAACGCGGATTCTGAGGCTCTACTGTGGCACGCCAGTCTTCAAAACTACGCCGGCTAGCCACTTCAGGCGGCACTTTCGAGGCATAGAACTGGTAAATGGTTTCTTCATCAACCACCAGATCACGACGGCGTAATTTGTCTTCTACTCGCTCGACTTCTTCCAGTTTAAGCAAGTTATGCTTTAAAAATGGTGGAGTAATGCCTAAATGCCCAGTGGTTAAAGCATCCCGCAAGAAAATTTCATGTGCGGCCGCCTGATCTACTTTTTCATAATTGATTGGGCGTTTCGGCTCAATAATCAGACCAAATAATGAAATCTGATCATAGGCATTCACCACACCGGCTTTTTTCGACCAGTGCGGTTCAAAATAATGATGCTTGAGCAGGTCACGCGCGGCCAGCAGAATCCATTCCGGCTCAATCTTGGCCAGGGTACGTAAATATACCTGAGAGGTTTCCACCATCTCAAAAGCCATCACCCACGGCGTATTGGTCTTGTGCAAGGTAGAAGCCGGGAAAATCCGTGCTTTTTGCTGACGCACCGCCATAAAAACATTACGCTCATCGGTCTTGTTGGCGATAAACGATAAGAGACCGGTCAACAAGGCACGGTGCAGATTTTCATAACTGGCTTTCTTTTCATTAAATGACAGTTTTAAACCCTTAGCCAACTCCACCAGCTGCTCATGAGTTTTCTTCCATTCACGCAGACGCAGCCAGCTCAGGAAGTGATTACGCGCAAAAGTACGGCGCTTATTTTCACTCATGCTTTCGCGGTTATTGTGCAGCGTCTCCCAGAGCTTGATATAGAACAGGAAATCAGAATCAGCTTCACGGAATAGTGCATGTTTCTGATCTGCCTGCATCTGCTTGTCCGCAGGGCGTTCACGCGGATCCTGAACTGCAAGCGCTGCCACAATCACCAGAACTTCGTTCAGCACGCCAAAATGTGCACCACCAAGAATCATGCGGGCCAGACGTGGATCGATCGGCATTTTCGCCATTTGCTGACCAATTTTGGTTAGTGCATCTCCCACCTTAACATTTCCCCCTTTTTTTAAGGGGGCAGAAGTTGCAGATTGAGATTGCTTTTCATCTGTAACTTCAGGGGAATTATCTTGAGAATGAGACGCTTTCTTTTCACTCATTGCCCCGAGTTCAATCAGCAATTTACGACCATCATTTACCAGACGATGATCTGGTGGCTCAATGAAATCGAAGTCTTCCAGTGAACCCAAGCCCAGACTTTGCATCTGCAAAATCACCGATGCCAGGTTGGTCCGTTTAATCTCCGGTTCAGTAAATTCAGGACGGCTCAGAAAATCATCTTCGCTATACAAACGGATACAGACACCCGGCGCTATACGGCCACAACGACCTTTACGTTGGTTCGCGGCTGCCTGAGAAACAGCTTCAATCGGCAGGCGTTGCACCCGTGAACGATAGTTATAACGTGAAATACGCGCAAAACCGCTATCAATTACATAACGGATATTCGGAACGGTTAAAGCCGTTTCTGCCACGTTGGTGGCAATAATAATGCGTCGCCCACCACCAGAAGGATTAAAGATTTTCTGCTGTTCAGCCAGCGCCAGACGCGCATATAAAGTTAATACTTCCGTATGGCGTGGCCCATGTTTGATCAGGGTTTCCTGTAGCTCGCGAATTTCCTGTTCAGTACTGGCAAAAATAAGGATGTCGGCATGTTCAGGATGGCCTTTTTCCTGTGCATCCTGAAAGCATTCTTCGACTGCTTTGACCACAGCGCGAGGCAGATTTTCTTCAAAGTCATCAAACTCGTCATCATCACTACCGCCAATGCTCATTTCCGAGATCGGGCGATAACGTAGCTCGACTGGGAAACTGCGGCCTTCTACTTCAAAAATTGGTGCACCATTGAAGTAACTGCTAA
Organism: Acinetobacter sp. NEB149; assembly: GCF_012516415.1. NCBI lineage: Bacteria > Pseudomonadati > Pseudomonadota > Gammaproteobacteria > Moraxellales > Moraxellaceae > Acinetobacter > Acinetobacter sp. NEB149. The sequence continues at coordinate 1,992,299 of NZ_CP051208.1, forward strand.
AACGGTTTACATCCAGGGTTGCAGAAGTAATGATGACTTTCAGATCGGGACGACGCGGCAACAGTTGCTTCAGATAACCCATAATGAAGTCGATATTCAGTGAGCGTTCATGCGCTTCATCAATAATAATCGTGTCATATTTGGTCAGGTAGCGGTCATGCGTCAGTTCGGCCAGTAAAATACCGTCAGTCATCAAACGCACAATTGAGTCTTGTGAACCCTGTTCCGTAAAACGTACTTTAAAGGAAATTGATTCACCGAGTTTTTCGCCAACTTCTTCGGCAATACGCTGTGATACGCTACGGGCTGCCAGTCGACGCGGCTGGGTATGTCCGATCATTCCGGTCAGGCCACATCCAGCCAGCATAGCAATTTGCGGTAACTGGGTGGTTTTACCAGAACCGGTTTCGCCAGCCACAATAATCACCTGATGCTTTTGAATCGCGGCAATCAGCTTATCAGTGTACTGAGTAACCGGTAGATCCTGATTCAGCTTGATGTTCGGAAGACGTTCAAGCCGTTGCCGTACTTTCAGATTGGATTTTTCAAATAATTCCTGATACTGCTTGGCATCTGCGTCTTTCCCCTTTTTCAGTCGATTTAAACGGTGACGGTCACGCGCCATTATCCATTGATCTACATTTAAATGACTCTGCACAGAGAAAACACCCACATCAAAAAACAGGAAAGGTTTATTTTACTTGGTTCATTAGATTTCAGATAGTCGTAGTTCTGTTAAGTGCCGGACAAATTGGCTTTGGCTGCCTGATTTCCCTCAATTCAGCGCCATAAACCTATCAAAATATCTATATGACACGCTTGAATTTTCCTGAGTAGATTTAATCATCAGTTTAATTTTGAAATTGATATTTAAATTATTTTGCGGAAAACATGCTTTTTTCCTGATTCACCCTTGAATTTTTTGGTTTCAACATCATGTTTGCTAGCACGAGGAAAAAGAGATAATTTTGTCATCAGGCCATCATCTTGATGCTGCTGAATGAACAAAGCGATTTTGCCGAAGTGGCGCATTTTTACTTAATTCGGTTTTTCCGATGTTTGTAATGTAAAAATACCATTTTAGCATCAACCAAAATTTCGATACTCTTATTCAAAATCAAAGACTACCTCAATCATGGAGACAATGATGAGCTTAATTAATACTGAAGTTAAACCATTTAAAGCAACTGCATTCCAAAACGGCAAATTCATTGAAGTTACTGAAGCTGACCTGAAAGGCAAATGGTCTGTTGTATTCTTCTACCCAGCTGACTTCACTTTCGTTTGCCCGACTGAACTTGGTGACCTTGCTGACAACTACGCTGAATTCCAAAAACTAGGCGTTGAAATCTACTCAGTTTCTACTGACACGCATTTCACTCACAAAGCTTGGCACGATTCTTCAGAAGAAATCAAAAAAATCCAGTATGTAATGGTTGGTGATGCAAACTGGACTCTTGCTAAAAACTTTGACGTATTAATCGAAGCTGACGGCCTTGCTGATCGTGGTACTTTCGTGATCGATCCAGAAGGTAAAATCCAAATCGTTGAAATCAACGCTGGTGGTATCGGCCGTGACGCTCAAGAACTTCTTCGTAAAGTTAAAGCAGCTCAGTATGTACACGCTCACCCAGGCGAAGTTTGCCCAGCTAAATGGAAAGAAGGCGATGCAACTCTTGCTCCTTCAATCGACCTAGTAGGTAAAATCTAATTTTAATTAGATTGAACTGATTCAAAAAACCACGCTTTTTAGCGTGGTTTTTTATGGTTTAAGCTTTTATCTCAGCGCAATACGGGATTTTATTTTTTAAAATGATTTTGTTAGGACTTTAAATATTGCAGTCCTATTTTTTTCTTGATCCATCATATAAAAATTCAGGCATATCTTTTGCTTCGCTTTCTCATAATCCTTACCCATTCTTACAATTGAGCTATACATCTGCAGAGCCATATGGCATAAGTTCAAATGATAAGATAAGAAATATTCAGTGGAGGAACGCATATGCAAAAACTGCTTACCGTGATTTCTTGGAAATACAATCCCTCAAGCCGCCACCTGAAAATTGTATACAGTAATGGTCATACTGAACTGTATCATCCCGTACCTGAATTTATTTATGACAACCTGTTAAGACGCCAAGATAAAGCTGCATTTGTAGAAAAGTATCTCGAATATAATTTACATTTTAATAAAATTTGCATGGATTAGAGCGAATCAAATTAACGAAATCCCACCATCAGCAAACCTGCGCCTATGGGTACAGTACTCATGATAAAACGTGGGTCTTGCTGAATTAAGGCAATAAACTCTTCGACTTCTGCTGCATGTGAAATGACATTATCAACTACCAGTAACCCGCCCTTTGCTTTAAGTAATCGACTCAAATGTGGCCAGTAACTGACATAAGCATCTCGTTCAGCATCTAACAGGATAAAATCAAATATTTCCTGTTCTTCCTTCAGATAAACTTGTGCATCAATCACTTTAAAATTGATTAAATCTGCAAGATCTATTTCTGTCGCATATTGCTTTGCCTGAGCAACCCGTTCTGCATCAACTTCAAGTGTTGTAATCATGGCTTGAGTCTGCCGAGCCGCTTCTGCCAGCCATAAAGTGGAATAACCAGTAGAAGTCCCAATTTCCAGAATATTTTTCGATTGTTGCGCACGAATCAGCATAGATAAAAATCGACCGGATTCTGGTTCTATATTGCGATATCGGTGCAGGCGATCTGCCTGCTTAAGATCATGCCTATGAAACTTTTCATATAATTCCTGCATGAATCTTTCAAATTCATCTGAGTTTTGCATCACTCTTCCCTGAGTCTGTTGGGCTTAAAGTGCCTGAATCAATTTAAAACGCTCTACTTCACGATCATCGTTAGTGGTAATGGTTTCAATGAACATCGTTAAAGGACGTACCCAAATTGAATAATCACCGTAGAGACATTGATAAACCACCAGCTTTTCTTCAGTTTCACTGTGCGTGGCAACATGAAACACCTGATAAAGCTGTCCCTTATAATGTTGATAAATACCGCGTTGTAATTCCATCATTCAATTCTCAAATATCTTGTTTTAATCTTAGCTGAAAATCCTTATTCTTGCTCTAAACTACTTGAAGATTAATCTTTCGACCCCATATAGGACTTTGAAATTAATAATGAATTTTTCAACAAATCTGTAAATCCGATCAATAAAATAAAAACAAACTGTTTTACCTATTTTTTCAATTCATTTAATATCCTCTTATCAAATAAACATTTACTCCTTTGGAGACGTTAGCAATGTTAGACCAAAATACTTCAGCTCAACTTAAAACCCTATTAGAACGCCTAGAAGGCCCGATTGAACTGGTCGCGACTTTAGATGGCTCTGACAAATCAGCCAAAATCCAGGAATTGGTGTCCGAAGTGGCTGCACTGTCTGACCTGGTGACTGCACGCTTTGACGGGAACAATGCACGTGCGCCAAGCTTTGGTATTGCTAAAGCTGGTGAAGAACCACGTGTATTCTTTGCAGGCTTGCCAATGGGCCATGAGTTCACTTCGCTGATTCTGGCATTGCTGCAAACTTCAGGTTATGCACCGAAAGTCTCTGATGAAGTGCTGGCGAATATCAAGAGCCTGGGTGTTCAATCTAACTTTGACGTGTTCGTATCATTAAGTTGCCATAACTGTCCGGATGTGGTTCAGGCACTCAACCTGATCGCCATCTATAACCCGGGCACTACAGCGACCATGATTGATGGTGCTTTCTTCCAGGAAGAAGTGGAAGAACGCAAGATCATGGCGGTGCCGATGGTATTCCAGGACAACCAGCATATCGGTCAGGGTCGTATGACACTGGAAGAAATCATTGCCAAGCTGGATAGCAATGCCGCTGCCAAAGATGCGGAAAAGCTGAATGCCAAAGACACCTTTGATGTCCTGGTGATTGGTGGTGGACCTGCAGGCAATACTTCAGCCATCTATGCAGCGCGTAAAGGCATTAAGACCGGGATCGTGGCGGAGCGCATGGGCGGTCAGGTCATGGATACCATGGACATTGAAAACTTTACGTCTGTACAGAAGACCCAAGGTCCTAAATTTGCAGCCGAGATGGAAGCCCACGTGCGTGAATATGGTGTCGACATCATGAACCTGCAACGTGTGTCTGATATCAAAGGGGCAGACGAAACGGCCAATGGTCTGGTGGAAGTGACTTTAGCGAATGGTGCCAAACTGGAATCTAAAACCGTGATTCTGTCGACCGGCGCACGCTGGAGAGAGATGAACGTTCCGGGTGAGCAGGAATATAAAACTCGTGGTGTAGCCTACTGCCCGCACTGTGATGGTCCTTTGTTCAAGGGTAAACGTGTTGCGGTCATCGGTGGCGGTAACTCGGGTGTCGAAGCGGCGATTGACCTGGCGGGGATTGTGGAGCATGTCACCCTGGTGGAGTTTGATACCAAATTGCGTGCGGATCAGGTGTTGCAAGACAAGCTGAACAGCTTGCCGAATACCACCGTGATCAAGAATGCCTTGTCGACTGAAGTGCTGGGTGATGGTTCACAGGTGACCGGTCTGAAATATAAAGACCGTGCGACTGATGAAGAGCATACGGTAGAACTTGCGGGGATCTTCGTGCAGATCGGTTTGTTGCCAAACACGGATTTCCTGAAAGAAACAGCTGTTGAGCTAACCAACCGTGGCGAGATTGTGATTAACGACCGCAACGAAACCAATGTGAAAGGCGTATTTGCTGCAGGTGACTGTACCACAGTGCCGTACAAGCAGATCATCATTGCCACCGGTGAAGGTGCCAAGGCATCACTGTCTGCTTTTGATTACATCATCCGTTCTGGGCAGTAAGTTTTAGACTAGCTCAAATAAAGCCCGCTTGATGCGGGCTTTATTATGTATATTTTCAAGAGAATTAACTCTTAATTCATTGATTATTATTTGATTAATGAAAATATTTCTTACATTTTAAGAAAATCCTACTGCTTGTGTAATGAATTTTTATACTCTATTGTCTCTATGTAATTATCAGCAATTGCTTATTGCAAGCTGATGCTGCTCTACCTATGATAAAAAACCAATTGAATCATCTTTCATGATCGAAGAATAAAAAGGATAACATCCTGGGAGAAGAACAATGCAGTATCAATATCATTGTGCTTGCTGCGAAAAAGTAGTCGACTCTACAGAAAAATCATGCTCAAACTGTGGCTCACATCATATTCGCAGCCCTTTTGGTTTCTGGATTTTTTGTCTTGTGGCCTGCCTCGTTACAGCAATCGTATTTAAAGTCGTGCATTTGTATGTGCAATCACAACAAGAAGTTCCTATACAACACTCTATACTGGATGTTTTAAAAGAAGAAGATAAAAGACTTCGCTAATTTCATGCATCTCACAGCAAAGACCTGTTAGTTCAAACAAGTCTTTTTATTACTCTTAAATAATTCAAATAGAGATGCGGAAAATAACCTCATCAAATCCAGCTTTGATTTACAATAGCTGTGGATTTGAATGAGAGATGTGCCATGGTTCAGTTAATTAAAAAAGGTGGATTGCGTGAGCGCGCTAACCGTAGTCGCAGTTATCAAGGCTCTGAAAATACTGAAACCACCTTAAAGCCTAATCGTTATCAAACGGCGGTTAAAACACCAGACAACTCAGCCTCTCCTGCCTCGACCTCACCAATATCTCCAGCATTAAATGAAGATGTACCACTTAATTCATCAGAATAAGTGCGTCATACCATAACCACAATGCAAATAGCAGAAATAGTCCGCCTGAAATCATATCAATATAACTCCCCGAACGCTGGTACAAGGTTTTAATTTTTGGTTGGGAAATCAACAGCATCAATAAAGCAAAGGTGATAAAGGTCTGCAAAGGAATAATCACTGCCAGCTGTGTTTTCAAATAATCTGAAGCAGATGAACTTAAGGCCAGTGAAAATACGCTACTAAAATAGATCAGTGTTTTGGGATTAGAAAGGTTGGTCCATAAGCCCAACATAAAATAGTTTTTAGCTTGCACCTGTCCATTTGTATCGTCGTCGGTCTGATGTCTATGTTTAAAGCTATGCACACCACCCTTTAACATGGCCCATCCCATTTTAGCCAGGAACACACCACCGAGCACCATCAATACCTGTTGAATCCATGGAAACTGGTCAATTAACACGGTAAAACCCGCAAGTGTCAGTATTACCCAAACCACGATACCGGCAGAGATCCCTGCAATAACTTTCAGGGCATTCTGGCGTGTGGTGGATGCGGCACTTTTGGCAATGAGCAAAACATCGGGACCGGGACTGAGTTGAGCAACAAAATGCAGGAGACAGATCGTAAAAAGCAGAGACATTAAAATCAGGTAAATTTATAAAAATATATTATAGCGTTTGTTCAAAGATATTAGAAAGTTCCAATAAAAAACCGAATCATCAGATTCGGCTTAAATAGAGTTTTTTAATAAAACAATTATTTCGGATTGATATCTTTCATTTCAATTTTTTTCGCCTCAGGTCTCACTTCACGTGCTTCACCATCAATAATGGTGGAATCGCCGCGACCTGATTGCTGATTTTGCATATCCTGCATTTGACGCATCATTTCGGCAAATGGATTCTGGCCTTGTGCCCCACCCATATCGCCCATCATGCCCCCCATCATTTTTTCCATCATGAGTTGCTGACGCTTCATCATCGCTTTCATTATGGCAGCCTTAAAAACCTGCTGAACCGCTGGAATGAGCATCAATACGGCCAATACGTCGGTAATCAATCCAGGAATAAGCAGAAAGAAACCTGCCAGAATTTTAGGTAAATTTCCTGTTAATGCAGGATCTGCACTCATCTGTCCCATCTGCATTTGCTGCATTTGTGGCATTACACCGGCCGAGTATTTACGGATCAGATTCATACCAATAAAAAATGCGGCCACAAACCAGAAAAATACGTACCACATGCTCCCGACGAGGTCACCCACGCCAATCCAGACAAATACTTCTAGGATTAAGCCTGCAAGGATAATAAGAAATAATTTCATGAAAATTAATCTAATCTCAGTAAAATAAATAATAGGATGCTGGAATCAACTGCTTCATCAGGATCAAGCTTTTTTGATACGCTTATGTAACAATATGGGCATTATTCTATTTTTAAAGTGCGGGCATGTCATTAATTATTGGGATTGACCCCGGTTCTCGTTTAACCGGTTACGGAATTATCGAAAAAGACGGCTCCAAACTGACTTTTGTTGATGCCGGCACCATCAGAACAGAAACGACAGAAATGCCTGAACGTTTAAAACGCATCTTTGCCGGGGTGGAGCGTATTGTAAAATTTTATGGCCCCACTGAAGCTGCGGTCGAACAAGTCTTTATGGCACAAAATCCGGATTCTGCCTTAAAACTCGGTCAGGCTCGTGGTGCTGCTGTTGCGGCATTGGTCAATCTGGATTTGAAAGTCGCTGAATATACTGCGCGCCAGATCAAGCAGTCGGTAGTGGGTTATGGCGCTGCCGATAAAGAACAGGTGCAGATGATGGTAATGAATATTCTAAAACTCAGCATCAAACCGCAACAGGATGCCGCCGATGCTTTAGCTGCTGCTATTTGTCATGCCCACGCCTCAGGCAGTATGAGTAAAATGGCGGTATTAAATGCGTTGGGTGGTATGGCACGCGGCCGGAGTCGCGTCAGTAGCCGTCGTCGATAAGGTTTAACGCAATATTATAAAGTCTTGAGCATCTAGCTCAGATTCCAGATACTCTTGAATAACCGCTTGTACGATTGCACGAGCAGGCCCTTTCCAACTTCGTGTAATCATTTCCTGAAGTTGGGAGTCTGTTCCAGCAATAACGGCCTCCACCTCACCTGTGCTCAAGTTCTTCACATATCCTTTCAGTCCAAGCGCCTGAGCCTGCTCGGCAAACCAGTAACGGTATCCGACTCCTTGAACTTGGCCTGAAATATTCAGTTTGATGACTGGCACACTATTCTCCTTAGCGATTCACGACCTGATAAATCGCATGTTTCATATCCTGTGCCTGCAAGCCACGTTCGCCATTTTTGGCCAGTTCATCACCTGCAAGTGCATGCAGCGTCACAATTTCATGCAAATAAATTTTTTGCGCAAATTGCGCCTTTAGACTGGCAATCATGCCGGCCAGCACATCCCCCATTCCGCCAGTTCCCATACCGGCATTCCCGGCATTGCAGATGTAAAGCCTTTCTTCCAGAATCAGGCTACCTGAACCTTTTAGCACCCACTGTCCCTGATATTTTTGTTGCAGGGCATGAATGGCTGCAATCCGATCCATTTCAACTTCCGCAGTGCTACATGCTAGCAAAGTTGCAGCTTCTCCTGGATGTGGTGTGGCATAAGTCTGGGAATTCAAAACTTGAGGCTGCTTGGCCAGAAACCATAAGGCATCCGCATCCAAAACAACCTCCAGATCAGATTGCTGAGTCAGCTCAAACCAAGCTGTATATTGTTGCTCTGACCAAGAATCACGACCTAATCCCATGCCAAAACAGACTGCATCGACCTGCTGAATCAGTGCTTGGCGTTGCTCCTGAGTTAAAAGATTGATATCACGCAGCATGATATTCGGTGCACGTGACAAAATCGCAGTATGGTGTTTTGCATCACAGACGATCGTCACTTTACCTGCTCCGGCAGCAAATGCTGCCTCTGCTGCCATGATCACTGCCCCCCCATATCGGCATGACCACCTACAACCAAGACATGACCATAACTGCCTTTATGACCAAAGGCTTCACGCTTCGGCAATTGAATCTGATGTGATGAAAGACAAGCAATTGGTTGAAGCTCAGTATCTGTCGGGATAGCAGAAATCAGTTCGATCTTGCCCGCATATTCTTTGCCTTGTCCGGTAAACAGTCCTGCCTTAAGCCCTAAACCCGTGAAAGTGTAGTCAGCTTTAATCGCAACAGGCAAAGGCTGGCCGGTATTGGCATCCAATCCACTCGGAATATCAATTGAGATTTTTAATCCAGTTTGCTGATTGATCGTTTGAATAACATTTTGCCAGTCAAAGTCCAGCTGACGGTTCAGACCAATTCCGAATAATGCATCGATATAGACCTCACATTCAGATTGAAAATCAAAATGCGAATAAGGCTGCAAGCCAGCTTGCTGAGCTTCCTGCACAGCCGATGCTAAATCTTTGGAATTACCCAACTCAACTGCATAAATATCAACACTGAAGCCCGCCTGTTTGAGATATTTGGCCACAAGATAGCCATCGCCGGCATTATTACCCTGACCACAGCAGACAGCGATTTTTTTTATTTTTTGCTGGGAAAATAAAGTGATCAGCCGCTGACTAATCCCCCAGGCGACTTGTTGCATTAAACCGTAGGAACTATTTTGCTGTTGAAACCAGCGCTGCTCCCATGCTTGTAGATCACGGCTATGGTAAACTTGTTGCTGCATTTCTTATTCCCTGTCTTTGGTTTATGGCAACTCCCGATTCTCAAGCGCAAATTAAAGTTTATCAACAAGATCCAGCTGAGCTAAAAGCATGGATTAAAGCGCAGGCTTTAGAATTGGGTTTTTCTGATTGTGTCATTGCCAAACCGGATGCTCAAGCAGAATTAGCACGCTTACAGGAATATCTGGATCGTGGTTATCATGGTGACATGAAGTTTCTGGAAGAGAATTTGGAAAAACGTGCCAATCCCACTTTGCTAGTTCCCGGCACACGCAGCATTATCTGTGTGCGTATGGATTATCTGGTCGAGGTACCAGAACCACGTTATATCTCTTATGCACCCAACTCTGCCATTATCGCGCGTTATGCCCGTGGCCGAGATTATCACAAAACCATGCGGGGTCGCCTGAAAACTCTGGCGACAAAAATCCGGGAAAAAGTCGGAGATTTTGAATCACGCCCATTTGCCGATTCTGCGCCCATTTTTGAAAAATCGCTGGCTGAAACTGCCGGTATGGGCTGGACAGGGAAACATACCTTGCTGATTCATAAAACATCAGGCTCATTCTTTGTTTTGGGTGAACTGTTTACTTCACTCGAACTGCCCTTTGATGAACCCGCGACTAAACATTGTGGCTCCTGTACCGCCTGTATCGACATCTGTCCGACTCAAGCGATTGTCGAACCGTACATGCTGGATGCACGACGCTGTATCGCCTATCTGACGATCGAATATAAAGGCATTATTCCAGAAGATTTACGACGCGGAATTGGCAACCGTGTTTTTGGTTGTGATGACTGCCAACTGATTTGTCCCTGGAACAGTTTTGCCCAAGTCACCTCGATAGAGGATTTTCATCCGCGTCATGGTCTGGATCAGATGAGTTTACTGGATTTATGGCAATGGGATGAAGCCATCTTTTTAAGTGCGACTGAAGGCAGCCCGATGCGTCGTACAGGTTATCAAAGCTTTATGCGCAATGTCGCCATTGGTTTGGGCAATGCGCCCTTTGATGGGCAGATTATTCAGGCTCTTCAGCAACAGCGTAATCAGCATGATGAAATTGTGCAGGTACATATCGATTGGGCCGTTCAAGAACAACTGGCAAAATCCAGCTAATTTTCTCTCACTATTGAAATATATTTCAACTTTACCTAGATTCACAGTTTCACTTAAAAGCCTTACACACCCGTGTTTCAGACTATGGCATAAATAAAAATAGTCAGAAATGAAGTGGAGGAAAGATGATGTCATCAAAAATCCAAATCAAGAACTGCTTGAGCAGCTTCAGCATGACCAGCAGAAGCAACAACAACAGCAGCCGCAACATGGCCCGATTAATTCCCCAAAAAACAATCAGCATGAACAGGATCAGCGCGTGTTTAACAAGCAGCACCGTAGTGATCTGCATGGCCAGGATATTCATGGAAATCACAGTAATAAATAATCTGGCAACTGAAAAAATAAGCTCACCTCGTGTGGGCTTTGCCATTTATATAAGGTCATATTTTGCTAGTGAAGCAAAAGCTTATTTTTATTAAGATGAACCGAATGATAAATAAGCACAGATAGGGAAAGAGATGAACAGTAGTGATGCGGTACGTAATGATTGGTCACGTGAAGAAATACAAGCTCTATATCAACAGCCTTTAATGGATTTAGTGTTCCAGGCGCAACAGGTTCATCGTGAACATTTCACTGCGAATACCGTTCAGGTGAGCACCCTGCTTTCGATTAAAACCGGTAAATGTCCTGAAGACTGTAAATACTGTTCACAATCAGCGCATTATGATTCCAAACTGGAAGCTGAAAAACGCATTGCAGTCGATAAAGTGATTCAGGAAGCCAAACAGGCGCTGGCATCAGGCAGTTCACGCTTTTGTATGGGGGCTGCATGGCGCAACCCGCATGAACGCGATATGCCTTATGTGCTGGAAATGGTACGTGAAGTTAAAGCACTCGGTCTGGAAACCTGCATGACACTGGGGATGCTAAATGGATCACAGGCTGAACGCTTGAAAGATGCAGGACTGGATTATTACAACCATAATCTGGACACTTCTCGTGAATACTATTCACATATCATCAGCACGCGTAGCTTTGATGATCGTCTGGATACTCTGGATCATGTGCGTCAAGCTGGTATGAAAGTCTGTAGTGGCGGTATTGTGGGTCTGGGCGAAAGTCGTGATGACCGGATTGGTTTGTTATATGAGCTTGCAACTCTGGTAATTCATCCTGAATCTGTGCCGATTAATATGTTAGTGCCGATTGAAGGTACACCGATGGCAGATGTAGAAAAACTGGATGTGATTGAGTGGATTCGTACCATTGCAGTAGCACGGTTGTTGATGCCTAAAAGCTATATTCGCCTTTCTGCAGGGCGTGAATCCTTAAGCGATTCGGATCAGGCTTTGGCATTTATGGCTGGTGCCAATTCTATTTTCTCTGGTGAAAAACTGCTGACGACCCCTAATACATCCCAAGGTCGAGATCAGCAACTTTTTGCAAAATTAGGTTTAGTTGCAGAACAGCCAAAACCGAGTGTTCGCAGTCTGGCTACAGATGCCATGGCAAGCTAACAACTGTTTAACTTGATGAACTTGCAGAAAAGTTATGTGCAGTAATTAAAATACCATAACGGGTATTCAGATAATCTCCGACTCGGATTTGATCTACTCCATTAGCATGATGCACCATCAGCGCTTGCGTGACTGCATCATAACTAAAGGAGTCATAACTATCTTGATGCAGGCTGAGCCAGTGCAGCGTATCTGCCAGCTTGCTGTCTACGATATAGGTATCTGCATGAAAATCTTTACTCATATGCCTGTTCATCGTGATGAAATTTCCCTTTAATTTTAACGGAAATTAGCCCATAACAAGCATAAAAAAAGTGAGCCATTGCTCACTTTTCTTGCAAAAACTTTAATCCTTATTCGTACCGCACTTACGACACTCCCTGTGTTCCCCGATCTCTTGCATTTGCTCATACTCATAAATATGCAAACAAAACAATTTTCTTAAAAGCTGAAGCATCATTGAAACTCCTGTTTAATCATTTTTTAATACGCTTCTTAAGATATTCCGTCCTGAAACATCATGATTTTTGACTAAAAAATCATCTCATATTAATTAGCATAATTTTTTCAGTTGTAAAATGCATTTCATCTACTTTTCACTTTTTTTGCAGATATTCTTTGAACTACATCACAATTATTTCATAAATATGAACTTTTTTTTTGATTAAAGAAGATGTTTATGGAATTTAGATAACAAAAGTAATATCTGAGGGAGATGCTTTTTTATTAAGCTGGTAACGAAGAATCTTTATTGAAAGGCAAACTAGAAAAGTTCATTATCAGTGGAGGCAACCCATTTTAAGTCCTTCGAGATAAGAACGACGATCAATTAAGTGAATTGCTTACTTCAGATTTCATAATATCCAAAAACAAAAAACCCCTTACGATTAATGCACGTAAGGGGTTGTTTTATATGGTGGGCCCAGACAGACTTGAACTGTCGACCAACGGATTATGAGTTCTACAACCTACACAATGACACACAAGAAAAAAATCAAATATATTTTTATATACAATAAGATACGAAACTGTTTCTTTAAACCATTGGCCTTTAAAGTTGATTATAGTATCTTAAATATGCTTACTAATTGCTTATTTTTTTGGTATCTATATGAATTTTACAAAACCAGCAATTGAAAAACTAGAATGCCGATCTGACTCAAAGCCTTCTTTCTATTGGGATAGCTCTACCAGTGGTTTTGGGGTAAAAGTAACCCCAAACAATAAAAAGACATATATCTTTCAGGGACGTGTAGGGTCTACAACACGACGTATAACTATTGGGAATATTAAAGATTGGCGACTAACTGAAGCTCGTGAAAAAGCTAAAGAGCTTGCTGTAATGTGTACGCAAGGGATCGACCCCAAAGTTGAAAAAAATAAGCGCATTCAATCAGACCAAGAATATCTTAAGACTGAAAAACGAAAAGAAACTTTATTCAAAGAAGCTTGGAATATTTATCTTGAAGAAAATAAAGAAAGATGGAGAGAACGCACCTATCTCGATCATTTATTACTATCAAAAGGTGGATTTGATGAAATCAAAAAATTTCACTATAAACCTCAGCCTATTTTTGAATTATTAGAAAAAAGGTTATCAGATCTTGATAACAACTTTTTTTCTGAATGGCTTCAGAATAATAATTACCGAGAAACTACAGCTAGTAAAGCTTTCCGTCTCGTTAGAGCCTTTTTAAATTGGTGTGAAGAAGATGATAGATTCCAAGGAATAGCACCTACAAATGCAATTAAATCTAAAAAAGTAAGATCCAAAGTAAAGCCAGTTCAAGCAAGAAAAGATTGCCTCCTAAGAGAACAGTTAGACATATGGTTCTCTACCGTTCTCACTTCTCAAAATAAGGCCTTGGCCACATTTTATATTTGTTGTCTATTAACTGGGGCCAGAAAAGATGAGTTTCTATCACTTACATGGGAAGACTTAGATTTTAGGTGGAAAACGATCCATCTGAAGGATAAAGTTGAAGATAATGGGCGTATTATACCTATGACAAAATACGTAGAAAAATTACTACGTGACTTAAAAAAAACCAGCGATTCATCTTATATATTTAGCAGTAATACCTCTGCGACGGGATACATCGTTAATCCTTACAAAGAGTTTAAGAAAATCTGTAATGAAATAGATATTCAGCTAACAATACATGGTCTTAGACGTTCATTTAAATCATTGGCAGAATGGGTAGATATTCCTGTAGGTGTCACTGCACAAATATCTGGACATAAACCAAGTGCTTTAGCAGAAAAGCACTATACCGTTCGCCCCATGGATATGTTGCGAGGGCATCTACAGAAGTATGAAAACTGGGTATTAGAACAAGCCAAAATTAGTTTTTAAAAATTAAACTCCATTCTCTCAGAGGAAGAAAATCTTGCATTTCTATATTCTTCGATTCATAGCAATTTCGCTATGCACACGAAGGATAATACTTCATGCACATTCAATACAACCGCCCACCATCATCCCATCCTGGCCCTGGTGGCAATTGGCCAAGTACAACAGGTCGCCCATCAGGTGGTGGTCGTGGTAATGCCAAATAATCATTAAGGGGAGCAATCCCCTTAATCCAGGATTACCGATGAAAAAGTACAGTAATGACAAAGAGCTGAACAAATTTATTCGGCAACTTATTAAGGATGGTGTCGCATCTTTTAGACCTGGCAAAAAACATGATTTTTTGCTTGTAAACCAAATACAGAAGATTACGATACCAGGTACACCTAGTGACCGAAAAGCCTATTTAAACTTTAAGACAGATATACGCAGAGCTTTACAATGCCAAAGAATACCTTTCCAACAACTATAGAAATTGTTCGTGATTTATTTAGTCACATGGATACCAAGAGCCAACTCTCGGAGACAGACTCTAAACACTTAGATGGTTCATCAAACAAACTATTCACTTCACACTATGATGTAGACTTATTTTTAGATCAGTTATGCCCAAAAGAATTTTCTGATCGTACAGATTTACAATTCATAACATTGCTTAAACGTAATGTTTTAGACCGCTATAAGGCAATGCTATTACACGCTCGCTTAACCTCATTGATGAATGTTGAGTCTATTCGTACCTCTCTCTGGTCAAATTACTTAGTTCCATCACTACATCAACTCATAACGTTTTGCATTACACAAATGGGGATCGCCAAGCACTGGAAAGGTCAAAACTTTATTAAAGAAAGCTTAGATTAACGCCAATCTCAACTTAAAATAAGATTTTCGAATTGAATTGGTGAATGACCAAGCTTTTTATTTAGCACCACACAAATTGTATGCGACAGAATTTTACGAGTTATGCGGTGGGTTAAATGCCATAGATCTTTTGCCCTCACTTTCTGAATGTGAAAGCGATCTGTTAATTGACCAATCACTGTTTCAATCTTTCTTCTGGCTTTCATCAGTATTTGCAGTGTCTCTTTAGGTCTGAAATCTATCATGTTTTTTCTAAAGGGTGTTTGTAAATCAATACCCTGATATTCATAATATCGTTTCAATTCTGGTCTTAAATAGCCCTTATCTGCTCCCAGTAAACCGTAAATATCATTCGTAATTTCAGGTGCAACATCTCGCTCATCACAATGAGCAGGTGCAAAGGTATAACCCGAAATCATGCCTGAAAGATTAATGACGATATGAGCTTTGAAACCATAATATTTTTCTTGTTTTGCAGCACAATAACTAAAACCTGCGTATTCTTTAAAGTTTTTATGCTTTCTAGCTCTGGTATAACTACAGACAGGGAGTGGGAAGCCATCAATAAAGTGAATGTTATCTGAACCATAACGCTGAATGAGCTGTGCCATAATGGATTGACTGACATGCCACAGGTTTGCACAATGTTTACAGAAATTGGGATAAGATCCTAATTTTGGAAACCATTCTAACCAATTGTTTTTGAAATACATCCAAATATTTTTGTCTGTATCTAAACCAAGAAATTCACCTACTATTTGCATAGTGATGATTTCTGCATCAGTAACAGCAGGCGGAAAACCACGAGTTCTCAGGGGCTGAGTAACAACAATGGGATAAAGTTCTTCTATGATTACATAGACAAAAATGATAAATTCTTCAATGGACATAACTTTGCTTTAATTTCTTGGTGGAAACTAAAATAGGGTTATGTCCTTTTTATTTCAATCACTTAAAAAGTTGAGATTGGGGTTTAGATTACCTAAAAAATACTGACCAAAACTTTGCTCACTTTTTGGAAAGTGACGTTTTAAGTCCTGATGACAAAAATTACATTAGTAAATTTGGTCGCCCAGATGCATTACCTACGCCGTCGACCTTAAAACGCCTATTTTTGACCGATACAGAAGCATCGCAGGCACATTATGAGCTGTTGTGTTTTGCGCGATTACTACAAGCCTTAAAAATTAAATATGGGTTCTCCTTGCAACATGGAAACTTTATCCAGTTTTTGGCCGAACAACACAACCAAAAATTGAAGTCTCATCGTATTTCGCAACATGACACCCAAGCACTTACATTTAGAGCGATGGCTAGTGCCAATGCACAAACACATTTTCCTTTTTTGATGGAGATCCCTCTTTCATATCAGAAGTTGACTCAAGTGTTTTTTGATAAAACGCATGTTAAACGTATTGATCAAACCGACACTCGCTTAGCATCAATGGTATATAGCTCAACAGGTGAGACTACTTTTCAACTAAATACATTGATGATAAACCAAATAGATAAGTACCTTACTGAGCACCAAGAAGTAAGTCATCTCCTGCCATATATTCATTGGGCTAAAGCAATTAATTTGGTATATCAATATCAATTTAAGGAAGCACTCGCTGAATATGAACTATGCCTAGATGGTTTGTTATATCGTGATATGCGTTATTTAGAAGTACTGCTGAATGAGATACTTTGTATTGCTTCACTTGTGGAGAGCCAAAATAAACTCATTGGAAAGATTTCAAATTTAGCGATCCAATTTGACCTTAAAGTTGGAATCTTTGATCCAATTGAGCGCCCTGACCGCTTTAAAACCGACTTTGTTTTTGAAGAATGGGAAAAAGAAGCAACCCTAGTTGGATTCTTTAAATATTTTACTACCGAGACTTTTAGTGACAACGGTATGGAAATTAAGAAATTAATTCCAAAAATCAGCAAACTAGCAGTTCCTATGGATATTAGCCCTAACTTTAAAAAAGTAAATGTAAGCATTTACATTGATATTGAACAAAGACGTAAATGGCCTCAACCTCACTACTTTGTCGCTATCGGAGATTTTTCTACGGCTAGAAAGCTCATTGAAGCTGGTGCAAACATAAATGCATTAACTTCAAATAAAGAAAGTATTGTGCTTTTGGCATTGAACCACATTGCTGCTAAATTCGATGAAACATACGCATTCATCCAATATGTATTCGAATGTGGTTTTGATAAAGAGCTTTTAAATGAATGCACAGCGAAAAAGCAGACTTCCCCATTAAACCTCGCTATTGAAGAAAATCTGCCAAAACTAGTAAAACTCTTATTGGAAAATGGGGCTAATCCTAATATTACTGGTCTTTATGGTATTTCCATGCTTTACCAAAACTTAGGTGTGATTGGTCTATTGAATGGTCATAAAGTTGAACAAGCCAATGATAAATATCTTGCAGATTCGATTAGACGTCATTCTAACGGTGGTAGCGATATCGAAAGTTATAAGCAACTCCAGAGCCTACCAAGCCATGACCCTAGAAAGGTATTATTTGAGGAGGTGAAGCGAATCTCTCTTGGAGACAAGAAAGTTTGCGATGCCTACGAGATTTTCGAGTTACTTTTACAATATGGTGCCGATCCAAATCAAAATACAGCTCAGTATCCAATCAAAGGCTATACACCCTTCATGCTAGCCGTTGAAAAAGATAATGCTTATGCTGTCGATCTTATGCTCAAGCACGGCGCTCAATTGGAACAAAGCTATGTAAAAGCTGATGAAGGGTAAGCGTCCGCTGAACCCCACTTTTTCTAACTCATTAATACCGCGATAGTGTCCACTTAAATTTAAGTGGACACCTATTTATGGATTTAAAGACAGTTATAGACAGTGCACCAACGCTAAAAAAGCCCCGTCGAACCTTCACAGCTGAATTTAAACATCAACTTATTCAGCAATGCCAGCAGCCAGATACATCAGTGGCCAAGGTAGCAATGCAACATCAGATCAATGCCAATCTGCTACATAAATGGATTCGTCAGTCCAGATCAATGCCCCCTGCATTAAAAACCCCATCCATTCCACAGACTGACTTTCTTCCGGTCATTCTTCACCCGACTCCAGTCAAACAAGAAGCACCTCTACCACCTGTGCCAGAGAAGAAAGCTGTCGCTCATATCAGGATTCCATTACATGAGGCACCAAGTTCCGCAAGGGATCAGATGATCGAGATCGACTGGCCGGTGGAGTCAGTAACTGAATTACTGTTGCTGATCCAGGGTTTGACTCAATGATTCGTATTGATGAGATCTGGTTGTCTACCCAGCCGATGGACATGCGTGCAGGGATGGATACAGCCATGGCTCAGGTGCTGAGAGCCTTTGGCTACATCAAACCGCATTGCGCTTACCTGTTCTGTAATAAGCGTGGCCATCGTATGAAAGTGCTGGTGCATGATGGACTGGGTATCTGGCTGTGTGCCCGGCGGCTGGAACAGGGGAAATTCCACTGGGCTAAAGTTCACCAGGGTGAAAGTATGGCGATCAGCCCGGAGCAGTTACAGGCACTGATCCAGGGTTTGCCCTGGCAAAGAATCGGACTGCAGCAAGTGGTAACAATGCTCTAAACCAGGCTCATCCATTCTGCTATTCTCCAAACGTTCTATTTCCTCTGCATCATGACCTCAGGCATACTGCGGTCATGAATACGCTGCCTGATTTAAGCCAACTGACCCATGAACAACTGCTGGAATTTACCAGACAGTTGGCGATGCAGCATCAGTCTCTGGCACAATCTAAACAACAACTGGAACAATCAAATCAGCAATTAGATGCCAGAGTTCAACATCTTGAAGTCACCAATCAGCAATTAGATTCTAAAGTTCAACATCTTTCTATTCTCAATCAAAAATACGAGCATGAGCTTGCACTATTTAAACAGCATAAATTCGGCAGTAAAAACGAACATCTAACCGCAAAACAAATCCATCTCTGGGATGAAGCGGTTGAAGAAGATATTGCAGCGGTTGATCTGGAACTGGAACGACTGAATGCAGATAAAACCAATGCAGCTGCACAGAAAGCCCCAGTCAACAAACCTAAACGTCGGCTGTTGCCAGATCATCTACACACCCTCCGTATTGAGCATGAACCTGAATCAACACAATGCAGTTGTGGCTGTACCTTGCGTCGTATCGGTGAAGATGTCAGTGAAAAACTGAATTTCAGACCGGCACAGTTCTATAAGGAACAGCATGTGCGTGGTAAATGGGTCTGTGATCAGTGTGACACTCTGACTCAGCAAGCGATGCCAGCCTATGTGATTGATAAAGGCATTGCTTCACCTGAATTGCTTAGCCATGTGCTGGTGTCAAAGTATGCCGATCATTTGCCTTTGTACCGTCAACGTCAAATCTTTCTACGCGCAGGTGTTGATCTGTCTAGATCAACGTTATCTGACTGGATTGGCCGCTGTGGGGTGGAACTGGAACCTCTGGCCAATGCCTTAAAACAGGTGGTACTGCAACAGCAGGTGATCCATGCAGATGAAACACCGGTGACGGTCATGCAGATGGGTGAAAATGAGAAAAAGCCCAAAAAAGGTTATGTCTGGGCCTATGCCAGCACACAGTACAATCCAGTTCAGGCAGTGATCTATGACTTTCAAGATAGCCGTTCTGGCCAGCATGCTGAAGACTTCCTGAAAGGCTGGCAGGGTCATTTGGTCTGTGATGATTACAGTGGTTATAAAGCACGCTTTAGATCAGGTCAGGTCATTGAGGTGGGCTGCATGGCACATGCACGTCGTAAATTCCATGAACTACATGTGACCAAGAAAAGTCAGGTCGCTGAACAGGCATTAGTGCTGATTCAGAAATTATATGCGATAGAAGCAGAATTAAGAAAAAAGACGGATGGTACAGCGGAAGACCGCTGCGAATACCGACAACAGCATAGTCAACCGGTCATGCAACAACTATATGAATGGCTCAACCAACATCAGCTGACGGTGCCATCGAGTTCTCCAACCGCCCGGGCGATCAATTACAGCCTAAAACGTTGGACTGCTTTAAGCCGCTATCTGGATGATGGCAATCTACCCATTGACAATAATTGGATAGAGAACCAAATGCGTCCCTGGGCCTTGGGGCGTAAGAACTGGCTATTTGCAGGTTCGCTGCGCAGTGGTCAACGAGCTGCCAATATCATGACTTTAATCCAGTCAGCAAAGCTGAATGGCTTGGATCCGTATGCCTATTTAAGTGATGTGCTGAAAAGGTTGCCAACACATAAAGTGCCCCAAATAGAAGAATTACTACCTCACCGCTGGAAACCTGAACCCCGTTAAAACTTGGCGATGGCGTTCAGCGGATGCTTACATAAATCCGAGAATTATCGTATGATTTAAAAAATTCAAAAGAATAAACGGTAGTCGACGCTTTTTATGCCTAAATACATCCGTAGCACCTTGATGATGACCACTCTCGTTTCGCTTTTGAGTGGTTGCCAAGTGGTCAGTGTGAAAAATCAATCACTGAACGTCACAATTACCAATGAGCGTGAGAGTATTTTAACGCGGGATAAGCTCAGTGAAGCGAGTCTAAACGTACTGTCTATGACAGGTCGAGAAGCCAAAATCTGTTCAGAGCAACCTGAAGAATGTGTCAGCGAACTCAGACAAATTCCACAAATTCAGGATGAACAACTTCTCTCTACTGCCAGCGAACTGTATCTCGCTAAAGCAATTTCCTTAGAAAAATCATCTGCCTGTAAAGTGAGTATTTTAGCCAAGACCCAGTCTGCAGAAAAAAAAGCGCTACAAAAACAAAACTACCAAAGCTGCCTAGATCAGCAACTCGGCATGCTAGATAAAAGTATTCGTTATAGTTACGCCTACATGTTTAACACCAAACGTGGCCCCCAAGATCGTATTTTTGATAACCGACAAGTCCAACTCCGTGACTTTTATAACCAAGCTATCGCTAAACTTGTACATAGTTATGGACTACGCCATAGACCTTCTGAAGTCGGTAATCAAATCAAAGTGGGACAAAGTATTTACCGCATAAATTATGATAACTACCCACTTTTAAAAAACCGTCAAGTTGAACAACTGATGTCAACTTACAATATGAACTTTTCCGGCCTGCGCTCTATCACACGTCGCGATGGTTTTGGTTCAGAGTTTCTGATTGTCCTCCCACCTGAGCACAACGACACCTCACCCGAAAAAGCCAAATATATTGTCGATCCACTGCATTATCAGTATACCAATGGTCGTAATCCCAACATTCACAATGCCCGTTATTTGGCGGCAACCATTACCGCACAGCCACGCTCTGCATCCAGTATCGATGAGATCTTAAACAACCCTGAGTTTGAAATCTCAGCTTATGATCCCTATAAGTTTGAATCTGCGAAAATTGCAGGCAAAAGTTACCCTCTTGCTGCAAACTTTTCTGCACCTTATGGCTTATGGTTGGCACAAAACAATTTAGGTAAAGCCGCGTATTTATCACTGATTGATCGTGATGCACGCCTCACCATGCCGCACCTATACATGCTTGAGCCGTACAACCCAAATAAAAAAGTGGTGGTGCTCGTTCACGGACTAGCCAGTAGTCCAGAAGCATGGATTCGCCTGACGAATGATGTCATGGGCGATCCCGTGCTACGTGAACACTATCAAGTCTGGCAAGTGTTCTACTCGACCAATATGCCAATTTTGGAAAGTCGTTTCCAAATCTATGCAATCATTCAACAAAGTTTTAATTTGATCGACAGCAAAGCGCCTGCCAAAAAGCATGCTGTACTAGTGGGACATAGTATGGGCGGCATTATTGCACGGCTTTTGGTAAGCGATGCTGACTTAACCCCTGCGGCAATGAAACTGCTACCCAATCGACGTGTGCAACAATTTAAAAATGACCCTCTGTTTAAATCACGTCTCGACATTCAACCGATTCCAAACTTCAGTCGGGCCATTTTCTTAGCAGCGCCACATCGTGGGACAGAGTTTGCTGACCGCTGGTTTACTCTTGCGGCACGTAAAGTTATTCGTCTACCAGGTGCGTTTTTGGGGGCACTGACCGATGTTATACAAAGTAGTGACCCTGACCTACAAGCCTTCATTAAAGATGTCGATAATGGACTCATTCAAAATGGACCAAGTGATCTCAGCAAAAACTCTAATTTTACTCGGTTAACTAAAAACGTCGTTCCATACAAAGGCATGAAATTCCACAGCATCATGGGGAATGCGACCAAAAGTGATGACCTCAATATCATTACAGACGATGTCGTGCCTTATACGAGTGCCCATCTAGATGGTGCATTGTCTGAGAAGATTATTAAAGGTGGACATTCTATTCAAGAAACGCCTGAAGCCGTTCTTGAGTTACGTCGTATCCTGCGGTTGCACCTGACTGAACTCGGTCTGTATAAGCCTTAAATCTTAAAAAGCCTAAACAGATGTTTAGGCTTTTTATTTTTGCTTTACACCTAACGCCTACAACAATAATCACTTGGCTGTTTAACAACTGTTCGCTTTATAGATGATTTATTGTTTAGTCGTTTTCAATTTTGCTAAGATATTGCCATTCATACAATAGCTGTTCATAGCGCATAAATACACACGGTAAGCGGTGTCGCTCGGTCTATTTTTATATTGTGTATTTTCAAAGATTTAAGGATTTCACCTACATGAGCAATTCGGGAATCATAACTGATTTGTCCACCCTCACTCCCATGATGCAACAGTACATGGGCGTCAAAATGCAACATCCGCACTCTTTGATGTTCTATCGTATGGGTGACTTCTACGAGCTATTTTTTGAAGATGCACACAAGGCCGCTAAACTTCTCGGGATTACCCTGACCCATCGTGGCAAAGCCAATGGTGAACCCATCCCTATGGCAGGTGTTCCTTACCATGCAGCTGAAGGCTACCTTGCTCGCTTGGTGAAAAAAGGCGAAACCGTCGTTATTTGCGAGCAAATTGGTGAAGTCACAGGTAAGGCCCCTGTTGAACGTGGCGTTGTCCGGATTATTACGATGAAGGACGCCGTGTTTTTTTACAGGAAATAGCTGATTACTTTAATGCTAATCAAGTTAAAACTTTGATTGGAGTTTCTTAATTAATGTTCCCCATTACAAGTAATTATGTAGTGGGGAATTTTAGATTTAACAACCAAGTATTTAAATATTAAGCCTTTTTATAATTTTTCATTTTCTAGCAAAGCCCTGTCATTTACCAGTAAATTAAACATTTCTGATTCATGTTTTTTAATTTGCTCTTCCCACCATGTCCCATCAATCTCAAGCAGTTGAATCATTCTAAATAGTTTAAGTGTATCGATTTTTTTATCAGCGATAGAGGATTTAAAATGTTCTCGTTTAGCATTAGGTTGAAAATTACTTAAGCGTGAATTTTTACTATGGCTAATTAAACAAAGGTTCCCAAAGCTGTTTAAAGAATTTTTTGATAGAGCAGTATGACCTTCTATAGGATGTTGCGGATAAAAATGTTCAACAGAACTTCGGAATGTAAATTCAAATTTTTCTATAATTTCTATCTTCTCATTGTTTGGAGAATTAAGTTCTTTACACCAAATTAAATAATCGAGATAGTTAAATACAAAGTTATTCTCAATATTCTCAAACTCTAATTTAGAAAAATTAATTTCATTTGAGCCACTTTCTAGATTTTCATAAATCATTGCAAAGTAATCAGTTCCGACACCAAATTTTAAAAACCTTAAGAATATGAACTGTCTTGCTAATTTTTCTAAAGCCGCTAAATAGTCTTGTGCATTAACCTCTTCTTGTTGATATAAATAATAAAGAGTCCCATTTAACCAATGTTTATAAACTAATGTTGGGGTAGATACGTGAAAAGCACTGAGCAACATTAAAATACGGCGATTGATTCCTTTGTAACCATCTTCGTCTTCACTAAAGGTATTACTATAGCTACTACTTTTTTCAGAATACCAATGCAGTCGTTTTAGACTCCAGCTGTCTTTATCAGTTGCAAAATCTCGCTTAATAATAAACTGATCAAACATAAACTTACATTTCAGCAAGGTGAATGTGAACTCTTTTATTTTCTCAATAGGGTTTTCAGTTTTTAGAATATGCTCTTCAAACTGTTCAATAAGGCGCTTATCATCTAACGGAATATCTTTTTTGGCCCATATACGTAATACATGTAATAAGAAATTAGAAAAGTTTATAACGCTGCTAAAGCGCTCTGAAGTTAATTCGGTATTATTATCACGAATAATATTAGGTGGTTGTTTGAGCATTTGCATCAAACTTATATGAGTCTCATCCGTATCTTGCGAAGATTTCGAACTTATATCAACACAACGCATCAATTCATTAAAATTTTTAGGTACAAAAACTCCCCAATCATTGATTCCAAAAATAGAGTGTCTCTCTTTAGGTGAGAATCCATACTGCACATATCTTTCCATATTCGCTGTAGCATCCCAAACTGTAGTTAGAACTTGAGTGCAGGCTTCTTTTTCAGAATCACTTTGAATCATATTGAGTTCGGACATCAAGCGAGCTTTTACGATTTCATGCTTTTCTAATTGTTCACCTCGATTGTTCATTACCTCGAAATAATGATTAAGATCAGTATCTTTTGGCACATGCACACGAGTAATTTGCACATGATTGAATAGATATTCACAAAAATCAGTCAAATGATTGCCCAAACCAAGCAATCCTTTGCACAATAAGTCAAAGCCATTTATTAGATCATGATTATATTCATCACCCTTCAAGTTATAGGTTTCTATTCCATTCGTAAGTGCAGAGAAAGTTGCAGTAGATTTGGGGCGGCTTTCAAAGTCTATATTTGATTTTTGATACCAACTCATATCTGGGATTGATTCATTATTTTTCGCCAACACTTTTAAACAATTTGCCAACAGGGACAAAGTTGTGAATCTTTGTTGACCATCAATAACTTCAAAACTATGGTCAAGACGTTTGAATACGACCAGAGTACCTATGTAGTAAGTTGATATATTTTCAGGTCTCTTTTTATTATTTTTTTTCTGATAATCATGAATATCCTGAATAAGTTGATTAATTTCGCCTTCACCCCAAGCATAATTCCGTTGATACATTGGCACCACATAACGACAAACGTCACTTAGTAACTCTTTTACAGTTAAGGCTTGTAATATTTCATTCATAATATTTCATCTCTTTAAACAGCGTAATTAGCTCATCTCCTTTTTTATTTCGACTTTCAGAGACTGTAATCGATTCTAATGACCATACCAATAATTCATTTGGTGTCACAGCATGCTTAATCAGACTAAATACATTATTTTGAAGTACATAATTATCAATAGTTGCAAGTTGTACTACTTGCTGACGAAGTCGGCAACTATATGCCCATATAAATATTTTCTCGATCGCTTGTGAGAGCAGTTCTGATCCAAATTTGTCCAAATAAAATACGACTGCGCAATCAAATATAACTCGAATATATCTATCTCCAGTTCTGTTGCGACTCGAATAACTGTTGAGAGTATTTACAATCCTACTTGATAGTGGTTCAAGTGTTATACCTAGTATCTGAACTGGATGTTTATCATTAAAAGAATAGTCTTTTGAAACAATAGCTGAAATCTGCTGATGATAGTGCTTAGCCATCTCAAAGAAACGGCGCCCATTTATAACCATTTGATCGAGATGAAAAGGAAAATCAAGGATCTGATGATCGATTTTTCGGTGATACTGATTGTTGTAATCATCTACATAGTGATGAGCAATACGAAGTGACTCTACGTATGGGTAATGTCCCACTTGATCTAGATTAACGCCTTTAAATATAGAAATTTCATTTTTACCAAAGTAACGAGCAGACTTTCCACGTGTCCATTGGCGAATACGATATAAATAATTAGCAAACAATCGTGCTAAATCATCACTGTTTAAGCCTTCCCAATGTGCAACCGAGAGAGCCTTTAAGTGATTATCTACATCTGTAAACTCTCGTAAATGATATGCCTTCAATAAATCGTGAGGTTCAAGGTCACGACCACGTGCATTTTGAGAGTCAAAAAACTGGAATGCCTCAGAAACATCATCCAAAACAAAAATAACGATTTGACATCTATTTAATAAAAAATCTATATCAGCTTCAGTAAAATCTGAACGTGATACTATCCGTTTAGCTGCTAAGTAATTTTCATGTAAATTTTTATGAGTTATTACATTTGAGAAATATTGACGCTTCATAAAATCTTGAAGAATCGGATTTAATTCAGAAAGAGTTTGTTTTAGATTGTTTCTTTGTAATTTTGCTGATTTCTCCTCAATAATTGCTTGTACAATCAAAAGCAGAGTTAAAGTACGTTGTTGACCATCAACAATATCAAGTTGCATTTTTTCTTGATCAGAATGTTGGTGAAATACGACCGAACCTAGCCGATATGCTGATTTATCTCGATATTCACGTAAGTCATTAAATAATAAATTTAGATTTTTTTGTGTCCATTTATATGGCCTTTGATAAGCTGGAATACCTAAATTAGGTAAGGTTAATAATTGTTTAACAGATAGAATAGTTTTATCGAGTGACACTAAAAATATCCTCAATTTTGCTCAAATTATTTTTTTCAAGCATTTAATTCCCCATATTGTAAAAACTATATCGAACTCTTGCATAAATTTAATCGCTCATATCCACAAGGGTAAATGAAAGACTTTAATTTAGGTTAATCAAGTTATTAAAGACACCTTGTAATAAAGCGTCTCTATCTAACTTATCAATAATGCTCCTTGATATACCCATAAGCCTTATCAAAAAGCTCTTTATCTTTCCCTAAACCAAACTTATTCAGGGTAATAATCAAGGCCTTTTGCACCTCACGCGGACCACTTACCGAAGTCTGCCATCCATCAAAACGAGTGACTTTCACAATCTCATCAATCTGCTCAACAATCTGACGGATAATATCTGGTGTTTTTTCAGGTCGGGTTTCAATAAATAGCTTCGTTAATGCTTCTTTGTTATCAAGCTGTGTCACAGGTGCCTCCCCTGTTTCACGCTCAGCCTGAACCGTTTCTTTAGCTGTTTCAAGCAAGCCTTTCAACCAATCAATAGCCTTGATTACCCCTGCTTCATAGTCTTGACGGAGCTTTTCTAACCGCTCACCAAGTTGCACAAAACGCGGATCATCATGACCACGTAAGCGACCAAGTAAATTGATTTCAAGCTGTCTTGCTTTACGCTCTTGCTCTTTTTCTGTAAGGGTAAAGATTGCATGCTCATCCATGGTCAATGAACTAATATCATCACGAATACGGTTTACATCCGTATTTTCATGAATCATCTGAATCACTTGAGGACCAAGTGCTGCCCAGATTAACGAACCTGTACCTGTTGCAGGACGAATGCTTTCATAAATCTGTGCAAGCCATCTAAAATCTTGTCGATGCGGATTTAAGAAGTTATCTGGGTAAATCGCTGTCCATAATTTATTGACTACACCAAATGCACGAGCAAAATTGTCTCGCTTTTCATTGGTAGGTAGGCATTCCTGTGCAGCCATAATGCCTTCAAAGCCCTCTACTGCCCGATCTACTCCCGGGAAGAAATCTAAACACTTCTGTAAGGCTGGTTGGAATAGTTCTTTAAAACTCTCAATTGCTTCAACCACCTTATCAATATCTTCAGGGTCATAAGCAAGCGCCGTACGTAAGTTTTCAAACACACCAAGATAATCGACAATTAAGCCCATCTCTTTTTTAAATCCGTCTTTTTCATAGAGACGGTTCGTTCTGCACATTGCCTGGAGTAAAGTGTGATCCCGAAGTGGTTTATCCAAATACATGCAATAGCAGATTGGTGCATCAAAACCAGTCAGCAACTTTGCCGTCACAATAATGATTTGTAATGGATTCTCTGAATCTTTATAACCTTCTAAAATATCTTTCTGTGTTTGGCTATCAGCATCAATTTTTTGCCAACGCTCAAAATCATCCTTTTCTACCGGCAACTTAAGCTCTTCTTTCCAACGGCGCCAGTCTTTATTGAACTTTCCTTTCTTATCACCATCAGTCACTTCAATTGGGGCACGGTCCACATTCATAATGACTTCAATACTGTCCTTACCCAGTTTTTCTTTCAGTAAGTAGTACATTTGCACACAAGCATCACGGTCATAGACTACCACCATTGCTTTGAGCTTTTTCGGTTTTACGTGAGCATTAAAGTGCTCAACAATATCTTCACTAATACGTGCCATACGTTTAGGTGCTTTGAGCATCAGTGCCAATTTACCCGCACGGCGTGAAAGCTGAGCTTTTTGTTCTTCACTTAAATCATTTTCTTGAGCAAGCTTTTCGAATTCAGCATCAATGGTTTCACGATCTACTCGCAACTCAGCCAAACGAGGCTCAAACTTCACAGGATTGGTTGCAGCATCACGAATAGACTGTTTATAGCTGTATTTATTCATATAGCGACCTTCATCCTCTTCTGCACCAAAGAGCTTAAAGGTATTCTTTTCTAGTCCTGAAATTGGTGTGCCCGTCAAACCGAAGAAGAATGCGTTTGGTAAAGCCCAACGCATTTTCTCACCCAATGAGCCTTCTTGAGTACGGTGTGCTTCATCCACAAGCACAATAATATTACTTCGGTCATTTAAGCCTTTGGCATTGTCTTGTTCAATCTCAACATCTTGGAATTTAAAGATGGTGGTAATGAGAATGCCACGACTGTCCTGTTCAATATGCTGACCAAGCTTTTTACAACTTTTTACAGGCACAAGATTTTTAATATCTGCACCACCAAAGGTGTCATTGATCTGACCATCTAAGTCTTTACGGTCTACTACTACCAATACAGTTGGATTCTTCAGCTTTGCATCGGCACGTAGCATTTGCGCTGCGTACAGCATGAGTAAGGATTTACCTGAACCTTGGAAGTGCCAGATTAAGCCTTTCTTTGGATAGCCTGCTTTTACACGGTCTACAATTTGCGATGCGGCTTCAAACTGTGGGTAACGTGGCAAAATCTTAATTTTTGTCGGTACTAAGTTCTTACCAATTTTCACCGATGAATATAGCGTGAATGATTGTAGTAGCTTTAACAGTGTATTCGGATTGAGTAGGCCTGCTGCACTTTCAAGAACTGATGCCAAGCCCGGTAAAATTTCATCTCGCTGTTCAGTTTTATGCCATGGGCCCCAATCTTTTAAGCGTGCGTTGATTGCGCCGTAGGCAAATGTTTTCCCTTCTGATGCAAAACACAGTAAGTTAGGCACAAAAAAAGGAGCAACGTTACTCCAATAATTTTTTGCTCCACCACAGAAATCAGCAGCGCCGTCTTCCCAGCTTATAGCAGGACGGGTTGCCGTTTTCATTTCACCAACCACAAGCGGTATACCATTTACGTATAAAACTATGTCGAAATATGCTTCAGTCGTTGCAATAAAATGGACTTGTTTTGATACCACACAATGGTTGTTTTCGAGATTGTTGTAGTCAATCATATGAATGGTGACATGCTCACCATTCTCACCAAAAGGTAATGACTTCTCTGCTTTTAGCCATTCGTAGAAGTTTTCATTGGCTTTGACCAAACCTGTATGTTTTGCATCTAAGAATACCGCACGAAGTTTGTAGATCACTTCATCCGCATAGTCTGGATTGGCATGGATAGCAGGGTTGAGTTTCATCAATGCCTGCTTGAGCCAAGTACCAACCAAGACATCTTGTGGAGATTTAGGAATTGTATCCCCCGATACATATTCCCACTTCACCCCATCTAAATTTTGTAGTTTTTGGACAATTGCTTCTTCTGGTCCATTTGCTTCATTAAACAATGCAAGATACCCTCTATATAAATTTAAATGTTTTTAATATATTCAAGACATTGATAATTTTATTTAATGACGTAGCTTCTACTGCTTCTATTTTTTCAAGAATATTAACAATTACATCTTGAACAAATTTATCAGGTACTGAAATGTCAATTTTCTCCAATGTAGCTCTAGATAATGAAGGTACCCCAGACCCCTCATTCAATGACCGAAGATCGATACCTTCTAGAAAAAAGAAAAGCCACTTTAAATTTAATCTTTCACTTTTTTTACTTAAACAGTAAAAAGTTGTATCAATTGGCCAACAGGCACCTTTAAAATAAATTGGTTTATCAATCGTACCTTTCCGACCTAACAAGATAAGCTCATCTGAATCAACCAAATATTCATCAGAATAACCAACAACACCACTTGATCCTAAAATAGGATATTCACCATTATCTTTTTTAATGCCTAATGGTGATTTCCCATAATTGATACTAATAAGATCTTTCAGCTTTTTGTTACTTATACTAAATTCTACATTACTAAATTTTTCATAATCACCAATTAGACATTTATGAACGATGTTGTTTTTAAGATTGTAAATTGAAGCTATCAGCTCATCGTGGGCTTTATCAATTTTCTGATAAGAGTCGTATAAATTCAGAATCCTTTTTTGAGCATCAATTGGATTAAGTGAAACTATAAACTCATTTAATAATGAAAATTTAGTACGTGGTGATAAGGAACCTGATGATGTCTGTACTGCATGCTCCCAGAATCTATCAGTATGAATAATCAATAAAATTACTATATTATCAATAACATTATCCTTTTTATCTATAACAATAATATCCCCACTGCAAACACCATCAAACTCAGCAATTGCCGCTTTTTTAAGATAAGGACGGCGTTTACCAATTAAGATATGTCCTTTTTTGAATACACGTGTAAAAGTTGGCTTATCTTCAGCAATTAATCCCCAACGTTTAATTTTTAACGAACCTGAGTCTAAATGTTCTAAACCAATATATTTATCGTAGCCATCTGCAATCGGGTCTTTGGTCGTCAATTTCACTTCACGACAAATATCACCAAACTTTACTTCTTTGTATTCCATATTCAAATCAGTACTCATACATCTTGCTCCACTGATTGAACATCTAAGCTTTTTAAATCTTTCATCAAATCTGCAACTAAATCTTTTAACTGTTTACGATTATCTACCCAATCACCCAAAAGCTGATCCATAGATACCGTTTCTTGTTCTTTCTTTAAAGACACATATAAGGGAATAGAAAGGTTATGGTTGTTTTGACGAACCTCATCTAAATCCACCAAGCGTGCAATTTCACTCTCTTCAGGCTTAAAGTAAGCATTCATCAATACTTCTAAGTCTTTTTCAGAAAGACGGCTATGCGCACGCTCTCGTGTCACATGCTCTACACCATTGATAAAGAGAATCTTATTCTTACGCTCTTTGGGCTTATTAGTTCCCAAAACAACAATACAAGACTCCATTGGCGAGTTATAGAACAGGTTTGGACCTAAACCAATGACGGCATCAATAATGTCTGATTCAATCACTTGCTTACGAATTTCAAACTCTGAATCACGGAACAATACACCGTGTGGCCATAACATCGCACCACGACCTGTATCCGGCTTTAAACTCTTAATGATATAGGACTTACGCATTGACGGATTCAAAAAAGTATTAAAATAGTTTATAAAGTATCTGTGATCAGACGAACTAAACATGCTTCTACAGCAACTTGTACATTACCCATTTATATGGGCTTTCTCATGACAGAACCGAACTCTATTAGCTGCACACAACTTGCCGAGACTTATAATATCTCGCATGATAGTGTAAATCGCTTTCTAGAGCGTGAAGACTACACACCTCACGACCTATATCAAGAAGCAATTCAACATATTGATAATAATAAACTTATAGTCAGTATTGATGATACTGTTTTAGATAAACCATATAGTCAACATATGGACTTGGTTAGCTATTTTTGGTCAGGCAAACACCACCGATCCGTCAAGGGGATTAATCTCATTACCTTGTATGCGACAGATCAGAATGGTCAAAATATTCCAATTAATTTCCGAATTTATGACAAATCTGAGGGTAAAACCAAGAATGATTACTTTATGGATATGTTAAGTGAAGTACTTAGTTGGGGTGCAAAGATTCAATTTATTACAGGTGATAGTTGGTATTCATCGACTGCAAATCTAAAAACCATAAGAAAACATGGTATTCGATTTATGTTTGGTATCGACTGTAACCGTAAGGTTTCCCCTGAAAAAGGACAATGGTTTCAACTGCGTTTATTGCCGAATTTCCATCAGGGTCAAGTGGTCTGGCTCAAAGATTTTGGCTTTGTACAATTATTTAAGACTCAGTTAAAAGAACAGCAGAGGTTTTATATTGTGTATCAAGATGAAGATGATTTATTGTCCTTTGAGGGTTTTCATGAATTACATTCAAGTCATTGGAAAATAGAACAATATCACCGAGTGATTAAACAGGTTTGTCATATTGAAAAGTTTCAAGTAAGACGGTCTAAACTGATTTTGAATCATATTTTTTCAGCCTTAATGGCCTACGTTGAGATACAAAAGAACCAGTTTGAGGGGATCTTTGAAAATGTATATCGTTGGCAGAAGAAATTATTTAGACCAATGATCAAAAACTTCATTGATGACTTTATTCTCGATAAAAATCATCTGCTACCACAGAGAGTCTATAAATAACAGTGCGTAAGTCCTATGATATGTGTATAGAAACCATAATCGGCACAGCCTTGTGGCGGTACACCATACATATTGCGATGGAAAGGATCTGCTGAGAATTTCTTACGATCCCATTTTTTAATCGAGTACGGCGGGTTAGCCAAAATCACATCAAACTGTTTGAGCTGATCGTTTTCAATAAACTTCGGCTCACCTAAAGTATCACCACGGCGTATATCAAACTCTTCAATGTCATGCAGGAACATATTCATACGGGCAATCGCAGAGGTGAGTAAATTCACCTCTTGGCCATAGAGCTTCACGCTACGCCATTCTTCACCTTTCTCACGCAAATCCATGACTGCATTCAGTAACATTCCACCTGTACCACAAGTTGGATCGTAAGCGGTTTCACCTGGTTTTAATTCCATGATACGGGTCATGAAATGCACCACAGTACGATTGGTATAGAATTCAGCCGCCGTATGACCTGAGTCATCCGCAAATTTCTTAATCAAGTATTCATAAGCCTGACCAAGATCGTCTTGCTTGACCTTATGTAAACCCAAATCAATCTTACTAAAGTGCCCAATCAGGTCTTTCAATAGATGGTCTGGCAGACGTTCTTTATTGGTCCACTGCGCATCACCAAAAACACCTGCTAAGCGTTCATTTCTCGCTTCAATGGTTCGTAGCGCCGTTTGAATGGCCTTACCGATATCCTGCGTCGTTTCTTTTACGGTTTGCCAACTTGCTTCAACAGGAATTTGAAAACGATGAAAATACTCGGCATCAAATAGTTCATCCGTACCCATTTCTTTTTTGGCATCTTCAAGCTCGTCATCATACACATCTGACAACCGTTTAAAGAACAAAAGCGGAAACACATATTGTTTATAGTCAGAAGCATCAATTTGCCCACGGAGGAACTCAGCAGCACCCCAAAGTAGGTCTTCTAATTTTGCATTTTCATTTGCCATTTGACTTAACCTACATCCTTAAACTTAAAACCTTGGGCTTTTAGCAACATTTCTAACTCTAGCTCAGCTTTTTCTAAATCTGCCATTTTGTTGATGAAATCACTTAAAGCCTGTTCGAGTGTCATGGTCTCTTGTT
The DNA here is from genome assembly GCF_012516415.1 of Acinetobacter sp. NEB149. Taxonomy (NCBI): domain Bacteria; kingdom Pseudomonadati; phylum Pseudomonadota; class Gammaproteobacteria; order Moraxellales; family Moraxellaceae; genus Acinetobacter; species Acinetobacter sp. NEB149. The sequence continues at coordinate 2,026,217 of NZ_CP051208.1, forward strand.
CTAAAGGCTTTTGAACATAGCGTGCAATATTTAAGTTAAATTCATTTTCTTCAATTTCAGAAAATGGCACCCAACGAGATTGACCAATTATTTCCTGCCCTTCGTTTTTTGCTTTGATGTAAAGATCATAAATTTCATCAGATTGTTCATTACTCAATGTGTTTTGCGCACGGCCTTTGGTAAAGATCTCTTCAGCATTGATGAACAACACAGGTGCATTTAATACTGTTCCATTTTTTTGCTGCGTTGGTGCTCTATCTTTACGAAGGACTAAGATACAGGCCGCAATAGTTGTCCCATAGAAGAGGTTTTGCGCAACACCAATCACTGCTTCAAGCTGATTCAACAATAAAAGCTGTTTACGTATTTCAAGCTCAGAACCACCTCGGAACAATACGCCGTGGGGCAATACCACAGCCATACGACCATCATCTTTAACTGAAGCCAACATATGTTGAATCCAAGCAAAATCGCCGTTGGTTTTTGGTGCTAAGAACGTCTTACGTACTAATTTGGTTTTTTCAGGGTCTTCACTGCTTAAATCAGGCTCTTCTACCATATAGACATTGCGTGCATACGGGTCTGAAGACCACTTGTTATAGCCCCATTCTTTTAAGCTAAATGGCGGGTTCGCAATTACACAGTCAAATTGCTCAAGCTGATCGTTTTTAAGGAATTTAGGTTCAAGTAGAGTATCACCACGGACTATTTGAAAGTCTTCTTGTCCATGCAAGAACAAGTTCATGCGGGCAATCGCTTCAGTAGTCAGGTTTTTTTCTTGTCCTTTTAAAGTTAAGGATCGCGGATCACCACCATTCTCTGCAACGTGGTGAATCGTTTCCAATAACATACCACCAGTACCACAAGCTGGGTCATATATACTTTCACCTTGCTTTGGATCAAGAATATTAACCAGTAAGCGTACAATTGAACGTGGCGTATAGAATTCCCCTGCTTTTTTATTAGCTTTATCAGCAAAGCGTTTAATCAGATATTCGTACGCACGGCCCATATCATCATTACGTACTTTACTCACACCGAGATGATATTTATTGAAATGCCCAAGCAAGGTAATTAAAAGCTCGTCAGATAGACGATCTTTATTGGTCCAGCTAGCATCACCAAAAATGCCATATAAGTTTTCATTTGCCTGTTCAATTTTGTTGAAGGCGTCTTTTAAATGCTGACCTACATCTTGCGTATGTGCGATGACATCATTCCAATGACAGCCTTCAGGAATATCAATACGGTGAAACATGGGCCCACGAGCAAGCTCTTCATCGCCTATTTCTTTAATCGCATCTACTAATTCTTCATCGTAAACATCACAAATACGCTTGAAGAACAGAATCGGGAAAATATAGGTCTTATAGTCTGAGGCATCAATCGGACCGGTAATAATATGTGCCGCTTCCCATAAATGGGTTTCTAAGTCTTTTAAATCAAGAAGAGTCATAGGTTTACTACATTTAATTTATATGAATATGGATAGGTTACTTTTGCAAAGACAGGATGAATTTCTGAATCATCTCTCTTTCGGTCTCTGGTAACGCTTGAATCGATTTAGCAATTGGGTCTGTACCTAGATCTGAGTATTGATCGGTACGCCCAAGCAAGTAATCACTTGAAACATTCAGTACCACCACCAATTTATAAAAATTTTCTAAAGACGGCTTTCGAGAGCCTGCTTCAATATGTGAAATAGATGTTGAAGGAATACCCGTTTTTTCAGAAATATCCTGCTGTGTCATTTTTCTTTGGGTTCTTATTTCTTTGAGCCGTGTACAAAACAGCTCAGAATCCATCTCAATCAACATAAAACACCATAAATCGACAATAAGAACTTGACTATATCGACAAGTTTTCATATATATATTGACAGTATTTTATTGTCTATTTCGACAAAAAGACATCATCAGACGAAATTAAAAGAGGAAATTTAATATGAAGAATAGTGTATGTGCATGAGTGTCTTATATCGACAATAAAACACTCATGCTTTTCATCTCAAGTTACTGAAATGAAAGATGTAAAATTTCGACGTTTTACTACTACATTCTGAACCGTACCGGGTTTGTCGGAGACTTTTTTATTTAAGTTAGGCCACCTGACCTAACGGGTTAATCTTATCATAGTACATTGCTTCAAACTCAAAAGGCGATACATAACCCAGTGCACTGTGTACACGCTTTTTATTGAACCAATCTACCCAGTTTAGTGTCGCAAGTTGTACATCTGCTAAACCTTGCCAATCTGCTTTTAGATATTCAATCACCTCTGTTTTGTATAAGCCATTCACCGTTTCAGCCAAAGCATTATCGTATGAATCACCAGTCGTACCGACTGATGCTCGTAAATTTGCTGCTTCTAAACGATTGGTATAGCGAATGGAAAGATATTGCACACCTCTGTCGGAATGATGAATCACATTCTTTGGCATGCCGCGATCATGCAATGCTTGCTCCAATGCATCGAGCACCATATCTGTATTCATCCGTGTAGATACTTTCCATCCAACAATTGCTCGTGAAAACACATCAATAATAAAGGCGGTATAGACCCAGCCTGAATTTGTTTGAATATACGTAAAGTCACTGACCCATAATTGGTCAGGTCGATCAGCACTAAAATTCCGTTTCACTAAATCATCTGCTCGTTTTTGGTCATCTCGGCTACGGGTGGTTTGTTTGTTCTTACCACGCCAAACACCTTGTATACCTAGCTTTTTCATTAATCGAGCAACAGTACAGCGTGCAATAATATAGCCTTCACGTTTCAGTTTTTGCCAGACTTTACGTACACCATATCGACCTGAACTTTCCTTCCAAATTCGTTTAATTTGTTCAGCATGATGCAAGTCATGTAAATTTCGCTTCGCTCGATGTTCTGGATTGTCCGCGAGATCTAAAGTTCGGTAATAGGTTGAAGCTGCGATCGGTAAAATCCTACAAATCGCATCAACACCATATAAGTCTTTATTGTTATGGATGAAATCCACCATTATTTGTGTGGGCGGTCGAGCTCCGCCTGGGCGAAAAAAGCAGCTGCTTTACGTAGAATTTCATTGGTACGCTTTAATTCTTTGATTTCACGTTCCATCTGCTTCATTTTTTCTTGATCTGATGCCTGTTGTACTTTGATAGGATTTTGTTGATCGAGATGTTTTAAATACCAAACACGCAGTGTTTCAGGAGTACAACCTATCTTAGGCGCAATAGCAGTGATTGCAGCCCAATTCGATGGATAATCTTTTTCGGATTCAATCAATAATTGAACCGCTCTATCTCGGATTTCAGGGGTATATTTTGGTTTTTTCATCGGAACATTCTCTCAGGAAAGTTGGTCTCCGACAAACCCGGTACGGTTCAAGTTTCAGTAGTAAGATGAACGTTCTTAATAGGTGGTGATTTTTCGAGAAGTTCATTGATATTTGCCCAGCCTTCGGCATCTAGGGTTAAACCAATTTCTTCGGGTTTATGTCTTAAAATAAAACTTAGATATTTACTGATTTCAATTGTATTCATGGTTCTTTAATCGGTTTTGTGGCGTAAGCGTTGTACTTTGTTAGGATATATGGAGATTAAAATGAACATCTATATGTTGTCTATATGTTGTTTGAAAAGCTTATCATTTGTTGTTTGACTTAAATGTTTAAATTTGTTTACCGTAGTGGCCTTATAAGAGGGTGAGGAAATATCAAAAGAAACCTGTGTTGCTTTAAGATAATGTTTAGATTTTACACTATTTATTTTTCTGAATTTTTAAATAAGATAGAAGCATAGCCGTTCTTTAAGGGTATCAATTTACCTATGACCCATATCATCACAGGTAAATTTGATAGCCTTTAAACCGTGGCAAAATAGGTTTAATCAGTTAATGGGATTTGCCATGATGACCGACATGACTACTGAGCATATCAGTTAATTCTTGGCGGACTTGGTTAAATTCAGGTGAAGTAATTTGTCGTGGTCGCGCAAGCGGGATCGAATAATCGCGTTCGATTCGCCCTGGTCCTGCAGTCATGACCACCACACGATCGGCAAGCAGAACAGCTTCTTCAACCGCATGCGTCACAAAAATCACCGTTAAATTGGTTTTTTCCCAAATATCTAATAATTCATTTTGTAGACTTTCTCGAGTTAAAGCATCCAAGGCACCAAAAGGTTCGTCCATTAATAACACTTCACAATCATTGGCAAGTACACGTGCAATGGATACACGTTGTTTCATCCCACCTGATAATTGATTCGGGAAGTGATTGGCAAATTTGGTGAGTCCGACCATTTCAAGATAATGGTCGGTCAGTTCTTTTAATTTTGCTTCAGATAAGCCACGTTGTTTGGGGCCAAAAGCAATATTTTGACGGACAGTGAGCCATGGGAATAAACCATAATCCTGAAACACCATACCACGTTGAGAATCAGGTTCGGTAATTTCTGCACCATACATGGTGGCACTGCCTGTTGAAACCGTTTCAAAACCACCCATAATGCGGAGTAAAGTCGATTTGCCACAGCCTGAAGCACCAATCAAGCAAATAAATTCCCCCTTTTGAATTTTAAGATCAACATCTTTAAGGGCATGGATAGATTGACCATTTAAATCAAACACTTTGCTGACATGTTGGATATCTAAAATCGGTTTTGCAGTTGTTGAATTAGAGAGATTAGACATTATGTTGTGGGCTCCATTTTAATAAATAGTTATTGAGTGCAACCAATAAGCGATCAGTGATATAACCACTTACACCAATGACGATCATGCCGGCAATCACCACATCCGTACGTGACAACATACGGGCATCCATAATTGAGGCGCCTAAGCCTTCTTGGACACCTGTCATTTCACCTACGACAATTAAAAACCATGCAATGCCATGTCCTAGACGTAAACCATTAAAAATAGAGGGTAAAGATGCAGGTAAAATCACTTGGTGGAACATGGATGGACCTTTACAACCCAACATAGCTGCTGCTTCAAAAAGACGTCCTTCTACGGATTTCACACCAAAAGTCGTATTAATGACGATGGGGAAAAACGCGCCAAGAAATACAATGAAAATTGCTGCATTTGGTCCCACACCAAAGAAAATCATAGAAAGCGGAAGCCATGCTGTGACAGGAATAGGGCGTAAAATTTGTAAGGTTGGATCTATAAACTGACGAACTTTTGCATTTTTACCAATCAGTAAGCCAAGTGGAATGGCAACCAATGCAGCAAGCGCAAATGCGCCATATACTCGACTGATAGAATGAATCCAGTTGGTGGCAAGACTGCCACTGAAGGCATCATCATAAATACCACCAAAAGCATAATCCCAAATCATTAGCACCACTTCTTTGGGTGATGGCACTAACATGGTTCCTGTTGCCCGTACAGTCATGTCCCAAGCGATTAATAAAAGAATTGGCAAAATAATAGGAACTAACCAAGTAAACGCCCAATTTTTAAATTTACGTTTTTGCTGTGCAGGCGCTGAGAAACTCACTGCTGTATCTGCTGTGATCGCACCAGAATTTGATTTTCCCATGAGAATATCCCCTCGATTTTGATTAAATTCAATTAATTTGCAGGAATAAATCTGGTATCTACAAACTGGTTAAAGGTCGGTAATTTACGGATTTGTTTGCGCTCAAGCATCATGGTGCTGTAGTACTGAACACGTTTATTCCATGTTGCATCTGCTTTCCAACTAAAAGATACGTTTTTAGAAGCTAAATCAGCCACAGGTGCAGATAACCCCAATCTTTTGCTGGCCATTTCTGCCACTGCCTGACGGTTGTTATTGGCATATTCGGTGGCTTTTTTATGAACCTGTAAGAAAACTTTAACCAGTTCAGGATTGGTTTTAAGGGTATTGGCATGTGTAGTCATGACAGTATTTAAATTACCCACTCCTGTTTTGTAGGGATATTCAAGCACTCTGCCTGTGCCACGTGTAATATTGACAGAAGGTCCTGGTTCTGAACCTGCATAGGCATCAATATCATGACGTTCTAATGCACCTGCCATTTCACTAAACGCTAGGCGGACAGGTTTAATGTCTTTTAGTGTCATGCCTTCTTCTTTTAGGCGTTCAAGAAAAATAGCTTCCTGAGTTGAACCGGGTAAAATCCCTACTTTCTTGCCTTTGAGATCTTTAAACTTCTGCACAGTTGAATTTTTAGCAACCACAATGCCAACACCACCATTACCGCTTGGTGCAATTACTTTTACAGGTTCACCAACGCTGGCACCCAAAATAGCCGCTGCCACACCATAAGTTCCAAAGTCTACCGATTTGGTGACAACCGCATTTTTACCATCTGTAGGGGTTTCAAAAGGGATGACCTGAATCTTGTAACCTGGTGGGGTAAATTTTTCATAAAAATGCGGCACAATGGAGTTAATCACTTTTAAGGTGCCTACTTTAATTACTTGATCGGCTGCATAACTTGCAGGAGATAAAATAACGCTAGAAATAAATAAAGATGGCATTAAATATTTACGTAAAGACATGGTTTGACCCCCAAAGCTATAGTTTTTGTACACTTTGTTGTATACAAGATTTTTCAATCACTTGGGTTAAAGCATGATTTATGCCAATTATTTGCACTTATTTTAAATAAATTAAACATCATAATGGTATGTTAAGAAAATATTATTATTATTTTGGGGCTTTGTTGCACAAACCTAGCATCAAAAGCTTATTCAGCAATATAATTTCAAAATGAATAAGCCTGCCTCTAAAATCTACCGTACAACCAATTGGTCATCCTATAACCGAGCCTTAATTAACCGAGGTAATATTTCCATTTGGTTTGATCCAAAGACTCAGTGGTATGCACAATCACAAGGCAAGCAAGGTCGAAATCAAACCTACTCCGATACAGCGATTCAATGCTGCTCAATGATCAAATTACTATTCCGACTCTCTTTACGTATGGTCACAGGTTTTGTTCAAAGTCTGATTAAACTCTCCGGATTAGATTGGACAGCTCCGGATTATTCCACCCTTTGTCGTAGACAAAAGCATATTGATATTGCGATTAGCTATCAAAAAAGTAGTGATGGACTGCATCTACTCGTAGACTCTACTGGTTTGAAGTTTCTTGGTGAAGGTGAATGGAAACGCAAGAAACATGGGGCTGAATATCGTCGCCAATGGCGTAAGCTTCACATTGCTATAGATGCTAAAACCCTGCAAATACGTGCAGTACAACTCACCACAAATAATGTCAGTGATTCTCAAGTACTCGAAGATTTACTTGCTCAAATTCCCTTGGATGAACCAATTGATTCTGTTTATACAGATGGTGCTTATGACACAAAGCACTGCCGACAAGTCATTTTAGATCGAGATGCACATGCGATCATTCCACCTAGAAAGAATGCAAAGCCTTGGAAGGATCAGCAAGCGAGGTCTATAGAGCGGAACGAATTATTAAAGACAGTCAAACGGCTAGGCAGATCGCTTTGGAAAAAGTGGTCTGGTTATCACCGTCGAAGTTTGGTTGAAACCAAGATGCATTGCATCAAATTATTAGGCGATAAATTAACAGCGCGGAGTTTTCCAAGTCAGGTGAATGAGATCCATGCACGCATGGCAGTCTTGAATAAATTCACAGAATTAGGTCGCCCTCATACCCAAGTTGTCTCTTAAATTTGAGTAGCTTAAGGGAACTCAGCCTTTCAAACCTTTATGCAACAAAGCCCTGCTCAACTAATTGTTTTATGTCGCTGGCAGCAATAGATACAAAGCTTCTGGAAAACGAACTGTATTCATCTATTAATTCATCTCTAAAGTTGAATACATTTTCCATTATTTTATTCCTCTTAACATTTCATAGCCAAGTGCTAGGCTTGTGCTTGAAAGACTATAAATTGTTTCGTTTTTTTAGTCATGAATAAATCTCTGCTTTTTATCTGATAACCTACTAAACAATCAACATTCCACTTTCGTAATAAATACCCAGCAATTTCTGCTTGAGCAGTCTTTTAACCTGTTAATTACAGCAATAGTAAAATAATAGTAAATTCCACTTCGAGCTTAATCAAAAGACCGTGAGATATTTCTCATTATTAAATACTTTGTCATGAATTTTAAGCAATTTACTCATAATTTTAACTAGAATATTCTAATTTTTTCATCAGGACTTTCTCTCAAGAACGTAGAGATAAGATAAATTTCTCGATTATCTCTCGCTCAGACTCTGGTAAACCTTGAATTGATTTTGAAATAGGATCGGTGCCTAAATCTGAGTATTGATCTGTACGCCCTAAGAGATAATCACCAGACACATTCAGAACAACAATAAGCTTATAAAAATTTTCCAAAGATGGCTTTCGAGAGCCAGCTTCAATATGGGAAATTGAGGTCGATGGAATCCCTGTTTTTTCAGAAATATCCTGCTGTGTCATTTTCCTTTGTGCTCTTATTTCTTTAAGCCTTTTCTCTGTACACGACAAATTTCATAGGACCCTTGTCCTATCAGGCTTTTTCTTTCTTAAAATTGCTAGCACTTTCTTAAATTCTTCTTTTTTTCCAAAACCAATCAAACGTAGAATAGCCATTTGAACATAGTCCAAACCGTAGCGAAATAAACTTACTGAAAGTCGTCCATGCTTCTTTATTTTTATCGCTTTTTTCCGATCATGTTGCCATTCACCTGTTAAATAGCACCAACAGAAACCCATAGCTAGCACTGCTATCAATTTCTTGACTCGTCTAGGGTCTGTTAAACGAGTATTTTCAAGATTGAATCCACGTCCTTTGAGACAACTAAATAACGTTTCGATTTCCCAGCGTAATGCATAATCACGAATAGCAGAAGCATTAAACATAGGAGAAACAACAAGTAAAAGTTCTCCATCTTCTAATCGTAGCGCACTAATATACAGTTTCACTCGACCAACCCAAATACGTCGTTTACGACATTCAGTTTGACCAACTTGAAGATGACGAAATAAATCACTAATTTTATGATTCTTGGCCAAGTGATTGGTCACAATAAAGTTTTTTTAACACGTATACAGAAGTTAATGTCATTTTCAATTAACCATGTAAACCATTTCTCACCGATAAATTCTCTGTCTGCAAACACTTTCACAATACGATCTTTACCAAAAATGGAGATAAAGCGTTGAATCAAAGCAATACGCTCTTTTGTATCTGAATTTCCACGTTTATTGAGCAATGTCCAAACAATAGGTATCGCTATTCCACGATAGACGATGGCTAACATCAAGATATTGATATCTCGTTTTCCCCATTTCCAATTAGTTCTATCCAAAGTTAATTGGACTTTATCGAATGAAAATATATTGAAAATTAACTGAGAAATTTGACGATAATCGAAATACTGATCTGCAAAGAAGCGTTGTATACGTCGATAAAATGATTGTGGTAAGCACTTGATGGGTAAGGCTTTAGATGCAGAAGAAAGATTACATGTCTGTTTTACAATTAATGCAAGCATAATCAGTGTAAAACATTTTGCATGTGACTTGTTCCACTTTAGATATTTGTTTAAGATGAGATATAACTCATTGAAATGTGTCATTATATTCGTCTTCAGAAAACAAGTATTATGCCATTATTTCAATGAGTTATCTTTTTTTGTCGTGTACAAAGAAGCCTTTTACAAAACAGCTCAGAATCCATCTCAATCAACATAAAACACCATAAATCGACAATAAAAACTTGACTATATAGACAAGTTTTCATATATATATTGACAGTATTTTATTGTCTATTTCGATAAAAAGACATCTTTAAAAGAAATTTAAGGAGGAAAATTATATGAATAGTATTGTATATGCATGAGTGCCTTATCTCGACAATAAAGCACTCATGCTTTTCATCTCAATACACTGAAATGAAAGATGTAAAATTTCGAACTTTTACATTTACATTCTTTCATAACAGACGATTTAAGTAAATTCGCTTGGAGTCTATTATGAGCAACTCACCTAGCCATATCCCTATTTTTATCCATCCAGCAATTAAAAATCTGAATGTACGTCATATTTCTAAAATAATTGCAACGAAGATTATTGAAAAAACTGAATTAAATTTGCAATATAACTCATCATTTTGCAGGCAGCTCAATGTTGCTACAGACCTGAACACGTATGAAGCTTTAGCTTATTACGTTGATAATCGGTATTTTGAAAAGTATGGTTTTCAGCAATTCACGTTAATTAATATACAAACTGTATATAAACAACTTTTTTCTGATTTTTCCACCACAGTTCATCTTGATACCTATATAACGTAACTTACGTGACCATATTTCGATTCAAAGCTTACAATGTTACATGACGTCTTGTCGTGCAGTTCCCTGCGATTCTGCGATTACCTCTGCAAGCCTTGCACTGCAAGGCTTTTTGCTTCGCAATATCTTTGCACTGTATTGCGATTTACTTTGACTGTCGCAATTTAAACCATAGTTTCGCAATCGTGTCGCAATCACTTTGCGACATAAAAGGCCTTAGTAAATAAACATTACAACCAAAAATCTAAAAATCGCGGCTATTTTAGGGCCTGTCATCAATTAGCTTGAGAAAACCTAACTTGTCCTCATTATTTTTTCATGACTAAACGCTATGCATTAAGAGATGATCAGTGGGAACGGATTAAGAATCTGTTGCCTGGACGGGTGGGTACTGTTGGTGTAACCGCTAAAGACAACCGATTATTTGTTGAAGCACTACTCTTTCGTTATCGTTCAGGTATTCCGTGGCGAGACTTACCCGAACGGTTCGGTGATTTTAGAGTCGTACATACTCGTTTTAGCCGTTGGGCTAAAACAGGCGTGTGGCAGAGAGTTTTTGAAGTGCTATCACATGACAGTGATAATGAATATGCCATGCTGGACTCAACCATTGTACGCGCTCATCAACATAGTGCCGGAAAAAAAAGAACAGGCGATCGGACGCAGTAAAGGTGGCTTAAGTACCAAAATTCATGCCCGTACTGATGCCTTGGGTAACCCAACTGGATTTTATCTCACTGCTGGGCAGGTTCATGACTTAAATGGTGCTGATGTGCTGCTGGACTTATCATTAAGTCAGACTTGGCTCATGGATAAAGCCTACAATTCCAAGGATCGGGTGATTAATCCGATCCATAAGATCGATAGTCAGATCGTGATGCCGTCCAAAAGTAATGCGATTGATCAGCGTGATTACGACCAAGATCTCTACAAGGCAAGATATCTGATCGAGAATTTCTTCGCTAAGCTCAAGCAATATCGAGGTATTGCTACGCGCTACGATAAATTAGCTCAAAACTTCCTGTCAGCGATCTACCTTGCCTCAATCATGATATGGCTTAATTAATGACACGCCCTAGCAATAAAGGATTTAACTCGATGTAGATCGATCGGTTCACAGTCACCATTCGAACATAATGAAAATCAATCAACTCATTTAAACATGAGTCAAATTGTCTAACTTTTCGCAAGTTTGATGGCGCACCTTTTAAAGCTAAAGTTTTTAAGATGCGATTTGTTTTAGCTTTGATGCATTTAGCTAAAATATTTTTAAAGAGTTTTTCAGCTTCACTTTCTTTAGCGCGTTCAATCTCTGAATATCTCTCCCATTCACCTAATGAATAACGGATAACCTCGCATGCACCTGATAATGTTTTACTGTCTATCTCAGTCAATCCCTCAAAGAATGCAAATACAGTCGCCACACGGCGTGCCAATTGGCTTGCACGACTAGCAAAGGCCTGTAGATATTCATAACGTTGACCTTTGGCCTGTAAACGCTCGATTTCGTTGTAGAACTCCAAGTCTAAACTTTCGGCTTCCTTATTCATTGGAATGACGTAACGCTCACCATGAGGATGCTCTGCTGTACGTGGTAGGGGACATTCATCGAGCAAGTAAGCGCATCTTGCCCAGTAAGCAACTAATCTCTGGTCGTGGTTAGCATCATTGGTTTTGTGCGTTTCATCCTGTAGGCGCGTTCCAGCTAGGTTTTCTGGAATGGTCAAAATAAATCGAGGTAAAAAACCTTGCCCCCTTAACACTGGGTCTTTGAGCGCATCAGCCAATACTTCGCGCTGACCTTGTAAATTGAAAGTTAATCGAACGTCATACGCTCGACCACTTCCATTGAGGTTTGACTTTGAGCGTGTACGCTCTACCGTTCCATCATCAAATAACTTTGCATAACCGCCTAGTGCTTGGTTACGCGTGTCTGACTTCATGGTGTGACCACCAAAGAATTGAGCCGCTTCATCGCTTGAGATTGAGGCATTTTTAATAACGCCGTCCACATATAACCCTGCCAGTGATTCGAGCGTTATGTCGCTGAACCGTGTAATGGGGTCGGCTGGTGGTGGGTTGGTAATTAAAAATTCGGTTTTCTCTTTTTTATCCAATCCAGCCACCATACTTTTCCATTGTTCAAGCTCACGGCGATATTCTTCGTACAGCTTGCGCTCATACTCAATAATGGCTTTATCTGCTAGGCTTCTGCTGGTGCTTTTACGGCTTCCGCTTTGCCCCTCAGTCAGTAAAAACAGTCCACACGGTTCGCCCTTATCATTGAATGGGTGGGGTGCATTTACGTGTGCCTGTGCGATATGTGACATTGCACCGATGACACATTGGGCAGTCATGGCAATAGGTGCTTGCACATGCTCAGCAATAGCGTACATAGCTCCTCTCGCCATTGGGGGTAGTGCATGTATTGGGTAGGGAATTGTGGTAGATGCATCTGCCTGTACCAAAGGGATTAAGTCACCCCAGTAAACTTTATGCCGCTCTTCTACTTCCTCTGTTGAATACTGTTTAAATGTATCAGCATCAATTGCCTTTTTGAGATAATTAACTTTTTCTATAAAGAGTTTCTTGATACCAGCTCTTGAAAGCGCCTTAAAGCTAGCATCCAGTTTTATAAATAGATCTTGGTTGTGCTTAGGCTCATTAAGGCCTACCATCATACGAAACATCGATTCAGGCATCCCCCTATTTATAATTTGATAAGCCACATCAATATTTTTATGAAATAGAACAGCCTCACCAGCTTTAGCGATTTGAAGGAATAGATCCATGTTGTCAGTACTTATTACATGAGGCATATATTTCTTATTAATATTTGCCGCTATTTCACCCCTTCCAATTGAAAAGGATACTTTTTGAGAATCTATCAATTTAAATGGCTCTTTTGCCATGTCATATTTATGGATAGTTCCTGAAATTTGATAACCTGTTACTTCTATTAATTTTTTAGGATTAACTAAAGGTAAAACAATACAACCCGCACAATCATGAAAGGGATATTTTGAATAAATATAGCACTCTTGTTTAACAACAAATCTTATTAAATCAAGACAATCTTTAGAAAATTCTTCTAAAGAAAAATATTCGGTTTTGAAACACGTCATTGGATCAGTGTTAACAACCAAAGGGTCAGCATCTTCAACATAGAAGACACGATCATCACATTCGCTTCGATTAACAATAACTTTAATTTTTTTAGAATCATCTTTAAGCATTCTATACTGCCTATTAAATCTTAAATTAAAGCAAAATCCCTCCCCTCCACTTATAAAATTAACAAGTAGAACACTTTATATAAAATTTTTAAGAGAGATCTATGCTAGGGAATTAATTTCAAAAAATCGTGATTTTCAGGAGAAAATTATTTAATTTCTCCAGCAAATTTCAAAATTTCATTCCGATTCCAACGTAACAGACGACCATGGCGTCTAGGAACAATAGGTCCATTTTCATAAATAGCCCACTTTCGCAAAGTTTGCGGTTGCATACCGAGAAGTTTTGCTGCTTCGACTGTTGTAAGTAATAAGCTTTCTTGCTTCATCATGAAGTACCTTTTTGAATAAATTGAGTACTTTTTAATATTTTTTAGTTGTTTTAATAAGTGTAATGATATAATTGAATTTCTTCACACTTGACTAATAGTAAAAAACATGAATCAAAAATCAGGTCGTCCCAAAAAAACTTTTATAGTTACTCTAAAAACCTTAATTTGGTACGAATACGTAAGTGAAAAAGTTTTATTCTCTAATCTAACAAGAAATATTCACCCTTCAGAGAATGAAATACTTAATTTGCAGGCAAGCACGAAAAAATTAGATGATTATTTTGATCAAGAAGGATCCAACACTTGGTACACATATTCGATAGCATCACATACTCCAAGTAAAAAGACTGTAGAGTTTGTAAACCATAAAATCCCTAACTCCTCTACTTATTTCAATCACCCAATATGGAATTTCTTAGAAATATTGCCAAGGGGAAAAATAGACCTTCACAACTTTTACAATCAGTTAAGTTACCAAACACAGAAAATTATTGAAAAAACAAATATTAATTTTAATCATGATTTTTCAATGTTTGAAAACGTATTAGAGTTTTATAGTTTTATTGTTTTATTGTTTTATTGTTTTATTGTTTATCAATACTATAAGGCTAAATTTGAATTAAATACCCCAATGATAAAACATGTAATAAAATATTTTGAAATAAACACAAATCCAATAATCGATCAATTTGGTGCAATTGGATATTACTTTTTAAAATTACTTTTTCTACATTTCACTCCACCTAAAGAACTAAATCTCAAGAATATAGATGCTGAAAATTGTCTAAGGGAAATAGGTTTACTAGAACACATAGTGAATGCTATTACAAAAAACCCACTAAAATATAATCCCTTAGAAAGCAGATTCAAGAATTTTCGACTCGATGGTGAACAATATCAAGGTTCTAAAGTTTATATTGATATCGAAGATAATGGATGTTTCTATGTTAGTTTAGAGGTACTTCAATTGTTAAAATAAAAAATTTACTAAACAACCAAGCCATACTTGTATTACCCCCGTAAAACGGACAGTTAACTTGCTAATTTTAACGATCGAAACTCCCGAAGGGATTTCATTTTTAGCCCACTATACAGATGATTGCAATTGTAATCTTTAATCCAAATAGGTAAGCACTTCATCACGGCTTGTGCATTAGGCACATCATTCAAATATACATATAATCGCGTTTAAACTTTTTAACAAAAGCTTCAGCTATTCCATCAACTTTGTGGACTGCGAATCGGTGTTGTACAAATATGAAATCCCTGTGACTAAGCACACGTACTGTTGGACGAACAATAAACAACTGCCATTATCTGTAAGCTACTCCACTGTGTGCAACTGATGAGAAACCACACCGAAACGTCGCTCCATACTCTAGTAAGTCGATGTCTCAGATACCCTTGCCAATTCTTAGTTAATACCAAAAGGCTTTTAGTAGTCTAAGATTTACCGAATGAGATGTACATCATGTAAAAGTTATGCCCTAACTGCTATGAATGCAATAAAGGCTTGTCTTTCATATATTTTCGAAACAAAACCCTCGAGATGTAATAGTTGATCTATTTTGCTTACCATGTGCTTACTAAAATCCAAAAACAAAAAAACCACTTACGATTAGTACACGTAAGTGGTTGTTTTATATGGTGGGCCCAGACAGACTTGAACTGTCGACCAACGGATTATGAGTCCGCTGCTCTAACCAACTGAGCTATAGGCCCTATATGCTGAAAACTTTATTTATCAATAAGTTCAGGCGCCATGAATACTAGCTAAGATTTTTTGGAAAGACAAGTGCTTTTATAACTGCTTGAACATTTAGGCAGCAATCATGGGCGACTTGTCTTAGTCAAAATTCAGTTACTTAAGACTTCAGTATAGGAGGCATATAGAAAAATGAGATACATGCTGCATCATTTAAGACAAATGAGCCTGCCATCTTGAATTTAATCCGGTCTACTAAGGGTAAAACCGATAGATTTAAGGTCTTAGTATATCTATAAGGTATTAAAATTCTTTATTGCTCAGGCAGCACTGTTAAAGGAATAGCCTTGAGCTCAAGAAGATAGAATGACTAGAATTCAGACTTCATTTCTTCGTCTTTATGTAAATCCTGCTTAATTTCGATCAAAGACCATACAATTATAAGCGCAAAAATCAATAGGGAGACTACGAAGGCTGTCATGTACGTCATACTTTTCAATCTCAGAGTAGAAAGAATAAGAAAATAGAAAAGACCTGTATCAGTCTTCTTCTTCGACAAAAGTCTAATAACTAAAGTGTGCTCTGGATAGTCATTTTTTCATCATTTTAAGACTTTTTTTGTATCTACTAATATTTTTAAGATATTAATATTGTTTTATTTATATATATTAACTCTTAATCTTGCAGCTTAAAAAGATGAATAAATCATAGATTTTTACATTATTCGCTGATTTTATTGGAAAGCCTATTGACTGTATGGGCGAACAAGATGAAATTATGCAGTTCTCTACATACAGCTTTTACTTCTCCGTACTTATGCTAAATAAATTCCTTGGCGAATCTGCATTTAAACTTGCAGGTTGGCAATATCATGTCGAACCCGATGTGCTTGAAGATAAACAGGTCATTATTGGGTTTGAACATACCTCAATGATGGATGCGGTACTGTCAATTGCCCTGTTCCAGATTTATGACCTCAAGGTTCATACCTTGATTAAAAAAGAATTATTTAAAGGACCGTTTAAACCGCTATTGAACGCTGTGGGTGGTATTCCGGTTGACCGCAAGGCCAGTAAAGATATCGTGACCCAGATGGTGGAACATTTTCAGAACAATGAAAAGTTCAATCTGGTGATTGCTCCCGAAGCAACACGGGCTAAACAAGGTGAAGCACGCAAACCAATCCGTACCGGTTTCTGGCATATTGCCAAGGCTGCCAATGTACCAATCGTGTTGTTATACGCCAATTCCAAAACCAAGCAAGGTGGCATTCTTGGCAAGATCTATCCGACAGACCTTGCGCATGACCTGGCTTTGATCAAGCAACTATATAAAGACAAGGTTGGCCTGGATATCGTTATTCCAGAATAAGCTTTTTAAAAATAAAAGCACGGACATAATCAGCGATTCTGCTGTTTATGTCCAAGTCATCTGTCCATATAAATGTATAAATAGAATTATAAATCCCCCTATCCTCTTTCTATTTTTCCTCGATATTGCACTTTTTTTGTTTTTATCCTGAAATCTCAAATCCAGGCACTTTTTTTTAAAAAAACGCTTATGGTAGAATTTCGGCATTCTGATAGGCATACAGCCAATCTACAAGGAGCATAGTTCGCATGGCGGGTCATTCCAAGTGGGCCAATATTAAACATCGCAAAGCAAAACAAGATGCGAGTCGTGGTAAAGTTTTTACCAAATACATTCGTGAATTAACCACTGCTGCAAAGCTTGGTGGTCCAGATACTGCAAGCAACCCTCGTCTACGTGCTGTGGTTGAAAAAGCATTATCAGTGAATATGACACGTGACGTGATCAACCGTGCCATTCAACGTGGTGCTGGTGGCGAAGATAACGACGACCTGAAAGAAGTGACCTACGAAGGTTATGGTGTAGGTGGTGTTGCGGTTATTGTTGAAACCATGACTGACAACTTGAACCGTACTGTGCCTGACGTACGTCATTGCTTCTCTAAAACTGATGGTAACCTAGGCACTAACGGTTCGGTGGCATTCCTGTTCACGAAACGTGGCGAGATTACTTTTGAAGATGTTTCTTTGGAAGATCAAATCATGGAAGTGGCATTAGAAGCAGGTGCGGAAGACATCGAAGTCACTGAAGATGAAATCCTGGTGATTACTACACCTGAAGCTTTCGGTGATGTTCAAGATGCTTTAACTGCTGCAGGTTTAAAATCTGACAATGCTGAAGTGGTGATGAGTCCTTCAACCAAAGCAGAAATCACCGACATCGATCAAGCGAAAAAAATCATGAAAATGATTGATATGCTTGAAGATCTGGATGATGTACAGAACGTATATACCAACGTTGAATTCTCAGATGCTGTTTTAGCAGAACTTGATGCTTAACTGTCACTGATTCAAAAAACGCACCTTAGGGTGCGTTTTTTTGTGGCTGTCGACCACCCTAGCTTTGATTAAACTTTATTGAGTAATCCGCTACAGTTAAAGACATTATATTCTTTAATGACAAAGCTGGAATGCAGTGCCACCACATGCTCAATTTTTCCAATCCGCTTAAGCAGGATTTCACTATAATTTTCCATATCCCTTGCCACCACTTCGACAATAAAGTCCGCAGACTGACCGGTGACCAAAAAGGCATTAATCACTTCGGGAATACTTTCCAGTTCTTCCAGGAATTTAGCAAAAGTATCGCTATCATGTTTGCTTAAGGATACCTGTAACAGCACATGCAGGCTGAAACCTAATTTCTGGTAATTGATTTCACGTTTTAAGCCACTGATAATATTATGATCGATTAAGTGTTTGATCCTGCGATGCACCGAACTGACAGATAAATTCACCCGCTCGGACAGTTCATTCAGATTGACATCTTCATGGGTCAATATTTCTAGAATATGTTTATCGAAACGATCCAGTTCCATTTTTATACTCTTATATCAATAATCAATAGATGCAGAAAATTTTGCGCCATCTCTGTTATACAATATTTATTTATTTTTCACAAAATTTTCATATTCTGAAATTTTTTTCCAAATGGGATTTCATTTTATAAATACGGTTTTCAGGAGGGTTTAAATGACCGTTAATCGCATTAATTAAAAATATGACCAATGGTATTTTTAGGGTGTGTTGACACTTTTAGCTTAAAAAAATAGCGAAGTAGTAAAATCAAATCGCCAAACCCAATTTTACTATTCGCTATGCCTCGTACCATGCTGACAGATCAACACTGGCAAAAGTTGAAAGTTATTCTGCGTAATTTATCCATTCACCACAACTCAAATTTACGCAATTTTATTGAAGCTATTCTCTATAGAATTAGAACAGGCTGTCCGTGGCGAGATATTCCTTCCTATTTTGGTTATTCAAACTCTATTTTCAAACGTTTTAATCGTTGGTCAAGTAGCGGTAAGTTACTTAGATTAACCTGAGTTCGATGAAATATTTTAGCTTTTTAGCAAGTTTTGGAAAGTTGGCTTATTTGGATTTAAGCAATAAGCCACTATAGCAGCCATAATATTCACCATAAAGTTATTCACCGAACGATGACGTGAATGGTCAATTTGATGTAAGTTTTTTAACTGATCATTCACTGTTTCGATCAATCCTCTTCTGCAAAGCAATTGTTTTTCTTCTTCAGTTTGGATGGGTTTATTTTTCATATTCTTGCGTGACGGGGTTAATAGTCTGAGCCCCCTTGCTGCTAAAGCTTCAGTTTTTGCTTTACTCAGATAGCCTTTATCGCCCAGTAAAATACCTTTTAACTCTTGGGTTAAAGATTCAAGTACAGCAACATCATGAACACTTCCCGATGTAATCTTGAGATTAATAATTTCACCCAAGTTGTTGATAACAATATGGACTTTAAATCCATAAAACCAACCTGTGCTACTTTTACCACGACCAGCTAAGCCTTTAAATACACGATGTCTTTTAATTCTAAGATTATGGCAAACGACCAATTTAGTCGAATCAATAATACAAATTCCGGTATCTTCTCCTTTAACTTGATGGAAGAAACTACTCAAAGCTTGCAAACAACGCGGCATAATTTCAATAAAACGATTGTAACTAAGAAGCTTGGGAAAAGCTGATTTCCAAAATGGGATGATCATATGACAATAAAATATTTGAAAAATCTAAACCCGGATTTATGAAATAAAATGACAATGGTCATGACTTCAGACAAGCTTAAAGCTGACTTTTTCATTGTTGTTTTTTGATCAGAAATTAGAGCTTTCTCTAAAGATTCATTAAACTTTTTGCAGAAATCATCCAAGATACAAAATAATTCGGTAATATAGTCCATGAAAAAGCCTTGCT
This sequence comes from Acinetobacter sp. NEB149, assembly GCF_012516415.1. Classification (NCBI taxonomy): domain Bacteria; kingdom Pseudomonadati; phylum Pseudomonadota; class Gammaproteobacteria; order Moraxellales; family Moraxellaceae; genus Acinetobacter; species Acinetobacter sp. NEB149. The sequence goes on from NZ_CP051208.1 coordinate 2,046,053, forward strand.
CTGAAATGTTTTGTCTTCGTAACCAAGATATTACAGATGCTAAGGCTTTTTTTTATTTATTTTTTATGTCGAACTCAGGTTAGATTATTCAAATTACTAGCCTCATGCCCCGATATGGAGTGGATTTTTATCGATGGCTCTCATGTACGTGCTCATCAACATTCTGCCGGCATAGCGAATCAATCTATTTCTAAAAGTGTAGGAGGAAACTCCTCAAAAATACATTTGATTGTTGATGCACATGGCAACCCTATTGATTTCATGATTACCGATGGAACCACACATGATGTTAAAGTTGCGCCTGATTTAATATCAACATTAGATTTAAAAGAGACAAAAGTGGTATGCGCAGATAAAGGCTATGATTCAGAACCACTGCGTGAACAGATCAGGAAAACAGGAACTAAAGCGAATATACCAAAGAAAACAAATAGCCAATCGAACAATGACCATATGGACTGGTATTTATATAAAATCAGGCATTTAGTTGAAAATATGTTTTGTAGATTAAAGCAATTTAGAGGAATAGCTACTCGATATGACAAGCTCAAGAGAAATTATCAAAGTTCTGTTGCTTTAGCCTGTATATTTTTATGGCTACCTTTATAGGGTTAATTATGAACAGTAAGTGTCAACAGACCCTAATTAAATCTTTATTTTTAAATTATTTAAATTATTTAAATTGGGTAAACACGACAACAGATAGGCTATTCCTCTCAGCCCCTACACGAATTAACCGTCCATCTTTTACAAGTGTATAGAAATAGATTAAAACAAAGGCGCTTTAAAAACAAAAATAGCGCATTTCAAAAATATTACACAAGGAACGGTCATGGCTTCTAAACTTTTAAGCTTGATAAAAACAAAAGTGAGTCCTGTTTTAACCGTCGAAACCCAAACGAAGAGCTTATTGGGCGGCTTATTCGGTGGAACGACATCAGGCACCCTCACCAATCTTATTGGCAATCTCACCGGATCCAATACTCAACCTTCAGTCAGCTCATTATTAAATAATCTCCTTTCTGGAAGCAGCCTGAGTACGACAAATCTCAGCAATTTATTAACTCAGTTTTCTGGTTCGAATGCCTCAAATTTAAATATTTAAAGCCTGATCAGTAGCTTAACTCAATCCAATGGCAGTAGCTTTAATATTACCCAGGTCACCAACTTATTAAAGAGCTTAATGGGGAGCAATAGCAGCAGCCTGGATCTTGGGGCTATTTCTAAACTGGTGGGCGGCTTATTGAGCGGCAGTACAGGCAATATTGATATTGGTAAAATTTCTCAACTGGTCGGTGGCCTGATCGGCGGTTCAAGCAATATTGATATCGGTGCGATCGCGGGTCTGGTCAGCAACCTGATTGGTGGTAATGGCGAGATTAATATCGCACAAATTGCTGAATTGGTCGGTGGTCTGATCGGTGGTTCTGGCGGTTTAGGTGATATAGATATTGGAGCAATTGCAGGTCTGGTGGGTGGCTTAATCGGTGGCAATGGCGAGATTGATATTGCACAAATTGCTCAGCTCGTTGGTGGCCTGATCGGTGGTTCTGGCGGATTGGGCGGTGTAGATATTGGTGCCATCGCAGGTCTGGTCGGCAACCTGATTGGCGGTAATGGTGAAATTGATATCGCACAAATTGCTGAATTGGTCGGTAGTCTGATCGATGGTTCTGACGGTTTAGGTGATATAGATATTGGAGCAATTGCAGGTCTGGTAGGTGGCTTAATCGGTGGCAATGCAGGCGGTGATTTTGATCTTGGTGCTATTACCGATTTAATTAGCGGCTTTGTAGGCGGAAATGCAACAGGTGGTTTTGATGTCGGTGGCTTCACTGACTTACTGAGCGGTCTGATTGCGAATGGTTCAAATGGCATAGATTTAGGTGGATTATTAGGCAATCTCAATCTCGGTAGCGATCTGGATCTGGGTGGTATGATCGAAGGTATTTCCTCTGCTTCAAACGGCTTTGACTTAGGCAGTATTGCCGAAGGTGTTGGTCAGTTGGTTGGTAGTGGCTCTTCGATTGAATTGCCTGACCTCGGTGATCTTGTCCAAGGTGTGGGTACGACTGATTCCAATATTAATCTGTCTGCTATCCTGCCGGGCATTAAAGATACAATTCAGAATATCGGCAGTGGCGGTTCTTCATCCGGATTTGATTTTGGTTCACTCCTCAATAATTTTACTAAAAATATTGATATCGACCAGCCTAATCCTTGGGGTTAATCATAATCTCATTAAAAAACGCACTTCATGCGCGTTTTTTTAATTCTTGAATTAGCATTTAAACTTATACACCACGCCAGTCTACCCGTGCATTGCGTTCGGTTCGGTAAATACGGCAAATATATTCACCCAGTGGTAGCTCATTCAAATACTGCTGATAGTCGCGATATTCTTCGGACAAGGTTTCAAAATTTTCTTTTTCCCACGGCGTACCTGGAATCGCCAGAAGCGGTGCCAACATGGAACAGACTGCAATATCCGCCAGACCTAAACGATTTCCGACAAAATAATGCCCACCTTGGCTGACCAGCATCTGATTGAGCTGCTGTACAGCAACATCGATGTGTTGTTTAGATTCCGCCACGGTTTCCTCATTCAATGCATAACCCTTGGCCACCATCGCTTTCAATAAAGGTTTAGAAAATTTTTCAAACTGGCGCAGATAGCCCTGCTCACCAATTAAAATATCCAGAGATTCATGATCAGAAGTCAGTGCTTGAGAGAGCATCCAGCGACGGACATGACGACCCAATTCCAAAGTAATTTCATTAATTTCTAAAGCTTTATTTCGAAAATACCCTTCTGCGTGCAGTAAACGATGTTCTGGATAAGTATCATCCAAATACAGAGCAATCTGGGTGGAATCTGCGATCCATCGATCCTGATCACGCAAAATAGGCAGACGATTCTGGCCTGTTTTCAGGCGGGCAAAAGCGCGGTGTACCCCGGGTATCAGATTGTGAGCAACATAGTACAGCTCTTTATGGTCCAGCATCCAACGTGCTTTTTCGCAAAAGTGAGATAAAGGAAACTGGTATAAAGTTCGCATGTATGCTCCATGTTTATCGTTATTGGATCAGGGCGTGTAGGCCGCTGTTTTATTCAGATACTTTAGTCACTCACTTTTAGAAAAACAATGTGATTTTTATTCAAAAGTAAAATACTGGCTGATTATTCCTCTATGGTTGGTGGACTCACTACACATCCCGGAAAGCTCAGCGAGTCATTTTAGGTCGCCAGAAGCATTTGATTGCAATAAACCACAAGCGCATGACCTGACTTTAGTCGTGCTTTCATGTAAAATCGGGGGCAATTTTTATATAACGCTTTTGTGAGTTATTTCATGGGTTTTAATTGCGGTATTGTCGGCTTGCCGAACGTTGGTAAATCTACACTTTTCAATGCCTTAACCAAAGCTGCTATTGCTGCAGAAAACTTCCCTTTCTGTACGATCGAACCAAACACCGGAATTGTACCTGTTCCTGATCCACGTTTAGACAAATTGACTGCAATTGTTAAACCGCAACGTGTTATTCCGACTTCTATGGAATTTGTAGACATCGCAGGCCTGGTAGCGGGTGCTTCTAAGGGTGAGGGCTTGGGTAACCAGTTCTTGGCCAACATTCGTGAAACTGATGCAATCGCTCATGTGGTACGTTGTTTTGAAGATGAAAACGTTATTCATGTGAATGGTCGTATTGATCCATTAGATGATATTGCCACGATTAATACCGAACTTGCGCTTGCAGACTTGGATGCAGTAGCAAAAGCGATTACCCGTTTGGCCAAATCTGCCAAAGGTGGCGACAAAGAAGCTTTAGCGACTAAAGCCGTTCTGGAAAAAATCCAGCCTTTACTGGATGAAGGTAAACCGGCACGCGCAGCGGACCTAGATGATGACGAGCGTAAACTGGTACGTGGCTTTGGTTTAATGACGCTTAAACCAACCATGTATATTGCCAACGTTGCTGAAGACGGTTTTGAAAATAACCCGCATTTAGATGCAGTGAGAAAATTGGCCGCTGAAGAAAATGCGATTGTAGTTCCACTTTGCAACCAGATTGAAGCTGAAATTTCATTGCTTGAAGATGAAGACCGTGCTGAATTCCTTGAAGCAATGGGCATGGAAGAGCCGGGTTTAAACGTCGTAATTCGTGTAGGTTATTCATTACTGGGCCTACAAACTTACTTCACCGCGGGCGTGCAAGAAGTTCGTGCCTGGACCGTAAAAGTTGGCGCAACTGCACCACAGGCAGCAGGCGTGATTCATACCGACTTTGAAAAAGGCTTTATCCGTGCAGAATGTATCGCTTATGATGATTTCGTGCAGTACAACGGCGAAGCCGGTGCGAAAGAAGCAGGTAAATGGCGTCTAGAAGGTAAAACTTACATCGTTCAGGATGGCGATGTTTTACACTTCCGTTTTAACGTCTAAGTATTTGCTGTTTGAAAAAGTCCCTTCTTGGGGCTTTTTTATTGCTTATAAAAAGAGGATTCATACGTATAACAGGCTTGCTAGAAGCGCATAAGATCAATACATATCAACAATAATGATAACTATTCTCATATAAAAATATTGAATTAGAGCGTATCTTAAATCTAATGAAAAATAACCTAATTCCATTCTCACCAAGGAATCCTGCCAATGAGCTACACCTTGCCTGCACTGCCTTATGCTTATGATGCGCTAGAGCCTCATATCGATAGCAAGACTATGGAAATTCATCATAGCAAGCATCATCAAACCTATATCAATAATATCGTGGATGCCCTATTTTTAAAGCTTATTTTGCTAAAAAAGCCAGTCATTCAGACTGGCTTTTTATAAGTACATTTAAATGGGCAAAGGTTTATTGCATATTGGCAATTGCAGTACCTTTTTGCTTAGGATCGGTATTTCCGAGTGCAGGATGGGCAATGGCATTCTGACATTGCAGTTTATCCCGCTCATAATCCGCCTGTTTTTGTTGCAGGCTGTTGCCATTTTCCATGGTCGTCCGCGCCCAGATTTCCAGACTGGTCAAAGCTTTACGACACAGAGCATATTTGCCTTCGGTCACCGAATCGGTCATTTTGACATTAATACGCCAGTCTGTACTCAATTTACGTGCTGGTTGACGTACCTGTGTTTCCAGCTGATCCACTTCTTTATTATAGACCAGTGGATCCACTTCATTGATCAGTTGCCATGCGGCATTGGCATAAGTCGTCGCATCATTAGTCAATTTAGGTGCCGGTTTAATTTCTGGCTTATCAGTCGATTGACTGTCATTCCCACACGCTTGTAACAATATTGCCGTGCTTATTAAAGCAGCAATCAGCATCGCACGTGTCTTGAACATCCACATATCAGGCTCGCCAATTTAAACATTTCGGCACTATGCTATTAAATTCACGTAGAATACACAATCTTCATTTGACCCATCGTTCAACTCTCCTTCAAGGTGTGTCGTGTCTGAACCGAATCAACTCGCTACGCAACCTGCTGGCTTCTGGCAAGGTGCAAAAGATAGCCAAGCGATTATCTTCACTTATTTACCAGTGTCGTTTGCTTTTGGTGTGTCAGCTACTCAGTTTGGCTTTACCGCCTGGGAAGCACTGTTCCTGTCCTGCTCGATGTATGCAGGTGCCAGCCAGTTCCTGGTGGTCGCTCTCTTAGGTAGTGGAACATCTATCTGGATGACGGCATTAACCGTGATTGCCTTGGACATTCGTCATCTGCTTTATGGCCCTGCGTTACAAAATCTGATTCAAGACCGGCTGAATTTAAAGAAAACGGCAATCTGGTCTTGGGGTTTGACCGATGAAGTTTTTGCCTCCGGCATGATCAAGCTCTCGCAACGGCGACAGGAATGGTCAGAATCCTGGATGCTCGGTTTAAGCCTGTTTAGCTGGATGTCTTGGGCACTCGGATCTTTCCTCGGTGGATTGTTTGCCGATCAGGTCAGCAACCTGCCGCAATTCTTACAGGCTGCGCTGGATTTCTTGTTACCTGCGCTGTTCCTGAGCTTCTTGTTAGCCGCTTTTGAGAAAAAACATACTTTTGTTGTAGCTGTCACAATTCTGGTGTCTGCGATTGCCTGTTATTTTATCGACCTGTCTGCCGCGATCTTTATCGGTATCAGTTCTGGTATTTTCGCAGGCCTGTTCAAGCACTATATTTTGAAACAGCCAGATCCTGAACACGCAGGAGATCAAGCATGAATCTAGAGATTATTCTGGTCGGGATTTTAGTCGGGATTGCCAATTTTGCCTCGCGCTTTGGTCCTTTTTTTGTCATTCAAAAATTTCAGCAAGGTTCGCAAAAACGCGGAGCGTTGTGGCTAAAAATTGCCTTGGGTTCAATTGGCATCGCTGCGATCAGCTCCATGTTGGTAGTTGCTACCCTGCCACCTTTATTAGAAACGCCGAATAAAAGTTTTGCGATGCTGGTTGGCTTTATTGTGCTCACGGTTTTGTACTTTAAGTTTAAACGTATTGTGATGGCGACACTGACCGCAGCGCTCACCTATGGCCTGGTTTACACCTATGTTCCAGTACCCTTTTAAGCTTTAACTCGTTGATCAATCGAAACAAAGACTTATGCTAAACTCATAGTATAGGTCTTTTTTATATAACAATAAAAACAAGGAAGGATGCGCATGTTTGAGGTCAAACAGGTGATTGAAGGCAAAATCTTTATTCATCATCGGCGCGATGAAATGTTAACCGTATTCCATCGACATGAAGTGCCGGCACAATATTTTGAATGTTTTATCAATGCTCAAAATTTTACCGGACATTTTGTCGAAATACATGCTCAACCAGCAGATCAAGTTCGGGTGGTTTATATTAAAAAGAATAGCACCCATCAAATTATTGCTATGCTTAATCAGAGCCAACACGTGCTGCATCTTCATCCTTTGACATTGATTTTGGGTAAATGGAGCTTCAGACATCGTGTCCTGCCGAATACTCTAAAAATTTTTGCTGGTTTATTTGCGCTCCTTTTTATTCTTTTTTCAGCTACCGCCTTTTCAGCAGATCAGTTCCAGCTCACCACCATCTTGCGAGACTGCATTCAATTCACAGTTTTTGGGCTACTGTTATTTTTGCTGTGCTTTGTACTGCCTTTTGTATTGCCCTATGCGTATTTCCTGCATGTTCGTACATTACGTCTGTTAAAGATGCTAAATATCAATACTGAACAAGTTGCACAAATAGAAAAGCTCAAGTCTCAAAGCGGGATTTATCTTCTGCAAACGCAGTCTGACAGCGATGTGAAAATGACAGCGCCTCCTTATTAAAATCTAGAAAAACTTTATAAATAAAACTGTTGGTCAATATCACAATTTTGTATGAATCTTAGCTTAACTGTCGGCTCAGTTCTGCTATGCTAAAAGTCCATAAAATCAAGCATGGATGATCCACATGAGCGTGACTATTGGTACTCCCCTTCAATCTTCTGCCTATAAAGTTCTATTATTGGGTTCTGGTGAACTGGGCAAGGAAGTGGTGATTTCACTACAACGCCTTGGAGTCGAAGTTCATGCTGCTGACCGTTATGATCATGCCCCTGCCATGCAGGTTGCGCATTATTCCTATACCTTGAATATGGCAGATGCTGTAGAACTCAAACAACTCATCAATCAAATCCAGCCACATTTAATTGTTCCTGAAATTGAAGCGATTGCGACCGAAGTTCTGCTTGAAATAGAAGCCCAGAACATTGCTACAGTCATTCCTTCTGCTAAAGCCGTCAATCTGACTATGAACCGTGAAGGTATTCGTCGTCTGGCTGCGGAAGAACTCGGTCTGCCAACTTCAGCTTACCGTTTTGCCGACAGTTTAGAATCCTTCCGCGCGGCCTGTGACGATGTCGGCTATCCAAACTTTGTGAAACCGGTGATGTCATCTTCAGGCAAAGGTCAGTCTCGTGTTACCCGTTTTGATGAAGTCGATGCTGCCTGGGAATATGCGCAAACCGGTGGCCGGGTCAATCAGGGTACTGTGATTGTAGAATCACAAATTGACTTTGATTTTGAAATTACCTTATTGACTGTTCGTGCAAAAAATCCAGAAACCGGCGAAATCGAAACGTCTTATTGCGACCCGATCGGACATCGTCAGGACTCAGGTGATTATGTGGAAAGCTGGCAGCCTCAACCGATGACTCCAGCCGCGCTGGAAGAATCCAAGCGCATTGCCAACAAGGTCACTACAGCACTTGGTGGCTGCGGAATCTTTGGAGTGGAACTCTTTGTAAAAGGCGACAAAGTATGGTTTAGTGAGGTTTCCCCACGTCCACACGATACTGGACTGGTGACTTTAGCCTCCCAATTTCAAAGTGAATTTGAGCTGCATGCACGTGCTATTTTAGGCTTGCCGGTGAATACTGCACGACATAGTGTGGCTGCCAGTGCGGTAATTTATGCTGGAGTAGATGGCCGTAATCTTTCATTTTCTGGCCTGAATCTTGCTTTAGCAGACGGCAATACCGATTTGCGCCTGTTTGGCAAACCTGAAGGTTTTAAACGTCGTCGTATGGGCGTTGCCACATCACGTGCGGAAAACATTGAACAGGCACGTGAACTAGCCCTACAGGTCGCAAACCAAGTTAGCGTCAACCAAAACTAAGCTGAAATACCAACGGACGACTGTACATGATCAACACCCATCCACTGCTGAATTACGCTAAAAGCAACCATGACATTAAAGCCATCAATCAATGGCGCAGTGATGTCGAAAATCAGCTTCAGGAAAGTTTTGAAAATGGGCAGTCGATTCGGGATATTATTCTGGCGCGTTCCAATCTGATCGATGAAGCCCTGCAGTTTCTCTGGCAGCATGCCGAACTGGATCAAACTGATTTGGCCCTGTTTGCTGTCGGGGGCTATGGCCGTCGTGAAATGCTGCCTTATTCTGATGTCGACATCATGATCTTGTCAGAAGACGAGATTAACCCGGAACAGGAACAACTGATTTCTACATTCATTTCATCGCTTTGGGACGTAGGGAATTTCAAACCCGGTATCAGTGTTCGCACCATCAATGAATGTGTCAATCAGGCCAGCAGTGATTTGACCGTTGCCACGACCCTGATTGAAGCCCGTCTGATTATTGGCAATGAAAACCTGTGCAAATGGCCACGTCGCATCGTGTCACGTACCTGGACCGACAAAACCTTTTTTGATGCCAAGATGGATGAGCAGCATAAACGCTATGCTCAGCACAACAATACCGAAAGCAATCTGGAACCGGATATTAAAAATGCGCCGGGCGGTATTCGTGACATCAACCAGATTGGATGGATTGCCAAACGGCATTTCCGCGTCAATCGCATTTACGATCTGGTGCACCTCGGTTTTATTTCAGAATTTGAACTCGGTGTGCTCGAGGAAGCAGAGAGTTTTCTCTGGGAAATCCGTCATCACCTGCACCGCCTGACCAAGCGCGATGAAAACCGCTTACTGTTCGATTATCAGCGCGACATTGCAGCCAAATTTGGCTATGTACGTGAAGAGGCGCATCATCCGAACTATCCAATTGAACAGTTCATGAAGCGCTATTACCGCAGTGCGCAGCAAGTGTCTACACTGAACGAAATGCTGCTGGCCTATTTTAATGAATCGGTCATTACGCCACGTTTACCGCAATATGAACGCCAGATCGAAGAAATCAACCAGAACTTTAAACTGGTCGATGGCAAACTGGCTGTGCAACATCATAAGATTTTCTCGGAAAATCCAAGCGCAATTCTGGAAATTTTCTATCTGCTGGCCAATCGTCCTGAAATCGAAGGCATTCGTGCGCGTACCTTACGCCTGCTGACCTTGGCTGGAAAACGTATTGATCAGGATTTCCGTGATAATCCGGTGCATCAGGCACTGTTTATGGCGATTATCCGTTCACCGCATCGACTCTATGACACCATGGTTGCCATGAAGCGTTATGGTGTGCTTGGAAATTACATTCCGGCCTTTGGACAGATTCTGGGACTAATGCAATATGACCTGTTCCATATCTATACAGTCGATGCGCATACCTTATTGCTGCTGCGGAACTTAAACCGCTTTAAAGAACCTGAATTTGCCAAGGAATTTCCAGTGGTCAGTTCAGTGTTTCAGCGTCTGACCCGTCGTGACATCGTCTATCTGGCAGCAATTTTCCATGATATTGCTAAAGGTCGTGGCGGTGACCACAGTGAACTCGGTGCCAGCGATGCGATTAAATTCTGCCGTAGCCATGGCTTTACTGAACGCGAAAGCAATCTGGTGGCTTGGCTGATCCAGAATCATCTGGTGATGTCTGTCACCGCCCAGAAAAAAGATATCTCCGATCCGGATGTGGTCAAAGAATTCGCCGAAAAAATGGGTGATATGGAACATCTGGATTATTTATACACTCTGACAGTTGCCGATATTAACGCCACCAATCCGAAGCTATGGAATACCTGGCGCGCCTCGCTGATGCGTCAGCTGTACACTCAGGCGCGCGATGTAATCCGTTCTGGTCTGGGCCGTCCGGTTGATTATCAAATGCTGATTGAAGATACTAAATTTGCAGCCAGTGAACTTCTGGTTCAGGACTTCTCACTGGATGAGGTAGAAAAAGTCTGGCAGGAACTTGGTGATGACTATTTCCTCAAAGAAACAGCAGATGAAATTGCCTGGCATACCCGTGCCATTTTACAACACGGCGATAATCCTGCCCCACTGGTGCTGATGCGGGCGCACCGTAAATATGCGCAGGATGCGGTACAGATCTTTATTTATACGCAGGATCAACCCAACCTGTTTGCCACCACCGTGGCTATTCTGGATCGTATGAATCTGGATGTACAAGACGCACGGATTATTACAGCGACTAAAGCCTTCAGTCTGGATACCTATGTAGTACTGGACCGTTTTGGCACCTTATTGACCGATCCGGAACGCGAGGCCACAGTGATTGAGGCTCTGAAAGATGCCTTGAGTCATTCAGATGAATATCCGGGCTTGATGCAGCGCCGGATTCCGCGTCAATTACGTCATTTTGATATTGAAAATACAGTCGATATCAGTGTCAATCCTGCCTTGAATCAGAATATGGTCGAAATTGCCACTCTCGATCATCCCGGTTTACTTGCCAAAATCGGTGGTTTATTTATGATGCAAGGGCTGGATATCCACTCTGCCAAAATTGCCACCCTTGGCGAACGTGCCGAAGATATATTCTTTGTCACCAAAAAAGATGGCAACCCTATGACACCTGGAGAATCTGCCGAATTTGCAGCTGCACTTAAAACTGCGCTGGATGAAGCTTCTCATCAGGTTTGTAGTCAACACTCACATTAAAACGCGGTTACTTATTCATGAACTCTAGCTTGTCTCTACTGCATCCTTATCCGTTTGAAAAGTTAAATCAGCTTTTTGCGGATATCCAGCCTGCAAATATGCCCTTAATTCCCCTGTCGATTGGTGAACCGAAGCATCCTGCACCGGAGTTTGTGAAACAAGCGATTATTGATAACTTTAAACATTTGTCGACCTATCCAAACAGTAAAGGCTTGCCGGAACTACGTGAAAGTATTGCTCACTGGCTGACGCGCCGTTTTCACCTAAATAGCATCAGTGCAGACAGCAATATCCTGCCTGTTTCTGGTACACGTGAAGCGATTTTCTCGTTTGTACAGGCTTTGGTGAATCGTGAAGATGCACCTTATGTGGTGATGCCAAATCCGTTTTATCAGATTTATGAAGGCGCAACACTGCTCGCAGGTGCCAAACCTTATTTCATCAACTGTACTGAGGAAAATAACTACCTTGGTGATTTTGATGCTGTTCCGGCAGAAGTCTGGGAAAAAACGGCATTGCTATTTGTCTGTACCCCGGGCAATCCAACCGGTGCAGTATTATCAAAAGAGCAGTTTAAAAAACTGATTACCCTGTCGGATCAATACAACTTTGTGATTGCTTCAGACGAATGCTATTCGGAACTGTGGTTTGATCAGGCACCCGTAGGTTTACTGGAAGTTTGTGCTGAAATTGGCCGGGATGACTATAAAAACTGTGTGGTGTTCCATTCACTGTCTAAGCGCTCTAACCTTCCGGGCATGCGTTCAGGTTTTGTTGCCGGTGATGCCAGCCTGTTAAAACCTTATTTGCAATACCGCACTTACCACGGTGCAGCGATGCCGGTACAACATCAACTGGCTTCAATCGCTGCCTGGGATGATGAAGCACATGTGGAAGAAAACCGGGTGCAATACCGTGCCAAGTTTGATTTATTCCAGAAAGAACTCGGTCACCTACTGCCACTCAAAAAACCGGATGCCGGTTTCTACTACTGGCTAAAAGTTGACAATGATGAAGCCTTTGCCAAACGTTTGATGGAAGAGGCACATATTAAAGTACTTCCGGGTCGTTATTTATCCCGCGATACTGAACAGGGTAATCCGGGTGAAAATCATGTACGTCTGGCACTTGTGGCCGATCTGGCGCAATGTGAAGAAGTTATCCAACGCCTGAAAGCTATTCTCTAAATTTTAATCATGATTAAAAACCCACTTTAGATAAGTGGGTTTTTAATTGAAATCAGATGAGCTCTATCTTCATCTCATACTGAGAAGATGACGCTGATTCTTACAAGACTTTGGCAATTTCATCTTCAAGATCTTCAGGCTTGGTGGTCGGAGCAAAACGGTTCAATACCTTGCCATCACGGCCAATCAGAAACTTGGTAAAATTCCATTTAATTCCATTGCCTAAAATACCTTTGGAATTGTTAGTCAAATAGCGAAAAATGGCGTGCGCTTCAGGGCCTTTGACATCCACCTTGGAAAACATCGGGAAAGATACCCCGTAATTCTTCTGGCAAAATTCACCAATCTGTTCATTGGAACCTGGATCTTGACCACCAAACTGATTGCATGGAAATCCCAAAATTTCCAGACCTTGATCTTTATATTTTTCGTAAAGTTTTTCTAATCCTGAAAATTGTGGGGTAAAACCACACTTACTCGCTGTATTGACGATCAAAAGTACCTTGCCTTCGTAATCTGCAAGTGGCTTGCTTTTGCCATCTAACAATTCAGCTTCAAACTGATAAATGTTAGTCATGGATAGGTTTCCTCATCATTTTTTTCTTGTGTTTCTAAGTCCAAAGAAGCCGAGTTGACACAATAACGCAAACCGGTCGGTTCTGGGCCATCCGGGAAAACATGCCCTAAGTGTGCGTCACAATGATGACAAACAATCTCAGTTCTGACCATTCCGTGTGAAGTATCAGGTAATTCTTCTACCACTGAACTGCTGACAGGACGGTAGAAACTTGGCCAGCCACAGCCGCTGTCATACTTGGTCTCAGACGAGAACAGTGGCGTGCCGCAGCAACGGCATACATAGGTGCCATCTTGCTTGGTATTCCAGTATTTTCCAGTAAATGCCGGCTCGGTTCCCTTCTCGCGCGTAATGCGAAACTCCTCAGGTGATAACTCTCTTTGCCATTCCCGGTCTGATTTATTGAGTTTTCCCATGATCACATACCTTTTTATCTTGCTATTTAAAATAGGATAATCCTATATTTACGTGATTCATTTTAAAAATTCTAGTCTTTATTCAACATTTTACAAAAGACATATAATGCCGAAAAAAAGCAAAAAGAAAGCAAATATAAAAATAAAAGTAAGCAATTTTTACATTAAATGTTTTTTAGTGAGCAAATTTAATGGTATTCTTAGCTCTAAATTTGCTCAGGATTAAAAAATGTCGCAAAAAAAGAGCGTAATTTTTAAAAATCTGCTGCCTGTGATCAAACAATATCAGCAGCTTGGATTTACGCATGAAAAAATTGTTGCACTACTTCGAGATGAACATGATCTCGATCTAGTCACAACTGAGACATTTAAAAGTTATTTATATCGTTATGCAAAAGTGACCTCCACTTCTTCCGAGAACATCAAAATGCCGAACACTTTCCAAACCCCTCGCGAGATCAAGAAATCATCTAAGCTCGAGCATGTATGCTACGACATTCGCGGACCTGTGTTACGAGCGGCCATCGAGATGGAAGAAGCCGGTCACAAAATTATCAAATTAAATATTGGCAATCCTGCCCCATTCGGTTTTGAAGCGCCGCAGGAAATTATCAACGATGTGGCTTTAAACCTGCCGAATGCGATTGGCTACACGGATTCCAAAGGGATTTTCCCGGCGCGTAAGGCGATCTGTCAGTATTATCAGCAAAAAGGCATTCTAGATATGCACGTCAATGACGTCTATATCGGCAATGGTGTGTCTGAACTGATCGTGATGGCCATGCAAGGTCTACTGGATGATGGCGATGAAATGCTGATTCCAATGCCGGATTATCCACTCTGGACGGCAGCAGTGAATCTGTCTGGCGGTACAGCGATTCACTATAAATGTGATGAAGAAAATCACTGGTATCCAGATATTACTGACATGGAAAGCAAAATCACGCCAAATACCCGTGGTATTGTGATTATTAACCCGAATAACCCGACCGGTTCGGTTTACCCACGTCATGTGTTGCAGCAAATCGTCGACTTGGCCAAGAAATATGACCTGATTTTATTTGCTGATGAAATCTACGACAAAATTATTTACGATGGAATCGAGCATGTTGCTGTAGCAGCTCTGGCTGGCGATCAGCTCTGTGTTTCGTTTAACGGTTTATCTAAAGCCTATCGTATTGCTGGTTTCCGTTCCGGCTGGATGGCCATTACCGGCGATAAAGCACGTGCCGCAGACTATATCGAAGGTTTGGATATGCTGGCATCGATGCGTTTGTGTGCCAACCATCAGGCTCAATATGCGATTCAGACTGCACTGGGCGGTTATCAGTCAATTAACGACCTAATTCGCCCAGGTGGGCGTTTATATGAACAGCGCAATATTGCCTGGGAAATGCTGAACGAGATTCCAGGTGTATCTTGTGTCAAGCCTGAAGGTGCAATGTACTGTTTCCCGAAACTGGATCCGAATGTGTATCCAATTCAGGACGATGAAAAACTGATGCTGGATTTGTTACGTGCCGAGAAAGTGCTTCTGGTTCAAGGTACAGGCTTTAACTGGCCGACACCGGATCATTTCCGTGTAGTATTCCTGCCGGCTGAAAATGAACTGCGTGAAGCCATTACCCGTGTTGGCCGTTTCCTGGCCAAGATGCGTTAATTCTTGAAATAGACAATATAAAAAACCGCGTTGATACGCGGTTTTTTATTTCTCTGAAAAAATTCAGGCTTTTGACTGATGAAATCTTAAAAATCATACCGGTTTCTTTGAGCAAATTTCTGCACTCAATGGTTTCTTCTCAGGCAATTTCCCCTCAATCATGAAGATTCATGTTATTTTTTGACCAAATATAAAATTCTATGAGTGCACGGATGTCCTCAAACACAATCAAGCTCAGCCTTTTTCTTTGTCTTAGTATGTGCTTGGGCATTGGCATTCTTCGTTTTTCTTATACTGCACTGTTACCTGGCACACGAGAAGCCTTTGGCTGGAGTACAGATTTTGCCAGCCTCTTGAGCAGTGCCAATTTGCTGGGTTATTTAATCGGTGCTTTTACCGCGATGCGTCTTCCTCAAGACCGCAGTATGAGTACCTATATTCAAATTTCAGCCTTTGCTGGCATGTTCAGCCTGATGTGTTGTGCGTTTTCTGGTTTTTCTGAAGCGTGGTATATCGCTTGGCGTATCATTTCAGGGATCAGCGGTGGACTGATGATGATCTTATCGCCGAGTGTGGTCGCGCAGTGTTGTGAACTTCAGGATCGTCTTAAAATCAACTTTATTGGTTTTAGTGGGATTGGACTAGGCGTTTTAATTGCTACCCTGTTTCTGCCTTATCTGGATCAAATTTCCATACAGACGGCCTGGCTGATCTTATGTGGTTTTGCCCTGCTCATCTGTATCGTTTTAAGTTTACTGATTCAGAAATTTAAGCCGTATTTGTCCGTACAAGCCCCTGCTGTTATCTCTACTCTATCTCTGAATAGCATCTTTTATAGTTTACTGACAGTTTATGCTTGTAGTGCTTTCGCCTATATACCGCATTCACTCTTCTGGATTGATTATTTAAGCCAGCAGTTGGGATTGAGCTTGTTCTGGATTAATTTCAACTGGATTCTGTATGGAATAGGCAGTGCCTTGGGTGCCTTTAGTGCTTATGTGCTGGCCAGAAAATGGGGTAATTTTGCTGCCCTGAAAATTCTTTATAGTCTTTATATTGGGGCTATTTTTATTGCGACTCTAAATGCTTATCCCTTACTCACTTTTAGCTCTTCCTTTTTCACTGGGATGCTAAATCCGGCTGTGGTCTTCCTGACCTCCTATACCATTTTGCAACTGTATGGACTGGCTTATAAAAAGCTCTGGAGTATTGCTACCTTGTGTTTTGCCTCGATTCAGCTGATCGGTGGACTCAGCTTTAGTGCGCTGCAATATTTTGGATTGAGCTATCATCAACAGTTCATACTGGCCACATTGGTTCTTTTATTAGGAACATTGCAATTGTTCTGGTGTACACGTCCTGCCAGACTCAAGCCTGAACAACAAACTCAGCCAGTGTCTGCTCATGGAGAAGGAACTAAATAAGGATAAGGATTGGTTGCTCCTTGCCCACCCAGATAAATCCCATAATGTAAATGCGGTGGGGTATTTTTAGCATTGCCCGTATTACCCACATAAGCGATGACTTCACCTGCTTCGACCCAGTCGCCTTCCTGAATATCCGCTGCATAATCATCCAGATGTGCATAATAATGCTGACTCATATTGGGGCCAGTCACCCAGATAATTTTCCCACCCAGATTGTTGGTACCAATCCTACGCACAATACCTGGGGTCGCGCTGAATACTGGCGTACCGCGTTTGGCAAAAATATCCGTCCCTTCATGTTTACGACCGGCACTACGGGCTGCTCCCCAGGTATCATTAATTTGACCAACTCTGACGCCTTCAACCGGAATCTGTAGCGGAGCTTCCAACTGGGCTCTCTGTAATTGCCAATACAGATAAGGGCTTTTCCAACCTGCTGCCTCCCCTGAAGGCGGTGGTTGACAGGCAGTCAGTAGAAAACCTATAGATAACAGTAAGCTTATAATCCGGAGAAATTTCACCAATATTCGCATTAAATTAAATAGATGACTTTTATCTTAATCACAACCGCCTAATTTAAAGTCACAATCCTGTTATTTTTAGTGATGATTTTATACAAGCGTTCAAATAACAAAACCCTCAAATGAGGGTTTTGTTATTTTAGGTGGATAGGAGATTATCTACGTTTTTTAGCACGAGATGGTTTCGATGGTTGTTGCTGTTGTTGCTGTTGCTGCTCTTCATTCTGAGCATTGTCCTGCTTGTCTTTTTGTTGGACCTGCTTATGTCTCGCTTTAGCTTTAGCCATGATTTACTCCTTTGGAGAAACGTCTCTATATCACTGGAAGTTCCATTCATCACTGTAACGTTTATACAAAATAAGCCAATCGCTGAGCTGTATCCAAATACGTCAATGTAATACAGTGTTTACTAAGTTATTCAGCTTAGAACGAATCATTTCTAGGCTCATTACACTTCTTACATGATCTTGCAGCCTGATACTTATTTTAACGTTTAACCTTAAACCGTTCAGCCTTTGCTTCCCAATAAAGTGATAAAAAAACCCGCCGTAATTGCGGGTTTTTTTATTCATAAATTGCATCGCAATTTCAGGCATCCATATTGGCAATAATCGCTTCACCAAACTCGGAACAACGCAGCAAGGTCGCCCCTGGCATTAAGCGCTCAAAATCGTAGGTCACCGTTTTTGCCGCAATCGCACCCGAAATCCCCTTGATGATCAAGTCGGCAGCTTCTGTCCAGCCCATATCACGCAACATCATTTCTGCTGACAGAATAATCGAACCCGGATTTACTTTATCTTGTCCAGCATATTTAGGCGCTGTACCGTGGGTTGCTTCATAAACTGCAATCGAACCGCCGATATTGGCACCCGGTGCAATCCCGATCCCGCCGACTTCCGCAGCCAGCGCATCAGAAATATAATCACCATTTAAGTTCAGTGTCGCAATTACAGAATAATCCGCCGGACGCATCAAGATTTGCTGCAAGAAGGCATCAGCAATGACATCTTTAATAATAATGTCTTTGCCTGTTCTTGGATTTTTGATTTTAACCCATGGACCACCATCTAAAAGCTCACCGCCGAAACGTTCCAATGCGACCTCATAGCCCCACTCTTTAAATGCCCCTTCGGTGTATTTCATGATATTGCCTTTGTGCACCAAGGTCACACTCGGCTTGTCATTCTCAATGGCAAATTGAATCGCTTTACGTACCAGACGCTGGCTACCTTCTTTGGAGACAGGTTTGATTCCGATTCCACAATTGTCTTCAAAGCGGATGTTGGTTACACCCATTTCTTCTTTCAAAAACTTGATAACCTTTTTCGCTTCCTGAGAATCTGCTTTCCATTCAATACCGGCATAAATATCTTCTGAATTCTCACGGAAAATCACCATGTCGGTCAGTTCCGGATTATGTACTGGCGAAGGTACCCCTTCAAACCAGCGCACCGGACGTACACAGACATATAAATCCAGTTCCTGACGTAAAGCCACATTCAAGGAACGAATACCACCACCGACTGGCGTGGTCAGTGGACCTTTAATCGATATCACATAATCGCGCAGTGCTTCGAGAGTTTCTTCAGGCATATAGGTGCCGTAAATTTTGTCAGCTTTTTCACCGCAGTAGACTTCCATCCATTCGATGGAACGCTTCCCGGCGTATGCTTTTTGCACAGCAGCATCTACCACAGTTCGCATTGTTGGTGTAATATCTGCACCAATTCCATCCCCTTCGATAAATGGGATAATTGGATTATTTGGTACGTTGAGTGACAGGTCTGCATTAACGGTAATTTTGGTACCATCCACAGGTACTACGATTTTTTGATATCCCATTATTAGTATTCTCCCGGATGCCGCTGACAAATCTAAAATAATTGCCAATTAGGCAATACTTTCAACTGTTCTTAACGCATAATATTCTAATCCAGATTTGTTGTTTTTGAGATTTATACGGGAAATAACTAAATTTCCCTTTTAAATAAACCTCTACATTTTTTAAATTAATGTAATTATAGAAGTTATTTCCTATGAAAATCGTCATTCTAAACAAACCTTATGACGTCCTCTCCCAATTCCGTGCGGATGAAAAGCACCCAACCATGGCTGATTTTGTCAACGACAAAGATTTACGTCTTGCGGGTCGTTTGGACATGGACTCAGAAGGTCTGGTTTTCCTCACCGATCACGGTGGTCTCAACCAATATATCACCAATCCTGCCAATAAAAAGTTTAAAACTTATATGGTGCAAGTGGAAGGTGATGTGACCGAAGAAGCACTTGAACAGCTTCGTAAAGGCGTTGAACTGAAAGATGGCATGACGCTTCCTGCACGTGCTGAAAAAGTGTCTGAACCGGAATGGTTGTGGGAGCGTAATCCTCCTGTACGTTTCCGTGCCTCTGTTCCGACGTCTTGGGTTGAGATTTCAATCTGTGAAGGTCGTAACCGTCAGGTTCGTCGTATGACATCTGCTGTCGGCTTCCCTACACTGCGTTTGATCCGTACCAAAATTGGTGAGATTGATTTGGTTCGTATGGGATTGCAACCGGGTGAAACCAGAGAAATTGAACCATTACTTTATCCAGACTTCCAGAATGTTCCTGCGGAAGAACCATACCGTTCACGCTCTTATGTGAAAAAGCCGGGTGGTACGGGTGGTAAGCCAATGGTTCGCAAGAACAAAGATGGTTCTGTGAAAAAGTCTGGCACCAAACGTATCTGGCAAATGGATGAAAGTGAAAAGCCGCGTCGTAAGACCAATGGCACAACTCGTCCAAATACCAAAGCACCACGTGGTCGCGGCCGCGGTCGTGGCTAAGTTTGAATAGATTCAATCAAGCTCACTTCGGTGGGCTTTTTTATTACATAACTTAAATATTTTTTTATTTTTCAATCTATTAGAATTAATTAAAGTATTCATTTTAATGTGAGTCTCATGAAAAAAATAATTTTCGCTTTAGCTGCGACTTCCCTTTCAACTTTTGGCTTTGCCAATCCGCTGAGTGTGCATGTACTTAATCAGGAAACCGGCCTACCCTCTGCTAATGTCACGGTCACCCTAGAAGCTCAACAAGGTGAGAAATGGGTCAAGCTCAATGAAGCCAAGACAGACAGTAATGGTCGTATTAAAGAATTTTATCCTAAAGACACCGCGTTACAAAAAGGCGTTTATAAAGTAACGTTTAAAACGAGTGATTGGTTTAAGGCCAATAATCAACGGACGTTCTTCCCTGAAGTGCCGGTAGTTTTTGTGATTGATGGCACGTTGGAGCATTACCATATTCCACTGTTATTAAGTTCTTATGGCTATTCAACGTATCGGGGGAATTGAGTTTATTACTTATCAATCATGTTAGATTCAAGTTCATAAAATGGATGCTTAGATTGATAAATATATGTTTTTAGTAACTTCTTATAGTCTCTTCCATTTTTACTCTGATACTCAATTATAAAATCAGCGTCAACTTCTTTATGCTTATTTAATTCATCTAATTTCGTTTGGTCTAGTTCAAACTTAATATGTTTAACCTCACTAGCTAAAAATTTATTTTCTTTAGCTATAACTGCGTTTTTTTCACCTGATTGTATTTTAAAATCAAACGCATCTTCACCCAAGTTTTCGATTATCAAATATAAGTTCGCATAACAATTAATAGTCATTTCCTTATTTGAAAATACAGTCCTAACTCTAGAACTCAATATAAGAAAACGTGGTTCTAATGTTTTTTGTACTTCTTGTAATTGAATTTTCTGAATTTCACCAAGTTGTTTTTGATATTCAACACTTTCTTTCATTTCCTGGATTTGGAGCTGTAATGCTCTTTCCTGTTGTTCTAATGCTTTTGTATTTTGCTCTAGCTGCTTACCTTGCTGCACATAGCCTAAAATCAGCCATAAGAAAGCGATAGGTGCAACTATACCTGCAAGAAAATCCCCTAATTCATTTAAAGATGTTGGATTTTTCAAATCACCAAAAAACCAAAATAGAAAAATTACAGCTAGCCATACAACTGTAATTCTAATCCCCCAATTTAAACTATTTTGATTCATCTTCTAATAATAAAAAAGCCATTCCTAAATATGGGTTTTACCTGCTTTTTCTTATGTGTGCAAACAAGATTTCTAACTCTTCCATCTTGTCATTCTGACTATCCGATGTTATTTATGATTCATATATTTAATAATTTAAAATAAAACATATCTAAATAAGGAGTTTTGCAATGGATCAGCAAGTCAACCAGATGTTTAATCAGGACCGGTTAATTCAGCATCTTGGTGCTCATCTGGTTTCTTATAATCACAATTATGCAAAGATCGAATTAAAGGTGACTGAACAACATTTACAAGGTCATCAGACCTGTAACGGTGCCGTGATTTTCGCACTGGCAGATGCAGCTTTTGCAATTGCCTGCAATACCGGTGAACATCCGGCAGTCGGTCAACATTGCGGTATTCATTATTTAAAACCGGGATTGCTTGGCGACACGCTGACTGCTGTAGCCGAACACAAAACCAGCAGTGGCCGTAGTGGCATTTATGACATTCAAGTGATGAATCAACATAATCAAATCGTGGCAGAATTCCGTGGTACATCACGACTGATCATTAAATAGATGTTCTTTCAACATGCACTTCAATAAAAAACCGGTGACGATGCACCGGTTTTTTTAAATTAAGAATAATTTCGGATTTAAACTTTAAGCCATTTCTCGACTTTAGCCGGATCTTCCACTTTCAGTTCAACTTCGGTCAGTTCAGAACCCGCAGCTTGAACCTCGAAGGTCATCAGCTCATCACGACGGAATGCATACACTGTAAAAGTACCTTGCTGTTTTGCATAGCTTTCAACAAGTTTGGTCGTTGCTTTTAAGCCATCAATTGCAATAATGACATCATTGGCAGAAAGGCCAGCGAGTACAGCAACCCCATCACGACGCGCAGATTGAACCAGCACACCTTCCGGCTTATCTGCCAGTTTTAAACCGAATGGCAAAGACTTTTCATTTCTCAGGCTATAAGCCATACCAAATTCAGGGAATAGCTGATCGAGCGGCAATTCATCTGTAGTATTGATCAAGTGATTAATCTGTTCTGACCAATCATCTCCTGTCAGCTCTTTGCATAATTCAAAGATTGTCCGTTCATGTACCTGAACACCCTTCTGAGCGTTTTCATACAAACGACGCATCAGGGCATCCAGACTTGAACCACGTAAACGCAGACCCAAATCCAGGCACAATGCAACTAAACAGCCTTTGTTATAATAGCTGGTACCCGCATTATTCGAGTTTTCATCCTGACGATAGAATTTCACCCAGGCATCAAAACTGGATTCAGAGACTGACTGAATCGCACGTCCCGGATTTTGCAAATAGCGGTCAATCTGTGCTTTTAACAAAGTAATATATGATTCCTGATTAATCACGCCGCTGCGTAGCAAGATCAAATCGTCATAATACGAGGTGAAACCTTCAAAGATCCACAACAAAGAAGTATAGCCTTCTCTGTTTAAATCATAATTGACGAAGTTTTCAGGGCGAATGAATTTCACCAACCATGAATGGAAATATTCATGGCTACATAAGCCCAAGAAACGCTGATAATCTTTAGATGGCTCTTCTGGCTCATTGGCTTTCGGCAAGTCATCACGTGGTGAAATCAGGCTGGTAGAATTTGGATGCTCCAGACCGCCATAGCTATTGCCGGTTGCCATGGTCATAAAGGTATAGTCTGTAAACGGCGCCGAACCAAACATTGAAATTTCTGTAGCACAGATTTTTTCAATGTCCTGCTGCATACGCGCCGCATTCATCGCGTGTTTGCCTGACACCACAAACTCATGTGGAATACCATTTGCTTCAAAACTGAAACGGGTTTGTTCTGCCAGCTCAAATGGCGCATCAATCAGTTCGGCATAGTTTTTAGCTTTCAGGGTGAAACGGCCTTTGACCAGACTTTTAGCCTGCATTCCTGTTGCCAATTGAAAATGCTTCAATTCATCTGGCAGGAAGATTTCCAGTTCAATTTCTTTATTTTCCTGACCTTCTAGCCCTAAACATGCACAAGCGGGATTCACATAGAGACGATTTTGATCCACATATGCACCACGAACGGACAGATCATAGGCATACACATCATATTCCACCGTAATCAGCTCATGATCGGTATTGAATAAACGCCATTTGTTCTTTTCAAATTTCTGGATCTGTAACTGGCGCCCATCTTCATCATAGGCTTTGACCGCTTCAATGTGCTTGGAAAACTCTCGAATCAGATAGCTTCCCGGAATCCAGGTCGGTAATGACAAGACTTGAGTCGGGTCCGCAAGAAAACGAACAGTCACGTGAATAAGATGCTGACGATAATCGTCAAATTCAATTTGATAATGCAACATAATGAACGATATAAAATTAAAATAAATGAGATATAGCTTAGCTTAGCATTTTTTAAGCCAGTATGGTTTAGCTGTCTTATTTGTCTACATTTACGACTAGCTATCTGTATAAAAAAGGCATAGCATGCGTGAAAATTAAATCGTTCAACACCCGCCGGGTTATCAAGGAACACCATTGAAATACATCATCTCACTGATTGCGGTTTTCAGTTTATTTATTCCTGCATTTTCACATGCTGCCCTACTCAATATTGTGCCTGAAAGCGTTGAAGCTGAAGCCTGGACCATTCTGGATTCACAGTCTGGTCAAGTCATTGCAGAGCATAATGCCGATGTGCAACGCGCTCCGGCTTCGCTGACCAAAATGATGGTGGCTTATATTGCCTTAAAGGAAATTGAGGCCGGAAAATTAGATAAAAATGAAGTTTTAACCGCGACCTCTGTGGTGAAAACTGTGATGTGGGATGAGTCACAAATGTACCTGAAAGAAGGTGATCAGATTTCAATCGATCAGCTTATGGCGGGCTTAATTATCATGTCTGCTAATGATGCCGCAGTCACGCTGGCTGAGAAAATTTCGGGTGGTATTCCGCAGTTTGTTGAACGTATGAATCAGGAAGCCAAAGCGCTGGGCATGCAGCATACCAATTTCCAGAATCCGGCCGGCATTACCATGCCTGAGCATTATTCGACTGCCGCCGATTTGGCCAGACTGTCTATGGCGGTGGTGAATGAAACTCCAGATTATCTGTATTATTCCAAGCAGCCAAGCTTTACCTACAATCAGCATTTTCATCGTGCGACCAACCGTGTGCTTCAGGTCGATCCAACCGTAGATGGCTTAAAAACCGGTTTTACCCGTGCGGCAGGCTACAATCTGGCGCTGACGGCCAATCGTGTCACAGCAGATTTTGAAATGCCAAATCGCCGTCTGATTGTGGTGGTGCTGGGTACTAAAAGTGCCGCAAAACGCGCTGATGTATCACATAAGCTGATGAATCTCGCTTATACCTATACCCGCAATGAAGTAGCGATCAAAGATCAACAGCTACTGGCTGAATTGCCTGTGATCAAATCCACCTTAAAAATGTTTAAGGTGCAAACCAAGCAACCGCAGATCATTACCACTTCTTTATATGATCAGGGCTACAGTATTGACCTGAACCAGTTTGATCAAACCCAACAGCGTGTCATGCTGAATACAGGTGATGGCGTTTTAAAAAGTATCGAGCCTTTACAGGAAACGCAAACTCATATCAATGTTGAAGTGAAAGCATCTGAACTCATTGCACCTTTGGCGACCATGATGCCTTTGGCGACTATTCAGGTTTATCAGAATAATCAGTTGATTCGTACCATTCAGATTGAGGATCATGTCGAAATTGAAGAAGCCAACCTGTTTCAGAAATTCTTTACTTGGCTACAAGGCTTATTCGGTTTGTTTTCAGACAATACGCCAAGCGTAAAGCTTTATCCTTTAGATAGATAATAGCCCTACATCTCAAGTTACTTTTCTTTAAGCTAGAAGATCTACTCGCTGATCTTCTGGCAGATTTTCTTTTCTCCCTGCATCACTCCCCAAGACAGGGAAACTTACCTGCCCTCACAGAATTGCTACGTTTTGTAATGTGTATAACAATTTTAACCAAGACGCGATCTGGCCCATGCCATAGTATATTTTCTCTCTATTTCTCTTATTTTTATTAAAAAATAGGTGGTGTTTCAAAAAGTATGCTGGCATTAAACGAATCCATTATTGATATAAAAGAACACTAAATCAAAGGCTTTGAAATGATTTTCAAGCTTTTTGGAGAAGTTGCAGCTTCTCCTAAAGCCTCGCCTGATTCGATGCCGTAATCGACAATTATTGCCTTCTATACCCACAGTGAAAAATTTACCAATCAACTGTTTGCATTCTTTAAAGGTCGTAACAAAGCTATCCCAATGGTCACTTGATATACATGTATAGCTTACACCTAACTGCTTCAATTTTAATTTAAGTCGTTTTGCAGTGGCTAAATCTCGGTTACCCCATACATAAGCAACAATTTCACCTGTTTCTCGATGATAGGCATAAATTAGCCATTGTTTATTTTGCTTATGACCAACAAAAGTCCAAAACTCATCTACTTCAAGGGTTTCATAATGACTTTGCTGTGCTCGAAGTTGATATTTTGATTGGCTAAGTGTCCGTAGAACTTTACCGATACTTACTCTTTCAATTTCTGCTATATCCCTGACACCACTGCCTCGCACCATGAGGTGTAATATTTTGGTTTTGATACCTGAGTGACAGCCTTGATAACTGAGAGCATGATCACCAATAAATTGACGTCTGCATATTTTACATTGGTAATTTTGCTTACCATCTACTTTTGTGCCATTTTTCTTTATACTGTCACTTAGGCAGGCTGGACACTTGATTTCTAGAGTTATTCGCATTTCTCTATTTTATCAAAATCCAACCTGCTTTTTTTCAGCATACTTTTTGAAACACCACCAAAAAATAAACAGGTTAATCATATATGACAGCTCATAAAATCGTGATTGTGGGTGGTGGTGCCGGTGGTCTGGAACTGGCAACTCAGCTGGGTGAGAGCTTGGGTAAAAGCGGCAAAGCGCAGATTGTTTTAGTCGATCAAAAACTGACGCATATCTGGAAACCGCTGCTGCATGAAGTTGCCGCAGGCACCTTAAATCCACATGAAGAAGAAACTAATTATTTTGCCCATTCAGCCACACATCATTATGAATTTGTCTTGGGGACATTTACCGGTCTGGATCGTGAAGCGAAACAGATTGTGGTAGAAACAGAATATTTCTCCAAAAAAGCCCAAGCCAAGAAGAACCAGCGCATCGACTATGACACCCTGGTACTGGCCTTGGGTTCTACCTCGAATGACTTTAATACCGAAGGCGTCAAACAGTTCTGTCATTTTCTCGACAGCCGTCCACAAGCTGATATCTTTCAGCAGGATCTGTTGCATCTCTACTTGAATGCTCAACATGAAGCTTCGAGCCGTGAACTGAATATCGCGATTATTGGCGCCGGTGCGACTGGAGTAGAATTGGCTGCCGAGTTGGTGGAGGCCAAACACAATTTCTTTAAATATGGCTTAAACAAGGTCGATCCAAATAAAGTCAAAATTACCTTAATTGAAGCGGCGGATCGTATTTTGACTGCGCTCTCGCCGAAAGTTGCTGAACATACCATGCAACAGCTGGAAAAATTCGGTATTGAAGTCCTTACCAGTCATCGTGTGGCCAAGGTAGATGAAGACAAAATTTATTTTGCAGATGGCTCAAGTCTGGATGCCGAGATTAAAGTCTGGGCCGCAGGTATCAAAGCACCTGAAGTCTTGGCACAACTGCAAGATATGGAAAAGGACAATATTCACCGCTTGAAAGTCTTCTCCACCCTGCAAACCAAATCTGATCCAGACATTTTTGCTTTTGGTGATTGTGCTCACTGCCAGCCTGCTGCAGATGAACCGGTCTTGGGTCCACGCGCACAAGTGGCTAGCCAACAGGCCAATTTCCTGGCCAATGCCTTGAAAGCACGTGTCAATGAAGAAAGTTATTTACCGATGTTTAAATTTTCTGACAAAGGTTCACTGATTTCCTTAAGCCAGAATAAAGCCGTCGGCGAGTTGCTCGGTCAGGTCAATGTGCAAGGCTTTGTTGCCAAATCGATGTATGTTTCTTTATATCGAATTCATCAGGCGACCATTCATGGTTATGCGCATGCTGGCATTCTCACCGCAAAAGATTTTGTTACACGAAAAATTTCTCCAAAGCTGAAATTGCATTGAAATTCCAGAATTTGGCCCAATCAATGAAAAAATCGTCAACAAAATTGTCAAATTGCGTTTTTTTGCTAATTTTAGTCTACAAAAATGCAATTTCACTTTATGATGTACCCTTAAAAAATTGAATGGATCAATTAACATGACTGCTATTGCAAATAACCTCGTGGTTTCTTTCCACTACACATTGACTAACGCAGAGGGTGAAACTCTCGACCAATCTCAAGGTGAACCACTTGCCTATTTGCACGGTGCAGGTAACATCATCCCAGGTTTAGAAAATGCGTTAGAAGGCAAAACTGTAGGTGAAAAATTCACTGTAAACGTTCCTGCTGCTGAAGGTTATGGCGAATACAACCCTGACCTAGTTCAAGAAGTTCCTGCGCAAATGTTCCAAGGCGTAGACAACATTCAGGCAGGTATGCAGTTCCAAGCTCAAACTGATGACGGCGTGCAAATCGTAACTGTTAAAGCAGTTGAAGGCGACAATGTTGTTGTTGATGCTAACTTCCCACTTGCTGGTCAAGACCTGACTTTCGAAGTTGAAATCGTATCTGTTCGTGAAGCTTCTCAAGAAGAATTAGATCACGGCCACGTACACGGTGTAGGCGGTCACCAGCACTAAGATCTTCTGATCTTGAGTGAAAAAAGGCAAAGTCAGACTTTGCCTTTTTTATTGCCTGAAAATAGCCCGCAGAATATTAACCATCCAATTAGCTATAAAAAAAGCAGAGCCATTGCCCTGCCTTTTCAATCCGATCAAGATCTCCTTTCAGAGGATGATCACTGGATTATTTGTTTTGGTTATAAATCTGCATAGCTGCTGGCAACTGTTGACGCATTTGCCCAATACGCTGGCTATTCGATGGATGCGTAGACAGGAAGGTTGCACCACTGCCGCCACCGAGTTTGTTCATTTTTTCCCACAAGGTAATGGCTGCATTTGGGTTATAACCTGCGCGCGCCATCAGCATTAAACCGCCTTGGTCAGCACGGCTTTCCAGATTACGCGAGTATGGCAAGCCAATCCCGATTTGACTACCCAATTGTGCGGCTGCAGCACCACCTTGACCCACACCTGCTGCATTTAAGCCAATACCCAAGGCCAGATCAGTCAGGGCCTGAGCACCGATTTTCTGCTTAGAATGCTCTTCTAAAGCATGCACCATTTCATGACCCATAATCGCTGCAATTTCAGCATCGGTCAGATTCAGTTTATTCACGATACCCGTATAGAATACAACCTTACCACCTGGCGCAACAAAGGCGTTAACCTGGTCAGATTTGAGCACAGCCAATTGCCACTGGAATGCCGTACCGGTTTGATTCATCTGGTTAGCAACCGGTTTCAAACGGTTAAATACATTATTAATCCGTTTATAGGTCGCTGAACTGGTATCCAGTTGACCTTTGTTCTTCGCATCATTGACCATGGCATTATAGCTTTGGCTCGCAGATGCATTTAAGGTCGCAGTATCTGCCCCTGCCATATCGGCAATGGTGGTACAACCTGATAATGTTACGACTGTAGCAGCCGCCATACTCAATAAAAGTTTATTCTTCATTATAATTTACTCCGCCTTAGCTCAAGGGCAATTTACATTGTAAAAATTATAAGTGAAAGCGCGCAGCAGCTAAACGCTTAATTCATTCATCTTCTTATAAATTATGTAATTTTTAAGCCAAATACTGTATCGCCAACCAATAAATCAGACAAATAATATTGAGGCCCAAGTAAACCTGACTCAGTGGTTTGATTTTCTGTTCAAGCACTTCGTCTTTACGTTTGAAATATAAAAAAGCATTTTGCAATAAAATAATAGGCACTAATATACATGCAATAATGACACTCAGACCAATCAGCACCGCATAAATCACTTCGGGGTTTTGGGTTTGCGCACGAATAATCATCATGGCCATTGTTGGCGCCCCGCCCATCGCGAATAACAATGAATAAAACATGGTCGCCGATATATTTTTTTGCATCCTGCTGCTCATTTTTCTTTCTTTATATACCGCTATGTTAAAGCACATCACGTGGTATTACCGATGCAACTTTAGTCTTGAAATAGCTGCATAAATTCAGGATATAAAAAAACCCATCCGGAAATGGGTTTTTATCATTCAAGCTTTAATCAAATGAAGATTAAGCATCAAACGGGTGGCGAAGAACAATCGTTTCTTCACGGTCTGGACCTGTTGAAATGATGTCGATTGGACATTCAATCAATTGCTCAAGACGTTTTACATAGTTCAATGCAGCTTCTGGCAATTGATCCAGTGATTTCGCACCGAAAGTTGACTCAGACCAGCCTGGCATAGTTTCGTAAATCGGTTTTAAAGTTTCGAATGCAAGCGCATCAGAAGAACCGACACAACCAGAATCTGCAGCTTCATAACCCACACAGATTTTCACTTCTTCTAAACCGTCAAGAACGTCAAGTTTAGTCAGGCAAATACCAGAAAGTGAGTTTACATCAACTGAACGGCGTAGGATTTCAGCATCGAACCAGCCACAACGACGTTGACGGCCAGTAGAGGCACCAAATTCATTACCAATCGTACCGAGGTGTTTACCAATCGCATCACCCGTGTCATTTGCAGCGTCATACACCAACTCAGTTGGGAATGGACCTGCACCTACACGCGTTGTATACGCTTTGGTAATACCCAGTACATAGTCAAGATGCAAAGGACCCAGACCTGAACCAGAGCTTACGCCACCAGCAGTGGTATTCGAAGAAGTCACATACGGATATGTACCGTGGTCAACGTCAAGAAGTGAACCTTGCGCGCCTTCGAACATGATGTTGTCACCGTTTTTACGGTAGTTATGCAATTCAGTGGTCACATCCACAACCAGTGGCGCAACAACTTTACGCCATTCGTCGCAAAGTGCCAGCACATCTTCCAATTTAACTGCTTCAACACCGTAGTATTCAGTCAGCTGGAAGTTATGGTAGTCCAGAAGTTCAGTTAACTGAGCAGTAAGATGTTCACCACCACGTACTAGGTCAGCAACACGTACTGCACGACGCGCTACTTTGTCTTCGTATGCAGGACCGATACCACGACCTGTCGTACCAATCTTCGCATTACCACGTTTTTTCTCACGCGCCTGATCAAGTGCGATGTGGTTCGGAAGAATCAATGGACAGTTAGGAGAAATGCGTAAACGTTCTTTAACAGGAACGCCTTCTTTTTCAAGAATGTCCATCTCTTTGATGAGCGCTTCAGGAGAAAGAACAACACCGTTACCAATTAAGCACAATACGTTTTCACGTAAAATACCTGATGGAATGAGGTGTAAGACAGTTTTCTTACCACCAACCACAAGAGTGTGACCTGCGTTATGTCCGCCTTGATAACGAACTACCGCTGCCGCTTGATCTGTGAGCAGGTCGACTATTTTACCTTTACCTTCGTCGCCCCATTGGGTACCAAGTACCACAACATTCTTGCCCATAATAGCCTCATTACATCATGCTGTTAAAGTTGAAAGCCCCGCTCAGCGACATGAACACTGAGCCAAGCAGTTAAATCGTTTTGACTGTCCACTCACCATTCGCATTCACCAGCTGGTGCGTCGCATATGGAATCGAGTTTAAATCATCATTACCCAGTAACTGAATTACACTTAAGCCTTGTGCACGAATATTCTGAATTGCATTCAGAAGTTCTGCATCAGTGCCTTTAGGTGCAACCACGACCTGTACCGCATCAAACTGGCCTGCGCTTAAAGCATATAAGTCACAAGAGAAACCGGTTGCCGGACGCGCACGGCCAAAATGTTCACCAATGCCATCATAACGGCCACCTTGTGCCAGTGCAGCTGCACGGTTCGGTGCATAAACTGCATACATCAAGCCAGTATGATAATGGTATGAACGTAATTCAACCACATCAATACCAATACTCAAGTTTGGCCAACGGGTTTGAACTTCGTCTTTGGTGGTTTGCAAGACATTAAAAGCCTGCGTAAATGCTGGATTTGCCAACACTTCAGCACTTAAATGCGCTTGTAATGCATCCAGGTCGCTGGCATAGCGTCCAAGGGCATAAAAATCCTGACCAAATTTCAGGTCTGCCGTGAATTCTTCTAATTCTGGCAAAGCCTTGCGTTGGTATAAATCAGATAATTGCTGTTCAGCGACTTTGTTCAAGCCTGCTTGAGCCACCAGACTGCGGAATAAACCGACATGACCTAAGTCCAGATGGATACCATCTGCCAGACCTGTCTCCTGAATCAGACTGATCATCAAATCGACCATTTCCACATCGGCATCGATGCTGTCTGAACCAAAGAGCTCCGCACCTAACTGTAGTGGCGCGCGCGAGGTATTAAAACCGCGAGGCTTGGTATGCAGAACGGTTCCTGCATAGCAGTAACGTGCCACACCTTCCACTGGATGTACATGCGCATCAATACGAGCCACTTGTGGTGTCATATCGGCACGCACACCAAGCAAACGACCAGAAAGCTGATCGATTACCTTAAAAGTGGCTAAGTCTAAATCTTGATTCGATTCTGAGAGAGAAGATAGAGATTCGATGTATTCAATGAATGGCGTGTACACCAGCTGATAACCTCGAGATGCAAGGAAATCCAGTGATTTACGGCGCAGACTTTCAATAACTTGCGCTTGTTCTGGTAATACATCAGCTACACCATCAGGTAATAACCATGTCTCTGAAATGGGCATGTTGTAAACCTAAATTCTTGTCAGCGCGGAATGAATCCGCATAAAAAAATCGGGAGCACACCCGATTTCTCCTAGTCTAGCACGATAGTTTTGGCTGTGCATCGCAAATTTTATAATTTTCGCTACCTGATGAAATCAACAACAATAGTGTCAACTATCAGCGTTTTAATGCACATTCAAAACAAATAGCATGAAAAAATCCGGTATTAAACCAAAGGCAATGCAGTCGTGCTTTTAACCGTTTGCAATGGAATTTCAGTTTTTACGCTTTGAATGCAGGGAATTTGGGTTAAATGATGAATCTGAAATTTACGATAGGCATCCAGATCAGCCACCACAATTCTTAAAAAGAAATCACAATCGCCCGCCATTAGCTGGCATTCAACCACTTCTGGCATTTCCTTGATCGCTTCGACAAATTGGTCGACCACGGCAGCTTCTTGAGACTTGAGCCAGACACGTGCAAACACACTCATCGCCAAATTGACCTTTTGCGGATTCAGCAGCGCGACATATTGCTCAATCACACCATCATCTTCCAGCTGTTTCACCCGTCTTAAACAGGGTGACGGTGACAAGCCAATTAATTGAGCCAGTTCATTATTTTGTAGTTTTCCATTCTTTTGCAGCTCATGCAAAATGCGTTTATCTATTTGATCCATATTTATACTTTGGCATTTAAAACCCTTTAAATTTAATTTAGCGCAATTTAATTTCAAATAAAACTCAAATATCTTTCATTACAATAGCAAATAGCCTGAATATCGCCATAAAATATGGTTTAGTTTTGCAGTACCCAGGTCATTTCCATGCTTTTGTTTAGACAAAGCACCGCAGCGGTGGTTGTTCCTACCGATTTCAGCGAATTTCAACGTGGCATGAAAGATTCTATCCCCATGCTTTTAGGGATTATTCCCTTTGCGCTGGTGTTGGGTGCGACGGCGGTACAGAAGAATTTCAGCTTGCTCGAAGTGCCGTTACTGACAGGTCTGAACTTTGCCGGTGGTTCTGAGTTTGCCATTTTGGAAGTCTGGAGCAGTCCGCCAAATTTACTCATGCTGATGTTCATTACCTTTCTGGTAAATAGCCGGCATCTGTTGATGGGTGCCAGTTTGGTGCCGTATTTAAAGCATCTCCCGAATCGTAAAGTTTTTCCGGCGCTATTTTTTATGGTCGATGAAAGCTGGGCGCTCGGTCTAGCTGATGCACAAAGGAAACAGGCGCACTTGGGTTATCGTGCTGCGTTTAGCATGCCTTATTATGCTGGCCTGTGTTTTTGCCTGTACTTGATGTGGGTCGGATTTACCACACTCGGCGCCATGCTTGGACCTGTATTAGGTGACATCAACCGTTTTGGTTTCGATATGGCCTTTCCTGCTGTATTTCTGGTGTTACTGAGAAGTATGTGGAAAGGTTTTGAGGCTGCCCGGCCATGGCTGGTCAGTTTAGTCTGTGCGGCTTTGGCTTATTTATATTTACCTGCGGGCTGGTATGTACCGATTGGCGCCTTGTCTGGAATCGCTTCGGCATTTTTCCTGATTCAAGAGGATCAAACATGATCCAGATGAGCACCTTGGTGGCCATTATTCTGATTGCTGCGACCACTTATTTAACCCGGATCTTGGGCTATGTCTTGTTAAAAAATAAAACACTAACACAGCGCCAGCGAAAAATTCTGGAAGTAGTCCCCGGCTGCGTGCTGATTTCAGTGATTGCACCCTATTTTGTACGCGACCATCCTGCAGACCTGATCGCCTTGGCTTTAACGCTATTTGCCGCTACACGTTTTGGATTATTACCGACCGTCGCCATCAGTATGGTTTCTGCTGCAATTTTAAGAATTTTAATAATCTAACGCTAGAAAAACCCCTTTAAATGATCTCTAAAGGGGTTTTGTTTATTTCTGTGGATCAACCACTTTGGTCAGCAAACTGACCAGTTCGGCATTTTGCAATTCAACCTGCTGAAGTTTGGCTGTGGTCTGATCCAGCACTTCCTGCTGCACATGCATTTTTTTGGCTAGATCCTGCATGATTTCCAGGGTCTTTTTTAAATTTTCTTCCAGATGCACGATTTTTTCTTCGACTGGCACGCCTTCCACGCTACGTGGCTCATCACTCTGATTAAACTGCAGCCAGATCAGAAAAATTACCGCCAAAGTCAGCAGTATAATAAATCCCCAAACCACCATCATGTGCTTGCTCTTATTTCATTTTATTGTCTTTATCTTAACGAAAAATGCTGCAGATAACGTAAATAATTCAGCCTCAATTCCTGATTTTCGATCAATTACCGGCAAATTCTCTTAAAACATGGCTTGCAGAATATTTACAGGCAAGAAAAAAGCACCGTATCTCGGTGCTTTTGAGGTTTAGATAACCCGAACTTAATGAAATGATTCACATAAATCCAGCAGACGGTTGGCATAGCCCCACTCGTTATCGTACCAGGCAAAGACTTTGGCTTGATGCCCAACGACTAGAGTCTGGGTCAAATCCACAATCAATGAATATGGGGAATGATTAAAATCACTCGATACCAATGGCTCATCTGTCACGGCCATAATTTCCGCAAAATCCTGCTGGGCAGCCTTGATCAGCACTTCATTCAGCTTGTGA
The DNA here is from genome assembly GCF_012516415.1 of Acinetobacter sp. NEB149. NCBI lineage: Bacteria > Pseudomonadati > Pseudomonadota > Gammaproteobacteria > Moraxellales > Moraxellaceae > Acinetobacter > Acinetobacter sp. NEB149. Next base: position 2,080,697 of record NZ_CP051208.1, read on the forward strand.
TCGGTAATCGGCGACTGGGAGACAAACGTTAAATCAATCGCGGCCACATTAATGGTCGGCACCCGAATTGAATAACCATCAATACGATCTTCCATTTTTGGCATGACACGCTTTAAGGCACCGAGTGCGCTCGAAGTCGTAGGAATGATGTTATGGCCTGAAGCACGTGCACGACGCAAATCACGATGCGCATGATCCAGTACCGACTGATCCGCCGTTACAGCATGGATTTCAGTCATCAGGGCGCTAGTGATGCCAAAAGCATCATCGACAATTTTGACCAGTGGCACCAAAGCCTGTGTAGTACAAGAAACACTGGAAATGATCTGGTCCGATGCTTTGACTTCATGATGATTGACACCATAGACAATCGCGGCATCGACCGTATCAAAAGGTGCTGCGCCGATAATCACACGTTTCGCCCCTGCTCCAATATGCTGGGTCGCGGCTTCACGAGAACGGAACAGTCCAGTACATTCAAGCACTACATCTACCGCCAAGTTTTGCCAAGGCAACTTAGCCGGCTGCGACTCACACAAAACCTGTACTTTTAATGCAGCATCTTGATAGCTGATATGCATATAGATATGTTCAGTATCATAGCTGAGATCCACCTGCCCCGGAAAACGGCCATGGGTCGAGTCATATTTAAACAGGTGAATCAGGGTTTCAACATCGGCAATATCGTTAATGGCAACGATTTCAAAATTAAAATCTTTCGGGTTTTCAAACCATGCACGCAGTACATTCCGTCCAATACGCCCAAATCCATTGATTGCCACTCGTTGCATGACTCGACCTTTTATATGCCTATTTTAAAACTCTTCTATGTTAAAGGATTTCTGGCGCCGTACATTAAAAAACTTCAGTGAAAATACTGATTTTCGATTATTTTATTTCTGATCCATCCGTCTGTATCTGGGTCATTTAAAATTCCAGTTATTTTTAATGTGATGGATATCCACGAATTCTACTGTGGGAAAATTCAATTTAATTATTCAGCGAAAAACCTGAGTAAATAAATCCTTCGCAATTGGTTTTAAAATGATTGGTGCATACTGCTTTTTCCGTTATAATTTGGCGTTTTAAATTTTTAAGCCCCGCATTGCAGCAGAGCTCTTGTATGCTTGTCAGACTGTGGTGTTTTAGCCAAATCGGAAATTATGGAGTGACTTGGTTGTGAGTACTCGTTTTATGACATCAGCTGAAATTCGTGAAGCATTTTTGCGTTACTTTGAATCGCAAGGGCATACACGTGTCGCGTCGAGTTCTCTAGTACCTGCCAATGACCCAACTTTGCTGTTCACCAATGCTGGTATGAACCAGTTTAAAGATTGCTTCTTAGGTCTAGAAAAACGCGATTATGTACGTGCAGTGTCATCACAAAAATGCGTACGCGCAGGTGGTAAGCACAATGACTTAGACAATGTGGGTTATACAGCACGTCACCACACTTTCTTTGAAATGTTGGGTAACTTCTCATTTGGTGATTACTTCAAACGTGATGCGATCAAATTTGCCTGGGACTTTTTGACTAACGAAGAATGGCTTGGTCTTCCTAAAGATAAACTCTATGCAACCGTTTACTACACCGATGATGAAGCCTTTGACATCTGGAACAAAGAAATCGGTCTAGACGCTTCTCGCATTATCCGCATTGGCGATAACAAAGGCGGTCAATACGCATCAGATAACTTCTGGGCAATGGGCGATACCGGTCCATGTGGTCCATGTTCTGAAATCTTCTTTGACCACGGTGAGCATATCTGGGGTGGCCTGCCAGGCACGCCTGAAGAAGATGGTGACCGCTTCATTGAAATCTGGAACAACGTTTTCATGCAGTTCAACCGTACTGCGGATGGTGTATTACACCCTCTTCCAGCGCCTTCTGTGGATACAGGTATGGGCTTGGAGCGTATTTCTGCCGTTTTACAGCACGTCAACTCAAACTACGAAATCGACCTGTTCCAGCATTTACTTAAAGCTGCGGCTGAAATCATTGGTTTGAACACTACAGCACTTGAAGCTGAAGCTGCTGAGAAAGGGACACCAGTTCAGTATCCTGCTTCATTGAAAGTCGTTGCGGACCATGCACGTTCATGTTCATTCTTGATCGCTGATGGCGTAAATCCATCGAATGAAGGCCGTGGTTATGTACTACGTCGTATTATCCGTCGTGCAGTACGTCATGGTAACAAATTAGGCGCAACAGGTTCGTTCTTCCACAAAATGTTGAAGCCACTGATCGAAGTGATGGGCGATGCATACCCTGAACTTGCTGCTCAACAAGCACGTATCGAAGCACAACTTCTTAAAGAAGAAGAACAATTTGCCAAAACACTTGAGCAAGGTTTGAAATTGCTTGAAGGTGAATTGGCACAGTTAAAAGGTTCTGTGATTCCGGGTGAAGTAGTATTTAAACTTTACGACACTTACGGCTTCCCGACAGACTTGACTGCAGATATCGCACGTGAACGTGACTTAACTATTGACGAAGCTGGTTTCGAAACTGAAATGGCTGCACAGCGTCAACGCGCACGTGATGCAGGTAAATTCGCGATCGACTACAACAGCGTAGTTAAAGTTGAAGGCGAAACTCAGTTTGATGGTTATGACGCAACTGCAGGTGAAGGTCAAATCATCGCAATCTACAAAGATGGCGAGCAAGTTGATGAAGTGTTTGAAGGCGATGAAGCACTGATCGTACTCAACCAAACACCTTTCTACGCAGAAAGCGGCGGTCAAATCGGTGATACAGGTATCTTTAAAAACGATACTGGTATTTTCGAAGTTCAAGATACCAAAAAATCTGGTGGCGCATTTGTACACCAAGGTATCGTGACGATGGGTAACTTGAAAGTTACTCAAAATGTAGAAGCAACAGTAAAAGCAGATATTCGTGCAGCAACTGCGCGCAACCACTCTGCGACTCACCTGCTACATGCTGCGTTACGTCAAATTTTAGGTTCACATGTACAGCAAAAAGGTTCATTGGTTGCATCTGATGTGTTACGTTTTGACTTTGCCAATGACCAACCTGTAAGCTTTGAACAGCTGCAAGAAATTGAACGTTTGGTCAATGCTGAAGTGATTGCCAATACTGCGGTGTCTACTGAACTTCTGGATATCGAGTCTGCGAAAGCTAAAGGCGCGATGATGCTGTTTGGCGAGAAATACGGTGACGAAGTACGTGTACTGTCTATGGGTTCAGTGATTGAAGAGAAAAACTTCTCAATCGAACTTTGCGGTGGTATTCACGTAAAACGTACCGGTGATATCGGTCTGTTCAAAATCACCTCTGAAGGTGGTGTGGCAGCCGGTGTACGTCGTATTGAAGCAGTAACAGGCACTAAAGCAGTTGAAGTTGCGCAAAAAGCCGATCGCGATATCAATATGATTAACGGTTTGCTCAAAGCACAAAAAGACCAGACTTTAGAAAAAGTTGAAGCGTTGGTTGATACTGCATCGAGCTTGCAGAAACAGATCGAACAACTCAATCAAAAACTTGCTAGCCTGCAAGCCGGTGAACTTCTAAGCCAAGTTCAAAGCATTGCAGGTCGTGCAACCTTGATTACAACTGTTGAAAACATGGATGCGAAAGCACTTCGCAACCTGCACGACGGTGTGAAATCAAAATTAGAAAATGCAGTGATTGTTCTTGCAGGTGTAGAGGGTGACAAGGTGAGCTTGATCGCATCTGTGGCAAAAGACTTTACTGCTTCTATTAAAGCAGGTGACATCATCAAACATTTAGCGAATGAGCTAGGTGGTAAAGGTGGTGGTAAACCTGACTTGGCACAAGGTGGCGCGCCACTTAACGAGAAGTTTGCTCCAGTGATGGCAGATTTAACTGCCTGGCTTGCAGCAAAATAAAACTTCAATTTTGTGTAACTGACCCTGATGGGTACATCAGGGTCATGGCTTATATGGAACAACTATGGCATTAATCGTTCAAAAATATGGCGGTACCTCTATGGGTACTCCCGAGCGCATTTTAAATGTTGCTCGTCGTGTAAAGCGCTGGCATGACCACGGCCACAAGGTAGTGGTAGTGGTATCAGCAATGAGTGGCGAAACCAATCGTCTGCTTGCTTTAGCGAAGGCCATTACCGAAACCCCTGACCCACGTGAACTAGACCAAATGGTATCTACGGGTGAACAGGTTACGATTTCTATGTTAGCAATGGCGCTGAACTCAATTGGAGTTGAAGCAAAATCACTAACAGGTCGCCAGGTTGGCATGAAAACCGACAGCTCATTCAATAAGGCACGTATCGAATCCATTGATACTGAAGTCCTAAACTCAAATCTGGATGCAGGCCGCGTACTTGTCGTTGCCGGTTTCCAGGGTTTTGATGAACATGGCAATACCACCACTTTAGGGCGTGGCGGTTCTGATACTTCAGGTGTTGCAATTGCTGCCGCCCTCAAAGCAGATGAATGCCAGATTTATACCGACGTTGACGGTGTATATACCACCGATCCACGTGTTGCACCAAAAGCAAAAAAAGTTGATCGTATTTCATTTGAAGAAATGCTTGAGATGGCGTCACTCGGTTCTAAAGTCCTGCAAATTCGTTCAGTTGAATTTGCTGGTAAATACCAGGTGCCTTTACGCGTATTATCAAGTTTCGACAATGACAACGATGGCGCATTCGACGAAGAGTTTAAGCAAAACGTTGGTACACTTATTACGACTGAATTGGAAGACAATATGGAACAGCCAATTATCTCCGGTATCGCATTTAACCGTGACGAAGCAAAATTAACTATTTTAGGCGTGCCTGACGAACCGGGTATTGCTTCTAAAATTTTGTGCCCGATTGGTGATGCCAATGTTGAAGTGGATATGATTATCCAGAACGTTGAAGAAGATGGTACAACTGATTTCACTTTTACTGTGAACCGTGGCGAATTAAATAAAGCCAAAGCCATTCTTGAAGCAACTGCTCAAGAAATTGGTGCACGTGAAGTTGCGACTCGTTCAGATATCGTAAAAGTATCGATCGTAGGTGTCGGTATGCGTTCACATGCCGGTGTAGCGAGCAAAATGTTTACAGCATTGGCAGATGAAGGTATTAACATCCTGATGATCTCGACGTCTGAAATCAAGATTTCTGTGATCATTGAAGAAAATTATCTTGAACTTGCGGTTCGTTCATTGCATACCGCATTCGGTTTAGACCGTGAACAAGGCGAATCTAGCGCACGTGCTTAAGCGTTAAGACAGAATATTGTCATTGTTTGACAGTATTTTATAAAAGTCTACAAAAATGCAGAGCCACTATAGTTTTTTTTATAGTGGCTCTGTTATATTAAGCCTGAGGATTTTTAACCAGCTGAGATAGATTAAAATCTTTCACCCAGATGACAGAATTTCTATCCAGATCTTATTTTGTAATTTTTGGTTGTGCTTTTTGTTTTACATTCAATAGATTGCAGGTTTTGCATTTTGCAAGGAGAAAAACATGCTGATTCTGACTCGACGCGTCGGGGAAACTTTAATGATTGGTGATCAAGTCAGTGTGACTGTGCTTGGTGTAAAAGGTAACCAGGTTCGTATCGGGGTAAATGCTCCGAAAGAAGTCTCTGTGCACCGTGAAGAGATTTACCAGCGTATCCAGCATGAACGTGCAATGCATGAACATCTTCAACATATCGATCAAGATTACCAACCTTCTTATGAAGACGATAGCCAGACACAAAATAACTTTAACCGTTAATGTTTGTGCGAAGAATAAAGCGGCTTTTGAGCCGCTTTAAATTTGTCTAAATTTTATACAAAAATATTAAATACTTAGATAATTTAAAATAAAACTTAAAGTTCTGCACCCTGCTGTAATGCTGCAATCACCTTTTTTACCGGCCCAAAACTGCGACGATGCTCATCAATCACGCCATGTAAGGCAATCGCTTCAAAATGTGCCTTGGTCGGATAACCCTTGTGCTTGGCAAAGCCAAATTGCGGATGCTTCTGGTCCATCTCGATCATCTGATGATCACGGGTTACTTTCGCCAGAATACTGGCTGCTGAAATTTCAGCATGCAGTGCATCACCACCCACCACGGCATCACAGCTCATAGCAAGGCCCTGTGGAATCTTGTTGCCATCGACCAATACATGCTCAGGCTGAACTGGCAAAGCTTCTACAGCACGGCGCATGGCCAGCAAAGAAGCTTGCAAAATATTATGTTCATCAATCTCTGCCGCAGAAGCCTCAGCAATGGCCCATGCCAGCGCTTTTTCCTGAATCTCGATAAAAAGTTTTTCACGCTTCTTTTCAGTGAGTTTTTTAGAATCATTTAAACCCTCAATCGGGTTGTTCGGATCCAAAATAACTGCCGCAGCGACCACCGAACCCACTAATGGCCCACGCCCTGCTTCATCTACACCAGCAATCTTCATGTCTATTTTTCCATAAAAAATAGGCTGAACCAGTCAGCCTATTTCAATTTAATCTTGGCTTAGTTTACAGCTTCAGCTACACAAGCGTTAATGGTTTTTGCAACCACATTGCCGACAATCGTCGCACGTGCTGCCGGGTCAATCGCTGCAGTCGCCAAATCTACCGCTGTTACGCTTTGGGGTGCTTTTTCGCTGACACAGCCACAAATTTCAGTCTGGATATTCTGCTTTTGGGTCGTAGTCATTAGACGTGTAGCTGTTTGCCATGCTGGAATATTATTCAGCTCAGTCGTACATTTTGCATTGATCGCGATTTTAAGCGCAGCCCCACCCAGCTGTTGAGTCGTGGTTTGCGTTTCAGGGCTGCCTGTTGTTGCACAAGCCGATAAAACCAAAGTAAGCGGAGCAAGTGCAGCCAATAATTTTTTCACAGATCTGTTCCTTGTTTATTCATATATGAAGCGTGACGCTATTGTGCCGAAATTCACCTGAATAAGAAATCTATAAATCATCCTGAATGTTTAATCTGCACCCAGCCATTTCAATGGATGTTGCATGAAAGCCACCATAGCGTTGCAGATTTGGAATTGCTGGGCTGATTCGCCCTTTGCTAAGGTGCATCCATCTTTGAGGGCAATCGAAAATCACATGGAAAAAGTACAATATTACACGCGCACGGTACAATGGTTGCACTGGATCATGGCAGTTATCTTTATTGCGGCCTGGCTGATTGGTTTTTATAGTGGGAATTTTTTAAGTTATGAAGTCGATGGCAGCTTTAAAGGCGATGTCATCACCCTGCATAAAAATATCGCCACCACCATTATTTTCCTGTTGGTTGTGCGAATTTTCTGGCGTTATACCCACCCTGCCCCTGAACTACCGGACACTATGTCACCCCGGATGAAAACTTTGGCACATGCAGGTCATCTGGCTTTGTATTTTATGCTGATTGCCCTACCTGTCACCGGCTGTTTATATAGCTGGAGTCTGGGCTATCCAGCACCAGTGCTATATTTATTTAACCTGCCGGCACTGATTTCAGAAAATCCGGCTGTAACCGCGATCGTAAAACCCCTGCATATCTGGCTTTCCTGGGCAGTTGGCTTACTTTTAGTTGGACATATTTTCGCAGCACTGAAACATCATTTTATCGATAAAGATCATGTACTCAACAGCATGACCCGACAATCCAAATCTTCTAAAAAATAATCTGCAAAACCACACTCAATCAGCTTTCATTGCAAAGCTGATTTTATTTTAAGAACTCGGTCATGCAGCCTTTCAGACTGTTTGCAATAGCCTGTTGCGTGAGTTTTGACTTTACTTCTTCATCCAGAGTCGCTTTCAGTAAAGTGCTTGCCGGAATATCCTTGAGTGCATGCTCACCTACACATGAACAGACATTTTGCTCAAGTTCAGCTTTATTTTTGTCCTGCATAAAATAGGTCGAGGCAGTCCAGAATTTAGATGCTTTCAATTCTTTTGCACATTGGTATTCAATCACGGGTTTTAAAGTACGCTGTGTCAAAGTCATATCTGCATTTGAGCAGGCAGATATCAACACGCTACTGATGAGTAGAATTACATGTTTCAACTTCATATCCATTTATAAAAAACAAAGGCAGAGCGTACCCTGCCTGTTATCTAAAAACTTAAACCAGGGCACGGATCTGGTTGATCCATTGCTCTTTATCAGCATCGGTAATAAAAGAAGCTTCAAATGAGTTGATGGCCAACTGCTTCAATTCCTCGTTGCTTAAATCCAGTGCTTCAGCAATGGCAATAAAATTGTCATTCATATAACCACCAAAATAAGATGGATCATCTGAATTGACCGTGACATGCACACCTTGCTGTAAGAGGCGACGGATATTATGCTGCTGCATATCATCCACGACGCAGAGTTTCAGGTTTGACAATGGGCAAACCGTCAGTGGCATCTTTTCTGCGATCAGGCGCTGCATTAACGCCGGATCCTCTTCCGAACGTACACCATGATCAATACGATTTACTTTCAGCAAATCTAAAGCTTCCCAGACATAGGCTGCCGGGCCTTCCTCACCTGCATGTGCTACAACCAAGAAACCTGCTTCACGCGCTTTAGCAAAGACACGTTCAAACTTTGAAGGTGGATGCCCGACTTCACTTGAGTCCAAACCGACTGCAATAATCTGGTCTTTATAAGGTAAGGCCTGTTCCAATGTTGCAAATGCAGCATCTTCACTTAAATGACGCAAGAAGCACATAATCAGATGTGAACTGATACCAAGTTTAGTTTTGGCATCATCACAGGCTTTTTGCAAGCCGTTGATCACGGTTGCAAAAGCAACGCCACGATCGGTATGGGTCTGTGGATCAAAGAACATTTCAATATGCACGACCCGGTCTTCAGCACATTTCTCAAAATACGCCCAGGCCAGATCATAAAAATCCTGTTCATGAATCAATACAGTAGCACCAGCATAATAAATATCCAGGAAGGACTGAAGATTATGAAAGTTATAGGCCTGTTTAACTTCTTCAACAGATTTATACGGGATGGCAATTTTATTACGCTGAGCGATCGCAAACATTAGCTCAGGCTCAAAAGTGCCCTCAATATGAACATGAAGCTCGGCTTTTGGCAAAGCTCGAATCAACTCAAGACGGTTCATCGCTTCTCCTCATGAAACCTAAAATAATAAAAAAAGGGTGCAAACTGAGTTTACACCCTTTCCAAATCTAGAAAAATTAGCCGCCAAATAGTGCGAATTTAAGCGTCCATAGTACTGCAACAATCCAGACCATATACGGTACAGTTGATGCCTTACCGGTTAACAATTTGATCAGTGCATAGCTAATGAAGCCCATCGCAATACCATCCGCAATCGAATAGGTAAATGGCATAAATACAATGGTTAAAAATGCAGGGACTGCTTCTGTAATGTCTTCCCAGTCAATATGCACGATACCTTGAATCATTAAGACACCGACAAATAACAGCGCTGGCGCGGTTGCAAAGCTTGGTACAGACTGTGCCAATGGTGCCAGGAACAAACAGGCAACAAACAGGATACCGACTACGACGGCAGTTAGACCTGTACGGCCACCGGCTGCTACGCCTGCAGAAGATTCAATGTATGGTGTAGTCGATGAGGTACCTAAAGCTGCACCTGCAACAATTGCAGAAGAGTCAGCAAAAAGTGCTTTTTTCAAACGCGGCAGTTTGCCATCTTTCAACAAGCCTGCACGGTGTGAAACACCTACGAGCGTACCGGTTGAGTCAAACAGATCAACCAGAAAGAAGACAAAAATCACGCCAATTAAACTGGCAGTGAACAGACCTTCAAAGCTCATTTGCATAAATGTGGGTGCAATCGATGGCACTGCGCCAACCACACCTTTAAATTCACTCAGACCCAATGCTGCTGAAATACCGGTTAACACCAAAATACTGATGATGATCGCACCACGCACTTTAAAGTGATGCATCACAACAACCAGAAGGAAACCAAATAATGCAAGTAAAACCGATGGTTGTTTTAAATCACCCAAACCTACCAATGTAGCGGGATTATCCACAATCAGGCCGGCATTTTTCAAAGCAATCAGCGCAAGGAATAAGCCAATACCACCACCGATGGCCAGTTTCAGCGACATTGGAATCGCATTGACAATGGCTTCACGGATTTTGAATATGCTGATCGCAATAAACACAAGACCGGAGATAAACACAGCCCCAAGTGCTGTTTGCCAAGGCACACCCATTCCCAAACATACGGAATAGGTAAAGAAGGCATTCAAGCCCATGCCTGGTGCAAGTGCAATTGGATAATTTGCAATCAAGCCCATGACTAAACAGCCAATCGCGGCTGCAAGACAGGTTGCTACAAAGACAGCCCCATGATCCATCCCCGTTTCGGACAAAATCATCGGATTGACAATAATGATGTAACACATCGTTAAGAATGTTGTCACACCGGCAAGAACTTCTGTACGGAAACTGGTTTTGTTTTCACTCAGTTTAAACAGACGTTCAAGCATACTTTCTGAAGATGGATTAGGAGTCGTCATGACCTAGCCCCTATTGAGTAAACTTTATGCTTTAAGCAAGCCGTCAAATAAATGAAATTTTATAAAAAAATTCATCAATTTTAAGGATGTGTTAGCAACGAATATGCCAGCATAGCCATTTGACGGGTTAAAATGTTGGAACAGCTTACAGCCCCAGGGCTATGCTATAAAAACCCAAAAAAAATCTAAACAAAAAAGCTGCATAACCTTTATGCAGCTTTATTTTCTCGATTTAAATCAAATGCTTAACAAGATGAATTCTGCTTCATCCTGATCGTTGGCAAATTATAACACATTGATTTCTTATTGCTTATTTGATTTTACACTTTATTAGAAATTAATATATTCCAGGTGAATATTTAAAAAATTTTATTATATTTATTATGTTTTTAATTTTACTAATCCAGCCCAATTGGCGGGAGGAAGGTAGTACAAGCTGCTTAATGTCGATGCCGATTGGATTCCAGCAATTTGCTTGAATCACGTCCATCGTTCAAGACATGACGGATCTTTTCATATTTTCTGATTTCGGACTGTTTATGGACACAAAATCCTAATAAACTGATCATTAAGGCAAAAACAGGGATAGCATATATTTTCATTTTTATTATGCTGCTTTGTAACACTATGCAATTATGCTAACAAAAAACCTAACAAACTTGTGACATAGTTTACATTTAACCCGATAGAAGGCATTTATTTATCCTCTAAATATTAATTTTATGTCGTTTTATTTATTAATACTTAATTAATTTATAATTCTTTTTTCAAAAAATCGATCCTATTAAAAATCCTTTTAAAAAAACTAAATAATTGAATTTAATATATTTTTTAAACCACCTAAAAGAAGTTTATTCAAAATTAAGATATGGAGATAAATGAAATCTAACCTATTCAATAGAAATTATTTCGATTTATTTTATCGGCCTTTTCCAAGAATACTCAACTTTAATTTTTAGAATAAAATGATCTAAATAAGGGAGATTTTGCTAGGGATTTCAAGATGTTTAGCGATATTTTTTATTTTTAATTACCTTGAAGCTCTACCTGATATTCAAGAATTACAGATTTTATAGTTGTCATGATGCTGTCTATTATTCCCTACTCACATCACATGCATGTACATAGTTCAAGAACCTAACCATAATAACGACATCCCAATATCCGGCATATATATCCTCATGCTGAATACTGGGAATCATCTCATTTATGCACTCAGTTGTTCATCACGTTTGAACACCAGTTCTCCCTTAAGTGAACTGTCTGCATCGAAATAATAGCCATCGCTATTAAAAGCTTTCAACTCTTCGACACAATCAATTTTATTTTCAATCATAAAACGCGCCATGAGACCGCGTGCTTTTTTGGCATAGAAACTAATCACTTTATATTTGCCATTTTTCTGATCCAGAAATACCGGCTTGATAATGTCTGCCTGAATTTTGCACTCGTTGACTGATTTGTAATATTCATCAGAGGCGATATTCACCAGGATTTCAGAATTTGCTGCTGCTAGATCCTGATTAATCAGATCAGTAATGTGATGTGCCCAGAAGTCATATAGGTTATGCCCGCGGGAATTGGCCAATTTGGTTCCCATTTCCAGACGGTACGGCATCATCAAATCCAAGGGACGTAAGAGTCCATATAATCCAGACAACATGCGTAAACGGTCTTGTGCATAGTGCAGATCTTCATGTTTTAAACTATAGGCATCCAGACCTGTATAGACATCGCCTTTAAATGCAAAAATCGCCTGACGGGCATTGGCTAAATTAAAATTCGGTTGCCAGTCATTAAAACGTGCGGTATTTAAAGTGGCAATTTTTTCACTAACACTCATTAAGCTGGAAATTTCTGTTGCAGAAAGTGTGCGACAAACGTTGATCAAGTCCTGTGAATGTTCTAATAATCTCGCTTGAGTAAATTGGTCAGTCGGTAATGGAGTATCGTAATCGAGAGTTTTGGCTGGAGAAATTAAAGCGAGCATGGCAACCTGGTCAAAAAATGATTAATCAAACTATATCAGTCTGCTTATTTTAATTCCAATTCATGTTTTTATTCACCATAATCGTTAAAATGCACGATTCTCCTGTTAATCATCGGTTTTTATATGCCCGAGCAAATTTTTCTTCAAGGGCCTGCGGGTCAGATTGAAGTTTTTGTGGATTATCCTCAGGGTGAAGTGAAAGGATTCGCGGTAGTTTGTCACCCCCATCCATTGCAAGGCGGTACACCACAACATAAGGTTCCGGTTTTACTGGCACAAATGTATCTGGAACGTGGCTGTATTGTGTATCGTCCAAGTTTCCGTGGTTCTGGTCAAAGTGAAGGTATACACGACGAGGGCTTCGGTGAGACGGATGATGTATTAGAAGTCATTCGGTTCGCTCGCAACCAGCATATTGCCCTGCCTTTTTATGCAGGCGGTTTTAGTTTTGGTGCGCATGTCATGGCAAAAAGCTATGCAGCCTTACCGGTAGAACTGCAACCAAAGCAAACCATTTTATGTGGTCTGCCGACTGCAACAGTAGCTGGTATTCGTCATTATGTGACACCAGCCATCAAAGGCGACATTCTGTTCATTCACGGTGAAGCCGATGAAGTGACTTTGCTCTCAGATATGATTGAATGGGCAAAGCCACAACGCCATTTAGTGACCGTATTACCTGGTGCCAACCATTTCTTTACCGGCTATTTAAAGCAATTACGGATCGCAATGACCCGGTACTTAGCGCTTGGCTAAATAAAAAAACCCATCAAATGATGGGTTTTTTATTAAAAGACAAAATCTTCTGCAAAAATTTCATACATCACAGCCCGATATTTAGGCTTATCGATGTAGCGGATAATTTTTCCGCCCAAGCGTTCTGCAATTTTACGGCTAGCCCAGTTTTCTTCTGCTACCGGGTAGCTTAAAACTTGAATCCCTAATGTATTGAAAGCATAAGCCACAACACAATGCACTACCTCATGTCCATAATGATGACCATGTGCAGTTTCACGAATCCAAATACCGACTTCAGGTATTTCATCATGAAGTCGATGCAAACCACATAGCCCAATAAATTCTTGTGTTTCAATATGACGGATCACAAATACATATTCTTTATAATCAGTCATATTTTCCAGCCAATTTTGCCAGACTGTTGCAAATCCCTGTTCAGATTGTGGTGGGTCCCACGCCATAAAACGTGTCAAACTCGGCGTAATTGAAGCATAAGTTTCTTTGGCATCGGCTGATTTAAAACAATTCAGGATCAAGCGTTTACTTTGCAGTGTAGGCAAAGCTGATTGAGTCTGTTGAATTAGCTCTTCCATTCAAACTCGCTAAAGCGTTCCTGCTCTTTTAGAGAGGTTTCCACTGCCTGTGCAAGCTGATTAAGCAAACTTCTTTCGGTGATACGATCCAGCCAGTCCTGTTCTTCTTCAGGATATGAGGCAATCTCACAGACCAGATGCCCTTGTTCATCTCTGGTTTCGCAACTCACTGATAAAGGCAGCGCATGTTCTTCTACGCTGACGGCAACCTGAGCACCACTTTGGCTTAAGGTCTGAAAACCGTATTTACCTAATTTTTCGGCAAGTAAATGTGCTACATATTCCTGGGTTTCTTGACCATCCCGTGGTGTTTGGCTCTGGGTATTGGCCATGAATTTTAATTTTCGCATCGCTACTTCCAAATGGCTTTTTTCTTATATGGGTTTAGCATAAGCAATATAAACAAAACAGCCAAGCAAAAGCTTGGCTGTTTCACATAATTTTAAAAATTATTCTGATACTTGAATTGGCAGTCCTGCGATTGAGGTCAATTCTGTGAAGGTCGGGAAACTGGTTGCGACCGTTTCGGTTCCGACAATCTTGATCTGCTCCGAATTACGCAAACCGGCAATCGAAAAACTCATCGCGATACGGTGATCGTGATGCGATTCAATTTCACCACCCGTAAAGATTGGCGACCAGTCACCAGACTTGCCCTTACCTTCAATGATGATGCCATCGTCCGTTGGGGTACAGTCGATGCCCATGGTTTGAAGACCGTCGGCCATCACTTGAATACGATCCGATTCTTTTACGCGAAGCTCGGCAGCACCGGTCAGGATGGTTTGACCTTCGGCACATGCAGCCGCAATGAATAGCGCCGGGAATTCATCAATTGCCAATGGCACCTGATCTTCCGGCATATGAATGCCTTTTAAGGTACGTGTACCACGGATACGAATATCGGCAATCGGTTCACCGCCTGCAATACGCTCGTTTTCAACTGTAATGTCCGCACCCATTTGCTTGAGGATTTCGACCACACCAGTACGGGTCGGGTTAATGCCAACTGCTTCAAGGGTCACATCCGAGTTTTCAGTAATGGCCGCACCGACCATAAAGAAAGCAGCAGAAGAAATATCTGAAGGCACCTGAATATTGGTTCCAACCAGCTTTCCGCCACCTTGCAGTGAAATTCGATTACCTTCGGTTTTCACTTCATAACCAAAGGCACGTAGCATACGTTCAGTATGGTCGCGTGTTGGTTCTGGTTCAGTCACCGAAGTTTCACCTTCTGCCCATAGACCTGCAAGTAAAATCCCTGATTTCACCTGAGCAGAGGCCATTGGCAAATCGTACTGAATCCCTTTCAGGTTTTGGTTGCCGGTGATGGATACAGGTGGCGTACCTCGCTCACCAGTGGTCTGAATTTGCGCACCCATTTCACGTAAAGGCTTGGCAATACGCTCCATTGGACGCTTGGATAAAGATGCGTCACCAGTCATGACTGAATCAAATTTCTGTGCTGCTAGCATACCCGACAGCAAACGCATTGAAGTGCCTGAGTTGCCCATATAAATGGCAGACTGCGGCGCTTTTAAGCCTTGCATGCCAACACCATGAATGGTGACTTCACCATTTTTAGGGCCTTCAATGCTGACTCCCATATCACGGAAAGCTTGCAGTGTCGCTAGAGCATCCTCACCTTCCAAAAAGCCGGTCACATGTGTGGTACCTTCTGCAATCGCACCAAACATGATCGAGCGATGTGACACAGATTTGTCACCTGGCACGGTAAATTTACCCTGAAATTTCTTGGCACCCGGCTGAATGGTAAATTGTTGTGTCACTTTATTTTTCTCCATGAAAGGTTTCTTGGCGAGCATATGGTTGAAATGCTGGCGAGCTGCCTGCGCATGACCCAATAAGCCCATCAATGCGTGGGAATCTTCATCTTCAATCAATTTGCGAATAATCGCGAGCTGCTGTTCAAAGCCATCAACAGCATTCAGAACTGCTTTTTTGTTGGCAAAAAAGATGTCATGCCACATTTGTGGATCGCTAGCGGCAATTCGCGAGAAATCCCGGAAGCCACCGGCAGCATAACGAAATATATCTAAATTGTCTTCACGCTTGGCCAATTGCTCAACCAAGTTGAATGCCATGAGATGCGGAAGATGACTGGTATGCGCCAGCACTTCATCGTGCTTGTCGACATCCATACAAATCACTTCGGCTTTCGCCGCTTGCCACAGCTGAATCAGTTTATCGACGGCCCAGTCTGCACTGCTTGGCAGTGGCGTCAAGATCACCTTGTGATTGGCAAATAAATCAACTTTACCTGCATGCACCCCGGTATGCTCGGCACCTGCAATCGGATGGCCCGGTACAAAACCTTCAGGCAGTTCATCGCCAAAAACCGCTTTCGCTGCATCGACCACATTACCTTTGGTACTACCCACATCAGTAATAATGGTATTGGCAGATAAATAAGGCTTGATGGCTTCCAGCACCTTTTGCGTGGCACGCACCGGTAATGCAAGCACTACCAGATCAGCACCTTTGACCGCTTCCACAGGATCTGCATAGCCTTCGGAAATCAGGCCAAGAGATTTAGCATCTTCCAAAGTCTTTTGTGAACGTGTCGATGCAACAATGTCATTGGCCAAATGCTCAGCTCGAATGACACGCGCCAGACTTGAACCAATCAGTCCAAGCCCGATAAATGCAACTTTTTCAAACAGTGGCTGCGACATGGTTTAAGCTTTTGCCTCTAAACCGAGTACTTTAGCCAATGCGCTTAAGAATTTCGCATTTTCTGCTTCAGTACCAATCGATACACGAATGTGATTAGAAATACCGACCGGACGCACAATCACCCCTTGCTTAAGCAAACCATTGAAGGTTGCTGATGGGTCTGCTTGTACATCTACCAGAATAAAGTTGGCACGTGAAGGTACATAGTTAAGACCCAAAGCCTTAAAGCCAGCCTCAAGTTGCGCCATACCGGCTTTATTCACTTCACGAGAACGCGCGATAAAATCTTCATCTTTCAGTGCAGCCACCGCAGCCACCATCGCAAGATGGTTGACATTAAATGGTTGACGAATACGGTTCAGGTAATCTGTCACTTCAACTGAAGCCAGAGCAAAACCAACACGTAGTGCAGCCAAACCATAACACTTCGACAAAGTACGGCTAACGATCAGGTTTGGATATTGCGCAAGGAATTTCAAGCTGTTGAAGTTTTCCGGGAAATATTCAACATACGCTTCATCCAGAACCACAATCACATTGGCAGGAACTTTTTGCATGAAAGCTTCAAATTCAGCTTCTTCGAACCAGGTTCCAGTTGGATTGTTCGGGTTTGCAATGAAGACGAGTTTGGTATTGTCTTGAATTGCAGCCGCCATTGCTTCCAAGTCATGCGAGAAGCCTTTTGCTGGTACTTCGATCGCTTGTGCATTAATGGCTTGAGTTACCAATGCATAAACTGCAAAAGCATGCTGGCTATACACCACCGAATCATTTTCTGAAACGAATGCACGGGCAAACATTTCCAGTAAGTCGTTTGAACCATTCCCTAAGGTAATCTGATCATGATTAAAACCAAACTGGGTTTTGATCTGATCTTTCAGGATAAAACCACCACCATCCGGATAACGGCCAATTTCAGCAATTTCCGCAGCTACCGCTTCTTTGACTTTATCTGAACAACCTAGCGGGTTTTCATTTGAAGCCAGTTTGACGATATCGGTAAGCCCCAACTCGCGCTCAAGTTCACTGATTGGCTTACCCGGTTGATATGGCTTTAATTTTGAGATGCCTGAATTGGCTGGAACAAACGACATTTTAGACTTCCAATTTTAGGTATAAAACAGTGGTCAGCATCCTCGCCCTGACCACGGATAGCTGACTTAAAGTACAGCTGCAGGATATGAACCGAGCACGCGAACTTCTTTGACCAAAGGACGAATTTCTTCAATGGCTGCTTTCACGTGTTCCTGCTCAATATGGCCTTCAAGATCAATAAAGAACACATAAGCCCATTTTTCAGGAAGTGCAGGACGCGTCTCAATACTGGTCAGACTGATATTGTGCTTGGCAAATGGCGCCAGAATTTCCAGCAAAGCCCCGGCACGATCATGTGCTGAAATCAGTAATGAAGTCTTGTCATTACCACTTTGCGGCACTTTTTCACGACCAATCACCAAGAAGCGTGTGGTATTTTCAGGATTGTCCTCGATATTGCTATGCATGATTTCGAGATCATAAATGCTCGCGGCAATTTCAGAGGCAATCGCGGCAGAATGCCATTCATTACGAATACGGCGCGCTGCTTCTGCGTTGGAGCTTAAAGCGACACGTTCCACACCCGGATAATGGGCATCCAGCCACTTACGGCATTGTGCCAAAGTCTGCTGATGCGCATAAATCTGCTTGATGCTGTCTTTACGGGTATTTTCAGAAATCAGGAACTGATGGTGAATCGGTAATTCAACTTCGCCAATTACATTCAGGTTCGATGTTTTAAAACAGTCCAAAGTATGGTTGACCACGCCTTCAGAAGAATTTTCTACCGGCACCAGACCATAATGGGCACTGCCCGCTTCCACGTCACGGAAAACTTCATCAATGGTCGGTAAAGGACGAACCACAGCATCATGACCAAAGTGCTTGAGTACCGCAGAATGGGTATAAGTCCCGACTGGGCCAAGGAAAGCAATGCTTTGCGGAGCTTCAAGTGCAAGACAGGCCGACATGATTTCACGGAACAGACGCGCCATGGTGGTATCAGACAATGGCCCTTCATTACGTTCCATGACATTACGCAAAACCTGAGCTTCACGTTCTGGGCGGTAAAACAGCGGATTCTCTTCTGAGGCAAACTTTGCTTTTGCCACAGCTTCAGCCAAACGTGCCCGACGGTTAATCAATTGCTGAATTTGCTGATCAACAGAATCGATATCTTCACGAATTTTTACCAAATCAAGAGAAGTCGTGGTGTTTTGATCGTCGTTGATCATTGTTCTGTCGCCCTTCATAAACCTTATCTGTTCAGTATAACAATAGTGAGCTTTCAAATGTTACGCAATATGACATTGGTAGATTAAGTCTTAAAAACATACAGTTGATTTTAACCGTTTATCGCTTTTGGTCATATCTAGTAACATTTACTTCAGCTTTTCTGCTTGATTTACATTATTAAATTGTAAACTTTGCCTGTCCATATTAACTGATTTTAAGGAAGATGAAATATCACTATTTCTTAATCTATATAGCGGTTTTAAGCATAAGAAAATTAAAATAATTGCTTTGCAAACGTCATTTTTGAACCATTCATATCTAAGATAGATTTCACAATAAAATGCACACTCTGCAACACCATTTTTATCGACTTCTCTTTGATTTCACTTATTTTTTACATTAAATCACTACTCCATTACAAAGCAGAGACGATTTTTTAACCAATCATAGATAGTCTAACTTAAAACAAGCGTTTGGGTGTCAGTCATGCCAAAAAGAATAGCTGTACTTTTGACGAATAATTTTGAAGATCAGGAATATCTTGAACCCGTTGCGGCCTTGCTTGAAGCAAAGCATAGCATCTGTAATATTGAGTTTAATGCAGGAAACGTGGTCTATGGTCTGCATGGCTGTTCTGCAGTGACGATTGACCGGGGCATCGAACAAATCAGTATTGATGATTTTGATGCCTTGCTGATTCCTGGCGGTGAATCTGCAGTTTCCTTATCTACCGATCTCCGGGTGCTGCAGTTTATTCAGGCTTTTAATCAAGCCAAGAAAACCATCTTTAGTTTATGTGATGCATCATTATTACTATGTGAAGCAGATGTGCTAAAAAATCGAATTATTACCAGTATTCGCGCGCATGCCAGTCGCGTACAACGTGCCGGTGGCACGTATTATGATGCAGAACTGGTGAATGACAATAATCAGTTGATTTCATCGCGTCTACCCAATGATTTACCCATTTTTATTCATGAATGTTTGGATGTCTTAAAATCATAAAGTCTTAAAAAATATTTCCCATCTTGGCTATGTTCTCCCCCTATAAAAAAGAGTCCTTCGGGACCACTGCTGTCCCATAGTTTGCTTTAAATAAAAAAACCTGAGTCCTAACAGTTAAAATATGAGTGCAAACAAACACTTTAACGACTAGGATTCAGGTTTTGTCACATCAGAATACCGTATTTCATGAGCTAATTAAACCTGTTGTGCGACAGGATTTTGAACAACTTGCTAAAGTACACCATGTTGGACAGAAATTTAGAGCGGCTTCCCGGTGGGATCAGTTTATTGCCATATTGATGTCTCAATTCTCTTGTAGGCAAAGTCTGAGAGATATTCAATCCAATTTGGAGTGCCAACAGGAAAAGCTAAGTCATCTCGGAGCAAAGTCTACTCCCCGAAGCACGCTGGCACGAATCAATGAGCAGCAGCCTGCTGCCTTGTATCAACAGCTATTTTACAAGTTGCTTAAATACTATGAACACTCGAAAGTAGCTCATAAATTTCGCTTTAAGAATCCCTTGTATTCCTTGGATGCCAGTCATATTGACCTATCGCTTTCCTTATGTGAATGGGCCAAAGTTCATGACTCAAAAGCCAGCATGAAACTCAGCATAGGATTGAATCACAGCAATGATATTCCTGAGTTTGTTGCAGTTGAAAATGGCAAAGAAAATGACATGGTACAAGGCCGCAAATTCCAGTTTCCTGCTGGCAGCATTGTAGTTTTTGATAAAGGCTATGTCGATTACCAATGGTATGCAAATCTGACTGCTCAAAACATTGGATTTGTCACACGTTTTAGGCCTAAATCTGTGTATCAGGTGATCCAGCAACATCCAGTGCTTGAATCCAAAGGTATTCTAAAAGATGAAACCATTCAGCTGAATAGCGCACATGCCCTAAAAAGAAAAGCCCCAGTGTTAAGAAGAATTGAATATAGAGATCAGCAAAGTGGCAAGCACTTTAGCTTTCTCAGCAATAACTTTCATTTAGCCGCCTCCACCATTGCGGCGATTTATAAAGATCGTTGGAAAGTTGAGCTGTTCTTTAAGGCGATTAAGCAGAATCTCAAATTAAAAGCGTTTCTAGGCTGCAGCAGGAACGCAATTCAGACACAAATCTGGATTGCGATGATCGCCTATTTATTGGTGAGTTTCGCTCAACATTTAGGAAAAACAGGTTGGACAGTTCAACGTTTACTCAGAATAATTCAAGTGAATTTGTTTGAAAGAAGAACTTTAAAAGCTTTATTTTCACCCGATAAAATACCCATAAAACAAGAGGAAGCTCAAATGAGCTTCCTCTTGTGAAAAATTGTGGGACAGCAATGCCTTCGGGACTCTTTTTTTATGGTTGAGCTATTAACGTCCTAACAGACCGCGTGCCACGATCTCTTTCATGATTTCATTGGTACCCCCATAAATCCGCTGGATCCGCGCATCAACGAAGAAACGTGAAATTGGATATTCAGTCATATAGCCATAACCCCCAAATAATTGCAGGAGATTGTCCGCGATTTTCATCTGCATATCGGTAGAAAAGCTTTTCAATGCTGCTGCAGTTTCTACATCCAGCTTCCCTTGCATATAAAGCTCAAGATTCTGGTTATAAAAAGCTGCGGTCGCCAATTCATCAATTTTCGCTTGCGCAAGCACAAAACGGGTATTCTGGAATTGGCCGATGGCCTGACCAAAAGCCTGACGCTCTTTCACATATTGTGTAGTCACATCAATAGAGCCACGAATAGCGCCTAAAGCGGTGGCAGCAATGGCGGTACGCTCACGCGGCAATTCCTGCATCAGGTAAGCAAATCCCTGTCCCGGCTGACCCAGTAATTGCTCCTTTGGCACTTTAACATTGTCGAAGAACAGCTCAGACGTATCCTGAGCATGCAGGCCAATTTTGTCCAGATTGGTGCCTTTTTTAAAGCCTTCCAGATGAGTATCAACCAGCAGCAATGAAACGCCTTTGGCGCGGGCTTGCGGATCAGTTTTGACGGCAAGCACCACCAAGTCAGCATGCTGACCATTGGAAATAAAGGTTTTTGAGCCATTTAACAGATAATATTCATCCTGCAAGATAGCGCTGGTGCGCATGGCTTGTAAATCTGAACCTGCGCCTGGCTCGGTCATACCGATCGCACCGACCACTTCACCGGTCACCATTTTTGGTAACCAGTATTTTTTCTGTTCTTCGGTACCGATATGCAGGATATACGGTGCTGCAATATCGGAATGACAAGACAGACCTGTGGCAATGGCACTGTATCCGGCACGTGCAGATTCTTCGATCAACATCAATGAATAATCGGTCGGCACCCCATAGCCACCATATTCTTCCGGAACATCGACACACAAGAAGCCATTTTCACCGAGTGCATTCCAGACTGAACGCGGCATCAGACCTTCACGTTCCCACTGGTCATAGTATGGTGCGACATGTTCGTTCATAAAGCGTTTAAAATTATCGCGGAATAATTCTAGATCGGCATCGTAGGCAAGCATTCTATTGTCCTTGTTGTTTATCATTTGAGTTTCCTTTTCACAGACTATCGACTTTCATGCTCCCTGTCATGTGCCGGCATTCATCTTTTTACTAACTTCACAGTCAATAAAAAAGGGAAGCCGAAGCTTCCCTTTTAGACACGAAAGACAGACTCAAACTTAGTGAGCGTTATTTCCTTCTTGCGCCATTTTTTCATCAATTTCTGCAGGATTTGCTAAAGCATAGTTCAGCTTGTCCATATCTAACTGGCCAACCCATTTCGCAACCACTAAAGTCGCCAAAGAGTTACCAACCAGATTGGTCAAGGCACGAGCTTCAGACATGAAACGGTCAATACCGAGAATCAAGGCCAGACCTGCAACAGGAATATTACCTACGGCAGCCAAGGTTGCCGCCATCACAATAAAGCCTGAACCAGTCACACCTGCCGCACCCTTAGATGAGATCAGAAGTACCAGAAGCAGGGTAATTTGATGAGACAAATCAAGTTGCGTATTGGTCGCTTGTGCAATGAAGATCGCAGCCATCGTCAAGTAAATCGACGTACCATCCAGGTTAAATGAGTAACCAGTTGGAATCACCAGACCTACTACCGACTTCTCGGCACCGGCAAGTTCCAGTTTCTTCAACATACGTGGTAATACTGACTCTGAAGATGACGTCCCCAGTACAATCAGAAGTTCTTCGCGAATCAGGCGGATCATCTTCATGATGCTGAAACCAGCAAAACGCGCAATTGAGCCCAATACGATGAAAATAAATAGTACACAGGTGATATAGAAACAAATGATCAACTGTGCCAGCTGAGCAAGAGAACCAATACCATATTTACCAATTGTAAATGCCATCGCACCAAATGCACCGATTGGAGCAAGTTTCATCACCATGTTCACGATGTTGAAGAATACATGTGAAATCTGGTCAATGAGTTTCAGGACTGGCTTGCCTTGATCACCCAGCTTATGCAGTGCGAAACCAAAAATGATCGCGAACAATAGAACTTGCAGAATTTCGCCTTCCGCAAATGCGCCCACAACCGTATTTGGAATGATGTTCATCAGGAAGTCGATAGTCGATTGTGACTCACCTGAAGCGACATATTTACTGATGCCAGTGGTATCCAGTGAAGCAGGATCAACGTTCATGCCCACACCAGGCTTGACGATGTTAATCACGACCAGACCGATGACCAAAGCAATCGTGGATACGATCTCGAAGTAAAGTAAAGCCACACCACCAGTTTTACCGACTGATTTCATGCTTTCCATACCTGCAATACCGCTGACCACGGTACAGAAAATCACAGGTGCGATAATCATTTTAATCAGACGGATAAATGCATCACCAAGCGGTTTAAGCTGTTCGCCCAAGCCAGGGACATGCTGTTCTACGCCATTGATAATTTGCGTACCACTAGGCGAAAAATGCCCGACCAGAATACCTGCGATAATGGCCACAATCACTTGAAAATACAGTGACTTATAAATTGGTTGTTTCGCCATAATAAATCTACTTGAACGATATCAAAAATAAGAAAGACCATTTTGAGAAATATACTGACCTCTTCATCCCTTCTCAGGATGAACCGGATCAAGTCTCAAAAGGCTCAAGAGAATGTTCAAAAATGATAATCAGCCATGCATTGAATCTGACACTCAAGTATCAGACCAAAGTATTAAATGGGAGAAAGAGATTAAGAAAAATTAAACAGACTCTAAAAATTGCCTAAATTTTACCGAATATTCAGACTAAATGTGCATAACTTATTATGCGCTTGTTTATGTTTTAACCAGAATAGATTAGACATTAGTCGATAATCAGATTTAACTGATTGTTTTACGTATACTGAAATGTTTATGGATTTTCACCCTCTCCCTTGACATTAATATTTTCTGCAAGCTGTAAAAAGTTATGAATACCAAAAGAAATATTTATAAAGATTTCGAACATCCCTTTGCCCAATATGTACGCATTGTGGGTAAAGGGAAAAATGGCGCCCGCTCTCTCAGCTATGATGAAGCCTATCAAGCCTTTAGCATGATTTTAAAAAATGAAGTGCTGGATGTGCAGTTAGGTGCATTCTTGATGTTATTGCGGGTCAAGGAAGAATCTGTAGATGAGTTGGCCGGTTTTGTACAGGCGACACGGGATCAGCTGAATTTCAAAAAACTGGATGTCGATCTGGACTGGTCTTCATATGCAGGCAAACGCAAACATTATCCATGGTTTATTCTGGCAGCCCTGACACTGGCCAAGCATGGTTATAATATTGTGATGCATGGTGCCTCGGGCCATACCATGAACCGCGTTTACACCGAACAGGTGCTGACTTACTTAGGCTATCCAATCTGTCAAAATGATGCCGAGGTTGAACAGCAGCTACAACAACAGCATTTTGCTTATATCCCGCTAGAAGTGATTTCTCCAATTCTGGCGGACTTGATTACGCTGCGTAATGTCATGGGGCTACGCTCCCCAATTCATACCTTGGCGCGTCTGATCAATCCGTTTAATGCCAAAGCGACCCTGCAAGCAATTTTCCATCCGGCTTATCGTGGTTCGCATCAGCAAGCGGCTTTCCGCTTAGGCTATAAAAACAGCGCAGTGATTAAAGGTGAAGGCGGCGAATTCGAGCGTAATCCGGATGCCAAAACGCTTATCTGTGGCATTAAAGATGGTGAACTATATGAGCATGAACTGCCGAAACTAACTGACTACCGCAGTCCGATTGAAGAAGAACTGGATCTGGCGCTATTTAAAGCTGTCTGGGACGGTCAGCAAAGCCATGATTATGGCGAGATTGCAGTGATAGAAACTATGGGCATTGCGCTATATACCATGGGCGTGTGTGACAGCTTTGAAGCTGCGATGCAAAAAGCCAAAACCTTATGGGTGAATCGCCACACGGTTTAATCTTTATAGTATAAAGAAAAAAAGCATTGTTAATCACTTAACAATGCTTTTTTTAATTGTATTGCTATTGGCTGGGAATTAAGCCTTAAACAAAACGAATCGGCTTGAATTCTGGTTCATTTTTGTGATGATCATCATCACATTCCTCACCCTCTTCTTTAGTACCGCGATCGATATAACCGCTGCGCTCATTTTCAGGCAGGTTTTTCATTTCCCAGGCATACACTGCCTGCATACAGGTCTGACGCTGTTCTGGTGTCAAGGCTACACCGTTTGGCCACTTTCCAATTTCGACTGCTGTTCTTAGACGTTCAACAATCTCAGGATTGAGTACGGCAAGCATTTGTTCAATATTCATGATTTAATCCTGCTTAAAATAATCAAAGTCCTGATTCCACCCCAGTTTGGTTCGACAGGCATTATAAAAGTCATAACCCGGTGGATGCAGAAGATTCAGTTTAAAGGGATGCTTGCGAATATGGACGCTATCGCCCACATTCAAAGACACACTGTGTTGTCCATCCGCACTAACCATCGGCAGTACGCGATTTTCACGAATCAGTAATTTAATTTCACTATGTCCACCGACCACAATCGGGCGTGAAGACAAGGTATGCGGATGCATCGGTACCAAGGCAATCGCATCCATACTTGGATGTACAATCGGGCCACCACCAGAAAGCGCATAAGCCGTAGAACCAGTCGGCGTAGAGACTATCAGGCCATCGCTGTGCTGACGATAGACATATTGTCCATCAATATTCAGTTCAAAATCGATCATATGTACCGATTTCCCTGAATGTAGCACCACATCATTTAGAGCAATGGCATCGTAAATCACTTCACCTTTGGAGCGAATTTCGACTTCGAGTAAAAAGCGTCGCTCAGTCTGAAAGTCACCCTTTAATACCTGATCCAGCTTGAATATCACTTCAGTCGGCTTGATATCCGTTAAAAACCCCAGACGACCACGGTTAACCCCGATCACCGGGGTATTGTACTTGACCAAGGCGCGTGCTGCATGTAATAGCGAGCCGTCACCGCCCACGACAATCACCAGATCCACCACCTCACCCAATAAGGCACGACTGACGGTTTGGGTATTTTGATAGGGAACAAGTTCAGCTGTCGCTGCATCAAAAACTGGGTGTAGGCCTAAATTGAGAAGATGATCGTGAATAAGGCATAAGGTTTCAACCACCGACGATTTATCAGGACGTCCTATTAACCCGATATTTCGAAAGGTCTTATGGGAAATTTGCACCAGTGTCGTCGCTCCGCTACGAATCCTGCTTATCATAACATTAAGCTATACCTGGATGACAATTTATAACAGTGCTTCATAGGTAGGAAATTATTTGAAATATATTCGAATTAAGGAGAAATTGTGGGGTTTCATTTTAATTTTAAGCGCATTTCTTGATTAAATATTGCAAAATAATGAAAAGCTTCGCATGATTAGCACAATTTCACAGGATCTTATAAGTATTTATGAAATCTGAACGTGGCATGGGGTTTCTTGCCTTAATTTTTTCTATTATTGTCATTTCTATCTTTGTAGCATTTAGTATCTATTTGATTAGATTAGACAATATTGTACGCGACAAGTTTGAAGGTCAGCGCTGGGATATTCCGGCCAAGGTCTTCGCACGTCCGATGGAAGTGTACGTGAATGCCCCAGTCAGCCTGCAGGATTTCCAACAAGAATTAAAATTACTCGGTTATAAAAATTCGGATAGTTATACTAAATCAGGCAACTTTGTCACCACGGGTAATACCCTGTATGTGCATACACGCGGCTTTGATTTTGGTGACCGGGTTGAACCGGAACAAATATTGAAAGTCAGTTTCAGCGGTGAACAGATTGCAGAAGTCAGCGCAACCAAACCGTCTTCAAGCGGGATTGCGCGTTTAGAACCTTTATTAATTGGTGGGATTTATCCGCAGCATAACGAAGACCGTGTGCTGATCAAGCTAAATAAAGTGCCTAAGCCCTTGATCGAAGCGCTGATCGCGA
Source organism: Acinetobacter sp. NEB149 (assembly GCF_012516415.1). Taxonomy (NCBI): domain Bacteria; kingdom Pseudomonadati; phylum Pseudomonadota; class Gammaproteobacteria; order Moraxellales; family Moraxellaceae; genus Acinetobacter; species Acinetobacter sp. NEB149. The sequence goes on from NZ_CP051208.1 coordinate 2,107,891, forward strand.
CCGAAGACCGTAAGTTCTATGAGCATCATGGGGTTTCACCGCGTGGTATTGCACGTGCCGTAGTCAGCAATATTACCGGTGGTAAACGTCAGGGTGGCTCAACCTTGACCCAGCAGCTGGTCAAAAATTTCTATTTAACCCCTGAGCGCACCTTAAAACGTAAAGTGAATGAAGCCTTTATGGCGATGCTGATTGAATTGCATTATGACAAGAATGAAATTCTAGAAGCTTATCTGAATGAGGTAAATCTCGGCCAGAATGGTAACTACTCCATTAATGGTTATGGTCTGGCATCGCAGTTTTATTTTGGCCTGCCACTGCGTGAACTGAATATTTCCCAGCAAGCATTTTTGGTGGGTTTAGTCCAAGGCCCGAGTCTATACAATCCATGGCGCAATCCTGAAAGTGCGAAAAAACGCCGTGATATCGTCCTGAATAATATGCTGGTGATGGGCTATCTGACTCAGGAACAATATGAAAAAGAAACCGCACGTCCGTTAAATGTCATTTCAAAACCGACTTTAGGCCCTGCCCGCTTCCCGGATTTTCTGGATATTGTACGTCGTCAATTACGCACAGATTATCAGGAAACCGATCTGACCAATCAGGGTCTGCGAATTTTCACTACTTTAGATCCTTTGGCCCAAACCAGAATTCAGGACAGCTTTAAAGAGACGGTGGCGCGTTTAAGCAAATCCAATCCGGGTCGCCTGAAAGATTTACAGGGTGCGGTATTGGTATCGCATCCGGAAAATGGTGAGCTGGTGGCCGCACTAGGTTCTACTCAAGATTTTACCGGCTTTAACCGTGCAGTCGATGCCAAGCGTCAAGTCGGTTCCCTATTAAAGCCTGTGATTTACCTGAGCGCACTAGAATCGAACCGTTATCACTGGGCGAGCCCGATTGAAGACAGTGAAATCAGCATTAAGAGTGATGGCAAAACCTGGACGCCGAAAAACTATAGTGGTCGCGGACATGGTGTCATTCCAATGTCACAAGCACTATCGCAATCCTATAACCTGTCTACTGTGCGTTTAGCACAAGAATTTGGCCTGTCTACCTTTATTAATCATCTGAAAAAATTTGGTGTAACTTCAGATATTCCATCTTATCCGTCGATTTACTTGGGTGCGGTAGATATGTCCCCGATGGAAGTGATGAACATTTACGGCAACTTTGCTACAGGCGGCTTTAAATATCCAACTAAAGCCATCCGCTCTGTGGTGGATGCCAACGGCCGCTCTCTGGATCGTTATAGCCTGAGTGTACAACCGACTATTGATCCTGCTTCCGCTTATGCCCTGAATTATGGCTTACAACAGGTCATGTCGAATGGTACAGGCCGTGCAGCCTATAACAGCTTGCCACGCAGTCTGAATCTTGCCGGTAAGTCCGGTACCACGAATGACAGCCGTGACTCATGGTTTGCCGGATATTCAGGTAATTATATGACCGTGGTCTGGCTCGGTCTGGATGACAATAAAGTCACTGGCTTGACCGGTTCATCGGGTGCCCTGCCCGTTTGGACCAATGTCATGAAACAGTTGCGCCAGAAACCGGTGAATCTGCCACAGCCGAATGAAATCGAATGGCATTGGCTAGATCGTCATACGGGTTTGTTGTCTGCACAAGGCTGTGAAGGCGCCATGTATATCCCGATTTCGCGTCATGCCCTGCCAAATCAGGCGACTGCCTGCGGCATCTCGCACTATGCGACGGAACCTTATGATATTGATTCAGAACCTGCGCCATCTGATGCTGAACAGGATGATATGAGTCGCTACATACAAGAAAGTGAAACAGAAATAGAACGCGATCTTGAGAGCGAAACCCGTATTATCGCCAGTGGAAGTTATAGCCATTAATTGAGTCTATGTTTATGTTAAGAAAAATCCTCCCTGGTTTGCTCATCCTCAGTCTGGTGGGCTGCCAAAGTATCTCTGAGCCAGAAAAGCCAGTTACCCCAGTCAAGCCTGCGACGGAAAAACCTAAGGCAAAAACGCCAGACAGCGTAGTGATTACGCCTTATGACCGTCCTGACATCAAACGTCAGAAAATTGTCATTCCTGAACAGAAGCCGAAAAGCCAAAAGTTTGATGATGGCCGTAATCTGCCGGCTTTCAAGAGTCTGATGCAGCAAACCCAGCAGGCCTATACCAAGCAGCAGTTCGCTCAAGCTGAAGCGTCTGCAACTCAGGCACAGCGACTGGCCCCTCAGGCACCGGAAACCTATTTATACTTGGGTATGATTGCTAACCGTAAAAATCAGCCAGCAAGCGCCGATGCTTTTGCCTTACGTGGCCTGAGTTATGCACAATCTAGTGCCATGAAAAAGCAGCTTTGGCAAGTGCGCCTTAAATCTGCTCAGTTGCGGAAAAATGCCAAAGCGATTCAGCAAGCTCAACAGGCATTGAAAAAGCTTTAAGATAATTTTCCATAGAAACTGACTTACCAATAGAAAATTTATTTTATAAATAAAGTGTTTAAATATAGCGAATGCCGGCAATGCCATAAGCGTGCTGGCTTTTTGCATACTCAAGCTCATCAGCCTTCATTCCACCCAAAGCAAAAACCGGAATCTGTACCTGCTCTGCCATTTGCTTGAATTGCTCCCAGCCTAGCGCAGGCGTGTCCGGATGCGTTGCGGTCGCCAGTACCGGACTCAGCAAGGCTGCTTCACAACCGATCTGTTCTGCATGCATTAAAGCACTCAGGTCATGACAGGCTGCCAGATAACGATAACCAGATTTCAATTCACCTTGTTTCAAGTCCATCAATTGAATCTGTTTTAGATGAATCGTACGAATCGTCTGCTGCTGCAATTCATTCAGTTGTGACCAAAGCTGCTGATTAATGATTAACTTGGAGAGTTGATCTACCGGATATTGCTGTAATTGCATGATCCGTTCAGGCGTTGCTTCCACGCGCCAATACAACATTTGATCTGTATCCAGACTTGATAAGATATCCAGATCCTCAGCAATCTTGATGCGCTGCGGCCATTGCAGCTTTTGAATCATGGACTGATTGGCTTTCGGGAAATTCAGCTGACCAGGTTCTTCCCGGCTATACCAACGCCAAGGCTGTTTGATTTCAGCCAGTTGAGTAGGCTGTACTGAAGCATGAAAAATATGCAAATTGACGATGAGATCTTCATATTCATGAGAAATAAAATCAGAAGCATGCCAGCGTTCGATATCAACCCCGACCTCTTCAATCACTTCGCGGCGGCAGGCTTCGACTGGTAATTCGCCCTGTTCAACTTTTCCGCCTGGAAATTCATATTTATTGCCCTGATGCTGCTTGGCCTCACGCCAGCCGACTAGAACCTGATTTTGATAAAATAAAAGCGCAATTGCGACATGAATTGTAGCTTTAGTCATGATGTACAGAACCGGTAAAGTTTTACAGATTGTAAGCAAATTAGAGTTTTTTATAAATTGCTCAATATTTCGTTGACAGATCTATTCGATAATGATTATCATTTAAATCAATCCAAAACACACCACGGAGTCGACGGAATGAACGCCCCATTTAGCCTATTCACCCGTAACAATGATACTCACCATGCCTTGCCAATGCTGCACTCCAACAATCTGTTTGCACTGGGTCGTGAAATCCGGATCATGCATGCCGGCGAAGAATACCGCTTGCGCCTGACCCGCAACAACCGTCTTATTCTGACCAAATAATTAAAACAATCTAAAATAACAAACGTGGGAAGCAGCAGTATGAATCAGCGCATACTGCTTTTTAATCTTCTAATCATGAGATTTTGCCATCAGGCTCAAAACTCAATGACACTTTAAGTCCACCCAAGTCCGACGGCGCATAGTCAATTTTAGCTGCATGCAGTGCCATAATTTTCTGGCAAATGGACAGGCCTAAACCCGAACCCTGAGTTCGCGTACCCAAAGCCCGATAAAAACGTTCACCTAAACGTTCCAGTACCTCATCAGCAATCCCCTCTCCTGAGTTTTCAATCAGTAACTGTATCTGATGCTGCTCAATAACTGTTCGGATCTCGACCTGTCCCTGTTGCGGCGTATAACGGATCGCATTGTCGACCAGATTGCGAATACAACTAAAAATCAGTTCTGGATTCGCTTCGATCACAGCATCCTCAAGTTTTAGATTCCAATGAATGTCTTTTTCTTCTGCAAAAGGCTGCAAGGCCTGCAAAGCCTCCTGAACCAGATTCTTAAGATTAATCGTTTGCGTTGCTAATTGCCCTGTTCGCTCCGGATCGAGTCGTGCCAGCAAGAGTAAATTTTCCAGCACCTGCGTACCGCGGTTGACATCATTTTGGATCAACTGTAATGCCTGAGGGAGCTGTGCATCATCTTGATATTTGCGTTTTAAAACCTGTAGCCGCATTTGAATCGCAGACAGTGGCGAACGCAGCTCATGTGAAGCATCTGCAGTAAAGCGCTGTTCAGCAGCCAGTGATTTCTCCAGCCGGCCGAGCATGGCATTCAGCTGACGAATGATCGGTTGCAGTTCAGTGATTTCAGGGTCAGGTGTTTTAATAGGACTCAGATCCTGAGCAGTCTTGGAACCAATCGCGCGGGAAATCTTGTTTAATGGCCGTAACTGGCGTCTGATCGCAACACGCAAAATCAGCCATTGCACTAGCCATAAGATGAATAAGATCCCGGCAAAGCCCAAGGTGGTTTGCCAGAGTTCATCGAAACGTACTGAAAGTGGCTGTACGATTTTGACCTGAAGGTCGTCATCTTCCGCAGTCAGAATACGGATAAAATGGCCATTTTCATAAGCAAACTGGAAGCCGTTGTTCTGTGCTTTTGGAATGGGATTAATTAATTCATCATCAATCGAAGTTGTCAGTACCTGCTGATCCAGCAACAAGGCATACTGGATATCGAACTGTTCACTGAGTTCATCGACCTGGGCGTCTTTGGCCTGGGTCACATCGCCAAGCAGCAACTCAGAAATCTGCTCCATTAATTCATCATGCAGCTGACTGGCTTGATAACTGGAAATTCCCAATAACAGCAGCCAGGCCAATATTCCAGCCAATATCGAACTGAACAGCGCATGTTTGATCAGTTTAGTTTGCAAGGAAATAGCAGCTGACATAGGTTTATACCTCAGCCTTATGCATGCGATAGCCCAGACCGCGAATAGTCTTGATCATCTGGCTGCCGATTTTTTTACGCAGCTGATAGATAAATACTTCAATGGCATTACTTTCAATTTCATCACCCCAAGCGTACAGCGATTCTTCCAGCTGTTCACGGGTGACAATATGTTCAGGCTGCTGCATCAGCTTGTATAGAATTTGAAATTCCTTCGCAGTCAGATTCACAGCTTGACCTTCTTTAGTCAGGGTTTTGGCTTGAGTATCCAGACTGAGATCCTGCCAGAGCAGGATATGATTCGGTGTTTGCTGCTTCTGTCTGAGCTGGGCACGTACCCGGGCCGAAAGTTCTTCCAGACTAAAAGGTTTGACCAGATAATCATTCGCGCCTAAATCCAGACCTTCAACCCGGTCATCAATACTGTCTTTGGCCGTAATAAAAATCACCGGCGTAACTTGCTGTTGGCTGCGCAAACTTTTCAAAATCTCGTCTCCAGTGGCATTCGGCAGGCCGCGATCCAGCAAAATGCAGTCATATTGATGCTGTTCAATCGCCAGGATCGCATGATCACCGCGCTCTACCCGATCAATCACATAACCATCCATTTCCAGCCAGGTCTGGATACTGTCTGCCTGAGACTGATCATCTTCTGCCAAAAGAATACGCATATTCTGCTCCGTTTGCTTCCTTGTTCTATCTTGCCCTGAAAAAGCAGCAGACTCAAAAAAACCACATGCTTTTTGGTAACTTGCATGTGGTTTTTTGTTGCTATGTTCAAACTGATTTCAGCAAATCAGGCGATATTAGAAGCGAACCTGATCAACCTCAATTTCAACACGTTTTGCCGGTTTATAATCAATGTCGATTTCACCTGTGATGATTACCGGTGTTTTGGCTGAAATCGGTTTGCCTTGCCAAAGTTCGTCATCAATCTCAACCGTAATGGTGCCTGTACTGTCGCGGAACTGGTATTTTTCATCACCGACTGCTTTCACGACATAACCTTTGAGCTGAACTTTGCTGTCATCTTTCATGGCCAGTGCCTGTTTGACTGTAGTCGATTTAGCAAAAGCGGCCTGATTCACAGCCGTGTCACTACTTGCTATCGTAGCTGTCGCGATAGAACCCATCAATGCAGCTGCCAAAACCGTATTTATCATCATTTTCATCGCAGTTACCTCTTTAAAGTCTTGCCTTGTTTCGATGATGCTATTAAAACAGCCAAACATGAATTGAATCTTAAGATTGCTTCATTTTCAAAATTAATTTAAGGGCACCACTCTCAGGACTTCTTCAAGCGTGGTCACACCTTCCAGAATCTTGCGCGCCCCGGCAATTCTGAGCGGCTCTACGCCTTCTTTTTTCGCCTGCTGACGCAGCTGGTTCAGGTTAGCATCCGCACCAATCAACTGTTTGGTGGTCAGACTCAGTGGCATAAACTCATAAATCCCGATACGGCCTTTATAGCCGGTATGCCGACATTCTTCACAGCCTACCGCCTTAAAGACAAATTCCGGTCGCGGCAAAGGATAATCGGCTGCCAGATGCTGCCACTCCTGCTCGTTCAGGAAACTTTCCTGTTTGCAGTGTGGACACAGCTTACGAACCAAACGTTGAGCCAGAACACCCAAGATGGTTGCTGCTGTCAAAAATGGCTGTACGCCTAAATCATGCAGACGGGTCAGACTCGACGGCGCATCATTGGTATGTAAAGTCGATAGAACCAGGTGACCGGTCAATGCTGCCTGAATCGCCATATTGGCAGTGTCCTGATCACGAATTTCTCCAACCATGATAATGTCCGGGTCCTGACGCATTAGTGCGCGCACGCCGTCAGCAAAACCGAGATCAATACCATTATTGACCTGCATCTGGTTAAAGCTAGGTTCCAGCATCTCGATCGGATCTTCAATCGTGCAGACGTTGACCTGTTCAGTCGCCAGCTGCTTCAGAGTTGAATAAAGCGTAGTAGTTTTACCGGAACCGGTCGGACCGGTCACCAGAATAATGCCATGACTATGACTGGTCAGATTGTTCCAGTCGTTGAGCAGATGACCTTCAAAACCGAGTTGCTGAAAACTTCTCACCAGCACTTCCGGATCGAAAATACGCATTACCAGTTTTTCACCAAAAGCTGTCGGTAAGGTCGACAGGCGCAGTTCAGTTTCCTGTCCTTTGGGCGTGCGGGTTTTCAGTCGGCCATCCTGTGGCTTACGTTTTTCCGCCACGTTCATTCGGCCCAGAATCTTGATTCGGGAAATGACGGCGGTCAATGTATTGGCCGGCATATTGTAAATCGTATGCAGCACCCCATCAATCCGGAAACGGATCTTGCCGGTGTCTTTACGTGGTTCCATGTGAATATCACTGGCACCTTGTTCAAAGGCAAATTGCAGCACCCAGTCCACCAGTTTGACAATATGCTGGTCATTGGCATCCGGATTCTGTGAATCACCCAATTGCAGCAAGGCTTCGACGCCCTTATTTTCCCGGTCATAGGCAGAGGATTTTTGTGAACCACTGACTGCACGACTGACCTGATAATATTCAGTAATATAACGTTGTAATTGTTCTGGATTCAGTAATACCCGTTGTATTTTTTTCGGGGAAATATTTTGCTCGAGATTCGACACCCATTCGGTTTTATAAGGCTGATCCGTGGCGATCAGAACTTTGTCTGCCTGAATTTCTACTGCCAAAATATGGTTGCGCAGTGCATATTCCTGCGACATGACATGGGTCAATGCCTGTACATCAGCTTTAAGCGGATCAATAATATAGAACATCAATCCGGTTTTTTCTGCCAGCCACTGACATAAACGGTTCAGGGTCAAAGTCGTTTGGGGATGGGACTGATCGACCAGATTAAAATTGGCAATCCACTGTAAAGGGTGCCATTTTAATTGTTCACGTTGCCGATGAGTGGTTTGTACCAGCATTCGGTCGCGTTCACTGATTTTACCGTCTTTAAAGAGTTGGTCTAGACACCATGCCGTATCCATTTCAAAGTCAAATTTCATTATTATCAGTCCCCAAACTTGCCTCCACTATAACAAGTTTTTGCAGTTTTTCGCATGCTCCCCACCTTTTGAATGTACGTTTCTATTTCAATCTCAAAAAGAAAGTAAAGAATGGATTTGATCGTTACCGCAACATTTTTAATCTATGCAAACCTGATCTCATCACATATATTTTTAAATAATCAACTCTTAGCTTGCTGAGGTCACAGATGGATCTGACTGCGGTTCCCCTGCATGCGCATTCTTTTCATGAACTGCTCACGATACTCACCTCGGCATTGGGCTGCGGCCTATTGATTGGTCTGGAGCGGGAACGACATAAACAACGTGAGCAGCAACCGAGTTTTGCCGGCTTACGTTCCTTTGCAATCTGTGCTTTATTGGGTGCACTGTGTTTCCTGTTTGGAATCGTGATTGCTGTAATAGGTGCTTTGATCGTGGGTGGTATGGTCATTTTATCCATCAAAAATCAGCCTGATGATCCGGGCATTACCACAGAGCTTGCATTTGTGATGACCTATTTTGTTGGCGCCATGTGTTTGTGGAATATTCCTCTGGCAGCCGGTCTTTCTGTGCTCTTAACCGGTATTTTGATGGCCAAACATACCATGCACAATATTGCCGGAAAATGGATTAAAGAAGCCGAATTTAGGGATGGACTATTATTACTGGCCTTAATTTTGATTGGTCTGCCGCTGACCCCTGACCGGCCTTTTTGGGGCGAAGTGCTTAATCCTTATCTTATTCTCAAATTACTGACCTTAATTTTAGTGGTACAAGCTCTGGCTCATATTGCGAAACGCTTTTTCTCGACTAAAAATGCCCTGATGCTGTCCTCCATCGCTTCCGGTTTTGTTTCCAGTACGGCGACCATCGCTCAGTTGGGCTTACAGGTCCGTAAAGGTGAAATGGATGCACGATCGAATGCCGGTGCCGCGCTGATGTCCTGTATCTCGACTATTGTGTTGCTATTGATTGTGATCGGGGGCGTATCCTGGAGCTGGCTTAAAATCCTGCTCTTGCCCTCTTTAGTTGCCGTAATCCTTCTGGCAGCCTGTGCATTTTTATTATTGCGCAAGGCAAAACCTGCGCCGAGCATGGAATCGTCAGACAGCCAGATGTTCAGCTTAAAAGAAGCTGTGATTATTGCAGTCACATTAACATTGATTCAGGCTGGAGTTTACGGACTGGAGGTCTGGCTCGGGGATGCCGGCTTACTGGCCGGGACCTTGCTCGCCTCTTTATTCGAGATTCATGCCGCGATGGCCAGTGTCGTCGTTCAAGGCGATCCTTCAAATATGCGTCTGATTTATGCCCTGCTTTTAGGTCTGGGTGCTCATGCCCTGGCCAAGTCAGCCAATGCAGCTTTGACCGGTGGCTGGAAGTTTGTCCTTTATTTTGCGCCTGTGCAGATTTTGCATATGGCAGTGTTGATTGGGGTTTTGTGGTGGAACCTATAATCTAGGAAGGAATATGCTGGATAGCAACAATTAGCACTTGCTGAGCATGAATTTTGAAATGGATATCAACATTTGCAAACTTCATCCCATATACCCGTTCTTCATCTTCCTGATATGCAGGTCTTGGATCTAAAGATAAGACAGCTTCCAGTTCCTGAATAGTCTGCACAGAAATTTTTCCATTTCCTAGTAATTGTTGCTTTTGCTGCTCCGCTTCATCGCTCCAAATGACGGTTTTACGTGGTGGTTCATCCTGTGCATAACCGCTTTGTGCTTCAATGATGGCATCCGAATATTGAATATAAGGTTTGATATCCATAATTGGCGTGCCATCGAGCAAGTCACTCCCTGTCACATACACTCGAACATGTTTGCTCACTTTTCTCACTTCTTTGAGTTTGACCACAGATAAACCAATCGGTGATGGACGATACATGCTGCGCGTAGCAAACACGCCTATTTTCTTGTTACCACCCAAACGCGGCGGACGCACTTGTGGACGAAACTGGCTGTTGTGCTGGTTTTTATTGTCATGAAATTGCCAGACCAGCCACAAATGACTGAATTCTTCAATTCCCTCAAAGGCGAGCAGGTCATTATAGGACCCGACCATTTCAATATAGCTTTCGACCTGAACCAGATTCGGCTGACGAGGAATACCAAATTTTTCTTTATAGGGAGAACGCATATAACCAATAATCGGCAGCGTCAGTTCAGTCATCATCACTTTTTTTGATAAGCTCAATTAAATATATTCAGTTTATCGAGAATGAATTTAGATTAGAATAGCAAGCTGTTCTAATTTGATAATTTATTGAGACCTTTAATGGCTGCTTTTAACGTCGAAAAGATTACTCACGTCCACCACTGGAATGATACTTTATTCTCTTTTAAAACGACTCGTGACACTGCTTTGCGTTTTAAAAACGGTCAGTTTGTAATGATCGGCCTTGAAGTCAATGGCAAGCCGTTAATGCGCGCATATTCAATTGCAAGCGCCAACTACGAAGAAGAGTTAGAATTTTTCTCAATTAAAGTGCCTGATGGTCCACTGACTTCGATTTTACAGAAAGTCAAAGTCGGTGATGACATTTTGGTTTCTAAAAAGCCGACAGGTACATTGGTACTTGATGACTTGAACCCAGGTAAAAATCTTTACCTTCTTTCTTCTGGTACTGGTCTTGCACCGTTCCTGTCGACTATTCGCGATCCTGAAACTTATGAGCGTTTTGAAAAAATCATCGTAGTTCACGGTACCCGTTTCATTTCAGAACTGGCTTATCAAGATTTGATCCTGAATGAAGTGCCAAATCATGAATTCTTCTCTGAACTCGGCGCGAAAGAAAAATTGGTATATTACCCAACCGTCACCCGTGAAGAATATCCAAACCAAGGTCGTGTAACCACCGCGATTGAAACCGGTGAACTGTTTGAAAAAATCGGTCTGCCACGTTTCAACCCGGAAACTGACCGTGCCATGTTATGCGGTAGCCCTGCATTCCTAGATGACGTTGCTGCGCTTCTTGATCAACACGGTCTGAAAGAATCTCCGAAAATGGGCGTTTTAGGCGATTACGTGATTGAACGTGCATTCGTTGAAAAATAAGATTTTCTAAACTAAAAAACCGGACTTAAAAGTCCGGTTTTTTATTGGAACCATCACTAAATAATTAACGATCGCGACCTTCCTGGTTTGCAGAACCTGAACAGCCTGCGCCACCTGCAATGATGAAACCCGTTTGCGCTTTACATGAACCAATCATACGGCCATGAGAGTCAAATGTAGTTACTGACGATGCACAGCCCGTCAATACAACAGTCGCTACAAGTGCAATAAGTGCTGATAATTTCATGATATTCCCCTTTATTATTTACGGTTTTAAATTAATCTGATTTTGGCTTGGTGGCGTTGGTAATAGGCCTGTATTCGCATCTGGCGTATTGTAATTCACACCTAAGGCATCGCCTGAACCACTACAATGTGCACTTGCGGTCGAAAGTAGGCCACGCGTCGCCATACATGAACCGATGATTTTTCCTGTTGCATCATAAGTCACGACTTTGGAACTACAAGCGGCTAGCCCCGATATTGCCAATATTGAAAAAATTTTAATTAAATTCACATTAACCCTCGCACGATGCAAAAAACTAAATTATTAAAATTTATGTATATTTTCTGAATTTCGCCAGAGATTCTAATTTAATTTGTTTATTTGTAAAGCTTTATTTTTCAAATATTATAAAAATGGAAATAAATAAAAAGCTGCCCTGCAGGACAGCTTTAAATATAAAAATTAGCTGGATTTATGTTTAAGTGATCTTTCTTCCAGAGACTGCTTAATCACTTGATAACCTGATGTGATGCCGAGTGTAGCGATAATTACAGCCACAATAATATCCGGCCAAAGACTGCCTGTACCAAATACGCCTACGGCTGCCAAAATGACCGCAAAGTTGCCAATTGCATCATTACGGCTACAGAGCCAGACCGACCGCATATTGGAATCACCTTCACGAAAAGCATAAAGAATTGCTGCTGTAAATACATTCGCCACTAAGGCTAGGATGCCAATCAGGCCCATTGTCAGTGCTTCAGGTGGAATGCCTTGCAGATAGGCGTAAATCACTTTGCCAATCACTACCAGACCAAACAATGCCATGGTCATCCCCTTTACCAAAGCGACTGTTGCCCGCCAATACAGACTCGCACCAAGTACAGCCAAAGAAATCCCGTAATTGACGGCATCACCAAAGAAATCTAGCGCGTCTGCCCACAAGGCTGATGAATGTGCATATGCACCACCGATCAGCTCCACTACAAATAAAGTGAAGTTTACCAGCAAGGCAATCCATAGCGCTGCTCTAAATTTGCTGTTGGGCTTGATGGGTGCCGGTTCAGGACTACAACTACAGGCCATATAACTCCCCCGATGATTTTTTATCCAAAATACGATAAATTGATTAGAAACTATGAACTAACTCCAAGGTCAAGCATGAGGGCGATATGTCAGTTTATTTGATTTCAGAAATGGCCAAAAAAACTGGTCTAAGCACCGATACCTTACGTTTTTATGAGAAAAAAGGCTTTATTCAGCCGAATTTTCGAGCAAGTAATCAGTATCGTTATTATGGTGAAGACACATTAAAAAGACTGCTTTTTATCAAGCGTTGTCGTGCCTTGGACATGTCATTAAAAGAGATTGAAACCCTGATTCAACTTGAACAAAATCCGGAGCAGGAGTGCTGTGCCGTAAACCAATTGATTGATCAGCATCTTTCGGATATTTCAAATAAAATTAAAGAATTACAAATATTTGAACGGCAACTGATCACACTGAGAGAACGTTGCAACACCCCAACCACTATTGATCATTGCCAGATTTTAAAAACGCTTGAAAATCCTGAAAATGACTGAATATTGAAGATATTTTATGGAGGATTCCCTACTTAAAAAAGAACCTTGTTTTACATCCAAATCGCGTATTTCCGAGTGATTTACTAGGTTGAATCCAAATTCCAGATGATTAGAATAAAGCCGTACTTTTTATATGTCTTTCGATTTGATCATGAGCATTACCACTGTTACCGAACTTCTCTCACCTGCTGGCTCACTGAAAAATATGCGCTATGCCTTTGCTTATGGTGCAGATGCAGTCTATGCCGGTCAGCCGCGTTATAGCCTGCGGGTTCGGAATAATGAATTTGACCATGACAATCTCGCCATTGGCATTAAAGAAGCACATGAACTCGGCAAAAAGTTCTATGTGGTGGTCAATATCCAGCCGCATAACTCCAAGCTGAAAAATTTTATTCGTGATTTAGCGCCTGTAGTGGCGATGCAGCCAGATGCGTTGATCATGTCCGATCCAGGTCTGATCATGCTGGTGCGTGAACATTTTCCAGAGATGGATATTCACTTGTCTGTTCAGGCCAATGCCGTGAACTGGGCAACCGTGAAATTCTGGAAAAATATGGGCCTGACCCGCGTGATTCTGTCACGTGAATTGTCGATTGAAGAAATTGCAGAAATCAAACAGCAAGTGCCCGATATGGAGATTGAAGTCTTTGTTCATGGTGCACTGTGCATGGCCTATTCTGGCCGTTGCATGCTGTCAGGCTATATGAACAAACGTGATGCCAATCAGGGTGCCTGCACCAATGCCTGCCGCTGGGAATATAAAGTGCTGGATGCTAAGGAAGATGAAACCGGTGATGTGATTCCAGTGAAAAATCTGGATTCAGGCTGCTGCTCCAAAGATGCCGACGAACAACACATGCAAGAACAACATCAGTTTGATGAGCCTGTGTTATTGCAGCGGAATGATGAAGATATGTTTGCCGCAGAAGAAGATGAACACGGCACTTATTTTATGAACTCGAAAGATCTGCGTGCAGTCCAGCATGTAGAGCGCTTAACTAAAGTGGGTGTGCATTCACTGAAAATCGAAGGCCGTACCAAGTCTTATTTCTATTGCGCCCGTACTGCTCAAATTTACCGTAAAGCGATTGATGATGCGCTTGCGGGTAAACCTTTTGATCCGTCACTGATGACACAATTGGAAGGCTTAGCGAATCGTGGTTATACCGAAGGTTTTCTACGCCGCCATGTGCATAGTGAATATCAGAATTATGAACATGGTTCTTCCAGTTTTGATCATCAAATTTTCTGTGGTGAAGTACTGGAGCGCAATGGAGATTACATCAAGATCGATGTGAAAAACCGTTTTATCGTCGGTGACTCACTCGAACTGATGACGACTAAAGGCAATATCACTTTCAATTTAACCGAAATGAAAGACAAAAAAGGTAATCTGATCGAAGACGCCAAAGGTTCAGGTCATATCGTTGAGATTCCAGTTCCGGCAGATGTTGATATGCAATATGCCCTGCTCATCCGTAATCTGCCAAGCTCGACTATGGATATTTCGGCATCTTCACTGGCTTATCAAGCGAGTTAAATATGGCACTACTAATTACCGACAAATGCATCAATTGCGATATGTGTTTACCGGAATGCCCAAATGACGCGATTTATGAGGGTGCGAAAGTTTATGAAATTGATGTGAACCGTTGTACAGAATGCGTCGGTTTTTATGAGCATCAGACCTGTGTAGATGTCTGTCCGATTGAATGCATTGTTCCACATCCGGAGTATCGGGAAACACAAGAACAATTACTGGAAAAATTTAAGGGTTTGAACTTATTTAAATCTTAAAAATGAAGCGATGGAATAAACATTGCTTTATATAAAAACAACCTTGGGGAAAGTATAAAAATAAGGGTTGAAAACAAAAACTGTGCAGAGGAAAGGAACAGCTGAAAGTGCGTGGGGACACTTTTGGCTGTTCCAATAATAAATATAAAAAAGGAACTCGGGTGTTAGCGTCCTGAGTTCCTATAAAGCGATAATAATGTATTTATAAGATATAGCACCTCGGTTTTGGGGAACCCAGGTGCTATTTTTTTATTGTCCTGAACGGATGATGTAATCAAAAGCAGACAGTGACGCCTTGGCACCTTCACCGGTCGCGATGATGATCTGCTTGTACGGCACTGTGGTACAGTCACCTGCAGCAAATACACCTTTCACATTGGTTTCATTGCGATCGTTAATCACGATCTCACCACGGTTGGTCAGCTCAACTGGGGTTTCTTTCAGGAAGTCCGTATTTGGCAACAAACCGATCTGCACGAAGATCCCTGCAAGTTCAACTGTATGCTCTTCATCCGTAGCACGGTCTTTGTATTTCAGTGCAGTCACTTGTGCACCGTCACCCAGTACTTCAGTCGACAAGGCATTCTTGATCACGGTGGTGTTCGGCAAGCTGTTCAGTTTGTCTTGCAGCACCTGATCCGCACGCAATTTGGTATCAAATTCCACCAAAGTTACATGCTCTACAATCCCTGCCAGGTCGATCGCAGCTTCCACCCCCGAGTTACCACCGCCAATCACGGCGACGCGTTTGCCTTTGAACAGTGGACCATCACAGTGCGGGCAGTAGGCCACACCACGAGTTTTGTATTCCTGCTCACCTGGAACGTTCATCTCTCTCCAGCGTGCGCCGGTCGACAGAATCACGGTTTTAGATTCCAGTTTGGCACCATTCTCTAAAGTCACTTCCACCAGACCATTGGCCGTTTCGTCTGCCCCTTTGATATCAGACACGCGTTGCAGGTTCATGATGTCGACCCCGTATTCACGCACGTGGGCTTCCATCTCGGCAGCAAATTTAGGACCTTGGGTCTTCTGTACAGACGTAAAGTTTTCAATGTCCATGGTATCCATGACCTGACCGCCCATGCGTTCAGCCACGATCCCGGTTTTAATGCCTTTACGTGCTGCATAGATGGCAGAAGTATTCCCTGCAGGACCACCACCGATCACCAGGACATCAAAGGCATCTTTGGCATTCAGCTTTTCCGCATCTTTGGTAGCGGCATTGCTGTCCAACTTGGCAATGATTTCTTCCAGCGTCATACGACCCTGACCTATATGCTGGTTGTCCTGGAACACCATCGGAACCGCCATGATTTTGCGTTCTTCTACTTCTTCCTGGAAGAAAGCCCCATCAATCATGGTCGCTGTAGTGCCTGGGTTATAGATGGCGATCAGGTTAAGTGCCTGAACCACATCCGGACAGTTATGGCAGCTTAAGGATACAAATACATCGAAATTAGATTGAACACCCAGGCTCTTGATATTCGCCAGAACTTCATCAGAGACTTTCGGTGCATAACCTGAGGTTTGCAACAATGCCAGGATCAGTGAGGTGAACTCATGGCCCATTGGCAAGCCTGCAAAGAATACACGTGGTTCCTCACCAGCTTTTGCAATCCCGAAACTTGGCGCACGTGCATTGATCCCGTCAAAGCGTGCAGTCACCAGGTCAGACAGTGCAGCCACTTCGGACACCAGTTCCTGGATTTTGGCTGATTTGTCAGAGCCATCCAAAGTCGCCACCAGTTCAATCGGGCCTTCTAGGCGTTCTAATAAGGTTTTAAGTTGGGCTGAAGTATTTTGATCTAACATTACTAACGTCTCCAAAGGAGTAAATGTTTATTTGATACAGCCATGATAGGACAATCGATTGAATAGGTAAAACAGGTTGTTTTTATTTTATTGATCGATATTTTAGATTATTAAGCTAAACCTAGTTTTTTTTACTGCCTTATTTAAATTTTTGAGCTGTGTTAAGCAAGTTGAATAGGTTATCTTAAAAATAGCATTGAAATTTTATCAAAAAAATGCTCCCTATTCAGGAGCATTTTGGGAAATTAATGAATCCGCTGTTCGATACGGAGTGATCGACCCTTGATTGAGTTGGCCAAGAAAAACAAGATTAGGCTAAGTAGTGCCGATAAAATAGCAACACCAATAATAACCAGATTCGTGATCTGATTTAACTGATCCGCCTGTTGCACCTGTGTATTTACACTCTTGGCGACTGGTGTCATGGCTTGACCATAGACCTGTTGCTGCATGGTCCAGATTTGTTCAGGCTTGAAACCATATTGTTCAAATTTAGGATCCTGTTTTTCTGCTTCAACCAGGTTTAAAACATAAGGTTTTGCGGCAGATAAATCCTGCGGCTTATGCAGCAATGCCGTTTGCGCCAGTAAATAAGATTTCACCGGTGCTGCAATCTCTGAATCAGCCAGATAACGAGCAATTTCACTGTCATTAATATTGCTGTCATAATACACCACTTGCTGATAAGCATCATCCCGATCATTACGTAGATCATGCTGCCAGTAAGTCAATCCTGACCAGATCACGATAAAAGCAATCAGCCAGGCGACAAATTTCAGCACAAAAGACTGAAAGCGAACATAAAAGAAACGCAACTTTTTCAGTAAGCCAATCACAAAAAATGCACCGATAAAAGAGGCAAAAATTTTAATAATCAGCCAGCCAAACCAGCTCAGCAAACTAAAAAAATAATCCGGACTATCACCAATGCTGGCCAGTGTGGCATCTACACTGACCGGTAAATGCAATTGCTGTACTTGGGTACTCAGGCCAAAAAAGCCATAGACCAGTTCCTGCTGGAAAAATAGGCTGATCAATGAGGCTATAAATATGGTAGAAGTAGTCAAACCCAATAGCATCAAATTGCGTTGACGTTTCTTGAGTGCAACTACCCCCTGCTTGATGTCCTGAGGCTTAACGGCGTATTCATCTAAGGGCGGCAATCTCTACTCCTTCTTTCAGATTTTGGCCCTACCTGATTTAGTTGGGCGTGGATCCACTGGTACTTGATTCAATCACCAAATGATTCAGATTATCTTGCAAAGCTTTCAAACGCACGGTTGCTTCTGTGCGTTTTTGTACACCTTCTTTCTGGATCTGAATCACATCATTTACAGTTTTAATGAGGGTATTTTGCACATGTTCAAGCGTTTCGATGTCAATCACCGAGCGCTGGTTGGCTTTAGCAGTATCGACCGAGTTCTGATGTAACAGGTCAGCATTACGGCGCAGCAGCTCATTGGTGGCATCATCAATGGTATTGGCCAGCTGTACACTGTTCTTCTGTTCGCTCAATGAAATTGCGAGACTGATCTGGTTTTTCCACGCCGGTAAAGTAATGTTTTTGATCGCATAGAACTTGTCGACCAGCATCAGGTTATTCGACTGGATAATCCGGATCATTGGCAAGGTCTGCATGGCAGATTGCTGCAATACCTGTAAATCACTGACACGTTTTTCCAGATTATTGGCCAGATGGTTCAGGTCATAAATTTTCTGGGTGGTGCTCTGATCGTGCGGCAAGGCGGTTAAAGTGGAAATTTCCTGCTGCAGCTCCTGTTCGCGTAAACGGCCTGCGGCGATATGTACCCCGAGCTGTTTATATTCATCCTGTACCCCGTCAAACATTTTATCCAGGGTATCAACACGTGCTTTCAAACCGGATTGCGAGGTTTCAATCTCTTTCACCAGTACATCTAGCTGCTCTTTAGTGGTATTGAAATGCGCATCAAAGTTATCTTTCGCACCTTTGAATTTGCTAATGATATTGCCAAAAAAACCCGAACTTTTCTTTTTATTGAGAATACTGCTGGTATTCAGCTGCTGAGCCACCTGTACCACCTGATTCAGCTTCTGTCCTGTCGCATCCAGATCTCTATTTTGCACCAGATTCAGTAATTCATCGGTATAGGTCGAAGTTTTGGTCGCAATATTTTTGCCATATTCAGCCACGCTGTTATGACTCATGTTCTGCAACTCTTTACGTGCAGCCAGCACCTCCTGAAAGTCAGCAGGCTGTAAGCCCAGTTCTTTCAGGTCCATTTGCTGGAATTTTTGTTCGACCAGTTCATTCGAGCTTTCAACAGGTAAATTTACTAAATCAGACTTGGTCATAGTTCACCTTATATTGTTATGTTTTCGAGGGTTTCTCGAGGGATTTTTTTAACGTTTTAATCAGACTCTCACGGCTATTATCAAGTTTTTCCAGATCACTTGTCGAGTGTTTCGTCTGGCTTTGTTTGACATGATATTGCCAGGCCGGAATCAAGACCTGCTGTGCTTCCTTAAAGCGATCCAGCAGGCTAAAGGAAAGCTGCTGCGAAAGCTGCATCTGGGTAATGGCGATGTCATTACTGCTTTGCAAGGTACGTAAGGTATTAATTTTCTTGGAGAGGCGTTCTGAAAAATTATCCAAGGGATGCTGGTTTTTGACGAATAGCGGATATTCAGACAGAAACTCGTCTGCTGCGACAATGTGCTTGGCCATCTGTTCGCGCAACCCCAAAAGCTGCTGAAAACGTGACTGCGATTTCTGAATTTCAATCTGCAATTTACGGCTTAAGTGATCGGCCTGATCGAGCAAACGGTCTAGCCGTTGATAATATTCCACCTGACTTGAGCCATAATCCAGATCGATGCCTAGCCATTTCTGTAGGGCATTAAATTTACGTTTTTTCAGATATTTTTTAGATTCTGCCAAAGCCTGAATCAATTGCTCAATGGTATGGCTTAACTGTTGGGTCAAGTGCGGGTCTACACCATTCAGTAGAACGGACTGTGCCTGAATCAAAGCATCTGCATAATGATTCAGCCCATATTGATTATCCAGTACAGGCACAAGCTCATTACGCTTAATCGCCAGAATTTCCTCACGATCAAGCATCATGTCAGTCAAGGCAGGTAGAGCTTCAAAGCGCGACATGGTTGAGGCGATATCCTTTAAAAAAAGTGAAACAAAGAAGTCTAGAACATCTTCGAATGTAGCAAAAAAACAGACTGCGTTGTGTATATTTATCCAGAAATTCGTTACATCACTTTAACTAAATGCATGTTTTATCTTTATTTTAATTATGATTTTGGCAAGACAATCCAATTACAGAGATAAATGGCTACGTAGCATCTTGAGAATTGTTTAACTTTAAGCATTTAGAACTTTAAAATGTATTCAATCTGATCTAAATGCTTACAACACCAGGTTTTACTTAAAATCCATATACAAAAAAGCCATATTGCTATGGCTTTCAAGGATGATCCAACGCTGGCTTAAAGATAATCCCCTTCGCTCTCCGGCTGAAACAGCACTTTTTCAATGGTCACTTTCATGGTATTACCATCCGGTTGTGGCCATTCAATGGTTTGACCTTCTGCTAAGCCCAAAATGGCTGCACCTATCGGTGCGATGACATTGACCTGCCCCTTTTCACCTTTAAATTCGTGTGGGTAAACTAGTGTCACCTCAACAGCTTCCGTAGAAGGTGCAATGGTCAACAACACACGGGAATGCATGGTCACGATATTGCTTGCGATCGCTTGCGGCTCGACCACTTCGGCACGTGCCAATTCATCCTCTAAGCGGATCATGGTTTCGCTCAGCTTGCTCTGATTCTCCAGCATCGTTTCCAGACGATGTAAATCTTGCTCAGATAAAATAATGTTGGGTTTAGTCATCCTTATTACCTTGTTTAATGCATAAATGAAAAATTAATCAATCAACCGCCAGCAGCATTTTTAAATACAGGATTTACCCATATTCAAATGATACCGATCCATATAACGTTTAAATAAAAAGAATGATGTCATTCACGGCGCTTATATCAGCACCACCTTACAGTAACATGGGATTCACTCAAGCGCTTCATCTACCATGATCTTCAGCTCAATAACCTATTATTTTTAAAGTGTCAGGTTCTGAAAATAATTCCTGTAAATAATTTCAAGCAAAGCATGCAACGAATGCATTCATTCTTTTAAAGCATTTAAAAATACAAATAGTTGATAAAAGACTTTAAGCCAGATTGAGAAAAACTCAATATGATTTTATTGATGACTCAATCTCTTACGGCATGGAAATTGATCTATATAAGCCCGATCAAGTCTAAACATCTTTTACATCGTTATTTTTACAGCTATAAAAAAAGCTCCCGGTTGGGAGCTCCTTTCCGTTTATAAGCGATTATGCATAAACTGGGAATTTAGCACATACCGCTGCAACTTTCTCTTTCACCGCGTTGATAACAGCTTCATCGCCTTTAGCATCTAGGATGTCAGCGATCCAGCCTGCAAGTTCACGCACTTCAGCTTCGCCAAAACCGCGAGTTGTTACTGCAGGTGTACCGATACGGATACCTGAAGTGACGAACGGAGAGCGTGGATCGTTTGGTACAGAGTTTTTGTTCACAGTAATGTGAGCAGCACCTAACCAAGCGTCAGCTTCTTTACCTGTGATGTCTTGTTTGATTAAAGACAACAAGAACAAGTGGTTTTCAGTACCACCAGAAACTACGTCATAACCACGAGCGATTAATACTTCAGCCATTGCTTTCGCATTCACAACTACTTGTTGCTGATAAGCTTTGTATTCAGGTGCCATTGCTTCTTTGAAGCAGATTGCTTTCGCAGCAATCGCGTGAACCAAAGGACCACCCTGGTTGCCTGGGAATACAGCCGATTGAAGTTTCTTCTCGATTTCTTCGTTTGCTTTCGCAAGGATCAGACCTGAACGTGGACCACGAAGTGTTTTGTGAGTCGTAGTCGTAGTAACGTCAGCGATTTGCACCGGGCTTGGGTAAACGCCAGCGGCAACCAAACCTGCAACGTGAGCCATATCAACAAACAGATAAGCGCCAACTTTGTCCGCGATTTCACGGAAACGCTGCCAGTCAACGATTTGGCTGTATGCAGAGAAACCAGCAACGATCATGCGTGGCTTGTGCTCAAGCGCCAAACGCTCAACTTCTTCGTAATCGATCTCGCCAGTTACAGGATTTAAACCGTACTGAATCGCGTTATATGTTTTACCAGAGAAGCTTACTTTTGCACCGTGAGTCAAGTGACCACCGTGAGCAAGGCTCATACCCAGAACTGTATCGCCTGGGTTAAGAAGCGCTAAGTAAACTGCTGAGTTTGCTTGTGAACCAGCATGTGGCTGAACGTTAGCATAATCAGCACCAAAGAGTTCTTTAGCACGGTCAATCGCCAATTGTTCGATAACGTCTACATACTCGCAACCGCCATAGTAGCGTTTACCTGGGTAGCCTTCCGCATATTTGTTAGTAAGTTTTGAACCTTGAGCTTCCATAACTGCTGGTGAGCAGTAGTTTTCAGAAGCGATTAGCTCAATATGAGCTTCTTGACGAGCATCTTCATTCGAGATTGCTTGAGCTAATTCTGGATCAAATTCAGCGATAGAGATATTGGCAAACATTAGCGAGGTCCTATTGATTTAGGGCTTTTAAGCCGTGCTAAGATTGGCGCGTATTGTAGCATGAAGTTTTAAATTTTCGATCATGAACTTTATTCAGTTTGCAATAAAAATGGCTCATATCTAAAAAAACATGAGCCATTCAGATAAAAATAAGTTATTGAATTGGCATTAGAGATTTTACATCTGAAATAATATTAGGAATATTCAGTGCATAGACGCTACCATGATCCCATTTAGTCGCATTTGACTCATCCGTAATATAACGTACTGAAGTTTGTTTCTGATTGGCGAGTGCAACCAAAACATCTGTTGCTG
Organism: Acinetobacter sp. NEB149; assembly: GCF_012516415.1. Taxonomy (NCBI): domain Bacteria; kingdom Pseudomonadati; phylum Pseudomonadota; class Gammaproteobacteria; order Moraxellales; family Moraxellaceae; genus Acinetobacter; species Acinetobacter sp. NEB149. The sequence continues at coordinate 2,130,462 of NZ_CP051208.1, forward strand.
CTTTCGGAACGGTACTATCTGCTGAACCCTGATAAATAATCACTGGCGTAGAAACTTTAACAAGTAAAGGCTGAGAATCTTTTTCCAAGAAGCTCTTTACGACTGGAATACTCATAAAGTTAGTTTGAGTACGAGGATATCCTTCTAAAGTTCCGTTATTTTGAGCATACTGTCCCATTGCAGCACCAAATTTATTACCCAGTACATCATAGCAATCAGTTTCCGCATTCTTAGCGATCTGGTCAGTCGGTGTTTTAAAAATCTGGCTATATTGCAGATTTGGGTTTGGATTACGTAAACCGGCAGTAATCAATGCCGTGAACGTATCTAAAGACGCCAAAGTTTCAATCTTTTTACCCAGATCGGTTTCTTGTCCAGCTTGCGTCTCACCACCTGACAAAATCAGGCTAAAATTAGAAGCAGGTGCTAAAGCTACCGTACCTTTATAGGTCATCTTAGAAGCACGTGCTGCATATTGCGCAGCGCCTAAAGCTGCCTGGCCACCTTGAGAATGCCCTACTGCAACCCATTGATTGGACGCTTGTGAACCTAAATAATTTCGTGCAGCCACAACTGCATCAGTAATAGAATAAGCTTCACTTTTCAGATTCAAGAAAGGATGAAGTTCTTTTCCACTTGGCTCTCCTAAACCTTCATAGTCAGGTGCCACTACAATATAGCCAGCTTGGAGAAACCCGCCAATCATGGCTTTAATATAATCATTCAGCGCTTTTCGACTCGGCGCACACTGATCAGCTACACCGGTAGTTCCATGTGCCCATGCCACAATTGGCCAGCCTGTAGCTGGAGGCGTTCCCTCGGGTGTGAAAACTAATGCAGTAGCTTGTGTTTCCTTACCATTAATTCCTAACATCTTATAAGTCATGATCACACTTTCGTCAGCGATCCCGGAGAAATCCGTTTGAGTATAGGCTACAGGTGTTGCCACGACTGGATTATCGATATTATTTACTGGAACAGCAGGTTTGGACTCGTAAAAACGATCATTATCACTATCATCGTTACAAGCAGTTAAGGCTACACTTAATGTGAGAAGAGCACAGGTCAATACTTGACGTTTCATCGATCTTATCCTTATCTTATTTATTATCGTCTCTAATGAGTTTTTCTGGTTTTATCTTTAACAAACGATAAAACTACATGTAATTTCCCAATTTATCTAAACAATATCAAGAAAAGAATGCGTTATTTTTTCTATTAAATTCGCGTCAGTTTATATTTATTATGAAATCAGCAAACTTAAAAATAGAGAATTTCCCCTTTTCAGAACTATACAAATAGTCGTCATACGTTAAAAAGCCTGCAATTAATACAGAAATAAAGCAATTCAATTGTCAGTTGCAAAATAATAATGTTAGATTTTACTCTCCTCTCTTTTCAGGCACATTTCCGACATGCAGGCCATTATTCTTGATACCGAAACGCATACTTTAAATGGTCAACCCATCGAAATTGCTTATGCGCCTGTCGAAATTGTAGAGCATAAAATCAGTCTGGATAAAAGCCGCCTGTTTGATCAGCTTTATTCATGTGACGAAGCCATTTCTTTTGCTGCCATGGCCGTGCATCATATTCTGGAATCGGATCTGGAAGGTCAGCCGCATTACACTACCTTTCGCCTACCTGATGAAACCGTCTACATGATCGGCCATAATATTGATTATGACGTCCGTGCCATCGAAAAATGTGGCGTAGATACTTCAAAAATCAAGGCAATTTGCACCTTGGCTTTAGCTCGTCGGGTCTGGCCAGATGCGGAAGCACACAATATTTCTGCACTGATCTATATGATCACCAAAGGCAGCGAAAGAGCGCGTGAAATGATCCGTAAAGCACATCGTGCCGATATGGATATTATTTTAACTGCCAATATTTTGATGCATATTGTGCATCATTTAAAAATCAACAGTATGCAGGAATTATTCGATGCTTCTGAAGATGCCCGAATTCCACGTACGATTAATTTTGGCAAACATCGCGGTACTGCCATCGCCGAACTTCCTACTGACTATGTGCAATGGCTATTGCGTCAGGATGAACTGGATCCTTATTTACGTAAGGCCCTTGAAAATACGGCGATCACGACATTATAGGTTTTATCAAAACAAACCTCAGTATTTTAATAAATACTTCATATTAATGTAATTTTCACAGACTATGCTCTAGCTGAATTTTAGCAACAATCTATTCAGCTATGATGCATTTTTATAAAACTCAACGTGGGATCGAGGTGCTACAGGATCGCTCCATCCCACTGACCGCACGCCAACGCCGCTTACTGGTTCTGATCGGCAGCCAGGATTTCAACTTATTAAATGATGGCTTAAAACAACAGCTTGCTCCTGCCGAACTCTTAGATCAGCTTTATGCCATGGATTTAATTATTCCAGCTGAAACGGGCGAGGTAGCCATCAGTCAAAAGCAGGCTGATGCAAGAACAGATACAAAAGTTGACCTGGCACACTCCGAGATTCACCGATCGTTGGACTCATCGATAGCAGCAGCTTCTGCGACAAAAGAACTCCATCCTGAGATGGAATCCATTAAAGTAGCGCAGGACATTCCATCTGCTGAAACGGATTCAAGCCATGCAAAAAAGCTGCCTGAACTGCAACCTATGTCTTTTGAAGACCTTAAATATATGATGATGGAAAGCTTACAAAAATATTGTGGCTTGATGGCCAAGCAGCAAATTCATCAGATTTTACAGGCGCCGGATACGCGCAGTTTAAAACTGTGCCAAATGCAATGGATTACGTCCCTTCAGGAAAGCCGTATTGCTCCCCAAGAATTGAATCACATTCTGAAGCAGATCAATTTTGCTTTAGACCAATTGCAGCAAAATGAAGCGCCTGAATAAGAATATCTGGTGGTGTTTCAAAAAGTATGCTGGCGTTAAACAAATCCGTTATTAAGGTAAAAGAAAGTCAAATCAAAGGCTTTAAAATGATTTTCGAGCTTTTTAGAAAAGTTGCAACTTCTCCTAAATCCACGCCTGATTCGATGACGAATTCTACAATTGTTACCTTCAATACCGACGGTAAAAAACTTACCGATCACTTGCTTGCAACATTGAAATGCTGTGATAAAACTATCCCAATGATCACTCGCAATTCGAGCATATTGAACCCCAAGCTTTTTAAGTCTAGCTTTAAGACGTTGAACCGTTGCTAAATCCCGCTTACCCCAAACATAAGCAACAATTTCTCCAGATTCTCGATGGTAGGCATAAATAAGCCATTGTTTATTTTTCTTATTCCCTACAAAAGTCCAAAGTTCATCGACTTCAAGACATTCGTAGTGGCTTTGTTTAGGCTGAATCTGATAGATCGATTCACTTAAGGTTCGTAATACCTTGCCAATGCTGATACGCTCGACTTCAGCAATATCTCTTACACCGCTTCCTCTGACCATTAAATGTAATATCTTGCCGGTAATACCTGAGTTACACCCTTGATAGCTTAATGCATGATCACCAATAAATTGACGTTTGCAATCTTTGCACTGATGGTTTTGTTTCCCATCTACTTTGATGCCATTTCTCTTTATATTGTTACTTAGACAGGTAGGACATTTGATTTGTAGCGTTATTTTCATACCTCTATTTTATCAAAAGCCATATTGTTTTTTTCAGCATACTTTTTGAAACACCACCGAATATCTTAGTCTTTTAAACTCTTAAATAAGCGAGTTTAACAATGAGGCAGCTTTAATTATTTAAGATAACTAATTGGTTATTTGATATATTTATATTTAAGCAAAATTTAAAGCTCGAAATATCCGACTTAAGCGTGATAGAAAAAGAATTATAATCCCGCCATATAGTGAGCATAGACATCCGATTGGATCATGTATATGTCACATTATTTAGAATTCGATGCGTTCGATAATCCCATGCAACTGAGTAAAGTTGGCAATTGGGTAATTACCTTTTTAAGTCCGGTTGAAGAACTGCAATTTGTGCAACTGGCGATCACCTATGTACTTCCCCGCCAGATCAGTGACAGCTTGCAACCGCGCCGTGTGTTGATTCAAAAAAGTCCCATTGAGCATCATTGGCTGATCCAGGCCATTGAATGTTTTGACAGCACGACTCGTCAGGAAATTTCTTTAAGCCCTGAGCATACAATCGCACAGCAAACTTTAGTGCAGATTCTAAAAGATTTTGAAAAATATGATGTGAATCTGCAGCTTAAACAGATTTAAATATTTGCTCACTCCAGCGAGCTTTTTTATTGTTATGGGATATTTCTTCGGCCAATTAAAGCCCATTATCACGTTGTCTTCTCTTAGATATTGAATCAGAAGCTGATTATAGCTGCATACAGTAGTATCCAAGCTAGCAAACACCAAAGTATAAAAAACTCACCTAAATGGTGAGTTTTTTATCTGCTGAATCGGTGATTTCGGATAAATAAGTTCAATTTTTTTCTACCTATCTGAAGTTCACTGATTAAATTATTCGATAACGCGATAAATATTTGAAGATTGTTGGCTTTCAAACAACAACTCAATACTCGGCAGAATGGTTTCACCATCCACCACGATGTGTTCAATTTTTTTGACCAACTCAGCTGCATGATGAATGTTGTGCTCTGCAAAGGAACGCAGCATCGCTTTCGCTTCAGTCACTTGGCTAAATTGATCTTTCACTTTGATATCAATCATCTTTGACATTTTTCCTTCCTCTCTCATTATCCAATTTGCAGTTTTTTATACCATAATTAGCCAAGCGATTAATCTTCAAGATGTTAGCGAATTTGGCAATGTAAACTTTTTTATCTGAATGGATTATAAGAAAAAAAATATTAAACTGAATGAATTGTGCAGACATTAAAAAAGCTCGCATTTCTGCGAGCTCTGTGTTGGATGGCTAGTGCTAGATTTATTGTCTGGTGATAAACATCAAACTCAACTAACTGTCATTGATCCGTCCAACTTATCGGTAGCGTCTTATTGATTTTACGACCTACCATGAGTTGAATATAACAGTATTTTTTTAGCCGACAATACCCTTTTACACTTCTAAAAGAAGACTTATACAAGATTTCAATTGTCATTTTTTTAAAGCAGATTAGAATATTTATGGCTTGCCATCCGAAGAATTTTGTATTTATATCATCTTTATTTAATTCATTGATTTCTAGAAAAATATCTTATTAAGTATACGATTTCCGATTGAATAGCCCGCTCAATACTTTCTTTCCTAACCTCTAATAAGCGCTTCAAAATTTAAACTCGAATATGATTTTTTATGAAAAAATACTTCCGGAAAAGGACGCAATATTCAAAGAAACTGCTGTCATAGAATCTATACGACTAATTTTAAAAGGTTATTTTCAAAAATTGGCGATAATTCAATCTCCTCATTAAGGTCAATTAACCATATTTTTGTCTGAGTACTTCATCATGTAGAGGGACGGATCAAAATTATTGAATAGATTTTCTGAACGTTAAATGTCATATTTTTATTTGTAGCATAGTTAAATATTCAGAACCTTACTCAGCTTTTCAAAGCTACCCTATTTACATGCAATCGATCTGTAAACTCTAAATTTGATCAAAATAAAAACTCCTACTTAATAGAAATTTGGTGGTGTTTCAAAAAGTATGCTGAAAAAAAGCAGGTTGGATTTTGATAAAATAGAGAAATGCGAATAACTCTAGAAATCAAGTGTCCAGCCTGCCTAAGTGACAGTATAAAGAAAAATGGCACAAAAGTAGATGGTAAGCAAAATTACCAATGTAAAATATGCAGACGTCAATTTATTGGTGATCATGCTCTCAGTTATCAAGGCTGTCACTCAGGTATCAAAACCAAAATATTACACCTCATGGTGCGAGGCAGTGGTGTCAGGGATATAGCAGAAATTGAAAGAGTAAGTATCGGTAAAGTTCTACGGACACTTAGCCAATCAAAATATCAACTTCGAGCACAGCAAAGTCATTATGAAACCCTTGAAGTAGATGAGTTTTGGACTTTTGTTGGTCATAAGCAAAATAAACAATGGCTAATTTATGCCTATCATCGAGAAACAGGTGAAATTGTTGCTTATGTATGGGGTAACCGAGATTTAGCCACTGCAAAACGACTTAAATTAAAATTGAAGCAGTTAGGTGTAAGCTATACATGTATATCAAGTGACCATTGGGATAGCTTTGTTACGACCTTTAAAGAATGCAAACAGTTGATTGGTAAATTTTTCACTGTGGGTATAGAAGGCAATAATTGTCGATTACGGCATCGAATCAGGCGAGGCTTTAGGAGAAGCTGCAACTTCTCCAAAAAGCTTGAAAATCATTTCAAAGCCTTTGATTTAGTGTTCTTTTATATCAATAATGGATTCGTTTAATGCCAGCATACTTTTTGAAACACCACCAACTTTTTTAATTCAGAATCTAATTTTTCAGTTTTCTTTGCTTTAGATGGCATGAGGTATCCAAAACCCAATTTTTTTATCCCTAAATACCCCTTATCAACGATAAAAAAGGGCTTAAATTTTAATTTCCTCATACTTTTTTTAAATATTTTAAAATCATGCATGCTTCCATGACTTCCACATACACTCAGTATTTCACCTGTTGTATAGTGCATAGATAGCTGAAATTTAAAGGTATGTCGCTTTTTTTTACCGCCATACCATTTCTTCTGTTTTTTTTGGACGTTGAACTAATATTTCAGTTGCATCAATCACAACAACTTCCCAATCCACTTCATCTCGATTAGGAAGTTGTTTTGGCAAGTTAAATTTTCCAGAACGGATTAAGGTATCTTCAATAACCCGTGTGATACGAATTGCACTCGTTTCAGATACACCGTAACTCATACCAAGATGGAAAAATGTTCGATATTCTCTCCAATATTCTATACATAAGAGCAAACGATCTTCCAACGGTAATTTATGCGGTCGTCCTTTACCAATATGACGAGGTAAATGCTTATTTAGCTCGGCCAACATGAGGTTAAATGTAGCCCAACTAACACCGGTAAGCCTACGAAACTTAACGTTTGATAATTTTTGAATATCTTTGAATTTCATCCAAGGATTATCTCTTGAATTAAATAATTTTGCTGATTAATTTAAGATCAAATAAATTGTACGTTTTTTGATTTATGACGGAAGTCTATTGAATATAAATGCAATACAATGCTCATAAATACATCGAGATATATCTAATTTTTTATGTCAGCTAATAATTTTAGGAAACACCTTGATCTCAATTTAAGGCAGTTAATACTTTTATTGGCTATTTTTAGTGTGTCTAGCCTTTTTATTATTTCTCTCATTATTAGCTATCAGATCGTCAAAAATCAGTTAATCGACAATTCCCTTGCCTTAAATGCTGACCATGCACATAAAATTGCATTAAGCACAGACAACCATTTTAGAAATATGCTTCTTGAACTGGACTATAGTGCCAAGATATTAGGTCAAGACTTTAATAACAATGAGCTGAGAGAAGCCGAGGTCAATAAATTAAAATATCAGTCTGAACATTATAACAGTGTCGTAATCAGTGATACTCAAGGCAGACTAATCAATTTTTCACCGAATATTCTGAATATTGATAAAAGCAAAATACAACATACTCAAGGGATTATTGACTCTCTCCATAAAAAATCGACTTATATATCTTCACCCTATTTTTCTGTGCAAAAAAACATGATCGTGTTTATATCTCAACCTATTTTTGACAAGTCAAATCACTATCAGGGCTTCATCGGTTCAGCGATTTATTTAAAAGAAAAAAATGTAATTAATCAGCTTCTAACCACTTATAAAAATTATAAGAATAGTTATATGTATGTGATTAACAATGAAAATAAAATTATTTTTCATCCGGATCGTGAAAGAATTGGGCAATGGGCCAGCAATAATACTAGTCTGGAATATATGCATGCGCATAAAAATGGTCAAATTCGTTTAATCAACAGCCAGGGCGTTGATAATCTGGCAGGTTTTTCTCATATTCCGACTTCAAACTGGATCGTGGTTTCCCAGCAACCTACCCATGACTTACTTAAACAGGCAAATTCTATCCTCTATAAATTAGCCGCAGGATTCTTTTTATTTTATCTGCTTGTTTTTTATATTGTATGGCGACTGTCTGATTCTATCTCGGCCCCATTGAACCAACTGGCAGATATGGCGAGTTTACTGAATCAGGCAGAAATCGGCTCAAAAATTAAGGATATCCAGCCCTGGTACTATGAGGTCACAAAATTCAAGTTAGCCCTACTGCTGAGTGTTCGAAAATTTTCACAACAAATGAGCAAGATGGATCATCATATTAATACAGATCCTTTAACCGGCTTGATGAATCGTCGTGGTTTGAATTATGTCATGACTCAAAACATGAAAATGAACATCCCTTTTTCAGTGCTTCTGATGGATGTTGATCATTTTAAAAACATTAATGACAATTACGGTCATGATCAAGGTGATGTTGTCTTAAAGCATATTGCCAAGACGATGCAGCAAAAATTTCGTAAAGATGATATTTGCTGCCGTTATGGCGGTGAAGAATTTATCATTATTATACCGAACAGCAATCTTACTGAAGTTTATGAAAGTGCAGAAAGGTTCAGAAAAGAGATTGCATGTAAAGAAATTCACAACATAGGTTTCATCAGCATTTCGATTGGTATTGCTTCTTGGCCAGACAGTTCTAAAAATATTCTAGACGTTTTGAAAATTGCCGATAACAATCTTTATCGGGCGAAAGATGATGGCCGCAACTGTGTGCGTTACTAATTTGATTTATTTTTCAGATTTATAGATTAAATAAATGGTGCGCTCAGCGGGACTCGAACCCACGCCACAGGCTTCGGAGACCTGTACTCTATCCAGTTGAGCTATGAGCGCATCTTTTTTGGATCGCGCACATCATAACAAAAAAAGCATAAGGTAAAGCAACTATCTCTAACTTCATCATTTTTATGCTTAAGCTTTATACAATGTTCCAAAACAGCAACACAGAATTGCGTGTGAATCACTTGGCTTATTTTGCGAGATCACTCACAATATCTCAACTTTTCACCATTTGAGATATTCATGACTGATGCACTGATCTTAAGGGATGTGTCAAAGACCTATCGCAATGGCTTTCAGGCATTGAAAGGAATTAACTTAAATGTACCAGAAGGTGAATTTTATGCGCTATTGGGTCCTAATGGCGCAGGAAAATCTACTACCATCGGTATTATCAGCTCATTAACAAAAAAAACCTCCGGTACAGTCGAAATTTTTGGTCATAATCTGGATATCCACCCCTCTCAGGCCAAACAGTGCCTAGGCGTAGTGCCTCAGGAATTCAACTTTGCCCAGTTTGAAAAAACCTTCGATATTTTGGTGACTCAGGCAGGCTATTACGGCATTCCTAAAAAAATTGCACAGGAACGGGCGGAGCTTTATCTGACCAAACTGGGTTTATGGGAAAAGCGTTCCACTCAGGCCCGCATGTTATCCGGCGGGATGAAACGTCGCCTGATGATTGCGCGTGCCATGATGCACGAACCGAAACTGCTGATTCTGGATGAACCGACAGCTGGCGTTGATATTGAGTTGCGTCGTTCGATGTGGGAATTTTTGAACGAGATGAATGAAAAAGGCACCTCCATCATTCTGACCACGCATTATCTAGAAGAAGCGGAAATGCTGTGTCGCCGTATTGCGATTATCGATCGCGGTGTGATTAAAGAAGACACCACCATGAAAAGCTTCCTGAGTCAGCTCAATGAAGAATCGTTTATTTTTGATCTGGCCGAACCGATTGAACCTTTACATCTGGATATTATCGGCGTGCGATTTAACCTGATCGATCCGATGACCTTAGAAATCACTATGGACAAGGCACATAGCATAAATGATCTGTTCCAGTTGCTGGAATCACAGAATATTCAGGTGCGCAGTATGCGCAATAAATCCAACCGTCTGGAAGAACTTTTTGTGAAAATGGTCGAGAAAAATCTGGATGGAGCTGCGCAATGAACATTAATCAGCTCAGCGTAGCTTTATATACCATTATCTATAAAGAAGTGCGTCGCTTTATGCGCATCTGGCCACAAACCCTGTTGCCACCTGCAATCACCATGAGCCTGTACTTCGTGATCTTTGGTAATCTGGTCGGCTCACGCATTGGAGAAATGGGCGGCTATAGTTATATGGAGTTCATTGTGCCCGGTCTGATTATGATGGCCGTGATCACCAACAGCTATGCCAACGTCTCATCTAGTTTCTTCAGCTCAAAATTTCAAAAAAGCATTGAAGAACTGATTATGAGTCCTGTACCGATGCATGCCATTTTATGGGGTCATGTATTGGGTGGTGTGATTCGTGGCATATTAGTTGCGATTATTGTCAGTGCCGTGAGCTTATTTTTTGCCGATTTATACATCACCAACTGGTTTGTGACTATATATACAGTCTTGATTACTTCCCTGCTGTTTTCCTTGGGTGGTTTTATCAATGCCGTCTATGCCAAATCTTTCGATGATATCTCGATCATCCCGACTTTTGTGTTAACGCCACTGACCTATTTAGGTGGTGTGTTTTATGCTATTTCGAGCTTAAGCCCATTCTGGCAAAATTTATCTTTAATTAATCCTGTCGTGTATATGGTCAATGCTTTCCGCTATGGCATTTTAGGACATAGCGATGTCAATGTTGCCATTTCACTGACCGTGATTACCTTATGTTGTGCCGTGCTGTATGCAGTGGCCTATCATTTACTCTCCCGTGGTTCAGGAATGCGTGAATAATGAGTGTAGAACAATCTCTCCTTGGTAAAGACACCAATTACCCGACAGAATATCAGCCTGATGTTCTGTTTCCGATTTCGCGCGCGCCTGCCCGTGAACAATACGCACATGTCGAAGCGATTCAGCAAGGTGCTGACTGGTGGCATGTGTTTGAAATTTCCTGGTTAAATTCAGCCGGTGTGCCGCAAGTCGCCATTGGCCGCATTAGCTTGCCAGCGTCCTCGCCGAATCTGATTGAATCCAAATCCTTGAAGCTGTATTTCAATAGTCTGAATTTTGCCAAATTTGCATCTCAAGATGCCTTTATCACGACGGTCGAAAAAGATTTATCTGCTGCAGCTGAAGATGAAGTCAAACTGCAACTGTTTCAGATCGATGAGCTAGAGATTAGCAAGCCGGAAGGTATCTGTATTGATGAGCTTACACCTGAGCGTCTGGAAAATCATCCAGATGCAAGTTTATTGGCTTTGGATGCGGATGATGTAGCAGAAGGCGAAATCCAGTTATATTCACATTTACTCAGAAGTAACTGCCCAGTCACTGGCCAGCCAGACTGGGGAACAGTTTTTATACGTTATCAGGGTAAAAAACCTTGTTATAAGAGTATTTTAGCTTATATTATTTCCTACCGTCAGCATAATGGTTTCCACGAACAATGTGTGGAGCAGATGTTTGCCGATATCTGGCAGCAACTGAAACCAGAAAAGCTGATGGTCTACGCAACCTATACACGCCGTGGTGGATTGGATATCAACCCTTGCCGTGTATCGGATTTAACATGGATGCCTCGCCCTATTCGTTTAGCGCGACAATAAAAAACATTGAGGTTGAACAATGCCATTTTTTGGGTTTATTCCTTCTGCAGAGCTTTTAAATACAATTCAGACTGCACAAAAAAACAAAAATTCAAGTGAGCCGCTTTACCCATTGCGTGATAAAACCGCATTGATGATTAATGATGAAATTATTGATGCGATTCTCACCGAGCTGGTGCGTCGCTTTCCTGCCAGCGATAAACGTGATACTGCGGAAAAACTGGCTGGCTATATCAAGTCGACTGTTGCGGTTTTGCTGAAGCAGTTATTGAGTAAAGCGCCGAACGATGTGGTCAGAGAATCAATTGCATTCTCTGAGCGCAGTCTGTTTAAAGATCCTGAAGGACATTTCCGCATTGGTGAGTCACTGGATGCCAATCTGGTGACGAATTTAAAACATCATTATGCAGAACTTAAAGCCGGTCAGAGTATCGATAAACAAGCGTTCAGTAACCTGTACAAACAATTTGGTGAAGCAACAGTCCGACATTTTATGGTCGACTTTAATAAAACCCTGGATCTTGGCATGATCAAACGTAAGGCAGCAGATATTGGCGCATCTGCAGTGATCAAGGCCATCAATATGGCAGCAGATAAAATCATTCTGAATTTGAATAAAGATGAGCTGCGCGCCATGGCCGAATATCACGACACTTTGTTCTATACAGAATAGTTTTGCACAGCATGGTTTCAAGATTTTCTACAAATCTTGAGGAATTTGCCTGACTTCGGTCAGGCTTTTTTATGATCAGTGAAATAGCTTGTTACAGATAAGCGGCTCTATAAGACAGACTGCCGTAAAAATAGCCAATCCATCGCTATTTTTGTATAAGCGGCTAGGTCTCTTATTCATCCGAATGTTATCTTTAATCTGGCACTTTAAGCCCCACGATTGAAAAAATTTATCAATCTTTTTCATGGCATGATTCAAATGACATCGCCAGCAACTCATCAAAAAAACTGGAAATCGTAGCAAGATGTTGAAATCGGATTTTTATAAAAAGTTTAAGCAGCTTTCAATCGCACTTACCGCATTTGGTCTCAGCAGTTTGAGTCTGGCCAACGATTTCCAATATCACCCTTCTTATGCCGCTTTTAAGCAGAACGCCATGCAGAGCTATGGGCTGAGTGCCCAGCAAGTAGATTCCGCCATGAGCGGGACGCGTAATTTGCCTAATATTATCAATATCATGAATCGCCCAGGTGAAAGTAAGCCTTGGTATTCGTATAAAACTAACTTCCTGGCTGAATCTACCATTCAGCGCGGCGTACGTTTTAAACAGCAATATGCAGAAACGCTTAACCGTGCTGAACAGCAGTTTGGTGTACCACAGGCGATCATTCTGGGCATTTTAGGTGTAGAAACCGGTTTTGGTAGCAACAAGGGCTCTTTTGTCACTCGTGATGCCCTAGCAACCTTAGGGTTTGGCTATGAACGTCGTGCCCAGTATTTTCAGGATGAACTGGCTGCTTTAATTGCCTGGTCGTATAGAGATGGTGTTGCCACCTCTTCTGTGGTGGGTTCGTATGCCGGCGCTGTTGGCTATCCGCAGTTTATGCCGAGCAACATTCCAAAATTCGGCGTGGACTACGATGGCAATGGTCATATTGACCTGCGTAACTCAGCGGTAGATGCGATTGGTTCGATTGCCAACTATCTGGCACAGCACGGCTGGCAGCGTAATCAGCCCATTGCCTTTCCGGCACGTTATACCGGTTCAAATCCCGATGCCGTGATTGCCAAAGATCTGACTCAACCTATACCTTATGGTGTGTTAAAAACGCAAGGCATCAGCCCAATGAATCCAATCGTAAAAATTGACGATCTGGATCTGGTCAATGTAATTCAATTACAAGAGAATTATGGCTCGATTTACTACATCACTTATCCAAATTTTCAAGTGATTACCACTTATAATCGTAGCCGTATGTATGCTACTGCTTTGTGGCTATTAGGTACCGAAATTACCAGCCGTTAACACTGAAAATTAATATAAATTATGAAAGTCAACATTTTTATAGGTTAATTTGTACGTATTTTAAGCAATTTTAATATCATGTTACAATATTGATTATTTTTTAATCATTCATTGTTTATTTTGCGTTCTTTTTTAACTATTTTAATTAAACACTAGACAGGGTATTGTCGGCATGAATATTATCCATTTCGTTAAATGTAGTTGCATAAGTTAAATATCAGGCATGTTTATATGGTTTTTCAGCCATTTATGAACAACCAATAAATATGCTGTTAGGAGTTGATTCGATGCATTCTTCAATTTTGAAGTCTTTTATGGCCATTGCCACGATCGTCACGCTGACGCAATCACAGGCAGATATGGTTCCGTCATCTTCATTCACCAATGAAAATGACAATTCGCGTCTTGCAACGCGAGTACTCAATAAAGAAGCTCAAAGCTTCAATTCAAATTTCACAAATTTGAACAGCCTTTCAATCACTGAGCGTTCTGGCGATAAAGTTCGCCGTGAAACCATTGCAGCGAAAATTGAACTTCCTGCAGAAGAGCCTTCAGTGATTGAAAAACTGAATACAGTGGCTTCTAATACTGTACGTAAATTCAGTCAGACAGGTACAGCGTCTTGGTATGGTCGTCAATTCCACGGCCGTAAAACTGCAAGCGGTGAAACCTTTGACATGAACGCAATGACAGCTGCCCATCGTAGCCTGCCATTGAACTGCTATATTCGCGTAACTAACCGCAATAACGGCAAGAGCGTCGTGGTTAAAGTAAATGACCGCGGTCCTTTCCATGGTAACCGTGTTGTTGATTTATCTTACGGTGCTGCGAAACAGTTGGGTATTACCAGTGCAGGTACTGCAAAAGTCAGTATTGAACGTGTCGCTGGTCCAAATTCTTAAGATTTGACCTGCAACACATTTAACAAAAGCCACAGCAATGTGGCTTTTTTATTGTGCTCATTTTCTAGAAGAATATAAACGCTCCTGCTCCGCCCTATCTTAAAGTTCTTTCAAGAAAATTTTGGTAGGCTCATCCTGCCTGATAAAATTCGCTCGCTTGCATGATTAACTTTTGACCATATCCGGATTCTGCTTTATATTTCCAGATAAGCAAAACATGTTCATGGAATGGAGCGAAGAATGAAAACAATATCTGAATGGTTTGATGAATATAGTGACAGCCATCAAAATAAAACCAATAAGCTGATTCACTGGGTTTGCGTACCGACCATCTATTTTTCGATTATTGGCATTCTAGCGCATTTCAGCGCTTTGCTGACTACCCTGCTACTGGTTTTGGCTTTTATCTTCTATGCACGCCTAGATCTTGTTTTGGCAGTAGCGATGGCTGTATTAACGCTGGTGATGGCTTGGCTCATCTGGATTCTGCCAGTCGGTACCGGTTTCTTTATTGCCCTGTTTGTCTTAGCCTGGATTGGCCAATTTTATGGGCACAAAGTGGAAGGTAAAAAGCCTTCGTTCTTCAAAGACCTCCAATTCCTCCTCATTGGCCCAATTTGGTGCATGGATGCCTATTTAGGTAAAATCCTACCGAACTGGAAATCGCGCCATAACAGCGCAATTATGAGCGTTTAAACGCCATATTCGATTTATCCAATTGGAAGAACCTTATTGATAGGTTCTTCCTTGATGTTTTAACCAGCCATCGACATGTTTTCGCGCAGGGTCATGATGCGTCCAGTGAATCACCCCGCCCTTGTCACTGTATTCATATTCTCCATAAAACTCGACCTGATCCTGTTTTTGAATACTCTGAATACGCGGTGCCAGATCGATATTATGTGCAACCAGTACAGTTTGGCCATTTGGTAATTCGAGGATAAACTTTTGATGGCGCGATCCTTCATGATCATCTGGCAAAACGGCAATCACCTGCCCGCTTGAACGCACTTGTAGATCACTCTGGCGCTGTTGAAACGCCCGTGCAATTCGGTCCAGATCATCAGTCGTTTGAGAGGGTACTAAATTAGGCTCTGAATGAAGCGTTTCAGTTGTAGCATCAGATGCGGATGGAACAAGTGGTTGGGATTGCTGTAGATCCAGGCCCAGATAAGCAGCAATCAACAGTATAATGATTGCCCCGATGCCCAGATTGGTTTTATTTGGCATTTTTTTATAACTTTTTATTAAATGATGAATACATGATCTGAGCTCTATCACTAGACCCAAATCCTGCTCTTGAATTGCTGATGAAGAATAGACCAGCATAAAAAAGCCCCATCAATCAGATAGGGCTTTTTCTAATTCCTCAGGAATTATTTTGCAGCAGCTTGAGCAGCAGCAACTTCTTCAGCGAAGCTCATTTCTGCTTTTTTCTCAATGCCTTCACCAACTTCGAAACGAACGAAGTTTGCAACTGTAGTACCAGTTGCTTTAAGAACGTCCGCAACTTTCTTGTCGTTGTCGATTACGTACATTTGACGCTCAAGCACAACTTCATTCAAGTATTTCTCAACAGAACCTACAACCATCTTCTCAACGATATTTGCTGGCTTGCCAGATTCAAGTGCTTTCGCTTCAGCAATTTCTTTCTCTTTCGCGATAAGCTCAGCAGAAACGCCTTCAGCATTTACAGCAACTGGGTTGAACGCAGCAACGTGCATTGCCAAGCCTTTACCTGTAGCTTCATCACCAGTGTAAGAAACAACAACACCGATTTTAAGACCGTGTTTGTAAACTGCAAGGTTTTCGCCTTCAACAATTTTCGCACGACGTACTTGGATGTTTTCACCGATCTTTTGAACAAGAGCGATACGCGCTTCTTCAACAGTTGCACCATCTTCTAGTTTCAATTCAGCGATTTGAGCAGGATCAGTTACGTTTGCAGCAAGTGCAGCAGCAGCAACTTTCGCAGAGAAACCAGCAAAGTTTTCGTCTTTTGCAACGAAGTCAGTTTGACAGTTAACTTCTAGAAGAAGTGCTTTGTTGCCGTCTTGAGCAATCGTGATTGCGCCGTCAGCAGCAATGTTACCTGCTTTTTTAGCAGCTTTAGCTTGACCAGATTTACGTAGGTTGTCGATCGCCAGTTCAACGTCGCCGCCCGCTTCTGTCAAAGCTTTTTTACATTCCATCATTGCAAGACCAGTACGATCGCGCAATTCTTTAACCATGCTTGCTGTAACTGCAGTCATGTTTATCTCCTAAATTCGGTAGAAAATGAATTCTTTTTAGAACAGAAACGGCCCAGAGGAGTTCTCATGGGCCGCCTGCATACATAACGCTTACTTTGCCACCATCACATGTCGCAAAAATGACAAGCTAGCGTCAAACGCATTAAGCCTCAGAAGCTGGAGCTTCTTCTGCTTTAGCTTGTGCATTTGCTTGTGATTGAGCATATTCTTTACCAGCAAGAATCGCATCAGCCATAGCAGAAGCATAAAGTGTTACTGCACGGATCGCATCATCGTTACCCGGGATAACGTAGTCTACGTTGTCTGGGTTAGAGTTTGTATCAACGATACCGATTACAGGAATACCAAGGTTCTTAGCTTCTTTGATTGCAATCGCTTCGTGATCAACATCGATTACGAATAATGCGTCAGGTAAACCACCCATGTTTTTAACGCCGCCTAAGCCACGCTCAAGTTTTTCCATCTCACGAGTACGCTCTAGAGCTTCACGTTTAGTCAGCTTAGCGAAAGTACCGTCTTGAGATTGAGTTTGAAGGTCTTTTAAACGGTTGATAGATTGGCGAAGTGTTTTCCAGTTCGTCAACATACCACCTAACCAGCGGTGATCTACATATGGTTGACCAGCGCGTTGAGCTTGTTCACGGATGATCGCAGAAGCTGCACGTTTAGTACCAACGAACAAAACTTTGTTCTTTTTGCTAGCCAAGTTGTTAGCAAAGTTCAAAGCATCATTTAACGCAGGAACAGTGTGCTCAAGGTTGATGATGTGAATTTTGTTACGCGCACCAAAGATGTAATCACGCATCTTTGGATTCCAGAAACGAGTTTGGTGACCAAAGTGCGCGCCAGCTTGAAGAAGGTCGCGCATGCTTACGTTGTAATCTGCCATTTTCTTTACCTTAAAGTTTGGGTTAGGCCTCCATATACCCGCATTCTCCACCCTAAAGGGCACCCAGAGTAATGTGTCGATATATGTGCGGATTTTTTGCCTCATCGCACAAAGCCCGTGAAATTTATTCACGAAAAAGCATTTGATAAAATGGGCGGCTATTTATACCATAGTCACACACAAATTTCCAAAAGTTTTTAGAGATCATGAACAACACTTACCAAGCTCCACGTCGACTCATCAAAACCTCTGACGAAATTGAAAAAATGCGTGTGGCAGGGCGACTGGCGGCAGAAGTTTTGGATATGATCAAACCGCATATTGTTCCAGGTGTCACCACTCTGGAACTTGATACGATTTGTCATGACTATATTGTCAATCAACAACAGGCAATTCCTGCATGCTTAGGCTATGGCGCTGCACCGGGTCGACCTGCCTTCCAACATACTATTTGTACTTCTGTAAACCATGTGGTGTGTCACGGCATTCCATCAGACAGTAAAAAATTGAAAAAAGGCGACATCCTGAACATTGATGTGACCGTGATTAAAGATGGCTACCATGGTGACACCAACATGATGTATATCGTGGGTGGTGAAACTTCAATTCTTGCCAACCGTCTATGTAAGGTAGCGCAAGAAGCCATGTACCGGGGTATTGAAACTGTAAAACCGGGTTCAACTATTGGCGATATTGGTCATGCCATTCAGCAGTATGTTGAATCTGAGCGTTTTGGCGTGGTACGTGAATATTGTGGTCACGGTATTGGTACGACTTTCCATGACGAACCGCAAGTGCTGCATTATGGTCAACCAGATACTGGCATGGTGCTTGAAGAAGGCATGACCTTTACCATTGAGCCAATGGTCAATGGCGGCGACTGGAAAACCAAATTACTCGGTGATAAATGGACAGTGGTCACCAAAGATCACTCATTGTCGGCACAATATGAACATACAATTCTGGTGACTAAAACCGGCGCGGAAATTTTAACAGCACGCCCGGACGAAGATTTGTCACGCTTTAGTGCGTAACCACAACATCAACAACACAAAATGGTCACTTTAAAGTGGCCATTTTTATTTTATATTTCATGCATCAATATGCATGACCGAGATGTAACAAGTCTCTCCTCGCCTGCTCCCAGCGCATCGAAATTCAAGATAAAGTTCGGTCAATACACCATTTTTTCCTTAAAGTTTTCCAAATTCTTTTGCCCTATCTGCACCATTTTAGGCTAAGATAATGTGCTTTTTATTTTTTAATCCCTATAAGAAGGAATACTGCCGTGGACGTACGTCTCTCTGATCGTGTGAATGCCATCAAACCGTCCCCTACGCTTGCTGTGACCAACAAAGCTGCTGAATTAAAAGCTGCAGGTCACAACGTGATTGGTTTGGGCGCAGGTGAACCAGATTTTGATACCCCTCAACACATCAAAGATGCAGCAATTGCAGCGATTAACAACGGTTTCACCAAATACACCGCTGTTGACGGTACGCCAGGTCTTAAAAAAGCCATTATTGCTAAATTCAAACGCGACAATAACCTAGACTATGCAGCAAACCAGATTCTGGTTTCTTGTGGTGGTAAGCAATCATTCTTTAACTTGGCACTTGCTTTGTTAAACAAAGGTGATGAAGTGATTATTCCTGCACCTTTCTGGGTAAGCTACCCGGACATGGTGATCATCGCTGAAGGCGTACCAGTTATTGTGAAATGTGGTGAAGAACAACGTTTCAAAATCACCCCTGAACAATTAGAAGCTGCAATCACGGACAAAACACGTCTAGTGGTATTGAACAGCCCATCTAACCCTACAGGTATGATCTACACTAAAGCTGAGCTTGAAGCGCTGGCTGGCGTACTTCGTAAATACCCAGAAGTATTTATCGCATCTGACGACATGTATGAACCAATCCGTTGGGATGACGAGTTCTACAACATCGCAACTGTTGCTCCAGACCTTTATGACCGCACGATTGTGTTAAACGGTGTGTCTAAAGCTTATGCAATGACTGGCTGGCGTATCGGCTACGCAGCGGGCCCTGCTAAACTGATTGGTGCAATGAAAAAGATCCAGTCTCAATCAACTTCTAACCCAACTTCTATTTCGCAAGTTGCTGCTGAAGCTGCATTGAATGGTCCTCAAGACGTTCTTGAACCAATGATTGAAGCATTCAAACGTCGTCATGACCTAGTTGTGAAAGGCTTGAATGATATTCACGGTATTTCTTGCTTGCCTGCTGATGGCGCATTCTATGCATATGCCAACATCAAACCGTTGATTCGTGCCAAAGGTCTTAAATCTTGCACAGAATTCTCTGCATGGTTACTGGAAGAGACTGGCGTTGCAGTGGTTCCTGGCGATGCATTCGGTCTTGGCGGTTTTATGCGTATCTCTTACGCTACTGCTGACGAAGTACTGGTAGATGCCCTTGCTCGTATCAAGAAAGCTGCTGATTCTATCGAAGGCGTTGATGCTGCGATTGCTTCAATCGAAGCTGAAAAAGCTGCAAAATAATCTAGCTTCCTAGATAAAAAAACCCGCGAATTTCGCGGGTTTTTTTATGTTCTTCAACATGTATTAAACAGTGAGTCGTATTCGCTTATAGCTCAAGTATTTAATGAGCAAACAAACAAAACATAGACTTGCTGCAATCGTGTACGCAATACTCAACATCCACCAAAAACCATGAATCCCCAATGCATTGCTTTGCCAATTGAACAGTGTCATTGGATGATACGTCACATACCAACCACCACCTAAGCCCACGACCAGCACGGTACTGATAAAAATAAACATCGGTCTGACAATTTCTCGCCAGCAACGTAGCATTGCCAAACTAATCACCAGTAGCGCATCAAAGATATGCATCCAACACATTAACAGGATCAATGCCAAGGCTAATGCAATCACCTGCGCATCATTGCTAAATAACCCCACAATCCAACTATCTAAGCCCCAAATAGTCAACACGACAACGATAGCTATTAGCATCACAGCCATCAGTGCCCGCTTACTGAGTTGCCATGCAGCATCAATCTGCTCCGCACCAATTTGAGTCGACACCAAAATACCGAAGGCGGATGCCATCGACATCGGCAACATAAACATCAGGCCCAATAAACCAAGCATCACCTGATGTGCATTCACTACAATGTCACCCAAAGGCAAGATCAGCAAAGCAATCGCGCTGATGGCAAATACATCCACAAAAGTCACCACCGCATTGGGCAATCCAATTTTTAAAATTTTCAACAAAGTCTGCCAGTGAAAGAAAACACCAGACCACTGGATCTTTAACTTCTGCTCAAGGAAGAAAAAATAGTAAACAAACAACAGTACCCACTGCACAATTAAATGTGCCATGAATGCACCTTCAACCCCATAGCTTGTAACATAACCCTCAATGCCATAAATCAAGACATAAGCCAAAGCCACTTTGAGCAGTAAATAGATCATATTGGCGTAAAACACACGCTTAGCCTGCCCACAGGCTTGGGTGAAAATATATAAAATACGCAACAATAAATGCGCTGGAATCGTCCAAGCCAACAGCCACAGACATGGCACAATCAATGCCTGTAAGGCCGCATCTGCCTTTAAAAAATAAAGTAAAGGAGTCGCATGATTAAACAAGTACATCGCAACAGCAGAAATCACCAGTACAATCAAAATACTTTGCTTCACGATACGTTGTATATCCGCATAATCCTGACGTCCATTGGCTTCTGCCAGCTCTTGCATCATGCCCTGTAACACCCCAATACCCGTCACAAAGCACAAAGAATAAACAGACAAACAGACTGCCAATGCAGCCACATGCTGAGGTGAAAAATGTGATAGAAAAATCACGTCGAACAAACTACTGAGCATAATAATGGCATTACTGAGAAAAATAGGCACCCAAAGATGCAGAAACTGTTTCATCACCCTATCACTCGATTTTTTAATTCTTTTATAAGATTCGTTTTTTTTGGCAGATTATTTAGATCTGAGATATTTCATTAGAAATGTATACCAGTATCGTGCCATAAATTATTCTATTTCTTATTTTTTATAAAAATGATTTTACTCAGGTGCAGGCAATGCACTTCTTACAAAATAATCCGCCATTCCTATACCAGATTGCTATTATCGATGTCACAATTTTGAATTAAACCTCAATAACTCAAGAATAATGAAAGGAAAAGTACAATGAACCCAAAAGAAATGAGCGGTTTAGCATTACTGGAAGCGATGCGTGATGAAAAAATCCCGGCCCCAAGTATTAGCGAAACCATGTCGATGCAACCAGCAGTGATTGAAAGCGGACATGTAGAATTTAAGGTCAAAGCTGATCATCGACATTTAAATCCGCTTGGCGGCGTCCATGGTGGTTTTGCTGCAACCGTTTTGGATACCGTGACAGGCTGCGCGATTCATACTTTACTTGAAGCAGGTGTCGGTTATGGCACCATTGATCTGAATGTAAAGATGTGCCGCCCTATACCTCAGAATCAGCCACTGAAAGCCGTAGGAAAATCAATTAATCTCAGTAAAAATTTAGGTATTTCTGAAGGTCAGATTCTGGATGAAGAAGGTCGCCTGTATGCTCATGCCACTGCGACCTGTATGATTATTCGGACTGAATGAAATTGCTAGCCTGCACAACTCATCAGGTAATTCATTTAAATAATACTGCTTTTCGCCTGCCCCGCTTCAACAAATGACAAGCGTGGTCGAGTTAAGCCTTGAAACTCAAAATAATGCTTGGAAACATTGGCTAATTCCACATCTTGTGTTTGTGTTATTGAGGCTTGCCACGCTTTAGACTGATTGGTTCCCGTCAAAAGATTCCCAGAAATGGCATAGATATAAAGATCTTTGTCTCGCTCTTTCAGATAGTCTGCATTCAGGAAAACTTCAAAGTTAAATTGACGTTCAGTTTCTACCAACCATTTTTCTGCAAACCATAATTGCAGCAAATCACCTAAATAAAGTGATTTTTGCGCCAAGGGCCATAGCGTGATATGAGCGTCTTTAACCGGGATATAATACTGTGCAGGATCAGCAATAATTTGCAGATAGTTTTCTTGATAATAAGCCAGTTGAGAGAAAATTTGAGGGATGCTGAGCGTATTCATTCGCTGTCTCCGGTTTAGCCATTTTTGTGCTGGCAAGTAGGTTTAAATCCACACTGTTTGACCATTTGGTCAAACGACTTTATGGTTTTAATCTAGCAAGTGAAATTTATTCTGACAAGTATTTTTCGTGAAATTTATGCAATTGCCTAAATTAAAAACAGACAGGCTGTATTTATAATAAATATGATAATTTTTACTTGACCCCTGTCAAAATCTCTCTATAATCGCTTTCAGATTCTCCAATAGCTCAGTCGGTAGAGCGACGGACTGTTAATCCGCAGGTCCCTGGTTCGAGCCCAGGTTGGAGAGCCAAATTCAAGAAAGCCCACTCATAATGAAGTGGGCTTTTTTATTACTTAAAATTTGACGGCTTGTTATTTTCAAATATTTAAAATAAATAATTATTTTCAATCCCTCATAAAACTCGATATATAAATACCCCTCTTTTAAAATTTCGAGATATAAAAAATCCCCATAGATGGAGGATTTTTAAGCTGTCACCGAGATTAAGCCGCTTGAGCCGGCACACCGCTATGAAAACGGAAAGTTTCATCAGGCGCGAGAATTAGCTGTTTTTCAACTTCACGAATATGCAAGATTCGCTCCTGAATATCCTCTTTCGGATTTTTCAGTTTCGCCGTGGTTGCCACATCCATCGCCAAAGCCAGATAGTCTTCAAAATGGCGAGATTCGGACTTGAGCAGATAACGGTAGTAACGTGCTAACTCATCATCAACACGCGAAGCAAGTGCGTAGAAACGCTCACAGGAACGTGCTTCCACAAAGGCACCAATCACCAAGACATCAATCAAGGCTTCAGGTTCAAAAGTCCGGATTTCTTTGCGTAAACCACCAGCATAACGCCCTGCACTCAAGTTCTGCCAAGCCTGACCGCGCTTGTTCATCAATTCAAGTACTTGCTCATAATGCAGCATTTCTTCACGTACCAGCTGCGCAAGCTTCACCTGTAGATCAACAAAATAACTATAGCGGAACATCAGGTTCATGGCAGTGCTAGCTGCTTTTTTTTCACAGTTGGCATGATCTTGCATTAAGATTTCAAGATTTTCGACCGCCATATCTAGCCATGCTTGCGGTGTTTCACAACCGAGGAAAGCAATCACTGGCTGCATCAGTTCATCATAATTAATATTCGACATAATTACTCTAATCTTAACGCGCTGACTTAATCACGGCTTTCATTTGCTGAACCGCTTGTGCCAGACCGACAAATACCGCATCCGCAATTAAAGAATGACCAATATTGAGCTCATGAATCTGCGGAATCGCGGCGATTGGCGTTACATTATCCAGATTTAAACCATGACCTGCATTCACCACCAGACCTTTAGATACAGCATATTCAGCACCTTTGATAATACGTTCAAGTTCCGCCTGTTGCGCTTCTGGAGTTTCTGCATCGGCATAGGCGCCTGTGTGAATCTCAATCGTCGGTGCACCACAAGCAACTGCTGCATCAATTTGTGCAAAATCAGCATCAATAAATAAAGATACATCACAACCAATGGCTGCCAGTTCTTGAGTCGCTGCTTTTACAGCATCAAAATTGCCCACGACATCCAAACCACCTTCAGTGGTCACTTCCTGACGTTTTTCAGGAACAAAGCAAACATGCTGTGGCTTGATTTCCTTGGCAAAGGCAATCATTTCATCCGTTATCGCCAACTCAAGGTTCATACGGGTTTTTAACACAGGACGCATACGACGTACATCGTCATCCTGAATGTGACGACGGTCTTCACGCAAGTGCAAGGTAATGCCTTCTGCCCCTGCCTGTTCGCAGATCAATGCAGCATTGACTGGGTCTGGGTACGTCGTACCACGTGCTTGTCTTAATGTTGCGACATGGTCAATATTGACACCAAGTAATGCAGCCATAATCTTCTCCTAACTACGATTGAGATTGAGAGTTTTGAATCCAGAGTTGTCGACTCTTTAATGGTCGATCACCGAGCAAAGCCGTGATCACCTGTCGATATAGTTTCGTCAGTAATTGTAACTGTTCCGGATTAAAATCCCCACCATTTTCATGCGTCAACATACTTAAAATCTGTTGACCAGACATAGTGGAGCGCAAGGCCTTAGCCGATGGCATAAAGCCAGCATTGAGCTGAAAATAATAATGTTGCTCAGGATTAATCTGCACCTGATTGGCATCTACTGAAAAATCCAGACCATAACCGAGTTCTTCTAGCAGAACATGCTCAAACTGACGCAAGATCTGTTTTAAATATAAATTTGGATTGGATTGTGCGGATAATTGCTGTAATGCAGTCAAGGTCTCAGCATATTTGGCAAAAGTTTGCGGCATTTCGACTTCTAAAGGACATAGCCGTAACAGGATTTCATTCAAATAAAAACCCGAGAAAAAGGCATCGCCAAAAAAGAAAATCGGCTGATTGACAATTTCCAGTTTAGTAAAATTTTTGAGTTCGGATTTACCTGAAGCCTGCAAGCGAATGGGCTGATACTGTGGTGGTGGCATTTGCCTGAGAATACCATCTACCCTGCCATATTCTTGGGTAAATAAATGCACAATATGACTGCGTTCACGGTACTTACGATGATGAATCAAATAGCCATGCAGTACTTCATTACGCATAAGCGGGTACTTTAATCCTTATCTTTTTTTGATTTTTTATCATCTTCTTCGTCATCCCCATCCGGGATCACTGCACCCACAACAGCCGCAGTACCTTTGACTGCGACTTTTGTGGTTTTATAAGCCACCTTGACAGGAACCGTGACCACTTTATGAATACAGCCTTGCAGGAATAAAACACATACAACTACTGCTAACACTTTTATCATCACGGCATTCCTTAAAGAGTCTTACAAATTTTTATCGCTTAGATATCACTATAACCTAAGCTTTTTAATGCACGCTCATCATCAGACCAGCCACCTTTGACTTTCACCCAAAGGGTTAGCATGATTTTTTGCTCGAACATTTTTTCCATGTCGAGACGCGCATCCATACCGATTTTCTTCAGTTTGACACCTTTCTCGCCAATCACAATGGCTTTTTGGCTCGGACGATCGACAAAAATCGTGGCATCAATATAGGTACAGGCTGCCTTCATACGACCGGTTTTTTCATTCAAGACCGGTTCTTCAGTTTTGAAGGATTCGATCTGAACGGTCAAATCGTATGGAAGCTCTTCACCCAGTTGGCGCATGATCTTTTCACGGATAATTTCAGATGCCAGGAAACGCTCTGAACGATCGGTCAGTTGATCCAGCGAGTACAGTGGTGGCTGGAATGGAAGATACTTGGCAATCGTGTCACGCAAATGTTCAAGATTGGCACCACGAAGCGCAGATACCGGTACGATTTCTGCAAAGTTCATCAGCTTTTCGCGTTCACGAATCAGCGGCAGAGCTTCGTTCTTGTTTTCAAAAGTATCCAGCTTGTTAATCACCAGAATGACTGGCATTTCAGCATTTTTCAGCTTTTCCAGAACCAGGTCATCGTTTGGCGTCCACTTTTGTGCATCCACTACGAATAAAACCAGGTTCACATCACGCAAAGCCGAATGTGCCGCACGGTTCATCATTTTATTGATGGCACGGACTTCTTTTTTATGCATCCCAGGTGTATCAACAAATACTGCCTGAGATTTTTCACGTGAATCAATCCCCACAATTTTATGACGTGTGGTTTGCGGTTTACGTGAAGTAATCGAAAGTTTCTGACCCAGAATATGGTTCATTAAGGTAGATTTACCCACATTCGGGCGACCTACAATAGCAACAAAACCACTACGATAATCTGATGGGATTTCGGTGCCTTGCGCACTAAAAAATTGACTAATAAGGTCGTGACTGTCGCTTTGCGACTCGTGATCAGCATCAATGTGATCGGAATGAGTAGTCATTAAGACTTATGCTCCAAAAGTTTCAAAATATCCGCCGCAACGGCTTGTTCAGCAAAACGCCGGCTCGCGCCTTCGCCTTGCATAGTCGGCAATCCCGCAATCTGGCATTCCACTTTAAAATGCTGATTGGGTGCATCACCTTGAATATCTACAACCTCGTAAACTGGGAGAGGTTTCTTACGTGCTTGTAAATACTCTTGTAAGCGAGATTTAGGATCTTTAAGCTGATCTGTGGGCTCAATATGATCTAAATAGGGTTCGTACCATTTTAACACAATCGGTTCTAGCACAGTGAGATCACCGCAGTCGACATAGATTGCGCCAATAATGGCTTCTACCGTATCTGCCAGTATAGACTCACGATGATGACCACCAGATTTCAATTCACCGGTACTGAGAATTAAATTCTGGCTCAGTTTTAAATCATTGGCGATTTTTCCTAATGCTTCCTGACGAACCAGGGTTGCACGCATACGCGTCAACCGGCCTTCATTTTCGCTTGGATAGGCATTAAAAAGATAATTCGCAATGATCATCCCTAAAAGAGAATCGCCCAGAAATTCCAGGCGCTCGTAGTTGTGTTTATGACTGACTGAACGATGAGTCAATGCCAGTTTCAGCAAATCAGCCTGTTTAAACTGATAGCCGATCCGTTTGGCAAGACGTTCATCATTTAGCTTTGACTGTGCTTTGATCAAACTCTTTCTCAAACTTCATCACTAAATCGATATTCATTATGAAATTTTTACGAATTTCATAATTCTTGTGCACCTGTAAACCATCGGTATTGGTAACTTTGGCAATTTCGTCAAACTTTAGATCACGAATATTATTCATTTCTAAACGCTGACTCATCTGTTGACGGAATTTTTCTGGCGTTATATTGGCTGGAGCACTTTTTAACAGCGCCTCAATCTCACCATCTACCATACGATCATCGAAGTATGGTCCCCACACCGCAATCGCCACTTTTGCAAGAAATGCAAAGCCCACGATTGCAATTAAAACCCCAATATAAGAAGCACCTTGTTGATGTCTCATTTTTATTTTCCTGATTGAAACAATTAATCGATTGTTCCGTTTCGACCAAACGATGGCAATTTAAAGCCAGGTTCTTTATGCATCCAGATATAGAAGGCACGACCTGTTAAGTTTTCTTCCGGAACAAGCCCCCAAAAACGACTGTCAGCACTCTGATCGCGATTATCCCCCATCGCAAAGTAATGACCTTCTGGCACTTTCACTTCCCAATATAAACCATTTTCACCTGAATATTTACCATTTTCCAGATAGTTAATAAAAGGTGCCTGACGAGCGACATTCACACCTTCCAGCTCACGCATGGTAAAGGTATGCTCACCCAAGGTTTCTTTATGATAAATGGCATTTGGAGTATCTAAACGGTCTTTTTCGCGGCTAAATTCTACTGGAACTTTCGCCACTTTTTCACCATTAATGCTCAACTGGCCATGATCATAAACAATATGATCGCCTGGCAAGCCGACAATACGCTTGATATAACTGATGGTCGGTTGCGGTGGATAACGGAATACCGCTACATCACCACGTTCCGGGCTGCCGGTATCAATAATTTTGGTATTGACCATAGGCAGTTTGATGCCATAGTCAAATTTATTCACCAGAATAAAATCGCCGGTTTCCAGCGTCGGCACCATCGAATCGGATGGAATATTAAAAGGTTCATATAAAAACGAACGCAATACCAGCACGATGGCCAGTACCGGCCAAAAGTCATAAGCCCAGGTGATAATGAAATTCTCATGGCCTTTGCCTCGGGTTTGTCTTTGCTTCAAAACAAACTTGTCTAGCAACCACACTGCGACAAAAAACAGGGTCGCAGGAACAAGAATCAAATTAAAATCAAAATCCATGGGCTTATATCCTTATTATTTTAGCGTTCGACTTTTAATACAGCTAAGAACGCTTCTTGCGGGATTTCTACGCTACCCACCTGTTTCATGCGTTTCTTACCTTCTTTCTGTTTAGACAGAAGTTTTTTCTTACGTGACACGTCACCACCATAACACTTCGCCAATACGTTTTTACGCATCGCTTTTACAGTCGAACGTGCAATGATTTGCGCACCAATTGCCGCCTGAATCGCGACATCAAACATTTGACGTGGAATCAGGTCTTTCATTTTTTCAACCAGTGCAATACCACGATGACGTGCATCATTACGGTGACAGATCATCGCCAAGGCATCGACTTTTTCCCCATTGATCAAGACATCTACTTTGACTAAAGATGAGCTTTCAAAACGGACAAAGTTATAGTCCAGTGATGCAAAACCACGTGAACAAGACTTCAATTTATCAAAGAAGTCCATGACCACTTCGGCCATTGGAATTTCGAAAGTAATGGAAACCTGATTCGCCATAAACTTCATGTCTTTTTGCACACCACGGCGCTCAACACATAACGTCATGACGTTACCCAAGTATTCTTGCGGTACCAGAATATGACA
This sequence comes from Acinetobacter sp. NEB149, assembly GCF_012516415.1. NCBI lineage: Bacteria > Pseudomonadati > Pseudomonadota > Gammaproteobacteria > Moraxellales > Moraxellaceae > Acinetobacter > Acinetobacter sp. NEB149. Next base: position 2,159,599 of record NZ_CP051208.1, read on the forward strand.
CTCAGCAATCGGTTCACGTAAATCTTCAACCGTTGAACCATCCGGCATTTTGGATGGACTGTCGATATAAATCGTCTGACCATTCTTCATCACCGCTTCATAAATTACGGTTGGCGCAGAAGAAATCAGGTCAAGATCATACTCGCGTTCCAGACGCTCCTGTACGATTTCCATGTGCAGCATGCCCAAGAAACCACAGCGGAAACCAAAACCGAGCGCATCTGAACTTTCAGGTTCAAAGAACAAAGCCGAGTCATTGATTTGCAGCTTGTGCAATGCTTCACGGAAAGGTTCAAAATCGCTGGCATCAATCGGGAATAGACCAGCATAAACCTGTGGTTTCACCTTTTTAAAGCCCGGCAATGTTGCCACTTCAGGTGTGGTTGCCAATGTAATCGTATCACCGACTGGCGCACCGAAAATATCTTTGATACCGGCAATGACAAAACCAACTTCACCCGCTTCCAGCATACCGGTTTCAGTATGTTTCGGGTTAAAGATACCTACAGAAGTAATAATATGCGTTTGACCAGTTGATTTGATCAACATCTTGTCGCCTTTACGCACTCGACCCTGCTTGACCCGAACCAGAGAAACTACACCAAGGTAGTTGTCAAACCATGAATCCACAATCAGCGCTTGTAATGGCGCTTCGCGATCACCCTCAGGTGCAGGAATTACATTGACCAGTGTTTCAAGCACACCTTCAATACCTAAACCTGTTTTTGCAGAACAGGTCGGCGCTTCTGTGGCTTCAATCCCGATAATGTCTTCAATTTCCTGAATGACACGTTCAGGTTCAGCTTGCGGCAAGTCGATCTTGTTCAGTACCGGAAGTACTTCCAGACCTTGTTCAATTGCGGTATAGCAGTTAGCAACAGACTGTGCTTCTACGCCCTGCGCAGCATCTACAACCAGCAAGGCACCTTCACAGGCAGCAAGGGAGCGTGAGACTTCATACGAGAAGTCGACGTGTCCCGGTGTATCAATAAAGTTCAACTGATACTCTTGACCGTTGGGATGCGTATAGTACAAGGTTACCGAAGTGGCTTTAATGGTAATCCCACGTTCGCGCTCAAGCTCCATTGAGTCAAGGACTTGAGCCTGCATTTCACGATCTTGCAAACCGCCACAAGTTTGAATAAAGCGATCCGCTAGGGTCGATTTACCGTGGTCAATGTGCGCAATAATCGAGAAGTTACGAATGTTTTTAATATCAACAGATTTTTTAGCTTGCGCCATGGGTTACCTTGAGAAAAAAACGCGCTATGTAATTTAAAAATATTACATAACAAAAGCCGAATAGAAATTGCGAAGGATTATAGCAGAATGGTGATCTAGAAAAAGAATTATATTTTTCCTTTATTCCCTATGTCGTGTACACATCGGTCAGATGAAGTCTGGATCACCATGATTAGAAAATAGCTCCCCAACTCCACTTCTTCATCAATATTATCAAAGTGTACTGATCAAACTGGAAAATGTTGCCTCATTAATCCAGATGTAAAGTTGAAAAATCAAAAGGATTTACATGTTCTGAAAGTGGCTGATAAGCCTGGGTAAAAGTTGGTGACATGCGTTTTGGGCGCCCTGTGGCCATTTCAATACAGGCCCATTGCGTACTTCCGGTAAATAACAGGGTTTGATCCTGTGGCCGATAGAATGCATATTGTCGAAATGAATACAGCGCGTTGATATCGTTGAGCCAGGTTCGCAAAATAATTTCATCGCCTTCGAAAGCGGCCTTGCGATATTGCACCTGATGTTCAACCGCCACCATGGCATGTTTCAGTGCCACATATTCCTTCAATCCCAATCCCAGCTTTTCAATATGGGCTGTGGCGACATCCTGCATCCATTGCACATAGACCACATTATTCACATGGCCCAATCCATCAATATGTTTGGCTTTTACCGTTAATGCAAGATCAAAAATACCGCTCACTGTGCTGTTATCCTTTCCATGATTTTAAGGCTATAGAGTCTACCGAATTTATCGCCCGGATAAATTGCAAAAAATAAAAAACCGCTTCTACAAGCGGTTTTTCAAGAAAATCTAGCAATCTTATGAGATACGCATTCCGACCACAGCAAGCTGCCCCTGACGAATCAAGGTGACACGCGCGATGCTACCCTTTTTCAGTTCAGACACCTCTTGCACAAACTGATTTGAATTCAGTACTGTCTGGTTATTAATTTGCGTGATCACATCATTCGGCATGATTCGTGCCTGTGCTGCAATACCACCCGGACGTACATCCTGAATCACCACACCACCTTTGATTTCCAGACTCGCTAACTCTGCTGGACTGAGGTCACGAATTGAAACCCCGATCACTGGCCCTTTGCTGGGTTGAGCCTGTGTGCTTGCTTTTGCTGGGGTATCATCTGGTGCCGCACTTAAAGTCGCTGCAATACTACGACGTTTATCATCACGCAAGATTTCAAGTTGTACCTGCTGCTGAGGTGCAGTACGGTTCAAATAGTTCAACAACTCGCTGGTACGTGAGATTGGGGTACCATTGTATTTTAAGATCACATCACTGGCACGCAGACCCGCACGTGCAGCCGGTGAATTTGGCGCAACCTGAGTCACCAAGGAACCTTCAGGCTTAGGCAGGTTATAGGATTCAGCAAGATTACGGTCGATATCCTGCAAACTCACGCCCAGATAAGAGCGGGTCACTTTACCATTCTTTTTCAGCTGATCTGCAACTTCCATTGCCACATCAATCGGAATCGAAAAGGACAAGCCCATATACCCACCGGTTCCACTAAAGATCCGTGAGTTGACACCGACCACTTCACCACGCTGGTTAAATAGAGGACCCCCTGAATTACCCGGGTTCAATGCTACATCTGTCTGGATGAAAGGTACTGCAGTTTCACCCATCATATTACGCATTTTGGCACTAACGATTCCGGCAGAAGCGGAATAATCAAAACCAAATGGCGAACCAATTGCGAGTACAGGCTCACCAACACGTAAGCGTCCTACATCACCCGTCCGTAATTCTGGGAAATTCGAGCCATTAACTTTAAGCAAAGCTACGTCAGTTCGTGCATCACTCCCTACAACAGTGGCATCAATTTCACGACGGTCATTCAGGGTAATGGTGACTTTGGAAGCATCCTCAACCACATGATGATTGGTCAGCAGATAACCATCCTTGCTGATAAAGAATGCACTGCCATAGCCCGTCTTTTCCTGTGGCATACGCTGTTGCGGAATAATCACCTGATTACCAAAAAAGCGGCGCAGAATTTCCGGCACTTGTTGTTGTAAGAGCTCTTCTTCGCTCATTTTTTTAACGACATTGACACTGACCACTGCAGGACTGACCTGCTCGACCAGATTTGAAAAATCAACCGGCGTTACAGCCTGCAACTGTGCAGCACTCATGGTGAGAGTGGCTGCAAATAATCCTTTTTTTAAGTCTAGAATTTTCATATAAATTATTCACTCAAATTATTGATAAATTTATGTAAATAGGTTTTATCACAAACACTGTAAAGTTTAAGTAATAATATGTTTCAATACTTTATTCTGGGCAATATCTCATTATTAAAGCATTAAGTTAAGGCTTTGATTAATTTTTTTCATCAATAAATGAGCACTTCAACGCTTGCCTTTTGTATAAAAAAGCGCTGTTATTACCAAACTTTTTTAAAATTAGCTGATGGACATGTCTAATTTATCCCTTACCCATCAATTTGACGTCATTATTGTGGGCAGTGGCGGTGCCGGTTTAAGTTTAGCCTTATCGCTCCCAGATCATTTTAATATTGCAGTGTTGGCGAAATCTACCCTGACAGATGCCAGCACTTTTTATGCTCAAGGTGGCGTGGCCGCAGTACTGGATGAAATGGATTCGATTGAACAACATATTGATGACACTATGATTGCAGGTGCGCAACTGTGTGAAATGGATGCGGTTAAACAGACGGTAGAAGGTGGCAAACCCTCGGTTGATTTCCTGCTGAAACATGGCGTTCAATTTACCCTCGATGAACAGGAACAATTACATCTCACCCGTGAAGGTGGTCATTCACAGCGCCGAATTATTCATGCGGCCGATGCCACGGGTCGTGCCATTTCCACTACTCTGGTACAACGCGCTCAAGAAAAAAAGAATATTAAAATTTTTGAAAATTATATTGCGATTGACCTGATCTGTTCACAAAAGCTGGGGTTAGACGGCGATAATCGCGCGCTGGGTTTATATGTACTGGATGAAAAAACTGAAAAAGTGCATACCTTCTTGGCACCATTTACCGCGCTAGCCTGTGGCGGTGCCATGAAAGCCTATCTTTACACCTCAAATCCAGATATTGCTACGGGTGATGGTATTGCCATGGCTTATCGTGCCGGCTGCCGGGTCGCAAATATGGAATTTAACCAGTTCCATCCGACCTGCCTGTATCATCCACAAGCACGTTCTTTCCTGATTACTGAAGCAATGCGTGGTGAAGGCGCTTATCTGCGTCTGCCTGATGGTGAACGCTTTATGCTGCGTTTTGATGAACGTGCCGAACTCGCACCGCGTGATATCGTGGCACGTGCCATCGACTATGAAATCAAGCGTCTCGGTATACGTCATGTCTGGCTGGACATTACCCATAAAGATGAAAGCTTTGTCAAAGAGCATTTCCCTACCCTGTATGCCCGTTTACTTGAACTAGGGATCGATATTACCAAGGACATGATTCCAGTGGTTCCGGCAGCCCATTACACCTGCGGTGGCGTCGTGGTCGATGAAAACAGTCAGACGGATATTGCCGGACTCTATGCGATTGGGGAAACCTCTTATACTGGTCTGCATGGTGCTAACCGAATGGCAAGTAACTCACTTTTAGAATGTTTTGTCTATGGTATGAGTGCGGCCAAGCACATTCAGAAAAATTTCAAGACCGATCAGCCAGCTCCTACAGTCCCATCTTGGGATGATTCTCAGGTGACCAACCCGGATGAAGATGTGGTGATTCTGCAAAACTGGGATGAGCTACGTCAGACCATGTGGAACTATGTGGGCATTGTCCGCACCACCAAACGCTTGGAACGTGCACTACATCGCATTGAAATGCTGAAAAAAGAAATTACCGAGTATTATCAGGATTACCAGGTCAGCAAAAATCTGATCGAGCTGCGTAATCTGGTGTTGGTGTCCGAGATGATCGTGCGCTGCGCCATGCACCGCAAAGAATCTCGCGGTCTGCATTTCACCTTGGATTATCCCGAGCTGCTACCAGAACTACGCAAAACAGTCCTCGTCCCACCAAATTTTGAAGTGGAAACACCTTTGGTGAATTGTTAAAAGTGGATGGAGATAACATCTTTGGGTGATATCTCCTTTTCTTTTTAGATTTTTATCTGCTTAAATTTAACTTAGGCTATTTACAGCCAGTCTTCTATCTTTCAGGTAATTAACGTTGTGGTGGAATTGAATATGTTCCTGTCACATGCGCCACAGGTTCTTCATTATCTATCGAATAAATCCAGACCTCTCCCACGATCAGTGCCTTGCCGACCTTGATCAGCTTACATTCTCCCCGTATATCGGTTCCACCTGAAGGTTTACGTAAAAAATTGATATTCAAGTTAGTGGTCACGGCCAAACCGACCAATCCAATTTCACCCAGAATGGCAACATAAAGAGCAAAATCCGCCAAGGTCATCATGGTTGGGCCAGAAACCGTGCCGCCTGGACGCAATTCCTCTGATCTCACCTGATAAAGCAAAGTGGCTCCACGCGGAGAAACGGCTTCAATCCGGCACTTCTCTAGGCTTTGTGGAAATTCTTGTTGTAAAAATTGTTCTATCTCAGTTTTGGTCGTTTTCATATGATTAAAAAATCTTCTATATCAGCCTTAATATAGAAGATTCTTCACAGATAAACCTAGAGAAAAATTAAATAAAAAGTATTTTAATAATCGGCTTATTTTAAATAACTTAAGGCCTGCTCAAATACCTGCTCAGGCGTTTGAGTTGCATCCAGACGTTTGATCCGTTCAGGATGACGTTGCCATAAAGTTTCATATCCCGCTCTCACTTTCTCAAAGAAAGTGACTTTTTCCTGTTCAAAGCGATCCAGCGCACCACGTTCACGTGCTCGGTTCATCCCCAGTTCAATAGGTGCTTCTAACCAGAACGTGATGTCCGGCATGCGTGCGACAAAGTGGTCATTCAGTAACTGCAACTTGGTTTCGCTCAGACCCCGACCTGCACATTGATAGGCAAAGCTGGCATCTTATATTCCTTTATATTAATTTGTAAACAAAAGTAGTTATATCCTAATACTATATAATGTAAACTATACAAGTATTACCGAAATGATGAACTTCTTTAAAGTCTAAAAGAATCTAGCTTAGAGATGTTTTATAGTAATTGAGCTTAGTTATTAGGAATCAAATTAAAAATGACCCAAATCATTGGACTTGCAGCTGTAGCTAGATCAGGTAAAGACACAGTAGCTTCTATGTTATTAAAACATGAAGGTGTAACCACATATGCTTTAGCTGACCCGCTTAAAATTGGATGCCAAATTTTATTTGGGTTAACTGATGCAGAGACTTGGCATGATAATATAAAAGAAGAAGTAATCTCTCATTGGGGATGGTCACCTAGAAAGTTTTTTCAAACAGTTGGAACAGATTGGCTTAGAGAGTTAAATTCGGATCATTGGTTATTAAGAGCAAATTTGGCTTTCAACCAATATAAAACTAATGAACCTGATAAATCACAACTTGACTTCACTGATCCTAAAGCTCCATTTAAGTTAGCAGCGCAAGCTATTTTTGGAATTACTCAAGAAGAGTCCTGGAACCCTTCATTATTGAATAAAAAAATCAAATACTGGGACATGACACCAAATGAAATGATCGAATTTCTTCAGGATCATGCCCTCAAAGAATTTAGTAATTATCACCTTTTAAGATCTAAAAGACCTTTGGTTCTTCCGTCAAAAGAAATACCCATTTACGGCAAAAACAATATTGTAATAATCAAAGATATTCGATTTGAGAATGAAGCTGATTTTATTCGTTCTCATAACGGCACAATATGGCACGTTCAGCGAGATAATGCTGCAAAAGTTATAAACCACTCTTCTGAAAAAGGAATAGAAATCAAACACGGGGATACTATTATTTATAACAATGGTTCTTTAATGGATTTAGAATTACTCGTTGAAAAGGAATGGGAAAAAATTAATCGTGAATGATATAAATATTCGGGGGTTAGATCAGTTGAAACATCTTCTAGTCATGTTATAAAGGCTAGATACTTAAACCTTCAAGGCTTTGATCTTGATAATAAACTTTGCTTTGATTTGCATAGAATGTTCCTTTTTCACTCTAAGGATAGAATTTCTTCATCCGCTTATCTCCTAATTCAAGCAATTGAAACATTCTTTGAATTTATAAATAAATATAATGAGAGACAGCCTGACAGACTAAAAATAGACACTCTTGCTAAAGTACACTCGGAAATTTTTAGAGCCTATATAAGATATTGTCAAAAAAATAAATTAAGCCTAGAGCTTCCCTCAAAGCTTAAATCAGCAATTGTAGATTTTGCTCAAAATACAATGTTAATACCAATACCTTTATTACCTAATGTCACTGCTTTTAAAACCAAGAGCAAGCCAACAGAACCTTTAGATGAAATTTGTTATAATGATTTAATTAATGCATTAAAATTAGAAATAAATCGACTTTACGAAAAAGTAAACTTTATTGAAAAAGTTAATCAGGTAGAGCCATATACCTTATCAGAAGCTCATTTAGACATAACTCCACCCATGACTAAAGAGCGTGTATTCGCATGGTATGAGATGATACTCAATAAAGAAATTATTAGTAAACTTACGGTACAAAGCCTACCTATAAAATTAAAAAAATGTATCGATCCTGAACTTTTAGAATTAATGAACCAGCCTAATTCTATAATGATTGATAAATTCAAAGCTATTTATGAAAGAGATAAAGAATTAATAGATACCTCTAAAGAAATTCAACAGCTAAGGAAACAACAAGGGTTTGGATTAAGACACTGGAATTTCGATGTTGCAAGAGGATTAAAAACATTAATTGTTAACGGCTATCCAATGCATAAGACTTTAGATGAAATTAATGTCAAATATGCGGCTGACTCTTGCATAAATAAGGGAGAGTGTGAGGATATTATTCAACTATTAATATTACGTATATCTCGTGCTCAATCTAAATTTAAACACCCTGAAATAGACAATTGGGATGCTTTTTTAGGAATGTATTTTCCATCTATGATTGATGCAGCTGCAATCTACTTAATGCTAGCAATTCAAACTGGCTGGAATAAAGAGACTATTTTATCAATTGACCCTAACAATTATGAGCATGTATTAAGTGGAACTTTGAGTGAAAACCAGTCTATTATATTTTCAGAAAAACATAGAAGCCAAGATTCTAATCTTCCCTACAGTAGTTCAAAGGAGTTTATAGCTCCTAGCAACAAAGATGATAGATATTCGATCTATAACATTATTCAATTAGCAAAAAAGATTACAGCACCTCTTCAGGATTATTCGTTTGATTATATCCCTATGCACCATAAAGAAGAGGATTTAAACCCTCTATTTATATGCCTTAGATATTGGGCTGACTGGGTTTCTAAAGGAGGAAGACATACTTCATTATCTCAGAATAAAGCTTTTCAAACCGCAATTAAACATTTTATTAACAAGCATGAAATTAAAGAACATGGAAAGCAAATTTCAGCAATTGGTGATCTTACTTTAAGACTTCGCATTACGTGGATGCAAAATAAACGAAAAAAACTTCCTTTAACAGTTATTAGACTGATACAAGGACATACGACCAAAGATACTACAGACCGATATTACGACAATTCTGGTATAGCAAAACAAGATAGAGTAAAACGTTTAAGGATTGAACAAGAAAAAATCGTAACTTTACTTAGGCATCGAGAATTTAAAGGAATTATCGGAACACAAGCTAATCAAAGTGCGACTACAAATCTAGGATTAAAAATTTTCCATATTCCAGGACAAAAAAATTCTTTATGGGGGTGTTCTAATCAATATGAACCAACATGGATCGGCTCAGAAAATGAGATTCCTGAGGGAAAAAAATGTTATTCAATTCAAAATTGTATTTTCTGCAAACAAATTCGCCTTTTTGAAGAATCTGTTCCTTATCTAATGGAACGACTACAACATCTAGAAGATTCAATGAGCGATATATATCAGCCTGATTCAACATTGATTGAAGAAAAATTGATTATTGAGTCAATTCTAGATAACTGGAATGATGATGATCATATTAAACAATCCGCACGGTACCAAAGAAAAAATGCGCCTCTGTTACCTAGAAACTTAAATGATTTGAAAGTAATTTTTGAGGATGATTATGCTTGATCTTGATGAATATTTTACCACTGAATCGTTGCTGCAGGATCAAGCTGAGGCTGCTAGTGAAGAATTCAATCATGTTTTACAAACCACTGGAGGGAGAATATCTAGCTCAGTTATTTCACTATCTATAAAACTAAGTGAATATCCTGATCAAGACTTTCCTATTTCTGACTATTCTTCATATAAAGATGATGTATGGTTACTTGAATTTCCCACTGGTAGCAACCCTGTAAAAATCAACTTCAGAAAAGAAGATACAAAATACAATGGCTTAAAACGTGCATTGTTATATTACGTAATCCCAGATTTTTGCGCATTTGGCAACATTAGAAGTTACGCCACCACTAGATCTTATAATTCAACTTTTAACCTCTTTCTATCCTATATTTTTCACTATAATCATTTATCTCCAGATGACCCTTCTGATATAGATTGTATTAGTCCAGCTATATTAAACGATGCACTCGATAGAGCAAAAAACAATCAAGACACTCCAAGTCATTATTGTGACCTATTTCGTATCATTAGATTATGGTTATCATTATCTCATCAAGAAGCCATACCAGAGAATTACAGACTAAAGATAAATCCAATATCTGTTGATAATAAACACCGATCTAAGGATGTTCTTAATCATTTTCAGGGTACATTATCTACTTGGCTGCCATTTTCTGAGGATGAACTCTCAAAATTAATGGAGTATTCATTATTCTGGCTCGAAATTGCATTACCAGAATTGATAAAAGTACGTGATTATATTGATGGCCTAGATTTATCAAATACCAGCCATGCTCCTTTCTATTCATGGGCACCAGACGAAGAATTTGAAAGACTTACAAACATTACAATTGATGGAATAAATGTAATGTCTAGCATTAGAAGTTTTCAAAAAACTAGCCTTCAAAGCCATAGTAAGCCCTACGTATATACATGGAAAAATCAATATGCAATAGCTTTAGATCATGTTAGGAATGCTTTGTTTATTTTAGTTGGTCTTACTGTAGGAATGAGAGCAAGAGAAATTGGGCAAATCATGCTAGACGATACCTACAAAGATAAAAATGATGAATATTGGATAAATATTACAAGATTTAAAACCACCAATGACCCAAATTATCAGGGTGAAACCGAAGTAATGCCTATTCCTTATTTTATCGGTAACTGCATAGATTGTTTTAAATATTTAAAAAGCTTATCTAATTTTAATAAGGAAGGTTATTTATTTCAGTCAAACAAAAGCAGAAAAGTACTAAATAATTTCACAAGCGGACAAATTAAGCTCATCACGAATGAAATTAGACAATTTACTGGAATCGAAAGTCCTCACACTCATCGGTTTAGAAAAACAGTAGCTGAAATATTAATTAATAGAAGTGAAAAAAATATCGATTTAATCCGAATGCTGTTTGGACATGAAAGCTATGCCATGACTCTGAAATATATAGCTAGAAATCCTTTTATGGTTAATGCAATTGCAGAAGCTATTGAAGTACATTTTACTGAGGATTTTCATGAGGTAGTACGCAATATTAGAGATGAGTCTTATTCAGGGAAATTAGCCGAAAGAATTGCAAATACAATGATCTCTATTCCAGAAAAATTTGTTGGAAAACAACTTAAACTTCAAATTATGAATTATGTATCACACATGCTTTCTAGTGGAGAGATTTGGTTTATTCACAGATCTGCTTTAGGCTCCTATTGTATTTATAGTGACGAAATAGAAAAGGATGACCTACTTCCATGCCTTTTAGAAAAAAACAATTTGGGAGCTTCTTTAACTCCTGATGTGAATAATTGTCAATTGGATTGTCAATATTGCGTTGTCCTTGAAAAATCGAGGAAAGCTATCTCCGACAACATCAACTTCTATCACGGTGTTTTAGAGTCAACTGATAACATTGGCCAGAAAGCAGAGGCAATGATCCGTAAAAAACTTGCAGCGAATGAAAAACATCTAGAAACCTTAGATATGAATCATCACAAAGTTAAAAAGGCTCTAAAAATGGAAGTGGTACAATTATGAGTTCAACAACAAGATCTAAACTTGTTAATGCTATCATTGAAGAAAATGTAAAAAATCCTAGTGTTAAATTAAAAATACAGGATATCTGTACAATTGTAGATATATCTAGACAATCATTTAATCGATATTATTCTGATTTGAAACCCTATATGAACGGTGAAAAACCTATTAGTGAATTAATTAAGGGTGAGGAGGAAATTTCTTCCGACAAATTATTATCTAGCTACCAATCAAAAATTGTTGAACTTCAGAATAAACTTAATGGGTTAGAAGAAGTCCATAGTAAAGAAATAGCTAAAATAAAAAATAATATGACAACTACATTAATGAACAATGATCTTACTTCATTTGATGCAGATACTATTAGATTACAGTTGCAGAAGCAAAGCTTACACAACGACAAACTACTAGAGAAGATCAATACTTTACAGAATGAATTAAGTAAACAACAAATAATACAAAGTACTAATTCTGCAATCCCCTCTTTCTCTGCTAAATTTGAAGTCTTAGAAGAGAATTTTGAATCGATTTTTAAAAATTATAAAGATACTGACAATATTGACACTTTCGAAGATGAAAAAGATAGTGCTATTAATCGCATAATAACAAAATTGAATAAACTTTCAGTTAATAGAAAAGTAGTTGTTATCATATTTATGGAAAGGTATCTATGCAGTTTTAATAAATTTGTCCAAAATTATGTATTTAATTCCGATACCCTCCATTTATTTGTCAGACTTCCCATCCACTCAAGATCAGAATTAAAATTAATCTTGAAAAAACTAAACAACCAATCAGGAATACAAATCTACATTCCACATTCAGATTCAGAGGCAATCACTAAATCACAACGTCAATTTTTTTTCAGAAATATCCCTAATTCTGAATTTCAGGCAGCTGATAAACTATTTATACCTTCAGTACAGGATGGTTTTGATAAAGTATGCCAATATCGAATAAATCAGGGGATTAATGATAACAATACAGTCCATACTGATCGAATATAAAAGCGTCGATACACTTAATGATAGTCAGCATTTTGTCTTAAAAGCTATACTTCCTGGTGATAAAGAAATATTACTTAGCCATCCTAATTTATTTCTATACTACGAAACAAATAGAGCAATTAACACATCCAAGCGGTATGCAAATATCTTAGCTCAATTTTATTCATATTTATCTACAGATGAAAAGTTCCGGGATATTGAGATCAGCAAATATCATGTTCTTACTGATAACCGTGACATCAGAAAATGGCAAATTTATCGTCAAATAAAAAGAGTACAAAAACAGTCTAATAAACCGACTTCAAAGACGATTTTTGAAGATGCAAAAATTATTTTAAATTATTTCAAATGGTTACATAATTCTGGATACATCACTAATGTATCTATAGAGCATAAGAATTGGATTGCTAATTTCAAAAATCAAAGAATGCTTAATTATATTCAACAAACAGCTAAACAGGTTATAGATGCGAAAAATATAAAAGTTCTAGATAAAGAAAGACGACAGAGCTCTTCAAAGTCTCTTATTACAAATCATGAGATTAAGGCTTTGATTAATGCTTATACTGATCCCGCCTACTCTGCCTTGTTTAAGCTGTCTCTTGGCACTGGTATGCGTCCTATAGAACTTGTCCAATTCCCATACCTTGGAAATGGAGAGAATAAACATATAATGCCATATTCTGAGATGGATAAAGATAATCCCACCATCGGGTTCGAAGTAATAGGCAAAGGGAAAAAGCTTCGAACTGTCAGAATTAATATCAAAGATCTTAAAGAATTAGATAATACTTATATCAAGCCTTTTTACAATGAAAGAAGAAAATTATATCGAGAAAAATATGGAATTGAGTGCCCACCATCAATCTTGTTTTTAAATAAAGTGGGGAAACCTATAACGCCAACAATGATTTCCAAACGCTCAAATGATGCCAAATTAAGAGCAATGAAATTTTATCCAGACTTTAGAGAAAAAATTACATTTTATGAAGCTAGGCATTGGTGGCCCACTATGTTTGCACTTGAGTTTTTTAAGGAAAAGCTTCTCGATAGTTCCTCAGAGGTTCTTTATGCAGCTTTTGCTGAAGCATTAAAGAATCAGATGGGACATGAGGATTTAGAAACCACCTACAAATACTACATCGATATGGCAAGACTAGTATATTCAGCACATCAAAGGACTGTTCATGAATTACTTGTCTCACCTCAAAAAACAGTTCAAGAAATGTTAGATGAAATGAAATAGCGAAGCTTATTAAAGTTTGCAAAATCAACATTTAATTGAACATCCATTGTTATTCAAGTTGGACACTTTAATAAATTCTTTGATAAATTAAGGTGTCTAATGTGGTTCCGTTAATTAGACCACTCAATTCAGTTTTATAAGTGATAAATCCGCTCTAAATATTTAAATTATGCTGCCATTACTTTTAGTAAATGTTGATCATAAAATTCATCCGGTGTTGCCTTATTCAAACTTGAATGAGGACGTATCATGTTATAAAAATCCAAATATTCAGCAATTGATTGTTTCGCTTGTTTAACCGTATCGTAAGCCTTCAAATAGACTTCCTCATGCTTCACGCTGCGCCATAAACGCTCAATCATTACATTATCCATCCATCGTCCTTTCCCAGTAAGCGTCCGCTGAATCCCATGCCTATTTTTTAATTTTGGTCGGATTTCCAGCGGTGTGGCAGTAATTCTTCTATTTGGGTCACTTTATGTGTCGGCAACCTTTTCAGCACATCACTGAGATAGGCATACGGATCCAACCCATTCAGCTTTGCTGACTGGATTAAAGTCATGATATTTGCCGCTCGCTGTCCACTGCGCAGCGAACCTGCAAACAACCAGTTCTTACGGCCCAATGCCCAGGGACGCATTGAGTTCTCTGCCCAGTTATTGTCAATGGGTAGATTGCCATCATCCAGATAGCGGCTTAAGGCTGGCCAACGCTTCAGACTGTAATTGATGGCCTTGGCGGTTGGAGAAATCGATGGCACCGTCAGATAATGTTGGTTGAGCCATTCATACAGTTGTTGCATCACCGGTTGGCTGTGCTGTTGCCGGTATTCGCGGCGGTGTTCTGCTGTACTATCGGTCTTTTTCCTGAGTTCTGCTTCTATCGCATACAGTTTCTGAATCATCAGTAATGCCTGTTCAGCGATCTGACTTTTCCCAGTCACATGCAGTTCATGGAATTTACGACGCGCATGCGCCATGCAGCCCACCTCAATGACATCGCCTGATTTAAAGCGTGCTTTATAACCACTGTAATCATCACAGACCAGATGGCCCTGCCAGCCATTCAGGAACTCTTCTGCATGCTGACCTGAACGGCTATCCTGAAAGTCATAGATCACCGCTTGAACTGGATTGTACTGTGTAGTGGCATAGGCCCAGACATAACCTTTCTTCGGTTTTTTCTCATCATCACCCATCCGCATGATGGTGACCGGCGTTTCATCGGCATGGATCACCCGCTGTTGCAGCACCACCTCTTTTAAGGCATTGGCCAGAGGTTCCAGTTCCACACCGCAGCGACCTATCCAGTCAGATAAAGTTGATCTAGAAAGTTCGATTCCCGCCCGCTGATAGATCAGACGTTGACGGTACAGCGGTAAATGATCGGCATACTTCGATACCAGCACATGGCTGAGCAGTTCAGGTGAAGCAATGCCTTTATCAATCACATAGGCAGGCATCGCTTGCTGAGTCAGGGTGTCACACTGATCACAGACCCATTTGCCACGCACATGCTGTTCCTTATAGAACTGTGCCGGTCTGAAATGCAGTTTTTCACTGATATCTTCGCCGATACGACGTAACTGGCAGCCACAACTGCATTGGGTTGATGCTGGTTCATGCTCAATACGAATGGTGTGTAGATGATCGGGCAGCAGTCGACGTTTAGGTTTATTTGCTTTGGCTTTGTGTGTCGCTGCATCGGTTTTATCTGCATTCAGCCGTTCCAGTTCCAGATCAACGGCTGCAATATCTTCTTCGACCGCTTCATCCCAGAGATGGATTTGTTTTGCGGTGAGATGTTCGTTTTTACTGCCGAATTTGTGCTTTTTAAACAGCGCAAGTTCATGCTCGTATTTTTGATTGAGAATGGAAAGATGTTGAACTTGAGCATCTAATTGCTGATTGGATACTTCAAGATGCTGAACTTTGGTATCTAATTGTTGGTTTGATTTTTCTAATTCTTGATTTGATTGTGCCAGAGACTGATGCTGCATTGCCAACTGTCTGGTAAATTCCAGCAGTTGTTCATGGGTCAGTTGGCTTAAATCAGGCAGCGTATTCATGACCGCAGTATGCCTGAGGTCATGAGAAGAATGAAATAGAACGTTTGGAGAATAGCAGAATGGACCAAGCTAGTTTAGAGCATTGTGACCACTTGCTGTCGTCCAATGCGCTGCCAAGGCAAACCCTGGATCAGTGCCTGTAACTGTTCCGGGCTGAGGGCTACGCTTTCACCCTGGTGAACTTTAGCCCAGTGAAATTTGCCCTGTTCCAGCCGCCGGGCACACAGCCAGATCCCCAGTCCATCATGCACCAGTACTTTCATGCGATGGCCACGTTTATTACAGAACAGGTAAGCACAATGCGGTTTGATGTAGCCAAAGGCTCTCACCACCTGAGCCATGATAGTATCCATCCCTGCTCGCATATCCAGAGGTTGGGTAGAAAGCCAGATTTCATCGATACGGATCATGTTGCCAGTGCCTTGAGTAATTCTGCTAAAGCAGATATTTCTGATACTTGCCATTTCAAGCCAATTTCTGCTTTTGAGTGGGGTAAAGTAATTTGAACCTTTAACATGTCAGTAGGAGTAGGATCTAATGGTGCAGAGCAAGATAAGGCAATAAATGCAGGTTTATTCGGTAGTGGTGAGCGATCATTCCCTGGCTTAGCATCAATTAAGCGAATCCATTTGGATACAAGATTTGTATTCAATCCATGTTGCAAAGCGACTGAAGCAATTGAAACGTCCGGTGCTTTACAAGCCTGAACGATCTGCTGTTTAAATTCAGCACTGTATGTTCTTCGTTTTTTCGCAAGAGATGCGATGGATGTCTGGTGATTTGTAGTCATAAATTTTAGTCCCCACTTGTTTTTAAGTGGGGACTAAATTAAGGCTTATAGGATGAATTCAGAAGGTGTGTTCAGCGGACGCTTACCTTTCCCATCCATACTGATACGGATATTTCGCAATTTTAACTCATTCAAAAATGCCTCGCTTGTGAATTGACTGCCTTGGTCTGTATTAAACACCTCAGGACAACCATATTTCACAATTGCTTCTTGCAACGCATCTATGCAAAAGTCTGTTTCCATACTGATCGATACTCGATGAGCCAGTACTTTACGACTATGCCAATCTATAATTGCACACAGATAGACAAAGCCTTTAGCCATAGGAATGTACGTTATATCTGTACACCAGACTTGATTAGAGTGATCGATGACCATGTTTTTCAACAGATATGGGAAAATACGGTGTGCAAGATTAGGCTTACTGGTATTGGGTTTTGGATACAAGGCATGTATTCCCATCAAGCGCATTAAACGTCGGACTTTACGCCGACCTATTTGATGTCCTTGACGCTGTAGCATATCTCGTATCATTCGACTGCCCATAAATGGGTAGTCGAGATGAATTTCATCGATTAGACGCATCCAACTCAAATCAGTTGATGAAATCTCTTTGGGCTTGTAATACAACGTACTGCGATTGATTTGAATCAATTGCGATTGTTGTCGTACCGAAAGTTGATGGGTCTTATCGATCATTTTTTGCCGCTCAGCTGCCCTATTTTTCTGAGCGCACCTTCTAAAAAATCAATTTGCAATGCCTGATGTCCTATCTTGGCATGTAGAGCTTTGAGGTCAATCTCTGGTTCTTGTTGTGCTGTTGGTCGTGAAAAAATATTGACTGATTGCTCAAGCAGTTGATTTTTCCAATCGATGATTTGGTTTTGATGTAAATCGAATTGAGTAGAAAGTTCAGCGAGTGTGTGGTCGCCTTTAATTGCTGCGAGAGCAACTTTAACTTTAAACTCTGCTGAATGATTACGACGTTTTCTTCGTGTCATGGTTGACTCCAAAAACAAGCATTTCCCATGCTTATTGGGGAGTAGATTATCACTTATAGGCGTGGTCTAAAATCCTAGAACCACATCAGTAGGAGTAGGATCTAATGGTGCAGAGCAAGATAAGGCAATAAATGCAGGTTTATTCGGTAGTGGTGAGCGATCATTCCCTGGCTTACCATCAATTAAGCGAATCCATTTGGATACAAGATTTGTATTCAATCCATGTTGCAAAGCGACCGAAGCAATTGAAACGTCCGGTGCTTTACAAGCCTGAACGATCTGCTGTTTAAATTCAGCACTGTATGTTCTTCGTTTTTTCGCAAGAGATGCGATGGATGTCTGGTTATTTGTAGTCATGAATTTTAGTCCCCACTTGTTTTTAAGTGGGGACTAAATTAAGGCTTATAGGATGAATTCATAAGGTGTGTTCAGCGGACGCTTACTTTTGAGGAAGCACTTCTACTCGTTATTTTGCAAAAATTGAAATTTTCCAATAGGTTCATGAACCTATTTTTCAATGAAAATTAAAATGTTTTATAAGTTATTAAATTTTATAGATATATCTTGTGTTTTATTTATGAACTAGACTTTTGGTGAACATAAGTTAAATAGGGGATAAAATACGATCATGTATTTATAATCCGGTTCTTTTTTGATAGTAAGCGTCCGCTGAACACACCTTATGAATTCGTCCTATAAGCCTTAATTTAGTCCTCACTTAAAAACAAGTGGGAACTTAAATTTATGACTACAAATAACCAGACATCCATCGCATCTCTTACGATAATACGAAGAACATATAGTGCTGAATTTAAACAGCAGATCGTTCAGGCGTGTAAAGCATCGGAGGTTTCAATTGCTTCGGTCGCTTTGCAACATGGATTGAATACACATCTTGTATCCAAATGGATTCGCTTAATTGATGCTAAGCCAGGGAATGATCGCTCACTACTACCGAATAAACCTGCATTTATTGCCTTATCTTGCTCTGCACCATTAGATCCTATTTCTACTGGCATGTTAACGGTTCAAATTACTTTACCCCACTCAAAAGCAGAAATTGGCTTGAAATGGCAAGTATCAGAAATATCTGCTTTAGCAAAATTACTCAAGGCACTTACAACATGATCCGTATCGATGAAATCTGGTTGTCTACTCAGCCCATGGACATGCGTGCAGGTATGGATACGGCCATGGCTCAGGTGGTGAGAGCCTTTGGCTACATCAAACCGCATTGTGCTTACCTGTTCTGTAATAAACGTGGCCATCGCATGAAAGTGCTGGTACATGATGGACTGGGGATCTGGCTGTGTGCTCGGCGGTTGGAACAGGGAAAATTCCACTGGGCTAAAGTTCACCAGGGTGAAAGCGTAGCCCTCAGCCCGGAACAGTTACAGGCACTGATCCAGGGTTTGCCCTGGCAGCGCATTGGACAACAGCAGGTAGTGACGATGCTCTAAACCAGGTTGGTGCATTCTGCTATTCTCCAAACGTTCTATTTCCTCTGCGTCATGACCTCAGGCATACTGCGGTCATGAATACGCTGCCTGACTTAAGCCAACTGACCCATGAACAACTGCTGGAATTTACCAGACAGTTGGCAATGCAGCATCAACAACTCGCAGAAGATAACCAACAATTAGATACCAAAGTTCAGCATCTTGAAGCATGCAACCAACATCTTTCCATTCTCAATCAAAAATACGAGCATGAACTGGCGCTGTTTAAAAAGCACAAATTCGGCAGTAAAAACGAACATCTCACCGCAAAACAAATCCATCTATGGGACGAAGCGGTCGAAGAAGATATCGCAGCCGTTGATCTAGAATTAGAACGATTAAATGCAGATAAAACCGATGCAGCGACACAGAAAGCCACAGTCAACAAACCTAAACGTCGACTGCTGCCCGATCATCTACACACCATCCGTATCGAGCATGAACCAACATCAACCCAATGTGCTTGTGGCTGCCAGTTACGTCGTATCGGCGAAGATATCAGTGAAAAATTGAATTTCAGACCGGCACAGTTCTATAAGGAACAGCATGTGCGTGGCAAATGGGTCTGTGATCAGTGTGACACCCTGACTCAGCAAGCGATGCCCGCCTATGTGATTGATAAAGGTATTGCCAGTCCTGAACTGCTTAGCCATGTGTTGGTCTCGAAATACGCAGATCATTTACCGCTGTACCGTCAACGTCTGATCTATCAGCGGGCGGGAATCGAGCTTTCTAGATCAACTTTATCTGACTGGATAGGTCGCTGCGGTGTAGAGCTGGAGCCTCTGGCCAATGCTTTAAAAGAGGTGGTGCTGCAACAGCGGGTGATCCATGCCGATGAAACACCAGTCACCATCATGCGGATGGGTGATGATGAGAAAAAACCGAAGAAAGGTTATGTCTGGGCCTATGCAACAACCCAATATAATCCAATTCAAGCCGTGATCTATGACTTTCAGGATAGTCGTTCAGGCCAGCATGCTGAAGCGTTCCTGAAAGACTGGCAGGGCCATCTGGTCTGTGATGATTACAGTGGTTATAAAGCACGCTTTAAATCAGGCCAGGTCATTGAGGTGGGCTGCATGGCGCATGCGCGTCGTAAATTCCATGAACTGCATGTGACCGGGAAAAGTCAGGTCGCTGAACAGGCCTTAGTGCTGATTCAGAAACTGTATGCCATAGAAGCAGAACTCAGGAAAAAGACCGATGGTACAGCAGAACAGCGCCGCGAATACCGACAACAGCATAGTCAACCAGTGATGCAACAACTGTATGAATGGCTCAACCAGCATCAACTGACGGTGCCATCGAGTTCTCCAACCGCCAAGGCCATCAATTACACTCTGAAGCGTTGGCCAGCTTTAAGCCGCTATCTGGATGATGGCAATCTACCGATTTGCAATAATTGGGTGGAAAACCAGGTGCGGCCTTGGGCGTTGGGACGTAAGAACTGGTTATTTGCAGGTTCGCTGCGTAGTGGTCAGCGAGCGGCAAACATCATGACTTTAATCCAGTCAGCAAAGCTGAATGGGTTGGATCCATATGCCTATTTAAGTGATGTGCTGAAAAGATTGCCGACCCATAAAGTGACCCAAATAGAAGAATTACTGCCACACCGCTGGAAACCTGAACCGAATTAAAAATAGACATGGGGTTCAGCGGACGCTTACTTTTGATAGAAAGAATTACCCTGTTTTTCAAATTCATTTCTTATCCTCGATATCGGGTTATTATAAAACTCGTTAGCCAGGCTTTTAATATTAGTAAATTTTGGACTCCAGTATCCTAGACATGAGACAGCCTCATTTTGAAGCTGCCTCAAAGGCTTCTGGACTTATCCTGTCGAAAGGCATTAACGCCTGATTCGATTGTAAAATACCTCGATATAATCAAACACATTTGTACAGGAAATTTCTCGAGTTTTATACATTATTTTTAATTCTTTACTTATTTAAGTTACTAAAAAATAAAAGAATTATCTTTCTCTTAGAGCCTCTTTAGCCTTGTTAAACGGCTTGATCAGATAATCCATCACGGTTTTTGAACCTGTACGAATATCCACGGTGGCCACCATCCCTGGAGTAATATTGAACTCCTGCCCGGCATTATTGCTGAGCTTGTCACTGTCTGTGCGAATATAGACGCGGTAATAGAACTGATCCTGCTTGACTTCATCACGCAAGGTATCTGGTGAAATCATCGCAACTTTACCATTTAACCCACCATAGATCGAATAATCATAAGCTGTAATTTTAACCAATGCTTCCTGATCAGGGCGAATAAAGGCAATATCACGCGGCGAAATTCGCGCTTCAACCAGTAATTTTTCATCCAGTGGCACGATGGTCATTAACTTGCCATTTTGTGGAATCACGCCGCCCAGTGTCATCACATCAATCTCTTTGACTACACCGCGAACCGGGGATTTAAAAACAGTTCGACTCAAAGTATCCGACTTGCCACGAACCACCTGTTGCTGGGTTTCCACATCGGTATTGGCTTTGGACAATTCTTCCCGCGCTTGGACATAATACTGATTCCGGATATCATTCATCTGATTACGCAGGTCGTTGGCTTCACGTTTTAAGCGTAGTACTTCAACCTCACTGGCTGCCCCTTTGGCCACCAGTGGTGCTGTCATTTCCAGCTCTTGCTGTACCAGTACCAAGGCCTGTTCTAGACCGGCCACGGATTCCTCCAGATTGGCACGACGTGACTGATACAGTGCCGTTTCTTCTTTCACCAGTTTTGGATATTTCAAGACTTCTTCGGGAAATACCAATGGCGTACCGCTCACTTCCGCGCGTAAGCGAGCTGAGGTCGCACGTGATGAAATCAGTAAGGATTCAGATTCACCGACATTGGATTCAAAACGGGTCGGGTCGAGCTGAGCCAATACTTGGCCGCGCTCTACAATTTCACCTTCTCTAACATTGAGCGTGGTCAAAATACCGCCTTCTAAAGACTGAACCACCTGCTCTTTAGAAGATGGAATCACTTTACCCGTACCGGTAGAGACTTCTTCCAGGCTAAATAACCAGGCCCAGATCAGCAATACCAATAAACCAATGCCGACAATCCAGATAATGACACTCGATTTAGGTAAAGGTGGTTCCTGAAAGCTGACTTTGCTTGAACGTTTTAGTTCTTTGAGTTCACTCATGCACTTGCTCCAACAACCCGCTTATTGCCACCCTGTGACTGATTCAGGATCTGATCTCGTGGACCATCCATGACAATTTTCCCATCATTCACCACAATAATACGATCCACCAGCTCCAGTACCGCACGGCGATGCGTCGCAACCACCATGGTACGATGGCTCAAATAACTTTTAAGATGATCAATCAACTGCTTTTCTGACACATCATCAATCGCAGCAGTAGGTTCATCTAGCAGTAGAATTTTCGGTTGACGGATCAATAACCGTGTTAACAACAGCGCCTGACGCTGACCGCCAGAAAAACCAACACCACCTTCCAGAATGATATGATCCAGACCTTCTTTTTTCTCCTGCACAAAAGCGAATGCACCGGTGATTTGCAATGCTTCCAGAATTTGCTGATCGGTGGCCAAGGGCGCACCCAGGCTGAGATTTTCACGAATCGAACCATAAAACAGCTGCGAGTTCTGATTCAGCAAGCCCATATCACGACGTACATCTGAAGGATCAATCAGGGTCAGGTCAATACCATCCAGCTTGACCTTGCCCTGTAACGGTGTCTGCATACCAGACAAGAGCTGCAACAAGGTTGATTTCCCGGCACCGTTACGGCCCAGAATCGCAATCTTTTCACCCGGTTTGATTTCAAGCTTTGGAATCATCAGGCTTGGTTTTGGATCATCTTCGCCGTACTTGAATACCACACCACTGAGTTCATAATGACCATCCAGAGCTGGGCGATGAATCAAATGAGAATAATCCGGCTGATCGACCGATTTTTTCATCAACTCATCCAGACCGGCTTTGGCCACTTTGGCCTGTTGCAGACGACCCAACACGCCAGTAATTTGTGAAATGGGTGCCAGCATTCGTGAAGACAGAATCGAACA
The DNA here is from genome assembly GCF_012516415.1 of Acinetobacter sp. NEB149. Lineage (NCBI taxonomy): Bacteria > Pseudomonadati > Pseudomonadota > Gammaproteobacteria > Moraxellales > Moraxellaceae > Acinetobacter > Acinetobacter sp. NEB149. Next base: position 2,182,702 of record NZ_CP051208.1, read on the forward strand.
GGCCACCAATGCACCTGTGGTCATCTCGCCGTCCATCACCGCAAAAGCACCGACCAATACCACAATGGCAAAGGTCAAGCCTTGGATTTTTTGGGTCCAGGCCGTCATCAAGCCGACAATTTTACGTTGCTGCATGCTGACATCGGCTGATACTTCATTCATATGATTCCACTGATTCTGGAAACGTGTTTCAGCCCTTAACAGCTTGATGTCTTCAATGCCTTGTACGGCTTCTACCAGCAAGGCATTGCGGATGGCAGATTCGCGCATCCCCAACTGGGCCAGCTGTGCCAGTTTTTTCTGCGCCAGAATTCCCGGAAGAATCATTAAGGGCACAACGAGTAACATGACCCAGAACAGATTGCCACCGATCACCCAGAAGATCCCTAAGAACAGAAAGAAGAATGGCAGATCGGCAATGGCCGTAACTGTGGTTGAAGTCACCAGTTCGCGAACACCTTCCAGCTCGCGAATTTGTGAAATAAAGGTTCCTGTCGATTTGGAACGTTCACTGTTTTTGATACGTAATGAATGACCAAAAACCCGGTCAGAAATTTTTAAATCCGCGCGTTTACCAATGATGTCTGACAGATAGATCCGCGAGACACGTAAAATAAACTCGAAAATCCCGGCGATCAGCACACCACCGGCCAACACCCATAACGTCGGAATAGATTGTGATGGAATGACACGGTCATAGACATTCATCGAGAAGACTATCGTGGCCAGTGCCAGAATATTGGCAATTAAAGACGCAAACATCACATCGATATAGCGCTTCCAGTCATTCAGGACAATCGACCAGAACCAGTTCTTTTCAAAGGGTTTGATATATTCATCCACCCGCGCATCTGGAACTGAAGATTCAGGACGCAGCACATAAAGATGCTTTATGCCCGTCTCTAACTGTTCAACTGTAAAGCTTTGAGATAAACCTTCATCTCCACTGAGCTGAATGCTGACATTGCCCTGGGTGTCGATGCGTTCGATCACCCCCACATCACCACTATCGAATTCAACCAGTAAAGGTAAACGCCATGGATTCAGCAGGCTGTGGTCAAATTTATTTTTACGGACGTTTAAACCCATCTGACGACTGACTATCTTGAGCATGTCATCGATGTCATGATGTTGGTTCCAGTCCAGTTGCAGGCGAATCCGTTCCTCAGAAGGTTCGATCCGGTAATGCCGGGCAATATTTAAAACTGCCTGAAGCCAAGGTTGATAATTTATTATTGTAGTACTCATGGCTGAACTTCAAACCCCTGAATAGAAATACTGTTAAGCGCGTAAATATCCCGTGTGCGGCCCGTGACCTGAATGTACTGTACGATCGCCGAATAAATGTCATAGCGCGCCGATTCAATTTCCTGCGCGGCACTATGAATGGCTTGCTCTGCGTTCAGCAAGTCCACCACGGTTCGGGTACCCAATTTATATTGTTCTTGATACAGCTCTTTGGTGCGTACCGTGGTTGCGCGGCGCTGGGATAAAACTCCCATTTGTTTTTGTTTATTTTCAATCTGTTCTCGGATCAAGCGCACCTGATCCAGCACATCCAGATAGACCGTATTGACCTGTGCGCGTGCAGCTTCTTCGGCATAACTGGCGGCACGGGTCTGTGAACGTATTGCACCACCCTGATACAAATTACTGCTGGCTTCAATCATGACTGAATTATAAAAGCCATCATCTTCATTATTATTTGGATTCCGCCCATTCATCGCCTGACTTAGACTGCCTTTAATACTAATAGTCGGATAAGGACTTAATCGCGCCTGATCTTTTTGCAAACGGGCAACATTGACCCCGGCATGGGCCAGAATCATGTTCGGAATCTGGGTAAATTCCGGATCCTGATAAAGATCAGCCTGTGCCACAATACGCTCAGGAATCTCCCATTCAATTGCAGATACATCAAATCCTAGCAAGGTACGCAAGCGTTGTTGATATTGTCTGAGCTGGGTCTGCTGAACAATCAGATTCGATTGTGCTGCTTCCAGATTGGACTGGGCCTGAATCGGGTCAGCCTGACTGCTGATCCCGGCGCGGGCACGCAAATTGGCAATTTCTGCAATCCGTCCAATGCCCTGAATCTGCTGCTGGGCAATCTGGGTAATTTGCTGATAGCGTTTGATATTCACTATGGCATCAGCCACTTCAAATGCGATCTGATCCAGACTGACCAGTACCCTTGCCTGTTCTTCTGCTAAACGGGCTTCTTCCACACTGACATTGGTTTTAATTTTGCCAAAGTCATACAGCATCTGGGTGGCATTCAAAGAAACGATTTGTCGTCCACGTTCACCTGAAGTGAGATCCCCTGTCCCGATACCTCCGGATAACTGCGGATAATAACCCGATCTCGCCACATCAATATTCGCGGCCTGTGCAGATAATTTCGAAATACTCTGGGTAATTTCAGGTCGTCGTTGCACTGCCCGGTGTACGGCTTCCACCAGATTCATTGTCTTTGGAATACCAGCTGTGATCGTAGAACTTAAAGCTGGCTGTTCTGACTGTGGCCGGGTAATTTGCGGCAGCTCAGCTACTTTTGATGTATCTAATGAATAATGACCAAGCGAGGTAATATCTATGTTATGCGCTGACCGTGTCGGCTTGGGTGCAATCAGCTGCCCCAAGCCATTTTTGAGATTGGCAAAATAATCTTGTGGAGTTTCCGCATGACTTAAAGAAATTTTCAACAAAAAAGAGAAAATATTACTATTTTTCTTTTTCCTAAATTTTTCTTTCGATTTTTATTCCTATTTTGGATCCTAAATAACATGATTTCTTGTGTTTCGTATTTTGCAATGAATATATCAAAATTTAAAAAAATATACATTAGACTTCCTTGGCTTTGTTGCACAAAGATTTGAAATGCAAAGCGCCCCTAATTGAGCCAAATTTAAGGCGTAACTTGGGTAAGTGGTCGACCTAATTCCGTAAATCTGTTAAGGACTGCTACACGTGCATGGATCTCATTCACTTGGCTATCAAAACTCCTTGCACTGAGTTTATCTCCTAATAATTTGATGCAATGCATCTTGGTTTCCACCAAACTGCGGCGATGATAGCCTGACCATTTTTTCCATAATGTCCTGCCTAAACGTTTAACTGTTCGAAGTAATTCATTTCGCTCTAGCGAGCTACTCTTTGTATCTTTCCATGGTTTCGCATTTTTTCTAGGTGGAATCACCGCATGCGCTTGCCGATCTGCAATGACCTGACGGCATTGCTTGGTGTCATAAGCTCCATCGGTATAAACAGAGTCAATCCGCTCATCTTGTGGAATCTGATCAAGTAAATCACCAAGCACCTGTGAATCACTGACATTATTGGTTGTAAGCTGAACTGCTCGTATTTGCAGGGTTTTGGCATCTATACCAATATGTAGTTTACGCCACTGGCGACGATATTCAGGTCCATGTTTCTTGCGTTTCCATTCGCCCTCACCTAGAAACTTCATGCCTGTAGAGTCCATGAGTAGATGCAGCCCATCGCTACTTTTTTGGTAGCTGATTACAATATCAATATGCTTTTGTCTTCTACAAAGCGTGGTGTAATCTGGAGCTATCCAATTTAATCCGCAAAGTTTAATCAGACTTTGCACAAAGCCAGTAACCATACGTAAAGACAGACGGAATAAGGATTTAATCATTAAGCAGCATTGGATAGCTGCGTCGGAGTAGGTTTGATTTCGCCCTTGTTTGCCTTTTGATGGCGCATACCATTGCGTAGCAGGATCAAACCAAATGGCAATATTTCCGCGACTCATGAGTGCTCGGTTATATGCGGGCCAATTGGTTGTGCGGTAGATTTTGTGTGTAGGCTTCTTCATTTGAAAATTATATCGCTGAAAAACCCTTTACAGATAGGTTTGTGCAACAAAGCCGTCCAAAATATACAGCGGGATTTAGGTGTCCGATTATGGTCACGGTTACATGAGAACCATTTAATTGTAGTATCGTGTTATTGGGATGATCGACGAATAACAGGATAAGCGTAACTATCGCTTAAGCCAATTATCTTGCTGAGATGATTGGCTTTCTTTCTAACTTTTTTAATGGCACGCACTCTTCTTACCGATGATATCTGGCAGAAAATTCAAGATACTATGCGATTACATGGTTGCTACTGTTCAAAGAATAGTAAAAATATCATGGAAGCGATCTTATGGAAACTGCGTACAGGCGCCACATGGCGAGATATTCCCCAAGAATTTTGTCCTTGGCAAACTGCTTACAATCGCTTTAATCGTTGGGCAAGCAAGGGATTGTGGGATAAATTTTTTTTAGATTACGAGGCGTCCTGGATCAAGAATGGGTATTCATTGACGGAAGCTACATACGCGTGCATCAACATGCAAGTGGAGCTCGGCATGGTTTCAAAAGAGCAATTGGACAATCACGTGGTGGACGAACAACAAAAATACATCTTGCAACCGACGCGAATAGATTACCGATTGATTTTAAAATCACTGGGGGTGACGTCCACGACAGTCAAGTTGCAAAACAACTAATTGATACTGTAGATGAGGCAACTTATCTTATTGCTGATAAGGGATATGATGCTGGGCACATTAGAATATATGCCCAGAATAAGGATATGATTCCTATTATTCCAATAAGATCAAATAGGAAGAGGTCGAATAAGGAGTTTGATAAATATCTATATCAATTAAGGCATTTAGTTGAAAATGCATTTGCGAGATTAAAACATTTCCGTGCTATTGCCACCCGATTTGATAAGCTTGCACGAAATTATCAGTCTATAATCTACATTGCTTGCATATTTATTTGGTGCAAAGCCAAATGACCACACGCCCTAGTAATTAATAAAATTGTATTCATGTCTATTTAATGTAATCTTATAGTTTTGTTTCTGTAAAACAGAGGATTAATTCGTGTCAAAGCAAATTTTAATTTTAAAAGATGGCATTAAAACAACTTTAGAGGCTAGCCAAGTAGAAAATATTGTTCAGCAGTCGGAACAAATTGTTGTAAAGCTCAAGAATGGTGAGCAAATTATCCTATCTAAAAATGAAAAATTTTCTATTGATGTTTTGGAGAATAATGAAAGCATACTGCGACTAGATTCTTCTAATCTAGAAAGCCTGAGTGAATTAGAAAAATTTTTAGCACAGGAATCAAATTTTTGGTTCGATAATAAATTTATTACGTATGGTGGAGGTGGAATTTTAACAGCAGGGGTTGTGGCTGCAGCAAGTAGTGGTGGAGGTGGTAGTACATCAGGAGATATAACTCCCCCAACGATATTGACCCAAGAGCTTGCTGTAGACAATAAAACCGTAACAGGTATGACCGAAGCAAATGCGACAGTGATGGTGAGTTATAAAGGTAAAGTGATTGGCACTGCGGTTGCAGATGCTGAAGGCAAATACAGCATTACTTTAGATAAAGCCTATAGCAATGGTGAAAAGCTTGAAGTGATTGCGACCGATAAAGCTAATAACAGCACTGGACCAAATAGTATCACCGCACCAGATACGACAGCTCCTGTGAGCTTGACGCAAGTGATCAGTGCCGATGGTAAAACAGTGACAGGTCAAACCGAAGCAGGTGCAACAGTTACAGCAACGTATAATGGAAAAGTTGTTGGTAAAACGGTTGTGGGTACAGATGGTCAATATACATTGACCTTGAACCCAGCCTTCATCAATGGTGAAAGTCTGCAAGTCACGGCAACAGATAAAGCCAATAACAGCACCAAACCAAACACGATCATTGCACCGGATACGACAGCCCCAGCAACCTTGACCCAAGAGCTTGCTGTAGACAATAAAACCGTAACAGGTATGACCGAAGCGAATGCGACAGTGACGGTAAGCTATAACGGTAAAGTGATTGGCACTGCAGTTGCAGATGCAAACGGTAATTACAGCGTTACTTTAGATAAAGCCTATAGCAATGGTGAAAAGCTTGAAGTGATTGCGACCGATAAAGCTAATAACAGCACTGGACCAAATAGTATCACCGCACCAGATACGACAGCTCCTGTGAGCTTGACGCAAGTGATCAGTGCCGATGGTAAAACAGTGACAGGTCAAACCGAAGCAGGTGCAACAGTTACAGCAACGTATAATGGAAAAGTTGTTGGTAAAACGGTTGTGGGTACAGATGGTCAATATACATTGACCTTGAACCCAGCCTTCATCAATGGTGAAAGTCTGCAAGTCACGGCAACAGATAAAGCCAATAACAGCACCAAACCAAACACGATCATTGCACCGGATACGACAGCCCCAGCAACCTTGACGCAAGTATTGTCAGCAGACAATAAAACCGTAACAGGTACGACTGAAGCAAATGCAACGGTGACGGTAAGTTATAACGGTAAAGTGATTGGCACTGCAGTTGCAGGTACTGATGGCACATACAGCGTGACCTTGGACAAGGTATATAACAATGGTGAGAAGCTAGAGGTTATTGCAACAGACACAGCCAATAACAGTACAACACCAAATAGCATCATAGCGCCTGATAAAACAGCGCCAGCAAGCTTAACGCAAGCGATCAGTGCTGATGGTCAAACGATCACAGGTACAACTGAAGCTGGCGCAACAGTCACAGCAACATTCAATGGTCAAGTGGTTGGTACAGCGGTTGCAGGTACAGATGGTCAATACACATTGACACTGAATCCAGCCTTCATCAATGGTGAAAGTCTGCAAGTCACGGCAACAGATAAAGCCAATAACAGCACCAACCCAAACACGATCATTGCACCGGATACGACAGCCCCAGTGACATTGACGCAAGTATTGTCAGCAGACAACAAAACCGTAACAGGTACGACTGAAGCAAATGCAACGGTGACGGTAAGTTATAACGGTAAAGTGATTGGCACTGCAGTTGCAGGTACTGATGGCACATACAGCATTACTTTAGATAAAGCCTATAGCAATGGTGAAAAGCTTGAAGTGATTGCGACCGATAAAGCTAATAACAGCACTGGACCAAATAGTATCACCGCACCAGATACGACAGCTCCTGTGAGCTTGACGCAAGTGATCAGTGCCGATGGTAAAACAGTGACAGGTCAAACCGAAGCAGGTGCAACAGTTACAGCAACGTATAATGGAAAAGTTGTTGGTAAAACGGTTGTGGGTACAGATGGTCAATATACATTGACCTTGAACCCAGCCTTCATCAATGGTGAAAGTCTGCAAGTCACGGCAACAGATAAAGCCAATAACAGCACCAAACCAAACACGATCATTGCACCGGATACGACAGCCCCAGCAACCTTGACCCAAGAGCTTGCTGTAGACAATAAAACCGTAACAGGTATGACCGAAGCAAATGCGACAGTGATGGTGAGTTATAAAGGTAAAGTGATTGGCACTGCGGTTGCAGATGCTGAAGGCAAATACAGCATTACTTTAGATAAAGCCTATAGCAATGGTGAAAAGCTTGAAGTGATTGCGACCGATAAAGCTAATAACAGCACTGGACCAAATAGTATCACCGCACCAGATACGACAGCTCCTGTGAGCTTGACGCAAGTGATCAGTGCCGATGGTAAAACAGTGACAGGTCAAACCGAAGCAGGTGCAACAGTTACAGCAACGTATAATGGAAAAGTTGTTGGTAAAACGGTTGTGGGTACAGATGGTCAATATACATTGACCTTGAACCCAGCCTTCATCAATGGTGAAAGTCTGCAAGTCACGGCAACAGATAAAGCCAATAACAGCACCAAACCAAACACGATCATTGCACCGGATACGACAGCCCCAGCAACCTTGACCCAAGAGCTTGCTGTAGACAATAAAACCGTAACAGGTATGACCGAAGCAAATGCGACAGTGATGGTGAGTTATAAAGGTAAAGTGATTGGCACTGCGGTTGCAGATGCTGAAGGCAAATACAGCATTACTTTAGATAAAGCCTATAGCAATGGTGAAAAGCTTGAAGTGATTGCGACCGATAAAGCTAATAACAGCACTGGACCAAATAGTATCACCGCACCAGATACGACAGCTCCTGTGAGCTTGACGCAAGTGATCAGTGCCGATGGTAAAACAGTGACAGGTCAAACCGAAGCAGGTGCAACAGTTACAGCAACGTATAATGGAAAAGTTGTTGGTAAAACGGTTGTGGGTACAGATGGTCAATATACATTGACCTTGAACCCAGCCTTCATCAATGGTGAAAGTCTGCAAGTCACGGCAACAGATAAAGCCAATAACAGCACCAAACCAAACACGATCATTGCACCGGATACGACAGCCCCAGCAACCTTGACCCAAGAGCTTGCTGTAGACAATAAAACCGTAACAGGTATGACCGAAGCAAATGCGACAGTGATGGTGAGTTATAAAGGTAAAGTGATTGGCACTGCGGTTGCAGATGCTGAAGGCAAATACAGCATTACTTTAGATAAAGCCTATAGCAATGGTGAAAAGCTTGAAGTGATTGCGACCGATAAAGCTAATAACAGCACTGGACCAAATAGTATCACCGCACCAGATACGACAGCTCCTGTGAGCTTGACGCAAGTGATCAGTGCCGATGGTAAAACAGTGACAGGTCAAACCGAAGCAGGTGCAACAGTTACAGCAACGTATAATGGAAAAGTTGTTGGTAAAACGGTTGTGGGTACAGATGGTCAATATACATTGACCTTGAACCCAGCCTTCATCAATGGTGAAAGTCTGCAAGTCACGGCAACAGATAAAGCCAATAACAGCACCAAACCAAACACGATCATTGCACCGGATACGACAGCCCCAGCAACCTTGACGCAAGTATTGTCAGCAGACAATAAAACCGTAACAGGTATGACCGAAGCAAATGCGACAGTGATGGTGAGTTATAAAGGTAAAGTGATTGGCACTGCAGTTGCAGGTACTGATGGCACATACAGCGTGACCTTGGACAAAGTGTATAACAATGGTGAGAAACTTGAAATTATTGCTAAAGATCAGGCGGATAATGCAGTAACGAAAAACTTATATGCTCCAATTGCTCAGTTAGAAAATGCAGATGCACACTTTGAATTAGCTGAAATATTTGAAACACAGACGGTATTGAAAGATGACATCGTCTATAGTCAGCAAGATCAAAGCTCGATGTATATTTATGTTGATTTTGAAGTCACAGGTGAAAATTCATTAATTCTTCTCAGCTTAACTAACGCATCGGGCAGTATAAATGGTTCTTATAACTATAGTATCTATGGTAATGGGCTTAGTTCTACTGGTTCTCAATCACTTTCAAGTGTAGGTTTAACTTATCAAGAAGTGATTGTTGCTGAAGGGTTGGCACCTGGTCATTACACTTTACAGCTCGATGCATATTCTTGGAATACGGATTTTGAGTTAGTCGTAAAACAAGAAAAACTCGTAAATGAATTGGTGTTCGAAGGCTATGAAACTGTAGTCGGTCATATTTTTGCTGATGTAAATGGTAAAGTTTCAGCCCCACAAAGCTATATTCTAAAAGTAGGTGACCAAGAAATCCGAGTTGAAAATGGTAAGGGCGACGTAGAATCCATCACCTATCATACTCAGCATGGTTCTCTTACATTAAAAGCCAATGGTTCTTATACATATCAGTCAAGTTGGTCTGAATCAGGTTTAAATGCAAAAGGTTTGAATGATCAACTCAACATTCAAATTAGCAGTATGGATGGTCAGATCCAAAGTGATTATCAAGTTTATATCACCACGGATATTACACCACCTGTTGCTGGTGAATTGATCTTTACTGGTTTAGATGATTCTGGTATCTCGGAGATTGATGGTATCACGAATGATTCATCATTTGATTTGGCGATTCAAGGCAATGAGCTAAATAGTAAAGTCGAGTATCAGTATTCAACAGATGGTGGTGTGACTTGGACTAAATTTGATCGTCAATTTGATTATTGGGGTGATGGATTTAACTTCAATGAAGGTACATATAGCTTTAGAGCGAAAGTAACCGATTTTGTAGGCAATGAAAGCTACACCGATACGAAAACCATTACAGTTGATTTGACTGCACCTGAGTTGCAATCTGTATTTAGTTATGATGCGCAGAAAGATCAAGTCATTTTTAATGCGCCAACAGATGCATATGAGGTTTACAAATGGGTAAATGATGAATGGCAGGCTGTGAAGCTGAACAATACGGTAGGTTGGGATTCAGCCAAATATAAAATTGTTGCAACTGATGTAGCAGGAAATACAGCGGAACAAATTTTTAATATTGGATTGGCAACTGGTACTTACAAGCCTACAGATACCTCTGAAATTAATATTTTAAAAGGTACAGAGATTACTGATTGGATTTATGGTGGTTCAGGATCCGATATTTTGCTTGGTGGAGGTGGTCAAAGCTTCCTCTATGGTGAAGAAGGTGATGATATCTTAAATGCTCAAGGTGGAACGACATCGTCATTAAGAGGTGGTGAAGGTAGCGATACATATATTTTTGAAAAGGCAGATATCTATCAAGATGCAAATCAATTAATTACTATTATTGATAGTAATTCTGATCAAGATAAAAATGTTCTACAGCTTAAAGGTTATAGCACTTCAGAGGTAATTTTAAAACAGGCTGGTAGTACTCTAGAGATCTATGTCAATGGTTATAGTAAACCAATCGTTATTGAAAATCATCTATCTGATTTGAGCATTTATACAAATTACGGAATTAGTGAAATTCAATTCGATGACGGCACTATTTGGGATCGTGAAACCATCCTTGATATGTTAGTCAATAGAATTGATGGGACAGATCAGAATGATATCCTTATCGCTGAAGAAAGCGCTACGATCTATGGATATGATGGAGATGACTATTTAGAAGCAAAAGGTCCAAATAGTTATGTTTATGGCGGTAATGGTAACGATACTTTGGTAGGTAACTCGTACGATTTAGGGCTGTTTGATAATGATGACCATCTTTATGGTGGCGCTGGCGATGATATTTTACTCGGTGGTGGTGGTCAGAGCTTCCTATATGGTGAAGAGGGTGATGATATCTTGAATGCTCAAGGCGGAACGACTTCAGCATTAAGAGGTGGTGAAGGTAGCGATACATATATTTTTGAAAAGGCAGATATCTATCAAGATGCAAATCAATTAATTACTATTATTGATAGTAATTCTGATCAAGATAAAAATGTTCTACAGCTTAAAGGTTATAGCACTTCAGAGGTAATTTTAAAACAGGCTGGTAGTACTCTAGAGATCTATGTCAATGGTTATAGCAAACCGTTAAAGGTTGAAAATCATTTGTCTGATCTAGAAATTTATAAAAATTATGGGATCAGTGAAATCGAATTTGATGATGGTACTATTTGGGATCGTGAAACCATCTTAAATAAAGTCAGTGCGCCTCAACATGCACAGTTCTCAATAGGTGAAGAATCGCTACATGATGTATTGAGTGTAGAAGATGCTGATTTATTCGATCATTCTGCTGATGAGATGTTATTCAATGAGAACCTAGTGACATCATTGTTAATTGAATCAACTGATAACGAAATTGACTTAACTCCATTTGTTGATGATGTAACTGCAACGACTGTATCAGCATCGGGTGTTGATGCCGCTACATTAGTTAGTAATTATCGAGTAGATGTGTATGATGATCTGTTGATGCCAAATACAATGAGCATCTAATATTGGTCAGTTTTAAGTAACCCGAATCCTGCTTAAGCCGATGATTCCATAATTTGAATTATTGGCTTATTCCTTCCGATGGGTTAATTGATATGCACATAACGAAGCATATATTCCGCTAAGGAATCCATGAATACTACGTGCTCTACTCGTTACTAAATTGTATTGACCTTTCAATAAGCTAAATAACCCGAATCGCGGATAAGAAATGGACTTGAAAAACAGAAGGACTACAGCCATCAGTTGAGTTACCACACAAAACAGAGGTGGATCAGGAAATTTGAACAACACCGGCTTTGTTGCACAAACCTATCTGTAAAGGCTTTTTCAGCGATATAATTTCCAAATGAATAAGCCTACACAGAAAATCTACCGCACAACCAATTGGCCCGCATATAACCGAGCACTCATGAGTCGCGGAAATATTGCCATTTGGTTTGATCCTGCTACGCAATGGTATGCGCCATCAAAAGGCAAACAAGGGCGAAATCAAACCTACTCCGACGCAGCCATCCAATGCTGCTTAATGATTAAATCCTTATTCCGTCTATCTTTACGTATGGTCACTGGCTTTGTGCAAAGTCTGATTAAACTTTGCGGATTAAATTGGACCGCACCAGATTACAGTACGCTTTGTAGAAGACAAAAGCATATTGATATTGCAATCAGCTACCAAAAAAGTAGCGATGGGCTGCATCTACTCGTAGACTCTACAGGCATGAAGTTTCTAGGTGAGGGCGAATGGAAACGCAAGAAACATGGAGCTGAATATCGTCGCCAATGGCGTAAACTACATATTGGTATAGATGCCAAAACCCTACAAATACGCGCTATTCAGCTCACAACCAATAATGTCAGTGATTCACAGGTGCTTGGTGATTTACTTAATCAGATTCCACAAGATGAGCAGATTGACTCTGTTTATACCGATGGAGCTTATGACACCAAGCAATGCCGTCAGGTCATTGCAGATCGGCAAGCACATGCGGTGATTCCACCTAGAAAAAATGCGAAACCATGGAAAGATACAAAGAGTAGCTCGCTAGAGCGAAATGAATTACTTCGAACAGTTAAACGTTTAGGCAGGACATTATGGAAAAAATGGTCAGGCTATCATCGCCGCAGTTTGGTGGAAACCAAGATGCATTGCATCAAATTATTAGGCGATAAATTAATGGCAAGAAGCTTTCCTAGTCAGGTGAATGAAATTCATGCACGTGTAGCAGTCCTCAACAGATTTACGGAATTAGGTCGACCACTTACCCAAGTTACGCCTTAAATTTGGCTCAATTAGGGGCGCTTTGCATTTCAAATCTTTGTGCAACAAAGCCTAGTGAAACTCAAAAATTAAAAGAATTGAGAAAGCAGTTGATCGAGAATGAATCAAGAAATCCTTTAAATATTCAAAAGAACAAACTAAAAAAGAGTTAATTTTTTTGATAAAACAGGCTGAATTCATTAATGAGTTAACTTTATCTTACCCAGAATTTTGCTATTCAATAAAAAAATATAGAGAAGAAATTGATTATCAGATTGATTATTGCAACCTAAAAATAAAAACAATAGATAAGATTATTAAAATACACAACAGATGATTTCTAATAAAAATTTAATAAAAATAAACATTTATAACAGTTACTATATTAACTCGGATCATGGATAAGGATTTTTTCCAAAATCATAAGATAGAGGCTCTATCTGTATCTTTCATTTTAGATGAAATTAAAGCTGCAAGGGTTATTCAAGAATTTCCCAGCGAGCAACCTCTAAGCAAAGAAAGAAATTTTTCCTAAACTCCCTCACTCTCCATTAAAGCTGATATTTCTAGCTTGAATTTGGATCAGTATATTTTTGGATACTTAGAACCTATGACGATGATAAGCTTACTTCAACCTAAATTCATCTAATGTTACTGGATTAAAGTTTTCATCAAACATACACTGATCAGCTCGTTCTTTTTTCATGTCGCCAAGGCATAAAAAAACATTTCTCTCTAAATAAAGCATATTTCCATACTTTCATATTACTAAATGATGAAATTGCTTCTATCTATGAAAAATTAAACATTGAAAATTCACATTTTTGGAAGATCGTATGAAATTACAGTGGGGATATTACGATCATGCAAATTTATGCCGTTGCAATCTATACATAATTTTTGAAAGTTGTTTTTTAATACAAGAAATTGAGCATTAAATTTAGAACTTTTGTATTTTGAGTTAAAAGCCATAAACTCAAAATCCAGTTGAAAAAAGACTTACAACACTTCCTGAAGCTAATTAAGTTTAAATTGTGTTTACATTTATAGAAGATAAATAGCTAAATTCTGGTTATAAATACAGTTACAAAGGTTTCCACTAACAAACAAACTTCTAAAAAATCTTACATGTTTACATTAAAACAAGCTATTAAATAAAAATCTTTTAAAAAACATGCATATTATAGCCTACTTATTACATTTACATTAGAGAAAAAGGAATATAAGGCATCGCTAAAACGGTCACATAAGACAATTTTCCCAGCTTCTAATGCGGGCAGAATCACTTGTGCCAGATGCTGGGCACGCGCCGCATACATCAATAACAGCTCGGTATCATGCGCCATGGCTTCTTCATGGTTCACAGCCAGCAACAGCGAGCGAATCTGCTCAGCCATCGGGGTTCCACCGGGTTCACGAGTCAAAATAACATCTTTGCCCTGTGCGATAAAATCTTCATAGATCGAACGAATGAGCGTGGTTTTACCTACACCTTCTGTGCCTTCAAAGCTAATAAACATACTCATTCCTTATTTTTCGAGCGTAAAATCGTCAGATATTCCTGTACGGCTTTATTGTGGTCATTCAGATTGCTCGTGAATTTATGCCCACCATTACCGGTAGCGACAAAATACAGGTTGTCAGAATTATCCGGATGCATGGCTGCTTCAATGGCTTTCTTGCTTGGCAAGGCAATCGGTGTTGGCGGCAAACCTGAAATGGTATAGGTGTTATACGGCGTCGGTGTGCGTAAATCCTTGCGAGTAATATTGCCGTTATAGCTGTCACCCATGCCATAAATCACTGTTGGATCGGTCTGTAAACGCATGCCAATTTTTAAACGGCGTACAAATACCCCAGAAACCTGTTCCAATTCACGATCCACACTGGTCTCTTTTTCAATGATTGAGGCCATGATCAGCGCGTCATATTTATTCTGATACGGCAGATCAGTTGCACGCTTCGCCCACGCCTCATCCAGTGCTTTCATCTGGCGCTGATACAGATTGGTCAGAATTTTACGGTCAGTTTCACCTTTGGCAAAGAAATAAGTATCCGGTGCAAACAGCCCTTCAGGATGTGAAAACGGAATATTCAATTCTTTGAGTAATTGCTCAGTAGGCAGATGCAGTACTTCTTTGGTGACTAAATCATTTTTCTTCAGGGCATCAATCAGTTGCTTAAAGGTCGTGCCTTCAATTACCAGAATCCGGCTCATCTGGGCATTGTCTGCATCGGAAATCATCTCCAAGACCTGACGGATGCTCATGCCTTGGCGTACTTCATACACGCCCGCTTTCATGGTGTCATGAATCATGATGCGCTGATACAGCTTGAGAATGATCGGGAAACTCACCTGATCTTCTGTGGCCAGACGATCAATAAAACCGGAATAGGTTTGACCAGATTCGATCGCGAGCAGCTGTTTTTTTCCTTCTACAGGATAATCCTTCCACAAACTGCTTTTCAGGATCAACGCCAAGATCAAAACAATCCCCATCAGGACCAAGGCAATTCCTTTGAAAGATGAGGAGAATCTCGCTTTATTTTTCTTTTTGGCTTTAGGTTTGGAAGCTGACATATTAAGACATCTGGTTTAATCGAAGACGGTTAAAAAGTTCAATACAAGCATTGCCATCCAAGGCGCGCTGCTCAAATTGTGTGACAATTTTCATCGGGCTGAGTGCATTGCAGAAAAACAGACTCCGAATATGGGAAATTTCATCCATACCGATATATCGTTGCTCATAGACAATACCCTGATCTTGCATACGTTGTAGAATTTCTGCACGCATGACACCGAAGACGCCATTATAACGGAGTTCTGGCGTAATCCATGTATTCTTTATAAGAATGAAACAATTACTGCTCACCCCTTCGACAATGCCACCTTGTACATCTGTCACTATTGCCTCAGGCCAGCCGCGTTGATCTGCTTCCTGTTTCAGTAAAACCTGCTCCAGGCGGTTCAGGGTTTTCAGTCCAACCAGACTGGGCATAGTCAATCCCACTGCCTGCTGCAATACGCCACTTTGAATCTGTTCAAACTTAAAATCCTGTACGGTTTGAGGATAATAAAATAGCCAGAGATCTGCAGGATGATCCGGCAAGCTATAACCGCGCTGACCAATTCCACGACTCAGCACGATTTTCAATGTGCCATTCAGTTCATGTTCTGATGCACGTAAAATCTGTAAGCTTTCTGCAATCAGATCAAGATTGGCATTCAGGCTTAATTTCTGATTGCTAATGTGCAAACGTGCCAGATGACGATCATATAATTCAATCCGGTTATGCCGAATCCGGGCCGTGGTAAAACAGCCATCACCATAATGAAAGCCACGATCCAGCACATCTATCTGGCTGACCTGTTGGGCATTTTTTAAATACAGCATATTTTGCAGCCTCTAAAATGAAAAATTGAGCAGTCAGATTCAGGCTTCACCTATATATCTTTTTTACTCACATCCAATTCTTTTTTAATTATTTTTTATGCAAAAAAACTCAAGCTATTCTTGCCTCATCTAACAAAAGCTAAAAAACTTGAGGAAAAAATGAGCATTCGTAAATTAAAAATTGGGGTATTGGCAGCACTGGTATCAGCAAGCGCTTTTAGTGTCTCTGCAAAAGATTTCCTAAACGTTTCATATGACCCGACTCGTGAATTATATGACAATTTCAATAAGGAATTCAGCGCATACTGGAAAAAAACCACCGGTCAGGATATTAACTATAAACAGTCACATGGCGGTTCAGGCAAACAGGCACGTGCCGTGATTGACGGACTGGGTGCCGATGTTGTAACACTGGCACTGGCAGCAGATATTGATGAAATTGCAGAACGTGGTTTGCTGCCTAAAGACTGGCAAAAGAAATTCCCGCAGAATTCGACACCCTATACTTCAACCATCGTTTTTCTTGTACGTAAAGGCAATCCAAAAGGAATCAAAGACTGGGGAGACCTGGTTAAACCAGGCGTAGACATTATTACCCCGAACCCAAAAACTTCAGGTGGTGCACGCTGGAATTATCTGGCTGCCTGGGCGTGGGCCAAACACCAGAAAGGTGGCAATGATGCCAAAGCACAAGACTTTGTCCGTCAAATCTACAAACAAACCAAAGTACTGGATTCGGGTGCACGTGGTGCTACCACGACTTTCGCTGAACGCGGGATTGGGGATGTATTACTGGCTTGGGAAAATGAAGCACATTTGGCCGTCCGCGAACAGCCGGGAAAATTTGAAATCATTACTCCTTCTCTGTCTATTCTGGCTGAACCACCCGTGGCAATCGTAGAAAAAAATGCCAAGAAAGATGGTAATGAACATCTGGCCAAAGCCTATTTAAATTACCTCTATTCACCTGCTGGACAGACTGTGGCGGCGAAAAACTTTTACCGTCCACGTAATGCGAATGTATTAAAGCAATACAGTACCGTATTCAAGTCCTTAAAACTGGTCACCATTGATAAAGAATTTGGTGGCTGGACCAAGGTTCAGAAACAGCATTTTGACAATGGTGGTGTGTTTGATCAGATTGTCAAAACCAATCACGCAAAATAATACTTTAAATGCAGTTCATTATGGCCTTTATTCATAAGGCCATTCTTATTTCAAACACTTAAGAGCTTATTTATCTCTTTTTTTCATATAAAATTCATTTTTAATTATTTTTTATGCATAAAGAATAAGTTTATTCTGCGCTTATGTTACAGAACATATCAGAGATTCAGTCCAGATGAGCATTTCAAACACATTAAAACTTGGGGTTTTAGCAGCTGTTATCTCGGCAACCTCATTTGGTGCAGCAGCACGTGATTTTCTCAATGTATCCTATGATCCGACCCGTGAACTGTATGAAGATGTAAATAAGAATTTTGGCAAATATTGGGAAAGCCGTACCGGTCAAAAAATCAATTTCAAGCAATCGCATGGCGGTTCAGGCAAACAGGCACGTGCCGTGATTGATGGTCTGGATGCAGATATCGTAACGTTAGCATTGGCTGCCGATATTGATGTGCTGGCAGAAAAAGCTAAACTGTTACCTGCGGACTGGCAGAAGAAATTGCCGCAAAACTCGACGCCTTATACTTCAACCATCGTGTTCCTGGTGCGTAAAGGCAATCCGAAAGAGATTAAGGACTGGGGTGATCTGGTCAAACCGGGCGTAGCGATCATTACCCCAAACCCGAAAACTTCAGGCGGTGCACGCTGGAATTATCTGGCGGCTTGGGCTTGGGCCAAACATCAGGCGGGCGGCAACGATAAGACTGCGCAAGAATTTGTTCGTAAAATTTATAAAAATACCAAAGTTCTGGATTCCGGGGCACGTGGTTCAACCACGACCTTTGCTGAACGTGGCATTGGGGATGTTTTACTCGCATGGGAAAACGAAGCGCATTTAGCCCTTCGCGAACAGCCGGGCAAGTTTGAAATTATTACCCCTTCTCTGTCGATTCTGGCTGAGCCACCGGTGGCGATTGTAGAAAAAAATGCCAAGAAAAAAGGCAACCAGCACTTGGCTCAAGGTTATTTGAACTTCCTGTATTCGCCATTGGGTCAAGACCTGGCAGGTAAACATTATTATCGTCCACGTAATGCCAAAGTACTGGCCAAATACAGCCAAGTATTTAAGCCATTAAAACTGGTGACGGTTGATCAGGAATTTGGCGGCTGGAACAAAGTACAAAAGGCTCACTTTGAAAATGGTGGTGTATTTGACCAGATCGTTAAAGCCAACAGCGCGAAATAATTTTCCAAGCTGATTGATATAGGAGCATCGACATGATTCATACGCTTATCGTTCCTGGTGTAGGTGGCAGTGAATACAACCACTGGCAAACCTGCTTACAGCACCGGCTGATGCGATGCTCCCGTGTGCAGCAAAAGGACTGGAATCATCCGGTACTGGATATCTGGGTAGCAGAATTTGTCAAAACTCTGCAAGCCATTCCAGCAGAGGTTCAGATTGTCGCACACAGCTTTGGCTGTCTGACCAGTATTGCGGCCCTTGCCCGACATCCCGAACTCAATGCAAAAGTAAAAAATCTGCTATTGGTGGCACCAGCTAATCCGGCACGATTTGGGGAAAATGGTTTTTCGCGCGACAGTCAGACTGACTACAGCACCTATTTTCAACAGCTCAAGCTTCAGGTGCCCACCACGTTATTGATCAGTGAAAATGATCCCTGGTTAAGTTTTGAAGATGCCCACATACTGGCCCAAACCTGGAAAATCAAACCAATTAATCTGGGTGCAGTCGGTCATGTCAATGTCGCTTCTGGTTTTGGCCCTTTTCCTGAAATTGAACACTATTTGATTTCAGAAAACACTATGCCCCATATCAGCAAAGTTGATGAGAGCAAGTGTTATTTTAAATTTGCATTTTAGTCGCTGCAAATTATGCTTGTGCCCAAATTGTTTTTTTATTTTAGCTGATTGACTTCAATCAGCTTTCTCTCTTCTGAGGAGTAATCATGTCGCAGCGATCCCGAGTGCTGCCAGGATTTGGTCTTTCTCTAGGCTTTACCCTAGCGTATTTGTCATTAATCGTTTTGATCCCGCTGTCAGCTGTTTTTATTAAATCACTGGGCATTGGCTGGGATGGCTTATGGGAAATCCTGAGCTCTGAACGTATCTTGAAATCATTGCAGTTAAGTTTCACCGCGGCCATTGTCGCTGCACTGGTCAATGTAGTGTTTGGCCTGTTACTGGCGTGGTGTCTGGTACGTTACAGCTTTCCGGGCAAACGTATTGTCGATGCCCTGGTAGATTTGCCTTTTGCCTTACCCACTGCGGTTGCGGGTATTGCCCTGACCTCTTTATATGCACCGACCGGCTGGATTGGTCAATATTTAGAACCGATTGGCATTCAAGTCGCTTATACCCCGATTGGTATTACACTGGCATTGATCTTTATTGGTCTGCCTTTTGTAGTGCGTACGGTTCAGCCAGTCCTTAGCGATCTGGAAACCGAACTGGAAGAAGCTGCATCTGCATTGGGTGCCAACCGTTTTCAGATTGTGACCAAAGTGATTTTCCCAATTCTGCTGCCTGCGCTGATCACTGGCTTCGCTTTAGCCTTTGCCCGTGGTGTCGGTGAATATGGTTCAGTGATCTTTATTGCTGGTAACCAGCCTTTTGAAACGGAAATTGCACCCTTAATGATTATTTCTCGCCTAGAAGAATATGACTATGCCGGTGCAACCACGATTGCTGTCGTCATGCTACTGATTTCCTTCGTGATGCTATTCCTGATTAACTTATTACAGGCATGGGCTAGCCGTCGTACCGGGAGAACTGCGCGATGAGTTTAAATACCAACAGCAATGCGCTGGCTGAAAAGTTGCAATCCCGTGATGCAACCCGTGAGCCAACTTGGGTACGTTATACGCTGCTCACTATTGCCTTAATCTTCTTTTTAAGCTGCCTGATTCTGCCCTTGATTCTGGTTTTTGTTGAAGCCTTTAAACAAGGGGTTGGCGTTTATACCCAAGCGCTGGTGCATCCGGATACTCTGTCGGCAGTAAAACTTACCTTGCTGACGGCTGCAATCGCAGTACCGCTCAACGTCGTATTTGGTGTTGCGGCAGCCTGGTCTGTAGCGAAGTTCAACTTTCCGGGGAAATCATTCCTGACCACCATTATTGATCTCCCTTTCTCGGTTTCACCTGTGATCGCGGGTATGATGCTGGTGCTGATTTTCGGTACCCAAGGCTGGATGGGTTCTTGGCTGATGGATCACGATATCAAGATCCTTTATGCAGTGCCTGCGATTGTCCTAGCGACTATCTTTATTACGGTACCTTTTGTTGCGCGTGAGCTAATTCCGTTAATGGAAGCACAAGGAACCGAAGAAGAAGAAGCTGCGATTGTACTCGGTGCATCTGGCTGGCAGACTTTCTGGAAAGTGACCCTGCCCAATATCAAATGGGGTCTGATCTATGGCGTGATTCTGTGTAATGCGCGGGCCATGGGTGAATTTGGTGCGGTGTCGGTGGTTTCCGGCCATATCCGTGGTGAAACCAACACCTTGCCGCTACACGTCGAAATTCTATATAACGAATATACCTTTAGTGCTGCGTTTGCCGTGTCATCACTCCTGGCTCTCCTCGCAATTGTAACCCTGATTTTAAAAACATGGGTGGAACTGCGCCAGGAAAAACAAGACAAACGTAATGAAGATTCAACAGTTTCTTAAGGAATGCCCACATGAGTATTCAAGTACAAAATATTGAAAAACACTTTGGTGCATTCCACGCACTAAAAAACATTTCGCTGGATTTTCCAGATGGTCAACTGGTCGCGCTTCTTGGCCCATCTGGTTGTGGCAAAACCACTTTGCTACGGATTATTGCCGGCCTGGAATCTGCGGATGGTGGCCAAGTGATTTTAGAAGGTCAGGATGCCACCAATGTTCATGTGCGTGAGCGTGAAGTCGGTTTTGTATTCCAGCACTATGCCCTGTTCCGTCATATGACGGTATTTGACAACATCGCCTTTGGCCTGCGTGTGCGTCCACGTAAAACCCGTCCATCCGAAGCGGAAATTAAAAAACGTGTGACACGTTTACTCGACTTGGTTCAGCTCGGTTTCCTGGCTGACCGATATCCAGCTCAACTTTCTGGGGGTCAGCGTCAGCGTATTGCCCTTGCACGTGCTCTGGCCGTTGAACCACGTGTATTATTACTAGATGAACCTTTCGGTGCACTGGATGCCAAAGTCCGTAAAGAACTGCGTCGCTGGTTACGTACCCTCCATGATGAATTACACATCACCTCTATTTTCGTGACGCATGACCAAGAAGAAGCACTTGAAGTTGCAGATCAGATCGTAGTAATGAACAAAGGCAATGTAGAGCAGATCGGTTCACCGCGTGAGGTCTATGAAACCCCGAAAACTCCATTTGTATTCGACTTTTTGGGTCAGGCGAACCGTTTTGAAGGTCAAAACAATGCAGGCATCATCCAGCTCGGTGAAGACCGTATTCAATTCGAGGGTGCAAAAAATGCCGCTCAAGGTGAAGTGATTTTATTCGCACGTCCAGATGAACTACGCATCCATGCACAGCCACACGACAATGCCATTCAGGCGACCTTCATTCGTGAATTATGGATCGCGGGTAAAGTCGTTGCAGAGCTAAATGACCGTCAAGGCAATCTGATTGAAATTTTACTGACGCCTGATGAAGCGAGAGCGCACCAATTCCGCCCAAATCAAACTGTTTGGTTAAGTGCGGTGAACTTGCATTTATTTGAAAACCAGGTCGCTTAAGATCAAAAGATGGGGCTTTAAAATGCCCCATCCTCTTCTAGGGTAAAAGAATTATGAATTTCCAACAATTAAGAATTATACGAGAAACGGTTAGACAAAACTTTAATTTAACTGAAGCTTCCGCTGCGCTTTATACTTCGCAGTCCGGGGTCAGTAAGCATATTAAAGATCTGGAAGATGAACTGGGGGTGCAGCTATTTATCCGCAAAGGTAAACGTCTACTGGGCTTAACCGAACCGGGTCAGGCACTTTTAGGCATTGTGGAACGCATGCTGGTCGATGCCGACAATATCAAACGTCTGGCCGATGATTTCAATAAAGTCGATGAAGGCACATTGACCATTGCCACCACACATACCCAGGCGCGTTATGTGTTACCACCAATTGTCAGCCAATTCAAAAAAGAATTCCCTAAAGTACATTTGATTTTGCAACAGGCCAGCCCGATGGAAATTACGGAAATGCTGCTGGAAGGCCAAGCCGATATCGGTATTGCGACTGAAGCCCTGACGACTGAAGACAATCTGGCCAGCGTGCCTTATTATAACTGGCAACACAGTATTATTACGCCGCAAAATCATCCGCTGGCGAGTAAGGAAAACATCCGGATTGAAGATCTGGCTCACTACCCGATTATTACCTATCATGGTGGTTTTACCGGTCGTTCCAAGATTGATACCGCCTTTGAAGAAGCTGGTTTTGATGTGGATATTGTGATGTCCGCACTTGATGCCGATGTGATTAAAACCTATGTCGAAATGAACATGGGCGTGGGTATCGTCAACGATGTCGCTTATAACCCTGAGCGCGATTATCGTTTAAAGCAAATTAAAACCGACATTTTTGGTGTCAATACCACCTGGATTGCGGTACGTAAAGGACATTTACTGCGTGGCTATGGCTACGAGTTTATTTCCCTATGCTCGCCAGATGCCAATATTAAAGCACTTAAAAAAGTCGCCTATCCAGACGACTGAACTAAATTCAGGCTTTAAACTCAAGAGGCTCATTGGCCTCTTTTTTATTTTTTGAGTAGATAAAGAATATAAATATCAAGCATAATCACATGCATAATAAATTGAATTATACCAAGATGATCAATAATAAATTTGCTCTTTTCTCCGTGGGCTTGTTTTTCTCCGGGTCAGGTTATGCAGCAGCGTTTGAACAATCTAACCAAAGCATCCAATCGTTTTTTGAAAAAAATCATTATGCTGAAGTTTCATTGGCCTGGATTCGCCCTGATACCAGCGGTCAGGTACAACATACCGAAGAGCTGCAACAATTAGGCATTACCGATTTTTCAACAGGAAATCTTGCCCATAACCAATTGATCTCCAATGTCGCATTAAAATTCCAGTTGCATCCTCAAGTGTCGTGGGGACTGATTTACGATCAGCCTTATTCTATAGATATCGCTTATCATTATGATCCTGTTTTTGCAGGTGCGGCACTTCCCATTGAGGCTGCTACCATTCAGTTTGAGAGCCATAATTTGACCTCATTAATTGGCTTTCAACCAGACGCTGACTGGAATTTTTATACAGGGCTAAGTTATCAAAGCTTAGAGGGAAATTTATATTTAGCCGGGCAGACATTTTATATATTCAATGGTTATCGAGCCACATTTGAACGAGATCCCGCTTGGGGCTGGCTTGCAGGAATCAGTTATCAGATTCCTGAATATTTTTTTAGAACCGCACTGACCTATCGTTCTGCAATTACTCATCACAATAAAACCACTGAATCAATTATTGTAGGTACAAATCCAGCACCTTATACAGAAATTCAAACTCCACAGTCTGTGAACTTGGATTTTCAGACAGCTTTAACTGATCAAAATGCGCTCTATGGCACGCTGCGTTGGTCGAACTGGCAAAATTTCGTGATCCAGCCACCTAAATTTGGCGCTGTAATTGACTATGCGGCCTTACAGTTCCCTGAAGTAAAACCTTTTAGAATGATTGATTATCGTGAGGATCAATGGTCTGGCAAAATTGGACTTGCCCATCAATGGCCATCTTTTGGCATAAATTCTATCGAACTTTTATGGGATTCCGGTACAGGAAATCCGGCTTCAACATTAAATCCGAGTGATGGATATTGGGGCATCGGACTAGGCCATCTTTATAAGATCCAAGAGACCTGGGATATTGCTACAGGACTCTATTATTTAAAATTTCAGAAACCTGAGGTTGCAATATCTGATTCGCTTACTCCTCAAATAGCGGGTTTATCCGCTGTTTCTGACAATAGTGCCTGGATCGCAGGTTTGAAACTGGGTTACCACTTTTAAAATTGTTCTAAAAAAACAAAAAAACGAGCCGAAGCCCGTTTTTTTATGAGGTTAAATCTTAGAAGCGGAAGCTTACACCAAGTTTAGCGACTGGTAGCCATTCGTACTCATTGTCGTTACGAATATCATCTTCTTCCAACTGAACTTGTTGGTTAAAGTCAGCAATAACTCCAGGATTTGTAGGAGTAGCAACTCCACTTGAAGTTAAGTTAACTGTTGGATTTCCATTGTAGTAAGCACCAATTTCACCAAACACACCCCAACGATTAGTAATCGCTGGAGAGAAACCAATACCTAGGTAGGGTGCAATATTATTTTTATAAGATAGGTCACCACTAATACGTGCATCTCCTACTGCCTTGAATTCAACATCATTTACGGAGAAGGTTTCACCCGAACGAACTCGACGATCGATATCATATTGATTATCTACATAAGCTACACCAGCCGCCATATAGAACCAGTTTGCCCAAGGACGGATTTCAGCATTTAGGTAAGTCAGGTTATTGTCCATATCCAGGTCATAATCAGAACCATTGATTGATAAATCATCCGACCAGGAAATATCACCGCCGTTATAACCTAAAGTGACGCCTACATATGGGTTAGCACTCCAGGAAATTGCACCACCATAACCGGTAGTACCGACTTCAGCACGAACAGAAGCTGGTTTAAAGAAAGAGAATTCAGCAACGCCTTCATCTGTTACGATTGTTTCATCAGCAGCCATCGCAGAACCCGCTGCTAGAGCTAAGACTGATACTGCTAAAATATTATGTAAAGATTTCATTATTTCTCTCCTCAAAAGAACTTATTTTGATCATTAGTTATTCGTGATAGGCTCAATATAAAGGACTTAAAAAATATTTTTTATTCACATTTTGCTCATCTTTTGTTATTTTTTGATACAAATTAATTTTTCTTGTTGAGAACCAAGTGTTTTCTAACACTTCTCCTACATTTCAACATAATGAAAAAGTACACTTATCACTTTAATAATTTCACGTTTTCTACACTTCTGGTTATTTTTCATCTATTTTTAGTGCTTTCAACTATTTTTCCTGCAATATAGTGTAAAATCTAGAAAATTTTTTTCTGGAAGGAAGATCATGTCGCAGCTTTCAACAATCATTGAACAAGCGTTTGAAGACCGTGCGAATTTTACAGCTGCAGATTGCTCTGCTGAAATCCGTCAAGCAGTTGAGGAAGTAATTGCTGGTCTAGACAATGGTACTTTACGTGTTGCTGAAAAAATCGATGGTGAATGGGTTGTTCATCAATGGATTAAAAAAGCGGTATTGTTATCATTTAAATTAAACGACAACAAACCAATGGAAGCTTGTGATCTTCGTTTCTATGACAAAGTAGAGACGAAATTCTCTGGTTGGACTGAAGAACAATTCAAGGCTGCTGGTGTACGTGTCGTACCACCTGCTGTCGCACGTAAAGGTTCTTTTCAGGCCAAAGGCGTAATCTTGATGCCTTCTTATGTCAACATCGGTGCTTATGTAGATGAAGGCACGATGGTTGATACTTGGGCAACTGTAGGTTCATGTGCGCAAATCGGTAAAAATGTTCACTTGTCAGGTGGTGTAGGTATTGGTGGTGTGCTTGAACCGCTTCAAGCGAATCCAACCATTATTGAAGATAACTGCTTTATCGGTGCACGTTCTGAAATCGTTGAAGGCGTAATCGTTGAAGAAGGTTCTGTAATTTCAATGGGTGTATTCATTGGTCAATCGACCAAGATTTATGACCGTGCCACTGGCGAAATTCATTATGGTCGCGTACCAGCAGGTTCAGTCGTTGTTGCTGGTAGCCTCCCTTCTAAGTGTGGTACTTACAGCTTGTATGCTGCCATCATCGTGAAAAAAGTTGATGCACAAACTCGTTCTAAAACAAGCCTGAACGATCTATTACGCGAAGACTAAGATGTCTTAACTTAGAGGATACATTCGTGTTCCTCGGAGCTTCAACCGCTCCTCGTCTCTACGATTAGTAATAATCGTAGGGATTTTTATTTTTATACCCGGTTATTTATTTCTCATTGGTTAGTTTTGTTATGAATACGCTTCGATCTTCTGCAATTCCTGTCTCTGATCCGTCTGCGGGTTTACGCATTACGGAGATTTTCTATTCATTGCAAGGTGAAGCCAATGCTGCAGGACTGCCAACAGTATTTATCCGTTTAACCGGTTGCCCATTGCGTTGTAGCTATTGTGATACCACCTATTCCTTTGAAGGCGGTGAGCGTCAGTCTCTGGACGATATTATCCAGACCACGCTTGATTTTAAAACCCCTTATGTCTGTGTGACCGGCGGTGAACCACTGGCGCAGCCCAATGCCCTACCCCTGATGCAGCGACTGGCAGATTTAGGATGTCAGGTTTCACTTGAAACCAGTGGGGCTTTAGATGTGTCCAAAGTGGATTCACGTGTTTCCAAAGTTTTAGATTTAAAAACGCCAACTTCAGGTGAAGTTGCACGAAATTTGCTTTTTAATCTCGCTCATTTAACTGCACATGATCAAATCAAGTTTGTGATATGCAATCGTGAAGACTATGAATGGTCAAAGCAGCAGTTAGAGCTGTACCAACTTCAAGACAAAGTGAGTACAGTTTGGTTTTCGCCTGCATTTGCGGTTGAAAAAGGTGCGGTTCGTTTACCACCACTGGCACGTGATTTGGCTCAGTGGATTTTAGAAGACCATCTCCCTGTTCGTTTCCAGTTACAGCTACATAAGTTGTTATGGAATGATGAAACTGGTCGTTAATTTTTTGTAAAGTATTTTTTTGGAGAATCAGCTTATGCGCCCTCGTGCCATTGTCCTGTTATCTGGCGGATTAGACTCAACAACATGTCTGGCTTGGGCGCAGGCACGCTATGAATGTATCGCACTCAGTTTTCGATATGGTCAGCGTTCAACGACCGAGCTGGATGCAGCAAAAGCTTTAACACAACGTGCGGGTGTGGAACATCGAGTGATCAATATTGATCTGGGTAATCTGGGTGGTTCAGCCCTTACCGATCATAGTATTGAGGTACCTGACCATGAACAGGCTGGCATTCCAATTACCTATGTTCCAGCACGTAATACTATCTTCCTGTCTTACGCTCTGGCCGCGGCAGAAGTATTCGAAGCTGAAGCGATTGTGATCGGAATTAATGCGGTTGATTACTCCGGTTATCCGGATTGCCGTCCGGAATTTATTGACGCATTTGCCAACATGGCACGCCTTGCGACCAAGGTTGGCGTAGAGGGTCAGGCGCTCAAATTTGAAACACCTTTGTTACATTTATCCAAAGCAAATATCATTCGCTTAGGTATTGAACATGGCGTAGACTACAGTCAAACGGTGTCATGCTATCAAGCAGATGACCAAGGACGTGCCTGTGGCAAATGCGACAGTTGTCGTTTACGTAAACAGGGTTTTGCGGACGCAGGTGTTGAAGACCCGACACGTTATATACCGTAATAACAAGGTAGAGTTTATGAAGAATTTAAAATCAAGCATCGTGCTTTCAGCAATTGTTTCAGCTGCTGCTATGTTCGCAACTACGGCTCAAGCGGCTGATGACAAATTACAACAAGCTTATAAAAGCACCAATGTAAAATCTGCATTGATCAATGTTTGTAAAAATGAAACTGGCAAAAGCAAAAAATTGACATCTGCTGAAGTCAGCAAATATTGTGGTTGTGCTATTGAAGCAGATGGCAAATTAACCAATGCACAAAAATGGGAAATTCAAAGCACTATTAACCAGAAGAAAAGCCCAGGCACTTTAGCTTTTGTACAGAAGCAGAATAAAGATCTTCAAGCATGCTTTGGTCCACAGTTAACAGGCAAACTGAAAACTTTGACTGAAGAAGCAATGAAATCAGCTCAAGCGGCACCAAAGAAATAAGATCTGCTTATTCTTTGATAAAATAAGCCACTATAGTGTGGCTTATTTTTTTAAAAAAATTTAAAGAAAACAGGAGTTTTTATGTCTGAAATGAGTTTGCTTGACCAGAATTTTCCTGCGACGACAGGCGAAATCAATTTAACCCAGTTGAATACAGAATGGCTGGTGATTTATTTTTATCCTAAAGATTCTACGCCAGGCTGTACGACTCAGGCAGTTGGCTTTTCCTGTTTAAAAGATCAGTTCGATGCTTTAAACACCACAATTCTTGGCGTATCACGTGATTCGGTAAAAGCGCATCAGAACTTTACTGAAAAGCAAAATTTGAGTATCAATCTGATCAGCGATAAAGAAGAAGTGTTGTGCAATCACTTTGATGTGATTAAAGAAAAGAACATGTATGGCAAACAAGTAATGGGCATTGAGCGTTCAACTTTTATTTTCCATAATAGCCAACTGGTCAAAGAATACCGTAAGGTCAAAGCAGCAGGTCACGCAGAACAAGTTCTGGAAGATTTAAAAGCTTTGCAAGCTGCTTAATTGCATGCTTACCGTATAGACAAAAGCTCGAAATATTCGAGCTTTTTTTACAATAACGTTCATATCATCAAGTATTTTATATCTACCCTAGTTCATTTCACACTGGCCTGATAGATGAAGATTAACTTTATCCCCTACCCCGGCAATTCCTTTTTTCATACCAAAATCCCCACGGTTAATCACGGCTGATGCCTGAACATCAAGCAGGTTGGCATTTGACATACTGGGTTTAAACGTGGTTTCAAAAATCACAGGTTTGGTCACACCACGTAGGGTTAAATGACCTAAAACATTGTATTTGCCATTACCCAAGTCTTTAAACTGGATACTTTTAAAAATTACAGTCTTATATTTTTCTACATAAAACAGGTCTTCGCCCAAAATCATATGTTTAAATAGCGGTTTACTAAAGCTTAAACTTTCCACATCCATGACCAGATGAGTTGAGGCATTTTGCGGTGCTTTAACGTCAAACTGCATCGTGGATTGAACCTGATTGAACTTGGCTTTAACTACAGTAAGACCCATCGACTTAATCTCAAAACCGACATCACTTTTGGGAGTTAAGGTCCATGATCTTGCAAAAGACTGACTGGTCAAAGCTAAACAGATCGCTAGGCTAAGGAGCCCAGTTTTTATTATTGTTTTCAATTTTAAATCCACCTTGTTTAATTTCTTATTGATCGGATTTAAGTACACCGCTTAATCTGAAACTAAACTTTCTTGTTTTTGAGCGAACAGGTTTTCGTTATTTTTATACCAGTTTATTGAAGTTTTTGTAAAATCATTCATGACTAACGGACAAAATACTTGCTTTGATTTTTCTCTAATAAGTGGCCCTGCTAGCCTAGCAGGAGACTGGTTTCATCTTATAAAATTTTGATTTTATAAATTTTTTATACAAACCAGATCCTTTATTTTAAGTTCAATTTATATTGGAAATATCCATGTGCTTGCAGCACTGAAAAGAGTTGTTTTCTACGCTGCCTATTCACGATCACTATCTAAAATGACACGCTTAGACAACTCTTAACCGATCTATCAGCTTTCGTAGCCTGAATCAAATACTGAGAATTAATGACACTGCGACGCCCCACATGGTACAGGCAATAATAGCATCCAGTATTTTCCATGCTTTTGGATGTTGGAACCAAGGCGTCAGTATCTTTGCCCCATATCCCAAACTAAAGAAGAAAAACCAGGAAGCACAGACAGCGCCTAAAGCAAACCACCATTTTCCTAAGGCGTATTGAGTTGAAATTGATCCAATCAATATAACTGTGTCTAAGTAAACATGCGGATTCAGCCAGGTAAAAGCCAGGCAGATCATCAGTACTTGTAGAAAATGCTCTGTGAGCTGATCACTTGGTGCCAAAACCTCTGTTGATTTAAATGCGCTGATCGCATGGTGCAAACCATAATAAAACAGGAATCCTGCGCCAATATATTTAGAAAATATAATAATATCCGGATAATGTTCAATGACACGCGCAAAGCCCAGTACGCCAAGCAGAATTAAAATGGAATCAGACAAGGCACAAATCACACAGACCCAGAACACATGCTGCTGTTTTAAACCTTGCTTTAATACAAAAGCATTCTGTGCACCGATACTGACAATCAGGCTCATTCCCACAGCAAAACCACTCATCATATAACTGAACATCACATTCCCCTTTTTTTGAATAAATGAATTATGCAAAAAAATGAGTGCGATTAATTAAAACTAAGTTAATATCAATTTAACTAAATTATTTTTAGATAACAGATATGCTGAATGCAAAACAATGTGATGCTTTTTACGCAGTTGCAAAAACGGGAAGTTTCGATCTTGCTGCCGAGCAGCTAAATATTACTGCCTCGGCAGTGACCCTTCGTGTTCAAAGTCTGGAAAAAAAATTGGGACAATTGCTTCTGGTGAGAGATCGGCCTTGCCGTGTGACTCAATCCGGACAAACCTTATTGCATTATTTACAGCATCAACGTTTGCTAGAACAGAATCTGATGCAGGATTTGGGTGGACAATTGCAACAGGAAGGTTTCTATTGTCTGAATATTGCCACCAATGCTGATTCGCTCGCGACCTGGCTATTACCAACCTTACAAGCCCAGCTGATCCAGCATAAAATTGTGTTGCATTTTCAGGTGGATGATCAATCACAGACTCATCATCTGTTAGAAGCAGGTCTCGTCAATGCCTGTTTGAGTACTGAAGCCAAAGCAATGAAAGGTTGCCGGGCAGAATTGATCGGACAGATGCAATACCGTCTCGTTGCTACGCCTGAATTTTCCCGAAACTGGTTTCATCAAGGCGTACATCGGGATGCGCTACGCCTTGCCCCTGCCATTATTTTTAATGAAAAAGACCAACTCCATACCCAATTTATTCAGCACGAATTTGGCCTGAATCTAGCACAATATCCTCACTTTTTTATTCCATCGACTCATGCATTTTTTGATGCGATTGTCATGGGTCTAGGCTATGGCTGGCTGCCGGACTATCAAACTAGGAATTTGCTGGAGTCAGGTCGACTGCTTGAACTTTCAAGTGAGATGCGAATTGAAGTGCCCTTGTATTGGCATCACTGGAAAGAACAGTCTCCTGGTCTAGAAATCCTTGGGGAGTGTTTGAAACAGCATGCTCAAACTACCATGAATCAACCCATAACAACCTGATACTTTTAAAGCAGATTGGTTTTATCATTCTGGGCAAATTTTTCACTGAGTTGCTGATAGGTCGTGGTTTTTTGGAAATTCTCTAGAAAATCAATCGTGCCTTGTGGAAATTTATCTCGTTGAATTTCGCCACGATAATAAGCTTCACGCATCGGCGTGGCGGATAAGGCATCTTCCAGGCTGTCAAGTTCGACCATTTCCCATTCTGGAAAAAACTTTAAATAATAAGAAGAATCATCTTTAAAGTGCCCAATCAGCCCAACTTTGGCATCCGGTTCAATAACCTGATTCACCAGCGATTTCACCAGTTTTTGCCATTTTTCATCATTATAAACATCAATGACTTCTACAAATTTGATCCGAGCTTGATCTTCAGGACTGAAATTTGACAGGATCATGGCTTCACGCTCCGAAGCCAAGAATGGATTTTTGATATTGCGTTCATTTTGCGCAGAGCCGAGAGCCAAAATCACATGTTGACTGTGTTGCAGGGCAATGTTAATCGTTTGCATGTGCGCCAGATGAAAAGGCTGAAAGCGGCCAATGAAAACCAGATAATCAAATGTATAGTTCATAAGGGATCAGTTTTTTATGACTCATGAGTTGTGCTGCCCCAATAAATATGCGACATAATCATTCCCATAAAATCAAATTAAGTTTTAAAGCAAGGATAGTACGATGACACTGAGCTGTATTCAACAACCTCATGAGCATTTGAATGCGAATTTAGAACATGGTGTACTCACTTTAGCCATCAATCGTCCGGAAGCGAAAAATGCGTTATATAGCGAACTTTATCTCTGGATTGCGAAAGCTTTAGATGAAGCAGATCAGGCGCCTGAAGTTCGTGTGGTCGTTTTACGTGGTCAGGATGCAGACTTTAGTGCGGGCAATGATATGCAGGATTTTATGAAATCTGCTGCGAAGAAAGGTCAGGCACCCGCCGCTGAAGGCCCACCGTTTGTTTTACTGAAATCTGCTGCAAAATTTTCCAAGCCATTGATTGCAGCCGTGCGTGGTGTTGCAATCGGCATTGGCGTGACGATCTTACTGCATTGTGATCTGGTCTATAGTGACAATACCGCCCTGTTCCAGATTCCATTTGTCAGTCTGGGTCTATCGCCTGAAGGTGCTTCAAGCAAGCTGTTGATTCAGCAAGCGGGTTATCATAAAGCGGCCGAATTATTGCTGACTGCGCAAAAATTCAATAGTGAAAAAGCGCTCGACGCAGGTCTGGTGAATAACATTGAAGAAGATGTTTACACTAAAGCAGCAGCACAAGCTGCCCAGCTCTCTGCTCTGCCATTGGCATCACTGGTGCAATCTAAAGCCTTGATGAAACACAATGTGAATGAAATTGTGGAATGGATTGACCATGAAGCAGAAATTTTCATGCAGCGTGTCGGCTCGCCAGAAATGCTGGAAGCGGTTCAAGCCTTTATGCAAAAACGTAAACCTGATTTCACACAATTCAACTAATTTTCAAACTTATGAGTTCAGTGAGGTAGTTTAGACTGCCTCAATCTTTTATTTTTCCAAGAATTTGAATATGCCAAATCAAAACTCTCAAAACTCTTCCGAAACAACAGATAGTTCAAATCCAGAAAAGAAACGTTATTACGAACCTACACCTCAAGATATAGATGTCGATAATTTTCGTAAAGTGATTGAAAGTCGACGTTCAGTGCGTAAATTTACCAAAAAGCCAATTCCTGTCGAAGTGCTGGATGCCTGTCTGGATCTGGCGTTGTTGGCACCAAATTCGTCGAACTTGCAGCCTTGGACTTTTTATGTGGTACAAAATCCGGGCAAGAAAAAACGTCTGGTCAAAGCCTGTATGAGTCAACTGGCAGCTAAAACTGCTTCTGAGCTAATTGTCTGTATCGCACGTACCGATCGTATCGATGAAATGGCGAAACGTAATGTGAATGAATTTCCATTTCCTGAAGCACCGCCCGCGATTAAGAAATACTATAAATATATTCCTTACAACTATAAGACTGGTTATCTGAATGCTTTTGGTAACTTTAAGAAAGTGGCTTTCAAAGTTGCCCGTACACTGGACAAACAAATGCCAGTGTCTGCTTTCAGCCCAGCTGATGCGAAACTGTGGGCGACCAAAACAACGGCGCTCGCTTGTGAAAATCTGGTCTTAGCTTTACGTGCTTATGGTTTTGACAGCTGTATGATGGAAGGTTTTGATGAGCCGATGGTTCGTGAAATTCTGAAATTAAATGATGAACAGTATCCGGTCATGGTAATTGGTGCAGGTGAACGTGCCGAAGATGGAGTATTCTTCCCTCAGTACCGTTTTGATCGTGAGCTGTTTATTCAGAAGGTTTAATAGCAGCTATAGAAAAACAAAGCCTTAAGTTCTACCTCATTTGGTGATATGGATATCGCGCTTAGGCAGAGATTCAAGAATGAATTTCTGCCTAACACATAATTTTGCTTATCCTATGCAATATATTTTTCGTTCTTTAAAGCCCTATCAGCCTGCAAACAGAGAGTGAAGTCTTCACGCTATATGAAGGCTATGCCATCTTAAAAATGCCAGTAAATAATCAAAACCTATGAATAGTGGGTTCTCAATTTCCGATAATCAACCCAGTTACAATGAAACCCGACGGGTACACGTACCTGTAAATGAATGGTTGCAATCGGCCCTTCAGCCATATGCTGTGCATCCAGAATCACCACTTTGGATGGGCATCCATCTAAAGCATGAACATAAGACATCAGCCAGCCATCATTTTCAGCTTGCGCCCCTTCCCGTGCGACGAATATCACCTCTCCTGTCACCCAATTCTCTCCAAAAGAATAGCTTTCTGAATTGCCAGTTTCCACATCATGGCTCAAAAGATTATTGCTGCTGACATGAGGAGGATCATCAAACTCGCCAAAGGAAATAGTGTAGACATAGCGATAAGGCCGTCCGGTATAAGCTTCATTAATCCGTGGGAATTCCTGTTTCATCTCGGATAATATCGTCCGAACCACTTTTCCAGTACCGTGTTCAAAAATGAATCGTTCTAGCCGAATATCCTGATCTTCAATCGGTCCCTGAATCGAACTGACCAATGCTTTGGAGTGCACCACCGCATCCATAACCACATCACCAGAATCCAGCTCATAAGCATTCACGGTATGAAAAATAAAACAGGGATCAATCTCATACCAGCGAATATCTATTGCCTTACCGCCAAAAGGCAATATACCCATGCGTGCCTGCCGTTTTGGATTCCATTGATATGGCAATATTGAACCCTTTAAAGCACTGCGTACAGAAAAGTTCACATTCAGGTCCAGAATCAGCACCTGAGATCTGGTAATGGCACAATCATGAATCATCGGACCATGTTTCACTGGAATGTCGACGTGATGTTTCAACTTACCTTTTGAATCTATCAGCAAATAAAAAACTTTGTTCTGACTTAAAGCATCATAACAAACTGCATGAATATCGCCGGTTTCAGGATCAATATGCGGATGGGCAGTAAATGGCAGATCCTGATCATCTTCAAACAAATGATGTCGTTTTGACTCCAGTGCAGCATTCAACTCAACTGGATAAGCTCCCGCTTCTACCAGTGCCCAGATTTTTCCGGCAAAGTGGATAATATTGGTATTGACTGCATCCGCGACACCTCGGGTTTTACCTGGAATTTGTGGTCGATGAAGTTTTTTCTGCACACTGGCAGAACCGATATAACTGCTTTTATACCAATGTGCCTCGCCACCCTTCAGTCTGAGCGCATGCAACATACCATCGCCCGTAAACCAGTGATAGTTGCGTGGGTTTTTAACATTAATAGGATTTGGACCAATCCGCATTAATGCGCCATCCAGTTCTGCAGGAATTTGCCCTTCAACCTTTAAATTTGTGGAAAAGTGTTCCTGCCGCTCTGGTGCAAATATACCTTCCAGATAGGGATTATCCGCTGAATATGGAATGCGCTGATGCAGGATTTCTGCCCCATACTGGATAGATTTGCTGAGGGCATTCTTAAGCACGCTGCTCAGCGGTTTTGGCCACGGCATTGTTATTTTCCTTATTATATTTTTTCTTTGGATTATTCTGGCAGAGATGATAATAACAAAAACAGGTTGGATGGTTTCTGAATCTAGACTAACGGCGCGCCAAGTCAAACGCGCCGCAGCAGAGCATCAATTTTATAATTTTAGACTTTGATATCCAGAAGTTGAATAAACTCAAAAGCTGGCTCTTCATAAGGATGGCTTTCTTTCAGCGCCTTGGCCACTTTGACTGCTTTTTCATCCGGCACCAGAATTTCTACCCGCCATTCTTCCACCTGTTCCAGTTTACCCACTTCACCAATATGAGGATCTGCACCTTCCTGCGGCTTAAACTGTCCGGTTCCTAAAACCTGCCAGGCACAGTCCGTATACTCACCAATGCCGCCTGCCCCTGCTGCAAATATCGCATTCTTGGTGTCTTCCAAATTTTCATCCGGTACGTAATAAATCAGCTTTAACATATATTCCTTCCTGCAATTCAGATACTTGTCGTATTGTTAAGGGCTTGGGTAATCATCTTCAATGCAGGATTTTGGGAATTCTTGTTAAATGTTGCATACAAGCCCAGTTTTGGCAGTGCCTGATCAGTCTGGACAATTTTCACATGATCATTCAAAAACCGCAGTAAATATTCAGGCGCAAAACTAAAGCCCATTCCCATATTGGTCAGATTGATGTGTTGCAAGACATTGGTCACCCACAACAGCTGTTCATGCTCAAGCTGATCAATGCAGAGTAGTCTATCCAGCTTTTCATAAAATACTGGTGAAGCATTCTGCTCACACATAATTATATTATGGTTTTTTAGTTCCTGTAATTTCAGGATTCGATCTGTAGAATGTAAGTGCTGAGCGGCTATCAGATAAATTTGCTCGGTTAATAAATGAATATTCTCAAAATCTGGATGGTCCAGATGAAAGCGGGTAATACATAAATCCAGTTCAGCATTTTTTAGCCGCTGAATCTGTTCCATACAGGTCAGGCTATGCAGATGGATTTTTAAGTCCGGCATGGTTTTTTTAAGCTGAGCCAGAATCTGTGGCATCACTTTTATTTCTGCGACATTCAGGAAGCCAATGTGAATCTGGTTATTTTTCTGCTGCGCAACCTGACGCGCTGCTGCTACTGCCAGTTTGGCATTTTCCAGTGCTTTTTCGGCATAGATCTGAAAAGCCTGCCCTTCATCGGTGAGTTTGACCTTTCTGGATGAACGATCAAACAGCATGACGCCTACTTCCTGCTCCAGATCCTTAATTTGCTGGCTTAATGACGGCTGAGCGGTAAACAGTTTTTCGGCAGCCTTGGTAAAACTTTGTTGCTGCGCCACAGTAATAAAATAGCGTAAATGTCGAAGTTCCATAGCCTGCCCGGTTTCTGATCAGGT
Organism: Acinetobacter sp. NEB149; assembly: GCF_012516415.1. Classification (NCBI taxonomy): domain Bacteria; kingdom Pseudomonadati; phylum Pseudomonadota; class Gammaproteobacteria; order Moraxellales; family Moraxellaceae; genus Acinetobacter; species Acinetobacter sp. NEB149. The sequence continues at coordinate 2,219,710 of NZ_CP051208.1, forward strand.
CAGCATCTTAAGATTATGACCCACGTATTGCAAATAAGAATAGGTCGATAGTTTATATGAATATCGCTATATCAACAGATCCTGTTTTACTAGACTGCCTGATTATATAGATAGCTTGTTCTTCACCTATACACATGGAGTCTTGTATGACACAACACTATGACACTGATGTTCTGATCATTGGTACTGGTCCTGCAGGTTCAACATTAGGTTTGGCTTTGGCGAATTATGGTATCAAGGTACAACTGTTTACCCAGTTTAGCTGGCTGGCCAATAGTCCACGTGCCCATATTACCAATCAGCGTGCCATGGAAGTATTACGTGATTTAGGTATTGAAGAACAGGTTAAAGAGATTGCAACACCATGGGAACAGATGGGTGAAAGCCTGATTACCACCAGTCTGGTCGGCGAAGAAATCGCCCGTTTAAGTGCATGGGGTACCGGTGATGAACGTCATGGTGACTATATCCAAGGCAGTCCATGTCCATTAGTCGATCTGATTCAGCCAAAAATGGAAGCTTTACTGGTGAAAAATGCCGGTGAACGTGGTGCAATTTATAACTTCAATACTGAATACCTGTCACATGTGCAGGACGAAGATGGCGTGACTGCTACTTTCCTGAACCGCATTACCAATACTGAATTTAGCTTAAGAGCAAAATATCTGGTGGGTATGGATGGTGCTAAATCTCGTGTATTGGAACAGCTCGGCTTGCCACTGGAAGGCGTGATGGCACGTGCCGGTACCGTCTATGTGACCTTTAAAGCTGATCTTTCTCAATACGTTCAGCACCGTCCTGCGATTCTGCAATGGATCGTGAATCCTGAAGCCAGCTTTGGCGATCTCGGTATGGGATTGTTACGTGCCATTACGCCATGGAATGAATGGATCATGGGTTGGGGCTTTGACATTTCCAAAGGCGAACCACAAGTTACTGAAGAACAGGTCCGTGCCCGCCTGAATGCTTTTGTTGGTACTGAAGTCGAAGAAGTTGAAATCCAGAAATTATCGTACTGGTATGTGAACCAGACCTGGGCCACTGAATATTCTAAAGGTCGAGTGTTCTGTGGTGGTGGTGCAGTACACCGTCATCCACCATCGAGTGACCTAGGTTCAAATACCTGCATGCAGGATGCCTTTAATCTAGGCTGGAAACTGGCATACGCGGTAAAAGGCTGGGCTGCACCTTCCCTGCTGGATTCCTATACCACCGAGCGTGCACCGGTCGGCAAGCAGATTGTAGCGCGTGCGAACCAGTCACGTTTTGATTATAAATACCTGAAAGAAGTCTTTGGTTTTGATCAAGGTGTGACGACTCAGAAGCAAATGCTGGAACGTATCTTTGCGGAAGATGAGCAAGGTGCTGAAATCCGTCAAAAACTATTTGAAGCTTTGGAAATTAAAAACTTCGAATTTAATGCACAAGGTGTAGAACTGAACCAGCGATATAGCTCCAATACGGTGATTGCAGAATCCGAGCCTGAGATTTTTGAAAAAGATGAGCAGCTTTATTTACAGGCAACCACTCGCCCAGGCGCTAAAGTTCCGCATACTTGGCTGATCAATGCCAAAGGTCAAAAGCAGTCGACACTGGATATTACGGGTAAAGGTCGTTTTACCCTGCTCACAGGTTTATCCGGTAAAGGCTGGAAACAGGCGGCAGAAGCATTGGATTTGCCATATCTGGATGTGACTCAGATTGGTTCACGTGACTATCGTGATGTGTATGGAACCTGGAATGCCAAGTCTGAAATTCATGAATCTGGTGCAGTACTGGTTTGTCCGGATGGTTATGTGGCTTGGCGTTATCAGGACAGTACCAATAAAGCTTTTGATTATGAAAATACGTTAAAGGCGGTATTGAAGCAGGTTCAATTGGTTATTTAAATTATAAAGCCACCTTAATGGTGGCTTTCTTAAAGCTGATGATCAAGAACCCTGCAGCAAGTAACTGCCCACAACGAACAATATTTGTAGTCCTACAACAATACAAAACAACATCCAGCCTTTCTGACGCATTGCCGCCTTATCCATTATTCTAAGTGTTTTAGCCATGTCATCACCTCATCTTTGAGATCTTTGAGAATTGATACTGAACCGATCTATTCCATCCTTCTTTTATAGTGCAATAAAGTTGTGCATAAAACATACCATAGCACTTTATATACAATATAAAAGCAAAATCTAAACCAACTCAGCAGGAAGAAAAAAAATTAAAAAATCAGAATGCTTAAAAAGCAAAAATCCACCAAATTGGTGGTTGAATAATCCTATGTTAGTGAATTTATTTTAATTTTTCCATACAGTAAAATTAAGATACTATTTAAAAACAATATTTATAATAAAAAATTCATTCACCTTGTTTTAATTTCCAAGATGAGAATAAAAACACGGACATTGTACCAGCCAAATTCACTGCTAATTCTGCATGTCTTGGAGAAGGTTTAAAGTTTATTTTACCTTGCCCATGAGCATCACCCACTTTATTTCTCAATGATCCTAAACCTTCAATGATGGAACTACATCCTCCGAGAATTTGTTTGAAAGTCTGCTCCGTATGTTGAGATGGAGCAAGGTTTAATTCTTTACTCACCAATCTATACAGTTGATTTATATCTGGAGCATTGCCATAACCGACTTCGTATTCATCAAGAATATATTTGCAGGTCGATTCTAAAAGTGTTCGAGCTAATGTAATCGCACCTTCGGGATCTGTACTTCTTCGCTCTAATGCTTTCTGCCATATTTGATGTATATAATCCGAGCTTAATTCAGCAATCTTCAACTGTACTACCTGATCCAATGGAGGAACATCTAGACTTTCTAATACATTAAAGAATTCTTTAAATTCCGAATAAATATAATTTTCACGTTCAGCGTAAGATTCAAAATCCCACTTAATCCTAGCTTCAAATTCATCTAATGTGCGTGTGTCTTTAATAAAAAATGGAATATATTCATAAAAGTTTTTAAATGTCAGTAACTCTTGTCTAAGCTGCATAAATGCCTCTGAAGAACCTTTTTCATAAGTATCAGTAGCTCTAGCTATTAGCAATTCTTGTAAAAGTAAAACTTTTTCAATTAAATCGGACATTTGAGGACTCTTTATTCATTTTTTAATCTTTTTCAATTCTATATCTAATCACCTATAAATCTATAATTTGCTTATTAAAAAAGCCCCTTTCGGGGCTTTTTTAATTCTTGATTATATCAATTAGCCAATAAATTTACGTGCATTACGGAACATACGTAACCAAGCACCGTCTTGATCCCAGTCTTCTGGTTTCCAGGAATGCTGGAGCGCGCGGAAGTTACGTTCAGGGTGCGGCATCATAATCGTTGCACGGCCATCCTGAGAGGTTACACCGGTAATACCTTCCGGTGAACCATTCGGGTTCAACGGATATTGTTCAGTTGCATTGCCATGGCTGTCGACATAACGTAGAACCACCTGATTCGATGCATTCAGTGCAGCAAAGTTTTCCGCCGTTGCAACTGCACGACCTTCACCATGCGCCACAGCGATCGGCAGAATCGAACCTTGCATGTCTTGTAACAATACTGAATTCGATTTTTCCACACGAACGTTCACTGCTCGCGCTTCAAATACTTCAGACGTATTGCGATGGAAACGTGGCCAAGCATCCGCACCCGGAATTAATGGAGCCAATTGAGACAACATTTGACAACCATTACAGATACCGAGCGAGAAGGTTTCTTGACGGTTGAAGAATTTCTCAAACTGGTCACGCAATTTAGCATTGAACAATACGGATTTCGCCCAACCCCCACCAGCGCCCATCACGTCACCATACGAGAAGCCACCACACGTTACCAAACCTTCGAAATCATCCAGGCTGATACGACCTGCCAGCAAGTCACTCATGTGGACGTCAACGGTATTGAAACCGACTTTGTCGAAAGCTGCCGCCATTTCAATATGACCATTCACACCCTGCTCACGCAGAATTGCCATATTTGGACGACGCAAGTTAATGAAAGGTGCTTCAATCGCTTCGTTCAAGTCGAATGTTGGTTGGGCGATAATACCTTTGTGCGCTTTATCAGTAATTAAGGCAAATTCCTGATCTGCAGTTTGTACGTTGTCACGTAGGCGCTGGATTTGATGAGAAACTTCAGTCCATGCCACTTGCAGGTCAGCACGTTCAAGTACCAGACCATTGATAGACAATTGGTCCGTATTGTTTACACTACCAACCACTGCAATTGCATCTTTAAGCGTAGATGCTGCAACTTCAGCTTGTAATGCTTCCCAATCTGCTTTGGCAATTTGTAGAACTGCACCAATCTCTTCAGCAAATAGGCTTGCAGTTGATTGATCTTCTAGAGCAACACCCAGACGTGATGCGAACATCATTTCTGCAACAGTCGCCAATAAACCACCATCACCGATGTCATGATACGCCTTGATCAAACCACGGTTGTTCCAGTCTTGAACTAATGCGAAGAATGCTTTGAAGTCATCGAAGCTATCCACATCAGGAGTAACTGAACCAATTGCTTTGTATACCTGCGCCAGAATCGAACCGCCTAAACGGAACTGACCTTTAGACAGATCAATACGAACCAATATAGATTCAATATCTTTCAGTTCAGGAGTCAATGTTTGACGCACATCAGTCACTGGCGCAAATGCAGTGATCACGCCCGACATTGGAGAAGTCACAGACTTGTCTTCACCTTCATCATTCCAGGTGGTACGCATAGACAATGAGTCTTTACCGACTGGAATCGCGATACCCAGTGCAGGACACATTTCCATACCGATGGCTTTCACGCCTTCGAACAATGCCTGATCTTCGCCCGGTTGACCCGCAGCAGCCATCCAGTTTGCAGACAATTTGATGTCGCTGATTTTTTCAATCTTCGCAGACATGATGTTCGAGATCGATTCAGCCACCGATAAACGTGCAGAAGCAGCAGGATTTAACAAGGCTACTGGAGGACGCTCACCCATTGCCATCGCTTCACCAGTGTAACCGACAAGACTTGTTGTAGTCACAGCAGCATCTGCGACAGGAACCTGCCAGCGACCTACCATTTGGTCACGTGCGACCATACCGGTAATTGAACGGTCACCAATACTGATCAGGAATGATTTAGAAGCAACAGTCGGGTTTTTAAGAACGCGATAAATCGCATCTTTTAAATCGATGACTTTAGCCGCATCAAAGTCATCGCCTTTGCGTTCAATCGTTTCATAGGTACGGCTCATACGTGGCGTACCACCAAGCATCACCTGCATTGGCATATCCACTGGTTTGTTGCCGAACAATGGATCTTCAACGGTTAAGTGACGTGCTTCAGTCGCCTCACCCAGTACTGCAAACGGACAACGTTCACGCGCACAGATTGACTCAAATAATTCTAAAGAAGATGGACGAATCGCCAATACATAACGTTCTTGCGCTTCGTTTGACCAGATCTCCATTGGCGACATGCCAGGTTCTAAAGATGGAATCTTACGAAGATCCAGCACTGCACCTAACTCGTGATCATTCACCAGTTCAGGCATGGCATTTGATACACCACCCGCACCTACATCATGTACCGACACGATTGGGTTATGGTCTTCCATGCGCCAGCAAGTATCGATCACCTCTTGGCAACGGCGTTCCATTTCCGGGTTTTCACGTTGTACCGAAGCAAAATCAAGGTTCTCGCCCAATTTACCGCTATCTACAGAAGATGCAGCACCACCACCAAGACCGATCAGCATGGCTGGACCACCGAGTACGATCAGCAAATCGCCCGGTAAGATCGGATCTTTTTCAACGTGATCTGGACGGATATTTCCGTAACCACCAGCGATCATGATTGGCTTATGGAAACCTTTAACATCGCCATTCACGTTTTGTTCAAAGGTACGGAAGTAACCGTTTAAAGCTGGACGACCAAATTCGTTGTTAAACGCAGCACCACCCAATGGGCCTTCAATCATGATTTGTAACGGCGATGCCATACGTGATGGTTTGCCGTAGTTTTCTTCCCAAGGCTGTTCAAAGCCTGGAATATTCAGGTTAGATACCGTAAAGCCGGTTAAACCTGCTTTCGGTTTACCACCACGACCGGTCGCGCCTTCATCACGGATTTCACCGCCTGAACCTGTCGCTGCACCGGCAAATGGCGCAATCGCAGTTGGATGGTTGTGGGTTTCCACTTTCATCAGGATGTGAGCACCTTGGCTCTTGTATTTATAAACCTGATGGCCGTTGTCTTCTTGAGTTGGATAAAAACGCTGGGTATCTGAACCAACAATCACCGAAGCGTTGTCCTTATAAGCCGACAATACATCTGTTGGTGATTCTTTATAGGTGTTCTTGATCATCTGGAACAATGATAATGGCTGAACTTCACCATCAATCGTCCATTCCGAACCAAAAATTTTATGACGACAGTGCTCAGAGTTGGCTTGCGCAAACATCATCAGTTCGATGTCATTCGGGTTACGGCCCAGTTTGGTGAATGCATCAGTCAGGTAATCAATTTCCTGTTCAGACAGCGCAAACCCGAACTCATTATTGGCTTTAACCAGTGCTTCTTTACCTTGACCCAGAATATCAATCGAGTTCAAAGGTTTCGGAGCAGTTTCAGTAAATAATACTGCAGCATCTTCAATCGCATTGAAAACGCTTTCAGTCATGCGGTCATGCAAGATTTGTAATGCTTCTTTAGAAAGCTCTTTTTCGCCCTTCAAAGTAAACAAAACACCGCGTTCTAAACGATGAACCGGTGTATTACAGTTGGCAAAAATATCAGTTGCCTTTGATGACCACGGTGAAATCGTGCCGACACGCGGTGTCACCAGAATCTGGATTTCATCACTTGCAGCCTGGTGCAGTTCAAATGATTGACCATCGTTGAGAAGCTGTAAAGCGGATTGCTGTTGTTGCTCGTTGAGCGCTTGGTCAAAAAGATAAACAAATTGACTTTCTAGTGATTGAACAGAACTAATTGACGATAAACGCGATAATAGTTGAGCTTTCTTAAAAGAAGAATGTGCAGGTGCACCGGCAACGATAAACATGCTGATTTTGGCTCCACGGGATGATCGAGCGACCATGCCACAATGTGACTTGAGAGAGCGCATATTCTACTGTGAAATAAGGAAATCGGCTAGATGCCAAATCAGAAAACTACGTCTGAAATATCCTGGACTTTTAAAATATTTCTTTTATTTTCAGGTAGGAAAATTGAATGTAGTCGCACAGGTTAACACATTTTTTTCAAGAAAAATCAAAACCGCTTCAGAATAATTTTCTGCATAAAAATTGTATTATTTTTCAATAACAATCAGTGCAAAATCAAATTCAGGTTTTATTGTCATGACCTGTCAAAGCTTCGATTTAGGCCAAAATGAAATACTTAATTACAAGATTTCATGAAGTCGTATTTTTTACGGACTGTTTTTAATTCTTTTGATTGACTCTTAACTTTGACTTCTAAGATTAGAAAACTGGTTAAAAGTCTTCTGCTGTTCTGCACCACAAGGAACAGTTCTCCGCTGATCTCCGCCATTACAGTAACAGAGGCAAATTACTACCCTCTATAAACAAATAATTAATACTGAGTGGTATTTTAATCTGACATCATCTGCGGGGGAAAAACCGGACATCTATTCTCACCTTCTAAAAGAATAAAAATAAAGTTTCTTATTTGGGCCTTTTATTTTTTCATATTTGATGTTTATCTTCTCAGATCATAATTAAGCGGAATTTACTCATCTAAAAGACCAAAAATCATATCCATAAAATTACTCCACCATATCTAATATTTTGAAATTTCATCACTTATTCATTAGTTCTATTATGCGTAAAAAGCACAATATAAATAGCAAAACACCACTCGTATTTATAAGAAAATTCACCAGGAATTATGAGGCTCATATAAAAAAATAATGAAGAAATGATTAATAATAAAATTTTGTTACTTTTTATTTAATCCTTATTACCATGTTTTATTTAACTTGAAAATTTAAAATAAATATTTGTAATTAATAGAAAAATATCAAAAATTTTCTTTTTTATTCAACTAACAGAATAACAGGCCCACACGTCTATATCAGCTAAAAATCTTACCAAATAGACACTTCATCAGTAAATTTGATGATTTTATGTTAAGCTCTAGCCGAATTGCTGAGGAATTGTCCAAATTCTGGGCCTGGCAATGGTTTTTCCTTTCTGCTGTAGAGATGAATATAAATTCTATATTCGGACACTAATTTTTTGATGTTCTATAGCTTCACTGCTCTGTCTATTTTAGAGCCTTAATCTGTCACCAATGATTTAATTTTCAAAAACAAAAGGTGACCCGCTTAAGGAGTATGTATGTTTCAATTCACTAGTACAGCAACTGTACTATTGATGGTGCTTTTCTATGGCATCACTTTTTTACTATCGTTACGTATTAAACAGAAAAATGAAAATGTTGATGGCTACATGGTCTCGAATGGCTCCATCGGATTTGGAATGTCTGCGGCCAGTATGACCGCCACCTGGATCTGGGCCGCCTCGTTTTATGCAGCAGCTTCATCCGGATATACATACGGCGTTTCCGGTGCCCTACACTATGGTTTGTGGGGTGCGCTGATGATTTTATTTATCTATCCCTTTGGCAAGCGCTTTCGTGAACTGGCGCCTAATGCCCACACCTTGGCAGAAATTATGCATGCCCGGCATGGCAACCAAAGCCAGATGATTCTGGCAGGTTCCAATATTGTGGGCAGCGTGATCAGCCTGATGGTGAACTTTACCGCCGCTGGGGCACTGGTTGAGATTTTATCTCCTTTAAGCTTTATCCATGGCGTGCTGATTACCGGTATCGGTGTGCTGTCCTATACCCTCTGGTCGGGCTTCCGTTCTTCGGTGTTTACCGATTTTGGTCAACTGGTGGCGATGATTGTCGCGGCTGTGATTATTATTCCAACCTTATTCTTTACCCTAGGTGGGCCATCCCTGTTTCAAAGCGGGATTCATCATCTGCAACCGGAGCAGCTGGATTTTTTCTCTAAAACAGCGTTTCTGGAACAAGGCGCGCCGTTTTTTGTTGCTGTATTGGCCTACGCGATTGGTAATCAGACCATTGCCCAGCGCCTGTTTGCAGTCCGTGAAGACCTGATCAAACCGAGTTTTATCACTGCAACCATTGGTTATGCTGCAATTGTTATTGGTCTAGGCATGCTGGGGTTATTGGCACTATTTGCAGGTATTCAGCCCATTGATGGGAACCTGAATAACCTGATTCCGCAAATGGCAGCGACTTATCTTTCGCCATTTATGGTCGCGCTTTTATTCATCATGGTGATTGGAGCCCTTTCTTCTACCGCTGACTCGGATCTGTCTGCCCTGTCTGCGATTGTCATGACGGACATTTATGGCAAACAGATTGCGAAAAACCGCCCTGATCCAAAGAAAATGCTGTTTATTGGCCGGATGACCATGATCGTTGCCACCATGCTGGGGATTGTGATTGCCACCTTGAAATTTGACATTTTATCGATGTTGATTTTTGTGGGTGCACTTTGGGGTTCTATTGTATTCCCGGTGATTGTTAGCCTGTATTGGGACAAGGTGAATGCCCGGGCCTTTAACTGGTCAGTGGGCCTCGCATTTTTCAGCTTTCTGATTGTACGTTTTGAATGGCTTCCGATTCAGGGATTGATCGCACTTGGCTTTGAACTCGTTGCGACCCTGGGGATTGGTGTTGTGCTGGGTCTGATGACCTTTGGTTTCTTCGGCAAGAAAGTGGGCTTGGTCGTTGGCATATTGGCCAGTATTGGCTTCATGCCATGGACCATCGGTTTCCTGCGTGAATACGGCACCTTGTTAAGCTCACTAACAGCTTATGGCAGTAGTGCGCTGGTATGTACTGTGTTGACGCTGGTCTACAGTAAAGAACGATTTGATTTTAAACAAATCAATAAGATGGTGATTGAATTTCACCAGCTATCTGAGAAAAGTAAATAAGGAGATTTCAGATGACAAGTCAATTATTGACCCTATATGTACTTTTTTGGCCATTGGTGGCAAGCCTGGTCCTGTTCACGATTTGCCTGAATGTCTATAAAGACACACAACAGGCCAAGAAAAATGGCGAAGAGCTAATTTGATTCTTCATCCTAAACAAAAAGCAGGCCATTGAGTCTGCTTTTTTATTGTTCATTTGATGATTTCGATTTTTAATCTCAGTCTTTTCCAGCTGACTGAAATAACCATATGCAGCATGACAATTCATGTCGCACTGCCCTAGTGCAGGAGCTAGTTTTTTGGCATGATGCAAATAGTGGATCACTGAATAATGATAAATGACTCAAATGCGTTGGTTAGAACTGCTTTCGACAGTTCGGATTGGTAGTAAAAAGCAGAGCACTGAACTGGCACGCAGCCCGTTTCATAAAGATTATGACCGTATTATTTTTTCGCAAAGCTTCCGGCAGTTAAACCGCAAAACCCAGGTCCATCCACTGACCCAGCATGATGGCATTCATACCCGCTTAACCCATTCGCTGGAAGTTTCCTGTATTGGCCGTTCACTCGGTATGTTGGCTGCCGAGAAAATCAAAGATAATTTACCTGCCTGGATTTCTCCGGCTGATGTCGGTGCCATCATTCAGGCCGCCTGTCTGGCACATGATATCGGTAATCCACCTTTTGGGCATGCCGGTGAATACGCCATTCGGGAATGGTTTGACGATGCATCTCATACCGACTTTTTAAAAGATTTGAGTCCTGAACAGGAAGCCGATGTACGCCAGTTTGAAGGCAATGCCCAAGGCCTGCGCCTGCTGACCAAGATCGATTACCATCCTTATGATGGCGGCATGCGCCTGACCTATGCCACGCTCGGTGCCTATCTTAAATATCCGTGGCTCTCTGAGGCGATTGACCCGACTGGCAACACCCCTGCCAGCCGACGTCCTAAATTTGGTTGTTACCAGTCTGAAAAAGAGATTTTGCAGGAAATTGCTGAACAGCTAGGATTAATCCAGCTTGGTGAATATCATTATTGTCGTCATCCGCTGACCTATCTTCTAGAAGCTGCGGATGATATCTGCTATGCCCTGATTGATCTGGAAGATGGTATTAGCCTGAATATGCTCAGTTACACCGAAGTCGAGCCAGTTTTCCTGAACTTGCTGGGAGAATATGGCACACCTGAAGAAATCAATCTGCCTAATACCACCTGGCAACAAAAAATTGCCGCCTTACGTGGTCGGGTCATGAAACGTCTGGTAGATGAAGTCACCACAGCCTTTGCCCGACATCAGCAGGAAATTCTGATGGGCCAATTGCAAGGCTCATTGCTGGGTTATTGTAGTGCCGACATTGAGATTGGCATTAACCGGGCCAAAGAACTGGCGCGAGACAAGATCTTCGAACATCCGCAAAAAGCCGGTCTGGAAATTATCGCGCATCAAAGTCTGCAAACGATTCTGGATGCCTTTATTCCACTGACCACGCCGCACAAAACTTTAAGCTTTAAAGAGCAGCGTTTAATGGCTATTTTAAAACGCTCGGGTGCGCAGTTTAGCGCTGATCATTATGACAACATTATGCAGGTGCTAGATATTGTCTCCAAGTTCTCGGATCATCAGGCTTATAATCTGGCGCAGGAACTGCATGGCAATAAAGCCGGGTTACTCTAACACGAACGAGCGCCTGATGATAATCTCAGCAAAATCACTGGATTTGAATGATAGAGTTTTGCCTTTATCAAAAATGCTGACTACTATGCCTGTATTAAATTTGAGTATGTATAAAAAATGATTGGATGCCTGATTGGGGAAGTGCTGGCGCTGGAAGCACCGACTGTTTTATTAAATGTAAACGGCGTAGGTTATGAGATTGACACCCATTTAACCACTTTCTGTCAGTTGCAAAAAGGCCAGAAAATTACCCTGTGGACCCATCTTGCTGTTCGTGAAGATGCCCAGTTACTTTATGGCTTTATCAATACGCAGGAAAAAACCATTTTCCGTACCTTATTAAAGGTGAACGGCGTAGGTCCGAAAATGGCGCTTGGTATTCTTTCAACTTTAAGTGTGGAAATGCTGATCCATACCGTTGAACATGAAGATATCAACACTCTGGTAAAAGTTCCGGGGGTGGGTAAAAAGACTGCAGAACGCTTGATGATTGAATTGCGTGACCGCTTTAAAGCCATGGCTTCAGGTGCTGCACCAAGCAATTCAACTGCACCACAAATTCAGTTTATGGGCAATTCAGCCGTGGCTGAAGCGGAAGCTGCATTACAGTCCTTGGGCTATAAACCTGCTGAAGCACAAAAACTGGTGAATGCTGCCAAAGGTGAATTTACTGAAGCCAGTGATATTATCCGGGCTGCATTAAAGTCGATGAATAAATAGAGATGATATCCAAGTTACAGGATAAAGTCTGATACGTGTAAAAGTCATTCGCAACTGTTTGAGGCAGGAGACATTTATAGTTAAATGTTTCTGCGATATATTCGATAAGAATCAATATTCGACGAGTTTTGCGAATGACAGTGGTTTTGCTTACTTTTGCCGAAACAAAAGTAAGGCGAACCGCAGGTTAATACTCAGATATAAATCTGATTGGAAAGACTCTGCAAAAATTCAATTCCTCGCCTAGGCGAAAATCTTAGGATTCAGATCCATATTTGAGGCCGTGTCAAAATTACCAGCTCAAAGGATCACTAAAACATTGGTATATAAACGTTATGCAAGACCGTCTCATCAGTAGTTCTGAAAAACCCGAAGATCATTTCGATCGCGCCATCCGCCCGACTTCCCTCGATGACTACATCGGTCAGCCGGTGGTTCGTGAGCAGATGGAAATTTTCATTGGTGCAGCCCGTGGCCGTGAAGAAGCTCTTGATCACACATTGATCTTTGGCCCGCCAGGTCTGGGTAAAACGACATTGGCCAATATTATTGCCCGAGAAATGGGTGGCAATCTCAAGTCAACTTCTGGCCCGGTACTGGAACGTGCCGGTGACTTAGCCGCGATGCTAACGAATCTGGAAGAAGGCGATGTGCTGTTTATTGACGAGATTCACCGTCTTTCACCCGTGATTGAAGAAATTCTGTATCCGGCGATGGAAGATTATCAGCTCGATATCATGATTGGTGAAGGCCCTGCTGCTCGCTCGATTAGACTGGATTTACCGCCATTTACCTTGGTAGCTGCAACTACACGTGCCGGTCTACTCACCTCTCCGCTGCGTGACCGCTTCGGAATCGTGCAACGTTTAGAGTTTTATTCGGTTGAAGATTTAACCCACATTGTCAAACGTTCAGCCAACTTGATGGATGTGCCTATGACCGGAGATGGCGCAAAAGAAATTGCCCGTCGTTCACGAGGCACACCACGTATTGCCAACCGTTTATTACGCCGTGTGCGTGATTATGCTCAGGTCAAAGGTACCGGTGAAATCGACCAGGATATGGCCCAACGTGCTTTGGATATGCTCAAAGTCGATAAAGATGGTTTAGACACACTCGACCGTCGTTATTTATCTATGCTTCTTGAGCGTTTTGATGGTGGTCCTGCCGGTGTTGAAGCCTTGGCTGCTGCCATGGCGGAAGATTCTGGTACGTTGGAGGATGTAATTGAACCTTACTTGATTCAGCAAGGTTATGTGATGCGTACTGCGCGTGGTCGTATTGCCACCAATATGGCCTATTTGCAGTTTGGTATGACTCCACCTGAGCCAAAAGATAAATGATTAAAAACAGCTTAGGCTGCTTTTAATAGTATTCAATTACCTTTATTTCGCACCATTTTGCTCGTGATCTTTAATGAAATTATCTCGTTTTGTTGTAATCAGCTTTTTGATGACAGCTCCAAACCTTTATGCGGCTCAGAGCTGGTCATGCAGCAATACACTGACTGAAATTTCCTGCACAGAACATCAGTGTGATATTAAAACTGAAAGTTTCACCCCTTTCCAGATTAACATTGCGCAGGACAATAAAATCAGCATCTGCGCCTATTCAGGCTGTTGGTCGGGACAAACCAATTCCACAAAACATCTGCATTTTACTAGCTATTCTACCCAGACATTAACTTGGAATGAGCACACATCAAAAGCTGAAGCATTTTTGCTAGGCATCGATACCCGAAATCATACGGGATTTTTATTGGGAGAAGGTTTTAGCCTACCATTAAACTGCACACCAGAATAAAATGGCTCTGATTAGAAACTGCTTTATGTTGAGCATCTAGAGTGATTTTCCTCATCAGTTCGACATTTATAAATTAGAAACAACACGTACTTCCTCCACCAGCATCAACTCACATGCACCATTGCCAGTATCCTCACGACTTAAAGAACTACGCCAGGTTCATCCATCTGAAGACTTCACTTCCACCAACTGCCCTTTTAAATAAATCAAATCATCTTGATCGATTTGAGCGAGTTGTTGAGCAATCGCTTTGCTTGCAGGAATCAAATGAGTATTAGCACTCTGAATTTCAATTTCACGTACCGGAATAGGAGGCGCATTTTCATAACGCCAATAATACCAGCGGTTACTTTGCCGGATCGACAACTGCTTATAAACAGCCGGATTGGTCATGCTTCCCCAGCCCAGGGCAAAATCGACAGGACTAAGTTCCGCTTCTCGCCCAAAACTATAATCTTCTCGTGATAAAACCCGAAACTCTCCCGCATAAGGTTCTAAATTTGTCATGGTATAACCCTGAAACTGATGAATGCCCTCTGTGACTTGATAATCAGTAGCATCTGAAATACCTTTATCCGGTTTTAGCCAATAGAACCACAGTGTAAAACCCATGACGAAAATAATAAGATATTTCAAAAAACGGTTCATTTTAAACTCGAATATTTATCCATAATATAAAGGGTTATCCCCTAGGTGAATCAAATGAAATCACTAAGTATAAATCCGAAAAGCAAGTACCATATACAAATTTTATAAACTCAATTTCACATGAAATACATATTCTTACAATGTAAAAGAACAAATAAAGCTCTTTGAGAACAGCTATTAACACCCAAAATACCTTTAAGGTATCGAAAAATACTTAGAGGGTTTTGGTCGAATTAGATCAGTATGCCATCCTAAAGAATCACTTTAACCATTTCAAATTCTTAAGGTTCTCCCGAAGTATGAATATGTATAAGCAGATATCCCTTTGTCTTCCTCTTCTTTTCTGTAGCCAGTTCAGCCTGGCCGACTGGATTGATGATTCTGTACAAGCTGCTGAAGCACATACCATCAAATTACGCCAACATATCCACCAGCATCCTGAACTGGGCAATATGGAATTCAAAACCTCGGAGCTGGTCCAAAAAGAATTAAAATCCTACGGCATTGAAGTACGTAAAGGCTATGCCAAAACTGGTGTAATCGGTGTATTAAAAGGTGTAAAACCCGGCCCTGTGATGGCCTTACGCGCAGATATGGATGCATTGCCAATTAAAGAAACTGCGCCCGTGCCTTTCGCCAGCAAGCAAAAAGCCATTTATCAAGGCAAAGAATCTTATGTGATGCATGCCTGTGGACATGATGCACATACCGCCATGTTATTGGGTGCAGCCAAAGTTCTGGCCGCCAATAAAGATAAAATTGCGGGGACAGTGCTGTTTGTATTCCAGCCGGCTGAAGAAGGCGGTGCAGATATTGATAACTTCACTCATGGCGATCAAATTGGCTCACGTAAAATGATTGCCGACGGTGCCTTAAAAAATCCAAAACCTGAAGTGATTTTCGGGATGCATGTCATGGCAGGCATGCCAAGCGGCAATATCTTCTACAAAGATGGTGCGATTTTAAACAGTGCCGATCATTTACGTATTCAGGTCAATGGTAGTCAGGTGCATGGCTCCATGCCTTGGGCAGGTAAAGACCCAATTTATGCCTCTGCCCAGATGGTCACCAATTTACAAAGCCTGATCAGCCGTAAAGCCGACCTGACCAAAGGGATGGGTGTGGTGAGTATTGGGAGTATTCAGGGTGGCACCACCGGTAACGTCATTCCAGATCAGGTCAATATGGTCGGCACTATCCGTTCCAATAGTGAAGATGTACGTCAGGGCATTTTAAAAGACTTGCCGAAAATGCTGGAACACAATGCCGCAGCCAATGACGTTAAGGTGAAAGTCGAAATTGCACCTTATGCACCAGTGACCACCAATGATAAAACCTTGACTGAATTGATGCGCCCGACATTGGCGAGTGTACATGGTGAAGATAAATTACATGTTTTAGACAACAATGCCAGCGCCAGTGAAGATTTTGCTTACTATGGCCAGCTCATGCCATCACTCTTCGTGTTTGTTGGTGCCACACCAGCAGATCAGGATCCGGCAAAAGCCGCACCGAACCACAACCCGAATTTCATTGTCGATGATGCGACCTTGAAAACTGGTGTCGAAAGCCATGTCCGTTTTATTCTGGACTATCCAAAAGTGGCCGAGCAGGTTCAGGCCAACTGGAAACAGAAAAATAAAGGCTAATCTTCTATTACTAAAAATGCGCGGCTCCAAGGACTCGCGCATTTTAGTATCTGCTGCTGTTTTATAAATGAGCTGTTAAGCGCTCAGTACTTCATCTTGGCGACTTTTCTCCAGATTTGACACCTTGTGCCATTGGTCTCAAGACTCACAATGCTAAACTTTGAACCGCTAAATTGCTTGACTGTTGGCAGGAATCCGGCAAACTCTAATACCTTTCCTGCATCTAAAAACAAGCAAAAATTTCGAAAATCTGCATGGAACAAAACTATGGCGAATCACTTTGAATTCAATATCCGCGTTTATATTGAAGATACTGATGCGGGTGGCATTGTCTATCACGCCAATCATATTCGCTATATGGAACGTACCCGTACCGAATGGTTACGTGCCGCTGGAGTAAGCCATTACTGGCATCAGACAGACTACAATTTTGTGGTGCATAAAATTAATGTCAAATACATGCGTCCGATCCTGATGGATGATTTAATTACTGTTACGGCACGTGTCATTTCATGTAAAGCTTCATCATTTGTATTGCAACAAAATATTTATCGTGGTGAAATCATGCTTGCATCAGGTGAGGTTGAGTTGGCATGTATCAGTGCAGAGATGCGACCACGTCGACTCCCGGATGAAATCCGCGAACTAATTCAAAAAGAATTGGAACAAGACTAAAAAAATTTATTGGCACACGTAACAACTATGGCGACTCAGTTAGAATCATCTCTTCAAGTTTCAGATCTTATTTTACAAGCAAGCCCTGTCGTACAACTGGTGATGCTTTCTCTCCTGTTAGCCTCAATATATAGCTGGTATCTGATTGCCAGGCTCTATATGAGTTATAAAAAAGCCCAGGCCGATGATGAACATTTCCAGAAAATCTTCTGGTCTGGTGCTGAACTGAATACCCTGTATAACAATGCACAACTCAACTCCAAACGTACCGGCCTTGAAGATATTTTCTATCAGGGTCTGGGCGAGTTCCTGAAACTGAAAAAACGCCATGCGCCGACTGCCCAGTCGATTGAAGGAACTGAACGTATTCTGCGTGTCGGTTTAAGCCGTGACCAAGGTCATCTGGAACAAGGTCTGGGTGCATTGGCAAGTATTGGTTCTGTTGCACCTTATGTTGGTCTGTTCGGTACAGTCTGGGGCATCATGAACGCCTTTATTGGCCTGGCAGATGTTGATCAGGTGACTTTGGCGACAGTCGCACCCGGTATTGCCGAAGCACTAATTGCAACAGCGATCGGTCTGTTTGCAGCCATTCCAGCGGTATTGGCCTTTAACCACTTCACGGCCAAAGGTGAAACGGTCTACTCTGACCGTGCGCTATTTGCCGAAGAAATGGTGGCGCTATTGCAACGTCAGTCTGTGGGCGTAACTCAGGACAAAGACTAATGGCGATTCAAGGTTCAGGACGCTTTCAGCGTATTAAAAAGCCACTGAAAAGTGACATGAATGTCGTACCATATATCGATGTCATGCTGGTACTTCTGGTGATCTTTATGGTCACCGCTCCGATGATTACCAGTGGCATCAAGGTTGACTTGCCTCAGGCCAACGGATTACCGATCGAATCCAAGGATGCCCCGACCATTGTCACACTGAAAGAAGATGGTTCATATTATCTAGAATATAAAAATCAGGCGACTGGTCCGGTCACACTGGAAGAATTGACGCGTACTCTGGTTGATGCCCAAACCCAGGCACAAAATGAAAACAAGGTGCTCAATGTCGTGATCAATGGCCATAATACCCGTCCATATGGCGATGTCATGGCCTTGATGTCCAGCCTGCAGGATGCTGGCCTTTCTCAAGTCGGTTTACTGACCAAACCCCTAGAATAAAGTATGAAAAATTATCAGAAACCGCCCTTTCAAAAAAAAGCAATTGCGATTGGATTTACGCTCGGCATCCATGCAGTGGCTTTGGTGGGCTTACTTTATCTGGGCATGAGTAAACCCCCTGAACCGCCAAAACAGATCAAAACCGTTCTGATCAAGCCAGAAGACCTTAAACCGGTGACTCGCGAAGAAACCGAATTTGAGGAAACTGCACATGAAAACGTCGCAGAAGAAATTACCCAAACTGCTGAACCCAGTATAGAACCGGCTCCTGTCATTCCAACTGCTGCCCCTGCTGTACCTGTGACTCCACCTCCGCCAAAAGTCGATACACAAAAAGCGCAGCAGGAGCTAAAAGCGGCAGAGGCAGCACAAGCCAAGGCTGCGCAGCAAGCAGCGGAAGCAGCAAAACGTGCCCAAGCCGCTGAACAGGCCAAACAGGCAGCAGCCAAAGCTAAAGCCGATGCAGCGCAAAAATCCAAGGCGGAAGCCGAAGCTGCACGCCAAGCTGAACTGAATGCACAACGCAAAGCCGATGCTGCTCAAAAAGCCAAACTGGAAGCACAGAAAAAAGCTGACTTAGCTGCCAAGCAAAAAGCGGATGCTGCAACAAAAGCCAAAGCAGAGGCTGATGCCAAACGTAAGGCTGAAGCTGCTGCTAAAGCAAAGGCAGATGCGGCAGCAAAAGCCAATAATGATGCAGCGGCGAAACGTAAAGCAGATGCGGATGCGAAAGCTAAAGCCGATGCAGCGGCTAAAGCCAAAGCAGACGCGGCAGCTAAGGCTAAAAATGATGCAGCGGCAAAACGCAAAGCGGACACTGATGCGAAAGCCAAAGCGGATGCGGCTGCTAAAGCAAAAGCCGACGCTGATGCCAAACGCAAGGCAGATGCCGACGCTAAGGCAAAAGCGGATGCAGACGCCAAGCGCAAAGCAGATGCCGAAGCAAAAGCCAGAGCTGATGCAGAGGCCAAAGCTTCAGCCGCTAAACAGGCTGCTGAAGAAGCTGCACAGAAAAAAGCGGAATCAAAACGGATTGCATCCACTGCGAAGCGCGATTTTGAAAATAAGATCAAACGCGCCTGGGATACACCAGTCGGATCATCAGGCCAGCGTGCGACTGCACGTGTAACCCTGAATGATAATGGCGGTGTGGTCTCGGTCATTGTGAATTCAAGTGATTCAGACATGAAAGCCAGTGTAGAAGCTGCAGTCCGTGCTGCTGCACCTTATCCAATGCCTTCCGATCCAGATGCACGCCGTGAAGCACGAAGCTTTACCTCAACCTTTACTGCACAATAAAAACGGAGCCATCACATAAATAATGTTGTGATGGCTTTTATTTTTTAAGCTAAACTTCACTTCAAATTGATTGAATAATATTCACTTTTCACAGTGTCATAACAGTTTGGTCATAAATTCATGGTTTTATTCTATTAAATCCATGCGATGATGTAGCCCAAGCACCTATACAATAAATCCGTTGATTTGAGTAAATAACGAATGATGGAAAAGACTCGCAAACATCTACTCTGCCTCGCAATCATTAGCACTTTAAGCCCTGTATTGGCAACCCAGTCCTATGCCCAATTGCATCTGGAAATTACCAAGGCACCTGAGGCAGCACCTAAAATTGCCGTTGTACCTTTCAGCCAGGATCAGAGCATTTATCCTATTGTGGAAAATGACCTGAATCGTTCTGGCCGCTTTACCAGTGCTTCAAAAAACCTGCCTGCAACAGCAACATTGAATAATCCGAATGCAGAAGCTTGGGCATCGGCTGGTGTTCCCTATGTGGTCACTGGTTCATCCAAGGCCACAGCCGATGGTTCTTTTGAAATCCAGTATCAGCTTTATGATGTCGAAAAAAAACAATATCTATTAAATGAATTGCTAACTGTTCCAGCCTCACGCACCCGTCAGGCAGCGCATATGATCAGTGATGCCATCTATCAGGCATTGACCGGTATTCCGGGTGACTTTAGCGGACGTATTGCCTATGTGCTGCGTAATCCTGCTACGCCGGAACAACGCTATACGCTGCAGATTGCCGATACCGATGGCGAACAGCCAAAGACCATTTTGACCTCGCGTGATCCGATCCTTTCTCCAGCATGGACACCAGATGCCAAAAAAATCGCTTATGTGTCCTTTGAAACCAAACGCCCGGCGATTTATGTACAGGATCTGGCGACCGGACAACGTGAAAAACTGGCCAGCTTCCGCGGCTTGAATGGTGCGCCGAGCTTCTCTCCAGATGGCAAGAGCATGCTGTTTACTGCTTCTATGCACGGCAATCCGGAAATCTACCAGATGAATCTGGAAACGCGTCAGCTACAACGTATGACCAATGACAGTGCCATTGATACTGAAGCACGTTATTCACCAGATGGAAAATCTTTTATTTTCACTTCTGACCGTGGGGGTTCTCCACAAATTTACCGCCATGATCTTGAATCAAGTAGCAATAAACGCCTGACCTTCCGTGGTGCATTCAACGCACGCGGCACGCTGAGCGCAGATGGTAAAAAACTTGCATTAGTTCATCGCCCAAGCGGCAGTAACTATCGAGTTGCGGTTCAGGACATGACCTCTGGTGTGAACAACATTTTGACACCAACAACGCTGGACGAATCGCCAAGCTTCTCGCCAAATGGCCAGATGGTGGTCTATGCCACCCGTGAAGGTGCACGCGGACTCTTGTCGATCATGTCGCTGGATGGCCGCTTCCGTATGAATTTGCCAAGTGAAACGGGCGAAGTCCGTGAACCGGCTTGGGCACCAAAATAAGATTTTTATATTGATAAACCCTTTACCCCATAATCAAACTTCATGGAGATGAAGATGAACAAAGTAAAATTATTTGCCTTGCCACTTTTAGCAGCAGCGGTTGTCATGACAGGTTGTGCGAGCCGTAAGCCTGCAGCTGAAGTTCAAACGGGCGGTTTAGATACGACTGGTACAACAACTGTGAATACTGCAGGCCTAAGTGAAGATGCAGCACTGAATGCACAAAACATGGCAGGTGCTTCTGCAAAAGGCGTTACTGCAGAAAATAAAGCATTCTTGGCAAAACGCGTGGTGCATTTTGACTATGACAGTACTGAACTCAGCAATGAAGATTTAAATACGCTGCAAGCCCATGCGCAGTTCCTGATGGCCAATGCCAATTCACGTGTAGCACTCACCGGCCATACCGATGAACGCGGTACTCGTGAATACAACATGGCACTTGGCGAGCGTCGTGCCAAAGCAGTAGAAAGCTTCCTGGTGACGACGGGTGTTAATCCTGGTCAATTAGAAGCAGTCAGCTATGGCAAGGAAATGCCAATCAATGCGGGCCATGATGAAAATGCATGGAAAGAAAACCGCCGTGTAGAAATTAATTATGAAGCAGTACCACCATTGTTGAAATAATTTTCATTCATGATGCTTTCATCAAATAAAAAGCACTCAATCATGAGTGCTTTTTATTTGCTTCAATGAAAGAATCGGTCTACTTGGGAAGCTGATCTTGTTCAGCCGGATGCATCGATTCGATCAGGTCATGTTTATTGAATTGTTTGTACTCTGGTTTTGCTTCATAATCCCGCCAGGCTTCTTTCATCTTGTCTTCAGAGATATCATCTAAAGTAATGCCTTCGCTTGGCGTTGGAGTCGCATCAAACTTCAATGTTGTCATATCTGTGCTCCTATTCTCAATTTTCCTTTGTCTTCAACATAGCACTTTCCGCAGGAGTTGCAAGGGCAAAATCGATACAAATAATCCAGTTTAATTTTTCTTTTAGTACGTTCTCATCTAAAATATAGCCGCATATCGTTTTGATCATTTTTTCCCGATTTAAGTTTTGGAGTTTCCCCTATGTCATACCGCACTTTATCCCAGTTTTTACAACAACAAAGCGGGAATCTCACACCTGAACTTGCGCAAGTTATTGAAACAATTGCAAACACTTGCAAAGATATTGATCAATTACTGCAAAAAGGTGCTTTAGCGGGTGTATTGGGAAGTGCACAGCATGAAAACGTTCAAGGCGAAGAGCAAAAGAAACTAGATGTCATTTCTAATGACTATTTGATTGATGCCTTGCAGCAACATCCAAATGTGGGTGGTTTGGCCTCAGAAGAACTGGATGAATTCACCCCTGCACAAGAAAATGGTCAATTTCTGGTATTGTTCGATCCATTAGACGGTTCAAGCAATATCGACATCAATATGTGTGTTGGTACCATTTTTTCGATTCTTCCTGCAAAAAATGCCGTGACTCAGGCAGAAGACTTTATGCAAGCCGGTGTTCATCAGGTAGCTGCAGGTTATGTGCTTTATGGTCCATCGACCATGTTGGCATTGACCGTCGGCGCAGGCGTAGTGTTCTTTACCTATGACCCTGAGACTCAAGAATTCCTACTGACTTCTGAAGCAATTCAGGTAGCTGCAGATACTAAAGAATATGCGATCAATGCGTCGAATCAACGTCATTGGGAAGCACCAGTACAGCGTTATATCGATGAATTGTTAGCAGGCAAAACCGGTCCTCGTGAAAAAGACTTCAATATGCGTTGGGTTGCTTGTATGGTGGGCGACATTCACCGTATTCTTTGCCGTAGCGGTATCTTCATGTATCCATATGACCTTAAAGATCCGGCTAAAGCTGGCCGTCTGCGTTTAATGTATGAAGCTAACCCAATGAGCATGCTCATGGAACAGGCTGGCGGTGCATCAACTACAGGTCGTGTCCGTATTCTTGAGATCGAACCGACAGATCTACATCAACGTGTGCCAGTAATCATTGGTTCTAAAAACGAAGTTGATCTTGTGACCAGCTACCACAACTAATTTTTATAGCGGCAGTCGATATTGAATCGGCTGCCGTGGATTATATCTCCCATGCCAACTTTTTTTCTTGATTCAAAAGACAATCCAAAGATTAAACACTTACGTGGTTTAATCGAACAAAATACCTATCGTAAAAAACAAGGTCAAACGGTTTTAGAAGGCACACATCTGTCTCTGGCCTGGCTACATGAAAACCGTAAGATTGATTCGATTTTCACTACTGAACATGCACTTTCACATCCTGATTTCGAGAAAATTCTCGCAAAATACACAGGTATGGTCTTTGTTCTAAGCGAGTCTTTATACAAAGATTTAAGCACCTTAGGAACGTCTTTAGCCTGTTTAGCTGTGGTGACTCTACCGACAGCAAATTATGCATTGGATTTTAAAGCAGACACTTTGATTCTGGAAAATGTACAGGATCCGGGTAATGTAGGCACTCTGCTTCGCTCTGCTGCTGCTGCCGGTATTGAACAGATTGTGTGTACCAAAGGTTCTGCATCGCTCTGGTCTCCACGCGTATTACGTGCCGGTATGGGTGCGCATTTCACACTACAAACCTTTGAAAATATCGCGCTTGAACAAATTCTTGAGCAATTTCAAATCCCTGTCTATGTAACCAGCTCACACCGTGCTGAAAGCCTATATTCAAAAGACTTACGTAAACCTTGCGTGTGGATTCTGGGTAATGAAGGCCAAGGCGTGTCTGACTATGCGATGCAACATGCTGAAGCCGTGAGCATTCCGCAACCTGGGGGCCAGGAATCACTGAATGTCGCAATTGCAGGTTCGATCTGTTTCTTTGAAATGGTACGTCAACGTATCTAATTAAGGATTTAGGTTACAGTGTTTTAATACGGGCCTGCCCATGTATAAAATAGATTAAACTACAAAAATAATAAACTTAATTGTCAACCAAACCAGAATTCCCAACGTTATATGATTATGAACTTGGGAATAATGGTGGGTGTCCAATGACAGGATTTTCCATCTCTATGGATTTAGCACCAAAACAGCTGCAAACACATGATGTAAGTATTCTGAAGAGTACGGCTGAAGCACGTCTGAAGAATTTCATGCAGGATGTGACTGGGCGCGCCTTGGTGATGATGGAAAGTGCGACTCAAGGTCATCATGGTATTGCCATGGATCTGGTTCAGGAAGCTTTCATTTCCTTACACAAATCCTATGCAGAAAAAAGCACTGAAGAATGGTATCCCCTGTTTTATACCATTCTCAACAATAAGTTACAGGACTGGCGTCGTAAAGAATCACGGCGTGGTCAAATGTTTTCATTTTTCAAGAAAGTCAGTCTCGATGACGACGAAATTGAATTTGATGATGTCGTCGATGAATCAACACCAACGCCGCTGGACTTTCTCGATCAGGCAGTCACTGCTGAAGAAATCCAGGAAGCGATTGCAAAATTGCCTGTGCGTCAGCAACAGGCATTTATGCTCAGAGCCTGGGAAGGATTTGATACGCATACTACCGCACAAATTATGAACTGCACAGAAGGCAGTGTAAAAACCCATTATCACCGTGCTATCCAAGGCTTACGTGCCTCTTTAGCACATTTAAATCCATATCTGGGAGGGTCATCCGAATGAATCAAGATGATTTCTTAAAACAAGTAACTTCCAAACTTGATGGACTGGCACAACAACATAAAGATAAACCTGTTGTCATGCACCATGTTCTTGAAGAAATTCAGGATTCAAAACATTCACGCTTTGCATTTCTAAAAATGTCAGGTTTTGCTTTGGCAGCTGCGATTGCAGGCATTGTGGTATTACCGAATCTTTCGGACCATAACGAACCGCAAACTCAAATGGTGTCAGTCCCAAAACTGTCTCCGCAAATGCTTGAAGATTTAGAAATGTTAATGGTTTTAGGTGAGGACAAAGTTCCACATGGCAGCTAAAAAATTGGTGATTGCTTTTTGTGCATTCAGTTTTCTGCAAACCAGCTTTGCAGGATTTGAACGTTTTTGGCTATTTTCCAAGGATGCGAATACCCAAGTAACTGATACTTGGGATAGTCTTTCTGATTCTGAACAATTGGCACTGATTAAACGTTACCAATCTCTCAAAGAAATCCCCGAACAACAACGTGTCAGCTTGCAGCAGCGCATGGACTGGTTTACCCAACTCCCTGATGCGGAAAAACAGAGAATGCGTGAGACTTGGCAAATGATGAGCAGTCAGGAACGCAAAGAACTGGGCGCACGTATGCAAAAAGCGTCTCCTGAGCAACGCCTCGCCATTCGTGAAGAATATATTCTCAAATATCAGCAAGTGACTCAGCAGCCTAACTCGCATTAAAAACTTAATATAAAAAAGCCTCCATATGGAGGCTTTTTTGATGTTTCAATCATATTTTATTTTCTTAAGCGGCGATAACCTGCAAGCCCTAATAATCCTAGTAGCCCCCACATTCCAATTGCCCCACCACCACTTGAGGACGTATTCGTATTTTTAACTGTATTACGTAACAAGATTGTCGCTTTTTCTGACATTTTTTCATCAGCATCGAAAATCGCATAATCCATGCTGTAATTTGCCTGGCTTAAATTATTTTTTACACTAAATGTCAGCTGTCCCCCATAACAGGTCTGATTTTGATAGGTATCAGGACAGGCTCCTTGTCGCTCTGCCTTCAGTGAAACTCCCGCAGGCAGCTTAACAATATGAATCGGGATCTCTTTTCCATCTTTATCTTGATAAAAAGCCGACTTTCCTGATGGTAGAGGCCCATCCCCATCATCACTATCATTTTCAAGCGGATTTACCGCCACTGTAAGATTATTCTCTGGACTAAGCTGATATTCATCATCTTTTGCAATTGGTGCAATGTTGTTAAAAGCTGCTCTTAAGAGGCCAGCACTGCTCGCACCTGTAGCCCGGTCTTTAAGGGTATAACTACAGAACTCCATATCAACCGAACTGGTCTGCTTACCATCAGTGCGATACATCATGATCCGGTTTAAATCAGGTTTCCACTCACATTTAAGATTTGGATCATTTGGATTTCCTTCCACAGTGGTTGAATTACCTGTACCAATTAACTTACCAACACCTAAAGTTTTTACACTGACCTCATAATTTTGTGAATTTAAGGCTTTAATTTGAATCTTATCATTGGTTAGAGTTTCTTGAGGCATAGCCAAGATAAAAGGATTAATATAGATTGCACGATATTTCTGATATTGCTTGGTATATTTAAGTAAATCCTGATAACTTTTCAATTCTTCCTTTAAACCAGGAAGCTCATTTTCTGGAGTATTTTTATCAGCAATGATTTCTTCGAGATCATCTATATTCTCCTGATAAAAGTCATTGAGTTCTACCAAACTCTTATTTTGCAAGTCCGTAATATCGGCTGCAGTCAAACGTCGGATTTCAACTGAGCCGATCTCGCAGGTATTTTTTGCACTTGGATCAAATGTTAATGTGGATCCAATCACACGATCAATACCACGCTGGTCTTGTTCAATACAGCCACTCACCCCGATATCTACCAAATCCGTTGCGGTCTGATTATCACGCGGGTAATACAGCCCTAAATAGCGATTATCAATAGCAGGCTCAATATAATTTGTTAATAAACTGCTGATTATATTGTTAGAGACATCAAGATTATTTGAAGTAGTATCTTCGTCTAATTCTGGCAATACGCAACGTGATGGCCCAGTCGTTTGAATTGCATTTCGAATTGTAGAAAATTCAACACGTTGTGCCTTGGTCGGATTTCCCTGATTTAAGGCATATTCACAAGACAGGCCTTGGTTAAAGGCTAAAATATTGAAATTAAAATACCTAAACCCGGTATTGTCATAAAATAAAGTAGATTGGGCTGTATTTTCAACAATAGTATTACTTAATGCAGTTAAACTGGAGAATTTACTGAGCGGACGATTAACTTCATTCGTCATACGCACAATATGTCCTGTGGTACTGGCAGTATTCTTCGCAATAGTAGAGTTAACAATTTCTACTGTGGCATAGCCACAAAAATCAATAATACTGTTAGCAGTGTCTGAACCATTTTTAACAATACTACTGGAATTAATTTTCACATTGGTTTGAGTTGTACCTAAATTTCCCTGACAATCCATCGCCAGAACACTACCATATGAACTCGCCTGATTTTTTTGAATCAAAGAATCCTGAATGACAATATTCCTTTCCGTATTCATTGCTACACTATAAATCGCCCCACCTTCTGCAGCTGCTCGGGAATTTACTATTTCACTGGTATTAATACTTAAAGGCCCAGCTACATAAAAAGTACCGCCATTACCTTTATCCAAGGTATTTATTGCTGCATAACCATCCTTTAAGATCAGATGATGAATTTCCAGACTGGATTGGCTAGCCATACTATTAAATAATCTGGTTTTCCCCTGGCCTGAAATAGTACTTTTTAAAGCCTCCCGGGTTGGATATAACAGCGTAATCGGACTACGACTAGCATAGTTAAGCGGAGTTTTCCCATAAATTTTGAGCGCTGACTCTACGATCAGCTCTTTATCTAATTTGTACTCGCCTGCTTCAAGCTGAATCACATCTGCAGCTGAACCATCCAATCGAAGCGTACGTCCTACATTACATCCACCATAAGATTTATCCAGTTTTGCAGTTTTAATGGCTTCTCGCAAAGAACAGGCATTATTATTCTCGCCATCTTCATCAGCAAAAGTAGTTACATATATCGTTTTATCTTCGGCTGCCATCAAACTCATGGCAGATAAAATCATGGCCGCAAGCAGTCCTTTTTTATAATTTTTCATGATTTTTCCTTAATCTTTTAATCCACGGCGTAAACCTATTAATCCGAGTAAAATCAGTAGCCCACCACCACCCCATGAGCCGCCTGAAGTTTTGACTGCTTTGTCTTCCATTTCATTTTTTGGCTCCTGAACAATTTGAGTAGTAATAGTCAAATAAGGTTTACTTTTATTAAACCGTGTCGATGAGGTCACCACTTGTAGTTCGAAAATATCTGCTCCATGCCAGGTAGAATCCGGGGTATAAACGACATTGCCATGAATATCGATGATTGTTTTACCCTTGGAAGCTGTTTTGGTTTGTACCACTTTCAAACAGCCATCTTGCCAAGGCTCCCCCGTCGGATTCTGACCAACAATGGCATTACACTGTTCTTTTGGAATTAAATCACTATCTCCCAGATAAGATTCAATTGAAAACTTGGCAATTTCACCCTTTAACAGATCTTGTCCCACCAGACTGCCTGAGATTGGTATCGTGATTTCAACAGCACCACGATCACAAAACAGATTATCCATCAAACGGTTGATCCCGCGCTGATCTGCCGCTTCACATGCTACCGTTGGATTTGCTAAACTCAATCCTGTGCCTCTATTCACAATCGGTGATTCACTCACAAGGATATAGTTCAACAAAATTCGTGGGCGCATATAACCGAGAAATTGTCCTTTAGGAACGCTATATGGACAAAGTATGGCATTATTATTTTCTTGTAGGGTCTGACAAATACCTTCACTTTTATCTGAGGATTCAGCAAAAAGTCGTGTACCATTCCAGAACTGGTTCGGCGCGACGGCATCCCCTACACCACACGAGGCTGTCAGCAGATTATTTTGCGACACAGACTTGTCACCAGTGATAATTTGGCAATCCTGTGTACCATTTCTTAAAATAATACTATTCGCTACATAAGCTCTTCCATACGGTGCATGAATATTTAAAGCAGTATTTTCATTGTCAACTATGGTGAGATTATTCAATCCCATCCCGTCCAGGACATTAATAAATACACCCTTATTTTTTAGTATCGTACTACTTAATACCTCCCCACTAATACCTTGATCTTTACTGGAGTCAGCAAACTGTCCCGCGCTATAAATATTGGTCGCGGAATTATCCAGTGTCTGATTATTTTTAAGTACACTTTGATAAATGAGGAAAGCAGGTAGCTCGCTATACAGGATCCCGCCTCGTTGGGCTTTATTATTTTCGATCAGACTATTTTTAATTTGTGCACGGCTTGTTAAGTTCTGACCAAACTTGCCAGCATTATAAATTGCCCCACCCAAGTTGGCAGCAGCATTAAATAGACGGTTATATTCTAGAATTAGCTGACCTTTATTATAAATTAGGCCACCTTGTTCAGCACAACTGGTTTTACCACAGCCTTCAAGATCCAGTTCTTTCAAATTTAACTGAACCAATGTATCTGTACTGTTAATCCGGAAAAGGTTATCAGTACCTTTCATTTGAATATGAGCATTATGCAAGCCTAATGCTTTTTCATCCGTACTGAATTCGCCATCACTTTCTGCGACCGCACGGATGGTAAGAGATTTTTTAATCGCGATATGCTGGTTCAACACATAGGTATTTTTTTCTTTTAAAATAATGGTACTGGATGAGTTCTCCCCACCACACCCCATAAAACCTGATTTAGCTAAGCCACGGTTAACATACTCAACAGCTTCTCGAAGTGAACATTCCTTGTCATCTTTTTCAATATCTTCTGTAGTGGTTACAATAATATCTGCACTATACGACTGCCCCGCTATACATAGCAAAGCTATGCCTATGCTCTTCTTGAGCATAACCTTCTCCTTAATTTTTATTTCTTTCTTTTTCTTCTAAAGTTGCAGAATCCTTGCAACAGCGAATTATTTTGCCTTACTGTGTCATAGACTGAGTAATTACTCAAGAATTTTTATATTTTACCGATATTCGTCAATCAAGGCATATATCTGCCGCAGATTAGCATTGCTGACTTTCAATTTTTCCCCTTTAAGCAATTGAATAATCTGCTCTAATCTTTGAAGCAGCACTGAAGTTTGATGTGGCCCATGGCTGAGTAAATAGTCAAAGATTTGAGGGTCTAAATGGATCGCACGACGATCGAGTACCGAGGAAACCAGCGCATAGCGATCAGCATACAAACTGCCACTCGGAACACGGGCACTGACCGCCTGCGTGAGACGGGATTGTAAATCTGGCAATTCGAGTTTGAGTTCGATAGGTGCAAAACGTGACGAAAACACCAACTGCCCACCACCTTCATTATTATAATTAATCAAGTGAAATACTGCGCGTTGCCAATGGGGTACGCCACTAATCGCTTCGATATCATCAAGTGCTACCAGATCAAAACGATCTAGAGAAGTAATCGCCTCAGTCGGTGCATCTAAAAGCTCAAGCAAAGATACCTGAATTGCAGATTTACCTACTTCCAGATAAGAGTCACAGATGGCAGACAACAAATGACTTTTACCTGTACCGGCTCCCCCATAGACATAAAATTGGTTGATCAGGCCTGCATGTAATTGACGGACAGCATCAATGACATGCCCCCAACCCGGCCCTGAAAAATCACTGATTCGGGCATCGAGCTGAGGTTCTATATCTAACTGCAATTGACGCATACGATTTTTTGGCCTTATGAGTCTTTACGATGTGGATCGTGAATTTTACTTGAGTTCTCCTCTGCTTGCAGCGGTTTTTTCTGTGGCTTTTTCATTTCAATATCAACATCTAAGTCTGCTGTTTCAATATTGATTGAACCGGTAGAGGCATCTTGTATGATAACAGCCCGATCACCATAAAATGGCGTATGTTCATAATACTCACGGATATGCCGCAGCAGTACCACAATCACGGCTGCCACCGGTAAGGCAATCAGCATGCCCAAGAAACCGGCCAGTTGTGCACCTGCCAGAACTGCAAACACTACAGCTACAGGAGAAAGACCGATTTTATCACCTAGCAAGAACGGTTGCAGAATATAGCCTTCGACGGCCTGCCCGACCATAAAGACAATCCCGACCAATACCAGTTGCCACCAGTCGATTCCAAATTGGAAAAAGGTTGCAATGACTGCGGCAATAATTCCAACCGCAAAACCAAGATACGGAATGATACTGCACAATCCGGCAATCATCCCAATGATCAGGCCAATCTCTAGGCCAATCAGTTGCAGTCCCACTGCATAGACTACGCCCAGCAGAACCATGACTAGGAACTGACCTTTAACAAAGGCACCTAACACACTATGACATTCACTCACAATAGTTAAGGTTGTTTTTTCATAAGGACGGGGAATTAGACGGCGTAAGCTGTCTAACATACGATCCCAATCCAGCAAGAAATAAAAGGCAATAATCGGAATCAGGACAATCGTGCCACCAATCTGGATAAAGTTCAGACCAGATTGTGCCAGTTTCAGCAGCATTGCCTGAATACTGTCAGCACTATAATTGGTCTGGACATAGTCCATTACTACTGAGGAAATCTGGTCAGTATCGATCTCCATCGGAACCAGATTAAAGCTATCGGAAAGCCAAGGTAGGAACGTGTAATTGATCCAGTGAATCCCGGCCGGAATGCTATCACGCGCATACATCAGCTGCTGCCAGACTAGTGGCACCAGATACCACATCACCAATGTAACCACGATCCCAATCCCGATAAATACGATACTGATCGAGAGCCATCGAGCCAGCCCAATGCGGTGCAAAACATTAACCAAGGGGCTAAATAAATAAGCAATTAGAAAAGCTGCAACAAAAGGAACTACAACTGGTTTAAGCAGATATAAAACCCAAAGTATCAATGCTATACCAGCAAGTATAAGAATGCGCCGTAAAGTACGATCGACCATAGAATCTTGCCTTTTCTCTATTAATCATTCTAAAAATTAAAATATTTTAATAAAGATAGCATTTTAGGCCACAAATACCATAAGAGTTTTACATATTCAGGTTATAATCGCACCCGCGAATGCGGAGACTTCATTATGAGCAACTCAACTTCTACCCCAAACACTGGTTTAAGCTACAAAGATGCAGGTGTCGACATTGAGGCGGGCGACGCGTTAGTCGATCGTATCAAATCTGTCGCTAAGCGTACCTCACGTCCCGAAGTTATGGGCGGTCTAGGTGGCTTTGGTGCACTTTGTAAAATTCCTAAAGGTTATGAAGAACCTGTTCTCGTATCTGGCACAGATGGTGTTGGTACAAAATTACGTCTGGCACTGAATTTGAACCGTCATGACACAATTGGTCAAGACCTGGTTGCAATGTGCGTGAATGACCTTCTTGTCTGTGGTGCTGAGCCACTGTTCTTCCTTGATTATTATGCAACTGGTCACTTAAATGTTGATGTTGCTGCAAATGTAGTCACTGGTATTGGCGCTGGTTGTGAACTTGCTGGCTGTGCATTAGTTGGCGGTGAAACTGCTGAAATGCCAGGCATGTATGAAGGCGAAGATTACGATCTTGCAGGTTTCTGTGTCGGTGTTGTTGAGCAAAGCAAAATTATTGATGGCTCTAAAGTCAAAGCGGGTGACGTTTTAATTGGTGTAGCTTCTTCAGGTGCGCACTCAAACGGCTACTCACTGCTTCGTAAAATCCTGGACGTGAAAAACGTTGACCTGAATCAAATCGTGGATGGTCGCCCACTTGCAGATGCTGCAATGGAACCAACACGTATTTATGTCAAATCAATTCTTGAACTGTTAAAACACGTTGATGTCCATGCGATGGCACACATCACTGGTGGTGGTTTACCAGGTAACTTACCTCGCGTACTTCCAAACGGTGCTCAAGCGCTTGTGAATGAATCTTCTTGGGAATGGCCTGAACTATTCAAGCTTCTACAACGTGAAGGCGGTGTAGAACAGTTTGAAATGTATCGTACTTTCAACTGTGGCGTCGGTATGGTGCTGGTTGTTGATGCAGCTGATGCAGACAAAACCGTTGAATTACTCAACAAGCTCGGCGAAAAAGCATGGGCAATGGGTCAGATTCAAGAGAATGCTGAATCGGTTGCAGGTGCAGACGAAAAAATTCGTGTGATCTTCGCGTAATTTCGCATGATTAAAATTGCTGTACTTGTTTCAGGTAGCGGATCAAATCTGCAAGCCTTGATGGATGCCAATCTTTCCGGGCAAATTGTAGGGGTGATTTCCAACAAACCTGAAGCCTTTGCTTTAACGCGTGCACAGCAGGCAGGCATTCAGACTGCAGTTATTGAACACAAGCAATATCCGAATCGTGAAGCTTTTGATGATGTGATGCATCAACAGTTACTCGATTGGGATGTAGATCTGGTGGTGCTTGCCGGCTTTATGCGAATTTTAAGTGAAAAATTTGTGAAAGCCTGGGAAGGTAAAATGTTGAATATTCACCCTTCTCTGTTACCTCATTATAAAGGCATGCATACGCATCAGCGTGTACTCAATACCGGTGATGTTCTGCACGGTTGTACGGTGCATTATGTCACGGCTGAACTGGATGCAGGCCAAGCGCTTGCGCAAGGTGTTCTCAAGGTTTCTCATCACGATACGGTAGAAAGTTTGGCAACACGTGTGCATAGCCTCGAGCATGTGATCTATCCACAAGTCGTAGAATGGATTTGTAGCGGAACGATTCAACATACTAAAGATGGTGTGTTATATCGAAATGAGAAAATGCAAGCGCCTGTTCAATTCTGCAAGTTTTAAAAAAAATTTAGATATAAAAAACGCATCCTAGGATGCGTTTTTTTATTTCCAATATATTCAATGACTCAGGCAGACTGTTGCTGAATCAATTGTTTGAGCAAGCTCGCGACTTGATCGGGTTGTTCCAATGGGAACATATGCCCGCCATCGACTACGGTAAAAGGAATACCAAACTTCTTTTGCACTTGCTGCGGGAACTTGCGGGCCAGAAATGGACCTTTCTCGGCAACGACCAGATGCACAGGAATTTTTGGTTTCGCCTGAGGCAACCACCAGAGTGACGGATTGGTTCTAAAGACTGCGACCTCATCCCTTTTAGGGATAGTAAGTTCTACTCCACCCCGGATGGGATCATCCTGTAAGGCATAATCAATATACGCCTGGAAGCAATCTGCATCAAAATCCTGATAAAAACCTTTAGGGCGCAGCAATTCAGCGGCTTGTTCCCGTGAATCCCAATGGTCGCGACGGCGTTTCGACAAACCTGCCGGAGACATCTTGTCCAAAGCTTTTAAGCGCAAAGTCTTGGCAATATGTAAGGCAAAGGCTTCTTTACCCATAATCATCGGCGGGTCCAGCATGATCATTTGCGAAAACAGCTCTGGGCGCTGCAAAGCCGCCTGCAGAGTTAACACAGATCCCAAAGAATGCCCCAGACCAATGACAGGTCGCCCATGTGACTGGCGCACAATACTATCAATCACTTGCTGGGTCAGGCTTTTCCAGTGGTTATCAACCGGATAACGTTTATCCGGCCCCAAAAGCGGCACATAGATAATATCGTAATCATCTTGCAATCCATCAAACAGCTTTTGATAGACTTTGGATGGCACGCCATTGGCGTGCGCGAAATGAATCAATGGTTTCATTGCAGTGTTGTACTATTTTCTGACTGAAGCTTTTGTGCAACCGAAGAAGCAATTCCATCCCCAATCGATGAACCCATACGACCCAAGACGGATTCAAATGGACTATATTCAATGGTGTAATTCAACGCTTTTTCAGTTTTAAGTTCACGTTTTAAAGTATTTAAACTGCCAATACGGTCTGCGATACCTAATTTCACCGCCTGATCACCGGTCCAGAACAAGCCAGAGAAAATGGCAGGGTCATTGGATTTCAACTTAGCCCCACGCCCCTGTTTCACTGCATTAATAAAGTGACCATGGACATTATCCAGCACGCCCTGTACATGAGCTTTTTGCGCAGGATCAACTGGCTGAGTCATCGACAGTAAAGCTTTATTTTCACCTGAAGTCATGGTGCGATCTTCAACGCCTAACTTTTGCAGCAGATTATTCACACCATAATTCGGCATGATCACCCCAATTGAACCGACCAGACTCGATGGATTGACAATAATTTCATCCGCAGCAGAGGCAATATAATAGGCCCCTGAAGCACCGGTATCACCAATTACCGCATACAGTTTTTTCCCAGGATGCTGTTTTTTCAGATACTGAATTTCCTGCCAGATTTCATCAGACTGTACCGGTGAACCGCCAGGTGAGTTAATATTCAGCACCACCGCTTTACTTTGTTTATTTTCAAAGGCTTTTTTCAATGATTTGATGGTATTGCTACTGTTGACACTCTGTTTGTCAGCTGCAATCGTACCCACAATGTCCACGACTGCGATATGCGAACCCGCAGCAGCGCTAGCATCTGAAGAAACTGAACTACAGCTTTTGCCTAATGCCAAAATGACAACAAGCAGATAAGCAAAAGTCAGAAATTTAAAGAAAATTCCCCAACGGCGTGCACGGCGCTGTTCTTCTACCGAAGCTAAAACTGCTTTTTCAAGCAATTTCCATTCCGGACCAGTCGGTTGAACTGGCTGTTGCGTATTTTGTATTTGATTTTCAGGTTTTGGTGGCCAATCGGACATAAATAATCCAATAAATTGATTTATATTGAATCCATTATATACACTGAATCGGGTAATTCTGTCTAAACAAAACGTTTTCGCCTATAATAAATTTTGTTCTCTTTTTTTGTACTTAGACGAAATCAATGACGAAACAGGGCTCACGGAATTCAGCTTACGGATTACTCAAATACATTAGCCGCCAACCGCTTCCGGTTTCTCGCTGGATGGCCCGTATTCTGGCCTTTATTGTGAACAGTTTTAAAGTCACTAAAACTTCGGAAGTCATTCGTCTCAACCTTGAAATCAGTCTTTCAGAACTGTCTAATCAGGAACGTGAACAGATTAACCGTGCTGCGGTTCGCAATGAATTAATGTCATATTTCGAGTTCTTTACTATTTGGGGCTCAAGCAATCAGAAAAATCTTAAACGCGTTCATCGCGTTATTGGCGAAGATCTACTTCATGATGCCATTGCACAAAATAAAGGCCTCGTGTTAATCGTGCCGCATTTTGGTACCTGGGAAATTATGAATGCCTATATTGCCCAGTTCACCTCAATGACCATTATGTACAAACCTGTGAAAAATCAGGCTGCAGATCAATTTGTACGGGCCGCCCGTAGTCGTGAACAGGCGCATCTGGTGCCGACCGATGAATCTGGCGTCCGTCAGATTTTTAAAGCCTTAAAACAAGGTGGCACTACGGTCATCCTTCCGGATCATACCCCGAATATCGGTGGTGAATATATTCCCTATTTCGGCGTGCCTTTGGCCACCAGTAATTTAAGTGCCAAGCTGATTCAAAAGACCAAAGCGCGTGCCCTGTTTTTATATGCTCTACGTAATACTGAAGATGGATTCGATATTTTTATCGAAGCAGTTGATGAAAAAATTTATAATGGCAATGCCAATCAAGGCACACAAGTCATTATCAATAGTATTGAAAATTTAATTCGTCGCCATCCGGAACATTATCATTGGAGTTATAAACGCTTTAATGCGCATCAAGACTTGGGAAATCTCTACAAACTTGAGCATGAACAAGCTTTGGGCAAAGTAAATGCATTAAGAACTCAAGAACTACATAAAGTTTCGCCCATATTGGAATCAGTCACTTAAGGGCTGACGATACAACCACTGCCATTCATGTCGTTCGGCAGAAAGCACCAGTTTTGAGCCTTGTTGCTGGAAGTGCACACTCCCCTGTTCTGCTGTGGTCAATAAGGGAATATTAAGTGCTTTCAACCGTTGCTGGGTCAGTTGGCTCGGGTGGCCATAACGGTTAAATTTCCCAGCCGAGGCAATCGTCAATTTAGGCCGCAAAACTTCTAAAAATTGATAGGCTGAACTGTGCTGACTGCCATGATGCCCGAGTATCAGCACATCGACCTGAAGTTCGGGATAGTCTTGGAGCAGCTGATATTCAGTTTCCCAACCCGCATCCCCCATCAGTAAAAAGTTTTGATACGGTCCGGCATTTTTAACTTGCAGATATATCACACAAGAGCGGTCGTTTTTATTGAAGTTTGGCGTATTTAACTGCTGCTGCCGAGGTGCCAGAATTTTAAAGTTAATCGTCTCAGACCATTGCCATTGCTGTCCTGCATAACAAAACTGAAAACTTGAAGAAGCAGCTGTTTCAGGCATCTGATTGGATGACACTTGTCGGATGTTTAGTTGATCTTTAATGCTGTGATATGCACCGCTATGGTCCTGATCCAGATGGGTCAAAATCAGTTGATCCAGTTCTCCAACACCTTGCACAGACAAAAATGGCATAATCACTTGCCGACCAATACTGAATTTTTCTTCATTATAATAACCGCCCATATCGATCATCATGCTCTTTTGCCCTTCCCGAATGAAGATGGCCTGTCCCTGCCCGACATCCAGAACAGACAGCTGAAATGCATGCTGATTAAGTTGAGGAATGCACAGTGGTAAACAGGCAAGTGCTGTCCAGCTTTTGGGCACTAAGCCACGCGGCAAAAAGACAATTAATAAGCCCAAAATACATAGAGCAATCATCCAGAAATTCATGGCCACAGGAATCAGTTGCGGTGCAAACAGCCGATCAAGCAGATTCAAAAATGCCAGCAGTATATGAATAAAAATATCATTGAGCTGAAACAGCAGACTCGAAAGTGGTTCAGAAATGAAAAATAATAAAGCCGCCAGAATATCTACGGGAACTATCAGCAGGCCAATCCACGGGATAGCCACCAGGTTGCTTAGCGGGGTAATCCAAGCCACCTGCTTAAAAAACAACATCATTAAGGGAAACAGGGCCAGAAAAATTTTCCACTGCGACTCCACTAAAACTTTCATTGCAAAATACAGCCATTGTAATGCTGTTTGTATTGTTTGATGCGGTTGCTGCTGAATGGTTTGATAGATTCGCAGCAAGACAAAACAGGCTCCATAAGACAGCCAGAATGCGGCCGATAAAATACTAAAAGAGTCAAATAACAACAATAAGGCAGCACTTAAAATCAACAGTTTTAATGGCTGCACACTTTGCCTGAGCAACAGCGTAAAAGTCACAATCACACAAATCAGTAAAGTGCGTAACGCCGGAATTTCAAAACCGACGAAGGCACAATACAGCAGTACACATAATAAAAAAGGCAGACTCAAAAAATACTGCCTTGGCCATTTCAGATAAATCTGCGGTGTGTACCTTGAAATCAGATATTGCAACGTACCACAGACAATAAAGGCAAAGATCAGGACATGCGGTCCGGAAATCGCCAGTAAATGACTCATGCCAAAACGCTGGAATTTCTGCTCAGTTGCTTGATCCAAAAAACTTTCATCACCGCTTAATAAAGCCAGTAACAAGCCTTTCTGCTGTACCGGCTGTCTGGCCACAAACTCTCTTAAAGCCAGTCGCTGTTGCTCTACCCAAAGCAAAAATCGCTGATCCAACTTTTGTTGCTGGCGTAGATATTTGCCATGACCTAGTGCATAGAGTTGTTGCGGTTGCAACTCCTGAATGCTTTTGATCCGGAAACCGGCCATAACATTTTGCTGCAATGCCCACTTTTCTGCATCAAAAGCACCCGGTGTGGCATAACTATGGTTAGGTCGAATCTGGCCTTGTAATAAATAATAGTGTTCCAGTTCAAGAGTCTGCTGTTTGGTTTCATCATTTACTAAACTGGATGTGACAGGATCTGAAACTGGCAGAAAACCCATCCATTTGACTGTAGTGCCATCAGGGTTAAGCACATGCAGGGCTTGCTGGATATTCTGATCGCCCAGTTTATTCAGCTCTTTGATATAGACCACGATTTCTTTTTCAGAGACCTCGTGCTCTCGTTTGGATAAACGTTCAGCCAATTGCAGATTGGCATAAGCATGACCTAAAAATAGTCCCAAAAGCAGGCTTGATCCAGTGATCAACAAGCTTCGCAGTGGTGTATTCAAGATGAGCTTTAATTTATGGCAACACAGATACCACAACAGCGCAACGATCAAAACTGCCGTTCCGCTCAGTTGAACAGACAGGAAACTTTTCCCCATACACGCAAGGCCTAAAATCCAGCCAATACATAGCCACTGCAACATTGAATCTTATTCTGTCTTGTTATTATTTTGCCCAATAATAAAGCCCACCGGAGTGAGCTTCAATCAAATGCGAATATTCTCGTTATTTATGGTTCAATCCAGAGACCATCCTGCATATGTAAAATCCGATCTGCTGCATGGGCTAGCTGTTCATCATGCGTCACAATCAGCATCGCCATATTGAACTCACGTTGCAATTCGGTCAGCAGTTCAAAAATCTTTGCTGCAGTCTTGCGGTCTAGATTTCCGGTCGGTTCATCGGCCATCATCAGTTTAGGTTTACCGACCACTGCACGCGCCAAAGCTACACGCTGACGCTCACCTCCGGATAATTCACCCGGCTTGTGAGTCAGACGATGCGAAAGACCAACACGTTCCAGCAAATATTCGGCCTGCTGTTTGGCTTCCTTAAACTTCATGTTGTCGCGTAACATCAGCGGCATGGCCACATTTTCCAGTGCCGTAAATTCTGGCAACAGGTGATGAAACTGATAAACAAAGCCCAAATGCTCATTCCGCACATAACCGCGTTCTGCTTCAGACAAGGTATCAAAACGGCGGCCATTCACCATGACCTGACCTGACGTCGGGCGATCCAATCCACCCAAAACATGTAATAAGGTACTTTTGCCTGAACCACTTGAACCTACAATCGAAACAAACTCACCTGCTTTTACCTGTAGCGACAAGCCGCGAATCACATCGACAGTGGCCTTGCCATCGGTAAAGGATTTGTGAATATTCTGGGCATCTAAAATCAGATTATTCATAACGCAAAGCCTCTGCCGGTTGAATTTTTGCTGCACGTAAAGCCGGATAAATTGTCGCGACAAAACTGAGTGCCAGTGACAAGCCTACAATCACCAAGACATCCTGCCAGCGCAGATACGAAGGTAAGTAGTTAATAAAATAGGCATCAAACATATTCAGGCCTAAAGTATTGTTGAGCCAGCCAATAAAGCTACTGATACTGGTTGCCGCAATAATCCCGAGGATGGCCCCTGCACAAGTTCCAATCACCCCAATCACGGTACCTTGCACCATAAAGATTTTGGTAATGGTGGCAGGTGAAGCCCCCAAAGTCCTTAAAATGGCAATGTCCGATTTTTTATCCGTCACCACCATCACCAGTGAAGACACAATATTAAATGCCGCGACTAGAACGATCAGGAATAAAAGCAGGCTGACCATGGCTTTTTCCATCTGAATCGCGCTGAACAGATTACCATGGGTATAAGTCCAGTCCGAAGCATAGAAATTCCCCGGCAAATCACGCACAATTTCCTGAGACACTTGTGGTGCCAGGAAAATATCATCCAGCTTCATACGCACACCCTGCGCACCATCCGGTAGACGCAGCAAGGTCGAGGCATCATTTAAAGCGATATAACCCATCATCGAGTCAACTTCAGCACCAATACTGAAGATTCCCACCACTTTAAAACGCTTGAAACGCGGGACGACACCAGCTGGTGATGGGGTGGCTTCTGGCAAAACCAGAGTAATATTGTCATTTAAACCCACACCCATGGCATCGGTCATTTGCTTGCCCAAAACAATACCAAATTCACCTTTTTTCAGGCTGTCGATACTGCCCTCAACCATATGGTTTTGTATAATTGAAACTTTTTTCTCATACTCGGGTTCAATCCCGCTGACCATAATGCCGGCGACCTGACCCTGTGCGGTCAGCATGCCTTGTAATTGAGTAAAAGGTGCGACTCCCTGAACATGCTCATGCCCTTCAATTTGCTTTGCAAGTTCTGGCCAATTTGTTAAAATTTGTGTTGAGGAAACAGTCGCTTGAGGTATCATTCCTAAGACACGATTCTTTAACTCTCGGTCAAAACCATTCATCACAGACAACACTGTAATGAGGACTGCCACACCGAGTGTGAGGCCGATCATTGAGACCAACGCGATAAAAGAAATGAAGTGGTTACTACGCCGTGCGCGAGTATATTTCAACCCTATATACAGCGAGATTGGTTTGAACATAACCATCTAGTCCGAGGTAATAAATTATGGAAAATGTACAGCATCCAAACGGATTTACGGAAAGACGCGTCATGTCTCGAATCGATGCTGCCTTACGAATTAATTATCAGATTATTTCCGATGATGTTGCCTTGAATGATCCTTACGATCCTAACTTCGTCTTGCCCCGCTATTTTCTACTACTTGCAGAACTAGATCAATTTGATCATGCGGTTAACTACGAATTAGAACAATTATCTGAAAAAGATCAACAAATTGCTCGAATCTTATCCTTATTTAATCAAAAGTTAAACCTTATTACCGGTTCTTTGTATGACGCAATTGTACAAAGCATGTTACCTGTACCAGAGCAAGTGAACTTTTCAGAAACCGGTTTTAGTTTCTTTAATGAGCGCCCTATCGCTGAAGGCACCTATCTGCACGTGACTTTGAGTCATCCGGAAAATTTCTTCCATATTGCAGCAACCGCTCAGGTGGCCTACAGTCGCGAAGAAGAAAATGGCAAATATCGGACTGGTGCATATTTTATTACCATGCATCCCCAAGACCGTGTCAAACTGGGTGAATGCGTCAAGGCTCACTTTGTTTAAATTACTGCTTTAGTCAGTGCTGCTGGGTGATGAAAGGCGAGCGTTATAGCTCGCTTTAATTTCTCTGGAAAAATATAACAACAAACCAGCCAGTAAGATAACGACGCCAAAGACTGCTCCACCCGATAATTTTTCATCATTCAGAATCACCCCGACAAATAAGGCCAGCATCGGCGTCAATACGGTGGTCAATGACAAAGTGGTCGCCTTGATTTTCTGCACCAGTTTAAAATAACAGAACATCGCAATCAGGGAAGCCATGATTACAGCATAACTGAGTCCAATTAGCGATTTTGCCTGTGGGATCTGGGTTGGTGCAAATTGCCAGATAAATGGCAACATGGTACAGGCCATGACCGCTGAAACAGCAATAGAACCGGCCGCTTGTGCCATAGGTTCGAGAGGTGCATTAACTTTTTTCACCCAGAACATCGAAACACAGTAAATAAAAACACTGAGCAACATCAGGCCTATGCCAATCGGCTGAATATGCTGATCTTTGCCACCGACACAGATAATGCCCAGACCCAGCAAGGCAATCGCCATACCACCCCACTGCGAAGGATAGAGCTTAAGCTGAAATACAAAACGGCCAATTAAACCGGTAATAATCGGCGCCAGTCCGAACATCAGGGCAATAATGCCTGAACTCAGATAATCCGTGGCCAGATAAGTGAAAATCTGTGAGCCGATAAAACTGCATGCGCCAGCCAGGTAACTGTGCATGGATAATTTATCTAAGGGAAAACGGGTTTTAAATAGCCACAACAAGGCAAATGCAAAAGGCAAAGCCAAAAAGAAACGCAATGCCAAAGCCCAGAGCGGATGCAAATCCGTCACACTCCAGACAATAGCTAGCG
Organism: Acinetobacter sp. NEB149; assembly: GCF_012516415.1. Taxonomy (NCBI): domain Bacteria; kingdom Pseudomonadati; phylum Pseudomonadota; class Gammaproteobacteria; order Moraxellales; family Moraxellaceae; genus Acinetobacter; species Acinetobacter sp. NEB149. The sequence continues at coordinate 2,262,271 of NZ_CP051208.1, forward strand.
GTGTCGTCGCCCAGATAAAAACCAATAAAAGATAGGTGGCAATCATATTGGTTTGTGTGGGCATGCGAGTCACTCTGAATAAGGCTTAAAGCGCGGAAGTTTTACGTTTTTGTTTTTGGATGGTCTGATCGAGTGCGCTGGAAAATTCGCGTTTATCCCGTTCTGAAATCGGTGGCGGACCGCCCGTTTGCACGCCCGCTCCGCGTAAGCTGTCCATAAAATCGCGCAGATGTAAGCGCGCTTTGACATTGGCCGTAGTATAAATTTCACCACGGGGATGAATCGCAATTCCGCCTTTTTCAATCACTTCCGCAGCCAAAGGAATATCTTGGGTCATGACAATATCATGCTCTTTCATGCGCAGAATAATCTCTTTATCCGCAGCATCCGCCCCACTCATCACCTGAATTGAATTAATTCTGATCGAAGGAGTTATTCCAACTGGTTGGTTGGCAACAAAAGTGACTTCTAGCTGATAGCGATCCGAAGCACGAATAATCACATCTCGCAGAATACGGGGCAATGCATCGGCATCGACCCAAAGTTTGAATGGCAACACAGGGCTTCCCATTAAGGTATAAATCATGGTTATTCTAGCAAATTGCAGTGATCAGGTTGATGATTAAATCGCTCCATTTTCATTGCATCTGTCATCAATATTTTAAAAAGTATGTGCCCGGTAAAACTGGCATGATTCACGCGAGAAAAAAAATTGACTTCATTTGACTGGCATTTTAATTTTAAAATTCATTCGATTGACTTGAAAAATCGCAATGACCCTCGATTAACTATAAATACATCATCCAAGATCAATTGTGCATATGAAAAATCAGAATAGCCCAGAGATCATCACCATTGATGATCAAAATTTCGGTAGTCATGTCGAACATTGGACCTTGCTCACCGACAACCCTGGCACAGATGTTCCACAGTGGTTAGGCAAAGCTCTTGATGAACCAATCATGCCGATGGGCCTTTGTACACAAGAATGTGATATGGATGCAGAGACCTGGCTGATTCAGGGACCGAGCAAAGCTGCGGTACAGTTGAGTCAAGTGATTGCCGTCGAAAACAACAAACCTCAAGCAGTAAAAACTGCATTTCCGTGCTTTGACAGTCCTTATCAGGTGAAAGCCACGATTGACCGGATTATTAGCTGTAAATCCAATACTCAGGCTGTATTGCGCCTGAATCTGGGTGCTAATAATATTATTTACGCTTTCGATAACCTGTATAGCGTCAATCATCCGCATTATGAAAAAGACCAGTCCTATGTGGTGAATCTGAATGGCTGGGCCTATGAACTTGAAGCGGTCGCAGATCATGAGCATCTGGTGGTTGATGATCCGGCTTCGATCAAGCACCACCGTGCCTTGAATGATATTCTGGCTGCCAATAATGGTGTAGCACCGGATAATTTGCAGGAACAGATTGATGCCTGGCAGCCGCAGTGCGAAGAAGATAAAGAACCTGTAACCGTAGATTTTTCTAAAATGGTGGCTTATCTATACGGCGAAACCATGGGTCAGGAAGATGAAGCCTGGTTCCAGGGCAATATTGTCGGTAAAACGACTATGCAGTTTATGGGTCAGGACTATACCCTGTATGATGTCACCCTCATTCATGATGAAGGCCAGCCTGCGACCTTGATCCGGATTGCAACGCGGAATGACCAGTACAGAGACTTTCAGATTGGCCAGTATATTCGTGGCAACTTGTGGATTCAGGCCAATATTTATAGAAAAGCGGCCTAAGTTCAAACAGAAAAAGAAGATATTCATTTTGATGGGTATCTTCTTTTAATCCATCTATATCCTTATTTGTCATTTTAATTTTTGATTATTTTTTATACATATTTTCTGGCTTAATAATCTATTTAAATTCATTAAAAACCGAGTTATCCACATTTTTAAATTCAAATAAATTCATTTTAAATATTTAAAATAACCCTAAAAACCTTGTAAAAATAAGCGATTGATTTCTCATATAAATAATCTGATGTCGTGCAAATCTGATATTTAAATAAAATGAAAATTTATGCTCTTTAATTAAAAATGTACTTTATTTAATCAATTTTTTATGATAAAAATACTCACAACAAATTAGTATTAACGATAAATAGATCGGACAATAAATATCTATGAAAATCGTGCAAGAAGAAACATTACAACAGGTCGAGCATCATCTTAGCTCCCGCTATAATATTGATATGATGTCATGCCTTTTTTTCATGTTGGGGATGCTGATCTGCGGATTCATCCTGCATACTTTTATTTTCTAAAATTATTGAATGCATAAAAAACCCAGCCTGTGCTGGGTTTTTTCGTTTCAGGAATTAACCATTGCGTTTGGCAAAGTCATCCATAAAGTTCACCAATGCCTGCACACCCTCTAAAGGCACGGCATTATAAATACTTGCGCGCATACCGCCAACCGAACGGTGACCAGCAAGATTCAATAAATGCTGCGCTTCGGCTTCTTTCAGGAACTGTTTCTCAAGATCTGCATTGGCCAAGGTAAATGGTACGTTCATGATCGAACGGTTTGCTTTTGCGATTGGATTCGCATAAAAATCGCTTTGATCGATATAACCATAAAGCAGGTTGGCTTTCTCAAGGTTCACTTTGTGCATGGCATCTACACCGCCATTTTCCAGCAACCACTCGAATACCAGACCAGATAAATACCATGCATAGGTTGATGGTGTGTTGACCATTGAGCCATTTTTCGCTTGATCTGAATATTTCAAGATGCTTGGAATTTCAGGTTTAGCTTGATCGAGTAAATCTTCACGAATGATCACCAGCGTTAAACCTGCAGGCCCGATATTCTTTTGCGCACCCGCATAGATCAAACCAAATTTAGAGACATCTAATGGTGCAGATAAAATGCTAGATGAATAGTCGCAAACTAATGGCTTGTCTGTTTCAGGAATTGAAGCAAATTGCAGACCGCCAATGGTTTCATTATCCGCATAATGTACATAAGCTGCATCCGCAGACAGGTTCCATTCGCTTTGTGCACTGATCGCATATTTGCCATCAATTTGGATACCCGCTTTTACAACGTTGATATCGCCATAACGTTGCGCTTCTTTCAAGGCTTTTTCAGACCAGATACCGGTATCGATATAGTCTGCTTTGTTGTTTTTGCCAAGCAGGTTCAATGGAATTGCCGAGAACTGTAGTGATGCCCCACCCTGCAAGAACAATACTTTGTAGTTCTCAGGAATATTCATGAGTTTGCGCAAGTCTGCTTCCGCTTTTTCAGCCATGGCAACATAGTCGGCACTACGGTGGCTCATTTCCATGATCGAAAGACCTTTGCCATGCCAGTCGAGCATTTCAGCTTGAGCTTTTTCAAGTACGGCAGTCGGTAATGCAGCAGGACCAGCACAGAAGTTGTACGCGCGCATGATTTTTCCTTTCAGAGTGAAACACAATCAAATGATGGCATTTAACCATATCTGGCAGGGTCTTGCACAAAATTATTTCAATCTATGAGTCAAGATAGAGTCAAAAAATCAATGTAGATTCACAAGATAAATTGACCAGTATTTTAGCCTACTGTTTTTATCATCTTTGAACTAACAATTGAAAATATTCAAGATTAAGCCATTTTTTGATTCTAGATATTCCATTAAAAACAGCCGATAAGTATTTGAAATACAGATGTAAAAGAAACAATACTATAACTTTACACTAGTTCTATCTGCGAACCTTTGATTTATACTAGCCGGATAACATCACCGGCTTTAAATCAGTTTAGCGACTTTATGAACTTAAAGAAAAATAAAAGACAGCTTGTCTGGGGTTTAAATCTGCTTGCATCGATGATGTATGGCAGCTTTACTCATGCGCAGAGCATCAGCTTTCAGGACGCTGAACGTCAGTTGTTGCAAAATTCTTATAGCAGCCAAGCCTATCAAAGTCTGGAACAGGCCTCAAAACTTGAAGCTGAAGCAGTAAAAGGCGTAGGTCTGCCGCGTGTCGATCTGAATGTTCGTGCGTATGCCTTTCATAATGAACTCGATCTGCCTTTAGGTGCATTAAAAAATAATTTAGAGCAATCTCTAACGGATGGTGTAAATAATAGAATTGATGAACTGAACTTAGGTGATCTGGCTGACCCACTAAAAAATAGTTTAAGACAACCTATTCAAAATGGAGTTGGCTTAATTCCTGATAGTTCGAATGTCGTGCTGGATGATCAGGTGATTCGCCCGACGGTTTCAGTCATGATGCCGCTTTATACCGGTGGACTGACAAGTAGCGCTAAAGAAATCGCCAATATTCAGGTCGGTCGCAGTCAGCTCAGCAACAAACAGCAGCAAGATACGCAGCGTTTTGAACTGATTCAAAGTTATTTTAATGTACAGCTCCAAAAGCAACTGCATGCAGCTGCGCTGTTTAATCTGAATGCCATGCAGCAGCATTATCGCAATGCCTTAAAGATGGAACAGCAAGGTTTTATCAGTAAAGGCCAGCGCATGCAGTTTGAAGTGGCACGCAATAATGCCGAGCGCAGCCAGCAAAATACGCAGGCCAATTTGAATGCTGCCCTGTTCCAGCTGAATAATCTGCTTCAGGAAAGTAGCATCACCGAACTTTCGACGCCTTTATTTGTCAATAAAACCGAGCCACAGGCCTTAAATCATCTGCTGAAAACCTTTAGTCAGAACTCTGCGCTGATTCAAAAAATGCAGCTGGATACTCAATTAGCTCAAGCCAATGTCAAAGCCCAGCAAGCGGCAAAAAAACCGAATGTTTTTGCTTTTGGCGAATATAGTCTGGATCAAAATGAAAACTGGATTGTCGGGATTGCCGCACGCTATAACCTCTTTTCCGGGATCGATAAAAACAAAAATATTCAGGCTGCCGAACTCAAACGCTCTGCCACAGAACTTCTCACTGCACGCACCCAGCAGGAAATTGAAAATCTGATTTATAAATCTTATAGCGAAGCACTCAGTGCACAGCAAAGTGATGCGCTTCTGGCACAAAACTTGAAAGCCGCACAGGAAAATTTACGCATCCAAGAATTGTCTTTTAAAGAAGATATGGGCACCGCCACACAGGTCATCGATGCACAAAATATGCTGAGCGGATTACGAGCTGAAACTGCCTTGAATGCCTACAAATATGTGATGTCACTGGCCACCCTATTACAAAGCCATGGCTCGATTGCAGAATTTCCGAACTACATCCAACATACCAACACCCACTATATTCGCTAATGGAGCCGAACATGAACGAAGATCAAAAACCCAATGATCCTGTGAATGAAGCGGCTTCATCCAGCGATACAGAAAAATCGCCTGCACAACAGGTAGAAACAAAAACTGAAATAGAAAATAACGCGACGACTTCGACCGAGCATGAACAAGCTCCTGAAATCTCCAAAAAGAAAAAATATTTATTGCTTGCCCTGATTCCAATTCTACTGGCAGTCATCGCTTTTGGATTATGGAAAAGCTACCAACCTGCTCCGCTGGAATTGCAGGGTCGTGTAGAAGCTGAAACGGTTCAGGTAGCGACCAAAGTGCCAAGCCGTATTGAAGAAATTTATGTAGAAGAAGGTCAGCGGGTCAAAAAAGGTGATGTACTGGTGCGCTTAAACAGCCCGGAGATTCAAGCAAAAAAACAGCAAGCCGTAGCGGCTTTACAATCTGCATTGGCTTTACAATCGACTGCTGAACGTGGCTCGCAGGAAGAAAATATCGCTAGCCTGTATGCCAACTGGCAATCGCTGAAAGCACAGCAAAATTTAGCCAAAGTTTCTTATGAGCGTGGTGCAAATTTATTTAAGGAAGGTGTGATTTCACGCCAGCGCCGTGATGAATTGTATGCAGCCAGTCAATCAGCGGCGCAAATGACAGAAGCGGCGTATCAGCAATATGCACGTGCCAAACGTGGCAGCACCTCGCAGCAAAAGAGTTCCGCCGATGCACAGGTAGATATTGCCCAGGCTGCGCTGGATGAAGCCAATGCTTTAGAAACAGAAACCCAATTAGTTGCACCTATAAACGGAACGGTGTCTAAAACCTATGGCAAAGTCTCAGAGCTGGTAGCCACCGCAGTCCCTGTGGTCAGCCTGATTGAAGATCAAATGTGGGTGAGCCTGAATATTCGTGAAGATCAATATGCCCCATTTCAGAAAATGAGCAGTATTGAAGGTTATATTCCCGCCCTAGATAAAACCGCTACTTTTAAAATCAAGCAGATCAGTGCCGAGGGCGAATTTGCCACCATTAAGACCACACGCCAAACCGGTGGTTATGATGTGCGCAGTTTTAAGCTGCATCTTGTGCCCGCACCAGCGATTCCTGAACTGAAAGTTGGGATGAGCGTGTTATTTAAACTGAAAGAGACCCGATAATGTGGACGGGTATATGGCGCGAACTGCGCTATCTGCTCCGCGAAAAATGGGATCTGTGTCTGGTCACGCTGGCACCTGCACTGGTGATTATTTTATTCAGCAGCATGTTTGCTCAAGGGAAACCGGATCATTTACCGATTGCGATTATTGATCAAGACCAGAGTGCGCTGAGTCAAAGCATTTATCAGCATGTGGCGCTGAATCATACTCTTAAAATTGCTACGGTGTCGGAACAAACAGCTGAGATTGAGCGCCTGCTAAATCAAAATAAAATTTGGGGTTATATCCATATTCCAAGCGGTGCCGAGCAACGTCTGGTTCGTGCTCAGGATGCTGACATCAGTATTGCCTTTAACCAGAGTTATTTCAGTATCGGAAATACCATTTCCTCTGCCATGCTGGTCAGTACCCTTCAAGCACTGGCTGAATTTAGTGGACAACAATATTTGGGCAACCGGTTGCCTTCTCTCGAAGCACCGTCACCGCATATCAAAATATCGCCGCTGTATAATCCGCAGCTGAATTATGAATTCTATCTGGAGCCCTATGTCATTCCGGCAATTCTGCATTTACTACTGTGTTGTTGTGTGGCATTTTCCGTCGGTCAGGAACTGAAGCGGCAGACCTTAACAAGCTGGATCAGCAACTCATCCATCTGGATGGCATTACTGTCTAAGAACCTGGTCTATGTGGCTATTTTTAGTCTATGGACCTGGATCTGGATGTTCTGGCTGATTGAAATTCGCGGCTGGTTTGTTGCCGGCTCGCTCGCTCTGATTCTATCGGCACAATTTCTGCTATATAGCGCTTATGCATTTTTAAGCAGTGCAGTGGTTCTGGCAACCAAAGATTTAAGTAAATCTTTTGGCATCATTGCGGTCTATGGTGGTTCATCTTTAAGTTTTGCCGGTGTGACTTTACCTTTAAATAATGCGCCCCTATTCACCCAGTTTTGGTCCAATATTATTCCGTTTACGCCCTATGCCAAATTACAAACTGAACAATGGGTGATTGGCAGTCCAATGTATATTTCACTGCAAGCTGGATTAATGCTGCTGATCTATGCCCTAGTCTACGCTCTGCTGGCTTATCTGTTTCTTAAAAAAATCGCCAAAGGAGCAACACCATGAAATCCCTTTGGTTTTACTATCTACAAAGCTTTAAAGATATCGTCAGTCACGGCACGATCTTTACCACGCTGATTCTATCCGTCTTGTTTTACAGCTTTTTTTATCCAACCGCTTATCAGGCACAGCAGGCTGAAGCCTTACCGATTATTATTGTCGATGAAGAACAAAGTAGCTTAAGCACCCGTATTATTGGTCAGGTGGCACAAAGCCCCAATGTCGAAATTCAGGCGATTACCGGAAATTTTGCCGAAGCCAAACAATGGGTGGAGTCACAAAAAGCCGATGGCATTTTACTGCTGCCGGACAATTTATCGCAAAGCTTAAGGCATGGTGAAACAGGTGGCATTGGACTGTATTTAAGTACAGCCAACTTTTTAGTGACCAAACAAATTGGTCTGGGCTTAGCCACATCGGTTGAGCAAACTTTAGCAGACTATACTGAACGCTTTGGTGAGGTCTCGGATTTTTCACCGGCCCTTTCTGTGCATCAAATTCCTTTATTTAATCCGCTGTCCGGCTATGGCAGTTATGTCTTTCCTGCGGTTGCACCCTTAATTATCCACCAAACCATTCTTTTGGGTTTGAGTATGCTGATTTTGGTATATCGGGAAAGAAAAGTAGAATTAAACACAAATGCATTGATTGGGATGTGTTTAGCGGTCTTTACTATTGGCTGTCTGGGATGTTTCTATTTATTCGGCTTTAGCTTCTGGCTATTTGATTATCCACGTGGTGGCAACCTGTTCGGGATGCTACTGGCTGTTCCGGTTTTTATCTACACGATAATTGGTATGACCTGCCTATTTGCCAGTTTTCTGGATCTGCCAGAACGTGCGGGTCATGTAATTGTATTCACTTCCATTCCACTGTTCTTTTTATCTGGTGCGGCCTGGCCGCATGCTGCAATGCCTATCTGGATGCAAGTCGTTGGCGAAATCCTGCCTTCCACCCAAATTGTGCAGATGTTTATTCAACTCAATCAGATGGGTGTACCTACAGAGCTAGTCTTGCCTAAATTGCTTTATCTCGGAATGATCGGCAGCTTGTGCTTTTTCTTGGCTTATCGACGTTTAATTTCTGGTCATCAAAGCAGATAGAACATTATAGCAATGCGCCTATTCCACTTATTTACTTGATTCGCCAAAGACCTGAATATTGAAATTACGAATCTTGTTGCTACCATTCGGCTTATCAAAACTCACATCATACTGAACCAGATTCTCCGGATAGGCAATTTCATAACTGACCTTATATTGTCCAGGCTGATTGGTTGCTTCTTCAATCTCTTTGGTCATTAAAGTCTTAGACTTGTATTCACCTTGAGGAATTGAACGTGAAAAGCGTTTCATCAGCTTTTCATTATCCTTAAACTGGGTTTGCAACTGCGGTTCTAACTGATCCAGAAATTCCTCATATTTCCCGTCACGCAAATCCTCATAAGCCAGCTGTGCCGCCTTTTCCTGTTCAGGACTCGGATTCGGAATATTGTCCATTGAATTACAGCCAGTCAATGCAACCGCTGCTGCCAACAACATTAATTTGGTTTTCATCGCTTACCCTTATGCAGTCAAGGTTTATAAAAAAGGACGCCGAAGCGCCCTTTTTATCAGTAAAAAACTTATTCTTCTACTGAATTTTCACCATCTTTTGCAACTTGCTCAGTTTCAGCTGCTACATCTGTTTCTGCTACTAAAGATTCTGCACCTTCAATCGCTTCAACAAACTCATCTTCTTCAACCGCTTCGATTGAAACGACACCAACCAGCAATTCCTCATTACCTAGGCGGATCAGACGAACACCCTGTGCGTTACGACCGGTTTGCGCCACTTCAGATGCACGGGTACGAACCAGCGTACCGCCATCAGAGATTAGCATCAGTTCTTTAGAAGCATCGATGGCAACAGCGCCCACCAATTGACCGTTACGTTCAGAGGTCTTGATCGCAATCACGCCCTTACCGCCACGTTTCTTGGTCGGGAAATCATCTACTGGAGTACGTTTACCATAACCGTTTTCAGATGCACACAGTACTTCGCCAGTTTCAGGTACAACAACCAGTGATACGATTCGGCTAATCAATGCTGAATCTGAACCATCTTCGTCATCAGACTCGATCTCAGTTTCGTCATTTTCTTCTAGCTGTGCAGCTGCACCAATGGTCACGCGCATACCACGTACACCTTTGGCAGAACGGCCCATTGAACGTACATCCGTCTCAGCGAAGCGAATGGCTTTACCTTCGTTCGAGAACAACATGATTTGCTGTTCGCCATCAGTAATCGCCACACCAATGAGGGTATCGTCACAATTCAACTCAATCGCACGTAAACCGTTTGAACGAACATTCGAGAACTGCTCAAGCTCTACACGTTTAATCGTACCGTATTCGGTTGCCATAAACACATAGAAGTTTTTACGTACCGCTTCAGCCTGCTGAGCAAAGTCATTGATGATGTCATCATCAAGATCTGTTGCAGAAAGCTCCAAGCCCAACTGTTTCAATTGAATACGCAATGCATCAGAAATATCATCCGCACCATCTTCAGATTCTGTCAGCGCTGCTTCAAGCTCGGCAAAATGAGCATTGATCACTTCATTGGCTTGCAACTGCGCTGCATTGGCTTTGACAAATGCCTTGAAGGCAGCCAGACGTTCTTTGAATTTCTTCGGCGCGTCAATCACAGGCAAGATCGCAGTAATGGTCTCGTTTTCATCCAGTGGCAACAAATTCACCATTGGGCGACCTTTCGCACCACGTGATGCTTGCGGCACTTCATAGACTTTCAGACGATAGACCTTACCAACATTGGTAAAGCAAAGTACCGTCGCATGACTTGACGTCACAATCAGATGTTGAATGTAATCATCTTCTTTCATGCTGGTCGCAGACTTACCACGGCCACCACGACGCTGTGCAGCGTAGTCAGACAATGGTTGAGTTTTCGCATAACCTGATTTCGATACCGTCAGCACCATTTGCTCTTCAGGAATCAGATCTTCACGAGAGAAATCGATACGTGACTCGACAATCGACGTTTTACGTGCATCGCCATACTGCTGAAGAATTAATGCCAATTCTTCACGAATCACGTTCATCAACAGATTAAAGTCATTCAAAATTGCAGTCAGTTCAGCAATTTGTGACAGGATTTCACTATATTCAGCATGTAACTTGTCTTGTTCCAGACCAGTTAAACGATGCAAGCGAAGTTCCATAATTGCATTCACCTGGGTTGGTGACAAACGATAAATCTCGCCATCCAAACCAAATGGGCGACTTGGGTCTTCACCTTCAATCTCATCCGGACGCACAGAAACTGAACCGGCTTTTTCCAACAAGGCCAAAACACCGCCACCTGCCCACTCACCTGCCTGCAAACGCTCACGCGCTTCAGCCGGATTTGCAGAACTCTTGATGGTTTCGATGATGGCATCAATATTTGCCAGAGCAACGGTTAAACCTTCCAAGATATGACCACGTTCACGCGCTTTGCGTAATTCGAACATGGTACGACGCGTGACTACTTCCTGACGGTGACGGATAAACGCGGCAATGATGTCTTTCAGGTTCATCAATTTTGGTTGGCCATTGTCCAGGCAAACCATATTGATGCTGAAAGAGTTTTCAAGTTGGGTGTTCTGGAACAGGTTGTTCACGATCACTTCAGCGTTTTCACCGCGCTTCAGGTCAATCGCGATACGCATACCGTCTTTGTCAGACTCGTCACGAAGCTCTGAAATGCCTTCCAGTTTTTTCTCTTTGACCAGTTCAGCAATACGCTCAATGGTTTTTGCTTTATTAACCTGATATGGAATTTCAGTGAAGACAATCGTGGTGCGGCCATTCTTCGGATCTTCTTCGAAATGGTATTTACCACGGATATGCAAACGGCCCTTACCGGTACGGTATGCATCGACGATACCTGATTTACCGTAAATGATGCCGCCTGTCGGGAAATCCGGACCAGAAATATGTTCCATCAATCCTTCAATGCTGATTTGAGGATCATTGGCATAGGCCAGACACGCATTCACAACTTCAGTCATGTTATGCGGCGCCATATTGGTCGCCATACCAACTGCAATACCAGTGACACCATTAATCAATAAGTTCGGAACACGGGTTGGCATGACTTGAGGAATACGCTCAGAGCCATCATAGTTGTCTTCCCACTCGACGGTATCTTTTTCAAGATCCGCTAACAGTTCGTGGGTCAGTTTACGCATACGCACTTCGGTATAACGCATGGCTGCTGCGCTATCGCCATCAACCGAACCGAAGTTACCTTGACCATCAACCAATTGGTAACGCAAGCTGAAATCTTGCGCCATACGTACAATGGTTTCGTATACGGCAGAATCACCATGCGGGTGATATTTACCGATCACGTCACCGACTACACGTGCAGACTTTTTATAAGCTTTGTTATAGTCATTGCCTAATTCGTGCATTGCGAAAAGCACACGACGATGAACAGGTTTTAAACCATCTCGTACATCGGGCAATGCACGTGACACAATCACGCTCATCGCATAATCGAGATATGAGCTTTTAAGTTCATCCTCAATGGCAATCGGTCTAATTTCCGATACGCTCATGCATACTCCTTATTCTACAAGCCAATTTTGACTTGTATTTATATGTCGTAAATCCAGCTATAAATCGGTTCAAAAAAAGCTGAACCAATATTAAAATTTAGTCACACAGTATAGCATAATTCAGTCTAAATTTACCTGTTACAACCTCAACTATCTGCAGGATTTTTAGTAGCAATTTTAACCACTTCACAAAGTTATAATGACAAAAAAACCTCTACGAGCAGAGGTTTGTTTTTTGTTCAGCAATAGAACTTGTTTAAATGCTTAATTTTGAATCCACTTCATGTAAATCATCTTTAGCCATTATCAATTCGGCTCGTTTAGCATTGGCACAGTCCTGTTTCAGCAATGGATAAGCTACCAGGAACAAACCGATAATAAGAGGAAATTCGTACAACTCTTCCAGAAGATCTTTATATACAAGATCAGTAAAGATCATATGAATAAAAAACCGATTATGCTCAATTGCATCTGAAATAACCAACCCGGTAATTGCCAGGATTAAAGCCCAGAATGAAAATTTTGCATGCTTGAATTTATTTGCAATCTCTTGACGCAAAGGCGCTAAAAACAACATGAAAACAACCGGAGCAATGACCAGGATCGAGATACCACGGAAATAAATTTTTGGCACTTCCGGGAAATAGTCACGGCCCCAACTGGTACTTCTACCGAACAGCAAAATCCACCATACGACTGACCAAAGCCAAAACTGTTTTTGTCCCTGGCTCAATTCGAATGGACGTATATAGAAGAAACTAAATACTGCAAAACCAAGCAACATGAATGCTTGAACTGACTCAACTGCTGTTACAGCCATACCATCTAGCAGAGGAAGATGTAGACTCGGGAGAAAGGGGAAAATCAAACAGCAAATCATCAGCACCAAAATACTTACTGGTAACTGAACATCAAATTTCACGAATACTCCGCCAAAGTGGCAAGTTTATAAAAAGAATAATATTAACATAAATTATACAACAGCTGAAATTGTGAGTCTGCCATCCATGACTTCACAGTTTAGATAAAGTATTTTCAGGATTAGAAAATAAAAAACGCCCTTGCACAAAACAGGAAAGCATTGCTTTCACTGCCTGCGCAAGAGCGTTTTTTTAAAGCTGATTCAGGAATTAGATTTTAGAAACCAATTCTGGAATTACAGTGTTCAGGTCACCGACTAACCAGTAGTCAGCGACTGCATTGATTGGTGCTTCTTCATCTTTGTTGATCGCAACGATCACTTTAGACTCTTTCATACCCGCCAAATGCTGAATCGCACCAGAGATACCTACCGCGATGTACAGGTCAGGTGCAACGATTTTACCAGTTTGACCCACTTGCATATCGTTTGGTACGAAGCCAGCATCTACCGCAGCACGTGATGCACCTTGAGCAGCACCAAGCTTGTCGGCCAATGGATCAAGGATCTTGTGATAGTTCTCACCAGAACCTACACCACGACCACCAGAAACCACAATACGCGCAGCTGTCAGTTCAGGACGTTCAGACTTTACGATTTCTTCGTTGATAAACTTAGAAATACCCGCATCACCAGTAGACGCAGCAGCTTCAACAGCAGCAGAACCGCCTTCAGCAGCTACAGCATCAAATGCTGTACCACGAACAGTCGCCAATACGATGTTTTCGCCTGATTCTACAGTCGCAATTGCGTTACCTGCATAGATCGGACGTTTGAAAGTCTTAGGACCATCTACCGCGATGATGTCAGTGATCATGCTTACGTCAAGAAGCGCAGCTGCACGTGGTAAAATATTTTTACCAGTTGTTGTAGAAGCAGCAAGGATATGTGTATAGCCTTTACCTAATTCAGCAACAAGTTTAGCCACGTTTTCAGCCAATTGGTTTGCATAAGCAGCGTCATCAGCAAGCAATACTTTGCTTACACCCGCAACTTTAGCCGCTTGGTCAGCAACTACCTGAGCGCCAGAACCAGCAACCAATACAGTGATATCACCACCGATTTTTTGCGCTGCAGCAACAACGTTTAAAGTAGCAGCGTTTAATGCTTTGTTGTCGTGCTCAGCGATAACTAAAATACTCATGATTTTTATCCTTCTGTATTAGATCACTTTCGCTTCGTTTTTCAATTTTTCTACAAGCTCGTCTACAGACTTCACTTGTACGCCAGCTTTACGCTCTGCAGGTGATTCAACTTTCACTGTTTTTAGTTTAGTTGCAGGGTTTACACCGAAATCTGCAGGTGACTTGGTATCCAGCGGTTTTTTACGCGCTTTCATGATGTTTGGAAGTGCCGCATAACGAGGCTCGTTCAAACGCAAGTCCGTGGTAATGATTGCTGGAAGTTTCAGCTCAACAGTTTGTAAACCGCCGTCTACTTCACGTGTTACTTGTACTTTATCGCCATCTACTTTTACTTCAGAAGCGAATGTACCTTGACCTGCACCCATTAGAGCGCCAAGCATCTGACCAACCTGATTCGAGTCATCATCAATTGCTTGCTTACCCAGAAGGATCAATTGTGGTTGTTCAGCGTCAACAACGCCTTTCAGAATTTTAGCGATTTCCAGCGCACCCAGTTGGCTGTCATCAGCTTCAACCAGAATACCGCGGTCAGCACCAAGCGCCATTGCAGAACGGATCTGTTCTTGGGCTTCTTTAGGACCAATAGAAACAACAATGATTTCTGAAACAGTTCCTTTTTCTTTTAAACGAACCGCTTCTTCCACTGCGATTTCACAGAATGGATTAATTGACATTTTAACGTTAGTTAAGTCAACACCACTGTTGTCCGGTTTAACACGAACTTTAACGTTGGCATCAACCACACGTTTTACAGCAACAAGAGCCTTCATGTAATCCTCGGCTGTTTTAGCAAATGTAAATGTTGAGAAAAGTTAGTGTAACTCTTCACTTAAATTTTTTAGGTGCCCTATCTTGCAATGTGTACGGCATTTCGGTCAAGTCACAATTCAACAAAGAGGTGTAAAAATGCGTAATTTTCCCTGAACGATGCGTTCACAATTAATTGTTATCGTTTTATTACAATGAAATGTATCAATATTTACTTAAAATTTAATTATTGATTTATATTATTTTTTTATCTGATTAATCACATCAGAAGTTTTGATTGATCACATTTAATTTAAATTGATTTAAAGCAGCTTGAAGCAAAACAGCCGGAATATAGATATGTCAGCTTTTGTCATTTTGGACAGAACTATTTTTGAGAGCGAATTAAACCCCATATAAAGACAAATTGACCAAATAATAAACCAGCGCATTGAATTCTACGCCTACACAGTGAATGTTTAATTTCAAATCTTCGCAATTATAAAAAAAAGCATACTGCGAACAGTATGCTTTTTTGCAACCAGATTAATTAATGATGAGCCAGCTTGCAGCAAGTGCCAGTAAACCACCAGAAGTTCCATCCACCCATTTTTGTTTACGTTCATCCATTTGAGTTTTTTGGCTGATTTTGCTGAACAAAATACTTAAGCCACAATACACCACAAAAATCAGACTGATAAAAATAAAGGACAGAATCAAACCTTGACTGATAGTATTGGCCGATTTATCAATAAACTGCGGCAAAATCGCAAAATAAATCAACATCCCTTTCGGATTTAACAGCGCAGTAAAAAAACCTTTTTTAATCGGATTGGCTGAGGTCTTTTTCTCAATGTTCAGCGCATTTTTACTGAATACCGATTTGAGCAAACCAAAGGCTAAATACAGCAGATAAGCAATTCCAAGCCAGCGAATCGTTTCAAACAGCACCGGAAAAGAGACAATAATAGCCGCAATCCCGAGTGCTACCAGAATAGAATGCACCAGATAACCGCAACACACCCCTAAGGTTGCCATCATGCCTGCTTTTGCATCTTTACCCATCACTTGAGACAGGATAAATAACATATCGGGTCCAGGCGTAAAAATCAGGGGAAGCACGGTCAGTGCAAAGAGTACAAATACAGACATTTCCTTTTCCTTTCAAACTCCAGAAAGTGAAATAAGTATCTGCAATTTTTTACAAAATTGGCTTTCAATTTATTTTATAATAAGTATTATTTTTCGAATATTATTCTAATTTATGAAAATATCCACCAAGTCTATGCGGGTAAAACTTGATCGAATTGATAAAAATATCATTCGACATTTACAGGCCAATGGCCGTATTCAGAATAATGATCTGGCACGTGAAATCGGACTTTCACCTTCGTCCTGTTTACGCCGGGTGAAATTACTGGAAGATGCAGGCGTCATTCAGAATTACACGACTATTGTCGATCAACAAAAAATTGGTTTTCAGTTGATTTTATTTTCACGCATCTGGCTGGTCGGTCAGGATGCCGAAACTATTGATACCTTTATTGAGGCAATGAAAGAACTGCCTCAGGTGATGGAGTGCTACATTATTTTGGGGGAAAGTGATGCGATGCTGAAAGTCGTGGTACCTGATCTGGAAAGTTACCGTAAATTTCAGTCCACACATCTAACCAAAAAAAATGGTATTACCAGTGTCAAAACAGATTTACCCAGCCAGATTATTAAACAGAGTTTCCAGCTACCTTTAGAAGATTTATAGACAAACTGATTTTAGATAACGAAGCTATGTTCTTAATTTGCGGTTTAAATAATCGTAGCTTGCTGAAACTATAACCTGTGCTGCAAGCGCATAGATTACAAGTTCTACTATAAGAAAAGGTTGCCTATAGAAGACAACTTTTTCCTCTTGAGCAAAGCCAAACCACAGGACTGAATCTTATTTTTATGCTGTGTGGATACTTCAGAATTTACTCAGTTTCTTGTGCTAAAAAATCACGATGTACATGGCTCAAATCCACCAGTTCATAGTCTGCCAATTCAAAAATTTGCCAAATCGCAATCGCATCTTCTTTTAAATCCACTGCCTGGGTCGCACGATTCGACAATTGCCATTGCAGGTCAGAAATCCATAAATAGTATTGCCCAGTAGCCGCATTAAAGGCCTGAACTTTCCCATCGGCATTGATCCCTTGAATGATGGCGCCTTCAGGTAAAGTCGCTTCAAGATTGGGTAAGCTAATGTCCACAAAATGCTTGATTTGTCGCAGACCATAACCTGCAAACATTTCTTTTTGAGCTTCACTTAACTGTGCATATTTTTGCTCTATATCTGCAATTACCAGTGTGTCCATGTCACCTCCCATCGGTCCAATACTGAGATGTTACTCAGCAATATTCATTTTAAATATTAAATACTATTTATTGTTATACCTGAAATGGCGCATTTAACGAATAAGACAATAGTGAAATGCTTACCCGAACGCCAGTGTTCAGTTTAATTCCATTTTAAGATTTATATATGAAAGTTTTGTGCCAAAAATACAATTTTCATGATTTTTATTCTATAACACTTGGCACATGATCAATCTTCTTTATGTTGTGCACGTGGATGGGCTTGATCATAAATCTGGGCCAGATGATCAAAATCGACATGAGTATAAATTTGCGTGGTGGTCAAATTGCTATGCCCTAGCATTTCCTGCACCGCTCGTAAGTCCCGGCTATTCGACAACATATGACTGGCAAAACAATGTCTTAACAAATGCGGATGCAGATCCACATTGACGCCTGCGCGCTGCGCCTGAAATTTAACCCGATTCTCAATCTGTCTTGCACCGAGCGGATTGCCTTTCTGGGTAATAAATACATTCGCCTCCGGTACAAAATCGCCATTCCATAAGGGATAGACTTGCAACCAAGCCATCACGCTGTCTTTGGCCTTGGAACCGAAAGGCACAATCCGGGTTTTATTGCCTTTACCAGTAATGCGTAATAACTGCCGGTTGAAATCAATATCTTTAATTCTCAGGCTTTGCAGTTCTGCCAGACGCAACCCACTCGAATAAAGCAATTCCAAAATCGCTTTGTCCCGGAGCCACATTTGCTGCTGTATTTCATTTTCGGGCGCAGGCTGATCAATAATCTGGTTGACTGTTTCAATATCCACCATGCCCGGCAAAGGACGCGATTGACGTTTTAACTGAAAATCATCCGCCGGATTAAAAGCCATATGCTGAGCCTGCTCGGCCCATTTCATAAACTGGCGAATAGCCGAAAGCATACGTTGCAGACTGCTGGGACTTAACTGATGCTGTTCCACTTTCTCAGCCAGAAACTGGCGTAAATCGGTAGCTTCTACATCATTTAAATTGAGCTGTTCATGCTGGCAAAATTCTAAAAAATCCGAGACATCACGTTCATAGGCTTGCAAGGTATGTTTGGACTGGTTTTGAATTTCACGTTCTTTTAGCCAGATGGATAATAATTGTGTTGCATCCATTAATATAAACCTTCCTACACCAATCCACCTTTCTCAATATTACATCTATCTATATTTTGTATCTAAAAAATCAATCATTTAAAATTCATTTTATAAGATAAATTCTGATCAGCTTTTGCTAATATCAAATCACTTACCAAAAAACATGACATAAAAACGATTTCATAGCGAGTATAAAATGCATTCATTTGAAAAAATTGCAGCATCTTTTAATTTGAACAGCCTACAGGTCGAAGAACTCACCAATGAATTAAAGGAGTTACAAAAGCGCTTTAATCCAGATAATATCCAAGACTTCTATCCTGAATTTGAAAAAATTGCCTCAAGCTTTGGCATTCAAGATGATCAAATTGAAGTATTTGTAGACATGCTTTATGCCAACCCTGAATTTAGCAATCTAGTGACTTTTATCATTCCAAGTTTCTACAGCATTGGTGGCGATCGAATGATATTTGAAGCCACGTATGAACAAATGATGGCAGACCTGCAAGCAGAATTAGATCAATAAAATAGAAAGCAAAAAGCCTATCTCATGGATAGGCTTGTTTCAAAGTAATACCGCTTAACCCTGGAAATAACGTAAATCCAGACGCCCTTCATATACGGTCGCCGTTGGTCCAGTCATCCAGACCACATCACCTTCTTTCCACTCAATTTGCAACTTGCCGCCTGCCAGCTCAACTTCAACTTTACTCGAAAGCAGACCACGGCGCATACCTGAAATTGCGGCAGCACAGGCACCTGTACCACAAGCCAAGGTCTCGCCCACACCACGCTCATATACGCGTAAACGCGCATGTTTTTCATCAATAATCTGCATAAAGCCAGCATTGACCCGTGCCGGGAAGCGCACATGCGATTCAACTTGTGGGCCAATACGTGCGACATCGGCAGCAATCACATCCGGTACAATCGTCACCGCATGTGGATTACCCATATTCACTACATCAATGGTCAGCTTTTCACCGCCAGCAAGCTCGATGTCATACAGGCTCTCCGGTGCATCAGCCACAAATGGAATTTCCTGAGGCAGGAATTTTGGATAGCCCATATTGACGCGTACCCAGCCATTCGCACCCAATTCCGGCTCTACAATACCAGATTTGGTTTGCACCTTGATTTTGGTTTTGGTAGTCAGCTGACGATCATGCACAAATTTGGCAAAACAGCGCACGCCATTGCCACACTGTTCCACTTCCGAACCATCGGCATTAAAAATCCGGTATTTAAAGTCTGCACTTGGCACATCGGGTGGCTCAACCACCAAGAGTTGATCAAAACCAATGCCGAAGTTACGGTTGGCCAAACGCTGAATGGTCAAAGTGTCTAAATAAGCACGCTGGCTGATCAGGTCAACCACCATAAAGTCATTGCCCAGACCATGCATCTTGGTAAATTCTAATAACATCCTGATTTATCCTTAAGGCAATAAACGCTCACGTTCCCAAAGTGATTCAATCGTCTCACGTTCACGAATCAAATGTGCCTGATCAGCATCGACCATTACCTCAGCAGCACGTCCACGGCTGTTGTAATTTGAACTCATCACGAAACCATACGCACCTGCACCGAGTACTGCCAGCACATCATTTTCCTTGATCGCAAGCTCACGCTCTTTACCCAGGAAATCACCAGTTTCACAAATTGCGCCCACGACATCCCATTCTTTCGTTTCGACATCGGTACGAGGTGTAACAAATTGAATGTCCATCCATGCTTCATATAAAGCAGGACGAATCAGGTCATTCATCGCAGCATCAATAATCGCGAAATTACGGTGATTCGTTGGTTTTAATAGATCCACTTTAGTCAGCAGCACACCTGCATTGGCAGAGATACTACGTCCCGGTTCCATATACACTTTCAAGCCCAATTTTTCTAAAGCTGGACGTAGCGCATTGGCATATTCTTCAACCGACGGCGGGGTTTCATCTTTATACGTCACACCCAGACCACCGCCGATATCGATGTGTTTGAGGTGAATGCCCAGCTCTTTTAACTGGTCGATCATCACAATGACACGATCCAGTGCATCCACAAATGGCTGGGTTTCAGTCAGCTGTGAACCGATATGGCAGTCAATCCCAACCACATCCAGATTTGGCAATGACGCTGCATATTGATAAGTTTCAAACACGCTATCCGATGGAATACCGAATTTATTTTCTTTTAAGCCGGTTGAAATATAAGGATGGGTTTTGGCATCGACATCAGGATTGACACGCAATGAAATCGGCGCTTTGACATTTAATTCAGCCGCAACTTTCTGGATACGATCCAGCTCGGCATAAGATTCTACGTTAAAGCAGGCAATCCCGACTTCCAACGCTTTTTTGATATCTGCTTCAGTTTTACCCAGACCCGAAAATACGATTTTTGATGCATCACCACCGGCTTTCAGCACACGCGCCAATTCACCGCCGGTCACAATATCAAAACCGGCGCCTTGTTTGGCCAATACATTCAATACCGCAAGATTAGAGTTGGACTTTACCGCAAAACAGATTTGATGGTCGATAAAATCAAAAGCACGATCCATATCTAAAAAATGCTTTTCCAAAGTGGCTTTAGAATAAACATAGAGTGGTGTGCCGAATTGCTCCGCGAGCTGTTGTAATGAACATTGCTCAGCGTGCAATACCCCATTAATGCGGGTGAAACTCATGAAGGTATCCTTTCTGTGAAAGCGTTATGGTGTGGTTTTAACGTCTGAATCGGTAGGTGCAGCAAACTGTTGTTGCACAGGTGCCTCGCGTTCTTCATCGGACGCTTTAGGCTCAGTGTCAGTATTCTTGTATAACAGATACTTGGCACGCTTGTCGTAATTCGGATCATTCGGCAAGTGCAAAGCACCTGACTGTCCACAACCTGCAAGAGCAAGACCTGTCGCTAAGATACTGATGTAGCAAATGACTTGGCGCATCTGACCACCTAATGTAATAGTTTCGATGAAGTATAACGCGATCATTCGGCATGACCCAAGCGTTAAACGCTAGAGAGTATCTTTAGACAAAAAAAAACGCCAGCAGATCGCTGACGTTTTTATTGATAAGGTTTATTTATGTTTCTGTTTATAGAAACCAAAATATCCAATGATCAGCAGGATAAACCAGATCGGACTGATCATCAGTGCCTGGCGGGTATCCTCTTCCAGCGCCAAAACCACGATCATGCTCAGGAAGAAAATAATCACGATCCAACAGGTCACCAATCCACCTGGCAGCTTAAAGGTCGATTTGGCATGCAGCTCTGGACGTGTTTTGTAATACACGATATAGCTCCAGATAATGATGATCCAGACACAAATAAACAGAATCGTGGATAAAGTCGTGGCCAAGGTAAAGGCCCGAACAGTATCCGGAACGAAATACTGCAGTGCTGCACCCAGCAACAAACACACGGCAGAAAAATACAGGGCATTTGCAGGCACTGCGCGACGGTTCAAGCGACCAAAAGCAACCGGTGCCTGCTCTTCACGCGACAGGCCAAACAGCATACGGCTGGTCGAGAATACGCCACTGTTCATCGATGACATCACCGAGGACAATACCACCAGGTTCATGATGATCGCAGCCGCTGCAATGCCAGCCTGACTGAACAGGTTTACAAAAGGCGAGACATTCGGGTCAATCTGGTTCCATGGAGTTACTGACATCACAATTAGCAGTGCCAATACATAGAAAATAATGATACGGATCGGAATAGAGTTCACCGCTTTTGGCAGGTTCTTTTCCGGATCTTTGGTTTCAGCCGCGGTAGTCCCCACCAGTTCCACCCCCACAAAGGCAAAGATGGCAATCTGGAAACCGGCCAGGAAGCCCATGGCACCCGTCGGGAACAAACCGCCATGCTCCCAGATATGACTAAAGGATGCGACCGTACCGACATCATTGGTAAAGCCGGTAAATACCATCCACAGACCAACGGCAATCAGCACCACAATGGCGATAATTTTGACCAGGGCAAACCAGAATTCCATTTCACCAAACAGTTTTACCGTGACCAGATTCAAGCCCATGATAAACACAATCGCGGCAACACTGATCATGACGCCTTCTTCAGGGCTAAAGGGCAAGCCATTATTGAAGAATTGCAGATAGTAAATAATGGCTGACAGATCCGCGATCCCGATGGTAATCCAGCACAACCAGTAGGTCCAGCCAACAAAGTATCCGGCCCAAGGCCCGATCAAATCCGTGGCAAAATCAATAAATGATTTATATTGTAAATTGGAGAGTAACAGCTCACCCAATGCTCGCATCACCAGAAAGACCATAAAACCGATGATCATATAGATCACCAGAATCGAAGGACCTGCGAGACTGATGGTTTTACCCGAACCCATAAACAGGCCGGTTCCAATGGCGCCCCCAATGGCAATTAACTGTAGGTGCCGATTGGACAAACTCCGCTTTAATTCACCGTGCTCTGCCGACGAATTGTTATATTTTTCTGACATTATTAATTACAACTTTGAGTTTTACTC
The DNA here is from genome assembly GCF_012516415.1 of Acinetobacter sp. NEB149. NCBI lineage: Bacteria > Pseudomonadati > Pseudomonadota > Gammaproteobacteria > Moraxellales > Moraxellaceae > Acinetobacter > Acinetobacter sp. NEB149. The sequence goes on from NZ_CP051208.1 coordinate 2,285,175, forward strand.
GCGACAAATTAACGTAAAAAATGCTGAATACAAAAATAAAATTTGCATCATTTGTATTTCCTGATTAATTGAAGAAGTTAATTTATTTTTCTTATATCGCTCTACAGTTACATTTCTGCTTTATTTTTGACCTGCGATATTCCAGTAATTTCTTGTCAAATTTTTAAAACTGTGTAAAAAATAGAACACTATTCAGCCAATTTATGCATTCAGGATGAATGCATCTGGCATAGCAATTGCTTTTTAATCAATACCTCGAACTACACAGACATGGATCAATAAGAAGAATTTTATGCAAAATTTACAAAGTTTAATGGAAACTTTAAGCGGCTGGGTCTGGGGCCCTTATATGCTGGTACTGATTGTCGGTACCGGGATATTTCTCACCTTCCGTTTATTGTTCTGGCAGTTCCGCATGTTGCCTTTAGCCTTTAAACAGGTCTTTGGCAAGCACCCTGAGCATTCAGGTGATATTTCCCAATTTGCTTCATTGATGACCGCACTCTCTGCCACGATTGGTACCGGTAATATTGCCGGTGTAGCCACTGCCTGTGTTCTCGGTGGTCCGGGCGCCGTGTTCTGGATGTGGATGACTGCCCTATTTGGTATGGCGACCAAATATGGCGAAGGTGTTCTCGCAGTCAAATACCGAGTCAAAAATGAGAAAGGTGAAATGTCCGGTGGTCCGATGTACTACATCGAGCGTGGTCTGAAATGGAAATGGCTGGCACTGATTTTCGCTTTGTTCGGGACACTGGCTTCTTTTGGGATCGGCAGTTCAGTACAGTCGAATACCGTAGCACTGGCAGTTGAAAACAGCCTGGGCATTGAAACCTGGATGACGGGGATCATTATCACTGCCTTTTCAGCACTGGTGATTTTGGGCGGGATTAAATCGATTTCCAAAGCTTCTTCTGTGATCGTGCCGATTATGGCGGTGGGTTATGTTGCTGGCGGTCTGATTATTATTTTAAATAATCTGGAACTGGTCGTGCCGGCACTGAAAATGATCTTCACCTATGCATTTACCGGTGAAGCTGCAGTAGGCGGTGCGATTGGTGCGGCGATTCGTTATGGTGTGGCACGTGGTGTATTCTCCAACGAAGCCGGCATGGGTTCTGCGCCGATTGCTGCCGCAGCGGCAAAAACCGATCATCCGGCCCGTCAAGGTTTGGTATCCATGACCGGTACCTTCATTGATACGATTATTGTCTGTTCAATTACCGGTATTGTCCTGGTGATGGGTTATATCATGGCCGGCAACTCATTCGGTGACCAGACCGGCGCAGTATTGACCATCAGCGCGTTTGACAAACTGTTGCCTGGGATCGGCGGCTGGATTGTGACCCTCGGGATTATTTTCTTTGCTTATTCCACCATCTTGGGTTGGAGCTACTATGGCGAGAAATGTGCCACTTATTTGCTCGGTGAGAAGTTTGTGCTGCCCTATCGCATTATTTATATCGCTTCGGTATTTATTGGCTGTGTGGCGACCCTTGATCTGGTTTGGCTCTTCGCCGATACCTTTAATGGGCTCATGGCGGTTCCAAACCTGATTGGCTTATTACTTCTGTCTGGTGTTATTGCCAAAGAGTCGAAAGACTTCATTGCAAGACGTAAATCTGGTGAACTTTATTAATTGATAAGTGGTGTAAATATTCAATTCACATATAAAAAAGCCACGTAAATCGTGGCTTTTTTATACTTCAGTTTTCCCATTTTTCATTATGAAATTTTAGCAACGTAAACCACTACAAGCCAGCTTGTCCCACTCAGATTCAAGCTCCAGTGCTAGTCCCAAAGATAAAACAAAAAACTGAATGCCTTTAATTTTCATATTGCCCTGTTCATCTTCCAGATATCCACTCAGTTTTTGATAGGTTTTATGATGCAGATCAAAAGGTACATCTAAGTAAAGCCCACCCAGGTAGATTTCACTATGGACGGTTTGATCCACACCTAAACACGGCATATAGACAATGCCCTGTTGCTCTAGCCAGTCAATCAACATCTGCCGAACCGAGTTTGCGTCCCGATCTGGATGTACATAATGATCAAAATGCACAAACAGCACATCACGGTTTTTTTCACGTGCGATCGCATCAATATGTTTCAGCAATTGTGACAAGATCTGTTCCATTTCAGCATAACAAGACGGGTATTATAGACGGCGTTGATGCACAACATCTAAATAAGCGTAAATAAAAACGACAAGCCTTGTCGTAAAAACCATGAATTTTCAGGTGAAAGGCTTGGTTTTCGATTACATTCACCGCTATGCTGTCAGTCAATTTCAATCGCTTCATCTTAAAATATGGCTAAAGCAAAAAGTGTCTATCGTTGTGAACAATGTGGCGCGGATCATCCAAAATGGTCAGGGCAATGTTCGGAATGTGGGGAATGGAACAGCCTGACTGAGGTCAGCATTGCACCTGCGGTTATACATCGGGCTCAGCCAAAAATCGCTGGTGGATATGCAGGCCAGGCGTCCAGCATCACGACTTTAAATCAGGTCTCAGTCTCTCACGAAACCCGTCTGCCGACGGGGATCAGTGAATTTGACCGGGTTCTGGGTGGCGGACTGGTAACAGGTTCCGTCGTTCTGATTGGCGGTGATCCCGGAATTGGTAAATCGACTATTTTGCTGCAAACAGCCGCGCACATGGCTTCTGCCAAAAATTCGGCCTTATATGTCACCGGCGAAGAATCCTTGTCTCAGGTCGCGCTACGTGCCCAGCGTCTGGATCTGCCGACCGATCAGCTCAAAGTTATGGCCGAAACCTGTGTTGAACGTATTTGTGAAGTATTGGCCCAACAACGCCCTGCGGTGGCTATTCTAGACTCTATTCAAACCTTGTATACCGAGACCTTACAATCTGCTCCGGGTGGTGTATCGCAAATTCGTGAATCCGCGGCCCTGTTGACGCGTTTTGCCAAAAATAGCGGTACCTCTTTATTTCTGGTTGGTCACGTCACCAAAGAAGGCGCACTGGCCGGCCCACGTGTACTGGAACATATGGTGGACTGTGTGCTGTATTTTGAAGGCCAGTCGGATTCACGTTACCGGATGATCCGAGCGGTCAAAAACCGTTTTGGTGCGGTCAATGAGCTCGGTGTGTTCGGCATGACCGATAAAGGTCTGCGCGAAGTTTCCAATCCTTCAGCCATCTTTTTAAGCCGTTATGATGAAGCGATTCCCGGTTCGATTGTAATGATCAGCCGCGAAGGTACGCGCCCGCTTCTGGTTGAAGTTCAGGCACTGGTCGATGATGCACATGGCCAACCAAGACGTGTAGCGCTCGGCCTGGATCAGAACCGTCTAAATATGCTCCTTGCAGTCATGCATCGGCATGGTGGTGTGCAAACCTCCGGCCAGGATGTTTATGTCAATATTGTCGGTGGTTTGAAAATCACCGAAACAGGTTCGGATCTGGCGGTACTTCTCGCCTGCGCTTCCAGCATTCGTGGCAAAGCCTTACCGCAACAGCTGGCGGTTTTTGGGGAAGTCGGACTGTCTGGAGAGATTCGCCCTGTGCCGAACGGTCAGGAACGGCTGAAAGAAGCGATTAAACATGGTTTTAAATACATTATTGTCCCTCGCGGCAATGCACCGCAAAAATCCATTGAGGGCGTGCAAATTATTGCAGTTGCGCGTTTACATGAAGCCTTGAGCGAGGCAATGGCGCTGAGTGATGAACTCAATTAACTGTAAACCGGCTCATTTCGTACAAAGAGCAAAAAAATACAGATTTTTGATTGAAATTCCACACAAAGCCTATATAAATAGACTGTACAAACAGGTTTTATTCTCATAGGAAAAATGAATGGAAGTTCGACAGCGCGGTTTGATCACAGGTATCTTGACAGCAGTTTTATTGATTGCGCCTTTTGCTGCTGAAGCAAAACGTGCTGGTGGCGGTAAAAGTCACGGTATGCAACGTTCTGCACAGCCTACTCAATCTTATCAACAACCTCGTCAAGCTGCGCCTGCTCAACAAGCGCCAACAGCGGGTGCTGCAACCCAGCAAAAATCTGGCCCGGGTGTGGGTGGTATGGTTGCTGCGGGTGTAGCGGGTGCCGCAATTGGTGCAGTCGCTGCCAATGCTTTGGCGGATGATCAAAGTGTAGCAGCGTCTGAAGCTCAAGCTGCTCAAGCCGAAGAGGAAAAAGGTGGTATTCCGAGCTGGATCTGGATCCTTCTCGCTGCTGCTGTTGCCTTCTTCATTTTCCGTAAGATGGGCGCAAAAAAAAAAGTAGCGTCTAATCCATTTGCGCCAAATAGCGGTGCTGCCAATGCAGCGCCGTTTGGTCAGGCACCAACCACACCTCGCAGTGGTGACAGTACCAATATTTTTGGCCAGAACGTAGGCGGTCAAACGTCAAGCAATAATGCGCCGTTCGGTTCTGCTCCGGTAAATAACGCGCCTTTTGGTGCAGCTTATACCCAAAGTGGCAGCCAGTTACCGGATGGTACTGAACCTGCAGCATTCTTGCGTGTAGCGCGTCAGCGTTTTAACCATATTCAGTCCATGAATACAGCAAGCAACATTTCTGAAATTCAGCGTTATCTGACTCCTGAACTTTATCAGTCAATGTATAACGACATCATGAGCAATCAGGATCAGGATGTTGCCGAGTTTTCAAATCTGAATGCGATGGTCGTCGACTCATCGACTGACAATGGCCAGTATATTGTCAGCGTACGCTTTACAGGTACGGTAAGCGAAGACTTAAACAGCTTGCCGCAACCGTTCGCAGAAATCTGGCATTTCACCAAACCAGCAGGTTCAAATCAGGACTGGGTGGTTGCAGGTATTCAGCAAGACTAATCGTGAATAAATGAAGTTTAGACAGCGGCCTTCGAGCCGCTGTTTTTATTTTCAAGCCTTACATTTTGATCTTTTTTAATTCCCTTTCCCCTCTCTTTTTTAACCTAACTTCCAGTTTTACTTATTTTTCATATAAATAGTTCAACAACCCATATTTAAAATCTAAACAATAATTGTTATCATTATCATTAATTACTTCATAAGTTTGTAAATAGAATTTTCGATGATGAATAGTCCGAATATGCAAGCCATAGCGACTGGAACAGTTACTGCACCGAAACCATCAAGCAAAAATAAAGTCAAAGCAAGTATGCTGGCTTATCGTGGGATGATTTTATATCGCTTTATTCTGGCGGGTGCTGGCGGTTATCTACTGGCTACACTGGCAACGATCGTGATTGCCCAGCTTTTTATCGACAGTGGAAGCAGTGCAGCCATGTCCGCCACCCTGATTGGCTTTAGCTTGAATGCTGCTGCATTTATCTGGGTATTTATGGTGAATAAGACGCTCAAAGCTACGCTCGGGATCGCGATTCCCGGTGTTTTACTCTATATCGCCTATAAGCTTTTAGGAAATTGAGATGAGAGTAGATGCAAAACCCGAAGGTCCACGCCAGTCGATGTCGTGGTTGCATACCTGGGCCAGTCTGATTTTAGGCTGGCTTTTATATGCGATTTTCTTGACCGGAACCTTAAGCTTTTTCCAGAACGAAATTACCGTCTGGATGAAACCGGAATTTCATCAATCAGTTCCACCAAAGACTCAAATCGAACAAACCCGTGTGGCACTGGCTTATCTGCAACAGCACCATCCGGATGCTGGCAGCTGGGCAATCCAGCTTCCTAACTCACGCCAAAATACTACCACCCTGACTATTCGTAGTGCCGGCGAAGATCCGCGTGCCCGTCGTGGCGGTACCCGCGTGACGATTGACAGCGCCACCGACGAAGTTTTGCAAGCGCGTGAAACACGCGGTGGTTCATTCTTATACCGTTTCCACTTTGAATTGTATGGTTTGCCAAGAATCTGGGCGCGCTGGATGGTCGGCGTTGCGACCCTGCTCATGCTGGTGGCAATCATCAGCGGTGTCATTACCCATAAGAAAATTTTCAAGGATTTTTTTACTTTCCGCCCCGGCAAAGGTCAGCGTTCATGGTTGGATGCACACAATGCTACTGCGGTATTTGCCCTGCCCTTTCACATCATGATTACCTTCAGTGGCTTATTATTATTGCTTTTTACCCTCATGCCCTGGGGCGTAAACCAGATTTATGAAAATCGTGGTGCTTTCCTTCAGGATCAACGTAAGAGTTTGGTTCAAGACAACAGTATTCAGGCTGAATCCCGTGAAAGCCATAGTGAGCGCAAAGAACGTCGACCGCAAGCTGAGAGAGAAAATCGTGGCGAGCGCGGTGAAATGTCTGCACGCAGTGAAGGTCGCCGCTCTCGTGATGAAATGCAAGCTGCACCTCCTGCACCGTTAACCGATCTAGCTCCGATCTTGGCAACAGCCGAAAAAGAATGGAAAAATAATCCGGTGGGTATGATAACTATTATCCAGCCAAATACCGTAAAAGCAGAAATTGAGCTTCGTGCCTTAAACGGAGTCAGCGTAGCTTATCGCAATGTTTATCCGAGCCTTGCTTTTAATGGCGTAACAGGTGAATTAAAGCCAGATCAAACCACACTGAAAATGCCTTCAATCGCAAATGGTATTTATAATGTATTCACCACATTGCATGAAGCACGTGGCGTAGATCTGGCGTTACGCTGGTTATTGTTCATGTCAGGTGTGGTGGGTACCTTGATGATTGCCACCGGCTTGATTCTATGGTGTGTCAAACGTGCACCACAGCAACAGAAACAAGGCTATAAATCGTTTGGTTATCGTCTTGTGGAAGTCACCAATATCGCTGCCATTATTGGTTTACCTGTTGCCTGTGCTGCCTATTTCTATGCCAACCGTTTTATTCCGGCAGACATGGACATGCGTCTGAACTGGGAAATACGTAGCTTCTTTATTGTCTGGTTACTGACTTTACTGTATGCCATGATTCGCAGTCATCGACAAGCTTGGCTAGAGCTTCTCATGCTTGCAACTGGGACATTTGCCTTGCTCCCAATCGTCAATTTTCTGACCGGCGGTCAGGCGATCTGGAACACCATTATGCATGGTCAATGGGTCATTGCTTCTTTTGATCTAGCGATGTGGGTGCTTGCGATCTTGTTCTGGTTTTCATTTAAAAAAGTGAAAAACCATAAAGGCTTGTCGCCTAAAAAAGCCAAGGTTGCTCTCAAGGAGAATCAGTCATGATGTTTTTCTTACTGATTTGGGCTTTAACTTCACTGGGTTTCTTTGCGCTTACAACGTCGATGTCCAAACATCAAAAACAGATTTTTGACACAGAACTCAACCCTGCAAAAACACAACTTGCGACTATTCTCGGTTGGGTATTGCTCATACTCGCCCTAATTCTGTGCCTGTGTACAGGAGCTATCAGCAATATGATCAGTTACTGGCTGGGTAGTCTGACTTTTGCAGCACTGGTGGTCGGCTTAAGCCTGAGTTATCTGGCAAGTAGAATTAAAGTGATCGTAATGTTCTGTGTGTTCATCGCCTCGATCTCAGGGATTCTTTGCTTGATCTAATCATTTGATTGACCAATCTCTTTAAAAAGCTGGCCTTCGGATTGGCTTTTTTGCTTTAAACCTTTTAGTCTACGCACAATATTTTTGAGATGTTGATATGACCCAGCGTGTTTCTCCCTCTGCTGTCCTGACCAATCTTGCCTTAGCAGGCAATGCTGAAGCGCAATTTGAACTGGCTGAACTGTATATGCAAAGCGAGCATGATGATGACATCATTCTTGCTGAAGAATGGGCTTTAAAAGCAGCAAATGGCGGTCTGGTGGATGCAATGTATTGGCTAGGTGAAGGTTACACCGTGTATGCCAAAGAATTAGCAGAAGAAGATCCGGAAGAATCTAAAGCTCACTTTGAGTTAGCCTATTACTGGTTAAGCAAGGCCAATATCGAGAAGCACCCTGCTGCGACTTTAGAGCTGGCCGGTTTCTACCGTCGCGGTGATGTGATTGAAAAAGATGTAGAGAAATCAATTTCTTTAGTCAAACAGGCTGCGGAATGGGGTGAAGTTCAGGCCATGCGCGATCTTGCTTTTATTTATGCAAATGGTTTAGGTGTAGATGGCGATGAAGAACTAGCTGAGTTCTGGACCCAAAAAGCGGATGCTGCTGAGCAAGAAGCTAAATAAAACGAAAAGCCCGTCAGATGATGGGCTTTTTTTCTTATTGCTCCCATATTTATACCAATAGTTGCCTATTTTTAAATTCAATTTTTTAAATTATAGCCCTTTTTAAAAGGAGTTATCTCTACTGAACTTCTAGCCTTTTTTAGATCTTTCTCTGATGTCGGAAAAGCTTCGGCCTCTTGGTTAATAAGAAGGTATACTTTCTGTAAGTTTATAACTTCACCCCATAAATCTTCTGAGGTAAAAGGCTTATCTTCATGTTTCATTATTAACATTTTACAATTTCTAGAAACTTCTAAATATCTATTTCCTATTGATCGATGACCTTCTGAATTTTTACTGAAATTAAAAAATGTCTGTACCGCTCCCAATACGGCGCTAAGAAAAGAAAGACATGCAGCTACAATTGAAAGAATTGTATTGTTATATTCAGATGTTAGAAATGCTATAAGCACAGTCCCAATAAAAATATTAAAACAAATTGCAGGGATGCCAATTAGATTATGATATTTTTTCTGTCTATCACTCGCCGAGAAGTGCTTACTTTTGCCTATTTTAGAATCTAATCTGAGCTCTTCTAAAATTATTAAAGCCCCATTAACTTTCTCGACCATACTTTTTCCTTTTCTATTTATTAAGCAACTAATTAATTGTAACTGTTTTATAACTTGGATATAAAATTAAATACAAGTACAATACTGCGCTAGTCGAGGGATGCTGCGACGTTTTACAGGCACTAAATGTAAAATCGCTAGGCTCGACCATCGGTCAGACATTCGTTCTGATCAACAACGGCATCCGCGAACAGAACGATCCAATCTATTTTTTCCTAGGAGATCCTGATGAACGCGGTTACTGCTTCATTTACAGATTACAAAGTTGCTGATATTTCACTTGCTGATTACGGCCGTAAAGAAATTAAACTTGCTGAAGCTGAAATGCCAGCCCTCATGGGTCTGCGTAAACGCTATGCTGCTGCTAAACCACTTGCAGGCGCGAAAATTCTCGGCTGTATCCACATGACCATTCAAACTGCCGTTTTAATTGAAACGCTGGTTGAATTGGGTGCAGAAGTTCGCTGGACTTCATGTAACATCTTCTCGACTCAAGACCATGCTGCTGCTGCTATCGCTGCTGCGGGCATTCCTGTGTTTGCTTGGAAAGGCGAAACTGAAGAAGAATACATGTGGTGTCTTGAACAACAAATCAATGTAAATGGCACGCCTTGGGATGCCAACATGATTCTTGACGATGGCGGTGATTTAACACTACTTGTTCATGAAAAATACCCAGAAGTGATTGAAAAAATTCACGGTGTAACTGAAGAAACAACGACAGGTGTTCAACGTCTGTATGAAATGCTTCGTGATGGCACTTTAAAAGTTCCTGCAATCAACGTAAACGATTCAGTAACCAAGTCTAAAAACGACAACAAATACGGTTGCCGTCACTCACTGAACGATGCAATCAAACGTGGTACAGATATGCTTTTATCTGGCCGTCGTGCACTTGTGATCGGTTATGGTGACGTAGGTAAAGGTTCTGCGCAATCCCTTCGTCAAGAAGGCATGATTGTACGCGTAACTGAAGTTGATCCAATCTGCGCAATGCAAGCATGCATGGACGGTTACGAAGTTGTATCTCCATACAAAAATGGCGTGCAAACTGGCAAGAAAGAAGACATCAATGTTGACCTTCTTCAAAACACTGACCTTATCGTAACTACAACAGGTAACTACCACGTATGTGACGCTGCAATGCTTGATTCATTAAAAGCTGGCGCAGTTGTTTGTAACATCGGTCACTTTGATACTGAAATTGATACAGCTTACCTACGTGGCTACAAGTGGGTTGAAGTTAAACCTCAAGTACACCAGGTGTATCGTTCAGAAAATGAAAATGATTACCTGATCCTTCTTTCTGAAGGCCGTTTGGTGAACCTTGGTAATGCGACTGGTCACCCATCACGTATTATGGATGGTTCATTTGCCAACCAGGTATTGGGTCAAATGCATTTATTCGCTGAGAAATTTGCTGATCTTCCAGAATCTGAAAAAGCTGCACAAATTCGTGTAGAACTTCTTCCTAAGAAATTAGATGAAGAAGTTGCTGCTGCGATGGTTGCTGGTTTCGGTGGTGTCTTGACTCAATTGACTCAAGAACAAGCGGATTACTTAGGCGTTCAAGTTGAAGGTCCATTCAAGTCTGATGCTTATAAATACTAATTAAACTCCACCCTCTCCCTAACCCTCTCCCATAGGGAGAGGGAACATTCATTACCAAATGTATGTCATCGAGGGTAAATCCTCTCCTGAGCGTGCTTAAAGCACTGCTTTGAAGCTCAGCGCAAGAGAGGATTTAGGAGAGGTAAAACTAATTAAAAAGTATTTATAAAAGGATTTGAACATGTCTAAACAGATTCCAATTTCATTTGAATTCTTCCCGACCAAAACTGATGTAGGTGCGGAAAAACTCAAAGTTGTGCATCAAGAGCTACAACTCTTAAATCCAGAGTTCTTCTCTGTGACCTATGGTGCTGGTGGTTCCACTCGTGAACGCACCCTGTCTACTATCAATGACTTTAATGGCAAAGGCGCACCTGTTGCCCCTCACTTGTCTTGTATTGGCGATGACAAAGCACGTATTGCTGAACTTCTAGACCTGTACAAATCTCAAGGCATTAACCGTATTGTTGCCCTGCGTGGTGACTTGCCTTCAGGCCAAGTGGGTTTGGGTGAATTACCTTATGCAGCTGATCTGGTTCGCTTTATCCGCGAACATTCAGGCGATCATTTTAAAATTGAAGTCGCAGCTTATCCGGAAATGCATCCACAGGCAGAAAGCTTTGACAAAGACATTCAGCACTTTGTTGAAAAAGTTCAGGCCGGTGCCAATGCCGCTTTAACCCAGTTCTTCTTCAATCCAGATGCTTACTTTTACTTTGTAGATCGTATCCAGAAAGCAGGAATCGATATTCCGGTTGCGCCAGGCATCATGCCAATTACCAATTCCAGCAACCTGATTCGCTTTGCTGATGGTACCGGTGCTGAAATTCCACGCTGGATTCGCAAGCAACTGGCAACTTATGGTGACGATACTGCCAGCATTAAAGCCTTTGGCCATGAAGTTGTGGTTAAATTCTGTGAGCGTCTACTTGCAGGTGGTGCGCCAAGCTTGCATTTCTACACCATGAATACTACTGACCCGACCCGTCAGCTGGTCACCGATCTTGGTTTAGCTTAAGCCCTTTATTTCACCGATTTTTTGAGTAGAACGATCAATGCCACGTTTTTATATAGATGCTGATTTAACTATTGATGTCAGCCTTGAGCTTACGGAAACTGTATTTCATCATTGGGTAAAGGTTTTACGCGCGCAAGTCGGTGAAAGCGCGACCCTGTTCAATGGACAGGGTGGCGAATATGACGTGACTTTAACCGAGGTTGCTAAAAAATCAGCCACTGTCTCGGTCAATGCATTTAATCCTGCCAATCGCACACCAAAGTTCCAGGCTTTGCTCGGTCAGGTGATGAGTAAAGGCGACCGTATGGATTATGCGATTCAGAAAGCAGTCGAACTGGGCGTTTCCGAAATTCAGCTGCTGATTTCGGATCGTTGTGAAATGCGTTTAAAGTATGATCGCGACCAGAAAAAGCTGGATCACTGGCAAGGCATTGCTATTGCGGCTTGTGAACAATGTGGTCTAAACATTGTGCCTGAAATTTTAGCGCCCATGTCACTTGAAAAATGGCTGGATACTGAACTTCCGAACACCAAACTGGTTTTAGCACCCAATAAAGATGAAACAGATGTACTGGCAGATGCGACTTTAGATCTTGCCCTGCTGATTGGCCCCGAAGGTGGCTTGAGTGAGGCAGAAATTAGTGCCGCAAACCAGAAAGGTTTTCTCAACTGGTGTATCGGCGAGCGTGTACTACGTACCGAAACTGCTCCTGTTGTTGCCCTGTCAATTTTGAATTATGTGCTTTAGTTCATCGGATGGGTAAAAATTTGTCTTTAATTTTGTTGATTTTTATTTTTAAGACATCTAATCTCGACTAAAGAATAACAAATACTTATTAATTGATTTCACACATTTCCTGGGGTTTTTATAACAACAATGCACAAGGACGAAAACCGTTTAGGATGAATACAGGCATTGAATCACATGGTTGATAATCAGGACGACTATATTCAGCAGCATTTGCATGATGCTCAAATTGCGAATACGCTTCGCCATAGTCGCTATTTTTTGCTCAGTATCATGGTGATCTGCCTCTATATTTTTTGTATTTATCACATTCAATATAGCCCTTCTAATACGTATTTTAATACCTGGTTTATTCTGACAGAACTTCTGGTCAGCATGTGCTGGCTGGTGAATACGCTGTATTTCAAACCCGAACAATATAATCAGAAAAGCGCGCACCGCTGGTTACAGATGCAGAGCCTTGCAGTCGGAAGCTGTATCGCGGCCGGTATTTATACAATTTATTACTATTTGCCGCAGGCCAATCCTGTATTTGAAGATATTGAAGCACTGACCTTGTCTGCCTTGTTGCTGATTGTAAGCCAAGCATTTGGCCTGACCTACCTGACCCAGAAACTGAGCTATTTTTGTCTGGTCTTTTTGCCGTCCTTATTCCCTTTTTTACTGTCGCAGCTTGACCATGTCGGTCATTCCAATCCCTTTTTTGGTCTGGCCTTAAACTTTGCGCTCATAGTGATTCTGCTGTGCGCGACAAGTAGTTATCGAATTCACAGCCGCACCTCACGTCTGTATGCGGAAAATGATATTTTGGTGAAAAATGCAGAACAGCAAGTGTATTGGACTGATGAACTGTGCCAGCAACTCAAAACTGAAGTCAATAAATCCAAAGATATTGAACAGCAATTACAGCTCAGTAACCAATTGCTGGAGCAAAAAGTACGGGAACGTACCTATGATATTGAACAGATCAATCATGACCTGAAGAATCAGCAGCACAATCTAAAACTTGCACATGAAATTGCCGGTATTCGGCCATGGGACTGGAATATTCAAGAGCGCAGCATCACCTTAACCAATCATAAAGACGAAAAGATTCTGCGCGATTCCAAAGATCATCATCTGCAATTACAGTATCTGATTCACCCTGAAGATCTGGCCTATTTTAAGCGCAATATGAAGCAGCATCTGCGTGGCCAGATTGAACGCTATGATGCCACTTACCGGATCAAGCTCAGTGAAGGTGGCTGGAGTTGGGTACATGATATTGGCCGGGTGATCAGTCGTGATCCTAAAAATAAAAAACCCTTGCGTATGGTGGGCATCCGTCGTGATATCCAGCAGGAACGTCTGTCTCAAGAACGTTTAAAGCTGGTGGCCAGTGTACTGGAACAGGCTGCGGAAGGGATTTTCATTCTGAATCCTGAATTAGATTATATCGATGTCAATCCTCACTACGAATACTTGAGCGGTTTTGAGCGTGACGAGATTATTGGTAAATCCTTATTTGATATTGCGGTGCAAAATAAATCCCAGCAACGTACTTTTCAGGCCAATATTGTCAAACAGATTCAAAAGATTGGCTCTTATGATGGAGAGGTCTATGCCAAATTTCTGTCTGGCAAAGAGTCGACCTTATGGCTGCATATTAATGCCGTGACTGATGATGAAGGCCGGATTACCCATTATATTGGCATTGTCTCGGATCTGACTGAACGTAAATTACAGGAACAGCGCCTGTCCTATCTGGAAAATTACGACACACTGACCGATTTACCAAACCGCTTCTACTATAACTATCAGCTACATCAATATCTAGTTTCGCAAAAAGACTCTATTAAAGAGATGGCTGTGATTCGGCTTAACATCGACCGTTTCCGGCCATTGAATGAATACCTGTCCAATAACGGTGGTGATGAACTTTTACGTCAGGTGGCGCAGCGGCTGCGCATGACCAATGCAGAAGCGCTATTTGTGGCACATCTAAACGGTGATGATTTTGCCATTCTCTATGAAATTTCGCATATTCGCCCTTCAGTTCAGCACCATTGTGAACGCATTGCTCAGGCCTTTAGCAGACCATTTAATATTTACGGTCAGGAGCATGTGATTACCCTGTCCATGGGAGTGGCATTTTATCCGGATCATGGCCGTCAGCTCGATTATTTAAATAACTGCGCTGAACAGGCATTGAACGAAGCCAAAAATCTCGGCGGCAATACTATTCACTTTTATTCCAGTGAAAATAATGCTTTACAGAACAAAGGGGTTTTCCTGGAACGTGATTTGCGCAAAGCAATCCAGAATAATGAACTGGTGGTGTATTATCAGCCAAAAATTAATTTCAGCGATCAAAGCATTTATGGCTTCGAAGCGCTGATTCGCTGGAACCATCCAGAAAAAGGCATTATTGCACCCGGGCTGTTTATCCCCTTAGCTGAACAGACCAGCCTGATTTCAGACATTGGCCGTCTGGTGATCCAGCAGGCCGCTAAACAGATTCGCCAATGGAATGATCTGGGCTTTAATCATATTTGTGTATCAGTCAATATCGTGGCGCAGCAATTGCGTCGTGGTCAATTACTTGATGATCTGGACCAAGCCATTGCAGACAACCATATTTCTGGCGCCAGCCTGGAGCTGGAAATTACCGAATCTTCTTTAATTGAAAATTCGGAAGCGGTCAAAAACCTGCTGAATGAAATTAAACAGCGACATATTCATATTGCCCTAGATGATTTCGGTACAGGTTATTCTTCTCTCTCCTATCTTGCTGATTTTCCAATTGATACCTTAAAAATTGATCGCAGTTTTGTTTGCAAGATTGGGGAAAACAAACAGGCAGCGATTGTCAGCGCCATGGTGGCCATGGGTAAAGCCATGGGCATGACCGTGGTCGCGGAAGGGATCGAGACTGAAGAACAGCTAGAATATCTACGTGATTTAGATTGTGATATTGCCCAGGGTTACTTATTTTCCAAACCGCTTCCTGAGCAGGATGCAACCGCTTATTTAGTACGAGACAAGACGCATCAGACTTATATATCTCAAGTCTAAGTCCATACCCGAGCACAATAAGTTTGTTGGAAAAACGGCCGTCTTTGTCTGTCCGAACTGGCCAACAAATGGTATATTCAGGAACATAAATAAATTTTTTGCCCGCTGACCGGGTAATCTTTACAACGATCGAGAGACTGATGGACGAACAATCTTTAAAGCAACAGGCCCTTTACTATCACGAATTTCCTACCCCGGGGAAAATCAGCGTTACACCAAGCAAACAATTGGTCAACCAACGTGACTTGGCCCTTGCTTACTCGCCTGGCGTAGCTGCACCATGTCTTGAGATTGAACGCGACCCTTCAACTGCTGCATTGTATACGGCTCGTGGTAACCTGGTTGCTGTCGTGACCAATGGTACTGCCGTGCTTGGCCTGGGTAATATTGGTCCTTTGGCTTCTAAACCTGTTATGGAAGGTAAAGGCGTATTATTCAAAAAATTTGCTGGCGTTGATGTATTCGATATCGAAATTGCTGAAAATGATCCAGACAAAATTGTGGATATTGTCGCTGCATTAGAACCGACTTTCGGCGGGATTAACCTTGAAGATATCAAGGCGCCAGAGTGTTTCTATATCGAGCAAAAATTGCGTGAACGCATGAATATTCCGGTATTCCATGATGATCAGCACGGTACTTCGATTATTGTGGGTTCTGCACTTCTCAATGCGTTACAAATCAACGGCAAAAAAATTGAAGACATCAAGATTGTGGCTTCAGGCGCGGGTGCTGCTGCACTGTCTTGTTTGAATCTGCTTTGCGCTCTGGGTGCTAAAAAAGAGAACATCATCGTTGCCGATTCACGCGGTCTGCTGACTACGCATCGTGAAGGCCTGGATGAATCCAAGAAAGCCTATGTACAAGACATCGAAGCTACTCAGCTCGGTGACGTGATTGCGGGTGCAGACATGTTCCTCGGTCTTTCTGCTGCGGGCATTCTGACCAAAGAAATGGTCAAGGTCATGGCTGAAGATCCGATCATCTTTGCCTTGGCAAACCCGGATCCAGAAATTCTGCCTGAACATGCGCATGAAGTACGTGATGACGTGATCATGGCAACTGGCCGTTCTGACTATCCGAACCAGGTGAATAACGCACTGTGCTTCCCGTACATCTTCCGTGGTGCATTGGACGTTGGTGCAACCACCATTAACGAAGAAATGAAAATTGCCTGTGTCCACGCGATCGCGCGTATGGCACACGTTGAAGCTGATGCGGCGACTTATGGTGAAAAATCTGCATCATTTGGCCGTGAATACCTGATTCCGGGACCACTGGATCAACGTTTGATTCTAGAAATCGCACCTGCTGTTGCACAAGCAGCCATGGATTCTGGCGTGGCAACACGTCCAATCACGGATTTCTCGCATTATCGTCAACGTTTGTCTGAGTTTGTCTACAACTCTGCATTCATGATGAAACCGATTTTCGAACAAGCCAAATCTGATCCTAAACGTATTGCTTATGCGGAAGGTGAAGACCTGCGTGTACTTCGCGCAGTTCAAATTGCGGTAGATGATGGTTTGGCAATTCCAATTCTGGTGGGTCGCCCAGCTGTAATTGAAGCCAACATTAAAAATTGGGTCTGCGTCTTGAAGATGGCGTGAATATCACGATTGTTGATCAGGAAAAGAACCCGAACTATGAAATGTTTGCAGACGATTATTACAACATCATGCAGCGTAAGGGTGTAACGCCTGAATATGCACAGCGTGAAGCACGTCGTCGCTCGACCCTGATCGCAGCGATGCTTGTGAAACATGGTATGGCAGACGGTATGCTGTGTGGTACGTATTCAAGCTACGACATTCACCTGGACTTCGTCAGCAACATCATTGGCAAGAAAGATGGTCATAACACCTTCTTTACCCTGAATGCCTTGATGCTTGAAGACCGTAACCTGTTCATTGCCGATACCTATGTCAACACTAATCCAACGGCTGAGCAGCTAGCTGAAATGACGATTCTAGCTGCTGAAGAAGTTCGCCGTTTTGGTATGACGCCACGTATTGCCCTGCTTTCTCACTCAAGCTTCGGTTCAGACCAGCATGATGCCAGCGCGCAAAAAATGCGTAAGGTATATGACATCTTGTCTGAAATCGCGCCTGAGCTGGAAGTTGAAGGTGAAATGCACGGTGATGCCGCACTGGATGAGAACATTCGTCAGTTTGCATTCCCGAATTCACGTTTCAAAGGCTCTGCAAACTTGCTGATCATGCCGAATCTGGATGCTGCCAATATCTCGTTTAACCTGTTAAAGGCAACTTCAGGCAACAACGTAACGATTGGTCCAATTCTTCTAGGTGCTGCGAAACCTGTGCACATCTTGACACCGACTGCAACTACGCGTCGTGTGATCAACATGACTGCATTGACTGTTGCAGAAATCCAGCAAGCGGAACAAGATGCACTTTAAGCCAATGACAAGATAACGACGCATCAGCCTCGTTTCTTAACTTGAGAAAACCTCTATTCTGTAGCATGATGCTTGTAAGAATAGAGGTTTTTTCATGCAAGTTTATTTAGTAGGCGGCGCAGTTCGAGATCATTTGCTCGGACACCCCTATCACGAAAGAGATTATGTAGTCGTTGGTGCAACCCCCGCGCAAATGCTTGACTTAGGCTATCAGCCCGTAGGCAAAGATTTCCCTGTTTTTCTACATCCCCAAACAAAAGAAGAATATGCACTGGCGCGTACCGAACGTAAATCTGGTTCCGGTTATCATGGTTTTGAGTTTCATACCGATGTCAGCGTTACCCTGGAGCAAGATCTGATTCGTCGCGATCTGACCATTAACGCCATGGCCATGGATGATGCCGGCCAGGTTTATGATCCTTATGGTGGTCAACAGGATCTAGAAAACCGGATTCTACGTCATGTTTCCGATGCCTTTATCGAAGATCCATTACGCGTGCTACGAATTGCCCGTTTTGCTGCCCGTTATACCAGTGCAGGTTTTGTGATTGCCGATGAAACCTTGGCATTAATGCAACGCTTGACTGAAACCGGTGAATTAAATGCATTGACACCGGAACGCGTCTGGAAAGAGACCTCCCGTGCATTATCTGAACGTCATGCTGATGTGTATTTTGAAGTATTACGTCAGTGTGGTGCTTTAAAGGTGCTATTCCCTGAGATTGACGCCTTATATGGCATTCCACAGCGCCCTGAATATCATCCGGAAATTGACTGTGGCATTCATACCATGATGTCCTTGCAGCAGGCGTGTCGTCAAAATTATAGTCTGGATGTACGTTTTGCCGTTTTAGTGCATGACTTAGGAAAAGCTTTGACGCCGGTTGACGAATTACCGCGACATATCATGCATGAAGAACGTGGCATCAAGCCAGTAAATGAACTGTGTGATCGCTTAAAAGTACCGACGTATACCAAGCAACTGGCTTTGGCTGTGTGTAAAGAGCATCTAAAATGCCATCAGGCCTTTAATCTTAAGCCGGGAACCTTATGGCGATTATTGCAACGTCTGGATGTGTTACGTCGCCCTGAACGTGTTGAAGCTTTTGTACAGGCTTGTGAATGTGATTCACGTGGCCGTCTAGGTCTGGAAGATCGTGCCTATCCACAAGGGCAATATGTCCTTGATGCCATGCAGACCGTACGTGCCATCAAGGCACAAGACCTGCCTGCCGATATTCAGGGACCGGATATTGGCGAAATGCTGATTGAACGACGGATTCAGGCACTTGGTGAGCTTAAAGCACAACAAACCGCAACAATTGAATAATAAAAAAAGCACCTTCGGGTGCTTTTTTTATAGCTTAATTTCTCTTTATCAAAAAAGGAATTAAAACTATCTAATTCGCTGGATCAGGAAATATCTGCCGGAAAAGTAATCACCTTTTCCAGTTTCATTTGATTAGTTGCAATCATCAATAAACGGTCAATTCCCAAGGCAATCCCTGAACATTCCGGCATCTTCGGTAAAGCCGCCAGTAAATATTCATCGATGGGCATGACATGCAAGCTAAGTTTGGCTCGTTCAGCATTATCCGCCTCAAAGCGCGAACGTAATACGTCAGCATCAATCAGTTCATCATAAGCATTGGCCAATTCTAAACCTTCGATATACAGCTCAAAACGTGCGGCGACCAGTTCACCCTCTTCATCGATTCGGGTTTTGGCCAAAGAAGCCATTTCAGGGGGGAAATCGGTCAGGAATACTGCGGTATCAAACCCCAGACTCGGTTCAACCATATGTGAAAATAACAAGTCGATATAGCCAAGACGGTCATTTCCCAGATCCAGATTAAGACCAACGCGGCGGCAGCAATCTTTCAATTCTTGTAAAGTTGCCTGAAGCGGATTGAGATCCAGACGATCCATGAACACGTGCTTATAACTCAGAATGGTCGGACGGATTTCGCCAAAACGTGCTTTCAAAGTCACATTCAACAGATCAGATACTTCAAACATCAAATCTTTTAAACTGAACCCCGGACGATACCATTCCAGCATGGTGAATTCGCTATTGTGCTTACGCCCATGCTCATCATCACGGAAGACTTTACAGATCTGGTAAATGGGTCCAGAACCACTTGCCAATAAGCGCTTCATGGCAAATTCAGGTGAGGTTTGCAAATAATGCGTATGCACTTTACCCAGCACATGGCGCTGGGCCTGTACCGAGGCTAAATGCACATCAGTCACACCGGCTTGAGATAAAATCGGTGTTTCGACTTCTAATACATCGCGCTCAGCAAAAAACTGACGGATTTGACGATATAAATTCGCCCGCGCGTGCATGGCTTGAAGGTCACAAGTGGGTTGATACGTCATTGTCATGCCTTCGGCCCACCGTGTGCTGCCCACTCACGACGTAGTGGGTAGGTTTTACGTAAATGATCAAATGCCTGCTGATCGACTTTACCTTCTTTGAGACAGGCACGTAGATTGGCATCATCACAAGCAATGTCATAAATTTGGGATAAATGCTGTTGCAAAGCCATTTTTAAATCCTGCCCCTGAAAAAACTGCTCACAGACAGGCAGCTGAGATTCAAACTGTTTATTGGCTGCAAAACCAAAAATGTGACAAAAAGCCTCATAAATCATCTGAGTACCGCGCGCTTTGCCTTCCAAGCTATAACCGGCAATATGCGGAGTCACCAAGGTTACTAGATCCAGAAGCTCTGCTGAAATCAGCGGTTCGTGTTCAAAGACATCCAAAATCACGGTTCGGTGTGTCGCCTGTATATCCTGGATTAGCGCGGCCTCTTCAATGACTGGCCCACGTGCTGAATTAATCAGGATTGCATCAGGCTGCATTTTTGCCAATGCAGCAGCATTGAATAAATGATAAGTTGGATATGTGCCTATTTTGGTTAAAGGGACATGAATCGAAATTGCATCGGCTTGTTGCAGCAATTTATTAAATTCAACTTGATTAATCTGCTCTCTTTGCACAAAAGGATCGTAACCGAGCACACGCCAGCCCAAGAGCTTCGCCATATAGGCCAGTCGAGTTCCGACATTACCCAAGCCAACAATACCCAGAGTAAATGTCGCATTGGCATCGAGTAATTCAGGACGTACCTGCAATAACGCAGTAATCACATATTCAGCCACTGCTTGCGCATTACAGCCAGCTGCATTACTCCACTGAATCCCATGTTGTTCTAATGCAGCAATATCCAAATGATCCGTACCAATGGTGGCACTGCCCACAAATTTGATCGAACTATTCTGTAGCAATACTTCATTGACCTGAGTCACTGAACGTACCAACAGGCTATCGGCATCTTTGACATCATCAGCGCTTAAGGTTCGCCCTGCACGATGTTGAATATCACCAAATTCGGAAAAGAAATAATCGGTAAATGCCAGATTTTCATCTGCGACAATTTTCATAATGAAATCCATATGATGCTTGGGCGTATGATAGCGCGTTGGCGCCTCTGACTCTATATTTGGCCGATACGCCCATTTTTCAAGATTTTATGCCTTGAGTTCAGGACTGAGGAATTGAGTATTCAATATCTGCAGCCTAAAAAGAAAAACCCCAATCTTTCGACTGGGGTTTTAAAAATTTGGCGGAAGCGGTGAGATTCGAACTCACGGAGGACTCACACCCTCGTCGGTTTTCAAGACCGGTGCATTAAACCGCTCTGCCACGCTTCCTTGGTCGCCATCATATAAATAAATTAGATTTTTGGCAATAAAATTTAGCGAAACTTCTATAAAAAGCGGCTTATTCAGCTAAAAATCATCCGGAATCAAAGCCAACCTGGGCATTTTCATTCAAAGATTTGAATCTTGAAATGATCTTGAGTTGTATTTAACTCAGTAGAGAATAATGAGAGAAATAACCACATTCAGCATCAAGCGGATCAACAACTGAAAAAATATTCAGACATAAAAAAACCCAGTCAAATTGACTGGGTTTTTAAAATTTGGCGGAAGCGGTGAGATTCGAACTCACGGAGGACTCACACCCTCGTCGGTTTTCAAGACCGGTGCATTAAACCGCTCTGCCACGCTTCCATGGCCGACATGATATAAACAAAAATCACGCTTGGCAAATATTTTTATGCTTTCGCTGCATCAACTGCACAAAATAAAATCAATTATATTAATCTGCTGAATTTTCTGGCTTTTCATAACGAATTGAATTGATGAACCAGAGTTTCTTGCCGGAGGGGGTCAATACCTCGGCCTCCTCATCGACCTGCTTGCCTAATAATGCGCGTGCCATCGGTGAACTGATCGATATATGCTGCGGATGATGATCATAAATTTCATCTACACCGACAATGCGTAAAGTTTTTTGTTCACCTTCTTCATTTTCAATGTCCACCCAGGCACCAAAATAAACTTTTCCTTCCTGCTCCGGGGAAAAATCGATGATTTTCAGTTCTTCGAGGCGCTTGCCGAGATACCTGACCCGTCGATCAATTTTACGCAAAATTTGCTTGTTATATTGGTAGTCTGCGTTTTCAGAACGGTCGCCGAGACTGGCTGCCCAGTTCACTTTTTTGGTAATTTCAGGACGTTCTTCATGCCAGAGATTCTTAAGTTCTGCCACCAATTTATCGTGTCCAGCACGGGTGATTAAGTTGGATTTCATACGTCTTGCTGATCATATTTTCAGTGTTTTAACTTACAAACAGCTTATTTTATTTACCATTTTAACACAATGGCAAAATTCCAAAAAAATTAACTTTATATTTCAATATCTTAAAATTATTTTTAAAAATAATTTGTGTACAAAATTTGACAATCGTTTTTTAGATCATTAATATGCCAGCAACTTCCGGAAATGCTTACTTTTTAATCTATGTAGTTTTTCTACATAATTATCTTTAAATCTCTTGTCATTTTGAATGACGTCATGACTGCCCAACCCTTATTGAATTTATCAAACTGTTAAAATTTCTGGCTTTGTTGGCTGTGATTTTTAGGGCATAAATTACTTGTAGCGGAGACAACATGCACAGTAGTTCATCCACTGGGTCGAGGCTTTGCCTAAGATCTGTAATTTCTTCTCTCCCTTTGAAAGCACTTGTACTGAGCACTGCATTTATTCCCCTACACAGTATCAATGCAAGTAAGACCACACTTCAGTTTGATCATGTGGTCAATAGCAATAAGTTGACCGTGGTTGCGGTTGAAAATCCGACTACCGTATTCCAGGATGGACAACATCTGCATGGCTTCGGTTATGATCTGGTTCGTAACTATGCTAACAATCTGAATGTAAAACTCGATTTTAAAATCGTTCCTGATAATCAGACTGCCCTACAGTGGGTTGCTCAGGGTAAAGCCAATCTGGCTATGACGACTACTGATATACGCACCATTGAAAACAAGCGTTTGACGTCGTTCTCGGCCACTTGTGGCGATGAATCAATTCTGTCGAGTAATGGCTTGAATACCAATTTAAATCTGGTGTTTAAATCTGCTACAGATCCTTTGAGCCAGACGGCCAGTGCTTTTGTCTGCAAAGGCAAACAAAGTGGTGCCATTAAGCAGCTTGCTTCATTTTATAATCAGAATGTCGTGAAAGAGGAATCTTGGACCACCATTCAACGTGATTTGAACAACCGTCTGCCGATCTATGAAGCGAGTTTTAAACAGACAGCGCAGCAGTATGACCTGGATTGGCATTTACTGGCGGCCATTGGTTATCAGGAATCTTATCTGAAACCGAATTCAGTTTCTCCGACGGGTGTGCGTGGTTTGATGATGCTGACCAACAGTACAGCAAAAGCCATGGGCGTGAGTAACCGTACCGATCCTACTCAAAGCATTCAGGGTGGTGCCAAGTATTATGATCAAATGCTTAGTCGCTATGATCATATTCCTTTTCCAGATCGGAACTGGTTTGCACTGGTAGCGTATAATATGGGCCCAGGTGCAGTGAATCAGTTGCAAAAGCGCATTCAGTCGCAAGGCAAGAACCCGAATAACTGGGTGAACTTATATGCCTATCTGGATCAGAATAAAGCCAATAATGGTCGCTACCGTCAAGCGGTACAATATGTGACCCGCATTCGTGCTTATTTGGAACATATCAAGACCACACCACAATTGGTGAATATCTAAGCTAAAACCTTAGCATTAATCAAAATGACATAAAAAAAGCTTACCTCAGGGTAAGCTTTTTTCGTCTTTATTCAGGCTAATGTCTTAGTAGAATTAAGCCGTGGTATTTTCAAGTACTTTCTTGAACAAATCTTTTTGTTCCTGACTTGGTTTTGCAGTCTGAAGTGCCATCAATTGTGACATATCACCCTGTACTTTGATTTTACCTGTCATAAATGCCTGCATCGCAGCAGCCATATCAAACTCTAGGAAAACTTTACGTAGAGTTTCGCCATCCATATTCAGCGTAGTTTTGGCATTTGAAGACAAACCTTTTTTGATTGCCCCACCATCTAAAGATAGTTCAGTATTACCTGTAGTGTCCGCTACAACCAAATTAATCGCAAGGTTCGCCAAAGCTGGTGGCAAATTCAAATCGCCAGCTTGCGCAGTTAGAGTTTCTACAGTTGAAAACCAATCATCAGTTAAAAAAGCAGGCATGATCTTTCCTCAAATTATTTGTTCATTTGTGTCGACTATCCAGACGACATCATGTTGAAGCTATTATGCTTGTGCTTTGTTATATCATGATCATTAGCGCAAAGGCTAACGAATTTTGTACGCGCCGTTCAATTTTTGTAGTTCTATTTTTATTTATGTTTATAAGCAGACATCAACCCGCAGGCTGATGTCTACACGTTCTAAAATTAGTCTGCAGCAAAGCCCAGATTGACCATATTGATCCGACGGTTCTCGCCTTCCACAGCTTCTTCAGTTGAATCACCGCCTTTGAAGTCGAATTCACGCTGACTGTCCAGCACTTCAAAATCAAATAATTCACGATCGACCAGCTGCGATGGCGAAACATTTTGCAATGCGCCAAAAATGCTGTGCAGACGTTTTGGATGTGCTTTATCCCAATCACGTAACATGTCATTGATAATTGCGCGCTGCAGGTTGTCCTGAGAGCCACATAAATTACATGGAATAATTGGAAATTGACGCATTTCTGCATATTTGATGATGTCTTTTTCTTCCACATAGGCCAGTGGGCGAATCAGAATGTTCTTTTTGTCTGAAGACAACAGTTTTGGTGGCATAGCTTTCAAGCTGCCGCCATGGAACAGGTTCAGGAAGAAAGTCGCCAAGATATCATCACGATGATGGCCTAAAGCAACTTTGGTCGCGCCAATTTCCTGCGCAAAACCGTATAAAGAACCACGACGCAAACGCGAACAGACTGCACAATAGGTTTTGCCTTCTGGCGTCAGTTTTTTGGTAATGCTGTAGGTGTCTTTTTCCAGAATGTAATACGGAATGTTATTTTCTTCTAAATAACGCGGTAGAACATCTTCAGGGAAGCCTGGCTGTTTCTGATCCAGATTCACAGCCACTACATCGAAATTGATCGGTGCGATGCGCTTGAACTGTAGCAGGATATCCAACAGGGTATAACTGTCTTTACCACCAGAAATACACACCATGACCTTATCGCCTTCTTCAATCATCTTGAAGTCACGAATGGCATGTCCGACCTGGCGGCGAAGCTTCTTCAACAAACGGTAGTAGGCTGAGCTTGTTGGCAGTTCAGGTTTGAAATTAAATCCTTGTTCGGACTCAACTGGCGAGTACATAGACGAGATTAACCCATAAAAAAATACCGCGCAATTTTAGCCGATTCAGACCGCTATCGCATCAAAAGAATTTATTTTCATGAAAATGTCTTATTAGTTTCATTTTCATGTTTTATTTAGATTGATATATTGAACGATTGCGTTCATTTTTTAGTCAAGATGCTTATCTTTTGGACTTTTCCACAGTTGTCCACAAAAGCTGTGGATAACTTTGTGGATTGAAACAGACTTGACAACTTGTCCGGCTCAAAAGATAAGGCTTTTCTTTAAATTGATCATTTTTGATCAATTTAATTATTTATAAAAATCAATTAGTTAACCCTGTCAAGCCTAAGGTTTTAAATTAAATCATATTTTTTTTCTACTGCTAAAATGTAAAAAATGACTTGCATTTACAAACTCGTTTATAAATGCAGCGCACAAGTCTTTTCATTCCGTAATTTTTTGTTAAACTCTTTATTGAATTTTTCTCGCTTGTGTTTACTTAATATAAACAATGAAAATAAATGTGTATGTTTTGGGGCGTTATGGGATCAGTGGTTTGCTATTGGCAAGCTGTTGTCATTTTGCTTATGCCGGTCAAACGATCTATCAATTACGTGACAGTAATGGCAGTACTTTATTGACCAATAAGAAAAGCCGCTATAATCATCTACAGGTAGAAAAGAAAACCTATTATCCAGACAGTAATATTCACAGTTATAGCAACTGGGGCTCGAGTGAAGCTTCTGTATTGCCTAGCTATAGTAGAAATAAAAATGCCTATGACTCGATTATTCGTCAGGCAGCACAAACCTATGGCGTGTCTGAAGGCTTGATTAAAGCCGTGATGCATACCGAATCCGGTTTTAATGTACAGGCACGCTCTCCAGTCGGTGCACAGGGCTTAATGCAACTCATGCCGGCGACTGCCCGTCGGTTTAATGTCAGCAATGCTTATGACCCGCAGCAGAATATTATGGCAGGCGCCAAATATCTGGCCTGGTTATTGAAACGTTTTAATGGCAATACCACCTTGGCACTGGCCGGCTATAATGCCGGTGAAGGTAATGTTGCCAAATATAAGGGCGTACCACCGTTTCGTGAAACTCAGGACTATGTCCGTCGTGTCAGCAGCCGTTATCAGAACCTATATGCTCAAGGTCTAGGTAATCATAGTGCTGCCTATACAGCATCTTCTGATACTGGCCGTGTGATTGCCAGTTCTGACAATTATTCGACTGGAACCACCACAGCTTCCAATATTCAGGCTGCCAAGTATCAGCGTCAGATCATTGCTCAAGCGGATGGCAGTTTCACCGATGCACCGGCAGGCTCATATGCCACCGCCAATGCGTCAGCATCTGCAAAAATATATTTGAGTGAATAATTTCTAAACAGCTTTGTTTTTAAAGACCTATGTTTTAATTAGTACAAAAAATATCCTGTGTTTTTGTAGCCAAATGCTATTTTTTCCTTGAATTCTTCTCGATTTCACCGCATATTGATTTCAATGATTTACATTTAATAATCAGATTATTTTTCTGTAATAAGAGGATTTCTCAATGATGCGGATTGGTTTGTTCTTGCTAACCAACCTCGCGGTACTGGTTGTAGCTGGCATTATCTTGTCACTCTTCGGTGTCGGTAGTTACCATGGCGCAGGTGGCTTGAATCTAGGCAACCTGTTGGTCATCTGTTTTGTGTTCGGTATGGTCGGCTCAATGATTTCCCTGTTCATGTCTAAATGGATGGCGAAAAAGACCACGGGTACTGAACTGATTGACCCGAATGCACCTCGTAACCAAGCTGAAGCCTGGTTGCTCCAAGAAGTTGCACAACTTTCTCAGCGTGCAGGCATTAAAATGCCGGAAGTGGGTATTTTCCCCTCTTACCAGTCGAATGCCTTTGCCACTGGCTGGAACAAAAACGATGCTCTCGTTGCGGTATCAACCGGCTTGCTTGAGCGTATGAACAAAGACGAACTTCGTGCAGTATTGGCGCATGAGATTGGTCACGTCGCCAATGGTGACATGGTCACTCTGGCACTAATCCAAGGTGTTGTGAACGCCTTCGTGATGTTCTTCGCACGTGTCGCAGGTGATTTTATTGACCGCAATGTCTTTGGTCGTGAAGAAGGTGAAGCCCCGGGTATTGCCTATTTCGTGATTACTATTGTGCTGGATATCGTGTTCGGTATCTTGGCATCGTCGATTGTGATGTGGTTCTCTCGTCACCGTGAATACCGTGCTGATGAAGCAGGTGCACGTCTGGCAGGTAAACAAGCCATGATTTCAGCATTACTGCGCTTACAGGCAGAATCTGAAATGCCAGATGCCATGCCGAAAGAAATGAAAGCATTTGCGATTTCTGCGGGTAAAGAAGAAGGCTTTAGCCTTGCTGCATTGTTCCAGACGCATCCAAGCATCGAACAACGTGTCGCTGCATTGCAACAACTTGATTGTGCTTAAGTAAAACTTTATTTTTGATTCAAAAAAAGCCTGCTAATTGCAGGCTTTTTTTATTGGATTCAATTATTCTTTAGCTGACCTATCATTGGCTGAACCATTGATACAGCGCCATAGCACCCCACCCGATCGCGAAGATAAATAAAATCAGGAATAAAGTACCTAAAATATCGGGGATATGAATCCAGATCCAGGCCACCACGGGATTGCGCCAGAATGCAGATTGCTGTTGTTTGCGCTCCAGACTTTCATGCAAAAATGGATGCACCACATGCCGGTCACTGCTAATCTGATATTCCTCACGAATATGCAAGTGCACGACATCGAGTGCCTTGCGACTGGGCCGGATAAAAATATCAAAGACCGTGCCCGCCACCGGAATAAATCCTACTACCGCATCGATCGCCGCCATCTTCATCACTGGATTGAGTTTGGCACTCGGCACCCCGATCTGTTTGGCCTTATGAATGGCATAACAGGTCAATATAAAACCGGCAATATCTCCAGCAACCGGAATCGTACTCAAAGCCGCGTCTGCCCCCACCCCTTGCTTGGTAAACGGAATACGCACCACGGAGTCCATCATATTGGCAAACTTGGCCAGATCACGTTCCAGACGTATCACCTCTTGTTGGCTTAATTTTGGTTTTTGTCCAGACTCAGGCATAAGTTATTCCAGAAATAATGCTGATTTTCTTGAGCATAAAGTATTTTTTCTAGGCTGATGTATCAATCTGTGAATTAAAACAATAATTTGGAAGCAACGAATAAATACAGAATCACACCGGTAGCATCGCAGATAGAAGTCACTAACGGCGCCGAAGCACTGGCAGGATCAAGTTTGAGTTTATTTAAAATAAAAGGCAGACTCATGCCGATCAGGCAGCCCGTCAACACAATCCCGAGCATACTGATGGCCAGCACCACAGCTACCATAATATCTCCCCGAATATAACCCAGAATGGATACCGCAATCGCCATAGTGCCGCCTAAGCACAGCGCCACCAGAGATTCGCGACTGAGCAAATTAAACCAATCCTTAAATTCGACATCGCCTGTGGCCAAAGCACGCACCATCAAGGTGGCTGATTGCGAACCGGCATTCCCGCCACTGCCCACCAAAAGTGGCAAGAAAAATACCAGCACGATATGTGCGGCAATGATCTCTTCAAAGTGTGCAATCCCGACTCCAGAGAGCAGACTGCCAAAAACCAGAATGACCAACCAAAAGACCCGCTTCTGATACAGGGTCAAAATCGGGGCAGTTTTAAGGCTCAACTCAGTCAACGGGGTTACTGCACCCGACTTTAAAATATCTTCAGTGGTTTCGGCTTCGACAATGTCCATAGCATCGTCATAGGTGACAATTCCTAAGAGTTTTTGCTGGGCATCAACCACTGGCAAGGCAATAAAATCATAATAGGCCAAGGCTCTAGCCACAATTTCCTGATCATCTGTTACCTGGGCAGAAATGACGTCACGTTGCATCACTTCGGCAATGCTCAGCTCAGCTAAGGCCTGAATGATCTGCCTTAGGGAAATCACACCGATCAGCCGTTTTTCTGCATCGACAATATATATCAGATACAGGGTTTCCTGCCCGGCGGCCACCACACGTAAAGCCTTTATCGCTTCATCCATGGTTAAATCGGGTGAGAGCGTCACAAAACGTGAGCTCATCATGGCACCTGCTGTACCTTCCGGATAGATGGCCAGATCTTTGAGTGTCTGCTGGGATTCTTCAGATAATGCGCCCATCAATTGCAGCTGTAGCGGCGGCGAAAACTGCTTATAAATATCGACAAAATCATCAGAAGGCATTGCATCCAGAATAGGAACAAGTTCTGAAATAGATAAGTGCTGTGCCACGTTTAACTGCTGCCCTAGGGGCATAAAAGCATAGACCAAGCTCGATTCATTCAGTTCCTTTAAAATTCGGGCCTGTTGCCGAGCATCTAAACGACTTAAAATGCGTGCCTGATCGGCGACATTCAGCTGACTGAGTAAACCTACAGCGATGTCGTGATTTTCAGAATGAAATTGTTGTTGGATATGCTGGATTTTTTCTGAAATTGTCGGCATAAGCAGCTCATTATAAAAGTCTGGCAGTCAAGAGAGGTTTGTCCTGATCCCTATGTATCCTAATTTTTTCATGTGAATAATTTTAATGATCATGCTGCAATATGACGATATTTTTTGTATAAATCAATTCCTCGATATTTAGCCATAAAAAAGCCTGACTGAGTCAGGCTTGTTCACTTTCTAAAGATGGATACTCTATCACCACTGATTGAGAAACCGTTTTTTTAATCATCAGACTACGAATCAATACATACATAAAGGGAATAAACAGCAGTACCAGGACAGTGGCAAATAGCACCCCACCAAAAACACTACTGCCAATCTCCTGCCGGCTGATTGCACTGACGCCGGTGGCAAACATCAAAGGCAGTACGCCCGCTGCAAATGCAATGGAGGTCATGAGAATAGGACGCAAGCGTAAGCCCGCGGCCAGTATCGCGGCCTGAACCGGAGTATGACCTGCCCGCTCTGCTTGTGCAGCAAATTCTACAATCAAAATTGCATTTTTACAGGACAGACCGATAGTCGTCAGCAAGGCGATATGAAAGTAAATATCGTTCGCAAAACCAAACCAGACACAGAACAGAATACTTCCTCCCACGCCCAGAGGAATCGCGGTCAACACCACAGCAGGAATCGTCCAGCTTTCATAGAGTGCCGTTAAACATAAGAAAATAAAGGCAATCGAAATTAGATACAAGAAAATAGCTTGCCCACTGCTACGTTTTTCTTCTAAGGCGGCTCCACTCCAGGCCAAATTTACTCCGTCTTGTTCATCGACTAAAGCTTCGACATCTTGCATGGTTTGACTCGAAAATTGATCTTTGGGAATACCTGCATATACAGGCACGGCGTTATAGCCCATATAACGGTTGATACTATTCGGTCCACCTTGCCAATTCAGCGTAGTGAATTGATTAAACGATAACATTTCGCCTGTGCTATTACGAACATGCCAATGTGCCAAATCTTCAGGTTTAGAACGGAACTCCGCTTCGCCTTGCATGATGACCCGTTTGATTTGTCCACGATCAATAAAGTCGTTGATATAAGTACCACTCCAAGCCGCAGCCAACGTACTATTAAAACTTTGCTGAGGTACGGCATATTTGAGTAAACGTTCTACATCCAGTTTAATATTCAGCTCGGCACTTTCTTTGGGTACATCAAGTTGTAAATATTCAATCGATGATTTTGCTTTGGCACGAGTTTCAATCTCAGAGAAGGATTGCTGTAAAAACTCGCTACCCCGTGAATCTAGATCTTGTAACCAGAAGTCGACCACACGTCCATTACTTGACATAGAAGGTGCCATAAAGAAAATCTGGGCATTGGCATGATTGGCAAAGTGCTTTTGTGCACGATCTACAATAGCAAAGACGGTATCTTCAGGATTTTTACGCGCTGCCCAGTCCTTTAATACGACAAATAGCTGACCACGATAAGGCCCAACCCCAACATTGTTTCCGCTATACCAAATCCCAATGCTTTGAATGCGCTCAGATTCATGTTGCATTAAATAGTCCTGGACTTCACGCCCTACTTTTTCTATCTCAGAACGTGGTGCATTGCCCGGCATCACAATTTGACCCATGACAAAGCCCATATCTTCCGTTGGCATTAGCCCTTCGGGCAAGGTTTTATAAAGCCAGCCAAAGCCTAAAACACATATACTAAATACAGCCAACATCGTCATTTTAAACTGCATGCTACGTGCAGAAAGCTTTTGGTAACGTATGGTGAGCTTATCCATGCCACGATTAAAACGCTGTGCCCATTTTGGTTGATGTGGTTGACGTTTTAGCAGTTGCGCTGCAAATGTAGGGGTGATGATGAGTGCCACCAATAAAGAAAGTAGCATTGCCACGACCAACGTGATGGAAAACTGACGATAGATGACTCCTGTCATACTGCCAAAAAATGCCATGGGAATAAATACAGCAGTTAAGACCAAAGTAATCCCGATCAATGCACCGCTGATTTCCTTCATTGACTTTAAAGCTGCAGCCTGAGCATCCAAATGTTCTTCATGCATCAAACGTTCAATGTTTTCCACGACCACAATGGCATCATCGACCAACAGGCCAATCGCCAAAATCAGGGCAAACAAGGTAAAACTGTTTAAGCTCATTCCCAATACATACAGCACCGCAAATGTGGCTAAAACTACAATCGGAATCGTGACTGCAGGAATAATAGTAGCGCGCCAGTTTTGCAGGAAGATAAACATCACCAAGACCACCAGTACCATCGCTTCGACCAAAGTTTTCGCGACTTGTTCAATTGAACTGGTAATAAATGGGGTTCTGTCCATAGTCATACGCAATTGATAATGTGCAGGCAAATTGGCTTGGGCATTTTTCAATACCGTTTGCATCTGCTCTGAAACCGCAATGGCATTACTCCGTGGCGCCAATTGAATCGATAATGCAGCGGATAAATGACCGTTGGTATAATTTAAATGGTTATAACTTTCTGCCCCCAACTCAACACGTGCAACATCTTTCAAGTACAGTACTGAACCTGAATCTGTTGTCTTCACAATGATTTCTTCAAATTCATCAATGCTACTTAAACGTGATCCCGCACTGACCTTGGCATTCATGTATTGATCTTGTGTTGTCGGTAATCCACCAATAGAACCAGACACAAGTGGTGCATTTTGTGTCTCGACTGCATTGCGAATATCACTCGGCATCAAATTAAATTGGCGTAGTTTATGTGGATTGAGCCAAATGCGCATCGCATAGCCTGCGCCATAAAGCTCCACTTCACCCATCCCGTCAATACGGGAAAAACGCGGTTCGACATGCACCATTAAATAGTCAGCAAGCTCTGTCGGTGTCGCCTTCCCTGATTCATCATATAAACTCAGTAATGCAAATTGATCATAACCTTGTTTATAAACAGCCACTCCATTTTGCTGGGTTTCTTCAGGCAATCGACTTAGCACACCATTGACCGCATTTTGCACTTGCAACAATGCCTGATCGAGATCCACGCCTTGCTCAAACGACAGGGCCAGATTTGCACGCCCCACGCTACTGTTGGACTGAAAGCTTTCCAAACCTTCAATGCCTTTTATCGCTTGTTCTAAAATTTGCGTGACCGATTGCTCAACGGTTTCCGCAGATGCACCACGATACCCCGCAGAAACACCTAACGCAGGTGCATCCATATTCGGCATATGCTCAATCGGAATTTTTTGCAGTGCAAAAATTCCTAATACCATCATGATAATGGCAATCACGGTTGCAAATTTAGGTCGATAAATAAAAAAGCGTGACAACATGAATAAAAATCCCCATCAGATGCATTCTCACGACGCATTCTTGTATGAATAGATGATTTCTATAGCAATTTTCACACCATGCTGAAAACGCAACCAGCTATCGGATAAATTTTAACGATAAAAAAATCCCCGTATAAACGGGGATTTTTAAGCTCTAGAGTTTTCCTTTGTTTTAAGCACGCGATTTTTTGATGATGAGTTGGCGAATCAAAACATACATAAATGGAATAAAAATCAGCACCAGCAATGTTCCAAAAATGACACCACCAAATACACTCACCCCAATTTCCTGACGACTCACCGCACCTGCGCCTGTAGCAAAGACCAGCGGTAAAATCCCTGCGCCAAAAGCCAAAGAAGTCATCAAAATTGGACGTAGGCGT
This sequence comes from Acinetobacter sp. NEB149, assembly GCF_012516415.1. Taxonomy (NCBI): domain Bacteria; kingdom Pseudomonadati; phylum Pseudomonadota; class Gammaproteobacteria; order Moraxellales; family Moraxellaceae; genus Acinetobacter; species Acinetobacter sp. NEB149. The sequence continues at coordinate 2,318,700 of NZ_CP051208.1, forward strand.
AAAGACGCACCTTCTAGTGCCGCCTCTACTACTGATTTACCTTGCTGCTGTGCTAATGAAGCAAACTCTACAATCAGAATGGCATTCTTACAGGACAGACCGATGGTGGTCAGCAAGGCAATCTGGAAATAGATATCATTCGGGAAACCAGCCAGATAACTGAAAATAATATTGCCACCAATCCCCAGTGGAATTGCTGACATTACGGCGGTTGGAATGCTCCAGCTTTCATATAAAGCCGCCAGACAGAGAAAAATAAAACCGATCGAAATCAGATACAGCCAGATCGCCTGATTATTGGACTGTTTTTCCTCGAAAGAAAGACCGCTCCAGACTACATCGACTCCCTCCTGCTCGGCAATCAAAGCTTCCACATCCTGCATGGCTTGGCCGGAACTGCTGTCTTTGGCCCGATCCGCTTCCATTTGCAATGCGGTATAACCCATAAAACGGTTGACCACTTCAGGGCCACCACTCCAGCCCACTTGCGAGAAGTTACTGAAAGGCACCATCTGATTTTGGTCATTTCGTACATGCCACTGTGCCAGATCTTCCGGCTTGGAACGGAATTCAGCATCACCCTGCATGATCACCCGTTTAATCCGGCCGCGATCAATAAAGTCATTGATATAACTGCCGCCCCAGGCACTGGATAAGGTACTGTTAATCGCCGATTGGGTCAGGCCATTGGCCATGGCCTGTTTCTGGTCAATATTGACACGTAGTTCTGCTTTGTCAGGATTAGAACGTTTGCCCAGATTTTCAAAGCTCGTATAGTTGCCCGCCCGAGCTTCCAGCGCTTTAAATTGCTGTTCCAGATATTGCCGGCCATTGCCATTGATATCTCGAATCCAGAAATCCAGACCATCGGTTTGTCCCAGACCATTGACTGAAGCTGGCATGGACACGTTAATTTGTGCATTGCGATTACTTTGAAAATGCTTCAAGGCCCGTTCACGAATCGCTTGTGCAGTATTGTCCTGACCGGAACGCTCATCCCAATGTTTTAATGCCACAAAACCGGTCGCCAAATTCTGACCAGTTCCAGAGAAATTTCGCCCATAACGGATCATCACCAGATTGACGTTGACTTGTTCCTGATCCAGAAAATACTTACGAACTTCTTCACCGATCTGAATGGTATGTTTCATCGGGGCGCCTTCCTGCAATTTAATCTGCAGGCTTAAAATCCCCTGATCCTCACTCGGTAAAAAACTGGTTGGCAAAGCGCGATAGAACAGCGCAAAAACACTGATCAATCCGGCAAACAGCAGCAAACAGATCGCCTGACGCTGAATCGTGAGTTTAGATAAATTCAGATATCGATATTTTAAATGCTCCAGTTTCTGGTTAAACCAGGACGCCCATTTTGCCGGTTTAGGATTCGGTTTTAGAATAAGCGCGCACAATGCTGGGGTTAGAATCAAGGCCACCATTAAGGACAGCGACATCGCCGCAACCAAGGTAATAGAAAACTGGCGGTAGATCACGCCAGTCGATCCACCAAAAAAAGCCATCGGAATAAAGACTGCGGTTAAGACCAACGTAATCCCGATCAGTGCCCCACTAATTTCCTGCATGGATTCCAGGGCAGCGTCCTTGGCAGACAGTTGCTTTTCATGCATCAGCCGTTCGACGTTTTCCACCACAACAATCGCATCATCCACCAACAGGCCGATCGCCAGAACCAGCGCAAATAAGGTTAAAGTGTTGACACTCATACCCAGTGCATACAACACCGCCATGGTACCCAAAATCACTACCGGAACAGTCACGGTGGGAATCAAAGTGGCACGCCAGTTCTGCAAGAAAATGAACATCACAATGATGACCAAGATCACAGCTTCGATCAGGGTTTTGATCACTTCTTTAATTGATTCTTGTACAAAGGGCGTATTGTCACGTGGGTAAGCAATTTTATAGCCTTCAGGCAATTGCTGGGAAATACGGGCAATTTCAGCCTTAATCAGATTAGAGGTGGCAATGGCATTGGCCCCTGAGGCCAGTGAAATACCCAGACCTGCTGATGGATAACCATTATTGGTACTATAAGACTGATAATTTTCAGCACCCAGTTCTACCCGCGCAATATCTTTCAAATAAATAAAGCTGCCGGCACGATCCGATTTGACAATAATATTCTGGAATTCTTCTACAGTTTTTAGCCGTGAACCCGAAGTAACTTTGGCATTCAGGTATTGCTCGTCTATGGCTGGAAGATCACCAATCGCACCAGCAGCGACCTGAGTATTCTGGGCTTCAATCGCAGCACGCACATCACTTGGCATCAGGTTATATTGTTTTAATTTTGCCGGATTCAGCCAGATCCGCATCGCATATTGTGAACCAAAAACATCCACCTCACCAATGCCTTCAATCCGGGAAATGTCCTGTTCCAGATGGGTCATCAGATAGTCGGAAAGTTCAATATTGTTGCTGCGCCCCGACTCATCATACAGGCTGATCACCATATGGGTATCACCGAGCGATTTAAAGACATTAACGCCTTGGCGTTGTACATCTTCCGGTAATCGGTTTAGTACCCCATTAATCGCATTTTGTACCTGAACCTGTGCGGTATCTGGGTCGGTGCCATTTTCAAAGCTAATACTGACCCGGCTGCGCCCTGAAGAATCACTACTCGAACTGAAATACAGCAGATGATCAATGCCTTTGATTTGCTGTTCCAGCACTTGAGTCACACTTTCTTCCACAGTTTCTGCAGAAGCACCGCTATAAGTTGCTGCCACCGTTATCCTTGGCGGGGCAATGTCCGGATAACGTTCCACTGGCAGGTTCATCACTGCGAACAAGCCGATTGCCATGACAACAATCGCCAGTACCCCAGCAAAGATCGGGCGGTGGATAAAAAATTTAGACAGCATAAGTCCGGGTCACTTTTAATTAAATAGGGGTAAATTGATGCAGAACATAAGTATGCTATATCGAAATATTCAGTGACATAGCACTAGAATGCAAGAATTAAACACATAAAAACTGCGATAAAAACCAATCATGGAGAAATTATGGATAATCCCTCTTGAGCATATTCTTGAGATTGCTCTTCCCTATTTATTAATAGCATTTTTCCAAACAAAAAACCCTGCATCTGCAGGGTTTTTTGGTGAATCAATTGAGCGGATTAAGCGCTGAACTGGTTCATTGTGTTTTTAGAATCATCACCAGCTTTCAATGCATTGTCACCAGCGAAGATTTCTTTGTGGTCATCACCGATGTCAGAACCAGCCATTGCTTGGTGTTTAACACATGCGATACCGCCGCGGATTTCTTTACGTTGTACGCCAGCAACATAAGCCAACATACCTTCAGTACCGAAGTAACCTTGAGCAAGCTCATGAGTAGAAAGCGCAGCTGTGTGGTAAGTCGGAAGTGTGATCAAGTGATGGAACACACCCGCTTCACGAGCAGCGTCAGCCTGGAATGTACGAACTTTTTCGTCAGCTTCAGCAGCCAGTTCAGTTGCATCGTACTCAGCGCTCATTAACTTAGCACGGTCGTAAGCAGAAACGTCTTTACCTTCAGCAACCCAACGGTCATATGCTTGTTGACGGAAGTTTAAAGTCCAGTTGAACGAAGGCGAGTTGTTATAAACAAGTTTCGCATTTGGAACTGTTTCACGTACACGGTTAACCATGTGAGCAATTTCAGCAACGTTAGGCGTCGCAGTTTCGATCCAAAGCAGGTCAGCACCGTTTTGTAGGCTAGTTACACAGTCAAGTACGACGCGGTCGATTTGCGTGCCTTCACGGAACTGGTATAGACCAGAAGCAAGACGTTTAGGACGGTGAAGTTTACCATCACGCTTGATCAGGATTTCGTCTTCTTGCGCTTCTGAAATGTCGATTTCAGTTGTGTCTAAGTAGCTGATGTATTGAGAAGCGATGTCGCCTGGCTCTTTAACCACTGGGATTTTTTGAGTCAAGTCAGCGCCTTCAGAGTCAGTACGTGCAACAATAATACCGTCGTCAAGACCCATTTCCAGGAATGCATAGCGAAGAGCGTGGATTTTCGCGATGAAGTCTTCGTGTGGAACTGTTACTTTACCAGCTTGGTGACCACATTGTTTCGCGTCAGAAACCTGGTTTTCGATTTGTAGTGCACAAGCACCCGCTTCGATCATTTTCTTAGCAAGTAAGTAAGTCGCTTCTTCGTTACCGAAACCAGCATCGATATCCGCAATAATTGGCACAACGTGAGTTTGGAAGTTGTCGATTTGTGAAGTGATTTCAGCTGCTTTAGCAGTGTCACCCGCTTCTTGTGCTTTTTTAAGGGCACGGAACAAGTCGTTTAATTCTTTCGCGTCAGCTTGACGTAAGAAAGTGTAGATTTCTTCGATCAATGCAGGAACAGACGTTTTTTCGTGCATAGATTGGTCAGGAAGTGGACCGAATTCTGAACGAAGTGCTGCAACCATCCAACCAGAAAGGTAGATGTAGCGACGTTCAGTTGTACCGAAGTATTTTTTGTTCGCAATCATTTTTTGTTGCGCGATGAAACCGTGCCAACAACCTAGTGATTGAGTGTATTTGCTAGAGTCTGCATCATAAGCAGCCATATCACGACGCATAATTGCCGCTGTATATTTCGCAATGTCTAAACCAGTTTTGAAACGGTTTTGGATTTGCATACGCGCAGCATCTTCAGGACTGATGTCTGCCCAAGTGTTACCGAATTTCGCTTTTAATTCGCGGATTGCATCAATCGCTGTTTGGTATGTAGTCATGATATATTCCTGTAATAATATTAGGATTTTTCTGCAACGAACCGCTCAAATCACACCCTCAATGACTTGTTCAGATTTTCGACGATCCGTTGGGATAGCTAAAGATTAGTGGGCTTATGAAAATTAATCCAATAGTCTGCAAGAATCTTCAGTATTTATTTAAAAAATGAGTAGATCAAAGTCTTAGTACAATCTTAATGAATTATATTAATACACTGTTTTATATAAATTTATTTAAAAATAAAAATGGGTAAAATTTCCGCATGTTGCTTAAAAATAATTCATTAGACTTAAGTCTGGCCATGAGTTCTATGCCCCTTTATTTTTAAAAAATACTGATCTTTGATGATTTATTCAACTTAATGAATTTTTAATTTAGTTTACTTTTCACTCAAATCTTGAATACAAGAACAGCCTTTCTCATGTTCTTTTAAACCGAAAATATGGTTTTCATCCCAATCTATAAAAAAGGCTAAATGATGATCCATTTAACGTACATCTTTTTTCTTATGTACACTCGAAATAATGGAGCTTAAGCCTGTGTCAATTCTGTAAACTTTATCAGTGAGCACATGGCTTTTTTTCATCGGCGCTTTACACAAGGCCCGGCAATTATGGCATAATCATCATAATTTCTTGTATTTATTCTCGGTATTTCTTTTATGAATCTGGAGCGGGTCGATCTCAATCTATTAATTTATCTTGATGTACTTCTTCGCGAAAAAAATGTCACACGTGCAGCAGAACAATTGGGTGTTACCCAGCCTGCCATGAGTAATATTTTACGCCGATTACGCAATTTATTTAATGATCCCCTCCTGATCCGTTCTTCTGAAGGCATGACCCCAACCGAACGTGCTTTAGAATTACAACCACGTATTCGGGATGCCCTGGCTGACTTGTCGATGATTCTGGAACCACGTACCGAGTTCCGTCCTTATACCTCAAATCGTGTCTTCCGGATCATGACTTCGGATTATGCGGAAGCCACACTGGTTCCACGTCTCGTCAAAGCCCTACGTTCAGAAGCTCCAAATGTTGTTCTCGACTTCTTAACACCAAGTGATGTGTCGTATCGTGACATGGAACAAGGCAAGGTCGATCTGGCAATCAACCGTTTTAATGAAATCCCACAAAGTTTTCATCAGGTATTGGTCTGGCGTGACAGCTTTTCTTGTCTTTTAAATAACAAGCATCCTGCCGCAAGCAATTTAAACCTTAAAAGTTACCTGGATGCACAGCATATCTGGGTTTCTAAAACCGGTATGGGGGTTGGCTTCGGGGTCAATCCTGAAAAACAGGCCGGTTTAGGCTGGATTGATCAGGCTTTAGAGCGGATTGGCCAGAAACGTAAAATTTCGGTCTTTACCCGTCATTACCAGATGCCGGGTTTATTGGCTTCCAATGTCGACTTGGTCGCAACACTTCCTTCACGCATCGCACGCCTGCAAGCAAAGAATCACAATTTAATTCTAAAAGATCCGCCATTTTATATTCCGGAATTTGAATTGAAAATGGCATGGTGCCCTTTATTGCATCATCATCCGGCACATCGCTGGTTACGTCAGCTGATTTTGTATGTTGCGCGTCAAATGATTGAAGAAGAAAACCGTGAATTCCTGAGCAATAATTCTCAATTTTCACATTATTAAACTCAAAATCTTCTAAATTCTTATTTTTTAAGATTATACTTTGAAGACTTGAGCTGTCGTTGTTACACCTCAAGTCTTTTTTTGTGTTAAAAATATCCCAAGATACTATTCATCCACAGGTGGATTTGTGAGCCTCTTACAAAATATCGTGATTATCTTAATACTCATCACGGGGGCCGGTTTTTTATCTTTAACTGAAATCGCCCTCGCTGGTGCCCGTAAAGTCAAACTCAAAATTCTGGCTGAGTCGGGTGATCATCGCGCTCAAAAAGTTTTAGATCTACAAGAAAATTCTGCGGACTTCTTTGCAGCCTCTCAAATTGGTTTAAATGCAGTTGCCATTCTCGGCGGTATTTTAGGTGAAGGTGCCTTCCGCCCTTATATTTATAATTTTGTTTCCCGCTTTTACCAAGGACCTTGGGCTGACAATATTAGCTTTGCGCTCTCCTTTACTGTCGTCACTTCATTATTTATTTTATTTGCGGACCTGATGCCGAAACGTCTGGCCATGATTGCGCCAGAAAAGATCGCAGTCTCAGTCATCGAGCCAATTCAGATTTTCATTAAAGTCTGTAAACCTTTGGCATGGTTCATTAACGCGATTGCCAATATGCTGTTCCGTCTGTTTAAAGTGAATACCATCCGGGATGATAATATTACTTTTGATGATATTTCTGCAGTGATGGATGCAGGTGCGCAGGCAGGCGTGCTCCAGAAACAGGAGCATCATTTCATTGAAAATGTATTCGAGCTGGAAGAGCGTAACGTGCCTTCGAGTATGACTACACGTGAAAATGTGGTGTTCTTCACCTTGAATGAACCGGAAGAAAGTATTCGGCAAAAGCTGGCAGAATATCCTTATTCCAAATTTCTGGTATGTAGCAATGACATCGACAGTGTGATTGGCTATGTCGATGCCAAAGACATTCTGGTGCGTATTCTGAACAACCAGTCGCTGCTGCAGCTCAATGAAAATACCATCCGTAATGTGTTGACCATTCCTGACACTTTGACCTTATCGGAAGTTCTGGACCGTTTCCGTTCCACCAAGGAAAAGTTTGCCGTCGTCATTAATGAATATGCGCTGGTCGTTGGCGTGATTACCCTTTCTGATATTATGATTACCGTGATGGGTGACTGGGTGACGCCTATTGAAGCCGATCAGCAAATTATTAAACGTGACAATAATTCCTGGCTGATTGAAGGCAGCACGCCGATTGAAGACATCAAGCATGCGCTTGAAATTGATGAAATGCCTGATGATGAGAACTATGAAACCATCGCTGGCTTCATGATGTATAAATTACGCAAGATTCCACGTCCTGCAGATGCCGTGATATTTGGTGCTTATAAGTTTGAAGTGGTGGATGTCGATCATTTTAAAATTGACCAGTTGCTGGTGACCCGCCTAATCGAAACCAATTCAGTTATTCAAGAAGAATCAGATTAATCTGGTTCTTCTTTTTAGCCCTCTATTCAAAAAATTATTCTAATATAGGACTTACGCACTATTATTTATAGATTCTCTGTGGTAGCAGATGATTTTTATCGAGAATAAAGTCATCAATGAAGTTTTTGATAACTGGTCTAAATAATTTCTTCTGCCAACGATATACATTTTCAAAGATCCGCTCAAACTGGTTCTTTTGTATCTCAACGTAGGCCATCAAGGCTGAAAAAATATGATTCAAAATCAGTTTAGATCGTCTTACTTGAAACTTTTCAATATGACAAACCTGTTTAATCACCCGGTGATATTGCTCTATTTTCCAATGACTTGAATGTAATTCATGAAAACCCTCAAAGGACAATAAATCATCTTCATCTTGATGCACAATATAAAACCTCTGCTGTTCTTTTAACTGAGTCTTAAATAATTGTACAAAGCCAAAATCTTTGAGCCAGACCACTTGACCCTGATGGAAATCTGGCAATAAACGCAGTTGAAACCATTGTCCTTTTTCTGGGGAAACCTTACGGTTACAGTCGATACCAAACATAAATCGAATACCATATTTTCTTATGGTTTTTAGATTTCCAGTCGATGAATACCAACTATCACCTGTAATAAATTGAATCTTTGCACCCCAACTGAGTACTTCACTTAACATATCCATAAAGTAATCATTCTTGGTTTTACTTTCAGATTTGTCATAAATTCGGAAATTAATTGGAATATTTTGACCATTTTGATCTGTCGCATACAAGGTAATGAGATTAATACCCTTGACGGATCGGTGGTGTTTGCCTGACCAAAAATAGCTAACCAAGTCCATATGTTGACTATATGGTTTATCTAAAACAGTATCATCAATACTGACTATAAGTTTATTATTATCAATATGTTGAATTGATTCTTGATATAGGTCGTGAGGTGTGTAGTCTTCACGCTCTAGAAAGCGATTTACACTATCATGCGAGATATTATAAGTCTCGGCAAGTTGTGTGCAGCTAATAGAGTTCGGTTCTGTCATGAGAAAGCCCATATAAATGGGTAATGTACAAGTTGCTGTAGAAGCATGTTTAATTCGTCTAATCACAGATACTTTATAAAGTATTTTAATACTTTTTTGAATCCGTCAATGCGTAAGTCCTATAATAAAAAAATCCATAAGGTGAGTGATGAATATTTCTGCATTATTGGCATGTCTGTTTTTTTATTCAGCCCTGTATTTGTTTTACTTCTTCTTTGCCAAACAACAGAATCCCCTGCTTTTACTCGCAGCCATCATTCTGATGGTTTTAACAGTTTTCATTATTCCCTACCCGCATGAACGTCGCCGTCAAGGTTTCGACTCGACCTTGAGATTTGGAGAGTATTTTTATTGGCCATTAATCACGTGGTGGCGTTTATTTATTCTGCCCATCAGCTGGCTGATTGCACTGATATATCGTGATTAAAAAAGCACCTTTGGGTGCTTTTTTTTAGATCTAGTTATAGCTTAGATTTTTGCTAATAAAGCCTCAAGAACGGCTTGATAGTGAATCTGGATATCATCTTCTAAAATTTTGTAGGCATTATCGAATTGCACCATTGGCCAGCCTTCTTTCCAGAATGGGAAAATATTATGCAGGTCATGGGTGACAATGGCATCTTCACGCACAATTGCTTGGGCAATTTGTGACAGCACTTGCGCAGTTTCAGCGCCATCAATCGCCATATAATCAATACCGCGCGCTTTTAAAATACGGATTCGGTCTTTTTTATAACGGATTTTTTTGATTTGTGCTGCATTCAGACCCAAAGCCAAAGATACGGCTTCGACAAATTTGTCTTCAAATGACTGATTCAATGCTACTAAGGCTGCTTTATGCGCTTCCTGACGACCAGCTTTACCACCCTGACGAATTGCTGCTTGCGCCTCAGTATTTAGCTCATCCTTTTTCATACTTTGCAGGATGTCTAAAATTTCGATGTCGCTTAACGCCTGAGGAGATTGATCAGTCATAAACTGTCCTTAAAAAAATAAATCTTGAATCGGCTATTTTCGCATAATTCGTGGCTAAAAAATCAAAATCTTCATGATTAAAACAGCGCTACGACCTGAAACTGCATTTCTTCTGCGATTTTGCGCAAAATCGACTATAGTGCTTCATCTATATATTAAATTAATCTCTGGATGATGCCCCCTACGCAAGTGACTTTGTTGCTGCAGCAACTTAAGCGCCAATATCCGACTGCATTTAAAGGAAATTACCTGTTTTACAGTCAGATTAAAATCCGTGGAATCTGGGATAAAGCCAAGCTCTTCATTCCTTGGGCCTTGGCCGCCATGATTTTTGTTCCCATCAGTTTGATGTTAGGAGATCTGGTACAGCAATCTTTTGTGCAAATCAGTGAATTTCAGGCACAGAGTTATGCCATTTTGGCCATTCTACTGTTCCTGATGTTGAGTCAGACCTTGATTCTGTACCAGATTCAGCATTCTTCTTATTCGCTGTATCAGTTATTACGGCATACTCCAATCAAGATGGCTATTGTGATTCTATTGCAAGCCTTAAATCCGGTCTTTATACAAAGCAGTTTGCTGATGTGGAGCTTATTCTTCTTTGGCGTGAGCTTTGGCTTTGTGCGCTTTTATCGGGAAAATTTATTCAAGGAAAATAGCAAAAATACTGAGCACTATCAGCTACAACAATTACGTAAAATCTGTTTTTGGGCTTATAAACAGACCTGTCTGATCCGACTAAAATTACGTTTTTATTCAAGCCATGATCCTCGGCATGCCGAACTAAAACAGCAATTAAATCACTATGCCGGGTTATATACGCGGCTGCTGAAATATGAGCATCAATATTGTAAAACGATCAAGCATCTAGATGTCGACAGCTATCTGGATGAAAATTCATAGTTCTCTCTATCCTTTTTCATTGGCCATCTTAAAGATCTGCAAATATTGAATTTTAAAAAACGTTGATTTGCTGATTTTTAGAATAGAAGCCACGGAATTGCTTGAAAAGAAAGCAATCATTTCGGAATTTGCTTGCCAAGCTTTATTTCGTCCTCTATTATTGCGCACATGCCCGAGTGGTGAAATCGGTAGACACAGGGGATTTAAAATCCCCCGCCCACAAAGCGTGCCAGTTCGAGTCTGGCCTCGGGCACCATTTTAATATTTATTAAAATGGTGCAATAAAAAATCCAGCATTAGGCTGGTTTTTTTGTGCCTGAATTTTATTCTTTTAGCGCGAAATCCCCATGTCAGAATTAAAACACTTTGATCTCGCTACATTACAATTACGTCATCCAGACGCTTTTTTCCTTAAGCTGCGTTATAGCCGCTTTAAATTTAATGCCTTGCAAAATATCCAGTTTGTTATCGCGATTAATTTACTGTCCCTTCTGGTCTGTGTAGCCTGTAGTCTCAGCTCCGTATTTCTGGAATATTATTTTTTCAAGAATGCCACGATTGCCTTTAATGTCACCTTAATTGTGCTGATGGCACTGCTTTATCCTTATATCTGGCATGCACAATATCAGGCGCAATTCAGCTCCAAAGTCTATAGTCAGCGTTTGCAAAATTGTCTCTATCTGCAAATTCCAATTTTTCTGAGCTTATTGCTCAACCTTTATCTGATTCATTCGGATGTACTGGTCATCATTAGTATGATCATTTTAGCGATTTCTTCCTTTGGGGTGGTCATCCTGGAACCTTTATTTAAAAGTTCCTGTAGTGCGATTGACCAGATCAGGTTGCAGAAACTCCGACAACTGGCTTTTTGGGCTTATCAACAATCCAAATCAAAAACACCACAACAGATTCAAGGTCAATCGAATCTACAGGCTTATTACCAAAACCTTTATCAGCAATGCATGAATGAAGAGCAACAATTACTCGGCTCAATTCGCTTTAATAGCTTTAAAGATTATTTGAACAGACAATAAAAAACCCTGCATCTGCAGGGTTTTCTTAAATCACCATTCACGATTGGTAATCAGTTCTTCCATTTCAATCTCGAACAGGCCGTGCTCTTGCACCACCATCATCATGGCTTCGGCAATATAATCCGCGGCAGTATCATCCAGAGACGAATCCAGATCTTCGAACTGAGGTTTCATGATATTGATATCAGCCACAGTCAGATTGGCAAGCTGGTAAATTTCTTGATCTGACAAACCTGATTTAGCGACTTTTTGGGCAAAACGTTCGATGTGCTGCTTGATTTCAGCAACCAGAATATCGGGATAATACTCATCATCGAACATGGGGAGAAGTAAATCTGCAAACATTACAGGCACTCTAAAGGATGACTATCTAATCTAAGCGTGCCTATATAGCATATTGTTGCTTAAAAGCCAAACAACATTGCCAATGTAGGGATTTCCCAGCCTCGATTTTTAAACCATTTGCATAGCTTGCCAGACTTTAATCGCATCGGCTGTGACTTTAACATCATGTGCCCGTACCATACATGCACCCTGCTGAATACTCAACAAATGCGCTGTTGCTGAACCCACTGCACGCTCTTGTGGTTCTGCCCCATCCAAAACTGCTCCGATAAAGCGTTTACGTGATAAAGCAGACAAAATCGGATAGCCCATTTCTGTCAATTTATAAAACTCTTGCAACAGCTTTAAATTTTGCTGGGCATTTTTAGCGAAACCAAAACCTGGATCAATCATGATATTTTCCGCTTTTACTCCAACATCTAAAGCATCCTGAACACGTTGGGATAACTCGCGTATCACATCTTTAGTGACATCCTCATATTGATCCAGATTGTTCATGGTGGTCGGCTCACCGCGCATATGCATGATGATCACTGGAATATTGAGTTCTGCTGCGGTCTGCAATGCATTCGGCCGAGTCAAAGCACGGACATCATTCCAGATATGTGCTCCGGCCCGAACCGCTGCGCGTATGACTTCAGGTTGCGACGTATCAATTGAGAGAATGACCTTATGTTTAGCCAGTTCTTCCACCACAGGCACTACGCGGCGAATTTCTTCTTCCACTTCTACCACTGCGGCACCTGGACGGGTCGATTCACCGCCAATATCAATCACGGTCGCGCCTTCAGCGATCATTTCAAGCGCACGTGCGACTGCATCTTCTTTGTAATTATGCCGACCACCATCACTAAAAGAGTCTGGGGTGACATTGAGAATCCCCATCACATGCGGCTGGGATAAGTCCAATTTTAAATCACCAAATGTCCATACATGTGGTAACAAAGGCATCAGCTGCATGATTCAATACTCACTCAAAATAACCCCGATATTGTCTTATGGATCGCTGAATAAAGCAAAGTGGAATAAGGCTAGGACCTAGATTTCGAAGTAATTGTTTTGGGAATATTGCATCAGTCTAGTTTGTAATAATGCTTTCACATCTGCCCATTCACTTTCTAAAATACTATAGATATAGCTATCTCGAATAGTCTGTCCATCTTTACGTAGCATATGACACCTGATAATGCCATCTCGTTTGGCACCTAATGCCTCAATCGCTTTTTGGCTGGGAAGATTCAAATGATCAGTTCGAAAGCCGACCACCTGAGCATTTAAATTTTCAAAAGCATGTCTTAACAAAAGATATTTACAAACGCGATTTACATAAGCTCTGTGATAGCGCTTGGCATACCAGGTATAACCAATTTCAAAACGTGGAATTTCCGCTTTAATATCATGATAACTGGTGGTTCCAATTGCTTGGCCGGAGTTTAAATCAATTACGGCAAAAACCATTCTTTCACCTTGAGCCTGTTGTTCGAAAGCTTGAGAAAAATATTTTTTTAAGTTATGCAGATAAGGCACCGAATTATATAAAATCTTACCTAAATTTTCTTCAGCGCATGCAACCACTAAATCAGAAAAATGTTCCCAGCTCAACGGTTCAAGACGAAGCTGGTAAACACTGGATTCCAGAACAGGCATATTCATTTTTGTTTTTCTTATTCATTTTTAATCGCTCAATATAACACTCAAAAAGATATGACAAAAATGACAAGCATAAAAAACCACCCGAAGGTGGTTTTTTTATTGAGCTTAGTTCGCTGGCAATGGCGGAGGAGTCAACGGACCATCATCTGGCGTTACATCAATCACAGGATTATCTGCAACATAGACTTTTGGTGGTTGAGGCTCACGACCTTCCATGATGTCACGGATTTGATCACGATCAATGGTTTCCCATTCCATCAAGGCTTTCACCATCGCATGGGCAATATCTTTTTTGCTCTCCAAGATATCACGTGCAATTTTATATTGTTCATCCAGAATTCGACGAATTTCACGATCGACTTCTAGTTGTGTAGTTTCCGAAATACTGCGGCTACCAATACTGCCCATGAAAGATTGCTGTGCATCTTCTTCATAGACCATAACACCAAGTTTATCTGACATACCGTACTTGGTTACCATCGCACGCGCCATTTTGGTTGCACGTTCGAAGTCATTTGAAGCGCCGGTCGACATCTGGTTAATGAAGACTTCTTCAGCAATACGGCCACCAAACAAAATCGAAAGTTCATTCAACATTTTGTCTTTGTAATGGCTGGTCTGGTCAAATTCAGGCAGCTGCCAGGTAACACCTAAAGCCCAGCCACGTGGCATGATTGTCACCTTATGCACAGGATCTGTACCTGGCAAGCTTTCAGCAACAATCGCATGCCCTGCTTCATGATAAGCCGTCGCACGACGCTCTTCATCACGAAGTACCATCGATTTACGCTCAGGACCCATATACAGCTTGTCTTTTGCATCTTCAAAGTCATGCATATCGACGGTGTTTTTGTTACGGCGTGCAGCAAATAAAGCAGCTTCATTCACCAGGTTTGCTAATTGCGCACCCGAGAAGCCCGGTGTACCACGTGCAAGAACTTTAACATCCACACCTGTCACTGAAGGCAATTTTTTCAAATGTACATTCAGGATTTGTTCACGACCTTTAATGTCTGGCAAACCAACCACAACTTGACGGTCAAAACGGCCTGGACGAAGAAGTGCTTTATCCAGTACATCTGCACGGTTGGTTGCAGCAATCACGATAATGCCTTCATTGCCCTCAAAGCCGTCCATTTCAACCAGCATCTGGTTCAGTGTCTGTTCACGTTCATCGTGACCACCACCAGTACCTGAACCACGATGACGACCGACTGCATCAATCTCATCAATAAAGATGATACATGGCGCATGACGTTTTGCCTGTTCAAACATGTCACGTACACGGGATGCACCGACACCGACAAACATCTCAACGAAGTCAGAACCTGAAATACTAAAGAATGGAACTTTCGCTTCACCGGCAATGGCTTTGGCAAGTAAGGTTTTACCCGTACCTGGAGGACCCACCATTAACACACCACGTGGAATACTCGCACCCAGACGTTTAAATTTGGTTGGATCTTTCAGGAAATCTACGATTTCAACGACTTCTTGCTTGGCTTCGTCACAACCGGCAACATCAGTGAAAGTGACTTTAATCTGGTCTTCAGACAGCATTTTGGCTTTAGATTTACCAAAACTCATTGGGCCGTTTTTACCACCTGCACCGCCACCCATGTTGCGCATAAAGAACATGAATAACAAAATGATTAAAAGTACAGGGAAACTTGCAATAAGCAACTGCATGAGCAAGCCTTGACGTTGTGGTGCTTCACCTTCGACCACAACATTATTTTTAATCAGGCTTGGCATCAGTTCAGGATCCTGAACTGCCGGACGAATACTTTCAAACTCTGAACCGTTTGATTTTTCGCCACGAATTCTTTCGCCGTCAATCACAACTTGTTTAATTTGGCCAGCATTGACCGCGGCAACAAACTCTGAGTAGTTCATTGTAGTCGGTTGATTGCGGTCACTGACGTTGCTGAAGATTAACACCAGCACACCCAGTATCACGAGCCACAATACGGCATTCTTAAAAAGATCGCTCAAAGCTTTATTCCCATTCCAATCTAATTTGATCATGCCCTGTTCAGGGTGACCTTAATACTTAAGCTGTAAATCAACTTACAATTATCTGAAAACGTACAAAATGCACAATTTTTAACGACTTGGCAAGTAGACTTATTTTAAAGCCTTCTTACGTCCCTGCCCGATCAGGAAAACTTCCTTGGAACGAGCACGTGATGCCAAAGGTTTAGATGTTTTCAGAACATCAAAACTATCAACCACTTGCTTACGGAATTCGTCAAAACCTGAGCCTTGGAAAACTTTTACCACAAATTGACCTTTGGGGCCTAGCACCTTATTGGCAAAATCCAGTGCAAGTTCACACAAGTAAATCTGACGCGGTTGATCTACAGCCTTATTACCTGATGTATTGGGGGCCATATCTGAAATTACAACGTCTACAGTACGACCATCTAAAATTTCTAACAATTGCTGGAAGACTTCTTCTTCACGAAAGTCGCCTTGCAAGAAAGTCACATCAGGTAATGCATCCATTGGTAAAATGTCAGATGCAATCAATAAACCCTTGTCACCGACTAGCTTACCTGCGATTTGTGACCAACTCCCGGGAGCTGCACCCAAGTCGACTACAGTCATGCCGGGTTTGATGATCTTGTACTTTTCTTGCATCTCTAAGAGCTTATATGCTGCACGCGCACGATAGCCGTCCTTTTGCGCCTTTTTCACATAAGGATCGTCTAAATGCTCTCTCATCCAATCACGACTACTTTTAGATAACTTTTGGTTGGTAATGCGTGTAGCCATAACTCTCTAAATAAAAAAACGTCTAATTATTAATTGTACGTGAAAAAGACATATTTTGCAGTATACATGTGTATCTAAATCTAGGAGTTTTGCTCGTTATGAAGAGATATTGGAAATGATTATTTCCTGATAATTTAAAGCGTTTGTTTTTTGCTTTTGCTATACTAAGCCGTTTTAAAATTCAGGTTATCTCTCATGGCGTCTTTATCTATTCAGGAACGTAAGCGTTTACGTCAAATCGGACATGCTTTAAACCCGGTCGTTATGCTGGGTGACAAAGGCCTGACTGAAAATGTCATCGAAGAATTGGCGCGTGCTTTAAACGATCACGAACTGATTAAAGTAAAAATCGTAGCTGAGGATCGTGAAGCGCGTGCAGCATTGATTGCTGAAATTTCAGAAGCGACTGGTGCCGAAGTAGTTCAAACTATTGGTAAAATTGCGCTGCTTTACAAGAAAGCTGCGAAACAAAACCAAAAATTGTCCAACCTTGTCCGTTTCGCTCATCTGTCTAACTAAGTACAGGACTTATGGCAAGTTACGAACTTAGCGCATTTGATCGCCGTTTTCAGGCCATCTCTCTGGTTGCCGCCATTGAACAGCAAGGCCCATACAATTTAAATGTGGGCTTCTGGATCCGTGATCCCAATCAGTACATCTTGTGGCCCGATATGGTGACGGCACATCCCCGTCAGGATTTCCTGTGGGAACAGACCTGCTTTGAAATTTTTATTGGGGTTCAGGGCGAAGATTTTTATCGTGAGATTAATCTTTCCCCTTCTCAGGCCTGGCAGGCTTATCAATTCGAAGAATACCGTTATCCTGAAGATATGCCCCCCAAGCTGCGGATGATATTGAGCTGAACCAGCTCAAACGTACGCATTATGGTCTCAATGTCAGTGTGGATCTGACTGATTTTATGGCAACACATAAACTGAAATGGGAAAACTTGTTCCTGGGTTTATCTGCTGTTTTAAAAACCTCACAAGGTGATCAATACTATGCCATGCAGCATAGTAGTCCTCAGGCAGATTTTCATAATAAACGTGACTGGTTGCATGTATTTTAAATAGATTGACGCTGTGCATCAGCTATTTAAAGTGTAACAGGCGAATAAAACGTGAGACTTAAAGTCTCACGTTTTTGTTTATTGCTCAAAAATGATTGATCCTCTGTATAATTATTTTAGATTTTTTATTGTTTTCAACGTTCATATTTTAATGATGTAGATGATGCTGCTCCTGAATAGATTTCACAGCAGCATAAAGAATAAAAGCAAAAGTAATGATCATCAGAAGAATGGTCCCAAACACCAGTCCCAGCACTCCCAAACATAATACGATTACACCTAGATAAAGTATGCGCCCCAATCCGCTTTCCAGATTCAGTAGCATGATCAATATCAGTAAAATAAGTACACCTACAAAATGCTGTTGCATCGTGACCCCCTTTAATTGTTATTGTGAGTCCGTTTTGCTGCATAAAGACAAAGGAGAACATTTGATTGTTCTCCTTTTTAAATAGCGGCCTTTCAGCGCAGCCTAACTTTTCAGCTCAGGACTTTTGTCCGAGCTCTCTGTTTTCACCACGGGTTTGACTTTTTTCAGTACTTCAATGGTACTGTCCTTAGAACGTTTAAAAGTATCGGTCAGATGTTCCTTATGCTTGGTCGAAATCTGACTGACATCCTCTTTCAACTCTTTACCCAGATTAGATAAGTCTTCGACGACAGCGTTGAATTCTGTCTTGATAAAGCTTTTCAGTTCAGTTAATTCTTTCTGCGAACCGAAAATCTGCTCCTTCAAAGTATCAATACGCTGTAACACCTCCTGCTTAAATTGACGCAATTGTTCCTGCACAGTGTCGCTTAACTGCTTGGCTTCAACTTCAAGCTTTTCCTTACTTTCCTCGATGGTTCCAATTGCCTGATCTTTAGCCTCGACTGCTACTTTTTCAAGCTTCTCGGCAGTTTCAGTGACCACGCTCGGAGTGATTTTTTTAGATGTAGTAGATTTAGGTGCTGTAGCCATTTGTCTTGTTCCTATTGTTATATCGACTAAGCTATATTAGTAGATTTGATAAAAATTAAGATTTGATTTGTCTGACAATTATTAATTGCTTACATTTTTTCACCTTGCTTACAAAACAGACTTCCATGCAAAAAGCAAGCCATTTATCTCATACTTTCGCTGCAAAGCCGTTGGACTTTAGGGGTCATTCTGCGTATAATGCCGTGTTAAGTTCAAGCGAGCAGACATAGGAGGGTAGGTTTAAAAAATAGCCTTCCTTTTTTTTCGTCTTCTCGCTTTTTTACAGCCTAAATTTCAGGAGCTTTGGTTTGAGCACCCCAGCAATTTTAGCCCTTGCCGACGGAACTATCTTTAAAGGTACTTCGATTGGCGCATCGGGTAGTACGACTGGTGAAGTCGTTTTCAACACTGCCATGACTGGCTATCAAGAAATTTTGACTGACCCGAGTTATGCACAGCAACTTGTGACACTGACTTACCCACATATCGGTAACACAGGCTGTAATGAAGAAGACGCTGAATCAGGTCGTATTCATAAGGTTTGGGCGAACGGATTGATCATTCGTGACCTGCCTTTACTGCACAGTAACTTCCGTTCAACCCAATCATTAGCTGAATATTTGGTACAACACAATGTTGTGGCAATTGCGGATATCGACACGCGTAAATTGACACGTATCTTACGTGACAAAGGTGCGCAAAATGGCTGTATCCTTGCTGGCGAAAATATCACTGAAGCTGAAGCGCTTGAAAAAGCACGTGCATTTGGTGGTTTAAACGGTTTAGACCTGGCAAAAGAATGTTGCGACCCTGAAGGTTTTGAATGGACTGAAGGCTCTTGGACATTAGGCAAAGGTTTCTCTCAACCAGAAGCTAAATTCCATGTTGTTGCATACGATTACGGTGTCAAAACCAACATCTTACGTATGCTCGCAGACCGCGGTTGTAAACTGACTGTTGTGCCGGCGCAAACTCCTGCTGCTGATGTACTTGCACTGAATCCAGATGGCGTGTTCCTGTCGAACGGTCCTGGTGATCCGGCTGCATGTGACTACGCAATTGAAGCTGTAAAAACAATTGTAGAAACCACTGAAATTCCAGTATTTGGTATCTGCCTGGGTCACCAGATCCTTGCGCTTGCAAGTGGTGCTAAAACCTTAAAAATGCCTCACGGCCACCACGGTGCGAACCATCCTGTACAAAATCTTGATAACGGTACAGTGATGATTACTTCTCAAAACCATGGCTTCGCAGTCGATGAAAGCAATCTGCCTGATGTGTTGCGTGTAACGCATCGCTCACTGTTTGATGGCACCAACCAAGGTATCCATCGTACAGACAAACCTGCGTTCAGCTTCCAGGGTCACCCTGAAGCAAGCCCGGGTCCACATGACTGCGCACCATTGTTCGATCATTTCATCGAACTTATCGAAGCATCTAAGAAGTAATTAAGGAAGCATCATGGCTAAACGTACTGACATTAAAAGCATCTTGATTATTGGTGCTGGTCCGATTGTCATCGGTCAAGCATGTGAGTTTGACTACTCAGGTGCTCAAGCATGTAAAGCCCTTCGTGAAGAAGGCTACCGCGTTATTTTGGTCAACTCGAACCCAGCGACCATCATGACCGACCCAACCATGGCAGATGCAACTTATATTGAGCCAATTACTTGGCAAACTGTTGCAGCAATTATTGAGAAAGAACGCCCAGACGCTGTTCTTCCGACCATGGGTGGTCAAACTGCATTGAACTGTGCCCTTGCCCTCGATGAGCACGGCATTTTAGAAAAATTCAATGTTGAATTAATCGGTGCAACCAAAGAAGCGATTGAAAAAGCTGAAGACCGCAAACTGTTTGACCAGGCAATGCGTAAAATTGGTCTTGAATGTCCAAAAGCTGACGTTGCTGAGTCAATGGAACATGCTTTAGAAATTCAAGCACGTTTCGGCTTCCCAGTGATTATCCGTCCATCATTCACCATGGGTGGTTCTGGTGGCGGTATCGCTTACAACAAAGAAGAATTCATCGAAATTTGTGAACGCGGTTTCGATCTTTCTCCGACTAAACAATTATTGATCGATGAATCTTTAATTGGTTGGAAAGAGTACGAGATGGAAGTTGTTCGTGACAAAAACGACAACTGTATCATCGTATGTACGATTGAAAACTTTGACCCAATGGGCGTACACACTGGTGACTCAATCACTGTTGCTCCTGCGCAAACATTGACAGACAAAGAATTCCAACTTCTACGTAACGCATCTTTAGCTGTACTACGTGAAATTGGCGTAGAAACAGGTGGTTCTAACGTACAGTTCGGTATTTGTCCAAATACTGGTCGTATGGTTGTGATCGAGATGAACCCACGTGTATCACGTTCATCTGCCCTTGCCTCTAAAGCAACTGGTTTCCCAATTGCAAAAATCGCTGCGAAATTAGCGGTTGGTTACACGCTTGATGAGTTGAAAAACGACATCACTGGCGGTACAACACCTGCATCGTTTGAACCTGCAATTGACTACGTAGTTACTAAGATTCCTCGTTTCAACTTCGAGAAATTCCCACAAGCTGACGCAACGCTTACAACTCAGATGAAATCTGTCGGTGAAGTAATGGCGATTGGTCGTAACTTCCAGGAATCTGTACAAAAAGCCCTTCGTGGTCTTGAAGTGGGTGCTTCTGGTTTTGACGAAAAAATTGAAGTGGGTGCTGAAGGCGCGCGCGACAAAATCTTGCAAGAACTTAAAGTGCCAGGTCCAGAGCGTATCTGGTACGTGGGCGATGCATTCCGTCACGGCTTTACTTTAGACGAAGTATTCGCTGCAACGAACATTGACCGCTGGTTCTTGATTCAAATCGAAGACATCATCAAAACTGAAAACCAAATCAAAACTTTAGGTTTTGGCGACTTGAATGCGGACAACATCCGTGGATTCAAACGTAAAGGTTTATCAGATCTTCGCATTGCAGACTTGATGGGTATTTCACAAAAGCAATTCCGTAAACATCGTTGGAGCCTGGGCGTAACTCCGGTTTACAAACGTGTCGATACATGTGCTGCAGAATTCG
This sequence comes from Acinetobacter sp. NEB149, assembly GCF_012516415.1. Taxonomy (NCBI): domain Bacteria; kingdom Pseudomonadati; phylum Pseudomonadota; class Gammaproteobacteria; order Moraxellales; family Moraxellaceae; genus Acinetobacter; species Acinetobacter sp. NEB149. The sequence continues at coordinate 2,340,358 of NZ_CP051208.1, forward strand.
AATCTGATACAGCTTACATGTACTCAACTTACGATGAAGAATGTGAAGCAAATCCATCGAACAAAGACAAGATCATGGTGATCGGCGGTGGCCCTAACCGTATCGGTCAAGGTATCGAGTTCGATTACTGCTGTGTACACGCTGCCCTGGCTATGCGTGAAGACGGCTATGAAACGATCATGGTAAACTGTAACCCTGAAACTGTTTCTACGGATTACGACACTTCAGATCGTTTGTACTTCGAACCGATCACTTTAGAAGACGTTTTAGAAATCGTGCGTATCGAGAAGCCTAAAGGCATTATCGTTCAGTACGGTGGTCAAACACCTTTGAAATTGGCTCGTGCTTTAGAAGAAGCTGGTGCTCCAATCATTGGTACATCGCCTGACGCAATTGACCGTGCAGAAGACCGTGAACGTTTCCAGCAAATGATTCAACGTCTACAACTTCGCCAACCAAACAACAGCATCGTAAAATCTGCTGAAGAAGGTATGGCTGAAGCGTCTAAAGTAGGCTACCCACTTGTCGTACGTCCTTCTTACGTCCTTGGTGGTCGTGCGATGGAAATCGTGTACAACGATGAAGAACTTAAACGCTACTTACGTGATGCAGTTCAAGCATCAAACGAAGCGCCTGTTCTTCTTGACCGTTTCTTAGATGATGCGATCGAAGTTGACGTAGACTGCGTATCTGACGGTAAAGACGTGGTGATCGGCGGTATCATGCAGCACATCGAACAAGCGGGTATTCACTCAGGTGACTCGGCATGTTCGATTCCTCCTTACTCTCTATCTAAAGAGATTCAGGACGAAATGCGTCGTCAAACCGTGGCTATGGCAAAAGAGCTTGGCGTAATCGGTTTGATGAACGTTCAGTTTGCTGTAAAAGGTGAAGACGTTTACATCCTGGAAGTGAACCCACGTGCGTCTCGTACTGTGCCATTCGTTTCTAAGTGTATCGGTGAGTCGCTTGCGAAAGTTGCTGCACGTTGTATGGCGGGTCAATCTCTTGAGTCGCAAGGCTTTACATCAGAGATTATTCCTGAGCACTTCTCTGTAAAAGAAGCCGTGTTCCCATTCAACAAATTCCCTGGTGTTGACCCGATCCTTGGCCCTGAGATGAAATCGACTGGCGAAGTGATGGGCGTTGGTAAAACATTTGGTGAAGCGTTCTATAAAGCTGTTTTAGGTGCAAACGAGCGTTTACCAGGTCTTCCAACTGAAGGCGAAGTGAAACACGCATTTATCTCTGTACGTGACTCAGACAAACCACGTGCGGCGGGTATCGCAAAACAATTGATTGACCTAGGCTTCAAGATTCTTGCAACTGATGGTACATTTAAAGTGATTAGCGATGCTGGTCTTGAATGTGAACGTGTCAATAAAGTAACTGAAGGTCGTCCTAACATTGTGGACCGTATTAAAAACGGCGAAATCCACCTTGTGATTAACACGACTGAAGGCAAAAAGGCACAAGAAGACTCATTCTCGATCCGTCGTTCAGCACTTCAAGGTAAAGTGTATAACACAACTACATTGAATGGTGCGGATGCAGTATGCCAAGCTTTAGCAATTAAATTGCCGATGGATGTATATCGTTTGCAAGACCTAACTAAAGGTTAATTCACTTCCAAGAAGTCCGCCACCTTCTTGGTGGCGGGCTTTTTTTTATTTATAGATTTTATATCTTTCAACTGACTTTTGAGGGACAACATGCAACGTTATCCTATGACACCTGAAGGCAAAATTGCCTTAGAGAAAGAATTACACCAACTGAAAACAGTGGATCGTCCACGTATTACAGCTTCAATTGCAGAAGCTCGTGAACACGGTGACTTAAAAGAAAATGCAGAATACCATGCAGCACGTGAACAGCAAGGCTTCTGTGAAGGCCGTATTCAGGACATCGAAGGCAAACTGGGTGCAGCTCAGGTGATCGATGTCAAAGAACTTGAACAGAATGGTCGTGTAGTTTTTGGTGTAACGGTCACGATTGAAAATCTGGATACTGAAGAGCAGAAAACCTATAAAATTGTAGGCGATGACGAAGCAGACTTTAAGATTAACAAGATCTCTGTAAACTCGCCGATCGCACGTGGTCTTTTAGGTAAAAACGAAGGCGACGATGTGAAAATCAATACACCAAACGGTGAAGTTGAATACGAAATTGTGAAAGTTGAATATATCTAAATTTTAGATATTTAAGCTTGCATGAACCCCTCGATTGAGGGGTTTTTTACCTTTATTCGCCTCTTACAAATGGATTAGCTCTGTGCTTCTTTTAAAAACCCCGATGCAAATAAATTAAATGCATGTAAGGCCTCAGGGAGTACTTGCTCAGGATGTTCGCTAGAAGCCACCCAGAGTGCTGCATTCATTGCTGCACCATTTAAAAATATCGCAGCAGCTTCTGGATCAACTGTTTTAATTCGGTCTACTGCCAATAATTGTTCAACACATTCACGCGTGGACTGCAAACATCTGTTTTGACTTGGCCAATGTGCAGGATCGCCCAGCACAGCCGGCCCGTCACGCAGCACAATGCGCTGGAATTCCGGATTTAAGGCATTTTGAATATAGGTCCGCCCTTCTAGCATCAATCCTTCCCACAGATCAGCAGGCTGCTCCAGATGCTGCTGGGCAGATGAAGCCATTTCCGAATCGATCTGGTCGACCACTGCAGCAAACAAGCCTTTTTTATCACCAAAATGGTGATACAACGCTCCACGAGTCAGCCCCGCTTCTGCCGTGAGTTTATCCATTGAAGTGTCTGCATAGCCATATTCAGCAAATGTACGGCGCGCTACTTTTATCAGTTTCTTACGGGTTTCCGCCATTTTTTGTTCACGAACAGACATGAATTACTTTACCTCATCATCATAAAAATTTTAATTGACATACGCTCCGTATGTCAATTATGTTTACATACGATGCGTATGTGAAAGTTAAGTTGCTTTCACTCACTTATAAATTAGATATTGAATGAGAATAGACATGACTAGAACTGCGATATTTCCCCAAGACCGCCATGCCCTCTATGAACAGCATGGTTATTCTGCTGCAATTAAATCGCAAGATTTACTCTTCGTTTCTGGTCAGGTCGGTAGCCGTGAGGATGGTTCACCTGAACCAGATTTCGAGAAACAGGTAGAACGGGCTTTTGAAAATCTAGCTGCGACATTGGCAGCAGCTGGTTGTAGCTTCGATGATATTGTTGATGTCACCACCTTTCACACTGATCCAGAACAGCAGTTCGAAAGCATCATGAAAGTTAAAAATCAGGTGTTTACGCAAAAGCCTTATCCTAATTGGACAGCTGTAGGTGTCACGTGGTTAGCAGGTTTTGATTTTGAAATTAAGGTGATTGCTCGTATTCCTCCAGCATCGACCACAGCTTAATCATTGTTTTATGCGTGCGCGAATGTCTTTTAGATATTATTCAGCAAGTTTAAACCCCGATTAGGTATAATTTCTTATTCACTATTTTTTTGTATCTTCCTTATGGCTGAAAAGTTAATTAATTCTCCTGTGAATCATTGGTGTGAATTTGAGTTCATCTCAAAAACGGTGAAGAATCCCAACATTCATATCAAAGGGAATTATTCTTATTATTCAGCCTATTGGGATCAGGGCTTTGAGCGCTGTGTGGTGCGTTATTTACATGACAAGCCATCTACGCCTGAGAAGCCGATTGACCAGCTCTATATCGGCAATTTTGTCTGTTTTGGTGCTGAATGCGTAATTATGATGGGAGGTAACCAGTTACACCGTACCGATTGGATTTCAGCGTTTCCGTTCGATACACGCAGTTTTGTGCCTGCTGGTGATACAGTGATTGGTGATGGTTGCTGGATTGGTTCTCGTGCCATGATTATGCAAGGTGTAAAGCTGGGTGAAGGTGCTGTGGTGGCAACAGGTGCAGTAGTCGCTAAAGACGTACCGCCTTATGCTGTAGTTGGTGGTGTACCTGCAAAAATTATTAAATACCGTTTTCCACAAGAAGATATAGAAAAAGTACTCTCTCTAAAAATCTATGATATAGATGAAAAGCAGTTTTTAAAAATGCGTGAGCAATTGCAAACGGATGATGTGAAATCACTGCTTAATTATGTACAAAGTTTGATCTAAACATTATATTTAATTCAAACCATTATTTTGAATAAATATGCATCTATCAACTAAGACACTTGAAAAACTTCGTGACTTAATCAATGAAATCACCGAATACCGATCAGGGCCAAAAATTATCGATTTTTTTGGTATGTTCGATTATCAAGATGTATATGGGCAAGGTTTTCCATCTAGATGGATGTACACAGATCTACGACTTTCTCAAATAAATGGCACACCAAAATTAGATATATGTATTAAAAACTTATTTAATCCTATAAATTATATTGAAGACTTAAATCGACTAGATAATTTAATTAAAGAGTTCAATAAATATCTACAATTCGACAAATATCAAATTACTAGAACCAACACTGAAATTAACCTTACACCTATTACAAAAATCAATCTTGATGAACAATTCCAATCAGATAATGAAAATATTGAAAATAACTTTATAAAACATGAATTTAAGTTTGATTACTCTCAGTTAAATCTCATCCCAACCTTAATGCCTGTAATCAAAAGTAGAATAATAGAAATTGAAAAAGCTTTTAAAGCTGAAGCATACCTTTCCGTTGTGTTATTAGCTGGTAGTACATTAGAGGGAATATTCTTAAATATTGCTTCTTTAAATCCAAGAGTTTTTAATACTTCAAACTGTAGCCCTAAAAAAGATGGCAAAGTAAAAAACTTCGATCAATGGACACTTCATAATTTCATTGAAGTATCTCATTCAATTAATTTAATTGAAAAAGATACATATCGATTTAGCAAAGAATTAAGAGATTTTAGAAATTACATACATCCTTTTCAGCAAATGACTGAAAAATTCTCACCTAGAGAACAAACAGCTAAAATTTGCCTACAAGTTTTGAAATCCGCTATCTCTGATATTCAAACCAATCAAAATAAAATTGGGGCATAAAAAAACCCACTCAATCGGAGTGGGTTTTTTCAGAATATGGTGGCTATGACGAGACTTGAACTTGTGACCCCCGCATTATGAGTGCGGTGCTCTAACCAACTGAGCTACATAGCCTTAAACTGTGCGCGCATTATGGGATTTTCTGTAAATCACGTCAACCCCATATTGTGCTGTTTGATCAAAATTTGTTGAAGTGAGCTGATAAGCCGGGTTCTGTCGTGAACGATCATTCCTCTAGGCGCACAATCACTCATGCGCTCAAGCGACCTACCCGAATCCAGCATGGGCCATGCCTAATGGATTCCTATTTGGTCTTGCTTCCGGTGGGGTTTACCTCGCCATGAACTGTTACCAGCCATGCGGTGCGCTCTTACCGCACCCTTTCACCCTTACCTTCGATTCCGATTGCTCGAAAACATAATGAAGGCGGTCTTCTCTCTGCTGCACTTGCCGTCGGTTTACACCGCCCAGGCGTTACCTGGCACCTTGCCCTATGAAGCCCGGACTTTCCTCCCCTGCTTCAATCACGGAGATTTCCACAGCAGCGATCGTCTGGCTCACTTCAAGCGGCATAGTATCAAATATCGAGACTAATTGCTTGATGTTTTTTGAGCAGTCAGTTTTTCATACTTGGCTTGCAGCTGTTCCTGCGTTTCGACATGATTCGGATCCAGTGGAATACAATCCACCGGACAGAACAACTGGCACTGCGGTTGATCATGATGTCCGACGCACTCTGTACATAAATCTGGATGAATCTCATAAATGAGTTCACCCATATAGATGGCCTCATTCGGGCATACAGGTTCACAGACATCACAGTTAATGCATTCATCGGTGATATATAAAGACACGCTACCAACCTTGTTGAAGTTTACGCTCGAAGGCCGCAACCACGTTTGGTGGTACAAACTTGGTTACATCACCTCTTAATCGAGCAATTTCACGCACCAAAGTGGATGAAATAAAAGAATATTGCTCTGAAGGGGTTAAAAATACCGCTTCAAAGTGGGAGTCCAGCTGACGGTTCATATTGGCCAGCTGAAATTCGTACTCAAAATCAGACACTGCACGCAAACCACGCAATACAGCAGTCGCCTTTTGCTCACGGAAAAAATTGACCAGCAAACCGTCAAAACCTACAAATTCAACATTGTCCAAATGACTCAATGACTCTTTTGCCAATGCGACACGCTCTTCCAGACTAAATACCGGATTTTTATGATGACCGATGGCAATCGCTACCACAACTTCATCAAACATTCGCGCTGCGCGGGTTACCAAATCAATATGTCCATTGGTAATTGGATCAAAAGTCCCCGGATAAATCACACGAGTTTTAGACATCCATTTGTACTCTGTTTGTTATGTAGAATCTTATTTTAGCAAAAACTTGTTTTTTTGGTGAATAATCCTCATTAATTTAAAAAACTTCACCTTATTTCTAGTTGCGGTACAATAGCAGCACGTTTGGAAGTATCAGATTATGGCGAAAGCATCTATTGTAGTAAAAAAAAATAATGGCGGTACCATTGCACTGAATAAACGTGCCCGCCACGATTATTTTATTGAAGAGAAATTTGAAGCGGGGCTTTCATTAAAAGGCTGGGAAGTCAAATCAATGCGTGCTGGTCGTATGACCATCGTAGAAAGTTATATTACCTTTAAAAATGGTGAAGCGTTCTTGTTTGGTGCACAAGTTCAGCCCTTATTAAGCGCTTCGACCCATGTGGTGCCTGAAGCAACCCGTACCCGCAAGCTATTGCTGAATCGCCGTGAAATTGAAAAGTTGATGGGTGCAATTAACCAGAAAGGTTATTCCTGCGTACCACTGGCGTGTTACTGGAAAGGTCCACATGCCAAGCTGGAAATTGCCTTGGTGAAAGGTAAGCAGCTCCATGACAAACGTGCCACCGAAAAAGACCGTGACTGGCAACGTGATAAAGCACGAATTTTCCATAAATAATGGATTAAAAATTGAATATAAAAAACCTCCGCATTTGGAGGTTTTTTTATAACTTTAAGCTTTGCCGCCCAGTCTTGCCAGAGTCAGGGCAATATATTCCCCAAACCAGAACGCGGTTTTTAAATCGCCCTCAGGTGGAGTGACTTCAACCGGGGCATTATCCGACTGGGTCATTAAACCCAAAAAGCTCGACATCCGGTTCAGATCCGTCACTGCACGTCCTGTCGGCATCAATGGTAAACCACTCCATAGCATACCGTGCTGCATGGCAAACAGGTTGATTTGCTGCAGGACCGCCAGCTTATCACCACTAAGTCCGCCACCATTGGTAAAGGCTGCAGCCAGTTTTCCCTGCCAAGTACGTGCCAGCCAGCGCTTGGAAGACTGTTCCATAAACAGCTTCATGGCAGAGGTCAGACTGCCCATATAGGTCGGACAACCAAAGATAATTGCATCGGCGGCGTCCAGTACATCCCAGTCTATATGTTCGACATTCATCATATGCACCTGAACACCGGTTTCCCGTGCACCATCGGCAATAAAATTTGCCACTTTAGCCGTATGTCCATAAGGACTGTGATAAACAATCGCAACAGATTTGGAAGATAGGGACATAACGCTCAAAAGCCAAAAAATTCAGTTAAGTTTAACATTTTCATGCCATAAACACGAATGTCGCCATACGCCCTGTTTTTGGCTCACGGCGATAAGAAAAGTATTCCTCTGCTTGACGATAAGAACACTGATCCCCACCTAGAACAGTATTTACCCCGTGTTGCTGCAAGATATAACGCGCAATCGCATACAGGTCGGCATAATATTTACCTGCCTGTTCACCGGCCTGAAATGCACTGTCCAGTTCAGGATATTTACCGCAAAAAGCTGCTTTTACTTCAGCACCAATTTCAAAACACGGCTGGCTAATTGCTGCCCCGAGCCAGGCCCAAGTCGGCGGAGTTTGCATGGCGGCAATGGTATTTTCAACAATTCCACCCGCCAGACCACGCCAACCAGCATGCAAATTGGCAACTTCCGTACCTTTCGCATTCCCCATTACCACAGGTAAACAGTCTGCAGTCATCATCATTAAGGCATGCGCCTTACGCTGCGTCACCAGACCATCTCCGACCAATGCGGTAAATGGCATCTGCTCATTAATGGAATGGCAAATGGTGCTATGCGTCTGGGTCATCCAGGTAATTTTATCTACGCCAAACGCAGCGAAATCCTGCAATAAAGCCATACGATGCTGTTGTACCCGTTGCGCATCATCCTGCACATGCAAGGCCAGATTAAAACCTGCAAGCTCAGGCTGCGTGGACGGCTGCACTTTCATATGGTGAACGCGGGTCTGACCCACATATACACCTTGTGGAAGTCCTAGTACAAATTGCATCTCAATTCCTTGCTTTGACGCGAACTAAATAAAAAGATTAATAGGCTTTGTTTTCGGTACGCAGTACTTCAACCAGATTGGCAAAGTCTTCCGGCCACGGCGCTTCAAAGGTCATTTCTTCTTTGGTACGCGGATGTTTCAGACCCAGTTGCACGGCATGCAAGGCCTGACGTTTAAAGCCACGTAAAGTGTCATCTAATAATTGCGATGCACCTGCTGGCATACGGACACGCGGCATATACACCTGATCGCCCACCAGGCCAAAACCGATATAGCTAAAATGCACACGAATCTGATGGGTACGTCCGGTTTCCAGACGGGCTTGAACACGGGTAAAATGCTGGAAACGCTCTTTGACATTGTAATGCGTCACCGCGTCTTTACCGCCTGGAAGTACAGTCATTTTTACACGATCTACCGGATGACGTTTGATTGGTTCATCAATGGTACCGCCAGCAATAATATTGCCGTAAACCACCAGGTCATACAGGCGATATACTGATTTTTTCTCAAGCTGTTTGCTGAGAGAAAACTGTGCTTCCAGATTTTTGGCAACGACCAGCAGACCACTGGTGTCTTTGTCGATACGATGTACCAGACCTGCACGCGCCAGTTCAGCTGATTTCGGATAGTGATGCAATAAAGCATTGACCAAGGTGCCCGAACTATTGCCAGCACCTGGATGTACCACCATGCCTACAGGTTTATTGATGACAATAATGTCATCATCTTCATAGATGATATCCAGTGGAATATCTTCCGGCAGACTGCGCGTTTGCGCTTCAAGCTCAACATTTAAAGTCAGGGTTTCAAAACCATCACTTTTAAATTTCGGCTTAACCGGTTGACCATTCACCAATAAATTGCCATCTTTAATCCATTGCTTTAATTTTTCTCGAGAAAAATCGCTCCAGACCATTGCGGCAATCTGGTCGATCCGTTGCCCGATATAAGTTTCATCCAGTTGAAATTGCAACGATAAACGTGTTGCAGTTGCTTCTGAAGTATGGTTATCTGCATCCTCAGAATCTTCAAGTAAATTGAAATCAGTATCAGGGATATTAGAATTGGAAGATTGTGCTTGACTCATTTGCTCATTCAGACAAAAGTGGTTTAATAGTGCAATTGTAGCTCATTGCCCGTATTAACAGAGGAATTTTTATGTCGCTACCACATTATAAAATGACAATGCTTGCTGTGACATTAGGCATTGCATCGGCAATGGTAGGCTGTAGCAGTAATCCAAAAAAAGAAGTCGTGGATAAAGGTCCGGAATCTAGCGAACAGGTTTATATTCAAAAAGCACAGAAAGCGCTAGATCGTAATCAATATACCGATGCAGCAAAACAGTTGGAAGCGCTGGAAACTTATTTCCCGACCAGTCAGTATGCCCCTCAGGCGCAGCTTGAACTGTTGTATGTGAAATTCCAGCAAAAAGATTATGAAGGTGCGGTTGCACTGGCAGAGCGTTTTATCCGTCTGAACCCGCAACATCCAAATGTCGATTATGCTTACTATGTACGCGGTGTCGCCAATATGGAACAGAACTATAACGGCCTGCTGCGTTATACCTCACTGAAACAGTCGCATCGTGATGTCAGCTACCTGAAAGTGGCTTACCAGAATTTTGTTGATTTCATTCGCCGCTATCCATCGAGTACTTATGCAGTTGATGCCGCACAACGTATGCAGTTTATCGGTCAGGAACTAGCTGAGCATGAAATGAATGCAGCACGTTTTAACATCAAGCGTAAGGCGTATCTGGCAGCAGTTGAACGTGGCTTGTGGGTGATTGAACATTATCCTCAAACTCCGCAGATTCCAGAAGCACTGGCAACGGTTGCTTATGGCTATGCTCAGCTAGGTGATAAAGCGACTTCTCAGCAATATGTGGATGTATTAAAGCTGAATTATCCGAATCTGGTGAAATCAGATGGGACGGTGAACCTGCGTGCAGCGCGTAGTGAAGGCAGCTTCTTTAACCGCGCGACACTGGGTATTTTTGGTAAAGAAGCCAAAACTGTAACCGACACCGATGCACAGTCTGATGCGCCAGAAAATGAAAAGCGCAGCATCACCAATCGCATTTCATTTGGTTTGCTGGATCGTCCTAAAACGGCTGAATAAAGCTAAAGAAGGCCGGCAGCATCAGCAAATAAGACAGCGCTTTACAGGTGCATTTTCCTCAAGGGCAAGGTATCATACTTGCCCTTTTGCGTTGTCTTGCCCAGGCTTGAACAAAACGTGCAAAAGGTATACAAAGGAACTTGAAATATTCAATGTCCAACTAGACTATTTTCATTTTTTCAGTGATTTAGACCTTAGATTCCAGCACGAGAAGCTCAGCAGACCATGGCCATTCCTCAACATACGATTGATCAGATTCTCGATCGCACCGATATTGTCGATGTGATTGGTCAATTCGTAAAACTGAAAAAAACAGGCCGTACCTATTCAGGCTGCTGCCCTTTTCATCAGGAAAAATCACCGTCTTTCCACGTCTATCGTGACAAACAGTATTTTCACTGTTTTGGCTGTCAGGCCAACGGTAATGCCATCCGTTTTTTAATGGACATTGGCAGCCGTAATTTTGTCGAAGTGATGAAAGACCTGTCCAGCCAGACGGGCATCGAACTGCCTAAAGACAATACTGATTCCAATAAATTAAAATATAAACGTGAAGCAGCCAAACCCAAAATCGTGCCTGCTCAAACTGCACCACAAACTCAGCCGCAACAGAATAACGCTCCAACAGAAAATAATAATGCTGCATCTACGGCGAGTTTCGATCCATTTGCAGAGTTTCAGACAGTCGAACAGGATTTTTATGGTGACCCTTTTGCTTCTTTTGAACACCTACCGATGGCGGAAGTTCAGCAAGACGGTAACCTCTACGACCTGCTAGAAAATATCGCGCAGTTCTATGAGCGCCAACTCCCAAATAGCCCGAGTGCCCAGCAATACTTCAAGCAGCGTGGTCTGACTGCAGAGACCATTGCCTATTGGCGCTTAGGCTATGCGCCTGAAGACTGGCAACATCTGGAAAAAGCCTTTCCTCAGGATATTGAGGGCTTAAAACTTTTAGGTCTGATTCGCACCAGCGACAGTGGCCGTGATTTTGACCTGCTGCGTGAACGAGTCATTTTCCCGATCCGTGATACCAAGGGCCGTGTGGTCGGCTTTGGCGGCCGCGCCCTGAATGACGAGATCAAGCCGAAATACATCAACTCGCCAGATTCTGAAGTCTTCCATAAAAACCAGTTGCTCTACGGCCTCTATGAGGGCCGCAAACAGAAAGCCCAAGAATGGCTGATGGTCGAAGGCTATATGGATGTGATTGCGCTTCAGCAATATGGCATTCATGGCGCAGTGGCGACTTTAGGCACAGCGAGTAATACCGACCACCTGAATATTCTGTTCAAGCAGAGCAACCGGCTGACCATTGCCTTTGATGGGGATGCTGCCGGTCAAAAAGCAGCGCGCCGTACCTTGGACATTGCCCTGCCCCTGCTGAATGATGGCCGAGAGCTGAAGTTCTTTGTTTTGCCCGCTGACCATGACCCAGATTCATTGATCCGCCGTGAAGGGATAGAAAACTTCAGACGCTTGCTGGATCAGGCACCGTTGATGTCGGACTTCGTGTTTGCCCATCTGACCCAAAATCAGGATATCACCACCCCAGAAGGCAAGAGTCAGGTTATGGGTGAACTAAAAAATCTGACCGAATTACTGCCCAAACACGGCTCCTTCCGTTATCTGCTGCAGCAATTTTTCCGTGAAAAACTGGGCTTTAACCGTAAATGGCAACCTAAGGTCAATACAGATGCATCTTTAAGCTTTAGTACCAAAATTGATGCTGAAGAATATGTGATTGCGATCTTGATGAATCATCCTTATCTGTATATTCATTTTGAACCACTGCGCGCGCTAGTAGCGGAAGATCAGTTGCTGTTTAAGATTTTGAATATTCTGAATGTGATTTTTGATGACTTGCCGGATGATCCTGAACTGTCGATCTATTATGTGCTCGGTGCCTGCGCAGCCCATCATCATGAACTGCAGCATATTCTGCAGCATGCCAATGTCAGCGATTACACCTCATCGCCGGAACAGGCCGATAAGCTCGCGGCTGATTTTTCAACCAAGCTGCAATATCAGTGTTTAAAAAACAAGATTAAATCCAAGAAATTTAACAGTATTGCAGAAATGAAAAACCTGAAAATGCAGATTTATGAGATTGACCGCAAACGCTCAATGACCCTGTTAGAAGATTAATTTTTCAAATTATTGATTCTTTTGAATCCAATGAAGTCACTGCTAGCTCACATTATTATTTATAATTTTCTCAAATAATCAGGCTGGGTTTTATGTTGAAGTACAAATCAGCAAAGAACCAAGCTTCTCATCATGCTGATTAAAACGAATGCCTGGATTTACGACGCTTCGCGACTACATTGCCCAGTTCTTCCTGTAACAGCTCAAAATAGGTAGGATCTTCCGCTTTGGCCGCTTCACGCAGCACAATAGAAGTTGGATGCAACAGTTTTTGGGTTAAACGATGTGAAAACTCGGCCAGTACCGTTTCCGCCTTTTCGCCCTTGGCAATACGCTGCATTGCCAGTGACAATTCTTCCTGACGTAATGTTTCCCCGTGGTCACGATAGGCATGAATGGTCGCCCCGGCCTGTTTGACCTTTTGCTGGGTCATCAGTTCTGTAGCCAGCTGATTGACCATGATCTCAGCCTCAACAGCCGCTTGACGGCGCTGTGCCAGATTTTCCTCAATCACGCTTTGCAGGTCATCGACCCCATACAGATAAACCCCGTCCAGGCTTTCTACTTTGGCATCAATATCGCGTGGCACTGCCAGATCGACCAGCAGCATCTGCTGGTAACGGCGTTTCTTTAATGCTGCCTTGATATCAGGATAGTGAATCACCTGATGCAAACTGCCGGTACAACTGGAAATGACATCGGCACGATGCAGATTTTCTGCAAGCTGATCAAAATCTATAATTTCGACTTCAACTCGATGTGCAATTTCCTGTGCCAGAATATCCGCACGCTCGCGGGTACGGTTACAGATGATGATCTTGCCCACACCCATTTCTGCAAGATGCTTAGCCACCAGACTGTTCATCTCTCCAGCTGCCACCACCATAATGGTCAGCTTGTCCGGGTGACTAAACACTTGCAAGGCAAGTTGTGCTACCGCATAGCCCATCGAGACCGCATGACTACCGACAGCCGTTTCCGAACGCACACGTTTAGCGGCATAAAAAGCATATTCAAAAATGCGGTTCAGGTTTTGCGAAACGGTATGAGAGTCTTTGGCCAGAGAAAGTGCGGTTTTGACCTGCCCCAGAATTTGTGGTTCACCTAGCATCAGTGAATCCAGACCACTGGCAACACGCATCAGATGCGTCACCGCTTGAGCATTTTCATAACGATAGACATGATGTTGCAGTTGTTTGACATCCACCCCATTTTTCTGGGCGAGCCAGTTCAGCACCATGTCAGCATTGTCAGACATGGCGTAAACTTCGGTCCGGTTACATGTAGACACCACCACCATGTCGTTCAGTTCAGGGTGTTGGCTTTGCTCGGCAAGAATGGCACTTAACTTTTCAGGGTTAAACGCCACTTGTTCGCGCAGTTCTACAGAGGCAGTTTGATGGTTGACACCCAATGCAAAGAAAGACATATCAGGTCATCATTTCACTAAATTTATGCTATTGTGCAACATCGGTGTCATAAAAAGCATTACTTGGATCAATAAAAAATTGCGTCAAACAATTAGCCGTATCAACGGCCCTACAATTAAGCAATATTCTACCACATTCCTACTGGTGGGTAGCATGGCTTCGACTGCACATCTCTATGCAGCGGAAGCAGTTTACCATGCAAATCAAAATTATGATGCGATAAAACAAAGTATGATGGCTGAGTTTGCCATCGCTGCACATGACATTCCGACCGCTTTGCACAACTATACGGTGCTAGCGATCAAGAGCAATTCCACTTCAGTCAAGCAGCGTGCGCTGAATGTCGCGCTGGAACATGATGATCTTCAGGCAGCACTAGATATCTCCACGCACTGGGTGGTACAAGAGCCGCAAGATGTCCCCGCTTTATTTTATTTATCACATATTGCCCTGAAAGCACATGAATATGAGCTGGCCGCTGAGACCTTAGAAAAAATCCTGCAAATTGATGACAGCGCCGATCTGGAAGAAATTCTCGCAGGGATTTCACCAGAAGGTAGAGAAGACCGTACTTATCTGATTCAGGCCTTAAGTACCACCAAAGCCAAGGACAACCCGTCTATTCTGGTGCTGGTGGCCGGTCTGGAAGCGCAAAATGGTCAGCTCGAACAGGCTCTAAATACAGTTAACCGTGCCTTAAAAAAACGCCCGAATGCGACTGGATATATCCTGATGAAAGCCAATCTGCTCAATGCACTCGGCGATACTCAGGCGACACTGCAATGGTATGAAAAATCCAGCCGTAAACACCGCAATAATCTGGATGTGCGTCTGGCCGAAGTCAAATATCTGGTCAAGCTGAACGAAGCGACTTTGGCGCTAAAAAAACTGCAAGACATTCTAAAAAAATGGCCGACTGCCGAAGAAGCCCTGTTTATTGCCGGACTAACCAGTATCGACCTGGAAGAATACGAGAAAGCCGAAAAATATCTGGTCGAACTGCGTTATTCTGCGCAGTATCAAAATGAAGCTTATTATTATCTGGCGGTCAATGCAGAACGCAAACAGCATTATGAAACGGCTAAAGCCTATTATCGTCTGGTCGATGGCAGTCTTTACACCGTCTCACGTCGCAACATGATCTCGATTTTCGCCCAGCAGGATAAGCTGCATGATGCGCTGCGTTTCTTAACACAGGAAAGAGTCAATTATCCACAACATGCCAGCTTCCTCTATCTGGCCCAGGCGGATATTTTGACGCGTATGCAGAATAAAAAAGCTGCTATTCGCCTGCTGGAAGAAGCCAGCAAAAACCTGCCCGATGACCCTGAACTGGTTTATTCGCAAGTCCTGTTGCTAGATCCCCATCAGGATCGCATCAAGCTGGATGAACTACTTAGCACTTTACTTAAAATTGAACCGAACAGTCCGACCTATCTGAATGCCTATGCCTATACCCTGGCGATGCAGAACCGTCGTCTCGAAGAAGCACGCCGCTATGTCGAACAGGCACTGGAATATGCACCGGAACAGGCATCCATTCTGGATACCTATGGTTATATCTGTTATTTACAGAATGACTTCGCCACAGCTGCGGACGTGTTATACAAAGCTTATCAGTTGAATCCGAATGTGAAGATTGGCGTGCGTTATGCCCGTTCCTTGTACATGAAAGGTGATCTACAACACTTCCATCAAGTGTTACAACAATTACAACAAAACCATCCAAATGACCCAGAATTGAAACAACTTAATTCGCTATTGTTAGCACCACAAACCAAAACGAGTTAATTAATTTATGCGCAATTTGAGCCAATTGGGCTGCTGTGCCTTTGCAGCCACTGCTTTATTTTTAACTGGCTGTCAGCAGATGATCAAGCCTCAAGCGCCTGCCACCCCGTCTGTACAGGCAGAGAATCAATTTCAGCTGCAAGGTAAAATTGGCGTTCGTACCCCTCAACAGACTGGCAGCGCATTCTTTACCTGGGTACAACAGCAGGAAGAATTCGATATTGAGCTCAGCGGTATCTTAGGTGTCGGTAAAACCCAGATTTCTGGCACACCGGGACAAGTGACCTTAAACAGCGCAAAAACCGGTGTGATTCAGGCAGCCAGTGCCGAAGAATTACTGCAACGTGCAACCGGCTGGCAAGCGCCGATCAGTTATTTAGTCGATTGGGTACAAGCCCGCCCTGCTACCACGACTGCCAAATTACAAAAAGATGATACACAGCGAATTAACCAGATTATCGAACAGGGCTGGACGGTCGATCTCAATTATAATGCGCAGGCCAAAATGCCAAACCGTTTGATTTTAAAGCAGTCACTTGGAAATGGTGCAGAAAACCGTATTACAATGATCATTGAAAACCGTTAATTGACCTGATTCCAGCCCATGATGATTCGTGTTCCCTCGCCTGCTAAACTGAATTTGTTTTTACATATCACCGGTCGCCGTGAAAATGGTTATCATGAGCTGCAAAGTATTTTTCAGCTGATTGACCTGTATGACTGGCTGGAGTTTGAACCAAGCGCCGATGATGCGATTCAGATTGAAGGTCTGGCCTCCGTCGATCTGCAACAGAATCTAATCTATCGGGCGATACAGTTGTTGAAGCCTTATGCCCAAACGCCGTGCGGACTAAAAATTCGTCTGGAAAAAAATATCCCGATGGGTGCAGGTCTTGGCGGTGGGTCTTCCAATGCAGCGACGACCCTGATTGTGATAAACCAGCTCTGGCAGTGCGGTTTAAATGTTGAGCAACTGGCAGATCTCGGGGTTAAACTGGGTGCAGATGTGCCGATATTTGTGCATGGTAAAAATGCCTGGGCTGAAGGCATTGGTGAACACTTAACATTCATAGACTTAGATCAAAAAAAATTCATTGTGTTAAAACCTGATTGTTTTATCAGCACTCAACTACTTTTTTCGCAAAAAGCATTGACAAGAGACACGAAGAGCACTAAATTTTGCGCCTATCAGGAAACGCCATCTGATTTTGGAAATAACTTTGAGCCACTGGCAAGAAGCTTATATCTCGAAGTCGATGAAGCAATGCAATATCTCGACCAGTTCGGAAAAGCAAAGCTTACAGGTACAGGTGCTTGTGTGTTTATTGAAGTCACTGAAAATCTGAATATCGAAGATATTCTTGCAAATGCACCATGTAAAGCTTACCTGGTCAACAGTTTACAAGAATCACCTTTAGTTCAGTTTAAAGTGTAGATAGGGGTATCGCCAAGTGGTAAGGCACCGGGTTTTGATCTCGGCATCCGTTGGTTCGAATCCAGCTACCCCTGCCATTTTTCACCTGTAGATGTACTGTATTAGGGGTATCGCCAAGTGGTAAGGCACCGGGTTTTGATCTCGGCATCCGTTGGTTCGAATCCAGCTACCCCTGCCATCTTACAGTCATCAAATTAGGGGCGTCGCCAAGTGGTAAGGCACCGGGTTTTGATCTCGGCATCCGTTGGTTCGAATCCAGCCGCCCCTGCCATTTTCTCGAAAAAAGACAGAACACTCATTTGCTGTAAGACTGTTAATTTACCTTGACACTTTACCGCAAAAATATTAAAGTTCTGCCGCATTAGGGGTATCGCCAAGTGGTAAGGCACCGGGTTTTGATCTCGGCATCCGTTGGTTCGAATCCAGCTACCCCTGCCATCTATTCCCATATATCCCAACCGCCAAGGGTGCTTCATGCCCAATCTTGTCGTTTTTAGTGGATCTGCGCATCCACAATTCGCTCAAAAAGTCGTAAGTCACTTACATATTCCTCTAGGCGCTGCCTCTGTAGGTCAGTTCTCTGACGGTGAAATTGCTGTCGAGATTACTGAAAACGTTCGTGGTAAAGACGTATTTATCGTACAACCTACTTGTGCCCCAACTAACGATAACCTGATGGAAATCTTAGTAATGGCTGATGCTTTGCGTCGTGCAAGTGCAGGTCGTATTACTGCCGTGATTCCTTATTTTGGTTATGCTCGTCAAGACCGTCGTCCACGTTCAGCACGTGTTCCAATTACTGCAAAAGTTGTAGCAGACATGCTCACTACTGTAGGCGTTGACCGTGTTGTGATGATCGACTTGCATGCTGACCAGATCCAAGGCTTCTTCGATATCCCTGTAGACAACATCTACGGTACACCAGCGCTACTTGCTGACTTGCGTCAACAATCGCATCACAACCTGATGGTGGTTTCACCTGACGTGGGTGGTGTAGTGCGTGCACGTGCTGTTGCGAAACAAATGGGCGATATCGATCTTGCAATCATCGATAAGCGTCGTCAAAAAGCGAATGAATCACAAGTGATGCATTTGATTGGCGATGTAAAAGATCGTGATTGTGTCATCGTTGATGACATGGTAGATACTGCTGGTACGTTATGCAAAGCTGCTGATGCATTGAAAACTTTCGGTGCTCGCAAGGTTGTTGCGTATGCAACGCATCCAGTACTTTCTGGTAAAGCGATTGAAAACTTAAAGAATTCTGTGATTGATGAACTGGTTGTGACTGATACCATTCCTCTTTCTGATGAAGCTTTAGCACTGGGCAAGATTCGCCAGGTTTCGGTAGCCAGCATGGTTGCCGAAACGATTCGTCGTATTAACAACGAAGAATCTATTAGCGCAATGTTTGATTCTTATCTATAATAGAGCGCTGAATTTTCAAAGCCCTGCCATTTGGTAGGGCTTTTACTCACCAGACTGGTCGCAAGTCTGGTTCATTTAACTTAAATAGGATGTCTATCATGGCAAACTTCGTATTAAACGCAGCAGCACGTGAAGAAGCAGTTCAAGGGAAAGGTGCGAGCCGCCGCCTTCGTCTTCAAGCTAAAGTTCCTGCAATCATCTACGGTGGTGAAGCTGCTCCTGTAGCAATTACTGTTGAGCTTCGTCAGCTTGTTAAATTCTTAGAAAACAATTCATTCTTTGAAGAAGTTATCGAAATTGATGTAGACGGTAAAGTTGAAAGCGTTAAAATCCAAGCGTTACAACGTCACCCAGCTAAAAACACACCTATGCACGCTGACTTCAAACGCGCATAAGTGTTAATGGTGTAATTAGTGTCAAATATTTCACTGATTGTTGGTTTGGGTAACCCAGGTTCTGAGTATGCCCAAACCCGCCATAATGCAGGCTTCTGGTTCGTAGAACGCCTTGCAGACCAATATGGCATTGTCCTCAAAAAAGACCCGAAATTCAATGGATTTAGCGGTCGTGGCAATATCGAAGGTCAAGACGTCCGTCTTCTTCTACCGACAACCTTTATGAACCTTTCCGGTAAAAGTGTTGTTCCTTTCGCCAAATTTTACAATATCGCACCTGAATCGATCCTGATTGCCCATGATGAACTGGACATGAATCCTGGTGTCATTCGCCTGAAAACTGGCGGTGGTCACGGTGGTCATAATGGTCTACGCGATATCGTTCCGCATATTGGTTCAAACTTCCATCGCCTGCGTATTGGAATTGGTCATCCTGGTGCCAAAGACCGTGTTTCCGGTCATGTGCTCAGTAAAGCACCTAGCAGCGAACAGAACTTAATGGATGATGCAATTTCCCATGCCCTCGCCCGCACAAAAATGCTGGTGAATGGTGAAGTACAGCAAGCCATGAATCAAATCAACGCATATAAGCCGAACTAAACATTCAAAAATTGCTGGACAATTCCGCTTGCCAGAAAGTTTATTTAAGCGCAAAATGCGTTTGCTCGATTGTTCACCATACAGCAAGCAAGATTGATTTAACCAAATGATCAAACTCTTAGGTCAACTCAGGGGACGCTAGCCATGCTATCTCGTTTATTAAAATGCAAAATTCACCGCGCTCACGTTACACATGCAGAACTACACTATGAAGGTTCATGTGCAATTGATGGCGTTTTGATGGATTTGGCTGGCATTCGTGAATACGAAGAAATTCATGTGTGGAACGTGACCAATGGTAAACGTTTTGCAACTTATGCAATTCGTGGCGAAGACAATTCAGGCATCATCTCAGTCAATGGTGGCGCTGCGCATCAGGCCGATGTAGGCGATATCGTGATTATTGCAACCTTTGGCGATTTCACTGAAGCTGAAGCGAATGCCCATCAGCCTCGCTTAGTTTATGCTAACCCAAACAATACAGTCAGCCACACAGCGAACTGTATTCCTGTGCAAGTAGCTTAAGTCCAAGATTTTAAAAAGCCCGCAATATGCGGGCTTTTTTATTGAAAAATACTTCTAAAAATAGATCTTAATTAACCGCCTTGTACCCAGTCTTTTTGGCTTTCGCAATTTAAAGCTCGCAGATTCTGATCCACCAGATTCGCCAATAAAGCCTGTCCATTATCTTTAACTTTAATCTCGGCATATTTTGCGTTGCGATAGCACGGCTCCAATCCTTCTGCAAACAGAAAGCTACTCGCTGCCGGATATAAATTGGCTAATCGATTGGAAGGATTTTTTAGAAGCAAACGCGCGGAAGTTCCCTGATGAGTTTTTAAAAGATTTTCATCCATGCTAGTTTGAATCACACGATGCTGATCATCTAGCTGTACATAGCTTAGAAGATGTGTCTGATCCTGAATATGCTTTTCTAAGGCTGCAATTTTCTTATCCGCTAAACTACCCTCTTCTCCACGATCCGCTTCAGCATCACCCTCGAAATGCAGCTCATAATTCAGTACCATATAATCGCCTTGCAAGATTGAGCGCGGATCGAACGGAGCAAGCTCGACGAAAATGGACTGGCTGTTCACTAAATGATGTTCATGTTTCAGGATCAATCCCACAAAGAGCAGAATACTGAATCCGGCCAGAATCAGAGGAAGAAACTTTTTCATGCAGTTTCCTCCTGACCAGGTCTAATCCTTACCTGCTTTAAGCCATAGACCATGCACCAAACCATAAGACCTGAGATGAAAATCGTTAGGCTCTTTACCAGGAAACTCAGCCCCAGATTGTAATACAGCATCCATAACCAGAAGATCAGCAATAAAATCGACAGAGCTTGCATCAGTCGTTGCTGATAGACTACAGCCCAGGCCATGAGCAGCATAATGATAAAAATTTCAAAATAGCCCAGCAGGATCAGTAATAAACCCAGAACCGGAATTAACCAGAGCCATTTTTCAGAAAATTGTTGCCAGTTTTGCCAAATAAAACTGAACAACAATAAGCTCGGAAGAATATAAAATAACAGGACTTGGTCAAAGCTGATCTGTCCAATGCTGTGCCAGTGCTCTAATCCGGTCACCGCCTGAACCACCGCTGAACCTGTCAGCATGGCAATCATCCAGAGAAAGATACTTTTCTGATAATGCGAAGATTGCCAATAACGCGCTGTTAGGAATATTCCGATGAAAATGACATAGTTCAAGCTGAGTATGATACTGATCACCATGTCATCATGTTTAAAAGAATTCTCTAAGACCAGAACCACGATTGCTAATGCATGCGTCATCAGCAGCTGTAGGGTCAAAATAGACCAGTGCATCCGTTTGATGGTAGTAAGCCCCAGCATTAATAATTGCAGCAGCCAGACTACAACTATACTGTCGGTCAGCAGTTCTGTATGAATTAAAACTGCTGCCTGACCACAGATCCACAAGCAATAGGCAAACTGGTGCATAAAAACTGAAGCCTGCTGACCCAGCAGTTTCCAGGCGATGCCTATAAAAATGATCCCCATTAAAATCGAAAATGCTTCCCAGTAAGTCAGTAACAGGACTGCAAGAATAATCCCCGAAATCCAGGCACCGAGTGCCAGAGGAATCACAGAAAATTTGGTTTGTGGAAAAATTCTATTTAAAGCAAAACTAATTAAGGCAAACCAGCCAAAAATCAGCACAGCCAGCACAAATAGTCCAGTAGCTGAATTGGTCAGTTGATTTTCAACCAGTTCAAATACCCATAAGCTCACACTGGCAGCCAAACCTGCAATGAGAAGAATGACTTCTAGCGCCTGATGTTTCCTATAAAAATAAAATGCGGCACCTGTCGGTAAAACAACTGAAGAAGCTAAATAGATCAGCTTAGAGTGATGAATAAACTGCATCATGCTGCTGATCGAAATCACGATCACAAATGCGATAAACAGAAAACGTAGCAGCGCGTAATAGCGCATGGCATACGCAAAGCTAAGTGCTGTCAGCAAATTTAGACCGAGCAAATACAACCCTTCTGCTCTTCCCATCCAGAAGCTCTGTTTAAAATACAGATACAACGTCAGCTGGCTCACTACGCAAAGCATGACAAAAATGCCAATATTGGAGCGATAGAGCCATGGTAAGAGCAAGGCTGACCAGAGCAAAAATAACAGATAACTATCTGCGCCAGTTTGATTTGATAAATCTGCCCAATCATTGCCAGACTTAAACCCAGCATGAGACCAGATACTGTATCCAGACTCTGTCTCACCCATTCCTGCTGGTCGAAGTAAATACTTGCTGTTGCACTACAGAGTAAAATCAGCATCGGGATTGCCAGCTGAACCGGATCCGGCAGCATCCACCAGTTCGCTGCCATTAAATACAGCAAACTGACCGTGATGAGTGCCAAGCCCAAGATTTTTAAATAACGTAGTACTTCTACATTGCAGAACAGCAAGGGCGAAAATTGATTATTTCGGATCAGCTCAGTTTTATGCATTGTTAGAATGATTGAAGGATTTCTAATCTTCCTCACACCATAGCATATTTCCAGTATTTTGCTAAAAACCTGGGTAATTCAGATTATCTGTTTTGTTTATCTAAAATTCTGCAAATTACTTTCCATTTCAACCATCCCATCTTTTTAAAATCAGGACTATAATGTTCTTACATCGCTTCAGGGCGGGGTGTGATTCCCCACCGGTGGTAATTTCAGCTTTTTATAATTAGGCTTGAATTAGCCCACGAGCGGTCAATTTCGATTGATCTGCAGATCTGGTGCAAATCCAGAGCCGACGGTATAGTCCGGATGAAAGAAGACGAAAGCAGCACCAAGGCTGTATGCCGTGCATACACCTGTTTTTGCTATAAGCCTATTTTCACTCAGTCCTGAAATGTTCAATCATATTTTTAGTTTAGGTGAGCATTTCAATGTCAAGTTTGATTCAACCCGAAATTTTCTTTTCTGCTTTAGCCCCTGCTGAACAACGTATCCTTCAGGCACTCGAAGATCTCTGCCAAGGCAAACCTGTCTTGGTCATGGATGATTTTGACCGTGAAAATGAAGCCGATCTGATTGTGGCAGCTGAAACTTTAACTATAGAAACCATGGCGCGTATGATTCGTGATGGTTCCGGCATCGTTTGCTTATGTCTGACTGATGAGCTGGCAAACCATTTAGAGTTACCACCAATGGTACAAGATAACTCTAGCCAGTTTAAAACTGCCTTTACTGTAAGTATTGAAGCAGTAGAGGGTGTAACAACCGGTGTTTCTGCCAAAGACCGCACGACTACAATTAAAACAGCGATTAAAGACGGCGCAGTTGCCAGTGATCTGAATCGTCCTGGTCATGTATTCCCATTACGCGCCCGTGAAGGTGGTGTCTTAACCCGGCGTGGTCATACTGAAGGTACTATTGACCTTGCGCGTCTGGCTGGTTTAAAACCTGCCGGCGTGTTGTGTGAACTGACTAATCCGGATGGCAGCATGGCTTCTGGTATTCAAGTTCTCTCGTATGCACAGACGCATCAACTGAGCCTAATTACCATTGATGAACTGGTACAGTACCGCCAGCAACACAATATATAAGTCTATTTAAAAAGAAAATCCCGGCATTTGGTCCGGGATTTTTTGTGTCGTATATATTGATTGAATTAACTGAAGATGGAATAAATCCCATACAGTGCAACCATTAACAAGATCAAGCCACATAGCCCAAGTAAATGCGGATAAAGCTGAGACCGAGATAATCGCTGAAAACCCAGATACACCAGTGACAGGGTGAGAAAATCCAGAACAATCCAGCTAATTGTCAGAATCACCAAGCTTAAATCGAGGTTTGGGCTAATGCCTATAAATTGCGGAAAAAAAGCGGCAAAGAAAATAATATCCTTGGGATTAGAAATACCTACCAGAAAACCGGTACGAAAGCCACCCTGTACGGGCTGCAGGTTTTGTGGTCCAGTTGATCCCTGCCCTTGCCAGACTTCCCTGAAAATCTGAATTCCCAGCCAGGCAATATACAAACAGCCAAGTAGCTTAATGCCATTCAGCCAATTTTCGTTAACAACCAGAAGACCTTTTAGACTGAGAATGGATAAACCAATCAGAACCAGTGAGGCAAAGTTAGTCCCGAAAATAGTCTGCAAGGCATGCTTATAGCCGCCTTTGAGCCCAGCACTAGCGACCAGTAACATTACTGGTCCGGGCGTCGCGATCATGATTACTACGGCCAGACAATACAGCAGATATTCGGTAATATTCACCCCATTCCTCCTTGTCTAATATAGTCAGCATAAAAAAAGAGGACCTACTCGTCCTCTTCTTCCATCTGAATCAGATGCTGACTGATACCGTCTGCCCGCAGAAAAGCCAGATCGTAACTGGCGGTAGCCAAGGCCAAGATCCGGCGCTCAAACTCGTCCCAGAGCGGACGCACCTGCTTATAATGGATGCCTAAACCACTATCGTCGGTAAAATGCCGATTTTTTTCACAGAGCTTTAAAGCATGATACAGCTTGCGCCCTTTGGAAGCATCATCACGCAAGCGCACCCGTTTCGACAGCACAAAGGCCTGCACTTTGACAAGATCGGCATGCGGTAACAATGGCACCAGAATCTGATCCAGCTGTGCATCCAGTCGCTGCCACACAGCTCGATGCTGCTCAGCACTATACGTATTCCAGTGAATCACTTCATGATTAAAACGGCGACAACCACGACATACCGCATCACCAAATACGGTCGAGCAACGCCCTGCACATGGGGTTAAAGACGCAATACGACGATCTGAACTCAAAACACACTCCAAAGATACTGCAACTTTCAGTATCTGCATCACTGCACAAAATCCTGGGCCGGGCATGACTATACACGCTCTCTCCCATGAATTGAAGCCTGTTAAAAGACTTGCGTTTTACTCGCTTATTCACTCGAATCAAGCTAAAATATGCGCCTTTCAAATTATCATGCTACGTTGGAGTATTCCATGAACGCTACTGTAGAACAGCTTGCACCTGTAGAACAGCAAGCGACGACTGGTTGGGTTGTTGCCGCACTTTATCAATTCAAAGAAGTTCAAGATCCTGCCGATCTTCAGCAACGTCTTCTGGACCTGGTAAAATCCATCAACCTTTGCGGTACTCTAATTGTGGCAGGTGAAGGCATTAACGGTACGGTTGCAGGCGACCGTGCATCGATTGATCAAATTCACCAGTTCCTTCTGAATGAAGGTTTTAACGAAATGGAATACAAAGAATCTGACAGTTCTGAAAAACCATTCCGTAAAATGAAAATTAAATTAAAAAAAG
The DNA here is from genome assembly GCF_012516415.1 of Acinetobacter sp. NEB149. Lineage (NCBI taxonomy): Bacteria > Pseudomonadati > Pseudomonadota > Gammaproteobacteria > Moraxellales > Moraxellaceae > Acinetobacter > Acinetobacter sp. NEB149. The sequence continues at coordinate 2,365,911 of NZ_CP051208.1, forward strand.
AAATCGTGACTTTAGGCGTGGAAGTGAAACCGCGTGATTTAGTCGGTCACTATCTTGATCCAAAAGAATGGAACGAACTGATTGCACGTGATGACGTGATTCTGGTTGATACCCGTAACGATTACGAATACAAAGCAGGTACGTTCAAAGGCGCGATTGATCCGAAAACTGAAAGCTTCCGCGAATTCCCTGAATACGTGAAAAATAATCTGGAACAGCACAAAGACAAGAAAATTGCCATGTTCTGTACAGGTGGTATTCGTTGTGAAAAATCAACCTCTTTACTTCTTCAAGAAGGCTTCACTGAAGTTTATCACCTGAAAGGCGGTATTTTGAAATACCTGGAAGAAACCCCGGCTGAAGAAAGCATGTGGGAAGGTGAATGCTTCGTGTTTGATGGTCGTACTGCCGTAACGCACGGTGTTGAAGAAGGCCAAAATACCAAGTGTCATGCGTGTGGCTGGCCTTTACTTCCAGAAGAAGTTGCCCTCCCAAGTTATGAACATGGTGTCTCTTGTGTGTACTGTATTGACAAAACCTCGGAGAAACAAAAAGAAGGTTTTCGTATGCGTCAATCACAAATTTTAGCAGCAAAACGCAAACGCCTCTAATTTGGCCTTTTGTAATGAAATATATAAAGACCCTCTTCGGAGGGTTTTTGTTTACATAAAAATCACAACAGCAATAAAACTCTTACCAATTCCTTACCAAGAACCTCATTTTTTTCCAAACAAGATTGTTAGTCTAATGATACGGTAATTTACAATCTAAGTCTTTCATTATTAACTGAAATTTTTAAGTGAAAAGGAATATAAAATGGCAGGCTCACTTGCTCGAGATTCAGACAATCTGGTTCAATTTCAACCAAAAGAAAATATAAAGTTGCAACGGCTTCATCAAATTTCTGAAGAGCTTGAACAGCAATCACATCTGTTCGTCGTTATCTTGGGAACCGTTATTGGCGCGATCTTGGCGCTTTTCATTGGTTACCATATCAATACCAGCATCATGCATTTTATCCTGCTAAGTATTTTGCCGATCTGCTTGGCCTATTTCTTACGTAAAGTTTATATTTATACCCTGACGCATAGCTAATTCTGCCTGATCATTTATATTCCAAGACTTTACCGCACAAAAAATACTGCTTAGGATACAGGCAGTATTTTTTATTTTGCCAATCATATGAATCTGACCGAATGGATTATTTCCGTTATGGAGCAACTGGGCTACTGGGGCATTGCTCTGCTCATGTTCCTGGATAATGTCTTCCCGCCAATCCCTTCCGAAATTATTATGCCTTCCGCGGGCTATTCAGCCTCTCAGGGCGAGTTAATACTCGTCGGGGTAATCATGTCCGGCTGTATCGGCTCCCTGCTGGCAGCCGCCTTGCTGTACTGGATTGGCTATAAATTTAACCATGATTCTATTTTTAAATTTGTCGATCGTTATGGCAAATATTTATTTATTAAATCAGAAGATGTAAAAAAATCATTGAGTTGGTTTGAGCATTATGGTCACCGGATTGTGTTCTTTGGCCGCATGATTCCTGCGGTTCGCTCGCTGATCAGCATTCCTGCTGGCATGAGTCATATGCCCTTCTGGAAATTTATGTTTTATAGCGCACTTGGAACCATCATCTGGACCACATTTTTGGCGTGTGTCGGATTTTATTTTGGCGAAAACCAGCATTTGATGCAGCAAATTTTCAGTAAAGTCAGTTATGTGATTATTGCCATTGTTGTGGTAATTATTATCTGGATTTTCTACCGTAGACAGCAGCGTAAAAATCGTCCATCCTGAGGAAGATCCCTTAAGGAGATTAAAACGATGTCGCATTATCTTAAATATTTTGCCACCGTTTATCTGACCTTGGTTCTATTGGTAGGCATATTCATCTATGTATTCAATCTGGGCGCCATTCTGCTGATTCCTGCCCTGATTGCTTCTGCCTTTCTCAGTGCCCGATACTTTGTTAAGAAAGAACTTCGTTTGCCGACTCAGCAAGAGAAAAGCAAACTGGTCTGGGGCTCCACTATTATTGCCATGACATTCGGGTTTATCTTTTTAGTTGTGGTCATCTGGATGAACCCGCAGACAGATGAGATTTATAGAACCATCACCTATACAGGAAGAGGAACAAATTCATTCCTGGTAGCTGCAAGCATTGCCTTACATGCCTTGCTGTTTCATATCGCCTACAATGCTTATGCACGCTATAGTCTGGCGAAGCGTACAGGCTTGGAAAGAAAATAGGGTCGAGTAGATCTCAAAGATGCAAAAAGGCCAAAGCTAAAAAAAGCACCCTGCGGTGCTTTTTTTATGAATTATTCTGGAGTGTGATACATCAGATACAATTCATTTAAGTTTTCTGGAATTTCTTCTGCAAGTTCATCCATTAACTGACCATTGCGACGGAAAGTTTCCATTTGTGGATCTTCATCATCAATGCCGCTGAAGACCATGATTGGCAGGGTTAAATCCACCAGTTGTTCTTCAAATTCTTCAGTAAACCAAGCGTCTTCGTTTAGGAACATGGCGTCTACAAAGCCCACACTCCAGTCACCCAAGCTTGATTCAGTATCTGCTTCTTCAATTTCAAACGGGAACGTAATCCCTTCTTCATTGGCTAAGCTTTGACGAATAGACTCTAACCATGCTTGCACCTGAGTGATGATTTCTGCAGGCACTTTCTTTTGATTACTATCAAAAAGTTCGTCTAACCATTTGTCGAATTTTGGGCCTACTGCAATAGCACATAAGAAACCATGGGTTGCCGCGAAATCTAGACCATGTTCATTTTGGTCACCATCTAGATATTCACTCAACAGGTCTAAATCTAAAGCACTCATCTAACATCCAAACTTAGAAAACCGAAAGGTTTAGCATAGCATTTATTCAGGCTATGCTAAATCCGAATTCGTTAATCTTCGTCGTCAAAATCGTCATCATCGTCGAAGTCATAGTCAAAATCTTTGAGTTCGCGCTCTAAACGACGTTGGGTCAGCAGATCATCGATCAGACGACGTTTTTCCAACGACTCTTTAGCACTGAGCTTGCTAGAAGCCTCATCGAAATTAACATCATCTTCACCGAAGTTATCATCTAGTTCAAAATCTGTAGAAGACACTAAAACTTCCTCATGAGTGAAAAATGTAAAAGGATTTAAGCGCTATTTATCGTGCCTAAAATAACAAGTCAAGTTTTATTTGGATTTTCGTATTTTTAATTTGTAATTAGGGGTTTTTTCTGTCTCAATTGTGTGCCATGATATAATCCACCCTGCGTCCTTATGTTTTTTGATTCTCCTTTTTTGAGTCATAAACAGACACGCATGGGATGAACTTGAAAACAACAAATTCACCCCCATCTTAAATTACTGAATTTCATTTTAAATATTTTATCAGACAGCTTTAATGCTGAATTCACTGATGAAATATGTAGGCTATTCACTAAATTTAACGAGCTTAAATCGTGCAGCATTGTACGGTTTTTTACTGCCACAGATTCAACGAAGAGTAAGCAAAAGATGAGCGATATGACTTCCCCTACTTCTCAAGTAGCGGCTCTGATTAGCCGAGGCAAAGAACAAGGTTATTTAACCTTCGCTGAGGTTAACGATCATCTGCCGGACTCCATCACAGAAAGCGAGCAGATTGAAGACATCATTCAGATGCTGAATGACGTTGGTATTCCGGTACATGATCGCGCGCCTGAATCTGATGATACGATGTTCGAAGATACTGCAGAAGCGGCGGATGAAGTTGCAGAAGAAGAAGCTGCAGCCGTACTTGCCTCGGTAGAAAACGAGCCAGGTCGTACCACTGACCCTGTACGTATGTATATGCGTGAGATGGGTACAGTAGAACTTCTGACTCGTGAAGGCGAAATCAGCATCGCAAAACGCATCGAAGAAGGTATTCGTGATGTTTTGCACTCGATTGCTTACTGGCCGAATGCGGTAGAAGTGGTACTGCAAGAATACAAAGATTATGAAGCGGGTGAACGCCGTCTTGCTGACCTTTTATCAGGTTATTTAGATCCTGAATCAGATGAAGAAATTCCTGAAGTTCTAGAAGAAGAAGCGGTTCTTGCTGAAGATGAGACTGACTCGAAAAAATCGACTAAAGATGTAAAACTGGACGATGATGAAGAGGAAGAAGAAGCAGATTCTGATGATGAATCAGAAGCAGATTCTGGTCCAGATCCTGAAATTGCTAAAGCGCGTTTCACTGAACTGGAAAATGCATGGCTGAATACCAAAGCAACCATTGAAAAACATGGTCGTGACAGCAAACAGGCTGAAGAAGCTCTTCAGGCACTTGCAACTGTATTCATGATGTTCAAATTTACCCCGCGTCTATTCGATATCATTTCTGAAATGATTCGTGGTACCCATGACCAGATTCGTGGTGCAGAACGTGAAGTGATGCGCTATGCAGTACGTCGTGGCCGTATGGATCGTACCCAGTTCCGTACCAGCTTCCCGGGTCAGGAATCGAATCCAGCCTGGTTAGATGAGCAGATTGCGAAAACACCTGCAGACCAGAAAGCTTATCTGGAAAAAGTACGTCCAGACGTATTGGCCTTCCAGCAAAAAATTGCCGATATCGAGAAAGAGCTTGGTCTTGATGTAAAAGGTATTAAAGACATTGCCAAACGTATGGCTGTCGGTGAAGCCAAAGCACGTCGTGCCAAGAAAGAAATGGTTGAAGCGAACTTACGTCTGGTCATTTCGATTGCGAAGAAATATACCAACCGTGGCTTGCAATTCCTGGATCTGATTCAGGAAGGTAACATCGGTCTAATGAAAGCCGTAGACAAGTTTGAATACCGTCGTGGTTATAAATTCTCGACTTATGCCACTTGGTGGATTCGTCAGGCGATTACCCGTTCGATTGCGGATCAGGCACGTACCATTCGTATTCCGGTACACATGATTGAAACGATCAACAAGATCAACCGTGTATCTCGTCAGCTTCTACAGGAAATGGGTCGTGAACCGACGCCTGAAGAACTGGGCGAACGCCTGGAAATGGACGAAGTTAAAGTACGTAAAGTACTGAAAATCGCCAAAGAACCGATTTCGATGGAAACACCGATCGGTGATGATGAAGATTCACATCTGGGTGACTTCATTGAAGACAGCAACATCACTTCACCAATTGATGCGGCAACGTCTGAAGGCCTGAAAGAAGCAACACGTGAAGTTCTGGAAAACCTGACTGAACGTGAAGCCAAAGTCCTGAAAATGCGTTTTGGTATCGACATGCCGACCGACCATACTTTGGAAGAAGTGGGCAAACAGTTTGACGTAACACGTGAACGTATTCGTCAGATTGAAGCCAAAGCACTGCGTAAACTTCGCCATCCATCGCGTTCAGAACACTTACGTTCATTCCTTGAGAATGATTAAGATTTGATACTTGATGTGGAGACTTGAAATTTGATCATCAGTCTCCATTTAAGTAGCCAAGACAGACCCAAACGCCTGCATGATTGCAGGCGTTTAAAATTAGGGGGACTACCATGTTAGACCGTACACCATCTCGTGAACTTCAAGAACATCTTTGGGTTTTCCCTATGGATTATCCGATTAAACTGATTGGCCTTGCGGGCGATGAATTGCGTCACGCTGTCATCGACATTTTTCTAAAACATTTTCCAGATTTTGAAGGTGATAGCGTAAGTATTACACCATCACGTACTGGCAAATATCACTCCATTACCGCACAACTGCGCTTTCTGGAGCTGGAACAGGTGCATGCAGTGTATGCAGATTTGGCCGCCTGCCCGCTGATTAAAACTGCATTGTAATCGAAAATACAAAAGACACGCTTCCGGGCGTGTTTTTTTATGCCTGTACAATGACTGAGCTAGCGCTTAAATATTGCAGATCTCGCCCCTATTTCATGCCGAAATCATTATAATTATGACCAGTTTTTTATAATTACCAAGGACACTTCCTGTGACTGATGTGCTGCAAAAGCCCGAGCTGATCATTCGTCAATATCACGACCTCACACCTTATGAAGATCGTTTTCTGGAAATGAAAACATTTACGGAAACCCGTGATGAACATAGCCCGGATCAATTGTGGATTTTGCAACATCAGGATGTACTGACTCAAGGTCAGGCAGGCAAACCGGAACATATTTTAATACCAAGCAATATTCCGGTGATTCAGACCGATCGTGGTGGTCAGGTGACCTGGCATGGTCCCGGTCAATTGGTGGCTTACTTCATGTTTGACTTGAATCGTCTGGGCTGGAATGTGCGCACGCTGGTGTCTTATGCTGAAAACCTGATGATCGAATTGCTAAAAAATATGGCATTAATGCCTATGCCAAACCGGATGCCCCCGGGGTTTACGTCGCTGAACGCAAAATTGGCTCACTTGGTTTTAAAATTCGCAAAGGCCGTAGCTATCATGGTTTGTCCCTAAATCTGGATTGTGACCTAAGCGGATTCAATACCATTAATCCTTGTGGCTATGCAGGACTGGAAATGGTACGCATGAGTGATTTGCTCGAACAACCACCCCAATTCAGCCAGTTGTGCACTGAAATTATTGAAACTTTGCGTCACAGCGGGTACTTTAAGCAAGTAACTGTCGAGCAAAGATAAAGCCTTTGCATTTCAACCCCAAATAAATTAGAGTATTTACTCTAAACTAATAATATTGAGATAGGGATCATCACGTGATTGCGACTAAATCCGTAAAACCCGCTTTGCAGCTTGCCTATGTCAAACTCATGATGGATGTGATTGGCCGAGGTCTGGTCATGGCAAGCCAGGTGGATGAAGAAATCAAACAGGAAGTGGCCCATTTTCCAGAAAATTTTACTCTTTCCATGAAAGTCTTTCCGCATGGCCCGGCCTTTGTGGCGCGGGTCACTGAGGACAAACAACTGGAACTGGTCAAAAATCTGGAAAAAGCACCTGATTTGATCATTACCTTTAAACATCTGCACCATGCCTTTTTGGTGTTTTCTTTTCAGGAAAGCACCTCACAGGCTTTTGCCAATGACCGTATGATTGCTGATGGTGATATTTCCAATGCCATTCGTCTGGTACGCTGCCTGAATAAAATGGAAGCGCTGATTTTGCCGAAAATGGTGGCACAACTGGCAGTGAAAGAATATCCAAGCAATCTGAGCCTAAAAGAAAAACTAAGCGAAGCGAGCAGTATTTATCTGAAAATCGCTCAATCCTATTTGAAACGGAGTGTATAACATGGCTAAACCTTATTATGAATTTTTCTGTCCGGTCAAAGTGATTGCCGGTCATGCCGCGTTAGAACATATTCCGTTTGAACTTGCGACTTTGGGGGCAAAACGTCCGCTGATCATTACCGACAAAGGTGTACGCGCCAACAACCTGCTAGCACCGATTGAAGCTGCATTTGAAATGGCAGATGCTGCAATTGTAGCGATTTTTGATGACGTACCACCCGACTCTAGCTTGGGTACAGTACGCAGTGCGGCAAAGCTGTATCGCGAAAATCATTGTGATGCGATCATTGCTGTGGGCGGTGGTTCAGTCATTGATACCTCCAAGGCAACCAATATTTTGGTCTCTGAAGGCGGTGATGACCTGCTGAAATATTCAGGTGCTCACAACCTGCCTAAACCGCTGAAACCGTTTTTTGTGATTCCAACCACGTCTGGTACAGGTTCAGAAGTGACCATGGTCGCTGTCGTGTCGGACACTGAAAAGAACGTCAAAATGCCGTTCGCCTCTTATTATCTGATGCCGCATGCTGCGATTCTGGATCCCCGCATGACCCAGACCTTGCCGCCGCATTTAACCGCCATGACCGCAATGGATGCGATGACCCATGCGGTTGAAGCTTATACCTGCATGGCAGCCAATCCGATTTCGGATGCTTATGCCACCGCCGCAGTCAAAAAGATCAGTACCCACCTATTTAATGTGCTGGATAACCCTTCCGATGCACAAGGCCGTCTGGAGCTGGCACAGGCATCGACCATGGCGGGAATTGCATTTTCCAACTCGATGGTTGGCATTGTGCATTCACTGGGGCACTCATTGGGTGCAGTGGTACACCTGCCGCATGGTTTATGCATGAACTTATTCCTGCCTTATGTGCTGGAATATAACAAAGAGGTCAATGGCGATAAAATTGCAGATCTGCTCCTGCCTTTGGCGGGTGCCGATATTTATGCACAAACGCCAGCGCATCTACGTGCTGACAAAACCATTGCGACGATTCTGACCATGCGTGACCGGATTTACAGTCTGACCAAATTACCACGCACATTACGTGAAACCGGTAAGATTTCTGAAGCCCAGCTCGATGAAGTGGCAGAGAAAGCCCTGAATGATGGTTCCATCATTTATAACCCGAAAGAAGCCACCCTGGAAGATTTAAAATCTATCTTAAAAAAGGCTTGGTAATTACTGAAAAATAAGCCAATATAGCCGAAATTCTAGCCTGATGTTTTTTTAAACATCAGGCTTTTATCTTGCATAAGAAAAAATTCGATTTCTTTTTTGAATGGCACATTTTATGCAGGACAAAAGTCAAAAAAATAGCTAGCAAAAGCCGTTCTTTTCAAGTAGATTGGCGGACTTTTATAGAAAACTGTAGGGGGGATCGTTCGTCTCAAACGATCCTTATAAATATGACTGATCCTTGATCAACGATTAAGAGGATAACGCCGTTGACTAATATCTCTGGGACTCAATCGGCAGCTAAACTGCAAAAAACGCTGGGACTCTGGCACATCATTATTATTGGTTTAGCTTATATTCAACCCATGACCTTGTTCGATACATTTGGTCTGGTATCTGAAGAAAGTAACTTCCACGTTCCTACCTCTTACATTTTTGCACTGATTGCAATTTTGTTAACCTCCTTGAGCTATGGTCATATGATTCGTCGCTACCCTTCTTCGGGTTCGGCCTATACCTATGCGCAAAAATCCATCCACCCGAACGTAGGTTTCATGGTGGGTTGGTCATCCTTGCTGGATTACCTGTTATCGCCAATGGTCAATATCATCCTGGCGGTGATTTATCTGGAAGCACTTTTCCCAGACATGAACCATTGGGTTTGGGTCATTGGTTTAACCGCCTTTATGACTGCGATTAACCTTCGCGGTGCGAGATTTGTTGCCAACTTCAACAGTATGATTGTATTCGTACAATTGGGCGTCATTGCATACTTCACCTGGATGGTTTACCAACTTTTGGAAGGTGGCGTAAATGCAGATGGCACACTGGTCGATGCAAAGTATCAACTGTGGAGTTTAGAGCCATTCTGGAATGAGTTTACTTCTGTTGCTGCCCTGATTACCGGTGCAACCTTACTGTGCTTCTCATTCACAGGTTTTGACTCTTTGAGTTCTCTGGCTGAAGAAACCAAAGATACTGAGAAAACCTTACCTAAAGCGATTTTCTTGACTGCATTATTGGCAGGTATCATCTTCATCATCAGTACTTACTTTATGCAGATCTTCTTCCCGAATGATCCAAAAACTTACTTTGAAGATATCGCTGCAACACAGCCGGATATTTTACAAGCTGTAGGTGGCGTGGCGTTTAAGACAGTCGTACTTTACTTCGCAATTGTGACAGTCATGGCTTCTGGTATTTCAGCACATGCGGGTGTATCACGTCTGATGTACGTGATGGGTCGTGATGGCGTGATCAACAAGAAGATCTTCGGTCATATTAGCCCGAAAAACTACACACCTTCCTACAACATCCTAATCGCTGGTGCAGTGGCTTTAACTGCTGGCTTTATGGATCTTGACTTTGTGGTGTCTTTGATCAGCTTTGGTGCCTTAACTGCATTCAGTTTCGTCAACTTGTCAGTGATTTCACGTTATGCATTACGTGATGGTCGTACCAAGAGTGCTAAAGAGATCATGAACTTTGTCGTTGTTCCTTTACTTGGCTTCATTTCAGTATTTGCATTGTGGCTAGAAGTCGATGAAGCTTCGCTTAAATACGGTCTGATCTGGGCATTTGGCGGTATCTTGTACTTGGGCTATAAAACCAAAGGCTTCAAGCACCCAGCTCCTCAGCACAATGAATTTGACGATAAATAATATCGTTTCAATTCAAATAAAAAAGGCGCTTCATGCGCCTTTTTTATGTCTGTCATGTTTTGATTTTACTAATGTAAATAACAATCAAAACCCATCTGGGTATTGACCCGATTATTTTCATAACCCAGTTTCTCAATAAACAGACTGCGATTAGACAATAACTTTTGCTCTTCCGGACCTAAACGGGCTCTATTTTTGATAGCCAGTTGATACATTTCATCCACAACATCCTGAAAAATATCACAGACTTCTTCACGCTTGGCGGGCTTTAATTTACGCCCCCGCCAGGTCCATTGAAAATCATCTGAATTCAGGCTCTGCCCCCATTTTTCAATACGCGTATCTAAGCGTTTTTGCATGTTGAGCAAACCCTGCTGTATTTCCGCTTGAGTAATGGGTTGAACTTCCTTTGTTGCCGATGTGGCAGCACTGCCCTCTTCCGCATTCACGGAAGCCGCAACAGTTCCAAGACAACATGCGATGACAAGTTTTACTAGAGGCTTCAAAGCTGCACCTTTTGTTATATTTGATAAAGTTATAAATTCAAGCATACAACGAAGTGAAAAGCAGTTTATCTATTTGTTACACAAAATAAAAAAGCCACCCAAAGGCAGCTTTTAGAATCATCACAAATTTCCGCTTAAAGCGTTTTAAAACCCTGCTGACGCCAAGCTTCGTAGACAATTACTGCAGTGGCATTTGACAGGTTCAGACTTCGCGAGTTCTCTGCCATCGGTAAACGAATCCAGTGCTTTTGCGGAAACATCATACGAACATGTTCAGGCAGACCACGAGTTTCCGGACCCATTAACAAGGCCACAGGACGGTTTAAATCCGAAGTATGCGGTGTTTCAGAACCTTTGGTGGTCAATGGATAGATTGCATCCAGCCCAATGCCTTTGCTTGCCAAATCGGCCAGACAGTCTTCGATGTTTTCCCAAATCTGCATATTGGCATATTCGTGATAATCCAGACCGGCACGTTTCAGCTTTTTGTCATCCAACTCAAAACCCAGCGGCTTGACCAGATGTAACTGTGCTCCTGTATTGGCACACAGACGAATAATATTGCCTGTATTTGCAGGAATTTCAGGCTCATATAAAACAACGTGGATCACAGCTTACTCACTCAATATATTTAATTCAGACAGGACATTCGCCTTGCGCTCGGGCAAAGCTGTGCTTCGCTTATCCTCTTACTTCAGGCCTAGCCTTTGCCTTGCGCTCGGACAAAGCAGTGCTTTGCTTATCCTCTTACTTCAGGCACAGCCTTCGTCTTGCGCTCGGACAAAGCAGTGCTTTGCTTATCCTCGCTCATGCCATTGCAATTGTTCACGTAAGCGTACGACTTCACCAATAATGGTCAAAGTCGGGGCTTGAATCTGATGTTCGGACACTTTGGATGCAATATCGGCAAGCGTTCCTACTACAACTTTCTGTTCAGGCGTCGTACCTTTAGACACCAAGGCCACCGGCATGTCGGCTCGCTGACCATGAGCGATTAATTCTGCACAGATTTTTTCCAGTCCGACCAGCCCCATATAAAGCACTAAGGTCTGGTTTTCATAGACCAATTCACTCCAAGGCAATTCTGGCGAACCTTCTTTTAAGTGACCAGTCAGGAAACGCACACTTTGCGCATAATCACGATGGGTTAATGGAATACCGGCATAGGCTGAACATCCTGAAGCTGCGGTAATCCCTGGAACCACTTGAAAAGTAACACCTGCCGCAAAAAGTTCTTCAATCTCTTCACCGCCACGCCCGAAGATAAATGGATCACCGCCTTTCAGACGACAAACCCGCTTTCCTTCACTGGCATATTTGACCAATAGAGCATTAATCCCATCTTGCGGAACTGCATGATTGGAACGTGCCTTACCGACATAGATCTTTTCCGCATCGCGGCGGCACAGCTCCATAATTGGCGCTGAAACCAGTCGGTCGTAAATCACCACATCGGCTTGCTGCATCAAACGCAAGGCTTTTAAGGTCAACAATTCTGGATCACCCGGACCCGCACCGACCAAGTAGACTTCACCTTTTGGCTGTTGCCATGCTTGTAATGCTTGCTCGATCAGGCGATCTGCTTCCGCGATATTGTCGTTGAACACCTGTTCTTTTAGCGGACTGGCATATAAATCTTCCCAGAAAATACGGCGTTCATCCGGATTGACTATTTTAGCCTTAACCGCACTGCGCCATTTTCCTGAAAACTCAGCCAGCTTGCCCATTCCATGCGGAATAGTGGTTTCTAGCTGGGTACGAATCTGGCGGGATAGCACCGGTGAAGTACCGTTACTGGCTACAGAAATAACTAACGGTGAACGGTCAATAATCGCAGGAACCATAAAGCGGCAATGCGGTGGATCATCGACGCTATTGACCAGGACATTTTCCGCTTCACACAGTTCAAAGACCTGACGATTGGTCTCTGCATCGTCAGTTGCCGCAATTACCAGTCGATATGGACGTAATGCAACTTCAGGATGAAAAGCCGCCTGCACATATTGTCCTTGGCTATTTTGCACAATTCGCAGCAGACTCTCTTCAATTTCAGGCGCAATCACATGAATGATCGCACCTGCTTTTTGAAGTAAAAGTGCTTTACGGTATGCAATATGTCCACCACCGACAATCAGACAAGGTTGCTGTTGCAACTTTAACGAGATTGGAAAAATATCCACAAACTACCTCAAAATTTTAAATCTGACTGTCTATGCAATTTTCATGCACATTTAGGAATGCTGAGATCGACAATTAGTCGATATAAGTCGCACCACCCATATATGGACGTAATACTTCAGGAATCTCAATCGAGCCATCGGCGCGCTGATAGTTTTCCATCACTGCAAGTAAAGTACGACCTACGGCCAGACCTGAACCATTCAAGGTATGTACAAATTCAGTTTTCTTCTGATCAGCACGGTAACGCGCTTTCATACGACGCGCCTGAAAATCACCCATGTTTGAACAAGATGAAATTTCACGGTAAGTATTTTGGCTTGGTACCCAAACTTCCAAGTCATAAGTCTTGGTCGCACCAAAGCCCATGTCACCACCACAAAGTAAAATTTTACGATATGGAAGTCCAAGTGCCTGCAAGATGCCTTCAGCATGGCCAGTCAATTCTTCAAGCACTTGCATCGAAGTTTCAGGCTTCACAATTTGAACCATTTCGACTTTGTCGAATTGGTGCTGACGGATCAAACCGCGGGTATCACGACCATAAGAACCTGCTTCACTACGGAAACATGGCGTATGCGCTGCATATTTCAGTGGCAGACGGTCTGCATCAATAATTTCATCACGTACGAAATTCGTCACTGGCACTTCAGCAGTCGGAATCAGATAAAACTCTTTTTCGCCCTGCAGCTTAAATAGATCTTCTTCAAATTTAGGTAGTTGACCTGTACCGCGCAATGAATCTGCATTGACCAGATAAGGCACATAGGCTTCAGTATAGCCATTTTGGTCTGTGTGTGTATTCAGCATAAACTGGGTAATGGCACGTTGTAAACGCGCCAATGGACCTTTCAATACACTGAAGCGTGAACCAGTTAATTTGGTCGCGGTTTCAAATTCAAGACCGCCCATCATTTCGCCCAGATCCGTATGGTCTTTGATTTCAAAATCAAATTCACGCGGTGTACCCCATTTCAGGATTTCCACGTTATCGCTTTCGTCTTTACCTTCAGGCACAGCTTCATCGGGCAAGTTTGGAATAGATAATAATTTTTCTTCAAGCTCAGCTTGCAGTTCAGCCAGTGCTGCTTCAGCAGCTTTGATTTCATCACCAATCGCAGACATGCGAGTCATGATTTCAGATGCGTCGCCACCTGCTTTTTTAATTTGACCGACTTGTTTGGCACCGGCATTACGTTCAGCTTGCAGTGTTTCTGTCTTGGACTGAATCTCTTTACGGCGTGCTTCTAGGGATGCCCACTCTTCAACATTGAGTTGAACACCACGTTTTGCCAAGGCTACATTTACAGCCTCAATATTATTTCTGAGTAATTTCGGGTCGATCATAATCAATCTTTGCAGAAGAAAAAAACTGGCTATAGTGTAAGCTCTTAGCATTAAAAAATACAGTGACCAAGACCACGGCTGCGTCCTATTAGCACAATATTTAGGAAGCTGTCTGCTGCAAAATGGCTAAATATTCAGGGCGAATCACTTCATTTAAATCCGCATATGACACTTTTAATTCAGGCATTCCTGCTGCTGCCGGAGCTAGTTCGCCTGCCGGATACACCATCACCAGACCTGTTGTATCAAAATAATAGTTATCACTCAATTTTAACTGCTGTTGTTGAATACCCTGCGTATTCAGCCATTGAGTATTGGTTCGATACATCGCATTCAGCAGTTTTGGCTCACCGCCATTTAATAACAGTTGAGACAAAGCCAAACGTTTGTTCTGTTTTAGATCAAAATTGATATATTCCACATGTTTCAGAGAAGCATTTTTATTCCTTGCCAGATTGGAACTTTTTAAAGCAAAAGTCGCCAGATGGGCACGCTGACCGACAAATTCCGCTTTGATAAAGCGCTGATCCAGATAATGCGGTTCATCGGCTTTTTTAGGATTTTTCTGGGTAACTTTGGTGAATGCAACAGGTTCGGTATGCTGAATGCGCTCAATAAAATATTGATTAATCCAGTCAATATTGCTGTCCACCGTTTGTAGATCAAAGCGTACACAACCTTCTATTTCACATACCACTTTGGCTGCCCCTTTCACAGGAACGGTCTTGCCTTCAATCTGCACAACCCGATCTGTTTGCGCCAGCGTTGCCACTGAGCTAGATTGAGGCTGACAACCCAACATACCTACAGTGAGTAATAAAACAGCGTAAATTTCAGCAGTTTTAAATAGATTAATCTTCATCCTGAGCTCCCAAAATTTTGCAATTTCATTGACTCGACTTTTATTTATTCTAAGACGCTCTCCTGTCTAGATATAGCTGAACCTTGTAGCCTGTCCAAAACAATCCCGATGATTGGCAATAAAAAAGCAACCTCGAAAGGTTGCTTTTTCAGTTGGTTCATATTGATGCTTATTGATCAATGATGTCCGTACCTTTTGGTGGGGTAAAGTTAAAGGTAGAGGCTGGAATACTGCTATTTACTTTTACATTGCTAAATTTGATATTGGTGGTTTGTCCCAATGAATCCTGCAAGATCATCAAGCTTGGTGCTTTGTTTGCGCCAAAGCTAATGGTCAGGCTTTCAAACACACCATCGGTATTTTTAGGATACAGCGTGTAATAGGTTTTGCCTTTATTTGGCTGAGTCACCCGGTAAGACTGCATAATCTGGCTGGTGTTTCCTGACAGCAATAACGCCGGTGTATTAGCAACCTGCTCATCTAAGCTTTGACGAACGGCTTGTTGCAAGTCAGGATCATAAATCCATACGGTTTTACCCGTGGTTGCAATGACTTGCTTCGACGGTGCGGTCGTTTCCCAATAGAATTTACCCGGACGCGCGACTTTCATCACCCCTTTAAAGGTTTGATTCATATGTTGTGCGGTCAAACCTTTTTTCTGGGTCGCTCTTGGATTGGTTACCTTGGTACTTTGTTCGAAATTTGCCGTCATGCTACGCACATGATTGAGCTGTTTGACCAGACTGGCTGTTGCCTGTTGCTCCGAAGCTGCCACAGGTGCAGCAAACACGGTTGTACTCATCACCGGTGCTAAAGTCACTGCACCCAGAGCCATAGCACAGACGGTTTTACGAAGCATATTCATAATTTCACCTTTATATTTTGCGTGATCGCAATTTATTTGATAGTTCATCTTAAACGAAAATTAAAAGCTAAAATGATAGAAAATAAGAACTTTTGTATTGTTATTAATTCGAAACCGGTTTTTTTGTTCATCATCATGAAGATTTCAGGACAATTTTTACATTATGGAATGTCGCTTAATCTGAACATTAATTTTCAGGCATAAAAAAACCCACAATAACTGTGGGCTTTTTTTCTATCTCAGCGGATTACGCGTCAACAGATACGTAGCGACGGCCAAATTGACCTTTCACTTCGAATTTTACTACGCCATCAGCAGTAGCAAATAATGTATGGTCACGACCCATACCAACGTTTTGACCAGCGTGGAATTCAGTACCACGTTGACGAACGATGATGTTACCTGCAGTTACAGTTTGACCACCGTAAACTTTAACACCTAACATCTTAGGATTCGAATCACGACCGTTCTTAGTCGAACCACCGGCTTTTTTAGTTGCCATGTCTATTTACTCCTCGTAATTAGCCTGAAATAGCTGTAATTTTCAACTCAGTGAACCATTGACGGTGACCTTGTTGTTTACGGTAGTGTTTACGACGACGCATTTTGATGATGCGGATTTTGTCGTGACGACCATGGCTAACTACTTCAGCAGTTACAGTAGCACCAGCAACAACTGGAGCACCGATTTGAATGCTTTCACCGTTAACAAGCATCAATACGTCATCAAACGTAATAGTCGCGCCAGTTTCAGCTTTCAATAATTCTACTTTAAGGGTTTCACCCTCAACTACACGGTGCTGTTTACCACCGCTTTGGATTACTGCGTACATAATGTACTCCAAACAAGCCCGTGTCGTCGTGCCGATAAAGGAATATATCGAACTTAAGACGTACGCCACTGGGGGATATCTAAGGGCGAGGATTTTAAGGGATATTCAAAAAAACAACAAGCCATTTTACTGAAATAATAATGAGCAGGATGCGCTAATTATTTAACTATTAAATAATTTCTATCAAATCAAATACTCAAGATATATTCAGCAACAAAATAATACAGCAGAAATCCGGCCAGTTTGATTAATATACTCAGCCTGACGAATAGGGCCACGCCCCCTGACCTTTCCTGATTTTTTATGGATCGAAATATGGATCGAATCTACATAAGATCTATAAAAAGATGATTTTTAGTGGAGTTTATGCATTTCTTAGGTTTCACTCATGTTATAAATTGTTAAACTACGCCCAGCGATTTACCAGACTAGAGGTTTTCTTTCACATGACCATCGACTTTAAGCAAGACATTCTCGCTCCTGTTGCTAACGACTTTGCTGCGATGGACACATTCATTAATGAAGGAATTACCTCAAAAGTTGCATTAGTGATGGCCGTCAGCAAACATGTGGTAGAAGCGGGTGGCAAACGTATGCGCCCGATTATGTGCCTTTTGGCCGCCAAGGCGTGTGGTGCTGAAAATTTAGAACCGCACCGCAAACTGGCTGCAATCATTGAGATGCTGCATACCGCAACACTGGTGCATGATGATGTAGTAGATGAATCCGGTCTGCGTCGCGGCCGCCCGACGGCCAATGCGACCTGGAATAACCAGACTGCGGTTTTGGTGGGTGACTTTCTGATTTCACGTGCTTTTGATTTGCTGGTCGATCTGAACAACATGGTGTTGCTCAAAGATTTTTCGACCGGTACCTGTGAAATTGCTGAAGGTGAAGTGCTGCAACTGCAATCCCAGCATCAGCCGGAAACCACTGAAGCGACTTATTTGAATATTATTCATGGCAAAACTTCGCGCCTGTTTGAACTGGCAACAGAAGGTGCTGCCATTTTGTCGGATAAAAACGAATTCCGTCAGCCTTTAAAAACCTTTGCCGGACATTTCGGCAATGCTTTCCAGATTATTGACGACATTTTAGATTACACCTCCGATGCGGACACGCTCGGTAAAAATATCGGTGATGATCTCATGGAAGGTAAACCGACCCTGCCATTGATTGCGGCACTGAAAAACACCACCGGTGAGCAACATGAAATCATCCGTCGCAGTATTGCGACTGGCGGTACGGAACATCTGGAACAGGTCATTCAAATTGTCAATGAATCTGGTGCGCTAGATTATTGCCGTCAACGTGCTACAGAAGAAACTGAAATTGCAATTGATGCCTTGCAGGCATTACCTGACTCCGAATATCGTCAGGCCCTGATTAATCTGGCCAAACTGGCCCTACACCGAATTCAGTAACTTTTAAACTCGCCTATGCATATCAATTTTCTAGATCTTTTCCAAAACATGCAGCACCAGCTTGAACAACCTCGGGCGGTGCTGGATGAAAATCTTCTGATTGAACTGGTTGAAAGAATCAGACCGGAAGACAGCAGAAATACCGAAGAGATCGAAGCGAAATTCAATGCATTTATCCGGGCTTTATTACTCACCCCGAATGCGGTTGCCACGCTTCAAACCTTTACCCTGCGAATCATTAACCGCTATAAACAGACCGGTCTGTTTTCCGATACCGGCATTTTGTCTCTGGATGGATTCTGGAACCAGCTAAACCAGCGCCTTGGTGCACATGTCTTGCCGCTGATTCCTGACCATCAGCAACTTCAGGAATTATTTCGCAAGGTTTTTTATCAACGTACTGATAAATACTGGCTGGATTATTTTGATGAAGATGACTGGCAACGTTTATTTTCAGTCCTGAATCAGGGACATTCCAATCAACCTGAAAAAACCCGGATTAAAGATCAGCTGATCAAGGCACTGACCATTTTGTCTTACCGGATCAGTGGTATTGGTCTGCACCCTGAATTTATTAATGCCCAGCCTGAACTGATGGAATATGAATCTCCTTTTCTGGTACAGAATCGTGAGATTAACGAGTTTATTCAGGAATATAAAAAGCGCTATAACACAGTCACCTTGGTCGATTCGATCACTCCACCCGATGCGTCACAAGCGCTGGTGATGCTGGAACAATGTCATGATGTCGTGGCCAAGATTCGCCGTTCTACCAAGCGGACGGGCGTCAGTGTCAGCCTGACCTATATGCTGGCACTGCTAGAACAGTGTCTGGAACGGGTCGAAATCCTGCTGAACATGGTCATGGATGACGATGACCTGCGTTATCAATCCATTGGCCTATTTATGGCGGACATTACTGAAGCAATTTATAGCGAACGCAGTGTGCGGGCCCTGCTGGCCACCAATAGTGAACTTTTGGCTTTACAGGTCACTGAAAATGCCAGCAAGACCGGTGAGCATTATGTGAGTACCGACAAGCAAGGCTTTCTGGCCATGTATAAATCAGCTGCAGGTGCTGGTGCCATCATCGCGACGATGGCCACCTTAAAAATTCTAATGACACGCCTCACCATGGCTCCCTTAATGCAAGCCTTTAGCTATAGCATGAACTATTCACTAGGCTTTATGCTGATTCACGTCTTGCATTTTACCGTGGCAACCAAACAACCGGCGATGACTGCTGCCGCACTGGCGGCTACTGTACAGCAGCGTAAAGGCTCGAAAATGGCTCAGATTGCCGAGCTGGCCGCGCTGATTGTAAATATCATCCGCACCCAGTTTGTCGCTATTCTGGGTAATATTTCGATTGCGATTCCCGTAGCAGCATTAATTACCCTGTTGTGGGATTTTGCGCTGCATGAACCTTTAATGAATCATGCCAAGGCGGCCAAAACCCTGCATGACCTGAATCCGTTTACTTCGTTAGCAATTCCGCATGCAGCGATTGCCGGGGTATGTCTGTTCCTGTCCGGATTATTGGCCGGTTATTTTGACAATATGGCCGTTTATCGCAAGGTCGGCCCGCGACTGAAAGCCCATGTGCGTTTATCGCAGCTGATGGGGCAAGAACGTCTTTACCGTTTTGCTGACTATATCGAACGTAATCTGGGTGCACTGGCGGGTAATTTTATTTTCGGGATCATGCTTGGCAGTATGGGCACCATTGGTTTTATTCTCGGTCTGCCGCTGGATATTCGTCATATCGCCTTTGCCTCTGCCAACTTTATTCAGGGCCTGATTACCATCAATGGCCCTGATATCGGCTTGATCGTAGTGTCTTTTCTGGGTGTGTTACTCATTGGCCTGACCAACTTGTTTGTCAGTTTCACTTTGACGATTATTGTAGCCTTACGCGCGCGCCGGGTGCGTTTTGAACAGTGGAAACCTTTGGCAAAACTGGTCATGACTCACTTCCTGACCCGACCTAGTGATTTCTTCTGGCCACCCAAGCAAAGCATTGAAATTGACGAAAATCATACATCGACAAAAACTCAAAACTGAGATAATTACAGTATATTTAGCAACAAATTCCTTACGAAAAAAATGGAATTCGCATAAAATACGCACACTTGAAAAAAAGTGTACTGACAAGTACACTTTGCTTCAGACAATTGGCCGATCTGCGAACGGTTAAAAGAACAAGGATTTTTGGCATGCATTACTTGTTACTTTTTGTCGGTATTTTATTTTTAATTTTCAGTGTGTTCATCCTGAATATTCCCGCTTTAAGCAAGCTCGACTTGCAGGCTATGGAATGGATGAGTCTGTATCGCACCGAGTTTTGGAATCAAATTACTCAGTCCTTATCCCTAATAGGTGGCATGCCATTTGTATTATTTTTATCCACACTATGGTGTATTGCATTGCTGTGGTATAAAAAGTATACAAACGCAATTTTTATATGTATCGGAATTATCGGAGGAATTCTCCTAGCTTGGCTGTTGAAATTTACGATTGCCCGACCCCGACCACCAGAATCCTTGCATCTGGTTGAAAGCTTTGGAAGTTCCTTTCCAAGTGCCCATAGTCTCTATGCGGCCTGTCTGGCGTGTCTGGCAATTTACATCCATCGGCAACATTCCCGTTATACCCTCACTGTGATTGGTGCAGTGGTATGGATGTTGATGATGGGGATCTCAAGAGTTTATCTGGGTGTACATTTTCCTTCAGATGTCATATCCGGCTGGAGTATCAGTTTTATTTGGATTTCGTTGTGGTATATGGTCTGGATCAGATATTGCGCGGCTCACAAATAAGAAAATTTAGATATAAATCTAATTAGAGGTGGAATAATGATGTCTGCAAAGCTTTGGGCACCTGCCCTGACTGCTTGCGCAATGGCAACAAGTCTTGCACTTGTTGGTTGTAGCAAAGATCCTAAAGAGGGCCAGCAAGCTGGTGCTCAACAACAAATGCCACCGACTGAAGTCGGTGTTCTTGTTGCACAACCGCAAAGTGTAGAGCAGTCTGTAGAGCTCTCAGGTCGTACAACAGCATTTGAAATTTCAGACGTACGTCCACAAGCCAGTGGCGTGGTGCTTAAACGCTTGTTCACGGAAGGCAGCTATGTGCGTGAAGGTCAGGCCTTATATGAAATCGATTCAAGCACCAACCGCACTACAGTAGACAATGCCCGTGCAGCGATTGCCCGTGCTGAAGCCAATCTGGGCGTATTGCGTGTGAAGGAAGGCCGTTACCGTCAACTGGTCGGTACCAATGCCATTTCCAAACAGGAATATGATGACATCGCGGCACAGGTCAAACTGGCTGAAGCTGATTTGAATGCCAATCGCGCAACTTTGCGTAATGCAGAAATCAACCTGGGCTATTCGACTGTACGCGCGCCGATTTCAGGCCAGACCAACCGTTCGTCTGTGACGGCGGGTGCTTTGGTAACAGCGAATCAGCCAGAGCCATTGGTAACGATTCAGCGTCTAGATCCAATCTATGTAGATATCAACCAGTCAAGTGCCGAGCTTTTACGTTTACGTCAACAGCTTAATCAAGGCAGCTTGAACAGCTCTAACAATACCAAAGTCAAGTTAAAGCTTGAAGATGGCAGTATCTACCCGGTTGAAGGCCGTCTTGCATTCTCTGATGCTAGCGTGAACCCGGAAACAGGTACCGTGACTTTACGTGCGGTATTCCCGAACAAAAATCATCTGCTTCTTCCAGGTATGTTTGCCACTGCGCAAATCGTACAGGGTGAAGTACCGAATGCTTTCCTGATTCCGCAAGCAGCTTTGACTCGTACCCCAACAGGTCAGGCAATGGCGATGCTGGTCGGTGCTGACAATAAAGTGACGCCACGTCCAGTGACTACCGTTGGTTCTCAAGGCAGCAACTGGATTGTGACTGAAGGTCTGAATCCAGGCGATAAAGTGATTGTAGATGGTATTGCGAAAGTAAAACCGGAACAACAGGTCGTGGCTAAACCTTACCAGCCTCAAGCTGCTGCACCACAGGGTGCTGCACAACCTGCTGCCCAACAACCAGGTGCAGCGCAAAAAGCGGATGATGCAAAAGAACAATCTGAACAAAAACCTGCTGCTAAAGCATAAGGAGTAAGGTTTATGGCTCAATTCTTTATTCATCGTCCTATCTTTGCCTGGGTGATTGCACTGGTCATCATGCTGGCAGGTATTTTGACCCTGACCAAAATGCCGATTGCCCAGTATCCAACCATTGCACCGCCTACAGTCACGATTTCTGCGACTTATCCAGGTGCATCTGCTGAAACGGTCGAAAATACTGTAACCCAGATCATCGAGCAGCAAATGAATGGTCTGGATGGACTGCGTTATATCTCATCTAACAGTGCGGGTAACGGTTCTTCGTCTATTTCCTTGAACTTTGAACAAGGTGTCGATCCTGATATCGCACAGGTTCAGGTCCAGAACAAATTACAGTCTGCGACTGCACTTCTTCCTGAAGATGTACAGCGTCAGGGTGTGCGTGTTACCAAATCAGGCGCCAGCTTCCTGCAGGTATTGGCTTTCTATTCACCTGATGGCAGCATGACCGCCGATGATATCAAAGACTATGTAAATTCGAACATTTCTGAACCTTTAAGCCGTGTGGCTGGGGTGGGTGAAGTTCAGGTCTTTGGTGGTTCTTATGCTATGCGAATCTGGCTTGATCCAGCCAAAATGGCGAGCCTGCAAGTCACGCCAAGTGATATTGCGACTGCCATCCGTACCCAGAATGCTCAGGTCGCTGTGGGTCAACTCGGTGGTGCACCCGCTGTTGAAGGACAAGTCCTGAATGCGACTGTCACTGCACAAAGCCTGCTGCAAACTCCAGAACAGTTCAGCAATATCTTCCTGAAAAACACCACTTCGGGCGCGCAAGTCCGTCTGGGTGATGTTGCACGGGTTGAACTTGGTGCAGATAATTATCAGTTTGATTCGAAGTTTAACGGTAAACCAGCTGGTGGTGTGGCAATTAAACTTGCCACTGGTGCTAATGCGCTTGATACAGCCCAAGCAGTAGAAGAACGCTTAGAGCAGTTACGTCCGAACTATCCGCAAGGCATGGTCGACCAACTGGCTTTTGACACCACGCCATTTATTGAACTGTCAATCAAGAGTGTAGTTAAAACGCTAATCGAAGCAATTATTCTAGTGTTCCTGGTCATGTTCCTGTTCCTGCAGAACTGGCGTGCTACCATTATTCCAACCATGGCAGTTCCAGTCGTGGTATTGGGTACCTTTGCCGTGATTAATGTCTTCGGCTTCTCGATTAATACCCTAACCATGTTTGCCATGGTACTGGCGATTGGTCTTCTGGTCGATGACGCGATTGTTGTGGTCGAGAACGTCGAACGGGTCATGGTGGAAGAGCATCTGGATCCGGTTTCTGCAACTGAAAAGTCGATGAAACAGATTTCTGGTGCACTGATTGGTATTACCTCGGTGCTATCGGCAGTATTCGTTCCAATGGCTTTCTTCGGTGGAACCACCGGGGTTATTTATCGTCAGTTCTCGATTACGCTGGTCACAGCAATGGTCTTGTCGCTGATAGTGGCATTAACCTTTACCCCTGCCCTATGTGCGACCCTGCTGAAACAGCATGATCCGAACAAGCCGCAAAGTAATGGTATATTTGCGCGTTTCTTCCGCTGGTTTAATAGCAGTTTTGACAAGGTTTCTGTGAAATATCAGGGCGGCGTCAACCGTATGACTCATAGCAAGATTTTCTCAGGCGTGGTGTATGCCGTGGTACTGGGTATTATTGTGCTGTTATTCCAGAAACTGCCTTCTTCGTTCTTACCGGATGAAGACCAGGGCGTGGTCATGACGCTGGTTCAGTTACCGCCAAATGCAACCTTGGAACGTACCGACAAAGTGGTCAGCACCATGACCAACTATTTCTTGGAAAACGAGAAAGAGCATGTCGAGTCCGTGTTTAGTGTGGCAGGTTTCTCCTTCACGGGTGTGGGACAAAACGCAGGTCTGGCATTTATTAAACTGAAAGACTGGTCAGAGCGTAACAGTCCGGAAGCTCAAGTCGGTGCCATTATTCAACGTGGTATGGCGTTGAACATGATTGTCAAAGATGCATCTTATATCATGCCATTGCAGCTTCCTGCGATGCCTGAACTTGGTGTATCGGCTGGCTTTAACTTACAGCTCAAAGCTGCAAGTGGTCAAAGTCATGAGCAACTTCTGGCAGCACGTAATACGATTCTGGGTTTGGCAGCACAAGACTCGCGTCTCGCTGGTGTGCGTCCAAATGGTCAGGAAGATACTCCACAGTACCGTGTCATTGTCGATCATGCACAAGCCGGTGCACTCGGTGTCAGTGTTGCTGAAATTAACAGCACCATGGGTATTGCTTGGGGCGGTTCATATATCAATGACTTCATTGATCGCGGTCGTGTCAAGAAAGTCTATGTTCAGGGGGAAGCTGGCTCGCGTATGATGCCGGAAGATCTGGACCAATGGTATGTACGTAATAACCGCGGTGAAATGGTGCCATTCTCAGCATTTGCCACGGGCGAATGGGTGTATGGTTCACCACGTCTTGAACGTTATAACGGCGTATCGTCGATGAACATTCAGGGTACTCCTGCTCCGGGTATCAGCTCGGGTGATGCAATGGTGGCCATGGAAGAGATCATAGCGAAGTTACCAGAAATGGGCTTGCAAGGTTTCGACTTCGAATGGACAGGTCTGTCTTTAGAAGAGCGTGAATCTGGTGCTCAAGCACCGTTCCTGTATGCCCTTTCATTACTGATCGTGTTCCTGTGTCTTGCTGCATTGTATGAAAGCTGGTCTATTCCATTCTCGGTACTTCTGGTGGTGCCATTGGGTATTGTCGGCGCATTGCTCATGACCTATGGAGGAATGGTGCTGCTGCAAAATCCGAACCTGTCGAATAACATTTACTTCCAGGTGGCGATTATTGCCGTGATTGGTCTGGCTGCGAAGAATGCGATCTTGATCGTAGAGTTCGCAAAAGAACTTCAGGAACAAGGTGAAGAGCTGTTTGACGCGACCTTGCATGCGGCAAAAATGCGTTTACGTCCAATTATCATGACCACATTGGCCTTTGGTTTTGGTGTATTACCGCTTGCTCTGGCTTCAGGTGCGGGTGCAGGTAGCCAGCACTCAGTCGGTTATGGCGTACTCGGCGGCGTGATCAGCTCGACCTTGTTAGGTATCTTCTTTATCCCGGTATTCTACGTGTGGATTCGAAGTGTCTTTAAATACAAACCAAAACAACAAAATCAGGAGTATAAGTCGTAATGCAAAATGTATGGTCTATTACAGGTCGTAGCATTGCGGTATCTGCCCTTGCGCTTGCTTTGACGGCCTGTCAAAGCATGCGCAGTCCAGAGCCGGTTGCGCAGGCAGATATCCCGAGCAGCTATACCAATGCGTCTGGTACTTCTGTAGCAGAACAAGGTTATAAAAACTTTTTTGCCGATCAGCGCCTGTTACAGGTGCTGGATCTGGCATTAAACAATAACCGTGATTTGCGTATTGCTGCCCTCAATATTCAACGAGCTCAGCAACAGTATCAGATTACTGAAAACAACCAGTTACCGACGATTGGTGCCAGTGGTAGCGTATTGCGCCAGGACACCATGAATTCCCAGAATCGTGGTGCAGTGACGACTTATAATGTCGGACTGGGTGTAACTGCGTATGAACTAGATTTTTGGGGACGTGTCCGCAGCTTGCGTGACAATGCGCTAGATAATTTCCTGGCGACCCAAAGTGCTCGAGATGCGACGCAAATTGCCTTGATTGGTCAGGTGTCTCAGGCTTGGCTCAGCTATTCATTTGCCAATGCCAATCTGGCTTTGGCTGAACAAACACTGAAAGCCCAGCTTGAATCCTTCAATCTGAACAAGAAACGTTTTGATGTCGGAATCGATAGCGAGCTTCCAGTGCGTCAGGCACAGATCTCGGTTGAAACAGCACGTAATGATGTTGCGAATTACCGCACTCAGGTGGCACAGGCACAAAACCTGTTAAACCTGCTGGTCGGTCAGCAAGTACCTGCGAATTTATTACCAGCACAACGCGTAACCCGCATCACCTCAAATACTGCACTGGGTTCAGGCTTGCCAAGTGATCTGCTGATTAACCGTCCAGATGTCCGTGCCGCTGAATACCGCTTGTCTGCGGCAGGTGCCAATATTGCGGCAGCGCGTGCGCGTCTGTTCCCGACAATTAGTCTGACTGGTTCAGCAGGTTATGCCTCTACTGATTTAGGCGACCTGTTTAAATCAGGTAGTTTTGCCTGGTCATTTGGTCCGAGTCTGGATATTCCAATTTTTGATTGGGGTACCCGTCAGGCCAATATCCGTATTTCTGAAACCGATCAGCAAATTGCCTTGTCAGATTACGAAAAGTCGATTCAGACTGCTTTCCGTGAAGTGAATGATGCGTTGGCGGTACGTCAGAATATTGGTGACCGTCTTGCAGCTCAGCGCCGTCTGGTCGAAGCAACCAACACCACCTATCGCTTGTCGCAGGCACGTTTCCGCGCCGGAATTGACAGCTATCTGACTGTACTGGATGCACAGCGTGCGTCTTATGCAGCAGAACAAGGTTTGTTATTGCTTGAACAGGCCAATCTGAACAATCAGGTTGAAGTCTACAAAACCCTGGGGGCGGCTTGAAAGTCAATACGACGGATACCTTGCCGAATACACCGTCTGTATCTGAACAGCGCCGTGCGGCAGAACAACCAGCGCAATAAATTCCAGACAGATCAGGAAAAGCTCACTTCGGTGGGCTTTTTTTATTGCATTTTCGAGGCAGTTTTCCTATTGTCATAGACCAGCGATTTATTTAGAAAACATGCACATGTTACTTAGCAATCTGGAATCTGTACCGGGACATACCATTCGCCAGCAAATTGATGTGGTGTATGGCAGTACCGTACGCAGCAAACATGTCGGACGTGACTTATTGGCCGGCCTGAAAAATATTGTCGGTGGTGAGCTTACCGCCTATACCGAACTGCTGGAAGAATCACGACAGGAAGCCATGAACCGCATGATTGAAAAAGCCCGTAGTAGGGGTGCCAATGCGATTGTCGGCATTCGTTTCTCGACCTCTAATATCGCCCAAGGTGCTTCTGAACTCTTTGTTTATGGGACAGCCGTAGTCGTTGATCCGATCATGCCGAAATTGCCCGACCCTTTTCCGCAGGCAGATTAAAGCATGGATGGTTTAATTCTCCAGATCATCATTTTTGCCATTCTGTTTTGTGTCGGTTTCGGTTTTGGACGTTATAACGAAGGTAAACATTTTCGTTATCTGGATGAACAGGAACAACGTCTGGCATATATCCGGGTTAATAATAGCCGCTTCGCTGTGTCTGGATATTCCGGACAGATGATCAGCAGCAATGTGGTCATTTCCCATGATTATTTTAAATATGCGATTGCCAATGTGCAGAATATACTTGGTGGTCGTCTGACCAGCTATGAAAGTGTAGTAGAACGTGCACGACGTGAAGCGATTGTACGTTTAAAACTCGAAGCCGAAAAAATCGGGGCGACTCAGATTATGGGTATTCGGCTCAGCACCACTGAACTCGGTATGCAAGGTGGCATGGTGGAAGTCTTTGCTTATGGCACTGCAATCCAACAACCCGCTCAATCCGTTTAAACATCGGTTCAAAAAAAAATTTATCGAGAGGATCACGCCTGCTGCGCGATCCGCGCAGTCAAATTAGTTCGACACCTTTAGGAAGAAATGTCGTAGAGGAAATAACTAAGGCTGCTACTCAGGCCGTTGCAATCTTCTTTATTGCAAACGGTTCTGTGTTAGGATCTTGAGAAGTCAGCAAAACAAATATAAATGGCATGATGCAGCTTCTTCAATCTATAAAAACGGCACTTCAATCCCGTCTGTATTTCTTTATTATTTTCCCAGCCATTATTGGATTTTATCTGATTTTACAGACAGTCCCCCTTTGAGCTGGTCAAGCTGCCTGTTAATCAGCTGGAATATCGCGATTTACGCTTATTTATTATTGACCATAAAAAAACTCTGGCGTATTGATCATGCTCATATTCTGCAACGCGCCATGCAACAGGATGCCAGTAAATGGATCATTCTGTTTCTGGTGATCATCACCCTGATCATGTGTTTTATAGCGATTATTATTGAAATTAATCACTTACCCAAAGATACCACCATCCGAACCGGTCATTTAATCTTGTCAGTTCTGACCATTATTTCAGCCTGGTTCTTGATGCATACGATTTTTGCAATTCATTATGCACATGACTTTTATTTGGCGCTCGACAAACAGCAACAAGGTGGACTGGATTTCCCCAATACCACCAGACCGACTTATCCGGACTTTCTATATTTTAGTTATATTATCGGGACTTCTGCGCAAACTGCAGATGTATCCATTACTTGCCAATCCATGCGGGTTCTCAATACCCTACATTTGCTTTTGGCCTACGGATTCAATACCACCATTCTGGCCATCAGCATTAATGTAACGGCAAACTTTATCAGCACTTAAGCTGGGTTTTCTGAATAGTGGCAATACACTGAAAATAGCGATCTACCACCCAATCAACTACCACTATCCTGCGTCTAACCTGACCAGCTTTTAAATTAGGTCACTTACACTATTTGACTGCTTCAAGCGGTGAGACCTTTACGCAGTTCATCTTCGACGATGCTGAGTTCAATTTCACTAAATTTACGAATCTCACCTTCCGCATGCTTTTCTAACATGCCACCCAGCAAAGGTACTTTGACTTTGACTGTCCAGTTTAACTGGAACTGGATCTGATCTTCATCTCCAGTGACTGCACGCTGACAGATGGCCTCGATCGGCAAGTTCGCACCGAGTTGTACCGTCGAAGTCATTTCATTCAGATCGCTGACATCGGTACGTTGCAAACGAAATGCATCTTTGAGTAATTTTTTTGCGATATCCGGAATATTAACATCTAGATTATAAGCGCGTTTCAGGGTATACATATGCCCCTGCTTTTCCGAAACCAGGATTTCCAAGTTTTGCGCAGGAATTCGATGGCAAACTGCCTCATGCAAACGAATATCATTGGCCAAACGCTTAAATTCATCAATAGACACGCCATTGATAATTGCTTTCACGGTGAATTGATGTGCCATGCTAATTTTTCCTTATTTTTATTACGATATTCGCCTATGCCACTCTCGGCTGATGCGAATAAAAATCAGATACAGAGATGACTCTGCAATTTATATCAAATTTATAGCGGATGTCATTATTCTTTTATCGGGAAATTCCGGCAGCCCGGTCAATGTTTGCAACATAGTTTTACTGAAAGCTGTGCCTGTCCACAGCTGATCTGTAGCTGCGCTTCGCCATAATAAATCACGGCATGAAACTCATCGGCACCATCATCTAGACCGGAAATATAGTATTCTGTACCAACCGGAAAATCCTGCAACCAGTCAACCTTATAAAAATCCGAGACCGAATCAAACTGCAAATACTGTTCAGGCTCAGCTTGGATCTTCATCGCCAGAGCAATAAACTTCTGTAATTGTGCTTGATGAAAATCAATGATCATAGTATTTCTGCCTTTTTAGTCCGGATCATTGCTCGCCAGACTTCGTACATTTTAAATGACTATTTCGAGGATACGACTCGCGAGTTTTGAGGTTTTTCTAGCGCAAGATTATGGCTTAAAGGAGATAAATTATATGGGCTATTTCCGCCAAGGGGCAGAAAAAATCTGAGCTAAGGCATGAGATATCTTTTCTGAATTGTAATGGCTTAAGTACGTAGCCTAAGATCTTCAGTCGTAGAAAATGACTGAAAGTGGTGTTCTAAGCACAGTCAGAATGCAAAAGTTCCCTACGAATTTCATGGCGGTGCTCTTCTCCAAAACGGTCGACATGTGCATAGAATACGCCATAGCGACCGACATAATATTCCAGTGACTGATCATAAAAATTCCAGAAAATAGACCATTCGCCTAAATCCATCTGACGAATCTGGGTGCCACTATGCATTGGCATTTTTTGTAATAGTTCTTGCTGTAACTGTTCGGCCTGTGCCCGATTCTCAATATGCACCTGCCGTTGAAAGAATAGCTGTGCCACATCGTCAAACAGTTCCAGTTCATAAGCATCCACCAGATGTACTTGCTGCTCTTGCTCGATGACCTCTTGCTCTGTCATGCTGGAAATCTGTGCCGGTTTTTCTGGACGCTGACGCGCCAGATGGCGCTGAGCTTTATAGATCTTTCTGCCGACGATCCAGGCAGCATTCAACATGAATAAAACACATAACAGGAGCAGTAATTTCAGCATGGTGGATGATCTCATGTGACTAATTTTATTTTTATGGTTATAGGATCAAGATTCATTTGAATAGTCCCTTTTGACCCAGCATACGTCTATTTTTTATACAGTGCAAACTTGAGGCTTATTTTTAATATTTATCTTCTCTGCTTGCTCATTTTACCCAGATTCGAACTTCGATTTATTTAAAAATTGATTTACTTTGATTTTTTATTTTTAACTCCCTAATGAGATTCAAGAACTTGAGATAAACAAACAGGACAAATCAGCAACAGAACAGATCTTCACATGGATAAATCACGGAAAATATTCTCAAAAAACTACAATATTGTTCTGTTTTTTACCCTCTTCTTTTTTATCAAATAAACCTTCCCTATAAATGTTCGAGAAAATGAATAATATTATGATTCGTGAAGGGAGGGTCGAAGATATACCTCAAATTATTCAGGTCATTCATGACAGCATTCAGTCCTGTGTACTGGATCATCAGCGTGAAGAAAGCAAAATTCAAACCTGGCTAGAAAAGTTTGATCATGCCAGCCTGATTGTCGATATGCTGTATAACGATTGCTGGGTTTATCTCATCTATGACAAGGTCGTCGGATTCTTATTGGTCAGTGATGCTGGAGAAATCCGGATGCATTATGTGGCCCAACACTGCCAAAGACTGGGGTTCGGCACCGCGTTATTTCATCAAATGCATAGTGCTTTATTAAAGAAAAAAATTCATCAGATTGAAATACAATCTACCCAAACTGCCTTAAGTTATTATCAGCACTGCGGCTTTCATCCCCATTCTGCCGAGCCAGAAGATGAATCGCGTTATCTGTATAAATATGTTTTTTAATCGGCCTCTTTTTCAATTTTTAACTGATCACGTCCGGCCTGTTTGGCGGCGTAGAGCTGCACATCTGCCGCTTTCATCAATTCATGAATATCTGCATAGCCATGTTTTTGTTCAACCCAGGCCGCGCCCATACTAACCGTAACATAATCTTTTTCATCTGGCCGATTCAGATGTTGCATACGCTGTTCCCGAATCTGGTTTAACACATTTTCCAGATTTTTAAGGGCAGTTTGAACCGGCATTCCAGTGAGCAGAATCGCAAACTCTTCACCACCATAACGTGCCAGATAGCCAGACGGTGGCAAAGCGCCTTGAATAATCCTGACCAGATTTTTCAGGATTTCATCGCCTTTTAAGTGGCCATAGTAGTCATTATAATTTTTAAAAAAATCGACATCGAGCATGGCAAAAATCAAGGTATGTTGCGGCTGTTGTTGGGTCTGTATAAACTGCTGCTGGATTTCATGATTTAAGGCACGCCGGTTAAAAGCTCCGGTCAGTGCATCAATATTCATCTGCTGTTCCAGTTTGGCATTCACTTCACGCAGCTGCTGGGTACGCTCTTTGACTTTCTGATCGAGCGAATTATTGAGGGCGATCAAGTTCAGGTTCAGCTGTTCAGTCTCATAAGTTTGATGTGCATAATGTCGGGACTGCTGAAACATGATTAATAAGGCATAGATACTGGTTGAGATAAAGAACAGATGCGTGGTTTTAATTACATTGATCAGCAACAGATAATCATTCAAAAAGGTGACACAAAGGAAAATAATCGCAATCAGATTTAAACGTGAATAATGCTCTTTATAACGTAAGGTTTGATAAAAGCCGTAAATAAAATTACCGATGATGACCAAGGCAAAAATCGCACTAAATAGGGCCAGACGTTCAAATATCTCAGGAGGTGAAAATAGGGTAAAAATAATGTTAAAGACCAGTAATGCCACCGCGATATAATAAATCACCGGATTTAAATAGCGTCGGTTAAACAGGTGCATATAACTGAGAAAAAAGAAGGCAGCAATAAAAGTAAACAGATACTCTAAGCGGGTTCCCCACAACCAGTTGATATTGGTAAATACCGAATAGGCATAGGGTGCAGAAAACAGGTTATGCAGGGCCAAAAAGACAATAAACCAGCCAAAAACAAAGATACTTTTACTGTTACGTTCTCGTGATCCCCTGAATACCGAAAATAGAATAGTAAACATCCCCACCCCAAGCACCGCCCCACACACCATGGCGATACTCATCATGAGCTGCTGGAATTGGCGATTGATGGTAGCTGCAACGCCGATCTGCATTGGTCGTTCGAGACCGCCATGCAAGTGGGTATAATTGGAAGCCTGAATGCTTAAGGTAATATATTCAGTATCTGGAACAAAATAGCCAATACGCGGTGCTTTTTCAGCCACCTGTTTTTCAGGTGTAGTACTGATTTCCCCGAGCCGAACAATAAACTGTCCGTTGACATATACCCGATAGGCGCCGTATTGGGTGGGAATCCGAATCGCGATACGTCGCCCGAGAAATTCTTTCGGAATTTTAAAATAACCAATAAAGGTACCATAACCAGAATTTGAACCTGCAAGAGTTTTAAAAGAGGCTGGCAATT
The DNA here is from genome assembly GCF_012516415.1 of Acinetobacter sp. NEB149. Taxonomy (NCBI): domain Bacteria; kingdom Pseudomonadati; phylum Pseudomonadota; class Gammaproteobacteria; order Moraxellales; family Moraxellaceae; genus Acinetobacter; species Acinetobacter sp. NEB149. Next base: position 2,398,811 of record NZ_CP051208.1, read on the forward strand.
CAACTGTTTTTGACTCGAGTACGGGATTGGGCTGAACAATAAACTGGCTCGGATAAAACAGCCATTTTCCCTGCAAAGAGCGGCTGCTATGTTCGGTAAAATTGACTTCCGTAATATGGTCGTGAGATTGCTGCTGAAATGACGGCGACGGGAGTTCATCATGGGCGATTGCTGAACTTGTAATCCAAGTCATGCAGCTAAAGGCCCAGACAAATACAAAAAAACAGACATTCCTTATCGAGTTATGCAAATACGTTCTATCTCAAGATAATTCTTTATTATTCTTATAATTTACAAGGAATATTTTTGATTTCAGATCTTTTTAGATGTTTTTTGTAGCTTATCCGCACAGCCTATTTTGAAGCAACTGCACCGGAACCAGCGTATATCTTTGAATAAAAAATATAACTTATATTCAGCAAGTTAAATCATTTTAATCACGTGTTTTTACATCAAACAGTTCAATTTCAAAAATCAGGTTGGAATTGGCTGGAATGACTTTACCCATTTTACGTTCGCCATAGGCCAAATGTGCAGGCACCATCAGTTTACGCTTGCCACCAACTTTCATTCCCAGAATCCCCTGATCCCAACCTTTGATCACACGACCGGTACCAATGACAGTTTCAAAATAATTACCACGGTCAATAGAAGAATCAAACTTGGTTCCATCTTCCAGCCAGCCGGTATAGTGCGTGGTAATTAAGGCACCTTTTACCGCTTCTTTACCTTCGCCTACTTTTAAATCAATAATTTCAAGTTCGTTGATCATGGTTATTTACCTGAGAGGAGCATAAAATTCAAAGCTCAGTATAAACTGGATTGCTCTGTTTTTTTAAGCTTGGGACATTGATGGGTTAAAAGCTGAGTTCCTGAATATTCTTATCATTGAGTAAATACTGGGTTAATTCTTGATGATTCTTGGCCGATCCCATCAGAATCCAGCGTCCGACAATCTGTTGATCAATTTTTTTTTGTGAGGAATGCACCACTTTTAACTCATAACGTTTAAATAACATTTCGTAGTGATCGGAATCATTCTGATCGAATGGGCAGACGATTTCATAGCTGCGTTCCTGATTCAGAGATTCAATGCCGCGCTGGACATACATCAATAGAACCAGCACCGCCATGACAATAAAAGTAGCCCAAATACTTAAGAGTTCATAGCCTGCACCGACCGCCATGCCGAGTGCTGCCGTCATCCAGATCGTGGTTGCGGTGGTAATTCCAGAAATACGGTTATCATCTTTCAGGATAACACCGGCACCCAGAAAACCCAGTCCAGTCAAGACATTAGCGGCCAGTCGGTCAGGATTGGCCACGCCTATTTTCAGAGAGATAATGGTAAATAAACAGGAACTCAGACTGACCATAATCATGGTACGCAGTCCGGCAGATTTACTATGATACTCACGCTCTGCACCAATAATTGCGCCGATCGCGACAGCCAGCAGTAAATCATAAAGTTCATGGTACATGGTGCAGCCCTGCGTATTCTTATCCCTCAGATATACGCAATTTGAGCTACAGGATACAAGTCCAGACTTGCATCCTTATTTGGCCTTATTGTAACTGTTCCCACTCCACCAGCACCTGGCCCTGATCACCGATCAAGGTCCATTCACCATCCATCACATTGAGCTGTAACTGCATGGTGCGTTCGCATAATTGTGGCAATGCGTCGGTGGTTGCGGTAGATAACTTCCACACTTCCACATTTTTTAAGGTTTTTAATTTGCTGCTGCGCTTATACCATTCATCCACCGCAGAACCATAGGTGACAACTGCGACCTGCTTGCAACGCGCACTGGCCTTTTTGACTTTATCTTCATCCGGGCTACCGACTTCAATCCATTTGACCAGTTGACCGGTCAGATCTTTTTCCCAGAGTGCCGGTTCATCGGTTTCAAAAAGATCCTTGGTAAATTCCAGCGCTTCATCGGCATAGCGTGCATAGGCCAAAATACGCACCATCAAGCGTTCAATGGTTTCTGAAGGATGCAGCGCCATCGTCAGCTGATAGTCTGCATAACGATGCGTATCCATGTCCGCAATATTCAAATCAACCTTATAAATCGTCGCTTTTAACGCCATCACATAATCCTCAAATTTGGCGCCTAGCATATAAGATTTAGCGCTATTTTGCTGAACAGATTTAGGCCAATAATTCATTCAGCGCACTAGAAACAGTACCATTATTTCTCTGGATCCATACGACATTGCATCAGGGCAGTTTCAAAGGCCAGCCAATCCCGTGACTGTTGATAAATCACTTCTACCCGGTTATCAATGCCTTCATCTGCCGACTGATAATTAAACTGCTCAGGATTAAAATTAAAGCTTTTCCAGCCTTGATCCGTATTAAAAATTCCCTTGATTCTGAGCCAGTCTTTTTGTTCACAGAGCAGATCCAGCAGATCATAAAAATTGAATTGCCAGCGTTTTGGCAATTTCCAGCCCGCAACCTGATAACCCTGCGCGCTTTCTACATAATGATAAGGCATTTGCTGAATCACTAAGGGCGTATCTGCTGAACGGGTGATCTGTTGCTGTTTTAACAAAGGCTGAATCTGACGGGCGGAACCCCGATAGTCCTGCTTGATCAGTTCGATATCGAGTTGTCCATGCTCGGTGAACAACCACTGTTGGGCATAAGGTTGATATTCTGTCTGAAGTTGCGTGAGTGCTGCGTGGTCTGCGGTTGTCATCAAGTCAGTATGTGAAATCACCACAATATGCGCTGCCTTGAGTTGGTCTGCGTACAGGTTTTGCTGAGTCCAGTCTCGATCATGCAAACGTGAACCATCTACCACTGTGACCAATGCCTGCATGTTTAAATGACTCTGCCAGTGCGGTTCGGTCAGCTGTTCCAGTAATTGGCCAGGATGCCCCAGTCCGGTAGGTTCGATAAACAGACGATCCGGTTTCACTTCTGACAGCAGGCGTGACAAGGCAATCTGCATCGGCAATTGGCTACTGCAACATAGACAACCACCCAACAGCTCTTTGACCGCATAACCCTGATCTTGCGGCAATAACTGCTGGTCTACCCCAATCTGGCCGAATTCATTCATTAGCACAGCCCAGATTTCCTGTTCCGGTTTTTGCTGTAATAAATGTTTGAGTAGTGTGGTTTTACCTGCACCCAAAAATCCGGAAATGATATGGACAGGAATAGCCTGCGACGCTGACAGAATTTTCAAAATCGACTCTCAAGAGATTGAATAGAAATAGCAATACTCTGCATTATAAAGCACAGTGTGACTTTAAAATGCGTGTTCTTCGCAAACACGGCGTGAAAATCACAGAGATAAAAATTAATGGAATGATCCCAAATTACCAATTTTCTATGTTAACTTTTATTTCAAATTGGATTCTTGAAATATTCACACACACTTTCATTAAATAAAACTCCGCATAATTAACAGAAATAAAACAACTTTCTCAGTTTTGTATCTGCTGGGTTATTCCCTGCGTGTCGCTTTTGTTAATTGATTTGCTCAGTAAAATTTCAGTGCTTAGGATGGGCATCTGTCGAATTGATGTGATGGTCAGCTCGGCAGATTACATGACATGAATAAAAGGATGCCAAAAATGAAATATGCACAAATCTTACTTGCCACTACGCTTACTGCTGCTGCAGCCACCAGTTTTGCTGATAGTAAAACTACAGATGCGAAAACCACCACTACAGAAGAAAAAGTGATTGTGACTACCCAGGAATTACCTGAATCGAATGCTCCTGTTGCAGGCGCATCTGCAGAGCAGCCTGCTGCCTCTGAAGCTGCTGCGGAAACTACGACACCTGCAAAACCTACTGCACGTTAAGTAATTGAACGACTCGTTTAATCCTTCAATGAAGATATCAGGGATAGTAATTCTCCAGTAGGCTTTGTCCTATACTGCCCCGATATTATTCGATGCTGAATCATGCTTGATGCTGGTTCAGCATTTTTATTGCACAAAATCTGCCTCCAACCATAGTCAAAACTGATCATAGAATTAATACAGGCTATCAAATTTTTATTATTTTTATATTTAAATTCAATTACTTATTTAAAAATTACCTATTTCAATCCAATATTATCCATATACTTAAGCTACTATCGCCTAACTTGTTTCTGGCTTCTAACTGTCCCTTAATAGCATCAAATGCAAGTCGATTGAATGGACATTCGCTATGAGCAATACTAATTACACTACTGAAGTGGCAATTCTGGGCGCCGGCCCTGTAGGCTTAACCATTGCCAACTATCTGAGCAAGCAAGGTGTAGCTGTCACGATTGTCGAGCAACTGGATAGTTTAATTGATTATCCACGTGCGATTGGGATCGATGATGAATCCTTGCGTACCATTCAATCTTTGGGTTTAGTCGATCAAGTCTTACCGCATACCACTCCGAATCATGCGATGCGCTTCTTGACGCCTAAAGGTCGCTGTTTTGCAGATATTCAGCCTTTAACACGTGAATTTGGTTTCTCGCGCCGTAATGCCTTTATTCAGCCACAAGTTGATAATGTTCTGCTGCAAGGCTTAAAGCAATATAAAAACACCCAAGTGCTGTTTTCTCGTCAATTGACCCAGTTTAGTCAAGATGCTGACGGCGTAACACTTAACCTGCAAAATAAAGAGGGTGATGCAGAAACCATCCGCGCTCAATATCTGATTGCCTGTGATGGCGGTAATTCCTATGTGCGCCGCAACCTGGGCATTGCCTTTGAAGGTGAAACTGCACCAAATCAGTGGATTGTAATCGACCTTGAGAACGACCCGCTGGCTACACCGCATATTTACTTATGTTGTGATCCGGTTCGTCCTTATGTATCAGCTGCATTGCCACATGGTATTCGCCGTTTTGAATTTATGGTTATGCCGGGTGAAACGCAGGAAGAACTGAGCAAACCGGAAAATATTGCCAAACTTCTGTCTAAGGTTTTACCAAGCACGGATGGTATCGAAGTGATCCGTCAGCGTGTCTATACTCATAATGCCCGTATTGCGGACAAGTTCCGTGTCGACCGTATTTTTCTTGCCGGTGATGCTGCGCACATTATGCCGGTATGGCAAGGTCAGGGCTATAACAGCGGTATGCGTGATGCCTTTAACTTGGCCTAGAAAATGGCGCTGGTTGTTCAAGGCAAAGCTGGCCCAGCACTTTTAGATTCGTATCAGATCGAACGTAAAGACCATGCCAAGGCGATGATTGGCCTGTCGGTGATGGCAGGTCACGTACTGGCACCACCGAAAAAATGGCAAGGTTTTGTTCGTGATGGTATTTGCCTATGCCCTGAACTACATCAAGCCGATCAAACAATACCTGCTGGAAATGCGTTTCAAGCCGATGCCGAAATATCATGACGGCGCACTTTTGAGTAATGGGGCCAAGAACTCTCCAGTCGGTAAGATGTTTATCCAGCCTCAAGTTCAACTGGCTTCGGGTGAAACCGTATTACTGGATGAAGTGATCGGCAATGATTTTGCGATTATTGCCTGGGGTGTTGATCCGAAATGGGGTCTGAGTCCGGAGACGTTGCAACAGTGGAAAACGCTCGGCGTGAAATTCATTCAGGTGATCCCGGCAGTGCAATTGCAAAATAGCCAGCGCAAAGAGTATGAAGATGTCATCACCATTGGTGATATCGGCACAGATATCCGTTCATGGTTTGGCAACACGTCTGATTCAGTTGTGATCTTGCGTCCTGACCGTTTCGTGGCTGCGCTGGCCATTCCTCAATCGATGGAAAGCACCAGCCAGCAACTGTTTAAAAAGCTTTACCTGAAATAATATTAGAGTCACCTTTCACCACGCTTCGGCGTGGTTTTTTTTTATTGTTTTTAGATATCTCGGACAATATATAGACCGAGGAATTAGACTCGGTATTCCTGAAACCACGGGATATCTTTCAGGGAATCACGACGAGCCATCTGCTGCAAAAAAGGTCTGAACTCATCAAATGCCGGTAAAATTTTCGCAGAGATCGCAAAGATCAAACAGTAAGCCACTTAGAGATCCGCCGCCGAGACTTTTTCGCCCAGCAGATAGGGACTGGCCTGCCCGATGCCCTGTTTCAGAAAATCAAATACGGCTGCTTCATTCCCAAAACTTAAACTTCTTCGGTTCTTTTCAATATTTTCTAGCGACACCTGTAAATTTTTTATATCGATATATTCAGTGAAGGGTCCATGACAGAAAAACATCCATTTCAAATACGCTCCACGCTTCAGATCATCCAAAGCAGGTGCCAATCCTTTGTCACGATATTTATCTGCCAGATAGATAAAAATGGCGGCCATTTCTGAAATGACGACATCCTGATCTACCAGACAGGGAACTTTTCCCATCGGATTCATCTGAGTATACGCCTGCTGATGCATATCCTCATAAGCGACTTCCACCTGCTCAATCTGGTCTTCAATCTGCAATTCTTTCAGCAAAGGCAACAAGGTCAGGCCACGTGATTGCGGGTTGTTATAGAGCTTCATCATCCTGCTTCAACCGGTTTTTTATTGTTAGAGGTTCAGTATAAAGTGATTTGCAGTCCCGATTTAAAAGGATGTGCTACAGATCATTTCTGTCGCACGGCTTTTCATCTGGGCTGATCAACGATGCAGATATTAGAAAAGATCCACGCAAAACTTTTCTTTTAATACTTTTAAAATCAGATCAATCACCACATGTTTTTGATCCTTGCGATAATTGGCATACAGTCCAATCATCGGCAAAGGTTCCAGAGTCTTTTTCACCACAATATTATCGCCGAGCAATGGAATCACGTAGGCCGGCACCAGACTCCAGCCCACCCCCATCCCTACCAGATTGACATTGAGCAGAATATTGGTGGAATACTGCACCACATTTACCTTTAATTTGGACTGCTTAAAAAAATCCTGAATCAGCTTATGTAGTTGCGGTGAGGACTGCTCATCACTAATCACAAAGTCCTGATTTTCAAAACTCTTGATACTAACATAGGGCAAGGCCGCAGCCGGGGAATCTCTCGGCACAATCAGGGTTAAAGGCTCATCAAAAATGCGAATCGAATCAAATTCACTCAACTGCCCCGGATAACGGGTAAAGGCAATGTCAATCTGTCCATTTCTTAAGGCACTAAACTGTTCTGCATCGGTCAGACTGTGAAACTGAGCTTTCAGTTCAGGAAAATGCGCGCGGATATTCAGCATGATATTAGGAAAGACTTTCATTTCCGCGACCGGCACGAAACCGATATTCAGCTGGTCCTGCTGTGCATTGGCGATCTGTCTGGCGGTCTGAATAGCGCGTTCAGCATGTTCAAGACTCAGTAAAGCTTCTTTTAAAAACGCCTGACCGGCTTCAGTCAGTCCGACCTTACGGTTATTCCGCTCCAGCAACTGCACGCCAACCTCACGTTCCAGATCCTTGATTTGCTGGCTCAGTGATGGCTGTACCGTATTTAATTTTTCCGCGGCACGGGTAAAATTCAGTTCCTGCGCCACTGTAACGAAATAACGTAAATGTCTTAATTCCATTTTATAACTCCAAACTTGCCGGGCGCTTATTTTGCTTTTTGGCAACATACTGACGATAAACCAATATCGTCACAATAACGAGTACAGCACTCAAAACATAGGTAGTTTCAAAGCCCCAATAGGCAATCAATACTCCCATGGCCACGGAACCGATGGCTAAACCCAGATCAAACAGGGTAAAGAAGGTTGAAATCGCATGTCCCATACGCTGCTTGTCGACCGACTGAATGGCCAAGGTCTGCAAACATGGGAATAGTGAACCATAACCGATGCCAATAAACACTGCCGACAATCACAATATCCATTGATTGGAAATCAGGCTGACAATCACCAGACCCATGGCAAAGAAAACAAAGGAAGGATAAATAACCGCACTTGGTCCCTTACGGTCATAAATCTTCCCGACCCAAGGTCTGACCAGCAACATGGATGCTGCAAATACAATAAAGAATACGCTGGTATAGCCCAAAAGCTGCTTGGTTTCACTAAATGCAGTAATAAAACTCATGATGCCCGAGTAGGCAAAAGCGGTTAGTAAAGCCACAAAACTTACCGCCAGAACTTTGACTTCCAGAATATCCTGCAAGCTCAAGCTGGTTTTTTCTGTGCTTATAGCTTCAGGTTTTGGTAACTCTGTGATTTTGAGCATCCAACAGAAAATGAGCCCCAAAGAAATGATAACGGCAAGAATGCCAAATAAGACTTTGAAGCTGGTGAACTGAATTACGGTCAATGCCAGCAAGGGCCCAAAAACCACACCCAGATTGGTCGACATGACGAAATAGCCCATGCCCTCACCTTTGCGCTGTTCAGGAATAAATTCATTAGCGACGGGTACTGCCACCGTGGTCAAAATACTGAACCAGATACCATGTAAAAAACGCACCAGCAACAGCGACCACATGCTATCTACCAGCAAATAACTAAAGGCAAATAAGGCAAAAATCACGCCTGCACCGCGCATCGAGATTTTCTTGCCGAGCTTTTTGATGATCATGCCGGAAAATGGCCGAACCGCAATCGAAGAGGCCAAAAATAGCGTCAGCGCCAGACCCGCTTCTTTTACCGAACCGCCCAGATCTTTCATGATGTAAATCGGCAAGATGGTCAGTAAGGCAAAATAATAAACTAACAGGAAAAAATTATTGAATAAGCACAAGATAAATGAGCGATTCCATAACCGCTCAGCGCTAACTGACATAATCACCAACTCTTAAAATTTGTAGGGAAATAGCACCAACTCAGGCTTGAACAGTGACCGGATGCAAGGCCAACTCGACCAGATTTTGGATATAGTGTTCATCTGGAATCCGGTTGAAAAAAATGATCTGGTAATGAATCGGGCCGTATAAGGTATCCAGCATCAAATCAAAAGGATAATCAGCGCGGATTTCTCCCCGTTCAATCGCTTGCTGAATCAGTTGATGGGTCTGTTGCCGACGTGGCAAGAGATATTGCTGAAAGAACTCACCTGCCAGTTCGCGGTGATTGGCAATCACTACCAGCAAAGCCCGACCGACCGGATGATTCAGCGCTTGAGATAAAGAACCGAGTTGTTGAATGAGATTGCTTTTCAGGCTTCTAGAGGTATCCAGCTCAAATACCGAAGCTGTATGCTGTTTGAAAGTGTACAGCACCAGTTCCGATTTATGTTTCCACCATCGATAAATCGTGGACTTGCCAACACCGGCACGTGCCGCTACATCTTCAATCGTCAGCTGATGATATTCACATTCTGCCAGCGCATCTGCGACCGCCTGTAAAATGCACTGCTGTCGTCGGGAACTTTTTTCGTCACTGCTCATATTTTTCTACTTAACTTTTAAGATCTAAAAATCGAAACGATACGTATCGTTTTATATTAGGGTAAAAAATAACAAAGCTCCAGTGAAAAACTGAAATTGATGCAAAAAAAAGACCTTCATATGAAGGTCTTTTCTCAATCACGATTTAACTTAACTCTGTGCAGTCTTTTTATAAATGCTGCATGAAGGATGATGATTTTCTTGCAAACGCGCGACTTTACGCTGTTCTGCTGCTTCAAAACGGCAACGTTTCCAGTCATTGTCCAGGTTCAAAGCTGGAATCTGTTTTGGTTTACCATTTTCATCCACCGCAACCATGGTGAAATAACAGCTATTGGTATGACGTACCGTTCTCTTTTGAATATTCTGGGCTTCTACACGAATCCCGATTTCCATTGAAGTACGGCCAACATGATTCACACTGGCCAGAAAGGTAACCAGCTCACCAACGTGAATCGGCTCTTTAAAATTCACCTTGTCTACAGATAAGGTCACGACATAACTACCCGAATAGCGACTTGCACACGCATACGCCACCTGATCCAATAATTTCAGAATGGTTCCACCATGAACATTTCCTGAAAAATTTGCCATATCTGGCGTCATGAGAACTGACATCGTTAACTCTGACTGGTCATCCGACACTGCTGCAATTTGATCTAAAGGGGCCATCGTTTTCTTTGAACTCTTTGAATGACAAGGTTATCGTTTATTATTATAGCGTTTTTAACATGAATAAAATGTTCAATTCGGCAAATGAAGCATCACAATTATTGATATAGAAAATGTATTCATACAGAAAAAAATATATTTAATTGCTTAAAATCTCAGTTAGAAAGTTAAGTGCCAATAAATCAACACTTATTTATCTGGGGGTTGATCACACAGCAACTGAGAATTTTTCACTGTTTTAAGCTTTGAACAAAAATAATTCAGGAAAATAGAAAGGCTCTGCGTGATTTAAAGCATCACTGGCCTGAGCATTTCCTGCGCCACGTTCTGATAACTTAAAATTTGTTGACCATCCAAGGTCGTTTCAACGGTAAAAGAACCATCCTGATGGGTCGCGGTCACTGTAAAAATATAGTGTTCGAATTGTGCCAGTTTGACCTGCTGTCCAATTTTAATATGCGTCATGATGTCTACATCTGTGTAGTGATCTTTTCAAACTGCATTCTGGCATGAACATCGATGCTTTTGAATATTTGATCAACTTAAGTATACGAATAATAATATTAAAATTTTAATTTAAGACGAATAAGGCTTATTATTTAAAACAATATACTTATAATTCAATTTGTTATATTTAAAATTAATTTTATCTTTTGCGATAATTCCGACTGACTGATACACATAGGCAATCATCTTATCTTTTATAACAATCAGTTAAGCGTTACAGCCGATGATCCTTTATCCTTTTGATTGAATATCCCTATACTGCGCTCCTGCGATATAGGGATAAACAGAAATTTCAAAAAAAAGATTTATTGAGCTTGATGTTCATGTACCACAAACTGTGGAATGCGATGTCCTTGAGCATAATCATGTTTTTGGTAGGCTTGTGAAATTTCCATCAACTTTAACTGGGTCGCCTCGGCACCAGCCTGCATGGTGAGTTCCCTGCCACGTACATCAAAGATATGGCCTTTTTCGCGTAAGTCCGGCTGAATCACCACATCTGCATGCTTTAATTCTTCATGCGCCAGATGTTGCTGCATAATATTGATGTTCTGGTTAAATAGCCCCCAGACATTGCTGGTTTCCGTGTGAATGGGCTGTGCCAGAATATCCACCGCAATCACAATATCGGCTCCCAACTCACGTGCCACATCGACCGGCACCGGACTGACCAGACCACCATCTACATATTCTTTACCTTGAATAAGAGTCGGAATAAACATACTCGGAATCGAGACCGAAGCACGTACCGCCTGTCCGGTATTGCCATAGTTAAAGACGACTTTCTTGCCTTCTTTCAGCGCGGTTGCTACCACAAACATTGGGATTTTCATGGCTTCAAGCGGGGTTTGATCGACCTGCAAATTGACATAATCTTCAACTTTCTTGCCATCAAAAAAGCCTTTTCTGGCTAGTTTGATATCACGGACATCATTCGGTCGCATGCTGAGGGCAATATTGCGCAGTTCAATCGCCGGTTTACCACTTGCATAAATGGATCCCACAATGCTGCCCGCACTGGTTCCGACAATAAAATCTGGTTGAATACCCGCCTGTTCCAGTACTTCCAACGCACCAATATGCGCATAGCCACGAGCACCGCCACTGCCCAGAACTAAAGCAACTACCGGACGTTGCTGGGTTTGCTTGATCTTTTGAAAATCAATTTGATTCGGACGTGCCTGAGCTTCTCCGCGTTGTGCAGCAGGTTGTAGATGACTGGTCGCCGCTTGGGCTGTCATGGGGGTCATTTGGCAAGCACTTAGGCCAAATGTACCCAGTATCACCATACTCAACACATATTTCTGCATGCAGAGAATGTCCTCATTAATCTAAAGCAGCATAGTGTATAAACACATGCATAAATAGTCTGTAGAATTTCGTAAAACTGTCATACAGTTCAGCTACTTTATCTTCATTTTTCCCCATAACAATATGCCTTCAACCTCACTGTACCGGATTTTCCTGATTTTCCTGCAACTGGGCTGCATTTCATTTGGCGGTCCAGCGGCGCATCTGGTGTTTTTTCACCGAAAATTTGTGACCCAGCTGCAATGGCTGGATAACACCCAGTACAGTCAACTGGTCGCTTTGGCACAACTTTTACCCGGGCCGAGCAGCAGTCAGGTGGGGCTGTCGATCGGTTATCTGCAACGGGGCTATACTGGTGCCGTGATCGCATGGCTGGGTTTTACCCTGCCCTCAATGATTCTGATGACCTTGGTGGCGTTATTGGGTCAAAGCTATTTTCATATTTTAAACTCAAACAGCTTTCATACCATCCAGTTAATTGTATTTTCTGTAATCGCCTGGGCATTCTGGCAAATGCTGAGAAGCTTCTGTAAATCGGCTTGGCAATACGCTGTCTTAATCCTCTCGGTGGCATTACTGATAGTCGTTTCAGTGAGTTTTAATCAGATTCTGGTCATTATACTGGGCGCAATCTGTGGACTCTTGGCTGGACATTTTTCCCACTCAGATTTGAAACCCAAAGAAATTAACAAAACGGCAATCAGCTCGCCTTATATTCGATCTGCCGCTGCGCCCTATTGGCTGTTGGCATTTATCCTACCATTTTTGCTGCTGCCCTTAGCTGGAAAATTATGGGGTGAATCGGAGCTGCAATTTTTTTCCAATTTCTATCAGACTGGTTCGCTGGTGTTTGGTGGTGGTCATGTGATTTTGCCTTTATTGCATCAGGATTTTGTCACGACTAGTTTGGTGAGTGCCCAATCTTTTGATCTTGGCTATGCATTTGCCCAGCTCATGCCTGGACCTTTATTCAGTTTTGCCAGTTATATTGGTGCTTTGCTGCCTTGGACGCCTTATGTCTGGCTAAATACACTGTTAGCAACCTGTGCAATCTTTTTACCTTCATTTTTTCTGATCTTTGCTACCTTGCCCTACTGGTCATGGTTGATGCAGCAGCGCCATATTCATCAGGCGGTGATGGGCATCAATGCTGCGGTGGTGGGGCTATTGCTGTATTTATTGCTGGATCTTTCACAACGTTATTTTAGTTATGGCTCCGACCTGGTTTTTGTCGCGGTGATGATTGCCCTGCTACGCTCAAAACTACCGGTCTGGTTCAGCCTGATTTTGGGCTTTGTGCTTTATCAAAGTTATTTAAATTTCTTCTAAAGAAAACTTTGGCACAAAAAAGCCCCGAATGATCGGGGCTTTTTACTTCAAGTCTTACCAGATATCTGATTTGACCTTGTCTTTAAATTTAGGATGGTTATCCAGTTTAAATTCAGGCTCTTTCACACCACGCTTCAACTGACCGGTATAGTCTTTGAGTAGCATCAGCAGGAATGGCATCAGCAACAGGATCGCAATCAAGTTGATACTTGCCATGACACCCATGAACAGATCTGCCATATTCCAGATCAACGGCACACTGGCTATGGAACCGAAATACACCATGACCAATACAAATAAGCGGAAAATCAACATCACCCGGCTATTGTTATTGATGAACTGAACGTTTCCTTCGGCATAGGCATAGTTACCAATAATCGAAGAATAGGCAAACAGGAACAGAATCAAAGCCAGGAAGTCATCGCCCCAAGCACCAATCTGGCTTTCAAGCGCCATCTGGGTCAAGGTCACGCCTTCAAAGCCTGCATTTTCATACAGTCCTGAGACCAGAATAATAATCGCGGTACATGAACACACCACAAAGGTATCTACAAATACCCCGAGCATCTGTACCAGACCCTGGTTGACCGGATGTTTGACATCCGAGGCTGCAGCGGCGTTCGGTGCCGACCCCATCCCTGCCTCGTTAGAGAACAGACCACGCTTGATGCCCATCATCATCGCCATAGATACCATGGCGCCAAAGAATCCACCAGCGGCGGCTTCAAATTCAAAGGCTTTACTGAAAATGAGCTGGAAGATGGATGGGAGCAGATCGTAATTGATGACTGCAATATACAAAGCTACCGCCAGATAAAGCACAGCCATAAACGGTACAAAGCTTTCAGCAACTTTTGCAATCCGTTTAATTCCGCCAAAAATGATCACCGCAGTCATCAAGACCAGAAACAATCCGACCCAGGAAATTTCCAGATTCAGGCCGCCTAATGGCAAGATCAGATTCGCCTGATCCCAGCCCCAGGCATGAGAGGTTGCTCCGGTAATGGCATTGGCCTGAACTGCATTGAAGACAAAACCATAAGTCGTGATCAATGCAATCGCAAAGACAATCCCGAGCCATTTCTGTTTCAGGCCTTGAGTAATGTAATAAGCTGGACCACCACGGAATTGCTGGTTTTTGTTATCTCGCACCTTAAACAACTGTGCCAAAGAGGATTCAACAAAAGCAGAACTCATGCCCAAAAAGGCAGTAAACCACATCCAGAACACGGCACCGGGGCCACCAATCGCAATCGCAATGGCGACACCCGCGACATTGCCCACACCGACCCGGCTTGCCAGTCCAGTGACAAAGGCCTGAAACGGGGTAATGCCGTGCGTATCCTGAACCTTGCCACGGCTATTTTTCATGACTTTCATGCTGTGCCAGAACAAACGAATTTGTACTGCACCAGTCATGATCGTGTAGAAAATACCGACTGCGACCAGAAACACCACCAGAAAATCCCATAAAGGGCCATTCAGGGCATTAATCCAGCCGAGTAAGGTTTCATTTAACTGATCATTCATGTCACATCCTTATGAGCCTATGACTCATCGTATCAGGCATAAAAATTATGCAAAAAACTTCAAAATCATCTGAATAACAGTAGCATTGATTAAGTCAACGAAGAACGCACCACATAATGGAACAATCAGGAAGGCCTTATGCGACGCACCATACATATTGGTAATCGCCTGCATATTGGCAACCGCTGTTGGCGTTGCGCCCATACCGAAACCACAATGACCTGCTGCAAGTACCGCAGCATCGTAGTTTTTGCCCATGATGCGGAAAGTGACGAAAGCTGCATACAAAGCCATGGTGATGGTTTGCGCACCCAGAATCACCATGAGTGGTCCTGCAAGGTCAGCTAATTGCCATAATTTCAATGATAACAATGCCATCGCCAAGTACAGCGACAATGAAGCATTACCGAACACATCAATCGCGCGATCGAAAATCTGAACTTTGAAAATACCTTCCAGTACATTACGCAGAATGACACCACCCGCCAATGCCCAGACAAATGTTGGCAGTTCAAACGCAGTACCTTTACTGAAACCCGTCATAAACTCTGCAAAAGCCAAACAACCTGCGAACAGGCCCAAGGTCGTGATTGCATTATCAGCGGTAATTAAACGCACCTGATGCGGATATTCAAATGGAATATATTCGGTCGAGTTGATATCCATTGGCGTGCTATCACGCTTTTCGATTTGTTGATCCGTACGTGCAATTGCGAGATTATGACGGTTAATCAGCAGTTTTGCTAAAGGACCACCAATAATCCCACCGATAATCAGACCAAAAGTAGCACTGGCCATCCCCAGTGCAAGCGCCCCCTGAATGCCATGTTCAACCTCAAAAATCTCGCCCCATGCACCTGCAGTACCATGACCACCGGTTAAGGTAATTGAACCTGCAATCAGGCCAATCAACGGGTCAATACCCAATAATGTTGCCAGACTCATGCCGACCGCATTTTGCAAAATAATGAAAGCCGAAACAGCAAACAGGAAAATAACCAGACCGATCCCACCTTCACGCAACTTGGAAAAGTTGGCACTCAGACCGATCGAGGCAAAGAAGATCAGCATAAAACTGGTTTGTAGCTCTGAACTGGTGGTGATGCTGTATCCCCACAGTGAATGCACCAGTAATGAGATAATCGCAGCAACCAAACCGCCTGCAACCGGCTCAGGAATATTGTAGCGCTTTAAAAAATCGATTTTATTAACCAGGAATCGGCCGAGTAACAAAACAATGACTGCGGCAATCAAGGTATAAAATGCGTTAAAAGTAAAATCCATAATTTTTTGCCCAAGATGATTTTGAATTTTTTATTTTTCTAAAAGTTATGGAGTGCGCTAGATTTCTAGCTCGCTCATTAGATGTTCATCTGGAAATATCCTGATTTGATCTATCACCTTTAGAAAAACAAACCGATTTATCATCTCTTTCAAACTTATGAATATCATCATCACGATCATATTCAACAAATGAGAGATTTATAAAAGCAACACCTTTTCTATTCCGATACTCAGTCTGTTGTAAAATTGCAGACAATTTTCAAACAGATGCGCATGCTGGTAAAAAAACTGTGTTTTAAGCTCAAAAAAAACATTCAGTGCTTGATGAGTGCTTTCAACCTAAAGACTTCATTCAAGCCATCTGGAATCGCGTTATTTAAAACAGATCTTAATCACGAAATGCATGAATTAAGATGAAAAGTCGTACATTATGCTGTTTCTTCGTATCAGGTTTTATTTCTTTTTATTAGCAATAGTTAATTTACCTATAAAAAATAATTATAAATTCTCATTTTTATATGAAGATTAATCTATATTTTAATTCAAAAAAAATATTAATCTTTTACTCGACACAAAATGAAACAGGGATCTTGAAATTAAATTATCTTGATTTTCAGTCAAAATAAACCAGTTCTCTGTGTGAAATTGTTATTGTTGAATGGTTCAAGCACTTGGGTTTTAAGCCATTTTTTAAATCAAAGACCAACTTTATGACTAAATCCATTGCTATCACTTAGGCGATTTATGCTCAGCTAAAAGAATGCGAAATTTCATTATTCAAGTCATTTTGCTGATAAATTGTTTTTTCAGCTGGCGAAGAATTAAATTTTCCTATCCTCCGTTCTGTTTGTTTAGTTTATAGTCATTGCAAACTCAATAAGGATATTCGACTGGACCCCATAATGGATCAAAATCTTGTTCATGCTGTAGATCACACCATCACTTCTCGCCATTCAGTGCGTGCTTTTTTAAATACCCCCGTTAGTACAGACACCTTAAAAGAGATTCTGGCGGTGGCCAGCCGCGCACCTTCAGGAACCAATACCCAACCCTGGAAAGTGTATGTGGTAACAGGTAAAAAGCGTGATGAACTCGTGCAGCAGGTTTGTCAGGCACAAATGCAAATCTATGCAAATCCGGAATTGTCGCAGCAGTATCAGGAAACTTTTGCCTATTATCCTGAACAATGGATCTCGCCATTTATTGAACGTCGTCGTGAAAATGGCTGGGGTTTATATGGCTTGCTGAATATTCAGAAAGGCGAAAAGGAAAAAATGGCGCGTCAGCAGCTGCGTAATTTTGAATTATTTGATGCGCCTGTCGGCCTGTTCTTTACCGTCCATCGTTCTTTGGCGATTGGTTCCAAAATGGATGTTTCCATGATGATCCAGAATGTCATGCTGGCAGCAAAAGCCCGCGGTCTGGACACCTGTCCGCAGGCTGCCTGGAATCATTTTCATCCGATCGTGCTTGATCTGGTCGGCGCACCTGATGATGAAGAGCTGGTCTGCGGTATGGCACTGGGTTATGCCGACCCAGAGCAGATTATTAACAGCTTTATTACCCCGCGTGTTCCCGTAGAGGAATTTGCCGTATTTATCGATGAGTGATGCAAGCAGGGCTAAGCCAACTTGCTTAGCCCTCTGCTCAATCCAGCATTTTTAATATATTAGAGAACGCCCAGCATCTATGCATTTTTCAAGATTGGCATCTTGATTTTAAAAATCGCCCAAGCGGAAATACCTACAAAAACCAGCATGATCAATGCCATATTTAATAAGGCATGCCAGATCAGAAAATTCAGTAATACACCGCCCAATAAGCCACAGACAAATTGCATACTGCCCATAATCGCACTGGCGGTTCCCGCCCGCTCGCCCTGTTCAGCCATTGCCAGAGCCATGGCATTCGGACCAGTAAACCCGATAGATGCCACCACAATAAACATGCCTAACAACACCCAGAACACAGAATCGACGTCCAGACAGCCCAGCAAGATTAACCCTAATACACCGGTAAACTGCAGACAGGTGCCGATTTTCAAGCGCTGTAATATCGAGAATCGCCCAGCCAGACGTTTATTCAAGGTCGAAAACAGCATGATCCCGAAGGCATTGGCACCAAAGGCATAAGCAAACTGCTGCTCAGTCAGCTGATAACGATCCATCAGAATGGTAGAAGAAGCACTGATATAACAGAACATCACTGCACCGGAAAAACAGCCAGCATAGAGCGGGCGTCGAAAGCTTGGATCCTGAAAAATAGTACGGTACAAACTTAATACCTGCTGGAAGTTCAGCTTGAGACGACGTTCTGGCTCCAGGGTTTCTTTAAATAGAAAATGTACACAGGCCAGACTCAACAGACCGCAGCCCATCAGCACCAAGAAGATCACATTCCATTCATAAAACATCAATACCTAGGCCCCAGACTCGGAGCGATGATTGGTGCAATCGCAGTCACAATCATCATGCTGGCAAAGGCCTGAGCTGCTGAATGCATATCCAGGCGATCACGAATTGCAGCATGTGCCATGACCACCCCGACACAGCCACCTAAGGCTTGCAGAATCCGTGCAGCGATCAGACTCCATTCATCCTGCGCAAAGACACACAGCAAACTTGCCACAATGTATAAACACAGCCCAAAATACAGTGGCGGTTTACGCCCAATCCGGTCACTGATCGGACCATAAATCAGTTGCCCGATCGCCAGACCGAAGAAATAAGCCGGCAGGCTGTTAGAAACCATCTGGGTGCTGACACCAAAATCTGCTGCCATGGCCGGCAAGGCCGAAAGATACATATCAATGGATAAAGGCCCGAGTGCACTCAGTGTTGCCAGCAAAATAATCCAGGACATGGCATAAGGTTGTTGTACTATTTTATTCGATGTCATAAGCATGAAGATTTAAAGCGCTAATATGCAGACAAATTAACACAGTGCATAGTATGATTTAGCCTGAAATGAAGATTTATAAATATACTATTTTCATTAGCCTATTCAGATTCAGCTCTAAGACTGCAGTATAAAGGACGACCTTTGAAATCTTGGCTCACTCGTCTCAAGCAAACCACCTATAATACGACCTTGATGTATAACCTGCGCATGATGACGGCATTTGCAGGTACCGCCTTTGTTCCCTATTTTATGGGACAACAATTGATGACGATTCCACTGACTTTAGGCGTGGTCGCAGCCGGTTTAAGTGATATTGATGACCGCTTTTCGGTGCGGATTTTAAATCTGCTGTATACCTACATTGGCTTCTTTATTACCGCAGTGGGCGTATATCTGCTCTTTCCTTATCCCCTGCTATTTGCCTTGGCCTTAATTGTGTCCTGTATTGCCCTGATTTTGCTGGGTTCACTAGGGCGACGCTATGCCACGATTTCTTACGGCTGTCTGGTGATTTCCGTTTATTCCATGCTCGGGGTAGAGCTGTTTGATGAATGGTATAAACAGGCTGGTTTATTGGTCATCGGCGCGATGTGGTACGGTCTGCTGTCGACCCTCAGTTTCCTGATCTTCCCTGCCCGGTTGGCGCAAGACAAGCTTGCCATTTCCTATTCTGCGCTCGGTGACTTTTTATATGCCAAGTCCAATCTGTTTGATGTGGACATGACCCCGAAAAGCTATCAACAAAGCATGATTGAACTCTCGCTGGAAAATGGCAAACTGATTGCGATTTTTAATGAAATGAAAACTGCCCTTTTGACTCGCCTGAAAGGCGACCGTGGGCAAAAAGATACCCGTCGCAGCCTACAATATTATTTTGTGGCGCAGGATATTCATGAACGTGCCGATTCAGCGCATATTGATTATCAGAAACTGACCAAGATTTTCCAGCATAGCGATATCCTGTTCCGCTTCCAGCGCATTATGTCAATTCAGGGCAAAGCCTGTAAGGACCTGAGTGAAAGTTTGCTAATGCGCAAACCCTATGTGCATAACCAGCGCTTTAAGCATACCTTTGACAACCTGAGACAGTCTCTGGATAAGTTACGTCAGGAGCAGCAGTATGATCAGGTCTGGATTAGCGCCCTGTTTGCGTTGTTTCAAAACCTGAAATCGATTGATGCCCAGTTACGCAACCTGGAAACCGAGCAAAGTATCAAATCCGAGCGTTTCAAACATATCGAAAACCAGCTCAGAGATGATGACCTGAAAGGCTGGGATGATATCAAGATTCGGATTAAGCAGCATTTGACACCCGAGTCGGTACTGTTCCGGCATGCCATTCGCCTGTCGATTGTGCTGCTGATCAGCTATATCTTCGTACAGGTCAGCAATATTGAATATGGTTACTGGATTTTATTAACGGCACTCTTTGTCAGCCAGCCGAACTTTAACGCCACCAAACGGCGTTTACGTCTGCGTATTGTCGGTACGTTGGTCGGTATTATTCTCGGTTATGCCATTCTGTATTTTGTGCCTTCCATCGAAGGACAATTATTACTTCTGGTATTGAGCGGGATTCTGTTCTTTGAATTACGCAGTAAACAGTATGCCCAAGCCACTGCCTTTATCACGATTTTAGCCCTAATCAACTTCAATCTGGATGGTATGGGCTATGCTGCGGCCATCCCGCGTATGATTGACACCCTGATTGGCTGTGCGATTGCCTGGTTTGGCGTCAGCTTTATTTTTCCAGACTGGAAGTTCCGGCGTTTGCCGCGAAGTATCAAACGCAGCCTGCAGGCAGAAGCAGATTATTTGAGTGAAGTAATCGAGCAGTATAAATCAGGACGTAATAATGGCCTGAAATATCGGATTGTGCGCCGTGCGGCCCATAATACCGATGCCGAGGTGGCTTCACTAATTTCGACACTGGCCACTGAACCGGATATTGATCCGGTACAAAAATCGCTAGCCTTTGAGTTCCTTTGTCTGAACCATACTTTTATCAGTTATATTGCTGCACTGGGCGCACACCGGGAAAAATTGAAGATCAGGACATTCTGAATTTACTAGACAAAGCACTTGAGAACATTCGTGGTGCATTGCTAAGAGATGAAATGCCCGATTTAAGTGCGCAAAATATGATTGCCCATATTCGCCAGCGCCTGGCTCAAGATCAGGAGCAAGATCAGAAATCCCTGATCATTTTGCAGCAACTGTCTTTAATGTTCAGCATTTTAAAGCAGTTGAGCCAACTGAAACAAAGTTTGAGTCATGAGCGTGATGAACAGGCAACTGAATTAGGTTCATTATAATTTGGCTGATTTTGGAACAATATACTCACTGAATTGGTACAATTAGTGCTAAACTTTTTACAGTTTAAAATCTGCTAATTTCATTATGACCGCGAAAAATTTATACGCTTATACCCTACAGCCTGTGAACTATGAAATTTCAGAAGCCGAGCAGCGTCATGCTCAGCTGGTGATCTGGCGTAGTACCAATAAAATTGGCATGAAAGCATGGCTGATCATGGGTGCTGTTGTTGCACTTTCTATTCTGGGCATTCTGCTCCTGAAGAACTATTCTACCGTGTTCTGCTGGGTGGCCATTGTCTGTGTGGTGTTGTATTACCTGATCCGTACCTTTGGTCTGGAATGGTATGTTAAACGCAAGATGAATGAATTTCCGGTACAGGAAATCAAAGGTGTTCGCCTGGGCGTGCAACCGCATGGTATCGTGATGCGCCAGAAAATGGGCATGCAGGAAGGTGTTGGCGCGATTAGCTGGAAAGACATCTATGAATGGTACAACACACCAGAATTCATGTTGGTCAATTTCAAAGTAAAAGGCCAGCAAGGCGCCTATATCCTGCCGAAACGTCTGGACAGCAAAAACTTCTCTTTCGCTACGATTCGCAAGCATCTGGAAGCAGAAGTCGGCGCAGCAAAACAAATCTAAACTGTTCTTTCTTCAGTGAAAAACCTCCTGCCCCGGCATGGAGGTTTTTTTAATCTCAAAATAATAAATGATAATGAGAATAAATATTATCCTCAACACCTATAATTCGGGCTCAAACTTCAGTTATAATTTTGCCACTTTTATAGATCTCACCCTTAATCTGACGACCATGTTTAAAAAGACATTTTTCCAAATCCACTGGTTTCTGGGGATTACAGCAGGTTTAATCCTCTCGATAATGGGGGTCACTGGCGCAATCTACTCCTATGAACAACAAATATTAAAATGGATGAATAGCGACAGTTATACGGTTCAGGTTCAGCAACGTGACAAACTCACGCCTGCCGAGCTGTATCAGCACTTTAACCGTACTGCGCCTGACATGAAGATCAACAGTATTACCGTGGCACAAGATCCGAGTGCTTCGAGTACTGTGAATGTTGCCAAAGAAGGCGCACGGCGTGGTCAGAACATCATGATCAACCCGTATACTGCGGAAGTCTTGCCAGAGATTAAGGGTCGGGAATTTTTCCAGTTTGTTCAGCAACTGCATCGTAATTTGACGGTTGGTCCGGTGGGTAAGCAGATTACCGGTGCCTGTACCCTGATGCTGATCTTTTTTGTCTTGTCAGGTCTGTACCTGCGCTGGCCGAAACGTCATTCGATCAAGCAATGGTTCTTTGTAAAACCTCAACTGAAAGGCCGTAATTTTATCTGGGATCTGCACGCTGTTGTGGGAACCTGGGTGGTGATTTTCTACCTGATTCTGGCCTGTACCGGTCTGTACTGGTCTTATGACTGGTGGCGCAATGGCATGTTTAAAGTGCTGGGTGTGGAACGCCCGCAACCGGAAATGCAGGCCAATGCCGGCAATAACCGTGGTGAAGGACGTCCAGGCGGTGAACGTGGTCCGCGTGCCGAAGGTGAAGTACGAGGCGAAGGCCGCCAAGGTGGCGAACGCGGTGCTGGTGGTGAAGGCCGTGAAGGTCTCAGCCCTGAAGCTACTGCCCGTGCGCTAGACCAGAGCTGGATTGGCTTTAACACTGAATTTTCAGATAAGTATTCTACCGTAACGTTTAACCTTCCGAAAAAATCGGATGGCGAAATGCAGCTGAGCTTTATCGATCCAGTCGCTCAGCATGAACGTGCACGAAACAGTGCCACTTATAATTACCAGACAGCTGAATTTACCGAAATCGAGCTGTATGAAGATAAAAGCTTAATGAAAAAATCATGAGCAGCATGTTACCGGTGCATCGTGGCAGCTTCTTCGGCCCAATTTACCAGTTCTTTGCCATGGTCGCAGCCTTGTTGATGCCGTTGTTCTTTGTGACCGGCTGGATGCTCTATCTGAAACGTCGCAAACAGAAACGCTTAACGCTGGCAGCACGTCAGGGTGCGACTTTAGTAAACCTAGATGAAAATTCCAAACCGTGGCTCATCGCGTATGCCTCACAAACAGGGGTTTCTGAGCAACTGGCTTGGCGTACAGCGACTGCCCTGCAGGAAGCGCGTCAACCGGTAACAGTCAAGCCAGTACAACAACTGACGCTAGCCGATTTACAACAAACCGAACAGGTATTATTTGTTGCCAGCACCTATGGCACAGGTGAAGCGCCGGATCTGGCCTCTTCTTTTGAGAAAAAAATCCTGTCTGCTCAAGCTGATCTCAGTTATTTAAGTTATGCGGTATTGGCCTTGGGTTCTCAGGAATATCCAGACAGCTATTGCAGTTTTGGTCACCGTATTGATCAGTGGTTAAAACAGAATGGTGCCCAGCAGCTATTCAATACGATTGAAGTCGACAATGCCAATAACGAGCATATCCAGCAATGGAATAGTGCGCTGGAACAAGTCACTCGACTTGAGCTACAAGCGATGAGTATCGATAAGACCTTTGATCACTGGAGTTTGAGTAAACGTGAAGTCCTCAATCCGGGTAGTCTGGGTGCGCCTGCCTTCAATATCGAACTGACCCCTGAGCATGAAGCCGTCTGGCAAGCAGGTGATATTGCCGAGGTTCAGCCAGGGAATAGCCAAGAACGTATCGATGCATTTATGCAAAAGCACCAGATAGCAGCGGGTACACAAGTACCTTCTATGCAACAGAATATTGAACAGGCACTCTGGGATCGTGATCTGACTCAGGCTGAACCTTTTGATTCTCTGGATCAGCTCCTCACGCAATTACCGGTTTTGGCAACACGTGAATACTCCATTGCCAGTATTCCAAGCCAGCAGGTTTTACGTCTGGTGGTACGTCAGCAAACCGATGCTAGTGGTAATCTGGGATTGGGTTCAGGCTGGCTGACCCAGCATGCGGCTCTCAATACGCCAATTGCACTGCGTATTCGCAGCAATGAATCTTTCCACCTGATTGATGACAACCGCCCGATTATCTGTATTGGTAATGGTACCGGGATTGCGGGATTATTAAGCCTGCTCAGTGCGCGTAACCGTCGGGACTATAGCCAGAACTGGCTGATCTTCGGTGAACGTCAGCGTGAACATGACTTCTTCTTTGAAGAAACCATTCAGGCCTGGCTGCAAATGGGAACCCTGAAACGTCTCGATCTTGCGTTTTCTCGCGACCAGCAGGAAAAAGTCTATGTACATCACAAATTGCGTGAACAGGCTGAAGAACTGAAAGCCTGGATTGCTCAAGGTGCAGTGATTTATGTCTGCGGTAGCATCAATGGTATGGCCAGCGATGTGGATCAGGCCCTGACCGAGATTCTCGGTGAAACAATGCTAGATCAATTACGCCTGGATGGACGTTATCGCCGTGATGTATATTAAGATAACCTGATATGCTAAAAACCGGGCTCAATGGCCCGGTTTTTATTGAAGATGCAAAAGCAATAATAAGAATATGAATAAGAAAAAAGGAACCCTGGATGCTCAATCAACTTAAACGAAGTCTTAGCCTGATCTCTGGCTTGATCCTATGTATCAATAGCGTCTGGTTACTGAGCCAAGGTCAGAGGCATTTTGCTATTGCCCTGTCGATCTTCATTGGGGTGGCACTCATCCTGTCCGCCTTATTTTTTTCATCTATTCAGCGCTGGAAACAGAATTCCCGATTCAGAACCTTGTTCTGGAACAGTCTCTGGGGCGGATTTTTATTCTGGATAATCAGTGTCGCGGCTTTCTTTGTTTATATCCAGATGTCAATCAACCCGAATATTCCGGCACGACCTGCTGCAGCGATTTTAGTATTAGGCAGTGGCATTAATCAGGGTCAGCCCTCACCCATCTTAAAAAATCGTCTGGATACCGCAGCAAAATATGCAGAACGATATCCAAATACTTTAATCATTATGACCGGTGGACGAAATTTCCGGGAGAGACAGAGCGAAGCTGAAGTCATGCAAAGTTATATCTACACGAACTATCCGCAGCTCAAAAACCCCATTAGCTTAGAAGATCAAAGCAGAAGTACCCAACAGAACCTGCAATATTCTCAGGCAATCCTAAAACAGCAACATATTGATCGAAATGAGCCCATTGCGATTGTCACTAGCGATTTTCATAGCCCTCGTGCCCGTGCCATTGCCAGACATCAGGGTTATCAACAAGTCATCAGCCTGAGTGCCAGCACACCCCAGAATGTTCGCTATAATTCCTGGTTACGCGAATATTTTGCTTTGATAAGTGGCTGGCTACTGAATGAATATTCATTGTTCCAATAAACAAGCTGTTTTAAAAACAATAAATTTAATTTAAACGGATCTGCCTAGGCAAAGGCATATCCGGATTTTTAAACAGTTCCGGCTTTTGTACATAGATCTGATACAGATAATTTTTAATATCAAGTAATAATTTTTCCGGTGCCACCAGAATATTCTGCCCTTCCGGGGTCAGGTCAAGCGAAACAATGGTACTTTCCTGACATAAAAAGGGAATGACTTTCTCTACAAAATCCTTGAGACCAATTTCCTGAATCTCGTAATTTTCCCAATTGTCTTTAATCAACAGTCGAGCCAGACCTTTACTTTGCCAACAGGCAAATGCGCGTTGTCCGGTCGGCGTGGCACATAAGGCCCACCCATCCTGATAGAGTGCAAAAATGCCAGCATTAGCAACAATGGCTTCACTATATTGCTTATAAAGCTGTTGAGGATCGAAAGCAGTTTTTTGGGATTTGGTCGCGGCTTTGCGCTGATAGGGATTTCTCATGGTCGTGAAATCTTAATATTATTATAATACAATCAGATTCTAAGGAATAAATAGAGTTGAAGCAAGAAGATATGGTGGGCGCTGACGGGATCGAACCGCCGACATTCTGCTTGTAAGGCAGACGCTCTACCAACTGAGCTAAGCGCCCTGAGAAAACAACAACGTTGTTTTAAATGACGCAAGACCAACAAGGAATGTAGTCTTGGTATCTTGAAAACTCAGATCTCAGGAATCCAAGCTTTTCATCTTAAGATGGCGCAGCGGACGGGGCTCGAACCCGCGACCCCCGGCGTGACAGGCCGGTATTCTAACCAACTGAACTACCGCTGCATCGTAAGAATCTGGTGGGCGCTGACGGGATCGAACCGCCGACATTCTGCTTGTAAGGCAGACGCTCTACCAACTGAGCTAAGCGCCCTGATAAAGAGTGTCAATCTTTAGTTTATTAAATTCAGGCTCAGGGACCTCAATTTAATTTCTTTTGAAATGGCGCAGCGGACGGGGCTCGAACCCGCGACCCCCGGCGTGACAGGCCGGTATTCTAACCAACTGAACTACCGCTGCATCGCAAAAGAATCTGGTGGGCGCTGACGGGATCGAACCGCCGACATTCTGCTTGTAAGGCAGACGCTCTACCAACTGAGCTAAGCGCCCTCAAAAGGTCTATCGTATAAATGGCGCAGCGGACGGGGCTCGAACCCGCGACCCTCGGCGTGACAGGCCGATATTCTAACCAACTGAACTACCGCTGCATTTACACAATGTCGCTATTGTGGCAAACGAAAATCAAGATCTTAAAGTGGCGCAGCGGACGGGGCTCGAACCCGCGACCCCCGGCGTGACAGGCCGGTATTCTAACCAACTGAACTACCGCTGCAACTATAAGGTCTCAACATGAAAGAGCTTGGTGGGCGCTGACGGGATCGAACCGCCGACATTCTGCTTGTAAGGCAGACGCTCTACCAACTGAGCTAAGCGCCCTTTCTAAACGTCTATCATCGTTTGATGGGTGCATTATAGAGAATCTGCACAGCCTGTCAAACGCTTTTCGGAATGTTTTCCACTTTTTAGGTGTGAGTGATTAAAAAATAGGTTGTTTGTTAAAAAAAACAACACTTTTTGTTTATTTTTTAAGTCTCTACCGAAATTTTTTAATTTTCAAAATGAAAATTGAAGCGAAATTTTGTGTTTTACCCTGCGAAGTTTCAGTCTAACCACACGACATATTCCAATTCTGATTAAGGATTATACAAAGCTTTAAAATACTCGACGTTGTGTTCATGTAATCTTTCAACTGTCATTTATTTTTATTCAGAAAATGCCAGTAAATCTAAACTTCAAATAATCATTTAACCCATTCCATGCGATAAAAATACCATCTGGATCAGATTAATCAATCTTTTCTGCTGTCTCCACCAAGCAGATTCAGTCCATAAAAACAAAACCATTTTCACATAATCTTAAAATCTAACTTTTATTCGCTTTTCGAAACATTCAGCCTGCCCAGATCTAATGCCTGTTCTGAAATATAGACCAGTGCATCTTCACTGATCAGGTCAAATAATTCAGCGACCTCCGGATTACGCATACGGATACAGCCGTGCGACAGCGGCTCTCCCATCTTTTCGGTTTCTGGGGTGCCATGAATATAGATATAACGCTGATAGGTATCGCAGCCCTCGCCTTGATTAAAACCCGCTTCAAGGCCACTCAGCCATAAAATGCGCGTCAGGATCCAGTCCCGCTGCGGGAATTCTGCCGCCAATTGGGGATTATAAATTTCACCCGTCGCCTGACGTGCGACAAATACACTATTTAAGGGAGCATTCTGACCAAACTTTTCAGCAATCTTGTGCCAGCCACGAGGAGTCTTGCCACTATTTTCAGTTTCACCAATGCCATTTTTGCCACTGGAAATCAGATATTGCTTGTTTAGACGGGGCAGATACAGTTTTTGTTGGGCAAGATCAATCAGGATATCGGCTTGATCCAGATGCAAGGTATTCATGACTTGTTATTCTCAGACTCTATTTTATTTGGCTTTATAGGGTTTAACTGATTATCTTCAGATGGCGCTGTTGGTAGATCTGTCTTTTCTGGGTCAACTGTATTTTGCTGAATAAGGATCTGATTCGGTTCAGGGCGTCGCCATAACCAGATCGCGACGATCAGCATCGTAATATTGGTAAAGGCTTTTACGGCCAAGGGTGCAGTAGTAAACAGCATGATGATCCCGCTGATCAGCATCATGATACTGGCCAGCCATTTGGCCTTACGCGGTACAGTACCGTGGGCACGCCAATCTCTTAAGGTCGGACCATATTTGGGATGATTCAATAACCAGTCATCCATTTGTGGCCAGCCTTTGGATGCCGCCCAGGCCGCCAGAATCAAAAAGACCGTTGTTGGCATACCCGGCAGGATTGCACCGATAAAGCCCAGGATCACAAACAGCACCACCAGACTTCGCCAAAACAACACTTTCATACATCAACCCTAGCCGCAGAATTCAGGTAGTATAAAGCGTTTTCCGATACTGTCCGTTGTATTTCTGCACTTTTCACAGGTTGTACTATGCCCTTTTCCAATTTAAACCAAAATCTTGTAGAAGCATGGCAACGTTATCAACATCCTCTGGTGCGGCAACTGGCGTTTGCTGTCGGCAGTCCGAATATCCTGTTCCATATTCCAGATGAACTTGAGCTTATATATTACTTTGAACTGCATGAAAGCCAGGCCTGGCAGCACTATCTCAACCGTTACCATCCACGTTTAGAGTTTCTTGATCAGCATCCAGAAGAATTAATCGAATTTGTGCAGCAACTGAAAAGTACGCGTTTAGGGCTGCGCTTTGAAATGCTGATCTGGTTCTGGTTACTCGATGATGCCTATCATCCGTATCAGCTGCTTGCTCATAGTCTGCAAAAGATTGAAGGCGCCAAAACCCTGGGGGAGCTAGATTTTCTGTTATTAAATACTGATACAGGACAGATTGAACATTGGGAAGTGGCATTGAAATATTATCTGGCCGAAGCAGATTTTAGCCTGCCGCATTGGTATGGCCTAAACCGCACCGATACTTTAATCAGAAAAATGAAATATTTCACACAAAAACAATTCCAGTTTGATGAGGCTTTGCAGCATCCCATTCAAAGACGGTTTTGCGTCCTCAAGGGACAGCTGTATTTGCCTACACATCATGCCGATCAGCCAATTCCCTCATGGATCAATACCGAGCGTCGTCTGGGCTTATGGGGACAGCATATTCCTGCTGCACAGCACGGTTTCTATCGTCTGCAACGACATGAATGGATTTATCCGCAAGCCCGGCCGAGCAGTTCAGCTGCGATCTGGTGGACGGATGGACTTTATAAAAAACTCGATAGTGATGACTTTTATATGTATCGCAATCCGGTGCTGATCCAGCATCCATCGCATAAGCCCCTATAAAGCATTACATTTATTAACCGAAGCACTATGAAAACCACATATTTTTTAGAGCGTATATTTTCTACTCTAAGTCCCACATCATAATAATTTTATTATTGATTATACGGAGATGATGATGAAAAAAATTCTTGCTGCTTCATTAATGATGGCTTTTGTATTGACTGGCTGTAACACCGTAAAAGGCATGGGCAAAGATGTGTCTAAGGCTGGCGATGCGGTAACCAATACTGCTGAAAAAACCTCTGACGAAATCCGTCAAAACTAGTTTTTTCCTAAACGCTCACAGAACCCTATCCCAGATAGGGTTTTTTTATATCAGTCGTTCACATTCAAGCCTATATTCGCCTATTATAGAACCGAAAAAATTATCGACTGTTGAATACCGTATGAGCTCTTCCGCTACCCTCGATTTAAGCCTGCAACTATTACGTCAGCCTTCTGTCACACCGATTGATCATGACTGCCAGAACATCATGGCTGAACGTTTAAAGAAGATTGGTTTCAATATTGAATCCATGCGCTTTGAAGATGTAGATAATATCTGGGCACGCAAAGGCACAGAAGGTCCGGTCTTCTGTTTCGCTGGCCATACCGATGTCGTGCCAACAGGGAATCTGGATGCCTGGAACTCAGATCCTTTTTTACCAGAAATCCGTGAAGGCAAACTTTATGGTCGTGGCAGTGCCGACATGAAGACGGCTTTGGCAGCCATGGTAGTTGCAACAGAACGTTTTGTTGAAAAATATCCGAATCACAAAGGTTCGATTGCCTACCTGATTACTTCAGATGAAGAAGGTCCATCGATTAACGGCACGGTGAAAGTGATTGAAACACTGGAAGCGCGTAATGAGAAAATTACCTGGTGTCTGGTCGGTGAACCGTCAAGTACTAATAAACTGGGCGATATAGTCAAAAATGGCCGTCGTGGTTCATTAAATGCCAACCTTACAGTCAAAGGCAAACAGGGTCATGTGGCTTATCCGCATCTGGCCGTGAATCCGATTCATACCGCTTCTAAAGCCATTGCTGAACTGTGCGACACAGTCTGGGATCATGGCAACGAATATTTCCCGGCGACGACCTTCCAGATTTCCAATATCAATGCGGGTACAGGCGCAACCAATGTTGTTCCCGGCACCATGAACCTATTGTGCAACTGGCGTTATTCAACTGAAGTGACCGCCGAAGAACTCAAAGCACGTACTTTAGAAATTCTGGATCGTCATGGTGTGGACTATGACATTTCTTGGACTTTATCTGGCCTGCCTTTCCTGACGCCAGTTGGTGAACTAGTAAATGCAGCTAAAACCGCCATTCTGAATGTGACGGGGACTGAAACTGAACTATCGACTTCGGGCGGTACCTCAGATGGCCGCTTTATTGCCCCTACCGGCGCACAGGTACTGGAACTTGGCGTATTGAATGCCACGATTCATCAGATCAATGAACATGTCGATATTGCAGACTTAGAGCCATTGGCTGAAATCTATGAGCAGATTCTCGTGAATTTACTCGCCAACTAAGTAAATTCATAACGCAATAAAAAAGGAACTCCATGGAGTTCCTTTTTTATATTTTATAGTTTGGATTACAGTCCGATTGAAGCCTGAATATTCGTCATATTCGGAATATGGAAAAGCTGTTCGTTCATACGCACATATTGAAAGATGGCAGGATCATTCACGGGCTGATCGACATCGACCACTTCGGAAATACGAATCCGGATGGTTTTCGGCATTTCATTGCACATCAAGGCAAAGCGCTGAGTGATTTCATCACCCTCAATCACCAGTGCCACTCCATTTTGACGTAAAGGATCATTCACTGCATAAACTGGCAATTGTGCTTCATGCCACTCCACTGTCTTAACCTGCGTATTGCTATCCAGTGCTGACAGGACAATATTTTGTGGCAATAGCATCGGATCTTTGCCATGACAGTCAATAATATAGGCATCAATAAATCCGGTCGATACCGTAATCAGATGCTGAAGTTCCTGCTGGCTAATCTGATCAGCCATTTTGTTGTTCGAATTGGTCTGACTCATATATTACCCCTGTTTTTCAGCAATCAGTTGCTGGATATTGGCCAGCAGCTCCGCTTCCTGGAACGGTTTACCCATATAGTGCGTTACGCCCAAGCTGAATGCACGTTCACGATGCTTCTCACCGGTACGTGAGGTAATCATGATAATCGGCAAGTCACGGTGAATATCATGGTGACGAACCAGATTGGTCACTTCGAAACCGTCCATGCGCGGCATTTCGATATCCAGCAACATCAGATCCGGTCTGACGTTTTCAAGCTGCTCGATCGCATCCACACCATCTTTGGCAGTCACAATATCATAGCCTTGACGTTCAAGCAGACGCGACGTCACTTTACGTACAGTTACCGAGTCATCGACAATCATTACCAGACGACGTGCATTTGCATTACGCGAACCATCACGCTGATCATTGAGCTGTTTGACACGCTGTGTCGCCTGAATCTGACGGGCAACATTCTGTCCATCGAGAATCAGACAGACCTGACCATCACCCAAAATCGTAGCACCGGCCACCACTCTGACATTGGCAAACTGCTGTCCAATCGGTTTCACCACAATCTGCGCTCGAGAACCGACCAGCTGATCGACCAGTAAGGCAATGGTCTGACCACTATTTCCTTTGATCAACAGCACCGGCAATGAATGCCCAACATTATTCAGACGTGGAATTGGCTGGTTGCCAACAAACTCAGACAGATAACGCAGCTTATAGTTTGCGCCATCGATCTTGAAATAGTCATCTTTACTGTTGAAATAGCTTTCCAATATAGTCGGCGCAATACGTACAATTCGGTCAATCTGCGCCAGTGAAATCGCATATTGCTGATCGCCCACTTTCACCATCAAGGCATCGCTGACCGCCACGGTCGTCGGTACGCGAATCGTAAAGATGGTGCCCTTGCCTAGTTCCGAGCTTACTGACACATGGCCGCCAAGAGATTTGATTTCACTTTGCACCACGTCCAGACCGACACCACGACCAGAAATCTGGGTCACTGCTTTCGCGGTACTGAAACCAGGATGGAAGATAAATTGCAGGATTTCTTCCTGATCAATAACTTGATCCGCTTTGATCAGATCCAGACTCATCGCTTTTTCACGAATCTTCTCCGCATCGATCCCCTTACCATCATCACTAAAGGACACGATTACATCGGTTCCCTGACGACTGATGTTCAAGACAATCGAACCCATTTCCGGCTTGTTCAGTGCGATACGATCTGCAGTATCTTCCAGACCATGGTCAATCGCGTTACGCAGCATATGCTCAAATGGTGTGACCAGACGCTCGAGAATGTTACGATCCAGTTCACCTTCGGTATTCTGTACGATCAGTTCTGCAGGACGGTTCAAGGTGGTCGAGGTTTGACGCACAATACGCTGTAAACGCGGCAACATCCGGTCAAATGGGACCAGACGGGTACGCATCAGGCTTTCCTGAATCTCGGCCTGAATACGGGATTGTTGCAATAACAGTCCTTCGGTTTCGCGAATCTTGTCGGCTAAGGTACTCTTGAAGTCGACCAAATCTGATGCAGATTCTGCCAGTGATTTGGACAGCTGGTTTAGAGAGGAATATTGGTCCATTTCCAGCGGGTCAAAGTCGGCATAGCGCGAGTTCTCTGAACCATGTTTGGCAATAATCTGTGATTCCAGCTCGCCTTCCATTCGACGTAACTGATCAGCAAGACGCTTGATCGCCAATTCCATCTCGTTCAAGGTATTGCCAAGCTGCCCTAGGTCCATCTCGATACGCGAACGGTTAATCGAGTTCTCACCGGACAGGTCAATCATCTTCTCGACCAGATCAGCAGAGATACGGATCATCTCGTTATTGCTATCGCTGGTGCCGCTATTCGCCCACTCACCCATCATCTGTGGCGGTTCAGTACCATCACCTTCAACAAAGCCGAAGTCGGTGCTGACCACCAGATTATCTGTTTTCGCCAGACGCTCAGGCAATTGCGCAGTAACGTCCACATAAGCAATCTTTTTCAGACTGCTGTACAGCTGATCAAAACCGTTATAGTCATGCTGGAAAATCGCCTGTCTTAACCAAACCAGCGTTTTCTGCAATAAGCCATCATAAGCATTCGAGTTAAATTGGTAGACCGCAAACTGTTCGAAAGTCGTTTCCAGCTCATAGGCAATACTGGCCACTTCTTCAACATCAATCATACGTGCGCCACCCTTGATACTATGGGCAGCACGCTGTAATTGCAGCAATAAACTACGGTCACTACGCTGATCAAACCATTGATTGAGGAGCTTCTCGGCATTCGCCAGAATCTCTTCGGATTCTTCCAAGAAAGATTCTTCAACAATCGATTTCAGTTCGTCTTCTTCAGAACGTTCTACTGGTATGTCTTCAGTAGCCTCAGGAGATTCCAAGATTTCCAGTAATTCTTCAGCTTCTGCCAGATCAGTTGCAGGATGTTCAGTCGTTGCTGACTCTTCAAGTTGCGGCTCAGAAATTGATGTCGCTTGGACCTCTGCAACTTCAACTACAGTATTCGCGCTCTCCGCAGCAGCAACAGCTTGTCCAGACACCAGCACCTGAATATTTTGCAGAATCGCAATCGCTTCTGGTGCAGGATAATCAATACCGTCTTCTCGAATGGATTGAATACGATCGGAAACGTTATCCTGAACCAGACGAATAATCTGGATTAAAGCAGGTGTCACGGCAATTTGCTGACGGATCACCCGCTCATAAATACTTTCCAGTTCATGTGCAATCAAACCGATATGCAAAGCTGCAATCATGTTTGCACCACCTTTTAAGGTATGCAAATGACGCATCAGATTGTTCAGTGAGGTTGTATCGTCCTGTTTTTTACTCCAGGTATTCAGATCTTCATCAATCCCTGCCAGCAATTCATCCGCTTCTTCCAGGAAGATACTTAATAATTCTTCATCAAAATCACGGTTGGTTTCAGTACTTTGCTGCTGTTGACGATCCGCAGCGATACGTTGGCTCAAACCAGCAAAATCCACACTACCAGTCGCGACAGTTTCAGCCACCTGTGTGCTCTCTGAGCTTAGCTCAACATTCTGATTGCTAGTATCTTCAGCAAATATCTCGAGATCCTGCTGCACAAATGCAGACAGTTCACTGAGTATTTTTTGAATCTCATCATTCAGAATGACGCGCTGTCCTGCGGCCAAGGTATCAAATAAATGAATAAATTCCTGGTGCGCCTGTGCGAACAATTCATAGGCATAATCGCTATTTAGCAGTACTGGCTTTTCAAGCAGCGCATCATAAGTCGATTTCAGATCGGCAGTGAATTCATGAATTCCCTGCGCTGCCCGGCTTTCTGTATGTGCTAGCAATTCTGCAGCCTGCTGGCTGAGTGCCTGAATATATTCCGGATAATCGACTTGGGCGCGTTTATCAAATTCAAACTCGGCATCCAATAACAGATCAATATCCAGCTCAACCAGTTTGGACACCAAGCCTTGCGTCTGAATGCTATTGGTTTCAGTAACTGCAAAGCCATAATCATGCCAGACACGCTCAAAGGTGGCGTATACCGCATCCAGTTTTGCAGTATTGCCCTGACGTAGCAGGTGCAGATAGTCACTCACGAACTCCGCATACTGAATCAGCAAAGCAGTTTCTTTTGAAGTAGAAGCAATTTCATCCTGTAGCAAAGTTTTGAACAGATGTTCCACCTTGGAACTGGCTTCAAAAATCTGCTCAATCTGCGCCATCGATGAACTGCCGCGCAAAGTATGAATCGCACGAATCAGCGCATTATAATCTTGTGATTTTTCATCTTCAGTGCGAAGGAAGGTAGCAATCGTATCCAGATGCTCTTCTGCTTCTTCAATAAAGATCGCCACAGTTTCTTCGATATCACTGCGAACCGGTACTTCTACTGGCGCTATTGTTAGCTCAACTTCACTTGGCTCATTGTCTGCAAGCTCAAGACCTGTCATCTGACCTTCAGCGGTCAAATGATCTGCCAATGCCAGTAATTCTTCCAATGCAGGTTCAGGCGAAATTTGTTGTTGTAATTGTTGTCCCAACAGCACCATTGGACGCAGATCGAGATCCAATTGCTGTACATGTTTGAATTTTGGATATAAAGCATATTGATAGACATTCAGTACCGCTTGGGCAAATTTCTGTACCGTCGGTGTTAGCTGAATCGAACCGGACAAAACCCGGTTTAGGGTATCTTCAACCGCCCAGGCCATTTCCCCTGCCGATTTTGCCCCGACCATGCGGCCTGAACCTTTCAGGGTATGAAAATGGCGGCGAATGGTCTTCAGATTTTCTTGATGATCTGGATTGCTCAACCATTCTGGAAATAAAGCATTTAACTCAACGAAGATCTCTTCGATTTCCTCAACAAAAATTTCAAGAATTTCTGCATCTTGGTCAAGATAACTATCTTCAGGAAGCGTTGTCGTTTCAACTAAATTTTTTAATATTTCTTTCATAGCTCATGCTTCTTACGTTATGCCGCCAAGAAGGGCGCTCAAACTTAATTGTGACCGTCACGCGATACCTAACGTATGAAGTTAAGTACATCTTGTCGAGGCTTTATCTGTATTTTCTGAATGTGTCTCAACCGCGGTCAAGACACATTTCCCCATCATGTCTGACTTTATTCTGGTAGTTTAAAGTCAGATACAGATTCACGTAATGCATCGGCCATGTTTGCCAGTTCAGATACCGAACGTGCTGTATCGAAGGTTGCACTGGTAGTTTGCGAAGTAATTTCCTGTACGACATTCATCGTGGTTGCAATATGACCTGCAGATGCTGACTGTAGTTTCGCAGCATCAGAAATGTTCGCAATCAGTTTCGCCAGGTTGTTCGATACCGTTTGAATCTCATCTAGTGCTACACCGGCATCTTTAGACAAGTTCGCACCACGTACAACTTCCGATGTAGTTTGTTCCATCGAAATAACGGCTTCGTTGGTATCCGTTTGAATGGTTTTTACCAGGCCTTCAATCTGCTTAGTTGCAGAAGCTGAACGTTCCGCAAGACGCTGTACTTCATCGGCTACGACCGCGAAACCACGACCTGCTTCACCGGCCATCGACGCCTGAATCGCTGCGTTTAATGCCAGAATGTTCGTCTGGTCGGCAATATCGTTAATCAAGGCTACGATGTTACCAATTTCCTGAGAAGATTCACCCAAACGTTTAATACGTTTTGAAGTTTCCTGAATCTGTTCACGAATCGTGTCCATACCCTCAATTGAGCGATGTACAACATCTGCACCGTTTGCAGCAATTTGTACTGAACGCTCTGCTACCACTGCTGATTCATCGGCGTTGGCAGATACCTGGTCAATCGACAGTGCCATTTCGTTAATCGCTGCAGAAGCACCGGCAATTTCTTGTGCCTGATGCTCAGATGCTTCAGCTAACTGGTTGGTAATGCTTTGTGTAGTCGCGGTGTATTGCGCAACTTCTTGTGAAGTTTCAGTAATACGCGATACCAGGTCACGTAACTGATCGATCGCAAAGTTAATCGAGTCGGCAATCGCACCAGTAAAGTCTTCAGATACTGTTGCATATGAACGCAAGTCACCATCTGCAAGATCGGCAATCTCATCCAGTAAGCGCAAAATCGCATTCTGGTTACGGTCATACTCTTCTTGTAAACGGCCTACACGCTGCTTGTCCGACAAGCCACGCAGAGAAAGCAACTTGAATACACACAGCAAGAAACCGACTAATAATGCGATCAGAAGGACTGCCGGAACAACCGTTTTAAGACCTGAGTTACCCGATAATTTATTCAGGTTGTCCAAAAGCACATCAGATTGAGAAAAAATAGATGCGGCTGCCTGACGAACTTTTACGATCTGTGTAGAGTTTTTCAGAATAATCGCTGATGCAGATTCCAGTACGTCATCATATTCAGCCTTGATGCCTTCCAGAGATTCACGCAGGGTTGGATCAGCAATACGCTGTACACCCAGTTCAGCAGAACCATTTAACTGTGCATTCAGATAAGAACCAAAAGTTTCGGTATCGGCACTGAAGTCATCCGCAGATTCACGTGAACCATCATTACCTGTCAGTACCAAACTGATTGAACGTAAGATACGTTCTGCAATGAATACCTGGTTTTTGGCAATAACCACCTGGTTCGATGGCATATCTTGACGTGCCATCTGGTCGACCATCAAGTTATATTCCGCCTGAATCCCCGGAATCGCTTCACCAATCGCGATGTTGGTGTCGTATAACTGGTTAATAATCTTTTGTTGCGAGGTAATCAGATCAATACTGCTCGACACTTCTGTCCACTGTTTATCAACAGCTTGCAACGCATCATTGTTAGAGTGAATACTTTTAACTGTCTCAAGATTTTCAGCAAAAGCTTTTTGCGAGTCAGTGAGGTTCTTCATGGCCTCAGGCGTACCCGAAGCTGTCGCTTCAGTCGCTTGGCGCGAAATCGTTTGCGAGAGGAGACGCAAATCACCCAGACTTTAAGTGAGTTCGTTGGTACGTGGAACACTATAAAAAAGATACAATAAAGTGATCAGTGCGGCTAAAAGACAGCCTGCTGCTCCATAGATCAGCGGTTTTGATTTTTCACTATCACCAAATACACGTGATAACTGATCTACTTGCGTTTGAATCTTAGCTAAAAAAGCATTACCGCCTTTGCGGCCAGTGCTCTCACCTGTATTTTTC
The DNA here is from genome assembly GCF_012516415.1 of Acinetobacter sp. NEB149. Classification (NCBI taxonomy): domain Bacteria; kingdom Pseudomonadati; phylum Pseudomonadota; class Gammaproteobacteria; order Moraxellales; family Moraxellaceae; genus Acinetobacter; species Acinetobacter sp. NEB149. The sequence continues at coordinate 2,436,975 of NZ_CP051208.1, forward strand.
TTTTTAAGTTTAAAGCCCATGCAGCCTCTCCCCGGTTGACGCCTTGCTTACTTTCGAGCGCGACATTTAATTTATAAATTTTATAGATGCGTTCATAAATTTTGGATTTTGCAACAGACGACTGAATAAAAACACATGCCACTGCTGGTTGTGCTGATGGAAAAACCCCTGACAATATTCTTGTAAGTTTTTATCCAATTCAGATTTCTTCGAAAAGAAACTTTTCTTATTGAAATGTTGTATACCCAAAACTTGATCTACGACCAAACCCACATACTGGTCATTATGGTTGATGCATAATACTTTTTGAGTCGGTGAAAATTGACTGCTCTGCCCTGATACATACTGCGTCAGATCAGAAACCGATAACAGTCTTCCCCGGATATTCGCCAGACCCAACACCCATGCTTGTGTCTTGGGTACCGGCGTATATTCTGGGGGATAAATCACTTCTGATACCTCCCCCAGCGGGGCAACAAAATATTGCCCCATCATCTCAAAAGCAATGCCCGACCATCGGTTAACTTCATTGCCATTGGAAACGTAGTTTTTATTCCCCCGTTTCGCAATGCGAAGCAATTCGATAAATCCATTTGCTGCCATAGAGCTTATCCTGCATTGAGGTGCTGCTTAATTACATCTATTAATTGTTTTTCATCGACTGGTTTTATTAGATAATCCGCTGCGCCTTGACGCTTGCCCCATACACGGTCAGTGGCCTGATCCTTGGTACTGACAATCACGATTGGAATATGTTTGGTCGTTGCACCACGTGCAATCTGACGGGTTGCCTGAAAACCATTCACACCCGGCATAACCACATCCATCAGAACTAGGTCCGGCAATTCTGCCTGTGCCATGGTGACGCCATCTGCGCCATTGGCTGCTTCAATCACCTCAAAGCCATGTTTAGAAAGAATCTCTCTAAAGCGAAAAGTTTCTGTCGGTGAGTCATCCACAATTAGGATACGTGCCATGCCAATTCCCCAAAAAAATCAAATATTAAGCACTAATATGGTTACGGATTGCATTGAGCAATTCATCTTTACTAAAAGGTTTGGTCAGGTATTCATCTGAACCCACGACACGACCTTTGGCCTGATCAAATAAGCCATCTTTACTTGATAGCATAATCACAGGAATATTCTGGTAATTCTGAGAGTTTTTGATTAAGGCGCAGGTTTGGTAACCATCTAGGCGCGGCATCATAATATCTACAAAAACGATATCTGGATTTGCTTCGGCAATTTTTGACAAAGCCTCAAAACCGTCTACTGCAGTAATGACCTCATAACCTTCGCGTTGAAGAAGAGTTTCCGCAGTACGACGAATGGTCTTTGAGTCATCAATAACCATAATTTTTAGATTTTGGAATTTATCGTCCATTTGTTTAACCCTTCCCATTTTAGAAACTATATGCCATAAGACTCATAGGATTATTTTATTACGATCGATAAACATTTTTAACATAAAGTCACTTGTATTATCAATGAACATTTTCTACACAAGTAGACAAAATCATTTATTTTTAATAACAGCTTCACATTTTCTTATCGTTATTGGTTTTTTTTGACTAACGGTAGTTTTTTATTGATAAATTTAAGTCTAATATAACAAGATTATTACTTTAAAATAAGTAATTTAGTCAACTTTAAATTCGGGGAGCCAATGATGAGTCAGTTTTTAAGAAAACTTGCTGTCATTGATAAAAATAAAATGACTGGTCAATTCATTGTTGTTGCGCTGCTATTGTTACAGGTGAGCTTAACGTGTGCGAGTAGTAACCAACTCCCACAAAAAGCCACCTGGTATCGTTATTATGACAGCAAAGGTGTGGCCAATATCAGTACTAACGTCACACCCAATCATATCCGTTATGGCTATGAAGCACTTGACCAGAATATGCAGGTCATTAAGCGAGCGCGTCCTTATAATGCCGAAGCGGATATCAGGCAAGCGCCACAACGTGCCCAACAGGCGCAGCGGATTGCCGAAGACCATAAACTCAAGCGCGCTTATAATAATAGCCAGACCGCTTTACAGAAAAAGAATGACAGCCTGGTGCAGTTAAAAAAACAGATTGATTTCCAGCAAGAACAAATGAAGCAACTGCAAAAAGATCGGGTCATGTTTGTGCGTCAGGAACGCGAATATTTACGTAAAGGTAAAACCCCACCGGCACACCTGAAAACAACATTAGACAATAACCAGAAAAATCTCGTTTCCCAAAAAGAAAATATTCAATCTTTACAAAGTCGCTATCGAAATCTGGAAGCAGAATACGACAAAATTATCGCCCGTTTAAAAGCACTTGAATAAATACAAATAGCTGGCCGTGGTTTTGATCCATAGCACGCTAAAAGGACTCATATGCAAACTGCACCGCATTCTCATGATTTAAATATGCCTTCCCCGCGCTCTATCCTGATCATGAGTGCACTTTGCTTAAATATGTTTTTAGTGGCTTGTGATAAAAATGAACCCGTACAGCAAGCAGAAACACCCAAATCCATTGAAGTCATTCCTCAAGATCTAGTTGCAGTTCAATCTGGCAATTCAGTTCAAAAAACTGCATTCACCGGCACTATTCGTGCAGTCAATCAAAGCAGCATACAAGCACAGGTCTCTGCTACTGCTACCAGCGTAAACGCGCAGGTAGGTCAAACTGTTTCTAAAGGACAGGTGCTGGTACGCCTGAATAATCAGGACAATGCAGCCCGCTTGGCACAGGCACGTGCAAATCTGGCCTCTACTCAAGCGCAAGCCAATCAGGCTCGCAACATGATGCAGCGTAAAAAGCGCCTGCTCGATCAGGGTTTTATTTCAAAAGTAGAATATGAACAAAGTCAGGTCGATTATCAGGCCCAGCTTGAAAATGTCCGCGCCCAGCAAGCCAATGTCGATATTGCCCAGAAAGCAGATCGCGATGGCACCATGACCAGCCCGATCAGTGGCGTGATTACCCAGCGTCAGGTTGAACCCGGCCAAACCGTGGCGATTGGACAAACCCTGTTTGAAATCGTTGATCCAAAACGACTGGAAATTCAGGCACGCGTACCCAGTGATCTGCAATCAGGTTTAAAACTGGGCAGTCAGGTCGAATACACTATTCAAGGGAATCCAAATCGGCTCACTGCCGTAATTAGCCGGATTTCCCCGATCGCAGATCAGGCCAGTCGCCAGATCGAATTCTTTGCCACGCCAAATGAAACAATTCCCTCACTTAGCATTGGCTCCTTTGTCGAAGGCAACATTCTGAGTTCACAACAGATCTCTGGCCAGCTGATTCCATTAGATACTGTCCAGGATATCCAGAGCAAACCCTATGTCTGGGTGATTCGCCAGAATAAAATTATCAAGGTCAATGTTCAGGTTCTAGAACAGCGTTATAGCGACAACATTGCCGTGGTTCAAGGACTGGAAAATGGCGATCAGGTCAGCCGGGTTAAGTTTAGCGAATCCGATCTGCAAAAAACTGTCACCCTTCGCGCCAACTAAAGCCATTCACACAGGATCATTGATATGTGGTTTACCCGAATTAGTGTGAAGTATCCGGTTTTCACCATTATGATGATGTTCTGCCTGATGGTACTGGGACTGGCTTCCTGGCAGCGCATGGGCGTTGAAGAATTTCCTGATGTCGATTTCCCTTTTGTGGTGATCTATACCAACTATCCGGGTGCTTCTCCGGAAACGGTTGAATCGGAAATCACCAAAAAACTTGAAGATCAGATCAATACCATTTCCGGTTTAAAACAGGTGATTTCCCAATCAAGTGAAGGCTTGTCCATCATCACCACCGAATTTAATCTGGATGTGACATCGACCACAGCAGCCCAGGACGTGCGGGATAAAGTCGCCTCTGTGACTGCTGAATTCCGGGATGAAATTCAGGAACCGATTGTCGAACGTTATGACCCGACGGCGAATGCGGTGATGTCGATCGTATTTGAATCCGACAATATGGATGTAAAAGCGCTCAGTTCTTATCTGGATCAGCGGATTGTGCCACAACTGCGCACAGTCCCTGGGGTCGGAACGGTTAATCTGCTGGGTGATGCACAGCGCCAGATCCGGATTCAGGTGCAACCGCAAAAACTGCAAGCCTTTGGCATCGGTGTGGACAGTGTCATCAATACCTTAAAGGCCGAGAATATCGAAGTCCCAGGGGGGACACTTAAATCGGGTAATTCGGAACTGGTCATTGAAATCAATTCCAAAGTCTTGCATCCCCTCGCCTTCGGCGATCTGGTCATTGCCAATAAAAACGGCGTACCGATTTTCCTGAGACAAGTGGCCAATATTCAAGACAGTCAGGCAGAGCTGGAATCGGCTGCCTTTTTGAATGGTAAAACCGCAGTGGCAATTGATATTTTGCGCAGTTCAGATGCAAACGTCATTGAAGTAGTCGACAAGAGCTACGCAGCTTTAGAAAGTATTGAGGCGCAGCTTCCTCAAGGCACTACTTTACAAGTAGTGGTAGATTCCTCTAAAAGTATCCGCGGCACCATTGGCGATGTAGCCCGAACCATTATTGAAGGTGCGGTACTGGCTGTGCTGATTGTCCTACTTTTTCTGGGTTCTTTCCGTTCAACCGTGATTACCGGCTTAACCCTGCCCATTGCACTCTTAGGCACGCTAACCTTTATCTGGGCCTTTGGCTTTAGCATCAATATGATGACTTTGCTGGCGCTGTCCTTGAGTATTGGCCTGTTGATCGATGATGCGATTGTGGTGCGTGAAAATATTGTTCGGCATGCCGATATGGGCAAAGATCATGTGACTGCCGCGCTCGATGGCACCAAAGAAATTGGCTTAGCCGTGCTGGCCACGACACTGACCATTGTCGCCGTATTCCTGCCTGTGGCCTTTATGGGCGGAATTATTGGCCGTTTCTTCTACCAGTTCGGGGTCACGGTGAGTATGGCCGTTCTGATCTCAATGTTTGTCAGCTTTACTCTGGATCCGATGCTTTCTGCACACTGGGCAGAAAAGAAAAAAGATCCAAACAAAAAACCAGGTTGGGTGAAACGTTTCTTTAGCTGGATCTCCGGCAAGCTGGATAACTTAAGCCATGTCTATGAAAAATTATTAAAACTGGCCTTACGTTTTAGGCTTATTACCCTGCTGATTGCGGTCGCTTCATTATTTGGTGCTTTGGGTTTATCCAAACTGATCGGCACCGAATTTGTACCGGTCCCGGATAAAGGCGAAATCCGGATCAAGTTTGAAACACCGGTCGATTCATCGCTTGAATATTCACAAGCCAAACTGCAGCAGGTGGATCAGATTATTCGTCAGCATCCGGATGTCAAAGCCACTTATGGGGTGATTAATGGCGCAACTGACCGCGGTAAAAACCATGTCAGTTTACGGGTGACTGTAACGCCGCGTACCGAACGTGAAAAGACCCTGAATGACCTGAATAATGAATTCCGCCAGCGTCTACAATCGGTTGCAGGAATCAGCATTACCTCGGTGGCATCCGCCGATGAAACCGTTTCAGGTGGCCAGAAGCCGATCATGATTTCGATTAAAGGTCCGGATCTAGATGAACTGCAAAAAATTTCCGATCGCTTTATGACGGAAATGGCGAAGATTAATGGCATTGTCGATCTGGAAACTTCATTAAAAGAACCCAAGCCGACTCTTGATGTACAGATCAATCGCGTCTTGGCCAGTGATTTAGGTTTATCGGTCAATCAGATTGCCAATGTAGTGCGTCCGCTGATTGCCGGTGATGATGTCACGACCTGGCAGGATGAAAAAGGTGAAACCTATGATGTGAATCTGCGCCTGACCGAAGACCAGCGCAGCTTGCCTAGCGATTTACAGAATATGTATATCACCTCGAATAAAACCGATGCCAATAATCAACCAGTTCTGGTCCCGCTTTCGAGTGTCGCCAAATTTCAAGAAAAACTGGGCGCCTCGCAGATTAATCGACGTGATCTGGCACGTGAAGTTCTGGTCGAGGCCAATACTTCAGGACGTCCTGCAGGCGACATCGGGACGGATATCAGCCGCTTGCAAGAAAATTTCGATATGCCACCGGGTTATAGTTTCGACACTCAAGGCTCCAATGCCGACATGGCAGAATCCGCAGGTTATGCACTGACTGCGATTACCCTGTCGATTGTCTTTATCTATATTGTGCTCGGTTCGCAGTTCAACAGTTTTATTCATCCTGCAGCAATTATGGCCTCACTGCCATTGTCGCTGATTGGCGTGTTTCTGGCCTTATTCCTGTTTAATTCCACCATGAATCTATTTTCGATTATCGGCATTATCATGCTGATGGGACTGGTGACCAAGAATGCGATTCTGCTGATCGACTTCATCAAGAAGGCCATGGACCGCGGCGAAGACCGTTATGATGCGATTATTGCCGCTGGTAAAACCCGTTTGCGTCCTATTCTGATGACTACCAGCGCGATGGTCATGGGCATGGTGCCACTTTCCCTAGGGCTAGGTGAAGGTGGTGAACAAAGTGCACCGATGGCGCATGCGGTGATTGGTGGGGTAATTACCTCTACCCTGCTGACCCTGGTGGTGGTGCCGGTGATCTTTACTTACCTGGATGACTTTAAGAATTTTATGCTGCGTCAGGCACGTAAAATCATGGCATAATTTAATGCAACACAATGAGGTGACATTCCCAAAAGCTCACCTCATTTTTTATTGTATAATCCCTGCTTTAACGCTTAATTTTTTAGGACAGTTTCCATGCGCGCGAGTCGCTTTTTATTTGCAACGTTAAGAGAAACCCCGAACGATGCTGAGGTTATTTCACATCAGCTCATGCTTCGTGCCGGTATGATTCGTAAGTTGGCTTCAGGTCTATACACCTGGTTGCCGATGGGCGTTCGCGTATTAAATAAAGTTGAAGCGATCGTTCGCGAAGAAATGGACAAAGTCGGTTCACTTCAAGTCTATATGCCGGTGACTCAACCTGCATCTTTATGGGAAGAATCAGGTCGTTATGTACAATACGGTCCTGAGCTTTTACGCTTCAACGACCGCCATGGCAACCCATTTGTTCTCGGTCCGACGCATGAAGAAGTGATCACTGACCTTGCACGTAACGAATTAAAAAGCTACAAGCAATTGCCTGCAAACTTTTACCAAGTACAAACCAAATTCCGTGACGAAATTCGGCCACGTTTTGGCGTAATGCGTTCACGTGAATTCATTATGAAAGATGCCTACTCTTTCCATGCCAACCAGGAATCACTGCAACAAACCTACGACGACATGTATGCAGCCTACTGCAAAATCTTCACCCGTCTTGGTTTAGATTTCCGTCCAGTACAAGCAGATACCGGTTCAATCGGTGGTTCAGGTTCTCACGAATTCCACGTACTGGCTTCAAGCGGTGAAGATGATATCGCATTTTCGACTGAATCTGACTATGCAGCCAATATTGAAATGGCAGAAGCAGTACTTGTCGGTGAACGTGCGGCACCTACACAAGAACTCAAACTGGTAGATACACCAAATCAAAAAACCATTGCAGATGTATCAGCATTCTTGGGTACGAACCCTGCTCATTCAGTAAAAGCCTTATTGGTTCAAGGTGTTGCGACTGAAGAAGGTCAAGATGCACCTGTGGTTGCTTTATTCCTTCGTGGCGATCACGAACTGAATGAAATTAAAGCTGAAAAACATCCTTTAATTGCTGCACCTTTAACATTTGCTACTGAAGAACAACTGCAAGCCCTTGGCTTAACTGCTGGCTTTGTCGGTCCTCAAGGTCTGGTCGAAAAAGGTGTAAGCGTTATTGTTGATCGTGCAGCATCCGTATTGTCTGATTTTGTTGCGGGTGCAAATGCAGCAGATCAACACGCAACTGGTGTAAACTGGGAACGTGATGCACAGTTCACTGAAGTTTATGACCTACGTAACGTGGCTGAAGGTGACCCATCTCCAGATGGTAAAGGTACGCTTCAAATCAAACGTGGTATCGAAGTAGGTCATATCTTCCAGTTGGGTCAAAAATACTCTGAAGCGTTGGGTTGTAAAGTATTGGGTGAAGATGGCAAACCATTTACTGTAACAATGGGTTGTTATGGTATTGGCGTGACGCGTGTGGTGGCCTCTGCAATCGAGCAGAACTTTGATGAGAAGGGCATTATCTGGCCAACTGCCATTGCACCGTTTGAAGTTGCCATTGTGCCGATGAATGCACACAAATCTCCACGAACTATGGAAGCTGCGGAAGCACTCTATGCTGAATTACAAGCTGCAGGTTTTGACGTGTTACTCGATGACCGTAATGAACGTCCGGGCGTGAAATTCTCTGATCTTGAGCTTACAGGCATTCCACACCGTATTGTGATCGGTGAAAAAGGTTTAGATGCAGGTACTTTTGAATATAAAGGCCGCCGTGATGCTGAATCAGTAAATATCTCGAAAGAAGAATTATTGGCGAAGATTGCTAAATAATTTCACTTTCTTATAAAAAATCCCGCATCTGGCGGGATTTTTTATGGCTATCGCACCCTTAACAGAATTTATGTCCACCGAAACAGTTCGGTTTAAAATTCTGGCCTTGTAAAGTTAAATTAGTGAGAGGGAAATCAAGTAGTGCAGGATTTTTAATTTCCTTTACATCAAGCGCACTCCCTAGCACACAACCAAAAACTAGACTCCCACAATCTCGCACATTAGTGGTTAAATCATGGTTAATTCCTGTAATAGTTTGCTTTAAAACAGCATCTGAAATTGGCACACTATATGAAGGTGAAATACTTCCTAAATCTACTTCATCTTCCATGGCCATCCACCATCCTTGTTTTGCCGCGACTGCTGCGCCAGGCCATAAGATGCTTTGGGATTGCAAGGAGAGTGAAGCTGGATTATCTAAATATAAAGCATGAATAAGTCCGAGATTTTGTTTAACGGTAATGTCTGTCTGTAGCCCGGTTAAGTAGCCTGTAATATCTTTATCTAATTTTAATGCTCCATCCAATAATTCTGCTTTTAATGGTCCTTTAAAATCAATACGACCTACTGTCCCTGTCCCTTTTAGTACAACTTCTTTCATTCTTGTTCCTGACACTATCGTAGCAGGAATAGTAAAAGGTGCTGTTGTAGAATTTAACTGGAAAGCATAATTGCTAGATGTGTAATGTAAATCCAGAGGTAATGGTTGACCTAATATAGTGCCTTTTACCGTGCCCTCAATATTCATTCCAGTTGCAGCATAATCCATGACACGAGGAGCGGTTGTTGCAACTCCTGATGAAGATTTTGTTTTCATATAACCACTGAAACTGTTAATACCATTTGGTGTAGCACTATTTTCTGTCCCCATTGTCAATAGACCTGAAATCTTTTCCGCACTTAAACGGAAACCTAAAACTTCACGTGTAGATGCCTGATTTGGATTTTTTATGGCAAATTGTACAAATGGATTAGTAATCAGAGCTGAAGTCGCGGCACGATCCGCGCCATTCGTAGGATTACCACTTAAGGCAATATGATCAATATCAATATCACAGCCGGTTGCACCATTAACACCGCCACACCCGAGTTGTAGCTTTTTTATATTGGTATTAATTTCCATCTCGGCTTCCAGGCCTAATTTATAAAATGAGATATTACTCTGGTCATAAGTAGCTCCTAGATTATCCATCTGGTTAAATCCAGACTGAACCTCCATTGACAATAAAGCCTGCCCATTGACTTCTGAGAGCTCTTGGTCTTCCAATGAGGTTAATGCAGATACCTGACCACTTAGGCCCATCATAGCTACCACTAGACTTTTTAATATTATTTTTTTCATTTTTCTCATCCTGATTTTTAACGTGGTGTGATTCCCATCGTGCTACGAATGGTTCCACCAGTCAGTGCAATACTTGCCATGTTTTGCATATTGCCATTGGTCGCCATGGCAAAATTGGTCTTAAATGGTGTTGCAATATTATTTTCATAATTGAGTTTGACCTGATTATCCAAAGTCACTGTATCTGCACTGACACGAACTTTTGCTTTGACACCCAAATGACCTTCCATCCGGTTAAAGTTAATTGACGAAGTTTTTAATACCCCGGCTGAATCAATATCTTCATTGGCGATACTAAAATAGCTTCCCAGATTATCTTTGTTGGCATTTTCTTCTGCGGTAAGGGGTCTAAACTCAAAGTTTGCATTAAATGACAGGAAGTTGGTATCTGGTGAACTGCTAGTTGGGTCTACACCAGGAATAATCAGAAGTTCACCATTTCCATCAAGTTTAAAAGCAATATTAGTCAGGACATCATCACGTTTAGAAAAATTATCGTGAGGCACATAGCCCCCGCATTTAGTGATCGATGCATTGGTACAATTATATTTAGATCCTGGTAATTGACCAATCGCAAGCTCAGCTTTGGCTCCAATCAGCAGCTTATCAGCGCGAATATAAATACCTTCATCTTTATAACTAATAATTCCTTCTGACTTGATCAAAGCATCGATATTCCTAAAACCAGCATAATAGTTAACAGCCTCACCATGCTCACCATTTTTACCATCAATCAATATAATCGAGGTTGTGCTTGGTAAACCGGTTTTCTTGTCAATTCCATAGCCTTCTGTAGATGCCATAATGTTATAAGCAATTGCTTGCTTATTGTCTGTTCCATAAGTCGTTCCAGACAACGCAACATTGGCATTTAAATTATAAATAGGAATACCGATTCCCCATGAACCACCATCGCCACCAATTTCTGTCAAAGAGTTATCTGATAGGCTTTGTTGCACAAAGATTTGAAATGCAAAGCGCCCCTAATTGAGCCAAATTTAAGGCGTAACTTGGGTAAGTGGTCGACCTAATTCCGTAAATCTGTTGAGGACTGCTACACGTGCATGAATTTCATTCACCTGACTAGGAAAGCTTCTTGCCATTAATTTATCGCCTAATAATTTGATGCAATGCATCTTGGTTTCCACCAAACTGCGGCGATGATAGCCTGACCATTTTTTCCATAATGTCCTGCCTAAACGTTTAACTGTTCGAAGTAATTCATTTCGCTCTAGCGAGCTACTCTTTGTATCTTTCCATGGTTTCGCATTTTTTCTAGGTGGAATCACCGCATGTGCTTGCCGATCTGCAATGACCTGACGGCATTGCTTGGTGTCATAAGCTCCATCGGTATAAACAGAGTCAATCTGCTCATCTTGTGGAATCTGATTAAGTAAATCACCAAGAACCTGTGAATCACTGACATTATTGGTTGTGAGCTGAATAGCGCGTATTTGTAGGGTTTTGGCATCTATACCAATATGTAGTTTACGCCATTGGCGACGATATTCAGCTCCATGTTTCTTGCGTTTCCATTCGCCCTCACCTAGAAACTTCATGCCTGTAGAGTCTACGAGTAGATGCAGCCCATCGCTACTTTTTTGGTAGCTGATTGCAATATCAATATGCTGTTGTCGTCTACAAATTGTAGTGTAGTCTGGCGCTATCCAATTTAATCCGCAAAGTTTAATCAGACTTTGCACAAAGCCAGTGACCATACGTAAAGACAGACGGAATAAGGATTTAATCATTAAGCAGCATTGGATGGCTGCGTCGGAGTAGGTTTGATTTCGCCCTTGTTTGCCTTTTGATGGCGCATACCATTGCGTAGCAGGATCAAACCAAATGGCAATATTTCCGCGACTCATGAGTGCTCGGTTATATGCGGGCCAATTGGTTGTGCGGTAGATTTTGTGTGTAGGCTTCTTCATTTGAAAATTATATCGCTGAAAAAGCCTTTACAGATAGGTTTGTGCAACAAAGCCGTTATCATTATAAAAATCAGTTTTTAAGGTATCATAGGCTTGCTGATACTCAGTTGCATAATTCTGCGTTCTTTCAACATGAAAAGCATTATCATATGTAGATTTATAAACTTTGTCGTATACACGCTGCCCAAGTTGGTTGTAATTCTCACCCGTCGGGATAATACGAATAAAGCCTGTATCTGCTTGTCCGGGGTTTTCAATGCCTCTGGCATAACTAGAACTAGCAGAAAGATCTTTAGGACCTTGAAACACCATTTTAAAATCATCAAGTACCAGCGCAACACCCTCACCGGTGGTGTCAGAAAGAGAAGAATCTGATAATTCCTGCATCGCATGTGCAGAAGGCAACAGGCTGAAACCGATTGTCATCGCCAAATAACTTTTGCGAAATTTAAATATATCTTTTATCTGAGCCATCTCACTCTTTCCTTTTTATTCGATGCTCCGCACCTTATGCTTCAGCTTCCCAGCCGCCAATCTTTGATTTTTTATAATGCATTGCATATTTTTTATGGTTATGCGGAATCCATTATGCTGATTTTTAATACAGATGCCAAAGCCAATTAGGCGAAAAATAGCAGTTTCCGATGAATGAAAATCTCAAAAAAATAAACGGGACATAAAGTCCCGTCATTCAATATTTTAAAACAATTAGGTCTTCGGCAAAGTAACGCCTGTCTGACCTTGATATTTACCACCACGATCTTTATACGAGGTTTCACAGACTTCATCAGATTCAAAAAATAGCATTTGCGCTACACCTTCACCTGCATAAATACGCGCAGGAAGATTGGTCGTATTTGAAAACTCTAAAGTTACGTGTCCTTCCCACTCTGGCTCAAGCGGAGTCACGTTAACAATGATGCCACAACGCGCATAAGTCGATTTGCCCAAGCACACGGTCAAGACATTACGTGGAATGCGGAAATATTCGATCGTACGCGCCAAAGCAAACGAGTTAGGCGGAATGATACAAACATCCGACTCGATATCAATAAAGCTGCGTTCATCAAAGTTCTTCGGATCAACAATTGCAGAATGCACATTGGTGAATACTTTAAATTCACGCGCACAACGCACGTCATAACCGTAGCTAGATACGCCATACGAAATCAGCTTTTGACCATTTTCATCCAAACGTACCTGGTTTTCTGCATACGGTTCAATCATGCCGTGTTTTTCGCTCATTTCGCGAATCCAACGATCAGACTTAATTGCCATTGATATAATCCAAAAATCTTAAAAACAAGTTATTGCGACGTACTTTAACTGAAATTGACACTAATGAAAATAAGTGAAAGTCTTAGAGCTCAAGTTACCAAAAAATTGCTGATTGAGATCAGCTTATAAACTTAAAAGTGCAGAATAGCTTAAAGGAATGGAAAAGCTCATTAGCACCAGCGAAGCCGTTTTTTGCAAGTTTTTCTGGTTCAGCCAGCGGCTGTTTTTTCTGGCCAGGATTGAACCCAGAAAAGTCCAGAAGAATGCAATCGGGATCAACAGAAGCAAGAAAACCAGCATATGAGTCACATAATGTTGGCCGCTTTTCCAGACAATGACAGGAAAGATCGCTGAGGCAAATAAAAGTGCTTTAGGATTAAGCAAGGTTGCCAAAAATAATTCTCGTGCGCGAATCGAGACATTTTCAAGATTTTCGCTTATTTCTGCAGTCCGCCATAATTTCACAGCGAGAAATAGAATATAGCCAGCACTAAAAAGTTTGAGAATGGTCGGTAAAAGCGGAAGATGAACGGAAATTTTTCCGATCAGAATGCCCCATAAGCTAATGGCAATCAGATAACCAAAGGCTTCCGCAGGAATTAAACGAAATGTTTTTTTAAATCCGACCTGAATGCCTGAAGATGCCAATAAGGTATTGGTTGGGCCTGGTGTTAAAAGAATGGTTGCCACTAAACCAATAAAAAACCATGAAATCATAGTTTGACCTCGCTCTAATCCGAGTAGCATAGAAGAATTCGGTCAGTGCTGCAAAAAAATAATTGTAAGAGAACATATGATCTAAAATTTAAATTTATTTATTTTAATTAATTCAAATATTTATATAAGCTTTCAGGATAAACACCCGATAGTCATTTCAGTCAATTTCGATCATTTAAATCGAGCTAATTTTAAAAATAAGAAATAAGAAGCCCTAGCTTTTAGCCAAGGCTTAAATATCTGAATTATCTATAGAATTAAAAAATTCGACTATGGTCTTTCTCTGCTTTAGGTAACTGCGCTGCAATTTTCTCTGCAATCAGCATATAGCTTTCTGCAGCAGCATCTCCCGCGATCACTGACGGCGTTCCAGCATCGGCATTTTCACGAATTTTAGCATCCAAAGGTAAACGACCCAATAATGGGACTTGATATTGCTCAGACAGTTTATCGCCACCGCCTGTACCAAAAATCTGTTCCTCAAAACCACAATTTGAGCAGATATGGGTCGACATGTTTTCAATCACGCCCATGATCGGAATCTGCACGCGGTTAAACAATTCAATGCCTTTGGTCGCATCCAGCAAGGCCACGTTTTGTGGCGTTGTCACAATTACTGCGCCCGTTACCGGAATACGCTGCGCGAGAGTTAACTGGATATCACCTGTGCCAGGTGGCATATCAATCATCAGCACATCGAGGTCTGGCCATAGAGTCTGATTGAATAACTGCATTAATGCACCCGTGGCTTTTGGACCACGCCAGGCGACTGGAGTATTGTGGTCTCCAGTTAAATGGCCAATTGATAATACTGCCATTCCATAAGCTTCGATAGGGACAAACTGCTCTGCTTCGATCATTGGCGTTTTGCCGGCATTGCCGAGCATGGTCGGGATACTTGGACCGTAAATGTCGGCATCCAGTACGCCTACGCGCAGGCCTAATTTCTGTAGAGCCAAAGCCAGATTTACAGTCGTGGTCGATTTACCTACGCCACCTTTGCCGGATGACACCAGAATCACATTTTGAATCCTTGGGTGTTTTGGAACATCACGCTGTTGCGGCGCAGCTTTTTGAATAGGTGGATTATTTGGATCAGCTTCTTCAGCTTTTGCAGGCTGTGCCGACGCATCAACCACAGGCGGAAGATTGGGTTTTGCTTCCGCTTTAGGCCCGCTTGAACAGTTTTCACCTTCAGCATGGTTATGCCCGCAACCACCTTCTTTCTTATGTCCAGTTTTCTGCTGAATCACATGCATATTCAGCTCTTGAATACCATATTTTTGCAAAGCTTCCGCCAGTTCATCATGAATCTGTTGCAGCTGCGCTTTTTCTTCTGGATAGGTATTCAAAGTGATTTGCAGAATTTCACCCTGTACATTGACCTGAGTAATACGATCTTTCAAGGCATTGCTAGAATTTGGCAAGATATAGTTTTGCAGTACGTTCTGCACAGCTTCTTCGTTCACCTCCTTGGAAGGCGAAAAAACCGATTTAAGCGAAGAAAGCCAGGACATAGGTTACTCCAAAAATGTAGATCGACATCTGAATGGCCTAGTTTAACGGGGTTTTAGGCGAAGGTTAAGCACTGTATTGGAGAAGATGAAAGAGATATCTTAAATTCCCAACTATTTTACTTGGTTTTTTGAAATATTTTAGGACTTACGCACTATTATTTATAGATTCTCTGTGGTAGCAGATGATTTTTATCGAGAATAAAGTCATCAATGAAGTTTTTGATAACTGGTCTAAATAATTTCTTCTGCCAACGATATACATTTTCAAAGATCCGCTCAAACTGGTTCTTTTGTATCTCAACGTAGGCCATCAAGGCTGAAAAAATATGATTCAAAATCAGTTTAGATCGTCTTACTTGAAACTTTTCAATATGACAAACCTGTTTAATCACCCGGTGATATTGCTCTATTTTCCAATGACTTGAATGCAATTCATGAAAACCCTCAAAGGACAATAAATCATCTTCATCTTGATGCACAATATAAAACCTCTGCTGTTCTTTTAACTGAGTCTTAAATAATTGTACAAAGCCAAAATCTTTGAGCCAGACCACTTGACCCTGATGGAAATCTGGCAATAAACGCAGTTGAAACCATTGTCCTTTTTCTGGGGAAACCTTACGGTTACAGTCGATACCAAACATAAATCGAATACCATATTTTCTTATGGTTTTTAGATTTCCAGTCGATGAATACCAACTATCACCTGTAATAAATTGAATCTTTGCACCCCAACTGAGTACTTCACTTAACATATCCATAAAGTAATCATTCTTGGTTTTACTTTCAGATTTGTCATAAATTCGGAAATTAATTGGAATATTTTGACCATTTTGATCTGTCGCATACAAGGTAATGAGACTAATACCCTTGACGGATCGATGGTGTTTGCCTGACCAAAAATAGCTAACCAAGTCCATATGTTGACTATATGGTTTATCTAAAACAGTATCATCAATGCTGACTATAAGTTTATTATTATCAATATGTTGAATTGATTCTTGATATAGGTCGTGAGGTGTGTAGTCTTCACGCTCTAGAAAGCGATTTACACTATCATGCGAGATATTATAAGTCTCGGCAAGTTGTGTGCAGCTAATAGAGTTCGGTTCTGTCATGAGAAAGCCCATATAAATGGGTAATGTACAAGTTGCTGTAGAAGCATGTTTAATTCGTCTGATCACAGATACTTTATAAAGTATTTTAATACTTTTTTGAATCCGTCAATGCGTAAGTCCTATATTTTATGAAATCTTGGTGAATAGAAATAATGAAAGAAAAGATCTCTTGCGAAAGTCGTTATTGCAAGTTCATCCGGTTTACCAGTGCAGCGATTAAGTTAATGCGTAAACCGAATCTTTTCCGTCTATTTCGATAGCGTTCACTTAGTATTCTAAATCTTTTCAATTGACTGTTAATATGTTCGATTACAACTCGTATTTTTCCAATCATTTTATTGTAATTTTTCTCAGCATCAAATAAGGGTAAATTCTTCTTTTTCTTTATTGGCATCAATAATTTAAAGCCATCTTGCTCTAACCCATAGTACCCTAAATCGGTCATAACATAGTCACAATGTTTGAATTTCTTAACTGTTTTTCTTGCCAATTTAATATCATGCTGACTGCCAGACGATATATCTACTCCTATGATTTGTTTGCTCTTCGGATGATAGATCACTTGGGCTTTTAACGTATGTTTCTTCTTTTTACCACTGTAGAACTTACTCTGATTTTTTTTTCGGGCGTTCTATTAAACATTCTGTCGCATCAATAATTACCCAGTTAAATTGTTCGTCTGCTGTGGTAATGCTTCGTTTTGGCAGGGTAAAACGTCTTGATTTCATTAATGCATCTTCAACCTTTTTAATAGTTCGATTCACATTACTTTCAGCGATATGGTAATTTGCCGCCAATTCCAATTGGGTGTTGTAGCTCCGTAAGTAATTGAGTGTTAATAATAATTGATCCTCTATAGCTAAAGTATGAGGACGCCCTAATTTCTTTTTAAGTGATTCTGCTTCTTTTAAAACTTCGACCATTTCACTAAAAACTGCTCGAGGTACACCAACCAAGCGCTGGAATTCAGAATCTGAAAAACGATTTAATTTCTGATATTTCATGAAATCTATATTGAGGCAGTTTTTACTTTCGCAAGAGGTCTAAAAGAGAGATGGGACTATTTTGATGTAATAAATTTTTTTTATTTATCTCGAGCGTGTTAAGCCACTTTAACCCTCTGTGATTAAAGTGGCTCTACGATCACAGACTATTTATGATTTTTATTGTTTTCAGATTTGTCCTGTTGATCCTTTTTATTTTTATCCTGATCTTGTTTCGATTCATCCTTTTTGGACTGAGAATTGCTCTTTGAATCTGTATCTTTGGCATCTTGCTGCTGATCAGAATTACTTTCCTTCGCTTGGTTATCTTTCATTTTACTCATCGTATCAGTTGCCATCTGTTTCAGCTCAGCGAACTTAACCGATGCTTCACTGACTAAGTCTGTGATTTTCTGTCTGGTATCTTCAAACTTATGCATGGCTTCATCTTTTAAATTTGCCATACCTGCCTGCTGATCGGTCTGACCATCTTTAGCATGCTGTTTATCTGACTTGTTAGATGATTTATCTTGAGAGGCATGATCTGCTTTGGCCTTTTTCGCATCATCTGAACCTTGCTCAGTATTTTGCTGGTGGTCAGATTTGCCATGTTTTAGCTCATTCAGAAGCTTTTCACCTTTTTGCAATAGTTCCTCACCGATCGCAATCGCTTTGGCTTTTAAGTCATCCATCTTAAAGCTTTCAGTTTTTTTATCTGACTGATTCTCTTGAGAATTGTCTTTTTGTGCTGATTGCTCAGCATTTGTATCTTTGCCGTTGTGCTGAGTATCAGATTTCTGATCAGCATGGGTCTGGGCACTTTGCCCATTCTTATGTTCCTGATTATGCTGTTTATCTATCTCATTTTGCTTTTGCTCTTTTGCAAGTTGATCATTCAATTCGCGTGCATGTTGTTCTTTATCTTGATTTTGCTTCGACGTATTATTTTGGTTCTGCTGAGTCATGAGGTACCCTCCTTAGGCATATCATATAAACAATCAGCCATTTTTTAGCACAAAGCATCACGCGAATCGGGCGAAGTAAGCAAACTGCAACAAAGCCTGTACATGTTGTTGCTATTATTTGCAGAATGTAGCATGAGCTGAGTCAAATCCGTATTGAAAAGCTATATGCTAAGGACGATGCAGGTTTTGTATTCGGTTTTCCAAGTCCATCTATTCGCAGGGTTTCCGTAAAGCATTTCTTTGTAATCCCCTCGGCATCATGTAAAATTATGGCCCATTGCATAATGAATACGAATGAGAGAGTGAATCCGTGCGTAAAATTTTAGTCACCAATGCCCTTCCTTACGCCAATGGCCCGATTCATATGGGTCACTTACTTGGCTATATCCAAGCAGATATTTGGGTACGTGCCATGCGTGCGATGGGTCATGATGTGACTTACGTCTGTGCGGATGATGCTCACGGAACCGCGATCATGCTGCGTGCCGAAGCGAATGGCATTTCACCTGAAGCGCAAATTGCCAATGTGCAAAAAGAACACATTCGTGACTTTGACGGTTTTGGCGTACATTTCGATCATTATGATTCTACGCATAGCGATACCAACCGTGCCCGTGCGTCAGAAATCTATGTGAAAAACCGTGATGCTGGCAATATTGCAGTTCGTCCGGTGACCCAGCTTTTTGATCCTGAAAAAGGCATGTTCCTGTCAGACCGTTTCATTAAAGGCACCTGTCCTAAATGTAAGGCGGAAGATCAGTACGGCGACTCATGTGAAGTCTGCGGTGCAACTTATAATGCGACAGAGTTGTTGAATCCGCATTCCACTTTAAGTGGCGCAACTCCAGTCGAAAAATCATCTGATCATTACTTCTTTAAATTGCCAAATTTTGGTGAATACCTGCAAAAATGGACTCGTGATGAAGGTCGCTTGCCGGTATCGATTGCCAACAAGCTGGACGAATGGTTTGAAAATGGCTTGAACGACTGGGACATCTCACGTGATGCGCCATACTTCGGTTTTGAAATTCCAGATGCGCCAAACAAATATTTCTATGTTTGGGTGGATGCGCCGATTGGTTATATGTCGAGCTTTGAAAACTACATCAAAACCAAACGTCCTGAATTGAATTTTGATGACTACTGGAAAAAAGATTCTGAAAATGAGGTCTATCACTTCATTGGTAAAGACATCGTGTATTTCCATGCCCTGTTCTGGCCCGCAATGCTGGAAGGTGCAAATTACCGTACGCCATCAGGCTTATTCGTAAATGGCTTCCTGACAGTCAACGGTCAGAAGATGTCTAAATCTCGTGGTACCTTTATTAAAGCGGAAACCTATTTAGAGCATTTAAACCCTGAATATCTACGTTATTACTTCGCGTCGAAACTTTCAGACAAAGTTGAAGATTCGGACTTGAACCTGGATGACTTTGTACAAAAAGTGAACTCCGACCTGGTTGGTAAAGTCGTCAACATTGCCAGCCGCTGTGCAAAATTCATCAACACTAAATTTGATAACAAGTTAAGTGCAACATGTGCAGAGCCTGAACTGGTGCAAAGCTTTATTGATGCGGGTGATTCTATTGCAAAAGCATATGAAGACCGTGAGTTCTCGGCAGCGATCCGTGAAATCATGGCACTTGCGGACAAAGCCAACCAGTACATCGATGAGAAAAAGCCTTGGGCACTTGCGAAACAGGAAGGTCAGGAACAACAAGTTCATGACGTATGTTCTGTGGGTATTAACCTGTTCCGTCAATTGGCAGTGTATTTAGCACCTGTATTGCCGACACTGGCTCAACAGGTTCAAGATTTCTTGCAACTTGAAAGCTTCGATTTTGCTTCTCGCGAAACAATTCTAGTGGGTCATGAAATTGCATTGTTCCAGCCGTTGATGCAACGTGTAGATCCAAAAGCTGTTGCGGCAATGGTGGATGCATCTAAAGATTCTTTAGCTGCTCCTGCTGCTGAACCAGCAAAAGCTGAGAAGAAAAAAGAGAAGAAGATTGAAAAGAAAGCTGAACCTAAAGTCGGTGAAGCTGAAATCATTAATATTGATGATTTTATGAAAGTTGACCTGCGTGTTGCTGAAGTTTTGGAAGCGGCTACGGTTGAAGGTTCTGAAAAACTGCTTCAACTCACTTTAAACGTTGGTGAAGCTGAGCCACGTAATGTGTTCAGTGGTATTCGTGAGTTCTACCAACCTGAAGACTTAAAAGGCAAACTGGTGGTAATGGTGGCTAACCTTGCGCCACGCAAGATGCGTTTTGGTATTTCAAACGGTATGGTTTTAGCTGCGGGTAATGGCGATGGTGTTTGGGTGATTTCACCTGAATCTGGTGCTAAACCGGGTGATAAAGTGTCTTAAGATTTCCATTTTAAGCAAAGAAAGCCTCTACGTATGTAGGGGCTTTTTTATATCATCAGTTAAATTTAATTTCTTGATTTTTAATATTTTCAATATAAAATCAATGCGCTTTTTTATTCTTTTATAATTATTCGGGGTAAGCATGAAAAAATTATTAGTTTCAGTTCTAGCGATGTCTACAATTGCATTTACAGGTTGTTCAGTACGTATGGCTGACATGACAGTTGCATCTACTAAAAACTACAACCTAAACTCAAACCAGTTTGTGAAAGGTGAACGCGTTAAAGGCGAAGATAAAGTTCCTGTGATTTTATTCCCACTTGGTATTCCTAACTTCAAAACAGCAGTAGATCGCGCAATTGAAAAAGACCGTTGTGCTGTTGCACTTTCTGATGTGGTAATTACTCAGCTTAATCAAGCATTTATTATTGGTCAGATTGGCTATCGTGTAGAAGGCACTCAAGTGATTGACCGTTCTCAGCCTGAATGTGCTAAATAAGTTTTAAATATAAAAAAGCCTCTATCTCTAGAGACTTTTTTATTGCTGGGTCACTTAGCCTTGCAACACAAATTCCCAAATCACATAGCCCAGTCCAAAGCCCAGTAGTGAATATAAGGTAATAATGAAAAATACAAAGCTGGCATTGTTTTTTCTTTTCCAAAAACTCATCGCGACACCCAAAGCTTGTTCGTAATACCCCATGTTAACGAGCTTTTCATAAAAAGTGAAATGTATCTAAGCATTTTATTTATAATAATATTTTCATCAAAAATAAATTCTTTACTTTCAAAAAATCAATATACAGATTCAGACTTAATTTTTAGTACAGATGCCAAATCGGCATTGCTATTTAAAAAAATGGTAAATATATTCATATTCTTTTTTGCTGGCATCCGTGCTAATACATAGAATTGACTTTAATTACATAAGAATAGCCATGAAATACTTCACCTCTTCTCTCGTCATGTCACTGCTTGCTTTAGGTTCAATGACGGGTATCTCTCAAACACATGCACAAACCGTTTCTAGCACCCAACAACAAAAACAGGTTCCGGGGTATTATCAGCATAACTTCGGAGATTACCAGATTACTGCCCTGCTGGATGGTAGCAATTATCTGTCCAAAGCCTTATTTAAAGATATTCCAGCAGCCCAAGCCGATCAGATCTTGAAAACATACTACGTCGATCAGGCCAAAGGCATCCAGACATCCGTGAATGCCTTTCTGGTCAATACAGCCAAAGAACTGGTTCTGGTCGATAGCGGAACTTCAAGCTGTAATGGTCCACACCTAGGTTCAGTGTATTCCAATTTACAGGCTTCAGGGCATAAACCTGAACAGGTCAATGCCATCCTGCTCACGCATTTGCATCCTGACCATGTATGCGGCATCAGCAATAATGGCGTGGCCAATTTTCCCAATGCCAATATTTATGTGTCTCAAACTGAACTGGATTTCTGGATGAATCCTAAAACAGCAGACAAATTACCAAAAGCCAAGCAGGCAGGTTTTTTGGGCACAGTCGATAAAATCAAGAAAGCCATTGCACCCTATCAGGCCAAGAATCAGCTTAAAACCTTTAAAACTGGCGATAAAATCCATGCTTTCGATGTCATCAGTTCGGCTGGACATACACTGGGGCATTTTGGTTTTAGCTTAAAATCACAAGGTCAGCAGATGGTGTTTATTGGAGATATTGTGCACTCACATACGCTGCAGTTTGATCGCCCACAGACCGGCGTTGACTTTGATGTCGATCCGAAAAAGGCGATCGAAACCCGCTTAAAGTATTTTGCTGAATATGCGAAAAACGGTCAGACGGTAGCAGCACCACATTTGCCATTTCCGGGGATTGGACATATTTATTCTAAAGACAATAAAAGCTATCAATGGATTCCGGTACATTTTAAAGATTAATTGAATACTTCAATAATTTTATCTAAGCATGAAACCCTAATTTTTTAGGGTTTCATTTATTTTAAATACCCTTCAGCCAGATTCCCTATGACTTGGTAAATTTAAAACTTGAGTGACGCTTTGAGATTTAAAAGCAATAGTTTCGTTTATTTTTAAATTTTTTCTTAAAAATCTTTCATTTTTCATGTGCACCTTTAGCATGCTTTTTTAGCACCGTTTTTCTTACGATAAATATAAATACCTAAAAATATAATATAAATTTTAATTTTATGAACTCCTGCCATGTCTTAGTTTGGTGCACAAAAATTGTATTGTGCTTTATATCGAGTCTTATCAATTTCAAGAAATTCTTCATCAAAATTTCCCTTGCTTAGCCCTCTTCTACAATCCATTCGCCTCTATATACTGATTTTCTTTTGTGATCCCGCGCACTAAATTGGAACGCACCATGCAAAATATAGACTTATTATTTCTTCTTCTCGGTGCAGTTCTAGTGCTTGCCATGCATGCTGGATTTGCTTTTTTAGAGCTTGGAACAGTTCGACATAAAAACCAGGTCAATGCCTTAAGTAAAATTCTAACCGACTTTGCCATTTCTGCGATCGCCTATTTTTTAGTGGGCTACTATATTGCCTACGGTCAGCACTTTTTCCATGATGCTGCAACCTTGTCTGCCGATCATGGCTACAATCTAATGCGCTGTTTTTTCCTGTTGACCTTTGCTGCAGCGATTCCGGCGATTATCTCTGGAGGGATTGCAGAACGTGCCAAAATGCGTTCACAAGCTTTAGCCACTCTATTCCTGGTTGCGCTGATCTATCCTTTTTTTGAAGGTATGATCTGGAATGGCAACCTTGGTTTTCAGGATTGGCTGACCGATACATTTGGTGCCAGTTTTCATGATTTTGCCGGCTCAGTTGTCGTTCATGCAATGGGCGGCTGGATCGCACTGGCCGCAATAATCCTACTTGGTGCACGTCATGGCCGTTACAAAAAAGATGGCCGGATCACCGCGTATCCTCCTTCATCGATTCCTTTTTTGGCTTTGGGTTCCTGGATTCTGATTGTTGGCTGGTTCGGCTTCAATGTCATGAGCGCGCAGCGGCTGGATGCCATCTCTGGACTGGTCGCCATTAATTCTTTGATGGCCATGGTCGGTGGAACAATAGCAGCCAAAGTTGCGGGGAAAGATGACCCGGGCTTCCTGCATAATGGTCCCTTAGCAGGTCTGGTGGCGATTTGTGCCGGATCAGATGTCGTTCATCCCTTGGGTGCTTTTTTATCGGGATCAGCGCCGGTATTATTTTTGTGAAACTCTTTACCTATACCCAAAATAAACTCAAAGTAGATGACGTATTGGGAGTCTGGCCTTTACATGGCGTTTGCGGTGCTTTTGGCGGATTAGCTGTAGGTATTTTCGGTCAGCAATGGCTTGGAGGAATGGGAGGAGTTTCTTTAATTTCACAACTCATAGGTACAGTGCTGGCGATTGTCATTGCTTTGGCGGGTGGTTTTTTGGTGTATGGCCTGCTTAAGGTTTTTATGGGTATTCGCCTGACTGAGGAAGAAGAGTTCAATGGTGCAGACTTGTCGATTCATCGTATTTCTGCTAATTCGGAAGAAAATACTTTTTAATAGATATAAAAAAAGCCTCTACGACTAGGGGCCTTTTTTATTTATCAGTAGAGCATCTATATGAAGTAATTAACCTGAGTTCGACATAAAAAATAAATAAAAAAAAGCCTTAGCATCTGTAATATCTTGGTTACGAAGACAAAACATTTCAGAGCAAGGCTTTTTCATGGACTATATTACCGAATTATTTTGTATCTTGGATGATTTCTGCAAAAAGTTTAATGAATCTTTAGAGAAAGCTCTAATTTCTGATCAAAAAACAACAATGAAAAAGTCAGCTTTAAGCTTGTCTGAAGTCATGACCATTGTCATTTTATTTCATAAATCCGGGTTTAGATTTTTCAAATATTTTTATTGTCATATGATCATCCCATTTTGGAAATCAGCTTTTCCCAAGCTTCTTAGTTACAATCGTTTTATTGAAATTATGCCGCGTTGTTTGCAAGCTTTGAGTAGTTTCTTCCATCAAGTTAAAGGAGAAGATACCGGAATTTGTATTATTGATTCGACTAAATTGGTCGTTTGCCATAATCTTAGAATTAAAAGACATCGTGTATTTAAAGGCTTAGCTGGTCGTGGTAAAAGTAGCACAGGTTGGTTTTATGGATTTAAAGTCCATATTGTTATCAACAACTTGGGTGAAATTATTAATCTCAAGATTACATCGGGAAGTGTTCATGATGTTGCTGTACTTGAATCTTTAACCCAAGAGTTAAAAGGTATTTTACTGGGCGATAAAGGCTATCTGAGTAAAGCAAAAACTGAAGCTTTAGCAGCAAGGGGGCTCAGACTATTAACCCCGTCACGCAAGAATATGAAAAATAAACCCATCCAAACTGAAGAAGAAAAACAATTGCTTTGCAGAAGAGGATTGATCGAAACAGTGATTGATCAGTTAAAAAACTTACATCAAATTGACCATTCACGTCATCGTTCGGTGAATAACTTTATGGTGAATATTATGGCTGCTATAGTGGCTTATTGCTTAAATCCAAATAAGCCAACTTTCCAAAACTTGCTAAAAAGCTAAAATATTTCATCGAACTCAGGTTAATTACTTCATACCAAAAATTAATTTTAAGCCAAGTACCGTCATAACTGCGCCTGCTGCGCGGTCAAATAAGGCCTTAAACTTCAAATAAACACGACGTGGCTTTTCCGCAGATAATGCAACTGCGACCAGTGAACACCAGCCCGCATCAATAAAGAAACATAGAATTGGCAAAACAAAATAAAAATACGTTGGAATTTCTTTAGGCAACAGCGCAGTAAAAATACTGGCTAGCACAATTGCAATTTTTGGATTGGACAACTGTGTAATTAGACCGGTAGTAAAAGCACGGCGTAAAGACATCTGTTTGCTAATGGTTGTATCCGCTTCGATCGGATCTTTGGCATGTTTAATGATTTTAAACGCCAACCAAAGCAAATATAAACCACCACAAATTTTTAAGGCCAGATAAGCCGAAGGTACTGCCAGTAAAAATGCCTGCAAACCGAGAACCGCCAGCAGACCAAAAATCGCTGCACCGAGACCAGTACCCAATGCAGTAAATAAACCATGTTTACGTGAAATGGCAATTGAATTTTTTGCTACATAAATAGAAGTTGGCCCGGGACTCATTGCGCCTAACATCAGGGCAAAAGCAATCGAACCTAAAATCCAGAATGATTCCACGAGATAACCTGACTTAAAATTGAAGGGCTATTTTAAGCAAAAACCTGAAGATTTGCTGTAAAAATTTCTGGATTTATCATGAATTTTAACGTTTGCAATTACTTAAGGTTTCAACTGATCCTGAGCACTCAAATGCTTGTCTAGCAGTTGATAATCCTGCTCATGTACAGGTACGCCACCAATAATCATGGTACGGGTTTCTGTTTTAGGTTTATTCATCGCATCATCACAGCCCGACAGACTGAGCAACATGCCGACCAACACAACATAGGATAATATTTTCATTATTCTACCCTCCTCAGGGTTTCCTCTGTTTAGATTAGCATTATTGCTTAAATAGTCAGCAGAATATTTGTGACAATCTACAACCAATTCGACAGCGATCAGCTCGCTATTGCCTATTCAAAAGCTCTGATTTTTAGCATTTCCGCTATAATGCCTCCTTCATAAACTTTGCGAACTTTTATGTTTGAAACCATTGCCCAAAATATTCCAGATCAACAGATTAGTTTTCACGATATTACTTTAATAATACGTCGTCTGGATCTGGTTCATCCGCAAATCTCGGGCAACAAGTTTTTTAAACTGAAATACAATTTTCTTGAAGCCAAAAGACAGGGTTATCAGCATATTCTGAGTTTTGGAGGCGCCTACTCCAATCATATTGCCGCCACTGCATTTGCCGCACAGCAGTTTGGTTTTAAGAGTGTTGGAGTGATTCGGGGTGAAGAACTGGCTGATCGACCATTGAATCCAACATTAGCCACCGCCCAGCAATTCGGGATGAAGTTGCATTTCGTCAGTCGTGATGAATATCGGCGCAAGCAACGGCCTGAGTATTTGGCCGAACTCGCTCGACACTTTCCTGAACATTATGTGATTCCTGAAGGTGGAACCAATGCTTTGGCGATTCAAGGGTGTCAGGAAATATTAAAAGATAGCGATGCGCAATTTGATGTGATTTGTTGTGCAGTAGGCACCGGTGGCACCATCAGCGGATTGATCGAAGCCAGTCACGCGCATCAACAGATCTTAGGATTTTCCGCACTGAAAGGTTCATTTTTAAAAGATGAAGTCGCCCAACTGACGAAAAAAACCAACTGGAACATTCTCGATGATTATTGTTGTGGTGGTTATGCCAAAACCAGTGCAGCCTTGGTGCAGTTTATCCGGGATTTTGAAGCCGAATTTTCAATTCTACTAGAGCAGGTCTACACGGCTAAAATGCTGATGGGGATTTTTGATCTGATCGAGAAAAATTATTTTCCGGCTAGATCAAAACTGCTGGTCATTCATAGTGGCGGTCTGCAAGGTCGTAATATTCCCTTTAATTCTATAGCAATTTAAGCTTGAATCGGTTGATTGTTATTTAAGGCAATTAACCCTTTGACCAAGCGGTAGATATGCCAGATAAAGACCAGAAACACGATCAAGAAACCAATCAAGATCACAGTCAATAAGCCACCGACGATATAGCCCAGCAAACTGATCCAGAAGGTTTTAATTTGCCAATCGACATGACTTTCCAGCCAGGTACCGCGCATTTCATCACGCTTGATATAATTCATCACAATTGCAATAAATGGAGTCAGACCAAGAAAAAATCCTAAAATATAAAGAATATATGTAATCAGATTATATTGTTTTAAATCTTCCACACTTGCCATTCGCTTTTCCTTGTTATTAGGTTTTTAGTTTGTACAAAAACTATGCATGAGTTTTAGGCAGCTTTCAAATATTTTATGTTTAAAATCCACTGCAAATCTGCAATCACAGAACTGATTTTTCTGGAATAGAGAAAGCTGAAATAAAATTGTCTATAATGCTTCCCTTTTCTTCTCCCTTGAGTGTGTAATGTCTTCCAAGCAATACGATGTTCTAGTCATAGGTGCCGGTGCCTCAGGTTTAATGACGGCGTATATGGCTGCGCAACGTGGGCGCAAAGTCGTGGTAGTAGAAAAAGCCAACAAGGTTGGCAAAAAAATCCTGATGTCGGGCGGTGGTAAATGTAACTTCACCAATCTGGAAGTCGAAGCAAGCAATTATATTTCACACAATCCACATTTTGTGATTTCGGCTTTAACGCGTTATACCAACTGGGACTTTATCGGCTTAGTTTGTGAATATGGCATTGCTTATGAAGAGCGCAAACATGGACAGCTGTTTACCTTAAATGGTGCAAAAGATATCTTGTCGATGCTGCTGGCAGAATGTGATAAGACCGGTCTGGTCGATATCAAAACCAGCTGCGAAGTGAAAGCAGTCAATCCAGTAGATGATCAAGGCTTTCAGGTGGCAACCTCACTGGGATACTTTGAAGTTGAATCTGTCGTCGTGGCATCCGGTGGTTTATCGATTCCTACGCTTGGCGGTTCAGGCATTGGCTATGAGATTGCAAAACAGTTTGGACATCACGTCTATCCAACCCGTGCCGGACTGGTTCCATTTACCTTCTCTGACGGATTTAAAGAAGTCACCACGCGCTTAAGCGGCAATGCCGTAGAAGCAACACTCTCGAATGAGCTTAATAGCTTTACCGAAGCGCTACTATTTACCCATCGCGGTTTAAGTGGGCCAAGTTCCCTGCAACTTTCCAACTACTGGAATGTCGGGCAGAGCTTTAAGGTCGATTTCTTACCGAGTGTAGACTTACTGGATTTCTTCAAATCCAAAAAACAAAGCCAGCCCAAAGTCTTGTTACGTACACTCCTCAATGAATATTTACCGAAAAGTGTGGTGGCTGAATTACAAAGTATAATCTGGACTGAAAGCGCTGAAACTGCCATTGGCAATATCAGTGATGACAAGCTGGAACAGATTGCGGCACGTCTGCATGGCTTTGAAGTGAAACCTTCAGGAACTGAAGGCTACCGTACAGCGGAGGTGACTTTGGGTGGTGTAGACACCACGGAAGTATCCTCAAAAACCATGGAAAGTAAAAAGCAGAAAGGCTTGTATTTTATTGGTGAAGTGCTGGATGTTACCGGACATTTGGGCGGTTATAATTTCCAATGGGCATGGTCATCGGCACATGCCGCATCGGAATATGTTTAATCAATAGATGATCTGGATTGATACTTTATTCATTCCAGATAATCTGTTTTAAACAGGTTGAGATTGGCCGTATTTTTTAAACGGTCAATCGTCAGCTGCATTTTCTGCGCTTCTCGCAGACATAGCGTCAAGTTATCTGCTGAAGATGCCATGAATTTATGTTGTAGTGCTTTCCACATCGTGTTGACCTCCTTTTCTTTATATTTTTAATGCAAGAAAAATACCAAAATCATTTTAGTATTCATTTGAATATTCTATATTTTTTAAAAAATAAATTCTATTCCTGGTGACTGAGCAGGATTGACTCCTCAGTTAAATTCGTCTGTCTCTGGTATTTTCTTATCCAGCTCTCGCTCAGACTGCTCGTCCTGTTTGCTCTTCACAAAAACAAATCGATAGGCAGCGGTAAAAAAGCCAAGCGTAATTCCTGCAATGACTAAAGGAGCCAGAACTTTGTTAGGTTTTTTGGTATTCATTCATTTTTCCTTATGACTGAACAAAATCGACCACATGAGCGTGGTCGATTTTGCTTAAAGATAACAGGTTATTTCAGGTCATCTTTTTTCTGAATAGAACGATCAATATCGACATTCGGCTCTTTTTCTCCAGTTGAACCAAATGGATTATTGACTGGCGGATGAGTCGGATCGACTTTTAGTGAATCTGGTACGGCTTGATCCGCATCCGGATTGACCGGATCAATACCCAATGATTCATCATCCTGCGGTGCAGTGGTAAGGATTGCCGGGGTAGTATGAGATAAATCCGTACCCATAGGCATATTCTTGTCTGAATCCTGATTTGGCATGATGCCTGCTCCTGGAGTTGTGATTGAAGAATCGCTAGTGCCTGTAGCAGTTTGCGAACCACCAGAGGACTGGCTCATTGAGCTATCTGTAGAACTCATACCCATCGCCGCACCTGTAGTACCTGACATGTCGGTTGCACTTGTACCTGTTGTCTTGCCACCTAATCCAGAAAATATGCTGTTCTCAGCTTTTTCTTTGACTGGGTTAGGGTCTTTGGCCTCTCGTTTGGCTTTATCAATCAAATCCGTGAGTACACGTTCCGCAGGTTGACGGCCACCCAGACCAAATGCCAAGGCGAATGCCACTGCTACAGCACCCAAAGTTAAACCAAATGCCAGGTTAACAATCGAATCGGCAATACCCATCGCACGCAGACCCATTGCCACAACCAGCCCCATGATCAAGACACGAACCAAATTGGCTAACCAGCGCGAGCTGTTATATTCACCACGTTGTACGATATTCGCAACAATATTCGCCAGCCAGAAACCGATTACCAGAATCACCGCACCAAGCAGGATGTTGGCACCAAAGTAGATGAACATTGCAATTAGGCCACTGATCTGTTCAAAGCCCAGACGGTTCGCTGCTTCAGAAACTGCAAATAACATGGTGAATAAAACGATCAGGAAACCGACTACACTTGAAAGTTTAGTCGTGCCTAAAAAGCGTTGGATATCCAGTTTGGCAGGAATTTCATCAACACCTGTACCAGCAACTACTTCAACCACCAGACGTGCCACCAGTTTAGACACCACATACGCCAGAATCAGAATCAACGCAGCAGCGATGATATTTGGAATGGCATTCATGATTTCATACAGCATGGCTGTAGCAGGCTGAGAAATAGCTTCAATACCTAATGCTTCAAATGCAATGATCAGTGCCGTAATGATTACCACGGCGAAGATAAATGAACCAATCACCTGAGAAACATTCGAGTTTTTGAAGATGCCTACTTTTTCAGCATGTTGCTGTACGTTCAGACTGTTTAATAGTCCTTCAACAATACCGCGCACAATTTTCGCCAGGATATAACCGACAAAAATGATGACTGCAGCAATGAATATGTTTGGTAAGTAACTAACAACATCGGTCAGCATATTTTGAACTGGTAACAACAGACCGTTGAGACCCAAAATAGACAGCACGATTGGCAAGAACAGTAATAAAATTAACCAGTAAGCAATTTCACTGATGTTTTTACTAATCGGACTGACACCAACTTCAGCACTGAGTTTTTCATCGAGTTGCGTTCGGTCTAGCAGTTTTTGTAGCCCTATCTTGACCAGATTGGCCACAATCCAACCTATGAATCCGACTGCAATTGCACCTAGTAACTGCGGGATAAATAACAGGAACTGCTGGATCATATTACTGAATGGACCGCTGACACTGGTAAGATTAAGCACGTTCAGCGCACCAATCACGGCAATAATCAGAATAATCCAGAACACGACGCGGGCGATAATGCTCTCCACATTGGAGTGATGACCTGTCGCCGTATTTAAATGTGTATTGGTGCCCAGTTTCTGCAAGAGCTTTTTAACACCTGCCGAGACCAGTAACGCAATGATCCAGCCAATTACTAATATGGCAATTGCACTAAGAATGGGATGGAACTGATCCCAGTAGTACATGGCATCGAAGCCACCACGCGGGCTTCTCATATAATCATTCATGTTGTTCTACCCTCTTTGTTATTAAGCTATTTATCTGAAATCGGGGGCATCTCCCTGAAACAATCAGCCCCTTCTTTTTCCGGATTCATATTAGATTTGATGTTTTCAGACTCAAGCCAGGTAGATGGCACTACCTTAAAACATCACCATCCATTTCAAAAAAGCCCCAGTGGTTCACTAGAGCTTTTCAGGTATTTTCAGTTATTGAGTCGCCTGTCCATCAGTCGCAGTTGCTGTTGCTTCTGTGCCATCACCCACGGTTGCTGTAGCTTCCGTTCCATCATTCATGGTGGCGGTGCCTTGTGTAGGCTCACCGACTGGAGTTGAATTATTTGGGGTAGCAGGCTGTACATTCGGATTTGGATGTCCTGCAGGAGCATCATTCGCATCTGGATTCATGTCAGCAAACATATAGAACAGTAGTGCGAGTAAAAAAATACCGACCAAAATCAAGATATAAACAGGGATACGCTTTTTTTGCGTCACGTCTGCTTGATGATTTAAAGGTGGCTTTTTATTGAAATCATCGACCATAACCATTCTCACTCTTTGTTATTCATAAGTAGATTTTTAGAATAACAAGCTGTGAA
The DNA here is from genome assembly GCF_012516415.1 of Acinetobacter sp. NEB149. Classification (NCBI taxonomy): domain Bacteria; kingdom Pseudomonadati; phylum Pseudomonadota; class Gammaproteobacteria; order Moraxellales; family Moraxellaceae; genus Acinetobacter; species Acinetobacter sp. NEB149. The sequence goes on from NZ_CP051208.1 coordinate 2,469,009, forward strand.
TAGGGCTTCTGTGACAAAACATGGTGAGATGGTGACGGGATGTAAGTCACTAATCCATCAGAATTCTCTGCTGGTTACTGCTTTAAAATAGCCGTTTGGCCGGGCTATGTTGTATGTCGACTGGGGTTTGGTGTTCATCTTTCAACTGTACTCCTGAAAGCTGTAACTCACAGGATTTACGCATCAATGCCACCAGTCGCTGGATGGCAAGTGGATAGGTCAAGCCGGCAGGACGGACATTGGAAATACAGTTACGCAAGGCATCATGACAACCTTTAAAAGCATTATAAGTGTAGTAAATTCCCATACTGTCCGGTGAGCTCAAACCCGGCCGTTCGCCAATCAGCATGACCAGCATTTTCGCCTGTAAAATTTCTGCCACTTCATCGCCAAGTGCCACACGACTGCCACGGGCTATCACCAAGGGGGCAATCTGCCAGCCTTGTTCTTTACAAGCCTCCAGCAACGCCGAAATAAAATGCGGGCTATTTTCCTCAATGGCACGTGCCGAGAGCCCATCTCCCAGCACAATGGCTACATCCCAATGTTGCTGATGTTCGGCCCGGTATTGCTGCAATATCGTTTTGGACTGTTCTAAAAGCACACGCCCAAGATCGGGACGTTTAAGATAAAGATCTTTCTCTACCGCCTGGCTTTCAATTTCCAGAATAGGCAGTCCCGTTTTAGCTAAGCCAGATTTTAAGAATTCAACATCAAGTGGCTTCAGTACCGCATCTTTAGCTTGCGCATGTGCCAACTGAAATTCCAGACTTGGTCGAGTCGGCAAGCTGCCCCCAGTTCGACCTAAGGCAATCCGTGCATCAGTAAAGGCTTTTAATTTCTGCCAGGGATTATCCTGTAATTGGGACTCAAATTTCACACCGGCAATCAGTTTCATAGTACTTCCTCAAGACAGGATTAGACGTAAAAATTGCTTCGGCAACTCTGTTGGCCAGTGCAGCTGATTAGACTGTTGCGCCAAAATTCCCTGATGCTCCAGCCAGTAGTCAAATTCGGGTGCCGGTTTTAATCCCAGTAATTGCCGGATGTAGAGCGCATCATGAAAGGAGGTTGTCTGATAGTTCAACATCACGTCATCTGAACCGGGAATACCCATAATAAAATTCAGTCCGGCATTGGCAAGCAAGGTCAGCATTACATCCATATCATCTTGATCGGCATCGGCATCGGCATCGGCATCGGCATGATTGGTGTAGCAAATATCACAGCCCATTGGTACACCGAGCAGCTTGCCACAGAAATGATCTTCCAGCCCGGCCCGGATAATCTGCTTGCCGTTATACAGATATTCCGGTCCGATAAAGCCGACCACGGTATTGACCAGCAAGGGATTAAACTTACGCGCCACGGCGTAGGCACGTGCTTCCACGGTCTGTTGATCCACGCCATGATGGCCATTGCTAGACAAGGCACTGCCCTGTCCGGTTTCAAAATACATGACATTTTGGCCCACGGTGCCGCGTTGCAGGCTTAAAGCGGCCTCATAACCTTCCTGCAACAGCGCCAGATTGATCCCGAAACCGGTATTGGCTTTTTCGGTTCCCGCAATGGACTGGAACATTAAATCAATCGGAACATTTTTATTTGCCAGCTGAATGCCAGAAGTAATATGGGTCAAAACACAAGATTGAGTCGGAATATCATATTCCTGAATAACGTGATCGAGTAGTTTGAGCAGCTCAGTCAAATTCTGCAGATTATCTGTAGCTGGGTTGATTCCGATGACTGCATCACCATTGCCGTACATCAGCCCATCCAGAATCGAAGCTGAAATTCCCATCACATCATCAGTCGGATGGTTCGGCTGCAAGCGGGTGGAAAGATGCCCTTCCAGACCAATGGTATTTCTAAACCGCGTAACTACACGACTTTTTTTTGCCACCAGAATCAGATCCTGATTACGCATAATCTTGCTCACTGCCGCCACCATTTCCGGAATCAGGCCCATTTTTAAAGCAGCAAGTTTTTCTGTGGTGGCATCTGCACTCAGCAGCCAGTTACGGAAATCTACGACAGTAAAATGCGAGATCGGATAAAAGGCATCAGCATCATGTTCATCCAGAATCAGGCGGGTGATTTCATCATCTTCATAAGGAACCACTGCTTCTTGCAAAAACTGCTGTAACGGTACCTCTGCCAGACACATTTGTGCAGCGACACGCTCGGTTGCATCCACGGCCGCAATCCCTGCCAGCTGATCACCAGAACGTTCAGGCGTAGCCTTGGCCAATAAGGTTTTTAGATCCTCAAAGACATAATGCTGACTGGCCACATTGATCTGATACAACATAAGCAAGTTCTCCCTGCAAGATGGTTTATTTCAATTCCTTTTCTGCTGCCTCGATACGGACAAATTCTTCTTCCGGTGTACCGGCCACCAGATGATGACGGCTATACAGTAGGAAATAGAGAATCAGTGCCACGTAAATAGCGGCTGCCATTAACCAGACTTTTGGATCGACCAGAAAGCCTGCAACCACTGCAATCGCAGCAAGTACCAGCTCAATGGACGCAGTCACAATACCGCCCGGTGCTTTATACGGACGTGCCAGATTTGGTCGAGACAGTTTAAGCTTGATGTAGGACATCATCATCAAGACATAGGAAATAGTGGCACCAAAGACCGCCATCAGAATCAGCAAATCACCTTCACCTGAAAGGGATAACAGGAAGCCAATAATCCCTGGAATAATGATGGCCAAATAAGGTGCATGATTGCTGTTGGTTAAGGACAATTTTTTCGGTAAATAACCGGCACGTGAGAGCGCAAAAATTTGACGGGAATAGGCATAGATAATCGAGAAGAAACTGGCAATCAGACCAGCGAGACCGACAAAATTCACGAAACTTGCCATCCAGGTATTGGCGCCATACACTGCAACCAAGGCATCCACCAGCGGTGCACCGGAATTTTTCAGCGTATCTGCACCTGCTGCGCCAGGACCGAGTAACAAAATACTTAGCGCAAAGAATGCCAGAATCAGCATGGAACCAATCAGGCCACGCGGCAAGGATTTAGCTGGCTCTTTGGCCTCCTCTGCTGCCAGCGGCACCCCTTCAACTGCCAGAAAAAACCAGATCGCATAAGGCACTGCTGCCTAGATGCCCAGATAGCCCAATGGCAGGAAACTGCTTGCACCCGCCGCTTCCGTACTGACCGCAATATCAAACAGGTTTGCACTATTAAAATGAGGCAACATGCCAAAGATAAACACCATCAAGGCAACCGCAGCAATTGCGGTAATCACAAACATGATCTTGAGTGCTTCACCTGCACCTTTCAGATGCAAGCCCATAAAAACCAGATAGCTCACCAGATAAATGATCCAGCCGCCAATACCAAACAAGGCTTCGCAATAGGCACCAATGAAACAGGCAATTGCTGCCGGAGCAATGGCATATTCAATCAGGATGGCACTCCCGGTCAGATAGCCGCCAAAGGGACCAAAAGCAGTACGAGCAAAACTGTAACCCCCACCTGCAGTCGGCAGCATGGTCGACATTTCGGACATGGCCAGACACATACACAGATACATGAATGCCACCACAATGGTCGCAATAAACATGCCTCCCCACCCCCCCTGTGCCAAACCAAAATTCCAGCCAGCGAAGTCACCGGAAATCACATACGCGACCCCCAGACCGACGAGAAGCAGCCAACCTACGGCGCCTTTCTTGAGCTGGCGCAAGGCAAAATAATCTTCTTGTACTGCTGTTTCAGTCACACTGGTATCAATCACACTTTTTGACTCTGACATAGCAACCTCGTTGTTTTTATCGTTGTTCCCTGAAGATATGCATAAGCCATACCAGTTCCGCAGGCTTTAGTGAAGACAGTTGAGACGCTGCCTTTCAGCGATGAAATGCGTTATAATTATCCACCTTCTCATTTATACACCCGAGTTATATGGCGTATCGTCAACAAAGTGTATCGCTTGATCTTGATACTGACGTCACACATCAATGTACGCTGCACTACAGTCGTGATCAGCATCTGATTGGAATTATTGAATTTAGCAAGCCAAGCTTCCTGCTTCGCTGGCAGGATCTGGAATATTTCCGTCGTCGTACCGAAGAATTTTCCGTGATGCCTTTTCCGGACTGTGTCAATGCGATGATTATCGATATTCGAGATGTAACGGCATGGCTGGATAATGAAGTGCCGATTATTCCATGGCGCTTACTAGAAGAAGACTGTCCGGTGCGTCTGGTAGTGCCTGCAGACCGTATTGAGCACTATGCCGGATTCTTTGAACCGACCTGGCTCAGCCCCGATGTCGAAACCGCCATTCAGGAAATCCGTGAATCCATGGATATGTTTGTGCATTAAGCTTGAATCGAAAAAACCTCCGCGATGGGCAATGCTTTTCACTTAAATATTTGAATCATCATGGAATTTATTAGAGAATCCGATGGCAGGTTTGGCATCGGATTTTTTATGGTATTTCAGCAGGATATTCTAGATCTTAATAATCTGTTTAATCTCTTGAATCTGAGTACTTTTATTCACAATATCCCCGTTGAGTGGGTCGAGTCCACACTCAGGTTGAGCAGTTCCGCGACTATTCACAGGCGGTGCTTGCCTGCAGATCAGGTATTTTGGCTGGTTCTTGGAATGGCGATTTTTCGTGATGTCCTCATCCATGCAGCAGCAAGAAGACTCAATATTTGCGATAAGTGGTTAACCTCTTATGACTTGCTGACGCGCATTGGTCTAACCGAAGCACGTAAACATCTTGGTGCAGATCCTGTGGAGTGGCTATTTCACCAGACCGGTCAACACTAGGGACACCAGCATTATCCAGCTGATCATGGGAGACTTCTATCGGAACTTAGATCAGGGATAGGTAGTTTGTTTTTGGAGAAGCATTCGAAGCCTACAAGGCCTCGAACAGTTAAGATGTCAAAAAACCGTTATCCCCTAGATATCACAATCTCGCTCCTGTTAAAGGAACCGCATTGCCTTCAAGCAGGGGGTTTTGCTCATAAATCCTTCAACCTTACCAGTAATTCTCGACCGCAATATTTCCTTCACCACGACGGTTCATGGTCAGGCCACGAGCTTTTAAGGCTTCTTTGGTATCATCGACCATATCCGGGTTACCACAAAGCATGACATGCGTCGTTTCCGGATTAAACGCGATACCTGCTGCCTTTTCCAGCTCACCATTGGCAATCAAAATCGGTAAACGGTCGTGCAAAGGTGCATCAGGCTCACGGGTAATAATCGGGATAAACTTAAAACCGGTATGTCCTTCACCAAAGGTCTCGGCGATTTCCTGAATCCGGTCTACATAAGCGAGTTCTGCCCGGGTGCGCACACTATAAACCAGATTGATTTTTTCGTATTTTCTCCAGGTTTCAAAGTCTTGCAACATACAAATAAACGGTGCCAGCCCCGTGCCGGTACCCAGTAACCACAAGTCTTTAGGCAAAGGCAATTGATAACGTGCCAGAGTCAGATAACCATAAGGAATTTTTTCCAGATGCAGCACATCCCCGACTTTGAGGTGCTGTAAATTGGAAGTAAATTTACCTTCTGGAACGACAATCGAGAAAAACTCCAGAGTTTCATCAAAAGGAGATGACACTACCGAATAGGCACGAACCACCAGTTCATCCCCCACTTGCAAACCAATACGCGCAAACTGCCCTGCGGTAAACTTAAAATGTGCCGGGCGTGTCATCGTAAAACTAAATAATGTATTGGTCCAACGGTGTACAGATAAAACTTTTTCTCGGGTAAATTTTTCAATTGACATGATTTCAACGTGGCATGAAAGACTGTGCTCATGGTAGCATGGCAACATAATTTATTAATATTTTTTAAATGTTAAGGCTCTACTCATGCGCATGACTTTACGCCAATTGGCTGTTTTTGTAGCAGTGGCACAAGAGGGTACCGTAACGAAGGCTAGCGATGCCGTCAAGCTTACACAAAGTGCGGCTAGTATGGCTTTAGCAGATCTGGAAGATGGTCTGGGTGCTCCACTATTTGACCGTCTAGGCAAACGTTTACAGCTGAATGACCTGGGGCGCTTTCTTCTCCCTCAAGCCCTGGAAATTTTAGGTCGTTGTGAATCTTTTGAACAAGTCGCTAAAGGTGAGCTTCAAAGTATCGATTTACGTTTAGGTGCAACCCTGACGATTTCAGATTACCTGATTCCTGACCTAATGGCCGATTTCTTGAAAATCAAGCCGCAAGCACATTTACAGCTTCAAGTCGGTAATACCCGTCAAATGATTGAAGCGGTGAATCAGTTCCAGCTGGATCTTGCCTTAATTGAAGGTTCATGTCATTTGCCACAGCTCCAATGTATCCATTGGCGTGATGATGAGCTGGCTGTGTGCTGTGCACCAGACCACCCCCTTGCGCAATTAAACAGTGAACTAACCGCTGAAGATTTCAAATCTGTAGAATGGATTTTGCGTGAAGAAGGTTCAGGTACCCGTGAAGTGTTTGACAATGCCATTTTAAAAGATGTGCCGGATGCCAATATCCGTCTAACACTCGGTCATAATGAAGCGATTTTAAAAATCGTAGCGGGCGGAATCGGCATGTCCTGCATTTCCAAACTTGCAATTGAGCCTTTACGTGAAAAAGGTCAATTGGTAATTCTGGATACACCATTCTGGTCACTGACTCGTCCTCTGTTTATGCTGGTACATCGCCAGAAATATCAGGGTCCCGGTCTGAGAGCCTTTATGAATTTTTGTGAAAGCTAAAATATTAAAAGCACCTTCAGGTGCTTTTTTTATGATTCATCAAAACTGACTTTCACATGGTATCCCATCGCCGTCACCATCCATTTTAGTATTCGGACAGTTACGAATAAAAAATAATGCTTCCTCATAAGAACCCATCTGACCACAGTGTTCTCGACCATCGCATTTAAATTGAGATACAGATGGTGCAGCCGTTTCTGAAGTTTTCGGATTAACGGGGTTACTTTGGCTTCTTAACTCAGTGCCGCGATTTTCCAGGTTCTTCCTGCCCTGCTCAGATAATCCTTGCATAGGTAGATCACCTTGCGCTGCTCGCTGCTCAGCGACAATTCGTTGCTGCTCTACCATCAGTCTTTCCAGCTTTTGCTGTTTTTGAACTTGGTAGCTTTGGTATTTGTTATAAACAAGAACAGCAAGAATCACCATAATCACCAGTCCTGATATTGTGATTATTTTTGATGTAGTTGATGATTTTTTCTTTTCATAACGTAGAGAAGCTCTGGTTTCAGTATCTCCATGTAGATCATTGTTTTGTGTAACAGGAACTTCTTGCTTAATATCCAAGCGAATAATATGGTTTGCCTTAAACTTTCCATTATCTTCCACAATCAAAAACTTTAATTTTTCCCCCATTTTTGGCGGAATATTTTTATTGGGAAAGTCTTTGACATGGAAAAATAAATCTTTGGATTGCCCTTCGATCTGAATAAAACCAAAACCACGATCTTCGTTATAGGTTTTGATTTTCCCCTCTTGAAACATAATTCGCTCTTATCTTTAATATTTTTTATGATTGTAATCAAAAAGAGACTGAAAATCTTTTGTAAAATTCTCTAAAGCAGAAACATAAAAACTAGAAGTGCATCTTATGGCGGAAGAATAGATCCCTAGTTAAAAGTAAAAAAATAAAATTTCTGTTTTTATTTATACTTCGCCAAAAATCATAAAACCAACAGCTGATGCCAATGCCAGCCATAGGGTCGGACTAAAGAAAAGTGAATTACGTACAGGAACAGCGACTGTGGGTGCCAAGGATTGCAAGGCGACGACTTCTGGCACAAATTCATCCTGCGCTTTAATATCTAGACGTACCATGTTGTCTAAGGTCATGCTTTCTTGTTGAGGAATGATACTAAATTTAAGCCGCTTTCCAATTTGTGGCTCAATTTCAGGCGAAGGTAGATCCTGTAACTTGAAACTTAACTCTTGAGCTTCCCCTACCAACTCCAAAGTACCCATACCACGTTCGGAATCGTAAGTTTTAATTTTTCCATCCGTAAACATGACACTTTTCTCTATAGAATTCATTTAATTTGTATTCTAAGCCAAAGGAAATGCTCAGCATTGTTGCTATTTGGTGGATTTTTTATGTGTTATCTGTCTCTTTGAATATGTAAGCGGTGGCACTATAAAAAAGAGGCTCGAAAGCCTCTTTTTAAATGTGACTAAACACGATTTAAGTATGAAGATTATCTATTAACCGCGGAAGTTGTTTAACAATACCGATGTAATTGATTTATTGTGTGTCGCCACTTTGGTTTTTTTAGCTTTCTTTGAGTTGTCTTCGACACGTTCAATCTTAATCGCTTTGTACTTATCGCCATTTTCAACAACATTAAATTTCACGCGTTCATTGCGTTTTGGCTCGCCTTCTGCTGCAGGGAAGTCTGAAATATGGAAGAATACATCTCCCTCAGCGCAGCCAATAAAACCGAAACCTTTGGCAGGGTCATACTGTTTGATTTTGCCCTGATACAATTCATCTTTCATGCTATTGTCCTATCCTGAAAATGCCCTGTCTACATTATATAAAAAAGAGGCTGTAGTAGCCCCTTTTTTCATCATATTCAAAAATTAGTCTTTTTGAACTGAACCAAAGATTTTATCGCCAGCATCGCCAAGACCTGGAACGATATAACCATTTTCATTTAAGCCATTATCGATAGAAGCAGTAAAAATCACCACATCCGGATGCGTAGCTTCTACACGCTTAATGCCTTCTGGTGCAGCAACCAGAACCATCACACGAATATCTTTACAGCCGCTGGCTTTCAGTACATCAATGGCAGCCACTAAAGAAGAACCAGTCGCCAACATTGGATCAATGATCATCGCGATACGGTTTTGTACGTCTGGAACCAGTTTTTTATAATAGGTACGTGCTTCCAGAGTTTCTTCATCACGCTCTAAACCAAGTACTGATACTTTTGCACTTGGAATCAGGTTCAAGAAACCGTCGAGCATACCAATACCGGCACGTAGAATTGGTACAACGGTGATTTTTTTACCCGCAATACGGTCAACTGTAACAGCACCATTCCAGCCATCAATATCATGTTCAACCATTGGCAGGTCTTTGGTTGCTTCATAAGTTAGAAGCATGGTCACTTCTTGAGCTAACTCACGAAAATTCTTGGTACTGATATCTGCACGACGGAGTAAACCAAGCTTATGTCGAATGAGTGGATGACGGATTTCATGGATTGCCACGGGAGAACACCTAAAAGGTTAAAGATAAATTTCCGCTATTATAAAGGCTTTTATTGATTTGTATAAATAAAAAAGCCCCCAATCATGGAGGCTTTTTTGTAATAACGTCAATCTTTGCAGATATTAGTTAAAACCACTTTGAACCAAAGTGAAAATGAACTGTTGCAATTCAGGTGACATGGCAAAGAATGCATATTTAGATACTGCAATCACCGGATCTGGGTAGACACCGATCACAAGTACCGCAAGCGCAGCAAGAAGTACCATGATACCGCCCACTTTTTGACCCCAATGATTCACCGCATCTAGACGTGGTGTTTCAGGTGGTGTCATGTAAAGTACAACCATCACACGCAGGTAGTAGTACAGACCGATACCAGAACCTAGAATCACCATAGCAGTCAGGAACCAGGCTTCGCCTGCAACTGCAGTTTTAATCACCAGGAACTTACCGATAAAGCCGGCAGTTAAAGGAATACCTGCAAGAGACAGCATCATCACCGTCAATACAGCAGTCAATACTGGACGGCGCCAGAACAGACCACGGTATTCAGCCAGACTACCCGCTTCATCCGTATTGTTATACGGACTAGACATCAGCGTAACGACACCGAACGCACCGATCGTGGTTAATACATAAGTAATCACGTAGACGTTTACACTTTCAAAAGTCGCGAAACCTTGAACTTGCAAGAAGTCGGTATTACGTGAGCTTACGATGGCAACCAGCAAATAACCAAAGTGTGCAATTGAAGAATATGCCAAGATACGTTTCAAGTTCACCTGGCGAACCGCCAGCAAGTTACCTGCAAGGATAGACAGAACCGCAATAATCGAAATGATGGTGACGAAGCTGTCTGCCAGGATTAAACCTGAAGACAATACATAACGAACAAACAGACCAATCATCGCCACTTTCGCAACAGTCGCAAGGAAAGTCGCGATTGGCGCTGGTGCACCAGCGTATACGTCTGGTGTCCATTTGTGGAATGGTGCCAGCGATAATTTAAATGCCACAGCAAATAAAATTAAAGCCAGACCAATTACCACAGCCGGTTGACTGAATACAGTAAACAGTTTGCCCGGTTCAGCAACGAAACTTAAAGTACCTGTATATGCATAAATATATGCCATACCCATAAGCAGCATTGCAGATGCAGTTGCTGAAAGCACCAGATATTTCACACCCGCTTCAAGCGATTGAGAACGTTGATGTGTATATGCCAACAAGCCATATACAGGAATCGACATCAACTCAAGGCTGATAAAGAATGATGCATAGTGTGAGCTTGCCACCATCAGCATGGCACCCGCAACGGATGTCAGCATCAGGATATACAGCTCTTCACGGTTATCTTTATAGGTTTCGATATACGCGTGAGACAAGGTCGCACATGCAAGTGCAGCAATCAAAATCACAAACTGGTACAGCATCGTAAATGGATCTACGATGAACAGATTCATCACGTTGGCAGGTGCAAACACGCCCGCCAACAAAACGAAAATGATATAGAACGCAGCAAGGTTTAAACCAATCACCGTGGTGGTAGCCACCAGGTTATGGTTACGCTTGATTGCGGTCAGCAACATCACGACGATCGCAGTTAACGACACGATCATCACAGGTGCTAGAGGCATAAGCTCAGAAAAAGACATTGTGAAGTTCATGGCTTATTGGATCTCCACATTTTCAAGTTGAGTCGTTACTTGATCAGCAACTTCAACCACTTCTTGAACTGGAATGTAGCTATTCGCTAACCACGCCATGCTTGAGTTAGAAACATCAAGGAAGCTTTGTGGATATAGACCAAGCCAAAGTAGACCAAACGCACAGATCAACAATAATGCGATTTCACGTGCATTTAGATCTTTTAACGGATTTGTATAGTGCTGCTGTTGCGCTTCATTTGGTACACCAAACAAGGCTTTGTGAATCAGGATCAAACCATACAGACCCGCAAATACCAAACTGATTGCCGCAAGAATGGTAAACGCCGGGAATTTCGCATAAGCACCCATCAGGATCAGGAACTCACCAATGAAGTTACCTAGACCTGGAATACCTACAAGCGCCGCAACGAAGAACATCAGGAAGAATGCAAGATAAGGGAATTGACCACGCATACCACCCATCAAACGCATATCACGCGTATGCACACGCTCATATACCTGACCACACATAATGAACAGCGCAGCAGATGAAATACCATGTGCCAACATCATGATCATCAGACCCTGGAAGGTCAGGATGTTACCTGCGTAGATCGCAAGTAAAACGAAGCCCATGTGTGAAATAGAGGTATAAGCCAACAAGCGTTTCATATCGGTTTGCTGGAAAGCACACCAAGCACCGTAGAAAATACCGATTAAACCCAGGATGATTGCGAAGTCTGCAAACTGTGCAGACGCTGCCGGGAAGAACGGAATCACGAAACGTAATAAACCGTACGCCGCAGTCTTAATCAAGATACCTGCAAGATCGACAGAACCCGCAGTTGGTGCTTGTGCATGTGCATCTGGTAACCAGCCGTGTAATGGGAAAACTGGAAGTTTTACCGCAAAACCGATGAATAAACAGATCATGAATGCATAAGCAACCGCTGGCGCCTGAGCATCAAGCGTATTCGCCACACCTAATAAATAGTTGTAGTCGAAACGGATTTCACCCGTCATGGTATAGCCCACAGTCACCAGACCCAGGATACCAATCAGCATCACCAAACCGGCAACCTGCGTGTAAATGAAGAACTTGTTAGCTGCATAAACACGTGACTTGCCTTCTGCCCCTTTATGACCCCAAAGGGCAATCAGGAAGTAGATCGGTACTAGCATCATCTCCCAGAAGAAGAAGAACAGGAACAGGTCAATCGCAAGGAACACACCGATGACGCCACCCAACGACCATAAAAGGTTCAAGTGGAAGAAACCAACGTTCTTTTGAATCTCACCCCATGAACAGCCTACTGCCAGCACACCCAGGAGTGCAGTCAAGCCAACCATAAGAAGTGATAAACCATCCACTGCCAAGTGAATGTTAATGCCCAGGGTTTGAATCCAAGGCAATTTGAATTCGGCAGCCCACGAAGGTGTAGCACCGCCTAATTCATAGTTATAGGTACCAGTCTGCCAAAGGACGATGGTCAAAACCAACGTCACCAGCATACCGATCAGCGCGATATAACGCGGTAAGTGTTGGTCGAGTTTATCGACCAACCAGCATATGAAACCTGCAATGAACGGAATGAGGATCAGAGCCGGCAAAATAATATTGTTTGGAGCTTCCATTTTATTTCCCCACGACCTGAATCACGATCAAGATCATCAGTAGGACAACGACACCGAGCCCCATACTAGATGCATATTCACGCAGTGAACCGGTTTGACGTGAACTTGTAAAGCTGTGACCACCTTTAACAAGTGCAGGAAGTACCAGCCATAGGCCATCAATTGGATCACGACCAAAGATCTTCGCGAACATTAAATATGGCTTCACGAAAATGATGTCATACAGCGTATCGAAACCTAATGCATTACGGCAGATATTGACCAAGCCAGCACCCACAGAAGTGGCTGCAAAACGTTTGACTGCATTGTAAGCAAAAGCGAACAACACAACACCCACTGCAAGACCTGTTAACGCAACAGCGATTGCGATGTATTCAGCACCATGTGCACCCGCTTCAAGCGCTTCAGGAATAATGAAGGCTGGAATTTGTGCAGCATCCAGAATACTCATCACTGGTGCTTTCAGAACGATCGCCAGACCTGTTGAAAGTACAGCAAGAATCGCCAGTGGCGCCCAGTAAGTTGCACCTTTGATTTCATGATAAGGCGTGTTTTCTTTGCCGAAGAATACAACCCAGATTAAGCGGAATGTATAAATAGACGTTAAGAATGCACCTGCAACACCCACCCAGTACAGCGTGTTATATACCGGTAAACCAGCAATATGACTTTGCGTCCAGACTGCAGCAAGAATCGCATCTTTTGAGAAGAAACCAATGGTCAGGAATGGAATCGCTGCCAATGCACCGCCACCAATCGCGAAACATGCAAACAGGAATTTGTTCTTGTAGAACAGACCACCCATCTTGAAGATGTTTTGTTCGTGATGGTAAGCCAGAATCACCGCACCTGACGACAAGAACAAGAGTGCCTTGAAGAATGCGTGAGTTAGCATATGGAACAGACCAGCCTGATACGCTTCAGCACCCACCGCCATAAACATATAACCCAGCTGACTCATGGTTGAGTAAGCCAGAATACGTTTGATATCGGTTTGAACCAGTGCAGCAAAACCAGCAACCAGTAAGGTCACCGCACCTGTGATCGAAATAAATACCATCACTTCTGGCGCAAGTTCAAAGACTGCGAACAGACGGCAGCACAGGTAAACACCCGCTGTTACCATCGTTGCAGCATGGATCAATGCAGAAACAGGTGTCGGACCTGCCATCGCATCGGCTAACCATGTTTGTAACGGGATCTGTGCAGATTTACCCGCCGCACCCAAGAACAATAACAATGCTGTCCAGATGGTCAGAGATGAACTTTGTGTCATTACAGTCGCTGCATTTTCAACGATGTACTGAATGTTCAAGGTACCGAATTGCTGGAAGATCAGGAACATGGCAATCAGCAAGAATACATCACCGATACGGGTCACGGTAAATGCCTTGATTGCCGCCAGACCATTTGCAGGGTTCTGGTAGTAATAACCGATCAACAGGTATGAACACAGACCTACGCCTTCCCAACCTAGGAATAACAACGCCAGGTTATCGCCCAATACCAGCAACAACATGCTAGCAACGAACAGGTTGAAGTAAGAGAAGAAACGTGCGAAGTCTTCTTCACCACGCATGTACCATGATGCAAAGATGTGAATCAAGAAACCCACACCTGTCACCATGCCCAGCATCAGTAAAGATAAACCATCCAGTTGCAAGCTGATGCCCGGAGCAAAACCACCAACACTGAACCAGGTCCAAAGGTGTTGTACTACTGCAGTTGAACCATTGTTAACAAAGTCCATACCCGCAATCAGTGCGAACAGTGCAGATAAACCGACTGCACCCACACCAATGATCGCTGCAACAGATTCCGGAAGCTTGTTACGCCCCGCCGCCAACAGGACAAAACCAATGAGCGGAAATAAAATTGTTAGATATAAATAACTCATCCGCGCATCTCACTAGCAGCATCCACATCCAGGTGATGGAAGCGATGATAGAACTGAAGGACGATCGCAAGACCAATACAAGCCTCTGCCGCAGCAAGCGTCAGGATCAGGATAAACATGATCTGACCATCTGGCTGTGCCCATGCACTGCCCGCCAGGACGAACGCTAAAGCAGCAGCGTTCATCATGATTTCAAGGCTCATTAAAATAAATAGTAGGTTGCGTCGCACCATTACACCGTAAAAACCCAGTGCAAAGAGAATAGATGCAACGATCAAACCATGCTCTAAAGGGATGTTGCCCATTATTCTTTTTCCTCTTCTGCATCTGGTTCACGTTTACCCAAATGGAATGCAGCTACCAAGGCAGCAAGCAATAACATCGCGGCAACTTCAACCAACAACAAGTATTGCGTAAAGAGTGCTTGACCCACTGCTTTCGGGCCCACCATTTCTGTACCCATTACCAGTGAAGCTTGTGTGTAATCAGAGTTTAATACCCATACCAGCACCAAACCGATCAGGAAGCTCATCAACGCCGGATAAGCCCAAGCCGATGAGGTCAACCATTTGCGTTCTTGTTCAACGGTCTGCTCACCCAGGTTCAGCATCATCACCACGAACACGAACAACACCATGATCGCGCCCGCATAAACGATCACTTCCAGCGCACCAGCGAATGGCGCACCGACGATCAGGAACATGCCTGCGACTGCAAGCAATGACACGATCAGGCTTAATAAAGCATGTACCGGATTCGCGTTAGTCACCACGCGAACCGTAGAGACAATGGCCACGAGGGCCATTAAATAAAATGGCCACATCATGGTAATAGACTCCGTACATCAACAGGTGCACTTTCACGCTGTGCTTGACCTTTGTCCTTGCCTGCAACTGCCATACCGGTTACACGGTAGAAGTTATAGTCAGGATATTTACCGGGACCAGAAATCAGCAGGTGTTCTTTTTCATAGACCAAGTCCTGACGAACATATTCGCCAAGCTCGAAGTCCGGGGTCATCTGAATCGCAGTGGTTGGACACGCTTCTTCACACATACCGCAGAAAATACAGCGTGAGAAGTTGATACGGAAAAATTCCGGATACCAGCGACCATCTTCACGTTCTGCTTTTTGTAGTGAAATACAGCCTACCGGACAGGCAACCGCACACAGGTTACATGCCACACAGCGTTCTTCGCCATCAGGGTCGCGTGTCAATACGATACGACCACGGAAGCGTGGTGGCACGATTTCTTCGGCCGGCACTTCCGGATATAAAATGGTGTCACGTTTACGTGTTGCGTGGCTGAACACCATCCACAACGAACGAACGATTGACCCGAATCCAGCTAGAAATTTAAACATTTTGTTCTCCCTGCTGTCTTAGGCCTGATTCATCAGAATCACAGCACCAGTTACCAAAAGGTTAACCAACGCCAATGGCAAGCAAATTTTCCAACCAAAGTTCATCACCTGGTCATAACGTGGACGCATTAATGAACCACGCGCCAGTACAAACATCATTACAAAGAATGCTGTTTTGATAATGAACCAGAATGCTGCTGGAAGGAACGGAATATCAAGGTTGAATGGCGCAAGCCAGCCACCGAAGAATAAAGTCACGATCAATGCAGAGATCAGTACCACGTTGACGTATTCCGCAACGAAGAACATCCCCCACTTCATACCGCCGTATTCGACATGGTAACCTTCTGCCAATTCTTGTTCTGCTTCTGGTTGGTCAAATGGGTGACGATGCGTTACCGCAACACCCGCAACCACAAAGATCAGGAAGCCAAGGAACTGAGGAATCACAAACCATACATCTTTTTGCGCTTCAACGATTTCACGCATGTTGAATGAACCGGCAATTGCCACCACACCCATCAATGAGATACCCAAGAACACTTCATAAGAAATGGTCTGAGCCGCAGAACGTAAACCGCCCAGTAAGGCATATTTGTTGTTTGATGACCAGCCACCGAACAGGACTGCATAAACTGCAATACCGGCCATTGCCATAAAGAACAACAGGCCGATGTTCATGTCTGCTACACCTAAATAAGGTGATACAGGAATAACCATGAACGACAGCACTGCAGTTGCCATCGCAACTGCAGGCGCCATACGGAACGTCAATTTGTCAGCAAACTTAGGTGTCCAGTCTTCCTTGAACATGATTTTCAGCATGTCGGCAACAATCTGGAACATACCGCCCGGACCAACACGGTTCGGACCGTAGCGGTCTTGCCACAAGCCGAGTAAACGACGTTCAATAAAAGACATCAACGCAGCGATCAGTACTACAACCAGCAAGATCACAATCGCTTGAATGACTGAATAGGCAATTGGCCAGTTTTCAGCCCACAGCGGCGTTTGACGGATTAATTCTTGTTCCATGAATTACACTCCTACCGCGACTGAAACAGGCTCTGCAAGAGATACCGTCGGTACCAGACCGATTGGGTAGCCAATATAACCTGTCGGTAAATATTCAATCACTTGAACTGGAAGAACGATTGACGTCTCACCTGCTTTCACCGTGATTGTCTGACCATCTTGAACATTCAGGCGCGCTGCATCCTGCTCACCCACTGCAAATACCGCTTCAGGAATACGTGTTTCCATCGCTGGTGTTTTTACCGTGAATTCACCTGAACCAAAGATATGGTGCATTGGTACCAGACGGAAGCTTTCAGCATTGACCAGAACAGGTGCCGGTGCAACGAATGTACGTGCCGGACGTTTTGCCAAACGGTCGAATAAACGAACGCCTGAATCACCACCTTTCAGTGAACCACCCACAGTTTCCTGGAACTTGTTCCAGGCTTGTGGCGAGTTCCAGCCTGCAGACCATGCAAATGGAACCAGTGGAGATGGGGTCTGGTCTCCGACATAACCTTCCATCGAGAACGTTAATGCAGAGTCTTGATCTGTAGGCTGTTTCGGCTCATGTACAGACAATGGCGAACGCATTGAAGTACGACCTGAGTAACGACGTGGTTCACGTGCCACTTTCAAGCCATGAACACGGAAGCCCGCATCAGGTGCGACATCCAGGATGCCTTCAAGCGCAGGAACGTTCTTCGCCACTGACTCGATTACGTCATCCAGTAAAGTCCAAGAAATCGCTTTGCCTTTTACGCCTGTTTCCAGAGCGTGTAACCAGCGCCAAGATTCTTTGATCGCCAATTCAGGATTGTAGTAGCTTGGGTCATACACTTGGTAGAAACGTTGTGCACGGCCTTCTTGCGATACAACCGTACCATCACCTTCCGCAAAGCTTGCGGCAGAAAGTACGATGTCGGCTTTTTTCACTGTTTCAGTTTCAGAATGATCCAGTACGATCACATCTTTACCTGCAAGTGCAGCATCAACCTGTGCAGCAGGAAGACGACGGTAAAGGTCGTTTTCAACCACAATCACAGTATCGTAATCTTGTGCAAATGCTTGCTCTAGGCTTTGACCACCCAAGATTGCCATACCCATCGAGTTCACTTCAGGAACCGTCAAGGTCAGACCTGCATTACCCAGATTCTGTGCAACTTGTGCAGCAGCTTCCATGATGGCAGGATCTTGCAAGCTTGTACCCGAGATAATCAGTGGTTTCTTCGCAGCTTTTAAAGTGTCCGCAATGGTTTGTGCAAATGCTTTGGCATCGTCATCTAAACCAAGAATCGTTTCACCCGCAACTGCTGCAGCAACTGCAAAACCTAAACGCGCGATGTCGTTTGGAGAAGCAACCACTTCGCCTTCAGCAACATCAGACAAACGGGTTTGTGTCGCAGCCAGGATGTAAATCGGAGATTTTGCATCTTGGGCAATACGTTGTACCGGCTCAGCTAACCATTCTTGCGTACGGCGCTCTGCCGCCATCTCTTTGCCTTTATTTTTCGCAGCCTGGCGAACAGATAAAGCCATACGTGGCGCAGTTTGTGTGAGGTCTTCACCCAAAATTAACACAGCATCGTAGCTTTCAATTTCACGCATGTTCGGGTTGTAAACACCCTCGGTTTGCATGATAGAAGCTGCCAACTCAACCAGATTCTTTTCTTTTTGAGATAGACCTGTTGAGAAGTTCTCTTGACCCACCAACTCACGAAGTGCGAAGTTTGATTCAAGTGATGCACGCGGTGAACCAATACCCAATACTTTTTTGCCCTGGATATTTGCAATGACCGTGTCTAGTGCTGCATCCACTGAAACAGTTTCAACAGTTGCACCTTGACGGAATTGTGGTTGACGCGGACGGTCCTCACGGTTCACATAACCTGTACCGAAACGGCCTTTGTCGCATAGGAAGTACTGGTTGACTTCACCGTTATAACGGTTTTCTACGCGGCGAAGTTCGCCATAACGCTCACCCGGAGAGATGTTACAACCTGAAGAACAGCCTTGGCATACGCTTGGCGCATACTGCATGTCCCATTTACGGTTGTAGCGAGCCGAATGAGTTTTGTCGGTGAATACACCTGTTGGACATACTTCAGTCAGGTTGCCCGAGAATTCAGACTCTAAAGTACCTGATTCAGGACGACCGAAGTACACACGTGATGCATTGGCATACACGCCGAAGTCCGTACCACCTGCGTAGTCTTTGTAATAACGCACACAACGGTAACACGCGATACAACGGTTCATTTCGTGAGAAATGAATGAGCCAAGCTCCTGGTTGTAATGGGTACGCTTCGTGAAACGGTAGCGACGACGGTCATGCTGCGTCATTACAGTCATATCTTGTAAATGACAGTGACCCCCTTCTTCACAGACTGGACAGTCGTGCGGATGGTTGGTCATCAAGAATTCAACAATCGAAGCACGGAAATCTTTGGCTTCTTTGTCTTCAATCGAGATGTAGGTATTGTCAGATGCTGGCGTCATACATGACATGACCAAACGGCCACGCGTATCTTCTGGATTCGCGTACTGGGTCACGGCACATTGACGGCAAGAACCGACAGAACCTAAGGATGGATGCCAACAAAAGTATGGGATATCAATGCCAAGACTCAAACATGCTTGTAGCAAGTTTTCCGAGCCGTTGACTTCATACGATTTGCCATCGACATGAATTGTAGCCATAGTCGAATTCCTTAAGCTTGTTCTACGTTGCTGGTTTGAGCGGCGGCATTCACAACCTTCGCTTCAAATTCGCCACGGAAATATTTGAGTGCGCCCATAAGCGGCTCCATTGCACCCGGTGCGTGGGCACAGAAAGTTTTACCAATCCAAAGCTTACGAGTCAGTTCTTGTAAGTGATCGATATCTTCTTTCTTACCTGTGCCATCTTCCAGTGCTTTCAGCGCTTTCACAGCCCAAGGTAAGCCATCACGGCAAGGCGTACAGAAACCACATGATTCGCGTGCAAAGAATTCTTCGAGGTTACGTGTCGCTGAAACCATACATTGGGTTTCATCTACCACCATCAACAAACAAGTCCCTAAACGCGAACCTGCTTTCATGATGCTTTCCGCATCCATAGGAAGATCAATATGCTCGGCAGCCAGGAAGTCAGTCGATGCACCACCCGGTAACCATGCTTTCAGTTTTAAGCCGTCACGCATACCACCCGCATGGTCTTCAATCACTTCACGTGCTGTCGTACCAAATGGAAGCTCCCATAGACCCGGGAATTTTACCTTACCTGATGCACCATAAATCTTGGTGCCTGGATCTTTCGACTTACCCGCAGACAAGTTGATATACCATTCAGGACCACGCAGCATGATGGCTGGTAAGTTGTTGTAGGTCTCTACGTTGTTGACAATCGTAGGACGACCCCAAGCACCTGCAACTTGCGGGAATGGCGGTTTAGTGCGCGGGTTGGCACGGCGACCTTCTAGCGAGTTAATCAATGCAGTTTCTTCACCGCAGATATAACGACCCGCACCGGTATGCACGTGTAACTCGAAGTTCCAGCCTGTACCAAGGATGTTATCCCCTAAGTAACCTTTGGCACGAACTTGCTCAAGTGCTTCATTTAAGTACTGAGCAGCTTCAATGTACTCGCCACGGATAAAGATATAACCGTGTGTTGCTTCAAGCGTATAGCCTGCAATCAGCATGCCTTCGATCAATTGATGCGGAAGATCTTCCATCAACAAACGGTCTTTAAAGGTACCTGGTTCCATCTCATCGGCATTACAAATCAGGTAACGTGGACCTGAGTTGTCGTTTGGCGCCATCAAAGACCATTTGATACCTGCCGGGAAGCCTGCACCACCACGACCTTTTACAGTCGCTGCCTTAACCACTTCCAATACATCTTTAGGCGACATGGTCAGTGCTTTTTTAAAGCCTGCATAACCTTCCAGCGCTTCGTAATCATCTGCATTACGTACGTTGGCTTGTTTGCTTAAACGCCATGTTAATGGATGCGTTTCCGGGTTACCGTCGCCATAAATTGGTTTTGGTTCAGTATTCATACATACTTCTCCAACAGCTGTTTCACCGAAGTCACTTCAACCAGACCGTGCGTGTCTTCATCAATCATTAAGGTTGGACCTTTGTCACAGTTGCCCAGACAGCAAATTGGCAGCAAAGTAAAACGACCATCTGCAGTCGTTTGACCAAACTGGATGCCTAATTCGCGCTGGAATGCTTCTGCCAAAGTTTCCGCACCCATCAGGAAACACGCAATCGAATCACATAATAAAATTACGTGACGACCGACCGGCTGACGGTAAATACGGTTATAGAACGTTGCCACACCTTCAAGGTCTGCAACGCTCATGCTCAGCATTTGTGCGATGGCATTCATTTGCGCATCATCTACCCAGCCATTACGGCGTTGTACACACTTCAGCGCATCTAGACACGCTGCACGTGGGTATGGGTAGTGCTCCATGTGATGTTCGATATCGTGAATTTCGTCCGCAGTCAAAATTCCTTCAACATTCACACGTGGCTTTTTATCAGTCAAAATCATCATAATGCGTTTACCCCTTAGCGATCCACGTCAGCCATTACGACGTCAATGGTCGCTAAATAAATGATTAAGTCAGACATTAAGCTGCCGTTAATCACAGAAGGCATTTGCTGTAAATGCGTGAAGGTTGGTGTACGGATACGGGTACGGTAACTCATGGTTGACTTGTCTGAAGTCAAGTAGTAGTTCGACGCGCCTTTCACCACTTCCGCCATCACAGATGCTTCACCCGCCGGCATTACAGGACCCCAAGATACACTCAGGAAGTGCGTAATCAAGGTTTCAATATCTTGTAATGTCTTGTCTTTTGGTGGTGGAACAGCCAGTGGATGGTCTGCTTTATACGCACCAGACGGCATATTATCTAAACATTGTTTGATAATTTTCAGTGATTCTTCAATTTCACGGTAGTGAACGATGACACGTGCATAGGCATCGCCTTCGTACTCAACCGGCACTTCGAAGTCGTAATTTTCATAACCGCTATATGGGCGATATTTACGTACGTCAAAGTCAATACCTGTAGCACGCAGACCTGTACCTGTTACACCCCAAGCCAATGCAGATTTTGCATCGTATTGCGCAACATTACGGGTACGACCCACAAACACCGAGTTTTTCAGCGCTGCAGTATGGTATTCCTTCAAACGTTTCGGCATCCAGTCCAGGATTTCACGGATCAGGTGCTGCCAGTTGTTTGGAAGGTCATGTGCTGTACCGCCAATACGGAACCATGCCGGGTGCATACGGTAACCGGTGATCGCTTCAATCGCGTCATAGATTTTCTGACGGTCAGCAAACATGTAGAAGACTGGCGTCATACCGCCGGCATCCTGAATCGCAGTACCAATGAACAGCAAGTGGTTATTGATACGAAACAGTTCAGACATCATCACGCGAATACATTGCGCACGGTCAGGTACAGTAATACCCGCCATTTGCTCTACGCCAAGCACATAAGGCATGTTTTGCGCACAACCACCGAGGTAGTCGACACGGTCTGTATACGGAATGAATGAATGCCAGGTTTGACGTTCAGCCATCTTTTCCACACCACGGTGGTGATAACCGATATCAGGCACACAGTCTTTCACTTCTTCACCGTCCAGCTGCAAGATCACACGGAACGCACCGTGCGCAGATGGATGGTTCGGACCCAAGTTCAGGAACATGAAGTCTTCATCGGCATTGCCGCGCTTCATACCCCAATCTTCAGGGACGAAACGAAGATGTTCCTGTTCGTAGTCCTGTTTGGCTTTATCTTGCAAATACGGCGTATATTCAGTCGCACGTGCAGAATATTCTTTACGTAGCGGATGACCTTCCCAATAGGTTGGCAACAAGATACGACGGAGCATTGGATGCCCTTCGAAATTAATCCCGAACATATCGTAAGCTTCACGTTCGTACCAGTTGGCATTTGGCCAAATATTGGTTGCCGTCGGAAGATTCAAATCGCTTTCTGCTAAGGCAACTTTAATACGAATGTCAGTATTACGCTCGAGCGACAACAAGTGATAGAACACTGTGAAGTCAGACGCAGGTAAACCGTCGCGGTGCGTACGCAGACGCTCATCTACCGCTGACAAGTCGAACAACATCACGTAAGGACGTGACACTGTACGCAAGAACATTAAAACTTCTTGTACACGTGCGCGCTCAACCCAGACTGTCGGGAAATCCTCGAAAGTCGTTTGCACAAAGAAGTTCTCACCAAATTTGGTTTTGAGTTCTTCAATGATGGCAAATGCTGGGCGTGAATCAACAGGCGTTGATTCTGGCATAGCAATGTCAGTTTCAGCCATTGGCTTGGCTTCCTATTTAATACAAATTCAGTCAACCTAAACGACAATTACACCCATAGCGGGTGCACAACAAAACAACCTGTCGTTTAAATTATTTAATTTCATCCATAGAGCGTAAGTTCTTCACAGCAACACGCTGGTCTTTCTTACGGTCACGTTCCGGCATCATCTTTGGCTTATACACTGGCTTAAGATCATCACCGATCACCGCAGAAAGCGGACGACGCTCTAGTTGAATCTGGTCTTGCAACAGCATCAATGCCTGAATCAAAGCTTCAGGACGTGGTGGGCAACCTGGAATATACACATCGACCGGGATGATTTTATCCACACCTTGTACGACTGAATAAATATCGTACATACCACCTGAGTTGGCACATGCACCCATTGAAATGACCCATTTTGGTTCAAGCATCTGTTCGTACAGACGCTGAATTACTGGCGCCATTTTTACGAAGCAAGTACCCGCTACAATCATTAAGTCCGCCTGACGCGGTGAAGCACGGATAACCTCGGCACCAAAACGTGACAAGTCATGCACGCCGGTCAAGGTCGTTGCATATTCTACGTAGCAGCAAGATGTACCAAAGTTAAATGGCCAAACTGAGTTTTTACGACCCCAGTTGACTGCTGTATGCACCACATCCTCTAAGCGAGTCATGAATACATTTTTATTCACTTCTTCTTCTAGCAACGGATCTTCTACAACAATACGTTCCTGAAGTGGATATTGGTCAGCATTCGGATTCGCACGGGTTAATGTATATTTCATCCCGTCTTACTCCTTATCAGATAATTGAGTTTGTGACTTTTTCACAAAACCAGATGATTGAGCCGGGATTTGACCCGTTGGATCCATCACCAATTCTTCAATCGAGTTGAAGCGCGTAATTTCTGCAAGATCCATATTTGGCGAACCAATCTTAGCTTTAATTCCTGCTGCCTTACGTCTGTCTGAAGGTGCCCAATTGAGTGCGCCTGTCGATAATTCGTAAATCAAACCAACAAGTAAAACTATGATAAAGATAGCTGCAGTTGCAAAACCAATCCAACCTACTTCACGAACAGAAACCGCCCATGCATATAGATAAAGTGCTTCTAAATCAAACACCACGAAGAAAATTGCAACTAAATAGAACTTTGCAGACAAGCGGATACGAGCTCCACCTGCGCTAACTACACCTGACTCAAACTGCTCCTGCTTGGCACGGCCCCATGATTTACCCCCGAGGAGTAATGGGACAGTCAGCATAAAGACGCATAAAAATGTAACGCCGATCACGAAGGCAATAATTGCCCATTCGTATGGAGTAATAGCACTCATGCGGGGATAACTCCTGGCAGGCCTATTTGTTAACAAAGAATGTATGTATTGGCCTTCAAATACACCAAACACAAAATTAATCCCGCCAATTGTACCTGATTTTGGATTTCACTTGCTAGTTTATAAGCCTTAGTCTTTGGGATGATTTTTTAGACATTTCAGCATTTAATTTGACTTTAATCATTCAGAATTCGTTTTAATCGTTTTCCCAAATTAAATTTTAATTATCTATTAATTTTTCTATAAATTGCACTATCAGAAAATAGACTGATCGATGAGCTGCTTTTCTCGCCCACCCATTTAGATATAGTCCTTTTCACTATTGAATCCAAGTTAAATCGGATAAAAACTTATTTTAACAACTATTTTTCCTTCCAAACCATTTGATTTAACTTGAGATTTAATGTGATTTTTTACATTTAACTGCTGATTTACCCCCTACAGCCACTTGCTAATCTTAGATTGGCAATTGTGTCTTTTTGCAACATGCTCAACGGACTGATTCAGAATATGTTATTTCTATTTCTAAACCACATCATGACATTAATAAAGTAACAATAAGGAGTCCTTGCATGTCTCTACGCTTTTCCCATAAGCCGAATTATTTTTTATTTGCTCAATTACTGGTTCGACATATAGAAAATTACATCCAGAAAAATCCCAGTATAAGCCAGGCCGCTTTTGACTTACGTGACATCCACGCACTTTTTCAAGAGGATCACGCCTCTTCCAGCATCAATCTGGATGGCATTATGAATATCGCTGACGAATATAAAGTCGAAACCTTATCAGGCGACCAGAAACTGATTCAGCGCTATAATGTCGATGCGAAAAACACCAAACTGTTGATCGACTTTAACCCTGAAGCGCTACAAAGCTTAAAAGAGGGCAAATCACTCATTGAACCTGATGCGACCATTCAGGAATAAAATCCCTTCCAATAAAAAACGATGCTGATGCATCGTTTTTTTATGACCAAAATCATTTACACAATATCAAGCTAAATGATCACTCGCTTCCTCTGGCTTTTTTTCCAGCATTTTGCGCTTACTCTTCTTGACATAACGTTATGCCGGCCAGGTCATGGTAAAACGCGCACCACCCAGCGTCGGACTTTGATCCACCTGAATCGTGCCACCAAACCAGTACGCAATCCGGCTGACAATCGACAAACCTAAACCATAACCACCCGACGCACGGGTACGGCTATCATCCAGTCGGGCAAAGGCTTCAAAAATGCGGGCACGATCTATTTCTGGAATCCCCGGCCCGTCATCTTCAACGCAAACATAGGCCTGACCATCCTGATCCAGACCGCCGCTAATCAAGATTTTATTATCGCAATAACGTACAGCATTGCCGACCAGATTCTGAATTACACGATGCAGATAACGACGCTCCGCCTCTACTGTGACCGCAACAGGCATTGGATGTAATTCGATGATTTTCTGGGTTTTCAGCGCTTCAGTTTCTTGTGCCACCTGATTCAGTACGTCATACAGATCGATTTGCTCAAACTCAATCGACGGCATGCCCTGTTCCAGTTTGGCATAGGTCATGATCTCATCAATCAAGGTATTCAGCGCTTCAATATCTTTATCAATCTGTTCCACCTGTTGCAGACGATAATCATAGTCATCTTCATCCGCCATCATTTCCACACCAAAGCGGATTCGTGCCACCGGTGTACGCAACTCATGCGACACCGCACGCATCAACTCACGCTGCGCTTCGATCAAACGCTGGATATGATCTGACATATTGTTATAGCTAGAGGCCAGTGTAGACATCTCGTCACTACCTTCCACAGGAAGACGCAATGACATATTACCCGATTTCATTTTGTTTAAGGTATAGCTGACTTCACGCAACTTACGCTGCATCGGAACCAGAAGACCATAAACACCCAGACTCAACACAAAAAGGCTTAATAAGGTAATACCGGTCGCCAACTGGAATGGCATCCAGTTAAACAAGGGTACCGGCCCCATGACCAATACTTGCGAAGTCGAACCAGGAATCGGTGAAATAATTGAAATCGTGGTGCCACGAATAGAGGCATTATCGCGGTATAAAATGATGCTATGGTCCAGACGCAGACGTCCGATTTGCTCGGAGTCTAAAGGTAGATTCTGGACATTTTCGATAGAAACCGGATAAGAAAAATAATCCTGAATACGAGCCAGATATTCTTTTTCCTGACCTGGATAGTAGACCAGATAGTCCAGGATAAAGACTGGTAAGGCCTTCATCTGGCGCTCAGTAATACTGTCGGCCTTAATATAAAGGTAATGACCCGGGTCATCGCGCAGCCCAACTACAATATAGGCAATACCCGATTCAGCGTCCCAACGCACCACCGCTTTTCGTTCGGCAATACGGCGCCCTTCAGCACGGGTAATGTCGACCTTGCTGGCTTCTACATAGTGAATGGGCAATTCCAGCAAATCGGAGGCATCAGAAACCCAATCCATTTTTTGCTGGAGATTTGGCTGGCGTGCAACCCCCTCACTGATGATATATGCCATACCATCAGTCAGGGATTCGCGATATTCTTGCGCACGCTGATAGTTGATAATCTGTACCAACAAATAGCCGAACACCGCCACCAAGACGACAAGGATGACGAGTCCTGCGTATATACGCAAAAATATACTGTGTTTAAACACCTATAATTTATCCTGCTTGTTCAAGCAACAAACCACATTTGCTTAAAGACCATTGGTCTCTTTAACAAAAAGATAACCCTTACTACGTACTGTTTTAATACGCTTCGGATTTTCTGGATCGTCACCGATTTTTGGACGGATACGAGAAATACGCACATCAATTGAACGGTCTTGGCCGTCATATTCAATGCCGCGTAGACGCTCAAAGATATCTTCACGTGACAGGATGCGGCCCGCATTTGAAGCCAGCAGCCACAACAGGTCATATTCTGCACTGGTAAAGTCAACCAGCTCACCATTTAAGGTCACTGAACGACCACCATTGTCGATCACCAGGTCATCAAATTCGATGCGCTGAGCCACTTCATCTTCAGGCACTTTGTCAGTACGGCGTAATAAAGCACGAATACGAGCCAATAGGACACGTGGCTGAACCGGTTTAGCGACATAGTCGTCCGCACCCATTTCCAGACCTAAGACCTGATCCATATCTTCAGTACGTGCAGTCAGCATTAAAATCGGTTGATGATAATGTGGACGAACTTCACGACAGATGGTCAAACCATCAGCACCTGGCAACATGACATCTAGAACCACCATGTCTGGTTGCTCAGCAATAATACGACGAATAGCACGGTTGCCATCCGGCTCTACCCCAACCTCAAGACCATTACGGATGAGGTATTCTTGTGTTAAACGAGCAAGACGCTCATCATCTTCAACAATTAAAATCTTGGGTAACTTTTCTTCTTGGCTCATGTATTGCCCCTTATTTGGTGGATCTACGCTATAGGCGTATCCTTTTGAAATCCAATAGATACGTTTTTAATATGCTTGCAATATACACACGTTTACATTGTAAACAAGATAGCGTTCACCAAACTGATACATCAAGATAGCATTTTGTAATATTTTATCGTGCATTTTTTGGACAATTATGCTTGAAACAGTGGCTTAGATCTGATTTGCGATTTACACAACTCTTACATGGACAAAATATGACTGCTTGATTCAGCACTTTTTAGTTATCCACAGTGTTATCTATAAGCACTTTCTTTTGACTTTGTTATGCTATGCCTTGCCTGATAAGGCTTATACAAAAATCAATAAAAATAGCGATATTTTTACAAGGATTAAAGCACAACTTAAGAAAAATATTTAGCTAAATGTCAATATTGATCTACCCTAAATTTTCCCGTATCTTGTGTTCAATTAATTTTAAAACCACTAGGTCTTGTGTTTATTCCTCAAACACTGTGGCATGAATTTTGCCCAGTTCAAACGGTCTATAAACATAAAAATAGATGACAACGGAGCTATGCTAACATGAGCGTAATCACTTCAACTCCTGGTCAACTTCAGGTGATTAAACGCACCGGTGATGTTGCCGCTTTTGATGCAGAAAAAATTTCTGTCGCAATTGGTAAAGCGTTTTTGGCGGTTGAAGGCCAACAAAGCGCTGACTCGAGCCGGATCCATGATCGTATCGAACAACTGACGGAAATGGTATTAAATACCTTTAAACGTCGTTTACCATCTGGCGGAACGATTCATATTGAAGAAATTCAAGACCAAGTTGAACTTGCGCTAATGCGTACGGGCGAACAGAAAGTTGCACGCTCTTATGTCATTTACCGTGAACAACGTTCTGAAGCACGTAAACAGTTAGGTGCACATCATCACCCGACCCTGCAAATTACCGATGCTGAAGGCAAACTCAAGCCACTAGATTTAAGTGCTTTAACTGCGCATGTTACTAAAGCAGCAGAAGGCCTTGAAGGGATTGATGTACAAGCGATTGTCGATGAGACTGTGAAAAACTTGTACAACGGCGTAAAAGAGTCTGACATCTCGACCACGATGATGATGGCGACCCGTACCCGTATTGAGCAAGAGCCTAACTATACGTATGTGACTGCACGTTTATTGCGTGATGACCTGGTTGCGACTGGTTTGAAATTCCTGGGTCTACCTGTAGATACAGTTGAAGGCGATGCGCTGGAAACTTACCTGAAAAAAGGGATTGAGCTTGAGCTGCTTTCTCCAGAATTGTTGAACTTTGACCTGGCGAAACTGGCTGCTGCGATTCAACCGGAACGTTCTAACCAGTTTACTTACTTGGGTCTGCAAACCTTATTTGACCGTTACTTCATCCATTCAGATGGTGTGCGTTTCGAACTTCCGCAATTGTTCTTTATGCGTGTTTCTATGGGCTTGTCGCTCAATGAAGAAAACCGTGAAGACCGCGCGATTGAGTTCTATAACTTATTGTCTAGCTTCGATTACATGGCTTCGACGCCTACCCTGTTTAACTCAGGTACGTTACGTCCACAGTTGTCTAGCTGCTACTTAACAACCATTGATGATGATCTGTATGACATTTATGGCGCGATGCGTGATAACGCAATGCTGTCTAAATGGGCAGGTGGTTTAGGTAACGACTGGACACCAGTTCGTGCCTTGAACTCCTACATCAAAGGAACTAACGGTAAGTCGCAAGGTGTAGTTCCGTTCCTGAAAGTAGCGAACGATACTGCTGTTGCGGTTAACCAAGGTGGTAAGCGTAAAGGTGCAGTTTGTGCATACTTAGAAACCTGGCACCTGGACATCGAAGAATTTCTTGAACTGCGTAAGAACACCGGTGATGACCGTCGTCGTACCCATGACATGAACACTGCGAACTGGGTTCCTGACCTGTTCATGCAACGTGTATTCGAAGATGCAGAATGGACTTTATTCACGCCTTCTGAAACGCCTGATCTGCATGATTTGACTGGTGCTGCATTCGCTGAGCGTTATGCACACTACGAAGCGATTGCCAAAGAAACAAACATGTTGCACAAGAAAATCCGTGCAAAAGATTTGTGGCGCAAAATGCTGTCGATGCTGTTTGAAACTGGTCACCCGTGGATCACATTCAAAGACGTATGTAACCTGCGTTCACCACAACAACACGTAGGTGTAGTTCACTCTTCTAACTTATGTACAGAAATTACGCTGAACACCAGCAAAGAAGAAATCGCGGTATGTAACCTGGGTTCGATTAACCTGGTACAACATGTTCAAGGTGGTGTTCTTGATCGCGAAAAACTGGCACGTACGGTTAAAACAGCCGTTCGTATGCTCGATAACGTGATTGACATCAACTACTACGCTGTTCCGCAAGCGCGCAACTCGAACCTGAAACACCGTCCGGTTGGTATGGGTATCATGGGCTTCCAGGATGCACTGTATGAGATGAACCTGGCTTATGGTTCTGATGCTGCGGTTGAGTTTGCTGATGAATCGATGGAAGTGATTTCGTACTACGCGATTTCAACTTCAAGTGACCTTGCTGTTGAACGTGGTACTTATGAAACCTTCAAAGGTTCACTGTGGGATCAAGGTATCTTGCCAATCGACTCGCTTGATCTGGTTGCGAAAACTCGCCCTGAACGCATGTTCGAAGTCGACCGCACTCAACGTCTGGACTGGGACACGTTACGTGCCAAAGTTCAAAAAGACGGTATGCGTAACTCGAACGTGATGGCGATTGCACCAACAGCAACGATTTCAAACATCTGTGGCGTGTCTCAGTCAATCGAGCCAACCTTCCAGAACTTGTATGTGAAATCAAACCTGTCTGGCGAATTTACCGTGATTAACCCGTACCTGGTACGTGCGTTGAAAGAACGTGGTCTTTGGGATGCAGTAATGGTCAATGACCTGAAACATTTTGAAGGTTCTGTTCAGAAGATTTCCCGTATTCCTGAAGAGCTTAAAGCTATTTTCGCGACTGCGTTTGAAGTTGAAACTCGCTGGATCGTAGATGCTGCATCACGTCGTCAAAAATGGATCGACCAAGCGCAGTCTCTTAACCTTTACATCGCTGGTGCAAACGGTAAGAAACTGGACATCACTTACAAGATGGCCTGGTTACGTGGTCTTAAGACGACTTATTACCTACGTGCATTGGGTGCAACGTCTGCTGAGAAATCTACAATTAACACTGGCGCATTGAATGCAGTTAAACCTGCAACTGTTGCGGCTCCTGTTGTAGCAGCAGCTCCTGTCGTTGAAGCGCAAAAGCCTGAAGCTCCTGCAGAGGAAGAAGGTTTTGCTCAAGCGGCGCCAGTGCCAATGGCATGTTCGATTGACAACCCTGATTGTGAAGCTTGTCAATAAGCTTCGCTTGACCTCCCCTAACCCCTCCTAAAAGGAGGGGAATCACAGCTCAGTCATCTGACATGTGAAAGTCCCTCTTTTTAAAAGAGGGATTTAGGGAGATTAAAATAACAAACAAAGGAAACCTCAATGCCCCATATGACTCACAACTACATGTTAGGACTTGCGGCATTGCTGATTTCCTTTGGCATTACCTTTTATTTACCAATTGCTTATTTCTGGCTCAAAGTTTGCCAGCAGCGTAAACAAAATAAGTAGTTTTCTTTAGACGAATTACTTCTTTTGATTATGTCAGCAGATTAGCTGATTGCCGAAAATGAAAAAAGGGAACACCGCGTCAACGATGCTCCCCTTTTCCCTAAAGATCATTAGGCTGTCTTTAGGGCGATAACTTTTTTACCAAAAAGCTAGGGAATATTCTGAACTAGTTTAAAGCAATCGTCAAATTAGCCTTTGTTGAAAGCTCAAATTTAGGAGTATTCTCATGAGCAAATCAAATGACCGTATGGTATATCAACGTGGAAATGAATGGGTAAATAAAGCAAATGGTAATTCTACCGCTTCATCCATTCACTCAACACAACGTGATGCAATAAACTCAGCTAGAACTATGTTAAAAAACTCTGGCGGAGGAGAATTGACAATCAAAGGTACTAATCAATTGATTCGTCAAAAAGACACAATTTCCCCAGGAAATGATCCAAGAAACATAAAAGGCTAATTTATCTCTTAAAAAACAACCTCGATTTAATCGGGGTTGTTCTGTTTTTAAAAAACTATAACCGATTGATTTTATTATTTTTTTCAACGGAAAAACCAATAAAGAAATTCTACTTAAAAAACAAAAGAATAGAAGAACCATAGTCGTTTTTTCATCAAAAAAAATCTTATTACCTATTAAATTTTCGCGATCAAAACTACAATACATTCCAAATTTATTAAAAACTAAATCGCCTCGCTTAACAAATGTTCGTTGTTTCTTTAAACACCAGATAGTCCAATGTACATAAGTGAAGCGTATAATTTGAGAGAATTGATATGTCTATCCTAAGTTGGGACGATTTCGAAGATGATTCGCAAAAACCGGCTGCACCTGAACAGCAGCCTGCGCCCGTCGAGCCGCAAAAAGCGACTAATTCACAGATGGTATCTGATGCAGGCAACGCATCGCCGGATGTGGCAGCTGCACAACCCCTTAGAGCCACTCAAAACCGAGGATCAAATCCAACCGATTCGCTGGCAAGAGCATCTGCTTCCCTAGAGCAACTTGATGTTGCTCCAGGTCTGGAAGAGCTTGAAATGGGTGCGCAACGTGTACAAGTTGATGACAAGGCAATGATCAACTGTCGTGCTGACTTGAACCAGCTTGTACCGTTCAAATACGAATGGGCTTGGCAGAAGTATCTGGACGGATGTGCAAACCACTGGATGCCGCAAGAAGTCAACATGAACCACGACATCGCGCTGTGGAAGTCTGAAAATGGCTTGACTGAAGATGAACGTACCATCGTGATGCGTTCACTTGGTTTCTTCTCGACTGCCGATTCACTGGTTGCAAACAACCTGGTACTGGCGATTTACCGTCATATTACCAACCCTGAATGCCGTCAGTACATCTTGCGTCAAGCGTTTGAAGAAGCAATTCATACGCACGCTTACCAATACTGTATCGAGTCGCTAGGTATGGATGAAGGCGAAGTCTTCAACATGTACCGTGAAGTACCGTCAGTGGCACGTAAGGCAGCGTGGGGCCTGAAATATACTCAATCTTTAAGTGATCCTACTTTCAAAACTGGTACCCCTGAAAACGACCAAATCCTGCTTCGCAACCTGATCGCGTTCTATTGTGTACTTGAAGGTATCTTCTTCTACTGTGGTTTCAGCCAGATTCTGTCTATGGGCCGTCGTAACAAGATGAATGGTGTTGCTGAGCAGTTCCAGTACATCCTGCGTGATGAGTCAATGCACCTGAACTTCGGTATCGATATGATCAACCAGATCAAGATCGAAAATCCGGGGCTATGGACGACTGAATTCCAGGAAGAAATCATCCAGATGATTCTTGAAGGTACGATGCTGGAAATCGAATACGCACGTGACACCATGCCACGCGGTGTACTCGGCATGAATGCTGGCATGATGGAAGAATACCTGAAGTTCATTGCTAACCGTCGTCTGGCGCAGTTAGGCTTGCCTGAACAGTTCGCTGGTGTGAACAACCCGTTCCAGTGGATGTCAGAAATGATGGACTTGCGTAAAGAGAAGAATTTCTTCGAGACACGCGTAACGGATTACCAAACTGGTGGTGCGTTAAGCTGGTAAGGTTTTTTCGTAAAACGACATATAGAATGTCATTTACGACACATGTATGTCATTCGTTAGAATTAAAAAAATAGAGCCTTTGGGCTCTATTTTTTAATTTGGTTATTCGTGCAATAATTTTGAGACTTATTTATCACAAAGATAATTATCCAATTGACTCAAAACTGAAAACTCGACTGAATCAAAAGCAAATACACTTTTTAAATTATTGAATGCTATCCCTTTAATATCTGGATTTAAACTTGATATCACTACTAGTACAGCCTTTAGCAAATATTCTGTTGAAAAATTATTAGGATTTAATATTTTCATAACCGATAAATATTTATCCCATAAAATTAAATGTTCTTTACTAATTTTAGTAACAAGATCTCTCTCACTTTTTTTCCCAATGCCGCAATAAATAAACCAAGTTGAAATAACAGATTCTGGTTTATAAGTATTTTCATCTTCTAGAAGTTTATATATTAAAGTAAGTAATGTGTTTGCACTAATTTTTTGTATATCAACATAAAGAAAAATATCCAGAAATAGCTTATATTTATCTTTAAAACCGGAATGTATAAACATTATCTTATCAAAAAGATATTGGAAATCTGTATCTTTGTAGTCTAAAACCTCAGATCCACTTAGAAAATAATTTAGGGATTTACCCAAAAAATCCAATCTCATATTTAAATTAACAATACCTAATTTACTTACGTGAATTAATTTTTCCTGTAAAACATCTTCTGCAAAAATATTTTTTTCACTCAAAAACTCAAGAATATTAAATATATTTCCAGTCCGAATAACATTATTCTCCATACAAATCAAATTTCTTAAATAAAGATCATCAGTAATTAATACCCCTTTCTTATCCTTCAAGGGTTGATCATATTGTAAAAAACTGTCCTCATTTAGACGTATTAAATCCAATTTAGTAAGATTATTTTGTATAGCTCTTAAAATTTCTCCTGCAATCTGACGATAAGGAGAAAGTGGAGAATGTGTTGTAAGATTAAGTTTTTGAAGAACTGATTCTAAAATAGAAAATTTTGGTAATGATTGTAAGAAACTTTCAAGAAGCTCTAAATCATTAAGAATTAGCAATGAAGTTTCTTCAATTAACAGAATATCAGATGAATCAATCAGCTCATAAAACTCATTTTGATGCAGTTGAGGGGAATGTATAATTTTAAATTCTAGTTCTTGGTCTGTAACAGATTTTGACAAAAACCATGTAGTAAAAATATCCCTAGTATCCTGTAAATACTGTCCTCGCATAAAGAAAGGTATTGGTAATTCACCACTTCTGAGCTTTTGCTTATTACTTTCCCATAATTCAATTTGTTCTGGAGTAATACCAAGCATATTTCTTAAAGACTCTAATAATCCTTCTGCACCTTCATCTATATTAATATTCCCCATTTTAAAGACTGTTGAATCAGGAAATTTTTCTAAATATTTATCTCGTCTTTCAGTATAATCTGAAACTTGTTCATCATTTTCGAATGGACATAAGAGCGTGCATAACTGCAAGTAATCACCCTCTTGATCACAATTATTGTGATCAATAAATTCTCCGTACTTTAAAACAGCAGCCTTTAATTTTTGCTCATATTCAGCCCTGTTCATATAAATAGCAATAAGTCGTCTAATGATAAAAATTTTATCTAGCACATTAGTAGAATTTATTAGATTATCTTCGAGCAGTTCCACAACATTATCAATTAACCCTAATGAAAGAGATAAATTGATAAAAAAATCTTTTTCCTGTTTACCTATATTTTCCGATTTAATTACCTCTTCAAAAGTCTTATAAGCAACCCCTATTTTCCCTTGATTCTGTAATGCTGCTGCCTGTACTAACCTCCATTTAGAAACTGCTAACCCTTTATCAATATTTTTTATAGCCAATCTTTCTGCATCAGCCCAGCGCTCTGTAGTGATAAACGCTTGTGCAAGATCTAAATACCTTTCTTCACTAAATTCTCTTCTTTCTAATACTGTCTCTGCCAACTCTATTAATTGGTTAGCAGCCATACTTTCTTGAGGATCTAAATATCTAATTAGTTGTTCTGCAATAACTAAAGGTTTACCTAGATTTATATATTTTTGATATAAATCTTGGGTAAACTCCTTATGTCTACTTCTATCCTCATTAGATTTTTTGACAAAATCTTGAATCGCAATAAATGCCTCACCATCAGGGAATGATTTTACAATTTCTTCATATCTCGTAGCTAAATCCTTATTAAACATTGCATCTGCAATTTCAGCACCAATACAAAAAATAGCTGGAATATTTTCTCTCGAGGAGTTTAATAGAATACTTTCATATTTCTCAATCAATGACAGGCATTGTCTAGATTTTTTCAAATGATTATATGAAAGAATATGCATACCGCACTCAACAGCGTCTAGTGACTCTAATCTTTCAAGTAAATCGATAACTTTTTGATATTGTCCACAGTTAAACAATATAAGGACATATATTCTTATAATTTCTGAGTGCGCTGTTCTTTCACTTAATATCTCATCAAAATAGCAAGTAAGCTCTTCTAATTTATTAAAATATCCATAAATTAAAGGACTGATATCTATTAGAATAGTAATGTCAGCTGGATATCCTAACTTTTGAGCTGCAATCCATGCTTTCTGTAAGAAACTAAAAGCTTTCTTCATGCCTTCCAAATCATAATCAGGCCGCCCTTCAATAGGAAGAATCTCTCCACATATCCCTACATCATTTGAGGACTTATGAAAATACCTTCGTGCAGCTAATGCATTAAAAATATAATGCTTTCTATCATCATCAAAATCATTTTCTATATTTTCTTCAATGATTTGATCTAGTTCTACAGGAAGGTAACCTATAGTACATATAACCATTTGAATCATAATTTCTGTTGGATAATATTGTTTTAGTAATTCCAAACCTTCTATAGGTCTTTTAAGCATTGCTAGAGTTTTAGCTTTTAGTGCACATTCTGTAAAACTATCATTACCTAGCGTATTAGCTAATTCTTCAAGCTCATCTTGGGGTGGCATTGAGTCTAGCTTAAATTTTGACTCTAAATATGCGAGACGATAACGAATTTTCGTATTTTTCTCTTGTGCAAATTTAAACTGCGTCTCAGCTTCATCAAAAAATCCCTGATAAGACAAAAGATTACCTTTTTGATAATAAAATTCTGCCAATTCATGGTCATTGAATTTATCTTTTATAGTCTCCAATTTGTTTAATATTTCTTCTGCAGCCTGTATACGGTTACTTGATAAATAATCTGAGCAAATCTTTAGGTCAGTTGGAATTTCGCCCTTAGGATTATCAATCCAAGGGGCTTCATTTTTTAGCTCAATAGTTTTTAAAAAGACAGGTTTTTCACTAATTATTGTAGTTAAATTTTCGGTGGTGTTTCAAAAAGTATGCTGACATTAAATGAAGCCATTATTGATGTAAAAAAAGGTTAAGTCGAAAGCTTTAAAATGGTTTTCAATCTTTTTTGAAAAATTACAACTCCTTCTAAAACCGCGCCTAATTCGATGCCTTATTTTGCAATTATTACCTTCAATACCTACAGTAAAAAATTTACCAATACTTTGCTTGCAGTTTTTAAAAGCAGTTATGAAACTGTCCCAATGATCACTTGCAATTCGGGTGTAGTGAATACCTAATTGTTTAAGCTTTGTCTTCAATCGTTGAACTGTAGCTAAGTCTCTTTTACCCCAAACATAAGCAACAATCTCACCTGTTTCTCGATGGTAGGCGTAAATAAGCCATTGTTTATTATTTTTATTTCCCACAAAAGTCCAAAACTCATCAACTTCAAGAGACTCATAATGACTTTGTTTAGGCTGAATTTGGTAGGTCGATTCGGTTAAAGTACGTAAAACTTTACCGATACTGATTCGCTCAACTTCAGCGATATCTCGTATACCACTACCTCTGACCATCAACTGTAATATTTTTCGAGTAATGCCTGAATTACATCCTAGATAGCTCAGAGCATGGTCACCAATAAACTGACGTTTGCAGTCTTTGCACTGATAGTTTTGTTTCCCATCTACTTTGATGCCATTTTTCTTTATACTGTCACTGAGGCAGGTTGGACATTTGATTTCTAGAGTTATTCGCATTTCTCTATTTTATCAAAATTCAACCTGCTTTGTTTCAGCATACTTTTTGAAACACCACCAAATTTTCTAATACTTCATCTATAGGTTTTTGTCGCTCTGTAATACTTCTTTTCAAAGAAAAGAACCTATTTTTTTCAGTAATTCTCTTCTTATAAAATTGATAAATATCTAATGATGAATCTAACAAGTTGTCAGTTGGGATTTGAACAGATATAGTTTTTTGGCTTTCTAACTTATCTTTATTTTTTTCAAACCAATCTTCTTCTAACCAAAAATAATAGATTGAACAATTGGATAAATCATCTTCTTTTTCTTTTAAGTCAACAACAGCAACCATTACTAACGGCTCTTGTTGAGAATAGTAATTTAATGCTGATACATCAAAATCATATGAAATAAGTGATCTATCCACATTATATTTGGGTACTGTAGTGCCTTTCAATTGAAGGTAAAAGCTATAATTTACATAATTTTCAGTTGATTTGAGTTGAATTGAATAATCTATACCAAAGTCAGTGTCACCAGCCATGGGGGTTTCAATCCAAGCTTTAGGCAATTTACTTGCTAAAGCTCTTGCTGCCAAGCGGCCAATTTCTTGACTACGCCCATCTTTTGGAAGATTCCCCATAAATTTTAACCCTAAGCTAAAGTTGCATATTTATCCAATATACTGTTTTTTGATACTTTTTCTAAGTAGATTTTAAAACTGCTCTAATAAGAATTCCTATAAGTCAGAATTCTTTAGAGCATTCACATCCTAAAACTTATCTAAAACATCCAATATTACTTTTTTACAAAAAACCAACAAAAATAAAGATGTACAAAAGAATATTTTGTGATATATTAAATTAGAACATAAAACAACAACTTAAACCAAATGTTGTCAAAAAATCGCTTTAATTTTTTATATTTCTCCTCAAATTATCCGTTTTTCCTGTTTTTAGGTATCTTGTAGTAGCCTCTATTCCAACAAATAATGACTTCTTAGCAATTTTACAGAGTCATTGGAATGGAACATATCCAAAATACGACTATCTATTCTTCCAAAGTTCACGCTGATATCAAGAAACAAATTATTGCTGCATTTCAGCAAAAAGCAGATATCTCTGGGAAAATTATTGGCAAAAGAAAGATCGAACAAGGCAGTATTGGAAAACGCACCTCTCTCTTTCCGAGCGTAAAAAATCAAGCCATGATACCGCTTGAAAGCAAACTAGAGTTGGCTTATGCATTATCTTTAGAACAAAACCAAAATGTAGAGGCCTATCGTACTCAGGCTGTTAAAATTCCACATGCCAAAAATCGCTTTCTTTTTCCTGACTTCCTCATCAAATATAAAGATGGTACATATGCAATCCATGAGGTAAAGCCATCTATTCAAGCATTAAGTGAAAAAAATCTATTAAAAATTAGAGATATAGAAAATATTCTAAAAGCTATGAATATTGAATTCCGTGTGATAGATAAAAACGTCTTAGCCAATGACGAATTATTGCAAAAAATTTTATTTTTTTATTCTAGGGGTAATGCCAAATTATGGCCTACTGAACTACTTTTGAGTACTCAGGAAAGTCTTAATAAAGAATATAAGACATTGAACGACTTATATAATGCTCTTACTGAACCGTACCGGGTTTGTCGGAGACTTTTTTATTTAAGTTAGGCCACCTGACCTAACGGATTAATTTTATCATAGTACATTGCTTCAAAATCAAAAGGTGGCACATAACCTAGTGCACTATGTACACGCTCTTTATTGAACCAATCTACCCAATTTAATGTCGCAAGTTGTACATCCGCTAAACCTTGCCAATCTGCTTTTAAATATTCAATCACCTCTGTTTTGTATAAGCCATTCACTGTTTCAGCCAAAGCATTATCGTATGAATCACCGGTCGTACCGACTGATGCTCGTAAATTTGCTGCTTCTAAACGATTGGTATAACGAATGGAAAGATATTGCACACCTCTGTCACTATGATGAATCACGTTCTTTGGCATGCCTCGATCATGCAATGCTTGCTCCAGTGCATCGAGCACCATGTCTGTATTCATCCGTGTTGATACTTTCCATCCAACAATTGCTCGCGAGAACACATCAATAATAAAGGCGGTATAGACCCAGCCTGAATTTGTTTGAATATACGTAAAGTCAGCGACCCACAGCTGGTCAGGGTGATCAGCACTAAAATTGCGTTTCACCAAGTCATCTGCTCGTTTTTGATCATCTCGGCTATGGGTAGTTTGTTTATTCTTACCTCGCCAAACACCTTGTATACCTAGCTTTTGCATCAATCGAGCAACTGTACAGCGTGCAATAATATAGCCTTCACGTTTCAGTTTTTGCCAAACTTTACGTACACCATATCGACCTGAACTTTCCTTCCAAATTCGTTTAATTTGTTCAGCATGATGCAAGTCATGTAGATCTCGCTTTGCTCGATGTTCTGGGTTTTCGCAGAGATCTAGAGTCCGGTAATAGGTTGAGGGTGCGATCGGTAAAATTCTACAAATCGCCTCGACTCCGTACAGCTCTTTATTATTATGGATAAAATCCACCATTATTTGTGTGGGCGGTCGAGCTCCGCCTGGGCGAAAAAAGCGGCTGCTTTACGTAGAATCTCATTGGCGCGTTGCAGTTCTTTATTTTCGCGTTCGAGTTGTTTGATACGTTCTTGGTCTGAAAGCTGCTGTACTTTAACTGGATTTAGTTTATCTAAATATTTTTGATACCAAACACGTAGTGTTTCAGGAGTACAACCTATCTTGGGAGCAATAGCGGTGATCGCAGCCCAATTCGATGGATAATCTTTTTCAGATTCAATCAATAATTGAACCGCTCTTTCTCTGATTTCAGGGGTATATTTTAATTTTGTCATCGGGACACTACGCTTCGCTACGTCTTGCGAAGCAATGCTTCTCATCTCAGAATATTGACTCTCCGACAAACCCGGTACGGTTCAATATCTTGTACCTAACAGAAGGTTCTTCTTTTTATAGAAATTAGAAGTGAGAAATAAATATACTTAGATCCAACCATACTTATAAACCATTGATTTTAAATATAAATCAAAAATTCAAATCACAATTAATTGGAAACATATTCAAACGATTTTTTTTAATCAAAAAAAGAGGATTTTTGGGGAATAGTTAACTTTAAATTCTAGTTATATTTATCTCACCAAGTTAATCAAATCAAAGGAAAAAACAATGGGTAAACTAGTAAATGGTCCAAGCACAACAGGTAATCCTTCTGGCGGTGGTCGTGGCAATAATCCACCTAAAGGTAAGTAACCTTTAATGACAGCTCGCTCAACTACTCGGTGGTTGAGCGAGTTTTTGTAAATCCATCGGCCATTGACTAGT
The DNA here is from genome assembly GCF_012516415.1 of Acinetobacter sp. NEB149. Classification (NCBI taxonomy): domain Bacteria; kingdom Pseudomonadati; phylum Pseudomonadota; class Gammaproteobacteria; order Moraxellales; family Moraxellaceae; genus Acinetobacter; species Acinetobacter sp. NEB149. Next base: position 2,510,128 of record NZ_CP051208.1, read on the forward strand.
TAGTGTATTAGAACCTGACTTTTTATAAAAGTTAGAAAACAACTCCCAAAACTCATAGTAAATCCCATGCATATAAGCCGTGTTTTCAGGTCTAGATTCATAATCATTTTGAAAAAATCTGTAGACAATCCACAATAAGAATAAAGTGTTATTGGGCTTATACTCAGTTTCTCTATTCAGCAAAATATTGATTGTTTCTTGGCTAGTCCTTTTGCAATTATCGACTTCACTTTCATCACGTTCAACAGTGTCTGAAAGCAACCAAAGAAAGTCTGTGTAAGTAATAGAAAAGCCTTCGTTAGCTTTTTTTATAAAATTTTCTTTTCTTTCCGTGTAATTTAATAAATAGTTTGAAAAATTTAAACCATGGCAAGTCGATGGTCTTTCATCATCCAGATTTAAAGCAGCAAAAGTGGCCATTAGAGTCAATAAGCTACGACTAGGATTAGTCCATACAGCCTTATGCTTACTTATCTTAGTAATCTTACCCTCTTGCCACTCAAAAGTTTTGGCGTTTAATTTTTTTTGAAAAAACCATCCTAAACATATCGGCTCAATCTCTTTAAAAATAGAACGGTGAGTTAATATATCTAAATGAGAAAGAAGTGAATAAAGGCTTAAACCAAACACACTTTGGGCAAGAATATCTGAGTTTTTCTGACTAATAGCTTCGCTCCAAAAGACATCCAAAGTTTGATCTTGAATTTTTAAAGATCCGTAAGCGTCCGCTGAACCCCATGCCTATTTTTTAATTCGGTTCAGGTTTCCAGCAGTGTGGCAGTAACTCTTCAATCTGGGTCACTTTATGCGTCGGCAGCCTTTTCAGCACATCACTTAAATAGGCATACGGATCCAGCCCATTCAGCTTTGCTGACTGGATTAACGTCATGATGTTTGCTGCTCGCTGACCACTGCGCAGCGAGCCAGCAAACAGCCAGTTCTTGCGCCCCAACGCCCAGGGACGCATCTGATTCTCGACCCAATTATTGCAAATAGGTAGATTGCCATCATCCAGATAGCGGCTTAAAGCTGGCCAACGCTTCAGCGTGTAATTGATGGCCTTGGCAATGGGAGAACTCGATGGCACTGTCAGATGATGTTGGTTGAGCCATTCATATAGTTGTTGCATCACTGGTTGACTATGCTGTTGTCGGTATTCGCGGCGCTGTTCTGCTGTACCATCGGTCTTTTTCCTGAGTTCTGCTTCTATCGCATACAGTTTCTGAATCAGCACCAATGCCTGTTCAGCGACCTGACTTTTCCCGGTCACATGCAGTTCATGGAATTTACGACGTGCATGGGCCATGCAGCCCACCTCTATGACCTGGCCTGATTTAAAGCGTGCTTTATAACCACTGTAATCATCACAGACTAGATAGCCCTGCCAGCCTTTCAAGAACTCTGCAGCATGCTCGCCTGAACGACTATCCTGAAAGTCATAGATCACCGCCTGAACTGGATTGTACTGTGTAGTGGCATAGGCCCAGACATAACCTTTCTTCGGTTTTTTCTCATTCTCACCCATCCGCATGATGGTGACTGGTGTTTCATTTGCATGCAGCACCTGCTGTTGTAGTACCACCTCTTTTAAGGCATTGGCCAGAGGTTCGAGTTCTACTCCGCAGCGACCTATCCAGTCAGATAACGTTGATCTAGAAAGTTCGATTCCCGCCCGCTGATAGATCAGACGTTGACGGTACAGCGGCAAATGATCGGCATACTTCGATACCAGCACATGGCTGAGCAATTCAGGTGAAGCAATGCCTTTATCAATTACATAGGCAGGCATCGCTTGCTGAGTCAGAGTGTCGCACTGATCACAGACCCATTTACCACGCACATGCTGTTCCTTATAGAACTGTGCCGGTCTGAAATGCAGTTTTTCACTGATATCTTCGCCGATACGACGGAGTTGGCAGCCACAAGCGCATTGGGTTGATGCAGGTTCATGCTCAATACGGATGGTGTGTAGATGATCTGGCAGTGGTCGACGTTTAGGTTTATTGGTTTTGGCTTTCTGTGTCGCTGCATCGGTTTTATCTGCATTTAATCGTTCTAATTCCAGATCAACAGCAGCAATATCTTCTTCGACCGCTTCATCCCATAGGTGGATTTGTTTTGCAGTGAGATGTTCGTTTTTACTGCCGAATTTGTGCTGTTTAAATAGTGCGAGTTCATGCTCGTATTTTTGATTGAGAATAGAAAGATGTTGAACTTTAGAATCTAATTGCTGATTGGTTACTTCAAGATGCTGAACTTTGGCATCTAATTGCTGGTTTGATTGTGCTAGAGACTGATGCTGCAGCGCCAACTGCCTGGTGAATTCCAGCAGTTGTTCATGGGTCAGTTGGCTTAAGTCAGGCAGCGTATTCATGACCGCAGTATGCCTGAGGTCATGAGAAGAATGAAATAGAACGTTTGGAGAATAGCAGAATGGAACAGTCTGGTTTAAAGCATCGTCACCACCTGCTGTCGTCCAATGCGCTGCCAGGGCAAACCCTGGATCAGTGCCTGTAACTGTTCCGGGCTGAGGGCCACGGTTTCACCTTGGTGAACTTGAGTCCAGTGAAATTTGCCCTGTTCCAGCCGCCGGGCACACAGCCAGATGCCCAATCCATCATGTACCAGCACTTTCATGCGATGTCCACGTTTATTACAGAACAGGTAAGCACAATGCGGTTTGATGTAGCCAAAGGCTCTCACCACCTGAGCCATGACAGTATCCATCCCTGCTCGCATATCCAGAGGTTGGGTAGAAAGCCAGATTTCATCAATGCGGATCATGTTGCAAGTGCCTTGAGTAATTCTGCTAAAGCAGATATTTCTGATACTTGCCATTTCAAGCCAATTTCTGCTTTTGAGTGGGGTAAAGTAATTTGAACCTTTAACATGTCAGTAGGAGTAGGATCTAATGGTGCAGAGCAAGATAAGGCAATAAATGCAGGTTTATTCGGTAGTGGTGAGCGATCATTCCCTGGCTTAGCATCAATTAAGGTAAGCGTCCGCTGAACACACCTTCTGAATTCATCCTATAAGCCTTAATTTAGTCCCCACTTAAAAACAAGTGGGGACTAAAATTTATGACTACAAATCACCAGACATCCATCGCATCTCTTGCGAAAAAACGAAGAACATACAGTGCTGAATTTAAACAGCAGATCGTTCAGGCTTGTAAAGCACCGGACGTTTCAATTGCTTCAGTCGCTTTGCAACATGGATTGAATACAAATCTTGTATCCAAATGGATTCGCTTAATTGATGCTAAGCCAGGGAATGATCGCTCACCACTACCGAATAAACCTGCATTTATTGCCTTATCTTGCTCTGCACCATTAGATCCTACTCCTACTGACATGTTAAAGGTTCAAATTACTTTACCCCACTCAAAAGCAGAAATTGGCTTGAAATGGCAAGTATCAGAAATATCTGCTTTAGCAGAATTACTCAAGGCACTGGCAACATGATCCGTATCGATGAAATCTGGCTTTCTACCCAACCTCTGGATATGCGAGCAGGGATGGATACTATCATGGCTCAGGTGGTGAGAGCCTTTGGCTACATCAAACCGCATTGTGCTTACCTGTTCTGTAATAAACGTGGCCATCGCATGAAAGTACTGGTGCATGATGGACTGGGGATCTGGCTGTGTGCCCGGCGGCTGGAACAGGGCAAATTTCACTGGGCTAAAGTTCACCAGGGTGAAAGCGTAGCCCTCAGCCCGGAACAGTTACAGGCACTGATCCAGGGTTTGCCTTGGCAGCGCATTGGACGACAGCAAGTGGTCACAATGCTCTAAACTAGCTTGGTCCATTCTGCTATTCTCCAAACGTTCTATTTCATTCTTCTCATGACCTCAGGCATACTGCGGTCATGAATACGCTGCCTGATTTAAGCCAACTGACCCATGAACAACTGCTGGAATTTACCAGACAGTTGGCAATGCAGCATCAGTCTCTGGCACAATCAAATCAAGAATTAGAAAAATCAAACCAACAATTAGATACCAAAGTTCAGCATCTTGAAGTATCCAATCAGCAATTAGATGCTCAAGTTCAACATCTTTCCATTCTCAATCAAAAATACGAGCATGAACTTGCGCTGTTTAAAAAGCACAAATTCGGCAGTAAAAACGAACATCTCACCGCAAAACAAATCCATCTCTGGGATGAAGCGGTCGAAGAAGATATTGCAGCCGTTGATCTAGAATTAGAACGATTAAATGCAGATAAAACCGATGCAGCGACACACAAAGCCAAAGCAAATAAACCTAAACGTCGACTGCTGCCCGATCATCTACACACCATTCGTATTGAGCATGAACCAGCATCAACCCAATGCAGTTGTGGCTGCCAGTTACGTCGTATCGGCGAAGATATCAGTGAAAAACTGCATTTCAGACCGGCACAGTTCTATAAGGAACAGCATGTGCGTGGCAAATGGGTCTGTGATCAGTGTGACACCCTGACTCAGCAAGCGATGCCTGCCTATGTGATTGATAAAGGCATTGCTTCACCTGAACTGCTCAGCCATGTGCTGGTATCGAAGTATGCCGATCATTTACCGCTGTACCGTCAACGTCTGATCTATCAGCGGGCGGGAATCGAACTTTCTAGATCAACTTTATCTGACTGGATAGGTCGCTGCGGTGTGGAACTGGAACCTCTGGCCAATGCCTTAAAAGAGGTGGTGCTGCAACAGCGGGTGATCCATGCCGATGAAACGCCGGTCACCATCATGCGGATGAGTGATGATGAGAAAAAACCGAAGAAAGGTTATGTCTGGGCCTATGCCACTACACAGTACAATCCAGTTCAAGCGGTGATCTATGACTTTCAGGATAGCCGTTCAGGTCAGCATGCAGAAGAGTTCCTGAATGGCTGGCAGGGCCATCTGGTCTGTGATGATTACAGTGGTTATAAAGCACGCTTTAAATCAGGCGATGTCATTGAGGTGGGCTGCATGGCGCATGCGCGTCGTAAATTCCATGAACTGCATGTGACTGGGAAAAGTCAGATCGCTGAACAGGCATTACTGATGATTCAGAAACTGTATGCGATAGAAGCAGAACTCAGGAAAAAGACCGATAGTACAGCAGAACACCGCCGCGAATACCGACAACAGCACAGCCAACCGGTGATGCAACAACTGTATGAATGGCTCAACCAACATTATCTGACGGTGCCATCGAGTTCTCCAACCGCCAAGGCCATCAATTACACTCTGAAGCGTTGGCCAGCCTTAAGCCGCTATCTGGATGATGGCAATCTACCCATTGACAATAACTGGGCAGAGAACTCAATGCGTCCCTGGGCATTGGGCCGTAAGAACTGGTTGTTTGCAGGTTCGCTGCGCAGTGGACAGCGAGCGGCAAATATCATGACTTTAATCCAGTCAGCAAAGCTGAATGGGTTGGATCCGTATGCCTATCTCAGTGATGTGCTGAAAAGGTTGCCGACACATAAAGTGACCCAAATAGAAGAATTACTGCCACACCGCTGGAAATCCGACCAAAATTAAAAAATAGGCATGGGATTCAGCGGACGCTTACCAATTAAGCGAATCCATTTGGATACAAGATTTGTATTCAATCCATGTTGCAAAGCGACTGAAGCAATTGAAACGTCTGGTGCTTTACAAGCCTGAACGATCTGCTGTTTAAATTCAGCACTGTATGTTCTTCGTTTTTTCGCAAGAGATGTAAGCGTCCGCTGAACCCCACTTTTTCTAACTCATTAATACCGCGATAGTGTCCACTTAAATTTAAGTGGACACCTATTTATGGATTTAAAGACAGTTATAGACAGTGCACCAACGCTAAAAAAGCCCCGTCGAACCTTCACAGCTGAATTTAAACATCAACTTATTCAGCAATGCCAGCAGCCAGATACATCAGTGGCCAAGGTAGCAATGCAACATCAGATCAATGCCAATCTGCTACATAAATGGATTCGTCAGTCCAGATCAATGCCCCCTGCATTAAAAACCCCATCCATTCCACAGACTGACTTTCTTCCGGTCATTCTTCACCCGACTCCAGTCAAACAAGAAGCACCTCTACCACCTGTGCCAGAGAAGAAAGCTGTCGCTCATATCAGGATTCCATTACATGAGGCACCAAGTTCCGCAAGGGATCAGATGATCGAGATCGACTGGCCGGTGGAGTCAGTAACTGAATTACTGTTGCTGATCCAGGGTTTGACTCAATGATTCGTATTGATGAGATCTGGTTGTCTACCCAGCCGATGGACATGCGTGCAGGGATGGATACAGCCATGGCTCAGGTGCTGAGAGCCTTTGGCTACATCAAACCGCATTGCGCTTACCTGTTCTGTAATAAGCGTGGCCATCGTATGAAAGTGCTGGTGCATGATGGACTGGGTATCTGGCTGTGTGCCCGGCGGCTGGAACAGGGGAAATTCCACTGGGCTAAAGTTCACCAGGGTGAAAGTATGGCGATCAGCCCGGAGCAGTTACAGGCACTGATCCAGGGTTTGCCCTGGCAAAGAATCGGACTGCAGCAAGTGGTAACAATGCTCTAAACCAGGCTCATCCATTCTGCTATTCTCCAAACGTTCTATTTCCTCTGCATCATGACCTCAGGCATACTGCGGTCATGAAAACGCTGCCTGATTTAAACCAACTGACCCATGAGCAACTGCTGGAATTTACCCGGCAATTAGCGATGCAGCATCAGTCTTTGGCACAATCAAATCAGCAATTAGATGCCAAAGTTCAACATCTGGAAGCATGCAACCAACATCTCTCTATTCTCAATCAAAAATACGAGCATGAGCTTGCACTATTTAAACAGCATAAATTCGGCAGTAAAAACGAACATCTAACCGCAAAACAAATCCATCTCTGGGATGAAGCGGTTGAAGAAGATATTGCAGCGGTTGATCTGGAACTGGAACGACTGAATGCAGATAAAACCAATGCAGCTGCACAGAAAGCCCCAGTCAACAAACCTAAACGTCGGCTGTTGCCAGATCATCTACACACCCTCCGTATTGAGCATGAACCTGAATCAACACAATGCAGTTGTGGCTGTACCTTGCGTCGTATCGGTGAAGATGTCAGTGAAAAACTGAATTTCAGACCGGCACAGTTCTATAAGGAACAGCATGTGCGTGGTAAATGGGTCTGTGATCAGTGTGACACTCTGACTCAGCAAGCGATGCCAGCCTATGTGATTGATAAAGGCATTGCTTCACCTGAATTGCTTAGCCATGTGCTGGTGTCAAAGTATGCCGATCATTTGCCTTTGTACCGTCAACGTCAAATCTTTCTACGCGCAGGTGTTGATCTGTCTAGATCAACGTTATCTGACTGGATTGGCCGCTGTGGGGTGGAACTGGAACCTCTGGCCAATGCCTTAAAACAGGTGGTACTGCAACAGCAGGTGATCCATGCAGATGAAACACCGGTGACGGTCATGCAGATGGGTGAAAATGAGAAAAAGCCCAAAAAAGGTTATGTCTGGGCCTATGCCAGCACACAGTACAATCCAGTTCAGGCAGTGATCTATGACTTTCAAGATAGCCGTTCTGGCCAGCATGCTGAAGACTTCCTGAAAGGCTGGCAGGGCTATCTAGTCTGTGATGATTACAGTGGTTATAAAGCACGTTTTAAATCAGGCCAGGTGATTGAGGTGGGCTGCATGGCCCATGCACGTCGTAAATTCCATGAACTGCATGTGACCGGGAAAAGTCAGGTCGCTGAACAGGCATTAGTGCTGATTCAGAAATTATATACGATAGAAGCAGAATTAAGAAAAAAGACGGATGGTACAGCGGAAGACCGCTGCGAATACCGACAACAGCATAGTCAACCGGTCATGCAACAACTATATGAATGGCTCAACCAACATCAGCTGACGGTGCCATCGAGTTCTCCAACCGCCCGGGCGATCAATTACAGCCTAAAACGTTGGACTGCTTTAAGCCGCTATCTGGATGATGGCAATCTACCCATTGACAATAATTGGATAGAGAACCAAATGCGTCCCTGGGCCTTGGGGCGTAAGAACTGGCTATTTGCAGGTTCGCTGCGCAGTGGTCAACGAGCTGCCAATATCATGACTTTAATCCAGTCAGCAAAGCTGAATGGCTTGGATCCGTATGCCTATTTAAGTGATGTGCTGAAAAGGTTGCCAACACATAAAGTACCCCAAATAGAAGAATTACTACCTCACCGCTGGAAACCTGAACCCCGTTAAAACTTGGCGATGGCGTTCAGCGGATGCTTACCAAGAGATGCGATGGATGTCTGGTGATTTGTAGTCATAAATTTTAGTCCCCACTTGTTTTTAAGTGGGGACTAAATTAAGGCTTATAGGATGAATTCATAAGGTGTGTTCAGCGGACGCTTACGATCAAACGTCCAACTAAAAATAATCATCTAAGAATTGATTACGAGACTGCAATCATAAAAATTTAATATTCTCTGTCTTTCAAGCATATTTGATTTAGGAGTTAACCTTATTGCTTATCATCGTATTCTGATTTGAATAGGATATGATCAACAAGTAGACCGCCACTGTGACCATCAATATTAAGAGTAAATAAAAAGGTAAGTGAATGCCGAACTGATATAGAAAAGTGCTCAGTAAAGGCGCCACAATGAGACCAATCGCTTGAGTAGCTGTACAAATACTTGCCATTTTGACTTGAGCAGCTTGCGTAACAGATTGAGCCGCCCCTGTGGTAAATGCAGGCAAAAGGCTTGCCACTCCGACCCCATAAAATAAATAACTTATTTGAAACATCCAAATATGGATTGCACTTAAAGATAGGATGAGTCCAATAACCATGCTAAACGTACCCACCAATACCAAAGCTTTCAGTTTTAAATGAAGTACTTTTACAATCAGGATCTGAGTAATCACTAAGCTAAAACCAACAATGAGCATACATTGGGAAAAATAAATCGCACTTTGTTGTGAGCTTAAATGAAAATGGTCTTGAATATAAAAACCTGCCGTCATATTGAGCGTCACGATAGCCATATAGGTAGTAAATCCTAAAATAAGCCAAGGAATAGCTGGTTTTAATGAAAATGAATGCTCTATTTTTACAGGCTGTTTTTGATCCAATATTGTGTTTTGTTTACCCTCATCATGTTTAAAATACATTGTGATAATCAAACTAAAAATCACCAATAAAATAACTGCAATCCACATTGGCAATAAAATTCCACCGAACAATAACACTGAAGTTAGAAATGGGCCGACGATCATACCTAAACTATTCATCGCACCATACATTGCCATTTTTTGACTGCGTTGTTGTTCCTCTGTGACATGTTGCATGACATAACTTTGTAGACCTATTTGTGGCATAGCCATAAAACCACCAGTACTTGCTCGACTAATCACCAACAAAGCAAAAACTATCATTACGGGTAATGTTTGTTGTATTCCCCAATAAAGAATCGCTGTAAATATAGCCCAAGTAATGGTCATGCCCCAGAAACCATAATTCATTAATTGATAAGGAGTCTGTATTTTTTCCCCTCTGGCAATCAGAATAGATGCAATCGCCATACAAATTGCACCCGCTGAAACAATTACTCCGCCCTGTACTTCTGTTAAGCCAAGCTCACGAATTAATGGGGCAAGTAAAGGTAAAATCATTGAAAAACAAGTACCGTTGGCTAGAGTTGCCCAAGCCAATAATTTAAAATTTTGTTGCATAGGTAGTATTCATCAAAAGAAAAGGCATCTAAAAGATGCCTTCTGGATAAGATTAGTACTTGAGAGTGTAGCTCAAACCATAGGTACGACCTTGAGCAGCCAAGCTCGAAATATCGCCGTAAACCGTTGAAACTGCTTGGCTATAAACAGACTTATAGTCCGTATTCCACACGTTATATACACCAAAACCTAAAGTTCCTGGACCTGCTTTTGCATTGGCAATCACATCCATCACTGCAAAACCTTTGATTTCTGCTGGAGGACGAGTACTACCATTCGCAATCGCATCTTTACGTGCTTCATCCGTACCATCAATAGCCAAAGCTTGTACTCGTAAACCTAAACCATCATTGAATTGCCAGTCTGAATAAACCGTTGCTTTCAAAGGTGCTACACGAATTGCATCTAACTCTTGCCATTTACCATTTGAGTTTTTGAACTGACCACGTGTATAAGCTAAAGTCCCACCTACATTCCAATCATCTGAAACGGTATATTTGACATTACCTTCAATACCATACACGCGTTCATCTGTATCAATAACTTCAATTGCAAAACTTGGAGGACCAAATTTCAATGACTTATCAGATTTGTTATAAAACGCAGTGATCCCTGTGCTTAACGCATCATCTTGTAGACGCCAGCCCAGCTCAAAACTATTTACTTTGATTGGATCAATTGTTTGGTTACTTACGACAAAGTTTGCAGGGACATCTCTTAGCATACGTTGTACATCAGGTAAATTTGCACCTTGCGAGAAATTTGCAAACACCTGTTGTGCATCAGTTAAATGATAAAGTGCGCTTACATTAAAGAGTGTTGCATCATGCTTAACTGAACCACCTTTTAAGGTTTTAGCTTGGTATGTTGGAACGAAATCGGCAACCATTGCTTCAGAATATGGAACTGAGTCTTTAACATCACTATCGATGCGCTCATGACGAATACCTGCTTGTAGATTTAAGCGATCAGTTGCTTCAAATTGACTTTGTAAGAAGAAACCAAGCTTTTCAGTATCTACCTCAGGACCAAAAGCATAATTATTTAGGGGCTTAAACTTTAGACCATTACTACTGATAAAAGTATTTAGATCATAAAGTTGTGCTGTTTGTTTGCCATTTTCCTTATCGTAATCCACACCATAAGTTAGATTTAATGCACGTTCTGCCAGATTGAGTTTACTTTGAAGTGCTAAACGAGCACCAAAAACATCAATATCTGTTTCTGATTGGGTAACAATAAATGTTCTTCCACTTGGAATGGATGCATGTGCTAAAGCATTTGCACTTGGGAAGAATCGCCCTTTTTCAGTACGATAATACGCCTCTGCATTTACAGTCTGACCAAGAAAATCCTGATTTTCATATTGTGCATTTACTGCACTGCGCTTAGTACGTGGTTGAGTATCAAGCTCTAAACCTTTTACAGCTTTTTGACTAGGTTTTGCCCCTAGAAGTAAAACAGATAAGCCTGGACCATAATCAGCGCCATATTCACTGTCCTGCTCATCGTTATAGTATTGCGCACCGATACTTAATTTTTGCTTATCTGCCAACTGCCAGCTTAAACGACCATTCACATCTACAGTTTCAGTATCTTGACGATCTGTTTGTGCAACTTCTGGACCTACACGATCACCTCGACTATCTTGAATTTCACCGCGTTGTGTATAGCTAGCACCTATAAAACCACTCCAATCCCCTTGGTTAAATGATGCAGACTGAAACGCTTCATAAGCTAAAGCATCACTTTTGAAATTATCACCTGAAGTAACGCCGAGTTTGGTTTCAAAATTTACACCATCACCCGAACCTCTTTTGGTGATGATATTGATGATCCCACCTGTAGCACCTGCACCATAAATACTACTTGCACCTGACACGACTTCAACACGTTCGATCATGTCTGGGCTAATGCTATTTAATTGGCGTGAACTATCGCGTGAGCCCGTTTGCGGAACACCATCAATCATATATTGCACTGTACGACCACGCATGGTCATCCCATAGTTACTGGTCGTACCTGAACTTGGTGTTAAAGATGGAACCAACAGTCCTAAAATATCTGCGGTACTTTTACCAGCAGCAGCTTGTTTTGCAATGTCTTCTTGGCTAATACTGTAAACAGTTCCCGCAATCTCAGCGATACTTTGAGCTGAGCGAGTTGCTGTCATAACAATCGGTGCCAGTTGATTTACGGTTGAAGTCTGCTCGACATTTTGAGCATAAAGTTGCGTACTGATCGCCAAGCTGAGCAGTGTTAATGATGTCGAAAGTGAACGAACTTTCATAAATGACCCCTAGATGAGTTGTTGCGTTTGTTTTGCTTTGCGAATAAGCAGTTGACTAAGCAACACGCTTAAAACAGATGAAACTGCGAGAATGAGATAGAAGTTTCCATAACCAAATGCTTTGGCTAAGAAACCTGAGACTGCACCGCCAATAAAATAAACCAATAGTTCGAAGCAAACTAAAATCGTAAAATCAGTACCAGCTTGTTCTTTGGAGCTGGTCTGCATGAAATGTGCATATAAGGCTGTCATTGCGATATAGCGGATGGCAAGAATGACAATGACAAAGCCACCAAGAAGTAAATGCCATTGATTCAACCAACTGAGTAAAACTGCAACACCCAACAAGGCGTAAACCAAACTGCGTGCCCAACCAGCCCAGATCAGCAATTGTGTTGCGGCTATTTTTTTAATAAAAATGCAGCTGAAACAGCGGCTAATAATCCAATCCCTGCACCTATTACAGACATCAGCACGCCGATTTGTGACAACGACCATTTCTGATCAATCAGCATCGGATTCAGCATCGCCATAGCCGGTGCTTCGACAATTCGATAACATACGATCAAGGCTAATGCCCATAACATTTCTGGACGTTTAAATGCACGGATCAGACTTGGCGGCTGTTTTGAGATTTTCTCTACATTTGATTTTTCTTTAATCTGGAAAATAGCCAACATCGTCAATGCTGTCATAGCGGCTAAGGAAATCAGTGCAGTTTGCCAACCATAAAGCTCATACAGCCATAAAGTTGCTGCTCCACCAACCATACTGCCAAGCGCAACACCTATACTTTGCGCCATACTGCCTAGTCGATACTCAGATTCTGAAAAGGTTTCGACCGTATAGCCATCAATTGCGATATCTTGAGTTGCAGCAAAAGTTGAAATCCATAAACCGACAATAACAAATACACCAAGACCGTAATCGAATTGGGTAAGTGCCAAAGCAACGACCCCCAACACCAAAGCTATTTGCGTAAACAAAAGCCAAGTTTTACGTTTACCGAGTTTTTGAAATAAAAACGATCAATTAGTGGTGCCCAAAAAAACTTGAATGCCCAAGGAATATAGAGCAGCGACAACATGCCAATCCAACGTAAATCTACGCCTTGATGACGCAGAATCGCAGGTAAGGCCACATTATAAAAATACAGTGGTAAGGCATGCGCGAGATATAAAACCACCACGACACTCAGGCTCAAGGCTGAGACTTTCTGAATATTTAATGAATTTTGATTCATAAATACCTCTGCAAAGCCCATTGTGTGGCTTCAGCTTTATCTACGCTCACAAAATATGGAACATGCCAAGCTTTGTGCAGAGCTGGTGTATCCAATCGAATACGATCTTCTTCATCTTGAGCAATACGAGCAAAACCCAAACAATATTGGTAAAAATCTTGTTTATATTGCTTATACCATTTGCCTTGGATTGCTCTATATTCCTCCGGAAATTCTGTATTTGCATCGGTTTGCATGATCAACACAAAATTTCGCTGATGTTCGAAATAGTGCTGAATCCGTGCTAACCATTGTTCAAATTCTGCAACAGAGACATTCGCCGCAAAGCGCATGTCTAAGATATGCATTTCATTGATATATAAGCTCATGTAACACTCAGGAGTTTGGCTGGCTGATTAGCTAGCTGTTGTTGTGATGTTTGGTAATAATCCCCAAACTTGTTATAGAAAGTTTCTCTGAAGCAGTAGTACAACATCGCTGTTTTTTCAGGCATCGGTATTAAACGTTGGCTTTCATAACAAAGCTCTGCCACTACTGCTGCATATGGTTTAACGGTATGATCTGGCTCACCCACAATTTTTTTAGCTTTCGAATGTTCAAAAATGTAAAAGCTGAGTAACCGAATGGTTGGTCGCAAGAAGCCTTTGCCAAACACAGATTTGTCACCAAACAGGAGATGCCAACCGAGATCATTGTCATCACCATCGTAATAACGGCCTAAACGATCTCGTTTACCTTCATAAATTTCGGTATAGCCCACATCTTTGCCATCAATTCCAACGATTAATAAACGGTGATGGTCATCTGCTAACATTTTGTCGAAGTAAACTTGTAACTCTAGTTCCGATTTATTTAACTGCCACTGAGGAATTACATGTGGCTCATGCATCCATTGATGTAATAAAGGAATATCCTGTGGATATTGCACTTGGCGTAAGTAGTACTGTGTACCATCTTCAAAGTATTCAAAATAATCTGGTAATTGCTGAGAGATAGTTTTCATATCGAACCTATAAAATGACGAATAAAATTAGCCCGCTTTAGCTTGGCGTGGTTGTTCTGCCCATGTTTTCAATGTTTCTGGGCTAACTGGATTTGCAATAGGATCAAGGAAGACAGGAACAGGACGTTCTGCTTCATCGTTATAACTTGTGGTAAATAGACGTACACGGTTTAGACAAATTTTGGTGTAACTTGGACGCAGCATGGCGAATTTATCAGCACGTTCAGCCAGTTCTGGATGTTTTTGGTTAAACTCAACAATCGTGTTGGAAATGGTCTGCCAAAAATCAAGCTCAGAATATTCAGGATAGTCTTGCAAGAACACATTACAGATATAACGGTAATGCACCATGAACAGACCTGTGAAAATAAAATGGCTTAGATCGGTCGCTTCGTGACGGAGTAATAAATCTGCTTCAGATGGTAACTGAGTTAACTCAGGAAAATCCTCATCCACTAAATTGATGTCGTCAATGAAGTCTTTTAATACCATTGCTTTCGGCACACCATTTTCATGTACCAACATTGTGTTCTCACCGTGTGGTGAAAATGCTAAACCATAACGATATAAGCAAAGTAATAATGGACTCATGCTTACTTGAGCAAATTGTGCTAACCAATCCAAAGGACTTAAACCTGATGCTTGGATCAACACGCTCAGGATCGATTGACCTGAAATATCACGGTGTAACAATGCTGCTTGAGATAACACTTGATGAGATGGATCAACATAACGATCAACACTTTCACGCCATAAACAACCGAACAGCTCTTTAAATTGATACGGTGCACCGTCAATGCGGTCAAAACACGGCTGATGGATAGTTAAAGTCGCAACTTCACCTAAGAAAATCACACCTGTATTTTGTAAGTCTTGATCTTGTTGATGAATTCTTTTTAACCATGCGGTCACTGCTGGAGCTGCTAGATTACGCTTTGAGGGTAATCCACGATAAACAGCGGTATTAAAAATACTGACAGGCAACTTAATGTAATGGCGTTGTAGGTTTGACGTATTGCATAATGTGCGGATTGATTGCATCGGCACATAGCTATCTTGGCTGATATTTAACTCAATAATTTTCTGATCCACAATCTCATTGGCATAAGTCGGAACAAGCCATTGATGCCATTGCCAAGCATGTACGGGAATCAAAAAGTAATTTTGTGGATCTAGGTTTTTTTCTTGGAGAATATTGATGAACTGCTGTAGTTCATTGGCATCAAATTCATGTTGATATAAACCGCAGGCACTCCAATCTTCAGTACTTCGATACTCTGCTAAATCACGATGTACGGCTAACCACAACACTTTAACTTCAGGTGAAAGCTCTGGTGCAGCGCTTAAATAATCATCATAACCAAAACCCATACGCCCTTTACTCATGATGAGCCAAGGATGACCACGTAGCATGCCTTCAACTTTGTAATGTGGCTCTGTCAAAACCGCTATACTTGGCAAACGTGTTTCATTGAACAAATGTGCTTCTGCCAGCCAAGTATTATTCATTTCTTTGATCAAATACGCTTTGGTAAATGGCTTAACATTAGAACTGTCAGACATTGCGACAATAAACTCATGTAAGTTCCAAGCAGGTTGATCATTTTCCTGACTATGAGTCACATCACGTACCGAAGCTTCCTGAATATTCCAGTGTCCGAGTAGATATTGATTTCCTTGAAACTCATACTGACGATTGCCTAAATCTAAACGATAACGCCCTGCTGACAATGCTTTAACTTCAATAATTTCTTCGTATAGAAACTCTGCAATCGCCATTTCAATAAGACGTTGTCCTGCGGCACGCCATTGCTGCTGATTAATTTTTAAAGTTGCAAAGTTCATATCAGTTTCTCATATGTTGAATGTACAGAAGCAGTTTGTGTACGTGTGTTTGCACCACGACGATTAGGATGCGCCGTCATCACGTTCTGTTCTGTTTTCTTGAAAATTGAATGGTTTTTATTGGGAGAATTTTCGCAAAGGCACTCGTTTGATTGTGCTTTGTCATCTGCCATACAAATTTTTGGATTTTGAGAGAGATTAAAGTGTTGGAATGTCTGCGCTTGATTGCCTAATTCATAAAGAGGCTCAGCAAGCAATTGATTAATGATCTTTGCTGCACGATAAGCACCAAGACCTAAATCAGGTGTGCCGACACCATGACTATGCATTTCCTGATTTTGAACAAAAATATGACCATTCAGCCGATGTACAACACGATAGTCGTCTGTAATCTGCCAACGCTGTTTATGATCAAACTCGATGTATGGCTTGAGCAACTGCATAAAACCAAAATCAGGCGTGAAATAACCCGTCGCGGCTACAAGAAAATCACAGTCGAGATGAAAAGACTGAGCTGTAGCACGATGCTGGAAATGCAGTCGGATTTTTTGTGTATCCAATGCTTCTGCATCTTTCAAATCACATTGACTATGTAAATGTGTCTGTAAGCTTTGACCTGCAATACTGCGGTGATAAAGTCTTTGATAAATTTCCCGAATGGTTTTTGCACTAATTCCCTTGTATAACAAGGCTTGTTGCTTTAACTGCTGTTCCTTTTGCTGCGCAGTCAAATCATAAAAATGCTGTGCATAATCTGGACTAAAATGTTCCAAACCTAATGGCGCATACTCCATCGGGAAGAAACCTTGAGAACGAGTAAACCAATGCAAATCAAACTGATGATTAACAGTATCTTGCTGTTCATCAAATAAGTCGATAAACACTTCAGCTGCAGATTGTCCAGAACCAAGTACGACCACATCGCCATGTAAATCTGTATCGGCATGCGTCATATACTGTGCTGAATGCAGACATTGTTGTGGACGGACTTTCTGAATCTTTGCCAAACATTCAGGCAAATATGGCACATTACCACTTCCAATCACTAAATGACGGCATAAATAACTTTGCTGAACACCGTTTGATTCAACGACTACTTTAAAACCTATCGTTTGAGGTTCAATCTTTAGAACCTGCGACTGGTATTCGATACAATCAAGTTGTTCTGCAACCCATTGGCAATAGTGGTTGTATTCACAACGTGGAATATGTGGCTGCTCTAAAAAGTAAAACTTATACAAACGTTGCTGATGACGCAGATAATTCAAAAAACTAAATGGACTGGTTGGATCAACCATCGAGACTAAATCTGCCATAAATGGCACTTGTAATACCGTATTAGGTAGTTGCATACCTGCATGCCAATCAAATTGCGCCTTTTGCTCAAAAAATACGTAATCGAGTGAGCTTTTGTTTTGTAGCAAACTAGCAAGACTTAAATTAAAAGGTCCTAGACCAATTCCAATAAAATCAAGCATAACTGACATCCTTCTGTGAAATACGCAGTGGATTTGGCAGTTGCACGTAAACAGATTGATTTTCTACAGGTGCGATCAACTCGTCTAATTCATGCAAACGTGTCAGCAAGTTGCCTTTATAAGGCAGCGTTGAATTGAACAGTAGTCCTTGTATTAAGGTACTCTCAGGATATTGCTGTAATTGCTCTTCTAAAAATCCAGTTAGATGCGCTAACAATTCATCTTCAGTGATATAGCCTGTTGCACCGATGGCATTAATAATCCCGAACAAAGTATTGCCAAAGAAATAATAACTAAAACGTTCATCAACAAAAGCTTTCGGACCTACCGCAAAGGCTTTTTCTTTCAGTTCAGGAAGTGCTTGCAGAATTTCAGTGGCAAATTCTTCAATATAATAAAAACCTTGGTTATCACGTAACCATAAAGTTTTAGGAAAATGGTTTTCGAGTTCTAATAATACATTTTGTTGATGTGACTCAAATGCCATACCATAACGATGGTATAGATACATCAAAGGCTGCAAACTGACTTCGAGGAACCGATTAAACCAATCTGAAGCAATCTCTGAAACTTCAGCATCAGGATGGGCTTTCGCAATTTTTGCAAATAAGGCATTAAAACGATTTAAAGGCTTGATCGGATGATCTTGGCACAAAGATGCGATACAAGTGACTTGTTGTTGTGGATGGAATGGTTGATCTCGGAAAATACAAATACTTTCATTGATCACTTCATCATCGATTTTTAAAGCGATCCAAGCTGGATCATTGACTGCTTTTAGACTTGGACACTGTTTAAGAATATTTTGCCCAAACTCACTATGCCACAGACGATGTGTCAATTCACCACGATGACATTCTTTGGCCAAATTCACTCGAATAGAATTGGTAATCATCACTGAAAGTGACGGCTTCATCATCCAAGGTGCATTGAAGCTCGCTAATGTGCGTATGGAAGTGGTTGGAGAGAATTGCCAACCACGCAAGCCCAAATCAATCAGTTGCCCTGTTTGCTTTAATCGTTCAAACCAAGCTTTGCCCTGTAAATAACGCGCTTGCCATGGATGTAAAGGAAGTAACTTATATTCCGCATGTGTCTTTAATAAATTGAGATCACTTTCAGATAAATACCACTGTAACGCAGTTTTTAATTGCGCTGAAATAGGTTCATCAGTCGCACTACCTTCTGCAATATAATCTTGGTGCACTAGCCAATAATGAAGTTGAGTCTTACCTTTATTTTCAGGAGAAAAGTTTAACCAATCTTCATGAACAAAGCCTGTCCTACTTTTTGGCGCGGGATGCATACTATGCCCTAAAATCAAAGCTTGCTCTGTTTCAATAAAGCTTTGCCCTGCTTTTACTAAATCATCAAATTCATATTCACGATTTTGTAAAAACTGTTGTAGCGCATCTCGACTTTGAATCCATTTTTCAACTAATGAAGCAGCATCTAGACGAACAGCGGCTTCTTGAACAAGTTCTTCTAGCAACAACCCAACAATTGCTACAGGACTAAATACCTTAATTTTTTCATCGATGATAATTTGCGGAAGATCTGCTAAGCGATGTCGCCCCACACAGCTCACATAAGATAAAGGGAAAAAGCAACGTGCTTGAATAGAGGTAATCGGTATTGATAACAGCGTCAAACCTTGGCTAAACGTCTGTAGTTGAAGAGATTGCTGACTTTTATGAAGCAAGTGACCTTTGCCAGTTTCTTGCGTATATGCATTGACGAAATGTTGTAACGCCAACCGATTAGCAAGTGAATGCATCTGCCGATATCCTCTTTCAAAAGAGTTAATTTGTTTTTCGAAATGTTTTAGGCCTGAAACACATCTTAAGTACAAGGGAGTTTGTAGTTAAGATAGAACTAATGATAATTATTATCATTTACTATTTCAATTCCATAAAAGAACCTAGAAAAACAACACTAAATCATTGAATTTATTTTGTTTAACAAGGAATATTGCTCAGTAAAGATACAAAAAGATAATAATAATTCTCATTAAATAAAATGATCAGCTTGTAGCCATCAATAGTTTTTATAGATGTATAAAATTTTTCTCTGTACACGACAAAAATAGATAACTCATTGAAATAATGTCATAATAATTGTTTTCTAACGACGAATACTATGACACATCTCAATGAGTTATATCTTATCTTAAACAAATATCTAAAATGGAACAAGTCACATTTAAAGTGCTTTGCGCTCATCATGCTTGTGATTATTTTAAAGCAAACATGTAATCTTTCTTCTGCATCTAAAGCCTTGCCCATCAAGTGCTTACCACAATCATTTTATCGACGTATGCAGCGCTTCTTTGCAGGTCAGTATTTTGATTATCGTCAAATTTCTCAGTTGATTTTCAATATATTTTCATTCGACAAAGTCCAACTGACTTTAGATAGAACCAATTGGAAATGGGGAAAACGAAATATTAATATCCTGATGCTTGCGATCGTTTATCGTGGAATAGCGATACCTATCGTTTGGACATTACTTAATAAACGGGGAAATTCAGATACGAAAGAGCGTATTGCTTTAATTCAACGCTTCATATCCATTTTTGGTAAAGACTGTATTGTGAATGTGTTCGCAGACAGAGAGTTTATCGGTGAGCAGTGGTTTACATGGTTAATTGAACAAGAGATCAACTTCTGCATTCGTGTTAAAAAAACTTTATTGTCACCAATCATTTAGGAAAGAATCATAAAATTAGTGATTTATTTCGCCATCTTCAAGTTGGTCAAATTGAATGTCGTAAACGACGGATTTTGGTTGGTCGGGTGAAACTATATATAAGTGCACTACAGTTAGAAAATGGAGAGCTTTTACTCGTCGTTTCTCCTCAGTTTAATGCCAATGCTATTGAGGATTATGCATTACGCTGGGAAATTGAAACCTTATAGGACTTACGCACTGTTATTTATAGACTCTCTGTGGTAGCAGATGATTTTTATCGAGAATAAAGTCATCAATGAAGTTTTTGATCATTGGTCTAAATAATTTCTTCTGCCAACGATATACATTTTCAAAGATCCCCTCAAACTGGTTCTTTTGTATCTCAACGTAGGCCATTAAGGCTGAAAAAATATGATTCAAAATCAGTTTAGACCGTCTTACTTGAAACTTTTCAATATGACAAACCTGTTTAATCACTCGGTGATATTGTTCTATTTTCCAATGACTTGAATGTAATTCATGAAAACCCTCAAAGGACAATAAATCATCTTCATCTTGATACACAATATAAAACCTCTGCTGTTCTTTTAACTGAGTCTTAAATAATTGTACAAAGCCAAAATCTTTGAGCCAGACCACTTGACCCTGATGGAAATTCGGCAATAAACGCAGTTGAAACCATTGTCCTTTTTCAGGGGAAACCTTACGGTTACAGTCGATACCAAACATAAATCGAATACCATGTTTTCTTATGGTTTTTAGATTTGCAGTCGATGAATACCAACTATCACCTGTAATAAATTGAATCTTTGCACCCCAACTAAGTACTTCACTTAACATATCCATAAAGTAATCATTCTTGGTTTTACCCTCAGATTTGTCATAAATTCGGAAATTAATTGGAATATTTTGACCATTCTGATCTGTCGCATACAAGGTAATGAGATTAATCCCCTTGACGGATCGGTGGTGTTTGCCTGACCAAAAATAGCTAACCAAGTCCATATGTTGACTATATGGTTTATCTAAAACAGTATCATCAATACTGACTATAAGTTTATTATTATCAATATGTTGAATTGCTTCTTGATATAGGTCGTGAGGTGTGTAGTCTTCACGCTCTAGAAAGCGATTTACACTATCATGCGAGATATTATAAGTCTCGGCAAGTTGTGTGCAGCTAATAGAGTTCGGTTCTGTCATGAGAAAGCCCATATAAATGGGTAATGTACAAGTTGCTGTAGAAGCATGTTTAGTTCGTCTGATCACAGATACTTTATAAACTATTTTAATACTTTTTTGAATCCGTCAATGCGTAAGTCCTACCTTATTCAGTTGTCTCAAAGGACGCGGGTTTAATCTTGAAAATACGCGCTTGACAGACGCTAGACGAGTGAAAAAATTGATTGCGGTGTTAGCTATAAGCTTCTGTTGGTGTTACTTAACGGGTGAATGGCAACATGATCAAAAAAAAGTGATAAAAATAAAGAAGCATGGACGACTCTCAATGAGTTTATTTCGCTATGGTTTAGACTATGTTCAAATGGCGATTCAGCGTTTAATTGGTTTTGGGAAAAAAGAAGAGTTTAAGGAAATTTTGGCAATTTTAAGAAGGCAGAACCCTGATAGGATAAGGGTTCTGTGAAATTTGTCGTGTACAGAGAAAATTTTTAAATAGTCTCAAATGTAATATTTCCCCACATCAAAAATCTAATATGTCAAAAAATGGGGTATACGGATTTAATGGTTGATGGGGCTTTGTTGCATAAAGATTTTGGTGGTGTTTCAAAAAGTATGCTGGCGTTAAACAAATCCGTTATTAAGGTAAAAGAAAGTCAAATCAAAGGCTTTAAAATGATTTTCGAGCTTTTTAGAAAAGTTGCAACTTCTCCTAAATCCACGCCTGATTCGATGACGAATTCTACAATTGTTACCTTCAATACCGACGGTAAAAAACTTACCAATCACTTGCTTGCAACATTGAAATGCTGTGATAAAACTATCCCAATGATCACTCGCAATTCGAGCATATTGAACCCCAAGCTTTTTAAGTCTAGCTTTAAGACGTTGAACCGTTGCTAAATCCCGCTTACCCCAAACATAAGCAACAATTTCTCCAGATTCTCGATGGTAGGCATAAATAAGCCATTGTTTATTTTGCTTATTCCCTACAAAAGTCCAAAGTTCATCGACTTCAAGACATTCGTAGTGGCTTTGTTTAGGCTGAATCTGATAGATCGATTCACTTAAGGTTCGTAATACCTTGCCAATGCTGATACGCTCGACTTCAGCAATATCTCTTACACCGCTTCCTCTGACCATTAAATGTAATATCTTGCCGGTAATACCTGAGTTACACCCTTGATAGCTTAATGCATGATCACCAATAAATTGACGTTTGCAATCTTTGCACTGATGGTTTTGTTTCCCATCTACTTTGATGCCATTTCTCTTTATATTGTTACTTAGACAGGTAGGACATTTGATTTGTAGCGTTATTTTCATACCTCTATTTTATCAAAAGCCATATTGTTTTTTTCAGCATACTTTTTGAAACACCACCAAAATTTCCAGTCAGCTCGGCAAATATTCAAATCTGGATCAGGCCGAGGAAAATTACAGCAGCATTGACTGGTTTGTAAAATGTCTGACCAACTATGCAAACTTTTCCGGCCGCGCACGCCGTAAAGAATTTTGGTTCTTTATGCTGTTTTGTGTAATTTTAGGCATTGTTGCTGAGGTAATTGATACAGTTTTAGGCACTAAACCGCTGTTAAATAGCCTGCTTAATCTTGCACTTCTAGTCCCAAGTCTGGCCGTTGGTGCGCGTCGCTTGCATGATGTAGGACGCTCTGGTTGGTGGCAATTACTGACACTTACCGTGATTGGTATACTGGTACTGATCTGGTGGTGGGCAACTGAAACCAAGCAACAAAACAATGAATATGGTGCTCCTGCCAAATAACTGAACCTTACAAATCCCGTCTTGATACGGGATTTGGTTATCGATTATTTAATGACTAAATATCAGCAAAATCAGACTTTCTCCATGCTGCAAGATCAATTAGTGAAATTTCCAGATGCTGTATGGGTGCAAATCTATAAAGATAAAATGCAGCTGATGAATATAGATGGCACGATTACGCATACCTTACTACCTGATGTGCCTTATGCCCATCCGCAGAGTATTATTGCCGACTTTGATGCAGCCGCGGTGACGCTGAAACAACTGTTACCCTCGTCAGTGATGAAGAAACTATTTAGCTCTATAGCGCTGCTGCAAATTATGGATCTGCCTGAAGACGGTTTAACCGAAGTTGAAAAGCGCGCGTTACTCGAACTGGGTTATGAAAGTAGCGTGCAAAATGTCATCCTGTTTGACCATGCAGGAAATGCACTGACCAAAGCCAAAGTTCCACCCCAACATCGAATGACGATCATCAACATTTTACTGGTGATCATCATTATGGTGGTGTTGGCATCGACCTGGTTTTTGACGCTTTAAATGTTCGTCCAAGAGCAAAAATTCCGCACGCTGTGGGATTTTTATTGAGATAACCATCTAATAAGAGAATTGATCTGTATAGATGTAGCAGCTTATAGACAAAATATCTCTAAAAATCAGCTCAAATAAAATAAGCAAAAATTAGGGTTTATTTAAAATAATCTAGCAACTGATTAAAGCGGTCTATTTGATATTTAGGCTGTGCCAGTGCTAACTCTTCCTGACTACCATAACCATAATTTACCGCAATAGTATCAATACCATTTTGACGGGCACCAAAAATGTCATGCTCACGGTCACCCACCATCAGGCATTGATCGGCCTGTAATTTTTGCTGCTCTAAAATATACTGAATCAGCTCAGCTTTATTGGTTCGCTCGCCATTCAGCTCACTACCATAAATGTCGGTAAAATACTGGGCCAGATCAAAATGTTCCAGAATCTGTTTGGCATACACTGTCGGTTTTGCTGTAGCGACAAACAAGCGATAACCACGGCGTTTCAGTTCTGCCAGCGTTTCTGCTACACCCTCAAAAACATGATTTTCATAGAGACCCTTGACTGCAAAGCGCTCCCGATAACCCATCAAGGCCTGTTCAGCCAGAACATGATCGGCCTCAACATTTAAAATTTTGGCAAGCGAGGCTTTTAAGGGCGGACCAATAATCCAGTCGATATTGATCTCGTCACTAATCGGATGACCGATCTTTTCCAGACCATAGCGTGCAGACGTCGTAATCCCCACTTTCGGATCGGTTAATGTCCCATCCAGATCAATTAAAATATTCTTAATCACCGCCCATCCCCTCTCATTAGTACCGATATAAATTAATATCGAGAGTTCATTCAAATTTGCCTATACTAATGCAATTTTAGTGAATGAAGGACATCATTTTGCGCCCTACCGTACTTTGCTTTTCCGGTTTAGACCCTTCAGGTGGAGCCGGCCTTCAAGCAGATATTGAAGCCATTGGTCAAAGTGGTGCACATGCGGCAATTGCCTGCACAGCCCTCACTATTCAAAATTCACAGCAGGTTTTTGGTTTCGAAGCCACTTCCAGAGAATTGCTGTTGGCACAGGCCAATGCGGTGGTCAATGACCTGCCCATTCGTTGCGTAAAATCTGGCATGTTAGGCACCACAGACAATATCGCAGCACTGGCCGAGTTTCTGGCTGCACATCCAGATTATCTGTATGTGCTGGATCCGGTTTTGGTCGCGAATAGTGGCGGTTCGCTGGGTAATCAAGAAACGCTGGTCAAAGCATTTACCCAGTTGATTCCATTAGCCACTATCTTAACGCCGAACACGGTTGAACTACGCGCCCTGACGGGTGAGCAAGACCTCAAACTGGCCACTCAAAAATTATTTGAAATGGGTGCACAGGCAGTTTTGGTCAAAGGTGGCCATGAAGATACGCCAGATTACATTCAGAACAGCCTATATATCGCAGGTGAGCTGGTCAACGAAACTCGCTGTCCACGTCTGCCAGGTGAATATCATGGTTCAGGCTGTTCACTGGCCAGTTTCATTGCCGGACGTCTGGCCATGGGTGATCAGTTGAAAACTGCGGTACAGCATGCTGAAACCTGGTTATTTGGGGTATTAAAAAATGCTGAAATTCCTGTTCCAAATGGCCAGAGAATTCCAAAGCGTTTTTAAGATCACACTTCTTAAAATCAAAACTAAAAAAGCCTGAGTCATTCAGGCTTTTTTATCACTGCTATTTTTTAAACAATACTATTTGGCCTGATAAATGATTTTGCTTACATAGGTCGGTAAATTCCAAGCACCACCGGCGAAGCCTTTGCATTGTACGGTCAGACCACTGAAGCTTTTGACAAATTTCTTGCCATTCCAGGCCCATTCGTTCTGACTCAGACAATCGCCCAAACCACGCACTTTATGCCCGGAAAATATCTGGCCTTGGTTAAATGTTTCTCCCGAGGTCGTCACCAACTGTTTAAATTGCTTGTTTCGATCCATCAGCCAGAAGCCACTACCCATATTATAAGCCCCACGCCAGCATGGAATCTGAATCAGTTGATTCTGGGCATTAATGGGATAAATGGTCATAACATCATCATCCAGAAAACGCTGGCTAAACAGCAAATCACATTGATCTTCCTTGGTGGTGACTTGCAGTTTTCGAATCATCTGCTGACTTGTTGCCGTATTCAGTTTTGCTTGAGTGACTTTGCCTGACTGATATTTTGGTATCTGAATTTTCGGTATCGCTGCAGCTTTGAGCACCGCCTGATTGGATTTTTTCCCCGGCCTGATCAAGGCTGAGGGCGTAGAAAGTCGACGCTGAAATTCATCCATCTTGAGTAAAACGGCACTGGCACCGGAAGTCGACAGGTTCCAGCGTGATTGCGTATTCTTAAATACAACCGGAGCTGTTCCCTGTACAGCTTTTAGCAAGGCTCGCGTTTGATCAGTACTGAGTTGCCCTATTCCCTCCCGATTCAGACCAATCACACCATAAGGTGTGCTGGCAATTTGTAGCTGAAGCTGTCGTGTAGGTGTGGCAGCAGCTAAGGGTAAAATCTGGACTTGGGCTTTGATACTACTGTTTGCACCCGCAGCACGCTCTAGTAGCACCGAAACCGGCTGATCAATATCTTGATCCGATTGATAACCGGCAGCGCGGCAGGTGCCGGTATTATCACAGGAAATTTCCCAGTCTTTATGTAAAAAATGCAGTCCCTGAATAGCAGCCAGACTCCATGAACTGATACTGGCTAGACCAAATGTGACACTCATGATTTTGATGCTGTAGATCCATTTTTGTTTCATCATTTAGTCCTTATTTAAAATGCTTGCCGAGGTGGCTGGCTGCATCTGCTCAATCTGCTTCTGTTTATCTTTTTTCTTACGCTCGTTGCTCAAAGTCGCCATTAAATCCTGTGCCAAAGCCTTAAGCAGAATCATATCTTCGGCCTGCATCTGTCTCGGCTGCTTGTCCAGCAGACACAGACTCCCAAGCGCAATTCCATTTTTATCTTTTAAGGGCACACCGGCATAGAAACGGATATGATGCTGTCTTAACTCTGACAAATGTGGAAAGCGCGGGTCACGTTGCAAATCTTCTATCACCAAAGGCTCGTTTTGATAGAGCAGATGGGTACAGACTGAATCCTTGCACATTTGTCGGGTTGCTACAGGTTCTTGGGTAAAAGGACTGACTGGAATATACATTTCGTGCTGATTCATCCAGGAAATTTGTGCGTAATCAACGTCAAAGGCCTGACGAGCTTCTTCAATATATTGTTTATAAAGGATCTGATGACGGTGATCCAATAAACCCAACTCATTTAAAGCCTGCTGCCGTTCTTTTTCATTCTTGATCTCCAGATTCTCAAACCAGCTTTCCCCTTCATTCAAGGTATAAGTTTCGATAGTCAGAATCAGATCATCGACATTATTGACCAGTGCCTCCAGCTCAAAACGTTGTTGCAGTTCATCCAGAAGCTCCAGCTGCATCACGCTCCAAGTCGCAAAAATGATTTTCAGTTCAGGATATTGCTGTGCCAATCGATATTTCAGCAAACGAATCTGTGCCGCAGGCGCATGATGAAAAATCGACACACATAAAATCTTGATCGAAGCTGGCAATACAATACCCTTTCCTGATTCACTCGATTGAATCAGCACATCCAGATCATTTCGGGCAGCAATATTTTTGAGATTTAGGGCATGCGCCAACATGGCAGAAATCTAGGTGTCAATTTCCCAACGCGCACCAACACAATAAACTTCGGGCTGCTCGGCACTCATCTTACTCGGATAGGCTTTTTGAAACGCATGATTAAAGAACTGCAAGCCCTGATAAAGACGCAACCGGTGTTCGGCAGTGACATCGGTATCATGTCCTTGAGAATAAATCCGAATGGCTGGAATGGCCACTTCGCCATAGAACATTTGTACCCGACGGGCCACCTCCTCTGCACTGGGCTTTTTCGGTAATTGCGCACAGATGTAATCATTGGCTACCTGCATTGCATCATTGACTTCATCAGCCACCAGTCGTTGGTAAAAGCGTTCGGAGGGTGACAATACTGGCGTACTGCCAAGTAAGGTTTTGACAAAACCCAGTGCCGGTACATAATTGGACAAAACCAGCAGGCAGGCAGTCAAAGGCGTCGACAAGATCAGCCCTACCGGTCCCCAGAGGGTGGTCCAGAACGTAGCAGCCAGAATAATTGCCAAAGTAGACAGACCGGTACTTTCCCCATAGAGCCACGGTTCAATCACGTTATTGCTGATGAGTTCCAGCACCAGTATCAAGGCCACAGTCCAGAGCACCATGTCCCAGCCCGGATCAACGGCGAAAGCCAGTGTAATCGGGAAAATAGCTGAAACGATCGGGCCAACATAGGGTACAAAACGCATAACCACCGCGACCAGCCCCCACATGATCGCTGCTGGCACGCCAATCAATAACAGCCCAATCGCCATGGGAATACCATAAGTGACATTGACCAGCAGCTGCATGCGCAAATAGGTTCCGATACTTTTGCCGGCATCATCCAGCGCATCGGTGCCGATATTCAGATTACCGCCCAAGAGTTTCAGAAAACGGTCATGCAAGTCTTTGCCATTGAATAAAATCAATACCATAAACAGGAACACAATCCCGATAATCGCCAGTGGATTCAGAATTTTATTCAACCAGTCCAGCGCAGCCTCTTCACTCGTTGGTTCCAGGCCCACGACTTTGACATTCTGCACATTCGGGTCTTCTGTTTCCTGTTCGGGTGCGTCTATCGAATTTTCTACCGTGTCAAAGGTCTGGATCGCGCCATCCCACATACTCGGTCCTTGACGATAGTTTTCAAGCATTTTCAGTTTTTGCTGGATGGTGTCCTGATATTGCGGCAGTTCCTGACTCAACTTGCCGAGTTGTACTCCCAAATAAGTTGCAGTGCCGCCTAGAAATGACAAGGTCAGGCACATGACCAAGCCAATCGCCGCCCATTGGGGACAGCCCCAGCGCTTTAAGCGAGAAACCAGAGGAGAAAGTAAAAATGCCAGCAGAATGGCCAAAGCCAGCGGAATAAAAATATCACGACCAAAATACAATGCCGTCATGACCACAGCAGCAATTACAAAGCCAGCCATCATTCTGAGTGCATGTTGGGTGCGCTGCCGCTCGGACTGATCCGGCATCAATACTTCAGTCTGTTGTTGCAGGTTGACCTGTCTTGGTTTTACTTGACTGTTCTTGTTGTTATCCACCTGAAGAGTCCTAAAATATTATTCCTTCAACATAATTTAGGACTTTCTATATTTTTGTTACAAAGGTATTCCTGTAATCATTTGCAAAGATATTTCACTTAAATCTTTTCAGGTAAATAGATTAACTCACGCTTTTGATCCGGCGCATTTTCCGGGTTTCGAGTTGCACAGGGACTGAAGTATGTTGATGCAGCAATTGCCATTTGCCCTGCTGCTTGCTCAGGCACATGCTGACCCGACACCAGCCCAACTGGAAAATCGGTTCAATCACCGCATAACTCACCCGTACATAACCATCGACTACAGCCAGATCAGAAGTGACATGAATATTAAGGTCTTGGCGTTCGATGCGTATGCCTTCCGGTATAAATGCCCGATATTGCTGCCAGAGTGCCTGATAGGCTTCTACACCTTTCACTTCCATACTGACATCGACCAGACGGATATCGGGTCGGCATAATTGAACAATATCCTGAATTTCAAGTCTGGCTACGGCATTATCCCACTCCTGAAGAAATGCCATGACTTCCTGAGCCAATTTTTCATCCCCAAAAACCTGCATTAAATTTTCCTCAATCGGACAAGTCAGACCTGAAATCTGGGATTCAATCAACTCACCCGATTTCTGATCTTTTGTTCTTATTATTTTGCCTATGCTAAAGCGTTATTCTCGCTTTGCTCTTCCCACTGCCGGATTGGATACAGCTCACCTGAAGATTATTTTTTAAATTATTTTTATTTCAATCAGGATGAATATGCTGTTTCTAAATTGGATGATTCAAAAATCAGCAGCGATTAAAAGTTACTTTAGAACTTTTATTGCATGCCTGTAAATGACATAAAGCGTCATTTAAAAATAGAAATAATTTTAGATCTGAATAAGATAGCGGGCTGTTACAGACCAAGTCGATCTGTTTATAAATTTCGTATGGCATTAATAAAGTTTTAAGGCATTTGATCCATGCCATATCAACAGATAAAAGCCATCATTCAGATAATGGCTTTACTATAGGTCTGCTTTGGCATTTCAATGATTTCGACACAAAGCTGTATTTTTAAGTCTGGCTGGGCCGCAATATATTGCTGCATGACGTCGAGCACCAATTCGGAAATTGCCTGACGAACTTCGACACTGCGCCCGCTC
The DNA here is from genome assembly GCF_012516415.1 of Acinetobacter sp. NEB149. Classification (NCBI taxonomy): domain Bacteria; kingdom Pseudomonadati; phylum Pseudomonadota; class Gammaproteobacteria; order Moraxellales; family Moraxellaceae; genus Acinetobacter; species Acinetobacter sp. NEB149. The sequence goes on from NZ_CP051208.1 coordinate 2,540,262, forward strand.
AACAGTGAAACTTTAGCATGCACATAGGCCTGATCTGTAACAACATTCAGTCCAATCACATAATCCTGCTGCATAATCGCACGACTTTTTAAATCATTGGGATCGGTGACATGGCCGGCGTTAAAAAGTGCCTGATGGATAGCAACCAATAAGGGTTTGATCTCGGTATGTTGCAGATTGTCAGAATATTCCAGATGCAGGTGCGGCATTAAAGGGATCTCAAATCGAAATGTGAGGATCAGGCGACAGGAAAATGATCAGCCCCGAATTTCAGCAATAATGAGAATAATACGATTAATCAACCGTATTATTCTCTCGTCAGAATTTTAGTCTAAGGCTAAATTTAAGCTTTCTTGACATATTCGGATTTCAGTTTCATCGGGCCGATTCCCTCGATTTTACAATCGATATCATGCCCATCGGCAGCATCAGGCAGCAAGCGGATACTTTTGACTTTGGTGCCCACTTTCACCACTGAAGATGAACCTTTGATTTTCAGGTCTTTAATCACCGTTACGCTATCACCGTCCGCCAGCACATTGCCATTGGCATCCTTAATGATCACTTGCTCTTCAGTGATTTCACCTTCTTTCCACTCGTGTGCGCATTCTGGACAGATCAGTAGATCGCCATCTGCATAGGTATATTCAGATTGACATTTTGGACAGTTTGGCAGACCCATAAGAACCTCGAAAAAAAGAGAAAAATAAAATAAATGAAACAAATAAGCGCACAGTATAGCATCTTTGTCAGGCGCGCTGATGGAGAGGACATTGGGATGAAACCAACACAGGAGATCCAAGGAATTAATTGTCTGAAATCTGCGGATTAACCAGCAAAGACAGGAGTTGCAGTGATTCCTGCCAACTCAAATGACATACCGCTGGCGGCACCACATCCGGATAACCCACCTGAATAATGTGTAAACCGGTACCGATTGACACTTTTTCAAAGATGATCGTGACCTCTATTTCACCCTGCAATTCGGGGGTAGAAAACTGATCGGTATAGCGCAGCAACTGATTGGGAATGACCTCATGATAAACACCATGAAAATGATGCTGGGTCCCGGTAGAAAAATTGGTAAAGGTGGTTTTATAGCTGCCGCCGGGTTTAACTTCCGCATGTTCTACTTTGGCAATAAAGCCATGTGGTGCCAGCCATTTGGCCAGTGCATCCGGATGCACAAAGGCACGATACACCCGCTCCGGTGGTGCGCTGAACACACGATGCATTTTTAAGGTGTAACTCATTTTTTCTTGTCCTTTGTTCTTATTATTTTTTATTGCGGGATATTCCCTGCATTTGTTGTAACTAAATCCTCAGCATCATCAGCCTGAGTTAAGTACTCATCTGAGTTATTTTATCCAGTTTTGAGCTGGCTATATATAATGAGTATGTATCTATACTCAAGCTCAAACCTTCGTATAGCAATTAAAGAGTAATAAAAAAAACCCGGCAGCACCAGGTTTCTTACTTTAAATCATTTAAATACAAGCATGCTCAGCTACTACGCAGACTGCTCTCTTCGTCATCTAGCTCATCATCATAGACATAGGCCATGCAACCCCAGCCATCATATTCGCCCTGAAATTGTGCAGCGATTTTGCTGAACCATTGTTCCAGATCCACGATATCTTCGTAGGCAGGCTCCATATACACATAAATCGTGATGATCCATTCCAAAGTATCGCTTTCTTCATCCTGAAACAGGCTAATTTTTTGCTCTTCTTTTAATAGATGCAAGGCACAACGATCCGCCTGTGCTTCATCCGCAAAGGCAATCGAAAATTCAATTTCATGTGCTTCCTGCAAGTCGTCGCCATCCTGCTGCATTTGCCACAGTACATTGCCGTTTTCATCGTCAGGGAATTGATTGTAATCACGTGACATAGAAGTATCCTTATTATGATGCTGTTTTATTCTGCATTTAAGATTAGCTGATTTTTGTACAATTATCGAGATACAGACAAAAAATATTATCTTTTAACCATAAATAAACATATGATTTTTATAAATATAAAAATAAATAAGGGGATCAATATATTCAAGATTCCTCAAGGCCAAAAATCCTGAAAATATCAGGATCTAAACCAACTTATGGCATTCAGAATACTCTGATAAAAATCTTCTAGACCTATGAATGTCATGATCTACGCGATGTGTGGATGCAGATGATCCTGTTTCAGTTGCAAAAGCAGTGCAGCAAATTTGAGCTCCTCTAAACGCAGATTGAGATAGGATTCTTGAATCATCGCCTGACTCAGTGCCTGCCCGGTATAATTCAGCAAGACATAATCATCCTTTAAGGCTTGCAGCATCTCGCCCAGATTTTCTGTGCTTAATTGGGTGAGATATAAATCTGCCTTACAGTTGAAAGCCAGACTAAGGATTTCAATAGTACTTCGACAGCGATTGTCGTCGACATAATTACAGCTCGCCACCTGCTGTGTTTCTATGGCCTGCTGAATTCTGTCACGGACATTGCGTAAATGCCGAACCGCATCCTTTTCGCTATAACCCTCAATCATCTGCTCTAAAACCTGTGTTGCGGGAAGCTGCAAGCCGAAGCGTTTGGCTTGTATTTTATGCTCTAAAGCACTCAATACCTCTTGCAAGCGATGCTGTTGCTTGGCCTGTTCATAATAACCGTGCAAACTTTGTCGGGCCTGCTGCTCGACCTCGGCCAGGGCTTGCGCCTGAAACTGGGCAAGATAATCTTTTACTCTTGCGATATAGGCTTTGAGATCATCGATCATGATCGAAGCATCCAGCTTGGTCACCTCAACAAAGTTTTCGGCCTGCAAGGTCCGGTTAATAATATATTGCTCGATATCCCAGATATCCTGATATTTTTTATATTTATTCAGGGCAATGTTTAAACTGCCATTCTGTACCCGCAATTGGGTAGTTTCATAATTCAATTCATCGACTTGAGTTTCATAATCTGCCAATTTGCTGCGGGAATGATCCAGGTTTTCCTGTAAAAACTGGATATTGCTGCGTAATGAAGCCTGTACCTTCAAGCTCCATAGCAATGCACATATTAAAATACTCGCGAGAACGAAGAGAGCCATACTGAGCATCGTTCTTTCCTTTAACCCCGGGCAGCGCCCTAAACCATCAAATTAAAAATTTATTATAAAGTAATGATTAATTTTGCATCACTTCGGCCAGATAATCAAAGCCGTTGATCAGCACTAAGTCATTTATTCATTTTATTTTTCTATAAAATTTTTATGGGCAAGTCATGTATGACTGACTACTTTCCGGCTCAAGTCAAATCCATTCTGAAACAACTTACGATATTTTTTATATCAAAGGATATAATTTAAAAGTTTAAAAATAATGAAAGGAAAGTTTAAAAATAATGAAAGGAAAGTTAAAAAATCATAAAAATAAAGGCATCAGGCCTATGGCAGGAGATAAAAGAATAAAAATTCTCTAGGCTCATCATCAAGAGATAAACCAAACATTAAAAATTTATGTTCGGTAGTGACAACCGATCAGGCAATGGAGCAGTAGAAAATTTCATTTGAACATGCTTGTAAAGCCACTCATCTCCAAGCTGCTCTCGAAATAAATTCTCACACTTTTTATTGAGGTTGCCAAGTTTAAGGGCTTGATCCTCATCATATTTATGAGCTTAAAAAGCATGTGTCCGGCTGGCTCTGATTATTAAGCAGAATCAAATTAGAACGGTATGTCTGCCTTTATTTCGATCGGGACACCACTCAAGGGCTGAGTAAAGGCCAGATAACTGGCATGCAAGGCCATACGATTTAAAGGGCTGCGCTGGGGTTCAGGATGATAAATTTTATCGCCAGTAATGGGATGACCGATATGCAGCATATGCACGCGTAGCTGATGGGAACGGCCGGTAATGGGAGTCAGCAACACCCGGCTAATGTCTTGCTGGGGTAGATATTCTAAGACTTGATACAAGGTTTTGGCGGCCTTGCCCAGTTCAAAATGCACCATCTGGCGCGGACGGTTTTCCCAGTCGGTAATCAAAGGCACTTCGACACTGCCCTCACCTTCGAGTTTGCCTTGTACCAGCGCGACATAATTTTTATGCACCGTACGTGCCTGAAACATTTTACTCACCGCCACTTCTGCATCGCGGTGTTTGGCGAACATCAAAATACCGGAAGTCGCCATATCCAGACGATGGGTAATTTTGGCCTGCGGATACTGATCCAGAACACGTAAATAGGCACTGTCATGATGCTCAGGTAAACGCCCTGGAACTGACAATAATCCGGCCGGCTTTTCAATCACCACCAGATCATCGTCTTCATAAACAATATGCAGCGGTTCTTGCGGTGGACAATAGACAAAGTCGTTATTGATGGGCATTTTAAGGGTACAGCATCTGGAACAATGCGCGCAAAATAACAAGCGGTTTCTGGGCTGTCAATTACCGTGCTTGACCAGCTCAGCTTAATCTGCCAGATAATAATCGACCGTCGAGACCACGCGTACTTTCTTCAAATACGGTGTATTGCTGTCGCGATCTTCAATACTAAACAGCCCCTGATTGGCGGACTTTATTTTGCCCAGACTACTCTTTGAATCGGCAGCAAATTTTTCGGCTACACTACGCGCATTTTCGGTGGCCTGTTCAATCATCGCCGGCTTGATGTCATTCAGCTTGGTAAATAAATATTCTGTTCTTTGCCCGGAATCATCCCCTGCAAAGGCAATGCCTTTTCTACCCAAAGCCACCAGACGACTTTGTGCCGCACGCACTGCATCTATTTTATGGGTATAGACTGTAATGGTCTGGCTGGCGGTGTAACGCAGAGCAACATTGGCATCCCCACCATATTGCTGCGCGTATTTATCGGTGATACTCGGTGAAGCACTGGTAATTTCTTCCGTGCTAAATCCTTCATTTTTTAAGAAGGTCTGAATTTCCTGGGTATTGGTTTGCATGGTATCGTACAATTCAGCCAGATCCTGACTGCCGGCATTAAAGCGGATTGGCCATACCGCCACATCGGCTTTGACTTCACGTTCCGACAAGCCTTTGACCGAAACTATACGTTCATATTGTTTAATTTTCAGCGCGCTATTACCCAGAATCCATCCGGCAATAATCATCCCTAAGCAAATCAAGGCACCTAAAATCAGGGCCGGTTTGAATTGATTCATCCTTCAACTCCTTTGAAATCTTTTTTCGTTCTTATTGATCCTGTCACGCTATCAAGTAGCGATAAAATGATACTAATCCAATCTTATTTTTATCACTCGAAGATTTAATCAACCTAGCACTTAGCCTTGATTCATCAGATAGATTGCAATTAACGGTGTCAGGTTAAACAGCAGAATGCCAATTTTATACACAGCCATTCCTGAATAATGAATCACATCGAAACTGGTATCTGACAGCCCAAACCATTTTCCATGCACCTGCTTCATCCAGTTTCGGGCAAAGACAAAGACTACGAACCAGATCATGAGAATGACATAATTAATGAGTGTGCAAAACAATAAAAAACGACACCAGATATCGAGATTCATGAGGATTCCCCTAGGGGGCAGCTGATGTTTTTAAAATAACAGATCATGTTGAGAAATGAAGGACTGATTTGTATCTTGTTTGGATAAATATTTTTCTTAAATTTATGATTTATATTTATTTTAATTTTTTATTCTGCGTGTATCGCTAGAGAATTTTTTAGGGTGTTGGGAAAACTCGCAATGGTTTACTTCAACTATCATTCTTTGTAAGACCTGATCTTATAGCCTATAAACTTTTGGTCTATAGCGTCCTAAGCCGAATCGAGACCTTTTGGGTTCGTACTGCACTCGCGTTTTGCGCCGCTCACAGCATGCTACTCTTTCCGATCCCATCACACCCTTGAAAGCTATATTAGGCAAAGATGGACGGGATTAATTTCCTATGTTTTTTTAATTTGCATTAAATATGAAAATTTATTTCACTATAAACCTTAATATAGAGAAATAAATTCCATTTCTGATTTTTTACGCTTTTTTATTCGCCAAAATTAGACTTTATTGCAATTTATATTCAGAACGGGATTGCTGTTTTATTGAAAGAATGTCCCCTGAATCCATTGCGCACTAAACCACCAGGCACTGATCGCGGACATCCCGCAAAGAAGATTAGCCAAAACCTTGTTGAGTCTGGTCAGTTCAGAACTATAAATTTTCAGGTTAAGTAGATAGGCGATCACAGCATAAAAGGTGCCAATCGCGCCCCCAAAAAGAATCAGGATCAGTGGCCATGCAGAACAGAAATGGGCTTTTTTATCTAATTTTCCTGACTCTGGTGCGTGCTGTTGAATATCCATAGGTGATAGCCCTCTTTTTAATATATGCACTTGCACTATTTCTAGGCAGATATTTACTCTTTAGAAAATATTTGCCTTTTAGGACTTTCATTGAAGCAAGAAGCAGACCAGTTTTAACGTACAAAAAGCTGTCGAGTATGATGATTGATATAGGCATTTAGCCCATCGCCATATTGGGCAAGCTGTTTCATGTTTTCGACATGCTGATAGCCGGCACTGCTATAGCTGTAGGTATAAACTTTCGAGGTTTTCTTAAATTGAACCCGAATAAACTCGTTACCAATCTCGTAATTGGCAACACCTGAGTCATGATTAAGATCAAGATAATATTGCAATTGAGCTGCCCTAAACACGATGAATCTAGGGTTTTATATGGGGTTTTATTGGTTAATTTTCAAACAATAATATTTTAAGAAAATAAAATCTATAAAAAAAATATCCCATTATTTAATGGGATATTTTTTAAATCGGAGTGAACTATTTAACAATTAGGATCCACTACAAAACTTGTCTGGCTGAATTTTTGCCATGCACCAGTAGCAGCACCATCCACAACGAGAATAGAGATAATTCCCCAATCCAAGAAAACACCTAATAGAGTTGTTGGATCAAAAGTTTTTTGTGGAATAACAATGTTGGTTTGGCAGCCTTGCTTCTCTGCTTTAATTACATAATTTTCTTTCTTTTTGAAAGTATAAACAGTATTACGCTGACCCATATATTCTTCATTGACATATAACTTAGCCAATTCATCGTTACTACGGATATTCACAGTTTGTGTTGAACCATTAAACATCGTCGCACAGCCTGAAGTAAATAACATCACACTTCCTATTACTAAAGCTGTAAATTTTTTCATTGTTTCCCCCCGGAAATATCTAACCTTAATTCTAAGTGGTTAGCTAATTTTTAAAGCAGACAACCTATACCTTTTATAACAATAGTTCAAATAATTTTTTGAATTTATTATAATTTTTTACTTTAAACCAAGATTCTCCTCCCGATATAAAACTGTTTTCTCATAATAATTTTTTATTTCTATGTATGAGATTTGGATACCACAGCAAAAAGCCCTATCGAGTAATAGGGCTTTCGTTCAAAACAGAGGGTAACTGTTTGAGTTGTTTTGCTTAGGCATTCTTATTGTTAAATTGATTGCCTTGGCATTTGGTACACGGTGGTAAACGATCAGTACCAATTTCTAAGTAGGTGCGGTGTCCGCATTGAACACAAAAATAGAAGCCTGTTCCGGGTTTTTCGCCAGCAGTAACCATCTTTGTTCTCCATGGTTTTAGAAATGGTCTATCTAGTATAACCCTCTAGTGATGAATGTCTATTGTCCATTTTTGTAAATGATGATGGCATTTGGGCAAAGTAGTATTTCTAATTATTATTCAATAACTCATTAATTAAGTGATAATTTATTATTTTTTTCAAGTTAACTAGGGTGTGTCCTCATTTGGCTTTGCACCAAATAAATATACAGGCTATACGAATCATAGATTTATAATTGCGTGCCAGTTTATCAAATCGAGTTGCAATAGCACGGAAATGTTTTAATCTCGCAAAAGCATTTTCAACTAAATGTCTTAATTTATATAGATATTTATCAAATTCCTTATTCGATCTCTTACTGTTTGATCTCAATGGAATAATGGGAATCATATTCTTGTTCTTGGCATATATTCTAATGTGCTCAGCATCATACCCCTTATCAGCAATGAGATAAGTTGCCTCGTCTACCGTATCAATCAGTTGTTTTGCAACTTGACTGTCGTGGACGTCACCCCCAGTGATTTTAAAATCAATCGGTAATCCATTCGCGTCGGTTGCAAGATGTATTTTTGTTGTTCGTCCACCACGTGATTGTCCAATTGCTCTTTCGAAACCATGCCGAGCTCCACTTGCATGTTGATGCACGCGTATGTAACTTCCGTCAATGAATACCCATTCTTGATCCAAGACGCCTCGTAATCTAAAAAAAATTTATCCCACAATCCCTTGCTTGCCCAACGATTAAAGCGATTGTAAGCAGTTTGCCAAGGACAAAATTCTTGGGGAATATCACGCCATGTGGCGCCTGTACGCAGTTTCCATAAGATCGCTTCCATGATATTTCTACTATTCTTTGAACAGTAACAACCGTGTAATCGCATAGTATCTTGAATTTGCTGCCAGATATCATCGGTGAGAAGAGTACGTGCCATTGAAAAAATATAGAAATCAAAAGAGCTTAAAGGAGGATTTTAAGTATTTAAAACCAATTTTTCAAATGAGGACACGCCTTAGTTTAATAACATTGAGATAAGTGATGCATAAGGTCAAGTATAGCGCAGTGCGTTAATACAAAATTATCGCCATAGCCATATGAAATTTTATATTCCCTTAAAGTTATAGACGTCTTTAATCATTGAGGAAGCTCAATTGCTTAAGTTTAAAAAGAAAAGTACCTGTTTGTATTTTCTTGATAAAGACATTAATGCTCTAAATAAAAACCCCACTTCACAGTAGGGTCTTTTTTAAACAATATCAACAACTTTAATCCACTCCAACCCTCCTTAAAAAAGTAGGGAGTTCCCCTCTTTTTCAAAGAGGGGCTAGGGGTGATTAAAAAAAGATTAAGCCACATTCCCTTCCAAGAAATCCTGTGCAAAGCGCTGTAATACCCCACCCGCTTCATACACATGTACTTCTTCTTCAGTGTCTAAACGGCAAGTGACTGGCACTTCAATAATCTGGTTCTTACCATCATCGGTTGAACGCTCAACCACCAAAGTCAACGTCGAACGTGGCGCAATATTACCAATCACGCTATACAGCTCTGTACCATCAAGACCTAAAGTCTTACGATCTGTACCCGGCTTAAACTCAAGCGGCAATACCCCCATACCGACCAGGTTGGTACGGTGAATACGCTCAAAACCTTCTGCTACAATCGCTTCTACACCCGCCAGACGTACACCTTTTGCTGCCCAGTCACGACTCGAACCCTGACCATAATCCTTACCGGCAATAATAATCAACGGTTGTTTACGGTTCATGTAGATCTCAATCGCTTCCCACATCCGCATCACTTCACCTTCAGGTTCCACACGTGCTTTCGAACCCTGTTTGATGGTGCCATCAGAACGTACCACCATTTCATTAAACAGTTTCGGATTGGCAAATGTTGCACGTTGCGTAGTCAAGTGATCACCGCGATGCGTTGCATAGGAGTTAAAGTCTTCCTCAGGCACGCCCATTTTTTTCAGGTATTCACCTGAAGCACTGTCTAAAACAATAGCATTCGATGGTGACAAATGATCGGTGGTGATGTTATCGCCCAAGATCGCAAGCGGACGCATATTTGACAAGGTACGCGGTGCAGCCAAAGCCCCTTCCCAATACGGCGGACGGCGAATATACGTACTTTGCGGACGCCAGTCATACAGCGGACTTGTTGCCTTTTCATTCACACCCAAGTCGAACATTGGAATGTAGATTTTTTTGAATTGTTCTGGTTTTACAGCAACTTTTACCAGCGCATCAATTTCTTCATCCGATGGCCAGATATCTTTTAGATAAATCGGGTTGCCATCTTTATCATTTCCTAAAGCATCTTTTTCGATGTCAAAACGAATCGTACCGGCAATCGCATAAGCCACCACTAAAGGCGGTGAAGCCAAGAATGCCTGCTTCGCATATGGATGAATACGTCCATCGAAGTTACGGTTGCCCGAAAGCACCGCTGTTGCATACAGGTCACGGTCGATGATTTCTTGCTGAATCTTTGGATCAAGCGCACCCGACATGCCGTTACAAGTCGTGCATGCATAGGCCACGATACCAAAGCCCAGTTTTTCTAAATCTTTAAGTACACCTGCTTCTTCCAAATACAAAGCAGCCGCTTTAGAACCCGGTGCAAAAGAAGATTTTACCCAAGGCTTACGCATCAAGCCCAGTTCATTGGCTTTACGTGCCAGCAAACCTGCTGCCACGGTATTACGTGGGTTAGATGTATTGGTACAAGAGGTAATCGCCGCGATAATCACCGCGCCATCTGGCATCAAGCCTTCCGCTTCTTGTGCACGAGCTGCTTCTAAATTACCGGCAATGCCTTTTTCTTTCAGGTCAGCCGTAGATACACGTGCATGCGGATTTGATGGCCCTGCAATATTACGTGTCACAGTCGATAGATCGAAACGCAATACACGTGGATATTCCGCTTGGGTCATATTCGATGCCCAAAGACCAATCTCTTTGGCATAAGTTTCTACCAGTTTGACTTGCTCAGGCTCACGGCCGGTCAAGGTCAGATAATCAATCGTGTTCTGATCGATATAGAACATCGCAGCCGTTGCGCCATATTCCGGGGTCATGTTGGAAATCGTGGCACGATCACCGACTGACATGCTGTCAGCACCTTCACCAAAGAATTCTAAATATGCGCCAACCACACGTTCTTTACGCAGGAATTCGGTTAGTGCCAAGACGATATCCGTTGCGGTAATGCCCGGCTTACGCTGACCGACCAATTCCACACCGATAATATCTGGCAGACGCATCCACGATGCACGGCCCAACATCACGTTTTCGGCTTCCAAGCCGCCAACACCAATCGAGATCACGCCCAATGCATCTGTATGAGGTGTATGCGAATCTGTACCAACACAGGTATCCGGGAATGCCAGACCATCACGGTTCTGAATCACCGGAGACATTTTCTCCAAGTTGATCTGGTGCATGATGCCGTTGCCCGCAGGAATCACATCAACATTTTCAAACGCGGTTTTGGTCCATTCAATAAAATGAAAACGGTCTTCATTACGACGGTCTTCAATGGCACGGTTTTTCTCAAAGGCATCCGGATCAAAACCACCAAACTCAACTGCCAGTGAATGATCGACAATCAGTTGGGTTGGTACTACCGGATTGACTTTAGACGGGTCACCGCCCTGATCTGCAATCGCATCACGTAAACCGGCAAGGTCCACCAGTGCCGTTTGTCCCAAGATGTCATGACACACTACACGTGCCGGATACCAGGGAAAATCATGTTCCTGTTTACACTCAATCAGCTGACGTAAAGACTGTTCCAGAATGGCAGGATCACAACGACGCACCAACTGCTCTGCCAGGACTTTAGAAGTATAAGGAAGTTTGGCATATGCGCCTGGCTGAATATCTTCTACGGCCTGTCGCACGTCATAATATTCCAGCTGGGTGGATTGCAGCGGTTTACGGTAGTTGTTGTTCATAAGCTTGCCTGCCCTCGTTTATCTCTATTTTTATTCATCAATAGATATCGATGAGTTACTTTTGTAATAGCAGCATTGTACGCTGCACAAATAGCATTTCCCAAATTTTATATTTTTCAAACACTTAATTATAAAAAATGGTATTTTCGCAAAAATTTGTTACATAGACTTTAGAATTTTTGCTTTAAAGCGGTCTTTTGCTAAAAAAATCTGAATAATTCGCCTTATTCTTTAGTCTTATGTTGCAAAATATTTCTCTATCTTTTTATTTGAATATTAATCTAAACCACTAATATCATTAATAAATAATTAATTTTATGTGCATTTTTTTAAAGATGAAAAAATATAGTCTGATTGGTTTTCATAGGCCTGTCCTGTCGCCGCATTTAGCAAAATTTCAATCCCCTAATTTGGGATAGCAGATTTTCCAAAACTATCAGAAGCTCAGTGTGACGCATGTCACATTATTCGCAATCCTCACATTAAAACAATAACCATAACAGGCAGAACTGAAATGTTGAAAATCGCAATATTCGGAGCTATAGCCGCCATTTTGACGCTCTTAGCTCGCGGTTGGGATGGAACAAAAAATCCATCGCCGCCATCCAATCCCTCTAACCCGTCCCACCCCTCTCATCCCTCATACCCCACACCTCCACCCAAACCCTCACATCCCGTTCCGACCACATCAGACAGCTTGATTAGCAATCCACCCCTGTTACCAAAAAGTGCCAAAGGCAAATATGAGCTGATCGTGGCCTATAAAACCAGCAAACTCTATAACCCCAGAAATGGCTTATGGGATCAGGTGCTGCTGAGAGGCTATCTAACCAAACCCAGTTTATTTGATAAGAAAAAAACTGGTGAATATGTTGAGGATCAATTGGTCGGACCACAGATTCGGGTCAAACAGGGTGAAACCATGGCGGTTAACCTGAATAACCAGCTGCCACCCGAGTCAGAAGCAACTTGTTCAACTCATGTTGAGAATGTCAATGAACCTCACTGCTTTAATACCACCAACCTGCATACCCATGGCTTCTGGGTCAGTCCTCAAGGCAATAGTGATAATGTTTTCCTGAAATTCAAACCTCAGGAAAAATTTGATTATCAGTTCAAAATGGAACCGAATCATCCCGCGGGGACTTACTGGTATCATGCCCATCTGCATGGCTCAACTGCTCTTCAGGTGTCGAATGGCATGGCAGGCCCATTAATTGTTGAAGGCTCAAGAACACCAAAAGTCAAAAATGGCAAAGTCACCTCAACTGGAGATATGGATATTCTCTGGAAAGAAAAAAACAGTTACCCGAACGAAAACATCCTGTTGTTCCAGCAAATCCAATATCGCTGTAGTAATCCCGATCCTAATATCACATTCGCTGTTCCCAATAACTGTGAAGGTGTAGGTATAGGCATGCTGGAAAATTATAATGACCTCGCTGCATTTGCCTCCTGGGGCGACAATAACTACTACACCTCTATCAATGGTAAAATTTTAGGTGAGATCAAAGCAGAACAGAATCAGTTTAACCGCTGGCGCATGATTCATGGTGGTGTACGCGATACCATTGGTTTAATCATTAAGGAAATTCCTAACTCCAGTAAATTTACTGCAGAACAAACCATTAAAGCCTGTACAGTCTATCAGGAGGTAGACAAGAAAGCTGAATTTGAGAAACTGAATAGCCTGAATGTGCATACTATCGCGCAAGATGGCTTGACCATGAATCATGTACAGACCAGAATCCTGTCCGTGTTCCATCCAGGCTATCGTCATGATGCAATGGTCGCCTTTCCGACCACCAATAGATACTGCCTTTTTGACACCAAATTGAATATCGATGATGAAATTAACGCGCCATTACCGAATGTAGGTCCTCAAATTGCTCCAAATCATCGCTTCAATGCCCAACTGCTGGGATGGGTTAATGTAAAAGCAGCCAAAACCAAGGCTCAGACTGCTGCACAGTTCCTGAAAGATCGGGCACAAAAAATTGGTTTAAGCGAAGACCTCCAGAGCCAGTTATCTCAGCTTAATCTTTCTGCGTTTAGTGATCATCCATCACTGATGACGCCGGAAATTGATAAAGTAGTTGCTGCCCAACCAAAACAATATAGTGCTTTTTCGCTCGGCCCCGACCCTAGAACTGGCATATTCAAATTTGGCTTCCGACATAAAAAAGATGGAGATACACTGAGTTTCGGAGATTTCTTTGATGGAGATAGTTCAGTAGATGGCGAATATGTCCGTCAGTTACAAGTTGGACAGACTGATGAATGGGAACTGACCAGCGCTGGTTTTGGTGGTCATCCGTTCCATATTCATGTTAACCCGTTCCAGATTGTTAAAATTTTGAATCCTCAAGGTAAGGATGTCAGTGAGGCAGTAGCCCCAGAAGATCCGGTGAATCCAGTTCTGGATGATGTGCAATACCGTGGCATGAAAGGACAGTTTAAGGACACGCTTTTTGTAAAACAAAACTATACCTATATTGTGCGCAGCCATTACAAGAAATTTGAAGGTGACTTCGTACAGCACTGCCATATCCTCGACCATGAAGATCAGGGCATGATGGAAACCGTACGGGTCTGTGGAGGCAAATTCCCTTGTGATTCGCCATTACCGGCTAGCCATCACCACTAAAGATCTGCTCGCTAAAAGCCAATGATTTCGATTGTTGGCTTTTTTGTTTGCCTCTATTTGATGCTTGCTGCACAATAACTGCATTGATTTATAGTATTCAAACCGGGGCTTATTATGGCAGCGTCTCCTGCTTTTACATTGTTTAGTCTGAATGGTGTAGATGCACAAAAATTCCTTCAAGGTCAGGTGACTTTGAATACTGAAACTTTGGCGGAAAACCAGACACGCTATACTGCAATCTGTAGTCTGAAAGGACGCATCCAATTTGGCTTATGGCTTAAAAAAATCAGTCCGGAAAGCTTTGAAATCGTGAGCATTGCAGATCAGGCTACGGAACTGGCCAATCATATTAAAAAATTTGGCGCCTTTTCAAAAATGAAACTGGAACTGGTCGGTCCGGTTTATCCAGTCATTAATGGCATTCATACTGACTTCGTTACGACTGAAACCGATGCCACCCTTTGGGAGCAGCAAGCCATTGAATCAGGTCAGGCCTGGATCCAGGCGGCTACCGCCAATCTGTTTCAACCTCAGGAATTGCGTTTGCATCAACGCGAAGGCATTCACTATGACAAAGGCTGCTATCTGGGTCAGGAAGTGATTGCGCGCTTATGGTTTAAAGCCAAGCCAAAACACTGGTTACATCTGGTTCAAGGTACAGGTGCCACACCTGCTGTGGCGACAAAACTAAATAATGATGTAGAAGTCGTCAATAGCATCGCGATTGAAAATGGTTATAAAGCGCTAGTCGTGGCAAAACCTGAAGCATTGAACGAGCTAGGTCTCGAAGTTCTGGAGCTTCCCGAAGCTTTGAGCGGTGATGTAGCGCGTCCGCAATAATCACTGCATAACTCATAAAAAAGCCAAGATAAAATTCTTGGCTTTTTTATTTTAGAAGCCATGAAACAGCTTGTTCATGTCTTTTACCACATAATCTTTAAAATGATAGGCCCGCGCATGTTTGGCATCAAACTTTGCCGTGAGTTCACCTTTTTGAAAGACATATACTCGGTCTTCCTGACTCATCAAAAACTCTGCACCAAGTTTCATCAGCAGCGCATCAATCTTGTCTTCATCGGCAATCGATTCATCAGCATTGATTCTGTCATAGTGACGTTTAATGGTTTTGACAAACATGGTTAAATCCTGGGAGTCTGATTCAAGCCGAGATTTAATCAGAGAAGTCGGCTGAAGCAAAGTAATCCTTTTGATATCTGCAGGATTGATCAGAAACCTGTCCAAATCATGCATCGATTTAATCGGTATATTGCGCTTCGATGATTTGTATTTAGTGACAAATTGTATATTTACAAAGCACAAAATCCTTTTATGATGTAAGTGAAAATGATTAAAATCGCACCAAGGAATAAGGTGCCAGCAATAATAAGGTTATAGGAACCATGAAAAAATTAGTACTCGCTACAGTTCTTGCCCTTTCTGCACAATTCGCTCTGGCAAATACCGTAAAAGATCAAGTCGATCCCCAATTCCAAAAAGTTGAGGCCATGGTCAAAGCCAATAATTTTAAAGGTGCCTATGACGCTTTAAATCAATTGGCCAGTCAAGGAAATGCCCAAGCTTTATATAACTTAGGCTATTTAACCCAAACCGGCCAAGGTACAACCAAAGACGAGAAAAAAGCCATTCAGCTCTATGAGCAGTCTGCCAGCAAAGGCTATCCGGTGGCCAATTATGTATTGGGTAAAAATTATGCAGCCGGCACACTCGGACTCAAACAGGATTTGACCAAAGCCAAACAGCATCTGGAACGCGCTTCGGCAGCCAAGTTTGATGATGCCAGCATTGATCTGGCCATACTGCTGTTTTCTGAAAATACAGCAGCATCGAATAAAGCCGGACTGCAAAAGCTGCAACCGTTGATCAGCAAAGGTAATATGCAGGCCATTCATGCCAAAGCCTTATATGACATCAGCAGCGGTTTCAAAAACAAAGATGAAAAACCGATTCAGCAAGGCCTAAGCAGCATTCAGGAACTGGCAAAAAAAGGCTATATTCCGGCGCTGATGGCAGTAGGTAATATGTTTGCCAATGGCAGTATTGTTCCGCAAAATCTGCCAGAAGCGAAGAAAATCTTTGCTGCATTGGCGCAGCAAAATGTTCCGCAGGCCAAAGAGTCTTTGGCAGCAGTAGACAAAATGCTGGCTGAGCAGAAAAAAGCACCTGCGAAGAAAAGTTAAGTGAACCGATAAAACTCAAACATTAAAAAGCCCCATGCAATTTGGGGCTTTTTAATAGCAGAGCATTCATCTGCTAAAAAATTATCCCCACCACAAGGCAATTAAGCCACTGGTCACGATAAAACCGACAATGGTACTCATCAACAATGGCGTTAAAGTTCGATCATTCAGACCATACGCCTGTCCCAACATGCCAAAAATCGTCGGCATCGGCAAAGCTGCAATGAGCGTACCGGCATGGACCATTTCCTGACTTAAATCAGTTAACTGGCTCAGTCCCAGATACATCAACAGCGGCATCATGATATTGCTGGAAAATACCAGATAGAAACTTTGCAGATTGACATATTTCAGGCTCATTCCCACGATCCCGCCGCCAATGGCAAACAAGGCCAATGGTGAGGCTGTCTGACCAATCAAGGCAAAGACCTGATCGAGATAGACTGGAATTTTAATCTGGAAAACTGCACAGACCATGCCCAGCATCACTCCCATAAATAAGGGATTCTTTAGCAAGGTCAGTAGCACACTTTTTAAAATGGCGCCGAGATTTGCCTGATGTTGTGTGCCCAACGCCGCCATGACCAGCACCAGTGGAATCAGCAACACGCTTTCAATAATGACCACTAGAGAGGTATAAGTCATCGCCTGTTGCCCAATCAATAAGCTAAGCACAGCTGTACCAATCAGGCCGGTATTCGACATTGCAGCGCCCAGCGACAGCACTGCACTTTGCGAATGCGTATTCTGAAAATGACGGCGCATGATCCAGAAACCGCTACCATAGAGCAGCAAGGTCACGCTGCTATACACGGCAAAGTATTCAAAATACCAGATTTCATGCAGGTCTTTGGAGGCAAGGGACTGAAAGAACAGCAACGGCAAGGCTACTTTAATCACAAAAGCACCGACCGTCCCCACCTGCTCCTTGCTTAACACTTGACTCTTTACAGTCAGATAACCCAGTGCCAATAATAAAAATATGGGCACAATGACCGCAAAAATCATAATGCAGTATCCTCTTGCCAGTGATATTCCATTATAAGAATTTCTGAGACTAAAGCAGTGTTAAAAAGGCTCAAATAGGTGATTCAAACCATGCGGTGCGCAGCGCAGATATTGCGGTGAAATCTTGATTTTTTCCTCAAGTGCTGCCGCTGCATGCCAAGGCCAATGGGGATCATAAAGAATGGCACGAGCCAGTGCGATGGCATCCGCTTGGCCCTTTTGTAAAATATCTTCTGCCTGCTTAGGTTCAGTAATCAAACCGACGGCAATCACGGGAATATTCACGACTTTCTTGATCGCATCTGCAAAAGGCACCTGATAATTCGGTTTCACCTCAATGTTCTGTTTGGCATGTAAGCCGGCACTGGAAATATGAATATAGGCAGCACCCGCAGCTTCCAGTGCTTTGGACAACTCAATTGAAGAATCAATAGTCCAGCTATCTGGCTGATCCATCCAGTCGCTGGCTGAAATACGCACTCCAATTGGATAACCTTCTGGAACCGCCGCTTTCATGGCTTGTAATACTTCCAGAGTCAGGCGAATCCGGTTTTCCAGTGAACCGCCATACTGATCATCACGTTTATTTGAAAGTGGTGACATGAACTGATGCAGTAAATAACCATGCGCTGCATGCAGCTCAATCAGGTCAAAACCGGCATCAACTGCACGTTTGGCACTTTCTGCAAAGTCAGCAATGACCTGCTCAATTTCCGACTGGCTTAAGGCTTTGGGTGGATGTTCATCGGCCTGAAAAGGAATATCACTGGCAGAAACAGTTTGCCAGCCATGTGCTTCATCCGGCTTAAACTGACCTTTACCTGCCCATGGTTTATCTGTTGAAGCTTTACGCCCTGCATGTGCGAGTTGAATCGCAAAAGGCATCGGGGAAATGGATTTGACTTTTTCCAGTAAGGTCTTGATCTGCTTTGCCTGTTCGTTATTCCACAAGCCCAGATCGGCATAACTGATCCGGCCTTCTGGCTGTACCGCAGTCGCTTCGACAATACATAAACCTGCACCCGATAAGGCATAGTTGGCCCATTGCTGCTCGTGCCAATAGGTAATTTCCCCCTGCTCTGTTGCAGAGTACTGACACATCGGCGCAATTACGATTTTATTTTGAAGTTGCAGTGATCCAAATTGAATAGGTTGAAATAGTAATGCCACGCTGTATTTCCTCTTTTTATTGCACAGTTTCACTCTAGAAATAAAAACAGGCTCCCAAGAGCCTGTTTAGTTATAACGTGAACGATCAAACTTTAGAAGATGATTCGTGTAGTCAAACCGAGTACCAGTGCATCATCCACATTGTTGCTTGAACCTGGATTAATGACATATTGCAGGTTTGGACGCAGCATTAGCCACTTTGTTGCGTTATAGCTATAGTTCAGTTCAATATTGTATTCTGCACTCGCATCAAAATTCAGATTCTTGATCCGGTCATTAATATGTACACGATTGACCGCCAGACCTAAAATATCATTCGGCTGGCTGTCCGCAAGACCGATATATTTCACACCGATTTGTTGTGAATTATCCACTTTATTGGTATCGCGGTCATGCCAAGTAAAGTTGGCAAATGAATGCAAACCCTGACGGCCCTGACCTGTAGACGTTAACTGTTGCTCTACAGCTAACCAACCAGCAAAGGTACGGTTTTTGGCATCAGTAGGATTGGCAATATCTTTTTGGTTGGCAACATCATCGGCAGTATTGTACATCCCGCCGACACGGTAGCTGCCTGGCAGGCCATTCACCCATGATTTCGGTGTCCAGATTACTTCTGCCGGAATTGTCACGCCATCTGCATGGTCGGTATCCAGACTCCAGCCCTGACCTTCTTTAGCGCCATTACCATTATCCGGATTAAACTCATACACACCGACTTGTACCGCAAGTTCAGGATTGAGTTGCTGCTTCACGCGCGCACCCCATTGTGCTACAGGCGTATTCATCCAGATATTGCCCTGCCATTTACCCATCTGAGCAGCACAAAATGCCGTACTGGCAAAATCACAAGCCATGACATTAAAGTCCATGCCCAGACCAAGACGACCCGCCTTAATACTGAGTCCTTGGTCTTTATAATTCTTTTCAATAGACAGCTCGCTCAGACGGCTATCCTGATTACCACGCCCAAAAGTGCCTTGTACATTGGCCAGCTGTGGTGCATTAAGATCCTGCAAGTCACGGACAGAGGTACTTTGACCCTGACGTGCAGTCATCGCGGCACGTACGGTGACGCCATTCCATCCTGCCAGCTTTTCCATATCCAGTTGAGTACCCAGCCATAATTGGGCAGAAGTTAATGGATCTGCGCCCTCATTACGACCACCATCAGCAAGATAGGCGGTATCGGTTAACAGATTGGCTTCAAATTTAATTCCCTGTTGGGCCAGTTCTGTACGTTGACCATTCCAGTCCCCCAGTAAATACTGACCTTGTGGATCAAATGCAGATTCCGCCTGAGCGGTTGTCATGGCAGCCATTAAAGGCAATAGAGCTAGACCTAAATATTTCATGTAAAACCTAAACATTCGGAGAGAAAAACAAGCAAGGTTTTTAAATTGCTATTAGGTGCATGAATTTACATAACTTTTCATACAAATTCCCAGCATTTTTTTATTACTCATTAAACTTTTAGTTATGTCTTAAACATAAAAATATAATTTTTATTTAAAAAATCTTAAATTATTTATATATTTTTCATTAGCTAGGACTTACGCACTATTATTTATAGATTCTCTGTGGTAGCAGATGATTTTTATCGAGAATAAAGTCATCAATGAAGTTTTTGATAACTGGTCTAAATAATTTCTTCTGCCAACGATATACATTTTCAAAGATCCGCTCAAACTGGTTCTTTTGTATCTCAACGTAGGCCATCAAGGCTGAAAAAATATGATTCAAAATCAGTTTAGATCGTCTTACTTGAAACTTTTCAATATGACAAACCTGTTTAATCACCCGGTGATATTGCTCTATTTTCCAATGACTTGAATGCAATTCATGAAAACCCTCAAAGGACAATAAATCATCTTCATCTTGATGCACAATATAAAACCTCTGCTGTTCTTTTAACTGAGTCTTAAATAATTGTACAAAGCCAAAATCTTTGAGCCAGACCACTTGACCCTGATGGAAATCTGGCAATAAACGCAGTTGAAACCATTGTCCTTTTTCTGGGGAAACCTTACGGTTACAGTCGATACCAAACATAAATCGAATACCATATTTTCTTATGGTTTTTAGATTTCCAGTCGATGAATACCAACTATCACCTGTAATAAATTGAATCTTTGCACCCCAACTGAGTACTTCACTTAACATATCCATAAAGTAATCATTCTTGGTTTTACTTTCAGATTTGTCATAAATTCGGAAATTAATTGGAATATTTTGACCATTTTGATCTGTCGCATACAAGGTAATGAGACTAATACCCTTGACGGATCGATGGTGTTTGCCTGACCAAAAATAGCTAACCAAGTCCATATGTTGACTATATGGTTTATCTAAAACAGTATCATCAATGCTGACTATAAGTTTATTATTATCAATATGTTGAATTGATTCTTGATATAGGTCGTGAGGTGTGTAGTCTTCACGCTCTAGAAAGCGATTTACACTATCATGCGAGATATTATAAGTCTCGGCAAGTTGTGTGCAGCTAATAGAGTTCGGTTCTGTCATGAGAAAGCCCATATAAATGGGTAATGTACAAGTTGCTGTAGAAGCATGTTTAATTCGTCTGATCACAGATACTTTATAAAGTATTTTAATACTTTTTTGAATCCGTCAATGCGTAAGTCCTATTAGCTTATAATGTATTGATAATTTCCATTCGATTTACTTCTAAGAAAATTCGCTATAAAAACATAGAAACCTAGTTTATTCTTTAAACAATTCCAGTTTAAATAAAGATGAAATACCCAGTCCTTTTCCAGCGATTTCACCCAGATTAACGCTTGCAATCCCAGCCAATTCACCCAATATTAGCTGCATCTCCCTCGCCACTGATGCGTTATGCCTGAATTACCAGAAGTTGAAACCACCAAAACCAGTTTATTACCCTTATTGGAACAACGCGTCCAACGTGTTGAAGTGCGTCAGTCAAGTTTGCGCTGGCCCATTCCAGAAAATATAGAAAAGCTGGTGGGGCAAAAATTACTGAAGCTCACTCGCCGTTCTAAATATATTCTGGCGGAGTTTGAACACGACACCATGCTCTGGCATTTAGGCATGTCGGGGAGTTTCCGTCTATGCGAGAGCAATGAAGAATTACGCAAACATGACCATCTAATCATTCAGTTTGAAGATATCGAACTGCGTTATCATGATCCTCGCCGTTTTGGCTGCATTCTTTGGCTGGATGCACAATCACAAAGCAAATTGATTGACACGTTGGGGCCAGAACCTTTAAGCGAGAACTTTAATGCCGAGTATTTATTTGAAAAATTGAAGAATAAAAATGTTGGCACCAAAGTTGCAATTATGGATAACCATGTGGTGGTGGGCGTAGGCAATATTTATGCGACCGAAAGTCTGTTTAATCTGGGGATTCATCCGGCACAACCGGCCTCGACTTTAAGCTTGATTCAGATCGAAAAGCTAGTATTGGAAATCAAGCGCATCTTGAAACAGGCGATTGATCTGGGTGGTTCAACCTTAAGAGACTACACCAATGCCATGGGAGAAAATGGCTATTTCCAGCAAACCTTGCTGGCTTATGGTCGTGCCGGTGAAATGTGTATGAACTGCGAGACCACGCTTGAAAATATCAAATTGGGACAACGCGCTTCAGTTTTTTGTCCTGAGTGCCAACCTTTGAAAAAGATCCAGCTCCCTGTCAAAAAAGTGGCAACTGTACGAGGGAAAAAGTCATGAAAACAGCCATTGTGCGTCATATTCTGGTCAAAGATAGAGAAACTGCTGAACAGCTTAAAAAGAAGATTTTAAGTGGCGCCGACTTCAATAAAATCGCCAAACAGTATTCAACCTGTAATTCTGCCAAACGTGGCGGTGAGCTAGGTGAAGTAAAGAAAGGTCAACTGGTTCCGGTCATTGATAAACTGGTTTTCACTGCAGCAGAACGTGTATTACATGGCCCGATCAAAAGCCAGTTTGGTTTTCATTTGGTCGAAATCAAGTTTCGGATGGATTTTTAATATTTATAAATCCCTCCCTACCTCCCTTTGTTAAAGGGAGAAGTTCCCCTTTTTATAAAGGGGATTTAGGGGATTAGAAAAATTAGACTTGAGGTGGACGCTTTTTCAATTCATCACGAATTTCACGCAGCAATTCAATATCGGCTGGGGTGGTCGGAGTTTCCTCGACTGGGCCTTCTTGTTTACGTAAACGGTTCATGAATTTAACCAACAAGAATACGACCCAGGCCAAGATTAAGAAATTAATTAAAATCGTTAAAAAGTTACCGTAAGTCAGTACATTCACACCCGCCTTAGTCAAGGCATCTAAAGATTGTAAATTGTCTGGGTTTCTTCCTAAGATAAAGAATTTTTGCGTAAAATCGACGCCACCACCGGTAATCACGGTAATTAAAGGCATAATAATGTCTTTCACCAATGAATCGATGATCTTGCTAAAAGCGCCACCGATGATGACACCAATCGCCAGATCCATCATGTTGCCTTTGATCGCAAACTCTTTAAATTCTTGAATAATGCTCATAACTGCTCCCATATTTTATTTTCAAGTTTTGGGTCAAATTATACCTGAATAAATACTTTTAATTTTGACTTAGTTTAATGCGTTTTAGTAAATTATGATTTAAGCATAACGTAAATATAAAAAACCGTAATCTTCGAAAAAATTACGGTTTTTGAAAACCCGAAATAATCTAGCGATTATTTACCTGAACGGTTACGTTTACGTTCGTTTTCAGTCAAGAAACGCTTACGGATACGGATTGACTTAGGTGTTACTTCTACTAGTTCATCATCTTCAATAAACTCAAGCGCTTGCTCAAGTGTATATTCAATCGCAGGAACCAGCGTTAACGCATCATCAGTACCAGAAGCACGTACGTTCGTTAACTGTTTTGCTTTAGTCGGGTTAACTGTCATGTCGTCTGAACGAGAGTTAATACCGATGATCATACCTTCATAAACTTCTAACTGTGGTTTCGCGAATAGACGACCACGGTCTTGAAGTGTGAACAGTGCATAGCCCAAGCAAG
The DNA here is from genome assembly GCF_012516415.1 of Acinetobacter sp. NEB149. Lineage (NCBI taxonomy): Bacteria > Pseudomonadati > Pseudomonadota > Gammaproteobacteria > Moraxellales > Moraxellaceae > Acinetobacter > Acinetobacter sp. NEB149. The sequence goes on from NZ_CP051208.1 coordinate 2,563,874, forward strand.
TACCTTGAACCATAGAAATCAATACACCGTTTTGACGTTTTGCAACAGTACCTTGCTTCATTGGACCGTAGTGCGAGAAGCTAGACGTCATGATCCCTGTACCAGAAGTCATGGTCAGGAATTCAGAACGGAAACCAATCAGACCGCGTGAAGGAACAGTGGCTTCAATACGGATACGGCCTTTACCGTCGACTTCCATATTGGTCATTTCGCCTTTACGGTGACCCATTTGTTCCATTACAGCGCCTTGATGCTGTTCTTCAACGTCAAAAGTAACGTTTTCGTATGGCTCTTGTTTTTCACCATCAATTTCTTTGATGATTACTTGTGGACGAGATACGCCCATTTCGAAGCCTTCGCGACGCATGTTTTCAATCAGAACTGAAAGGTGAAGCTCACCACGACCAGATACTTTGAAACGGTCTGGACTGTCAGTATCTTCAACACGTAATGCTACGTTGTGAATCAATTCGCGGTCTAGACGTTCACGGATATTACGTGAAGTTACGAACTTACCTTCTTTACCAGCAAACGGTGAGTTGTTTACCTGGAATGTCATCGATACTGTAGGTTCATCTACAGACAATGGCGGTAAAGCTTCAACATTTTTCGGATCACAGATGGTGTCAGAAATGTTAAGTGCATCGATACCCGTTACACAAACGATATCGCCTGCAGAAGCTTCTTCAACGTCAACGCGATCTAGACCATGATAACCCATGATTTTTAAGATACGGCCGTTACGTGTTTTGCCATCTTTATCGATTACAGTTACTTGTGTGTTTAATTTCACTGAACCGCGTTGGATACGACCAATACCGATAACGCCTACGAAGCTGTTATAGTCAAGTGAAGATACTTGCATTTGGAATGGACCGTCAACGTCAACCGCTGGTGGTTCAACGATGTCTACGATCGTTTGGAACAACGGAGTCATATCTTCAGCAAGTTCTTCTGGAGAAGGACCAGCAACACCACGAAGGCCTGAAGCATAAACAACTGGGAAGTCTAACTGTTCGTCAGAAGCACCTAAGTTATCGAACAAATCAAATACTTGGTCAATTACCCAGTCTGGACGCGCGCTTGGCTTGTCGACTTTGTTAATAATCACGATTGGTTTCAAACCACGTGCGAACGCTTTTTGCGTTACGAAACGAGTTTGTGGCATTGGGCCTTCTTGTGAGTCTACAAGAAGAAGTACGCAGTCAACCATCGACATTACACGTTCAACTTCACCACCGAAATCGGCGTGTCCCGGGGTGTCCACGATGTTAATGCGGTATTCAGTATTGGTACGTTCATCTAACCATTTGATTGCAGTGTTTTTTGCAAGAATGGTAATACCACGTTCGCTTTCAATAGCGCCAGAATCCATGACACGCTCGATCTCACCCGCGCGATCACCGAGAGCACCTGATTGTTGCAAAAGTTTGTCTACAAGAGTGGTTTTACCATGATCGACGTGCGCAATAATGGCGATGTTACGGAGAGTTTTAATATCTGACATGTAAATTCAATGCGTATGTAATTTGAGGGCAAATTATACAGAAAAATACAAAACTTTTATAGTCACTGTAACCACACTCCTCAACTTTTTTTGCTCCGTTGGGGATTTTTTGATTTTGTAAAGACGTGTAACTCGATTAGAATAGCGCCACCCAGCCTTAATTTGCATTGACACATGTCTGATTTTAATCAATCTCCTCCTTCTAAAGATCAACTCGACCTGGTATATGGTCTGGAAGATCGACCAAAACCACTGATTGCTTTTTTAGCTGCATTCCAGCACTTACTGGCAATTATTGTCCCGATTGTGACCCCTGGTCTGCTGATTTGTTTGGCGCTTGGTGTTTCCAAAGAAGACACCAACATGATTTTATCCATGTCCTTGGTGATCTCGGGCATCGCGACTTTTTTACAGTCTAAAAAAGTCGGACCTTTTGGTGCCGGTCTGCTGATTGTCCAAGGAACCAGCTTTAACTTCATCGGTCCAATTATTGGTATTGGTTCAGCTATGGTGGCTGCAGGCACACCTGTAGAAGCAGTCATGGCTTCTATTTTTGGTGTGGTGATTGCAGGTGCATTTATTGAAATGGGCGTGTCACAAATTCTGCCTTGGATCAAAAAACTGATTACCCCTTTGGTCACCGGTATTGTGGTTCTGCTGATTGGTTTAACCTTAATTAAAGAAGGTTTAATCAGCATGGGCGGTGGTTATCAGGCCATGAGCGATAAAACTTTTGCCAATGCCGACAACCTGATCATGTCTTGTACCGTCCTGGCGTTGATTATTATCCTGAACCGGATCCGGATTACCTGGGTAAAAAGCTCTGCCATTTTAATCGCCCTGATCTGTGGTTATGTTCTGGCAGGCTTTATGGGCCATCTGGATTTCTCTGGTCTGAAAGATGCACCACTGGTACAGATTCCAACCCCAATGCATTTCGGTTTAAGCTTCTCCTGGAGTCTGTTTATTCCGATGGCATTCATCTATCTGGTGACCTCTTTAGAAGCGATTGGTGATATCACTGCGACTTCAAAGCTTTCCAACCAGCCAGTTGATGGTCCAAAATGGATGCAGCGCATTAAAGGCGGTGTACTGGTAAATGGCGCGAATTCATTCCTTGCCGGTATTTTTAACACCTTCCCGAGTTCCGTATTTGCACAAAATAATGGCGTAATCCAGTTAACGGGCGTAGCAAGTCGTTATGTCGGTATCTGGATTGCTGCTTTGCTGGTTATTCTTGGTTTGCTGCCTGCAGTTGCTGGTATTATTCAGGCCGTTCCGCAAGCGGTACTGGGTGGTGCAGTGATGGTGATGTTTGGTGCAGTCGCAGCATCTGGTATTAACATTCTGTCTGGTGTCCATCTGGACCGTCGTGCCCTGCTGATTATTGCGATTTCACTGGCGCTGGGTTTAGGTGTTGCACAAGTTCCACAAATTCTTGAGCATCTTCCTGAGTTATTCCGTAATATCTTTAGCTCAGGCGTTGCTACTGGTGGTATCGCGGCCCTTATTCTTAATGTTGTACTTCCTGAAACAAAGAAGTAATTTCATGTCCAAAGAACACTGTCTAGGTCAGGCTTAGGCAGTGTTCTTTATATTGGAGAGATACCTATGGATCCTAAAAGCGAAGTTTTATTAAGACAATATGATTTTTTGTCGGGTCGCATCCTACTGATTAATGCACCAACAGATGATCTGCTCGCTGAATTCGATGCCTCTATCAATCCCGCTGTCTGGACATGGAATTTTAACGATTTTCAATATTTCCAGTCACAACAAGCAGATGTGCATTTTGGTGCAGAGATGCCTGAAGCTGAGTTTGATCAGGCGGTTATTTTTGTACCCAAGTCTAAAGAACTGTTGAATTATTTACTGCACACCGTGGCAGCGCAGCTTAAACCGGGCAGCAGTATTTTTCTGGTCGGTGAAAAGAAAGGCGGGATAGAACGCGCAGCCAAACAGTTGCAGCCTTTTGGTAAAACACTCAAACTTGACAGCGCACGTCATTGCCAACTTTGGCAATTGGTTCTAGAGCATACGGTCGAGAAAAAAGCACTTGCAGACTGGGCACAGCGCTATACCGTATCGACACCAAATGGCGACCTGAATATTTGTGCACTTCCAGGCGTATTTAGTCAAAACCGTTTGGATGTGGGAACTGCCACACTATTACCTTATTTGTCACAAGTCACCTCAGGTAAAATCGCTGACTTTGGTTGTGGTGCGGGTGTGATTAGCGCGTATCTGGCAAAGTTGAATCCGAAAAACCGGATTTTTGCCATGGATGTTGATGCCTTTGCACTGGCTTCTACACAAATGACCTTTGAAGAAAATCAGCTTACTCCTGAACAAATTGAAATCAAAGCGGTTACAGGCATTGAGGATGCACCCTTGTTCCTGCATGCGATTGTCAGTAATCCGCCTTTTCATCTGGGAATCGAGACCGATTACACGGCCAGCGAAACCTTATGTAAAACCTCGCGTCGTCATTTAAAATCGGGCGGTGAGCTTTGGATTGTGGCCAACCGTTTCTTGAACTACCCGACCCTGATTGAACAAAACTTTGGTCGCTGCACAGTAAAAGCAGATCAACAAGGCTTTAAAGTGCTCTTCGCCAGCACTCAAAAAAATGTTAAGGAATCATGATGAGCGAAACGCAAAACACGATGCAGCTGCAGCGTAAGCTGGGTGCTCGTCATCTGAATATGATCGCCATTGGTGGATCAATTGGTACAGGTCTATTCCTGGCCTCAGGTGCGACTATTGCCAACGCTGGACCAGGCGGTGCACTACTTGCCTATGTACTGATTGGGATCATGATTTATTTCCTGATGACCAGCTTGGGTGAACTTGCCACGCACAATCCGACCTCAGGTGCATTTTTCACTTACGGCACCAAATATGTCGAAGGTGGTTTTGGTTTCGCTTTAGGTTGGAATTACTGGTACAACTGGGCCATTACCGTGGCTTTTGAGCTGGTTGCCGTTCAGTTCATTATGAAATTCTGGTTTCCCGATATTCCGGGCGTGTACTGGAGCGCCATTTTCCTGGCCATTATTTTCGGGATTAATGCCCTGACAGTAAAAGGCTTTGGCGAATCCGAATTTTTCTTTTCTCTGGTGAAAGTTCTCGCGATCATTGCCTTTATCATCATCGGAATCTGGATGATCGTGAAGATCATGCTCACCCCGGGTGCGGAAGCATTTGCCAACTGGAGCATTGGTGATGCACCCTTTGTCGGTGGTTTCCAGGCATTAATTGGCGTGGCCATGATTGCCGGATTCTCTTTCCAGGGTACCGAAATGGTCGGTGTTGCGGCAGGTGAATCAAAAGATCCAAAGAAAACTATTCCGGTGGCCATCAAACAGATTTTCTGGCGTATCCTTCTGTTTTATATTGTATGTATTTTCATTATCGGCACCTTGATTGCCTATAATGACCCACGTTTATTACAGGCCGCTGCAACAGATAATATTGCGCTTTCGCCATTCACCTTATTGTATGAAAAAGCCGGTTTTGCCTTTGCCGCCAGTATCATGAATGCGGTGATCTTGACCGCTATTCTATCTGCGGGTAATTCGGGCATGTATTCATCTACCCGTATGCTGTTTGATATGGCGCGTAAAGGTAGTGCACCTAAAATGTTTGCGCGTCTGGACCCGCGTGGTGTGCCGATGAATGCACTCTATGCCACTACGGCGATCGCAGCTCTATGCTTCCTGACTACTTTCTTTGGTGAACAGGAAGTCTTTAACTGGCTGCTAAACATGTCAGGGATGTGTGGCTTTATTGTCTGGCTCGGGATTGCCATTTCCCATTACCGTTTCCGTAAAGGTTATCTGGCACAAGGATATAAACTCGAAGATCTGGCTTATCGCGCTAAATTCTTTCCTTTCGCCCCTTGGTTTGCATTTATTCTGTGTGCGATTGTTGTTCTCGGACAGAACTATCAGGATGTTTTGGCCGGTCAATGGATGGGTGTGTTATCGACCTATATCAGTATTCCGCTATTCCTAGCGATTTGGTTCGGCTACAAATGGAAGAAAAAAACCAAACTGGTCTCTTATCAAGAGATGGATGTGCAGCCGATGAAACTTGATCAGGAATAAAAAATTATTCATTAAAAAAATCAGCTTACGGGCTGATTTTTTATTTCTTGAATTAACTATGACGCATCACGAAATTGCGATCATCAATCACAATCACTTGCTGGCAAATTCCGTCTACCCGACGTTGCTGCTCAAATATCTCTTTAGGCATAGACTCAAAACTATCAAAGAAGCTAATTTCATTTTCATCAATTTCATATATCAGGGAATGATTCCCTACTCCCTCTAAGGTGTCATAGAACACAATCACAAAACGGCCTGCTTCTACATTTTCCTGAATTTCTGCATAAGACAATGGCTGTTCTATAACAGGAATATTTAAGCGATGTGCTTGTTGATAGAAATCGACTTCAATTGGCTGTTTATCTGCATCATATTCAGTACAAAAATTGACATCCAAACCCAATGTCTTTAAAGCAACTGCAAGTGCGATGCTTGAGCTTCCCATTTCAGGGTCATGTTGACAGAGCTGAGTTAAATCAGGAATATTCAAATCAATGCCATAATGATGAAAAATCATCCATATTGCAAAAATTCCGCTATTGGCTTCCAGATTTTGCAAATCTTCAGGAATTTCGACACTCATATTTTTACTCAACGACATCTTAACAGGCTAAGTGTAGTCAAAATACAGACACAAAAAAAGCAGCTCCGAAGAGCTGCCTTTTTAATGAGTGTTCAATAATGAATTATTGAGCAACTGGTTGTTCAGCTAAAACAGTACGGCTACCAGTAATCGTCGCGAATACACGACGGTTCATAGCACGACCTTCTTTAGTGTTGTTGTCAGCAATCGGTTGATCCCAAGCAAAACCTTGAGTAGACAAACGAGATGCATCTACGTTGTATTCATTCACAAGTGAAGATTTAACAGAGTTAGCACGCGCTAGAGATAGACGTTCGTTCAATGCACGTGGACCAGTGTTGTCAGTGTGACCTTCGATGCGAGCAGTAGCGTTTGGATATTCAACTAGCTTCTCAGCAACTTTCGCGATTTCTGGTTTGTATTGATCTTTGATGTTTGATTTGTTTGTATCAAAGAACACACGAAGTTCCATGTTCAGGTCTTCAGTCAACTCTTGTGGAGCTGGTGCAACCGGAGTTACAGGCTCAACTGGAGCAACTTCTACTACTGGAGCAGCTGGTTTCAAACGGCCACCTAGAACTACGTTAAGACCAGCAAGTGCTGTATAGTTCCAGAATTTTTCGTCAAAGTGGTAAGTACCACGAGCTTCTGTACGTAGTGCCAATGCATCGTTGATATGCCAGAACGCACCAATACCTGCATTACCTAAAGTACCTTCTTCTTCATTACCACGAGTACCGCGATCTACACCTTCAAATTCGTATTTGTAGTGACCCGCACCCAAAAGCATATATGGCTTTACTTTGCTGTCATAGTTACCAGTGAATACATCAGAAGTTGCATAGAAGTTACCTGCAATATTCTGACCTTTGTATTCTGCACCAGGAGCTGCATAATCTACATCGCCTTTAACCTGGCTATATTCAGCTTCAAAACCTAACCATGGAGTTAATTCAACACCAATCGCAGCACCAACGAATAAATCGTCTTGCATTTCACCTTGATTAGAAACTAATAACTCACCATCGTTACCGCCATTATTGTGCTGAGTGTCTTGGAATGTATAACCTAACATCAACGGAGTAACAGTTACGCCTGCATTTGCAGCAGCAAAAGGTGCAGCTACAAGCATAGCTAAAGCAATACGACTCATTTTCATGGATTTATCCTCCAGAGATAACAATTGTTGTTCAAGCTCAAGCCCGTAATAGGCCATCCTGAGATAGGCTTTTTATTACCCCAGTTTTATTCTTAAGCTATTCACATGGCATCATACAAACACTTTATTATTTTTCCAAGTGCTTGATTAATTTAATCAAGTAAATTATTGACAAAATTACTTACAATTTCCGTTGTAATTCAGTAATTTTTTACTCAATTTTTTATTCTGAATGACCTATTGTGATTGCCAATTATTTTTTAATAGCTTTCTTGAATTTTGAGTAACAGCTAAATTACACGCTCAACAAAGCATAAAAAACGCATAATTAATAACATGTTTCCTATAAAAATAATATATAAATCAGGTAACTCTATGTATAGAAAAATAACAAGAGCGTTCACTATTGTTGAATTAATTATTTGTGTTGCAGTGCTTGCAATTTTGACCAGTATTGCCCTGCCTTACTTTCATAAATATCAGTCCAGACAGGAAGCCAAACAGATTCCTATCAAATTATCTGCGGTTAACCGTTATGCACGTAGTCAGGCTGCCGTGTTTCACCAGAATATTGTGATCTGTCCCAGTCAGGATTCACTCAGCTGTCACCCCAATCAATGGAATAAAAATATACTGGTCTTTATTGATAAAAATAAAAACAGGCAAGTGGATACAGGCGAACAAATTTTACAAATTGATGTACTTAACCTCAAATACGGTAACCTGAGTTGGCGAGGAGCTTTAAGTTTACCGAGTGTCACTTATCAAGCGCACACTGCCCTGCCGATTGGTTCAAATGGTAGTTTTTATTATTGTTCTACCCATCTTTCTAATCAACAGCGTATTGTACTCAGCAAAATGGGGCATATCCGGATTGAAAGTCTCTCGTCTTGCTAACAGAACTATCCAGTTTATGCTTCGCTGCGATTAACGCTTCAATCCTGAGTTTTTTTCAATATACTGCTTAAGTTTGAAAAAATTGATTAAAACTCATACGGAGAGAGAACAATGACTGACATCCTAATTGTCAATGGTGCACGTACAGCCATGGGTGGCTTTCAGGGGAGTCTTGCCAGTGTAACTGCGCCAGAACTCGGTGCGGTCACCATTAAAGAAGCAATTGCCCGTGCGGGTCTGCAACCAGAAGATATTGAAGAAGTCATTATGGGTTGTGTCCTTCCGGCAGGTTTAAAGCAGGGCCCTGCACGTCAAGCCATGCGTCAAGCTGGTCTTCCAGATTCTACTGGCGCTGTAACCATTAATAAATTATGTGGTTCAGGCATGAAAGCCGTCATGCAAGCTGCAGATATGATTAAAGCCGGTTCTGCAAATATCGTGGTTGCAGGTGGCATGGAATCCATGACCAATGCTCCTTATGTATTGCCAAAAGCACGTGGCGGTTTCCGTATGGGTCACGGTGAAATCAAGGACCATATGTTTCTGGATGGCTTGGAAGATGCTGAAACAGGTCGCTTGATGGGCTCATTTGCCCAAGATATGGCAAATACCAAAGGTTATACCCGCGAGCAGATGGATGATTTTGCGATTCGCTCATTAAAGCGTGCGCAAACTGCGGTCAATGAAGGCTACTTTGCTGATGAAATCGTGCCTGTAACAGTTAAAACCCGTAAAGGTGATGTAGTCGTTGATAAAGACGAACAGCCGTTCAATGCCAACATCGATAAAATTCCAACTTTGCGTCCTGCTTTCGCTAAAGACGGTACGATTACGGCGGCTAATGCCAGCTCGATTTCAGATGGTGCATCAGCTTTAGTAATTACCTCGGCTGACAATGCAGCAGCAAAAGGGTTGAATCCTTTGGCTAAAATTGTTGCCTATGCATCGAATTCGCAACATCCATCTGAATTTACCATTGCTCCAGTCGGTGCAATCCAGAAAGTGCTAGATAAAACTGGATGGGCCGCTTCTGATGTCGACCTTTGGGAAATCAATGAAGCCTTTGCCATGGTGACCATGTGCCCAATGGATGAGTTCAAGCTGGATCCTGAAAAAGTCAACATTAACGGTGGTGCATGTGCACTCGGTCATCCTGTGGGTTCAACCGGTTCACGTATTATCCTGACTTTGATTCATGCACTAAAACGTACCGGTGGAAAAAAAGGGATTGCAGCCCTGTGTATTGGTGGTGGTGAAGCGACAGCTGTGGCGATTGAATTACTTTAACCTATTCTCTCACCCCATCCCTCGCCCATAGGGCATAGGTATCTACACATCTATGAGATACCTAATGCCATTGTGGCTATCTCATTGAGTTCATCTATTGAATATTCCGAGAGCAGTTGAAGAGTGTTCAGTAAAATCGAAAGCCCTGCCAATAAGGCAGGTGCACTTTCCAACCTACCTCTTTTCTGCTGCCGACCTGAAAGACGGGTGAGAAATACACGAATTTTCTGATGGTGTTCATCTTCAGAACGCTGGATTCGCCAAGTTAAAACACAAGCCATACAGCTAATCAGTAACCGCCTTAAAATGGCTTCAGGTCTGGTCTGAAGCCATGCTTCAATATCATGACCTGCCTGCTTGAGCAGCTTGAAATAGCATTCAATTGTCCAGCGCCAGTAATACCAGGTCGTCATCTCTACCGTAGTAATCTCTGATGGAACATTGCTGATTAGTGACCATCTTGCGACGGTCTTATCCTGATCATCTTTCACTACGGCAACAATTAATCTGGCTTCAATCGCACTCCCTGGCTGGGGAGCAACCCGTTGGCCTGAATCGTCATTTCTCTTCGGTTTTGCTGCACGTGTTATCCGGATAGCAGTTTCTCCCACATGCAACATATGCCGGTTTCCTTTATAGGCAATCGGCTGGACCTGCTGCGTTTCTACTCGTTCTGCGGCTTCTGCAACTTTGCATGTTTTGCCCTGATGCTCAATTCGATGGCCTTCTTTCGCCCGAATCAGCCATTTAAAACCCTGGCTGCTCATTTCCCTTAGGTGGGCAATGGAGTCACCTTCACGATCAATGATATGAACACATGTTTTCTCAATGGGATATTGTTCAATCACTTTGATTTGTTCGGTAAGTGAATCTAGATGAGATTTGCGCCCAGCAGAGTGTTGACTGAATGTGGAATAGCAGCCTGAGGCATCTGATAGTGTCTGCGCCAGTGGCGCAATAGGTAGTCCCGAGGCTGCATCAACCAGCAGACTGCTTTGCAATTCATAGCCTGAATCATATTGATGGGTTCTTTGCAGGCGCTGAATTTTATGATGGTGTTTCACATACTGTAGCTGAGACCAGTCATGAACAATCAATGCATATTGATGCGGTGATGCCTTGATCTGTTCACATGCAAGATGTTCAATTGGCTGGTTTAACTGACTAAAAGAGATTTTGTCATTATTCAGGAATCGCCAGACCGCTTGTGTGGTTGCGAAACTCGACTTTTGGGCAGAAGCCAGGTCTTTGATTGCCGGAGCAAGTGAAGCAAGAGGGTTCATATTGAGCTTTACAAGGCTGTTATAGCGCTTGACAAGACGCTGATCCAGGCCAGAGATGTTAAATTGAAGAGCATGCTCTTCAATTTAACGCAAAGTTCAGGAATTGTGTAGATACCTATGCCCATAGGGAGAGGGAGTTAAAAATCCTCCTGATCTGGAGGATTTTTTTCGCTTACATTTTGATAAAGCTTGCTCGCGCAAAATACCACAAAGTGGCGTAAATTAAAGCAAGCAAAATAAAAAGGGAGTTCTCCCATGCAACTGAATCATTACCTCAATTTCCAAGGTCAGGCTGAAGCAGCCTTTAACTTTTATAAATCAGTTTTTGGAGGCGAATTTTCAAGTCTGAGTCGTTATGGTGAAATGCCAACTGAAGAAGGTGTCACACTGTCGGAAGTGGATAAAAATAAAATCTTGCATATCTCACTTCCCATTAACGAATTTACAGAACTGATGGCATCCGATACGAATGATCAATTTTGCGCGCAAACCAATACCGTGTTTACGCAAGGTAATAACCACTATATTTCCATTAACTTAGACGCTAGCGAACAAGCTGAAGCACAACGACTCTTTGATGCTTTATCGGTGAATGGTCAAATTGAGATGCCGCTAGAAAGAACCTTTTGGGGCGCACTTTATGCCGCCTTTAGCGATCAGTTTGGAATCCACTGGATGATCAACTGTCAACTTGAAGAAAATTAAAGGTTTTTATCAAGACATAAAAAAGCCGGAATCAATCCGGCTTTTTGACAGTAACTTAATTTAAATTATGCACCTGTTTGATAATGTGCCTGTGCAACCGCAGTCGATGCCTGATACGGATTTCTGAAATCATTCAAACCAGCAGCAGCTTCCTGAATATCCTTACCTTCTTTAATCACAAAAGTATCGAAACCAGAACGCTTCATGTAATTCAGTACATCTTTGAATACATCTCCAGTAGCACGCAATTCGCCCTGGAAACCCTGACGGCGAAGAAGTGCTGCAAATGAATAACCACGGCCATCATTAAAACCTGCAAACTCAATAAAGATTGCATCGAGCTGATCGAGCGGAAAATCATTGGTTTCAGGCGAAGCATCTACAGTTAAGTACAATGCTTTTTTGCCTGTCACATTGGTAATTTGATCTAACTGTTCAACAGTTAATACCACATCACCCTGAGGCAAAACACCATCTTCACCCATCAATTGATAGGTATTGTCTGCAATCGTGCCATCTTTAGAGAGTACTTGAAGTGCGGTATTAAGCATATGCACGCTCCTTAAATGGTTGAATGCCGACACGGCGATAAGTATCGATAAACTCTTCACCTTCCTGACGCAGGTCAAGATAAGTATTCAAAATTTCTTCTACGATATCTGGTACGACCTCGGCTGCAAATGATGGGCCAAGAATGTCACCAATCGACGCATCATGATCCGCATTTCCACCAAGCGTAATCTGGTAGAACTCAGCGCCTTTTTTGTCTACACCTAAAATACCGATGTTACCAACGTGGTGGTGACCACAGGCATTCATACAGCCTGAAATATTCAGATCCAGTTTACCTAGGTTATAAATCGTATCCAGATCATCAAAACGGCGTGAAATTGCTTCAGAAATCGGAATCGATTTCGCATTCGCCAATGAACAGAAATCACCGCCCGGGCAGCAAATAATGTCGGTCAAGAAACCGATATGCGCACGTGCCAGGTTATTTTGGTCAAGGGTTTGCCATACAGCGAACAAATCTTTTTGTGGTACATCGACCAGGGAAATGTTTTGTTCATGCGTGGTACGCAGCTCACCGAAAGTGTACTGATCGGCAAGATCTGCAATCAGGTTCATTTCTTCTGTGCTGACATCACCCGGTGCAATCCCGGCACGTTTCAGTGAAATCGTCACGATACGATAACCTTTCACTTTATGTGCATTGGTATTGATGTTGAACCACTGTTTGAATTTTGGATATTGTGCAAATAGTTCAGTGAAATCTTCATCTGCATAATCTTGGTAGTCAAATGGCGTGAAGTTCTCATCCATTTTCGCCAAGGTGTCTGCATCGATTTTCAGTGTTTTAATCGTATGCGCAAATTCAGCTTCAACTTTCTCGGCAAATACTGCTGGTGTTAAAGCTTTTACCAGAATCTTGATACGTGCTTTATATTTGTTGTCGCGACGGCCATGCAAGTTATACACACGAAGGACTGCTTCCAGATAAGCAATCAGGTCTTCACGCGGCAAGAACTCACGGATAAAGCTACCAATCACTGGCGTACGGCCGAGACCACCACCGACTTTGATTTTATAGCCCATTTCGCCTGCTTCATTACGCACAATATACACACCGATATCGTGGAATGCAGTGGCTGCACGGTCAGTTTCTTCAAGCGCAGAGACTGCAATCTTGAATTTACGTGGCAAGAAAGCAAATTCCGGATGGAAGGTTGACCATTGACGGATCAATTCACAAGTCGGACGTGGATCGGCAATTTCACCTGCAACCACACCGGCATACTGATCCGTCGTGGTATTACGGATACAGTTACCTGAAGTCTGAATCGCATGCATTTGCACAGTGGCCAGTTCAGCCAGCATATCCGGCACATTTTCCAGCGCAGGCCAGTTAAACTGGATGTTTTGACGGGTCGAAATATGCGCGTAGCCACGGTCATATTCTTTTGCCAAATCAGCCACTTTACGAAGTTGTTTTGAGTTCATCAAACCATAAGGCACGGCAATACGTAACATTGGCGCATAACGCTGTACGTACAGACCATTTTGCAGACGAAGCGGACGATACTCATCTTCAGTGAGTTTACCGGCTAAATAACGTTCCGTTTGGTCACGGAACTGTGCAACACGTTCATTAATCAGTTGCTGATCGAAATCAGTATATAAATACATGGCGTACAGCTAGTAGTTTCTATTATATCGCCGGCAAGGATAGCGAGATTGAACCTATCAATAAAATGCTTTTTATACATATTTCATAGCGGTTTTATTGATAAGCCTGTCAAAGTTTCACGGATCTCAGTATTTACAGCACTGGATTAAATTTAAAGTAATAATGATGAAAATCTTCAATTATTATTACTTATTTTCATATAGGAAAAATTTCCTCTCATTTCATTAATAATCTAATTAACACGTTAAGAATATTACCAATTTTGACTTTCTCCCAATTGCTGTCCTACAAACTCATAGCGTATCGTAGAACGTGAAAATTTAATCGGACAAGCCAATTGTGCTTCGGTCTGCTGACTATTGGATTTGAGTGGCACTTGTACGACCCATGCCCGCTGCTGGGCCAGATCAGAATGTAACGCTTCTTCAAGTTTGAGCACCGGTTCAACACAGACATCCAACGCGGCAAACAGCGTTTGCCATTCAGATAAAGACTTAGTCTTGATTTTATTCTGAATCGCCTGCTTCACTGCAGCATGATCTTCAGCGGCATAAGAAGCGCCTTTTTCCAGAAGAATCGGCAGCTCTAAAGCCTGAGCCAATCCCTGCATAAATTGTGGTTCCAGACTGCCAATCGACAGATAACGCTCATCCTGAGTTTCATAATAGTCGTAAAAAGTCCCGCCATTCAGATACCCCGATTCTGGCCGTTGATGCTGATTACCGGCCAGACTGGCAGAAGCCGCCAGATTATTCATCGTCACCACACAGTCGGTCATGGAAATATCAATATATTGCCCTTTGCCACTTTGCTGGCGTTCAATCACTGCGGCCAGAATCGCAATCACGGCATGCATGGAACCACCCGCAACATCAGCGACCTGAATTCCCAAGGCAGGTGGGCCATTTTCAATCCGACCACTGTGTCCAGCAATTCCAGATAAAGCCAGGTAATTAATGTCGTGCCCTGCCTTATCTTTATATGTGCCAGTTTGGCCATAACCTGTAATGGAACAGTAAATCAGTTTCGGATTAATTTCGCTTAAGGTTTGATAATCTAGCCCTAGACGTTGCATCACCCCGGGACGGAATTGCTCAATCACAATGTCATAATCTGCAATCTTGGATTTAACCAGTTCAATATTCGCAGGATCTTTCAAATCCAAAGCAACCGATTGCTTGTTTCGGTTCAGATAACTCTGTGAAGTGGCCTGTCCATTGGCAAAGGGTGGCATTAATCGCAACAGGTCCGGTCGGGTTGGTGATTCAATATGCACAACTTCTGCACCTAAATCAGCAAGATATAATGTAGCAAACGGGCCGGGTAAAAGTGTAGAAAAATCGAGGATTTTCAATCCTTTTAATGCATATGACATTGGAGTATTTGCTCTACTTATATTGCTTTTTTCAGCATCATAGGCACATGAATGAACAAAAACAATGTCATGTTCAGCCATTTACCTTGATAGTTTCGGCAATCTAATATGTAAGAAAATGGCAAGGTGTTCTTATAAATTGCCATTGCTTTATTATTTTTCGTCATTTAGGTCAATTATTAGTGAACATTAAAGAGACTGAAGGATTAAACATGAGTCGCGATACGATCAGTATCCATTTCGTCAATGCAGCCTTATCTGGCGTTAAGCGTCTGGGCATGGATGTCGATACTTTATTGTCTCACGTCGGGATTGAAGCAGAACTGCTGCATCAGCCCAAAGCGCGTATTTCGCCTGAACAATATACCCGCTTTATTAAAATGCTGTGGATGGTGACCCAGGACGAGCATGTCGGCTTTGACAAACAGCAACGCCGGTTGGGTACTTTTGCGATCATGTGCCAGCTCATCATTCATGCCAAAACCCTCGGTGATGCACTAGAACTTTCTTCCCAGTTCTACAAACTCTTTGGTGATGAATGGTCGGTGACCCTGGAGCGTGACAAACACGAAGCTCGTCTTGTTCCACTCATTCCAAATGCAATGGATCCGGATCATTTTATTACTGAAAGCATGTTGATGATCTGGCATGGCTTGGCGTCTTGGCTCATTGAACGTCGCCTGCCACTGGAACGCGTGCATTTTAGCTATCCACGTCCAGCCCATGCCGATGAATATGATGCCCTGTTCTTTGCGCCGGTAATGCAGTTCGATATGCCACGTACCGAAATTACTTTTGCTGCGGACTATCTGGACCTGCCAATTCGTCAGAATGAAGAAACCTTAGAAGAGTTTTTGAAAGCTGCGCCGGCACAATTGCTAGTGAAATTCAAAAACACCAACTCGCTGACTTCACGGATTCGTGATGTGCTGAAGAGCCAGATTGGGGAAGAAATGCCGACATTAAACGATGTCGCGTCGATGTTATATCTATCACCACAAACCTTGCGCCGCCGTCTGGCAGCCGAAGGCAAAAGCTATCAAGGCGTAAAAGATGCCTTACGCCGTGATGCTGCAATTCACTTATTACTTAATCCGGATCTAACCCTTGAAGATGTTGCACAACAAGTCGGTTTCAGTGAAACTAGTACTTTCCACCGCGCCTTCAAGAAATGGACCGGTGTAACCCCGGGTCTGTATCGTCAATTGCATGGCTATCATTAATCAAATGATGTTGCGAAATAACATTTAAAAATTAAAACCAGTTCTCTCCGCCTAAGCAAAAGCTTAGGCTTTTTTATAGCTAAAATTGGCTAAATCGCTCAAATGATCTGGCCCGTTCTCGTCATTGCACTTCAAAAATTAAGGATTACACTCGAATCATTAGAATAATTTTCATTAAATCAATAAAAGGAACATGCTATGAGCGAGGCATATATTATTGACGCCATTCGTACGCCACGCGGAAAAGGCAAAAAAGATGGATCTTTACATCAAGTAAAACCCATTTCATTACTGACTGGTTTACTCAATGAACTGAAAGACCGTCACGGACTGGACACCTCAAAAGTCGATGATATTGTGCTGGGTTGTGTCACCCCGATTGGTGATCAGGGGGCCGATATTGCCAAGACCGCTGCCATTGCTGCGGGTTGGGACAATGATGTCGCTGGCGTGCAAATCAACCGTTTCTGCGCTTCCGGACTCGAAGCTGTCAATCTGGCCGCACAAAAAGTCCGTTCTGGCTGGGAAGATCTGGTCGTTGCAGGCGGCGTCGAATCCATGTCCCGCGTAGCGATGGGTTCTGATGGCGGCCCTTGGGCGCTTGACCCTGAGACCAATATGGCCTGTGACTTTATTCCGCAAGGTATCGGTGCAGATTTAATTGCCACGATTGACGGTTATAGCCGTGCAGATGTAGATCAGTTTGCCGAACAATCACAAAAGAAAGCAGCGGCTGCTCAAGCCAATGGTTATTTCAACGCTTCTGTTATCCCGGTAAAAGACAGAGCCGGTGTAGTGATTCTGGACAAAGATGAATTCATCAAACCGACAACAACAGCAGAAGGCCTGAGCAAACTCAATCCAAGTTTCGCCACTATGGGGCAAATGGGCTTTGATGCAATTGCCCTGCAAAAATATCCTGAAGTCGGTGCTGTTAATCATGTGCATCATGCCGGGAATTCTTCAGGCATTGTCGATGGTGCAGCGGTGGTTTTGATCGCATCGGAACAAGCAGTAAAAGAACAAGGTCTGAAGCCACGTGCCAAAGTGCTGGCCACTGCACTGGTCGGTGCAGATCCAACCATTATGCTGACTGGCCCTGCCCCGGCTGCTCGTAAGGCCTTGGCTAAGGCGGGTTTAACCATTGATGATATTGACCTGTTTGAAGTTAATGAAGCCTTTGCTGCAGTGGTGATGCGCTTTATCAATGAGATGAAGGTTGATTCTGCTAAGGTGAATGTCAACGGCGGTGCAATTGCCATGGGACATCCACTCGGTGCGACTGGAGCCATGATTTTAGGCACTTTGCTGGATGAGCTGGAACGCCAGGGGAAAAAACGTGGATTAGCCACACTTTGCGTGGGTGGTGGTATGGGCATCGCAACCATTATTGAACTGGTATAAGGAGAAAAATAATGAGCGCAATTCAATATCAAAAAAATGAAGATAATATTGTTATTTTAACGTTTGATTCTCCAAACCAGTCTGCCAATACCATGAATGCCGACTTTCGCACGGCACTGGATGAAGTCGTTACCCAGTTACAAGCAGATAAAGATATTGCCGGGATTATTTTCCGTTCAGCGAAAAAAACTTTCTTTGCTGGCGGCGATCTGGATGAACTGATTCAAGCCACTCCTGAACATGCAACTGAATTCTTCAATATGATTGAAGAGATGAAAGCCAAACTACGCTATATCGAAACTCGCGGTATTCCTGTCGTTGCTGCACTGAATGGTACGGCGCTTGGCGGTGGCTGGGAAATTGCCCTGTGTGCCCATCATCGTATTGCCCTGAATGACCCTAAAAGCAAATTTGGCCTGCCTGAAGTTACACTGGGTTTATTACCAGGGGGCGGTGGGATCGTCCGTAGCGTCCGCCTGCTCGGTCTGCAAAATGCCCTTCCTTTATTGATGGAAGGCAAACAGTTTGGAGTCGATAAAGCCAGATCTTTAGGGCTGATTCATGAGGTCGCAGACAGTACCGATGAACTGTTGAAAAAGGCCATTGCCTGGATCAAAGCCAATCCAAAATCTCAGCAGCCATTCGATGTAAAAGGCTATAAAATTCCGGGTGGTAGCCCTTCGACACCAGCAGTTGCCCAGATGCTGGCAATTGCTCCGGCGATGCTGCGCGATAAAACCAAAGGCTGTTATCCTGCGCCTGAAGCGATCATGTCGGCTGCGGTAGAAGGTGCACAGGTCGATGTCGATACTGCCCTGACCATTGAATCGCGTTACTTTACTTATTTGGCGACCAGTCAAATTTCTAAAAATATGATTGGCACTTTCTGGCATGGTCTGAATGCAATCAAGTCCGGTGCCAGTCGCCCTCAAGGTATTGAAAGGTGGAAAGCCACTAAAGTCGGTATTCTAGGTGCGGGCATGATGGGTGCTGGGATTGCCTATGCGACTGCCAGCACAGGCATTCCAGTGGTCCTGAAAGATATTTCATTAGAAGCGGCTGAAAAAGGCAAAGCCTATAGCCAGAAACTGCTGGATAAAAAAGTCGCTCAAGGGCGTTTATCAGCCGAGAAACGAGATCAGTTTTTAAGCCTGATTCAAACAACTGCATCTAATGCAGATCTAGCCGGTTGCGACCTAATCATTGAAGCCGTATTTGAAAATCCCGCGCTCAAGGCTCAAGTCACGCAAGAGGTAGAGCAATATCTTGCCAGCAACGGCGTGATGGCATCGAATACCTCGACCCTGCCGATTACAGAGTTAGCCCAGGCTTCAAAAAATGATCAGAACTTCATCGGCCTGCATTTCTTCAGTCCGGTCGATAAAATGCAGCTGGTGGAAATTATCAAAGGTAAAAATACCTCGGCAGAAACGCTGGCCAAAGCTTTCGATTTCGTGCAGCAAATTGGCAAATTACCGATTGTGGTGAATGACAGCCGGGGATTCTTTACCAGCCGCGTGTTTGGTACCTTTGTGCAGGAAGGTTTACGCCTGCTGGCAGAAGGTGTACATCCGGCGCGAATTGAAATGGCTGCACTCAAAGCCGGTATGCCGGTGGGTCCGTTGGCGATTCAGGATGAAGTGTCCTTGACCCTGTCTGAACATGTGGCCAATGAAAGATACAAAGCTTTAGAAGCACAAGGTCAGACCATCACTAAATCACCCGCTGATGACGTGATTCACAGCATGATTCACGAATTTAACCGTAAAGGTAAGGCTGCAGGCGCAGGTTTTTATGATTATCCGGCCGATGCCAAAAAGCAGCTCTGGTCTGGTCTCAGCCACTGGAAAAAAGACAACGATATTTCTGAACAGGAAATAATTGACCGCTTCCTGTTTGTACAGGCATTAGATACCGTGCGCTGTCTGGAAGAAGGTGTCCTGGAATCTGTGGTCGATGCCAATGTCGGTTCTATTTTTGGTATTGGCTTTGCCGCCTGGACGGGCGGTGCTGTGCAATTCCTGAATCAGTATGGTTTAGCCAAAGCCGTGACCCGTGCCAAAGTACTTGAAAATAAATATGGCGAACGCTTCAAAGCCCCACAACTCCTCAAAGATCGCGCAGCACACGCCCAGCCGATTCAATAACTTAGGCACTTAAATAAAAGAGGAACGTGTTTCCTCTTTTTTATCTTCTGGATTTGCTTAATGCACTGGATAGACTCATCTGATGACAGATTTCGATCTGCTTTTTGATCAATTTATGTTATAAAGTTACATAAGTTTGATATCCACGTGGGTAAGACCTATGACTGATCACAGTTCACCTGAAAAATCTCCTTGGGGCTGGAAAGCACTTATCATCTTCTGTATTTTAGGTGGATTATTCATGCTTATTTTTTGGCTCGCGATAAGTAATGAACCGGATTACATGCCAAGCCAGCAAAATAAACAAACTACCCAGCAACACGCTTTTAAAAATGCACCGACGATGTCTCCAGAAGCCATTGCCAAAGCGCAAGCAGATCGTGAAGCACGTGAAGCTGCCAATACTGCTCATCCAGGTACGACAGCCGCTGAACACAATATGTCAGCTGAAGAACATGCCAATATGGATAATGCCGAGCACAGCTCAAATGCAGCACATGGCCACTGATCCAGATTCAGTCTATGCATAAAAAAGCGAGGTCAATGCCTCGCTTTTTCGTATTTGAATGGCTGAAAATTAAAGCTTTAAATACATATCAATATGCGGAATTCCACAATCCAGATATTCCTCGCCTTGAGCTTCAAATCCCAGCGCTTGATAGAAGCCAATGGCGTGCACTTGCGAAGACAGCTTTACCAACTTACGCTGCTCTGCACGCGCATAGTCAATCACGGCCTGCATCAAGCGCTGACCAACACCTAAACCGCGTGCTGTGGTTAGGACTGCAACCCGACCGATACTGTTATTTGACAATAAGCGTGCTGTAGCAATCGCC
Organism: Acinetobacter sp. NEB149; assembly: GCF_012516415.1. NCBI lineage: Bacteria > Pseudomonadati > Pseudomonadota > Gammaproteobacteria > Moraxellales > Moraxellaceae > Acinetobacter > Acinetobacter sp. NEB149. Next base: position 2,584,580 of record NZ_CP051208.1, read on the forward strand.
TGATCCTGCTGAAAAACAATGAAATGTACAGCAACCGCATCCTCAGCATCCCACTCATCTTCAGCTGCAATATGCTGTTCTTGAATAAACACGACTTCACGAATCACTTTGGCATGCGCTGCCAAATCCTTCCAGCTCCCGGAAATTATTTTAAGTTCTGGGCTATTTAGCATTTAGATCCGATTCCCTGCTGATCCCATTGATCATTAAGCAACAATTCCAGTGAATGTTTCTGGATACCATACATCTCTTTCAAGGCCTGGATTTGTGCCAGAACCGCCTGATCAGGTTGTTGATAGTCTTTGCGTTTTGTCGCCAGAATCATTTTATTTTTACTGGTATGTTCCAGCGCCACAAATTCAAAAACTTTGGTTTCATAACCATAAGCTTTGAGCAGTAAAGCACGTATGGTATCGGTCAGCATTTCTGCCTGCTGTCCGGCATGAATGCCAAACTGTAACATCGGGCTGAGGACTTTCGGTGCTTGTAACTGTGGACGTAATTCCTTATGACAACATGGTGCACACATGATCATCTGTGCATTCAGGCGAATTCCGCTATGAATCGCAAAATCTGTTGCTACATCACAGGCATGCAAAGCAATCATCACATCCAGACGTTCCGGTGTATAAGTACGGACATCCCCTTGGAAAAAGTCCAGCTGATCAAAATCGGATTGCTGCGCGACATTCTGGCAGAATTCAACCATTTTCGGATTAAGCTCTACCCCGGTGACATACGGCGTTTGACCATGTTTTTGCATATAGTCATATAAAGCACAAGTCAGATAGCCCTTACCCGAACCAAAATCCACCACGCGCAGGCCTTCAGCCTGTGGCTTAATCTGTGCCAATGCACCTGAGAAGATTTCTACAAACTTATTAATCTGCTTCCATTTACGCGCCATGCTCTGAATGATTTGCGCTTTTTGATCGGTAATACCGAGATATTGGAGAAAGATGCTGTCCTGATCGACATAACGTTGTTTAATCCGGTCATGGCCTTGTTCAGCAGGCTTCACCTGATTCATCGTGGCTTTATGTTTGCTACGCGTTAACATAGCTTTTTTCTTGTTTTTTTTCAGCTGTAATTCTTCATCTACTGTCATCAGATTGGCCTGTTTGCAACATGCTAACAATATAGTCACCTGCAACAGTGCCTCCTCTAAAGGATAATTTTTGGTGACATCCTGTGTCTTGTAACGATACAGGCAGCTCAATACGCGCTGTTCATTTAACGTAATGACTCGCAAGGTCATTTTCTCTAAATCCTGCAGTTCACCTTTATACTGGCTTAAGATCAGGCGATCAAATTGATCCCTTTCAACAGCTTGCTGAAAGGTGTCCAAGAATTGCTGTTCCTGATCTGAGAGAGTTGCCAACGTTGACATAGATAAAACCTGAAATGAATTGCGCATCAAGTTTAAATCTTCTTAACCTAAAAGCAAAATTGAATTACTATACAAGTGTATATTTGAAGAAGAATGACAATCATGCAGAATGCTCCACTGGTTCCAGATTATGATCAAAATGAGGAACGGATTAACTATATTAGTCATGGCCTAGGTGCCGGGCTATCCATTGTTGCTGGTATTCTTTTGATTATTAAAGGGTCTTACCTAAGTACTGGACAATGGATTGGACTGTGGGTTTATGCACTGAGCATGATTCTGCTGTTTTCTGCTTCTATGCTCTATCACATGGCCACTGCAGCAGACCGCCGTTATTTTTATAAAAAAGTCGATCATACTGCGATATATTATTTAATCGCCGGAACCTATACCCCTTTCCTGTCAATTGCCATTCCGACCGCCAAAGCCCAGTATTTATTGATTGCGCTGTGGGTGATTGCCCTTCTTGGCACGCTTTTCAAGTTCGTTTTCATTCATCGTTTCCAGAAACTTTCTTTGGCGGCTTATCTGGCCATGGGCTGGCTGGCGCTGCTGGTGATTGATGACATGCAGCAATATTTAAGTGCTCAATCTTTAACCTTTCTCATCATTGGTGGACTCGCTTATACCGTGGGTGCATTGTTTTACGCTTTAAAAAGAGTAAGATATACCCACGCTATCTGGCACATATTTGTATTGATAGGCGCAGGATCACATTTTCTGTCTATCTATCTTTACGTGATTTAATCATCTCCTTTTTCATTTCAGTGACCCTGAGCGAGTTGAAGCGAGAAGATTGCAGTTGTTTTTTTAAAAAATTACGCCTTTTTTAAAAAGATTACGCTTTTAAAACTAAGTTTTTTTATTTTTAGTAAGTGTAAGGTTTTCCATGGCGTCGTCTAATTCTGCTGCTCAGCCAGCACAAAATTCAAAATTTCGCGTTTTAACAGCAAGCTTGGTAGGCACCACAATCGAGTTCTTCGATTTTTATATTTATGCCACCGCTGCTGTCATTATTTTTCCGTATCTGTTCTTCCCTACCAGTACAGATCCGATGACCGCAACCATTCAGTCTCTTGCGACTTTTGCCATTGCCTTTATTGCCCGTCCGATTGGTGCAGCATTATTTGGTCATTTAGGTGACCGGATCGGACGAAAAGCCACCTTGGTCGCAGCTTTGCTGACTATGGGGATTTCAACCGTTGCGATTGGCCTGTTACCAACTTATGCGCAAATCGGAATTGCTGCGCCATTGTTACTTGCACTGTGCCGTTTAGGTCAGGGCTTGGGGCTGGGTGGTGAATGGTCAGGTGCGGTACTGCTTGCCACCGAAAATGCCCCTGAAGGCAAACGTGCCTGGTATGGCATGTTCCCGCAACTGGGTGCTCCAATCGGCTTTATTCTGGCGACAGGTTCCTTCCTGACCCTTGGCGCTTTCATGTCTGAAGCTGACTTTATGGCGTGGGGCTGGCGTATTCCGTTTATCTCAAGTGCCTTGTTGGTAATTGTCGGTTTATGGATTCGTCTAAAATTGCATGAAACCCCTGCTTTCCAGAAAGTGCTGGATAAACAAAAAGAAGTGAACGTTCCTTTTGTTCAGGTGTTTAAAAAGCATTCTCGTATGCTGGTTCTGGGTACGATTGCTGCAATCTGTACATTCGTTGTGTTCTATCTTACTACGGTATTTGCATTGCAATGGGGAACCAAACAACTCGGTTATTCTCGTGAAGAATTCCTGCAATTGCAGTTAGTTGCAACCCTGTGTTTTGCTGCATTCATCCCGCTTTCAGCAGTATTGGCAGAGAAATTTGGCCGTAAGACTACTTCCATTGCGGTATGTGTCATTTCTGCGATCTTCGGTATCTTCTTTGCAGATATGCTTGAATCTGGCAGCACCTTGGTGGTGTTCCTGTTCTTGTGTATTGGTCTGGCGATTATGGGCTTAACCTATGGGCCAATCGGTACTGTATTGTCTGAAATCTTCCCGACTTCAGTACGTTACACGGGTTCTGCATTGACCTTTAACTTGGCAGGCATTTTCGGCGCATCATTTGCACCGTTAATCGCAACCAAGCTGGCAACAGCCTATGGTTTGTCTGCAGTCGGTTATTACCTGACCGCAGCATCTATCCTATCGCTTGTCGCGTTTTTGCTGATTCGTGAAACCAAGAATGATGATGTAAATAATCAGATCTAAGATTTTAGATTGATTCAAAAGCCAGCACTTGATGCTGGCTTTTTTTATCATTTCACAACAAAACTCGGCTACTTATCTCGTTAAATTTGCTCAACAATCAAATGAACTCAATTTAAAAAAATGAGGCAAGGCCATGCAGGATCTTATTGAATACCTCTCGCAGGAGCAGTTGGTCAATATCATTATTTTGCTGGAAGATGATAAAAAATTAGAAGCTGTTCGCTATATCACCGAGAATACACCCTTGGATGAAGCTCAGGCGCTGCAAGTGATTGATGAAATTGTGCGGGAACATGATGTGGTCATGAAGCATGAAAGTACCGGTCCACGCTTTAGTGATGATGCCGGTGATATCGACCTGGTGACACCGCCACTGGAAATCCCCACCCATCCTAGTTTGAGCACATCCACAGAAGCTGAAATCACTGCGCAACAATTACGTGAAAATGTGCCAACCCGAAAAATTGAAAAGAAAATCTGGATGATGGCGGCCGTCGCAGTGGTCTTGCTGATTCTGGTCTGGATCATCAGTTAACGCGGTACAGAATGCCGGCTGAATTTAAATCAGTTCAATAATATCAATGGTAGGCGGCACCCGGAAACGGAAAGGTACACCGACCAAACCGGTACCGACAGTCACGAACACATCTGCATGTTCATGACGGTACATGCCCTTTTTATGTCCCAAAATTGAAACCTTTTTCATGACGTAATCGGTCAGCCAAGGCAGCTCCACCTGTCCGCCATGGGTATGCCCGGACAGCATTAAAGGACGTGTCGGCAGTTTCGGAATCATATCGACCGTATCCGGGTTATGCGAAAGAATGACCCAAGGCTTGTCCTGAGGCAAGTCTGGCAAACTGCGCATGTCGGCTTTTCCAGCCCAGAGATCACCCACGCCCAAAAGTCGGAATTCATCAAATTCGACAATTTGACCTTCAATATCCATGACCTGATTGACTTGTAGTGCATAGTGCAACAGTTCCCGAATCGGCGGTCCGGGATATTGTTCGTCATGATTGCCATTGACCGAATAGACCGGAGCGTGAATCTCTTTTAAAACCGCCAGTTCCTGTGCCAGTTTATTTTCTGGCTCGTAAGTCCAGTCGCCAGCAACCACCACCAAATCAGGTTGAATATGATTTAATTTGTGTACAATTTGTCGCAACTGCCGCTCATGGCCCGAAAACAGACCGATATGCAAATCTGCAATCAGGGCGATTTTTACTGGCTGCTTTAAACGTTTATCTGCATTGATCTGATATTTTGTCGTTTTCACTTGAATTAGATGCGGCTCGATAAAGCGTGCATAAGTCAAAACCCCACTGAGTAAAAATACAAAAATGGCTTCATGCAGAGAATAATACCCCGTCCATCCAGCATAAATACTGAAGAAAACCAAAGGGATTAATAAATAGGCAAGATAAAACGCCAGCAAATGACCAAAAGCTTTAAAGGGATGAATGGTTTCGGTACGTGACTGGCTCGACCATGCCTGAGCCACCGCCCAGATGGCTAAAATCGCCATTCCTAGATAAAAATAAAACAGTACGGAATTTGAATCCCACATAAATTGGCCTTATTCAGTCGAGCAGCAGATTACTGGCTTTATATTTATCTTTTCATAGCTGGCAATTATACTCAATTCTAATTTTTCATTCTTCGACTTATATGGCCACTGCTCCCCGCGATCAAGTTCACCTTCAATCCTCAAGTTTTATACGCACTCATCGCTATAAAGCCGGCATTTTACTGAGCTGTAGCCTGGTTCTGGGTCTGCCTGCATGTAGCACCTTACCCAAACAAACCGAACAGCCGAGCCAGATGGCATTTGAAACGGATACATCGCAAACCAGTCTGGCACAGATTGTTGAACCTTTACGTGTACAAAATATCGGGCTGACCGGTTATCGGGTGCTCTATGATCCGCTTGAAGCACTGGCTGCGCGAATCCAGCTGATTAATAAAGCGGAACGCAGTCTGGATCTGCAATATTACATCTGGGATAATGACCGAATCGGTGCCCTTGCCCTGCATGCGATTATTCAGGCAGCAGATCGTGGCGTAAAAGTACGCCTGTTGATGGATGATAATAATGCCAAGAAAATGGAAGGAATTTATCTGGCCTTAAACCAGCATCAAAATATCGATGTCAAACTGTATAACCCCTATCGCTTCCGTAAATACCGCGCCATGGACATGGTGCTGGACTTAAAACGCATTAACCGCCGCATGCATAATAAAAGCTTTATTGCCGACAACCAGATTGCCTTGATTGGCGGCCGCAATATGAGTAACCAGTATTATAATGTCAGTGAAAGCTATCAGTTCTCCGATGTCGATGTGATGCTGGTCGGTGCGGCATCGGATGAAATCATTCATTCCTTCGATGAATACTGGAATGATGATTATGCCTATCCGGTGCAAGAGGTTGTCAATCCGCGCCATCATGGCTTACGTTTCCCAAGCTTAAAACAGCAGCTAGAAACCCATAGTCAGGATCCAGCGACTCAAAATTATCTGGATCTGGCCAATCGTTCCAGAGCCTTTGACCAATGGCTGGAACAAAATATTCAGCTAGATTGGGTTGAGGCCGAAGTAGTCAAAGATCCACCGAGCAAAATCAAGGCCAAAGCCAAAACCGAAGAACACCTGAATTTCCAGTTATTACAGCGTCTGGAAAAACCTGAACAAAGTGTGGATATTGTCTCTGCCTATTTCGTTCCGGAAAAAATCGGCGCAGACCGTTTAAAGAAACTGGCGAATGAAAATATCAAGGTTCGCGTCCTGACCAACTCTTTTAAGGCCAATGACGTTGCCGTGGTGCATGCTTTTTATGCCAAATATCGTCAGGATCTATTGGAAAATGATGTGCAGTTGTATGAGTTTCTGGCAGCGCCAGAAGCTAATCACCTAAATGCCAATACTGAGGAAATTTCAAAAAAAGCCAAAGTCAGCCTGAAAGGACTGAGTCGTTCTAGCCTGCATGCCAAGTTGATGGCAATCGATCAAAAACAGGTATTTATTGGTTCTTTTAATTTTGATCCGCGTTCAGCTTATCTGAATACTGAAATTGGTGTGTTGCTGAACAGTCCGTCCTTGGCACGTGCAGTGCATGAGACCATGGATCAGAACTTGAGTAAATATGCCTATAAACTGGTGCTGGATGCGAATCAGAACATTAACTGGAAAATCAAGAAAGCCAATGGTGACGTTCAAACATTTACCAAAGAGCCAAAAATGAAATGGTATCAGAAAGCTGGACTTAAACTGGTGTCGTGGCTGCCAATTGAAGGTTTTATGTAAGCTGGATTCTTTGAACAGAAACCATAAAAAAGCCTCTTATTGAGGCTTTTTTAATACCCGTGACTGAAGTTCAACCAGGCCAGTCTGCATTTTTTCCTGGACCACACGCGTGAGGCTTTCAACCGTATGCCCTTCAGTGGCAATTGCAGGTAAAGCCACTAAATGTGCAATGACTTGCGGCATTTCCAGTACTTTTTTGACATGGGCGGCAAAACTGATGTCATTGACAAACGGCGCAACCATATCCAGTTCGCCCTGCTGATTCACATAACAAATCAGACAGATTTGTACAGGACGCTGCGCTTCAATCGCGGCGCCTAAAATCCGGCCATGCACTTTTTTGATGGCTCGCCCATCAGAAGTCGTCGCTTCAGGAAAGAACAGCACCGGAATATCCTGTTTCAGGAAACCGGTAATTTGTTCACGAATCCTGACGGAATCTCCTGAACCACGTTTAATAAATAAGGTACCCCCTCCCTTGGCCAATTTCCCTAAAATCGGCCAGTTCTCAATTTCTGCTTTTGCCAGAAAAAATACCCGTGCTCCGGAACCCAGAACTGCGATATCGAGCCAGGACACATGGTTACTGACCCATAAGGCGGGTTCACGCGGAATCTCGCCATGTACCTGAACTTCGATATTGAATACTTTGCATAACTGGCGGCAAAAATGTTGCACATAGCGCGTATTGGTCGGGTTATTCGGATTTTTATATAAGCCATGACGAAAAACCAAGTAAAACCCTTCACTAATGGTAGCCAATGAAGCTGTGATTTTCCGGCTATACAGGAAAAACTTGGCCAAGCCTTCGATATCTGGAGTCTGGTTTTGTACAGTTGAATTCATAAAAACGTCATTAAATCCTAAGCGAGATACAGGGAATATCCACGAATTAAACTCATTCTATACTGTTCATTCGCAACTTGCATTGATAATAAAAATCGACCAATAGCATCTATATCTTCAATTTTAATTGGATTAAAAAATCATTCAAAATAAAACTATCGAAATATTAGATTGAAAAGGATCGTAGCTATGCCAGATCAAACCCAGCCCGCGAACGACACACCTCCGCCTTTACAAGTGCTCAAATATATTTTGGGCGGCACCTGCATCTATGCCGTGCTACTGGTAACACTTGCACAACTGTTTATCAGCGCACTTTAAACCAAAGCCGCGCTAATTCAGTATCTGCTCAGCCCTTTTTCAACTACACTAAAGTTTTCAAGTGGAGATTGGCCTGAGTGGAATATTTACAACAACATCGAGGGAAAGAGCGCGTCATTCTGGTGAGTGTCAGCGTACAAATGCTGGATGACCTTGATGCTGAAGAGTTTCGTTTGCTGGCCCAGTCTGCAGATGCTGAAATTCTGGAACATATTTATTCTCAGCGGGTGAAACCCGATGCCAAATTTTTTATCGGCTCCGGCAAGGCAGAAGAAATCGCTGAACGTGTTGAAGAGCTGGAGGCCAATCTGGTCATTTTTGACCATGCCCTAACCCCAGCCCAAGCCCGTAATCTGGAACAGGTGATTAAATGCCGCGTGGTCGATCGTACTGAACTGATTCTGGATATTTTTGCCCAGCGTGCCCGTACCTATGAAGGTAAGCTGCAAGTCGAACTGGCACAGTTACAACATTTATCTTCACGTTTAATTCGTAGTCGTGGCAATCTCGACAGCCAGAAAGGCGGGATCGGTTTACGTGGCCCGGGTGAAACCCTGCTTGAAACAGACCGCCGTTTGCTGCGTATCCGTATGGGACAACTCAAGGCACGCATTGATAAAGTCCGCCAGACCCGGATGCAAGGCCGTGTTGCCCGTCAAAAAGCAGCTGTTCCAACAGTATCTTTAGTCGGCTATACCAATGCCGGCAAGTCGACCCTCTTTAATTTACTCGCCAACAGCGATGTCTATGCAGCCGATCAGCTGTTTGCAACCTTGGACCCTACTTTACGGCGTCTGGAATGGGATGGGATCGGCAATCTGGTGCTGGCCGATACGGTCGGTTTTGTCCGTAATCTTTCACATTCTCTGGTGGAATCCTTTAAAGCAACTTTGGAGGAAACCGTAGAAGCCACGCTGTTACTGCATGTCATTGATTCAAGCAGCCCAGAAATGCTGGAGCAGATTGAAGCTGTAGAAAAAGTGCTGAAAGAAATTGGAGCCGATGTTCCGATCCTGCAGGTTTACAATAAAATTGACTGTAGCGGTGAAGAAGCCAAAATTATTTATCGACGTCCAGGTGAACCGGAACGGGTCTATGTTTCGGCACATAGTGGCGAAGGTATCGACCTGCTGCGTAAAGCGGTACATGAGTCCTTGATGGGGCAACTACAGTCCTTCGATTTAATCCTGAAACCCGCTTATGGCAAGCTGCGTAACCAGCTCTATAGTTTGAATGTGATCCAGTCTGAACATTATGATGATGAAGGTCAGCTACATCTGCATATTCGAATTGCCCCACAAAAACTGGAACAGTTGATTAAACAGGCGCATTTACCTTTAGATGAAATTCTAGGCAAACAGGCGCAGCAATTTCAGCGTCCACTGGAAGCGTTTGAAATCCAGTCAAAGATCGAGTAAAACTTGATAAGTAAACTTATTAATATTAATGATCATAGCAATGAACTGGATAAAACGAATAGATTGGCCAGCATGGATTGGCACCCTGTTACTTATTATTGTCTTTCGGGAAGCTTCGGTCTGGTTAATGACCCAACTGAATCATCCTGAATTAGGCAATCTGGTCGGGTTATTGAGCCTTTTAATTGCGCTGTTTACCTGGCGCTACTTCGGCAAACTCCCCGCCCGCCTCGTGGATACCAATAACAAACTGATGAAGGAAAGTGCCTTTGCTTTCCTGCCTGTCAGTGCAGGTGCACTGATGATGCTGGTACATATGGGCCAGAAAATTCCGGCCTTTCTGTTCATCATGTTTTTCAGCACCCTGATTCCTTTATGGATTTACGCCAAAATGGCCAAGCGCTGGTTATAGGAGTTCCGCATGTTATCTATTTTGTATGGCTTTGCGGTTACGCTCAGCGCCTATCTGATTGCCAAACCCTGTAACCGGTTCATACCGCAAATTCCCGTCATCGTGTTCAGCATGTTCTTTGTACTGGTGATTTTATTTGTGCTGGGCATTCCCTATGAAAATTACATGGATGAAGTTAATCCGCTTTTCAACCATTTACTTGGCTATGTGACTGTTGCCTTGGCCATTCCGTTGGCCGCAATGCGCTATGACGATTTGCCACTGAAAGCCATTATCGGCATTCTGGTTTTTGCCAGCATCAGTGCTGTGGCCTTGCCGATGGGACTGGCCTATCTACTGCACATGTCTTCTGCCGATATTATGGCATTTGCTACCCGCGCAGTAACTACACCTATTGCCATCAATATTGCCACCTTGCTGGATGCACCTATTAGCATGGTCATTCTAATCGTGATTCTTTCCGGCGTGATTGGTGCAGCCTTTTCTCCATTTATTCTGAGACATATCAATGATGAACGTGCTTCCGGACTGGCTTTAGGACTGGCCGCACATGCTATTGGCACAGCTCAGGCCTGGCAGCGCGGCAGTGTTGCAGGTCGTTATGCTGCTTTTGGCATGGCGGTAAATGCGGTCTTTACCGCGATCTGGTTGCCAACTTTTATACTTTATTTGCAAAAAATGTGACTAGGGTCTGTTGACATTTCAAGTATAGAATTTACCCGATAAAGGTAGCCAAATAAATATACAAGATAATGCAACTGCCCCCTCATAGCTACACTTTAGCTTATCATATCGTGTTGCTATTCCTCTGAACTGCTTTAACCTACAAAATGCATTCTCAACTAAGTGTCTGATTTTATATAAATACCAATCCATATGATCATTATTTGACTGAGTATTTGATTTTCTTGGAATATTCGCTTTAGTTTTTTTCGCAGATATTTGTTCTCTTAATGATTCAGAGTCATATCCTTTGTCTGCACAACATACTTCCGTTTCACTCAAATCAAGTTTTTCAATCATTTTGGGAGCAATCTTGACATCATGTATCGTTCCATCGGAGATAATAATTTCGATTGGATTGCCATCCGCATCAACAGCTAAGTGTATTTTAGAACTATTTCCACCAATGCTTTTAGAAATATCCTGATCTTTTATTCCAGCAGAATGTTGGTGTGCCCGAACATGACTACCATCAATAAAAACCCATTCCATATCAGCACTTGAAGAAATTAATTTAAATATTTTCATTAACTTATCATTTTTACACCAACGATTATATTTTTTAAAGATTGAGTTATACGAACCAAATTCTTTAGGCAAATCACGCCATGGGCAGCCTGTTCTTATTCTATAAAGTATTGCTTCGACAAAATTTCTCAAATTAGATTTGAAATAGATATCAAAATTTCGGAAAATAGAAAGTAACTTAGACCAGTGTTGATCATTCAGCATTGTACGAGGCATAGCGAGAAGTAAATTTAGTTTGGCGATTAAATTTTACTTTCTCGCTATTTTTTTGAACAGAAAATGTCAACAGACCCTAGTGAATCAAATTATTCATTTGTTTTATGTGGTAATCGTTCTTACTATAGAGTAAGAACACTAATCCAACCTAGGAACAGATATATGAATAAGGTTCAATTTTTTTCAACTTTACTTTTAGCCTCTTTCAGCCATCTGGCCTTGGCTTCCGATATTTCAGGAACATGGCGAAGTATTGACGACAAAACCGGTTCGCCTAAAGCATTCCTGGAAATTCGTGAGACGGCTTCCGGCGTCTATGCTGCCAAGATCACAAAAATCACCCCGCGTCCTGGATATACTCCGAAAGAAAATTGTGTGTCCTGTCCCGCACCTTATACCAATAAACCTATTCTTGGTCTGGATGTACTCACTGGCTTAAAGCACGTCGGCAATAACAGTTTTGCTCAAGGCAAGCTGCTTGATCCATTATCAGGGAATCTTTATAACACCAAGGCAAAATTAAGTGCCAATGGGAAACGTCTGATCCTACGTGGCTATATCGGCGTTTCAGCGCTAGGCCGTAGTCAAACCTGGATTAAGCAGGATTAATTCCTGCTTTATTAAATAAAATGTGACGGGGTTATGCTTTAGTAGATAGAAGCTTGCATTTTAATGCATTAAGTTGTATGAATATTAAACATATGCTTTTTTCATGCAATATAGATTATGAAAGTGCATTAACGTAGTTTGCATCAACATTCACCACATGGAATTAGGTGAATGTTCATAAAAAAAGAAGGATAAGGATATCGCATGTATAAAATCGCAATTTTAACTGTTTTTTCAGCTTCTTTATTCACAGGCTCTATGGCCTTTGCTCAGGAGTTATCTGGTCTCTGGCAACAGATTGATGATAAAACCGGCTCACCTAAAGCATTGATTGAAATGAAAACTCAGGCTGATGGCTCCTATACCGGAACGATTACTAAAGTCACACCTCGCCCAGGTTATACACCACGAGAAAAATGTGTCAAATGTCCATCACCTTATACCGATAAACCGATTTTGGGATTAGACGTTATTAAAGGACTGAAACCCACCACCAAAAATAACTATGCACATGGCCGGGTACTCGATCCACTCACCGGCAAAATTTATGATTTAAAAGGGCGGATTTCTGCCAATGGGAAACGACTGACTTTACGTGGATATATCGGGATATCTGCAATTGGTCGCACACAAACCTGGATTCGCCAGGATTAGGGCGTGTCCTCATTTGAAAAATTGGTTTTAAATACTTAAAATCCTCCTTTAAGCTCTTTTGATTTCTATATTTTTTCAATGGCACGTACTCTTCTCACCGATGATATCTGGCAGCAAATTCAAGATACTATGCGATTACACGGTTGTTACTGTTCAAAGAATAGTAGAAATATCATGGAAGCGATCTTATGGAAACTGCGTACAGGCGCCACATGGCGTGATATTCCCCAAGAATTTTGTCCTTGGCAAACTGCTTACAATCGCTTTAATCGTTGGGCAAGCAAGGGATTGTGGGATAAATTTTTTTTAGATTACGAGGCGTCTTGGATCAAGAATGGGTATTCATTGACGGAAGTTACATACGCGTGCATCAACATGCAAGTGGAGCTCGGCATGGTTTCGAAAGAGCAATTGGACAATCACGTGGTGGACGAACAACAAAAATACATCTTGCAACCGACGCGAATGGATTACCGATTGATTTTAAAATCACTGGGGGTGACGTCCACGACAGTCAAGTTGCAAAACAACTGATTGATACGGTAGACGAGGCAACTTATCTCATTGCTGATAAGGGGTATGATGCTGAGCACATTAGAATATATGCCAAGAACAAGAATATGATTCCCATTATTCCATTGAGATCAAACAGTAAGAGATCGAATAAGGAATTTGATAAATATCTATATAAATTAAGACATTTAGTTGAAAATGCTTTTGCGAGATTAAAACATTTCCGTGCTATTGCAACTCGATTTGATAAACTGGCACGCAATTATAAATCTATGATTCGTATAGCCTGTATATTTATTTGGTGCAAAGCCAAATGAGGACACACCCTAATAAAAACAGCACTTTTGTGTTGGGGATATTTTATTCATCTATAAAAAAGGGATAAATATAATGAAACAAACTAAATTAGGATTAATGTTCATCGCTGCACTGATGACTGGGACTGCTTATGCACAGGATCTGACTGGCATCTGGCAGCAAATTGATGATAAAACCGGCTCACCAAAAGCGATTATTGAAATTCGTCAAAATGATAATGGAACTTTTGCTGGAAAAATTATCAAAGTGACTCCACGTCCAGGCTATACCCCACAGAAGACCTGTAATAAATGTCCTGCGCCTTATACCAATCAACCGATCCTGGGTATGGATGTATTGACTGGCTTAAAACATGTGGAAGGCACCAATAATTATGAAAAAGGTAAAGTGATTGATCCATTGGCAGGTAAAATTTATGATGCTCGAGTGCGTCTAAATGCCAATGGTAAACGTTTAACCTTGCGTGGTTATGTCGGTGTGTCCGCCTTAGGCCGTAGCCAGACCTGGATTCGCCAAGATTAGTACCTAATTCTCATTATTCAAAAAAGCTGCTAACTTGGCAGCTTTTTTTTAGTGTATCAACTCTATAGTATGCAGATAAGTGTTGACTATTTTAGTAAGATTTCTAACATGAGCGGGCGATGATAAAAATTCTTTGGAATGACTCTCTATGTTTAAAAAAATATTACTTGCCGCGCTTACAGCAGGATGTATGACCAATCTTTGGGCAGACGATATTACCGGGACCTGGCAACAAATTGATGATAAAACGGGGGCGGCTAAAGCGATTATCGTCATTAGCAAAGAAGCAAATAATACCTATTCAGGCAAAATTGTAAAAATCACGCCTCGCCCAGACTATAACCCACGTGAAAAATGCAATAACTGCCCTGCACCTTATACCAATCAGCCTATTTTAGGCATGACCATTTTAAAAGGCCTAAAACTGGTTGAAGGTACCAAGAATTATGATAAAGGTCGTATTATCGATCCATTGGCAGGTAAAATTTATGATGCAAAAATGCGTTTAAACAATACAGGTAAACGTTTAACCTTACGTGCCAGTATGGGCGTTTCAGTTCTAGGCCGTAACCAGACCTGGATTCGAGCAGACTAAATTTTTAAAACTAAAAAAGCCACGTAATCACGTGGCTTTTTTATGGAATGTGCTTACATCACCGGATTATCCACTGCAAACATCTGCTGATCTTCCAGGCGGAATGCCATCAGTTGATTGCCCCAGACACAACCGCCATCTACATTCTGAATCTTGTTCGAAATGGTTTTACCATTCAAGGCGGCCCAATGACCAAACAGGATCTGATGAGTTTGTGCTGCCTGTGATTCAAACTCAAACCAGGGTTTAAAACCCTCCGGCATCGGATCATCCAGCGCATCTTTAAAGCTATATTCCAGACGTCCCTCAGCATCGGTTAAACGCATACGGGTCAAGTAATTCACAATACAACGAATACGTTCATGGCCTTGTAGCTGATCCGACCAAAGTGCCGGCTCTTTCCCAAACATTTCTTTCAGAAAATCATCTAACACCTCAAAGTCATCATGAGCAATGATCGCTTCAACTTCTTGTGCCAATTGAATAGTTTTTTCTGCACTCCAGATATTCGGAATCCCTGCATGCGTCAGGATGGTCTGCTCATTTGGAAATAGACACAGTGGCTGTTTACGCAGCCAGTCAATTAGGTCATCACTGTCGATGGCATCAATCACATCACGGACATTGTCTTTTTCTTTCACCGGTTTAATGCCGCGGGCATAGGCCAGCAAAGTCAAATCATGATTTCCCAAGACCGTCGCAGCCGCACCCTGTTCAGCCAGCTTTTTGATAAACCGCAGTGCAGCAATGGAGTTTTCACCACGTGCCACCAAATCTCCAGCAAACCAGATAAAATCTTGTTCTGCATCAAACTGGATTTCCTTGAGTAAAGCTTTCAAGGCCTCAAAACAGCCTTGAACATCACCAATCACATAATTATATCGAGCAGTACGGTTCATCGTAATTTAAGCCACCATTTGATCTGAAAGTGCAACAAACTGTTCAAGGGTCAGGGTTTCTGGACGCGCCATCGGGTCAACACCCGCTTTTTCAAAACCCTCTTCGACCAGCATACCCTTCAAGCTGTTACGCAAGGTTTTACGACGCTGGGTAAAGACATGAGATACCAGACGTGCCAGCGCTTTTTCATTCTTCGCCACAATCGGTTTAACTTTATAAGGCTCTAAACGGAATACCGCAGAAGTTACTTTTGGAGGCGGATTAAAAGATCCAGGTGGCACTTCGAACAAGAAAGTCGGTTTACAGAAATATTGAATCATCACCGACAGACGGCCATATTCTTTGGTATTGGGTGATGCGGTAATGCGGTCTACCACTTCTTTTTGCAGCATGAAATGCATGTCTTGCACTTTGTCACCAAATTCCAAGAGATGGAATAACAGTGGCGTTGAAATATTATAGGGCAAGTTACCGACCACACGTAATGGACGATCTTCCTGGAACAACTGAGAATAATCGTATCTCAAGGCATCGGCTTCAATAATGGTTAAACGTTCCGGATGCGGCACACGACCCGGCAGGCCAGCAGCCAGATCACGATCCAGCTCAAGTACGGTTAAGGCATCACATTCACCAATTAAAGGTGAAGTCAAAGCGGCCAGACCCGGGCCAATTTCCAGAATGTTCTGACCTGGACGCGGATTGACTGAGCGTACAATTTTGGCAATGACACGCTGGTCATGTAAAAAGTTTTGACCAAATCTTTTTCGAGCCTGATGCCCTTCATCTTTTGGGTTTAAGGCATTAATTTGATACATAAAAACATTTCCAACGTGAGTGATGAACAATAATCAGTGGCGCGCCAGATCGAGGGCTAAATCGACAGCAACGTGCAGGCTGGAACTTTTCGCAAGTCCCGTCCCCGCAAGGGAGAGTGCTGTGCCATGATCAACAGAAGTTCGAATAAACGGTAAGCCGAGGGTAATATTAATGGCTTCACCAAAGCCCTGTGATTTTAACACAGGTAAGCCCTGATCGTGATACATCGCCAGAACAGCATCAGCATCTTTTAGGTTTTCTGGAGTAAATAAAGTATCAGCAGGTAGGCTTAAACTCATGTTGATACCTTGGGCACGATAGCTTTCGAGTACCGGATTGATCACTTCAATTTCTTCCATCCCCAAATAACCGCCCTCCCCGGCATGCGGATTTAAACCGCAAACCAGTATATTCGGCTGTTCAATCTTGAATTTGGATTTCAGGTCGTGAATCAGAATATCAATCACCTGATGCAAGCGTTCAGGCGTAATCGCATCTGCCACGGCACGAAGCGGAAGATGGGTAGTGGCCAAGGCCACGCGTAAAGTTTTGGTGGCCAGCATCATGACTACACGTGGAACACCAGCAAATTCCTGGTAATACTCGGTATGACCACTAAAAGAAATGCCCGCTTCATTTATCACGGACTTTTGTACAGGCGCAGTCGCGACGCCGACACTTTTTCCTGACATGGCATAGTCTGCGGATCGACGCAGTTGCTCCAGTACATAAGCCGCATTGTTCGGATTCAGCTCACCCAATACGACGTCTTGCTGCACGGGAACATGCTCTACAAATAGCTGACCGATGCCTGAAGATGACTCCTGTCCTTGATATTCAATCAGCTCAACCGATAATTTGAGTATCTGAACACGTTGCTCGAGCATATGAATATCCGCCAATACCACAATTGGGCGCTCATCAACACGATCTGCAAGACTCAGGCAAATATCAGGACCAATTCCGGCAGGTTCCCCACTGGTGACATATAAAGGCAGCATCATCTTCTCAATTTGGCAAAGCTGAGAAATATTATAACCCGATCACGCCTACGCTGTAGTAATCATTGCAAAGAGTACTTATAAATCAATATTTTGATACCATTGAAACTATGGTTACAAATATAGTTGCAGTTTTTGTAGCATATAAAGGCTTAGGTCTTTCTTTCACCAGGGAGATTAGATAAAATACAGCGCTTGAAATTTTAATTTTCATTTGTGATTCTTCACGTATTCGTTTAGAATCGCGTCTCCTTTAGTTTGGACAGATTCCATAGTCCAAACCAACTATAATAGGTAGTGGTTTAATGAAAACTCTCAGCGCTAAGCCAGCTGAAGTTCAACACGACTGGTACGTTGTTGATGCTTCTGGCAAAACTTTAGGTCGCCTTGCGACTGAAATCGCTCGTCGTTTACGCGGTAAGCATAAAACTTCTTATACTCCTCACGTTGACACTGGCGACTACATCGTTGTTATCAATGCTGAAGAAATCACTGTGACTGGTAAAAAGTCACAAGATAAGAAATACTATCGCCACACTGGTTTCCCTGGTGGTATCCGTGAGACTAACTTTGAAAAGTTAATCGCTCACAAACCAGAAGCAGTTCTAGAAAAAGCTGTTAAAGGTATGTTACCTAAAGGTCCTCTTGGTTATGCAATGATCAAGAAAATGAAAGTGTATGCAGGTACTGAGCATCCACACGCTGCTCAACAGCCACAAGTTTTGGACATCTAAGGGATAACAGCACATGGCTACTAATTATGGTACAGGTCGCCGTAAGACCGCAACTGCACGTGTTTTCCTATCAGCTGGTACTGGTAAACTCGTAATTAACAACCGTACTCTTGAACAGTATTTCGGTCGTGAAACTGCTCGTATGGTTGTTAACCAACCACTTGAGCTTCTTGAAGCTACTGACAAATATGACCTTTACATCACTGTTGCTGGTGGTGGTATTGGTGGTCAAGCAGGCGCTATCCGTCACGGTATTACTCGTGCATTGATCGCTTCTGACGAAACTTTAAAACCTGCTCTTCGTCAAGCTGGTTTCGTTACTCGTGATGCTCGTGAAGTTGAACGTAAGAAACTTGGTTTACGTAAAGCTCGTAAACGTCCTCAGTTCTCTAAACGTTAATTCGTTTACCGACTCGGACAAAAAACCCTGGATTTTCCAGGGTTTTTTTATGGTAGTTAATTGGTAATTTAGACCTTTTTCCTTGTTATTGTTCATGCACATCCTTACCCCACACCCCTTCATGACACCAGAATGACTTCATCAAATAATAATTTGCGATCCCAATACAGATAAACAGCAAAATGACAGGAAGCTTGATCAGCATCTTATTTTCCTCCAGTTGTTTTTCTTATAATCTACCTCGGCTCAAGCCGATTGATCTTTGATGCTTGGTGCTTTTTAGGTTGAATTTTAGTATCCTAGTCTATTCATTAGAAGCTCATCAGGATTTATGTCAGTCGAAAGCGCGCCTCTTCAAGGAATCACTCTCTATAGTCATGCCGATGACTTTCGTTCCCATTGGATTCGCTATGTGCTTACCGAAAAACAGATTAAATATAACCTGATTTTGGTGGATGCCGATGATGAGGATCTGGCCAGTCTCAATCCTTATAATCAATTGCCGATGCTGATCGAAAATGAACTCAAATTATTTAATACTTCAATTATCTCTGAATATGTAGATGATCGTTATCGTCAGAACAAACTGTATGCCGATGCTCCGATGCCCCGGGCAGAGCAACGACAATACATCTGGCGCTTTGAAAATGACTGGCTGAAGCTGGCTGATATCATGTTACGCCATCCTGATACGCTGGATAAGAAAGCCAAAGCTCAGGCACAAAAACAGTTACAGGATATCCTGATTTCATTGATGCCACTATTCCAACATTTTCCCTATTTTATGTCTGAACAATTTAGTATCCTGGATTGTATGCTGGCACCAATTTTTATCCGTCTGAAACAGATGGGCGTAGAATTACCACAGCAGCAATGCCGTCCGTTTTATTTATATTGCCAACGAATTTTTAGTCGTCCTGCCTTTGTAAAATCCATGACATTGCAGGAAAAGAACCGTTATTCAGTGCAACTCAAACATCCATAGAGAAACATCATGTCCGAACAAGAATTCAACCTTAGCCCTACCCGTCCCTATATGGCACGTGCAATCTATGAGTGGGTTTGCGATAACAATATGACGCCTTACCTGCTGGTGGATGCCACACGCCCAAATACCATGGTTCCTGAGCAGTTTATTAAAGATGGACAGATTGTTCTGAATATTGTGCCACATGCCGTGCATGCGCTGCATATGAGCAATGATGCCATTAGCTTCTCGGCTCGCTTTGGTGGCGTTTCTCGTGATATTTATGTGCCTATGGCAGCAGTACTCGGCATTTATGCACGTGAAAATAGTCAAGGTTTATTCTTTGATCCAGGTGAATATGAGCATACACAAAATGATGAAGATGCTTTAAAATCAAGCACTGAAGAACAAACTGAACAACCAAAGAAAAAACCGACTTTAAGACTATTAGATTAAAAATAATGGAGCAAGTGAATGGCTTTTGATTTAGTACAATATTTTGTTGAACAGATAGAGACTCAAAAGCCTGAGCTTCTAAAAGAATATACAAAAGAAGAAAGACGAAAATATATATCAGAAATCAATGCCTTAACTTTAGGAAAACTTATTACTGAATGGCGTCATAACCCACAAAAAATTTATAATGAAATCAATCATCCTGATGAATTATATATCCTGGAAATCGTGCGTCATCTCGCTACCAGTCCGGAAAATCAATCTACTCTGGATCGAGCCCAGCTTGAGCACAGCACTTCAGAAATTTTTCATTTACAGCTTATTGAATTAAAACAACTGCATGATACCGGCAACCATAATATCCATAGCATTCAGGAATTACTGACCGGGCAAATTGAACATTTATCTGGTCAAGCAGATGATTGGGTTTGGACAACAAACAAGCTAACAGAACTCAAAGGCTCTAAACCAATTGTGCAAGAAGAGCTATCATTGGAAGCATCAATGAAGGAGTTTAATCAAATGGTAAGCCAGAATCAGCAGCATCAAGATGTCGAAGAAGTCATTGTTATCAATACCCCAACATGGGCAAAGATTGTTGAACCCATCGTGGCGATTGTCATTCTTTGGGTATTAATCGCAGCCGTAATGCGCGTGTTTGGCTAAAATAGTCTGCAATAAAAAACCAGCGATTCGCTGGTTTTTTATTTTGTAAGGTTTATAAGATCAGCTTGTAAACTCTTATACCGCTAGTTTTACAGAGATCCCAATAGGTCAAACAAATTAACAGGAATTCTCTGTCTCAGAAGAATCTGATCAACTTTGAGATATAGAGTAAGCGTCCGCTGAACACACCTTCTGAATTCATCCTATAAGCCTTAATTTAGTCCCCACTTAAAAACAAGTGGGGACTAAAATTTATGACTACAAATCACCAGACATCCATCGCATCTCTTGCGAAAAAACGAAGAACATACAGTGCTGAATTTAAACAGCAGATCGTTCAGGCTTGTAAAGCACCGGACGTTTCAATTGCTTCAGTCGCTTTGCAACATGGATTGAATACAAATCTTGTATCCAAATGGATTCGCTTAATTGATGCTAAGCCAGGGAATGATCGCTCACCACTACCGAATAAACCTGCATTTATTGCCTTATCTTGCTCTGCACCATTAGATCCTACTCCTACTGACATGTTAAAGGTTCAAATTACTTTACCCCACTCAAAAGCAGAAATTGGCTTGAAATGGCAAGTATCAGAAATATCTGCTTTAGCAGAATTACTCAAGGCACTGGCAACATGATCCGTATCGATGAAATCTGGCTTTCTACCCAACCTCTGGATATGCGAGCAGGGATGGATACTATCATGGCTCAGGTGGTGAGAGCCTTTGGCTACATCAAACCGCATTGTGCTTACCTGTTCTGTAATAAACGTGGCCATCGCATGAAAGTACTGGTGCATGATGGACTGGGGATCTGGCTGTGTGCCCGGCGGCTGGAACAGGGCAAATTTCACTGGGCTAAAGTTCACCAGGGTGAAAGCGTAGCCCTCAGCCCGGAACAGTTACAGGCACTGATCCAGGGTTTGCCTTGGCAGCGCATTGGACGACAGCAAGTGGTCACAATGCTCTAAACTAGCTTGGTCCATTCTGCTATTCTCCAAACGTTCTATTTCCTCTGCGTCATGACCTCAGGCATACTGCGGTCATGAATACGCTGCCTGACTTAAGCCAACTGACCCATGAACAACTGCTGGAATTTACCAGACAGTTGGCAATGCAGCATCAACAACTCGCAGAAGATAACCAACAATTAGATACCAAAGTTCAGCATCTTGAAGCATGCAACCAACATCTTTCCATTCTCAATCAAAAATACGAGCATGAACTGGCGCTGTTTAAAAAGCACAAATTCGGCAGTAAAAACGAACATCTCACCGCAAAACAAATCCATCTCTGGGATGAAGCGGTCGAAGAAGATATTGCAGCCGTTGATCTAGAATTAGAACGATTAAATGCAGATAAAACCGATGCAGCGACACAGAAAGCCACAGTCAACAAACCTAAACGTCGACTGCTGCCAGATCATCTACACACCATCCGTATTGAGCATGAACCTGCATCAACCCAATGCAGTTGTGGCTGCCAGTTACGTCGTATCGGCGAAGATATCAGTGAAAAACTGCATTTCAGACCGGCACAGTTCTACAAGGAACAGCATGTCCGTGGCAAATGGGTCTGTGATCAGTGCGACACTCTGACTCAGCAAGCGATGCCCGCCTATGTGATTGATAAAGGCATTGCTTCACCTGAATTGCTCAGCCATGTGCTGGTATCGAAGTATGCCGATCATTTGCCGCTGTACCGTCAGCGCCTAATCTATCAGCGGGCTGGCATTGATCTGTCCAGATCCACTTTATCTGACTGGATTGGTCGCTGCGGTGTGGAACTGGAACCTCTGGCTAATGCCTTAAAAGAGGTGGTGTTGCAACAGCGGGTGATCCATGCCGATGAAACGCCGGTCACCATCATGCGGATGGGTGAGAATGAGAAAAAACCGAAGAAAGGTTATGTCTGGGCCTATGCCACCACACAGTACAATCCAGTTCAAGCGGTGATCTATGACTTTCAGGATAGCCGTTCAGGTCAGCATGCTGAAGAGTTCCTGAATGGCTGGCAGGGCCATCTGGTCTGTGATGATTACAGTGGTTATAAAGCACGCTTTAAATCAGGCCAGGTCATTGAGGTGGGCTGCATGGCCCATGCACGTCGTAAATTCCATGAACTGCATGTGACCGGGAAAAGTCAGGTCGCTGAACAGGCATTAGTGCTGATTCAGAAACTGTATGGGATAGAAGCAGAACTCAGGAAAAAGACCGATAGTACAGCGGAAGACCGCCGCGAATACCGGCAACAGCACAGCCAACCGGTGATGCAACAACTGTATGAATGGCTCAACCAACATTATCTGACGGTGCCATCGAGTTCTCCAACCGCCAAGGCCATCAATTACAGTCTGAAGCGTTGGCCAGCTTTAAGCCGCTATCTGGATGATGGCAATCTACCCATTGACAATAACTGGGCAGAGAACTCAATGCGCCCCTGGGCCTTGGGACGAAAGAACTGGCTATTTGCAGGTTCGCTGCGCAGTGGTCAACGAGCAGCCAATATCATGACTTTAATCCAGTCAGCAAAGCTGAATGGGCTGGATCCGTATGCCTATTTAAGTGATGTGCTGAAAAGGTTGCCGACACATAAAGTGACCCAAATAGAAGAATTACTGCCACACCGCTGGAAATCCGACCAAAATTAAAAAATAGGCATGGGATTCAGCGGACGCTTACGATATAGATATGTTAAATATCTTATCTAAAATTCCACGCACAAAAAAATCCCCCTCTGCCTTAGCGGAGGGGGATTTTCGAATAATGAGCTGGCGATGACTTACTCTCACATGGGTAACCCCACACTACCATCAGCGCTAAGAGGTTTCACTTCTGAGTTCGGGAAGGGATCAGGTGGTTCACTCTTGCTATGGTCGCCAGCACAACTGTTTATGGATACTTGCTTTGGTCTTATTTAGTCACTTTTCAGTGTATGCCAATGCTTTTTCCAAATCTTGCACTCGTTCAAAACAGTGTTTTGAACATCGTTCATTAACAGGTATATCTGAGTTGCAGTAGTTTGTTCGTTTAGCGTAACTAAATCAAGTCACTTTGTTTAATATCGAATCAATTGAGCTTCACTTCTTTCGAAGTTCGTACAACAACTGTTTGGGTGTTGTATAGTCAAGCCTCACGAGCAATTAGTATTGGTCAGCTTCACATATCACTATGCTTCCACATCCAACCTATCAACGTCGTAGTCTTCAACGGCTCTTTAGGAGACATAAAGTCTCGGGGAAATCTTATCTTGAGGTAGGCTTCCCGCTTAGATGCTTTCAGCGGTTATCCCTTCCGAACATAGCTACCCGGCGATGCCACTGGCGTGACAACCGGTACACCAGAGGTTCGTCCACTCTGGTCCTCTCGTACTAGGAGCAGATCCTCTCAAATTTCCAACGCCCACGGTAGATAGGGACCGAACTGTCTCACGACGTTCTAAACCCAGCTCGCGTACCTCTTTAAATGGCGAACAGCCATACCCTTGGGACCTGCTTCAGCCCCAGGATGAGATGAGCCGACATCGAGGTGCCAAACACCGCCGTCGATATGAACTCTTGGGCGGTATCAGCCTGTTATCCCCAGAGTACCTTTTATCCGTTGAGCGATGGCCCTTCCATACAGAACCACCGGATCACTAAGACCTACTTTCGTACCTGCTCGACTTGTGGGTCTCGCAGTTAAGCGCGCTTTTGCCTTTATACTCTACGCGTGATTTCCGACCACGCTGAGCGCACCTTCGTACTCCTCCGTTACTCTTTAGGAGGAGACCGCCCCAGTCAAACTACCCACCAGACATGGTCCTCGTCCCGGATAACGGGACAGAGTTAGAACCTCAATATTACCAGGGTGGTATTTCAAGGACGGCTCCATCGCAACTAGCGTCGCGACTTCAAAGCCTCCCACCTATCCTACACAAGTAAGATCAAAGTTCAATGTCAAGCTGCAGTAAAGGTTCACGGGGTCTTTCCGTCTAGCCGCGGGTACACCGCATCTTCACGGCGAATTCGATTTCACTGAGTCTCTGCTGGAGACAGCGCCCCCATCATTATGCCATTCGTGCAGGTCGGAACTTACCCGACAAGGAATTTCGCTACCTTAGGACCGTTATAGTTACGGCCGCCGTTTACTGGGGCTTCGATCAAGAGCTTCGCTTACGCTAACCCCATCAATTAACCTTCCAGCACCGGGCAGGCATCACACCCTATACGTCCACTTTCGTGTTTGCAGAGTGCTATGTTTTTAATAAACAGTTGCAGGGGCCTGGTTTCTGAGGCTGTCGCCCGCTCAAGGAGCAAGTCCTATCACAGACAACAGCGTACCTTCTCCCGAAGTTACGGTACCATTTTGCCTAGTTCCTTCAGCAGAGTTCTCTCAAGCGCTTTGGTCTACTCGACCTGACCACCTGTGTCGGTTTCGGGTACGATTCCTGTGTAACTGAAGCTTAGAGACTTTTCCTGGAAGCATGGTATCAGCCACTTCACTGTACAAGTACAGCTTGCTATCAGTTCTCAGCATAGAGTACCCCGGATTTGCCTAAGATACATGCCTACAACCTTCCACCTGGACAACCAACGCCAGGCTGACTTAACCTTCTCCGTCCTCTCATCGCATTACACAGAAGTATTGGAATATTAACCAATTTCCCATCGACTACGCCTCTCGGCCTCGCCTTAGGGGTCGACTCACCCAGCCCCGATTAACGTTGGACTGGAACCCTTGGTCTTTCAGCGTGCGAGTTTTTCACTCGCATTGTCGTTACTCACGTCAGCATTCGCACTTCTGATACCTCCAGCAGACTTCTCAATCCACCTTCATCGGCTTACAGAACGCTCCCCTACCACGCATAATAAATTATGCATCCGCAGCTTCGGCATATAGTTTTAGCCCCGTTACATCTTCCGCGCAGGCCGACTCGACTAGTGAGCTATTACGCTTTCTTTAAAGGGTGGCTGCTTCTAAGCCAACCTCCTAGCTGTCTATGCCTTCCCACATCGTTTCCCACTTAACTATAATTTTGGGGCCTTAGCTGGCGGTCTGGATTGTTTTCCTCTTGACTACGGACGTTAGCACCCGCAGTCTGTCTCCCGGATAGTACTCATTGGTATTCGGAGTTTGCATCGGTTTGGTAAGTCGGGATGACCCCCTAGCCGAAACAGTGCTCTACCCCCAATGGTATTCGTCCGAGGCGCTACCTAAATAGCTTTCGGGGAGAACCAGCTATCACCAAGTTTGATTAGCCTTTCACCCCTATCCACAAGTCATCCCCTGGCTTTTCAACGACAGTGGGTTCGGTCCTCCAGTTAGTGTTACCCAACCTTCAACCTGCTCATGGATAGATCACCTGGTTTCGGGTCTATACCCAGCAACTAAACGCCCTATTAAGACTCGGTTTCCCTACGGCTCCCCTATGCGGTTAACCTTGCTACTGAATATAAGTCGCTGACCCATTATACAAAAGGTACGCAGTCACCGGACTAAGCCGGCTCCCACTGCTTGTATGCATGCGGTTTCAGGATCTATTTCACTCCCCTCACAGGGGTTCTTTTCGCCTTTCCCTCACGGTACTGGTTCACTATCGGTCAGTCAGGAGTATTTAGCCTTGGAGGATGGCCCCCCCATATTCAGACAAGGTTTCACGTGCCTCGCCCTACTCGACATCATCATATAAGCCCTTTCGTGTACAGGACTATCACCGTCTACGGTCGCACTTCCCAGAGCGTTCCACTAGAACTTATATGACTTAATGGGCTCTTCCCCTTTCGCTCGCCGCTACTGAGGGAATCTCAATTGATTTCTTTTCCTAAGGGTACTGAGATGTTTCACTTCCCCTCGTTCGCCTTGCAACACTATGTATTCATGTTGCAATACCTACCTTATGGTAAGTGGGTTTCCCCATTCAGACATCTCCGGATCACAGGATATTTGCCGCCTCCCCGGAGCTTTTCGCAGGCTATCACGTCTTTCATCGCCTCTGACTGCCAAGGCATCCACCACATGCACTTAATTACTTGACTATACAACCCCAAACAGTCGTTTATCCTTACAAGTAGGATAAGCAACAGATTGTGATGATCTCTCATCACGCTCATACAGTTGGCGTTTCGTAGATTTAACTACTGTACAGCTTCAATTAGATTCATATACCAAAACGCTTGATTCAGTTAATTTCGCTAGAACTCATTTCTTGTAGTTGCCTACTTGAAACGAGTTTGAACAAATTATTTCAACTCAAATATATTCTGTTAATGATTTTTCCAGCCTTCGTCAGGTCAGGAAACTGTGATAAATCACAGAGATTAATAACAATGCCGCGCATTATACGCTGCTTTATCACTAAGCTCTATAAGCTATCAAACCGTTTGCTTATTCCGTATCCGAAGGATACGTGGTGGAGACTAGGAGAGTCGAACTCCTGACCTCCTGCGTGCAAAGCAGGCGCTCTACCAACTAAGCTAAGTCCCCAGCTTATCAATAAGTCAATGTATCGTTCTGTTCTGTTTGCTTCAGCACTTTCATGCTTCCTTAGTCAGATTTGGTGGGTCTGACAAGACTTGAACTTGTGACCCCACGCTTATCAAGCGTGTGCTCTAACCAACTGAGCTACAGACCCTCAGATACATCGTATGAAGAACAACTTGTTGTGGATTCTTACCAATCGTCAATCTTTCGTTAAGGAGGTGATCCAGCCGCAGGTTCCCCTACGGCTACCTTGTTACGACTTCACCCCAGTCATCTGCCACACCGTGGTAAGCGTCCCCCCTAAGGTTAGACTACCTACTTCTGGTGCAACAAACTCCCATGGTGTGACGGGCGGTGTGTACAAGGCCCGGGAACGTATTCACCGCGGCATTCTGATCCGCGATTACTAGCGATTCCGACTTCATGGAGTCGAGTTGCAGACTCCAATCCGGACTACGATCGGCTTTTTGAGATTAGCATCCACTCGCGTGGTAGCAACCCTTTGTACCGACCATTGTAGCACGTGTGTAGCCCTGGTCGTAAGGGCCATGATGACTTGACGTCGTCCCCGCCTTCCTCCAGTTTGTCACTGGCAGTATCCTTAAAGTTCCCGGCTTAACCCGCTGGCAAATAAGGAAAAGGGTTGCGCTCGTTGCGGGACTTAACCCAACATCTCACGACACGAGCTGACGACAGCCATGCAGCACCTGTATGTAAGTTCCCGAAGGCACCAATCCATCTCTGGAAAGTTCTTACTATGTCAAGACCAGGTAAGGTTCTTCGCGTTGCATCGAATTAAACCACATGCTCCACCGCTTGTGCGGGCCCCCGTCAATTCATTTGAGTTTTAGTCTTGCGACCGTACTCCCCAGGCGGTCTACTTATCGCGTTAGCTGCGCCACTAAAGCCTCAAAGGCCCCAACGGCTAGTAGACATCGTTTACGGCATGGACTACCAGGGTATCTAATCCTGTTTGCTCCCCATGCTTTCGCACCTCAGTGTCAGTATTAGGCCAGATGGCTGCCTTCGCCATCGGTATTCCTCCAGATCTCTACGCATTTCACCGCTACACCTGGAATTCTACCATCCTCTCCCATACTCTAGCCAACCAGTATCGAATGCAATTCCCAAGTTAAGCTCGGGGATTTCACATTTGACTTAATTGGCCACCTACGCGCGCTTTACGCCCAGTAAATCCGATTAACGCTTGCACCCTCTGTATTACCGCGGCTGCTGGCACAGAGTTAGCCGGTGCTTATTCTGCGAGTAACGTCCACTATCCAAGAGTATTAATCTCGGTAGCCTCCTCCTCGCTTAAAGTGCTTTACAACCAAAAGGCCTTCTTCACACACGCGGCATGGCTGGATCAGGGTTCCCCCATTGTCCAATATTCCCCACTGCTGCCTCCCGTAGGAGTCTGGGCCGTGTCTCAGTCCCAGTGTGGCGGATCATCCTCTCAGACCCGCTACAGATCGTCGCCTTGGTAGGCCTTTACCCCACCAACTAGCTAATCCGACTTAGGCTCATCTATTAGCGCAAGGCCCGAAGGTCCCCTGCTTTCTCCCGTAGGACGTATGCGGTATTAGCATCCCTTTCGAGATGTTGTCCCCCACTAATAGGCAGATTCCTAAGCATTACTCACCCGTCCGCCGCTAGGTCAAGTAGCAAGCTACTCTTCCCCGCTCGACTTGCATGTGTTAAGCCTGCCGCCAGCGTTCAATCTGAGCCATGATCAAACTCTTCAGTTTAATACTATGTAGTGCCTTAAAGGGCACCAATCTTGGCTCATCAATTTTCTGACAAATATTTCTCAAATAAACTTCGAGTAATTTCTACCATCAATCAATGAAAATAATTTCGATCAATCAATCAGTAAAAATCCACACAAGTTGTTCTTCATAATCTCTTAATGATCTTCTTGCTAATTCGTCACCAGCAAGCTAGGTCGGCTATATTACTCTCTATCTCTAGAAAGTCAACCAGTAATGAAAACTATTTTTAAACTTTCTTTCTAAAACCGAACTCAATTAAACTCAACTAAGTCACTGTTTTATCAGAAGTTTTAATCTTCATCACCGCCGATGGATGTGCATTCTACAGTATTCCCAACCCAATACAACCCCTATTCTTAAATAATTCAGCAAAAATATCACGACTGTTTATTTATTCTACAAAAAATACAGGTTTTTCTATTTTTCACTCAAAATTTATTCAATTATTGATGTTTTAAAGTAGTTTATTTACTTATCAATGGGTATTTCTAGTTAATTTAATTGCTATATCTATCTAAAAATTTTTTATTGTCTTTATTTCAGATCAAACACAACAGATGAGTTAATAAAATAGATTTACTATGGAATCCCTTACCCATTTTAAAAATATAATCCTCATCCATCCATTAAAATTCCATTCAACAAGATAATCACTCTATAGATGAACTCTGGTTAAATTGTTGAATGATTAAAATTAAGAGTGAAGCAATGCGAGAAGAAAGCAATCTTCAATGCACAGTTTTATTAGATGAAAAATAATTTAATAGGAATTCGAGCATTCATCATGATAGCCACCGATAACAATTGTATATTTTTTATTCACATTGAATTTCAGGCATAAAAAAACCGCTTAACGCGGTATCTTTTATCTCGACCATCTTGAAGGAGATGGTCGGAGCAGTAGGATTCGAACCTACGACCCCCTGGTCCCAAACCAGGTGCACTACCAGGCTGTGCTATGCTCCGATTTCAACTTTAAAAGTTGGGGTGAATGACGGGATTCGAACCCGCGACAACTGGAATCACAATCCAGGGCTCTACCAACTGAGCTACATCCACCATCATTTTGATTCTTAACATCAAGCGACCAAATGGCGCGCCTGACAGGATTCGAACCTGTGACCATCCGCTTAGAAGGCGGATGCTCTATCCAACTGAGCTACAAGCGCGTTACTGATGCAAACATCATTTGCCTTGAAGAATTGGTCGGAGCAGTAGGATTCGAACCTACGACCCCCTGGTCCCAAACCAGGTGCACTACCAGGCTGTGCTATGCTCCGATTCATCTCAGCTTTCGTATCGAACATCGTTCGGTACGGTGTGCATTCTAGGCGCGACGCCCGGAGACGTCAACACCTATATTTAAAAAAAACCGAAAAAACGCTTCAAGCGTTTATTTATCAATCGCTTCAGACATTTTTTATACAAATTTTAACGTTTTAGTCCGGCACTAAAGTTCAGCATGCGATCTAGAGGCAGTTTAGCTCGTTCAGCAAGTACCGGATCGACATGCACTTCCTGATCTTTATGCTGTAACACATGCAAGATACCATTCAGCTCGTTCATGGCCATCCAAGGACAATGCGCACAAGAACGACAAGTTGCCCCCTCTCCTGCGGTTGGTGCTTCAATCAGAATTTTATCCGGCACTGCCTGCTGCATTTTATAAAAAATACCGCGATCAGTAGCAACGATTAAACGTTGATTCGGCAAAGTCTGTGCTGCTTTAATTAATTGTGAGGTACTACCCACGGCATCGGCAATCTCGACTACAGACATCGGTGATTCAGGATGTACCAGAACCGCAGCATCTGGATAGAGTGCTTTCATATTGGCAATACCGCGTGAACGGAATTCTTCATGTACGATACAAGCACCATCCCAGAGCAACATCTCTGCACCGGTTTTTTTCTGGATATAACGACCCAAATGCTGATCGGGTGCCCAGATGATTTTTTCGCCCAGACCGTCCAGATGTTCGATAATTTCCACTGCACAACTTGAAGTGACGACCCAATCGGCTCGGGCTTTCACAGCCGCTGACGTGTTAGCATAAACCACCACGGTATGATCCGGATGCGCATCGCAAAAAGCGGTAAACTCATCGACAGGACAACCTAAGTCCAGTGAACAGGTCGCTTCCAAAGTTGGCATCAGCACGGTTTTATTGGGTGAAAGAATTTTAGAGGTTTCGCCCATAAATTTCACACCAGCTACCACAAGCGTTGAAGCTGGATGATCGCGACCAAAACGCGCCATTTCCAGTGAATCGGAAACACAGCCCCCCGTCAGTTCAGCCAGTTCTTGCACTTCAGGATCACAATAATAATGCGCCACCAAAACAGCATCCTGTTTTTCCAGCTCTGCCTTGATCTGTGCAAATTTGTCCAATTTTTCCTGCTGGCTCATTTGATGTTCTTGTGGAACACCTAAACGATCTAAATGCGCCTGCACAATCGATTTAGCTTCATTGGCTATTAATTTGGTCGCATCATTCATAACAACTCTTACTCTACCCTCATGGTTCACTATTCAATGAACCTTTCACCCTACATCCCGGTCATCTCTGGCGAAATGCTATTTTTGACCAGTCATTAAAAATCATTAAGTATAAAAAAGCCCCACAACGGAGGCTTTATAAACAATCTGAATTATGAGCGATAATCTGCATTGATTTTTACGTAGTCATACGACAGGTCACAGGTATAAACCGTATCTTTTGCCTGACCTCGTCCAAGATCAACACGAATCGTCATTTCAGCCTGGGCCATCACACGTGCACCGGCTGCTTCAGTATAGTCTGCTGCCGCACCACCATCTTTGCAGATTTGTACATCATCTAACCAAACCTGAATTTTTGCAACGTCTAAATTTGGCACACCGGCATAACCAATCGCTGCCAGAATACGGCCCCAGTTTGGGTCAGAAGCAAAGATTGCGGTTTTGACCAGCGGTGAATGCGCAATGCTATAGGCAATATCGCAGCACTCTTGAGTATTGCCACCACCTTCTACAGTCACGGTAATGAATTTAGTCGCACCTTCACCATCACGTACAATCAGTTGCGCAAGGCGTTTCATGGTACGTGTCAATACGTCTAGCACCACTGCATAACGTGGATCTTCAGTCGAAGTGATTTCAGCACCACCGGCCTGACCTGTGGCAATAAAAATACACGAGTCATTAGTTGAGGTATCGCCATCAATTGTAATACGGTTAAACGATACATTGACTGTTTCAGTTAATAACTGTTGAACCAGTTCACGGCTGATCGGTGTATCCGTCGCAACATAGCCCAGCATGGTCGCCATATTCGGGCGAATCATGCCTGCACCTTTGGAAATACCGGTCATGGTATAAGTCACACCATCCAGCTCGAACTGTTCTGACGCACCTTTCGGAGTGGTATCTGTGGTCATGATTCCAGTCGCTGCATCGCCCCAGGCATCATCACGCAATGAATCCAGCGCAGGCTGTAAACCTGTAAGCAAACGCTCCATTGGAAGCTGCTCACCAATCACACCAGTCGAGAATGGCAACACTTCAGCAGCCTGTACGCCTGCAAGTTCAGCTAACTTGGCACAGGTGGCTTCTGCATTTGCCATGCCTGTAGGACCTGTTCCTGCATTGGCATTGCCGGTATTGATTACCAGGTAACGTGGATTTCCCGCTTGCAAATGTGCTTTGGATACATGCACAGGTGCTGCACAAAAGGCATTCTGGGTAAACACCCCAGCAACATTGGAGCCTGCAGCCAGTTCAAATATCACCAGGTCACGTCGGTTCTGATAGCGCACATAGGCTTCAGCCGAACCAATTTTAACCCCTTTCACCACATGCATCTGTGGCATAGATACGTCACCAACTGCCATTTTAAAGTCCAATATTGAAGTTTTAGAAAAATACAGCTTAGTTGATCTGCAACAAAAAATCGAGCCAAAGCCTGAGCCAGCCTGAGATTTGTTATGGGTTTTCACAATAAAAAACCAGTCATCAAGACTGGTTTCTACGTTTTTAAAATTAAGATATTTTTAATTTTGTGCAAGTTGTCCAGATTCGCTTAGTAAAGCCTGTTTCGCTTGTTGTTGACTTGCACTAGAAAGTGCAGGATTAGTAGCAACAATACGGTCTGCATTTGCCGCATTAGCAGCTGCAATCGCAGCGGTCTGCAATACAATCGGACGGTTCTGGTTGGCAAAGGTATAACGGATGCCGGTACGTGGGCTTGCTACAGTCACTTGCGCATCGGTACGTTGTACTTGAGCAGTGTTAGTACCTACCGCTTGCTGAACTTTATCAATTGTTGTGGTCGCTGCAGTTTGTGCAAAACTTAAGGCAGGTATTGCCAAAGCGGCAATCATGAGCGTTTTTAATACTTTTTTCATTCAGGTTATTCCACTTTGAGGTGTTGAATGAGCCATTAAATAGCATTTAATTCCTAAGACTGCAAACAGTATTCAATTTCTGAAAAATCTTCATACATAAAAAAATCAGAGCCATGTGGCTCTGATTTTTTTTAACACTGTTTAGATCTTGCCATGACACTGTTTGTATTTCAGGCCTGAACCACATGGACAAGGTGCATTACGACTTGCCGGTGCTTCAAAGACTGGTGCTACAGGATTCGCCTGAACATTTTGCTCGGTCGTCACCTCATGTTCACCTGCCAGCAAGCCGTCAAACTCTTCATGAGATAACTGCAAACGCATTGCCTCAGCCTGTGCCTGCTGCTGTGCTTCCATTTCCGCCAGCTCTTCAGGTGTCGGTACGTGGATGCGTGACAGATCTGTCACGACATCGGACTTAATCGTACCCAGCATGTTTACAAACAGGTTATAAGCTTCTTTTTTATATTCCTGCTCTGGATTCTTTTGCGCATAACCACGTAAATGAATACCTTGACGCAAATAATCCATAGCCGCCAGATGCTCTTTCCAATGACGATCCAGAGAATTCAGCATAAAGTGACGTTCAAGCGAAGCTGCAGATTCTTCACCCATTTGTTCACGACGTGAACGGTAGCGGTTCAGTACTTCATCGGTAATGCGCACCACCAAAGCTTCTTCATCCAGACGACGGTCCTGTTCCAGCCATTGTCCGATAGGAAGATCCATCGAAAGATCTTCACGCAGCGCCAGTTCCAGACCTTCACTATCCCACTGGTCATGAATCGATTCAGGCGGAATATAGTTGGCGATTACACCCTGCATCACTTCACGGATCATTTCTTCAATATAATCCTGCAGTGAATTTTCTGCCAGAATGTCGTCACGCTGACTATAAATGATCTTACGCTGTTCGTTATTGACGTCATCGTATTTCAGCAAATTCTTACGAATATCGAAGTTACGTGCTTCCACTTTACGCTGCGCATTTTCAATCGAGCGAGACACCATTTTGTGCTCAATCGCTTCATCTTCCTGCAAGCCCATGGCACGCATCATGCCGACTACGCGATCACCGGCAAAAATACGCATCAAGTCATCTTCAAGTGACAGATAGAAACGCGATACACCTGGGTCACCTTGACGACCGGCACGACCACGCAGCTGGTTATCGATACGGCGTGATTCATGACGCTCGGAACCGATAATATGCAAACCGCCTGAATCCAGCACAGCCTGATGATTAACATCCCATTCTGCTTTCAGACGCGTTTCATCTTCAGGAGTCGGGTTTTCAATTTTAGCCAGCAACGCCTTCCAGTTACCACCCAAGAGAATATCGGTACCACGACCGGCCATGTTGGTGGCAATCGTCACTGCACGCGGCGCACCGGCCTGCGCAATAATATCGGCTTCACGTTCGTGCTGTTTGGCATTCAGTACTTCATGCTGGATCCCTGCCGCTTTTAGCTTATCCGACAGAATCTCAGAAGCTTCAATGGTGGCTGTACCAATCAAAATTGGTGCGACACCAGCTTCATGCACACGCTGAATTTCTTGAATAATCGCGTTATATTTCCCTTCACGATTTAAATAAATTAAATCGTTATGGTCTTGACGAATCATTGGACGGTGGGTCGGAATCAGCACCACATCCAGACCATAAATTTCTTTCATTTCCGCTGCTTCAGTATCAGCAGTACCGGTCATACCGGATAATTTTTTATACAGACGGAAATAGTTCTGGAAGGTTGTGGTTGCCAGAGTCTGGTTTTCCGGCTGGATTTCCAGACCCTCTTTGGCTTCTACGGCTTGATGCAAACCTTCAGACCAGCGACGTCCCGGCATGGTACGACCGGTATTTTCATCGACAATAATCACTTCACCATCGTTGATGATGTATTGCACATTGCGTTGATAGAGATAATGGGCACGGATCGCTGCAGTGACATGATGCAACAGGTTCAGGTTCGACGCTGAATACAAGCTCTCGCCTTCTGCCAGCAAGCCCATTTCAATCAATTCACTTTCAATGGTTTCAAAACCCACTTCAGTAATTTCAACTGAACGCTGTTTTTCATCAATCCAGAAGTGACCGCCATCCGGCACTTTCTCTTCTTTCTGTGCCTGTAATTTTCGTGGAATATTATTGATGGCTGCATAAAGCTGTGAAGAATCTTCACTTTGACCGGAAATAATCAACGGGGTACGTGCTTCATCAATCAGGATCGAATCGACCTCATCGATAATCGCATAGGTCAAACCACGCTGCTTTTTCTCAGCCAGCGAGAACACCATGTTGTCACGCAGGTAGTCAAAGCCAAATTCGTTATTGGTACCGTAAGTAATATCGGCACGATAAGCTTCAGCTTTTTCCATCGGATTTTGCATGGAATAAATAATGCCGATGCTTAAACCCAAAAACTCAAATAATGGACGGTTCAACTCGGCATCACGTTGCGCCAGGTAATCGTTCACGGTAATGACATGCACGCCCTGACCACTGATGGCATTCAGATAACAGGCCAAAGTACCCATCAGGGTTTTACCTTCACCGGTACGCATTTCTGCGATTTTGCCTTCATGCAAGGTAATACCACCGATCAGCTGCACGTCATAATGACGCATGCCCATCACCCGCTTCGCCGCTTCACGACAGACTGCAAATGCTTCAGGCAATAATTTATCGAGGGTTTCACCCTTATTATATCGTTGTTTGAATTCTTCAGTTTTTGCAGATAAGTCTGCATCGCTAAGGGTAGATATCGTCGGCTCGAGCACATTAATCTTGTCTACGATTTTACGCATGCGTTTGAGTTCGCGCTCATTTTTGGTACCGAAGATTCCTCCGATCAGACTTGCCAACATGAATAGACTCTCTAAATCTTGCTTGTCAAATGAATATGTTCTTAGTCGTTATTATGGTGCTAGAAATTTGAACTACAAGGGTTTTGCTGTAAAACCGCTAAAAAAATCTGATCCTTAGTTCTAGCCCTAAGATCTAAGGCAAAGTAATGTAGCAAATTTTCCCTGTGCAACATAGTCAATTAAGTGACTGATTTTTGCGCTTCTGGATAGATGGATATCCTACTTATGCAATTTACTCATAAAGAAAGCAAAAAACACTATTTTTAATCATAAAAAAATTGGTTCATATTAAATCCTATCTCGACACTAAAAGACCAATTGAGGCTAAAAAGATGAGTTTACGTCTAGGCGATACCGCACCGAATTTTGAACAGCAATCCAGTGAAGGCCTGATTAATTTTTATGACTTTCTGGGTGATAGCTGGGGCATTTTATTTTCACACCCTGCCGACTATACACCGGTATGTACGACTGAACTTGGCTATACCGCAAAACTGAAAGATGAGTTTGCAAAACGTGGTGTTAAAGCGATTGCCTTGTCAGTTGATGATGTGGAGTCGCATCATGGCTGGATTAAAGATATTAATGAAACCCAGAACGCCACGGTGAATTTCCCGATCATTGCCGATCAGGATCGTAAAGTTTCCGAGCTATATGACTTTATTCATCCAAATGCCAGTGAAACTCTAACGGTTCGTTCTTTAGTGGTCATTGATCCCAATAAAAAAGTCCGTTTGATTATTACTTATCCTGCATCGACCGGCCGTAATTTCCATGAAATCTTGCGTGTGGTGGATTCACTTCAACTCACCGATAAACATAAAGTGGCCACGCCTGCGAACTGGCAGCATGGTGATGATGTTGTGATTATCCCTTCACTGAAAGATGAGGAAGAAATCAAGCAACGTTTTCCAAAAGGTTATACAGCGGTCACGCCTTACCTGCGCTTAACGCCCCATCCTGAGCAAGGATAAGCAGAGCACTGCTCTGCCCTTGCGCAAGGTGAGAAGCTATGCTTCGAGCAACAAATTAAAAGGACTCCTTTTTAATTTTGCGCAAGACAAGCGAAGCGCGTAGCACAGGATAAGATGGAGCTCGTAGTAAAGAATAAGAGAAACTCTATTTTTCCAGATTTTATGTTTTATCGAATACGACATTGACGTGCCACGGATTCGATTTGTTGATACAGCCTGTCTTCGGATAGGCTTTTTTATATTCAAAATTCCATATCCACTTTAAACTTGAAATAACAAAAACAACATCTATGCTCTGTATGAAAATCTGCATATTTCCAATCCTGATGAGCTGCCTCCTGACAGGTTGTATGACCACGCCGGCCCTGCCTGAACCTCAACGTCCTCAGCATTGGGGACAGCCCATTCATCAGAATCATAATTTTCATCAAATCAGCAATTTTGTCTATCGTAGTGAGCAGCCTTCAACTGAACTCATTCCTTTATTAAAACAGCATAAGATCGATGTGGTTATTAATTTACGTTCACGGGATAAAGACAGCTTTCTTTTGAGCAATGAAAAATTTCAGCTGCATCATGTACCCATACATACCTGGGCAATTGATCGGGAAGATTTATTGAAAATTATGCTACTGATTCAGCAAGCACAACAAAATCATCAAAAGGTGCTCCTGCATTGTTATCACGGCTCAGACCGAACCGGTGCCAGTGTCGCCATGTACCGGATTATTTTTGAACATTGGCCGATTGAGCAGGCACTACAGGAAATGAAACATGGCGGTTATGGCTTTCATGCCATTTGGCGCAATATTGACAATCTATT
Organism: Acinetobacter sp. NEB149; assembly: GCF_012516415.1. Classification (NCBI taxonomy): domain Bacteria; kingdom Pseudomonadati; phylum Pseudomonadota; class Gammaproteobacteria; order Moraxellales; family Moraxellaceae; genus Acinetobacter; species Acinetobacter sp. NEB149. The sequence continues at coordinate 2,622,373 of NZ_CP051208.1, forward strand.
CACCCCTGAAAATGTAAAATGGATTCGCGAGCAACTCACGAATCCATTTACAGAAACTTTGGTTAATACAAAGAATTAACGCTTATCCAGCGGCACCCAGTCATTCACCCAAGCTGATTTCATATTCAGGCTGGCATCAGACGCAATTTTCTTACGAAGTGCATCTGCAGTCTCACGGTCTTTGGACGGCCCCACCATGATGCGTACACCTTTAGAAGTTGAGCTTTTGGTGACCTTATAACCTTTGGCACGCAGTTTGGCTGCTACAGCATCCGCATTGGCTTCATTCGCTGCCAGTGCCACCTGCACCATCCATTGCTTGTCCTCTTCACCTTCCAGTAACTTACGCGCCTGTTCAGCTTCTGCTTTCTTCTTGGCTTCTTCGGCTGCAGCCTTTTTCTTAGCTTCTTCAGCTTTACGCTTTTCGTCGGCCTTACGTTTTTCTTCGGCTGCTTTACGTTCAGCTTCTTTCTTTTCAGCCGCTTTACGCTCTTCCTCGGTTTTACGTTTTGCTTCAGCCGCCTTACGTTCTGCTTCGGCTTTTTGCTGTTGTTCTAACTTGCGTTTTTCTTCAGCGGCTTTACTTTCAGCAGCTTTACGCTCTGCTTCTTTCTTGGCTGCATCAGTAGAACTATTGGCTTTTTGTTGGTCCAGCTGCTGCTGGGCTAACTTTTTTTCTTGCACCGCTTTTTCTTCAGCCAGACGTTTCTGCTTGGCCTGTTCGTCTTCAACCAGTTCTGGCGGAATATTATCGGAACTTTGCTGTCCCAGGCGGTGTGCATTCAGGGCAGCATATTCTTCAGCCGCTTTACGCGCAGCATCTGCTTCAGCCTGCTGTTGCATCGCTAAAAATTCGGCTGCACGTGCTTCCTGCTCTGCAACCGATTTTTCCCGGTCACGACGTTGCTGTTCAAGTAAACGCTTTTCTGTTTCCACATCGACCGTCAAAGAACCGAGCGAATGATTGCCTGTCTCTTTATTTTCAACTTCCGCAGCCTGTGCCGGATTTTGCTGACGGTCCTGATTGATTTCATCTTGGCCTTTCAGGAGTAATGCTGCCAATAAAACACCACCACCGAGTAAAACAACACCGCCCATCCAGCGCTGTTTGTTATTCATTGACATTCTTCCAAATACTCCCATACCGCTTCTAAGGTATGAAATGATCCACATACCAAAATCAGCTGATTATTATCTGTTTGATCCAGTGCTGATTTAAAAGCTAATTTTACATTGTCAAATTGTTCTACCGCCTCACCGCTTAAAGCATCAGCCAAAACTGTGACCTCTGCCGCACGTGGGACGAATAATGGTGCAATTTTCCACAATTGAACCGTGTCTTTCAATAACTTGACGACAGAATTTATATCTTTATCTGCCAGCATTGAAAATACACAAATGACTTCATTATATTTTTGATTGTAATTTAAATAATCTCGTAATTGTTTCAGCAGAAATTCCACCCCATGCGGGTTATGTCCTGCATCAAAAATCACGGTTTTATTCTGGATTTGACGGATTTCAAAACGTCCCGGCAATTTTGCCGTTTGAATGCCTTGTGCAATTGCCTGCTGGCTGACGTTTAATTCGCTCAGCAGAATGGCGGCCACGGCGGTAGAAATATTATCTAATGCCAGTGAACCTGTAGGGAGTTTTAAGGTCGTACCTGATGAAGCAAAAGCCCAGCTTTGGCCATCTTCAAAGGCTTCATAAAAATAATCCCGGTTGATTGCATACAAGGGTGCTTTACATTCTTGGGCTTTATTTAGAATAGCTTGCGGGATCTGTTGCTGTCCACCAAATACCACGGGAATATCCGGGCGAATAATTCCGGCCTTTTCAAAAGCAATTTTCTCAATGGTGTCACCAAGCCAGTCGGTATGATCCAGACCAATATTGGTAATTACCGCCACATCTGGATTGACCACATTGACCACATCCAGACGGCCGCCTAAACCCACTTCCAGTACCCAGACATCACAGCCTTGATCTTTAAAAATCACAAAAGCAGCCAGTGTCGTGGCTTCAAAGAAAGACAGGCTCAAACCGCATTCGCGACGAGCCTGATCGACCTGAACAAAAGCATCAATCAGCAACTGATCTTCCACTTCAATGCCGCGCAATTTAACACGCTCATTGAAACGGTACACGTGAGGGGATTGATATAGCCCGACCTTGAAGCCTTGCGCATTCAGGATCGCGGCCAGCGTGGTGGTGGTCGAACCCTTACCATTGGTTCCTGCCACCGTCAGCACTTTGGCCTCTGGAGATGTCACGCCCAGCTTTTCAGCCACAGGAATAACCCGTTCCAGACCTAAATCAATACCCGTAACGTGAACATGGCTCCAATAATCGAGCCATGTATTTAAAGAATCTGTTGCTAAGGGTGCTGTGTTCAATGCAAATTCATCAACTTCGTAACGATACGATAAACTGTATCACGTAATGCATGACGGTGAACAATCTGATCGATTACCCCATGATCAAGCAAATATTCCGCGCGCTGGAACGGTTCTTCCAGTTTTTCACGTACAGTCTGTTCGATCACACGTTTACCGGCAAAGCCAATCATCGCTTTCGGTTCAGCAATATGTACATCACCCAGCATTGCCAATGATGCGGTCACACCGCCGTACACTGGATGAGTCAATACCACTACATAAGGCAGACCTGCTTCTTTTAAACGCTGGATCGCAGCCGAAGTACGCGCCATTTGCATCAGGGACAACATGCCTTCCTGCATACGAGCACCACCCGAAGCAGCAAAACAGATCAAAGGTTGACGAGCTTCAATCGCATGTTCTGCAGCCTGAACAAAGCGGTCACCGACCACTGTGCCCATAGAACCGCCCATGAAGTCGAACTCAAACGCACAGGCAATCATCGGTACGCCTTTCAGCAAACCCTGAATTACCACCAGTGCTTCAGTTTCACCGGTTTTCTTTTGCGCTTCAGCCATACGATCGGGATACGCTTTGCTATCGACAAATTTCAGCGGATCTTTGGCTATAAATTCCTGACCCAATTCTGTTTGTACCTGATCAAAGAACCAGTTCAGACGTTCGCGGGCTTTCATGCGCAAATGTTCATCACATTGCGGACAGACATAAGCATTAAATGACATCGCAGTACGGGTCACCAATGCATGACATTCAGGGCACTCAATCGTAGGCTCGGTAAATGTCGCTTTATATGCCGTTTGCTCATCGGGTACCTGAATGCCCGGAACAGTACGCTCCGTCCATGGGGTCGATGGGCTCAGAATTTTGCCTGATTTCAGTTGTTGACTCATACTAACTCATCGAGCGCTGCTCGAAGCTCCTTGACTTTATTCACCGTTGCAATAACGGCTTGTTCTGGTGCGAGCGTTGCAAACTGCTTTACAAACGCACTACCCACAATAACTGCATCGGCAGCAACACCCATCGCTTTCGCAGATGCAGCATCACTGATACCGAAACCTACGCCTACAGGAACATCAGTCACAGCTTTAATCTTTTGAATGCGTGCAGCGGCTTCAGAGACATCTAAAGTTGCTGCACCGGTCACGCCTTTCAGTGACACATAGTAAATAAAGCCGCTGGCCTGTTTTGCTACATGTTGAATACGTGCATCGGTTGAAGTGGGTGCCAGCAGGAAAATCTGATCCATGTCATATTTTTCCAGTACTTCACCCAGACTTTGTGCTTCTTCTGGTGGCAAGTCCACCAGCAGCACACCGTCTACTCCACATTCATAGGCATAAGCCACAAACTTTTCATAGCCAATTACTTCAACCGGATTCAGATAACCCATCAGCACCACCGGTGTTTCGCGGTCTTTCAAACGAAATTCTTTCACCATCTGCAGGGCATCTAGCGTATTGGTTCCACCTGCCAAAGCACGTTCGGCAGCTAGCGCAATCACCGGCCCATCCGCCATCGGGTCTGAGAAAGGAAGTCCCAGCTCAATCACGTCGACACCCGCTTCCACCATCTCATGCAGCAAAGGCACTGTGACTTCTGGATGCGGATCACCCGCCATGACATAAGAAACTAAAGCTTTACGCTGTTGAGATTTAAGTTGTCCAAATCGTGTGGCTAAACGTGACATAGGGTGGTATTTTCCTTAACGTGTTTCAAACTTGAGGCATTGACTATGTAGAAATACAAGACATCGCATTGTAACGCTATTTTTTGTCCAATGAACAGTCTGCGATACCGACCTCGAGTACTTCATTTCCTGTGCGAAGATTTCAAAACAATTCGGAAGGGTCTATTTACGATTATTTTGATTTTTTTCTCAATGATCAAAGATGCCTAATTTTGCTATTACCTAAAATCCTGAATATTTAGATAAACTTATTTTTATCATATAAAAATTAATAAAAATGCAGATGTTAGCGCATTCATTTAAAGTTTTCTGAAATAGCAAAACCTGCTTTATACTAGTCCTATTCTCTTACTTTTTTATCTCCTATGCAGACTGATTCTGAGGCTACAGTGCAGGCACGCGCCATTGCACTGCTGCCGCTTATTGTATTTTTAACCATATTTTTGGGTAGCGGGATCTATCATTCCCTGATCGGAACCGAGTTCGCGTTCTATCAGGTGAAAGCGCCTGTGGCTGCCCTGCCTGCGATTATCTTGGCTGCATTAGTGTATCGCGGCAAACTCAACCAGGGCATTGAGGAATTCCTCAGAGGTGCCAGTCATCCAAACTTAATTCTGATGTTTATGGTGTTTATGCTGGCCGGCGCCTTTGCCAGCGTCAGTAGCGCCATTGGCAGCGTCGACGCCACCGTGCAGATGGGCCTGTCGGTGATTCCACCCACATTTATTCTGCCGATGTTATTTGTGATCTCGGCCTTTATTGCCACGGCGATGGGTACCTCCATGGGCACCATTGCGGCTTGTGCGCCAATCGCTTTTGGTTTCACCCAGGTTACCGATATTGATGTGATTTATGCGATTGGTGCAGTGGTCGGTGGTGCCATGTTTGGTGATAACCTGTCCATGATCTCAGACACCACCATTGCGGCGACCACCAGCCAACGCGTACAACTGCGTGACAAGTTCAGGGTCAACGTCTGGATTGCGGTTCCAGCCTCAATCGTCACTATTTTGATTTACGTGTTGAGTACCAGTAGTAGCAATGCAGTGGAATACAAGGATTTTAACTGGCTTCTGGTTTTACCTTATATCGCCGTATTTATTTTAGCCTTTAGCCGTTTACACGTTCTCGCTGTGCTGACCATTGGGGTGTTACTTTCCGGCTTGTTTGGCCTGTTTGCCACAGCTGAATTTGATCTGCTCAAACTGAATACTTCAATTTATGATGGCTTTGTCGGCATGTTTGAAGTGGCGTTATTGTCGATGTTCCTGGGTGGCCTCTCGGCGATCATGCAACGAGAAGGCGGTTTACGTTGGCTGATCGAGCGCATTTATAGCTTGACCCGTCTATTTAAAGTTGGGAAGCAACGTGCCGGCGAAATCGGGATTAGTTTTCTGGTGGTGTTTTCGAATATCTTTGTGGCCAATAATACCGTGGCGATTATTCTGTCTGGTGATATGGCGCGTGAAGTCGCCAAAGAATACGGGGTGGATCCCAAGCGTTCTGCGGCACTGATGGATATTTTCTCTTGCGTGGTACAGGGTTTAATTCCTTATGGCGCACAGTTACTACTGGCCTGTTCCATTGCAAAAATCTCGCCGGTTGAACTGATTGGTGGTGTGTACTATTGCTGGATTCTGGCCATTTTTGCGATTGCTGCGATCGCGTTTAGATTCCCTCAGGTGAAAGCAAGCACTTAATCCATCATCCTGCGAAAATAAAAAAGCGACCGATACCGGTCGCTTTTTTCAGCTTCGTGCTTTGTGTAACTGCCTTTTTCGCTCTAACAAGGTCTGTCCGGTGGCTGCCTTATAGGCCCGTGCCAAAGCCGACTGATCAGAATAATCCAGCTGCTCGGCAATCTCGGTCAGACCTAATCCCTGCTGCAACAACAGCTCGCAACGTTTAATCCGCTGCTGTTCCAGCAGTTTTTTAAATGAAGTGCCCTGTGTACTGAATAAGCGCTGCAAACTACGTGTCGACATCAACAACTGCCGGGCAAGCTGTTCAACTTTAATGGCCTGATGCTGGGTCCGCAGCTGTTCGGCAATCATTTGCTGCGCCTGTTCCAAATGATTTTCAAGGGGCGGCTTGGCTGCAATCGCCTGTTCTGCCTGATGAACCAGTAGCTGCAACAGGATTGGATCAGCCTGCTCAGACCCATGTGCCAGTCCTTGCAAATCCAGCTCTATGCCATAATAGTCCTGAGAAAATCTCACCTCACTGGCAAAAAACTTTTGATAATGCATTTGCCCCCTGTCGGGCGCATGGGCAAAACGTACACAGTGCAGTAACAGTTGATGATCCTGCAAAATGACATGCCCCAACTGCACCATCGCGGCCATGGTCAGCTCATTTAACAGATTATATTTTTCATCCAGATAGGCCCAAAATAATTCAAGACTGTGTTCACGCTGCTTCAATTGCAAAGGTACAAACTCACTGCCATCAATCACCAGTCGTTGAAAGCGAATGATATGCCGGATCATTTCCGCAACGCTGCTGCTTCGCGAAGCCATATAACCGAGCACGCCAAAATGTTCTGGACGAATAACCTGCACGATCTCGAAAATTAGTTGTGGACAGTTTAAATGTTGCCGGGTTCTTAACAGAAGCTGATTTAATAATTCCAGCGGCACTTGCGTGGCAAAAGGCTGATCAATCAGGGGGACAAGCGCTTCATGTACATCTTGCAGAAAGTCAGCTTCCAAAGGCTCAATTTGCAGACTGCGCAGATAAGTCGCCCAAAGCTGAATATAACCATTGGATATTTTAATTTCTTGCATGCGCGCTTCCCGCTGCCTGCTTTAGTCTAAGCAGTTTTATTTTCATTTGGCATAAAATGTATAAAAATTGGCAAGCACTGTCAAAACAATTACGGCATTCCCCGACATACTGTCAGCATCGTCACAAAAAAGAATTCATAAGATGAATGCAGTATTAAAATCTTCAATAAAGCCCGTGGTCCGGACCCAGCTTGATTTTAAACTGGATGAAATCCCGCGCTACTGGTTTGGCGGTGACCCCTTTCTGACCCGCATGTTCAATGCCTTGAGCCTGACCTTTCCAGATGGCGAGCGTTATTTTATTCAGAGTGTGCGCCTGTTCCGAGATCAGATCACAGACCCGGAGCTGCAAAAACGTGTGGCAGATTTTATTCGTCAGGAAGCACAGCACGGCATTGCCCATGAGAAAATGAACCAGCTGATGCGTGAACAAGGCATGCCTGTCGATGATTTTATTGAGCGTCTGAATAATATGTTCGCTCATGACCTCAAACATCGTTCAGCACAGTTCAATATTGCCACGACGGCAGCGGCAGAACACTTGACTGCGCTGATGGCTGAAACTTTTTACGGTCAAAAATCCACCTTAAAAGACGGGCATCCTTATGTACGTGCCATGTTTGCCTGGCATGCGATTGAAGAAATGGAACATCGTGATGTGGCTTTTGACGTGATGAAAGATATTGCAAAAACACCTGAATGGATGCGCAAAATGACCCTGCTCAGCACGACATTTTTGATGTTTAGTTATACTGCCTATCGCGCCAATGTCATGCTGAAACATGATGGGTTCAGTGTCTTAGAGCGTTTGCAAATGAACCTGAAAGGACTGCCCTGGTTGTTTGGCCGTAACGGTACCTTGACCCGTATGGGCCCACAATATCGGGACTGGTTTAAAAAAGATTTTCATCCCAGTCAACATCCTGTGATTGCGCAATACGATGTCTGGGTAAAAACCTTAGCCGAAACCAATGATCCAATTCAAGCAGGTGAAGCCTTCTGGCAGGCCGCCAAAGATTAAGCTCAAATCAAAAGAGCCTTCAAAAATTGAAGGCTTTTAAATTAGGTCTTATGTCCTGCACTTTTACCATTTGGCATAATGCTGCTCAAGCAAGGCATATTCATTCAGTAAAATAATTTCCTGATCATCCTGCTGGATCGTTCCGGAAACCTTGGCTTGCCACTGACTAAACTGACTTCCGACCAGACGCAGGTTCAGATTTTCATAACGGCGCCAGCCTGTACTCACCATCAGATTCAATTTTTCATCCAGCGACTGAATCGTCCATTGGTTTTCCGATTCCTGCTGGAACAGCACATCGGCCAACGGATAAATCTTGCCATTGATCCACAGACAGTTTTCATTGCCAAAACTTTCATTCACACCTGAAGCCAGATTAAGTCCAATCCGATTATGGTTCACATCCCAGAAATTACAGGACAACCAGAACCAGGCCGTTTCCGGGCGCAAAAAGCCACAGGTATCATCCAGAGAAGCAAAGCTGCGTTCATTAAACTGAATGGTTTCACCCTGCTTGTTAATGAAAAAGCCTTCACAGCCCAAAGTGGTCAGTTTCTGAGTATAGGTCCAGCCATTGATGCCGGTCGGACTGCACATACTCAGTGGATCGGTTCCGGCACAGAAAATCCGGGCACTGAGTTTAATTTCGCCGTATTTGCTGACGTTGATATAACGCACGCCGTTGGCATGCTGGATATCGATCTGAAAAGGTGACTTATGGAAATAACTATGATTAAACAGTGGCTGTTCATCCAGCACAGTGTTGCGTGACAGGAAATTAATCGCATTCCATTCCAGCACTTCATTGCTCATATGGTTATAGACATAGACAAAACCATGCCCTGCCCATGCGATATCGGCAATTGCCAATCCAATCGTATAATGCTCGTGCTGAATACTACAGAATTTGAATTTTTTATATTTTAGATGCTTACGCCAGCCTGACAGCACATGACCATAAGGATTTTTGTATTGATATGCCTGATAGTCAATACTTTTTGGAAGCTCCTTGAAACGTCCATAACGTGGTTGTCCATTTGCCTGAATTAAATCCATTTAAGACATTCCATCTCAGTCAAAACTGTTTTTCCTTGGCAGTATTATGCCAATTATTAAATTTTGATAAAGAGATTTTTTAAACCGCTTATCGAATCATCAAGCCAGCCGCAAGTTTAATTCAATCGCAAACTGCTTTAAATCGTGAGATAGGTATTTTCCCAGCGATTGCCGCTAAAACTACCCTCTAGCAGTTGGACGTAGTGGCCATAAACCTGATCGATGGCAATACAGTCATCTACATCCAGCACGCGGTCGGTATGCTGTTTTTGCCAGTGCCGGGCGAAGTAAGCTTTACCGCGCTGTTTAGCGACCATAGCATTCTGCGCAACCACCAACACATAACGATGTAACTCACCAAACTCACGTGGATCATAACCACCCAGATTAATCAGCCAAAGTTTTTCATCGGATTGCTGTGGCTGTGCATCAGTAAATTGCAGCACATAGGACTTGCCCTCGAACTCTAGCCCGTTGATTTGCGCCCAGGCATCAATATGCAAGCCTTTCTGTTCCGCAAACCAGGCATTTTTTAATTGCGGATAGGTATCTTCCAGACTCTCCCCCACAGCCAAAACCACATCATGAACTTCTGTATTGGCACGGGCATGACGACCACCGAGCATTACAATAAACAGGCTGGGCATTACATTTCCTTGTTAGTGTCAATCTTTAAGATCATTTCATTAATGCTTGCCAGTATAGCGCAAAGCTATTCCATGATGATGTAGCCATCTGCCAAGGACAAATTTGCATCATCAGCCTGACTGAATTTGCGCAAAACAGCATGAAGTCATTCGGTACCGATATACATCTCGAGGATCAGTTTAAGTCTATGTCGGACTCAAAAAACCATTTTCAGTGAATACAATTGGCTAGCGAATCATTTCCGATCATTTTCATCAGGATTTACAGCAGAAGATGATTATTTTTTTGTACAAAATATAAACACGGCTAAACCATACAAATCTGTACAAATTTTCACCCAAATTTCAATCTAAAGGCATATTTCGTTGACTGAAATGCGCTGAAAGACGATACTCTCAATGTTTTTATTTAAGCAAATCGGTTCAAAGAGGCTGGGCCAAAAGTTCGGTCCTCAGAAACTCAATCCAACGCAAGGGGCTATATATGGCTGGTGGAAAGTCAACTATCATTTACACACTGACCGACGAGGCGCCATTACTGGCGACTTATTCTCTGCTGCCGATCATTGAGACCTTTACTAAGCCAGCTGGCGTTGAGATCGTCAAAAGTGACATCTCTGTAGCTGTGCGCGTGCTCTCCGAATTTACAGATTACCTAAGCGAAGAGCAAAAGGTGCCTGACACTCTAGCTGAGCTAGGTCGTCTTACACAAGATCCAGACACGAACATTATCAAACTCCCAAATATCAGTGCTTCTGTTGGCCAGCTAACAGCGTGTATCAAGGAACTTCAGTCTAAAGGCTATGCAATCCCTGACTATCCTGAAAACCCGACCACTGAAGAAGAAAAAGCAATCAAGGCACGTTATAGCAAATGTCTTGGTTCAGCAGTAAACCCTGTTCTACGTGAAGGTAACTCAGACCGTCGTGCACCTGCTGCCGTTAAAAACTACGTGAAAAAACACCCGCACTCTATGAGCGAGTGGAAACAGTGGTCGCAAACTCACGTTTCACACATGGACGAAGGTGACTTCTACCACGGCGAAAAGTCGATGACTTTAGACCGCGCACGGAATGTAAAAATGGAATTGATCACCAAGTCTGGTGAAGCGATTGTTCTTAAGCCAAAAGTTGCGCTTCTGGACGGCGAAATCATCGATTCAATGTTCATGAGCAAGAAAGCACTTTGCGACTTCTACGAGAAAGAACTTGAAGACTGTCGTGAAGCAGGCATCCTGTTCTCTTTACACGTTAAAGCAACCATGATGAAGGTGTCTCACCCAATCGTATTTGGTCACTGTGTAAGAATCTACTACAAAGAAGCATTCGAAAAACATGGCAAGCTTTTTGATGAGCTTGGCATTAATGTCAATAACGGTATGGCGGGTCTTTACGAAAAGCTTGAAACTTTACCAACCTCTGTACGTGAAGAAATCATTGCTGATTTACATGCTTGTCAAGAACACCGTCCAGCTTTAGCGATGGTTGATTCTGCAAAAGGCATCACTAACTTCCATTCACCAAACGACGTGATTGTAGATGCTTCTATGCCTGCAATGATTCGTGGTGGCGGTAAAATGTGGGGCGCTGACGGCAAGCCTTACGACTGTAAAGCAGTCATGCCTGAATCAACTTTCGCACGTATTTACCAGGAAATGATCAATTTCTGTAAATGGAATGGCAACTTCGATCCAAAAACCATGGGTACTGTACCTAACGTTGGTTTGATGGCGCAAAAAGCGGAAGAATACGGTTCACACGACAAGACTTTCGAAATTCCTGAAGCAGGTGTTGCGAACATCACTGACCTAGAAACAGGCGAAGTGTTGATGTCACAAAACGTGGAAGAAGGCGATATCTGGCGTATGTGTCAGGTGAAAGACGCACCGATTCGTGACTGGGTGAAACTTGCAGTTACTCGTGCACGTAACTCTGGCATGCCAGCAATCTTCTGGCTTGACCCGTACCGTCCACACGAAAACGAACTGATCAAGAAAGTTGAAAAATACCTGAAAGATCATGACACCACTGGTCTTGATATCCAGATCATGTCACAAGTACGTGCAATGCGTTATACGCTTGAACGTGTTGCACGCGGTCTAGATACTATTTCGGTAACAGGTAACATCCTGCGTGACTACCTGACTGACTTGTTCCCAATCATGGAATTGGGTACATCTGCGAAAATGTTGTCTATCGTGCCGTTAATGGCGGGTGGCGGCATGTACGAAACAGGTGCAGGCGGTTCTGCTCCTAAACATGTACAGCAGTTAGTTGAAGAGAACCACTTACGTTGGGATTCACTCGGTGAATTCATGGCGTTGGCGGTATCTTTAGAAGAAATGGGTATTAAAGAAGGCAATGACAACATCAAGTTACTTGCCAAAACTTTAGACCGTGCAACTGGTAAATTACTGGATAACGACAAGTCACCTTCTCGTCGTACAGGTGAGCTTGATAACCGTGGCAGCCATTTCTACCTGGCGAAATTCTGGGCTGAAGAACTTGCTGCTCAAGACGAAAATGCTGAATTGAAAGCGAAGTTTGCACCTCTTGCAAAAACTTTAGCTGAAAATGAAGAGAAAATCGTTGCTGAGCTTGCAGAAGTTCAAGGAAAATCAGTAGACATCGGTGGTTACTACGCTGTTGATCAAGAAAAAGTAAATGCAGTGATGCGTCCAAGTGCTACTTTGAATGCAGCACTTGCTACGATCTAAGCTTTTGCAAAACTGACTTGATCAGTAATGTAAAATAACAAAACCGGCGTCTAGGCGCCGGTTTTTTTATTTCTGATTGATGTATCAAAGTTATTCAATTAATCTATTTTTCGCTATAGATATAAATCATCATCTTACTGACAAAACCACTCAAATTCAGTCAAAAACCATTTTAAGAAATGATGAAAATAAATACTTTTAAATATACAGACAATAAAAAACCCCAAGACTGAATGTGCTTGGGGTTTTTTAGAATTTTGGTCCCGAGGGTCGGACTCGAACCGACACGTCATCTCTGACAGCGGATTTTGAGTCCGCCGCGTCTACCAATTTCACCACCTCGGGAGTGGATGAAAGGTATAATACGCGATTTCTCGGCACTGTCAACGCAGAATATTTACATTTGTTTATTTTTAAAACAAATGGCATTTTTTCGTTTTAAAATCGAGCAATTCCCGCTATAAAAAAGAAAAAAGTTTATACTAGCCGCAGTTTTTTTAGCGTAAATCATCATGCAACTTTCTGATTTTAATTTTGATCTCCCCGATGAGCTAATTGCTCGCTATCCACTGGAAACCCGCAGTGCCTCTCGCCTGCTGCACCTCGATACCCAAGGTCAATATCATGACCATCAATTTACTGACATTCTGGATTTACTTGAAGACGGCGACTTGTTGATATTGAATGACACCAAAGTCATGAAGGCCCGTTTAAAAGGTAAACGTGCTTCAGGCGGTGCGGTAGAAGTGCTGGTTGAGCGTATGCAAGATCGCTTTATTGCCTATTGCCATATCAAGGCCAGTAATACTCCGAAAGCCGGTGCAGAGCTTTTTATTGGCCCGGATGCAGTGAAAGTGATCGTACAAGGCCGTCATGAAAATCTGTTTATTGTAGAATTTTCACAACCAATTCTCGATGTGCTGGATCAATACGGCGCCTTGCCGATTCCGCCTTATTTCAACCGTGAAGCGGAAGAGATTGATACTGAACGTTATCAAACCGTGTTTAATGACCCAACCAAACTGGCCAGCGTTGCAGCACCTACTGCCAGCCTGCATTTTGATGCTGACCTGCTGGCAAAATTGGAAGCCAAAGGAGTTCAAAAAACCTTTGTGACCCTGCATGTCGGCGCAGGTACTTTCCTGCCAGTGCGTACTGATGATATTCAAAATCACATCATGCACAGTGAATGGTGCGATGTCCCTGAAACTGCGGTCGAGATGATTCGTCAGACTAAAGCCCGCGGTAATAAAGTCATTTCTGTAGGCACGACTGCCACCCGTGCAGTCGAAAGTGCAGCACAAGCACATAACGGTGAACTGGCAGCCTGGACAGGTGATACCCAGATTTTCATCTATCCGGGTTATCAGTTTAAAGTGGTCGATCGTTTGATCACTAACTTCCATTTACCAGAATCGACCCTGTTAATGCTTGTATCTGCCTTGTCCAACCGTGACAATATTCTCAATGCTTATAAGCATGCAGTAGACAGCAAGTATCGCTTCTTCAGTTATGGCGATGCCATGCTGATTGATCAGGCGAAATAAGCGAGAACCATTGCCCATGCCGATCGAGTCTGTACAACAGTCCATTCATATTCGCCGCAAGAAAAATGCAGTGGTGTTTCAAAATATCGCTCGGCTTTGGGATCTGGGTCAACAGGCCAAAACGCATCAGCAATTGCTGGATGGGCTGCATCCCTGGAATGGCCCGATTACGCTCAAGTTTGAAAATAACCTGCCGCTTGCGCTTGCCGGAATTGGCCTTTTTCTGATTGGTAGCATTTTTATTGCTCCGGGAAATATCTGGATTCAGAGCAGTGTTTTTCTCGGCTGTCTCTGCATCTTCTGGGCCTATATTTGCTATGAACAACAGCAGCCATTAGAGGAAGTCATTGCTTTTCTGGAAGAACAAGCACTGGCCAAGAAATATCAGCTTGCCTTTCAAAAACAGCCACAGCATATTTCCATGCCTCTTAATCCCCTGCACTTTATCCGGCATTTAAAACAATTATTTCCAGTATTCAATCAAGGTTCGTTGAGTAATGAGATTCAGCGTTATGCCAGCACGGTCTGGGAAGATGAAAACGGCCAGCAACATCAGGTACTACTCTTCCAATACCACTATATTGATGAAGTACAGGCCAGAAACAAAGAGGGCCAACCGGTTAAACTGATGCAGGTCCACAAAGACCTGTGGGGCGTATTTGTGTTTGATATCCAGATTCAGGGACTGGCGGTCACCACTTCCAGAAAGAAATTTTATTATCCTTATAGCTATCCCTGGCACAGCAGCGATATTCGCACCAACCAGAGATTAAGCTTTTATGGCAGCGATCCGATGCAAACTGCCAAATTACTCAGTCCGGGTTTTGTGCTGCGACTGGCCGACTTTTTTGAACAGCGTCAGGGTGATTTACTGTTTCACCCAGAAAATAAAATGCTGTGCTATCTGGGACCCCATGATTTATTTCAGGTATCGAGCAAGCAGCAGAATATTAGCGATATTTCCACATTGCGCGGCCACCTGAGAACGTTTAAATTAAAACAGCTCGAAAACTTACAACATGATCTGCTGCAGTTTTTAAAATAAATTTTTCGCATCATTTTTTAAATATAGATATAGCTTGGGGAGATCTCGGATGGGATTTTTGATTTTATGTTTGATCATTGTGGCGCTGATTGTCACGATTATCATGATCCGCAACAGTATTATCCGTCATCATAACGCTACGATTCGTGCCTGGTCGGATGTCGCCAGTTACGAACGGCAAAAACTGAAAATTCTGGATGGGCTGCAACCGCTGGTCGAGCAATACTCGAGTTTCGAAAAAGGCACGCTGGAAAAAGTCACCGAACTGCGTCAGAACATCATGAACCTGAATATCAAGGATGCCGATATTGGACAATTACAACGCATTGAAAGTCTGAACAAACAGTTAATGCATAGCCTGAATGTCGTGATTGAAAATTATCCGGAACTGAAAGCCAATGACATCTATCTGAAAATGATGGCTGAAATTGAAGAACAGAATGAAAATGTCGGTGCGGCGATTACGATTTATAATCGCAATGTCGAACTGTTTAACAACCAGATCCAGATTTTTCCGCATAACATCATTAACAATATGTTGCTCAGAAAAAAAGTGGTACGTCCATTCCGTGATCAAAGCGTGACACAGAATTTTGATTACCGTCCGAACTTTCACTGAGTGAACAGCAAGATCTGATAAAATTTTGCATCCTTGGCGCATTAACTTATTATAAAAATAGCCAAGGATGCGGCTGTACCTATCTAAAACTTATAAAATAAAGAATAAAAATTATGCTGGATTATTTAGAGCACTTGCAACAGACGCTGGTCGAGGAATTTTATCGGCTGTATGACCGTTATCAGGATGATCAAATCTATGCCTGTAGTCTGGTCTTTGACGAATTTTTACTACTAGATGATCTGGCCATTTCGACTGAACGCAGTATTTTTTAAAGATCCGGAAGATCCTCAGCAATATCTGGCGGAACAGGATCGCTGGAATGTCCGGAAATGGCGTTATCGGGCACATGCTTTGCCCCACTCTGGACTCATTCCCTTTAAAACCTTGCTGGCCGATTATTTTAAAACCCAGCACAGCTTTGGCCATCCGGTATTGGCACAACAAAAACAGCTGCACGCGACGCATCTGGATTTATTGCTGGAGAGTTTTAAACAGACCAAACATCGTCTTTCTGAGGCTTATGGTCTGGATCTGGATGGCATCCTTTTTTTCATGAGCCTGCCCACCCAAGTCGAATTTGAATGCCAATCTGCACAGACACTTAATCCTGAGCATATTCATTTACAGAAATTTCTGGCATCCAGACAAACTACTCATTTACCTGCCATACAGAAACGCTTGAAACTCTCGCAAAACGACAAAGATATCTTGATTGATCTAGAGCAGATGCTGGTGATGGAGCCTTATGACTATTTGCAAGTGGCACAAGATGCCTATTTGCTGACCTTGGAATCCTACTTTGTCGATAGCAATATTATATCCAGAAACTGATCCAGCATATCGCTGCAATGGCCTCTGAGCCGGATGGCAGCTGCGCCCTTAGCCGGGAAGATATCCAGCAGCGCTTGCAGCAGTTTTCTGCCCATCCGCCAATATCTCCGGATGTTCTCTAGCTTCAGCGATAAATAAAATTACAGAGCGAATGCTCTACAATGCTGGCGTTTAGTGTAAGAATCAAGGAAAATAGCGCCCTTTAGCTATAACAATCAGCGAACTGTTTTTTCGCCTTGATGTGGAACTCCTATGAAGTTTGAAAAATTAGGTCAGTCGGGCCGTGCCCGTCGTGGTCGTTTAACGCTTGAACATGGTGTGGTGGAAACCCCGATGTTCATGCCTGTGGGTACGTATGGTACGGTCAAGGGCCTGTTGCCACGCGACATTAAAGAGATCAAATCTCAAGTCATTCTGGGCAATACTTTCCATTTGTATCTACGTCCAGGACTGGATGTGATTCGTGAACATGGCGGCCTGCACGAATTCATGAAATGGAATAGTCCCATTTTGACCGATTCAGGCGGCTTTCAGGTCTTCAGTCTGGGCGCAATGCGTAAAATTAAAGAAGAAGGTGTGACCTTCCGCTCACCAATCGATGGTTCAAAAGTATTTTTATCGCCTGAAATTTCAATGGATATTCAGCATACGCTGAATTCTGACATTGTAATGATTTTTGATGAATGCACGCCGTACCCTGCGACGCATGAAGAAGCGCAAAAATCATTGCAATTGTCTTTACGCTGGGCGAAACGCTGTAAAACCCAGCATCATGACGTGCTGAAAAACCGTAATGCACTGTTCGGGATTATTCAGGGCGGCATGTATGAAGACTTGCGTGATGAATCTTTAAAAGGCCTGCTTGAAATCGACTTTGATGGTTATGCGATTGGCGGTCTGTCCGTTGGCGAACCCAAAGAGGAAATGATCAAGGTTCTGGATTATCTTCCAGAAAAAATGCCGGCAGATAAACCGCGTTATTTGATGGGTGTCGGCAAGCCCGAAGATATTGTGGAAGCGGTACGTCGTGGTGTCGATATGTTTGACTGCGTGATGCCAACCCGGAATGCACGTAATGGTCACTATTTTGTGACAGACGGTCTGGTACGGATCCGTAATGCGAAATATCGTCATGATCAAAGCCCACTCGATCCACATTGCGATTGCTATACCTGTACCAACTTCACCCGCGCCTATTTATTCCACCTCGAAAAATGTGGAGAAATGCTCGGCTCTATGCTCGGTACGATTCATAATCTGCGCTATTACCTGCGTTTGACTGAAGCGATGCGTGATGCATTAGACAACGGTACATTTGACGAATTTGTTCATGACTTTTATGCCCGCCGTGGCCTGGAAGTGCCACCTTGTCCGCAAGATTAATCCATCAGCATTTGCGCTGAGGAAAAAGACAATGTAAATTGCAAGAATATGTCAATTTATTATCGAGTTGATCACCAGTTTTTTATTTTAGGAAAATGTAATGAGCCTTTTTATTTCGACTGCTCACGCTGCAGGTGAAGCTGCACAACAACCAAGCATGATGGCGAACCTTTTGATGATTGCTGTTTTTATTGCAATCTTCTATTTCTTGATCTGGCGTCCTCAATCTAAACGTGCCAAAGAACACCGTGCTTTGGTCGACAGCCTTGGCATTGGCAGTGAAGTGGTATTTGCAGGCGGATTAATGGGCAAAATCACCAAGATTGAAGGTGACTTCGCAGTGGTTGAATTGAGCCGTGGTGTAGAAGTCAAAGTTCAACGTGCAAGTGTGATTTCAGTCCTCCCTGAAGGCACTTTAAATAACCTTTAATCAAAAATAGTCGTGCCCTCGCACGACTTTTTCATTTTAAGAAGAAAACGAATGCGTTACCCAGCATGGAAATATGTACTGATCCTGGTTGTCCTGGTGATCAGTACCTTATATGCCCTGCCAAGTTTGTATCCAGATGAACCTGCTGTACAGATTTCGGGTGCCAAAGCCGGTACTCAAATTGATGCAAGCATCGTACAAAAAGCAGAGCAAATTTTAAAAACTGAAAATATTGCCACCCATGACAATAGCTTTGGCAACAATGCAGCTTTATTACGTGTAGATTCAAGTGAATCGCAGCTTAAAGCTAAAGAGGCTTTACGTCGTGGTTTAGGTGATGATTACGTGGTTGCATTGAACCTCGCCCCGACCACCCCAGAATGGCTGCAAAAAATTGGTGCCAAACCAATGAAGCTCGGCCTGGATTTACGTGGTGGTGTTCACTTCTTGCTTGAAGTGGATATGGACAAGGCCATTTCCCAGCGCATGGAAACCTCTGCGACGGATCTACGTCGTCAGTTGCGTGATAACAACCTGAAATTTAATAGCCTGAATTTAAGCAACAACACCATTGTGATGCAGTTTGCCAACAATGATGATCGTTCTGCAACGATGGACTTCTTGCGCCGTAATGGCAATGAGTTTACCCAGCAGGCTGTTGCGACCGAGACCGGTTCGACCTTACGACTAAACTATACTGATGTGCGTAAGCAAGAAATTGAATCTTATGCTGTCAATCAGAACTTGACCACTTTACGTAACCGTATTAACGAGTTAGGTGTGGCAGAAGCACTGGTTCAAACTCAGGGCAGCAACCGTATTGTGGTTGAGCTTCCTGGTGTGCAGGATACCGCTGAAGCGAAACGTGTCTTAGGTCGTACCGCGAACCTCGAGTTCCGTCTGGTGTCTGACCTGAATGATCAATATATTGATCCATATACCGGTCAGGCAACGGGTGCATTGCCACCAGGCACAGAAGTCTTTGCTTATGAGTCACTGGACAGTGGTCGTCAGCTCCTCTTGAACCGTAACCGTATCTTAACCGGTGAACGTGTTCAGAATGCATCAAGTGGCTTTAGCCAAGACACAGGCGGTGCTGAAGTTAACATTACCTTGGACAGCGCAGGCGGCAAACTGATGTCGGATGCCACCCGTAATGCGGTCGGCAAACGTATGGCCGTCTTGTTCATCGAGAACAAACAGCGCATTAATTATGTGGAAGACCCTGCGACCGGCACTCAAACTGAAGTTCGTACCCCGTATACTGAATCTGTCGTGATTAACGCTGCAACCATTCAGGCAGTACTGGGTTCTCAGTTCCGTATTACTGGTCTGGACTCACCGCAAGAAGCTGCTGAACTTGCCTTGATGCTGCGTGCAGGTGCGTTGGCTGCGCCAATGTACTTTGTAGAAGAACGTGTGATTGGTCCAAGTCTGGGTCAAGAAAACATCGACAAAGGTGTACTTTCAACTCAGATCGGTTTCCTCTTAGTCGCAATCTGGATGGTGGTATTCTTCCGTCTGTTTGGTGTGATTGCCAACTTTGCACTGGTCTTTAACCTGGCGATGATTCTGACAGTCATGTCTTGGATTGGCGCTTCCCTTACCCTTCCAGGTATTGCCGGTATCGTCATTACCATTGGTATGGCGGTCGATGCCAACGTACTGATCTGTGAACGAATACGGGAAGAAATGAAATGGGGGGCTTCGCCAAAACAGGCGATTGTGGCCGGTTATGATCGTGCCTATAACACCATTTTCGACTCGAACTTGACCACATTCCTGGTGGCGTTCATTCTGTTCGCGATTGGTACAGGTCCGATCAAAGGCTTTGCCGTAACCCTGATGATTGGTATTGTCTGCTCGATGTTTACTGCCATTACAGTAACGCGTGCCGTGGTACAGCTCATTTATGGCAAAAAACGTAACTTGAAAAAGTTGAGCATTTAAGGAGATCACTGATGACTGAAAATACTCAACTGAATCAAAAACAGTACGGTCGCCCGGAAGACGAACGCATTATTCCGTTTATGAAGATTGCGATGCCTGCGGCATTGTTTTCAATTCTCTTAACCGTTGCCAGTATCTTCTTTATTGCCACCAAAGGCCTGAACCTGGGTTTGGACTTTACCGGTGGTGTGGCAGCCGAATTAAACTATACTAATCCGGTCAAACCTGAAGATGTCTCCAAGGCATTGAACCAGGCAGGCTTTAATGATGCTGTGGTTCAGACTTTAGGTTCTGAACGTGACCTGATGGTGCGTATGCCGGTTCAGGAAGATATCGAAGCTGAAGACCTGACCAAGGCTGTTACAGCAGCGGTTCAACTGCCAAATAATGCGGCAGAAGTACCCAAGGTTGATGTCGTCGGTGGTCAGGTCGGTAATGAGCTCTATGTCCGTTCTGGCGGTGCTGTGGCACTTGCGCTCCTGCTGATGCTGGTCTATGTCACCATCCGCTTTGAGGTCAAGCTGGCTATGGGTGCAGTATTGTCACTGTTCCATGATATCATCGTTACCCTCGGGATTTTTGCGATGATGCAGTGGCCATTTGACCTGACTGTACTTGCAGCACTCCTTGCAATCATCGGTTTCTCACTGAATGATAATATCGTGGTCTCTGACCGTATCCGTGAGAACTTCCGTAAGATTCGTGGTGCAGAACCGGTCGAAATCATTAACATTGCCCTGACTGAAACCCTGCGTCGTACCATTCATACCTCTATGACCTTATTGCTCGTGGTGCTTGCCATGATGCTGATGGGTGGTGATGGTCTGAAATGGTTCTCGATCGCGATGTTTGTTGGTGTCTTTGTCGGGACCTATTCGTCGATCTATATTGGTACAGCCTTTGCCTTGTGGCGTGGTCTAAACCGTCAGGACTTTATTGTTCAGGTGAAGCCAGAATTTGAAGACGAGAACCAGATTCCATAATCTGTTCTGTTTCATGTTCATCGTTCAGCCCGTCTTATGATGGGCTGAATTATTTCTGCCGTTTGAATATGTGGCAGTGGGAAGAATCGCAATGACTGGATGGATTTTCTCAATATCGGTTTTTTGGAAAACCACCTTTCTGCTTTCATTCAGGCTTTGAAATTCATAATGATCCCGAGCTTCGCTCACCAACTGTAAAATGAGCTGCAGGCCATTGAGCAGATACACACAGAGTATGCCTGCAGTGGATAACTCGGCCTGTTTGTCACAAACCAGCCACCAGCCCGGTTTTAAGCTGGGAAAATAATACGGCCCTGCTACCTGAATCGCATAATGCTGTGCTTGCAGATGAAAAATATCCTGATTGAATGAGAGCGGTGAATCCAGGGAGATAAGTGCGAATGCCTGCTGTTGCACCACCTGCATTTGCAACAGTACACCTTGCGCTGGAATTGGAGATAATTCAACTTTTGGTTCAGTCGACTGATCTAGAATGAGCACATCTAGACCCAGTTGTTGTTCCAGTTCCCTTGCTGCCTTCTCCCCGATCTGACGTTTGCTATTCAGCAATTGCGCAATATATGAGGCTGACAAACCGAAATGCTCACAGATTTCTTTGCCAGTTTTAAATTGCTGTGTCTCGATCAGCAGATCAATGACCTTGGCCAGATTATTTCGTCTACGTTCAAATATTTCAGTCGCGCTCATCTCGGTCTGTTGGTCTATTTTTTTATGCATGTAATTTAAATACCTTACAATAAAAAAGCCCGCAATTGAATTGCAGGCTTTTTAAACTTAGGTAACAGGAATTAAGTACCCTGTACCAGACGACGCGCGCTGATAATTCCTGGTTGCTGCTCAAGACGGGCCAGCAGTTTGGAAAGTTGTGCCAGACCTTTGACTTCAATCAGCAGCTTCATATTGGCAATACCGTCCGCTTCCGAAATGGTATTCACCTGACGGATATTGATCTGATCCGAGAAAATCACTTGCGTCAGATCTTTGAGCAAACCGCGTCGATCATAAGCTTCCACCACAATCTGTACGCTCTGACCACGAGTCGGCTGCATTTCCCAATCGGCTTCTACCGCACGCTCAGGCTCTTGAGTGATCATGCGCACATAGTCCGGACAGGCCACCTTATGAATGCTCACCCCCCGATTCAGAGTGATATAGCCGGCAATCGACTCACCATGCACCGGTTGGCAACATTGCGCGACATGCAGTTCCACGTTATCCAGACCGTCGATCAGAATCCCGTGTGCTGACAGCGTATGGCTGGCACGTGGATTCAAGGCTGGTTTCAGCACCAGTTCAGGTTCGTCCTGATCCAGATGCATATGACGATTCACCTGATTAATCAGGGCATGCAGGCTGATATCGCCATTGACCAGATTCACCAGAATGTCATCACCGGTTTTGACATTAAAGTGGTTGCAATAATCACTCAAATCAATCGATTTCGGGTGAATTGCCAGACGTGACAATTCCTTGTTCAGCACTTCACGGCCGACTTCCAGGTTCTTGCTGCGATCCTGCTGACGGAACCAGTGACGCAATTTATCTCTCGCCCGGGCCGTTTTGATATAACCCAGCGAATTAACCAGCCAGTCCCTGTTCGGTTCCCGGTCTTTTTTGGTCAGAATCTCGACCTGTTCACCGGTTTTCAGGGTATAGGTCAGCGGCACATAGCGCTGATTCACCCGTGCAGCATAGCACTTGTTCCCGACTTCGGTATGCACATGATACGCAAAGTCTAGCACGCTTGAATCACGTGGTAGCTCTTTGATATCACCATCACGGCTAAACACATAGATCTTTTCGAAGCCTTCAAAATCTTGAATATGCTCAAAATTCTCGATTTCATCTTCAGATTCTTTATGTGCACTGCTTTCATTGCGTTCTTGATAATGCTCAAGTACCGCACGTAAGGAATGCAGACGATGGTTAAAGGAGCGATCTGTGGTTTTTGCGCCTTCTTTATAATTAAAATGTGAACACACCCCAAGTTCAGCTTCGTCATGCATTGCATGGGTACGAATCTGAACTTCAAGTGACTTATTCTCGGCAATCACCGCAGTATGTAAAGAACGATAACCATTGGCTTTCGGATTGGTAATATAGTCATCAAACTGATGCGGAATGTGGCGCCAGATCTGATGCACAATACCTAAAGTGTGGTAACACTCCGGTACACTTTTCACCAGTACCCGTAGCGCACGAATATCATAGAGCTGGTCAAAGCTCAGGTTCTTGCTTTTCATTTTTCGATAAATCGAATAAATGTGTTTCACCCGGCCATTAATTTCAGCTTCGATGCCATGCTCAGCCAATTCATTGCGTAATTTATCAATCACAAACTGAATATACTGTTCACGCTCCAGACGCTTTTCATTCAGTAAGGAAGCAATTTCTTTATAACGTTCCGGCGCAAGATAACGGAAAGCCAGATCTTCCAGCTCCCACTTCAACTGAGCAATGCCCAAGCGGTGTGCCAGTGGCGAGTAAATGGTCAGAATTTCTCGGGCCACCCGTTCCTGACGCTCACGCGAGGAATTGGCCAGTTCACGCAAGGCATAGGTACGTTCGGCCAGCTTGACCAGAACGACACGTACATCTTCGGTGACCGAGATCAGCATTTTGTAAATGCCAGACAGATGTTCACGCTGGTTATTATTGAAATGATCTTCCAAGCGTTTATTTTTTTCGATCAGCTCAGACAGCTTACCCATGGCAAGCGTACCTTTGACCAGGCTATGCACCTGTTCGCCGAACTGTTCTAGTACTTCACTGAGTGGCATGACGCCTTCACGAACAGCACGATACAACATGGCTGCGGACAAAGTATCTTCATCGACATGCAGATGCGCCAGAATATCCGCCATCTCAATACCGGTATAAAAGGTATTGGAGCGGTGCTGAACCGTACTTTGCAGCTCTCTTTCTAATGTTAAGTGGGCGACTTCTTCGAGCTGCGTTAAAGGTGCGCCATCTAATATGCCACGAACCCGATCCAACCATTCAGTCAGATCCTGGTGTGCTTGTTCGGCATGTTCTACAGTCGTCTCCTGTGACAAGTCATTGAGTCGTCCAGGGAGTTGCTCACGTACTGTGACCATACCCGTCTCCTACTTTTAAAAACATCATTTCTTTAATCGTTTATTTGATTTTCTTTTTCGAACAATGCGATTGATTCAACATGTCCAGTATGTGTAAACATATCCATCACGCCCGCTTGGGTGAGACGATAGCCCTGTTGTACCAAGAGTCCTGCATCTCTGGCGAGTGTCGCAGGATTACATGACACATAAACGATTCTTTTAGCTCCAAACTGAGGGATATAATGCATGACTTCTTCTGCCCCGGCACGTGGCGGGTCGATTAATAATGCATCAAAACCTTGATTTGCCCAAGTGTGGTGCGAGAAATCTTTGGTTAAATCTTGTGAATAGAACGCTATTTGTGCAATACCATTGTTTTTGGCATTTTCCGCCCCACGTCGAACCATTTCATCACTTCCCTCGACCGCAATCACCTGACCCGACGCACCAACACAGCGCGCAAGAGGTAAGGAAAAGTTTCCTAATCCACAAAAGAGATCCAGAACCCGTTCACCCTGTTGCAGTTGTAGCAAATCACATGCCAATCGTACCATTTGCGGATTAATGCTTGAATTTACCTGGGTAAAGTCCAGAGGATTAAAGCCGAATTTCACATCAAAGTCATCAAGACCATAGTGTAAGCGTGCAGACGCTTCTGGATCATCTATCCGCGAGAGCGTTTCTTTGCCAGCAGGCTGCAGATACAATTGCCAGCCTTTCTGTAACGTAAATTCGCGCAATTGGTTGACATCACCGGCAGATAATTTTGCAGTTTCACGCACCAGCAGCGCAATGTCCTGATCCCCCATGGCCAATTCTATATGACCGATGTCGGCCTTACCATTCAGACCTTGCAGCAATTGTTTAAGACGTGTAACCGAGCCAAACTCGCGATCCAAGATCATACAGCGATCAATCGGTGTCAGTTTGTTGGACTGATTCTCACGAAAACCCACCACCAGCTGATCCTTGGAAGGTAGATAACGCACCCCAATCCGGGCTTTACGGCGATAATCTTCACGTTGTGAACGTAAAGGCGGTAGCCATTGATCAGGCTGGATTCCAGCAAAATGCTGTAGATGCGATTTCAGCACATTCTGTTTCAGTTCAATCTGCGCATCCGCAGCGATATGCTGCATATTACAGCCACCGCAAATCCCAAAATGCGGACACACTGGTTTTACGCGAATCTCGGAAGCATCGCTCAACAATTCAAGGCTGTCGGCTTCTTCGAGTTTTTTAACTTCTCGGGTAATGCGGGCACGCACGGTTTCACCCGGCAAGGCATAACGGATAAAGACTTTCTTGCCATGTTTATGCTGCGGATGATCCGGATGTGAACC
Source organism: Acinetobacter sp. NEB149 (assembly GCF_012516415.1). NCBI lineage: Bacteria > Pseudomonadati > Pseudomonadota > Gammaproteobacteria > Moraxellales > Moraxellaceae > Acinetobacter > Acinetobacter sp. NEB149. The sequence goes on from NZ_CP051208.1 coordinate 2,647,926, forward strand.
ATAATGAGCGATGCCACGTCCCTCATGCGATAGTGACTCAACCTGAAAAATGTACTCGGGTTGCTGGGTAGGACGTGCTTGTGCTCGATGTTTCATGAAAACCTAGGGTGTGGAGATGGGAAAATCAAATTGGGTAAATTCAGTTCGTTGCGAAGTCTCACGCCAAACTGATAAAAAGTCCGCATGCTGCGGTTGAGTATGCAAATATTGAATCGTGCTTTGCATCAAATGCTGATAATCCGGCAATAACAGTTGGCCTTTTAACAGCAACCAGCGGATATACACCAGCCAGGTATTCAGGACATCACCTTCACAATAAGACGTCAGTTCGGTCCATTGCTGATTGCGGACATATTCCGGAACCCGATAGGCTCCGTCACCGCGCTTGCCTGGATAACCCAGCAAATGTGCCACATCATCCAGCTTCTGGAAATGACGGGCATGAAACATGGCCATCACATCCATCAGGTCAACATGACGATGATGGTAACGATTCTGGTAGTTATTATAACGCTTTTGCGTATCAATTTCGCCCTGATCGAACAGACTCGGTGCAGAGAGTCCATGATACATGGCGCGGTATAAAATCACTGGTAAATCAAACTGTGAGCCGTTCCAGCTGACCAGAGTTGGATGGCGCTTGTCAAAAATGGACAAGAATTTTTTCAAAATTTCTGCTTCGGAATGCTGTTCCCGGCTAAAGGAAAACAGCTTCATGCCCTGCTCATCGATCCATAAACCGGAAATACAGACAATTTCATGCAAGGGCGGACGCTGAAAATCAGAGCCTGAATCCTGACGGCGCAGTTTGGTCAAGGCCTGATCCAGATCTGCTTCAGGCAGGTCCAGACCAAACAGATGCGCGCCTGATTTGAGATCGGTTTGGGTTTCAATATCGAAAGTTAAAACAGGCAGGCGCATAAAACAGTGCTCAAATAATTATTCAGGATCTTGTACAGAGAATAACCCTGTAGACAAGTAACGGTCACCACGGTCACAGATAATACACACAATCACTGCATCCGGATGTTCTTCCGCCAGTTTAATCGAGGCCCACACTGCCCCACCAGAAGATGTTCCGGCACTAATGCCTTCTTTCTGTGCCAGCTTACGCATGGTTTTTTCAGCTTCGATTTGTGGAATATCAATAATGCGATCGACTCGGCTGCGGTCGAAAATGGTTGGCAGATATTCTTCTGGCCAGCGACGGATTCCGGCAATGCTTGAACCATCAGATGGCTGTAAACCGACGATCTGAATATCAGGATTCATTTCTTTCAGGTATTTCGACACACCCATGATGGTGCCGGTGGTACCCATAGAACTGACAAAATGGGTAATTTTGCCACCGGTTTGCTGCCAGATTTCTGGACCCGTGGTCAGGTAATGCGCTTCGACATTGTCCGGATTTCCGAACTGATTCAGCACTAGACCCACACCATCATTCTGCATTTGAGCAGCAAGATCACGTGCACCTTCCATGCCCTGCTCTTTGGTTACTTCAATTAGCTCGGCACCATACGCACGCATCGCGTCCTTACGTTCCTGACTCATATTGTTCGGCATGATCAGCTTCATTTTATAGCCACGCATTGCTGCGACCATCGCCAATGCAATCCCCGTATTTCCGCTCGTTGCCTCAATCAGGGTGTCACCCGGTTTGATCTGCCCACGCTTCTCGGCCTGCATGATCATATTATAGGCCGGACGGTCTTTGACCGAACCTGCTGGGTTATTGCCTTCGAGTTTCGCGAGTACTGTAGCTTGAGTGTGACTTGCCAGACGCTGTAAACGCACCAGCGGCGTTTTGCCTACATAATGGTCTAACAAAAATTCATCTGCTTGAAAATCAGGGATGGTATTACTCATTATTTGCACCTATATCGAGGTGCGGCTATTGTATGAAAAAATGCTTTTCCCTGCACCCATTTAGCAAGGCTTTTTCAGAAAACTCACTAAAACTCACACACTATCAAGCCATAAACTACATTTCCCGATAATTTAGCCAGGTGAAGCAGCTCGCTAATGAAGATGAAAATACTATTTCAGTCTGGCACTTTTACAGATTGAAATTTCGTGCGTCTTAGTCTTGCTGTACCTGAGCAAAATTAACTGAAATCTCTTGTATTTTTAACTGCTAATCCGAAGCTTTATAAAAATTATGCTTAAATTTTAACTGTCGATTTAAAGCATGCTAATATGCCAGGCATAAAGAAAATACTGCTTAAATCATGTCAACGATCAACAAAAAGCTGTTTAAACGCCTACACTTAAATCATGCCTATGGACAGCTGATTGCGCTGATTTTTGTGCCGATTACCATTTTGGCCTGTGTCGGTGCCATGCTGGTGTTGACTGAGACCTCGAATGCCGCACGTGCCCAGCAGAAGCAGATGGCCATTGCGATTCTGACTCGCTTTCAAGGCACTTCAGAATATGCCCTGGATATCTTGAACCTGTATCCATGGCAATATGACCAAGCTCACAACGCCATGCAGAACATGCTGAATGAAAAGCATCTGGTTCGGGCAGCAGTTCTGGATGAAAATGGCAAGAACCGTTTGGGCATTGGTTTTCAGGAACAGGCGCCTTGGCCAGAATTTGAGAAAAGCGGCAATTTTGTTGGTCCGATTCTGCATCAAGATAATCATATCTATGCCATTAAAGTGAATGAAAACACTTTTTCTACCGGCTGGCTGGCGATCGAACTGGATAACCAGCCGCTAGCAATTGCCCGTTACCGAGTACTGATCGTACTGATTGCGACCGGATTACTGACCTTATTATTGTTATTACTTTGCTTGAATTTCTACTCACGGCGCTGGATCGCCCCAATGTATGAGATTCGCATGCAATTGCAACGCCTGAATGCCGATACCCTCGGCCAGCATATGGTGATTAACAGCACCGGCGAGCTGCGTTTATTGCAACGTGATATCGCCAATGTGGTGAAACGTTTGCATTTCAGCTTTCTGGAACTGCGTGAACATACCGAACAGACCGAAGACGATTTACGCCGCACCCTCGACACTTTAGAAGTCCAGAATATTACCTATCGTCAGGCACGCGACCAGGCGATCTCGGCCAACCAGGCCAAGTCGGTGTTTCTGGCCAATATTTCCCATGAATTGCGCACCCCGCTGAACAGTATTGATGGTTTTATTCATCTGTTGTTACGTCAGGGCAATCTCAGCAACGAGCAGAGCCTGTATTTGCAGACCATTCGTAAGTCTTCGGCGCATTTGCTGGCACTGATCAATGATGTTCTGGATTTTTCCAAAATTGATGCCGGCAAACTGGAATTAGAAACGGCACCTTTTGATCTGGAAGAAGCGATTTTTGATGTGATGGACATGTTGTCACCTCTGGCAGCACAAAAACATATTGATATGGCCTTCTATTATGCAGATGGTGTGCCAAAACACATTATTGGTGATGCGCTACGATTTAAACAGATTCTGACCAACCTGATTTCCAATGCGATCAAATTCACTCCGGATGGAGAAATCATTGTCCGGGCACGCATGGAACATGATGGAATGGATCAGTGTGTGCTGCATTTTAGTGTACAGGATAGCGGCATTGGCCTGAGTGGTACCGACCGTAAAAAGCTGTTTGAGTCCTTCTCGCAGGGTGATACCTCGGTGACCCGTCAGTTTGGCGGTACCGGTCTTGGTCTGGCAATTTCCAAACAGCTGGTCAGCCTGATGCATGGCCAGATTGGTTTTGAAGACAATCAGGAACGTGCTCCAACCGAAAAAGGCTCTACTTTCTGGTTTACTGCCCAGTTCCTGGTCGATGAAGATACCGTGATTGAGCATCCAGATTTTAGCGAATTGACCGTGGTGTCTTATCTTGCACATCCGGCAACTGCGAATGTGCTGCGGCATTATCTGGAAAATTATCAGGTTAAACATATTGAATGTGCATCAATTCTGGATCTGTTTAGCCGTCTGAATCATTTACAGAATAGCGAAAATACCTGGCTGATCGTCGATCATAGTGGTGACAGTGAAGTCTTGTTACGCGAAATCCGTTCACGTTATCAGGGTCATCTGGCTGTCTATGGTTATCAGATGCAACTGGATCCAAGCATGCTCAATGACCATCGTGCCCGTGCCCTGCATCAGCCACTCAGCCGCAGCGCGCTGATTCAGTTACTCGGCAATCAGCCGGTCTTCGACCAGGAACAGCATGAAGAATTTAATGGTCAAGGCCTGCATATTCTGGCCGTGGATGATCACTTACCCAACCTGATTGTTCTGGAAGCCTTGCTGGCTGAACTCAATGTCACCACGACCAAAGCCCTCAGCGGGCAGGAAGCGATCGATATTATTCAGCGCCGTTATGAACAGGAACAGCCAGCATTTGATCTGGTCTTTATGGACATTCAGATGCCAGTCATGTCGGGGATCGATACCACCCGTGCTATTCGCTCGCTGGAATCGACCTTTGAAAATCATAGCCGCCTGCCGATTATTGCACTGACGGCGCATGCACTTTCTGATGAAAAACATAAACTGCTGCAAAACGGCATGGATGATTATGTCACCAAGCCGATCCAGATCGAGCAGATTATCCAAATTTTGACGCACTGGACCACCGAGCATTTTAAACGGATTCCGGTACTGGAACGTGCCAATGTGATTGATGCTCTGGATCCAAATATTCTGGACTGGCAGCAAAGCCTGCAACTGGCAGCCAATAAGGAAGATCTGGCGGTAGATCTGTTACGCATGCTGGTGGACAGCTTTGCGGATGAACTCGATGAAATGCAGCAACTGATTGAACTGGAAGATTTCCCACAACTGGAACATGTGCTGCATCGTTTATACGGCGCGACCCGCTATGTCGGTGCACCGACTTTACAGAAAGTCACCGGTGGCTTTGAACAGTTCGTTTCAACCCTGCGCAAAGAACGCCGTAAGGCCGATGAAAACTTTGTTCAGGACGTGCTGAAATATTTTGATGAACTCAAAGCCGTGGTTGAACAGGTTGAACAGGCTGCCCAGCAAATTTTGAAGCAACATTTGAATTAAACCTCTGAAGTGGCTCAGTCCATGACTTAAGAAGTGTGACTGAGCTGTCATGCAAGCCTAAAGGCTGCATGCTATGCTCAAGCCAGGAAAAATAAGGAAGAATGCCATGTCACTCGTGCGCTTGGAAAAAAATAACGGCATTGCCACTGTTACACTGAATCGTCCGGATAAACGCAATGCCATGAGCTTTGCCCTGCTGCGCGAACTGGTCGCGACTGCACAAAAAATCAAAAAAGATAAAAGCATCCGATGTGTGATTTTAACGGGAGAAGCCCAGGTCTTTAGTGCCGGTATTGATCTGGCAGATTTAAATAATCCTAAAAATCGTGCTTATGCCGCATGGGAACTGATCCGTCCGGGTCAAAGCTTATTTCAAAAAGCATTTCTGGTCTGGCAGGAATTGCCAGTCCCGGTGATTGCCGCAATGGAGGGCTTCTGTTTTGGTGCCGGGATGCAACTGGCATTAGCCGCAGATATCCGCATTGCCCATCCTGAGACCAAAATGTCGATTATGGAAACCCGCTGGGGACTGGTGCCAGACATGGGACTCAGCCGCTCCCTGAAAGGCCTGATTGGTATTGATCTGGCCAAAGAGCTGACCTTAACTGCCCGGATTTTTGATGGTGAATATGCCAAAGAAATCGGTCTGATCACCCATGTCGATGAACAGCCACTAGGAAGAGCACAAGCCTTGGCTGAAGAAATGCTGCAACGTTCTCCAGATGCGCTGATGGCCTCTAAATTTGTACTGGATGCCATGCAGCATCGTCCAAATAAATCCTTGCGTATGGAAAAAATATGGCAGCTGAAATTATTACTGGGTAAAAACAGTCAATTGGCCCGTAAAAAGGACAAAAACCCAGAGGTTCAGTTTGTACCGCGCCAATACAAATAAACCCAGTCTGAATCTAGGAAAGGAATAAACCAAAGCATGCAGTTGAATCGCGATACTAAAATTGCCTTTTTAGGTATGGGGCTGATGGGCACTCGCATGGCCACACGTCTGCTTCAAGCAGGTTTTCAGGTGGCAGTCTGGAACCGCACACCATCTGCCTGTGAGCCCTTGCTGGATCTAGGTGCAACTACGCTATCTTTGGATAAGATTACAGATTACCCGGTGATTCTGACCTGCCTGGCAGATGATCAGGCAGTGCAATCTGTTTTTGCTCAGATCGAACCGTATTTGGTTGCGGAGCAAGTCATTGTGGACTTCTCTAGCCTTTCAGTACAGCAAACCCAAACACTTGCCGCACAAGCACAGGCCAAGAAAGTAACCTGGATTGATTCTCCTGTTTCAGGTGGTACAGTTGGAGCCGAACAAGGCAGTCTAGTGATTTTTGCCGGTGGTGATGCCGCGACTATTGAAGATCTTGATCCGATCTATGCAGTACTTTCACAGCGCGTCACCCGTATGGGTGATACGGGTACCGGTCAGGCGACCAAAATCTGTAATCAGCTAATTGTGGCGGCGAATAGCACCTTGATCGCAGAAGCGGTCGCCTTGGCTGGACTTGCCGGGGTGGATACACGATTACTAGCGCCCGCGCTGGCGGGTGGTTTTGCTGACTCCAAGCCCTTTCAGATTCTGGCCCCCCGTATGGCCACGCAAACTTTTGAACCGGTGCAATGGAAAGTGCAGACTTTATCCAAGGATCTGAATAATGCCGTGCAACTGGCACAAAGCTTTGATCTGGATGTTCCAGTCGCGACTCAGGCATTATCACAGTTACAGGCCCATCAGGCTCAAGGCTTTGCCGAAGCAGATCTGGCTACTGTAATCCAGCAACTAAAACATTCATAACGCTTGATTGATGCAGCCCTGAATATTGAAGAGACATACATGATTAAACTTGCCGTCAACCTGTCGATGATTTTTACCGAAGTGCCGCTGATCGAACGCTTCGCGCTAGCTCATGCACAGGGCTTTAATCATGTGGAAATCCAGTTTCCTTATGAGCTCACAATTGGCCAGATTCAAAACCAGCTCAGCACGCATCAGCTGAACTTGTGCCTGATTAATGTGCCAGCAGGCGATTTGATGCAGGGCGGTCATGGTCTGGCCGGCATTCCAGGACAGGAAATTGAGTTTCGTCATGCTGTTGAGCAGGCCATCCAGTATGCCACGGCGTTGAATGTACCCCGGGTGAACATTCTGGCAGGAAAACAACCCCTTGACTGTGATCTTTTACCCTGCCTGAATACGCTGGCGAGTAACCTGAAAATGGCCTGTTCAATGCTGCTTGAACATCAAATTGAACTGGTCTTTGAAATGATCAATGGCACCGATATGCCACGTTTTTTGATTCAAAATGTTGCTCAAGCACAGGAAATGCTGGAAGCGGTACATCATCCGGCCTTAAAAATGCAGTACGACTGTTACCACATGGCAATGATGGGCGAAGATGTACTGGAAACTTTGCAAGAAAATATTGCCTCGATTGGTCATATCCAGTTTGCGGATTGTCCGGGACGGCATCAACCCAATACGGGCTCAATTCAATATCATGATATATTTCAGTGGTTAAAACATAGTCAATATCAAGGTTATGTTGCTGCCGAGTATAAACCCAGCGGACATTCCAATGATTCCTTTGACTGGAAAGCTGAGTTCTTTCCGGAGCATGACTGAGTGGACTGCGGCTTCATTTGAAATTCAGGACTAAAACCGCTATATTAGACCATGCATAATTGTTAGGAAATTACACTCCCCATGAATTTAGAACCATCGCCCAGCGCTTCTAATTCTCACGATCTTACTATGAATTCAAATTCTCAAGCTGTAGAGGACTGCTTAAAAGTCGTACATGCTGCACTTGAAGATGTAAAAGCAAAAGAAATTGTTGAGCTTGATGTCAGCGGTATCAGTAATGTGGCTGATGCTATGGTCATTGCAAGCGGTACATCGACACGTCACATCAAATCATTGGCCAATAACGTTGCTGAAGAAGCACGTAAAGCTGGCTTCCGCCCTCTTGGTATTGAAGGCGAACGTGATGCTGAATGGATCCTCATCGACCTTGGTTATGTTGTGGTTCATTGTATGCTTCCAACAGCGCGTAAATTCTATGACCTAGAAAGCTTATGGCGCAATCCTACAGATACTGACTCTGTAGCGTAAAAACCAAATATTCAAAAAAGCGACCTGTGTAGGTCGCTTTTTTATTGCCTGTTCATCTAACTTTATAAGCATTAATACAACTCAATCTGTTCGCTATTTTTCTTTAATTTTCATCTTGTCTTATGCACCGATTTGATTGGTATTTTAGGATCAATTCATCATAAACATAGACGTTCGATGACCACTCAATCATCCTTTTTCCAAGATATAAAATAAAAAATCCCCCTTTATTAAAGGGGGACTTAGGGGGAATTCTAATGATTTAGATGATTAGTGACCTGTACCATTAATGGCTTTAGTCATATCTTCCACCACTTTCTTGGCATCACCAAAGATCATCATGGTCTTGTCGTTATAGAACAAGTCATTGTCCAGACCCGCATAACCGGTTGCCATAGAGCGCTTGATCACCATAATCGTACGTGCCTTATGCGCTTCCAGAATCGGCATACCATAAATTGGTGAGGTTGGATCATCTTTCGCCGCAGGGTTCACAACATCGTTGGCACCAATCACCAGCACCACATCTGTTGCCGGGAAGTCCGAGTTGATCTCATCCATTTCCAAGATATCTTCATACGGTACGTCCGCTTCAGCAAGCAATACATTCATATGACCCGGCATACGACCTGCTACAGGGTGAATCGCAAAACGAACCGTTACGCCCTGCTCTTTCAGCAAGTTAGCCAATTCTTTTACCGCATTTTGGGCACGGCCTTGTGCCATACCATAACCTGGTACAATCACTACGCTGTCTGCATTTGACATCAGGAAGCCTGCGTCATCTGCCGAGCCAGAACGGTGATTACGTTGAACCTGTTCACCTGCTCCTGCTATCGGCGCAGCTGCACCGCCCATCGCACCACCAAACAAAACGTTGATGATTGAACGGTTCATCGCTTTACACATGATGTAAGACAGAATGGCACCTGAAGAACCCACCAGTGAGCCTGCAACGATCAACATGTTGTTTTCTAGGGTAAAACCAATACCAGCTGCTGCCCAACCCGAGAATGAGTTGAGTAGCGATACCACCACTGGCATATCACCACCACCGACTGGTGCAATCCATACCCAGCCGAATGCCAGCGCAAGGCCTGTCATCGCCCAGAACGAGGTCATATTGCCAGTCAGGAAGAAGTGAACACCAAAACCTAACATTGCAATAAAGATGATCGCCTGAACCGGTTTCACCCATGCACCTGAAATGGTTTTTGCCCATTTTTTTGCAGCCAGTTTGCCGTAAGCAAAGACTGATGCAGTGAAGGTAATCGCGCCTACGAAACAGCCCACAAACAGTTCAAATAAATGAACACGGCTCATTTCATGGAAATTGACACCATTGGCAGCCAATAGGTCTGGACCAAGTTCGATCAGTTTGTTGTTGTGAATAATGGCAGCGACAGCAATCAGGACCGCAGCCAGACCCACCAATGAGTGCATCAACGCTACAGTTTCAGGCATCTGGGTCATTGGAACTGTACGTGCACGGGCAATACCCACGATTGCACCCAGCACCATTGCGCCAATGATCATCCAGACCACTGGATTCTCAGCCACAAAGAAGGTGGTCACGACCGCAATGGCCATCGCGATCATTCCGTAACGGTTACCAGCAATCGCAGTTTTAGGACCTGATAAACCACGTAGCGTCAGGATAAAAAGAACGGCACCAATCAGGTAGAACCAATCCGCATATTCTCGAATCATTTCCATGGATTAACCCTCTTTTTTCTTTTGCTTAGGTTTAAACATTTCCAGCATACGTGCAGTCACGGCAAAGCCACCGAAAATATTAATACTGGCCAGGAATACCGCAATTGCACCAAGCACGCTCACCACGTTAATGGTCTGGAAATCCACACTACCTTCAACGCCGATCACCGGCAGGCCAACAGTCTGAATCATTGCACCGACAATAATGATCGATGACAAGGCATTGGTGACCGCCATCAACGGCGTATGCAATGCTGGTGTTACACCCCACACCACGTAGTAACCTACGAAAATGGCAAGGACAAAAATCGTAATTGTTTCAACCATGAGTCTTCTCCTTAACCACGTTTCAGCAGCACTTGGCCGCCATGAGTGACAAGTAGGGCTTTTTGAATTTCTTCTTCTTGATTCAGGACAAAATTCTTATCTGCATCAAATAATGTTTCCACGAAGTTAAATACGTTACGAGCGTATAAAGCAGAGGCTTCAGTCGATACCGTCGATGGAATATTTGGAATGCCGAGAATTTTGACGCCGTTGTCGGTATGCACGGTTTCGCCACATTTTGAACCTTCGACGTTGCCGCCAGATTCTACTGCCATGTCCAGAATCACTGAACCCGGTTTCATTTTCGCAACTGTTTCAGCACGGATTAAACGTGGTGCATCACGACCCGGTAAAAGCGCTGTGGTAATCACGATGTCAGCATTCGATACCGCTTTATCAACAATTGCAGCCTGATCGCGAATGTATTCTTCACCCGGCATCCAGCCATAACCATTTTTAGCCGCATCAGCCGCTTTTTGCTGCTCTTCAGCAGACATCGGTACGTCTAACCATTTACCACCTAAAGATTCAACCTGATCTTTGGCAGTTGGACGCAGGTCCGTGGCTTCAACGATGGCACCTAAACGTTTTGCAGTGGCAATCGCTTGCAGACCCGCTACGCCGACACCCATGATCACCACACGAGCCGGTTTAACCGTACCCGCAGCAGTCATCAGCATCGGGAACATGCGCTGATATTCAGCCGCAGCCAAAAGCACCGACTTGTAACCTGCAAGGTTGGCTTGAGAAGACAAGACATCCATATTCTGCGCACGAGACAAGGTTCGTGGCAAAAGTTCCAATGCAAATGCAGACACGTTTTGTGCCGCGAATTGGTCAAGCTCAGTATTACGGTAAGGATCAAACATTGCCACGATAGTGGTATTCGGGTTGAGTTTTTGAATTTCATCACCTTTCGGTGCACGAACTTTTAAAATCAACTGACTGCCAGTATAGGCATCATCCGTAATTTTGGCACCAACTTGTTCATAGGCACTATCGATATAGGCAGCTTTAACCCCTGCACCACGTTCGATAATCACGCTATGTCCTGCGCTGATCAATTTCTTTACTGTCTCTGGCGTCGCAGCGACGCGATTTTCACCGACAACAGTTTCGGCTGGAATTCCGATCTGCATGAGCGTTCCTCAAGCTAATTTTTCTTAAGTAAACATCGCCTAAACGATGCTTCCCCTCAGGATGTGTTCTTGTTGAATTTTTGGATTCTAATCAAACTGTTTGAAATTACCACCTACTATTTATTTAATAAATACCTATATTTTGAACTGATGATTCATAAAAATGATGCTGTGATAGCACATTTATTTAATTTAACGGCTATTCATATTCGATGCTTTTATAAACGACATTCATTCCACTGAATGAAATATCCAGATTTTGCTGGTGTAAATAAGCGCGAATTTCTGATTTATTTTGTTACATTGATGATTCTGACAATGATTGCTGTATTTCCTGATTTAGAAGCAGACTTTCAATTTCTCTAGTCCCTATAGATAGCGGCACTTTAGCTGCGCCGTTTTTTTAGTTTTGACTTTTTTGACAGATTTAGCACTCAAGCAAGAGCACTGGTTTTAGATGTTAAAATCGTATTTTATGAAATGATAGAATTTGTTTTGAGCAGATCTTCATCAGACACAATTAATAGATCTGACAAAAAGTAATCGCTAAAATTTTATAAGACTCAGGTCTCAAACAGGCAGATAAAGGGTAGAAAAAAAGCTGGATGACTATTTATTATATTAATGTACTGAACTTGATTCAAAATGGAAAATCTCATTTTCGCACCAAATTTGCGCAATAAAATAGAGTAAATATTCCACTTTTTTGACCTCAGTGCTCTTTTTTATTGTTTTTACTTTAAGTTGCGCTTTAATGAAGCAACCCCATTATCAAAAGATAAAAAATTCTGCAAACATTCACTCATATTTTCTATTTAAAATTGCACTTCTTTCTTTAAGCTGCCTGAGTTCTGACAATTTTCAATGCTGGCAATATTTCTCTACTTTTAAAGCGAGAACTTCTGGCCTATAGTGCCCTAAATTTGAACATTATTCTTATTCCTCATTTCAATTCTTCCGGTCTGAATACAAGGTTAGCCCTATGCACACGCCTCTCGATATTAGTCAAAATAAGCGCTTATTATGGCTAATGGCGATTGCATGCGGTTTATGTGCTGGCGCGAACTATTATTGCCAGCCACTGATTTCATCGATTCAGCAGTATTATCAGGTACCTGAATCACAAGTGGCGCTCACGGTCACTTTTGCTCAAATCTCTTATGCCTTGGGCCTGCTGTTTATTGTGCCTTTAGGTGACATGCTGAATAAAACCAAACTGATCCCCTTTCTCATGCTGGGTGCAGCAGCAGGTTTATTTAACCTGAGTTCGATGAAATATTTTAGCTTTTTAGCAAGTTTTGGAAAGTTGGCTTATTTGGATTTAAGCAATAAGCCACTATAGCAGCCATAATATTCACCATAAAGTTATTCACCGAACGATGACGTGAATGGTCAATTTGATGTAAGTTTTTTAACTGATCATTCACTGTTTCGATCAATCCTCTTCTGCAAAGCAATTGTTTTTCTTCTTCAGTTTGGATGGGTTTATTTTTCATATTCTTGCGTGACGGGGTTAATAGTCTGAGCCCCCTTGCTGCTAAAGCTTCAGTTTTTGCTTTACTCAGATAGCCTTTATCGCCCAGTAAAATACCTTTTAACTCTTGGGTTAAAGATTCAAGTACAGCAACATCATGAACACTTCCCGATGTAATCTTGAGATTAATAATTTCACCCAAGTTGTTGATAACAATATGGACTTTAAATCCATAAAACCAACCTGTGCTACTTTTACCACGACCAGCTAAGCCTTTAAATACACGATGTCTTTTAATTCTAAGATTATGGCAAACGACCAATTTAGTCGAATCAATAATACAAATTCCGGTATCTTCTCCTTTAACTTGATGGAAGAAACTACTCAAAGCTTGCAAACAACGCGGCATAATTTCAATAAAACGATTGTAACTAAGAAGCTTGGGAAAAGCTGATTTCCAAAATGGGATGATCATATGACAATAAAAATATTTGAAAAATCTAAACCCGGATTTATGAAATAAAATGACAATGGTCATGACTTCAGACAAGCTTAAAGCTGACTTTTTCATTGTTGTTTTTTGATCAGAAATTAGAGCTTTCTCTAAAGATTCATTAAACTTTTTGCAGAAATCATCCAAGATACAAAATAATTCGGTAATATAGTCCATGAAAAAGCCTTGCTCTGAAATGTTTTGTCTTCGTAACCAAGATATTACAGATGCTAAGGCTTTTTTTTATTTATTTTTATGTCGAACTCAGGTTATTTATTTGTGCCAGTGCGGTAAATCTGCCAATGCTCTGGGTCGGCACTATCATTGCCGGACTGTTTTCCGTGGCTGCACAGATTCTGATTCCCTTAGCCACCATGGCGGTCAAACCGGAAAAAACCGGAGAAGTGGTGGGCTTCCTGATGAGCGGATTACTGGTCGGTATTCTGCTCTCGACCAGTATTGCCGGATTACTTTCCGACCTGTTTCACTGGAAAATGATTTATATCCTCAGTGGCATAAGCATGCTGGCCTTAAGTTTTTATTTGAAAGGAAAACTACCGAGCCTGCCACGTCTGAGAATCAGCTATGCAGCAATTTTTAAATCTATGGGGATATTACTCAAGCAGGAACCACGTCTGGTATTGCGTTCACTTACAGGCGCCTGTGCTTTTGCTGCCATGAGTATGTTGTTCTCCACCATCGCTCTGCTGTTGACGCAGGAACCTTTTCAGCTTTCTGATGTCATGGTCGGACTGGTCACGCTGGTGGGTGTATTTGGCGCACTTTCCACGCAGTTCATTGGCAAATGGGCCGATCGTGGCCATATCAAAACACTGAGCTGGATCGGTTGTTCTATCCTGATGGGAAGCTGGCTGTTTTTATATTTTGGTGCGGTATCCTTGCTCAGTTATATTCTGGGTTATGGACTGATAAATCTGGGGCTCGCGATTACGCACAGCTGTAACCAGAACGTGATTTTCCGCCTGCGCCCGGATGCCAAATCACGGGTCAATTCACTGTATATGACCTTGTATTTTATAGGCGGTGCCTGTGGTTCAGCCTTAGGGGTTTATGCTTGGCATCACGGGGGCTGGAGCATGACCTGTATGACAGGACTTGGGCTAGCTTTGTGCGCTACCTTGTTCGCCCTGCTGGATCAATGGCATCAGGCTAAGACTAAGACAACCGCATAAGTATTTTGACTATATTTAGCTGACTTGCATCGCTGGATAATAAGGCTTATTCAGATCAAGAGTTTGTGAGTTTTCTAATAAAATACAGATAAGAACCGGCAATAAGGCTGCCAGAATCCGGCAGCTCTCCTCTAATGATTTATAATTCAGCGAGCTGTGATACGTGGCGCCACCCTGCATTATCTGATGGTGCAAGGTAGATAGGCGCTGAAATATTCCAGCTAAAATTTCGATAGAATTTCGTTCTTTTAAAGCATTCTCTATATTCTGTTTCTGTGTTTCCAGGTCAGCTTGACAGCTTTCCAGACTAATTTTCTGATGACGATAATCCCAAAAGCTTTGCTCCACATAGGGATTGGCCAAGAGTGAGCGAATCGGCTGGCTGTATTTTTCCCAGAGAATATGATTAATTTTCTGATCCAGATCCTTTTGGCAGAGTGTTTCCAGAAACTGCTGCAGCTTGCTCTGATCTTGAACAAGATCACGCTCATCTGCATAAATCGCCTGAAAGCTGATCCACAGGCTGATAAACTTAAAATCCAGATCTTGATCCAGATCTAGCGATTTTTTAAACCAGCCTAAGCCCCGATGAATTCTTAAATTAAAATGTGCCGAATTTTGTGCTTTATGGCTTTTATAAATTTCCTCCAATAACAACATGATTATTCTCCTTATTTCTAAAATTTTTATCTTCATCTTTCTCCTATCAAAATATACCATTCCAACCTGACTGGGAATTCCAATTTTATTTCTTGTTTCATTCCTTGGATTTACTGACCTAGCTCAAGTTCGCCGGGTGGTTTTTCTGATTTTATGCTAGTATTACGCCCTCTTTTTGCGACGTCAGCCGATCCGGTTTTAGCCAAAAACCAATCGCTGAGTGCTCGCATGGATTGCTTCTTCTTTCTTCCATTTCGTTAAGGCGTGATTTTGAATGACTGATCTGACCACCATTGAAAATAAACTTCAACCACGAATCAGTGTTGCGCCGATGATGGATTGGACCACCAAAGACTATCGTTTCTTTGCGCGTCTGTTTAACCCGAATGTGATTATGTACACCGAAATGGTCACCACAGGTGCGATCATTTATGGCGATGCCAAACGTCATTTGGACTTTAATACGGAAGAACAGCCAATCGTGCTACAACTTGGCGGCTCAAACCATAAAGATCTAGCCACTTGTACCAAGATGGCACAGGACTGGGGCTATAACGAAGTTAATTTAAATGTAGGTTGCCCAAGTGACCGGGTACAGAATAATAAAATTGGTGCCTGTTTGATGGCGGAGCCTGATCTGGTCGCAGAATGTATTGCTGAAATGCGTCATGCGGTGGATATTCCAGTGACCGTAAAACACCGGATCGGAATTGATGATATGCACTCTTATGAGGAGATGCTGCATTTTGTCGATACCGTGGCCAAAACCGGCTGTAATAATTTTATCGTGCATGCGCGGATTGCCTTATTAAAAGGTCTCTCGCCTAAAGAAAACCGTGACGTGCCACCTCTACGTTATGAAGATGTCTACCGTTTAAAACAGGAGCGTCCTGATCTGCTGATCGAGATCAACGGCGGGATTAAAACCTATGCCGAAACCTTGGAACATCTCAAACATGTGGATGGGGTGATGATTGGCCGCGAAGCCTATCATAATCCTTACTTACTGGCTGAACTGGGCCAACTGTGGAATCTGGATGCACCAGATCGTTTTGAAATTATGCAACAGATGCTGCCTTATATTGCCCAGCGCATGACCGAAGGTGCACCTTTATCCATTATTACCCGTCATATTTTGGGACTATTCCAGAACTTGCCGGGTGCACGCAAATGGCGTCAGGCTTTAAGCGGTGGTAATGCTAAAACCTTGAAAGATGTAGAAACTGCACTCTTTAATATTCAGGAAGCCATGCAGCGTACCGAAGATTATGTACGTGAGCATCAACAAGTGGAATCATAAACAAAAAAAAAGCACCGATGATCGGTGCTTTTTTATAGCGATTGCGCATGAGTTATTGCGTATACGCCGTGATATTACCGACCGGAATCGGCTCTTCCTGATAAGAAACATCTTGTAATGCGGGTTCAGCCACGGGTGTGATCAGAGAGCCGGAGACATTCTGGTTTGGTTCATCTACAGGTTCCAGATCATCCAAGGCTGAGGCCAGTTGCTGTAATTCTCGATCCAGTTGCTGACGATATTTTTCAATTTCAATTTCATCAATAAAAGCAAAGGCATCATCTTCAATCGACCAACTATACCCCCCATCCACCTTAAAGACTTTTACATGAATGGGATATTCCTCACCCTGATAATTCAGATGAGAAATAGCCTGAAACTCATTCCCCTGACGCTGGACAATTTTGACCTTTTTCACGGTAAAACGATAGTGTTGATAATCTCGATTGGAATTAAATTCACGTTGCATCTGCGTTTGAATATTTTTGGCCAGCTCATCCATCGAGACAAAATAACTGCATCCAGTCAGACAGGCGACCATCCATAACATCATGATTTTTTTCATAGCGCCCATCTTTTTTTCTTTCCACTTCCTGCTTATAGCTGATATACGCAGTATTTTTATCTTTGCTTATTCTGTGATCCATTTTATGCTTTTTTGCAAAAACAATAAACAAACGGCGCTTCGATTAAGACTAAATATTTATGGTTTCTATAGTTTTTTTGAATTAATGATAAAAAATCAGCCATAAAAAAACCCTGATGGATTCAGGGTTTTTTCGATACAGATCGTTTTAAAAATCATCATCACTGGATGGATCACGATGTAAGGCATCATGAATGGCTTCGATCAACTGCTGGGCAATTTCCTGCTTGGAGGCTTTTTCCAGATCACGTTTGTCCAGCTGATAATGCTCGGCAAAGAATACTGTCATGGCATTTTCATCCGAAGCAAAACCAATATCCGCACGTGAAACATCATTGCAGGCAATCATATCCAGCTTTTTCGCGACCAGCTTTCCGGCAGCATATTCTTCAATATTGCGGGTTTCTGCAGCAAAGCCGACCATAAATGGACGTTTTTCCTGCTGGGCAATGGTGGCGACAATATCCGGATTTTTCACTAAAGCGACATTCAACTCATCTCCGGCTTTCTTGATTTTATGTTCGGCAACCTGTGCCACACGATAATCGGCTACCGCAGCGGTCGCAATAAAGATATCGCAACCATTTTCCAGCATTTGCATGCTTTCATTCAGCATTTGCACGGCAGAAGAAACATTCTTACGTTGCACGCCATTTGGGGTGTCCAGACTGACCGGCCCTGCTATCAGGGTCACATTAGCTCCGGCCGCATAACAGGCTGCAGCCAGTGCAAAGCCCATTTTTCCGGTACTGTGATTGGAAATATAGCGCACTGGATCAATCGCTTCGCGGGTGGGGCCTGCGGTAATCGTGACCTGTTTGCCCGCAAGCAGGCCAAATTTTTCCGCAATCGCACGTTGGACTTTATGGAAATATTCAGTCACCTGATGCGCTAAATCTTCCGGCTCAGGCATCCGGCCCAAACCTACATCACCACAAGCCTGTGATCCCGCATCCGGCATGATCACATGCACACCATCTTCGATCAGTGTCGCAAGATTGCGCTGCGTTGCTTTGGCTGCCCACATTTGCTGGTTCATGGCAGGCGCCACCCAGACGGGTGCTTTCGTCGCCAGATATAAAGTACTTAAGAGATCATCAGCCAGACCTGCGGCAAACTTTGCCAAGGTGTCACAGCTGGCCGGTGCTACCAGCAACAGATCTGCCCAACGTGCCAGTTCGATATGGCCCATGCCTGCTTCTGCTTCAGTATCCAGCAATTCGGTATGTACGGGATTGCCCGATAAGGCTTGAAAGGTTAAAGGTGTAATAAAAGCCTGTGCACCGTGAGTCATGACGACCCGCACATCGAATCCGGCATCTTTCAGACGGCGAACCAGAGTTGCACTTTTATAGGCAGCAATACCGCCAGTGACGGCCAAAATTATATTTTTATGAGGAATTACACTTAGATCAAAGCTCACAAACAGATTACCTTGCTGTTGCAGTGGGGCTCACAATAGCATTAAATAATCGCATTCCCAAGAGATCGGCTTGCGGGAAAACTGATAATTCATAATAAATAAGTCTAATAACTATGCAATTTTCTATTAAAAACTGGCCAGAACAAGAACGGCCGCGAGAACGCTTAATTCAATATGGCGCAGAAAGTCTGTCCGATGCCGAGCTACTGGCTATTTTTCTGCGCTCCGGTTCCCAGCAACATTCGGCAGTTGATCTGGCGCGCTTGCTGATTCAGCATTTTGGTCATTTGACTGCGTTGCTCGATGCACCTTTACAGGAAGTCAGCCAGTTTCATGGCATGGGCATCAGTAAATATACCCAACTGATGGCCGTCAAGGAACTGGGACGGCGTTACATAGCCGAGCACCTGAAACAGGATGCACTGGAACTTACCAATTCCAAGCGGTTGAGAGATTACTTACGTTTTGAACTGCTCGGTGAAACTCAGGAAGTGTTTGCCGTGCTGTGTCTGGATGCCAGTTTAAGAAAAATTGCCTTTAAAAAACTGTTTTATGGCTCAGTGAATGCATGTGATATTTCTATTAATCAATTACTACGTTATGCCATTAGCCAACAGGCGACCTCGATTGTCATTGCGCATAATCATCCGCTGGGTCGGCCCTCTCCATCCAAGGCCGACCTGGCATTGACCCATCAGATTCAACAGGCCTGCCAGCTGGTGGATATCCATCTAATTGACCATTGCATCATCGCCTTGGAAGGCAGTTTTTCCTTTGCTGAGCAGCAACTCATCAAACCGGAAATGCAGTATTGAATAGCACTTGACAAAGCAGGCACAACTCCACAAGATCATGAAAAAAATTGTGATGATTCCAATAAATGATCGTACGTGACCAGCCGACTGTTTTTAAACTGCTGTTTTCCTGGCGGGGGACGATTTTACCTAAAGTTTTACCGCCTTTGGGCGTGGTGATGCTGATGTCAGCCATCATTGGTGGCTTGTCACATATTGGTTATTTTCATTTTCCAGAATTACCCTTGGTTGGCTTTACCCTGATTGGAGTGGTACTGTCTATTTTTCTTGGTTTTAAAAATACCGCCTGTTATGACCGCTGGTGGGAAGCGCGCAAACTTTGGGGCATTTTGATTGCCAATTCACGTCATTTTGACCGTGATTGCAGGATGCTGTCTCAAGGTCGCCGTGAACGTGTGATTCAGCATGTGATTGTCTTTGCCAATGTACTCCGCGATCGCCTTCGCCATCAGACAGCCAATCCGACTGAGCTGGTAGAAACCAGTGGCATGAGCCAACAGGCTGTAACCCAACTTTATCAGCAGGCCAATGCGCCGCAATATACATTGAGCCTGATTCAGTGGGAGCTGATGCAGGCGCTCAAAGAAGGTGAAATCTCCGACATCATCTATATGCAGATGAATAATCATGTAGCAGAACTAAGTATTGTCCAGACCGGTTGTGACCGGATTGCGACCACACCTTTGCCTTTTGCCTATTCGGTCTTGCTGAATCGTACCGTCTATTTTTTCTGTTTTATTTTACCTTTTAGTCTGGGTTCAACGCTCGGTCTGTTTACACCTTTGCTGGTCGGCATTTTGGCCTATACCTTTTTGGGACTAGATGCGCTAAGTTCAGAAATTGAGGAACCTTTTGGTACCCAAAGCAATGACTTGCCACTGGACTCAATGGTACGTACTATTGAAATTGAACTGTTAGGGACTTTAGGTAAACCAACACCACCACCGATTCAGGCTCAAGATCATAATTTGCTATAATTTATAATTCTTTCCTCGCCCTTTGCTATTAGTAGCGAAAGGAAAATCTTCTCTCAAATAAAAAAGATCGAGGTAAAGGAATGACTAAACAAAACTCTCCCAAATCCCGATCTGACCCGGTTTAAGGCTCGGGACATTACCGAGTTTAATCCAAGGCATGTGATCGCCATGAAAATCACTGCCAATCGAAACTTTAAGATCATATTCAGTAATCATTCGATCCACCATCTGCCGGGTGGAACTTGGTTCAATCGCCGGTGGCAGCTCGACGGCATCTCCACCGAACTTGGCAAAGATCTCGATCAGGTAGCGAATATTGGTCGCAGATAAATCATATTTGGTCGGATGTGCCAGTATCGCAAAGCCACCACTTTCATGAATCACCTGAATCGTGTCTTCAAGACTCAAGCCATCAAATTTGACATAAGCTTTCTTGCCTTCCTTGATGTATTTATCAAAGGCCTGTTGCGGACGGGTCACAATCCCCTTTTCTACCAGCGTTTTGGCAATATGTGTCCGTGTCACCCGATCAGGGATATTGTCGACTTTGGTCAGTACATCAGCATAAATATCCCCACCAATTAAAGGTGTCAGCAGATCACAAATCTGTTTAGAGCGTTCAGCCCGGATTTTCTTTTGCTGATTGAGGGCTTTTTGTAAAGGCTCAGGATTTTGCATATTTAGCGCGACGATGTGCACGCCATAGTTTTTTTTGGTGGCAGGACGTAACCACTGGCTGGATATTTCCACCCCTGAAATGATCTTAATCTCATGATTTTTAGCGGCTTCCTCAGCCAATGCCAAACCGTCCATGGTGTCATGATCCGTCAGGGCCAAAGTATGGACAAGTTTTTCCACAGCCGCTTCGACTAATTGCTGAGGACTGAAAGTTCCATCAGAAATATTACTATGTGTATGTAAATCTACGCCGTGCATCTCTATACTATGACATTTATTTGATCAGATTTAGATACTCTAACATGAAAGCACTTTTAGACTTTGTGCCACTCATTATTTTCTTTTATTTATATAAAACTGTAGATCCAAAAGACACTGACCATCAATTGCTGCAATTGATCGGTTCTGCGGGGGGTGTCGACAATAATAATATTCTTGTTGCAACCACAGGTCTGATTATTTCCATGCTGGTCGTCTATGGTGCGTTATTTGTCATGCAAAAATTCCGTCTGGACAAGCAGCAATGGATTGTCTTGTTCATGACGGTGATTTTTGGTGGCATCACCCTGATCCTCAGTGATGATTTCTATATCCGTCTGAAAGCCGTGTTATTGAATCTGGTCTTTGCAGGTGTATTCTTCCTGTCCCCTTGGTTTAGCAAGGATAAAAAGCCTCTGATCCAGCGGTTATTTGGTCCAGTATTCAATCTAAGTGAAAAAGGCTGGTTCAAGCTGAACTATGCTTGGGTTGCCATGTTCGTACTGATGTCATTTCTGCATACCTTTTTCGCCTATTTGTGGATGGATGGAAAATATTGGGGCGAATTTACCGCATTCGGTGACATGATCGTGATGTTTTCCTTTATCATTATTCAGTTTATTGTATTGCGCAAATACTTTAAGACCGCTGAATAAGTCCAACTACAAACGATTGAGAGTCATCATGCCATTATTCGTCGTTAGCTGTACCGATCGGGAAGGTACAGTTGAAAAACGCCTCGCGATTCGTCCACAACATCTTGCACGTCTGGAACAGTTAAATGCTGAAGGCCGCCTAATTGTTGCAGGTGCCATGCCTAAAGATCCAGCCAATCCACAGGCCGGTTTTTATGGCAGTACCATTATTGTCGACTTTGACAGTCGTGAAGCGCTGGATACATGGCTACAGGATGAACCTTTCTTAAAAGAAGGTGTGTACGAACACATCGATGTCAAACCATTCAATAAAGCATTCCCTCAAGGATAAGGTTCATGCGTGTTGTTACTGCCAGTATCATTGGCCTATGTTTTATGATTTCTCCAGTATGGGCAGTCGAAGTTGCGCCTGCTCCTGTGACTCAGGGAAATCAGACAGCACAACTTCAAGGGACAGCGGTGACTGTCCAAACCCAGTCTACGCCGAAACCTGCCATTATTCCTGCCGTAGCGTCTTCTGCCCAATCGGTGACACCTGCTGAAAATAAACCGTTAACCGCAGAAGAAATCGCCAAGCTCAAAGCCCAGCAAGATGCCAAGGTAAAAGCCTTAGTCAAAGATCAGGCCACCCGTTTGCAGCAACTGGAAAAAGCCAATCTGGAAGCACTATCGCAAAATCAGGAATTGCAGCTCAAGAATGACAATCTAGGGGTTCAGGTACAAGTACTGCAAAGCGAACGCAGTGCCCAGATGTTCCTCTACGGCGCTGCAACCCTGGCTGTGGGGGTATTGCTCGGCTTCCTGATCGCGAGCTATGTTTATACCAAACGTCGCCGTCAATGGTAAGCTATAGCCCTTCCCGATATCTTTAAGGTTGTACCCGTTTTGTCACACGCAATTCAAACTGCTGATCTGGATTGGCAATTGGTGGATGGTATTGATGTGCCTGTATCCAAGCAATTTGGTGATGTGTATTTTTCCAAAGACAATGGCTTGCTGGAAACCCGGCATGTCTTTTTAAATGGCAATGATCTCAGTACGCGTCTGGCAGATTTAAAACCTTTTGAATATTTCTGTGTCGGTGAAACGGGTTTTGGTACTGGTTTAAATATTCTGGCCCTGTGGCAGCTCTGGCAACAGGTGCGTCCGGACAATCACAGTCATCTGCATGCGATTTCAGTTGAAAAATTCCCTCTTTCTAAAACCGATCTGATTCGAGCCTTAAATGCCTGGCCAGAACTCAAGCCTTTAGCTCATCAACTCATCTCTCAATATCCGATGCCAATTGCCGGCTGTCATCGTCTCAGTTTTCCTGAAGAGCGATTCAGTCTGGATCTATGGCTGGGTGATGCACATGATGTTTTCCCGGTAATTGAAAAAACTGCGCCGGTGAACGCTTGGTTCCTGGATGGTTTTGCGCCTTCCTGCAATCCAGACATGTGGGAAGAAAA
The DNA here is from genome assembly GCF_012516415.1 of Acinetobacter sp. NEB149. NCBI lineage: Bacteria > Pseudomonadati > Pseudomonadota > Gammaproteobacteria > Moraxellales > Moraxellaceae > Acinetobacter > Acinetobacter sp. NEB149. Next base: position 2,671,289 of record NZ_CP051208.1, read on the forward strand.
TGTTTTAAATAATATTGTACGTTTATCCGAGATCGGTACCACTTTCGCCTCTTTCAGTGTTGCTGGCGTCTTAAAACGTGGCTTAAAAAATCATGGGATTTCAATTTCCCGCCCACGTGGTTTTAAGCATAAGCGTGAAATGCTGAAAGCGATCTGGAATCCGGCTGAGGAAAGCAACCCATCTTCAGCGCAGGAAACAACTCAAAAAAAAACTGAGCGAGATACAAAGACCAATATCAGACCTCGTCAAATCGCTGTGATTGGCGCTGGAATCGGTGGTTTAAGTAGCGCATGGGCATTCGCTCAACGCGGTCATCAAGTCACGATCTACGACCAGTCAGCGCCCCTCTCCGGAGGTTCTGGCAATCCACTGGCTTTGCTCAATCCCAAACTCTGTCCGGTTGAGCAAAGTGCAGAGCATTTAATGACCTTGGCCTGGCAACAGGCTCTGACGCACTATGCAAAATTCAAGGCTTTCCGCCCGATTCAGGTCAATCAACTGGCCTTAAAAAACCCTGAACAGCTTTTGGAATTAGCAGAGGAATATCCTGAAGAAATTCTGGCTGTACAAGATACAGAAGATCAAGAGATTCAAACTGCATTTCCAAGTTTAAAACTGTTAGCAGCTGGTGCGGTTTCTCCTCATCAATTGCGTGATGAAATTTTGCAGCATCCGAATATTCAATATAAACAGGCCAAAATTAGTTATATTGAAGCGGCTACAAAACCTCAGCTCTTTTCAGATGAACAGAATCTAGGTGAATTTGATCATGTCATTGTCTGTACTGCGCTAGAAACAGTACAATTTTTTGCAGATTATCCGGTTTTGAAACCGATTCGCGGACAGGTCAGCTGGGTGAATAATCAAGCCCAGCCTTTAAGTGAAAATATTGCCTATAGCTATGGCGGTTATTGTATGCAACTGGATGCAGAACATCTGATCTTGGGCGCTTCTTTCTATCCAGGTCGGGATGATGCAGAGGTACTGGCAGAAGACCATGTACACAACTACGAACTGATCCACAGTGTCTTTCCTGAATATGCACAATCATTAGCTTCTACCGAGACCTGGCAAGGTCGTGCCTCGGTACGCGCGCAAAGTCAGGATTATTTCCCCTTGCTCGGCAAGATGAAAGCGGATGAGGAAATTTACAGCTTTGCCGGTCTAGGCTCCAAAGGTTTTCTGTTTGCGCCGCTCTGTAGTGAAATTCTGGCAGCCCAGATTCTGGGAGAAGCCTGTCCGATACCATCGAGTCTCGTCAAAAAACTCAGTGTGACGCGTTTTCAGAAGAAAGTGAAAATGAAGAAACCGTATTTTAAGCCTCAAATATAGAATTTTATTTTAAGGGTGTTCCTGCGGGAGAGGACTAGGGTGAGGGTTTTATTTTATTGTGAAAATATTTTACCTTTCTGCCCCTCTCCTAAAAGGCATAGGTATCTACACATCTATGAGATACCTAATGCCATTGTGGCTATCTCATTGAGTTCATCTATTGAATATTCCGAGAGCAGTTGAAGAGTGTTCAGTAAAATCGAAAGCCCTGCCAATAAGGCAGGTGCACTTTCCAACCTACCTCTTTTCTGCTGCCGACCTGAAAGACGGGTGAGAAATACACGAATTTTCTGATGGTGTTCATCTTCAGAACGCTGGATTCGCCAAGTTAAAACACAAGCCATACAGCTAATCAGTAACCGCCTTAAAATGGCTTCAGGTCTGGTCTGAAGCCATGCTTCAATATCATGACCTGCCTGCTTGAGCAGCTTGAAATAGCATTCAATTGTCCAGCGCCAGTAATACCAGGTCGTCATCTCTACCGTAGTAATCTCTGATGGAACATTGCTGATTATTGACCATCTTGCGACGGTCTTATCCTGATCATCTTTCACTACGGCAACAATTAATCTGGCTTCAATCGCACTCCCTGGCTGGGGAGCAACCCGTTGGCCTGAATCGTCATTTCTCTTCGGTTTTGCTGCACGTGTTATCCGGATAGCAGTTTCTCCCACATGCAACATATGCCGGTTTCCTTTATAGGCAATCGGCTGGACCTGCTGCGTTTCTACTCGTTCTGCGGCTTCTGCAACTTTGCATGTTTTGCCCTGATGCTCAATTCGATGGCCTTCTTTCGCCCGAATCAGCCATTTAAAACCCTGGCTGCTCATTTCCCTTAGGTGGGCAATGGAGTCACCTTCACGATCAATGATATGAACACATGTTTTCTCAATGGGATATTGTTCAATCACTTTGATTTGTTCGGTAAGTGAATCTAGATGAGATTTGCGCCCAGCAGAGTGTTGACTGAATGTGGAATAGCAGCCTGAGGCATCTGATAGTGTCTGCGCCAGTGGCGCAATAGGTAGTCCCGAGGCTGCATCAACCAGCAGACTGCTTTGCAATTCATAGCCTGAATCATATTGATGGGTTCTTTGCAGGCGCTGAATTTTATGATGGTGTTTCACATACTGTAGCTGAGACCAGTCATGAACAATCAATGCATATTGATGCGGTGATGCCTTGATCTGTTCACATGCAAGATGTTCAATTGGCTGGTTTAACTGACTAAAAGAGATTTTGTCATTATTCAGGAATCGCCAGACCGCTTGTGTGGTTGCGAAACTCGACTTTTGGGCAGAAGCCAGGTCTTTGATTGCCGGAGCAAGTGAAGCAAGAGGGTTCATATTGAGCTTTACAAGGCTGTTATAGCGCTTGACAAGACGCTGATCCAGGCCAGAGATGTTAAATTGAAGAGCATGCTCTTCAATTTAACGCAAAGTTCAGGAATTGTGTAGATACCTATGCCTAAAAGGAGAGGGAAAAATATTAGCCCCATTAAAAAAGCGCCTTGCGGCGCTTTTTTTGACAGAATGCTTATGCACCCTGTTCAAGCGGTAAGCCTGCATCACGGGCAGCACGAGTACCACCCATCAGAATGACATATTCACGTGAGCTGTCAAAACCCTCTAGTTTTTCCGCAGCACGTGGAGCTTTACTGCCCCACCACACAAGATGTAAATGGGTTGATCCGCTGACACCTGAGTTAGGCTTTCTGCTGAAAGATCGTTAATGGGCTGATTCACCGCCCCTTTCACGTGTGCTTCAGCAAAAGCACTTGAATCGCGTACATCCCAGATAATTGCATTTTCTGGGAACTCAAATGTTGTAATTTCTTGTTTACGGATCATTGCGCACTCCTTTGATGTAAACAACACTTGGCAAATGAAGAAAACATCCCTAGCATCTCAGATATTCTTTCCCTTTGTAAAGGTCTAAACTATGCCTTCTTTCGATATTGTTTCTGAATTAGAAATTTTTGAAGTAAATCATGCAGTTCAAAACACCCAAAAAGAAATCGCGACCCGCTTTGATTTCCGTGGTCAGGACGTTTCTATTGAACTGAATGAAAAAAACAAGGAAATCAAAATCTCGACTGAAAGCGATTTCCAGTGTGAACAAGTCTATAGCATGCTGGAAAGTCATTTCTTTAAACGCAAAGTCGATATTCAGGCGCTTGATCCACAAAAATGACGGCTTCTGGCAAAAATGTGATTCAGGTGATCAAGCTTAAAGATGGACTTGACTCAGATACCGCAAAAAAAATTAATAAAGCCATTAAAGAAAGTGGGATTAAAGCGCAATCTTCGATTCAGGGCGACAAGATTCGTGTAACTGATAAAAAACGCGATACCTTGCAACAAGTAATGGCATTCTTGAAAGAACAGCAATTTGGTTTGCCTTTACAGTTCAACAACTTTAAAGATTAAGACCGTTCTGTGTCTTAAAGTAGGAATTATGACGCATCGCAATCGACTGACCAAACTGGTGAACGCCACTTCCAGATTACCACAAGGTATACGCAGTGCTTTACTGAGTAAAACTTTTGGCCGTGTGGTTCCCATGGTAGGCTCTGCCAAGATTCGCTATGTAGAGCTGAGTCCGGCAAAAGTCGTGGTCACAATCGCCAATCATAAAGCTATGCAAAACCATATTGGTCAGGTACATGCCTGTGCCATGGCTTTACTGGCAGAAACCGCGACTGGTTTTGTCACTGCAATGAATGTGCCGGATACGGCAATTGTGCTGATCAAAAGTTTAAAGATTGATTTTAAACGCCCGACGCGCGGTGCCATGACTGCGATTGCTACGCTTACATCCGAGCAGCAAGCCTTGATGCAAAGTTCAGATAAAGGCGAAACATTGGTTCAAGTTGTGGTAAGTGATGAATCAGGTGAAGCTCCGATTCAATGTGAAATGCTCTGGGCCTGGATTGCCAAGAGCCAGCTTAAGAAATCATAATTTCTTCTTTTAGACAAAAAAATCCCAGATATTAAATCTGGGATTTTTTATTTCAAGCCATTATTAGGCTGATTGCGATTCTAAAAGCTTCTGTTTCGCGTCTTCTGGAATCAGACGTTTGTTGCCTTTGACATCTACTGCAACAAAGGTAAATACCCCTTCGGTCACCCGAATCGGTGGGCGTGAATCATCATGACTGTCCCAAACCTCGATTTCCATCTGGATAGAGGTCTTGCCTACTTTTAAAATTTTGGTATAACAACTAATCACGTCTCCGACTTTTACCGGTACCAGAAAAGTCATCTGGTTAATCGAAATCGTGGCACAACGTCCCTTTGAAAATCGTTCTGCGTGAATCGCGCCTGCCAAGTCCATTTGTGAAACGATCCAGCCACCAAAGACATCACCACTCCAGTTGGTATCTGCAGGCATTGCGATCGTCTGTAGGGAAAGAATCCCCTCTGGTCTTACTTGAGAATCTGACACTTTCACTCCAAGCATTTGAATTAGGGTTGGGTATTTAACTGCTGATCAAGCCATTTTTGCAGCTCGCTTGATCGTAATGCACCGCTTATTCTAGCAATTTCGTTGCTTTTATTCATCAACACCAGCGTCGGAATACTGCGAACATTAAATGCCGAACTTAAGCGAGGATTCGCTTCTGTATCAATTTTTGCAAAAACCACATTTGGATATTGTTTTGCGACAGTCGCAAAATGCGGTGCCATCATTTTACAGGGACCACACCACTCTGCCCAGAGATCAATCAGGATTGGTAAGTCACTATGCGTGACAAACTGGCTGAAATTCTGCTCATTTATTTCAATCGGTGCCAGTGGAATCAGGGCTTGATGACATTGACCACAAGCAGGGTTGGCAGTGAGTTTATCTTCAGGGACACGGTTTTTGGCCAGACATTCCGGACATACAATAATCATCTAGCGCACTCCAATATGTTGATGTAAGAATTCTAATTGGGTCGAAACTGCTTTTTCAAACCATTCCCCATGATAAATATCAAAATGTCGGATATTCCACTCATGATATTGCACAAATGGTGCAATATTGGTGGCAGTTTCCCGACTCGATTCAATTGGAATCAGACTATCCCGTTTTGCCGCAATAAACAGTACTGGAATATTAATCTTTCTTACCTCCTGAATCGGTCGATAGCGCATCAGTTTGAAGAATGCCCGTGCAGGAATATGACCACTCCAGTAATAATCCGGATTGACAATCGACAGATAACCTTCATAACTGTCCTGTGTCGGCATAAAACATAGCTCAGGCGGATCAACTACAGGTAAGGTTTTTGGTGCCATACCAACCTTGGCCCCCATATAATCCTGACTGGAAACTTTAAGCGCCTTGGGGAGTTGTTGTAAAGGATATAGTTGGGCACTTTCAGCCCCATCGACAAAAGGCACCTGTACCATCGCCGCCTGAATATTTTTCAGCTCTGCTGCAAGTGTCAATACGTGCCCACCACTTAAGGCCGTACCCCAGAGCACGATCCGTTTACTGTCAATCGATTTGCGTTCCTGAATATGTCTGATCATGGTTCGCCAGTCATCGAGCTGGGCATTGATCGACACCAGTTCACGTGGACGCCCAGTGCTGCCGCCCCAATAGCGATAGTCAAATAAAACCACCGCATAGCCGGCACTGGCAAAACGCTGGGCATATTGCACCAGTTTAAATTGACGTAAGGCAGCCAGACCATGAGCCATCAGGATTACGGCCGGTTTTTCTATATTTTTAGGCCGATAAAAATCTGCAGCAATCACTTCCTGACCGCTTTTGACATACAGTGGTTCAACTGTATAAGCCTGCATACGCGCTCCATTGCGTTATCTTATGGTTATCATCATTTATAAAAATTTCAGAACAGGTTCAGCATGTTTTCAGCTTAATGCTATCATAAAGCATATCGATATAAATGAAATGATGGAGTGGCGTCATGAGCGAAAATGTAGGTTTTGCTGGTCAAATTGGTCCGGAACACGTAACTCAAGTGGTTGAGAAAGGTTTTAAATCGATTATCAACAACCGTCCGGACATGGAAGGTGGTTCCGAGCAGCCAACCAGTGCACAAATCGAGGAAGCTGCACGCAATGCCGGTCTGGATTATGTATTCCAGCCAGTAGTAGCCGGTCAGATTACGGAGCTTGATGTACGCACTTTTGTCAATCATTATAATGAGTTACCAAAACCGATCTTGATGTTCTGCCGCACCGGAAACCGCTCGAATAACTTATATCAACTGGCAAAACAGATGGATCTGCTGGATGACTAAGTCGTTTTGGAAAGGGGTGTTGCTAACAACATATTTTAGCTGTATTACACCTGTTTTTGCTGCAAATGATCTTAGCCGTGCGCTGACCTCTACGGTGAGTGTCACAGGGCAAATGACACCAAGCAAGTTTCAGCAATTGATTCAGCAAGGTTTCAAATCTGTGATTGTAAATCGTCCTGATCAGGAAACTGGTAATAATGTCACGGTAAGTCAATTACGCTCCATTGCGGAGAAATCTCAAGTTAGTGTGATTTATCAGCCTGTGGTGAGTGGCCAGCTTTCTCAGGCGAATATTGAAGAATTTGCTCGATATTATAATGAGCTGCCTAAACCAATTTTGATGGTTTGCCGTAGTGGCACACGTTCAGCTGCTTTGTTTAATCAGGCTAAATCTCAAGGATTGATTCATGAATAAGTTATTGATTATTTTATGTTGTAGTTTGGCTTTTGCCGGTTGTAGCTCGATGAATTTGAAGCCGACTGTGGGTGTAAGTGTGGGAACATCGATTTAACTTGCTTAAGTTTAAAATGAAATATATTTAAGTCCAAATAGATGACAAGTAAATAAATTAACTGAAATCCTTCAAGTAGATGTTGATGTTTAGTTATCTTTTGCTCACTTGAGTATGTTTACTTTAATGTAATGAATTGCTACAAAGCCCTCTTGTTTTGAGGGCTTTTTTGTATAGTGGTAAAATATTACGACATGATTTTAATATAATGTACGACCTCATCATTATTGGCGCAGGCACTGCAGGAATCAGTGCTTATAACGAAGCCGTCGAATATACCCAAAATATTTTAATTATCAATGATGGCCCGTGGGATACAACCTGTGCCCGTGTAGGTTGTATGCCAAGTAAATTGCTAATCTCCTCTGCAAATCGCATGCATGATATTCAAACTGCTGAAGACCTTGCTTTACAACATAATGCTGTCATTGATCCTTCAGATGTGATGCAACGTGTGCATGTCTTTAGAGAACGTTTTATTCTCGCAACCTTGAAAGGTGTCGATCAATGGGACAGCTCACATAAAATTTCCGGAAAAGCCAAATTTATTGATTCCCAAACGATCGAAGTCAATGGACAATACTATCGGGCCAAAAGTTTTATTGTCGCTGTAGGCTCACGCCCCAATATTGATGAAACTTTAAAGAAAAAATTAACAGACAAATACATCACTTCCAATGAAATATTTGAATTCTCCCAATTACCTAAGTCTTTAGCAGTAATCGGGAGTGGCATCATTGCAATTGAATTAGCTCAAGCCATGCAACGACTGGGTGTACGAACCACAATGTTTGCGCGTAGTCAAAAAGTAGGTGCTTTAACTAGCCCGATCTTACAAAAACTAGCACAAGAGCAATTAAGTAAAGAACTGAATATCAAATTTAAAATTTTGCCAGATAAAGTTGAAATACAGGATGATAAAGTAAAAATTAACTTTACAGAAAATGATCAGACTAAGAATATTGAAGTTGAATATGTCTTAGCTGCCACAGGTCGACAAAGCAATATAGATCGTTTAGGTCTAGATCAACTCAATTCAACATTCAAGGACATCAAAAACCTTCCTATCGATAAAGAAACCAAACAACTTGCAAACCTACCTATATTTATAGTCGGTGATGCCGCACTTGATACCCCTATTCAACATGAAGCCGCGCATGCGGGTAAACAGGCGGTTTATAACTGTTTAAATTATCCGGATGTAAAGCCTATTCCTGCCTTAACCGCATTGGCGATTGTATTTTGTCATCCTGAAATGGCGATTGTCGGAAAAAATTTTAAACAGCTAGAAGATCAACACGTCGAATTTATTCGGGGATTCGTCTCTTATGAAAACCAAGGACGTGCTCTAGTTTTGGGAGAAAACTCAGGTGGAATAGAAGTTTATTTTGATAAAAACTCCGGTAAATTACTTGGCGCAGAACTATTCTGTTCACAAGCAGAACATCTGGCCCATTTACTGGCTTGGATGATTGATGCCAATCAGGATATTCATCAGATTCTAGCCAAACCTTTTTATCATCCGACTTTGGAAGAAGGACTCAGAACGGCATTTAAACATGCTCGACGTCAGTTGGATGCATTGCTATAAAGGAGCTATAAACCTATTACGCTTTAAAATTAGTTCTTGCTCTAGTCTAATATTGAGCAATGTTGATGTTAAATTTATATATGACATATATAAGACGATTATTTCGCGCATAAAAAACACCCCCTATCATTTGACAGGGGGTGTTTTGGAATAATGAGCTGGCGATGACTTACTCTCACATGGGTAACCCCACACTACCATCAGCGCTAAGAGGTTTCACTTCTGAGTTCGGGAAGGGATCAGGTGGTTCACTCTTGCTATGGTCGCCAGCACAACTGTTTATGGATACTTGCTTTGGTCTTATTTAGTCACTTTTCAGTGTATGCCAATGCTTTTTCCAAATCTTGCACTCGTTCAAAACAGTGTTTTGAACATCGTTCATTAACAGGTATATCTGAGTTGCAGTAGTTTGTTCGTTTAGCGTAACTAAATCAAGTCACTTTGTTTAATATCGAATCAATTGAGCTTCACTTCTTTCGAAGTTCGTACAACAACTGTTTGGGTGTTGTATAGTCAAGCCTCACGAGCAATTAGTATTGGTCAGCTTCACATATCACTATGCTTCCACATCCAACCTATCAACGTCGTAGTCTTCAACGGCTCTTTAGGAGACATAAAGTCTCGGGGAAATCTTATCTTGAGGTAGGCTTCCCGCTTAGATGCTTTCAGCGGTTATCCCTTCCGAACATAGCTACCCGGCGATGCCACTGGCGTGACAACCGGTACACCAGAGGTTCGTCCACTCTGGTCCTCTCGTACTAGGAGCAGATCCTCTCAAATTTCCAACGCCCACGGTAGATAGGGACCGAACTGTCTCACGACGTTCTAAACCCAGCTCGCGTACCTCTTTAAATGGCGAACAGCCATACCCTTGGGACCTGCTTCAGCCCCAGGATGAGATGAGCCGACATCGAGGTGCCAAACACCGCCGTCGATATGAACTCTTGGGCGGTATCAGCCTGTTATCCCCAGAGTACCTTTTATCCGTTGAGCGATGGCCCTTCCATACAGAACCACCGGATCACTAAGACCTACTTTCGTACCTGCTCGACTTGTGGGTCTCGCAGTTAAGCGCGCTTTTGCCTTTATACTCTACGCGTGATTTCCGACCACGCTGAGCGCACCTTCGTACTCCTCCGTTACTCTTTAGGAGGAGACCGCCCCAGTCAAACTACCCACCAGACATGGTCCTCGTCCCGGATAACGGGACAGAGTTAGAACCTCAATATTACCAGGGTGGTATTTCAAGGACGGCTCCATCGCAACTAGCGTCGCGACTTCAAAGCCTCCCACCTATCCTACACAAGTAAGATCAAAGTTCAATGTCAAGCTGCAGTAAAGGTTCACGGGGTCTTTCCGTCTAGCCGCGGGTACACCGCATCTTCACGGCGAATTCGATTTCACTGAGTCTCTGCTGGAGACAGCGCCCCCATCATTATGCCATTCGTGCAGGTCGGAACTTACCCGACAAGGAATTTCGCTACCTTAGGACCGTTATAGTTACGGCCGCCGTTTACTGGGGCTTCGATCAAGAGCTTCGCTTACGCTAACCCCATCAATTAACCTTCCAGCACCGGGCAGGCATCACACCCTATACGTCCACTTTCGTGTTTGCAGAGTGCTATGTTTTTAATAAACAGTTGCAGGGGCCTGGTTTCTGAGGCTGTCGCCCGCTCAAGGAGCAAGTCCTATCACAGACAACAGCGTACCTTCTCCCGAAGTTACGGTACCATTTTGCCTAGTTCCTTCAGCAGAGTTCTCTCAAGCGCTTTGGTCTACTCGACCTGACCACCTGTGTCGGTTTCGGGTACGATTCCTGTGTAACTGAAGCTTAGAGACTTTTCCTGGAAGCATGGTATCAGCCACTTCACTGTACAAGTACAGCTTGCTATCAGTTCTCAGCATAGAGTACCCCGGATTTGCCTAAGATACATGCCTACAACCTTCCACCTGGACAACCAACGCCAGGCTGACTTAACCTTCTCCGTCCTCTCATCGCATTACACAGAAGTATTGGAATATTAACCAATTTCCCATCGACTACGCCTCTCGGCCTCGCCTTAGGGGTCGACTCACCCAGCCCCGATTAACGTTGGACTGGAACCCTTGGTCTTTCAGCGTGCGAGTTTTTCACTCGCATTGTCGTTACTCACGTCAGCATTCGCACTTCTGATACCTCCAGCAGACTTCTCAATCCACCTTCATCGGCTTACAGAACGCTCCCCTACCACGCATAATAAATTATGCATCCGCAGCTTCGGCATATAGTTTTAGCCCCGTTACATCTTCCGCGCAGGCCGACTCGACTAGTGAGCTATTACGCTTTCTTTAAAGGGTGGCTGCTTCTAAGCCAACCTCCTAGCTGTCTATGCCTTCCCACATCGTTTCCCACTTAACTATAATTTTGGGGCCTTAGCTGGCGGTCTGGATTGTTTTCCTCTTGACTACGGACGTTAGCACCCGCAGTCTGTCTCCCGGATAGTACTCATTGGTATTCGGAGTTTGCATCGGTTTGGTAAGTCGGGATGACCCCCTAGCCGAAACAGTGCTCTACCCCCAATGGTATTCGTCCGAGGCGCTACCTAAATAGCTTTCGGGGAGAACCAGCTATCACCAAGTTTGATTAGCCTTTCACCCCTATCCACAAGTCATCCCCTGGCTTTTCAACGACAGTGGGTTCGGTCCTCCAGTTAGTGTTACCCAACCTTCAACCTGCTCATGGATAGATCACCTGGTTTCGGGTCTATACCCAGCAACTAAACGCCCTATTAAGACTCGGTTTCCCTACGGCTCCCCTATGCGGTTAACCTTGCTACTGAATATAAGTCGCTGACCCATTATACAAAAGGTACGCAGTCACCGGACTAAGCCGGCTCCCACTGCTTGTATGCATGCGGTTTCAGGATCTATTTCACTCCCCTCACAGGGGTTCTTTTCGCCTTTCCCTCACGGTACTGGTTCACTATCGGTCAGTCAGGAGTATTTAGCCTTGGAGGATGGTCCCCCCATATTCAGACAAGGTTTCACGTGCCTCGCCCTACTCGACATCATCATATAAGCCCTTTCGTGTACAGGACTATCACCGTCTACGGTCGCACTTCCCAGAGCGTTCCACTAGAACTTATATGACTTAATGGGCTCTTCCCCTTTCGCTCGCCGCTACTGAGGGAATCTCAATTGATTTCTTTTCCTAAGGGTACTGAGATGTTTCACTTCCCCTCGTTCGCCTTGCAACACTATGTATTCATGTTGCAATACCTACCTTATGGTAAGTGGGTTTCCCCATTCAGACATCTCCGGATCACAGGATATTTGCCGCCTCCCCGGAGCTTTTCGCAGGCTATCACGTCTTTCATCGCCTCTGACTGCCAAGGCATCCACCACATGCACTTAATTACTTGACTATACAACCCCAAACAGTCGTTTATCCTTACAAGTAGGATAAGCAACAGATTGTGATGATCTCTCATCACGCTCATACAGTTGGCGTTTCGTAGATTTAACTACTGTACAGCTTCAATTAGATTCATATACCAAAACGCTTGATTCAGTTAATTTCGCTAGAACTCATTTCTTGTAGTTGCCTACTTGAAACGAGTTTGAACAAATTATTTCAACTCAAATATATTCTGTTAATGATTTTTCCAGCCTTCGTCAGGTCAGGAAACTGTGATAAATCACAGAGATTAATAACAATGCCGCGCATTATACGCTGCTTTATCACTAAGCTCTATAAGCTATCAAACCGTTTGCTTATTCCGTATCCGAAGGATACGTGGTGGAGACTAGGAGAGTCGAACTCCTGACCTCCTGCGTGCAAAGCAGGCGCTCTACCAACTAAGCTAAGTCCCCAGCTTATCAATAAGTCAATGTATCGTTCTGTTCTGTTTGCTTCAGCACTTTCATGCTTCCTTAGTCAGATTTGGTGGGTCTGACAAGACTTGAACTTGTGACCCCACGCTTATCAAGCGTGTGCTCTAACCAACTGAGCTACAGACCCTCAGATACATCGTATGAAGAACAACTTGTTGTGGATTCTTACCAATCGTCAATCTTTCGTTAAGGAGGTGATCCAGCCGCAGGTTCCCCTACGGCTACCTTGTTACGACTTCACCCCAGTCATCTGCCACACCGTGGTAAGCGTCCCCCTAAGGTTAGACTACCTACTTCTGGTGCAACAAACTCCCATGGTGTGACGGGCGGTGTGTACAAGGCCCGGGAACGTATTCACCGCGGCATTCTGATCCGCGATTACTAGCGATTCCGACTTCATGGAGTCGAGTTGCAGACTCCAATCCGGACTACGATCGGCTTTTTGAGATTAGCATCCACTCGCGTGGTAGCAACCCTTTGTACCGACCATTGTAGCACGTGTGTAGCCCTGGTCGTAAGGGCCATGATGACTTGACGTCGTCCCCGCCTTCCTCCAGTTTGTCACTGGCAGTATCCTTAAAGTTCCCGGCTTAACCCGCTGGCAAATAAGGAAAAGGGTTGCGCTCGTTGCGGGACTTAACCCAACATCTCACGACACGAGCTGACGACAGCCATGCAGCACCTGTATGTAAGTTCCCGAAGGCACCAATCCATCTCTGGAAAGTTCTTACTATGTCAAGACCAGGTAAGGTTCTTCGCGTTGCATCGAATTAAACCACATGCTCCACCGCTTGTGCGGGCCCCCGTCAATTCATTTGAGTTTTAGTCTTGCGACCGTACTCCCCAGGCGGTCTACTTATCGCGTTAGCTGCGCCACTAAAGCCTCAAAGGCCCCAACGGCTAGTAGACATCGTTTACGGCATGGACTACCAGGGTATCTAATCCTGTTTGCTCCCCATGCTTTCGCACCTCAGTGTCAGTATTAGGCCAGATGGCTGCCTTCGCCATCGGTATTCCTCCAGATCTCTACGCATTTCACCGCTACACCTGGAATTCTACCATCCTCTCCCATACTCTAGCCAACCAGTATCGAATGCAATTCCCAAGTTAAGCTCGGGGATTTCACATTTGACTTAATTGGCCACCTACGCGCGCTTTACGCCCAGTAAATCCGATTAACGCTTGCACCCTCTGTATTACCGCGGCTGCTGGCACAGAGTTAGCCGGTGCTTATTCTGCGAGTAACGTCCACTATCCAAGAGTATTAATCTCGGTAGCCTCCTCCTCGCTTAAAGTGCTTTACAACCAAAAGGCCTTCTTCACACACGCGGCATGGCTGGATCAGGGTTCCCCCCATTGTCCAATATTCCCCACTGCTGCCTCCCGTAGGAGTCTGGGCCGTGTCTCAGTCCCAGTGTGGCGGATCATCCTCTCAGACCCGCTACAGATCGTCGCCTTGGTAGGCCTTTACCCCACCAACTAGCTAATCCGACTTAGGCTCATCTATTAGCGCAAGGCCCGAAGGTCCCCTGCTTTCTCCCGTAGGACGTATGCGGTATTAGCATCCCTTTCGAGATGTTGTCCCCCACTAATAGGCAGATTCCTAAGCATTACTCACCCGTCCGCCGCTAGGTCAAGTAGCAAGCTACTCTTCCCCGCTCGACTTGCATGTGTTAAGCCTGCCGCCAGCGTTCAATCTGAGCCATGATCAAACTCTTCAGTTTAATACTATGTAGTGCCTTAAAGGGCACCAATCTTGGCTCATCAATTTTCTGACAAATATTTCTCAAATAAACTTCGAGTAATTTCTACCATCAATCAATGAAAATAATTTCGATCAATCAATCAGTAAAAATCCACACAAGTTGTTCTTCATAATCTCTTAATGATCTTCTTGCTAATTCGTCACCAGCAAGCTAGGTCGGCTATATTACTCTCTATCTCTAGAAAGTCAACCAGTAATGAAAACTATTTTTAAACTTTCTTTCTAAAACCGAACTCAATTAAACTCAACTAAGTCACTGTTTTATCAGAAGTTTTAATCTTCATCACCGCCGATGGATGTGCATTCTACAGGATTCCCAACCCAATACAACCCCTATTTTTAAATAATTCAGCAAAAATATCACGACTGTTTATTTATTCTACAAAAATCGCGCTTTTATTTATTTCTTGAGCAGTAAAGGGACTGAATTGGATAAATGACTTAATCTTTTTTCAGTTTTATTCTGTTCCTGAAAGCGTAAAGGTCGGCAATCTATGTATTCACAATAGCCCCCTCCCCATTTTCGGTCTGTTCATTTATTTTTACTTGATAACTAAAACTTCCCACATAGCCCGCAGCCAGGCCAAATTTAAAATCTCCGCGACTTTGGCCTTGCACCCAGATACAAGTGCCGTCTGCATTTTCATAACACCATTCAAATTCACGTGGCAAATACATACTTTGCCCATTGGGGGTAGTGACACGCGGATAAACACGATGAACTTTAAAATAAACTTTGCGATCGAACATTTGGGTCCGCATGTTTTTTAAATCACGTAGATATATCCGCGACTGAACAATGCTATTAAAACCATCCCGGATTTGCGCCAACAACAGTTGCCGGTTTTCACTGAGATTAATAATTTGATAAGTTAGGAAGACCAAAGGTAAATAAGGAAAGTTAAAACTCCGCGCGTATTCAAAGCTTCCAAGACCATCGATCGCATATTGCTGCGCTTTATAGTTCACCGTTCCCTGACAATGACATAACAAAGACCAGTGATCTGCCAAGGAAAACCGCATTTGGGTAAAATGAGAAATCAGCTGAGTGGTCTGAATATTTAAGTCAAAACTGAGTTCCGAGTCAGAACGCTGCAAACGAAAATTTGGAAAACTTCCGCTCAATTGCTCCCGATCCAGAAACTGAAACAGACCCGATCTAAAATGACAGTCCTGCTTGACCGAATAGTGATGCAATTGCCCCACCATATGCGGACTCGCACTGCAAATCACGGTGGCGGTATCTAGGGCTGTGGTTTCGATTGCACTCGGGTTTGCCAGCATGGGGGCATTGGGTTGCCCGATAATACTCAGAAAGTTTAAATAATAGAGCGGTGTCGGAAGCCCGGGGATCATCAAACCCTGATGAATAATTTTATATTTCTGGTTTGGCCCATGATAGGCAAGATTGTGCTGTGAAACAGCAGGAGTCTGATTTAGCTGTTTCGAACGATCTAGAAAATCTTGAAGAAACCGCATCTCAGACTCCTTATCTTTTTATAATGTACTCGATCTTTTTGCCATAAAGGTGGTGATAAAACCAGACAAGGCATAGAGAATAGAAATGACCAGAATGCCGACAGGAATATTATAAGTCATCGCTGCAAAGACGAATACGGCAATTGGTAGGACAAAAAATGGAACCCGTTTACGTTCTACAGTTTTAAATGAATAGTATTTGATATTGGAAATCATCAACAAGCCCACCGCAATAATGACCACTGCATTAATGACCTGAAGAGAAGGTTCACGAATATCAAAGATTTCTGGAAAATCCAGACCGACCCAGACCAATGATACAATCATGATGGCAGCCAGAGGACTTGCGACACCGATAAAATAACGTTTATCGACCACACCAATCTGCACATTGAAACGTGCCAGACGGAACGCAGCACATGCGGTATAGACAAAACAGGCTGCCAGACCAATACGACCCAAATCGCTCAAGCCCCAGCTATACATCAAAATAGCGGGAGCCACACCAAAAGCCAGCATGTCAGAAAGGGAATCGAACTGTTCGCCGAACGGACTTTGTGCACCAATGGCACGTGCCACACGGCCATCTAGTCCATCCAGTAATGCCGCAATAAAGATCGCATAAATAGCTTGCTGAAAATCACCATTCATACTGGCAATAATCGAGTAGAAACCTGACAACAACGCTGCGGTTGTAATCAGGTTCGGCCATAGATAGATGCCTCGACGCTTAACTTTTTGCCCTTCCTGGGTATGCTCCTCTTCTTCCACCTCGAAGGTGATGCCATCGAAAGGCACTTCAGTTGAAGAGTCACGTTCCGGTTTGCTTATATTTGTCATTCTTGTCGATCCTAGCTATGACCTGATCTTTGAAAAAATTATTCGCCCACTAACCAGCGAACTGCAGCGTGACCACCATTTTCACTCATGCGAAGATGCGGGAATAACCACTGTAACGCTTCATCTGCATCTTCAGAGAATTTCCAAGGTGGGTTAATCACCAGCAAACCACAACCGTTCAAGCCTACTGGGGTATCATCCGGCCATACACAGACTTCACAAACCAGTTGACGGCGGATACCGGTCTTAAACATTTTCTTCTCGAAGCGTTCGATCATGGCACGGTCTTTAATTGGATACCAAACGGCGAATACACCTGTCGGCCATTTCTTATACGCGGCAACCAGCAGTTCAACCAACTGCGGAAAATCTTTACGTTCCAGTTCATATGGCGGATCGATCATCACCAGGCCACGTTTTTCTTTTGGTGGAATGACTGCTAAAAGACCTTCGTATGCATCACGCTCATGCAAACCCGCACGCTTGTCAAAAATATTATGACGAAGTTGCTGAAATACATCGCGCTGCATTTCAAAAATGGTCGCTTTATCAATCTCACGCATGCCTTCTAGCGCAAACCACGGTGAACCCGGATAAGCACCCTTACCAAAGTTTTCACGCATGTTTTCAACAATTTTCAAGTATTGTTGTACGCCTTCAGGTGCATTACGCTTGATTGAATCATCCAGCTTAACCAGACGATGAATACCGTTTAAAAACTCACCTGATTTTTGCGCTTCGGCAGTCGACAAATCATATTTACCTGCACCACCATGCGTATCTACATAGCGATAAGGTTTGTCTTTTGCATTCAGTCGAGTCAACAACTGAAGCAATAAAACGTGCTTCATGACATCGGCAAAGTTGCCTGCGTGGTAAGAGTGACGGTAATTCATGTTTCAATTATTCCTAAGATCAATTGCTATTTTAACATGAAAAACTATTTCGTTCAGAAACGATTATTGCACTAAAATAGCGGACCTTTTTTTACCACACTATCGAGAATTGAAAAAATGGAAGCAGTTATCATCCCAGGGGATTGGAATGTTGATCAAATCTTAGATGATTTAGATCAACATGGCTTTAGTATTGTTGACGATGCTTATTCTAGCGAATATCAACATGCTGTGAGTCAAGAATGCTTAAGCCACTTAAACAAATTTCGCAATGCAGCCATTCAAAATGGTGTCGTTAACAACATCCGTAGTGATCATATTCTTTGGTTACAACCTGAATTTCAAATTTCCCACCTACACATCCAAACCCTTCAACAATTTTCCCAAATTTTAAACCGCGCGTTTTATTTAGGTATCAAAGATGTCGAAGCACATTTCGCTTGCTATCACGCGGGTGAGTTCTATGCCCTGCACCGCGACAATCCTCAAGATAAAAATGGCCGGATGATTTCCAGTGTGTATTATTTACATGAACAATGGCAGGCGGACTGGGGCGGTGAACTGCGCCTGCAGGACAAACATGGCCAGTGGCATATTATCCAGCCAAAACCGAACCGAATGGCGCTGTTCCAGAGCGATTTATTACATGAAGTTTTAATCTCTAAACAGCAACGCCTATCCATTACCGCCTGGCTAAGAAGTGATACCTCACTACTCTAAGACGGCTAGCCGCTTTAAATTTTAATTTTTAGCCTCATATAGCCATTATTGAGAAATGAGGATTGCGTTGATGCGATTAACGACCAAACAGATTATTCAACGTCTGGGTGAAACTGACCAATTGTATTTAAAAGGCAATACGCCAGAATTAACGCTTGAACGTGCTGATCTTCGTTTACAGCTGGTGACTTTAAGTGAACTGCGTCAGGAACAGCGACATTTCCTGCAAGAAGCCGTAGTGTTGCTGGAACAAGGCCGGGTAGAATTTGAAGAAATGCCGCTGCGCATGTATATCAATCTATCTTTGCATCTGGCCAAGGCCTATATGATGTTCTTTGAACTGACCAAAGAGCACCATTTCGCTCTGATTACCCAGCAAATTCTAAAACCGATGGCCAGCTATGAACATGGTGATATTTATTTCTTCTTGGCCTATGCCAGTGCCAGTAAAAATGAGCCGGCCCTGACCCGTCACTGGTTAGGTAAATACACTATGACTGCCGAATTTGAGCTGGAATTATTACAGCAGCATCACGCTTTTAATGATTATCGTCAGCACGAATGGTTTAACAAAATATTAAAAAGCAAAATGCATTAAGCCAAAGAACAAAAACGCCTCAGATGAGGCATTTTTTTAATGCAAGCTATATCGTCTTATTCTAAATATTAGAAAGGCTCAGGAAAAAATGATCAAGCAGGTTGACGTCTATAAGCGTCCATGTGCAATTGCTGATTCAGTTCATCGACCCAAATTGCCCAATCATCATCTTGTACCAAATGGCTGATCAATAAAGAACGTTGGGCTTTATTCCAGAACGGCGCATCGTGCAAGGATAGCCCTGCTGGCAGTTGATGGGTGCGTATATACAATTCAATAGCCGCAGGACTATTGGCGAGACCGAGCTGAGAAAACAAGAGCTCTAAGGATGGTTGGTTCTTTGCGAGCATCGCGCCCTCCTTATATCAGATAAATTGTAATTATTTATAGATCTAACTTATAAGATAAGGCAAAAAAAACCTAGTCATTTGACTAGGTTTGTTGTTTCTTTTTGTATGAATGCATTTAAGAGCTTTGCTTGTCGCTTTCCACATGTAAAAGCTGATTTAACTTGTCAATAATGACAATCCATTCATCATCTTGGTGCCAGTGTTCACGCAAGAAGGCACTTTGCCCCTCACTCCAGAATTCGGCATCTGGCAATGCGACTTCAGATGGTAATTGATGGGTATCGGTAAACTGAGTAATTGAGGCTTCATCAGAAGGCAAACCCAATTGTTCAAATAATAATTCTAAAGTTAACTGTTGTTCCGTAAGCATAAATAGACTCCATCGTAGCGTTAAATTATGAGCGTGTTGAGATTCGAATTCTTAGGTTGATTTATGGCTGGGTATGTCACAGGAACCTGAACCCTCTGCCTCAATATGTAATTGTTCATTTAACACATCGACAAAAATGGCCCAGTCATCATCTTTCTTCCAGTGACTGATCAGAAAGTCATGCTGTGATTTACTCCAAAAAGGAGCTTTATGCAGTGGCACATCCATACCAATTTGATGCGTGCTAATAAACTCGTCAATCGCTTCCGGACTCGAATCCAGACCCAATTGTTCAAAGAAAAGTTCGAAGGTGGCGCGTTGCTCTAACATCTGAACCTCCATCTTTTTATCTATAATCTTGTCTCTACCTTAGAGGGCTCATAGCGAAAACTCAGTTGTCTCTCCTTCACAGCTTGTTATTTTTTGTTGATTAAAGTGAATGGCATAAAAAAAGCACCCCAAATGGAGTGCTTTTTTCAACTTAATCTAAGAAGATTAAATTATTTAAGCATGTCAGCAATTGCTGCGCGCTCTTCTTCAAGTTCGTTCAACGTGAAGTTGATACGCTCTTGACTGAATTCGTCGATTTCTAGACCTTGAACGATTTTGTATTCACCGTTTTCAGTCGTTACAGGGAAACCGAACATTACGCCTTCAGGGATACCGTAAGAACCGTCAGAAGGAATACCCATCGTTACCCATTCGCCGTTTGTGCCAAGAGCCCAATCGCGCATATGGTCGATTGCAGCGTTAGCAGCAGAAGCAGCAGAAGACAAACCACGTGCTTCGATGATCGCAGCACCACGTTTACCAACAGTCGGAAGGAATGTATTTGCATTCCATTCTTGGTCGTTGATCATGTCTTTAACGCTTTCGCCGTTAATTGTTGCAAAACGGTAGTCAGCATACATGGTTGGAGAGTGGTTACCCCAAACTGTAAGATTTTTGATGTCTTTAACCGCTTTACCAGTTTTAGCAGCAATTTGAGATGCAGCACGGTTGTGGTCAAGACGTAACATTGCAGTGAAGTTTTTCGCTGGAAGATCTGGAGCAGATTTCATTGCGATGTAAGCATTCGTGTTTGCAGGGTTACCAACAACTAGAACTTTAACGTCACGGCTCGCCACTTCGTTCAATGCTTGACCTTGACCGATGAAGATTTCACCGTTCACTTTAAGCAGGTCAGCACGTTCCATACCTGGACCACGTGGACGTGAACCAACTAGAAGCGCGTAGTCAGCATCTTTGAATGCAACTTTAGGATCATCAGTACCGATCATGTCTTCTAGTAATGGGAATGCACAATCTTGAAGCTCCATCATTACGCCTTTAAGCGCTTGTTGAGCTTTCTCAAAAGGAACTTCGAGCAATTGCAAAATCACTGGTTGATCTTTACCTAGCATTTCGCCGCTTGCGATACGGAATAATAGGCTGTAACCAATTTGACCTGCAGCGCCAGTAACGGCAACACGAACTGCTTGCTTCATCTAATTATCTCCAATTGAGGATATTCAATGCGATTAAATAGTTAGTATTTAATCTAATAATCGTAAACGCGAAAGATTGTACTCCAATCCTTTGTCAGATGCATATAAAAGAGGACGGATTTCACCTAAAGTCTGATAGGAAATATAAATTAAATCGGCAAAAAAGCTCAGTATGTTCCTTTTATTGTGACAGTTTTTGGGCATGTATTAATAATGTTGGCAGGACAGGATTTGTAATTGCCATTGGGGCGATAACAGACCTTGATCGAGGTAAGTACGCTGGCTGACTGGGTCTGCTGGCAGTTGAATCGCAAGGCATTGCCCGGTAATTGTGGATTAATTTTCAGGAATTTGGCCCGCAATGTATCGACAGAAATCGTGATATTTTCCTGTTCCGTCAGTTCCGCAGGCACTTTGAGACGATCTGCATAATTGATAATCGTCCGGAAATACTGACTGGCATTCATCGGCACGCAGCCACCGATATTGCGCCATAAAATTGTCCGGGTATTGTCATCCGGCATGATCCTGGCCACTACCTTGGACTGCAGTGGTGACAGTTTCGCAGAGCTATTGGTCGTACAATTTTGTGATGTGGTCTGAGGATATAAGCCGGAGATATTCAGCGAATAACCTTCCAGACATTTTCGTTTCTTGGCATATTCAGGGTACAGGCTACATAGGGCCGGGACCATTTGTACATCCATGACATAGTCTGTCGGCGTAGCAAACGCTGCCGGACTACTGGCCAAAACCACAAGCGTAACCGATCCAGCCCAGACTCGACGATCCTTCATTATTTTCATGAATAAATTACCATCCCCCAATAATTTTAATTTTATTGTGTATTACGTAATGGTATCAGTTGCATGCGTTTACCCACTGACTGTGCCCCCTGTCCTAACAAGATACCGTAATGCGTGGCATTGGTCATGACATGTTTCACATAATCTCGGGTTTCGAGTAAAGGAATACTTTCAGTATATTGATCTGCGGCAATCCCCTGAAATTCCGGCTGCCAGCGGCGGGCACGGTTTGGACCGGCATTATAGCCTGCTGTTGCCAGCACCGGACTATCGCTAAGCTGACGCTGAATCGTAGATAAATAGAATGTTCCATAGCGAATATTGGTATTCATATCGGTGAGTGCCGCCGGGTTATAAGCCTCACCCATTTGACGCGCCACCAGCTTGGCCGTATCCGGCATAATCTGCATCAGACCACCCGCCCCGACATGTGAACGTGCCACCGTATTGAAACGGCTTTCCTGACGCATCAAACCATAGGCCCAGGCCGGATCAACCCCCGCATTGCGACTATGGCTGACCACGTAATTCTGATGTGGCATTGGATAACGATAGTTATAATTATGTTTGTTCGCGGTACGGTCAGCGGCATAAATGGCACGATCATACCAGCCCATATCCATGGCACGTTTTGCCGCGGCCAGCAACAGGTCATCATCCTTCTTTAGATAAGCCTGACGCACTGCCCAGTTCCATTCCCGGTTAATATAGTTCTCCGGGGCGCTGATATTACGTAAGGTGAAAGCACGGCGGAAATGAATATCCTGATTCAAGCGCTGCATAGCCTGATTGGATGGCTGCGCTGGATTTGGTGTACTCGCAGTCACCTGCCCCAGCTTGTCGCGTGCCAGAAGATTGTGATAGTCATCTCCGGTCGCCAGCTTACGATAAATACTTTCTGCTGCCTGTTTGGAAGCACGATCAGTACGTTGTTCGCTGGCACGCGCCAGCCAATATTGCCAACGGTCTTCCTGCTTTTGGTTAACACTCATGCTATCAATGGCACGAATCAGGCTTTCCCAGGCACTAAAACGAATTGCCTGACGTGCATAAATCTCGGCTTCTTCCGGGCTAAATGGCAGGCCATAGCTGACATCTAGCGCATTCAACACTTCCCGATTGAAGTTGTTTTTCATGACTGTAGTACCACCGATATAACCGACAGCACGATATAAGGCGCGTTGTACCTGTACCGGTGTACCTTCGGCAGTCCGTTTGACAATAGACAACGCTGAGTCCAAATCGCTATCGGCCAGACGTCCCAGCGCATAAATCAGATAGGCATGCTCTGCCGCAGTACTTTTAGCCGCAGACCACAAATAATTGGTGGGATTGGCCTGAATCGAATTCAGTTGTGCCAGAGACAGATTTAGACCAATGCCTTGCGCTGTCGCAATGGCCTGACCTGACTGTCCGGCACGAAGTTGCCCCCAGAGTCGCTGCTGACGGTCTTCTGAGGTCATGAGTGGACTGGATAGCATCATCCGACCTAGACCAGTACAAGAATCAGGCTGGCTATTGGTGGTTAACCAGACTTCTTTAAACTCGGCATAGACCAGTTCATCGCCAGCTTTGGCGCGCACTTGTGCCACTGCACAGGCTTCGGCAGGATCGGCATTGGTCACATAAGGCAATACCGGTTGGGCAGTGCTAAAGTCTGCCATTTTTACTTTTTCTTCGACATAGTCTGCTGCCAGCTTTTCAGCCATAGCAGATTGAGGGTAACGCTGGGCAAAGCTGATAATCTGGCTGACAGGCTGCATGGCAAGATTCTGGTTTAAAATCCAGTATTCCGGATAATAGCCCAAGGCATCATTCTGCATAGACAGACGATATTGCTGTAACAGTTCAGTATTACCTGCATTGGCTGCACGCAAGGCATCATTAAATTGTTCTTCTGCTGCCTGTGTACTCGCTGAACAGATACATGCCACACTTAAAGTAATTAATTTATAGTATTTATACATAGTTTTAGTGTGTTTCAACATCCCTTTGCCTTCTATCATCGATTTTGTGCTTAGCCCATGTTGCATATAATAAGAGCTAGTTTGAAGATTATAACCCACTCTATTGTTCAGTTATGTAACCTTATGATTAAGCAATATTAATCTACAGACAATTTTTGCCCACAAATCAATATTTTTCCACAGTTAATTTGGGCTATAAGTTTAAGCGACTTTCCTGCTAAAATATGCGCCTTTCCAAGATTTCAGTCCGTGAATTGAATTTTTATTCACCTGTTTGATGCATCAATCAGGCTATTCGTTCACTCTTTCAACGTATTACCTTGTAGGAGCCTACATGACGGTTCAAACCTTCATTCCGAATGGTGCCCCAGCTGCCTCAGAAAACACTGTTACCCAGCCAGCGCATACCCCAGCCAGCGATGCTTCAGTCAAAAAACTGTACATCGAAACGCAAGGGTGTCAGATGAATGAGTACGACAGTCACCGTATGGCAGACCTGTTAGGCGATTCTCATGGCTATGTGCTGACCACCGATCCTAAAGATGCCGATATTCTGCTGATGAATACCTGCTCGATCCGTGAAAAGGCACAGGAGAAAGTATTCTCCGAGCTGGGCCGCTGGCGCAAACTAAAGGATAAAAATCCTGACCTGATTATTGGTGTCGGTGGTTGTGTAGCGTCTCAGGAAGGCGACAACATCCAGAAACGTGCCAATTATGTCGACATGATCTTTGGCCCGCAAACCCTGCACCGTTTGCCGCAAATGCTGGATCAGCATTTTGAGCAGATCGAAAAGCCGAAAAAAGAAAAAATCAAACTGGTGGATATTTCCTTCCCGGACATCGAGAAATTCGACTTCCTGCCTGAACCGCGTGTTGAAGGCTATAAAGCCTTTGTTTCGATTATGGAAGGCTGTTCTAAATACTGTTCTTTCTGTGTGGTGCCTTATACGCGTGGTGAAGAAGTGTCCCGTCCACTGGATGATGTCCTCGCAGAAATTGCGGGTTTGGCAGAAAAAGGCGTGCGTGAAATTTCACTTTTGGGTCAGAACGTAAATGGCTACCGTGGTGAAAATTTTGAAGGCAATATCTGTACCTTTGCCGATCTGTTACGTTTGGTTGCGGATATTCCGGGTATTGGCCGGATTCGTTATACCACCTCGCATCCGCTGGAATTTAATGACGACCTGATCCAGTGTTATCGTGACCTACCACAAATGGTTTCACATCTGCATTTGCCGGTACAAAGCGGTTCCAATGATGTGTTGCAAGCCATGAAGCGCAACCATACGATTGATGTTTACATCGAGAAAATCAAAAAATTACGTGCAGTTCGCCCTGACATGCACCTATCTTCAGACTTTATCATTGGTTTCCCGGGTGAAACTGATGAGAATTTCGAAGAAACTTATCAGTTTATTCAGGATTTAGACTTCGACCATTCTTATAGTTTCATCTATTCAAAACGTCCGGGTACGCCTGCGGCAGAACTGGAAGATACGATTTCTGAAGATGTGAAAAAAGAACGTCTGGCCAAAGTTCAGCAATGGATTAAGCGTTCAAGCATTGACAAGACGGATGCCATGCTTGGGACTATCCAGCGTGTACTGATCGAAAAAGTTTCTGATAAAGATCCGAATATTCTGGTTGGTACGGCGGACAATACCCGTTATGTTAACTTTATTGGTGACCCTGCCTGGGTAGGCCGCTTTGCCGAGATTGAAATTACCGAAATTAAAACTTTGAATTTAGTTTACGGTGAGCTCTTGAATCTTGAGCCTGACGTGGCGTAATGTAGAGCATATAACGCACACTTCATAAGGAACACTCTTGACTGCAGCGATTCGACGTACAGTAGCTTTTCCTGGAATTTCGATGGACCGTATACAAGCCATGTTAGGTGCCTATAACGGCCATTTGAAGCAAATTGAACAACGTTTAGACGTCAAAATCTCCCATCGCGGAGAAAGTTTTATTATTGATGGTGGAATCGATGCCGTTGAGAGAGCCGAAATGCTCTTACAACGTCTTCATGAAGAATCTGAACATAGTCAGCAGATTAGTGCAGATACTTTACATCTGATGATTCAGGGTAGCCAGACTGACCGTGAACTTCAGCAAGATCTGGACGATCAGGAACATACGGGGCTGGACAATGTCTGGCTGCAAACCCGTAAGGGTCGGATCAATCCGCGTGGTGCTAACCAGAAACGCTATGTACAGCGCATTCTGCAAAGTGATATTTCTTTTGGTATTGGCCCTGCCGGAACAGGTAAAACCTATCTCGCCGTTGCGGCTGCAGTCGACATGCTGGAGCGCAATGAAATCCAGCGTATTCTGCTGGTTCGTCCTGCGGTTGAAGCCGGTGAAAAACTCGGTTTCCTGCCGGGGGATTTAACCCAGAAAATTGATCCGTACTTACGTCCCTTGTATGACGCGCTGTATGAAATGCTCGGCTTTGAAAAAGTGGCCAAGCTGATCGAACGTCAAGTGATTGAAGTCGCTCCGCTTGCTTATATGCGTGGCCGTACCCTAAATCATTCTTTCGTGATTCTGGATGAAGCGCAGAACACCACCCCAGAACAGATGAAAATGTTCCTGACCCGTTTAGGTTTTGGCTCACGAGCGGTGATTACTGGCGACGTAACTCAGGTAGATTTACCGCGAGGTCAGCAATCCGGCCTGTCACATGCTTTGCGCGTGATTGATAAAATTCCTGAAATTCATATCACCCGTTTTCATTCGCGTGATGTGGTACGTCATCAGCTGGTACAGAAAATTGTCGAAGCCTATGAAGGCTGGGACAGTGAACAGCAGCGCTTAAGTGCTGAAGCACGTGCCGAACGAAAAGCACGTCAGGATGCCTTGATCGCTGAAAATGATGCTGCTGCAGATGCACAGCATTAAGCTTTAAACTTAAGGATTTGTGTTGAAACTTAGTCTTTCCTTACAACAGGACTTTCAGTCGCCTGAACTGGTGCTGAAACGTGCCTATATTAAAAAAGTTGTAGAAACCACTTTACGTCATATCGGCACTCAAAGTGATTGCGAAATCGGAATTGCCTGTGTCGACAATGACGAAAGTCATAAACTGAATCTGGAATATCGCGGCAAAGACAAACCGACCAATGTCCTGTCTTTCCCGAGTGAACTTCCAGATGAAATGGCGCAGTTTCTGGATGCATTTCCCATTGGTGATCTGGTGATCTGTATTCCGGTGGTATTACGTGAAGCGAATGAACAGGGCAAAGCGCCTTTGACTCACTTTACCCATATGCTGGTTCATGGCACCTTGCACCTAATGGGCTATGATCATGAAACTTCAGATGAAGATGCAGAAGAAATGGAAAGCATTGAAATTGAGATTCTGGCCAAGCTAGGTTTTGAAAATCCTTATCTGGAACAGAACTAAAATTCTTTCATTAAAAAAGCGGGCCAAGGCTCGCTTTTTTTATTCAAAGTTGCCCTCCCTCTAACTCCCTCCCAGAGGGAGGGAGAACATTCATTAGAATCCTATGATTGTTAAACATTATAGATATAGTTCCCTCTCCTTATTAGGAGTGGGTTAGGGAGAGGTCTTGGTAAATATCAATTTTAACGCACTTCAAACTCTGCTTCAGCCGGATCAAATCGCCAGGTACGAATCACCCGCAGCTCGGAAATTTCTTTCATTTTACTGTCGAAAGCACCAAATGGTGCTGCCTTACGCACGGAAGATTTGGCTGCTTCGTCCAGCATGGCATGTCCTGAACTGTCAATCAGCCGAATGGCACGAATTCCGCCATTCTGGTTCAGGATCACCATCAGCCGTACTTCCCCTGCCAGATTCTGCTGCTTAGCTGCTTCCGGATAGTAGCGGTTCCCATAAAATTCCACTTTTTCACGGAACTTTTCCAGATATGCGGCCGAAACATCCTGCTTGGACTGAATACCATCCACAGTCTTAATTTTTTGCTGACGACTGAAATTTTGCTGACGCTGTAAATATTGCGCTTCCAGACTGGCGACCATGGCCGCTTTGGCCTGAAACTGGCTCTGTAATTGCTCCTGCATTTTTTTACGCTGATTTTCTTCCGCCTGCTTTTGCCAGCTCAAGGTGGTCATCAGGACTTTTTCTTCAAAACTGAGTTCCTGTTGCTGTTGCAGCATATCCAGACTTTCTTGCAGTTCTTCGCCTGCATGTTGCTCCATTAACGGCGATGGCATATCACTCGACATGCGATGCGCCTCTCTAAACTGGCCGGAACCCTGCTGGTCCGTTTGAGCCAAAAAATCGGCATGCTCAATTTTTTCATCAGTCTGTCGCAAACTGACTGCGATTTCTTTGGTACTGGTATCCCGATCTTGCGGCATACCAAATTCCAGAGTTAGCACGATCAAATGCAGAATGCCTGCGGCAAGCACCGCACTGCTAAACACTGGATCTTTCCACCAAGTTCTGACCAGAGGCATGAGTATCATCGTTTTTTCACATTCGCCCAAACTCAATAATGAGTTCAGCTCCCCAAAAAGTATTTGAAAGATTTAAAATAAACGGATTCGTCATTTATCTTTTTAAAATGCCAAATCCATCAAATCTTCAACGTTACATAACTAAAACTATAAAAATGGTGCTATTTATTTTGCTAAACTTCAAGCATGAACGCTTGTATTTTTCATACAATTCGACAAGATACATCCCGAGTCAAAAATAAAGTTGCCAGGACGCTTCAGTATGCAAACGCTAATTTCCAATATTTCCAACCGAATCCGCCAAGTGTATCAGAGGGCGGAAGGATTTATTGAAGATGAGCGTGAATTCCCCTTATCGCAAGTCTTCCTGAATGCAACCTTTCAGCGCTTTGTCACAGACAATGTCGATGCATTGAAAGATTTACATGCAGATTTACATGAAGACTGGCTGCGTTTATATGCAACACTAGATTATAAAGGCTTGATTGTCACTTTATCGGTTGATTTGAAACTGGTACAGATGGAACTGAATAAAACTACCCAGTTGATCGTGTTCGAGCAAATTAGTGATACTCAGCTGATTGAAGCCAAATATCCAAATATGCTGTATAAACTGGGCGTGCGTTTTGGCTTGTTCTTCTATCAACGTATCTTACATAAAGATCCGTTGGGAATGATTCTGGAAAAACTGGGCGTGATTAAAGTCATCGATGACTTGCTCTATCTGGATTTAAATCGCTGGTTAGGTAAAAGCCGATCTGTCATTGATACCTTGGGCAAAGTTCATGTGAATCACGCAGTACTTCGTGAAGCCGAACTGGTGGTGATTGGCAACGTCAATCTGGCCGCCCTGTTTAGAAAACTCTCCCAAGATCAGGAGGAGAACTGGGATGAAGACGAGATGGATGACAACCGGGTCACCCCCATCAAACAGAAAGATCCTTCTTAAATCATGCCGAACGTAGTTTTTGAACAAAAGTTCCATAAAACTACATGAAATATACATTTTTGGCAGAAATATCCCTTCAATTTCCATATTTTGCCCAAATAATAAAGGGTGCAATAAGTGATATGTTTTGCCCGTTGAATCAATATAGGAAAATAACTGATGGCGAAGACTGTATTCAAAACTTTAGCGATGACCACGGGTCTGAGCAGCGCGATACTGTTCACTGGTATTTCTAGCCAAGCTTTTGCCATGACTCCTTTCCAGGCCAGTTATCAATTTAGCTATAATGGCAAGAATATGGGTTCTGCAACGCGGACTTTAAGCAAATCTGGCAATAACTGGACTTATGTCTTTGCTGCAAAAGCCGGGGGTATTGCCTCTGCAACCGAAACCAGCCGCTTTACTTTTAATAATGGCAAGATCGGATCAAGCAGTTTCAGTCGCAGCAGTAAAGTACTGGTGCATAACAACACCATGAGTATTAATTTTAATCCTTCCAGCAAAACTATCAGTACCAAGAAAGACGATGAAAAACGTTCTTTTGCCTGGAGAGCAGATGTTCTGGATGAGTTGAATGCAGAATTGCAAATTCGTGAAGACTTAAAAAATTCAGGCCTGAAAACAAATTACTATATCGCTGATGCCAAAGAAATTGAAGGCCGTAAGTTTGTCAAACAGGGTTCAGAGACTATAAGTACCAAATACGGATCTTTTAATACCATTAAAGTGGTGATGAAACATAGCAAACCAGGTCGTGAAACCATTTTCTGGCTGGCACCAAAACTTGACTATCTTCCAGTCAAAGTTTCGCATGTCGACAAGAAAACCTCCTATGGTTTACTGTTAACTGACTATAAAGGTGCAAGCAACTAAGTTTTTGGCGAATTTCACTTGATTTTTTCCGGGTGCTTTTTACAATACGCTTTTGCTTGAAAAAGCACCTGCTCTTGAGGATTCTCCCGTGCATGCACTAGAACAGAAAATCTTGGCTGAAGGCATCGTTCTCTCTGAAGAAGTTTTGAAAGTAGATTCTTTCTTAAACCATCAGATTGATCCAGTCATGATGCAACTGATTGGTCAAGAATTTGCGCGTCTGTTTAAGGATGCTGGTATTACCAAAATTATTACGATTGAAGCATCAGGTATCGCACCTGCAGTAATGGCCGGCCTAGAGCTTGGCGTACCTGTGATCTTTGCACGTAAATACCAGTCTCTGACCCTGAAAGATGATTTATATCGCTCTAAAGTCTTTTCATTTACTAAACAAACTGAAAGCACAATCGCGATTTCAAATAAACACATCAGCTCAACCGATAAGGTTTTAGTGATCGATGATTTCTTGGCTAATGGTCAAGCAGCTTTAGGTCTTGCAGATCTGATTCATCAGGCAAATGCAGAAGTAGTCGGTATTGGCATTGTGATTGAAAAATCATTCCAGCCAGGTCGTGATCTGCTGCTTGAAAAAGGCTATCGTGTTGAATCACTGGCACGCGTAAAGTCTTTGACAAATGGCACTGTTGAGTTTGTTCGCGACTAAGAAACTCGCCAATAAATTTTAAAAGAGCGCTGATGCGCTCTTTTTTTATTGCGTTTTTCTGATGATATAAATTTAAAATATTCAAAGCTCAACTATAGCTCAGCCTAAGTTCTTATTTATTCTTCCAGATTTGATCCTAGATAAATGATTTAATCTTAAGCTCCAGACTATTCAATTTCTGAAATAGAGAGTGTCAAACAAATAAGTACTTTTTTATCCGATGAATAAACAACAATTTATGTGGATGTTATTATAAAATAAAGAGGCCTAACTATCTGCCAATAGTTAGGCCTATGTTCACCTCGAAAAAAGAGTTTATTTAACAGTCACAGTGATACTACCGCTATTCACAGCACCGATAGCGGTAGTTGTGATGCTGTTGTTAATAGCAGTTTGAGTTCCTTCTGCAATGGCACTGACAGATGCATCAATAGCACCCGCATTATAAGCAATGTTCGCTACACTATAATTGCTTAAGGTTTCATTGATTTCCTCACTATAGTCAGTACTTAGTGTTGAACTCGCAACTTCCGAGATATCTGAACTATCCGCAACCTCTGATAGCTCCTCTAGAGTTTCAGAATTATTAGTTGCACTCGTTACTACACTGTAGTCGTAGTTATCCGTTGCATCTGATATGTCTGATACCACCTTATTGTAGCTACCCTGCTCAATACTGATACTACCTGTATTCGCGGCACCAATCGCAGTAGTTTCAATTGTACCTTCAATTGAACTAATGGCGTCTGGTGCTTCTCTTGTAGCTTCTGCAATTGCTTCTAAATCGACACTTGCATCAACATCACCTGTATTCACAGCAAGATTCAAAGCAGAACCATTTTCAACCTGCTGAGAAATAGAATCCAGGGTAGCTTGTAAGCCTGTATCTACGGTGACATCAGTAGGTGTTTCACCATCTTGGGCGTATGCCATACCTGCGCTAGACAGAAAGGCGACGGATAAAGCGATTGTTTTGATCGTATTTTTCATCGTTGTTCTTCCTACTTTTGTTTTGAAGTACCTCTCGCTAAGTACTCCTTCTTATAATGGGAGCGAGCCCATTTTTAAATATTCTTAATCACGTTGGGTGCTAGACCAGTAATTTTCGACCACATCAGGATTAACCTCCCATAGCGTTGTGGTTTTTTCATCTTCTTGTTCTTTAGCAGCTTCTTCTTGAGTATCTTTTTCTTCATTCTTTTCATTTGAAGAAGGTTGACGCTGCTTCTTGCTGATATATTTAATCAAGTCCTGTTTACTCATTTCAGGCTCTGCTTCAGGGTTTTGAATCACCTCGGACTCTTTCTGTTTAGGCGGTTTTGTATCTTTACTCGGGGAGTTGGTTGACTTATTTTTTTCATTGGATGAGTCTGCCTGGCTTGAGACTGACTCCTGAACAACACTGCTTGAAGCTGTACTATTTTGTTGCTGGTTTTTCTTGTATTTATGCAGAGCGACAGAACTTCGGGTTAAGTTCAATTGACCAAACTCTGGCGGTATCTGCGCACGGCAACTTTCAAATACGGCGGGTGGGACAACCTGACTCAGCAATTCAAAAGTGGCCAGATTCAACATTTGCCGCAAGGCAAAGTTAGTTGCCTCTCGTTCTCCTTTTCCAATCTGAATATTTAAGAGTGTACGACCAGCGAATCTGCCTGCACTTAAGCCATAATCCTGTGCAGCAATTTGCTTCTGCAATGAAACATTGCCCACGACTTTACTGCTGCGGGTATCAGTCAAAGATAAATCCAGACCGACCATAATCCGGGTTTGACTATAATTCGGACCGACACCAGCGATCTGCATGTCAAAACCACCACCCGGAATAAAATCCAGACTGTTAATACTGCCTGTCACATAATAATCAGAAGCCTGGATTTGTCTTGGATCACGAATGCCCCACTTGGCTTCGCTTTCAATAATCCGGGGATCACGCCGGTTCATTAAGCTTACCCCCGCCTGAAACAAGGCAGATTGCACCATATCTCCCGCACCTTGGGTCACCATTTTTCCGCTACCACCATTGGTAACTACATCCTTACCGGTTTGATCCAGAATTGCCCCCACGGAGAAACTCACATCACTACGTAATTGTCCTTTTAGGCAGGATAAAGCCATATCAAAAGGGGTAAAAATATCGGTAATTGGGGGACCTTGCACCAGGCTAACTGGCTTCTTGTTTGAGGGTGCTAAACCTGTGCAGCCTGTTAAAAAAGAACTAAAAAGGACGGTGACACTTACGAAAGATAAATGTCTTCTGGTCGAGGAGAAATTCAGCATTGTGATTCTCCTGGTCTGTTACTTAAATTAAGACAGCGCTGAGGATTTTGGTTGGTATTTGAATTGACTGGTGCTTCATTCAGCAATTCACTCGTAATATCAATATTGTTGTCTGTACCCTCTACATTGATATTGTTGGTCGGGGTATTTACCGTCCCGATGGAAGTGGTTGAGGTGCTATGAACGGTGGTTTTACCTAATCCGGAATAATAGTCTGACTCCTTAAGTTCGATTAGATTGGCTTGAACTAGATTCTCATTGGAACGGGCACTGGATGATTTCCAACGCTGAGTCCACTCATCAGAAGTGGCATAAGCGTTACTTAGAAAACATAAACATAATAAACCCAGATTGATAACTAACATTCTCATAATCTTAATATCCTCTGATTTAAGATATTTATTTAATTTTTCATTTAATAAGATTAAATTTATCTGAAAAATATTAAATCACATAAAATTATAAAATGTAAAACTTATCCCTATTCACATATTTTTTTATTTTATTTAAAAATATAAATTATTGTTTTTATTTAAATAATATATATTTGTTTATTATTTGTGATTTGTAAGAAATCATTATATAAAAAATTTTGAATATAAAATTCATATAAAAAACTTGATTAAAATAATATATTTTTATATTAGTAATAATCAAAAATTTATCTAATAAAGATTAGAATTATTATGCTTTTTACATTTTAAAGACCGTAAATTTTTATTTTATTAGAACTTCTATTTAATAACGATAAATGTCACACTTTGTTTAAAATACAATTAATCAATTACAATGAAGGTGACTTATAAAGAAACACCAATATTCAGGTGTATTTTGTCTGAAAAATTTTAATAGACCTCATAAGAACTCGTTTACATATTTTTCGACTTCCTTTCCTTTTTCATCTCAACTCCAGAAATAGTCTTTCTAAGAGCTAAAAGCACAATATTTAGAATGATGAGAGAAGAACATTTCTGATGATCTTGAGATTTGCCATTTCCTCAATGACAGGTTAAGAATTGCGTTAATCAACCAAGAAGGCATATATTTACAGCTGAAATACAATGTTTTAGCGTGAACTCAACTAGAATCAAGTGAGTATGCAATGTTTCTGATTTGCGAATTCAAAACTTATCTAGTGTGTTGTTGTATGTTATGAATAAGTGCTGATCAGGGCACACATCCTATTCCCGACAAACCTAAAACAAGCACATCTCAATCCTTAATGGAACAATCTATGCAATGTCCTAAATGTGGCTCAGCCGATATCGAACAGCGCGATCATGAACAGAATTTAAAGAAAATTGGCGGCATTCTCATGAGTTCAGCGGGTGCAACTGCAGGGACTGTAGGTGGCGCTGCTTCAGGTGCATCGATTGGTGCTGCGATTGGTACTGTAGCCGGACCTTTAGGTGTAATTGTCGGCGGAACCGTAGGCACTTTTGTCGGTGCAATCAGTGTCGGGATTACCGGCGGTGTGGTCGGTAATTTTCTGGGGAAAAAGGCCGGGGTTTCTGTCGACCGTAATCTGTTTCAGGATTATCAATGTCTGAAATGCAAATACAGATTTAGTCAAAAAGATCAAAAAGATCAAAAAGATCAAAAAAAAGCCTAATAAAATTCAGGAAATGAAGTTCATCCTTCATTTCCTGTGAGTGTTTTTCAGACTCAATTGAGTTTCAGTACCACTTCACCTAAACGCTTGCCTTGTACTTCACATAGAATTTTTTCATCCTGACTCAGGCCCTGATCATGCCGCGGGCCGCTGACATGACTAGCACCATAAGGTGTACCACCAGTTTTGGTATTCGATAGTGCCGGTGTTGCGTTACTAAGCCCCATGATCATCATGCCATGATGAAATAACGGCGGCAGCATGGTGAGTAAAGTACTTTCCTGTCCGCCATGCATGGAACCTGATGCCGTAAACACGCAAGCCGGTTTACCGTGTAGCGCTCCATTCAGCCACAGACTCGTGGTCTGATCCCAAAAATATTTCATTTCAGAGGACATATTGCCAAAACGGGTCGGTGAACCGAGCGCCAGGCCGGCACACTGCGCTAGATCATCCAGAGTACAGTAAATATCCCCTTCTGCCGGAATACTCGGTTCAGCAACTTTTACCATACTGGAAATATTTGGAACTGTCCTGATTTTTACTGCCACGCCTGCCGCTTCAATTCCATTGGCAATCAGATGCGCCATTTCTTTGGTTGAGCCATATTTGCTGTAATATAAAACAAGGACATAAGGTTGCATCATGGTTCTTATTCATTACTTAAAAAAATAAAACTATACGATACTTTGCAAGTTTTTTGGTTAAGCTGATGATGAAAATTCATGATGATTAAAAAAATTGAGATTGGATGCAGATGATTGTTAAGTATTTAAAGAAATTACCTTTCTATGAAAAACACTGGTTTCAATTTGTTTTATTTGTACTTCGACGCTTTGAAGCAGACCGCTGTCGCGAACAGGCAGGTTCCCTAACCTACACTACCTTGTTTGCGGTGGTGCCGATGCTGACGGTTTTTCTGGTAATTATCTCTTCCATTAAAGCGCTGGAACCTGCGCGGCAGCAATTACAGCAGCTCATCTATAGTAATTTTTTGCCCAAAACCACCATTGCCTTTGATAAAGCCTTGAATGCCTTTACCGATAAATCCAGCAATCTCACCATCATTGGTATTCTGTTCTTGTTTGTGACGACAGTATTGATGCTCAGCAGTATCGAAACGGTGTTTAACCGCATTTGGCGTGTGACTGAAACGCGAGGCGGGATTATGGGCTTTATGCGTTACTGGACCATCATTTCGCTAGGGCCGATTTTACTGGGCAGTGCGTTTGTGATTTCTTCGACCGTGGCATCCATGAGCATTCTCAGCAATAACTTTGCCGGTTATGAGCTGGACGGCGCCTTTGTCCTCTGGGCGATTTCCTTTTCTTTGACTGTACTCGGATTTTTCATTTTGAACTGGACCATCCCGAATCGTAGTGTACCGCTTAAATCTGCCTTTATTGCCGGTCTGTTTAGTGCCGTGGTGTTTGAGCTGTTGAAAAACCTGTTCGGCTATATCATGTCAAACTTCACCAGTTATGAAATTGTCTATGGCGCATTCGCCGCCGTACCGATTTTCCTGCTCTGGATTTATCTGTCGTGGATCATTGTATTATTGGGGGTTGAAATCAGTTATGCCCTGACGGCGTTTGAATCTGGGCAGGACAATAAACGTCATCCGATCGTCATGCTGCTGGATCTGTTAGAACTCTTTTATAAAAAACAGAAAACCGGTGAAAGCATCAGTGAAGCACAAGCGCTTGAAGTGCTGGGCCGGGATGAAATTGGCCGCTGGCCGAGCTATGTCGCCATGTTTGAAAAGCAGAATCTAATCAAACGCACCGATGAGAATGAATATGTGCTGGTTCGCGATCTGGATCAGGTCAGCTTCTGGAATTTTTATCTGCAATTGCCTTATCCACTGCCACGCAAAAACCATCTCACCAATGCCCAGACTGATGACATCTGGATGCAAAATTTCTCACCTAGATTACAGGAAACTGATCAATATCTGGAAGAAAAACTCAATTTTCCATTGTCCGAACTGTTCCGACATAAATAAAAAAATCCTCTCGCTTGAGAGGATTTTTTTTAACTGATAGCGGTAGATTTCCAGCAAACAATCGCACCCACGCTTACCAAAGTAGTCCCGATCCAGAAACTGAGTTCGGGGCTGACATCCAAAATCAGCATGGACATGACCGAAGAAAGAATCGGCATAAAGTAAGTGGCTAAGATCAGCACCTTGATATTGCCGAATTGCATACTCTGATTCCAGTTGCTATAGGCGATACCAATCAGACTTCCCACCACTGCAATTCCCAGCCATAGCTTGAATGTGGGCATGATAAAAGGTTCATTTAATCCTAAATGTAAGAGCCATAAGCTGATTACAGCGACCAAAAAGAAAATCGGTACGCCATTTTGTCCGCGGCCGTAGGTTCTGGTCAGAACGCAATAGCAAGGCCATAACAAAGCGCCGAGGCAGGCAAAGCCATAGGCCCAAGGATTTTCAGCTAAAACCTGCATGAACTTCGGCAGATTAGTGATTTCTGGATTGACCACCAGCATCAGTCCCATCACAGCGAGCAGAAATCCTGGAATCACCCAGAGGCGGGCCTGCAACTGTCGGGCAAAAATCGAAAAAACAATCATCAAGGGTGGCCACAGATAATTGATCATGGCAATCAGCATCACCTGTTCACGATTATCCGACCATGCCACAGCAACCAGAAATAGAATCTCATAAGCCACAAATAAAGCGCCACAACCGAGCAGATAACGCTTGGACATTTGCGTGATTTTTGGAAAGCCGGTGAACGCAAAAATCGCCAGACTGCTAAAACTATAAATTAAAGCAATCCCCTGCACTGCACTGGTGGATTCAGTAATCAGTTTCACTACGGCGACCAGACTGGCCCAGATCAGAATAGAAGACAGACCAATCCAGGTCGCTAAATTTACAGACCAGATTTTCATGCTTGCTCTTGAATGCTTTTATTGATATTCGGTTTTTTCAGCCATCCCTGCAAACTCACTAGAATCACACCCAGCATGACCATACAGGTGCCGATAATAAAATTGATTTCGATATGTTCATCCAGAATCAGCACGCCGCACAGCATGCCGAATACAGGGGTCAAAAAGGAAAATACGCCCAGACGTGATGCCAGATAATGTTTCAGCATCCAGAACCAGATCAGATAACTGGCAAAGGAAATCACCACGGTATGAAAAACCAGACTGGAAATAGACAACACTGTCCATTGAATGGCTGCTTGTCCAGTCAGAACAGCCAGAGGCAATAACAGGATTCCACCTATCAATAATTGATAGAACAAAGTCTGGGTTGAAGGTGCTTCAGCCAGCCGGCTCAGACGTACACTGCCTGTGGTGGCTGCCCAGAATACGCCGCCAAGCAAAGCCAGAAAATCTCCCCACAAGGCATCAGTTTGTAAAGTTGATTCTGTCTGTGGACGTAACAGAAAACTGACTACAATTCCGCTAAAGGCAAGAAATATTCCGCCCCATTGCACAGAAGACAAACGCTCTGCCGGCAATTTCCAGTGTAAACCCAAAGCCACAAAAATCGGCGCGGTATAAAGTAAAACAATCGTATGCGAGGCTGAGGTATAACGCAGTGCCTCACCAATCAGATAGAATTCGGTTGCAAACAACACAACGACTAGTAATCCTGCAGGTAAATAGCGTGCATTCCAGAGTTGACGGCGCACGCTCTGCTGAATCAGGGGATAAACCATCAGCGCAGATAAGGCTGAACGCAAGGCAATTTGCATCAGGGCTGAAATATCACTGGCGGCCCATTTCAATACCACCTGTTGTAAACCCCACAACATACACAATACAAACATGATGGCAGATGCTTTGGCATCTAATGCCTGACGCTGGCTCACATACGGTCCTGTTGCTCATTTGGAAGGTACACTATAAAAGCGTCAGAAATAAAAGATATACTTCAAAGTAGACAAATGATGGTGTTATTCAGGCAATTTCGGTGATGCATAAAAAAATCCAAGCAGATTCAGCTTCGCTCAAGCAACTTCCGACCCATGATCTGATTAAAGCACCGCTCTGGCTCAGTTTCAGGGAGGATCCCGCGCAATCTGTTTATCCGCTGCATGGCCATGCCTGGGGAGAATTTGTCTATGCTTTTCATGGCGTGATGGAAGTGAATATTAATCATATAAATTATGTGACACCTTCACCTCACGGCATCTGGCTCCCGCCAAATTTAGAACATCGTGGTCTGAACCGTACCGCAGTTTCTCATGGCACCCTGTATGTGCATGAATCACTATGCAGCCAACTGCCCACCCAACCCGGCATCCTGCTCAGTGCACCTCTGGTCCCCGCTTTATTCACCCACCTGAAACAACTGTATCAGCAAGACCATCCAGCACTCGAGAATTCAGTTGAATATCAGCGTCTGCTACAGGTGCTGCTCGATCAGCTCCAGCAAGCCCAACTGGTCAGCAGTTATTTACCGCATTCAGAACATGCATTGCTGAAACAGATTTTAGATTATTTACATCAGCATCCAGCAGATCAGAGCTCGCTGCAGCAACTGGCAGAACGCGTCAATTTAACCGAGCGGACGCTAGCGCGATATAGCCAGAAAGAACTGGGAATGTCACTACATGAATGGCGGCAACGCCTGAAAGTGATGCAGGCCATGTCTTTATTAAATGCAGCGCATAGCGTTGAAAGCATTGCCTTTGATCTGGGCTATGCCAATGCCTCGGCATTTATCAACATGTTTAAACGCTGGATGGGAAGCACCCCAGATCAGTTTCGCAAGCGTTATACTGTTAATGAATAAAATGATGCATATGAAAAAGGAGCCCATTGGCTCCTTTGATTCAAAATCTTGGTTATTTCACAAAAGTCGTCCAGACATAATCCTGAGACTGCCCTTTGAGGGTCATTTTCAGTTGATCGCCTGAATGCAATGCTGCAACACCTGCCGGGGTACCGGTCATCACCACATCCCCTTCTTCCAAAGTAAAGACCTGACTGATGTCAGCCAGCAAGGTAGCAATATCAAAAATCAATAAAGCGGTATCACCTTTTTGACGTAGCTCATCATTGACTTGCAGTGTGTAATGCACATCTTTCCAGTCCGTGACTACATCGGCGACAGGCACCCAGTCCGACAACAGACAAGAGCCATCAAAGGCTTTGGCACGTTCCCAAGGCTGGCCTTTTTTCTTGAGATCATCCTGTAAATCACGCAAAGTTAAGTCCAGACCTAAAGTCACCGCACCCACAGCTTCAAGTGATTTCACAGGATCGCTTTCTTTGCTTAAAGTCCGGTCAATGCGCAAGCTGAGTTCACATTCATAATGACAATTGCCCCATTCCGGATTCCATTCAATGCCTGCTTCGAGCGAACTTAAGGCACTCGGTGGCTTGATAAACAATACCGGACGATCAGGGATCGCATTGCCGAGTTCTTTGGCATGATCGGCATAACTGCGACCCACGCAAACGATTTTGGATGGACGTGTGCTCATGATCAAAACTTCCCTTTTCCTTTTATAGATATCTGAATTATTTTTTAAATGTATGCTCGAACATACTCTGTTCAGTGCCGTCCTTAAATGCACGCTTCGGCACAATAACCACGGTACGGTTTTTTAATTCCAGCATATAAGTGAGTTTACCGACAGCAAAATTCTGCACTTCGCTATATGGCACCAACTTACTACGATCATTATTAAAAATTTCCGCATAGTCCTGATACAAATCAATACCCTGTTCGCTTTTACCAAACTGATATTTAACAAACTGACGTTTAAACATCATCGGCAGGAACCAGTAACGCATAATACCTTGCAGGAGCAGAAAAAATGCGCCCAAAGCCACGTAATAACGTCCGACGCCATCAAAACCCATCGAGAAACCCCAGATGATGATCCCGATACTGACCAGAGGCGTCAGAAAACGTGAAATCTGCTTTTTACCAAACGTCGCCAGGGCAAAACCATCCTGAGATTCTTCTAAAGTCAGAAAATAACGGGTCGATAAAGTCGGTGCTGACTCAGTCATAGCATCACATCAAAAATAAAATCTTGCCCAATACTATACCAAAATATCCATAGCGCTTATGGCCTGTCGCATCAATTACATAACTTTGCTTTGGAAATACGTGCATTTGGTTTTAAATAAACAGCAATTAAAACAAAAAATACGCAACAGGATGTTGCAGGATGTTGAATGAAAGGATTAAAGCAATGCATGCTCATCGGTGTTTGTTTGGCAGTTTCTGTCCCAGCACTGGCCAAGATTATTCCTTGGAATGCCGAATTGCCGAGCAGTCTGAGTGCTTATCAGGGCAATGCCCAGCAACTGGCAGAATTAACCGGCGAGCGGATTCTGATTTATGCGCATCCAACCAGTAAAACCCAGCTCCCCACCTTAAACAATAATGCAGCCAGCAAGACACAGTTTTATAGTGCAGCTGTGGTATTGCCTGTGGCTGAAGCTCAAGTTGAAAAATTGCTGCGCCATTATCCAAATTATGTGGGTCTGTTTCCAACTTTAAAGTCAGCCAAAGTGCTAGAGCAGCAGGGTTCGATTCAGCAGATTAAATATCAGGTTCATATCCCGACCCCGATTCCGGTGTTAAACTTTAAAGAAACTGTAGTGATGCAGCATCATCTGGGCGAAAACAGCATCAGCACCTTAATTATTGATGCGCCGATTCCCTATGGTGCGGGAAAACTGGAATGGTTTGCACTGGGTCCGCATAAAACGCTGGTGACTGTCACCCAATGGGGCGACCTGAATCAGCCCAAAGGCTTTTTATTCAGTAAAATCCTGAATGCGCTGCCTGAAGCCAAACTCGGCATTCCGCCGAGTACCAATGCATTTCTACTGGAAGCACTACAACAGCGCTTTGAAACCGATCATACAGCGGCACTAGCAACTCCAATTCCGCAGATGAGATTCAACCCTCAACAGCTACAAAAAATTGCCCAGATCAGCCAAAAATCAGGGCAACCGGTCAGTTTCATTTTACCGAGCTATCAGGTCAAAGAAGGAAAAGCCTCAGAAAATTTAAGATTTAGCAGCACCTATCAATATTTTGCGCATCCGGTCGAAAAATTGCGACCGTGGTTAGCGGCTGAAGCGACGCAGCAGCTTTTTCCTCGGCAGATCAAGAAAGTCGAACTGAAT
The DNA here is from genome assembly GCF_012516415.1 of Acinetobacter sp. NEB149. NCBI lineage: Bacteria > Pseudomonadati > Pseudomonadota > Gammaproteobacteria > Moraxellales > Moraxellaceae > Acinetobacter > Acinetobacter sp. NEB149. Next base: position 2,713,105 of record NZ_CP051208.1, read on the forward strand.
CCGGTCAATACTCAGAATATAGATGCCAACTATAAGGTGTCGGTGGGTTTGGGCGTGATTCAGATCCCGTTTAATTTTAAGATGCATTTTTACCAACCTGATTCCCTGCAAAACCAGTTCAATGCCAATGGCGGTGACTTGAAGTTTGTGAAAGGTGGTATGCGCTTATTGCCGCAGTCACAAGGTACCTTATTTCAAATCACCAGCAGTATGAAAATTCACGATCAGGCGCCGTTCTTATTAAGAGCCATGCGTAGCATGCCCTATCATGATATTTTACCAGCAGTGGGTGGTAATACCGTTTATGCACTGAAAGTGCAGCAGAAATTAAGATGAGTAGGAAGCAGAGAGTTATTGGTTTTTTATATGAAAAATAGTTAAAAATCACAGACGTAAAAAAACCGCATCAACGTGCGGTTTTTTCAGAATTCTTATCAAGATTGGTGCGCTCAGAGAGATTCGAACTCCCGACCCCTTAGTTCGTAGCCAAGTGCTCTATCCAGCTGAGCTATGAGCGCGACGTCTTGATGGGGTGCATTATACGAGCTTTTTCAGTCTTGTTAAGTGTTTTTTAATAAAATCACAACTGAATGTACAGTAATTAAACGATGTATCAAAATTTATAGTTTTCTGCTGAAAATTTCTGCGGATTTAGAGCTAAAAACACTTAATTAATTCAATCAAGAGGCTTGTATTTTCCAAAAATTCCATCACTACGCAATGGGTCAGCCTTAAGTATTCTTAACCAGGTATTCAGCCAGAATAGAATTCAAATATAAAACGACCATCATCCTTGTACACTTTATCACTCGCCTATTGTTCCAGTCTTTACTTCTCCTGCCCTTTGATAATGCGTAAACACAATACCATTTGAGCTGGCCAGATGATCTATCAATTGAAAAGCGGCGGGTATTGCTTCATAACTAAACAGGCGTTTGCCAACACCCAGTATAATTGGAAAAGTCAGCAGACGGAGTTCATCCACAAGTTCATATTTGAAAAGCGCCTGTACCACTGCAGCACTGCCATAAACTCGAATATCTCCCTCTCCTGATGCTTTAAGCTTGATTATCTCATCAATGCTTTTCAGAAAAAGGGTATTTTGCCAGTCGGAATGCTCCAGACTGGTAGAAAGAACATATTTATTGACGTCATTGATTCCCGGCCAGTCTTCAGTATGTGTGGGCCAGTAAGATTCAAAAATCTGAAAAGTATGTTTCCCTAAAAGAATATCGGAGGGCTGCATCCATTTTTGCATGATGACATCAAATGCCGGATCTGGTTCTGCGTTAAAATACGGCGCCACCCAGCCACCATATTGAAAACCACCAGATATATCTTCTTTTGGACCGCCGGGCCCTTGCATCACACCATCGAGGGTCAAAAATTCCTGGACAATGATTTTTCTCATCACGACTGCCTTTATTTTTATTCACTCGCCTGAGACTTATTTTTAGCACGTGATGTCTGGTATTTCTGTAAATTTTAGGCACAAAAAAACCGCAACATGTGCGGTTAATTGTTCAAGTTGGTGCGCTCAGAGAGATTCGAACTCCCGACCCCTTAGTTCGTAGCCAAGTGCTCTATCCAGCTGAGCTATGAGCGCGTAACTTGTGTGCCTCGGTTGGCGATACGTTTTTTCTGCTTAACCTACTTGGTGCGCTCAGAGAGATTCGAACTCCCGACCCCTTAGTTCGTAGCCAAGTGCTCTATCCAGCTGAGCTATGAGCGCGCGATGTAAGTAAGCGTGGCGGTGAGAGAGGGATTCGAACCCTCGATACAGTTACCCGTATGCGTCCTTAGCAGGGACGTGGTTTCAGCCACTCACCCATCTCACCGTAACGTGCGGCCATAATACAAATTTCGGCATGGCACTGCAAGCGCAGCATCAAAAAAAAGTGCATATTTTTGCTCGTTTAAATACTTTTTAAGCAATTCCTCGATTTTTCGTGCATTTTGATGGCAAAAAAACTGCATAAATTTCCAGTTATCGAAAATTAACAGAAAATTGAAAACTTAAATGGATTATTGCAATCATTTACGTGCAGTCTGCGCACACATGTTTTATGCTAAACCTATCTCCTAAGATAAATTTAAAGACATGATGAAAAACTGGGTCGATCCTGAAGCAAAAGCTGAAGCCGAACGTTATGACAACCCTATCCCTAGCCGCACGCTCATTTTAGAAACCATCGAAAAGAACAATGCCCAGTCCCATGCAGACCTGGTCGAACATTTTGAAATTGCAGATCAAAAAAGTATTGATGCTCTGAGCCACCGTTTAATTGCGATGGTGCGTGACGGGCAACTGATGAAAGATGGCTACAAGTTTCAGATTGCCGTCGAGCAACCTGAATCCGAAGCGACGGTTTATATCAATTCCCGAGGGATGGGAACTGCCAACATTTCCGGCCAGGACGACCTCTTATTGGCTGAGCGTGAACTGCGCTTGGTCTTTAATGGTGACCGCGTTAAAGTGCGTCAGACTTCGGTAGACCGTAAAGGTAAGGCCTGGGGCTATATTACGGAAGTTGTGCAGCATCGTGTCAAACAGATCATTGGTAAAGTGTCAGAGTATGATGGTGAATACTTTATCCAGCCAGCCAACCCAAATGCACATCAGCCAATCACCCTTGAAAAAGAATTGATTGAACATGCCCAGGTCAATCTGGGTGACTCGATTCGTGTGGCGATTGATACTTATCCGACCCGTGAAGAATTCGCGACCGGACATATTGTGCAGTCCATGGCGGACAAGGCCGATACTGAAATCATCATTCCACAAACCATTTTAGAATATGGTTTGCCTTATGAATTCCCGGAAGAAGTGGTTAAAGAGGCCGAAAGCTTTAAAGAGCCAACGGCCAAAGACCGTGAAGGCCGTATTGATCTGCGTGATTTAGCATTGGTTACTATTGACGGTGAAGATGCGCGTGACTTTGATGATGCCGTTTATGCCGAAAAACGTCCCGGCGGTGGTTATCGCGTGGTCGTGGCCATTGCTGATGTTAGTCATTATGTACGTCCAGGCAAACCACTGGATGATGAAGCGCAGGAACGCGGGACGTCAGTCTACTTCCCGCACTTTGTTTTACCGATGTTACCTGAAGCATTGTCGAATGGCCTGTGTTCGTTAAATCCGAACGTTGACCGCCTATGTATGGTGTGTGATTTAAAACTGTCACGTGCTGGCCGAGTCACCGGTTTTGAGTTCTATCCGTCTGTCATGCATTCCAAGGCACGTTTGACCTATGATCAGGTCGCACAGTATCTGGAAGGCGACAGCCAGGCGATTACCGAAGATCGCGAAGTTCGCAAGTCGATCAACACCCTGTTCCAACTCTATCAAGTTCTTAAAGGTTTACGTGCTGAACGTCATGCCATGGAATTTGAAACCGTTGAAACTTACATGACCTTCGACGAACTAGGCGGAATTAAAGAAATTTTGCCGCGTAGCCGTAATGATGCACATAAGTTGATTGAAGAATGTATGTTGCTAGCCAACGTGGCAGCCGCAGAATATGCATTGAAAAATGAAATGCCAATGTTGTACCGCGTGCATGAGCCACCTGAGTTCTCACGTATCCAGAAAGTCCGTGACTTCGTCAAGCTGCTGGGTTTGAATTTCCCGGAACAGCCGACTCAGAAAGATTATCAGGCGGTGATTGAAGCGACCAAAGAACGGATTGATGCACCAAGTATTCATGCGGTGTTATTACGCTCCATGATGCAGGCTTACTATGGTGCGAGTAATGCAGGCCATTATGGTCTGGCTTATGAAGCCTATACACATTTCACTTCACCAATTCGCCGTTATCCGGATCTGTTATTGCATCGTGCAATCAAAGCACATTTAAATAACAAGCCATCTCCACTTTCAGGTGGTGCTTTAGATGAAGCTGGTGACCATTTCTCTGCCACAGAACGTCGTGCAGATGAAGCATCACGCTCGGTAACGACCTGGTTGAAATGCCATTATATGCAGCAGCATCTGGGTGAAGAATTTGTCGGCATTATTAGTGCAACGGCAGAATTTGGCCTGTTTGTCACGCTAAAAGACCTGTATGTCGATGGTATGGTGCATGTCAGCCAGCTAGGGGATGACTTCTTTGTCTTTGATCAAAGCAGCCAGAATCTGATCGGCCAGAACCGTGGTCAGGTCTTTGGTCTGGGCGATGAAGTCAAAATCAAGGTTGCCGGTGTCAATCTGGAAGAACGCAAGATCGACTTTGAACTGGTGCAACAACTCAGTCATGCCGGCCGTGCAGTTCGTGCCCGTGCACCGCGCGTGAGCGAGAAAAAACCAGTATCACGTCCAGCAGCTACAGAAGAAGTGTTTGGCAACAATGAACGTGAATCTAAATCCAACCTGAGCGCCGATGGAGAACAGCCCATACGACGCAAAAAAGGAAAAGGAAAACCCAGCTCTTACGGTAAAAAGTCTGCTAAACCATCTGCAGGAAAGTCTGAAGCAAAGGTTAAAGATAAAGTAAAGAAAAAGGCCAAGGTCAAAAAGAAAAAGTCGAATGCAAAAGCCAAGACTGAATAATTTTTGATGATCAAAAAGAGAGTGCTACGGCGCTCTTTTTTATTTATAATCAAGATACTAATTAGAAATAAAAAGGAATTATAAATTGGAAGTTATTAATATTCTAACATTAATCATTTCTCTTATGGCTCTGCTCGTAACCTACGCAGTATTTAAATCCGATCAGCAACCACAAATTATTATTTTTGCTACGCCTCATTATGGGAAAGAATCCGTAATCCAACTTCATGTTAAAAATATTGGAAAATCCATCGCTCATAATGTGAAAATATCTAGTGATCGACTAATCCCTCGTGCAGCATTTGGAATTGAAAAATTAAATTCTGAAAAACAATATTTTGAAACTGGAATTTTTAAAAATGGAGTCAAAGTATTCCCACCCAATCAGAGCTATATATACGATTGGGGGAAATATGGGGGCTTAAAAGATTCATTAGATAATTCCCCTATAACATTCACTATTACATATTTGTATAAACACCCTTTGAATCTTTGGAAAACAAAAATCACTGACATCTCTACAATTGATATAAATGAATTAGAATCACTTCCAGCATCCAATGGAGGATTATTAGAACAATTAAAAAATATCAATAAATCATTAATAACCTTAAATCAAAAGATCGAGAAAAAACTGTAGATAGCTTGATTTCCTAGCTCATAACCCCTACATCTAGATTTATCATAGGAAATAAATCGGCAGACCGACATGACTTTAGAAAAGGCAACTTTGCCTGTTCCACAATTTGATCAGATTACGCTGGCTGAGCTAAAACAAAAAATTGAAAGCTGTATCGCTGAAGGGCAAAAGTTCCTGAATGAACTCACCGAAACACCTACTTCAGTACAGGAGCAGCTAACTACACTGGAACATGTCGACACGCTTGAAAATAATATGAGTGAGTCTTGGGGCATCCTGTCGCATTTAAATGCCGTCATGAACAATGCCGAAACCCGTGATGTCTATCAAGCACTCTTACCGGGTCTTAGCGAATACTATACGCAACTGGGTCAACATACGGCGCTGTATCAAACCTATCAGCATATTTACGATGCGTCGATTTATAATGAACTCCCGGCAGCACAGCAAAGCGCAATTAAACTGGCCTTACGTGACTTTAAATTATCTGGGGTAGCATTAAAGGGTGAGGCGAAAAAACGTTATGCGGAAATTTCTGCACGTCTATCCCAATTATCTTCCGACTTCTCCAACCATGTGCTAGATGCGACTCAAGCCTATTTCAGACCGCTGAATGAAGATGAGTTAGCGGGTCTATCTTCGAGTAATATTGAGCTGTTAAAACAATATGGTCAGCAACGCGAGCTGGATCAACCGGTGGCTACGCTGGATTTCCCGTCTTATCTGGCGATCATGACCCACTCAGAAAATCGTCCTCTGCGTGAAGAACTGTATAAAGCCTATACCACGCGTGCGTCAGATCAGGCTGAACAGAGCGAGTTTGACAATACTGCATTGATCGAAGAAATCCTGAGTCTGCGTCTGGAAATGGCAAAACTGCTTGGCTTTAATAATTATGCGGAATTGTCCTTAGCCAGCAAAATGGCACCGAGTGTAGAGGTTGTAGACGAGTTCTTGCGTGCTCTGGCAGAGCATGCCCGCGCACCGGCAGAGCAAGAAATCGCTGAACTGAAAGCGATTGCCGCTGAAGATGGCATCCGTGATCTGCAACCGTGGGACAGCGGCTATTATTCTGAAAAGCTAAAAATGCAGCAATTTAATTTGTCACAGGAAGCGCTTAAACCTTACTTCCCTGCACCGAAAATTCTGCAAGGCCTGTTCAATATTGTCAATCGCCTGTATGGCATTCAAGTCATTGAACGCGAAGCGCCTGTATGGCATCCGGATGCACGTTATTTTGAACTGGAAGATCAAGGTCAGGTGATTGGCGGCTTCTATTTTGACCTGTATGCACGCCAAGGCAAACGTGGCGGTGCCTGGATGAGTGGTTTCCGTTCCCGTATGCAGACCAGTGATGGCCTGCAAAAACCGATTTGCTATATGGTCGGTAACTTTACCCCACCTGTAGGCAATCGCCCTGCACTCCTGACCCATGATGAAGTGATTACACTGTTCCATGAATTTGGCCATGGCCTGCATCATATGCTGACAGAAGTGGACAATATTGCGGTAGCAGGTACCCATGGCGTGGCTTGGGATGCCGTTGAGCTGCCAAGCCAGTTTATGGAATTCTGGGCATGGGATCAGGAAAGTCTGGATCTGCTCAGCGAGCACATCGAAACTCAAGAATCTTTGCCGGCTGAACTGCTCAAGGCCTTGCTCGATGCACGTTTCTTCCAGTCTGGCATGCAAACCCTGCGTCAGCTTGAATTTGCCCTGTTTGACCTGAGGATTCACCGAGCCAATCCGGCTTTAAATGCAACACAGGTTCAGGCTACTCTGAATGAGATCCGTGAAAAGTATGCGGTCCTACCGACCACTGACTATAACCGTTTCCAGCACAGCTTCAGTCACATTTTTGCCGGTGGTTATGCAGCAGGATATTATTCCTATAAATGGGCCGAAGTTTTGGCCAGTGATGCCTTCGACCGCTTTGAAGATGAAGGTATTTTTAATACCACTACCGGAAAGCAGTTTCGGGAAAATATCCTCGCAGTTGGCGGAAAAGACACAGCACTTGACGCATTTATCAATTTCCGCGGACGCGAGCCAAAAATAGATGCGTTGCTGCGTCATCAAGGTTGGACGAACCCCTCTAAAAACGCTTAAACTAGCTTTTTAAGTTGATCACAAGGTGAGTATGATGACCATTAAACGTCGTTTCATTGCAGGCGCAAAATGTCCAAAATGTCAGGCGTTAGATCGCGTCGTCATGCTGACCTCTGGTGAAGATGAATGGATCGAATGTATTGAATGTGGTTATGAAGAAAATCGTCCCACACATGTTGATCAACCAGAAACACCAGCTGTTCCAGATGAAGTTGGCGTGATTCAGTTTAAACCTCGTTCAGTAAAATAAAAATCAAGGTTCAAGCTATGTCAGTAGAACAAAGAAATAACCCCAAACTTTTAATGGGGATTATGGGGGCTTTAGTTACTGTCGTTGCATTGGTATTGCTATATCAGTGGTTGAATGCCTCTTCCGGTGAAGCGGAACGCATGCATCAGGAAGATATCGTGGCTGTTCCGGCAGCAAAACCTGCGGCGAAAACTGAAGAAGATACGGCTGCAGCGAAAGCAGCTGAGGCGATCGAAACTAAAGCACTGGTATCAGATCAGCTGTTAGATGCACCGGTGCCGGAGAATGCCAGTTTGGCCAAAGAAGAAGTGGCTAAATTAGATGACATCCAAGTTCAGCTCAATGAACAAAAAGCCACACTGGATGCGCAGCATAGCGATGCCGACCAGTTGATCCAACTGAAAGAGGAACAGATCAAGTTACTTGAAGCACAACTTGCTCAAAGCCAGTAAATCTCGGCAGCATTTCAGCTAGAATATCGTCAGATCTTCTAGCTCAGTTGTTTCCATGTCTGCCCCAGCCGCTCCGCATCTGCTTAAAGCCATTCTGTTACTGACCTGCTCTGCTTTTCTCTTTTCAGTCATGGGCGTGTGTATCCGTTATGCCTCAGCAACGGTTGATAACGCCACCGTGGTCTTCTTTCGCAATTTTGTCGGGCTGTTTATTTTCCTGCCCTTCATTTTCAATAAAGGCATTGGTTTTTTCAAAACTGAAAAACTATGGATGCACACCTGGCGCGCAGTGGTCGGACTGACTGCCATGTACGGCTTTTTCTATGCCATTGCCCATTTAAAACTCTCCAATGCCATGGTCTTCACCTACTCTTCTCCGATTTTTATTCCTTTGATTGCCTGGCTATTTCTCAAGGAAAAAATAACAGCAAGCATGTTAGTCGCCGCTGCAATTGGTTTCATCGGGGTACTCTGTGTTGCCAAACCGGATTCGGGTTTAATTAACCTGATGTCGGTCATTGGTTTGAGTGCGAGTTTTCTAGCGGCGATGGCATTTGTCACGGTTCGGGCACTGACTAAAACCGAGTCTCCGGAAAAAATTGTATTTTATTTCTGCTTTATTGGCACCCTGATTTCAGTGATTCCGATGTTCTGGCTATGGCGGCCTTATACTCTGACAGAACTCAGCTATCTGATTACTGCCGGCATCCTGGCCAATTTCAGCCAACTATTTATGTCAAATGCCTACAAGCTGGCTCCGGCAGGACAGATTGGACCGGTCAACTATGTGGCGATTTTCTTTGCCGGCATGTGGGGCTTTCTGTTCTGGCAGGAAGTTCCAGACCTTTATAGCCTGATTGGGCTGGGGCTGATTTTCTGTGCGATTCTACTGTGTAGTCCGATCCTGCAAAAGCGCTTGAATTCATCGAAGATCTGATCAAAGAATTCAAATTAAATACAATAAAAAAGCACCCGTAGGTGCTTTTTTATTGTATTTCTCTTATTGATACCAGCCGAACAGCTTAAAGATATAAGGCACATAGGCAATGATCAGCATCGCAGGCAGCAATACTATCACCGGCAAAATCCAGCGTTCATAACGGTAGTAGAAAGACAAGTGTCGTACTTCTGCATCCGCCTCGGCCACTTCGGCATCGCCAATCGACTGTCTGGCCAGCAGATGATTCAGCGCAACCGGTGGCGTCACATAACCCAGCTCAAAACCAATCAGGGTAATCATCCAGAAATGTACTGGATGAATGCCGTATTGATAGGCCACTGGAGCCACGGTCGCCGAGATCAGAATCACCGCACCGAATGGATCCATGATCATCCCGACAAAAATCATTAAGCCGACAATCAGTGAAATCACCAGAATGGTACTACTGATATCGGTCGGGAAGGCTTCCATAATTTCCATACGTTCTAGCAAGCCACCGACACTCACCGAAAGTGCCATCAGGATGACCAGAGCACCAATATGTCCCACGGTCTCACTGGTCGAAATATGCATGGACTTCCAGAAACCGACATGACGCAAAATTTCAGTCGCTTTTGAACGCTGCACAGCATGATCAACAACCAGCTCTTTGCCTGGTTGTTCGCTATGTTCAGCTTCACGATATTCTGCATTGGCCGCGGCACCGGCTGTCGCCAGTTCAGGTGTCGATCTTGAGTTTAAAGTTGCGGTCAAGGTTTCATCCCAATGCCCCACTGCCGGCAACGGCGCAGGTTCATGGCGTAACTTATCGAACAGGACAATCATCAGCAGAATGACTGGCATCATCACCGGTGCGGTAAATTCATTCAGGTCAGTCGACAAGGCATATTTATAGAATAACCAGATCAGAATGAAAATCACGATATATGGAATAATCGCCATGAAGGCACGACCGGATTGAGGAGCAGCCACAGTAGGCGCAGCAATGCGGAATTTGTTTTCTGCAAAGAACAGGGAAATTACCAGGAATAAAGTCGAGCTGAGCAGGAAGACATAAATCCCGTAGTGATAGAGCAAGTCGGTGGTCACTTCTTTATTGAGTGATGCCACGACGACAATCAGCAAGCAAGGACGTAAGACTACGCCCATTGAGCCGGACATTGCGGTGGCTGCCAGTGCAAACTGACGGCGTCCACCCGCATTCCAGACTTCCTTATAAATAATCGCACCTGCGGCAATTACAAAAATCCCTGATGCTCCGGTATAGGCAGTCGGTAATGCAGCTGCCAGCAAGATTAGCCAGGTCAGGGTTTCAGGTGCCAAATTCCAGGGACGCAGAATGTTCAGGAACATGTCCACGACACGGGTCTGTTTCAGCAACATACCGGCCCAGATAAACAAGGCCAGATTCAGGAAGATACTAGAAAACTCTACCAATTGACCGAGGTAAATCCCCTGTCCCATTGGATAGTCCATAAAGAAAGTGAAATTTATTCCGGTCGTAATGGCCATATAGGCATATAGCGGTACACTCAGAAAGGCCAGACCAAAACTGCCGCCCTCACGCGTTGGTTTTGGTTGTTTGATCACCTGATACAAGCTGATCAATGTGAGGGTGCTGAACAGAATCATCCACAACCAGTAGATGTATTTCATCTCTCCCATCGGCACGCCCGAGTTCAATACGGACTGATATTGGCTATAGGATGAAAATGCCAGGAAAGCATTAGCAACCAGCATGGCGACCGAATAAACTTTAAAGTCGATACGTGTGCTCGCGCTACGTAAACCAATATGATGAGTTTTTAGGGTGGCACTGATCGCAGCAAAGACCACCATGATAACCAAGAGCAAAGCCCGGTTTTCTGTACCAAACTTGAAGATACCAAAGAAAGAGGTTTCAAACGTCCGATAAGCCCGAATACTTGGATGAGCTTCCACATGTTGAATGGCTTTATCATAGAACAGGTAGGATTCTTCACAGACCTGCTGTGCCTGTAACACCGCAGCACGGACATCCGCTTCCGAACGCACCCCGAAGAAATCAGCATATTCATCGGCTGCATCGGCTTTCATCTGCTGCTGAACACGCTGATCAACATTGATATTGCGTTCACATTGTGGACGCGTCGGTTCAGCCCTTAGAAATGAATATTGCATTGCGGTTGCCGGATCGCCGTAAATACGCTCGCCCATACGCAGCAACTGGCCGTGAATCATTTCCCCGGTGCCAATAATCAAAGTGAGCAAAAGTAAAACCAGCACGACGAAGGTCGAGATCCACTCTGTCCATATATAACGCAACAGACCTAATCCTGATCTGTTTTGATCATCATTTTGCATGTGTATTCCTATTTTTATTTTAGCGGCCTGATGCTTGGTCTAGGACGCCGATCTTCCCTTCTGCCCCGAAAATTCCTTTTCAAAGGTCAGGATCTTTATTCTATGTTTTGACTTTGCATGAAAATTGGCACAATAAAAATGACAATTTATATTTTCTTTTTGTATTTTCTGCCAAGAAAATGATTTATCTCTGCACTTTAATTATCCCGAAAATAATTGCTCACGATATAGATCAGCGCCAGAATAACGCCCCAAATCACACCAAGTAAATGTGCCTCAACCAAAACCGGACTACCGATCAGCTGCGTCGTCCCGACATTGCCAATGGTGTTTTCCCAGACCAGTTTGGCAAAGATCAAAAACAACACCAGCGCCGCAAAACCGCGTTCCCGCTTATACAGCAAATGCACACAGGCCACTGCTACGTAGGCGCCATGCAGTACGCCTGACAAGCCGGCATAGGCTTCAATATTGGGTAAGAAAAAATAAAAACTTAAACTGATCAACGGTGGCAAGATCAGTAAAATGGCACAGAAATGCCAGACGGTGGCGCGTGGAAAAATGAAAGGCAAACAGAGAAAGGCAAGAATGTTCAGGAAATAATGAAGCCAGCCCACATGCACCCAGTGCGCTGTCCAGAGTCGCCAGAATTCACCCAGCAGGCTCTCTTGCCAATAGATGAAATAATCCTGAAAAATTTGCAGACATGCAGAGAGAGAGACAAAAGCCGCTAGAAAAATAATTTTTCGTCGAAAATGTTGATCTAGCATCGGCCTATTGTCCTCCCTGACCATCTAATTTGACTTCATCCCTGAAGATTCATGTATAGTATCTGCATTACAGATCCGCACTGAACAGATCATCGAGCTCGGAAGAACTGTCGGATTCATCCCAGAAACGTTGCATGCCATCATCGCCACTGCGTATACCGGTATTTTCTGTCCAGTAACGATCCGATATGCCACTGACCATAATTGCAGCCATGCTGTCGATCAGCTTGAATTGCGGATTCACCGGTTTTTCCTCGGTACGTGCCTGAGCAAAGGTTTTTAAGGCATCCCGGACTTTGGCATCATCCCCACTGGCCTGAGCCGCTACGGCATACAAGGCATGAGATAAACGTACACCTTTTTGCTCGCCAATTTGTGTAGATTGTTTTAATGTTTGGTAAGGGTCAGGCTTGCCTTCCCCTGCGCCTGGCAACAAAGTCCAGATCACCGCACGGGTGGCATTCGGCGCACCCCAGAATTTCGCGTTATCCAGACACACCATGCCACGCTCGACCACGGCAGCAATATCTTTCGGTACATGCACTGCACCACCCGAGTTAATATCATTGGTCATGGCCTGCAAGCCACTGAGCATACCCAACAGATAAACCGTTTGCTCGATATCACTGTTCATGCGTGGGCATTCTTCACCCAGGGCTTTTTGATATTTCTTTTCATAACGGCTCTGGAACAGCTGATAACCAGTATATTGACGCTGTGCCGCCAGTGCTGCCCAGCGCTTCTGCTCGATTCGGGCATCTTGGGCTTCTGCCACCTGATTGGTTTTTGAAGCACGTAAATAGCGTAACTCGGCTTCCAGCGCTTTTTGCTCGGCACAAATACCGGCAGCCGAATACATCAGCACGGCCACCCGCGTTGGATCCGCCCCCATTTCTTTGGTCGCCATAATGGCCGGCGTTAAAGAATTCCCTGAATTACACACCATTTCAGCATCATCCATCGCTAAAATCGGCGGGACAATATGGTTTTCGGTGAAACCCAGTGCAACATTGGCACCGGTTTTAATGACCTGAGAACACCCTGTCAAAACTGTTGTTGTTATTGCAATGGTCGCCATACCTTGGCATATTTTACGGACGCCTGACATTTTCCTGTCCTCTATAATTGTGATTATGTCCATCTTTCTGCTAAAGATATCAGAAGCATTTTGTGAATAAAAGAGTATTTACTCTAATTTAGACGAGACACTTTGCCATTAAATGGCCGCGCTGCAATTGACTGTATTTAGGAGAATCCCAAATTTTGGGCAAAAAAAAGTAGCATTGCGACGGTTCAGCACATGCTACTTATTAACTGTACAAGCAGAAAAATGATAAAACCCTGCTTGATTAAGATGAAAATTTATCCTTCAGTACCGTCCCGAGTCGTCCGATTACCAGAGCCAAAACAATCGCTACGATCAGAAACATCCACACTGGAAATTCCAGTAAGGTATCCCGTAGTTGCTGTTGGTGAGTTAAATGTACAGGCTAAAAATAAAACATAGGGAATAAATTGTCAGACAATTTCTCTAAGTCATAGATTAACCGTAATTTTTGTCTGACAATAAAAATAGGAAGTTGATCTAAATATTTGTTTTATGTGCATTTTAATCAAATCATTAAAATGTATTTGTCTTACAACTAAATTAATTTAGTCAATAATTTTAAGGACTTCCATTGTTTGAAGGGCAATTGATCACACCAGATCAGCAGAGGTCGCGCCTTGGCATGCTGGAAATACACCACAATATACGCCTGATGATCAATCACGTGACTAATACATACCCGACGGGTTGATCGTGCTTTAGCGGTCAATGACCATTCACGTCCATCCAGATATTCAAACTGTTCAATCTGTGGTGTCTTGCGGTAAAACAGCTGATAAATCACCAAGCCTATGACAGCGCACACTGCCCAAAGTGCAATCGGTAATAACTGATACAACAGATACATCAGCAGTGCAAAAATAAAAAGCTGAAACGCCAATGCACACAGACTGCGTTTCAGCTTGAAGCAACGATTATCCATGAACGTAAAATTTAAGCTTCTTGATAAAATCTTTTAGTTCAGGACGCGGCGGCTCAGACACTTCCATAAACCAGTCCAGCAAATCCGGGTCTTCCTGCTCAACCAGTTCTGCAAACATCTGTTTTTCGAAAGGCTCAGCATTCAGGTAATGGTTTTTTACGTAGGGATCAAAATATACATCCAGTTCTTTTAGACCACGACGCGCACGATAAATCACTTTGCGCTCTTCTAAGCTGATGTCATCAGTCATCGAATTTCCCCAACTCGTTATAAACCCGGACAGTTTACCTGAAGCGCCTGCTGAATTTCGAGGGATTTCAGAGAAATGACCAAAAGCATCAGCAGATTTAGCTCATTTGAACATTTCGCTCATTGCTGCCGATCCTGGCTTGGCCTAACTTTAAACCAAACAGATCAAAATAAGGAATAACAAGATGCAATCTGCAGCCATTCGTCCACTTGCCCCGATGCTGCCGCGCCAACTCTTTACTACCGGACATGAGGCTTTTCGCGAGACGGTAAGTAAATTTTATGAGAAAGAAGTCATTCCATATACCGAGCGTTATGAAAGTCAACAGCATGTAGATCGAGAGCTGTGGAATAAAGCCGGTGAGCTTGGATTGCTCTGCGCTACCATGCCCGAAGAATATGGCGGCTCTGGCGTAGACCGGCTGTATAGCATGATTTTGATTGAGGAACAGGCCTATGCCGGAGATTCAGCGACTGGATTTTCATTGCATTCAGATATTGTTGCCAATTATCTGCTGAATTTTGGTAATGAAGCTCAAAAACAACAATGGTTACCGAAAATGGCGTCTGGAGAGGTCGTCACCGCGATTGCCATGACCGAACCGGGAACTGGCTCTGACCTGCAAGCAGTGCGTACCTCGGCAGTACTCGATGGCGATGACTATGTGATTAGTGGTTCCAAAATCTTTATTACCAATGGCTATCTCTGTGACATGGCGATTGTGGTCTGTAAAACCGGCAATAATGACAAAGGTTCAGCCAATCTTTCATTGATTATGGTCGAAGCAGAGCGTGCCGGATTTAGTAAAGGCAAGCCGCTGAATAAAATTGGCATGAAAGGTCAGGATACCTGCGAACTCTTCTTTGACAATGTTCGGGTACCCACAGAAAACCTGCTCGGTCTGGAAGGCATGGGCTTTATGATGCTGATGAAAGAACTGGCTTGGGAACGCCTGATTGTGGCGATTATCTGTCAGGCAGGCGCTGAAGCCGCTTTTGCCCATACAGTGAAATATACCAAGGAACGTCAGGCATTTGGCAAGAGCATCAGCCATTTTCAAAATACCCGTTTTAAACTGGCAGAACTACGTACCGAGATCGATGTGTGCCGCACTTATCTGGATCGCTGTATGCAGCTGCAACTCAATCACGAACTGGGCGTAGATGCCGCTGCTGCGGCCAAATACAAGATTTCAGAAATGTACAGCAAAGTCGTAGATGAATGTCTGCAATTGCATGGCGGCTATGGTTATATGCTGGAATATCCGATTGCCCGTGCCTATATCGACAACCGTGCCAATCGGATTTATGCGGGTACCAATGAAATCATGAAAGAACTCATCGCCCGTTCACTTTAAAATGGATTCATAAAAAAGGAGTCTCTTAGGACTCCTTTTTCTGTATGCAAAAATATAACTTTAAGAAACCAGACGCGGTTTATGCTTTAAAGCATTGCTGTTTTTTCTAAATTTCAGCACCCCATCTTCAAAGGAAGCCTGTTTGAGTTCCTTGCGGTCTGCGAGATAATTATTGCTGACTTTCCACGGAGCATGTTTACCCTGCTTTGGCATCACATCCGCAGCACGGGCAATATAACCCGAACTGAGACTACCCATGACGGTATCCTGAAGCAATTCGCTCTGATCTCCCTGAGGAATCACCTGCGCATAACCTTGCTGATCCATATAGTTCAACAAACGGCAAATATACTCAGCTGCAATATCGACTTTAAGTGTCCAGGAGGCATTAATATAGCCAATAATCAGCGCCATATTTGGTATATCACTGACCATGATGCCTCTATACAGCATATGCTGTGAGGTATCGATAGGCTGACCATCCATCGTCGCCTGAATCCCGCCGAGGATTTGAATATTCAGACCCGTTGCAGAAACAATAATATCAGCATCCAGATGTTGACCTGATTTCAGCTGAATTCCAGTTTCGGTCAAGGTTTCTATCTGATCCGTTGCAACCGATGCCTGCCCTTCACGTAAAATTTCAAACAGATCCCCATCCGGCACCACACAGAGACGCTGATCCCAAGGTTCATAATTCGGGGTAAAGTGCTTCATGTCCACTTTACCTTTCAGCTGGAATTGCACCGATTTAAGCAAAAGTGATTTTAATAATTTTGGCTGTTTCTGTGCCAAAGCATAAATCCCGCGCTGCATGCCGATATTACGCGCACGTGTCAGCTTGTAGGCGACCTCCTCAGGCAGATATTTACGCATTTTTGAATAAATAAAATCGACCGAAGGCACAGAGGCAATATAAGTCGGTGAACGCTGCAACATGGTCACATGACCTGCTCCACCTTTGACCATCGCAGGAACCAAGGTAATCGCGGTCGCACCACTACCAATAATGACCACCTTTTTGCCTTTATAGTTTAAATTTTCCGGCCAATGTTGCGGATGAATAAACTCACCTTTGAATGCAGTTTGATTTGGAAACTCCGGCTGAAAACCCTGATCATAATTATAATAACCGGTACAACCCAGTATAAAGTTGGCGATCCAGATCTGCGTCTTACCCTGTGCGTCCACAATCTCTACTGACCATTTGCAGGTGGCAGAATCATAATTAGCACTCAGAACCCGATGCTGGAAATGGGTTTTTGGCTGAAGTTTAAACTCTTCTACCACTTCAGCCAGATAATTTTTGATGGATGCGCCATCGGCAAGCACGCTTTCTTTCTTCCAGGGTTTGAAATTAAAACCAAAAGTCGACATATCCGAATCAGAACGGATTCCCGGATATTTAAACAGATCCCAAGTTCCACCAATACTTTCGCGGCGTTCAATAATCTCAAAAGAGCGTTGCGGACAATGTTTAGAAAGATGTGCTGCTAGACCAATCCCCGAGATCCCTGCACCCACAATTAAAATATCTACCTGCTTTTCCATGTTGTTCTTTTACCTAAGCGATGCTATCTGTTTTTATTAAATCACAAAACTGACAATACACAATGTCAAGTTCATTAAAAAGCCACTATTTTTTTATCTTTTCAGGCCAGATCAGTTATGTTGAACTCAATCACTTTAAATTAAAATATACAGGCATTAAAAAAGGCCGGTTTATTCAACCGACCTTTTCGAACAACTTACGTTATTCTTCACGAAATTAGTTAACTTCGCGATCTACTAGCTCAACGTAAGCCATCGGTGCAGCATCACCTGCACGGAAGCCCGCTTTAAGAACACGTAGATAACCGCCGTTACGCTCTTTGTAACGAGGGCCAAGAACGGTAAATAATTTACCAACAGTTGCTGCTGAACGAGTACGAGCAAACGCCAAACGACGGTTTGCTACTGTATCGTTTTTAGCTAAAGTGATTAAAGGCTCAGCTACACGACGTAACTCTTTTGCTTTAGGCACAGTTGTTTTGATCAACTCGTGCTCGAACAAAGAGTTAGCCATGTTTTGGAACATCGCTTTACGATGACTGCTTGTACGGCCTAATTTCACACCACTATTACGATGACGCATGGTGATAGTCCTACTTAATTAACGGCTACGATAGGCGAAACGATCGTCCATACGGAGACTAGCCGGTGGCCAGTTCTCTAAACGCATGCCGAGTTGTAAGCCTTTAGAAGCCAGAACATCTTTGATCTCAGTAAGCGATTTTTTACCCAAGTTAGGAGTTTTAAGCAACTCAACTTCGGTACGCTGTACAAGATCACCAATGTAGTAAATGTTTTCTGCTTTCAAACAGTTAGCAGAACGAACAGTTAGCTCTAGATCATCTACTGGGCGAAGCAAGATTGGGTCAACTTCTTCACGAGGCTCTTGAGCAACAGGTGCTTGATCTTTCTGAAGGTCAACGAAGATCGCAATTTGTTGCTGCAAAATAGTTGCAGCTTTGCGGATCGCTTCTTCAGGATCTACAGTACCGTTAGTTTCAAGATCAATGATCAGTTTATCAAGGTCAGTACGTTGTTCTACACGCGCGTTTTCCACGGTGTATGAAACACGTTTGATTGGGCTGTAAGACGCATCTAACTGCAAGCGACCCACTGGGCGAGTTTCGCCTTCAGGGAAGCGTGAATCAGAAGTCTCGTAGCCACGACCTTGAGCCACTTTCAGACGCATTTTCAATGAGCCTGAGGCACTTAAAGTACCGATCAAATGTTCAGGGTTAACCACTTCAACATTATGAGGTAAACGAAGGTCAGCCGCAGTTACGTCGCCTGCACCTTGTTTCTCTAATGTTAAATAAGCTTCATTTTGATCGAACAGCTTAATCGACAATCCTTTTAGGTTCAGCAAGAGCTCGACGATGTCCTGCTGCAAGCCTTCCAAAGTACTGTACTCGTGCTCGACCCCTTCAATCTCAACTTCTACCACAGCTGCGCCAGGTAGAGAAGAAAGAAGGATGCGACGTAAAGCATTACCAAGAGTATGACCAAAGCCACGCTCTAATGGTTCTAGAATAACTTTTGCCGAGGTCCCGCTTGCCGCTTCGACCTTGATCGCTTGCGGAGTTAGAAACTCATTTGCAGTACGCGTCATATTGCTTCCTCAAGGATTATTTAGAATACAATTCTACAATCAAGCTTTCGTTGATTTCAGCAGGTAAATCAGAACGATCCGGTGCAGCTTTGAACGTACCTTCTAATTTAGAATGGTCAATTTCCATCCAAGAAGGCATGCCACGTTGAGTAGCTAATTCAATTGCGTTTTTGATACGTAATTGTTGCTTAGCGCCTTCGTGAACTGCGATCACATCACCCGCTTTAACTTGGATAGACGCAATGTTAACACGACGGCCATTCAAAGTGATGCTACGGTGAGATACTAACTGACGAGCTTCTGCACGAGTAGAACCGAAACCCATACGATAAACAACGTTATCAAGACGGCTTTCAAGTAGCTTCAACAGGTTTTCACCAGTTGCGCCTTTAACACGAGCAGCTTCTTTATAGTAGTTACTAAATTGACGCTCTAAAACACCGTACATGCGACGTACTTTTTGTTTTTCACGTAATTGTAGTGAGTACTCAGATTGTTTACCACCACGAGCCCCGCCGTGTTGGCCAGGAACTTTCGCATGTTTTTTTGTCTTAACATCAAACGGTTTAACGCCTGATTTAAGTTGCAGGTCTGTCCCTTCGCGACGAGAGAGTTTGCATTTTGGACCAATATAACGAGCCATGAATGTTTCTCCTTACACGCGACGTTTTTTAGGTGGACGGCAACCGTTGTGCGGGATTGGCGTCACATCGGTAATGCTGTTAATTTTATAACCCACTGCACCTAAAGCACGAACCGCAGATTCACGACCAGGACCAGGACCTTTTACAAGGACGTCCAAGTTTTTCAAACCGTAGTCTAAAGCAGCTTTACCAGCAACTTCAGCAGCTACCTGAGCAGCGAACGGAGTTGATTTACGTGATCCACGGAAGCCTTGTCCACCTGAAGTGGCCCAAGCCAGTGCATTACCTTGACGATCGGTAATAGTCACAATGGTGTTATTAAAAGAAGCGTGAATGTGTGCGACACCTTCAGAGACGGTACGAGTGACCTTCTTGCGTGCGCGAGTATCTTTAGCCATCTTTTAGCTTCCAGAAATCTTATTTCTTAATAGGTTTGCGCGGACCTTTACGGGTACGAGCGTTAGTTTTGGTGCGTTGACCGCGGACAGGCAAGCTGCGACGATGACGAAGACCGCGGTAGCAGCCTAAATCCATTAAACGTTTAATGTTCATGGAAATTTCGCGACGTAAATCACCTTCGGTCGGAACCTTAGCAACTTCTGCACGAATCGCATCAAGCTGAGCGTCATCTAATTCACGGATCTTAGTAGTTGGAGCAATACCAGCAGCAGCTAAGATAGCTTTTGAAGTATGGCGACCAATACCAAAGATATACGTTAGAGAGATAACAGCGTGCTTGTTATCCGGAATGTTTACACCGGCAATACGAGCCATTCAATTTTCTCCAAAAAGGCAGTAGATAATCAACCGCCCCACAAAAATCTTGAGGGGCGGATAATAACCTAATTCGCCTACAGAAATCAACAGGTCTTAATCAGATTAACCTTGACGCTGCTTATGACGAGGTTCTGCGCTACAAATTACGCGGATAACCCCATTACGACGGATAACTTTACAGCTACCACAAATTTTCTTAACAGAAGCTTGTACTTTCATGATGAAACCTCAAGTGCGCTTATCCCTTAGGATGAGCAGTCGTTTTTCTCATTAACGTTTGATTATCGTATTGGTGCGAAGTGAGGTGTGATTGCAGCTGAGCCATAAAGTCCATCACTACCACCACAACAATCAGCAAAGAGGTACCACCCAAATAGAATGGAATACCAAATGAACTTTGCAATACCATCGGCATCAAACAAATGACTGCGATGTAAATCGCGCCAATAAAGGTCAAACGATTGAGAATATGATCTAAGTAACGAGCAGTTTGCTCACCTGGACGTATACCAGGCACGTAAGCTCCGCTGCGTTTCAAGTTCTCTGACACTTCTTTAGGACTAAATACCAGTGCTGTATAGAAGTAACAGAAAAAGATAATTAACGCACCAAAGAGCACCAAATACAACGGCTGACCAGGCGACAATACCAATGCTACATCTTGCAGGCTACGCTTAATAAATCCAGCATTTGGATCTGCACTACCCACCCACTGCCCTAAGCTCGCAGGGAACAAAAGTAATGAGCTGGCAAAAATTGCCGGAATCACACCCGCCATATTAATTTTTAATGGCAAATGTGTCTGCTGTGCAGTAAATACACGACGACCTTGTTGTTTTTGAGCATAGTTTACCGGAATACGACGCTGCGCTTTCTCAATAAACACGATCGCTGCCAAAACACCCAGAGATAACAAACCAAAAATTACCAAGCCAATCAGGCTGGTCTGGCCATTATCTACAGAGGAGAAAGATTGCATAATCAGATTAGGCAATCCGGCAACAATACCCGCGAAGATGATCATGGAAATACCATTTCCCACCCCACGCTCGGTAATCTGTTCACCCAACCACATCAAGAACATGGTCCCCGCAACCAGTGAGGTTACTGCAGGAACATAAAAAGCCAAACCAGTATTCAGGGTAATCCCCTGACTGATCAGGCCTGCACACATACCTATCGCCTGTACCAGCGCTAAGAATAATGTACCTTGTCGTGTGTATTGATTAATTTTACGTTTGCCTTGCTCGCCTTCTTTCTTTAAAGCTTCCAGCGAAGGAACCACAGTTGACATCAACTGCACGATAATCGACGCAGAGATGTATGGCATGATCCCGAGAGCAAGAATAGACATTCGTTCTAATGCACCACCAGAAAACATGTTAAACAAACCAAGGATGGTACCTTGGTTTGCATTAAACAAGTTTTCTAACGCAGCATTATTGATGCCTGGTACTGGAATATGCGCTCCTAGTCGAAACACCAACAACGCACCAATGAGAAACATCATTCGACGAATAATTTCACGGTATTTCACATGAAATGGTTGGCCTTTCATCATGTTGACATGACCTGAAGAACTAGGAGTCATAGACACTGGGGATTACTCCTCGACTTTGCCGCCAGCAGCTTCAACAGCAGCTTTAGCGCCTTTAGTCAATGCAACACCTTGAACAGTGAATGCACGAGTAATTTCACCAGAAAGTACGATACGAGCACGGATCATGTCTTTACGTACAACGTTCGCAGCTTTTAAAGTTTCAAGAGACACGATGTCGCCTTCAACTTTAGCAAGCTCAGATAAACGTACTTCAGCAGTTTTCAAAGCCAATTGGCTAGTGAAGCCGAATTTAGGCAAACGACGGTAAAGTGCTGTTTGACCGCCTTCGAAACCTGGACGAGTACCACCGCTCTTACGTGAGTTTTGACCTTTGACACCACGGCCACCGGTCTTACCAACGCCAGAACCGATACCACGGCCTAAACGAAGGTTATCACGTTTAGCACCTTCTGCAGGTGCAATTGTATTTAAACGCAGAGTCATGGCTTATTCCTCTACACTAACCATATAGTAGACTTGGTTGATCATACCACGGTTAGAAGGTGTGTCTAACACTTCTACAGTATGACCAATACGACGCAGACCTAAACCTTGCAGGCTAAGCTTGTGATTTTTCAAGCGGTGCGATGCAGATTTAGTCTGGGTAACTTTAATCGTTTTCATGATTGATTACCCTTGAATTTGTTCTACTGAAAGACCACGTTTCGCAGCAACCTTTTCAGGAGTAGTCATATCACGCAAACCATTGAAAGTTGCGTTTACTACGTTAGCAGCGTTAGTAGAACCACGGCATTTAGTCAACACGTTACGTACGCCTACAGCTTCTAGAACTGCACGCATAGCGCCACCAGCAATTACACCTGTACCTTCAGAGGCAGGCTGCATGAATACGCGGCTAGCGCCGTGACGTGCATGAATTGGGTGCTGTAACGTACCATCAACAAGGTCAACAGTAATCATATTGCGACGAGCAGCTTCAAGTGCTTTAGAGATAGCAGCTGGAACTTCACGTGCTTTACCACGACCAAAACCTACGCGACCATTACCATCACCCACAACAGTTAATGCTGTGAAAGAGAAGATACGACCACCCTTAACAACTTTGGCTACACGATCAACGGCAACCAGCTTTTCAACAAGACCTTCGTTTTGTTCAACTTTAGCCATGATTAGAACTCCAAGCCGTTTTCACGAGCAGCATCAGCCAAGGCTTTGATACGACCATGATATTTAAAACCAGAACGGTCAAATGCAACTTTAGTAACACCAGCTGCTTTAGCGCGTTCTGCGATTAAAGCACCTACTTTTTGAGCTGCTTCAACGTTACCAGTTGTACCCGCACGTAGAGTAGCGTCTAAAGTAGAAGCTTGCGCTAATACTTTGCCACCATCTGCAGAGATAACTTGAGCATAGATGTGACGCGGAGTGCGGTTTACACACAAACGAGTCGCACCCAATGCACGGATGTGCAAGCGTGTGCTTTTCGCACGACGCAAACGGGATTGTTTCTTTTCGTTCATAAGAACCTCGCGCCTTATTTCTTCTTAGCTTCTTTACGAAGTACAACTTCGTCAGAATAACGAACACCTTTGCCTTTATATGGCTCTGGTGGACGGTAACCACGGATATCTGCAGCAACCTGTCCTAAAGCTGCTTTATCAGCAGACTTAAGAATGATTTCAGTTGCAGTTGGAGTTTCAGCAGTTACACCTGCAGGAAGTGCATAATCGATCGGGTGAGAGAAACCAAGGTTAAGATGAACAACGTCACCTTTAACCGCAGCTTTATAACCAACACCGATAAGCTGTAACTTACGTTCGAAACCTTCGCTAACACCTTTTACAAGGTTGTTAAGCACAGCGCGAGCAGTACCAGCTTGCATCCAAGCGTCTTTCGACTCTTGTACTGGAGCAATAGCTAGAATACCGTCTTCCTGTTTAAGCTCGACCAGCGCATGCAGGTTGAAAGACAATGTACCTTTAGTGCCTTTCACTTCGACCTGCCGGCCGTTCTGAGTAACTGTTACACCGTTAGGTACAGTTACTGGGGCTTTAGCCACACGAGACATGAGGAATCACCTATTAAGAAACAAAAGCAATAACTTCACCACCAACGCCTGCAGCACGTGCAGCGCGATCAGTCATGATGCCTTTGCTTGTAGAAACAATTGCAATACCTAAACCTTGCTTAACGCTCGGAAGTGCATCTTTACCGCGATACTGACGTAGACCTGGACGGCTTACGCGCTTCACAGTTTCGATAACTGGTTTGCCTTCGAAATACTTTAAAGTCAAAGTAAGAGTTGGTTTGCCTTCAGCATCCGCAACTTCTACGTTTGAAATATAACCTTCTTGTTGAAGTAAGTTAGCAATTGCTACCTTCAACTTAGAATTAGGCATAGAAACAGTTTGTTTCTTTGCCATTTGTGCGTTACGAACACGTGTTAGCATGTCGGCAACGGTATCTTGCATACTCATCTATAGTGCTCCTTACCAGCTTGCCTTAACAACGCCAGGTACATCACCTTGCATTACTGTTTCACGTAATTTGTTACGGCTTAAACCGAACTTACGGAAGTAACCATGAGGACGACCAGTTAAACCACAACGGTTACGTAGACGTACTGGAGATGCATTACGTGGTAATGCTTGTAATTTCATCATCGCTTCGAAACGTTCTTCGTCTGATGCATTTACGTTTGCAATAACAGCTTTTAATTCAGCACGTTTTGCAGCGTATTTAGCAACAGTAGCTTCGCGTTTCAATTCGCGATTAATCATACCTTTCTTAGCCATATCGACCTCTTATTTGAACGGGAAGCCGAATGCACGCATAAGCGCACGGCCTTCGTCATCGGTGCGAGCAGTCGTAGTAATGGTAATATCCATACCACGAATACGATCAATCTTGTCAAAATCGATTTCAGGGAACATGATTTGCTCCTTAAGACCCATTGAGTAGTTACCACGACCGTCGAATGATTTCGCAGAGAAACCACGGAAGTCACGGATACGAGGGATCGCAATCGAGATCAAACGGTCCAAGAATTCGTACATACGTTCGCCGCGTAAAGTAACTTTACAACCGATCGGCCAACCATCACGGATTTTAAAACCAGCGATTGATTTACGAGCTAACGTAAGTACTGGTTTTTGACCAGCGATAGCTTGCATATCTGAAAGAGCACCATCAAGGAGTTTTTTGTCAGCAGCAGCTGCGCCAACACCCATGTTGATCGTGATTTTAGTGATGCGAGGAATCTCCATCACATTCTTAACACCCAATACTTCTTGTAATTGAGCTTTAAGTTCGTCGTTGTAACGTGTTTTAAGTCTGGCCATGGCCTATATCAACCTATTACTTCGCTACCGCCACTGATTCACCATTTGATTTGAATACGCGAGTTTTCACGCCATCAATCACTTGGTAACCAACACGGTCAGCCTTTTGGGTTGTAGCATTAAAAACTGCCACGTTTGAAATATGAAGCGAAGCTTCCTGAGTTACAACGCTACCTTCAGCGCCTGTAGCACGGTTCGGCTTCTGATGCTTCTTCACCAAGTTAAGGCCTTCAACCTTAACACGGTCATTAGAAACAGACAGAACAGTACCCTGTTTGCCTTTTTCTTTACCTGCGATCACAATTACTTGATCGCCTTTTTTAATCTTAGCCATGATCGCCTCTTATAGAACTTCAGGAGCCAATGAAATAATTTTCATGAACTGTTCAGTACGAAGTTCACGAGTCACTGGTCCGAAAATACGAGTTGCAATCGGCGCTTTGTTGTTGTTCAAAATAACAGCAGCGTTATCGTCGAAACGAATCACTGAACCGTCTGCACGACGGATACCGAATTTTGTACGAACCACAACCGCATTCATCACGTCACCTTTTTTAACACGTGCGCGTGGAATTGCTTCTTTTACAGTAACTTTAATAATGTCGCCAACAGAAGCATAACGACGATGCGAGCCACCAAGTACTTTAATACATTGTACGCGGCGTGCACCACTGTTGTCTGCTACGTCGAGCATAGTTTCGGTCTGAATCATTGCCCTACTCCAAAACCGAGCAACACCGGTCGAAATTTCGAAAGGCTCAAAGAGTACTCGAAATTGACCGATGATGCAACAAGAACGTTAATTACTCAGCAGCTGCTTCAACAACTTCAACTAGAGTCCAAGACTTAGTTTTAGAAATTGGGCGGCTTTCTTTAATGGTTACAACATCACCAGCTTTAGCTGTGTTGTTCTCATCATGAGCATGTAATTTTGTTGAACGGCGGATTAATTTGCCATACAACGGGTGTTGAACTTGGCGTTCAATAAGAACAACGATAGATTTATCCATCTTGTCGCTTACAACTTTGCCAGTTAACGTGCGGACTGTTTTATCACTCATTGTCCGTTCCCCTGTTTTTCGGTAAGGAGGGTCTTAATACGAGCAATAGTCTGACGAGTAAGTGCAACTTCATGCGATTTACCCAATTGACCAGTTGCTTTCGCCATACGAAGACGGAATTGGTTAAGCTGTTGCTCATCAAGCAAAGCTGTCAACTCTTCTACCGACTTTTCACGTAGATCTTTAGTTTTCATTACATTACCGTCCGAGTCACGATAGCGGTTTTAAACGGAAGTTTAGCTGCTGCAAGCGTAAACGCTTCGCGAGCCAATTCTTCGTTAACACCATCAATTTCGTACAAGACTTTACCTGGTTTGATTTGGCAAACCCAATATTCCACAGAACCTTTACCTTTACCCATACGCACTTCAAGAGGCTTAGAAGTAATCGGTTTGTCCGGGAATACACGGATAAAGATCTTACCACCACGCTTAATACGACGGCTAATTGTACGACGCGCTGCTTCAATTTGACGCGCAGTCATTTGACCACGTTCAACTGATTTAAGTGCAATAGTACCGAAAGATACTGTGCTACCGCGGTGTGCTAGACCAGTGTTACGGCCTTTCTGCACTTTACGGAATTTAGTACGCTTAGGTTGCAACATGGATTATTCTCCTTTTTCAGCAGAACGATCATTGCGACGACCACGACGCTCTTGACCTTCACCACGACCACGACCGCGTTTAGCTGGACGTTCTTCAGCTGGAGCTGGGTTCATGACTTGTTTCATGCCGCCCAAGATCTCACCACGGAAGATCCAAACTTTAACACCGATCGTACCGTAAGTAGTCTCAGCACGCATAGTCGCATAGTCGATATCTGCACGAAGCGTATGTAGAGGTACACGACCTTCACGATACCACTCAGTACGAGCAATCTCAGCACCACCTAAACGGCCTGAAACTTCTACTTTGATACCTTTAGCACCAGCACGCATTGTGTTTTGTACCGCACGCTTCATAGCACGACGGAACATTACACGTTTTTCTAATTGAGAAGCGATCGCTTCAGCAACTAGACGCGCGTCTAAGTCTGGACGATCAATTTCATTGATACTTACTTGCGCAGGAACACCCATGATAGATGTCAATTCGCGTTGTAGTTTCTCAATATCTTCGCCTTTTTTACCGATTACGATACCTGGACGAGCAGTGCTAATAGTTACTTTAGCAGCGCCTGTAGGGCGTTCGATAAGAATGTTGCTGATCATCGCGTTTTTAAGTTTTTTGATCAAAAACTCACGAACTTGAAGATCTTTAAGCAAGTATTCAGCGTATTGTTTCGGATTCGCATACCAGTTAGCGTTATGACGTTTCACAACACCTAGGCGGATACCGATTGGATGAACCTTCTGACCCATATCAAACCCCTACCTTAACGGTGATGTGACAAGTACGCTTAGTAATACGATCTGCACGGCCTTTAGCACGTGGCATAATACGTTTCAGGCTCATGCCTTCATCAACGTAGATCGTAGAAACTTTAAGGTCGTCTACATCTAAACTGTTATTGTGTTCAGCGTTTGCAATCGCAGATTCCAACGCTTTCTTAACTAGAACTGCAGCTTTTTTGTTGCTGAAGTTAAGGATGTTAAGAGCGTGCGCAACAGATTTGCCGCGGATAAGATCTGCAACCAAACGAGCTTTTTGTGCCGAGATAGCGGCACCGCGTAATTTAGCAGTTACTTCCATCATAGCACCCATTAACGTTTAGATTTCTTGTCAACACCGTGACCGCGATAGGTACGAGTTGGTGCAAATTCACCAAGCTTGTGACCAACCATGTGCTCAGAAACGATCACAGGAACGTGGTTACGGCCATTGTGTACAGAAATTGTTAAACCAACAAAATCCGGGAGGATCATCGAACGACGCGACCAAGTTTTGATCGGCTTACGGTTATTAGCCGCGATAGCCGCTTCAACCTTAGCGAACAAGTGCGCATCGACGAATGGGCCTTTTTTCAGAGAACGAGGCATTGTCAGATTCCTTTACTTGTTACTTAACGCGACGGTCGCGAATAATCATCTTAGTCGTACGCTTATTGGTACGTGTCTTGTACCCTTTAGCTTTTTGACCCCATGGGCTTACAGGTTGAATACCTTTGTTACGCCCTTCACCACCACCATGTGGATGGTCAACTGGGTTCATCGCCATACCACGAACGGTAGGACGAACACCACGCCAGCGTGATGCACCAGCTTTACCTAGTGAACGAAGGTTGCTTTCTGAGTTAGATACTTCACCTAACACAGCACGGCATTCAACGTGAATTTTACGCATCTCGCCTGAACGCAGACGAACGATAGCGTAAGAACCGTCACGACCCAACAGCTGAACTGAAGTACCAGCTGAACGAGCTAACTGCGCGCCTTTACCGATTTTAAGTTCGATGTTGTGAAGAGTAGAACCGATAGGCATGTTGCGAAGCGGCAAGCAGTTACCTGGACGAATTGGAGCATCGTTACCAGACTGTACTTTATCGCCAGCGCGAAGGCCTTTAGGAGCGATGATATAACGACGCTCACCGTCAGCATACAATACAAGTGCAATGTGTGCAGTACGGTTAGGATCGTATTCGATACGCTCTACAGTTGCAGGAATACCATCTTTGTTACGTTTAAAGTCAACTAGACGGTAGTGCTGCTTGTGACCGCCACCAACGTGACGAGTCGTGATGTGACCGTTGTTATTACGGCCGCCAGTACGTTTTTTAGCTTCAACCAACGGAGAGTATGGTGCG
Source organism: Acinetobacter sp. NEB149 (assembly GCF_012516415.1). Classification (NCBI taxonomy): domain Bacteria; kingdom Pseudomonadati; phylum Pseudomonadota; class Gammaproteobacteria; order Moraxellales; family Moraxellaceae; genus Acinetobacter; species Acinetobacter sp. NEB149. Next base: position 2,742,084 of record NZ_CP051208.1, read on the forward strand.
CCTTTGTGAAGGTGATCGTGAACCACTTTCTCTACAAAGCGACGTCCTGGAGACGTTGGCTTACATTTTTGAATAGGCATAATTCTCGTCCTTATTCCGCTGTGCTTTCAGCGGTATCGCCCAAGTCAGCCATTTCAACATCTTGGCCAGCTTTCAGGGTGACGTATGCTTTTTTAACATCAGAACGACGTCCTAATGTTTTACCAAAGCGTTTAGACTTACCTTTAGTGATAGTCGTGTTAACTTTAACAACTTCCACACCAAAGAGTTGTTCCACTGCTTTTTTGATTTCAAGCTTGTTTGCATTTAATGCAACTTTAAACACTTGAACACCAGCAGTTTCACCTAAAACTTGTGCTTTTTCTGAGAATACAGGTCCTTGCAGGACTTGATAGATACGTTCGTTGTTCATCCGAGTTCTACCTCAATTTTCTTAGCAGCAGCTACAGACATAACAACTTTGTCGAACGCAATCAAGCTAACCGGATCGATTGCAGCAGCATCAACCACATCAACGTGTGGAATGTTGCGCGCAGCAAGATACAGGTTCTCATCAACAGCATCAGTAACGATCAATGCGCGAGTCGCATTCAAGTCGTTAAGTTTTGCAAGCAATTCTTTAGTTTTTGGAGCCGCAACAGCAAACTCTTCAACTAAAACTAGGCGATCTTGACGAACAAGTTCAGCCAGGATGCATTGCATAGCACCGCGGTACATTTTACGGTTTACTTTTTGAGACCAGTCTTGTGGACGAGCAGCAAAAGTTTTACCACCGCCAACCCAGATTGGGCTACGAATAGAACCAGCACGAGCGCGGCCAGTACCTTTTTGACGGAATGGCTTGCGACCACCGCCAGAAACGTCTGCACGTGATTTCTGAGCTTTTGAACCTTGACGGCCACCAGCTAAATAAGCTGTAACCACTTGGTGAACAAGAGCTTCATTAAATTCACGACCGAACGCAACTTCTGATAATTCAACAGCAGAGCCGGAAACAGTATTTAAATTCACGTTATTTCCCCTCAGGCCTTGATCGTAGGACGAACGATTACGTCGCCACCAGTAGCACCAGGAACCGCGCCTTTAACAACTAGAACTGAACGTTCTGTGTCGATAGCAACGATCTCAAGACCCTGTGTAGTTACGCGTTCAGCACCTAAATGGCCAGCCATTTTTTTGCCTTTGAATACGCGACCAGGAGTCTGGTTTTGACCAGTAGAACCTAAAACACGGTGAGAAACTGAGTTACCGTGAGTTGCATCTTGCGTACGGAAGTTCCAACGCTTAACACCACCTTGGAAACCTTTACCTTTAGATTGACCAGTTACGTCAACAACTTGACCAACCTGGAACAATTCAACGGTAAGCGTACCACCAACTTCACGACCTTCAAGATCAGCTTCTGTAGCACGGAATTCTTGAACTAGACGACCAGCTGCAACACCCGCTTTCGCGAAGTGGCCTTTCTGAGCGTTAGTTACGCGAGATTCGCGACGTTCACCAGTAGTGATTTGAATCGCTTGATAACCATCAGTTTCAAGCGTTTTGATTTGAGTGATGCGGTTAGGATCAACCTCAATCACTGTAACAGGCACAGAAACACCAGCATCTGTAAAGATACGTGTCATACCGCACTTGCGACCGACTAAACCAATAGCCATGTGCATAAACCTCTAAAAAAGCGGCCTAATTAACTTAGAGTGTTAATTAACCCGAAAGCCTTAACCCAATGCGATCTGAACATCAACACCAGCTGCAAGATCTAACTTCATCAATGCATCTACAGTTTTGTCTGTAGGTTGAACGATGTCGATCAAACGCTTGTAAGTACGGATTTCGTACTGGTCACGCGCGTCTTTGTTTACGTGTGGTGATGTTAAAACGTTAAAACGTTCAATGCGTGTTGGCATTGGAATTGGACCACACACTTGTGCGCCAGTACGTTTTGCGGTTTCTACGATTTCTTGAGCTGATTGATCAATCAGGCGATGATCAAAAGACTTAAGACGGATACGAATTCTCTGGTTAGACATACCAGTAAACTCCAAGCCAAATATATAAAGAATCACTCTTGACGCATCTCACCCCACTTTATGTGGGCAAGTGTCAAGAGCAGTGAAATATCACTAAGGTCATGATCGATGCCACGACTGTAACGATAGTTAACTACTTTATTCGCAGTTAACCCCCTTCCTATTGAAGGGTCGCTTATTATAGCCATTGTTTAATGCATAAGCAAATCTCTTTTATGGTTTTATCCAAGTTTTCAATTTATGACTTAAAACAATAGTTTATTGTGTAAATATTAGGCAGTTTTTGCCAAAACATATTCTATAGCACGATTTAATATCTGATTTCCTTCAATAAATTTTTGCTTCGTGGTTTTTTTTAATTCAAATAAATTTTGCACATATTTTCCTGAAAATTGTGCAAGCTCTCCTTCATTTTCTAAAAACAATTCGAGTGTTTCTGGGGTAATTTCCGGATGAAACTGGAAGCCCAATACATTTCTACCCAACTGGTACATCTGATTACGACAGGCTTCATTTTCTGCCAGATGGACTGCCCCTTTAGGCAATTCAAATGTTTCATTGTGCCATTGCAGAATATTAAACTGCTCCGGCAGGCTAAAACACGTCTCTGGTAGATTCGCCACTCTGTGCACCGTGGTCCACCCCAATTCCTGTTCTGGATTGCGACTAACACCTGCACCCAAAGCATTTGCAATCAACTGCCCACCCAGACACAGGCCAATTGCCGGTTTGCCATGCGAAAGATAGCGACGCAACCAGCGTTTTTCTATTTTTAACCAAGGGAAATTTGCTTCATCATTCACACTCATGGTTCCCCCATAATGATCAGCAAATCCACCTCTTCCACTGCAGGCAGCGCCTCGATCTCCAGCGGTCGATCCACGGGTAAAGCAAAAAATTCAGTCGCTGTAATGTGCGCCTGATGCTGCTTTAAAAATTCATAACAACTACCAAAACCTTCACCAGCAATATGCTGAAAATAATGCACTTTTAAATACGACTTCATGCTCCTCAACCTATTTTTTTAGCTATATAGATTTAGGTTTTGCAAAAATGAAGCCAACTTTTTATAAGACTTGTTGTTTTTAAACAATTCACAACGTAACTGGCAGTGAGTCACAGATTCTCTTAAGCTAGAGTAATATTTGATTACATTTGAGAGCATTCACGTGAAAAAAAATCCTCAAACAGCGCTCATTCATGCACCACGAAAGGCTCCTCAAGCGATTTCTACCATTCAGCCTCCCCTCTATCGTGCATCGACGATTATCTTTAACAATACCGATGCCCTGTTTAATCGCCATTGGACCGATGACTATGACTATAGTTATGGCACGCATGGCACGCCTACGACCTTTACGCTGGGCGATAACATCGCACAGCTCGAAGGTGGTTTATATCACCTGCTCGCACCGAGTGGTTTATCCGCGATTAATCTCGTGAATTCTTGCTTTTTAAGCCAAGGAGATGAGGTTTGGGTGGCTGACAATATCTATGGTCCAAACATGGAACATTTACGCAATCTGGAAAAGCGTTATGGAATTACGGTTAAGGTCTACAATCCCATAGAGCTTGATACATTTCAGCCTACAGATAAAGCCAAACTGATCTGGCTCGAGGCTGCTGGCTCAGTCACCTTGGAATTTCCGGATCTGGCTGGTTTAGTGAAAAAAGCTCAGGCACACAATATTCTTACTGCGCTGGATAATACCTGGGGCGCAGGTCTGGCTTTTGATGCCTTTGATTTTAGTGAAGAGCATTTAAGTGTAGATATGACGGTACATGCACTGACCAAATATCCAAGCGGCGGGGGTGATATTCTGATGGGCTCGGTGGTTACGCGAGATAAGGCCCTGCATCACAAACTGTTCCGCGCACATGCCATTCAGGGCATTAGTGTTTCTGGTGATGATGTGGCACAGATACAACGCAGTCTGGCTTCGATGCAACTTCGCTATGAACATCAGTCGAAAAGTGCACTGGCATTAATGACATGGCTTCAACAGCAAGCCGAGTTTGTACAGGTGCTGCATCCTGCTGACCCGGACAGCGCAGGCCATCAGTACTGGAAAGAAATTTGCAAGCAAGGTGATAGTGCCGGCCTGGTCAGCGTGATCTTTGACAGCACATACGTAATGCAGGATATCCGGAATTTCTGTGATAGCTTAAAACTGTTTAAGCTTGGCTTTAGTTGGGGTGGCCCTGTCAGTCTGGTCATGCTATATAACTTAAAAGACATGCGTGTGCTGGAACATTCACACTTAAAAGACGGCTTGCTGGTTCGTTTCTGTATTGGACTGGAATATCCGGAAGATTTGATTCAAGATATTCAGCATGCACTAGAACAAATGAAAAAACTTAAAAACGAATAATAAATAACAGGAAAAGCTATGGGTAGACCAATTGTTATTGCTAAAAAAACTGCGGATACCACACAGGATATTGTGCTGCATTCCCAACTTGCCAATCGACATGGCTTGATTGCAGGTGCCACTGGTACCGGAAAGACTGTGACTTTAAAAGTATTGGCGGAGAGCTTTTCTCGAATTGGTGTACCTGTATTCCTCGCCGATGCCAAAGGCGATGTGTCCAGCCTGGCCAAAGCAGGTGAAAGCAGCCCCAAGTTTGATGAACGGATTAAAAGTCTCAATATCGAGTCCATTCCTTTTGCAGCCTCACCAGTGGTGTTTTGGGATTTATTTGGCGAACAGGGTCATCCGATTCGCACTACCATTTCTGAAATTGGCCCGCTGCTGCTGGCGCAAATACTGAATCTGAATGACACCCAGGAAGGCGTTTTATCTGCCGTGTTTCGGATTGCCGATGATCAGGGTTTATTGCTGATCGACTTTAAAGATCTGAAAGCGATGCTGAGTTATGTCTCTGAGCATGCGGCTGACTTTAAAGCTGAATATGGCAATCTTTCACCCGCCAGTCTCGGTGCGATTCAACGTAATTTGTTAGCACTGGCTGACCAAGGCGGTGACCAGTTTTTTGGCGAGCCGGCGCTGGATCTGATGGACTTTTTGCAGACGGATAGTCAAGGACGTGGCAATATCAATTTGTTGGCGGCTGACAAGCTGATGAATACGCCTAAGCTATATGCCACGTTCTTACTCTGGATGCTCTCTGAGCTGTTTGAACAGCTTCCCGAAGTCGGCGATCTGGACAAACCTAAACTGGTGTTTTTCTTTGATGAAGCCCATCTCTTGTTTGATAATGCCAGCCCTGCCCTGAAAGAAAAAATTGAGCAGGTGGTGCGTCTAATTCGCTCGAAAGGTGTAGGGATTTATTTTGTCACGCAAAATCCTTTGGACTTGCCTGAAAGTGTCTTAGGCCAGCTCGGCAATCGGGTTCAACATGCTTTGCGGGCTTTCACTCCCAAAGAGGCTTTGTTGCACAAACCTATCTGTAAAGGCTTTTTCAGCGATATAATTTTCAAATGAAGAAGCCTACACACAAAATCTACCGCACAACCAATTGGCCCGCATATAACCGAGCACTCATGAGTCGCGGAAATATTGCCATTTGGTTTGATCCTGCTACGCAATGGTATGCTCCATCAAAAGGCAAACAAGGGCGAAATCAAACCTACTCCGACGCAGCTATCCAATGCTGCTTAATGATTAAATCCTTATTCCGTCTATCTTTACGTATGGTCACTGGCTTTGTGCAAAGTCTGATTAAACTTTGCGGATTAAATTGGACCGCACCAGATTACAGTACGCTTTGTAGAAGACAAAAGCATATTGATATTGCAATCAGCTACCAAAAAAGTAGCGATGGGCTGCATCTACTCGTAGACTCTACAGGCATGAAGTTTCTAGGTGAGGGCGAATGGAAACGCAAGAAACATGGAGCTGAATATCGTCGCCAATGGCGTAAACTACATATTGGTATAGATGCCAAAACCCTACAAATACGCGCTATTCAGCTCACAACCAATAATGTCAGTGATTCACAGGTGCTTGGTGATTTACTTAATCAGATTCCACAAGATGAGCAGATTGACTCTGTTTATACCGATGGAGCTTATGACACCAAGCAATGCCGTCAGGTCATTGCAGATCGGCAAGCACATGCGGTGATTCCACCTAGAAAAAATGCGAAACCATGGAAAGATACAAAGAGTAGCTCGCTAGAGCGAAATGAATTACTTCGAACAGTTAAACGTTTAGGCAGGACATTATGGAAAAAATGGTCAGGCTATCATCGCCGCAGTTTGGTGGAAACCAAGATGCATTGCATCAAATTATTAGGCGATAAATTAATGGCAAGAAGCTTTCCTAGTCAGGTGAATGAAATTCATGCACGTGTAGCAGTCCTTAACAGATTTACGGAATTAGGTCGACCACTTACCCAAGTTACGCCTTAAATTTGGCTCAATTAGGGGCGCTTTGCATTTCAAATCTTTGTGCAACAAAGCCTCCCAAAGATCAAAAAGCAGTGAAAACCGCAGCAGAGACTTTCCGAGCCAATCCTGAATTTAAAGTCGATCAGGTGATTACCGAGTTAGCAGTAGGTGAGGCTCTAATTAGCTGCCTGGATGAAAAGGGCATTCCACAAATTGTAGAGCGTGGCTGGGTCATGCCGCCGCATTCATCCTTTACACCGATCTCGCTTGAAGAACGCAAGGCTCTCATGCAGCAAAGTATTGTCGCCGGTATTTATGAGCAGCCAGTCGATCGGGACAGCGCCCACGAAATGCTGCAAAACAAGGTCGCAGAACGCCAGCAACAGGCTCAGGCCGCCGAATTTGCCAAACAACAAAGCAAGGAACAAGCAGCTCTTGCCAAGCAGCAAATTAAAGAACAGGAACGTCTGGCACGAGAACAGCAAAAAGAAGCTGAACGCGCAGCCAAGCAACGAGAAAAACTGACTCAGGATATTGTCGGCACCTTTGCCAAAAGTGCTGCCCGCAGCCTGGGCGGGAGTACTGGGCAGAAAATTGTGCGCGGCTTACTGGGTTCGCTGTTTGGCCGCAAATAATTCCTCTCCTTTTCCGATCATCATCATACTTTTTATGGGATATTCTTATATCCCATAATTTTTTTATGGTTTTATGACTATGCGCTATTGTAAAGCCATTTTAAAAGATGTAATTTAAATACATCTTTTAAAAAACACCTGTAGACGGCTCTCATGACTCCACAACATATTGAACTTGTACAAGCGACTGTTCCTGTTTTACGTGAAAACGGCGTAGCACTTACCACGTATTTCTATAACCGCATGCTGAAAAACCATCCAGAGTTGAAAAACACCTTCAACATGGATCATCAAAGTACTGGCCGTCAACCACGTGCCTTGGCTGCCGCAGTACTTGCCTATGCCGAAAACATTACCAATCCGGGCGTTTTGGCCAAAGCCATCGAACGCATTACCACTAAACATGTCAGCCTGGATATTCAACCGGATCAATATGCGATTGTCGGTGAGAATCTGTTGCACTCGATCAGCGAAGTTTTAGATGTACCCATGGACTCAGACCTGATTGCAGCCTGGAAAGAAGCGTATATGCAACTGGCAGATATTTTGATTGGTGTGGAAAAATCTAAATATGCCACCCTAGCTTCTGAAAATGGTGGCTGGGCGGGCTGGCGCGAATTTGAAGTAGCAGCAGTCAATGATACCGACGCAGGTAAAATCTTTACACTTAAAGCTAAAGATGGTGCAGCGATTGCAAGTGCTGAAGCCGGTGAACATATTTCAGTACGTGTACAGGTGCCTGAACAGCACATTCGTCAACCACAACAGTTTAGCTTTGATCAGGCGCAAAACGAGCAATATCAAATTACTGTGAAAGCGGAAGAAAATCCAACCGCATTCTCGGTTGCACAGACACTGATCGACCACTACAAAGTTGGTGATGTAGTTGAAGTGTCTGCCCCGCTCAAGCTTTAATTGCAAAAACGGTTTAGACTAGCATCAGATTCTGATTAAAAGCTCCATTCGTGGAGCTTTTAACATTCAATTCTTTCATTTTCTAGCTGTTGACGTTATGCAACTCAATAAATTCACTGACTATGCGCTTCGGATTCTGATGTATGTCGCACAGCCACGTGATCTCCCCTATACCATTGCAGAACTTGCCGAGCGATTACAGGTTTCACAAAATCATGCCATGAAAATCGTGCATTTTATGGCGAAACAGGAGTGGCTGATTACCACACGTGGTAAAGGTGGCGGCATACGTTTAAATCCGGCCAGCCTGAACCTCCAGCTGGGACAGATTGTGCGGATCCTGCAACGCGACAGCAATGTAGTGGAATGCAATAGCCCACCCTGCGTATTACGTCCGACCTGTGGTTTAAAAGGTATTTTAGATGATGCGGTGGAACAGTTTTATAGCAGTCTGGACCAATATGTGCTTAAAGATGTGATTAGGCCACGAAATGCGCGTTTCAGTACAAATTCTCCGATCGGCCTGATTAATCTTTAAAGTCTTCCGGGTCAGGTCTTGTGACTTATTCTTGCGGCAAAGTTCGCTTGCCTGTGCGACTTCCTTTATAATGTTTCATTGTAGATCATTTATTGAAGTTGAGTTATGCACCACAGCAGAGGAAAATCCAAAAACAGTAAGACAGCCCATGCGCCTAAGCAAAAGATCAGCTACGAGAAAAAAGTTGATTCTGCCATTACTGAATATTCTGTGCGCGCACTCAACTGGCTACGCAAAGCCGAATTTTTAATGAGTGCACCCAAACTCAGTCTTTGTGTAGAAGATACAGGCTATGAAATTGCTTTTGCCGGCCGCTCGAATGCGGGTAAGTCTAGTGCGATTAATGCCCTGACCAACCAGAAACAGTTGGCACGTGCATCGAAAAAACCTGGCCGTACCCAGATGATCAACTTTTTCAGCCTGGGTAATCCGGATCAGCGTCTGGTCGACTTACCCGGTTATGGTTATGCGGCTGTGCCTGAAAAAATGAAACTGGTCTGGCAAAAAGAACTGGAAAATTACCTGATTCACCGTCAAAGCTTGCAAGGCCTGGTATTGTTGATGGATATCCGTCATCCCCTGCAACACTTTGATGTAATGATGCTGGAATGGGCTTATTCCCGCCAGTTGTTCGTGCATGTGTTATTGACCAAATCTGACAAACTAAACCGTGGTCCTGCATCCAAAGCCTTGCAGGAAGTCAAAGCGGCATTGAAAAAGATGAAGCTGGATTTCTCGATTCAACTGTTTTCCTCCATGAACAAACAAGGTTTAGAAGAACTGGCCAGCGTCATGGGTGGCCGTTTGAACTTTACCTTAGATCAAGCATCTGAATATGATCTGGACAGCATTCCGGAAGCATCAGCGCATGATTTGAATGAATCTGATGAACCGCTTGAAGAGCTCGAGCTTAGTGAAGCTGATTCTGAGCATGCTGAAGTATCGACTCATGATTTAAATGAAGCTGAAGAACCGCTGGAATTGCTTGAGCAGGATCAATCCGAGCTTAAAGCGGCAGATGAGCTAAATCAGAATAAGCGTTCAGCGGATTAAGACCATATCACCTAAATGATCTGTGATCATTCTTGATTTATTAAAACTCAACGTACAAATAAAAAAGCAGGTCAAATACCTGCTTTTTTTTATTTTTTTAAATGTTTTAGCTATCTGTAGCTTGAAGATCGGGTTCACGCGTATGCCGGTCCACCACCACGCTGATCATCATATCTCCCTGAACATTCACCACTGTACGTACGGTATCCAGTAAACGGTCGATCGGCAACAGAATGGCAATTGCCTCGGCAGGCAAACCTACCGATTGCAAGACCATAATCATAGTCACCATACCGGCACTCGGAATCCCCGGTGCACCTAAGGATGCAATCATCGCAGTCGCGCAGACCACCAGTTGCTGCCCCAGACTCAGATCCAGCCCCATTAAATTGGCAATAAACAGAGCTGCAGCTGCTTCATACAGCGCCGTACCATCCATATTTAACTGGGTCCCAAGTGGAATTACAAAGCCTGCGGTATGTGGGCGTACCCCTAAATTTTCCTGTGCGCATTTCATCGACAGGGGCATGGTGGCCGAACTGGAACTGGTGGCAAAGGCAGTAATCAAGGCAGCACGTGTGCCTTTAAAGAACGTGACCGGATCCATCTTGCCGAAAATCCATAGCAATAAAGGCAAGACCACGATGCCATGAAAAATCGTCGTACCGGTGACTACCGCAGCGAATTCAGCCAGACGACTAAGAACCGAAACATCTTCAGTGGCAATTAATTTGGCCAATAAGGCAAAAATACCGAGTGGTGCCAGTTTCATTACCCAGCCAATCATCAACATCATGATTTCGAAAAACTGGTGACTCAGCTTGCGCACGGTACGAAATTTATCTCCTCCCGCAACCAGTGCCACACCAACAAATAGCGCAAAGACTACCACCGCCAAGACATTGCCATCCGAAAATGCTTTAAAGGGATTGATCAAGGTATTTTGAATAAAGTTGGTAAAGAAAGAAGAAGGCGTCAGCGTATCCGGTGTTTGATGTTGTGCCATGGCATCCTGGAACATCAGCACATCCACACCCTTACCGACATCAAACAGATGCGCACACGCCAGACCTAAAATAAGTGCCAAGGTAGTGGTGGTCACACAGCACATCAGGGTAATTTTCCAGGTGCGGCTTAGCTGCCCACCCGCCTGCAGATTGGATACGCCGACCACGATCGAGCTAAAAATCAGCGGCACTAACAGCATTTTTAACAAGCCAATAAAAATACTGCTGACGATGCCGATGCCATATAAGCTGATATCAAAAAATGAGGTCTGCGGAAATATCGTCAATAGAAATCCAAACAGCACCCCCAATACGGCGGCAATTAAAATTTGCGTATTTAAGCTCATCTTTTCATGCATTTTTAATATTGATCTTAAGCCGCACTATGCCATGCAGTGTCTATAGAATCGAGTAATATTTTATAAACGCATGGTTGAGGCATGGCATCAAATGGCCTTTTTCATCCGGCTTAAAAACAAAAAACCCAATCTAGGATTCGGCTTTTTGACAGACTACAAACTTATTGTGTTTCGATTTCACGTAAGCGGATCAGACCTTCCTGAGAGGTACTGCAGACCAGCTCGCCGTTCTGCCACATCCGGCCAAAATTCAGGCCGCGCGAACTGGCGCTCTGGGTGGCATCCATATCGTAAAGCATCCATTCATCCGCACGGAATGGTTTATGGAAGTACATGGCATGGTCAATACTGGCACATTGTAAGCTTGGCGAAATATAACTCAGACCATGTGGACGAAGCGCCGTGGTCATCAAGGTAAAGTCAGAATAGAAAGCAGCAATGGCCTGATGCAAGGAGATCTGATCGACTTCTGCAGCAATACGGTCATGCGTACGGATATAGTGCGCATAAGACGGTGCTTCAGGTTGAGGCTGGAATGGATTTTGCGGATTGACCGGACGAATTTCCACATGACGATCACGAGTGAAAGATGCACGAACATTTTCCGGAATAAACTCAATAATCTGCTTGATCAGCTCTGCTTCATTTTTCAGGCTTTCTGCCGGTGGATATTCAGGCTCTGAAATCTGGTAATTCAGGCCCTCTTCCTGATGCGCGAAAGACACCATACACATGAAAATGGTACGGCCATGCTGAATAGCGCGCACCTGACGGCTGACAAAGCTCTTGCCGTCACGGATACGATCCACTTCATAAATAATCGGTGCATTGACATCCCCGCCAAACAGAAAATAGGCATGTAATGAATGTGCTGGACGGTCTGTGGTATAAGACGCGGCGCGTAGTGCCTGCCCTAAAACCTGCCCACCGAACACGCGCTTGCCCACCAGATTCCGGCTGATTCCCCGGAAAATGTTTTCTTCTAACTTTTCTAAGCTGAGCAGCTCGACCAGTTCCTGTGTTAAGGCATTCATAAGCAACCTATCTAATATTGGAGATATCCAAAATGGAAAAACGGATCTAAATAATTGATCTGGAATATTCTGCCACAAAATCAGACCGAAACTCTAAAGTTTGCATGACTGTTCTGTCATACTGATGTCATAAGTGACTAGGAAAAGCACCTGCTTTCACGCTAAAATTGAAGCACTTCTGTTGAAGTTGTTAAAAAAAGATATATTGTTTCGCTTTAGAAACCCGCAAAATAAATTCCCTCAGAAGTCCTGTGGTTTTGGTCAGTAAAATTAGGAGCAGCTATGTCCAAGAATGGCTTTGGTCAAATGTATCGCAAGCTTTCAAGTAAGTTACTTGATCTTGTGGTTACCCCTCATGTTCTTGGGGAAGTACCAAGTGAAGTGACAGCACCTAAATCTGATCAGACTGCAGCAGAATCGCAAAAGCTGGTCTGCTACGTTTTACAGAACCATTCACGTAGTAATGCACTGGTTGTCGATGCAGAAACGCGCCGCTTAAAATTGCCGGCTGCACTTGATCCAATGCAACTCGGTAACAGTAAGGAAAAAGCATCAGTACTGTTTTTACAGCATCATGATGAAAATAATCTGCTCAGCTCACCACCGCATGCTTTCCCGCCGCGCCTGTTACGCCTGATTGAAATCCTGGAACAGCATCCTGAACTGGATGTCGAACTGGTACCGGTAACAGTACTTTGGGGACGTGAACCGGAGAAAGAAGATTCCTGGTTTAAGCTTTTATTTACCGATACCTGGTCTACGCCAAGCCGGGTCAAACAACTGGTCAATATCGGCCTGCATGGTCGCCAGTCTTATTTAGAGTTCCATGAATCGCAGTCTTTACGCACCTTGATTAACTTTGCTAAAGAGACGTATCCAAATTCAGCGCCGGCCACCTATATTGTCAGCACTTTAAATGATTACCTGGATGGTCAGCGCGAAGTCATTCTCGGGCCGGATCTGTCCGACCGCCGTAATGTCATGCATGGCCTGATCAAGTCACCAGATGTACAGGCAGCGATTCGCAATGACAGTATTCGTAGCAAAATCTCGATGCTGGAGTCTGAACGTCGCGCCATCGGTTATCTGAACGAAATCGTTTCCGACTATTCTCATTCTACCGTACGTTTTGCCGACAAGGCCCTGACCCGCTTATGGACCCAGCTTTATGACGGCGTGGAAGTGCATAATTTCAGTACCGTGCGTGAACTGGCCAAGGATTATGAAATTGTCTATACCCCATGTCACCGCAGTCACATTGACTATTTGTTATTGTCTTATGTGATCTATCGTCGTGGCTTGATGGTGCCGTATATCGCTGCGGGCGATAACCTGAATATGCCTTTTGTCGGTCAGATTTTGCGCGGTGGTGGCGCTTTCTTTATTCGCCGTACTTTCCGCGGCAATGCGCTCTATACCACGGTGTTTAAAGAATATCTGTATAGCGTCCTGTCACGTAATACCCCGCTCGAGTACTTTATTGAAGGGGGCCGTTCACGTACCGGTCGTTTGCTACCGCCAAAAACCGGGATGCTGGCAATGACCGTGCATGGTCATTTACGTGGCAAATCCAAACCGATTGTGTTTGTACCGACCTATATCGGCTATGAACGCCTAATGGAAGGTGGTACCTATGTCGGTGAGATGAGTGGCAAGCCAAAAGAAGCCGAGTCTATTTTTGGTATTTTGAAAACCCTGCGCAAGATTGAACGTATTTTTGGCAAGGTGCACCTAAACTTCGGGAACCCGGTATTTCTGGATGACATTCTGAAACAGCATGGCGCAGAAAATATCAAAATCGAAAAGAATGACGATCCGATTCCACAAGCGGTTTCTGATGCGGTGAATAGCTCGGCACAGGCTATTCTGGAAAATATCAACAGTGCGGTGGTGATCAATCCGGTATCGTTATTGTCTTTAATCTTGCTGGCTACGCCGAAACATACGCTGGATGAAGAGATCTGTATCAAACAGCTAGATACCTATCGCACCTTGCTGGCTGCCCTGCCTTATGATGAGCGCATGCAGGTGACGCCACTTTCTGGCAAGGAAATTATTGCCTATGCAATGAAGCTGAAACTGATCAAGCGAGTCAAGCATGTACTGGGCGATATCATTGCCATTGAAGACAATCAGGCCGTTCTGCTGACCTATTTCCGCAATAATATTGTGCACACTTTTGTGCTGCCCTCCCTGATAGCCGCCCTAGTTGAACATAACGGTACCATTCGCCGTCATGATGTCGTGAATATCAGTAGTACCCTGTATCCATTCCTCAAAGCCGAACTGTTCTTAAAATGGCATGAAGATGAAATTCAGGATCAAGTGAATGCGCATATTGACAGCTTAATTGCCTCGAAACTGATTACACAAGATGGTGAAAACCTGATTGCACCGGCACCGAATACGGAAGCGCATCATCAGCTTGAAATTCTGGCTGCGCCCGTAACTCAAAGTCTGGAACGTTATTACATGACTTTGGCACTGATTACCCAACGTGGTTCTGGCAATATCTCGACCCGTCAGGTCGAAGAGCTCAGTTACCTGGTTGGTCAACGCCTGTCTGTGCTATATGAGTTCAACTCACCTGAGTTCTTCGACAAAGCCCTATTCCAGAGCTTTATTAAAGTCTTAACCCAAAAAGGTTATCTGTGTACCAATGAAGACAATGCGATTGTCTTTGATGAACAGCTGACGAATGTGGCGCAATATGCAGATTTGGTATTGGATGAAGTGAAGTTGCAGATGTTGCATCACATCACCGACTTTACGGATGAAGAACTGAAAGAAGCTTTGGATGCAGTTGCGGCTGAACAAGCCAAGAAACGTGCGAAGCGGAAAAAGAAGTAAGTTTAAATTAAATAAAAAGAGAGGCTAAGGCCTCTCTTTTTATTTAAGAATTTATAAGAAGTGAAAATTGGAAAGCTAATGCCATTATTTAAATATGAGTATTCCCTCTCCTGAGCGAGTTTTAAAGCACGGCTTTTAAAACGAAGTGCAAGTGAGGATAGGGAGAGGTCTTTTAAATAAAATCCTCCCCTAACCCCTCCTTTGAAAAGCATAGGTATCTACACAATTCCTGAACTTTGCGTTAAATTGAAGAGCATGCTCTTCAATTTAACATCTCTGGCCTGGATCAGCGTCTTGTCAAGCGCTATAACAGCCTTGTAAAGCTCAATATGAACCCTCTTGCTTCACTTGCTCCGGCAATCAAAGACCTGGCTTCTGCCCAAAAGTCGAGTTTCGCAACCACACAAGCGGTCTGGCGATTCCTGAATAATGACAAAATCTCTTTTAGTCAGTTAAACCAGCCAATTGAACATCTTGCATGTGAACAGATCAAGGCATCACCGCATCAATATGCATTGATTGTTCATGACTGGTCTCAGCTACAGTATGTGAAACACCATCATAAAATTCAGCGCCTGCAAAGAACCCATCAATATGATTCAGGCTATGAATTGCAAAGCAGTCTGCTGGTTGATGCAGCCTCGGGACTACCTATTGCGCCACTGGCGCAGACACTATCAGATGCCTCAGGCTGCTATTCCACATTCAGTCAACACTCTGCTGGGCGCAAATCTCATCTAGATTCACTTACCGAACAAATCAAAGTGATTGAACAATATCCCATTGAGAAAACATGTGTTCATATCATTGATCGTGAAGGTGACTCCATTGCCCACCTAAGGGAAATGAGCAGCCAGGGTTTTAAATGGCTGATTCGGGCGAAAGAAGGCCATCGAATTGAGCATCAGGGCAAAACATGCAAAGTTGCAGAAGCCGCAGAACGAGTAGAAACGCAGCAGGTCCAGCCGATTGCCTATAAAGGAAACCGGCATATGTTGCATGTGGGAGAAACTGCTATCCGGATAACACGTGCAGCAAAACCGAAGAGAAATGACGATTCAGGCCAACGGGTTGCTCCCCAGCCAGGGAGTGCGATTGAAGCCAGATTAATTGTTGCCGTAGTGAAAGATGATCAGGATAAGACCGTCGCAAGATGGTCACTAATCAGCAATGTTCCATCAGAGATTACTACGGTAGAGATGACGACCTGGTATTACTGGCGCTGGACAATTGAATGCTATTTCAAGCTGCTCAAGCAGGCAGGTCATGATATTGAAGCATGGCTTCAGACCAGACCTGAAGCCATTTTAAGGCGGTTACTGATTAGCTGTATGGCTTGTGTTTTAACTTGGCGAATCCAGCGTTCTGAAGATGAACACCATCAGAAAATTCGTGTATTTCTCACCCGTCTTTCAGGTCGGCAGCAGAAAAGAGGTAGGTTGGAAAGTGCACCTGCCTTATTGGCAGGGCTTTCGATTTTACTGAACACTCTTCAACTGCTCTCGGAATATTCAATAGATGAACTCAATGAGATAGCCACAATGGCATTAGGTATCTCATAGATGTGTAGATACCTATGCTTTGAAAAGGAGGGGGATTCCCACTGCTGTCCCATAGTTTGCTTTAAATAAAAAAACCTGAGTCCTAACAGTTAAAATATGAGTGCAAACAAACACTTTAACGACTAGGATTCAGGTTTTGTCACATCAGAATACCGTATTTCATGAGCTAATTAAACCTGTTGTGCGACAGGATTTTGAACAACTTGCTAAAGTACACCATGTTGGACAGAAATTTAGAGCGGCTTCCCGGTGGGATCAGTTTATTGCCATATTGATGTCTCAATTCTCTTGTAGGCAAAGTCTGAGAGATATTCAATCCAATTTGGAGTGCCAACAGGAAAAGCTAAGTCATCTCGGAGCAAAGTCTATTCCCCGAAGCACGCTGGCACGAATCAATGAGCAGCAGCCTGCTGCCTTGTATCAACAGCTATTTTACAAGTTGCTTAAATACTATGAACACTCAAAAGTAGCTCATAAATTTCGCTTTAAGAATCCCTTGTATTCCTTGGATGCCAGTCATATTGACCTGTCGCTTTCCTTATGTGAATGGGCCAAAGTTCACAACTCAAAAGCCAGCATGAAACTCAGCATAGGATTGAATCACAGCAATGATATTCCTGAGTTTGTTGCAGTTGAAAATGGCAAAGAAAATGACATGGTACAAGGCCGAAAATTCCAGTTTCCTGCTGGCAGCATTGTAGTTTTTGATAAAGGCTATGTCGATTACCAATGGTATGCAAATCTGACTGCTCAAAACATTGGATTTGTCACACGTTTTAGGCCTAAATCTGTGTATCAGGTGATCCAGCAACATCCAGTGCTTGAATCCAAAGGTATTCTAAAAGATGAAACCATTCAGCTGAATAGCGCACATGCCCTAAAAAGAAAAGCCCCAGTGTTAAGAAGAATTGAATATAGAGATCAGCAAAGTGGCAAGCACTTTAGCTTTCTCAGCAATAACTTTCATTTAGCCGCCTCCACCATTGCGGCGATTTATAAAGATCGTTGGAAAGTTGAGCTGTTCTTTAAGGCGATTAAGCAGAATCTCAAATTAAAAGCGTTTCTAGGCCGCAGCAGGAACGCAATTCAGACACAAATCTGGATTGCGATGATCGCCTATTTATTGGTGAGTTTCGCTCAACATTTAGGGAAAACAGGTTGGACAGTTCAACGTTTACTCAGAATAATTCAAGTGAATTTGTTTGAAAGAAGAACTTTAAAAGCTTTATTTTCACCCGATAAAATACCCATAAAACAAGAGGAAGCTCAAATGAGCTTCCTCTTGTGAAAAATTGTGGGACAGCAATGGGGGGATTCCTCCCTTTAAAAAGGGAGGCTAGGAGGGATTATTTTTCCTCATCACCCCCAAATAATCCTCATAACAATCTGGATGCTCTAACTCAAATCCCATTTTCTGCATTCGAGTCGCATAAAGTTTCTTACCTGTCACCTGCTCACTTTCTACTTGCAACAAAGGAAGTCCCAGCTGCTGTTGGAACCATTGCAATATTTCATGCAATAATTTTGGCTGGTTATCGGTCACAATATAAGAAGATTCCGGATGTTCCACATGAATCATATGTGACAAGAAACGTGATAAATCTTCAATATGAATCCGGTTGGACCAGTGCAAATTTGGATAGCACGTCATAGAAGCAGCCATTTTTTGCAGACGCGCAACTGAAGTACCGTAAATGCCGCTCGGACGAATGATGGTAGATTGCTCAGGATAAGCAGTGAAATAAGCCTGCTCCATCTGCTGCAAGATTTTGCCCTGAGCATCATTCGGGTGAATTTTAGTTTCGTCATCTACGATTTCACCGGAATCTTGTCCATACCCTCGTGTCGATGACACCACCATAATCCGCTTCACCGGATGCTGTTTCAAGGCAGCCACAATAGGTTGAACCGAATCCAGATAAGTCTGCTGATAGCCTTCAACCGTACTTTGTTTTGGACTAAGTAATACATAGACCCAGTCAATCGGAGGAACTGCTGTTAAATCCAGTTGATGCACATCCTGAATCAGATGAGTTGCGAATGAATCTGTTTTGGGACTCTGGCTAATTGTGCTAATTTGATGACCTTGCTCAAATAGTTGTTTAGCCACACGTCGGGATGTTTTACCATAACCGATAAATAAAATATGCATTGAGCACCGAATCACAAATCTGGTTGAGGGGACATGGCTGCAGTCCATCAGTTACAAGGCGTTGGCAATGCCGCCGCTGCATTACTCGAAAAACTAAATATCTTCAATACTGATGATTTGCTTTTTCATCTACCACGTGACTATGAAGACCGTAGCACGATCATTCCTATGAATCAATTGAGCGTGGGACACAGCTATCTGCTGGAAGGCATCGTTAAAGGTGTGGATTTCCCCCCTGGCAAACGCAAATCCATGGCTGTGCTGCTAGATGATGATTTTGGCAAAGTCACTTTACGTTTTTATCATATTTATAAAGGCATTACTGACCGCTGCAAACTGGGTAACCGTTTAAGAATTTTTGGTGAAGTGCGGGTTGGTGCGCGCGGTCTGGAAATGTATCATCCCGAACTGCAAGTCATTACTGAGGACACACCTTTACCTCAAACCCAGCTCACGGCGATTTACCCTGCGACTGAAGGTCTGACCCAGCCAAAAATACGGGATTATATTCAGCAGGCCTTGGCTCAGTATAGCGACCATCTGCCTGAATTGCTGCCAGCAAAATTTAGTAACGGTTATGCGCTGAAACAGGCACTGGAATATATCCATCATCCACCAGTCAACGCCAATATGCTGCAGCTGGCACAAGGCTCGCATCCTGCACAGCAACGCCTGATCTTTGAAGAGCTGGTGGCGCATCAGATCAGTTTATTGACACGTCGGGCCTTTATTCAGCAAGTCGAAGCGCCTTCATTTGCGCCCAGTAAAACCTATGCCAAACAGCTCTTAGCCAGTCTGGCTTTTGAAATGACCGGTGCGCAAAAACGTGTATCCAGAGAAATCGTGCAGGATTTAAAAAGCAATAAACCGATGTTGCGTCTGGTGCAAGGCGATGTTGGTGCAGGTAAAACCCTAGTGGCCGGTGTCGCAGCCTGCCATGCCTTAGAGGAAGGCTGGCAAGTGGCCTTGATGGCACCGACCGAGATTCTGGCCGAGCAGCATTATCTGAATTTTAAACGCTGGTTTGAGCCTTTGGGCTTAAATGTGGCCTGGCTTTCCGGCAAGCAAAAAGGTAAAGCTCGCGCCGCAGCGGAACAGGTGATTCGGGATGGCAGCGCCCATCTGGTGATCGGAACGCATGCCCTGTTTCAGGAAAATGTCGAGTTTGCCAAACTGGGTCTGGTGATTATTGATGAACAGCACCGCTTTGGTGTGGATCAGCGCCTTGCACTCAGAAATAAAGGGCTAGATGGTATGTCTCCGCATCAACTGGTGATGACTGCGACTCCGATTCCCCGCACACTGGCCATGTCTGCCTATGGTGATCTGGATACCTCGGTGATTGACGAGCTTCCGCCGGGCCGTACCCCGATTCAGACCGTGACCATTCCATTAGATCGACGCGAAGAAGTCTTGCAACGGATTGCCAGCAACTGTGCTGAAGGTAAGCAGGCCTACTGGGTCTGCACCCTGGTAGAGCAATCCGAAACCCTAGATGCTCAAGCTGCCGAAGCGACTTTTACCGAAATTCGCGAGCGCTTTCCTGCGCTGAATATCGGACTGGTACATGGCAAGATGAAAGCCGATGAAAAACAGGCGGTAATGCAGCAGTTTAAAAATAATGAATTACAGCTCCTGATTGCCACCACCGTGATCGAAGTCGGCGTCGATGTACCCAATGCCTCCATTATGGTGATTGAAAATGCCGAGCGTCTGGGTCTATCTCAATTGCATCAGCTACGTGGCCGGGTCGGTCGTGGCGCCAAAGCCAGCTTCTGTGCCCTGCTGTATAAGCATCCACTTTCGCAAAATGGTCAGGAACGTTTAAGAATCATGCGCGAAACCAATGATGGTTTTATGATTGCCGAGAAAGATCTGGAGTTACGTGGCCCGGGTGAGCTGCTCGGGACCAAACAGACCGGGGACATGAATTTCCGTGTGGCCAAACTTGAACGTGATGATCACCTGCTCAATCAGGCACATTATGTGGCTCAGCAGATGCTCAAGGATTATCCCGATCAGGCCGAAGCATTATTGCAACGCTGGCTACCGGAAGCACCGCGCTATGCCTATGTTTAAATTACTGCAACATGGAAAATCCTGGCTGACCCGCTTACAGCCCTGCCAGCTCTGTCTGACCGATCATCAGTCCATTCATTCAGTCTGTGAAGATTGCTGGCGACAATTACCCTGGGCACATCAAACCATTCAACGGCAGGAAATGCAGTTACAGATTGCCTGCGACTATGCCTATCCGATGGACCGGCTGATTCAACTGTTTAAATATGAACAGACACTGCATTTGCAAAATTTACTGGCAGGTGCGCTGTTAAGTTTAGACCTGCCTAAAGTCAGTGCAATTGTACCGATGCCGATCTCGAATGAGCGTCTGGCAGAGCGCGGGTATAATCAATCTCTGGTGCTGGCAAAACATGTGGCGAAAAAGCTGAATGTACCCATCTGGCAACCTGTTCGACGAATGAAACAACACTCGCAAAAGGGCCTAAGCCGGCTGGAGCGGATTGAAGACATCCAATCACAATTCCAGATCAGTACCATTTCCAAGCTGCGTTACCGTCGGGTGCTGATTATTGATGATGTGGTGACGACCGGCAGCTCGATTCGAGCACTGAGCCAAACACTTGAACAACTGGGCTGTCAAAAAGTTTATGCAGCCTGTCTGGCAGGTGCTCAAATCTGAAAATTTAAGCTTGGGCGAGTAACTGCGACTTCACCCAAGGAATCACAATTTCAGTGGTCAAGGGTGCGAGTCGTAGCTCTTTTTCATCCAGATCGACCCATTTCATTTCGGCAATTTCCGCTTCAATTTTTGGTGCTTGATCCAGACTTACCCAATAGACATAACTCACCAGTTGATGATCTGGTTCATTCGCCGTCTGGGTTTCAAAACGCCCAATGAATTGCTGAATCTGTGCCTGTGTGCCAATTTCTTCCTGAATTTCACGCAACATCGTTGCTTCTGGTGCTTCATTTGGCTCCAGCTTGCCACCAACCTGCATAAAGCAGGACGTCCCTTTTTTACGAACCACCAGCAGTTG
Organism: Acinetobacter sp. NEB149; assembly: GCF_012516415.1. Taxonomy (NCBI): domain Bacteria; kingdom Pseudomonadati; phylum Pseudomonadota; class Gammaproteobacteria; order Moraxellales; family Moraxellaceae; genus Acinetobacter; species Acinetobacter sp. NEB149. The sequence goes on from NZ_CP051208.1 coordinate 2,763,635, forward strand.
CTGCGCTTCATTTAAAATAATGGCTGCAGCCACCGTAATCACTTTCATTTATTTTCTACAAATCATGCTGTGGACAGCTTATTTTACAAGATCGGTCTGATCGACCATACCCCATTTCGCTTCAGGCGGCTGATAACTTTCAAACTGGCGCAAAATATCATCCAGATTATCACTCACAATTAAAGCATCGCTAAAGCGCGCTTTGGTAAAACCTTTCTCGGTCGTCATATGGATAAATTTGAGTAAATCATCATAGAAACCATCTACATTTAAAAAAGCACAAGGCTTTTTATGAATTCCCAACTGTGCCCAGGTCCATTGTTCAAAAATTTCTTCCAACGTTCCTGCACCACCCGGAATGGCAATAAATCCCTGTGCCAGTTCCGACATGCGGGTTTTACGTTCGTGCATATTATCGACCACAAATAGCTCGGTAATATGCGGATGCGCCAGTTCACGATTGACCAACTGTCTTGGAATTACACCAATCACCTTGCCACCAGCAGCCAAAGCACTATCAGCGATAATCCCCATCAAACCAGAACGACCACCGCCATAGACCAGCGTCTGATGTCTTGCTGCCAAGGTTTGGCCAACCTTTTCGGCAATCTGGGCATAGAGAGGATCGGAGCCCAGTGCTGAACCACAAAAAATTGCGATAGAATTCATCATTTCACTCTCCAATTGACGCTATATTGTACGAAATCGCTGCAAGCGCGTTTTTTCCAAAAATAACTGCTTAATATCAGTGTTTTTATTCAATTCCTTGTCTAAAATACACCCATTCCAATTCACATACTGCGCCAGGGAGAAAAGACAGCATGCTTGAAGCCTTTTACGCCACAGAGCGCGGTAGCTTAGAAGATATCACGATTAATGGTGATTTCGACCTGCATCCAGATTTAGTATGGCTTGATCTGATTGCACCTTCACAAGAAGAGCAGCAATGGATTCTAGATGCCTATGCGCAAAACTTACCGACCTTAAAATCGCTGGAAGATATCTCCTCTAGTGCCCGATTTTACCGTGATGATGACGGTATTTTGCATATCAGTACCTATTTTTTAACCAAAAATAAAAACTATCAGGTCGAGAACGAAAACGAAGATGAATCCAGCATGCTGGCGACGGTACAAACCGTAGCATTCATTCTGCATAAGGACCGTCTGTTTACCTTGCGTGGCGAAAAGCTGGTGGCCTTTCGTGCCTTCCGTGCCCGTGCGCGCCGCAATGATTATGAAATCGATTATAAAGATCCAACCTGGATTTTATTGGGCCTGCTCGAAGCCAAACTGGATGAGCTGGCCGATATTCTGGAAGATGTACATAAAGATTTAGAGAAATATTCAACTGAAGTGTTGAATAATCGCCATCGCGAGCAGATTCTCGATCTGGATGACATGATTACCCGTCTGGCTCAACTGGAAGATATGCTTGGTAAAGCGCAGCTCTGTCTGATCGATTTACGTCGTGTTCTGACTTTCCTGTCTCGTCCACGCGCCTTGGGCAGTCATATTTATGATGCGGATATCCGAGAACTCAGTGAAGATGTGCGCTCGCTGGTTGAACATGATGCCTTCCTGTTTCAGAAAGTGCGCTTCCTGCTCGATACCACGTCCGGATTCATTAACACGGAACAGAACGATACGATTCGTCGATTCTCGATCCTGCCAAGTATGCTTGCACCGCCGATGCTCATTGCCAGTATTTATGGCATGAATACCGAAGTTCTGCCTTTTGCACAAGGCTCCATGAGCTTCATTATGGTCAGTATTATTTTGATCGGCTTTTTAATCGGGCCATTGATTTACTTTAGATGGAAGAAGTGGATTTAATTTCTTCACCCTCTCTCTAACTCTCTCCCATAGGGAGAGAGCACTTCCAATATTTATTGAGATAGTAGTTTTTAAAAATATCATTTCTCTCCATAAATTTAGAGAGGAAGTTCCCTCTCCTTTTAGGCATAGGTATCTACACAATTCCTGAACTTTGCGTTAAATTGAAGAGCATGCTCTTCAATTTAACATCTCTGGCCTGGATCAGCGTCTTGTCAAGCGCTATAACAGCCTTGTAAAGCTCAATATGAACCCTCTTGCTTCACTTGCTCCGGCAATCAAAGACCTGGCTTCTGCCCAAAAGTCGAGTTTCGCAACCACACAAGCGGTCTGGCGATTCCTGAATAATGACAAAATCTCTTTTAGTCAGTTAAACCAGCCAATTGAACATCTTGCATGTGAACAGATCAAGGCATCACCGCATCAATATGCATTGATTGTTCATGACTGGTCTCAGCTACAGTATGTGAAACACCATCATAAAATTCAGCGCCTGCAAAGAACCCATCAATATGATTCAGGCTATGAATTGCAAAGCAGTCTGCTGGTTGATGCAGCCTCGGGACTACCTATTGCGCCACTGGCGCAGACACTATCAGATGCCTCAGGCTGCTATTCCACATTCAGTCAACACTCTGCTGGGCGCAAATCTCATCTAGATTCACTTACCGAACAAATCAAAGTGATTGAACAATATCCCATTGAGAAAACATGTGTTCATATCATTGATCGTGAAGGTGACTCCATTGCCCACCTAAGGGAAATGAGCAGCCAGGGTTTTAAATGGCTGATTCGGGCGAAAGAAGGCCATCGAATTGAGCATCAGGGCAAAACATGCAAAGTTGCAGAAGCCGCAGAACGAGTAGAAACGCAGCAGGTCCAGCCGATTGCCTATAAAGGAAACCGGCATATGTTGCATGTGGGAGAAACTGCTATCCGGATAACACGTGCAGCAAAACCGAAGAGAAATGACGATTCAGGCCAACGGGTTGCTCCCCAGCCAGGGAGTGCGATTGAAGCCAGATTAATTGTTGCCGTAGTGAAAGATGATCAGGATAAGACCGTCGCAAGATGGTCACTAATCAGCAATGTTCCATCAGAGATTACTACGGTAGAGATGACGACCTGGTATTACTGGCGCTGGACAATTGAATGCTATTTCAAGCTGCTCAAGCAGGCAGGTCATGATATTGAAGCATGGCTTCAGACCAGACCTGAAGCCATTTTAAGGCGGTTACTGATTAGCTGTATGGCTTGTGTTTTAACTTGGCGAATCCAGCGTTCTGAAGATGAACACCATCAGAAAATTCGTGTATTTCTCACCCGTCTTTCAGGTCGGCAGCAGAAAAGAGGTAGGTTGGAAAGTGCACCTGCCTTATTGGCAGGGCTTTCGATTTTACTGAACACTCTTCAACTGCTCTCGGAATATTCAATAGATGAACTCAATGAGATAGCCACAATGGCATTAGGTATCTCATAGATGTGTAGATACCTATGCCTTTTAGGAGAGGGTTAGGGTGAGGTCATATTTTAATCCTTCCTAACCTCCTTTTGATAAAGGAAGGAATTTACTTTTAAAATGTATCAACAATAAAAAAGCACCTTTCGGTGCTTTTTTATTTACTGAATGATTTGTAAATCATCCTGTAAATGACAGGCCTGAATGATATTCATCATTTTAGCAGGGACAGCTTTAAACTGTAGTCCTTGCGCTTGAGGAGTCTGGCGCAACCAGCGCACCAATACTGCCAAAGCCAAAGTACTGCCACTTTCAAGCCCAGCCAGATTAACCACAAGCGGAAACTTGCTCTGCGACTGAACCACACGCAGACCATCTAAGTAATAGTCCTGCGCATTAGCATAGTCAATCTTGCCTGAAACCTGCAATTCCTGATCCTTGAATACAATCACGGCTCACCTATCTGATTATTTCTTGTCGATTGCAGCTTCTGCATCCGGTTTGAAGTTAGCAATAGCTTTATCTATGTTACCGCCATTACGTTTGACTGTCGCAGCAAACTGGTTACGGAATTGCAAACCTAGATCAATACCCGATACATTGATGTTGCGGATTTTCCATTGTGAACCTTTGTCCACCAGCTGAAACGCTACCGGAATTTTTTCGCCTTTATTATTAAAGTCGATGGTTACAACAGGGTTTTTGCTATTGCTAGCCTTGTATGGACGTACGCTATAGGTCTGATTGCTGAACTTGGAAAATGCAGAACCATAATTTTCAATGAGCGTTTCACGGAAATTCTTTTCAAACTGTGCGCGCTGTGCAGCCGTACTATACTGGTTCGTTGCATAAGTCCCCATCACAATACGCGTGAAAGACTGTGAATCAATGTATGGATCCAAATTCTGGCGGACAATCGCTTTGACCAGCGCCGGATTGTTCTGCAATTTTGCATTATCAGCTTTGAGGCGCTCAATCAAACCATCTGCCACTTTTTAATAAAAGCAGGTGGTGCTTCAGACGGTGCAGCAAACACTGTACCAGCAACCATTGTGGAAAGAATGCTTGCTGTAAGCGTTTGTTTTACTAAAGTCTTCACTGAAATCTCCTCAATCTATTATTCAACAAATGCAGGTTCTGCATCAGTCGATTCTGAAACTGTCGCCTGTTCTGGGGCAGTTTCTTGACTATCCGACGATTTACCGGCACCGCCAGTAATGAACTTCGTCACTAAATCTTCAATTTCCATGGTGCCTTGGGTATTGGCAATCTGATCACCGCGCTGCAAATAGTTCAGACCACCACCTGGAATAATTTTCAGGTATTTTTCACCCAATAACCCATTGGTCGCTACCATAATATAAGCATCCTCATCAATATTGGTGATGGATTTCATGTTAGCTAAGAGTTGTTTTTCCATGTCTTTTTGTTGCGCAGGGGTAGCCGCAGTATAGTCTGAACTATAACGTAACTCTTCCAGTGCTTCCTGCTGAACCTGCTTTAACTGTTCAGTATTAAACGAGGTCAAGGAGCCATCTAGGGTCATATGTACGGTCGCCAGACGCGTCACTGGATCCAGGGTAATGTCATCCACCTGCCCCACTTTCACACCACTCAATGCCACCTTAGCACGCGGCTTGATCCCATTTACATTTTCAAAAGTCGCTGTCATTTTATAGCTGTCGGAAATATTGTGTCCGACCAGACCACTGACACGCATCGCCAGGAAAAATAAGGCAATCGCAAACAAAATAACAAAAACACCAACGGCCAGCTCACTAGTACGTGATTTCATTAAACACCTCCGAACATGACCGCAGTCAACACAAAGTCAAAGCCTAAAACGCACAGCGAAGAATACACGACTGTACGCGTTGTAGAAGTTGCAATACCTTCCGATGTCGGGACACAAGCATAGCCTTGATACACCGCAATCCAGGTACAAATTAATGCGAATACAAAACTTTTAATAATGGTGCCATTCAAGACATCTTTATAGAATTGCACGCTGCTTTCCATGCCGCTCCAATAAGCGCCTTCATCGGCACCCAGGAAATCTACCCCGACCATTTTACCGCCCATAATGCCAACTGCGGCAAAGATGACGGAAAGCATTGGCAAGCTAAAAATCCCTGCCCAAAGACGCGGCGAAATCACCCGCTTCAATGGATCGACACCGATCATTTCCATACTGGACAATTGTTCAGTAGCTTTCATCAGGCCAATTTCCGCAGTCAAGGCTGAACCGGCACGTCCTGCAAATAGCAAAGCAGCGACCACAGGTGCCAGTTCACGCAGCAAGGTCAACGCGACCGCTGTTCCTAGCATCGACTCACTACCAAAGGTCGACAAGATGCTAAACATCTGCAAACCAAGCACGGCACCAATAAACAGGCCAGAAACCATAATAATCAGCAGGGACAATACCCCAACCCGATACATCTGATAAATAAACAGCTTTACGCCAAGCCAGGTCGGCATGGAAAATAAAATCTGCAACAGCATCAGGGTCGCGACCCCAATCCCCTGTACACGTTCAATAACGCGTCTACCTAATGCGGCAATTGCATTCATGAACGAACCTCATCACTTAAATAAGCTTGATGACTAAACTGATAATCCACCGGACCTTCTACCGAACCGGTCAGGAATTGCTGTACAAAAGCAGACGGATGCGCTTTCAGCTCTGCTGGTGTGCCCTCGCCCTGAATTTTGCCTTCTGCCACCACATAAATGTAGTCCGCAATCGATAAAGTTTCTGCAACATCATGCGAGACAATAATCGTGGTCAAGTCTAGTGCTTCACGTAATGAACGGATCAGACGAGTCAAAACGCCCATCACAATCGGATCTTGTCCGGCAAACGGTTCATCGTACATGATCAGCTCAGGATCTAGCGCAATCGCACGGGCCAAAGCCACGCGTCGGTTCATACCACCGGATAGTTCAGATGGCATCATCTGTTCTGCACCACGTAAACCGACTGATTCCAGCTTCAGTGCCACGATTTCCTTAATCAGATGTTCCGGCAATTTGGTATGTGCCCGAATCGGAAATGCGACATTTTCATACACGCTCATATCGGTAAACAAAGCACCGCTCTGAAACAGCATGCCCATCCGTGCACGTGCTGAAAAAAGTTCGGAACGTGACATCGTGGCAATATCCTTGCCGTCCAATAAAACCTGACCGTGCTCAGGAACCAGCTGCCCACCAATCAGTCTTAATAAGGTGGTTTTACCAGTACCGGATGGTCCCATAATGGCGGTAATCTGCCCACGACGAATATTTAAACTCACGTCGTCATAAATCACGCGCTCACCCCGCTTGAAGCTCAGATTCTTGACTTCAATCAGAGATTGAGTATCTCGCGCTGTTTGATTTTTCATAGCTGAGTTTATTCCTGCATTTTTTCAGCATGCATACTATAAAGGAACGAAGTTCAAAATGTTAGCAGTTGAAAAAGATGGTTTAATATCATAAAAAAATGACAACAATGGATTATTTCGTATTTTTTATAATAAAAATATGCACTTAAGCTTGATTCAAGCACATTGATTAATTAAAAAGACTGTATAAATAATAGATAATATTACATAAAATCAAAGTCAATGCGATATATGGCATATACACCTCTATCAATTGAGATCGAAGAGCTAAGCTTTTCATATTAATAATTATCATAACCCTGACAAAATATGATTTAGTAGACATTTTACGTTAAAAAGCAAAAAACTCAATGCATAAAAAAACCGGTATTTCTACCGGTTTTTTTATCTTCATCTAGCGACTGAATTAGTCGTTAAATTTACGACGTGGACGATCTTCACCACCGAACGAACGTTCACCACGTGGCTTGTCATCAAAGTTGCGACGTACTGGACGATCACCGAAATCACGCTTTGGACGGTCATCACCGAATGAACGCGCTGGACGATCACCGAAACCGCCTTCACGACGTGGAGCTGAACGATCACCAAAATCACGTTTTGGACGATCACCATAACCGCCTTCACGAGCTGGTTTATAATCTACACGGTTGCCACGGTTGTCATCATTAGAACGAGGACGGTCACCAAAACCACCTTCACGACGTGGAGCTGGACGATCACCGAAGTCACGCTTTGGACGGTCATCAAACGAACGTTGTGGACGATCACCGAAACCGCCTTCACGACGTGGAGCAGGACGATCACCGAAGTCACGCTTTGGACGGTCATCAAACGAACGTTGTGGACGATCACCGAAACCGCCTTCACGACGTGGAGCAGGACGATCACCAAAGTCACGACGTGGACGATCTTCGCCAAATGCTGGACGTTCGCCACGAGGTTTGTCATCGAAGCTACGACGTGGACGATCATCACCGCCTTCACGACGTTTGAAGTTGCTTTCGCCTTCAAAACGACGACCGCCACCGAAACCACCACGACCGCCATCACGACGACCGCCATCACGGCCACGACCGCGACCAGCGCCATCACGGCTACCACGTGCAGGAGGTGGAGATGGCTCAAGACCTTCAATTTCAGATACGTTTAGACGCGCATCAAGGAAGTCTTCCAAAGCACGGATTTTACCGCGTTCACGGTAAGTCGCCAAAGTAATTGCTTTACCAGTACGACCCGCACGACCTGTACGACCGATACGGTGTACATAGTCTTCGTTCTTCATTGGAAGACCGAAGTTGATTACGTGTGAAATTGTTGGTACGTCAAGACCACGCGCTGCAACGTCAGTTGCAACCAGAATCTTCGCACGACCTTCACGAATGCTACGTAAACGACGGTTACGAACAGTTTGTGGCATAGCACCGTGAAGCGCTACAACTGATAGACCTGCTTCAGCAAGTTCTTCAGCCAACATATCTGTATCTTCTTGAGTTGACGCAAATACAACTGCTTGATCAACGTCTTCTTCGTTCAACCAGTGAGTAAGAAGTTTTTTCTTGTGCTCGAAACCGTCAGTCCAATGCAAAGTCTGAGTAATATCAGTATTTGTAGAGTGACCAGTTTCGATCGAAATACGCATTGGGTCATTCATCATGCGTTCTGCAAGTGTAATGATACGTGGTGCAAAAGTCGCAGAGAACATAAGAGTCTGTTTGCGGTTTGCAGCCAACTCACCAATTGCTTCTAAGTCTTCAGAGAAACCCAGGTCAAGCATACGGTCAGCTTCATCGACGATTAACGCGTCAACTTTATCCAATTTGATTTGACGACGATTCACCAAGTCAAGTAGACGACCTGGAGTTGCAACAACAACTTGCGCGCCTTTTAACTGTTGAATTTGCTTACCGAAAGGCATACCGCCCATGATTGCCGCAATACGAACACCTTTCATGTGACGTACAAATGCGATTGCGTCTTGACATACCTGTTGTGCCAATTCACGAGTCGGTGAAATCACCAAAATATTCGGTTGAGTAACCGCTTTCATACGGTCTTTAAACGGTACTAATGTATCTTGGTTTGCCAACGCATTTAACGTAGGCAGTAAGAATGCAGCAGTTTTACCAGAACCTGTTTGGCTTGACACAAGAAGGTCTTTGCCTTCAAGCGCAGCTGGAATCGCTTGTTCTTGTACAGGAGTAGGAGTAGTAAAGCCTAAAGCGTCGAGAGCCTGGGTTAGAGATTCGTCGAGGGAAAAATCAGCAAAAGTTTTGCTCATAGAGAGTATTCACCCTGAAGTGGGTGCTCCATTTAATAAATAACAATTATGGACATCGGCAAAAAGCGGCACAGCAAATAATGCTGAAAATATTAGGATTCAGCAGCGATCCGAGTAACGACGATGTGGATATAACGCACGCATGATTACGGCCGCAAACCTGAAGGAATCGCTTAAGCGATTGGGGCGCGAAGGATATGTCCTCTCTATGGACAGCACGCGCATACAATGATTAGAAGATAGTGTTCAGGTAAAGAACAGAAATTAAGTGCGTGGCGGAATTATAGCAGAATATTCCACAATGTCATTAAGTTTTAAAACTAATTTTCCTTATTCATAATTTATCTATATATTTCTAATACTTAAAATATAATAAAAAATGTAACAGGTGGTATAAAAAGTCACTTTTCGCCAATTCACCTGATATTTCCAGTATTCAAGCAAAGATCAACAACTTTATATCAGTAACTGGTGACCTAGATTCCCATGCATAAAAAAGGCATCCCGAAGGACGCCTTTTCTCAATATTAGATCTGATTCATCTAAACCCGATTATTTTGCTGCTTCACCCCAAGCAGGAACAACTGCTTGCATTAAAGGCTTAAGCATTTTCATTGAACAAGCCAAAACTTGACCATTTTCCATAGAGTCGCTACCACCACGTGCATCAACTACAGTACCGCCTGCTTCTTTCACGATCAATTCGCCAGCTGCGATATCCCAAGGCTTTAAACCAAGTTCGAAATAACCATCGAAACGACCTGCAGCAACATAGGCTAAATCCAATGCTGCAGAACCTGAACGACGATATTGCGCGCCAGCTTCAGTTACATTTAACAGGGTTTGAAAATGGTTCTTGGCATAAGACACAACTTCGCCATTACGCTTGGCACGATAAGCGTGACCAACAGCCATAAAAGTATTTTCCAGGCTGTCTTTAACATTCACACGAATACGGCGCTGGTTCATCATGGCACCACGACCACGACTGGCAGAGAATAGCTCATCTTTCACCGGGTCATAAATCACCCCGTGTTGAGTAATGCCTTTGTGCTGAACTGCGATAGAGATACAGAAATGCGGGAAACCGTTAATGAAGTTTAAAGTACCATCTAGCGGATCGATCACCCAACACCAATCGGCGTCATGACCTTTACCTTCCTGATAGCCAAACTCTTCACCAAGGAAACTGTGATTTTTATAGCTTTTACGTAGGGTATCGATGGTCAACTGTTCCAAATAACGATCTACACGCGTTACCGGACCATCAATTCCTTTTTCTTCGACTTGTAGATCGAGTTTATGACGATTCTGATGCGCTTTTAAAAGCTCTTGACCAACTAACTGAGCCGCACGCGCAGCCATCACCACCATAGGTTCCATTGAACACCCACTACAAATTTGAAGACACTGATAAAGAATAATGCATAAAAGCCCCGATATCTTAGCAAATATCGGGGCTTTTTTGGGAAAAATGTGTCTAAAATTTTTAAGAACTTATGACAAGACGCTTTGCCCCAGGCTGGACCAAGCCTGATTGATCGATTTTTCAATGCCTTGCGCATCCAGACCCGCTTGCTGCAACATCTGTGCATGGGTCGCTTGCGCCATAAACGTATCATCCAGACCCAGATTCAACATCGGTTTGACAATCTGTGCTTCTGCCAGATATTCATTCACGGCACTACCTGCACCGCCCATCACTGCATGTTCTTCCACCGTGACAAACAGACTGGTGCTTAAAGCGAGATCATCGAGCATTTGAGTATCCAGTGGTTTGACAAAACGCATGTTAACCACACGCACGCCAATCTCATGTTTCACGGCAAATGCTTCAGCAGCGTCGACTGCAGCCTGTACCCGGCTACCAAATGCCAGTACAGAAATATATTCATCATACTGCCCATTAAAGCTGGCCACAATTTCCGCCTGACCGATCGGAATCTCGATCATCTTTTGCTGGATATCGACGCCCAGTCCATTGCCACGCGGATAACGTACCGCTGCCGGCCCTGGATACAAATACGCTGTATGCAGCATTTGACGGCATTCATTTTCGTCTTTCGGCGCCATGATCACGATATTCGGGATAGTACGCATATAGGCATAGTCATAAGCACCGGCATGCGTCGGCCCATCTTCACCAACCAGACCGGCACGATCAATACCGAAAGTAACATCCAGATTCTGCAAAGCCACGTCATGTACCAGTTGATCATAACCGCGTTGCAGGAAAGTCGAGTAAATTGCAACCACCGGCTTCAAGCCCTCACAAGCCATACCGGCAGCCAAGGTAACCGCATGCTGTTCGGCAATCGCGACATCAAAGAAACGTTCTGGATATTCTTTGGCAAATTTGACCATGCCTGAGCCTTCGCACATCGCAGGTGTGATTGCGAGCAAACGGGCATCTTGTGCCGCTTCATCGCAAAGCCATTGTCCAAATACATCCGAATATTTCGGTGCAGTATTGCTGGCGGCAACGGCGTTGATTTTGCTAATCGCGTGATATTTGATTTGATCGGATTCTGCCGGAGCAAAGCCTTTGCCTTTTTTAGTATAGATATGAATCAGGCGTGGGCCTTTACGCTTTTTCAGCGCATTAAAGACATGCACCAGCTGTTTGACATCATGACCATCGTACGGGCCAAAATAGTCAAAGCCAATGGCTTGGAATAAGTTATCTGCAGCATCGGTCGCTGCACTGTGCAAACGCGAGTTATACAACCATTCTGGATGTGGCTGTACATATGCCTCACCCTGCTCGGTAACATTAACGAACTCACCGCGCTCCCAAATGGCAGCCAGATGTTTGGCAAAACCACCGGTACTGCAAGAAATCGACATATCATTGTCGTTCAGCACCACCATCAGATCAGCACTGTGTGCCACGGCATCATTCAAGGCTTCAAAAGCCATACCTGCCGTCATGGCGCCATCGCCAATAATTGACACAACTTCACACGGATTATTCTGATAACGACGTGCAAGCGCCATACCTAGGCCAGCAGAAATTGCCGTCGAAGAATGCCCTACCCCAAAAGTATCAAACTCAGATTCTTCACGAGCCGGGAACGCTGCCAGACCGTCTTTGGCACGAATGGTGGTGAGCTGTTCACGACGACCAGTCAACACTTTATGCGGATAGGCCTGATGACCTACATCCCAGATCAGGCGATCATGTGGCGTATTAAAGCAATAGTGTAAGGCCACGGTGAGCTCAATTACACCGAGGTTGGCACCAAAATGTCCGCCACTTTGCCCGGCAGCATACAAAATGAATTGACGTAACTCATCCGCCACTTGTTCCAGCTGGCTTTGCTCGAGTGCACGCAGTTGCTCAGGATGATTGATCGCATCAAGCAACGGTGTTACAGGGCGTTGAGTTGGGATTTCTGTATACAGCATATTATGGCAAAGCCTTCTAAAGCCTGGCAAATCTAAAGCTAGGTCAATGGGGAGTACCCGATCATATAGCTGAATTGTAGCAGCTTCAATTCAGCTACGCTTCTAGCGATGCAATATTAAACAATGATCTCGTCGGGGTGAAAAATTGCAGCCTACGATTATCCTGAATAATCTTACTATTTATCAACTATTATCGTTCGCTTTCTACAAAAAAGAAAATCTATTGCAGAATTTCGACTTTGCAATTCTACCAATGTTCAAGCATTACGCTATACTTTAGCCAATTTCAGGATTTAACGGGTTCAGCTGTGCCAATCGAATTTGTCGCAACGTCAAGATTACCTACCGCTCACGGTGAATTTAAAATTACTGTATTTCAAGACCCTAAGACTGGCGAAGAACATGTCGCACTTTCCAAAGGACTTGAAGAAGTATCAGATGAGCCTGTAGTGGTGCGTGTGCATTCTGAATGTTTAACCGGTGATGCCTTTGCTTCACTCAAATGCGACTGTGGCCCGCAATTGCAAGCGACTTTAAAACTGATCAATGAATTAGGCCGCGGAGTCATTCTGTATTTGCGTCAGGAAGGTCGTGGCATTGGCCTGACCAATAAAATTCGCGCTTATGCCCTGCAAGATCAGGGACATGACACCGTAGATGCCAATTTAATGCTGAACCTGCCAGCAGATGCACGTCAGTATGATATGTGCAGCATCATGCTGGATCATTTACAGGTGAAAGCAGTACGTCTCGTGACCAATAATCCTTCCAAAATTGAGGCTTTAAAAGCCCAGGGGATTAATGTGATCGATCGTGTGCCTTTGACTGTGGGTTTAAACCCTTTTAATGAACAATATCTCAAGACCAAGCACGAACGCATGGCACATCTTTATAAAAAGGATGATTTTTAATATTTTTAACCCCCGCCCCACCTTATTTTAACTTAATCCCTCCAAACCTCCCTTTCTTGCGCTTCGACTTAAAGCCATACTTAAGTCTTGCTCAGGGAGGCTTTCCCTCTTTTTCTTAAAAATGGAGTTAGGGGAAGATTAAATCGTCATGGAAAAAATCCGGTTCTCTGGCACCCGCTGCTTTAAACGTAAATCAAAAGCCATACAAATATTGCGTACAAATGGTTTCCCTTTCTCCAGTATCGTGACTGACGAGTCTGAAAATTGAATCAAACCATCCTGTTCCATTTCCTCAAGCTGTTCCAAAACTTCATCAATTTCAGGGAAACGTAATTCGGGATTTCCCCATGAGGTGCTAAAGCTGCACATCAGATTTAGAATATGTTGCCGAATAATCAGATCTTCCTGATTTAAGACATGCCCTTTAAATACCGGAATTTCATTGCGCGCCAGGCATTCATAATATTCTTCAATGGTTTTCACATTCTGCGCAAAGCTATACCAGCTATCGCTGATCGAAGAAATGCCCAGCCCAATCATCACCTGGGTTTTAGAGGCGGTGTACCCCATAAAATTGCGGTGTAATGTTCCTGCTTGAAAGGACTGGTACATCGCATCTTTTTCTAAGGCAAAATGATCCATGCCGATTTCATGATAACCATGCGCGAGTAACTTCTTTTTACCTTCTTCATAGCATTCCCGTTTGATTGCATCTTTGGGCACATCGGCATCTTTAAAACCGCGCTGACCATTGCCTTTAATCCAAGGCACATGTGCATAGCTATATAAAGCCAGACGGTCCGGCAAGAGCGAATTGGTTTGTTCAATAGTATTTAAAACATCTTCCAGACTCTGAAATGGCAGACCAAAGACCAGATCATGGGAAATCGATTCATAGCCAATTTCTCGCGCCCATTCGGTTACCTGTTTAACATTTTCATAAGGCTGAATCCGGTGAATCGCCTTTTGCACGGTTTCATTATAATCCTGTACCCCATAACTGACTCGACGAAAGCCAAGGTCATATAAACCTTGCAAATGCTCACGCATGGTATTATTAGGATGGCCTTCAAAACTGAATTCATGTACAGGCGCTACATCTGCTTTGGCCAGAATGCCTTGAATCAGTTGAGCCAGATGCGCCATTGAAAAAAAGGTCGGCGTTCCCCCACCCAAATGAATTTCTTTAATGATGGGCTTTTCTTGTAATAGCTCACAATATAAATCCCATTCTTTCAACACTGCCTGAATATAAGGCTGTTCCATTTCATGTTTTTTTGTGACTCTCTTATGGCAACCACAAAAGGTACACAGGCTTTCGCAAAATGGCAGGTGGATATACAAGCTAATGCCTTCGCTTTGATTGGATTCATCAAAAGACTTTTTTAGCGTTTGCTTCCATTGTTCCAGCGAGAAATTCTGCTCTTCCCAATACGGAACCGTAGGATAACTAGTATAGCGTGGCCCGGGAACATTGTATTTTTGAATCAGGGAATTGACCTGTACCGACATGACACCCACCTATTACCATCGAGAAATGCTCAAGCCAATGAGCGCTTGTGAGTTATTGTGCTGAGCTTGAAAGAAGAATTCAACCTAGCCATTTGGTCGGATTTAATCATGCATTCTGCTTATGAAGCTTGAAATTTAAAGTCTGGACCGATCAACTGCATCACCAAATTAGACCTTAATCTTTGACTGATTTTATGCTTTGATGTAATTAGTTTTTTATTTCCCTACGAGGCTCTGATGCAGCATCCTACATCTGCGGATATTCAACGCGTTCGTGAATTTCTCCTCGACTTGCAGGCACGGATTTGTGCGGCACTAGAACAACAGGAACGTACTGGCGGCGGTACAGCCGAATTTATCATCGATGACTGGGAGCGTCCGGAAGGTGGTGGCGGCCGTTCACGTGTTTTGCAAAATGGTACGGTAATTGAAAAAGGCGGTGTGATGTTCTCCCACATCAACATTTCCAAGCTGCCCGCTTCTGCGACCGAACGCCATCCCAATATTGCTGGTGCCAAAGCGCAAGCAATGGGAGTATCACTGGTCATCCATCCAAAAAATCCGAATGTACCGACTTCGCATGCCAACGTGCGTTTATTTGTGGCAGAAAAAGAAGGTCAGGATCCGATCTGGTGGTTTGGTGGCGGTTTTGACCTGACCCCGTTTTATCCGAATGATGAAGATGTACTGTCTTGGCATCAAACGGCGCATGATCTGTGTGTGCCATTTGGCGAAGAAGTTTATCCTGAACATAAACAATGGTGTGATAACTATTTTTATTTAAAACATCGTGATGAACAGCGCGGTGTGGGTGGTTTATTTTTTGACGATCTGAATCAATGGGATTTTGAAACCTGTTTCCAGTATCTGCAGGCTATAGGCAATGGTTACCTGGAAGCCATTCTGCCGATTTTCCAGCGCAATCAGGATAAGCCTTATACCGAAGCACAACGCGAATTCCAGTTATACCGTCGCGGCCGTTATGTGGAATACAATCTGGTTTATGACCGCGGCACCCTGTTTGGTTTGCAGACTGGTGGCCGGATTGAATCGATTCTGGTCAGCTTGCCCCCGCTTACCGGATGGTCATATCGCCCTGAATGGGATGAAGGCTCACCGGAAAAACGTTTAACAGATTACTACCTGAAACCACATGACTGGTTAACAGAATTAAAATCCAACGCAATGAAATGATACAAACGGCCCTCAAATAGAGGGCTGTTTTAATAGATATATCCTCTATACTGCTGCATAGAAATATCTGATTTGATCGGGGCACCCTATCGCTACATCGATCACATTCCATTTGATGTCTAGTGAGAATAACAATGCATAATCTTCAATTAAATCTACCTGTGTTGGCCTTTTGGCTTTTTTGGCTCTTGCCATCAGCGCGATGAGTACCGCAATTTTGAGTCACAACCTGATTCTGGATGGCGCCGCTATTCTGGTGAGTATCCTGACTGGGCTTGGGGTTGTTCTCAGTATGGCGCTGATGTTTGCGGAACATATTATGGATATTTGCAGTTCCTAAAATCCTAATAACTTAGCAGTAATTCAAAATCGCGCAGGCTTTAGTCCCTGCGCTTTTTCACGTATATTGATGGCCATTTCCGCACATGGACATTGTGAAATGAGCAAACAATTTGCCGTGATTGGCAACCCGATTGAACAGTCACGTTCTCCAGAATTGCATCATGCCTTTGCTGCTAAAACTGGTGTCGACCTGAATTACACTAAACTTCTGGCGCCACTGGATGGCTTTGAAGCCAACATTCAGGAGTTCTTTAGCAATGGCGGTAGTGGCATGAATGTCACCGTACCCTTTAAAGAACAGGCTTTTGCCCACTGTCAGGTACTGAGTGAACGGGCCAAAATTGCCAAAGCCGTGAATACGCTATGGATGGAAAATGGCATCCTGCATGGCGACAATACCGATGGTCAGGGACTGGTTGAAGCCATCCGTGCCTTGGACTGGCCACTGGAAAATACAGATATTTTAATTATTGGTGCAGGCGGTGCCACGCGTGGTGTAATCTATCCCCTAGCCCAGGCAGGTGCGAAAAAAATCGTGATCGCCAATCGTACCTTGGCACGGGCGGAACAACTGGTCGCTGATCTTCAGAATGCCGTACCGCAAGTCGAATTACAGGCGATTTCACTAGACACTTTAGCCGGTGAATTTGATTTGGTGATTAATGCCACCTCTGCCAGCCTCAGTGGTGATGCTTTGGTTTTACCAGAGGCGTTACAGTTTAAACGGGCCTATGAAATGGCCTATGGCAAACCTTCTTCCTTTCTCGATCAAGCCAAAGTACGCGGTGTACCGACATCTGAAGGTTTTGGCATGCTGGTCGGTCAGGCAATTGAATCTTTTTACATCTGGAATGGTATCAAGCCGGATTTAAAAGAGTTTCTTTAAAACCCCTATCTCTCCAATGAGTTCAGTTCGGGTTGCAACTGCAACCCTTTACTCTCCTCCTACTACTTTTTATAAGCTGAAAAACCATGAATTGGTTTTAATGACATTTTAGAATGAGTTATTTTGCGACCTGAATCCGAGCACAATTCATACAAAAACATACTGGACAAATCACCTTTTAACTCATTAAATTCCATTGATATAACAAGTTTTTAATCTTCCTGTAATGTAAACACCTAATGATGAAATTCGATGATTTCATTCATTAGCCTTAAAAATCGATTCGCTTTTCTGACATTTTTATTCACTGAATTCATCAATGTTTTTTTATCCCGAATGTGAATAATCAAAGAATCGATACAGATAATCCAAAACTAATTTCAATCAGGATTAAACGCATGCCAGCATATAAAGCCCCTTTACACGACATTCGCTTCCTTATGAATGAAGTGCTTGACTACCCTGCGCACTACCAGAATTTGTCGAATGGTGAATATGCCGATGCCGACACGGTAGATATGATCTTAGAAGGCGCTGCAGATTTCTGTGAAAATGTACTGTCGCCGTTGAATCAAAGCGGTGATGAAGAAGGCTGTCATTTTGAAAATGGCGAAGTAAAAACACCGAAAGGCTTTAAAGAAGCTTACGACCAGTTCGTACAAGGTGGCTGGCAAGGTCTGTCTTATCCTGAAGAATTTGGTGGCCAAAACCTGCCAATGTCTTTAAACCTGATCAAATCGGAAATGATGGGGACTGCAAACTGGTCATTCCAGATGTATCCGGGTTTAAGTGTGGGTTGTATCAACACTATCATGCAATATGGTACCGATGAGCAGAAAAACACGTATCTGCCTCACTTAGTTGCAGGAACTTGGGCGGGCACCATGTGTCTGACTGAGCCGCAATGTGGTACTGACTTGGGTCAAGTTAAGACCAAAGCAGAGCCGAAAGAAGATGGCAGCTATGCCATTTCAGGCACCAAAATCTTTATTTCCGCAGGTGAGCACGACCTGACTGAAAATATCGTACATATCGTACTGGCACGCCTTCCAGATGCGCCGCAAGGTACCAAAGGGATTTCTCTGTTTATCGTACCGAAATTTATTGCTGCTGCAGATGGCGGGATCGGCGAGCGTAATCCAGTGAACTGTGGTTCGATTGAACACAAAATGGGGATTCGCGCTTCAGCAACGGCTGTACTGAATTTTGACAATGCGACTGGCTACCTGATTGGCGAACCGAATAAAGGCTTGCACGCTATGTTCACCTTTATGAACACGGCGCGTATTGGTACTGCGATTCAGGGTATTTGTCATGCTGAACTGTCGTTCCAGGGTGCTTTACCTTATGCTAAAGAACGTATGTCAATGCGTGCCTTGTCTGGCAAAAAAGATCCAGAAAAAGTGGCGGATGCGATCATTCATCATGCCGATGTACGCCGTATGCTGTTGACGCAAAAAGCCATTGCTGAAGGTGGCCGTGCCATGATTTATCATGCTGCGCAAATTGCCGACAACATGAATGATGCTTTGCTGCGTGGCGATACTGCAGCATTTGAACAGCATGATGACCATCTTGGGTTCTATACTCCAATCCTGAAAGGCTTCCTGACCGAAATGGGTTATGAGGCATCAAATCACGGTATGCAAGTCTTCGGTGGACATGGCTATATCAAAGAATGGGGCATGGAACAGATCGTACGTGACTCACGTATCTCTACCCTGTATGAAGGCACAACAGGTGTTCAGGCACTGGATCTGATTGGCCGTAAAGTGCTGTTGACATCAAAAGGTAAAGTTATTCGTGATTACACTGCTGAAATCCTGAAATTCTGCGGTCAGCATGCACGCAATAAATACATGCGCCGCTTTGCCTGGGATTTGACCAAGCTATGTGCACAGTGGAATGCGTTAACCGTGCGTATCATGCTGGCTGCACGTAAGGATCGTGACATTGTGTCTTCTGCGTCAGTCGATTTCCTAATGTTCTCCGGTTATGTGATGATGGCCTACTTCTGGGCACAGCAAGCTGCAGTCGCTTCAGCCAAACTAGCTTCTAATGACGGTACGGAAGTTCCAGAATTCTATAAAGCGAAAATCAAAACTGCTGATTTCTACTTTGAACGTATTCTGCCACGTACTCAAGGTCATGCTGAAGCGATGGTGAATCCCTCTAAAACCATGACGGCACTGGCACCAGAACACTTTAGCTTTGACTACTAAGCTGTAAATTGAGTTAAAAAGGGCGCTTCGGCGCTCTTTTATTGATGTAGATACCCTTGTTTAACTTAAAAAACCTTTCTGGATAGAAAATATACAAATTTAATTTTATATTTTTCAACATCCTAATAAATTAGCCAAATAAAACGCTTGTATATCTGAAAATAAGCGGTATGATAATCCCAACTAGAAAAATTCTTGTTTTGGTTAGTCTTCTTTTAAGTATCGCAGTTTTAGTCATAAACCTTCGTATTACAGATCAAAAAGCTCCATCCTTTTTATTTTTCAAAGTTACAGTTAGTCATCTGAAATTTTGGCTATAAATTCATACGATTCAATAGGTTATATTATGTCTAATACAGTTAACGGTACAGTAAAATGGTTCAACGAAACTAAAGGTTTCGGTTTCATTCAACAAGAATCAGGTCCAGACGTTTTTGCTCACTTCAGCGAAATCACTGGTTCAGGTTTCAAAACTTTAGTTGAAGGCCAAAAGGTTTCTTTCAGCGTAGCTCAAGGCCAAAAAGGCCCTACAGCTGTAAATATCGTTGCTCTATAATTTAGAAGCAAGATATTGAAAAAAAGCACTCTTAGAGTGCTTTTTTTGTGCCTATCATTTTCTCATACCGCTCTAGTTTTTAAAGATCATTGGGTTGATCTAAAAAACGGTGTGCTCTATGCCAGGCTAAAAATACCGGATCAGGGGCAAAACGTTTTGGTACGTCGATTCGCTTACCGTGATAGGGTTTTAAATAGGCGTATAAACTCGCATCTTGCTTGGCCTGATTCGCGATACACACTTTAAGCCCTTCATCCAACGTGATAAATCCCTGATCGAAAGCTTGATCCAATAAAGAAGATAAACAAATTCCATTACGCGGATTTTTTCGATGTGCCTGATTTTCAGACCAGGGTACGATATGAGAAGCCACTAAAAAGGCTTTGGCCTTAATGCCTGAGATCGCACATTGATATTGATAATTAAGTTTAACTTGTAAAGCAAATTTCTGGTGTGGCGAACCGCGAACCTTTACCCTTGCATATTGATCTTCAACACTATGATCAAGGATTTCTTGACGCAAATGCGTATCTAGTAAAGTGTCCTGTTTTTCTCCTCTTCCCGCTAATTTAAGTAATCGCCAAAAATCATCTGCCGTGATCTCATTCATGCCATATTGTTGAAAAAAATGTGCCCAAGTATTTCCGCGTGGTTTAAAAGCCCATTGAAAATCTTCCAAATCGGACTGCAGAATAGGATCTATAAAACGCATACCATCGATCACTTTCGCAAAGACCGGTTTGGTTCGGCGTTTTTGATGATTTTGAGGAATGGCAGTAGGTGCAATAATCTTGGCTATACGGCCTGCACCATAAAGATAGAATTGATTTTTAATTTCAGAGGCTTTTTGCGGTCGTCGATATAAAAAGAAGGTGGTGTTTCAAAAAGTATGCTGGCGTTAAACAAATCCGTTATTAAGGTAAAAGAAAGTCAAATCAAAGGCTTTAAAATGATTTTCGAGCTTTTTAGAAAAGTTGCAACTTCTCCTAAATCCACGCCTGATTCGATGACGAATTCTACAATTGTTACCTTCAATACCGACGGTAAAAAACTTACCGATCACTTGCTTGCAACATTGAAATGCTGTGATAAAACTATCCCAATGATCACTCGCAATTCCAGCATATTGAACCCCAAGCTTTTTAAGTCTAGCTTTAAGACGTTGAACCGTTGCTAAATCCCGCTTACCCCAAACATAAGCAACAACTTCTCCAGATTCTCGATGGTAGGCATAAATAAGCCATTGTTTATTTTTCTTATTCCCTACAAAAGTCCAAAGTTCATCGACTTCAAGACATTCGTAGTGGCTTTGTTTAGGCTGAATCTGATAGATCGATTCACTTAAGGTTCGTAATACCTTGCCAATGCTGATACGCTCGACTTCAGCAATATCTCTAACACCGCTTCCTCTGACCATCAAATGTAATATCTTGCCGGTAATACCTGAGTTACACCCTTGATAGCTTAATGCATGATCACCAATAAACTGACGTTTGCAATCTTTGCACTGATGGTTTTGTTTCCCATCTACTTTGATGCCATTTCTCTTTATATTGTTACTTAGACAGGTAGGACATTTGATTTGTAGCGTTATTTTCATACCTCTATTTTATCAAAAGCCATATTGTTTTTTTCAGCATACTTTTTGAAACACCACCAAAAAGAAATCCCCTTCCCTGACTCGATTATATTTAGACTGATCCCAATGATATTCTTTAAAGTCCCGATCTTCATAAACCAGATGATCACTTTTACTATCAAAAATAAAGAATCGGGTATCGGTTAAATCCATCTGTTGAAAAGCCCATAATGTATCCACCTGCCCACCCTCTAGAAATTATAATATTCATTTAATTTAATCTTTGAATATTCTCAGAAAACTTCTCTTTAAGAAAGCGTCAATCAGACTTTAGGCATTTTATTTAAGGCAATAAAAAACCCCAATAAACTCCTATTAGGGTTTCTTTTAGAACAATGGAGAAATTAAATAATTAAAGAAATTCTTCTAATACCGAATTTAAAAAGATATGTCCCTGTTCGGTACATGAAAGTCGGTCTTGATCATCAACCATTAATTTTCTGTCACGTAAAGAGCTCAGTAACTCCTGTAAAGTATCTAGACTCAAACCGGTACGTTCGGCATAGAGTTTGGCTTCCACACCCTGATTTAAACGTAACGCATTCATCATAAACTCAAAGGGCATGTCAGCATCTTCAATCCGCTTAAACTGCAGATGTTCAGCAGGTACTTTGGCTAAGTAGTCTTTAGGTAAACGGGTTTTCTGGAACCGATACACGCCATCCGGCTGAGTGACTTTGCCGTGTGCTCCGGCACCAATTGCCAGATAATCACCAAACTGCCAGTAATTCAGATTATGCGCTGAAGGCAATTCTTTACGCCAAGCCGAAACTTCATAGTTGATAAAGCCTTGAGCTTTTAAGTAGAGCTCACCCTGCTCCTGAATATCTTCCAATACTTCATCGACAGGCAAAATCGGTTGAGTCCGGAAAAATACCGTATTGGGTTCAATCGTCAGCTGATACCAGGAAATATGGGTTGCGCCCTGCTCCACTGCCAGTTTTAAATCATGCAAAGCCTGTTCTAAAGTCTGTTCAGGCAAACCATGCATCAAGTCGACATTAATCCGCTGAAACCCAGCTTCACGTGCCAGCCCAATGGCAGAAATCGCATCTTCATTGCTGTGAATCCGTCCCAAACGCTTGAGATGCTCGGTATTAAAACTCTGTACCCCAATCGACAGACGGTTAATTCCGGCCTGCAAATAACCGGCAAACGGATCATGTTCGACTGTGCCGGGATTGGCTTCCAGCGTAATCTCACAGCCTTCGGCAAAGGGAATAACGGCTTTGAGCTGATCAAATAACCATTGATAGCCTAGGGCAGAAATCAGTGACGGCGTCCCCCCACCAATAAAGACACTGTGAATCTGCCGGCCTTGGGCAAAATCGACCTGAGTTTTAAAGTCTTCCACCAGTGCTCGTAAATATTCCTGTTCCAATTCCAGTGATAGCTGACCATCCGGAACCGCATGTGAATTGAAGTCACAATAAGGACATTTGCGCACACACCAAGGCATATGAATATATAAGGACAAAGGGACAGCAGCAGGATTCAATTCAGCCAAAGAACTACTCAAAAACGATTACAAGATATAGCGGAATTTTAACATGACTCGGCGGCAACACTGCTAAAATTAAATTTGATCGTGTGATATGTCTAAAAATTTAAATAGAATTAGTCAGTTAAAATTATGAAAATATCTTCTCAATTTATTATTTTACTTCCTTTGGTTTTTGCAATCGGTGTTTTATTGACACTCCAGACTGCAATTAACACACAACTAAAAGAATATTTATATTCTCCTATTCAAGCTGCATTTTTTTCCTTTTTGATTGGTACAATAGTGCTGGCCGTAATCGTACTTTTTCAGTCTAATCCCAAACCCGGTTTACAGGAATTGATAAGTGTTCCCTGGTATTTATGGCTAGGGGGAATCGTGGGTGTATACGCGATTAGTATGAGCATTTATGCAGCGCCCAAACTTGGCTTTCTGGTTCTTAGCGGTCTCATTATTTTTGGTCAGATGGTGATGTCGATGCTGGTCGATCATCTGGGATTGTTGGGTAATGAAAAAATGCCGGTTAACTGGCAACGTCTTTTAGGCGGCGTGGTAATTTTTATTGGTGTGCTTCTCACTTTACAACGCTAAACCTTCTATTTAAGCACATGATCACGATGAGTAATTTTTGTGTCGAATGTTTCACCAGTCACAACCTTTGGTTTTGAATTAAAAAAACTTTTTCATCTGATGCTGCCTATTCTGGTGACCCAATTTTCTCAGGCTGGTCTGGGCCTGATTGATACCATTATGGCCGGTCACCTATCTGCTACCGATCTTGCCGCGATTGCCGTCGGAGTAGGACTCTGGATTCCGGTGATGCTGCTGTTTAGTGGCATTATGATTGCCACGACGCCTTTGGTTGCCGAAGCCAATGGCGCACGTACACCTGAAAAAATTGCCACCATTGCACGTCAATCACTTTGGGTTGCCCTGATTCTTGGGGTAATTGCCGGCTTGATTTTGCAACTCTTGCCGGCCACTTTGCCACTTTTAGGGGTACCGGAAAGCTTACAACCTAAAGCCGGTTTATTCCTGCATTCCATTGGTTTTGGTATGCCAGCGGTAACCATGTATGCAGCTTTACGCGGCTACTCTGAAGCGATTGGAAATCCGCGTCCGGTTACCGTCATTAGTTTATTGGCGCTGGTTTTGCTGGTTCCGCTGAACTATATCTTTATGTATGGTCTTGGCTCTGTTCCAGCCTTGGGCAGCGCAGGTTGTGGTTTTGCCACGGCGATTTTACAGTGGCTAATGGTCATCACCCTCGCATTGTATATCTTTAAAAATAAGGCCTATCAACGTACCCAGCCTTTTACTCACTGGGAAAAAATCAACCCGGAATGGATGAAGCGCATCTTACAACTTGGCTTTCCAATCGGATTGGCGATCTTCTTTGAGGTCAGTATTTTCAGTACAGCGGCAATTGTGCTGAGTCCTTTGGGTGAGACTATTGTCGCTGCGCATCAAATTGCTATTTCTGTCACTTCACAACTGTTCATGATTCCCATGTCACTGGCGATTGCCCTGACCATTCGGGTCGGCACCTACTATGGTGAACAGAACTGGCAAGCCATGCGTAAAGTGCAATATCTCGGCCTGATTACTGCCACTATTCTGGCGATCCTGACCATGATTCTGCTTTGGGTTTTCCGTAATGAAATCGTGGCGCTCTACACCTCAGATATGATCGTGACCCAAATTGCGGTGTATCTGATTCTGTTTGCCATTGCCTATCAGCTGATGGATGCCTGGCAGATCAGTGCCGCAGGTTGTCTGCGCGGCATGCAGGATACCAAGGGGCCGATGTGGATTACCATGCTGGCTTACTGGGTCATCGCCTTCCCGGTTGGGGTATATTTATCCCGCTTTACCGAGATGGGAGCAGCCGGTGTTTGGGTTGGCCTGATTGTAGGCCTAAGTGTTGCCTGTGTTTTATTGCTGGCACGACTCTATAGCAATAACAGACGTTTAAGCTTAAAGGTGTAAAAACTTAGCGACTTTCAAGCAATCTTAAATATTGGGTAGTGACATGGATGTCACCGTTGATCTGTGATACAGGGAAGTAGCATTAGATCAACGAAACGGTTCTGTTACTTTTGCCATGACAAAATTAAGAGCTGCCTACGCGACAGCATAAAAATAAAAGATGCGAGCATAGCCTTGAGCATTCTAATTTCGATGTAGAAGTTAAGAATTAGCGGCTAATGCTTCCTTCAATCCTTCTGGAATCTCCGATTCATCCGCCACATCTTTAATCACCACCTGCCCCACAATCACATCCGTACCATTAAAACTCATGGTGGGTGAACCATATAACTCATAACCTTCATTTAAGGCACGGGTCACCCGCGCACAAAAATGCACATCATCCTTCCCAGTAAAATATCGATAGACTTTCATTGAATTTTCTTCATTACTACACTCTGTTTATTCTAAGCTTTTAGCCATAAAACAACATTCAGAATTAATACTCAGCCTTATCTAAAACGATGATGGATTCCGGCATATTCTTTTAGTTTAGCCAAGGAGATAAAGATAAATCTTTATCAAATCAAAGATGATGCATTAAACATGGAGAAGCTGAAGGAAATCACAACACAACCTCTACAATTAAATCTAGGCAATTGAACCTTTGTCACCTATGATCAAATACATCCATTCATAGTTGGTTTCAAGGAATCTCGCATGGCAAAAACGGCTAGCACACCCGGTCGTCGCTTTATGAAACTTGCCGGAATGACCGCAAGTATTGCAGGTAAAACCCTCTCCAATTCCATTAAAAATTTAACTGCTGATGAAGAGCAGAAAAATACTGCGCGCAGCAAACTATTTCAAGATATTGGGGTACAGATTGCAGATACCTTGGGAGAGATGAAAGGCGCAGTCATGAAAGTCGGCCAGATTGCCTCGCAATATAAAGACGTTTTCCCGCCCGAAGTCGCCAAAGCCATTGCCAAGTTACAACGTCAGGCACCACCCATGCCATTTAAAGAAATTCAGGCACAGGTAGAAAAAGAATTGGGTAAACCTTTACAGCAACTTTTCCAGCAGTTTGATGAACAGCCATTTGCCGCGGCCTCGATTGGTCAGGTGCATAAAGCCACTCTACCGAATGGCCAGCAAGTTGTAGTCAAGGTGCAATATCCTGGTGTGGATGAAGCCTGCGAAAGCGACCTGAAGCAAGTTCGTCTGGCACTGCGCATGATGGGCGTATTAAAGATTGATCGTAAACTTCAAGATCAATTATTTAAAGAAATTCAGCACAGTCTGGACAATGAGTTGAACTATGAAATTGAAGCCCAGAATCTGGAAATCGCCCGTGCCTTCCATGAATCTCTGGACAATAAAATTGTGATTCCGAAAGTGTTTCATGAGTATTCATCGCGACATATTTTAACTTTGAGCCAGGAACTTGGTGAAAGTATCGAAACTGCCAGCACTTGGCCACTCGAAACCAGAAATGCTTTAGGTCGCCGCCTATTCCGCGCCATTGGCCAAGAAATTTTTTATCTGAAACGCTTTCACTGTGATCCACATCCGGGCAACTTTGCCTTCCGTGAGGATGGCTCTGTGATTGTTTATGATTATGGTGGCGTTAAAACCTTATCGACTGAAGTGATTGGACATTTTAGGGAACTGATCCATGCTGCACGCGAGAAGAATATTCCCGTGATCGAGCAACAGCTGGATGCGCTGCATTCCTTGACTGAAACTGGAAAATTCCCGAAAGAATTATATGAACAGTGGCTGGAAGTGCTCATGCGTCCTCTGGTCACTGACTATGATTTTGCCGAAAACTCAGCGCATCATGATGGGATGGAGTTGCTGAAACCTTCGTTGAAATATTGGGATGTATTTAAGCCCTCTCCTGATACCTTGATGGTGAATCGCACAATTTCAGGACAATACTGGAACCTGATTCATCTCAAAGTACATGATGATTTAAGTGATGTATTTGAAGAACTGGTACCGAGTCGAAGCTAAGTTGAGACGATAGGCTTACACGCTGTAACCCTAGATTACTTGAAATATCAAATGTTACATTATAACATTTAATCAAGAATCATGAGGAAGTTAGATATGCGTTCAGATATCCACCCTGAGTATCGTGAAGTGTTATTCCATGATACCAATGCCGATGCCTATTTCGTGATTGGCAGCACGATGAACTCGAGTCAAACCAAAGAATATCAAGGTAAAACATATCCTTATGTAACACTAGATATTTCAAGTGCATCACATCCTTTCTATACGGGTGAGCAACGTCAGACCAGCAATGAAGGACGTGTGGCAAGCTTTAACAAACGTTTTGGGCGTTTTAAACGGGGTTAAAACCGAAAAACCTCGGTTATCTTAAGATTTAAATCGCGGTTTATGTCAGGAAATGACCTCCAATTTCCTGACTTTTTTATGCGTTTATTTTAACTCTATGCCAACACGAGTGAAGTGAAATAAAAGCCCAGTGCCAGAACAATAATGCCGACAATTAAGCTGGATAATGCATATAACAGCGCTAGGCCCATAGCACCTTGTTTCAATAACAAAAAGCTTTCCAGACCGAAGCTGGAAAATGTGGTAAAGCCACCGAGAATTCCCACCATTAAAAACAGACGCGCTTCTTGTTGGAGTGCTGGATATTTCTGGCTACAGGCAAAAAAAATTCCGGCACATAAGCAGCCTAAAATATTGATCCACCAGGTGGGCCAAGGAAATTGCATTTGCGGTTTGAACAGCCAAAGTCCTGCTGCATAACGCAGACTAGCACCGATTGCCCCACCCATTGCCACCCAAAGCCAGCCCATATTTTTTTCCTGTTCTATTTATTGATCAAGTTTATTTTATCCAAAGTTTCATATTGAGCATGGATAAATTTCACTGTTATCTTGAACCGAAAATCAATGAAATACCATGGAACTTCGCAAGAAAATTGCTATATTTATCGCATCGAATTTTCATGAATGGCACAGGAAAAATAGCATGGCACAGGATTTATTGGCCCAGTTGGCAGCAGGCGAAGTAAAATTTGCAGATGTGATTGCCTATATCGAATCGCGCTATATGCATACACCAACTGCATTTAAAAATGGCCAGCAGAATAATGCGGCCACAGAAAACCAGGGCAGCGCTAAAGTCTTTTCTTTTGCACAATTGAATGGTCTGGATCAGACACAGACCTTAAGCCTGTTTGCCGAACATTATGCTTCTGTACTCGCGACGCCAGAGGCGACTGATCATCAGAATATCCGCCAGTTTATGCTCAATGGCTGGGATGGAATTACCTTTGAAGGTCAGGCTTTAACTGCGAAGTAAGTCCTAAGCAGATAAAAAACCGCTCAAAGGAGCGGTTTTTTTATGCAACTCAGAAGTGTATAGGATGCCTGTTTTAGCTTTTACCGACTTTTTCAATCCATTTAATGGAACTGACACGGAAAACCTCACAAGCACCATCACCCGTATCGGTCGGAGTTAAGGACGATTTCCAGACCAGATCTTTATCACGCACTTCAACCAGCTCCCCTTGCATACGTACCAGATCGCCACGCTTTACCTTTTTAATTTCCTTGGCAATTTCAGGATTGGCAGGAATGATATGCATATTGGACACCATCTGCTTGGCTTGTTCTACCGGCACTGGCACCCGATCCATTTTCCAGTTCAAATAGCGGTCATATTGATTGACCGTGATATGTCGAGCAATTTCAGGTTCGGCAAACAGCCCCCAACTGACAGCATAATCAATCGGAGAGAATTTGGCTTGCGGGTCAGAACTATAAACCTTGGAACCCAGAATACGAAAATCACCTTTAAAAGGCTGCAAGACCGAAATTGACTGGCCTTTAACGACAGGAGGCAAACCTTTGGCAATATTGTGGTCGACCGAGCTATAGCCCGAAATAGGCAGCAACAGGCTGGCCAGCAAAGCATAATGTTTAACGTATTTGAACATAATTTTTAATCTAATCCTAATCAAGTTGATCAAACGTTTTAAGGATATCTTCCTTGATCTTACGGATTTTTTAATGAATAAACAGTTGAACTTGGTAACAAACTGCACGTATTTAGTCAGCTCGATATATGCCTGTCATTTTATTTTTCAGTTAAGCTAGAACGTATTTCCATCAAATTAAAATAACTCAAATGCTGTATAAACTTTATCAACAACATATCTTTCCGCATCTGCTGAATCAGGTGATGCAAACACCATCCTTGATGGACTTGCGTCGTGAACTACTTTTGGATATTTCCGGTGAAGTACTGGAAATTGGTTTTGGTACCGGCCTTAATCTGCCTTTTTATCAATCGGTTGATAAGGTCTATGCACTAGAACCAAACCCGACGATCTTCAAACTGGCAGAATCACGAATTCAACAGGCCGCTTTTCAGGTCGAACATATTCAGGCCAGTGCAGAAGCTTTACCTTTTGCCGAAAATAGTCTGGAAAATATTGTATCTACCTGGACGCTTTGTAGTATTGCAGAGCTGGAACAGAGCCTGCAGGAAATTTATCGTGTGCTACAACCGGGTGGGACTTTACATGTGGTCGAACATGTTCTGAATCGACAAAATTTAAATATTCAGCGTCTACAACATTTACTCACTCCCATTCAAAAGAAAGTCGCAGATGGCTGTCATCTGAATCGGGATATTGAGACCGCCTTGCTGGAAACCGGTTTTGAAATAGAAACTTTAAATTATGTAGATGCGGAAGGTATACCCAAGATTGGCCAACGTATGTTGTTAGCACGTGTTCGTAAACTAGGAAGCTAATTTACGACCATCTTATATTTAGTGTGGCTGAAGGTGGGTTACTTGCAGCAACTGACAATGAGCACGATATTCAGAGCCCGTCCCGACCCGGAATTCTTGTCCAGTCGTGCCTGAATGAACTGTCACCAGATCACCAGTGAGCGTGATTTTCTGCCCCGATTTTAGCCGGCGAATCTGATCGGCAATTTTTTCAGTGGCAGCAATCAGACTAAAATACTGTACATGCGTATTGACGAAGTCACGCTCCGCTTTATTGGTTTGTCCTTCGAGCTGATAGCAGCGTTTTGCTTCATCAAACTCCAGTTTTGCCTGTATAGCGGGCAGCGGTTGAGTCAGCAACAGCACATCAATATTACTCAGATAGGCCAGATCATTAAAATGCCCCACCACAGGGCTGGCCTGATGCAGCACCCGACGATCAGGTTTTACGAAACGGTGATCATGCACAATATAAGTCGCGGAAATGCGCTTAACGGGTTCTACTTTAAAGTTTTTAAGTACGCCCTTTTCTTGCAGATGCGGAATGGCACGAAAAAATTCATTCCACACCCAGAGTCCTAGCATAAACAGCAGCGCAGTGATCAGTAATTTTTGCATAATTTTTTATTCTTCACTGGATTTTGGTCAATCCTGAAAATCAATCCGAATGGTTTCAAAACGTACCCGCCCTTCCTGAACCGCACAGGCAATGGCTTGCTGGCCTTTGGTCAGACG
This sequence comes from Acinetobacter sp. NEB149, assembly GCF_012516415.1. Lineage (NCBI taxonomy): Bacteria > Pseudomonadati > Pseudomonadota > Gammaproteobacteria > Moraxellales > Moraxellaceae > Acinetobacter > Acinetobacter sp. NEB149. Next base: position 2,794,255 of record NZ_CP051208.1, read on the forward strand.
TGCTCCGCCACTTTTAATGTCAATCAAAACCACTTCAATATCTTCAGCGTCGCCTTCGCCATCACGAAAATCGGTATAACCATCAAAGACCACATAATCCACCGGATCACCCAAAAACTTGGCATCACTCGGCAGATATTGAAATTCCGGCATGATCGGCGCGAGCTGTTCCGCCATTTTTCCTTTGAGAACTGCACGGCTGGTATTCACGCTGCGTTTTTGCGCGGCAATGAGGGACTGCTGATGCTCTAGTTCCAGCTCGGCAATATACTGCTCATATTCGGCCTTGATCCGTCCATTGCGCGTCTGACTTAAAATAATAGTGGTCAATACCACCCCGATACATGCGCCAATCAACATGGCCATCCATATGGACATTCAATCTTCCTAATTTGCCTGATTTTTATAGCATCGCATTCGACTGAAGTTGAGGAATTCGGCCATTTGCATACTTGAAAAGAATGATATGCTAGGCCGGAACAGAATAAAATCACCTTGAGTCATGAAAACAATTTTAGTTGCGAATCAGAAAGGCGGTTGTGGCAAAACCATGACAGCCATTAGTTTGGCGTCAGCACTCGCACAAAAGGGTTATAAGGTGGCATTGGCCGATGCCGACAACCAGAAATCAACATTGCAATGGCTCAAGCATCGTCCGGCACAGGCAGCGCAGATCCAAAGTCTGGACTGGCGCAATAGCAAGTCCATTGGTGATGCGCCGAAACAGATCGAATACCTGATTATTGATGCACCAGGTGCTTTGACCGATGATCATGCCGAACAGCTGATCAGTGAAGCACATGCGATTATCATCCCGATCCAGCCTTCTTTTTTTGATATCGATTCGACCCGCCGTTTTCTCAAACATTTGCAGGACATCAAACGCATCCGTAAGGGCAAGGTTGAAATTTTACTTTTGGCCAATCGCACCAAAGCAAATGCAGCCAGCAATCAGGACATACAGCAGTTTTTTGACAAGATCGACCAGCAGCCAGTGGCCTGGATTTCGGAACGTGCCCCTTATAGCCGACTGGCTATGGAAGGCCTGTCCGTCTTTGATAAACCTCAGAAAATCTATCGGGAGCTGCAGGCTCAATGGCAACCGGTACTGAATGCCATTATTGATGATCCGAGTCAGTGGTTTTGAGTCAATCATCTGAATCGCGGTGTAGCTTTGGGAAAATAATCTCGCTACTTGGCTAGCTATCATTTTCGATCGCTTTTTTTTCAGTTAATATGCCTGAACACGACCTAAAAAATGAGTCATTAAATTCAGTGCAACAGTACGCGCCTACATTACAAAAAGTCTTATTATTTGGATTGTTCTTTATCCTAATTTTTTTGAGTTTTCATATACTCAAGTATTTCATCATTCCTGTAGTTTGGGCAGCCATTATTGCCTATATGACTTGGCCCTTGTATCAATCGGTGTTACGCCTATGCGGCAATCGACCGACATTAAGTGCAACCGTAATGATCTTGGCCGTGATTCTGGTCTTTGGTCTGCCGTTTATTTTCGCCATTTTCATGCTGCAGCACGAAGGTCGTAACCTGTATTTTGAATTGCAGCGACAGGTCTTTTCCGGTCACCTGAATGTCCCTGATTTTATTCGCGGGCTTCCGATTGTCGGCAAGGAAATTACCCGAACCTTAAATGAAATTAACACTGATCCGCAGAGTATTGCACTGTCGATATCGACCTGGATTCAAGGCCATCTGAATTACGGCAAAGTGGTGTTGAATGAAGTTAGTAAAAACATCTTTAAATTATGTTTTGCGATACTTTCGCTGTTTTTCTTCTACCGTGATGGTCAGACCATTTTAAATCAGGTGCGTAAAGCCTTTGAAATGGTGGTCGGTCCACGTGTACATCATTATTTTTCCACCATTTCTGCGACTACACGTGCCGTAGTATATGGCGTCGGTTTGACCGCAATTGCACAATCCTTATTGGCTGGTCTGAGCTATTTTGTTGCAGGTGTGCCGAATCCGATGGTTTTAACCATTGTGACCTTTATTTTTGCCCTGATTCCCTTTGGTCCGCCCCTCGCCTATAGTGCGGTGGCGCTATGGCTGTTTTCACAAGGACAAACCATTGAGGCTATCGGGGTCATGGTGTGGGGTGTCTGTATTGTCAGTACTGCCGATAACGTGATTCGTCCACTGGTAATTTCTGGTGCAACCCAGATTCCATTCCTGCTGATCATGTTTGGAGTCTTGGGTGGTATTGCCAGTTTTGGTCTGGTCGGAGTGTTTATTGGCCCGGTGATTCTGGCTGTGCTGCTTGCAATCTGGCGTGAATGGTTACATGAAAGTAATCTGAATGAACCTTTGATGATGCCTAAAGCCACCATGGCACATGAGATTGATCCAGAAACCAAGAACACACCGCCCAAAGCGCCTTAAAGCATAGAGAGAATTGACTTAAACAAAACAAAACATTTAAGTACTGATTCTATATAGAGCTTCTGATCTTGCTCTGTTTAAATGAACTCACAAAACAGAATAAAGATCAGGATGCCAAAATCATGTCTTCATTGTTTAAAATTACGACACTTTGCGCGTTAAGCGCCGCACTTTTTACCGGTTGTGCATCAACCTCTCCATCAAATGAAGTGGTCAGAGCAGTAACTGTGAATGCTGTAACTGCTCAAGGTGTGGGCCAAGAGATTGGTACCGTATTACTCAGTGACAGCCCAGCCGGTCTGGTTATTCGTACCAACCTGAAACAACTTCCTGCGGGTGAACGTGGTTTCCATATTCATGAAAATGGTTCATGCGCACCTGCCATGAAAGACGGCAAGATGGGCGCAGCACTGGCTGCAGGTAGCCATTACAATCCAAATCAGGCTCCACATCACGGTACACCAGTGACCGGTCATCTCGGTGATTTACCCGCATTGAAAGTCAATACTGACGGAACTGCACGTGTGACCCTGCTTGCGCCACGTCTGAAATTGGCTGATGTTCAGGGTCGTGCGATTATGGTTCATGCCGGTGGCGATAACTATTCCGACAACCCATTACCCTTGGGCGGCGGCGGTGAACGTATTGCCTGTGGTGTGATCTAAACACCTTCATGCCAATGACTAAATAGAAAAAACGGGCACTATGCTCGTTTTTTTCATGGATTTTTCTTTTATTTTGGCGTCTAAATTGCATTCAGAACTTTGCGTTTTTACTTTCCGGATCCTGTCCTTGTGAATGCTGCCCGACCTGCGACTGCTACTTTTGTTAAAATTATAAAACCTGTCCTGCTGCCCTTTCAGTCCAGTGCGCTGATGACTTATTGCCTGCAGATCCTGCTGGTGTTTTTAGGTACCACTTTCGGTCTGAAATTTCTGGGTTATGAGTTCTTGATCGTTCCAGTAACGTTAGGGGCAATTGCCACGGCACTGACTGATTTTGATGACCGGCTAAGCCTGCGTTTGCGCAACCTGTTACTGGTCATCATTCTGTTTTTTAGTGTCAGCAGCATTCTGGAATTTCTTGCTCCGCATAAATTCTGGTTTGCACTGTGGCTATCCCTGTCGAGTGCGCTGTTTATTCTAATGGGTGCCTTAGGCCAACGTTATGCCACAATTTCATTTGGCACCATTTTACTGTCAATCTATACCATGTTCGGCCTGGGCGAATATCAGCACTGGTATGAACAGCCACTTTATTTTGTCATTGGGGCGCTATGGTACGGCCTGACGTCTATTCTATTTTTTCTGCTGCGTCCTACTTTGCAGGTTCAGGAAAATCTCGCACAAAGCTTGCAGCACATGTCAGATTTACTGCTGAGTAAAGCCAAACTGTTTGATCCGGATCAGCATCCAAATGTTGAAAACCTGCTCTATGAGTTGTCACTTAAAAATACTTTAGTCATTCAGAGTTTTAACCGCAGCAAAGATTCACTATTGACTCGACTCAAAGCTTCGCGTGCCAATCGCAATACCATTTACTGGCTGAATCTGTATTTTCTGATGCAGGATATTCATGAACAGGCCACGGCCAATTATTTACATTATGAACAGATCGAACAGCATTTTAGCCGCACTGACCTGATTTTCCGGATTCAGAAAAATATCCGTCTGCAAGCCCTTGCCTGTCAACATTTGGCAGAATGTGTATTGCGCAATGAAAAATTTTATCTGTCTGCAGATGATGAACAGGCATTAAAACATTTACAGGAATCGATGCAGGACTGGATTGCCCAACACCCACAGAATATTGAAGTTAAAAATTTACAGCTTATTCTGGCCAATCTGCTGAGTGTACATGAGCAGTTACAACACCTGCATGATCAACAGGCACTGTATAAGCCACGCTATCAGCAGCATTTTGATGACCTGAGCCTGTTTGATGATGATATTCGCGATAGCACAGATCTCTGGCTGAAACTCAAACCGCACTTGAGTTCACAATCGGCACTCTTTCGGCATGCGGTGCGGATTGCCATTGTGTTTCTAGTCGGCTATGCCATTTCATTATTGCCCTTTGCAAAAAATGGCTACTGGATTTTACTGACCAGCCTGTTTGTCTGTCAGATCAGTTATTTTGCCACCAAAAGCCGGCTCAAATTGCGGACCCTAGGAACATTATTGGGGGTCATGCTGGGTGTTCCCATTCTGTATTTTGTACCAAGTGTCGAAGGTCAGTTACTCCTGACAGTAATTTTTGGTGTCGGTTTTTTCTATCTACGTTCCAAAAAATATGCCATGGCCACTCTCATGGCGACATTGATGGTACTCCTGATCTTCAACCTGAAAGGTGCCGGTTACGCGATCATTTTGCCACGTATCATTGATACCCTCATAGGCTGTCTGATTGCCTGGATGGCAGTAAGCTGGATCTGGCCTGACTGGAATTTTCGCAATATTTCCAGCAATATTAAAAAATCATCGCTTGCTACACTGGACTATTTTGCTGCAGTGGTCGAGCAATATCAAAACGGTAAAGATAACAGTATTGCTTACAGGACTGCACGGCGTCTGGCCCACAATGCACAGATTGATTTATCCAGCATGATTTCAAGCCTGAGTACCGAACCGAATCCAGATCCGCAACTGGTCAAAAGTGCCTTTCGCTATCTGGTTTATAGCCATAGCCAGCTCAGCTATATTGCAGCATTGGGGAGTCACCGTGAGCAGGTTACTGATGCACAAATTCTGGTTTTAATGCGCTGGTGTCAGCAAACCTTAACTGGGGTATTGCTGCAACAACAGCCTTTAGCTACCTACGACATCGATCATAAACTGGCAGAAATTCAACGCTTAAGTACCCAGGAAAACCAGTCAGCACATCTGCTTTTGGTGCTGAAACAGATCAGTTTATTGCTGGAAACCTTACCGGAATTACTAAAATTACGTCATGAATTACTAGGTGCCGAGATTAAATAACCAACTGCCTTACTTGGTTATAACTTATTAAAAATATTGAATATATTTTTATTATTAAGATTCAATATTCAGGTGATATTCGGTACACTCAAAACCAATTCGGTTAAATCAATATGTATTATGAACATCAAAACTTTGCGTCTGGTCGGTTTGCTTGAAGGGATTTCATTCCTGCTGCTGTTATTTATCGCGATGCCAGTGAAATATATGATGGATAATCCGATTCTGGTCAAATATGTCGGTATGGGTCATGGGGTACTGTTTGTGCTGTTTCTGGTGGTGTTATTCGCAGTATGTGAAAAACAGAAATGGTCTCTCAGCATGTTTGTGATGGGTTTAATCGCTTCGATTCTGCCTTTCGGTCCATTCCTGTTTGATATGAAATTGAAGAAGCTGGAACAGCCCGCTGAAGCTTAATTGTAGAATCCTAATATAATTAGATCAGTCAAAAGAAAATTTTCTCTCCCTTTGGGAGAGAGTTAGAGAGAGGGAACTTATTAAATACTTAACCTCACCCTAGCCCTCTCCTTTCAGGCATAGGTATCTACACATCTATGAGATACCTAATGCCATTGTGGCTATCTCATTGAGTTCATCTATTGAATATTCCGAGAGCAGTTGAAGAGTGTTCAGTAAAATCGAAAGCCCTGCCAATAAGGCAGGTGCACTTTCCAACCTACCTCTTTTCTGCTGCCGACCTGAAAGACGGGTGAGAAATACACGAATTTTCTGATGGTGTTCATCTTCAGAACGCTGGATTCGCCAAGTTAAAACACAAGCCATACAGCTAATCAGTAACCGCCTTAAAATGGCTTCAGGTCTGGTCTGAAGCCATGCTTCAATATCATGACCTGCCTGCTTGAGCAGCTTGAAATAGCATTCAATTGTCCAGCGCCAGTAATACCAGGTCGTCATCTCTACCGTAGTAATCTCTGATGGAACATTGCTGATTAGTGACCATCTTGCGACGGTCTTATCCTGATCATCTTTCACTACGGCAACAATTAATCTGGCTTCAATCGCACTCCCTGGCTGGGGAGCAACCCGTTGGCCTGAATCGTCATTTCTCTTCGGTTTTGCTGCACGTGTTATCCGGATAGCAGTTTCTCCCACATGCAACATATGCCGGTTTCCTTTATAGGCAATCGGCTGGACCTGCTGCGTTTCTACTCGTTCTGCGGCTTCTGCAACTTTGCATGTTTTGCCCTGATGCTCAATTCGATGGCCTTCTTTCGCCCGAATCAGCCATTTAAAACCCTGGCTGCTCATTTCCCTTAGGTGGGCAATGGAGTCACCTTCACGATCAATGATATGAACACATGTTTTCTCAATGGGATATTGTTCAATCACTTTGATTTGTTCGGTAAGTGAATCTAGATGAGATTTGCGCCCAGCAGAGTGTTGACTGAATGTGGAATAGCAGCCTGAGGCATCTGATAGTGTCTGCGCCAGTGGCGCAATAGGTAGTCCCGAGGCTGCATCAACCAGCAGACTGCTTTGCAATTCATAGCCTGAATCATATTGATGGGTTCTTTGCAGGCGCTGAATTTTATGATGGTGTTTCACATACTGTAGCTGAGACCAGTCATGAACAATCAATGCATATTGATGCGGTGATGCCTTGATCTGTTCACATGCAAGATGTTCAATTGGCTGGTTTAACTGACTAAAAGAGATTTTGTCATTATTCAGGAATCGCCAGACCGCTTGTGTGGTTGCGAAACTCGACTTTTGGGCAGAAGCCAGGTCTTTGATTGCCGGAGCAAGTGAAGCAAGAGGGTTCATATTGAGCTTTACAAGGCTGTTATAGCGCTTGACAAGACGCTGATCCAGGCCAGAGATGTTAAATTGAAGAGCATGCTCTTCAATTTAACGCAAAGTTCAGGAATTGTGTAGATACCTATGCCTAAAAGGAGAGGGAAATTCAATACTGAACATATGATTTCAATAATTTATAAGTTCCCTCGATAAGGAATCAAAACTCCCCACGCTCCTGTCTTTCCAGCATTAACTGTTTGAGCTGCATGCGCGGCAAAGTAAACCAGAGTGCAATCAGAATCAAAGAGGCAGCACAGTAGGCCCAGATATCGTAGGCTTCATACGCCATCCTTACTGCTTCAATCACCACAAAAAAGCTGAGCATCAGGATAATAGAAACCGTCGCAGCCACCGTGCCTTTGGACACTTCAGAAGACATTAATGCAAAACGATACAGCACCGAAAAACTCACACCCTCACCCAGACTGATACAAGTGGTGCCGATAATCAGACAATGACTAAAATATTCTGGAATCAATAAGCCCATCATCAATAAACCGGTACCCAGCAACATCAGTGGCAGACCCAATAATACGGTTTTGCCCAGCGGTATTTTATCGATAATTTTTAGCAGAATCAGATTACCTGCAATCAGGCCGCCCAAGACCGGAAACTGCGCCAGACCATATTGCACGCTACTGAATCCAAATTGCTCGACCAGAATCACGGGTGACAGGGCAATCCATAACATCAAGGGCAGACTCACCAAAGGCAAGGCTACAGTCATGATCACAAAGCGTTTATTTTTTAAAACCTGTTTAAAGTCATCCAGAATATAGCTGACCGGCTGTCTGGGAATACTGACTTTCAGGTTTGGCATTTTGGCTTTCAGGCCGAACCAGCTCAGAAATGACAGAAATGCGATACCGATAAAGCCCCAATGCCAAGAGATATGATCAATCATAAAGGCACCCAGCACTGGTCCTAGCAAAGGTGCCAGCAAAGACACATTGGCCATCAGTGCCATGACTTTGATGGCATCACGTTCTTCAAAGCTTTCCTGAATGGCGGCATAACCAACGGCGGTAATAAAGGACAGGCCAAAGCCCTGTAAAAAGCGCAGGAATAAGAAACTTTCGATATTGGGTGTTAATAAAATAGCCAGACAGCTAATCGTGAAAAATGCCACACCACCCAGCAGTACCATTTTACGTCCAAGACGATCGGACAAAGGTCCCAGAATCGCTGCGACAAATGCCCCACCCAACAGGAAAAAGGACATGGAGGATGGTGCCCATGAACTACTTACGCCAAAATCACGGGTAATCGCCAGCATGGCCGGTTGAATCAGGTCATTACATATATAGACTGAGAATTCAAACAGGACCAGTGCCAGCGGGAACATAAGTGTGGCACGGGTCAGTTTTTGGGTGTGGATATTTTGCATGGGAGTTTTTATTGTCAGTCTGCCCGTTTTAACAGACTGAACTTTGTCTAAAATAGAAAGAAATAATTTTAGCAGATGAGATATTCAAACGCTCTGAATAAATATAACTGATCGTAGAGATAATCTTCCAAATAAAAAAGCGCATCCTCTAGATACGCTTTTAACCAAAATCTGTCTAAAGATCAAACACTATTATGGACAGACTGCTTTCTGGAAAGTCTTGGTATTTGAACCTCGTGCACAACGATACAACTTCTCGGTATTTTCCAGCATCCAGCTGTTATCTTCCCGTTTAAAATAATAAATGGTCTGTACTGAACGTACCGAATCATCCATTAACCCAGTTTCAGTGACTTTGACCTGTCCAATCGTGGGCGACTCTACCTTGTCAAAGAACTGGCGCAACTCAACTGTTGCCAGTTCCTTACGCAAGTCCGGTCTTAATTGTAAAACCTGTTCCAAAGGCGTATCCGAAGATGACTGTACCTTTGCAATGACCTGTTGAGCAGTTGCACAGCCTGAACCCAATATACCAAAAGCGAGAGTTGCGACTGCCAATATCCGGAACATATTATTTAACCCTTTATCGTCATTCTTATTCCAACCTATCATGCCGAGCTTCTTAGTACAAAACCATTTAGACTCTGTAACTGTCTTTACACAGCAATAAAAAAGCGCACCTTTCGATGCGCTTTTTTCAATTCCGACCGATTAAAGATCGAAAAGTTTACCCGGATTCATGATGCCATTTGGATCAAACACTTTTTTCAGAGCTTTCATATATTCAATTTCTTCCGCCGAACGCGAATATTCAAGATATGGCTTCTTGGTCATGCCCACACCATGTTCCGCAGAAATTGAACCGTCATATTTTTTCACGGTATCAAAGACATACTTGTTCACCACCTGACATTTGGCAAAGAATTCATCTTTAGACAAATCAGCAGGTTTTAAGATATTTAAGTGCAAGTTACCGTCACCGATATGACCGAACCAGCAGATTTCAAAGTCTGGGTAATTCGTCGATACAATCGCATCAATTTCTTTAATGAATGCAGGAACGTGCGTGATCAGAACGGAAATGTCATTTTTGTATGGAATAAATGGCGCGATAGATTCAGAAATATCTTCACGTAAACGCCATAAACTTTCTACCTGATCTAGGCTTTGGCTCATTACGCCGTCCAGTACCCAACCTTGTTCCATGCAATGCTCGAAGATTTCCATCGCCTTGTCCATAATCGGCTCAAACGGCGCTTCAAACTCAAGCAATACATAGAATGGGCATTCAGTTTCAAATGGACGTTGCACGTGACCATGGGCCAAGACTTTCTGCATCGCCAGTTCACCAAAGAACTCAAATGCAGTCAGGTCAATTTTCGCCTGGAAGGCATGCAATAACGGCATGATCGCATCAAAGTCAGGTACACCCAGTACCATCACTTGCAGGTCTTGCGGTTGACGTTCAAGCTTGATTTCCGCTTCCGTCACCAGACCCAGCGTGCCTTCACCACCAATAAATAAATGTTGTAGCGCATAACCGGTTGCATTCTTGATCATACCTTTGTTCAGACGCAATACATCGCCCTTACCCGTCACAACGGTCAGGCCAAGTACCCAGTTACGGGTCATGCCGTATTTAATCACTTTGATGCCGCCAGCATTGGTGCCGATGTTACCGCCAATTTGCGATGAACCTGCCGAAGCAAAGTCAACTGGGTAATACATGCCCTGCTCTTCAGCATAGTTCTGTAACTGTTCAGTCACCACACCTGCCTGTACGCGCACCATACGATCTGCCGGGAAAAACTCCAGAATCTGGTTCATCTTGTCCATGCTGACCACGATCTCGCCATTGGCTGCGACTGCACCTGCAGAAAGACCGGTACGACCACCCGATGGAGTCACTGCAACATTAAATTGGTTCGCCAGTTTTACGATGTCTTGAACTTGCTCAGTTGACGACGGAAAAACGACGACTGACGGGTTTGGATCAAAGTGCTTCGTATGATCGCGACCCCAATTCTGGAGGCTGTCCGTATCGGTTTTAATACGGTTTTCACCCACAATTGCAGTCAATTGGTTCAATAACTCAGGGGTTAAAGCGACTGGAGCATTCATCGTTTGCAGACCTAGCATGATTTAAACAAGAGAGACTTCGCTGGTTCATTTGCACATTTTTTATGCATAAAAACATGGATACAAATCAGGCGAAACATGATTATTAAAGCACCGGATCACGCTGCTTTAAAAGCATGGCGCAATATTATAAGCTATTTTTTGGTGTTTCCTGCGAAAAATGACAATTTTGATAATATACCTTTGAAAATGCAGATTTAAATCAACCATCATGATCATTATTATCAATATATCTTGCCAGAATAGCTGATGTGAGGGTCATCAAGGAAATGTATAAGTGCGCTTTTCCTGTGCTATTATACCGCGACTAAATTTGGCCTTTGTAGCGGAGCCGTAATGAGCCAACATCTATCTCTACCTAAAGATAAAATCCGTTTCTTGTTGTTAGAAGGCGTTCACCAGAATGCAATCGACACTTTAAATGCTGCTGGATATACCAACATCGACTATCGTAAAACTGCGCTTGAGGGTGAAGCGTTGAAAGAAGCGATTAAAGATGCGCACTTCGTCGGTATTCGTTCCCGTACTCAATTGACTGAAGAAGTCTTTGAAGCTGCGAACAAACTGATTGCTGTCGGTTGTTTCTGTATCGGTACCAACCAGGTGAACCTGGACGCTGCAATGCGTCGCGGTATTCCAGTCTTTAACGCACCTTACTCAAATACGCGTTCAGTCGCTGAACTTGTACTTGCTGAAGCAATTCTTCTTCTACGCCGTGTACCTGAAAAATCAGCAGACACTCACACAGGCGGCTGGAACAAATCTGCAGTTGGTTCGTTCGAAACACGTGGTAAAACTTTAGGTATCGTAGGTTACGGTTCAATCGGTTCACAACTTTCTGTACTTGCTGAAAGCATGGGTATGAAAGTGATCTATTTCGATACAGTGACTAAATTGCCTTTAGGTAATGCACGTCAAGTCGGTAGCTTGGGCGAACTTTTGGCAAATGCCGATGTGGTTTCTTTACACGTTCCTGATGTTCCGTCTACACGTAACTTCATGACCAAAGATCAGTTCGCGCAAATGAAAGAAGGTTCGATCTTCATTAACGCGGCACGTGGTACCTGTGTCGTGATCGAAGATCTGGCGGATGCGATCAAATCTGGTCATATTGCTGGTGCTGCGGTAGATGTATTCCCGAAAGAACCTAAGGCGAACGGTGAAGAATTTGTTTCTCCACTGCGTAACCTGCCAAACGTGATCCTGACTCCGCACGTGGGTGGTTCGACCATGGAAGCGCAAGAGAACATCGGTCTGGAAGTAGCTGAGAAATTTGTAGCTTATTCTGATAAAGGTATGACTTTATCTGCGGTGAACTTCCCAGAAATCGCATTGCCATTGACTGAAGGCAAACACCGTTTACTGCACATCCATCAAAATATTCCAGGCGTATTGTCTAAAATCAACAACCTGTTTGCTGAACAAGGCATCAACATCTCTGGTCAGTCACTGATGACTAAAGGCGATGTCGGTTACCTGGTGATGGATGTCGATGCTGCTGCATCTCATGAAGCACTTGATATGCTTTCGAATGTTGAAGGTACAATCCGCGCACGCGTATTGTTCTAATTCAATATTGTAGAAAAACCACAGCTCTCGGGCTGTGGTTTTTTGTTTTTAAGGTTTGTATTTTTAAACCTTTTTCAGCTTATGCTGCTCTTCCGCTATTCGAGCAATCGAAACCTATTTAGTCATGCTGAATTTTAAAATCGCACCGATGGTGCAAGCGCCGCTGATTCTGTTGATCGCCATGATCAGTATGCAAAGCAGTGGCTCCTTTGCCAAATATCTGTTCGGTCAATTTCCCATTCTGACTGTTTCCGCAATGCGTCTGCTGTTAGGCGCTATGATTTTGGCACTGATTTTTAAAATTTGGAAAATCCATTTCAGACAGATCAAGTGGCCGGCCATTATCAGTTATGGCCTTGCCCTGGCTGGCATGAATCTACTGTTTTACCTGTCGATTGATCGCCTGCCGCTGGGGATTGCCGTCTCTTTTGAATTTATTGGCCCCTTAAGTGTTGCCCTGTTTTATGCACGTCAGAAATTCGACTTTGTCTGGGTCGGACTGGCGATTCTAGGGCTAATTCTACTGTTCCCTTTTGATCAGGCTGCCCAGCCGCTTGACCCGATTGGGATGGCATTCGCCTTGGGTGCAGGTGCCTGCTGGGCCTTATATATCGTTGCCGGCCAAAGACCTTCAGGCGTTTCTGGCAATCATACTGTCTGCTTAGGCATGTTTGTCGGCATGCTGGTACTGATGCCGATCGCACTCTTTGCAGGCATGCCGGCACATACTTTTGAACCGATGAGTTTGTTGTATTTTGTGGCTTTGGCAGTACTGGCTAGTGCACTGCCTTTCACTCTAGAAATGATCGCACTGCGTAATTTAAGCGCACTGAGTTTCGGTACCTTGATGAGTTTGGAACCCGCCATTGCCGCACTCTCAGGCCTATTTTTTCTGGGTGAAACCTTGTTGTGGACACAGTGGCTGGCATTGGCCACGATTATCAGTGCTTCGGTAGGCTGTACGGTGACGACCCAAAGACAAAAATCTTGAATAAAAATAAAGGCGCTAGGGCGCCTTTATTTAAGATCACTTATTTTCAAATTTTAACGTGGTGTTGCGTCTTTAATCGCAGTATTTAATACAGTCGCTGCTGTCGCATTATAGCCATCACATCCAGAGGCAAGCTGATCATACATATATTCTGTCCATTTGATCATTAAAGAAGTTACACCTTCTTGTTTATTCAAGTCATCCAAGGCAGCCTGTCTTGATTGAGCAATATAGTCGTCGTGATCAATATGTTCCCCATGTTCCGAGAAATCAACTGAATAAATTCCGCCTTGATATTCGATCGCACCGAAATATTTGTAATATTGCATAGCATCGTCTTTATATTCTGCCTTTTTATATTTCAAGTTAGCCATCGTGTCATCTAGAATCGTTTTTGCCATTTCTTGGACAGACTGCTGTGCCTGCCATTCAGCAAGTGTGCTAAAGCCAGTTTTTACTTCCGGATCAAATTCAATATATTCTTCTTCAGGATGTTCAGCCAGAAGACGGAAACATTTAGAGCCATTTGGGAATTTGCGGGCCTTCTGCAAATCGACAAAATTGGTTGCAAACTCATTATAGTATTTACGCTCAGCTGTCGTATTATCACTGTTAAAGAACACAACACTCTGGTCGCGGGATCATCATACATTTTCACCACAGCAATATTGGTACGTTCAGTTAATGCTTTACCAGACAGGTCATACCACGCTATGTGTCGATGATTGCTGATATTGTTCTCAGGTATCGTCACAGGACGACTTTTAAATTGAGTCGTCGTATTTTCTAATATTTTTTCCAGCTTATAACCTAATGCTGTACGGGTGCGATCTGCAGGGAACACCCCTTTTGTTGTGACATAAGTTGAGAAGACCATATCTTCTTCAAGATCGTATTCAGTATCAACAGCGCTGTTATTATCCGCATATAATATGCCGTCAGTAATTTTATTTTTATGACTGGCTAATAGAAGTTTTTGCGATTCCATCTCTGATCCATCAATATTCGGTAAGTTGAATTGATAGTTATAGAATTCAGAAATGGTGTCTGATGCTCCATCACCCGGGGTTCCAGGATTGGTCGGTGCCGGTTGACTAGTGACTGGTTCATTATTATCAGAACTATCGGAGCCACCACCACATGCTGCCAGCATGCAGCTGAAAATGGCGCAAGAAAGTATTCTTAATTTCATTATTATCTACCTTAATTATTTGATATTGTTATTTTAATTCTGTCCATAAACACGGAATCCAAGGTGTTTTCATTGTTATTTTAAAGCTAACCCGAATCACGGGGTCTAAGATATTTTAATAAATATAAAAATAAGATCAATTTAAAAATTGATTAATTTGTAACCGCAATTACATAGAAGATTAACTTTGAATTTAAAATCTTTAGGTATTTGATCGGACCAAAACTTAACTTGATTGAATCAAAATTTAAGTTCGCCTCGGCAAAATATTTCCTTGCCCTACTCATTAAAAATTAACCAGTTTGCTATAATTTCATTTCCTCCTATTTCTCATTTTCACCCGCTCTGGGTAGAAGCTGCTTCCATGCCAAACGCCCAACTCCTTGCTGTATTGTTCATGGTATTATCCATGACCTCCTACCAGATTAGTGCATCTTTTGCCAAACAGCTGTTTAGTGTGCTGGATCCGATTACTGTGACCATTTTAAGGCTGTGCTTTGCAGCAATTATTGTTGGGGTAATGTTCCGTTCCTGGAAAATTATTTCCCGTTTGCCTTTTTTGAAATGGCGGGATTTGCTCTGCTATAGCGCCGCTTTAGGGGTCATGAATATTTTATTCTACCTGTCCCTCGGAAGATTACCGCAGGGAATTGCGGTAGGACTAGAATTTATTGGTCCGCTCGGCCTAGCCCTCATTTCGATTAAACAGCGTAGTGACTATATTTGGGTATTAATGGCCATTTTAGGCATCGCACTGATGGTGCCATGGGGACAGGCCAATAGCAGTAATTTCGACCTGCTCGGCGCCGCCTGTGCTTTAGGTGCGGGTTTATGCTGGGCACTGTATATTTTCTTTGGGCAACGTGTGGTTCAGCAAAATATCGGTATGCATGCACTGACTATTGCGATTAGCATTTCAGCCCTGTGTCTGCTTCCGATTGGGCTCTATAACAATGCGCCCGCATTGATTGATACGCAACATTGGGGTAAAGCCGTTGTCATTGCGGTTCTGGCCACAGCGATTCCCTATGCGCTGGACTTAAAAGCTTTGCAGCATTTAAACAAGACCAGCTATGGCACCCTCTCCAGCCTGTCACCAGCTTTGGCAGCACTGACCGGTTTTATGCTATTGGGGGAGAAAATTACGTATCTTCAGACGGTAGCATTAGTCTGTATCATGCTGGCCTCTGTCGGTGTGACCGTACGTGCCGCCCGTCAAGGATCGGCAGAAAAGAATGCCTAAAAGGCTTATTGGAATTTGAATAACTAATTAAATATCCTATCCATTCTGTGTTTTTACTTGCTTTGAAAGCAAAATATAGAAGGTAGGTAAATTGGCATAAAAAAGATGGCACTACAGGCATCTTTTTTATTTATTCGACTTGAATTTAAAGCTTAGCTTTGTACCAGCATATCTTTTTTCATGTCTTTATAATGCTGGTATTCATTCTTGTACTGCACTGCTAAAGCGGTCTTTTGCTCTTCTCCCAGAATTTTACCAGCTTGCTGAAAGAAACCATGTTCCTCTTCTTTTAAGTGATGATGCACCTTTTCGGAAAGTTTTTTGGCCATGGCAATCCAGCCCGGATTACTCAATTCAGTTGCAGTTAATTCCTCAATCATTTCGTCCATTTCATGATGTTCGGCCAAGGCATGGCGGGTAATATTCAGGCCTGAATCGGTCATCATCAAGGGGATATAAAAATAACGGTCTTCCGCAGCCTCATGGGCAAATAATTCATTTTTGAGTTGCTTGAACAGCTCGCGGCGTTCTGCTGTATCCCCGGAAGTCTGTAATAGTTTTTCTGCAAGATCACGCTGAATCTCATGACTCTCTCTTAATGCTTCAAAAATAGTCGTCATTCCGATATTTCTCCGATTGTTTTATTTTTAATATCATTGATTCTAGAAGATTTTCAGAACAGGTTCAGACCCAGTTTATAAAGTGATTTGTTAAGAAACTTTAATATCGAGAATGATTTACATCGGGTTTATATCTAAAAAAACATCTGGTATGCCATCCGGCAAATCAGCAGACTGACCAGAATCAGGAATAAAATCCGGATAAAGCCACTGCCATATTTAAATGCCAAACGCACCCCGACCAAGGAACCACAAATATTGGCTACCGCCATCATTGTCCCGACCATAAACAGCACATTGCCACTAGGAATAAAAAAGCTTAAGGCGGCCAGGTTGGTAGTGAAATTGGCAATTTTCGATAAGGCCGATGCATGCAGGAAGTCGACGCTCAAATAGCGAATAAAAAAGAAAATAAAGAAACTACCGGTGCCCGGACCAAAGATACCATCATAAAAGCCTATCGCCAGACTGCCCAAAGCGGCCAGAATCAGCATTTTCCGATTCAGTTTTTGTTCGGTATGCACCTGGCCGAACTGTTTTTTCATCAAGGTTTGACATACTCCCCTCACTTTCATTTTACCTCAAGTGGGGGGATTCTAAAAGCAAAAGCTCTTAGGTGACTTCCTCACGGATTTCACTTGCTTTCTGCTTCACAGGGCGACCGTTACCGCATCGCCCCTCCACAGACAAAACGGCATGTCCTGCCGCTAAAATGTTGCGAGAAGCGTTAATATCCGCATTCTCGCTAAAGCCACATTCAACACACTCAAATTTAGATTGAGTTTGTCTATTCTCTTTCGCTACATGACCGCATGAGCTACAAGTTTGACTTGTATATCTAGGGTCAACTTTAACGAGTAAACCACCTCGCCATTGTTGCTTATACTCCAATATTTTGACAAGCATTGGGCTTTGTTGCACAAAGATTTGAAATGCAAAGCGCCCCTAATTGAGCCAAATTTAAGGCGTAACTTGGGTAAGTGGTCGACCTAATTCCGTAAATCTGTTGAGGACTGCTACACGTGCATGAATTTCATTCACCTGACTAGGAAAGCTTCTTGCCATTAATTTATCGCCTAATAATTTGATGCAATGCATCTTGGTTTCCACCAAACTGCGGCGATGATAGCCTGACCATTTTTTCCATAATGTCCTGCCTAAACGTTTAACTGTTCGAAGTAATTCATTTCGCTCTAGCGAGCTACTCTTTGTATCTTTCCATGGTTTCGCATTTTTTCTAGGTGGAATCACCGCATGTGCTTGCCGATCTGCAATGACCTGACGGCATTGCTTGGTGTCATAAGCTCCATCGGTATAAACAGAGTCAATCTGCTCATCTTGTGGAATCTGATTAAGTAAATCACCAAGCACCTGTGAATCACTGACATTATTGGTTGTGAGCTGAATAGCGCGTATTTGTAGGGTTTTGGCATCTATACCAATATGTAGTTTACGCCATTGGCGACGATATTCAGCTCCATGTTTCTTGCGTTTCCATTCGCCCTCACCTAGAAACTTCATGCCTGTAGAGTCTACGAGTAGATGCAGCCCATCGCTACTTTTTTGGTAGCTGATTGCAATATCAATATGCTGTTGTCGTCTACAAATTGTAGTGTAGTCTGGCGCTATCCAATTTAATCCGCAAAGTTTAATCAGACTTTGCACAAAGCCAGTGACCATACGTAAAGACAGACGGAATAAGGATTTAATCATTAAGCAGCATTGGATGGCTGCGTCGGAGTAGGTTTGATTTCGCCCTTGTTTGCCTTTTGATGGCGCATACCATTGCGTAGCAGGATCAAACCAAATGGCAATATTTCCGCGACTCATGAGTGCTCGGTTATATGCGGGCCAATTGGTTGTGCGGTAGATTTTGTGTGTAGGCTTCTTCATTTGAAAATTATATCGCTGAAAAAGCCTTTACAGATAGGTTTGTGCAACAAAGCCCAAGCATTGACCAACCTTGATCAAGAATTGATTTGTTCAAGCCTGACTTGGCTTTCACATTCTTTCCTTTGTTCTCGATTGTACCTTTTGCTGACTTCGACATATTGGCTACTTTTAAGTCCTCAACTACGATCATTGCGTGGTTTTTGCTGAGAGTTGTAGTGACTTTATGCAAGTAGTCATGCCGAATATTGGCAATATGATGGTGTAGTTTATTGATCTTTAAATTGAGCTTTTTCCAATTTTGGCTGAACTTGGTTTTCTTCTTCAACTTGCGTTGAAGCCTAGCTAATTTAACTTGATTAGCTTTAAAACTATTGATCGGGTCGAACACCTGACCACTAGATGTTGTAATTAATTTTTAACACCTAGATCAACACCAATGGCTGATTTGGATGGGTGAATCGGTGCATCTATTGTGCTTTCAACACCGAAAGAGATATACCACTTTCCAACATGCTTTGAGATTGTGACATTCTTGATTTCACCAAGAATCTCTTGTGATTTTCTGAATTTCACAACGCCAATGTCATTAGGCAACTTAACCTGATTACCTTTAACCCAACAATATCTGCCAAATTGAACAATGCGAATTGAATCATAACCATCAGATTTCTTTTTAAATCGTGGCATGAGTGGTCTAAGCTGAATTTCACTGCCATCGGTCAATTTAAAGAATCTTGGTTTTTTAGGCTTAAATGGTTTTTGCTTTAACTTAGCTTGTTCTTTTTTATCAAAAAATTTAGCCCAAGCATCACCAAGATCACGGACTTTTTGTTGGAGTGAAACACCATTAGAGCTTTTTTCTAAAAAAGCACATTCAGGTTTTTTGCGTAATTCAGGAATTTTATTGACTAAATTAACTTTGTTGATTCGCTCATTTTTAGCAAGCATCTCAAATGATACAGCTAAAATTTGATTCCAAACAAAACGTGCAGAGCCAAGCAACTTGTTTAAAACAAGCTCTTGTTCCGCATTAGGCTCAAGCCTAAATTTGTACGCTTTGTTGATCTTCATTTCGCCTTAAATCTATTTAGATACAGAAACTTAATGTAAATTATTCTATCATATTGCACTAAAAAAACACCAAAAAAAAGTCGTGAAATTCACCTCCACCCTAATGTTGGGTGGAGTCCTCTTTCACACTAAAGATAGATGGCGATCACGATCAACATGACCAGCACAAAAGGCTTAAGAATCTCGACTGGAATTAGCGTAACGCTGGCTGCACCAATAAAAGAGCTGACAAAACTACACAGTGCAATCACGCCCAAGAGCAGCCAAGGCAGTTTCACCTGACACAGATAGGAAAATGCCGCAGAAGCGGTGCCACAAATGGAAGCGAATTTATTGGTACCAAAGAACGTAGCAGGCTGTAGATGCGGTAAACTCCCCATAATTGCCGGAATCTGGATCAGACCACCACCGCCTACGGCAGCATCAATCGCCCCTGCAAAAAATGCAAAGACAACCAGACTGATGATGATCTCAATTTCCATATATTGACTCGATTAGAGGTTCAGGACGCGTTTGGGCACCAGACGTTTTTTGTCGGTGATTTCTGCCAGCCCCAGACATTTCTCACCATCAAAAACCAGCACCTGTTCAGCTGCTTCATGTTCGATATTGCTTTCCATGCCGCGGCTAAAATATTCTGCACGACTTTCGGGTACCTGCACTTTTGGAAAATGATCAACCGGTGCATAGGCCGGCAATAACAGTTCATCGCGCTCTGCTTCGCTCAGGCTTTCCAGATATTCAATGGTATAACTTGGAATCAAATCAAAATGGCCGGTTTTGATGCGGTGCAGATAAGTCAGATGGCCATAAGTTCCCAGCGCTTTGGCAATATCTTCACCTAAAACCCGGATATAAGTGCCTTTAGAACAGGTAATATCCAGCGTAATACTGTTCTCCGTAAAGGACAAAAACTCAATCGCTAAAATCGTAATTGGACGCGCTTCACGTTCAATCTCGATACCTTTGCGCGCCAGTTCGTATAAAGGACGGCCTTCTTTTTTCAAGGCAGAATACATCGGCGGCACTTGCTGGATATCCCCGATAAACTGTGCCAATGTGTCCTGAATCAAGGCTTCCGAGAGTTCAGGAACCGCTTTTTCCAGAAGCACCTCACCTTCGACATCGCCCGTGGTGGTACTATGCCCCAAAAATACGGTCGTCTGATAACGCTTGACCGAATCTAATAAATAATGCGAAAACTTGGTCGCCTCCCCCAAACACACGGGCAATAAACCGGATGCCAGCGGATCCAGCGCACCGGTATGGCCGGCTTTTTGTGCACGGTACAACCAGCGGACTCTTTGCAATGCGGCATTAGAGCTGATACCCAAAGGCTTATTAAGCAGGAAGACACCACTAAGATGACGACGCTGAATTTTAGGAGATGATGCTTTCATGGCAAAAAATCAGACATTTTATAAATTGGCGCCATGGTAAAACCCTGCGAGATGATTTACAACTTTTCTATAGTCTCTAATGATTTTTATGGCATATTGAGCCGGCTTTAATATCTAAAAGCTTGAACATCTAAAATAATGAAACAACGAGAAAATAGGTGCATAGGATATGCAGAAATATAAAATATGGATCATTCTGGCGTTGCTGGTGCTGTGCATTCTCACGCTGATCTTATGGCTGTCTCCAAAAGAAAATAACCAGGCGGATACCGGGACAAAAACACCTTTTACTGAAACTCAGGCAGAGCAAACCGCACTCTTGGTCAATGGCCCTGCCAATGCAGCCTTCCCCAGTGCCAGCCAGCAAGATACCGAAATTAATTGTCAGATGCAGTTAGATGCCAGCAACCGTCTGATCGTGAATGAACAGACCCGCAACTGTTTTGAATATTTTATTACTCAGTTTGGCGAAAAAAATCTGCAGCAGATCCAGCAGGATTTTAAAGCCTATATTCGCCAGAATCATAAAGAACCAGCACTCTCGCAAATTCTGGATTTATGGGATCGTTATATCCAGTATCGTCAGGGTTTGGGCCAGCTCACTGCACCGACTGGGCTGAATCAGGAATATCCTGCCTATTATCGTAGCATCTATAACAGTACCCAGTATTTGCGCCAGCAGTACTTTTCCAAGTATGAAATTGAAGGCTTGTTTGGCACAGAAGATGCCTATCATGAATATACCCTGGACCGGATGAGCGTATTGGCAGACAAAAGCTTGACTGAGACTGAAAAAGCCCAAAAGCTCAAAGCACTGTTTCAACAGCTCCCACAGGACTGGCAGGAAAATCTGGAACAACTGAATAAACTGGAAGATCTGCGCAAACTAACCGCTAATATTAAGGCTCGTGGCGGTTCCAGCGATGAAATCCGGCAGATGCGGATTAATCTAGTCGGCCCTGAAGCCACACAGCGTCTGGAACAACTGGATGTACAACGCAGCGACTGGAAAAACCGGGTGACGGGCTATTTAGATGAACGGGATCAGATTACCCAGTCCGGCATGTCAGATACCGCCAAACAGCAAGCCATTGCCCAGCTTCGCAGTAAACATTTTAATACACCGCAAGAACAACTCCGGGTAGAAACCTTTGAACAGGTTCATGATCAGGGAGCCAAGCTGCCCTTTGCTGACTAAGCCCAAAAGCCATCACCTGTTGATGGCTTTTTTATAAATGCCCTTTTGCTAACTTTATATTTTTTCTCAAAATGATCTTTTATAGTTGTTTCAAAATATTTCGTATTTACACAAAATAACTTAGACAAATTTTAATTATTTCAAAGACTTTTTATTTAAATACATGTGTAGATAAAACATATATTTACAATGTAAACCCCTCCCGTCCTGCATGTCCCCAAATGACATGGTTTAAACGCTTTGAAATGAAAAAATACCCCTTTTAAAAAGAAAATTTGCTTAGCCACTGAAAGCCGGACCTGTATTTTCATCGTCTGATTTTGTGGTTTGCAACACTCTACAAAAAGCAATGATTGCTTGAATAACGATAAAATTAAAAAGGGACAGCTATGCATACTTTCAGCAAGATAGCCCAGTTACTGACTGTGGCTTTAGCGACAACTCTGGGATTCAGTTTTTCTGCACATACTCAGGCTGCGGCGAGTGCAACACAAGTCATCGAAAAGACCCGGTCTGACTATGCCAAGACCAAATATCCGATCTTGATGGTGCATGGCTGGTCACGCATTGGCACTGATAGTATCGGGCTGGATTACTGGTATCAGATTCTGCCAGATATGGCACGTAATGGCTCTACCGTCTTTGCGGCACAATTGTCTCCGGCAAATACAACGGCGCATCGCGGTGAACAACTGGTTCAACAGGTTGAAGAGGTTCTGGCAATTACCGGCAAGCAAAAACTGAATTTGATTGGTCACTCTCATGGCGGACCGACAGCACTGTATGTCGCAGCGACCCAGCCGCAGTATATTTCGGCTATCACTGGCGTTGCAGGAACCTACCATGGCTCCAAAGTGGCAGATGATATTCAAAATAATCGCCTGACCCGTACTGCCTTTAACATTTTAGGTGATTATATTATTGGTCCATTGATTGCACTGGGCCAGTTTAAACCTGAACTGGAAATTGATTTTGATGCTTCCATGAAATCCCTGACCCAGACCGGCTCAAATACTTTTAATGCTACAGTGGCGCAGCAGGTCATCAAAGATGGTGTATTGGCGTCCACAGAAAACTGTAATAAAAATTTAAAGCAGAAAGACAGTAAAGGTATTCATTATTATTCATGGACGGGTGTGGCCCAAGCCACCAATGCTCTGGATATTGATACGGTCCTGATGCAGCTCGGCCCTTTATCTTATGGCAGTAAAGACAATGATGGCATGGTGTCACGTTGTAGCGCTTTCATGGGCAAGGTCATTCATGACCAGTACAAACTCAATCATACGGACCTCGCCAATATGATGTTTGGTCTGAAAGGCGTGTTTGCACCAGATCCGGTCGCCCTCTACCGCCAGCATGCCAACCGACTAAAATTAGAAGGTTTATAACCCCAGAGTGCCTATATTTCAGCTGAAATATAGGCTTTTTTTCTGCTTCTTTTTATTTGACCTATCCGTGATCGGGAAGCTGCAATGAAAAAAATAATGTATCACTTGAACCTTTTACTGCTGGTTTCCATATGGACTGGCCCTGTGCAAGCCTCGGCATTACAGCAATATAAAAGCAATTTTGTCCTCTCAAGTTATGCCAAGACAAAATATCCGATGGTCTTTGTCCATGGTTTTGGCCTGGGTTTTAACCGGATTGGAACGGATCGCATCGGTTTGGATTACTGGTATCAGATTCCCCAAGACCTGAGTCGGCATGGTGCACGGGTATTTTCTGCCGAATTGTCTGCCGTCGCATCCAATGAACTGCGTGGCGAACAGCTCTTGATGCAAATTGATGAAGTACTGGCACTGACAGGCCATAAGAAAGTCAATCTGATTGGGCATAGCCAAGGTGGCCCAACGATTCAATATATCGAGGGCGTTGCACCGTATAAAGCTGCCTCTTTAACCGCCATTGCGGGCGCCATGCAAGGCACACCAGTTTTTGTCAATGCCAGCAAGACACCCCTGCTTGAACCTTTTATTCATGCCATCGGTACGATTCTGGGCCACAGCATGAATCTGGTTACAGGCAACCAGTATCCGGTCAGTATGATCGAGGCACTGCAAGCCATGAACTCAGAGGCGATTCAGGCTTTCAATATGAAATATGGCTCCTCTGCTATTCCCAAAAACTGTCAGTCTCAGGGCAGTAAACTCACGCCAAATGGAATTTACCACTATTCCTGGATGGGCAACCGGCAGACAACCAATCCGCTGGATGCGATTGAATCTACAGTCGTGACTTTAGGTGGCAGTTTCTTGAAAGGAGAAGCCAATGATGGTGCTCTGCCGCTGTGTAGCGGACGTTATGGCCAAATCATTCGTCAGGATTATGCCCACAATCATTTTGATGAAGTAAACCAGTTTTTTGGTATTTTGGGCCGTTTCGCGCAGGATCCGATCGCACTCTATCGCCAACATGCCAACCGGCTCAAACTACAAGGCTTATAAATCGCTCATCTTTATAAATAGATCATCTTTATTAATTAAAAAACTTAGGAAACTGAGTCCCTGCTACAGAGCGGAACTTTAGGCAACCGGATGAGGATCATCCTGTTAAAACAACAAAAGTGAGGAAAATATAATGAAATTCGGAGTATTCATCACCGGCCTACTGCTGGCGGGTACATGCCTCAGCACCCAGGCATCCACCCAAGCCAGTCAGATCACAGCAAAAGCCAGTTCACAATATGCTAAGACCCAATATCCGATTGTGTTCGCACATGGTATGGCGGGTTTCATCCGGGTCGGTACCGACCAGTTTGGACTGGATTACTGGTATCAGATTTTACCGGATCTGGCACGTAATGGCGGCAATGTCTGGGCAACACGTGTCTCACCTTTTAACTCATCGGAAATTCGGGGTGAACAGCTTTTAGAGCAAGTCAATGAAATTCTGGCGATTACCGGCACATCTAAAGTCAATCTGATTGGTCATTCGCATGGTGGCCCGACCATTCGTTATGTCGCAGGTGCGAGACCTGACCTGGTTGCTTCCCTGACTTCAGTCGGTGCTCCGCATAAAGGCTCTCCGGTGGCAGACCTGATCCTTCAGGCAGAAGGCACACCGATACAAGGGCCTTTAGTCGGTGGCATCAACCTGGTGTCCAAGGCCATCACCTGGGCACAAGGGCTGGATCCGAACAGTTTCCCGCATGATTCTCTAGCCGGTGGTCGCAGCCTGACCTTGGCAGGATCCGCTCAATTCAACCAGAAATATCCGCTCGGTATGCCAACCACCGCCTGCGGTGAAGGTAAGGAAAAAGAAGGTGATATTCGTCATTATTCATTCACTGGTGTAGGTCAAGTCACCAACCCGCTCGATCCTGATTCAGCATTGAAAGTTACAGCTTTACTCATTGATGGTGGCAAGGAAAATGATGGTCTGGTCTCCCGCTGTAGTGCCAAATTCGGTAAAACAATTCGGGATAACTACAACTGGAACCATCTGGATGAAGTGAACCAATTCCTCGGGTTAAAAAATATCTTTGCTCCAGACCCAGTCGATGTTTATCGCCAGCATGCCAACCGGCTCAAATTGCAAGGCCTGTAATTCAATCTCATCCCTGTCATCACAATGTGCAGGGATTTTTTAATTTTTAAACCGCCAAAATGGAACTTTATGAAAATTAGAACGCATTTTATACCCTTATGCTTCGTGTTATTTACGGGCCAATATGTACAGGCTTCCAATTTGCAGCTAGCAGAATCCAGATTTGTCGTGTCCAATTACGCCAAAACACAATACCCAATTGTCTTTGCACATGGCATGGTCGGCTTTAATCGCATTGGTTTTGATGCCTTAGGCATGGACTATTGGTATCAAATTTTGCCTGATTTAGCCCGTAATGGTTCAACTGCCTTTGCCACCCGCATCTCACCTTTCAATTCCAGCGAAATCAGAGGTGAACAATATGTGGAGCAACTCAAAGAAGTCATGGCGATCACTGGCACCAAAAAACTGAATTTAATTGGTCATAGTCATGGTGCGCATAGCGTGCGTTATGCAGCCGGGGTGATGCCGCAACATGTAGCCTCAGTGATGACTGTGGGCGGTGCCAATCAAGGCACGATTGTCGCCTCTGATGTTATGCGACTTGCCAATCAAACCGGAACATCTGAATTGCTCAATACCCTGATCAGCAGTTTTGGCAACGTCATCATGTGGGCACAAGGCTTAGACGGTCAAGCTTTCCCGCATAATGCCGTTGCAGCCGGACATAGTACGTCTATTGAAGGCACAGCCGAATTTAACCAGCGCTTTAAACTCGGGCTTTCGCTGAGCCCATGTAATGAAGGCAAATATAAAGACCAAGGCATTGCGCTGTATTCAATGATGGGCAATCAACCCGTGACCAATCCCCTAGATGTCAGTGATGCCGCCATGAAAGCCTTGGATCTACTTTCTGCAAGTAAGGCTGGCGCGAACGATGGAATCGTGTCGGTATGTAGTGCCAAATTTGGTAAAACGATTCGTGATGATTATCCATGGAATCATCTGGATGAAATCAATTTGTTGTTCGGCATTAAAGGTACCTTTGCACCTGATCCGGTTGCTGCCTATCTCCAGCATGCCAACCGTTTAAAATTGCAAGGTTTATGATTTTTATAAAAATAGCTAGATATAAAAAATGCGCCCAAAGGCGCATTTTTTTACTCGTATAAAGCTTAAAATTAAGCTTTAGTTTTACGAGCTGGTAATTTTTCACGAATACGTGCAGCTTTACCAGACAATTCACGTAGGTAGTAAAGTTTAGCACGACGAACGTCACCACGACGTTTCACTTCGATACCAGCAACGATTGGAGAGTGAGTTTGGAATACACGCTCAACGCCAACACCGCTAGAAATTTTACGCACTGTGAACGCAGAGTTCAAACCACGGTTTTTCTTAGCAATTACAACGCCTTCGAACGCCTGTAAACGCTCACGGTCGCCTTCTTTTACTTTAACTTGAACAATAACTGTATCACCTGGTGCAAAAGCAGGGATGTTTTGTTTCAATTGTGCGTTTTCAATTACTTGAACTAAAGGATGCTTACCGCTCATGGGGTATCTCCAATATGTGCGAGTCAGAAGAGGTCTGATCATCGCTGGGTATAGAGGCTAAAGCGCATACACCCGATTATCTTTCCCTTTATGGTTGACCATCTCAACCATAAAGAGCCTATTAAAGAATACTTAAATCATTTTAAGTACTTGCTTGAAGATAGAAATGATTACTCATCAATATCTTACAAATCTTTTAGCCATTTTTTCTGCTGCTTGGTCAACTCGACTTTTTCCACCAACTCTGGGCGGCGTTCAAGTGTACGCTGATATCGCTGCAAAAACCGCCATTTTTCAATATTGGCATGATGCCCGGACTTTAACACCTCAGGCACATCCAAACCTTCAAAATGATCTGGCTTGGTATATTGTGGGCAATCTAGAAGACCATCCACAAATGAGTCTTGCACGTGTGACTGTTCATCAGACATGGCACCCGGAAGTCTCCGGATAATACTGTCCAATAAAACCATCGCAGGCAGTTCACCACCCGACAAGACGTAATCTCCAATTGACCATTCCTGATCAACGTATTGCTGGATCAAACGTTCATCGACGCCTTCATAACGTCCGCACAGTACGATGATTCCGTCATATTTGACAAAATCCTGTACCGCAGTTTCGTTTAAGGTTTTTCCTTGCGGTGACATATACACCACAGGAACCTGAACTGCACCCGCTTGCCTTGCAAGCTCTTTGGCATGCTGGATTGCTTTTGCCAGAGGCTCAGCCATCATCACCATACCCGGACCACCACCGAATGGACGTTCATCCACGCGTTTATAGTTGCCCGTCGCATAATCGCGAGGATTGATGCAATGAATTTGCATCAACTCACGTTTTGCTGCGCGCCCGCTAATCCCATAGGCTGTAATCGCTTCAAACATTTCAGGAAAAAGCGTAATGACTGCAAAAAACATCGCAGACTCCCGTATTTCCGAAAAATTCTTAGTAGTCTACGCCCCAATTGACGTAGATACGACCAGCTTCAAGATCAACGCGTTGCACCACATCTTTATGCCATGGGATCATTCGCTCTTCGCCATCGATGCTGTCGGCAGTTGCGCGAACCACCATCACATCGTTAGCACCTGTTTCAAACAGCTCAAAAATTTGACCCAGATTGACTTCTTGTTCTTCATCGTCCAGACCTAACACCGTTAGACCTTTTAAATCAGACCAATAATACTCATCTACGCCTGCTTGAGGCAGTTGCGATTTAGAGATCCAGACATTGGAGCCAACCAGTTCGTCTGCACCAGTGCGATCACTCACACCTTTTAGCGAAACAACCAGGCCTTTACCATGTGGTTTCCAACGTTTTACATCGACAGTTTGCCAACCTGCTTTGGTCTCAATGTACCAAGGCAGATAGTCAAATATGTTGCTCATAGGTTCTGTATTGGAATAGACCCAGAGCCACCCATTTAATCCATATGCTGAACGCAACTGTCCAATCTGAATACGATCTTCGGGAACATTCTGTGTTGGTGTCATGGGCAAGCTACTACCTAATTTATATAAAAATTATGCAGCAACTGCAGCTTTCTTAGCTTGAGCAGCTAAAGAAGCAACACGATCAGAAGGTTGAGCACCTTGTGAAACCCAGTGAGCAAAACGGTCAGCATCTAAACGAAGTTTTTCTGCTTTACCTTGAGCTGTAGGGTTGAAAAAACCGATACGTTCGATGAAACGACCATCACGTGCATTACGGCTATCAGTCACAATGATTTGATAGAACGGACGTTTTTTAGCACCACCGCGTGCAAGACGAATAACAACCATGATAGAACCTTATAGTTTTTACGGATTATTCATGTGCCGACCACCGGAACACTTCAAACCCCTTTCATAGAGGGCAATATTTTACGCGAAGTTTGCCCTGAATGAAAGATCAAATTTTAGGTTATCAACAGTTAGAATTTATTTATCAGACCAAGCGGAACAAGTATCTGTTGTTACAGGTGAATCCTTACCTTTAAAGAGATGGCTCCGTAAATTTGAACAACTCCTATAAGTGATATTTTGCTCCCCAAATGATGTTATAAACATCGATATATGGAGTATTTTATGGCACGTAGACCAAGAAGAAATCATTCAAATGACTTTAAAGCTAAGGTAGCACTTGCTGCGATTAAAGCAGAAAAAACACTTGCTGAATTGAGTGCTGAATTTGATGTTCATCAAAACCAAATTATCGACTGGAAAAATCAATTGCTTTCAGCTTCCTCGCAAGCCTTCGATCAATCAAAAGCTCCAGCAGAACCGCCCATTGATCTAAAAAACTACATGCAAAAATCGGTGAGCAGGCATTAGAAATTGATTTTTTAGAAGGTGTGTTGAAGAAACTGGGCCGCTTCAACCACAAAAGTTAATCGACGACTCACTTCAGATTTCAGTATCTAAGCAAGCTAAGCTACTGAAAGTCTCTCGTGGTTGTTATTACTATCGCCCAAAACCTGTGAGTGCATCAGATCTGAAGCTGATGCGCTGTATTGATGAATTACATATGCAATACCCTTTCGCAGGTAGCCGTATGATGCGTGATTTATTGAACCGTCAAGGACATCATATAGGACGACGTCATACACGTACTTTAATGAAGAAAATGGGCATTAATGCGTTATATCGTAAACCAAATCTAAGTCAGGCCAATCAAGCTCATCGTAAATATCCATATCTGCTCAAAGGATTGAATATTCAACGGAGTAATCAAGTGTGGGCAACGGATATAACGTATATCCCTATGGCAAAAGGCTTTGTCTACTTATGTGCTGTGATTGATTGGCACAGCCGTAAGGTGCTTGCCCATAGCGTATCGATTAGTATGGAGGTTGCATTTTGTATAGAAACATTAAATGAAGCTATTGAAAAATATGGCCGACCTGAAATCTTTAACACAGACCAAGGCAGTCAATTTACCAGTGATGCATTTATTGAAGTGTTAAAATCAAATGACATCCAAATCAGCATGGATGGTAAAGGTCGTTGGGTTGATAATGTGATGATTGAACGATTATGGCGGATCGTTAAATAGGAGGAGGTTTATCTCAAAGCCTACAGCAATGTTTTTGATGCGAAAAAGCAATTAAATGCATATTTTGAATTTTATAATTTGAAACGACCTCATTCGAGTCTGGACAAAATGACTCCAGATGAGTTTTACTATGACCAGCTACCACAACAAAATAAGGTAGCTTAACTAGAGCAGAATATCACTTATAAATAAGCTTTTAGTTGTTCAAACAAATGGGACCATCTCTGGCAAATCCGCTTTATACCCTGGGTTATTAACTAATTTACGAATTGCTGTTGTGCGTTTTTTCGCCAAACCTGTTGGTGTAAAAGTAATCCCTTCTGGCAATCCTTTAGCAAGCACATGTACAGTTGACCTTGTCGTATCCCAATAGAACTTATCACCAGTATTTTCTTGATTCTTAAATTCTAAAGAAATATCTTTGCGAAGTGAAACGGCTGTTCCTCGAACATTTGACAATGTCATCGCCAAATCTCTTGCCTCTGTCTCTAATTGTTTCTTATATACCAATTGCATCATATTGGGCGCTGCCATCATGGCAACAATCACCAATACCGCAATAGTGACCATCAGCTCAATTAACGTAAAACCTTTATTCTTTTGCACACTCTCCCCCCAGCTCCAAAACTTTCCCCCTATTAAAAATAATATCTATAAATTTTACAAAACCTACACAGAGCAGATAAAGGGCATAAAAAAACAGATAACCGCAAAAAGCAGTTATCTGTTTTAAAAAAATTATAAATCAGGTGATAAGTGCGTCACATCTTAAGCTTGAGTGACTGGAATACGCAATTCTTTCGGTAAGCTAAAAGTAATATTCTCTTCTCTTCCATCTAATTCGTGCGGTGCTTGTGCACCCCAATCCTGTAAACGCTGAATAACTTGTTTAATCAGGATTTCAGGTGCAGATGCGCCTGCTGTTACCCCAATCTGGGCATTTTCTGCAAACCATTCCTGCTTGAGCTCATCGGCATTATCAACCAGATAAGCCGCCTTCCCCATACGTTCCGCCAGTTCACGCAAACGGTTTGAGTTAGATGAATTTGGTGAACCCACAACTAAGACTACATCACAACGTTCAGCCAGATCCCGTACTGCATCCTGACGGTTTTGCGTAGCATAGCAAATATCATCTTTACGCGGACCTTGGATCATTGGGAATTTTTGACGTAAGGCATCAATCACTTTCGCCGTATCGTCAATAGATAAAGTGGTTTGCGTGACAAAAGCGACTTTTTCAGGATTGCGTACCGTTAAAGCGGCGACATCTTCTTCATCTTCAACCAGATAAATCTCACCACCATTTTTTTTGTCATATTGCCCCATGGTGCCTTCAACTTCCGGATGGCCTTCATGACCAATCAGGATCGCTTCTACACCTTCACGAGCATATTTAGTCACCTCAATGTGCACCTTAGTCACCAATGGACAAGTCGCATCAAAAACCTTTAAACCACGACGTTCAGCTTCTTGTTGTACCGCCTTGGAAACACCATGCGCGCTAAAAATCACGATATTATCGTCAGGAACTTCGTCGAGTTCATCGACAAAAATTGCACCACGCTGACGTAAGTCATCGACCACAAATTTGTTATGCACCACTTCATGCCGCACATAAATTGGGGGGTTAAAGCATTCTAGGGCACGGTTCACGATCGCAATGGCACGATCTACACCAGCACAAAAACCACGTGGGTTGGCTAAAACAATTTCCATAGAATCCTCAATACTCATACCATTTTTAGCGGTTCAATTGAAATAAATGTAAACAATCGACTGACAACTATTTAGTTTAAAGCCGCTCTACTCTAAAATAGAGAAGATATTTTATCATATCAGGAAAAATATCATGTCGGGTCTCTTGTTTGTCGTTTCTGCAGCGTCTGGAACAGGCAAAACATCCCTTGTTAAAGCCCTACTTGAGCGTGTCAACAATCTTCACGTTTCTGTGTCACACACTACACGCGGTCAACGACCTGGCGAACTCGATGGCGTGCACTACCATTTCTCTAATAAAGAAGATTTTTTAAATCTGGTCAATGAAGGTGGTTTTATCGAATACGCCGAAGTATTTGGTAATTACTACGGGACCGCACAAGCCACAGTCAAAGAGCAACTGGCTAAAGGTCATGATGTGCTACTGGAAATTGACTGGCAAGGTGCACAGCAGGTTCGTCGACTTTTTCCTGAATCTAAACAAATTTTTATCTTGCCACCAAGCCAGTTTGATCTACGTGAACGCCTGTCTAACCGTGGTACTGATGCTGTGGATGTGATTGAACACCGTCTGAGCTGCGCGGTAGAAGATATGCAACAATATAGCAACTTTGACTATATCATTATTAATGACGACTTTAATAAGGCGCTGCATGACTTGGAAGCGGTGATTATTGCCAATCGTCTGGTACTTAGCCAGCAAGCCAACCGTCATGAAAAACTGATTCAAAAACTGATTACACCGACTGAACAGTGATTAAAACTTGAGTCTATAGACAAAGCCTTTTATACTGAGCAGTCTGTTAAAATTTATTATTCAAACGAGAATTCTTATGGCACGCGTCACCGTTGAAGATTGTTTAGACCATGTAGACAACCGCTTTGAGCTTGTACTAGTGGCAAGCAAGCGCGCGCGTCAATTGGCACGTCAAGGTATTGAACCAACTGTAGAATGGGACAATGACAAACCGACTGTTGTTGCTTTACGTGAAATCGCTTCAGGTCATGTATCAAAAGACATTTTGAAACAACGTGATCAAGACTATCAAACATCAAGTCTGGATCTTGCACTTTCTGCAAATAATCTAAACTTAGACGGTTTTTCTTTCCAGTAAGAGATCGTCACTCAAAAAGCCTAGTTCTAAACTAGGCTTTTTTTGTTATGTGACTTTTATATTTATGCCAGAACGGTTATAACATAAGGGTTAGCTATCAAGTTTGTATTGGTTTTCTGCTCGCTAGCAGCCAAAAACCATCAAACCAGGAAATTCACATTTCTAAAGCGCTTTCAGGTTTTATTTGTAAAAAATTCAGTTGAAAAGGTGTTTTATGCCAGGCCCACAGGTCAGTCAAGCCAAGCAGCAGTTAGAGCTCATTATCGATGCGTATTTAAGTGAAAGCGATGTCGAACGTGTGCTTGCGGCCTGTGATTATGCAGATATGGCGCATGATGGGATTGTGCGCAAAAGTGGTGAACCTTATATTCTACATCCGATTGCGGTCAGCTGTATCTTGGCGCATATGCGTTTGGACACTGAAACTTTAATGGCTGCCCTGCTGCATGATGTGATTGAAGATACCGAATTTAACAAAAATGATATTAGCAAGATTTTTGGTTTTACCGTCGCTGAACTGGTCGATGGTGTCACCAAACTAAGTCATTCTAGCGATAAAGAATATAATAAAGCGGCTTCTTTCCGAAAAATTCTGCAAGCCACCTTACAGGATCCACGTGTCATTATTGTGAAACTGGCCGACCGTTATCACAATATGACCACTTTGGATGCACTACGTCCAGACAAACGGGCACGTATTGCCCGCGAAACTTTTGAAATTTTTGTTCCAATGGCACGTATTGTCGGCATGAATGAAATGGCGGATAATCTGGAACATCTTTGTTATCAGAATCTAGATCTGGACATGTATAACAATGTGCAGGCCGCCCTACTGGAAACCAAGCCAAAACGCTGTGAATATCAGGCCAAGTGGGAAAAGAACCTGACCGAACTGCTGCAACAGAATGCCATTCAAGGCCGGATTAAGAAGAAAAACAACAATATTGAGCTACTGCGCCACTTCGTTAAAAATGACATCGATCTACAAGAATTAACTCACAGCCATGCTTTTGAAATTATTTTACAGAGCATTGCCGATTGTGACCGACTGGCAGAGATTCTGACCCATAGCTTTAAGATTCAAAGCTATGAAGACCATATCCGTCGTCCATTACCGGGTGGCAACCAGTCCCTGATGATGCGACTGAAAGGCGAAAAGACCACTTTGTCTTTGACCATTCAAACCGAACTGATGCGTAAAGCAGCACGTTTTGGTGTTGTACTCGGTGAAAGTGCGCCGCAAGCCTGCCGCTCAGCAATTCAGGCTTCAATGCAAAACCTGAATGTCCTAGTCGATGGCGAATGTGCCAAAACCACTTTCAGTGAATTACTGGACTATTTACATCAGGAAAAAATCTGGGTCTATACCCCACACGGCCATTTACATGAATTACCGCAAGGTGCCACGGCGGTCGACTTTGCTTATGCGGCGAGTTTATTCCTGGGCAACCATGCGGTGGGTGCAAAAATTAATAATGAAACCAAACCACTGTCGACTCCTTTAGTCAGTGGTCAGGTAGTCGAAATCATTACTGATGTCCTTGCGACGCCGAACCCAGATTGGCTCAGTTTTATTAATACCCAGAAAGCTCGTCGTGCTATTCAGAATATTCTGCGCGATCAAGATCCAGATGAGCAACGTTTGGTCGGACAACAGGCTCTCAATCGTGCCTTGAAACTCTTCCATCGTTCTATTCGCGATATGACGGAAGCAGACTGGAAAAACCTTTTGGAATGGCGCCATGTTTCCAGCAAGGAACAGCTGTTTGAACAGATTGCAGTCGGTGATTTATTACCGCAACTGGTGGCCAACCATTTATTTGCCCAAGATCATCATCAGAATATTGCCAGCTCAGACCGTCTGATTCAGGGAACGGAAGGTGTCGATGTCAAATATGCACATTGCTGCAATCCTGTGCTGGGTGATCCGATTCAGGGTCATTTGACCCGTCGCGGTTTGATTGTGCATCGTGCGCGCTGCCACAACCTGCTGCATGAACAGCATCAGCATCCAGAAAATATCATGTTGTTACAGTGGACCTCTGATGACCTCGAAGATATCAGCTTTACTGCCTATCTCAGTATTGACTTGGACATGAATGACGAGCAGATTTCAGACCTGATTTACCAATGCCGTAAAGCGCATTCCGGGGTGGAAATGGTACGTACTCAGGATGACAAAACTTATGTCAATATCGTGGTGCATAACCGTAAACAGATTGCACAGATTATCCGGGATTTACGCATGTATTTCGGCTTTCCACGAATTATCCGCCTGGCTCAGCCCATCGTTTTCAGTGAAGCCTCTAAAGCAAGTTGATCATTTAAAACGATAGTGCTTTGATCGGCCGAATTGATCGAATATGATGTATGTCGATGATAAAAGGAGAAATTAATGTCCCGCCAAGTAATCCATACTGAAAATGCCCCTGCTGCGATTGGTACTTATTCGCAAGCCATTTTAGTGGGTGATACCTTATATCTATCAGGTCAAATTGGTCTGGATCCTTATAGTATGGAACTGGTTGAAGGCATTGAAGCTCAAATTCGCCGGGTGTTTGATAACTTAAAAGCAGTCTGTGAAGCCGCTGGTGGCTCTTTGGCAGATATCGCCAAACTGAATATTTTTCTGACCGACTTATCTCACTTTCAACTGGTCAATCAAATTATGGGTGAGTATTTTGCCCAGCCCTATCCAGCACGTGCCGCTTTAGGTGTGGCTAGCCTGCCTAAAGATGCTTGGGTTGAAATGGATGGCATTGTCATCATTAATCAATAAGTTATAAAAATCACTCAGTCCCCACCCTGCAATATCTCATTCTAAATCATGAATTGCTTTTGTGTGGAAATCCGAGCAGTGCTTGGATTTCCGCTCAGATGGTAGTTTTTTATCTAAATCATCAATCACGATAAAAGCTATTTCAAATGATTTTTATTGACAAACGATAACAATTATCAATAATATTACTTATCTTATTTAATCACTGTGGTTGTGTCCTATGTACGTTTGTCTATGCCGTGGCATTACAGATCAAGACATTAAAGATGCTATTGCAAATGGCGCTGAAAGTTATCGTGATGTCCGCGATATGTTGGACTTGGGAACTTGCTGTGGCCGCTGTGTACCAGAAGCTCGTATGATCATCAGTGATGAAGTTTCACAAATCGCAGCACGACTGGCCGTTGCAGCATAAATTCAAAATATTTCTCCTTATAAGCATAATGAAAAACAATGATCTTCAATCATTACTCCCCCGCCTTTGACTCTGGCGGGTTTTTATTGCCACTCATCTGAGTCTGGATCGATTCGATGTCGATTTTCATTTGCTGTTCCTTGACATCCTCACCTCTCTAAATAGAGCTGATTCCTCCTGCGAGACGCTTATGCCCAAGCGCAAGTATGTTCTTAGCACTATTCAAGTCCCGATCCAGAACACTTGAACAGTTTTCACATTCCCATACTCTTATTCGCAAATCTGCTCTACCTTTCGGACTGCTTGCAGTGACCTCACCACAGCACGAACACATTTGGGTTGTGAAACTTTCACTAACTTCTTCAAACCATACTCCTGCGTTCTCGCATTTATACTTGAGCATGGTCTTGAATGCTGAAAATCCGGTATCCAGAACAGACTTCGCCATCTTGGTTTTCACCAGTTTTTTCGCACTCAGATCGCCTACAACAATTAATGCATTTTTCTTTATAAGCATCGTACTTGCTTTGTGCAAATGGTCTTTACGACAGTTTGCAATCTTGGCGTGTAATGCACGGACACGTTTTCTATTTTTAGCTCGTTGAGCAATCCCTAATTTCTGTTCATATTGACGGTAGAACTTGGGATTTGAAATTATCGTACCATCCGAACAAGTGGCTATATCCTTTAAGCCCAGATCAATCCCAATCAAATTAGTCGCAGTCGATTTCTCAATTTCAGGGCTATTCACAACTAAGCAGACATACCAGCGGCCACGCGCATCCTCGACAAACGAACCAGTCTTGATACTGTAATTTGACAGTCCATAGCTATCCCATATTTTAAACTGATGCTTGCCATACTGGATATGGCCATCAGCATACTTGATTGCTACTTTCTTAAAGGGTATCCAACCTAGTGATCTTCTGGCTGATTTCTTATGACTGACCCGCCATTTTAGTTTGGTCTTCTTGAATTGCTTTCTGCGTATGACTAATTCTTCGGTAACAGCCTGAATGGTTTGACTATGTAACCCACAAAGCCTAGATGTACCTTTCGTATATTCAGCAATATCGTAAGCACTGAGAAATTCACCTTTTCTTTTAAGGTGTTTAAAGCTTAAATCATTGACATAATTCCAGACGAAATTCACTTCAGATGCTAATTGCTCTAATATCTTAGAATGTTTATCTTTAATGCGTAATTTAAGTGTTTTCATGCGATTATTTTATCAATGAAAATAACCAATAGAATATCCAAAGTTAAAAATGTTAATTTGAAACGACATTTTATGTCGTATGGCTTAGGTCACTTTATGTCGTATGGCTTAGGTCACTCATTTATATCCCTGCCTTGAAAACGAGGTTTTACGTTTGATTTGATAAATTACTCGCCATTTACCCCTGACTTGCTTTACTATCAGGATTAGAGCGCTTTCTTAGAAAGATAAAACAGGTCCAAATGGAGTTATGCGATGAAAGGCAATCGTGATGTGATTAATCAGCTCAATCAGGTGTTGTATCACCACTTAACTGCCATTAACCAGTATTTCCTGCATTCGCGCATGTTTAATGACTGGGGCATTGAGAAACTGGGCTCGGCAGAATATAAAGAATCCATTGTTCAGATGAAACATGCCGACAAAATTATTGAACGTATTTTATTTTTGGAAGGCCTGCCGAATTTACAGAATCTGGGCAAGCTGTATATCGGTCAGCATACTCAAGAAGTGCTGCATTGTGACGTGCGTAAAGTCAAAGAAAATATTGAAGTCATCCAGAAAGCAGTCGCGCTGGCTGAAACCCAAATGGATTATGTAACGCGTGATTTGGTTCAGGAAATCCTAGAGAAAGAAGAAAACTATCTGGACTGGACCACAACACAAATTGATTTGATCGAAAGCATTGGCATTGAAAACTATATTCAAAGTCAGCTCTAAACTTAAAATTAAGCCAAGAAAAAGCCAGCATCTGCTGGCTTTTTGTATTTAGCGCGGCATATCCTGCGTTAACTCTTTATAACTCATTTCAGTTTTCTGAATGATCTTTAAGCGTTGCAGCTGATGCTTGGCTTCCGCCTCATATCCATTAAAAGCTAAAAGTTTGGCATATTTGATCAGGTTATATTTAGTCGGATAACTCAAGACCATTTGTTCACCTTCCAGAATCTGATCAGCAGATGCCTTGCTATAAGGATTCAGACGAATCCAGGCAATGCGATGATTAAACTCGGTCAGCAAATAAATTGGTTTTTCATTAGTGATTTTTTCTGGCTGCTTCTCATAACGAATACTTTGTCCGAGTTTTGGTACTGCAACATCATAATCGCGATAAATCACAATCAATAAAAGTAACCCAACAGCAAAAATGAATTTCATACCGACTGATGGCATAACCACTGTTTTAATTTTTGGATTTTGTGCCAGAACCGTACCCAGAATAAAACCGACTGGTAGCAGAAAATAGGCATAATGCTGTGGAAACTCAAACATGGCATGTGTCACAAAAGCCCCGATCATCAAGATTCCAATGACAGATTCTGGCGTATTCACCCAGCGCTGTAACTGAAAGCCTAAATAACCAAAATATGCCAAGAAAGGCAGACCGATGATCAGTCCATTCCAGAGCAGGAAATCAATAATAAAATTATGCGCACTACGGATCCACACCGGGCCTTGTACAGTATCGCTGACTGAAACGAACGCTGCGCTAGTTTGATACCAACCATAGCCAAACCATGGCTGTGCCTGAATGGCAGCCAACATTTGCTGCCAGATGGCAATACGTGACATATCACCGGTAGCACGAGATACCACATTCCTGCTTTGCACGACGTCGGTATCCATCGCTTGTGCAGCGAGTTGACTGAGTAATGGAAAAGCCACAATACAGGCAACAAAAAAGATAAACCAAAAGCTACTGTAATACCATTTCAGGCGAATAACACCTTTATATTGGTAGAACGCTAAATACAGTATGATCGCAATCGCAGCCACCCAGGCAGTACGCGACTGACTTAAAGCAACTCCTATAACAATCACTGCAGCGCAGGCAAATAACCATTTGGTATGGATTTTTTTATTTTCATATAAGTAAAGGCAGCTCATCAAAGCCATGACCAAGAAAGTCGCCATATTATTCGGCTGGGCAAAGTTAGCATAGGGACGCTGTGTACCACTGATATTCACCATGCCTGGCAGTACAGAATCCAGATTAGACCACTGACACAGCGCAATTAGACCCGTAATCGTTCCTGAAGCTAAAAATACATAACTCAAATTAGTAAAGGTTTCTTCTCGGCTATAGTTTCCTGTTGAAAGGTGATAACCCAACACACTTACCAGCCAAAAGCTAAAGACAAAAATGAAGCCCATCATAGCAGTGCTAAAGAAAAATACTTGTCCTACCAGAAAATGTATAAAAGGAATAAAGGTGAGTAGTAATAATGGCAAACTGATTGCTGGAATTTCGAGTTTTTCTTTTAGACAGATCGCAGCGAGCGCAAATAATGCAAAGAAGGCATAGAGTTCACCGGTATAGGTGACCCAAGGGCGGTAGTGGATCGGCATGAGCCATGCAAGAGAGATAAGAATTGCTGCAATGAGGGCAAGCGTGAATTTCATAGAAATATCAGGCAGTGAAAGTTTGGCACATAATAAACAAAAAATTATGTCTTCTGGTAATTAGATTCTTACTTTATAAAATTTTCAATTCTGATTAAGCATATAGTGAGCAGGAACTGACATTTTTTGTCAGTTAGTTACACAAATTTACTTTCCGCTTTTTTACATTTTTTAATCCATTAAACAATGTATTGATTTCATACATAATAATTGGATAATATGCTTTGGCACACTTTGTGCAACCTATAAATTAGCTTACAAAGCTTATAAATAAATCAACAAAATATTTGTGGAGAATGTTATGAACGCTCAAAAAGGCTTTACATTGATCGATACTCCATAAGTGTCCATATAAAATCAAGAATCCATAAGTTAGCTAATATGGACTTCTTCCATTTTTTAGGCATGTAAGCTCAATTAATTGAGCGTAATGAAAAAAATCAATGATCTCATCACTGAATAGGAACAGTGTAGAATTTAATTAATTAAATTAATACTGTCATTTTTATTACCAATCGGCTTTGTTGCACAAACCTATCTGTAAAGGCTTTTTCAGCGATATAATTTTCAAATGAAGAAGCCTACACACAAAATCTACCGCACAACCAATTGGCCCGCATATAACCGAGCACTCATGAGTCGCGGAAATATTGCCATTTGGTTTGATCCTGCTACGCAATGGTATGCGCCATCAAAAGGCAAACAAGGGCGAAATCAAACCTACTCCGACGCAGCCATCCAATGCTGCTTAATGATTAAATCCTTATTCCGTCTGTCTTTACGTATGGTCACTGGCTTTGTGCAAAGTCTGATTAAACTTTGCGGATTAAATTGGATAGCGCCAGACTACACTACAATTTGTAGACGACAACAGCATATTGACATTGCAATCAGCTACCAAAAAAGTAGCGATGGGCTGCATCTACTCGTAGACTCTACAGGCATGAAGTTTCTAGGTGAGGGCGAATGGAAACGCAAGAAACATGGAGCTGAATATCGTCGCCAATGGCGTAAACTACATATTGGTATAGATGCCAAAACCCTACAAATACGCGCTATTCAGCTCACAACCAATAATGAACCGTACCGGGTTTGTCGGAGACTTTTTTATTTAAGTTAGGCCACCTGACCTAACGGATTAATCTTATCATAGTACATTGCTTCAAACTCAAAAGGCGATACATAACCCAGTGCACTGTGTACACGCTTTTTGTTGAACCAATCTACCCAATTTAATGTCGCAAGTTGTACATCCGCTAAACCTTGCCAATCTGCTTTTAAATATTCAATCACTTCTGTTTTGTATAAGCCATTCACCGTTTCAGCCAAAGCATTATCGTATGAATCACCTGTCGTACCGACTGATGCTCGTAAATTTGCTGCTTCTAAACGATTGGTATAGCGAATAGAAAGATATTGAACACCTCTATCTGAATGATGAATCACATTCTTAGGCATACCTCGATCGTGCAATGCTTGCTCCAATGCATCGAGCACCATATCTGTATTCATCCGTGTAGATACTTTCCATCCAACAATTGCTCGTGAGAACACGTCAATAACAAATGCGGTATATACCCAGCCTGAATGAGTTTGAATATACGTAAAGTCACCCACCCATAGTTGGTTTGGATGATCAGCATTAAAATTACGTTTCACTAAATCATCTGCCCGTTTTTGGTCATCTCGGTTACGGGTGGTTTGTTTATTCTTACCACGCCAAACACCTTGTATACCTAGCTTTTGCATCAATCGAGCAACTGTACAACGTGCAATCACATAGCCTTCACGTTTCAGTTGTTGCCAGACCTTACGCACACCGTATCGACCTGAACTTTCTTTCCAAATTCGCTTAATCTCCTCAGCATGCTGCAAGTCATGTAAATCTCGTTTCGCTCGATGTTCTGGATTTACTGTGAGATCTAGAGTCCGGTAATAGGTTGAAGGTGCGATCGGTAAAATTCTACAAATCGCCTCGACTCCGTACAGCTCTTTATTATTATGGATAAAATCCACCATTATTTGTGTGGGCGGTCGAGCTCCGCCTGGGCGAAAAAAGCCGCTGCTTTACGTAGAATTTCGTTAGCACGTTGCAGTTCTTTATTTTCGCGTTCCAGTTGTTTGATACGTTCTTGGTCTGAAAGCTGCTGTGCTTTAACTGGATTTTGTTGATCTAAGTATTTTTGATACCAAACACGTAGTGTTTCAGGAGTACAGCCAATTTTAGGAGCAATTGCTGTGATTGCAGCCCAATTCGATGGATAATCTTTCTCGGATTCAATCAATAATTGAACCGCTCTTTCTCTGATTTCAGGGGTATATTTTAATTTTGTCATCGGGATAGTCTCTCAGAATATTGACTCTCCGACAAACCCGGTACGGTTCAATAATGTCAGTGATTCACAGGTTCTTGGTGATTTACTTAATCAGATTCCACAAGATGAGCAGATTGA
The DNA here is from genome assembly GCF_012516415.1 of Acinetobacter sp. NEB149. NCBI lineage: Bacteria > Pseudomonadati > Pseudomonadota > Gammaproteobacteria > Moraxellales > Moraxellaceae > Acinetobacter > Acinetobacter sp. NEB149. The sequence goes on from NZ_CP051208.1 coordinate 2,836,345, forward strand.
CTCTGTTTATACCGATGGAGCTTATGACACCAAGCAATGCCGTCAGGTCATTGCAGATCGGCAAGCACATGCGGTGATTCCACCTAGAAAAAATGCGAAACCATGGAAAGATACAAAGAGTAGCTCGCTAGAGCGAAATGAATTACTTCGAACAGTTAAACGTTTAGGCAGGACATTATGGAAAAAATGGTCAGGCTATCATCGCCGCAGTTTGGTGGAAACCAAGATGCATTGCATCAAATTATTAGGCGATAAATTAATGGCAAGAAGCTTTCCTAGTCAGGTGAATGAAATTCATGCACGTGTAGCAGTCCTCAACAGATTTACGGAATTAGGTCGACCACTTACCCAAGTTACGCCTTAAATTTGGCTCAATTAGGGGCGCTTTGCATTTCAAATCTTTGTGCAACAAAGCCTTATGCAAGCAATATATAAAAAAATCACCCTAAAATAATCGGTTTATTCCCTATTTCATTTTCTAAATCATCTATTTTTCGATCGTAATATTGATCTAGAACTTTTCCAATTTCTATAACACCTTCAATCACACCCTGCTTAAACTGCTTTTGCTTTAATAATTGAACAATATGCTGACAAATCTGATCCCAGACTTCTTGAGTGGTTGCCTGTTTAATTCCCCGATCAATCACAATCTCAACCTTATGCTCACACAAGTTTAAATATAGCAATACCCCACTATTATATTCGGTATCCCAGACACCGAGTTCGGCAAAGAGTTGTCGAGCTCTACACAAAGTATCCTGATAATAGGCTGATCGTGCGGATAAGCATCCCTCGATTACGACCTGAATCTCCCCCACATGCCCATGCTCAGCTTCTTCAACAGCTAATGCAATTGCATGCTGATCCTGCTTGGAGAAAAACCGCTTGGTTGCTGGCATATAAAAGAAATGCTTGAACCATCGCTTAAAACTCGGCTGTGCATATTCTTCCAGCTTCGGTTGCGTGACAATCTCTGTTGTATCTGTTGTTGTTACCATGAGCCTGATGCCCCTCCCCCACCAAAACCACCACCGCCTCCACCGAAGCCGCCACCAAAACCACCGCGGCCGCTACCGCCACGACCAGCACCAGAAGCAAAAGCATACAAAAGTAATTGCGCCAGTGAAGTGATTAATACAAAAAATACGCCAATCCCAATCATTAAACTGGCAATTAAGCCCATGCCATTGACTAGGCCAGCAGCTGTACCTGCAACTGCAGCAGTTGCAGCACTAAGTTTTTTACCAAAAATCATCGAAGCAACCACACCAGCGATGATAATAAAAATTACAGCACCAAAAGTGGCTTGAGAGGCTTGCTGGGCTTTATAAGCCTGTTCGTGTCGCTCTTTTAGCTCATCCGCGGCTTGGGCGGCAATTTCAGGATCAAGATTTAGAATCCGTTCAATTTCCTCCAGTCCAGAATCGATCCCTTGAGCATACTGCCCTTGCTTAAAATACGGCGTAATTCTGTCATTAATAATCCGGCCTGCCACGATATCGGGCAACACACCTTCCAGACCATAACCGGTCAAGATCTGAATGCGGCGATCATTGATGGCAATGGTCATCAATAAACCATTATCCCGTTTGGCCGAGCCGAGCTGCCAGGCCTCAGCGACACGCATGGAATAATCAAAAATATCTTCCTGTCCCGTAGTCGGCACAATGACCACACCTATTTGCCCTTTGCCTTCATTATAAAGTTTCAGGATACGCTGGCTCAGCTGCTGCTTTTCAGCAGGACTAAGTAAATTTGCCTGATCAATGACCGGTTCATTCAGACTGGGTAAATCACGCTGAATCTGCCCTTCCGCCATGTCATTGGCAATTTGTGGCTGTGATGCTGCTGCAGTTTCTATATTTTGGGCTGGAGTATTTTGATTATTTTTAGGCTGCAAGATTTCACGTGCCACGATGACTTCTTCAGTATCTGTAGCTGTGGCCGTTTCTGCTGAAACAAGCGTCGTTGCTCCCATACCCAGCATGAGGAGCAAACCAGCACAATATTTCAGCAGCATCTCGGACATCTGATCTCTCGCTTATTTACAAATCTTACTTATTCAAAGGAGACCGTTGGCGCTTTCTGAGCACTTTGCTCGGCACTAAAGTTCGGTTTGGTGTCCATGCCAATCACTTTGGCTGTCATGACTTGCGGGAACTGACGCGCATAAGAGTTGAAGTCCTGTACTGTCGTAATATAACGGTTACGTGCCACCGCAATCCGGTTTTCAGTCCCTTCTAGCTGTACCTGTAAATCACGGAACTGTTGATTCGCTTTCAAATCTGGATAATTTTCAGTGACGGCCAAAAGACGAGACAAGGCACTGGTCATCTGCGCCTGTGCTTCCTGATAACGCTGAAACAGTTCTGGATCTTCCAGCACTTCACGGTCAACTTTCAGACCGGCAACATTGGCACGTGCTTGGGTCACTTCAGTTAAAACCTGCTCTTCATGCGAAGCATAGCCTTTGACCACATTCACCAGATTAGGTACTAAATCGGCACGGCGCTGATACTGGTTCTGGACTTCCGACCAGGCGGCCGTTACAGCTTCATCTTTGACTTGTAAGGTGTTATAACCACAACCACTCAGGGTCAAGGTACTGGCCAGCATTAAGGCGATAAGAGATTGTTTGAATACACGCATGATATCTTGTCCTCAATTCTTTATTAATATTTATATAATTAATTTGATTTTAAACAGTATTTTCTAAAGTTTTGTTACTTTTTATAATCTTTTTTAATGGCCTCTCTTTAAATTAGACAATATCCAAAAATAAAAAACCCGCCGTAGCGGGTTGTTTAAATGACTTCAGTGAATTTTCAACTGTTAAACATCCAGATAATCCAGAATCCCTTCAGCTGCCTGACGGCCTTCCCAGATTGCGGTTACCACCAGATCAGAACCGCGAACCATGTCACCACCAGCAAAGATTTTTGGATTTGAGGTCTGGAATTTGTATTGCTGCTGTTCAGCAGCAACGACACGACCTGAACCATCCAGATTGATTTCTACATCAGTGAACCAGTCGGCTGGGCTGGTACGGAAACCAAAAGCAAGCAGGACTGCATCCGCCGGAAGAATTTCTTCTGAACCCGGAATCGGCTCTGGACTACGGCGACCACGACTGTCCGGCTCACCCAGCTGAGTGCTGATCACTTTCACCCCAGTTACTTTGCCATTTTCACCGACAATTTCGATCGGTTGACGGTTGAACTGGAAATTCACCCCTTCTTCACGTGCATTTTGTACTTCACGACGTGAACCTGGCATATTTTCTTCATCACGACGATAGGCACAGACCACCGATTCAGCACCTTGACGGATCGAAGTACGGTTACAGTCCATGGCAGTATCACCACCGCCTAAAACGATGACTTTCTTGCCTTCAACACTGATATATTCAGCCGGATCTTTTTCCCAGCCCTGACAACGATTGACATTCGCAATCAGGAAGTCTAGCGCATCATAAACACCATCCAGATCTTCGCCCGCGAAGCCACCTTTCATGTAAGTGTATGTACCCATACCCATGAATACAGCATCGTAGTCAGCCAGTAACTGGTCGATAGTGACATCTGTACCAATTTCAGTATTTAGACGGAATTCAACACCCATACCTGTGAAGATTTCACGACGGCGTTTCATCACATCTTTTTCCATTTTGAATTCTGGAATACCGAAGGTGAGCAGACCACCGATTTCTGGACGTTTATCAAAGACTACAGGTTTTACCCCATTACGCACCAGAATATCCGCACAGCCAAGTCCTGCAGGACCTGCCCCGATAATCGCGACTTTTTTATTGGTCCATTGCACATTAGACATGTCTGGACGCCAGCCCAAAGCAAAGGCCGTGTCGTTGATATATTTTTCTGCATTCCCGATCGTCACCGCGCCGAAACCGTCGTTGAGAGTACACGCCCCTTCACACAGACGGTCTTGCGGACAGACACGACCACAAACTTCCGGCAAAGTATTGGTCTGATGACACAATTCAGCCGCCTGGAACAAACGGCCTTCAGACACCAGTTTTAACCAGTTTGGAATGTAGTTATGTACCGGACATTTCCACTCACAATACGGGTTACCACAGCCGAGGCAGCGATGTGTCTGATTGGCTGCAATTTCCGCGGTATAAGGCTTATAAATTTCCACAAATTCTGCTTTGCGGACATCACTCTCTTTTTTCTCTGGATCTTGGCGTGCGACATCCAGGAATTGAAAGTCATTATTCAGGCGTTCTGCCATGTCTCTCTCCGTGGGGAGATGTAAGGGGTTCACAGTTGCCTTACATCTGCCTATGTTTCTGCAGTAGTGGAATTATTGTGGATCAGCTTGAGTTGTTTTTAACAGCGTTTGCAAGTTGGCTGCTTTTGGTTTTACCAACCAGAACTTGCGGCTGTAGAAGTCAAACTCATGGCGGATCTTGTACGCCCAAGCACTACCCGTTTCTTTAATATGTTCATCCAGGATACGACCCAGGAAGGCTTTATGCTCTTCCATCGCTTCGGTGGAAATACGGTTCAGTTCAATCAGTTCGTGGTTATAATGATCAACGAAGTCATTATCCAGATCAAGCACATAAGCAAAACCACCAGTCATACCTGCACCGAAGTTATGCCCAACTTTACCCAGTACCGTCACAATACCGCCCGTCATATATTCACAGCAGTGATCACCTGCACCTTCAATTACGGCAAATGCACCCGAGTTACGCACCGCGAAACGCTCGCCCGCTGTACCCGCTGCGTATAACTTACCGCCAGTCGCACCGTACAAACAGGTATTCCCAATAATCGCGGTATTTTGGGTCTGGAATGGCGAACCTTTTGGTGGAAAGATCGAGATGCGACCACCGGCCATACCTTTACCGACATAGTCATTGGCATCACCTTCCAGACTGATATGTAAGCCACCAGCATTCCATACACCCAGCGACTGACCCGCAGTACCATTTAGATGGACTTTCACCGGATGGGCTTCCATGCTCAGGTTGCCATAACGTTTCGCAATTTCACCAGACAGACGTGCGCCAATCGAACGGTCACAGTTACCGATCATGAAACTATATTCGCCGCCAGTTCCTGCTTCAATCGCAGGCAGAATCTCATCCACCATTTTTTCAGCCAGAATGCCTTTATCAAATGGTGCATTACCTTGAACCTGACAATACTGTGCTTTACCTTCTGCAGCAGGATGCGACTCAAGCAATTTGCTTAAATCAAGATGTGCATGCTTTGCAGTTTCACCTGGCAAAACTTCCAGCAGATCAGTACGGCCAATCAGGTCTTTCAGACTTGATACACCGAGTGCTGCCAGCCATTCACGGGTTTCTTCAGCAATAAAGGTGAAGAAGTTGATCAGCATTTGTGGCTCACCAATATAATGCTCTTGACGTAAATGATCTTGTTGAGTTGCGACACCGGTTGCACAGTTATTCAGGTGGCAGATACGCAGGTATTTACAACCTAATGCGATCATCGGAGTCGAACCAAAGCCGAAGCTTTCAGCACCCAGAATTGCTGCTTTGACAACATCCAGACCGGTTTTTAAACCGCCGTCTGTCTGTACGCGAACTTTACCACGCAGGTCATTCACACGAAGAGCCTGATGTGCCTCAGAAAGACCCAGTTCCCACGGTGAACCTGCATGATGAATTGAAGAAAGTGGAGAAGCCGCTGTACCGCCATCATAACCAGAAATGGTAATGAAATCGGCATAGGCTTTCGCTACACCTGCCGCAATCGTACCGACACCCGGTTCAGAAACCAGCTTAACTGACACCATCGCCTGTGGGTTAACCTGTTTTAAATCAAAGATCAACTGTGATAAATCTTCAATTGAATAGATGTCGTGATGCGGAGGTGGCGAAATGAGGGTAACGCCCGGTACAGAATAACGTAAACGGGCAATGAGACCATTTACTTTACCACCCGGCAACTGGCCACCTTCACCTGGTTTTGCACCTTGCGCGACTTTAATCTGGAGAACTTCTGCAGACGTTAAGTAAGCAGGCGTCACACCAAAACGGCCCGATGCAATTTGTTTGATTTTCGAGTTACGGATGGTGCCGTAACGCGCTGGATCTTCACCGCCCTCACCCGAGTTTGAACGACCGCCAATCGTATTCATGGCAATCGCAATCGCTTCGTGTGCTTCAGGTGACAAGGCGCCCAAAGACATGCCGGCAGAGTCAAAGCGAGGTAGGATCTCTTCCACAGATTCCACTTGTTCGACTGGAATCGAGTTGTCTGTTTTCAGTTTGAATAAGTCACGGATCGTTGCGATCGGACGCTTGTTCACCAGTTCTGCATATTCTTTAAAGTCTGCATAATTACCTGAACGTACTGCTTTATGTAGCGAGTTGATCACGTCTGGGTTAAAGGCATGGTATTCCTTGCCAAAGACAAATTTCAGCAAGCCGCCCTGATCAATTGGTTTACGGTTTTTCCAGGCAATATCCGCCAACTGTTTCTGGTCATTTTCAAGATCGACAAAAGTGGCACCCTGAATACGGCTTGGCACACCGATGAAGCATTTATCCACCACTTCATTAGATAAACCCACTGCTTCAAACAACTGACCACCACGATAAGAAGCAACCGTAGAAATACCCATCTTCGAAAGAACTTTCAGTAGACCTTTTTCAATCCCCTTACGGAAATTGTTTTGTGCATAAATCGGATCACCCAATAACTCACCTTTGGCAACCAGATCATTGATCACGTCATAAGCAAGATATGGATAGATTGCCGTTGCACCAAAACCAAGTAGCACTGCAAACTGATGTGGATCACGGGCAAAACCGGTTTCAACAATCAGGTTGGCATCGGTACGCAAACCAGTCTTGATCAGGTGATGATGCACCGCACCGGTGATCATAAAGGCATTGGCAGGCAAGTAACCTTCACGGATTTTCTTGTCGGAAAGCACTAGTAAGGTTTTACCATCACGAATGGCTTGTGCAGATTCTTCACAAATACGCGCAATCGCTGCTTCCAGACCTTCGGTTTCAGCATAGTTCAAGTCAATATCTGCAATTTCATAACCGGCACGACCCAGCGTACGGATCTGATGCATTTTCGAATTAGAAAGTACAGGACTGGAAATGATCAAGCGGTCTGCATGCTCAGGCCCTTGTTCAAAGACGTTTTGTTCACGACCTAAACAGGTTTCCAGTGACATCACAATCGATTCACGTAGCGGATCGATTGGCGGGTTAGTGACCTGTGCAAACTGCTGGCGGAAATAATCCGACACATGGCGCACCTGACGAGACAATACTGCCATTGGGGTATCATCACCCATAGAGCCAACCGCTTCCTGACCGCTTTCAGCAATCGGACGTAACAACTGGTCACGCTCTTCAAAAGTCACCATGAACATTTTTTGTGCCGCTTTCAGGCCATCGCCTTTTAAGCCTTGATCACATAAATATTCTTCCAGCTCTGGACTGCCTTGCAAACGCACAGAATTTTCACGTAACCATTCACGGTATGGACGCATACGTTTCAGATGATTATTGACATCTTGGGTATCCAGCACTTTACCGGTTTGCGTATCAATGACCAGCATTTGACCAGGACCGACACGGCCTTTAGAAATCACATCTTCAGGTTGATAACCCCACACGCCAATTTCAGAAGCCAGCGTGATATAACCATTTTTGGTAATCACCCAACGCGCAGGACGCAGACCGTTACGATCCAGCATACAGATCGCATGACGCCCATCTTGAATCACCAAACCTGCCGGGCCATCCCAAGCTTCCATATGTTTTGAGTTGAATTCATAGAATGCACGCAAGTCTGCATCTAAGGTTTCCACATTCTGCCAGGCAGGCGGAACCAGCATACGGAGTGCACGGAACAGATCCATACCACCGCCAACCAGAATCTCCAGCATGTTATCCAGGCTTGAAGAATCTGAACCGGTACGGTTCACAATTGGATTCAGTTCAGTTAAACCTGGTAATAAAGGATTTGCAAATTTTGGTACACGCGCCATGGCCCAGTTACGGTTCGCAGTAATGGTATTGATTTCACCATTGTGCGCCAGGTAACGGAACGGTTGTGCTAAAGGCCAGCGAGGCAAGGTATTGGTCGAGAAGCGCTGATGGAACACCACGATATGCGATTCCAAACGTGGATCAGCCAGATCTGTATAAAAATCTGCAATCGCTTCTGGCATCATCAAGCCTTTATAGCTGATCACCGTTGAACATAAAGTAGTGACATAGAAAGACGTATCATTGCTTAACAGCTGCTCTGCACGACGGCGTGCCAGGAATAACTTACGGTTAAACTCAACCTCAGTCACACCCATTGGACAGTTAACAATAATCTGTTCAAATGCTGGCATCGATTGCAAAGCAATTTCACCAAGGGCATCGACATTGGTGGGAATCACACGCCAAGCTAAAACGATTAAACCTTCAGCTTCAATCTCTTTGTTTAAAACCTGTTTGGCGTGTGCCGCAAGTGCAGGATCAAGATTTAGGAATACTGAACCTACAGCAAAGACTTCACTTAAGGTGGTATCGCTTAAGCGTTTAGCTTCTTCACGGAAGAATTTTTTCGGCATTGCCAAGAGCAGACCACAACCATCTCCCGTCTTGCCATCTGCGGCAATACCACCACGATGGGTCATACAACTCAAACTATGAATCGCGGTCTTGACGAGATCATGGCTAGCATCACCCTGCATATGGGCAATTAAACCGAAACCACAGTTATCTTTAAACTCATCCGGTTGGTATAAACCTTGAGCGGGAGCTACATTATTAGGCGATGGCATGTGCATAGCGTACCCTTCTTTCACTAAGCCTCAACAGGCTATTAAACAATCTAAATTTTTCTCTGCGCTGGCGTCTAATGGACTTTCGAAGACCGTCTTGGTAGAGCAAAAGCATTTTCTTTATTTCTTCAGACTAGTCCTTTTTTAGACTAAATGCATAACAAATAAAGTTTATTTTGCTCATGAATAACATAAAAATCTGGAATAAATATGACATTCACATAGTGTCATCGAATCATTTTTCGCGCTAAAACAGGGAGATTAATTCAATTCATGCACCAATAAAGCAAATTCCATGCCAACAAACAGCGCATAAATTAAAACAATACAGATGACAAAGATTTAGCGCAGAACAGCACTCTAAGGGTTAATTTTAATGTGCATTTTTTGCACCAAAAGCGCCCATTTTTAATTCTGTAATTTTTTGGATGCGCTATTTTAGACCGGACTAATTAAATGGATCACTAATCTCGTTATTTTGAGGACGCGGATTACTGCCCTGAGCAGGTCGATTATTGTTATTTTGTGGTTGAGGTGTACCTTCTACAGCACTTTCAGATTTCTGTACATCAACTACATTTCCCGATGAATCACGGCGCACAATTGTGGTACTGGTAGTCGCAGCATCAGAGCTACGCGGCTTGGACTCAGTTTGGGTTTGCTGCTGTCTAAGTCGTACCGATTCATCTACTTTCGGCAAAGGCACATTTTTCAAACGAATTTCGTAAAGCTTTTGATTACTGGCCAATTCCTCTGAACCCAGATTATTGACCAGACTGACATATTGCTGCATTGCTACAACTTCAGGCTTGACTGAGGCCGGTAAATTTAACTTCAGTGTAGAGAGTGCCTGATTAGCTTGCGCCGCCGTCTTATATTGACCATATAACAATACATATTGTTCTGGCTGATTTTCACCCGAGATTCTTAAATAAATAAAAGGTTTACGATCGAACTGTTTCTTAAGAAAACTTTTTAAAATGGCTTCATTGGTCACACGAAATAATTCAATGGCGTGCTGGTTTTTCGCTTCATTGACAAATTTGGTACCGCGAAATTCCGGCTCATGACTGGCATTCACGACGGTACGCGTATTTAGATCCAGTGGTTTCACTTCCTGAAAAAGTGCACCAAGATGGGTCATTGTGGCGACTTTTTCCGGTTGAATCTGCAATTGCACTTCAGTTTCGGGCTTTTTTTCAATTTCGACGACATCATCTGAATCAGTCACCGCCCAAAAGACTAAGGCAGCAAATAGGCAGCATACACCACAGACCAGCCAGAAATAATGCTGAATCTTTTGCCAAGGAGTATGTAATGCTGCCATAAAACTAAACCTATGCCTGATTGGCTAAAATTGCCTGTTTCATTAACTCGAGATCAAAGTCCCGGGTAATCACTGCTTCGCCTAATTGCTTTAATAACACCAAACGCAATTGTCCATTTAAGACTTTTTTGTCATGGGCCATATAGGCCAGAAAATCATCCAGAGGGATTTTAGGACAAACCACAGGAAGTTTGGCACGAGAAATGATTTTTTTTGTACGTTCTAAATCTTCTTGAGAAATCCAGCCCATACGCTGTGACAGATCCGCAGCCATCACCATACCGGTGGCAACAGCCTCGCCATGTAGCCAGACACCATACCCCATATAGGATTCAATCGCATGACCAAAAGTATGACCCAGATTCAGCAGTGCACGTTCACCTTGCTCTTTCTCATCATTAGCTACGATCCGTGCCTTATGCGCACAGGAACGATAAACGGCCTCAGCCAATAATTTCTCATCACGAGCGACCAGAGCATCCATGTTTTCTTCAAGCCAGACCAGAAATGACTCATCGCCTAGCAGCGCATATTTAATCACTTCAGCCAAACCTGCTGAAAGTTCGCGGTCCGGCAAAGTAATAAGCTGCGACATATCCGCCAGTACCACTTGAGGTTGCTGGAAAGCGCCAATCATGTTTTTACCCAGTGGATGATTAATCCCGGTTTTTCCACCGACACTGGAATCTACTTGCGATAGTAAAGTCGTTGGCATCTGGATAAAGTACACACCGCGCTGGAAGCAGGCCGAGGCAAACCCGGCCATATCTCCAATGACGCCACCACCTAATGCCAGTACAGTACAGTCCCGGTTAAACCCGGCTTCAAGCAGTGCATCAAAAATCAGATTCAGATGCTGGTTATCCTTATATTTTTCACCATCAGGCAGAATGCAGGTCGCAACACGTTTTTCCAAAGCTTCAATTGCTGTTTGATAACGCTGCAAATAAAGTGGTGCAACCGTAGTATTGCTTACAATCATCACTTGCTTGCCCTGAATATAGGGTGCCAATAAGGCCTGTGGATCCAGATCGCTTCCAATAAAAATAGGGTAACGACGTTCTCCGAGTTCTACATATAAGGTTTGCATGCTTGATTAACCACTTGATTCAATGAACTTAGTTTTTAGAAGTAATGAGATTGAGAATCCGCTGCGCCAGATCACGCGCAGCACCCTGATTGGTCTCAATAATATGATGCGCCACTTCCCGATACAAGGGATCACGGACTGCCAATAAATCACGTAACTTTTGTTCCGGATTTTCGACTTGGAGGAGAGGACGGTTTTTATCGCGATAGGTACGTTGCAGTTGAATTTCAACTGGCGTGTATAAATAAACGACGATTCCGCGCTGTTTCAGATAGTCTCGGTTTAAAATCTGAGTAATGGCACCACCACCAGTGGCTAAAACCAGATGGGGACGTGAGGTAAGGTCATTAATGACAGCAGTTTCACGGTCACGGAAACCCTGCTCCCCTTCTTTTTCAAAAATCCAGGGAATGGTCGCGCCTGTTTTACGTTCAATTTCATGATCACTGTCTAGAAATTCGCGTCCTAACAATTCTGCGAGATGTCGTCCTACTGTTGTTTTACCTGCCCCCATCGGCCCTACCAAATAAATATTTGGTAGGGTTTCAAACTCTTTGCTTGGCAAGGAGTCACCTATTCATTTTGTTAAATTCAAAATATATTAATGATTTCTTGAAACACTGTCATTAACAATTCGAGGTGTAACGAAAATCAGTAACTCGCGCTTATTATCTGTTTTTACATCTTTACGGAATAAACGGCCTAAATAAGGAATGTCTCCCAAGAATGGTACTTTAGTTTGGTTATTCAGGGTCTCTTGTTCAAAAATTCCACCAAGCACGACTGTTTCACCATTTTCAACCAAGACATTCGTATTTAACCGATTCTTATTTAAATAATACTCACCCATCGGTGTTACACCCGCAATACTGTCACTAGAAATATCCAATGCCATTTGCACTTTACCGTCTGGTGTAATACTTGGAGTTACATCCAGTTTAAGTACCACATCTTTAAATTCAGTCGTTGCTGTTGCACTTGCACCACTACCCTCAGTTGATTGATATGGGACTTCCAATCCAGACTCAACAGTTGCTTTTTGTTTGTCCGCAGTCAGAACTTTAGGCGTAGAAATGACTTCACCATAACCATCCGCTTGTAGCGCTGATAATTCAAGATCAAGCATGAAATCAGATAAACTAATTAAACCAAAAGCAATACGTCCGGCTGCATTTTCTACTCCTAAATCAACATTCAAATTATCTGGACGTTGAATTTCATACTCTGGTATTCCTGTAGTACTATCGATTTCAGGTGTTCTTAAATCCCAAAGTGTGGTATCGCTACCACCAACAAGTAAATGATCATTGTTGGTAATACCTTGAGATAAGATTCCCCATTTCACGCCCATTTCTTTCGCAAATTCAGTAGATGCACGAACAACACGAGCTTCAACCATCACTTGCTTGACCTGTACATCAAGCAGATCCACCATATTACGGATTTTATCAATAAATGGCTGGGTGTCATTCACAATTAATGTGTTAGTACGCGCATCGATAGATACAGAACCACGAGAACTCAAAAGGCTTTCTTTATCATCATTATTAGTAGTATTAGAAGAACTATTTGATGAATTACTTGAGTTCTGTGCAGATTTATTCTGCGTAATCAGTTTCTCAATATCAGCGGCTTTAGCATAACTCAGCTGCATATATTCAGTTTGGATCGGAGCAAGTGCAACACTCTGCTTAATAGCCTTAGCTTCTTCTTCTTCAGCCTTGATCAGTTCTGCAACTGGTGCTATCCAGATCACATTACCATTGCGGCGTTTATCCAGATTTTTGGTTTTCAGTACGATATCCAGCGCCTGATCCCATGGCACTTCTTTTAAGCGCAAAGTAATATTGCCTTGTACACTGTCTGCGGCCACCATATTGATATCGGTAAAATCGGCCAAGAGCTGTAAAACACGACGGACTTCAATATCCTGGAAATCTAAAGAAATTTTCTTACCCGAATAAGCAACTGTTTTAGGACGTAATGGGCTCTTGGCTTCCGGACGTTTCAAACTGATGGTCAGCTTGTTATCAGTCTGGTAAGCCATATATTCATAACTTTCCGCAGACTGAATCTTAATCACGCCAGAACCATTTTGATTCACGGCATCGACACTGGAAACTGGTGTAGCAAAATCATTTACATTTAGACGACGGGTCAAATGAGCCGGAATCTTGGAACCTAAAGTGCGCACAATAACCTTGGTACCCTGCTGCTGTACATCAACAGGAGTATTATTTCCTAGCAGATCAATAACGACCTGGCCTTCACCTTGCGCACCGCGCTGGAAACCAATATTACTGATACCCTGAGCTGACTGTTGCTGCACAGGTTGAGCTATGGCTACAGGAGTTGCCGAGTTAATTTTAAGAATAAAGGTATTACCTTCCACGCGAGTCGTAAAGGCTCCTGCCTCGGTCAAGTTTACCGTCAGACGTGCCCGCTGAGCATCCGAAGTGACATCCACTGAACTGGCTTCACGTGTTGCCACCGGAATACTGCTTTGTTTTAAATTCTGTTGTGCCTTGTCAAAGTCCAGAATCAAACGTGACGGTGATTCTAATTGATAGGCCTGTGGTTGTGGTGGCAAACCATTGAACATCACCCGAATCTCAGTTCCTTGTCCAGGAAGCTGCATGGGTACTACATTGGTCATTGAAACCTGTGCACTAGCCGCTTGCATCACCGCAATCGCAACAGCACCCATGGAAAACTGACGAAACACACGATTCATTGTATTAACATCCCCAAAAATAAATTCTTTAATACTCTTATTCATTGTTATTCCTTTAAAACTTATGGCGCCGGCCCGATAAGAACCAAACTTCGCGGACGTTCCACATATCCCTCACGGCCATCTGGAATAATCTCAATCAAATCGATTTGTGTTGGTGTAATTCCAACCACACGACCATGATTAAGTCCCATATAGCTACCACGTTGAATCCGCTCAACCTCACCATCAGGCGTCTGGATTAAAGCCAGAATTTGTCCTGCCTGATTGCGCATACTGCCTTTCATGGTCAATGTTTCGAGCGGATAACTTTCTAGCGGTTGCAGTTGACGTGATAGGTTTGGATATAACCCGTTTCCCCGCCATAATTTTCAGTTCAGCAGCCAGAGAGCTTGGTAAAAAAGGGCTTTTGATCTGATGTGCTGCATAGTTGAAGGTTTCAACTGGCATAAAATCAGGAGCCGGTTCAATTGGCAAAGGTGGCTGATTACGAATATTAGCCATTTCCTGATTGACTGCATCAATGCGTGAATCGCATCCCAACAATAAAAACCCAAGTGTTAAAGCTGAAGTAATTTTAATGTTCTTCATTACTGCGCCCCCTGAGTAGTGCTATTAGCTTCAGGCTGTGCTGCAGCACCTTCAGCATTACCGACATAACGGTAAGTTTTGGCTTTTACCACATAATCAATGACTGGAATTTCAGATTTTTTCTCTTTATTTTCAGTACCGGTAATGGTGAAATCATGCAGCGTTACAATACGCGACAAGCCGGCAATACTGCTGACAAAAGAGCCAAAAGCGTGATAATCCCCAGTCGCTTCAATTGCAATCGGCTGTTCAATAAAGAACTCTTGTTTAATTTCAGGCTCTAGACGAATATTTTTAAACTTCAGGCCTGAATTCACACCGCTCAGGTTAATATCTTCAACCAGACCCGGAATCTCAGTTTCTTTCGGTAACTGTTCTAACTGCTGGTTAAAACGGGCTTCCATTTCCTGAAGCTGGATTTGATATTGTTGTAAGTTGCGTAATTTGGATTCTTTTTCACGGAATTCATTCAGCAGGTTTTGTTCCTGGGTACTGGCTTGTGAAATCGATTCAATCGTGCTTCTGATCATAACGAAGTAAATCACCGCAAATGCCAGCGCAGCAATAAAAATCCATCAAGTAATTTTGACCGATAAAGGCCAGCTACCATAGTTATTTGGATCTAATGTATTGAATTGCTGAAAAAACTTTTCAACAGTCATTTTGTTTTTGGGTACAGCGACGACATCCTGGCTGAACTCATCGAATTCTTCATTACTCATGATGATGCCCCCGTAGTTGTAGCGACTGCTTGTTGTTCTTCGTTAAGTACTGGCTGAGCGATCTGATCCAGATCTACCGTCACGGTAAAACTACCATAGGACTCTTCCACACGTAGAATAATAGAGCTCGGTGCCTTTTCTTTTGCTTCTTCAGCCTCTAGGAAAGCGTTCATAAAGGCATTTCGATACCAAGATGAAGCTTCCAGATTACGGAGCAGTTCTGCGACCGTATTTGGACTCTCAGCTCGACCTTCAATAGTAAACTTGTCACAGATACGCTGGAATTTGGTGATATACATATTGCTTGGGGTCACCCGTACAATTTCATCAATCAAATGCACCGCAATCGGACGCTGAGTTTGTAGACCCTGAATCAGTTTCATCCGTTCAACAATCGCATTACGCTGTTCTTGTAAACCTTCAAGCGCCTTTAACTGCACATCCAAATTCTGGTTAGTACTTTGAATCAGCTGATTGGCCTGCTCCTGATCTTGAAGCTTGTGATCATAATAAAACCAGGTTGAACCCGCTGCCGCTAATCCCAAGAAAAGCGCCCCCCACGCAGATTGCCACGAATTCATTATTTCTTTTAATTCTTAGCTCATCACGCCAAGGAAGTAAGTTAATTCTTGCCATTAATCAAAACTCCTTAATGCCAAACCGCATGCAACCATGAGTGATGACGCGTCATTTTCAATTTTTTTAATATCAATTTGAGGAGAAAAGCCCATTTACAAAAATGGATTCGCGATCGTGACACGGTAACCGAGTTTTTGTTGTAATAATTTTGCCAGACCTGGAATATTGGCATTCCCGCCGGCCAGTAAAATATGGTCAATCTCATTAAACTGAGAAGATGAAAAGAAGAATTGCAATGAACGGGCTGCCTGTTGTACCACGGCATCCAGGAATGGCTCTAGCACTTCAATATCATAATCATCCGGTAAAGCACGGGTTTTTTTAGCACGTCCAGCTTCTTCAAAGGATAATCCATAGCGATTCTGAATTTCCTGAGTCAATTGCTTGCCGCCAAACACCTGCTCACGGGTATAAATAATCTTGTTGTTCTGCATCACCGACAAGGTCGTCATACTATGACCAATATCTAAGATACCAACCGTATTGACCCCCATCGGCAAAGTATCCGAAAATACTTTGAAGGCATTTTCCAGCGCAAAACTTTCTACATCTGCAATCTTAGGCGTTAGACCAGAAATTTCCAAAACTTCAGAACGTGCTTCGACATTTTCAATTCGGGTAGCGACCAATAGCACATTGACCCGGTTTGGATTAGTAAGACGGTCTGGCAGAACTTCAAAGTCCAGACTCGCTTCATCGAGTGGGAAAGGAATATATTGTTCCGCATCTTCACGAATCTGAACCTCACGTTTGTCATCCGACATATCTGCATCCATCTCAATGATTTTGGTGATGACCATTGAAGTTGGAATCGCAAAAGCGGCCTGATTCGACTGGGTATTGCCCAAATTAATTGCACGCCCAAGGGCATCAGCGACTGCTTCTGGGTTTAAGATGTTTTTTTCAACAACACTGTTTTCCGATAATGGGACCAAAGCATAGCTCTCTACCCAGTAACGGCCACTTTTTACAGAAAGTTCTAAAACCTTAACAGAAGTCGAACTAATATCGACTCCTATTAACCCCTTATTTAGTTTACGATATAACCTGCGCACAATACACTTTCTATTATTTTTTTGTCCCCAATTCAATCTAACTTACCAATTGGTCCAGTCTATAATTTTATATAGATACAATAACTCATCTAACAATATGGATATCGACAGGATATACTGACCGGTAATTAGTTCGCCATTAGCTCTTATTAAAACTTACTTGTTATGAAAAAGCTATCTTGTTCAGGCCTTGTTCATCCATTTTTTTTGATCATTATCATTATACTGATCTCAATTCCGATGGGTTTCTATGGCATGTATCTCTATATTGCCCCATCTTTGCCTGAAATGTCTACGCTTAAAAAGGCCCCTCTATTAAAGCCTTTACAAGTTTTTAGTTCAGATAATGAATTAATTGCCGAATATGGAGGCAAGCTTTCTGTTCCCGTGAAATATGAACAAATTCCAACCGAATTTATTCATGCTTTCCTCGCCGCTGAAGATTCCAGCTTTTTTGAGCATAGCGGAATCAGCTTTAAAAGCTTGGGCCGCGCACTCAGTGAAACGGTGACTGGCTCGGATGTACAGACCGGCGGTTCGACCATTACCATGCAAGTGGCAAAAAACTATTACCTTAGCCCTGAACGGACGCTAAAGCGTAAACTGACAGAAATTTTTCTGGCTCGTAAAATTGAGCAAAACTTAAGTAAAGAAGAAATTCTGACCCTGTATGTCAATAAAATTTTCTTGGGGAAAAATGCTTACGGCATCGCAGCAGCAGCTAAAATTTACTACAACAAGAGCTTAGAAGAGCTTTCAATTGCACAAATGGCCATGATCTCTGGCCTGCCTAAAGCACCTTCTCGATACAATCCGGTCGCCAATCCCAAGCGTGCCTTGGAACGTCGCAACTGGATTTTGGGACGTATGCTGCAATTGGGCTATTTAAACCAGAGCCAATATCAACAAGCCATTGCTGAACCGGTAAATTTAGATATGCCTGACCGGAGTACCCGAAACAAATTCCCGTATGTCGGTGAAATGGTACGTTCTGAACTGGTACAAAATTTTGGTGAACAAGCGGTAGATTCTGGTTATAAAGTCTATACCACCATCCATAGTGAACGTCAGGCCTATGCGGAGCAAGCGGTACAAGAAGGCTTAGAGGCTTATGACCGTCGACATGGCTGGCGTGGTGCTGAAGCACATGATCAACCCCTCAACAAGTTCCGTGCCTATGCCAATACTTATCCTGCGCAAGTAACTCAGGTGGGTAATTCCAGTTTTGAAGCACTCATGCAGGACGGAAGCAGCGTGACTGTTCCCTGGTCAGGTATGTCCTGGGCGCGTCGCTTTCGTAACGTTAACAGTGTAGGTGGTGCACCGAGCAAAGCATCCGAGATTGTCAAAGTCAAAGACATTGTTCGCTTAAGACCCAATGAAAATAAAACCTCTTGGTCATTGGTGCAGATTCCCAATGTGCAAGGACAATTGATTGCCATCAACCCAAATAATGGTGCGATTGAGGCTATTGTCGGTGGGTATAATTTTTATCAGTCTAAATTTAACCGTGCAACCCAAGGCTGGCGTCAACCTGGTTCTACAATTAAACCTTTTGTTTACGCACTGGCCTTAGAGCGTGGCATGACGCCGCATACCATGGTCAATGATGCACCCATTACCATTGGCAAATGGACGCCACGTAATTCGGATGGCCGTTATCTGGGCATGATCCCGCTACGTCGTGCACTTTATCTGTCACGTAATACAGTCTCAGTGCGCTTATTACAGGCCGTCGGGATTGAACGTACACGTCAGTTATTTATGGATTTTGGTTTACAGGACAGTCAGATTCCACGTAACTATACCATTGCCTTAGGCACCCCACAGGTCCTCCCGATTCAGATGGCGACTGGCTATGCCACCTTTGCAAATGGTGGTTACCGAATCCAGCCGCACTTTATTACCCGCATTGAAGATGCCTATGGCAATACCATCTTTGAAGCCAAGCCTGAATATGCCTGCATTTCATGTATCAATGCAAAAGAAGAAACAACGCAAACCACTGACCCTATTACCGCAGATGACGAAGCAATTGCAATCAACAATACAACTTTAGAGCAAAAACAGGCTGCACCTAAAGTCTCTGCCGAAGACAGTAATTATCGTCAGGCACAGCGTATTTTAAAATCCAGCTCTGCCTATGACATGGCCAACATTTTGCGTGATGTGATTCAGCATGGTACTGGCCGTGCTGCATTAAGAATTGGTCGTGGTGATATCGGCGGGAAGACCGGTACCACTAATGATGCCAAAGACGCCTGGTTTGCAGGTTTCAATGGTAAGTTAGTCACCGTGACCTGGGTAGGCTTTGATCAGCCAACCACTTTAGGTCGCCGTGAATATGGTGGTGTGGCAGCTCTACCGATCTGGACCGATTTTATGGGCAAGGCATTAAAAGGCCAGCCAGAAGCCTGGGTACGTTTAGACCGCAATGCTAAGGCACCGGTAAATCGCAACAAGGTGGTTCAGGCTGATGAAGCACAGAATGATCCGTCTTCTCCGCCTCTGGCGACAGCACTTTACCGTCCTGCACCTGTGGTCGTCCCGAAACGCACAGAAACTGACTTTGAAGATTTGCCAGATCAACCGATTCGTTTACCAGATGATGAAGGTTCTGCACCACAAGAACAGCCTCTTCAGCCGAACCGGGTAGATTCTCTGGAAAATTTGATCGAAGAAGTTCAGTGATCTGACTAATATAAAAAAGCCCTCAGTTGAGGGCTTTTTTATATTCAATTTTTTATTTTTTCTGGAACAGATAAATCTGATATTGCGCCAGCAATTCAAACTGATCCTGCTGTTCGAGTGCTAAACGGTGTTCCGGCTTGGCCTTATAAGCATAGGGTGTCATGGCAATCAGGTTTTTTAAATCAGCCTGTGGCAAAACCATTGGCGCACCAATCACCTGCTCACTAACCAGATTAAATTCATCTTGTAACTGCTCAACAAACTTCTGCGGCTCGTGTGGTTTCACTTCTTCAAATAAAGCCTCACGCATAGCATATAAATGTTGTGGGGCCGGTGTCACCACCATCAAATAAGATTTTGGTTTTAGGACTCGCAGGATTTCCTGTTTGGGAATTGGACTAAATAAGCTGGTACACAGATCAATCGACTCATCTAATACTGGTAAAGTCGCTCCAGTTCCTACGACCCAAGTCACCTCTTTATTCAGCTTGGCTGCGACCTGAACCGCATTCTTGGCAATATCGACCCCAACGCATTGCAGCACTTCGGCCTGCATGGCATTGGTGTAATAGCCTTCGCCACAACCAATATCTAAAAGATTCTCAATCCGCAACTCGCGAATCTTTTCCACGACAGCCTGTTGCAAAGGCGCATAATAACCTGCGCTGAGAAATGCACGACGTGCCTGCACAGACTCAGGCGTATCTCCCGGGTTTTTGCTGTGCTTATGCTGAACCACATGCAGGTTCACATAGCCTTGTTTAGCGACATCGTAACTATGATGATTCTCACATCGCCATGTTCTTTCATTTAAGCTCAACTGCTGGCGACAGACTGGGCACATGAGTAAATTCATCATTTTCTCCAAAATAAAAAAGCCGGCATGCGCCGACTTTTTCCAATGCATTTCTTAGCGCAATTTTAAGGTCATTAGACCCAAAACTACCAGCATAATCGTAATAATCCAGAAACGGATCACCACCTGGGTTTCACGCCAGCCTTTCTTTTCATAATGATGATGTAGCGGTGCCATCAGGAATACACGTTTATTGCGCATTCTTAATGAACCAATCTGCAAGAACACTGAAACCGCTTCCACCACAAAGACACCGGCCATAATCGCAAATACGATTTCCTGACGAACCATGACGGCAATCGTACCGAGCATTGCACCGAGAGATAAAGCACCGACATCCCCCATAAATACTTGGGCTGGATGGGCGTTATACCAAAGGAAAGCCAGACCCGCTCCGATCATGGCAGCACAGACCACCACCAGTTCAGACGAATATTTTACATAAGGAATATGCAGATAATTGGCAAAGCGCACGTCACCGGCCAAATAGGCAAATACGCCCAAACCTGTAGCAACCAGCACGATTGGCATAATCGCCAGACCATCCAGACCATCGGTCAGGTTCACGGCATTGGATGCACCGTTAATCACGAAATAGGTAAAGATAATAAAACCAATACCCAACGGAATCATCGACAATGGAATGCTTAGGTCTTTAAAGAATGGAATCAATAGATCCAGCATATTCGCGGTATGCACTGGATTGGTCTGTTGCTGCGCAATCACATACAAGGCAATACCAGCACCTAATGAACCCACTGAAGTCCAGAAGAATTTTTTCTTCGCAGGCAAACCCGCATTGTCTTTATAACGGATTTTAATCCAGTCATCGGCCCAGCCAACGGCACCGAAAATCACCATCACACCCAGCACAATCCAGACATAAGGATTGGAAAGATCCGCCCAAAGTAGAGTCGAAATCCCGATTGAAAGCAGGATCAGTACCCCGCCCATGGTCGGCGTTCCCATTTTCTTGGCATGGTTTTCAGGGGCATACGAGCTGACTGCCTGACCATATTTCAGCGCCTGAAGCTTGCGAATCATTATAGGACCGAGCACCAGACCAATGGTCAGTGCCGTCAAGACACTGAGCAAAGCACGTAAAGTTAAATAACGAACCACCTGAAACGTGCTGTCAAAGCCCGCCAAATGTTCAAAGAGCCATAACAGCATTTAGAGTTTCTCCATCAATGCAGCCATCAATGTTTCCATATGGGTAAAACGCGACCCTTTAAACAGGAATGACATCGGCTGAGGTTGATGTGTTTCAATCAAACGAATTAAAAACGGTAATGCCTGCTCCTGATTCAGGAAAGCCTGCATTTTTTTACCATATTGTGTACTACGGGCACCTTCTTGTGCGGCCGGAGCAAATTCACCCACAGCCACCACAAAATTAATGCCTTTCACCGAGACCAGATCCCGACCGAGCTTGTAATGCTCAATTGCAGCAGATGAACCAAGTTCACCAATATCGCCAGTGACCATCACCCGGATGCCTTGCTGCTGCGCCAGAACTTCAGCCGCTGCACGCATCGAACCCGGATTGGCATTGTAGGTATCATCAATAAATAAATAGTCTTTGTGCGGAATAAAGTTCAGACGACCTTTCGCACCCACGGCCTGTTCCAGACCGGCTACGATATCATCAAGATTAATACCGATCGCCAGGGCGAAAGCTGCTGCTGCGGTCGCATTTTCGACATTATGCTCACCGGCAAACGGCAACTGAACTGTTTTCGAGCCTTGCGCTGTATTCAGGGTAAAGCTTGAAGATTGAGCATCAAGGACTACATTGCTGGCATAGACTTCACCACCAGCACCAAAACTCAAGTTTTTTTCAGTTTTTACTGCGGCACGAATGGTTTCAGCAAAATCATCTGCAGCAGGAATAATCGAAGTCTCAGAGATATGCGCATAAATTTCGGATTTTGCACGGCAAATTCCGTCACGACCACCAAATTCACCTAAATGCGCAGTCCCAATATTAATGATTCCGGCTACATGCGGCTGCACCATTTTTGAAGTGTAATCAATTTCACCCTGATGACTTGCACCGAGTTCCATTACTGCATATTGATGTTCAGGACGCAGCTCAAGCAACATCACTGGCACACCAAGGTCATTATTCAAATTACCACGTGTCACCAAGGTCGGTGCCAGACGCGACAAGATGCTCCCCAACATTTCCTTAGTCGTGGTCTTGCCACTACTGCCGGTCAAGGCAATCACTTTGAGCTGAGGATTCTGCTGACGGCGATAAGCACCCAACAATCCCAATGCCAGACGGGTATCTTCTACCACTAGCTGGCAAATATCAGCATCCACCGGACGGCTGACAATGGCAATGTCACAACCTTGAGCCGCCACTTGCGCAATAAAGTCATGTGCATCAAAACGCTCGCCTTTCAGCGCAAGAAAAGCATCACCTGCTTCTGCATCACGTGAATCAGTCAAAATCCGCTTGATCTGGCCTGCAGGCTTTTTATCATTCAGCCAGTAGCCTTGGGTGGCCTGCTGTAATTGTTCTATGCTCCACGGCTCCAGCGCCGCAGTACTTGTTGTTGAGGTATGCATATCTGAATCCTAATGCGCTGAATAGGCTGAATCTGTACTGCAATGCTGGGCATCAATCGCCGCCTGCACTTCGATCACGTCATCAAACCAGTGACGTACGCCATCAATTTCCTGATAATTTTCGTGCCCTTTCCCTGCGATCACGACAATGTCACCCGCCTGCGCGTGTTTAACCGCAAACTTGATCGCTTCACGACGGTCATGAATTTCATGATAGGTTTTGCCGGAAAAATCAATGCCATTTTTCATATCCGCAAAAATTTGTGCCGGATCTTCGGTCCGCGGATTATCCGAAGTGAGTACTGCGATATCCGAACCGTCTAAAGCAGCCTGAGTCATCAGTGGACGTTTACCACGGTCACGATCACCGCCACAGCCGAAAACAGCCCAGAGATTTTGTGAAACATGACGTTTCAAGGTCACCAGAACCTGAGTCAAGGCATCCGGGGTATGCGCATAATCCACCACAAACAGGCGCTCGCCATCACGCAGCACCTGCATCCGGCCCGGTGCACCTTTGAGCTGTGGTACAGACGCAATCAAGTTGTTCAGGTCAAATCCAGCCTGCTCCGCCATGATCAGACTGGCGATCAGATTTTCAATATTGAAATGTCCCAGCAATGGACTGTTAACACTATATTCAGCAGAAGCAGTTTTTAGTTTAAAGGTCGCACCTGAAATGCTGTACTGAATATCCTGAACCTGATAATCCGCTTTTTGCTGGGTGGAATAAGTCAAAATTTTAGGCTGTGCCGGATTGTTTTTCGCAGCATCCAGCATGATCTGTGCATGTTCATCATCAATATTGATGACAGCCACTTTTAAAAATTTAAATCGGAATAAACCAGACTTTGCTTCTGCATAAGCTTGTAGCGTTCCATGATAATCCAGATGGTCACGACTCAAATTGCTGTAGCCCGCAATCTCGATATCACAACCATTCAAGCGGCCTTGTTCCAGACCATGCGAACTGGCTTCAATCGAGGCAAACTCCGCACCGGCCTGCGCATAGCCATGCAAGGCATTTTGCAGTTGCAAGGCATCCAGGGTGGTATGCGAAGATGCTTCTAGGTTCGGTAAAATTCCATTACCTGTTGTGCCCATCACCGCACAGGCTTTACCTTGCAGCATGATGAATTCAGCCACCAAGCGAGAAATCGTGGTTTTACCATTGGTGCCGGTGACTGCAAGAATACGCGCAGCCGCAACGGGTTGGATTGCTTGCAAATACTGCTTTTGCCATTGCCCCATGAGATGACGTACATCTGCCACCATCAGATTTGGAGATACATCCAGTTCAGTTTCTGAAATCACGGCCAATGCGCCCTGCTCTAAGGCTTTCTGGGCAAATTGAGCAGTTTTTTCCGGTTGTGACAGACTGGTCAAGGCAATAAAAATCTGTCCGGGTTTAACTTTACGACTATCCAGCTCGAAGCCCTGAAAGGATTGCTTCATCCAGTCAGCGACATCGTGAGGGGTGTAGAGATCTTGAAATGTAATAGACATTGATCACCTATTTACTGGACTTTGGGAGGTTCTAAAGGTTTGTCCAGAGGGACATTCAGCAGACGCAAGGATTCCTGCATCACGCGGGCAAAGACTGGTGCAGATACGGTACCGCCATAGTAGGTGCCTTGTGGATTTTCTACCACCACCACCATGGCAATCCGTGGATCACTGACTGGTGCTACGCCGGCAAACAATGCACGGTATTCACTGGTTGAATAACCTTTACGGTCGGCACGCAATTTATGTGCAGTACCAGTTTTACCCGCCACGCGATAACCGGGAATGGTGGCACGAGTCGCCGTACCCCCGGCAAGGTTGCAGTTTCCATCATCAGCAGGACCTGATCGGCAATATTGGCATCGATCATCTGCTCACCTTGGGGCTGCTCTTCCAGCTTGTACAGGCTCAGCGGCATTTTTACGCCTTTATTGGCCAGCATGGCATAGGCATCAGCCAGCTGAAGTACCGTCGCGTTCAGACCATAACCATAGGACATGGTTGCCACTTCTGACACATTCCATTTACTTGGTGGAAGAATCAAACCGGCACTTTCACCCGGGAATTTCACTGCTGAACGCTGACCAAAACCGAGACGTTTATAGAAGGTTGGTAAGGTTTCATAAGGCAGCGACAAGGCCAGTTTCGCCACACCAACGTTAGAGGATTTCTGCAGAATACCCCCGAGTGTCAACTGACCATAGTTATGCGTATCACGGATGGTATGATTACCGACCCGCATACTGCCCGGTGTGGTATTCACGACTGAATTCGCCGTATATTTGCCACTTTCCAGCGCCATTGCCACGGTCAGCGGCTTCATGGTCGAACCCGGCTCGAAAGAATCGACTGCACCGCGATTACGCATGGCATCCTTGTTGAGCAGGCTGTTTTTATCATTCGGGTTATACGATGGCCATGAAGATAGCGCCAGAATTTCACCGGTTTTGACATCTACCGCAATCGCAGTCGCTGAACGGGCATTATTGGCAACACCAGCAGCCGTCAGCTCACGGTACATAATATATTGCAGACGCGAGTCGATACTCAGGGTAATATTTTCGCCCGGCTCAACTTCTTTAATCACTTCAGGTTCTTTGACCCGGTTGCCTTTTTTATCGCGAATGATCTGCTGCTCGCCATCCTTTCCGGAAAGACGGCTATTCAGCTGCATTTCCAGACCTTCAATGCCGCTGCCTTCGCTATTGGTCAGGCCAATAATCTGAGAGTTTGGCTGCGGCTGCGGATAATAACGTTTATAGTTTTTCTCGGTATATACGCCCTGAAAATTACGTTTCATGATCAGTTCGGCCTGTTGTGGCGGAACTTCTTTTTTCAGGATCAGATAACGTGAACGCGGACGTTCTTCCATTTTTTTGCGCAGTTCTGCCCGATCCATACCGACTGCATCCGCCAGCTCATCCAGATTCAGGTTTTTATCAGGTAGCTGACGTTTGAGCTTGCGGCTATTCGGTTCTTTTTCCAGCGCCAGCATGGTCTCATCATAGAGTTTTTTATTGTCAAAATAATCACGTGGATCAATCACAATTTTCATGATTGGGGTACTAATCGCCAATGGAATGCCATTACGATCATAAATTACGCCACGCATCGCCTTGATGGTATTGGTTCTTAAAATATTGGCATTGGCTTTATTTTGCAAAAAATCTTTATTAATAATCTGTACATAGAAAGCACGGCAAATCAGTGTCACAAAACACAGCAGCACCACCGCCCACATGATGTAAAAACGATTGATATAAACATTTGAGGCATTTTTGTCGGTGACCGATTGTTTTTTACGTACCGGTTGCTTCTTTCTCTTGTCTACCATGTCGGAACGCTAGCCTTATTTTTTCTCATCTGAAGTTTGTGGTAAGGAAATCACGACACTTTGTGAAACCGGAGGTGAATACATACGCAGCTGTGTCACTGCACGCGTACCGATCTGTGCCGTCGCGCCAAAAGTTTGCTGTTCAATCAGCAAACGCCCCCACTCTGCATTCAGGTCATCCCTTTCACGCAGATAGGTACTCAGCTTTCTGTTGTCCTGACGGTATTCAAATACCTGAAATACCACAAATACTGCACTGATGAAGACCATCAGTATCAGCATGAGATAGATTGTAACTTTTTTCAGCCACAATTTTTCTGTTTTTTTATCAACCACTTCCGTTTTCATGATCTGCCTATTAAGCTAAACGTTCTGCTACCCGGAGCCATGCGCTACGCGAACGAGGATTGGCTTTAACCTCCTCATCACTGGCTTTAACACGAGAAACTTTCTTTAAACGTCGCGTATCTTTCTGTTGTTGTGGCATTCCCCAGCCTGAATCCTCTTCAAGCGTTGACTCTTTTTGAATAAATTGTTTAATCAAACGGTCTTCCAGTGAATGGAAGCTAATCACCGCCAAACGTGCTTCAGGTTTCAAGATTTCAACGGCCTGAGGCAAGAAGATTTCAATATCTTCTAATTCCTTATTAATAGCAATACGAATCGCCTGGAAAGTACGGGTCGCAGCATGCTTATTTTTTTCCCATTTCGGGTGCGCTACTTTTACGATCTCAGCCAGCTTTGCCGTGGTATCAATATATCCAGCAGCTTTAATCGCTTTGGCGATACGGCGACTATAACGCTCTTCACCATATTTAAAAATGATATTCGCCAGCGCTTCTTCTTCAATCTGGGTCAGCCATTCTGCTGCGGTTGGACCTTGCGAGTTATCCATGCGCATATCCAGCGGGCCATCTTTCATAAAACTGAAACCACGTTCAGCCTGATCCAGCTGCGGTGAAGAAACACCAAGATCCGCCATCACCCCATCGACGTGTTCAATGCCCAGTTCAGCCAAGGCATCTTTCAGATCAGCAAAGCTAGCATGAATAATTTTAAAACGTGAATCTTCTTGTTCGAGTTCAGCCGCTACAGCCAGTGCTTGCGGATCTTTATCAAAGGCATAGACGCGTGCATTTTCATCTAATTTGGACAGTAATAAACGCGTATGCCCACCACGGCCAAAGGTACCATCCACATAAGTTCCCGTATTGCGACCCGCCAACAAGGCATCAATCGTTTCGTGAAGTAATACAGAAATATGTGACATAAAAACTCAATCAATAGGGGGAAAAATTTAACTGCACATTATCACCCTGTTTAGGCAAAGCTCCAAACGACTTTTTGTAGATAAATATTACTTTCCATAGAGAAAACCGTTTTAGCATTTTTCTCATACAAAAAAGCCTCCGGTTTTGGAGGCTTTTTTCAATCCAGATGACTTGGCAGATCAATTAACGTTTGCTGTTATAGATCTGGTCAAAAATTGCACCATTCACAAAATGGGTTTTCTGTGCATTGGCCCAACCACCAAAGACTTCATCAATGGTAAAAGTTTTAATTTTCGGGAACTGTGCCGAATATTTAGCTAATACTTTTTCATTACGTGGACGATAGAAATGTTTAGCAGCCATTTCCTGACCTAATGGTGAATACAGGTAATTGATATAACCTGTTGCTAACCATTTATTGCCATTTTTCTCTACAGTACGATCCACAATCGCCACTGACGGTTCAGTCAAAATCGTAATTGATGGATAAACGATATCAAACTTGTTTTTACCCAAGGTTTTTTGCGTTACTAAAGCTTCATTTTCCCAAGTCAGCAATACATCGCCAATCCCACGCTCGGCAAAGGTGGTCATTGAAGCACGTGCAGCAGAATCCATCACTTTCACGTTCTTATAAAGCTTGCCGACAAATTCCTGTGCTTTGGCTTTATTACCGCCTGGCTGTTTCTCGGCATAACCCCATGCAGACAGATACACCCAACGCGGCAAACCACCCGTTTTCGGGTTCGGCGTAATAATTTGCACGCCTGGTTTGGTTAAGTCATTCCAGTCCTTGATGCCTTTCGGATTACCTTTACGTACCATGAATACGATCGTTGAGGTATAAGGTGCCGAGTTGTGTGGGAATTCCTTTTGCCAGCCCGGCTGAATCTGACCAGATTTCACAATTTCTTCGATGTCATTGGCCAGCGCTAAAGTCACCACATCACCTTTCAGACCATCGACCACAGAACGTGCCTGTTTGCCCGAACCGCCATGTGACTGCTTGAAATTCACATCCAGACCGGTGCGGTTTTTCCAGTAAGTGCCAAATGATTTGTTAAATTCATCATAGAATTCACGCGTGGCATCATAGGATACATTCAGAAACTGACGGTCTGCTGCTTGTGAAGCAGTAGCGGTCATGCCTAAACCAGTCGCCAATAAGGCAGCACTAAATAACGATTTTAATTGAATTTTCATGGCAGCACGGAGTTTATCTTCATTAGATATAACTATATGAAATAAA
This sequence comes from Acinetobacter sp. NEB149, assembly GCF_012516415.1. Taxonomy (NCBI): domain Bacteria; kingdom Pseudomonadati; phylum Pseudomonadota; class Gammaproteobacteria; order Moraxellales; family Moraxellaceae; genus Acinetobacter; species Acinetobacter sp. NEB149. Next base: position 2,865,292 of record NZ_CP051208.1, read on the forward strand.
ATCATTTATCGCAATTCACCCTACAACATCACAACACGATAAAATGAAAGGTTTTTCTGTATTAATATTTTGTTTTTAAAAGAAAAATACTATTTATTATTCTACTTATATCTAATATATAGAATTTTATGCATTAGATATAAAGAAAATGGATAACACTTTAGCCATTTTCTTTATTCTATTTAGACTACCGCTCACTTATCTTTTTTCATTGTAAATCTGGTCATAAATCGCCCCATTCACAAAATGTGTTTTTTGCGCTTTGGCCCAACCACCAAAGACTTTATCAATGGTAAAGGTCTGGATTTTCGGAAACTGGTCTGAATATTTGGCAGCCACTTTGGCGTCCCGCGGACGGAAGAAATATTTCGCAGCAAGCTCCTGCCCTTTCGGTGAATACAAATAGTTCAAATAACCTTTGGCCAGATGGGTATTGCCATTTTTATTCACGTTTTTATCGACAATCGCTACTGATGGCTCGGCCAGAATGGAAATCGATGGATAGACGATATCGTATTTGTCTTTACCCAGCCCTTGCGTCGCCAGCAAGGCTTCATTTTCCCAGGATAAAAGCACATCGCCAATGCCGCGCTCGGCAAACGTCGTCAGTGAACCACGAGCACCGGAGTCGAGCACTTTGACATTTTGATAAAGTTTTTTCACCAGCTCTTTGGCTTTCGCATCATTCCCGCCAGGCTGTTTCAGCGCATAACCCCAAGCAGACAGGTAGATCCAACGCGGTGCGCCACCGGTTTTTGGGTTTGGGGTAATAATGTCCACACCCGCTTTGGTCAGATCATTCCAGTCTTTGATTTGCTTTGGATTCCCTTTACGCACCAAGAATACAATCGTAGAGGTATAAGGTGCCGAATTACTCGGAAACTCTTTTTGCCAGTCTTTCTCGATTAAACCTGCATTGACGATTTCTTCGATATCATTGGCCAAGGCCAAGGTTACGACATCGGCCTGCAAACCATCGACCACCGAACGTGCCTGCTTGCCTGAACCGCCATGCGACTGTTTAAAATTAACCGTTTGTCCGGTTTTCTGCTTCCAGAACTTGCCAAATTCTTCGTTATATTCCTGATAAAATTCACGGGTCGGGTCATAAGAGACATTCAGGAAATCTTTGGCAATGGAATTCTGTACTGCTGTTCCCACTAAAATTGTCAAGATTGCGGATGCTATTATTTTTTCATTTGATGTAACTCATTGTTTATATGACTTGTTTATATGACCTGCACTATACAAATCAAAAATAAACATAACAATCATATATTTATAACAATATCTACAATCTATTTATGATTTTGAGATATCTTCTAACAATTAAATTCGGATACATATTCTGCTAGAAAAGTAATCTTCTGCTACAATATAAGACAGTTCTTCACGTTCTCTTCACAGTTGTCTGTTAAAAATAGGCCACCAAAACAGGAAATTACGATTTTTGGTAATTTTCCACAGAGTTATATTATTTCTTTTGTAAAAAATGTGACTTGGTTCTACTTCTTTATGATCAACTGTGATTAAATTGTAGACAGAGTATTAAAAAAACATTTTTAACAAAATAAAACCAACCAGAAGTAAGGAGGAAGTTTGGATATGAAATTTACATTATTCACAGCCAGCATCCTAAGCCTGATTATGTTGTTCTCGATTCAACTCGGTCATGCCGTTGTTGTGAAGACAGATTTGCCGAAGCCTACAGTAAGCACTGTTGAAAGTAAGACTTCGCCGATTGAAAAAGCGATTCAGCAACAAAAAACTGAAAAAACACTTCAAACAGAAGATAATCTAAAAGTCTTGACTGCATTTAAAGTCGCACCTTCGCAAAATTTCTTTGCAGAACAGAATTACCGCTTCACCCGCTTTGTCCAAAGTATTTTTTCGAGCGCTCATTCTTAATCAGCCTCAACAGCGCTGAATATTCCCGGATTTAAAAGCCACATCATTCAATGTTGAATAAAGCATTAAGTGATGTGGCTTTTTCGCTATAATAGCTGCAATTTTATATCTAAGATTAGATCCGGCTATGACTGTTCGTACTCGTATTGCACCTTCTCCTACTGGTTTTCCGCATGTAGGTACTGCCTATATCGCCTTGTTTAACTTATGTTTTGCTAAACAGCATGGTGGTGAATTCATTCTTCGTATTGAAGATACTGACCAACTGCGCTCAACGCCTGAATCTGAAAAAATGATCCTGGATTCATTGCGCTGGTTGGGTCTGAACTGGTCTGAAGGTCCTGATGTCGGTGGCCCGCATGCGCCGTATCGCCAATCAGAACGTATGGATATCTATAAAAATTATGCCTTGGAACTGGTAGAGAAAGGTCATGCTTTCTACTGTTTCGCAACTGCTGAAGAACTGGATCAAATGCGTGCAGAACAGCAGGCACGTGGTGAGTCGCCACGTTATGACGGTCGCGGTCTGAATCTCACTCAAGAAGAAGTTGAGCGCCGTTTGGCCGCTGGCGAACCACACGTCATCCGTATGAAAGTACCAACTGAAGGCGTATGTAAATTCAATGACATGCTACGTGGTGAAGTCGAAATTCCATGGGCGCAAGTAGACATGCAAATCCTGCTGAAAACCGATGGCCTACCAACCTACCACTTGGCTAACGTAGTAGATGACCATTTGATGCAAATCACCCACGTAATTCGTGGTGAAGAATGGATTCCATCTGCGCCGAAACATCAGTTGCTGTATCAATATTTTGGTTGGGAAATGCCGATACTATGCCACATGCCACTGCTGCGTAACCCGGATAAATCTAAGCTGTCTAAACGTAAAAACCCGACCTCAATTAACTATTACAGAGACATCGGTGTACTGCCTGAAGCCTTGTTGAACTACTTGGGTCGTATGGGCTGGTCAATGCCAGATGAAAGTGAAAAATTCACTTTGGCTGAAATGATTGAGCATTTTGATATCAAACGTGTATCCCTCGGTGGTCCGATCTTTGATGTTGAGAAATTGAACTGGTTAAATGGTCAATGGATCAAGGCACTCAGCCCGGCTGAACTTCTAGACACCTTATTGGCCTGGAAAGCAGATCGTGCCAAATTAGAAGAAATTGCAGCTGCGATTCAACCGCGTATTAACCTGCTGTCTGAAGCTGTGAACTGGTCTGCACATTATTTCAACCATTTCCCGACCCTGTCTAAAGAACAGTTTGAAAGCAAGAAACTGTCGGATGAACAGGTACGTCAAAGTCTTCAATTCGCAATTTGGCGTTTAGAAAGCCTGTTTACTTGGAATAACGACACGGTGAGCCAGACCTTGATGGACTTGGCGACACAGATGGAAATCAAGTTACGTGATTTCATGCCTGCGTTCTTTATTGCGATCGCCGGTTCGACTGCGTCTACACCCGTGATGCAAACGATGGTTACCATTGGTCCTGATTTAACCTTTGCACGTTTACGTCATGCGCTGGAAATTGTCGGTGGTCCAAGCAAAAAAGAGCTGAAAGTCTGGGAAAAACTCAATGAAAGCTTAAAGTTGCCGAAAAATGAAGCAGTTGATCAAGCTTAATTAATTTTTGTGTTGACGTGTGAGCGCGATATCCCTAATATAGCGCTCACACAGACTGGGGTCATAGCTCAGTTGGTAGAGCGCTACAATGGCATTGTAGAGGTCAGGAGTTCGATCCTCCTTGACTCCACCAAATCAAGTCTTGCTTTAGCTGTGTTATTTGCCTCAATTGTCCCTATCGTCTAGAGGCCTAGGACATCGCCCTTTCACGGCGGTAACCGGGGTTCGAATCCCCGTAGGGACGCCATATTCAAGATGACCATAATATATTATGGTCATCTTATAAAAAACCCAAGCATCGCGACTTGGGTTTTTTATTGCCTGTATATTTTATGTTGGGCAATATTTCGGTTTCTTCGCATCTTCCGATAAAATAATCAGTAATTTAGAATTTTGGAGTTGTAATGCAATATCGTTGCCCTAAGTGTCAAAGCCCGAAAATCATGCCAGTGGCCCAGCCAGGTCAAGCAGCTCCACGTCCAGTGGTTCCTAAAAGCTTAATGTTTCTGGTTCCTGCCCTGTTCCTGTTGCTATTGCTGGTGATTATTAGCATCGCGATGTGGATTTTTGGCGATGGTGCAGGTACCACTTTACAGACTGCGACTGTGATCGTCTTTATTCTTTCTTTGATCGCAGGCTTTATGTTCTATAAGGACTTACCTGATTTTAAAATTTCAATGCAGGCATTCATGCAAACCCAAAAGAAATGGAAATGCCGTGAATGTAATCATGAGTGGGAAATCTAATTTACCCTCCACAATATAATAAACATAAAAAAACCAGCCCTGAGGCTGGTTTTTTTATTTACAAAAGTCGGAGATGATTAAACACCGATTTTGCGATATTTTTGACGCTTCGCTACAAGATCATCACCATCACGCTTACGGCGATATTCTTCAAACTCAGCATAGTTACCGGTGAAGAATTCAGGTGTTTCACCTTCGAATGACAAGATGTGCGTTGCAATACGGTCCAGGAACCAACGGTCATGCGAGATCACCATCACAGTACCTGGGAATACCAGAATGGCATCTTCAAGTGCACGCAAGGTTTCGATATCCAAGTCGTTTGATGGTTCATCGAGTAGGATAACGTTTGCGCCCATTTGCAGGATTTTCGCAAGTTGTAAACGGTTACGCTCACCACCTGACAATTGACCTACGCGTTTTTGCTGATCTTGGCCTTTGAAGTTAAAGCGACCGATATACGCACGTGATGCAATTTCGTATTCGCCAATCTTCAAGATATCTAAACCACCAGACACTTCTTCCCAGACAGTTTTGTTGTTGTCTAGCGTGTCACGGATCTGACCGACATAAGCCACTTTAACCGATTCACCCAGCGTTACCGTACCGGTATCTGGTTGCTGTTCGCCAGTCATCATACGGAATAGCGTGGTTTTACCCGCACCATTCTCACCCACGATACCCACAATGGCAGCAGGTGGTACTGTGAACGTTAAATCTTTGTACAGTAAACGATCACCAAACGACTTGCTGATACCTTCAACTTCTACAACCTTGTTGCCCAAACGTGGACCAGGTGGAATGTAGATTTCAGAGGTTTCGTTACGCTGCTGGAATTCGCGTGAGTTAAGCTCTTCAAAACGCTCCATACGCGCTTTGTTTTTCTTTTGCTGACCTTTGGCATTTGAACGAACCCATTCAAGTTCTTTTTTCAATGCTTTAGCAAAAGATTCTTCCTGCTTGTTCTCTTGCTCTAAACGGGCATTTTTCTGCTCAAGCCAAGAAGAATAGTTACCTTGATACGGAATACCCATACCACGGTCAAGCTCAAGAATCCATTCAGCTACGTTATCCAGGAAGTAACGGTCATGCGTAATCGCGACGATGGTACCCGGGAAATCTTTCAAGAAACGTTCCAACCAAGATACAGAAGAAGCATCTAAATGGTTCGTCGGTTCGTCTAGAAGCAACATGTCTGGTTTAGACAGAAGTAAGCGGCAAAGTGCCACACGACGACGTTCACCACCTGAAAGCTTAGATACGTCTGCATCCCAGGCAGGCAAGTTCAATGCTGCAGCCGCTTGATCCATCTGGTTGGCAAGGTTATGCGCATCCCAGGTCTGGATAATTGCTTCAAGCTTCTCTTGCTCTTTCGCAAGTGCATCGAAATCTGCATCTTCTGCTGCATATTCAGCAAAGACTTCATCCAGACGCGCTAAAGCATCAAGCGGTTCACGCAAACCATCTTCGACGTTACCACGAACGTCTTTGGTTTCATCTAAAGGTGGTTCTTGCTCCAGATAACCGATTTTTGTACCCGGTTGCGCACGTGCCTCACCAGAGAAATCTTTATCTACGCCCGCCATAATACGAAGCAAGGTAGATTTACCTGCACCGTTTAAACCAAGCACACCAATTTTAGCGCCTGGGAAAAATGATAAGGAGATGTCTTTCAGGATTTCGCGCTTAGGCGGAACCATCTTCGACACTCGGTTCATCGTGTAAATATATTGGGCCACGTAGGACTCCTCAACTGAAAAACCAAATGGGGTTAAAACAACCACCCCAGCTCAAAAATGAGCGAAAAAATAATCGGCTATTATACGCAGAAAGCTGCGAAAACATAAGCCATTGCCATGAACTTCAATGCATTGTTACAAGTTTATTGATGATGTTTTTTTAAACAGTTGTTTTCAGTAAAATAAACGACTCAAATCCAGGTCGATATATGAATATTTCATATATTTATTTCAATAAAATTGCACTTTTACTCATATGTGAAAATGCTACACTCAAGCCATAAACTTAAACAAGAAGATCAAACAGAATGAGTTATAAAGCAGAAACCCTTGCGATTCATGCAGGTTATACCCCAGAAGCAACCACCAAAGCTGTTGCAGTGCCGATTTACCAAACCACGTCTTATGCCTTTGACAATACTCAACATGGGGCCGATCTCTTTGATTTAAAGGTTCAGGGCAATATCTATACCCGAATTATGAACCCGACCACTGCGGTTCTGGAACAACGTGTCGCAGCACTGGAAGGTGGAATTGGCGCGCTGGCTTTGGCCTCTGGCATGGCTGCGATTACTTATGCGATTCAGACCATTGCGGAAGCGGGTGACAACATTGCTTCTGTGTCAACGCTATATGGCGGTACCTATAACCTCTTTGCCCATACCCTACCAAAACAGGGCATTGAAGTCCGTTTCTTTGATTATGAAAAGCCGGAAAGTCTGCGTGACTTGATTGATGAAAAAACCAAACTGGTCTTTGTCGAATCGATTGGTAATCCACTGGGTAATATTATTGATCTGGAAGCCATTGCTAAAATTGCACATGAATATGGCGTACCGGTGATTGTCGACAATACCGTTGCCACCCCAGTACTACAAAAATCTTTCGACTTTGGTGCGGATATTGTGGTGCATTCCCTGACCAAATATATCGGTGGTCATGGCAATTCAATTGGCGGCATTATTGTGGATAGCGGCAAATTCCCGTGGGGTAAATACCCTGAACGTTTCCCTGCCCTGAATACGCCTGATCCAAGCTACCATGGCGTGAACTATGTCGAAGTTTTGGGGGAAGCAGCATATATCGCACGTGCGCGTGTAGTGCCACTGCGTAATACCGGCGCTGCGATCAGTCCGCAGAATGTGTTTTTGATTCTGCAAGGTCTGGAAACTTTAAGCTTGCGTATGGAACGTCATACCGAAAATGCACTGAAAGTCGCTGAATATCTGCAAAAACATCCTAAAGTGAAATGGGTCAATTACGCCGGCCTGAAAGATCACCCACAGCATGCCTTGGCACAGAAATATGTAAAAGGTAAACCTTCTGCCATTCTGACCTTTGGGGTAGAACATGGTCTCGAAGGCGGCACACGTTTTATTGATGCCCTGCAATTGTTCACCCGTCTGGTCAATATCGGCGACGCTAAAAGTCTGGCCTGCCATCCGGCGACTACTACGCATCGTCAGCTCAATGCCGAAGAGTTAAAATCGGCAGGCGTCAGTGAGGATATGGTGCGTTTATCCATTGGGATTGAACATAGTGATGACCTGATTGCCGATCTGGAACAGGCGCTGGCGGCCGTTTAAAAAGGTGCCCGAGCCGCTTCGAAACCTCATCATTTTGGTGAGGTTTTTTTATTTATTTTCTAAAACAGCCACTTGCTTTACTTTTTATTTTCATGTTAAAAGTTAAATGAAAGAGTGAACAAAAATAGAGCAATTACTCTAATTTTTATTTTAATTTCAATACTTTAATTTATAGATTTTCCTGAAGAATTGGTTATCATATCTGGACTCACCTTCGCTCTCATCTTCTGTTAGAGCGCCATATACCTTTAATAAAAATAATTTGAACGCTGACTTCAAATTAGGGATAACAAACGTGAAAACTAGACTACACAAACAACTGGAAAAACGTGTTGCAGGTAAAACCGTCCTGATTACCGGTGCATCCAGCGGTATTGGTTTAACGACAGCACATCAACTGGCTGATGCAGGTGCCCATGTTTTACTGGTAGCCCGTACTCAGGAAACCCTAGAACAAGTAAAATCAGAAATTGAAGCCAAAGGCGGCAAAGCCTCAATCTTTCCATGTGATTTAAACAATATGGAAGCGATTGATGAAGTCTCCAAACAGATTATTGCCTCAGTTGATCATATTGATATTCTGATCAATAATGCAGGACGTTCGATCCGCCGTGCCGTGCATGAGTCAGTAGATCGTTTTCATGATTTTGAACGGACCATGCAGCTGAACTATTTCGGCGCCGTGCGTCTGGTGATGAATATCCTGCCGCAAATGATGATTCGTCGTGCGGGTCATATTATTAACATCAGCTCAATTGGTGTACTGGCCAATGCCACCCGCTTTTCGGCCTATGTTGCTTCAAAAGCTGCGCTGGATGCCTTTAGCCGCTGCCTGTCTGCAGAAGTACATTCACATAAAATCGCAATCACATCGATCTATATGCCTTTGGTGCGCACTCCAATGATTGCGCCAACTAAAATTTATAAATATGTCCCAACGCTTTCTCCGGAACAGGCGGCTGACCTGATTGCCTATGCGATTGTGAAACGTCCGAAGAAAGTGGCGACCGGTTTGGGCCGCCTGGCTTCCATTACCTATTCAATTGCACCGGATATCAACAATGTCTTGATGTCAATTGGCTATAACCTGTTCCCAAGTTCAACTGCATCTGTGGGCCAACCACAAAAATTAAACTTGGTGCAAAAAGCATATGCACGTCTGTTCCCGGGCGAACACTGGTAATTTTTTATACGGTTTTCATACGGATAATTTAATAGAAATGCGAGCCGCCGACCGGGCGGCTTTTCTATGTCTCAGTTTTGCAAGATCTGGAATAAAGTGAACTGATTTAAAAAACCACGACACAGCCTGTCCTTTCAAGCACAGATTTTTGCCGCAAATGCTGCGAGATCACGTACACTATCAGCGGATATTTCCTATCCGTATTTTTATATTTTGATTGAAATGATGGAAACCCTTATGAACAACGCGCAATGGCTCGATGAAGTAAAATTTAACGAACAAGGATTAGTCCCTGCCATTGCCCAGCATCATCAAACTGGACGCGTGTTGATGGTGGCCTGGATGAACCGTGAAGCCTTGGCTTTAACTGCCGAAAAAAATCAGGCGGTGTATTTCTCCCGTTCACGTAACAAGTTATGGCATAAGGGCGAAGAATCAGGACATTTTCAGACCGTACATGAAATCCGTCTGGACTGTGATGCCGACGTGATTGTGCTGCAAATTGAACAGCATGGTGGTATTGCCTGCCATACCGGCCGTGAATCATGTTTCTATCGCAAGCTCACGCCAATGGGCTGGGAAATTGTCGATGCACAGCTGAAAGATCCGTCTGCGATTTATGGTGAAAAATCCACGAATCCGCATACGCTGGCGATGCAAGCGTCAACCGCGCAATCTGAGCAGGTCGAAGTCCTGTCTTATCTGGGCCAGATGATGGCAGAACGCAAACAGGCCGATCCGGACTCCTCTTATGTGGCCAAGCTGTATCATAAAGGCCTGAACAAGATTCTGGAAAAAGTCGGTGAAGAAAGCTTTGAAACCGTGCTGGCAGCCAAAGACTTTGATCAGGATGCTTCGGCAGACCATAAAAATGATCTGATCTATGAAGTGGCAGATCTGTGGTTCCATACCATCGTGATGCTGGGTTATTTCGACCTGGATGTGCAATTGGTATTAAATGAACTGGCACGCCGCCAAGGCTTGTCCGGTCTGGTCGAAAAAGCCAACCGTCAGCATTAAGCCTTGAATTCATCTGTGTCCGATTTAAAAAAACCGACCGCGACCTATGAGCAGGCCACTGCCATTGATAACGCACGTCTGGGCAAATCCTTTAAAGTGATTGCCTATGCAGGCACAGGTAAAACCACGACCCTGCAAATGATCAGTGATGCCATGCCACAAAGACGTGGCATGTATCTGGCTTTTAACAAGGCCATTGCCAGTGAAGCACAGGCCAAGTTTCACCGGGGTGTCGATTGCCGTACTTTTCACTCGCTGGCGTTTCGCAGTGTTCCACGTGGAGTCACCGACAAACTGCGCTTGCCACGCTTGAGTCCAAGTTTTATTGCCAAAGAATACCGGCTTGAACCGATGACCATGCGCCGTATGATGGGTGGGCGTTATGAAAAATATGTCTTGATGCCTTCGCGTCTGGCAAGTTTGGTTGCCAATGCGGTCGGCTATTTCTGCTCGACCAGTTCGCAATACCCTGCCCCACGGCATATTCAGGCGCCGAGCTGGTTGCATCCGGATGATATCGAGACTTTACAGAAGAAACTTTATCCGGCAGTCGAACGACGCTGGCTAGAGTCGATTGATCCAAATCATCAGGCCGGCATCGGTCATGACATTTATCTGAAGCTCTGGGCGCTGTCTGAGCCAAATATCCCGGCCGATTATGTGCTGTTCGATGAAGCTCAGGATGCCGATCCCTTAATGCTGGGGATTTTGCTGAAACAGCGCAGCACCCAGGTGATTTATGTCGGAGACGCGCATCAGCAGATTTATGCCTGGCGTGGTGCAGTGAATGCCATGCAGCAACTACCTTTACCTGAATCACGTCTGACCACCTCATTTCGTTTCGGTCCTGAAATTGCCCTGAATGCCAATGCCATTTTAGGTGCCTTAAATGAAACTGTGCCTTTACTCGGCAATCCGTTGTTAGATTCTAAAGTCGTGAATAAACCGCATACCAAAATGCGGGATGCAATTTTATGCCGGACCAATGCCCGCGCCATGGAACTGTTATTAGCAGGTTTAGTTCGTGGGGATAAAGTCAGTCTGCAAGCCGATCACGTCAAACTGAATCGTTTTGTCGATGCGGCCGCCATGCTGAAACAGGGCAAACGTGTGGTTGATGTACCGGAACTGGCCTGGTTTAACTCCTGGCATGATGTCCATGAATACTGTGAAACCAATGAAGGCAGTGACATCAAGCCACTGGTCAAACTGGTGGACGAACATGGCACCGATCCGCTGAAAAAAGCTCTGGCTAAAATCACACCAATTGCCCAGGCTGATTATATTATTTCCACGGCGCACAAGGCCAAAGGCCTAGAGTGGGATCGGGTTCATATTGAAGATGACTATCAGTTTAAGCTCAATGAAAAAGACCATAAAATTAGTGATGAAGAATTAAGATTACTTTACGTGGCCTGTACACGTGCTAAAGTGAGTTTAAATATTCATCACATTTATGACCTGATTCAGCAACTGAAGATCAAAATGCCGCAGTCGCTTCGGCAGGCAGTCGGTTAAGGTGCATGGCATGGATGTAAACATCATAGGACAGGTGATCTATGCACATCCAAGCGCTTCAACTGAAACATACCCTGCATTTTTTCGACATTCAGCTTCAGTTTAATTATCCGCAATGCCCGGTTACCTTGATTCTGGGCAATCAGGGAACTGGCAAAACTACGCTTTTACGTTTTAGCTATCAGGCATTGACCTGGTTTGCAGCCCGTTATCGTGATAGCCGTGCTGCGGGTCTGGTGATGCAAGATCAGGACATCATGCAAACCCGGCTGCAATCCAAAATCGATATCCAGATTGGTTTTCCTGAAGAGATGGGCAGCTTGCCAGAATCCAGTCAGTCTGAGCCTGCGAACCTACAAAGCTGTTCATGGCAAATCTACAAGACTTTAAACAGTCAGGGGCTGGGTTTTAGCAAAGCAGAAACCTCACAGCTTGAAAGTGTGCTCAGCTTGTATCAGAAAGCCCGCTTGCACGATCCCCTGCTCGGCTTGCCCCTGATTGCCTATTATCCTGCTGAACGTTTTACCAATGAAGTCAATCTGCTCAACAAAAATAACCCGGCCATTCTCCAGTCCGCACATGCTTATGAAATCACTGCGATTCCTTTCACCACCTTTGCCCGTTTTTTTGAATGGTTTCGTGAAATCAGTGATATTGAAAATGCGCAAAGTGCCAAGGTTATGAACCAGATTTTGGCGCGTGCCTTGCAGCAGCCTGAGAACATTCGAGGAAATGAACTGGCCCGGCAGATCGAGAAAGCCCAGGCACATCTGCATGCACCGAATCTCAGCGCTTTAAAACAGGCGTTGTCGCTGATCCTGCCAGAAGTCAGCCAGATTTATTTAAAATACCAGCCCAAGCTGCAATTGATGGTGACCTATCAGCAACAGACCTTTAGCTTCCAGCAACTGCCCAACAGTATCCGCAACTGGATTGCACTGGTGGGTGATATTGTGCGGCGTCTTTGTCTGTTGAATCCCAACAGTTTATTCCCTTGCCAGGAAGGTACAGGCGTTTTGTTGATTGATGCAATTGATCATCAACTGGATCAGGAGATGGCAGCAGTGATCCTGTCACGCCTGCATCAGGCTTTTCCTAACTTGCAGATTATTGCAACCGGCAACCGGCCTGAATTACTAGAACAGGCGCAAGGCTTTCAATGTCTGAAACTGGAAAATAAACAGCTGCACCCCATTCATCTTGAAAGTATGAAAACCCAGTTTGATCAGATCTACGCAGAGCTGGAATTGCAGCGAAATAAAGACCTATCTTCCGAAGATACTTTATTGGAAACGGTCACCGAACCCGTCACACTGCTTGCAGTATTGCAAATGATCCGGGAACAGCTCAATCCCGAACAGCAACAGGAACTGCTGGCTTTACTTGCCCAGGATCCTCAACCGACACTACCTCAGTCGCTCTAAACAGATTCAAAAAAATAAGCGCGACTGTTTGAGTAAACAAGGAAGCCTTTTCAGCATTCTCTTTTGCCCTGATTAAACTATTTTGAGTCAAATTTACAATCAATGCCTGCAATTTAATCTTAATTTTCGGTCACTTCTGGATGATCTGTTTAAGCATGCAGCGCCTGTTAAATCCGAGCCGGCGTATAATTTATAAGTTCCACATAAAAACGTTGATGTTGTTGTTATCCTGTAATATGATCGGTTTTATTTGCGAATTTCATTGTAAAATCGGAATTTGCTATCGTTTATAAGTTGCGCAATACAACTGTTTTATATTCTTTTTGAATATTCTTTTGGCTTTCAAGATTGAGAGGTTTGGGTCGCTCCTTGGGGTCCTGTAATCCTTGAAAGATAAAGATTCACCTTAGGTTGGTCAAAACTTAAATCATGACAATGGATACGAGTGTGCTGCCGATTATTATATTGTTACCGTTAGTATTAGGCACAACCCTTGTCTCGTGGCTGAAGCAATTTTCGCGCGGGGTAACGGCTTTAGGGGCAATTGGTGTCAGCCTCAGCAGTTTCTTATTATTATTGAGTCAGGCGCCTGCCATCTTTGATGGTGCAGTGATGACCCAGACCTGGTCCTGGCTGCCCCAGCTCGGCATTGATTTCAGTTTTCGCCTGGATTCTCTGGGATTGCTGTTTGCCTTGCTGATCAGCGGAATTGGCACCCTGATTTATATTTATGCCTATTATTATCTCAATCCAAAAAACTCACTGAGCAAACTGTATCTTCTGCTGATGCTGTTTATGGCCGCCATGCTCGGGATTTCATTGTCAAATAACCTGATTATCTTATTAGTTTTCTGGGAACTGACCAGTATTTCCTCCTTCTTGCTGGTGGGTTACTGGAGCAATTACGAAGCGGCGCAACGCGGCTCACGTATGGCCTTGACCATTACCGGAATGGGTGGTCTGGCGATGCTGGGCGGTTTTGTCCTGCTTGGTCAAATTACCGGCACTTATCAGCTTGACCAAATCCTGACGATGACTGAGCAGATTCAGTCCCATCATTTATTTGTTCCAACCTTGTTGCTGATTTTACTTGGTGCCTTTACCAAAAGTGCGCAGTTCCCGTTCCACTTCTGGTTGCCGAATGCCATGGCTGCACCGACACCGGTCTCTGCCTATTTGCACTCGGCCACCATGGTCAAAGCCGGTTTATTCCTGGTAGCACGTTTGCTCCCGATCTTTGCCGGTGCTGCACTGTTTCATAATATTGTGACCTTTGTCGGTCTGTTTACCCTGTGCATGGCCGCCTTCTTTGCCATTTTTAAGGAAGACCTGAAAGGCTTACTCGCCTATTCAACCATCAGCCATTTAGGCCTGATCATGTGTCTGCTTGGGATCGGTTCTCCTCTGGCGGTTGCAGCTGCAATTTTTCATATTATTAACCATGCCACCTTTAAAGCGGCCCTGTTTATGATTGCCGGAATTATCGACCATGAATCGGGCACACGTGACTTGCGCAAACTGTCAGGCTTATGGCAACTGCTACCCTATACCGCTACCCTGACCATGATTACGGCGGCGGCTATGGCAAGTGTGCCACTGACCAATGGCTTCCTGTCCAAGGAAATGTTCTTTACCGAACTGGTCGCGAACTTGAGTGGTCCGGTCATGGTCGTTTCAGCCATTGTCGCAACACTGGCCGGGATTTTTGCGGTGGCTTATTCCATTCGACTGGTGCATGGAGTCTTTTTCGATGGTCCGCTAGGCAAGCAGGTCCCGAATAAAGATGCACATGAACCTGCCTTTGGTATGCGCGCACCGGCCACTTTGTTAGCAATTTTATGTATTTTAGTCGGTCTATTACCGGCTCTTCTGGTGGAAAAAATTGTCAACAGCACTACTCAAGCCACCACCCAGAATTTTGCCTTTGAAGGCACTCATCTGGCGCTTTGGCATGGTTTCAACCTGCCCCTTCTGATGAGTGTGATTTCTCTGCTCGGCGGAACAATCTTTTACTTTTCTCTCGCCAAAGGTGGCGTCTTACGTGAAATCGACCTGGATCCAAAACTGGGCCGCTTGCAGGGCCGGGTATTGTTCGAACTGTTTTTGAAAAATCTGCTGCTGAATTCACGCCGTTTCCGCCGTGCCACTGAAAATGGCAAATTACAAAGCTATTTATTGTGGATCGTAATTTTTACTGTCGCACTGGTCAGTTTCCCACTGGTGAACAATGGGGTGGGCACGGGTACACGTGAACTGACCCACGCCCCTGCTCTGGCGATTATCTTGTGGTTACTCCTGTTTTCTGCCTGCTGGATGCTGCTGTGGTTCCATCATGAGCGGATTAAAGCTGTACTGATTAGCGGTGCAGTCGGCCTGGTCGTCACCATGGTCTTTATCGGCTTCTCGGCGCCCGATCTGGCATTGACCCAGATTACGGTCGATGTGGTCACCACGGTTCTGCTACTGATGAGTTTATCTTTACTGCCTCAGTTAACACCGTATGAATCGAGTCCGACCCGTCGCTGGCGTGATGCCATTATTGCAATAGGTGGCGGTCTTGGAATAGCAGCTATTGCCTGGCTGATCATGACCCGTGATCATAATTCCATTTCATGGTTCTTCCTGCAACAGTCGATTCCACTGGGCGGCGGCACCAATGTGGTGAATGTGATTCTGGTCGACTTCCGTGGTTTCGATACCTTTGGCGAAATTACCGTACTTGGAATTGCCGCGATTGGTGTACTTAGCCTGATGGATGGAATGCGTGCCCATGGCGCCACCATCACCCAGGGTCTGACCTATCGTTTTAATCCTTCACCCCTGATGTTACGTATTACTGCATCATGGATCTTGCCTGTAGCACTGGTGGTCAGCCTGTACATCTTTATGCGTGGCCATAATTTGCCAGGCGGTGGATTTATTGCAGGCTTGGTCACCTCACTGGCACTTATTATTCAATATATCGCAGTGGGGCAGGATAAAACCGAACAGTTGCTGGGGGCCAAATCTGGCCGTCTCTATGAAATCTGGATTGGAGTCGGCTTAACCATTGCCGGTTTGACCGGTGTCGCGGCCTGGTTCTGGTCACGTCCATTCCTGACCAGTGCACATATCTATGTCTCTCCGCCAATGATTGGAGAAATGCATTTGGCTTCGGCTGCGCTGTTTGATGTTGGCGTTTATGTCACTGTTGTGGGTGCAACGATGCTGATGATTTCAGTCTTAGGCGATTCACGTCACTCAAGCATGACTGGCCCTGTACCAAGAGGATAATAGAATGATCAGTTTAGAATTTTTATTAGCCTCTGCGATTGGCCTGCTGACGGCCACAGGCATTTATCTGATCCTGCGTGCCCGTACCTTCCCGGTAGTGTTGGGTCTCGCCATGATTGGTTATGCAGTCAACCTGTTTTTATTTGCCATGGGCCGAATTCAGATGAATTCGCCTGCAGTATTGACTGAAGCCTCGAAAGTGACCGATCCCCTTCCTCAGGCACTGGTGCTGACAGCCATCGTGATTGGCTTTGCCACCACTGCCTTTATTGTCCAACTGGCATTGCGTAGCCGCTACGAATCAGGAACAGACCACGTTGACTCCAAAGAAGAAATACCAAATCTTGACCCGCGCGAGGATGAGCCTTAATGACTGATCTTCTCAATTTCTGGAATCAACATACCCCTATTTTCGGTATTCTTTTACCGGCCTTTACCGCTTTTGTCCTGGTTCTTTTAGGCAACCCGGGTTCAGGCTCTCTGGTGACGGACTGGCGTCAGCCCTGGCGTCGGGGTATCAGCTATGTCTCGAGTATCTTGGGCCTGATCATTGCTGTCAGCTATTTAGTAGACAGTAGTCAGGGTCAGATCAATGTTTATACGCTGGGCGAATGGGTCGCACCTTTTGGTATTGTACTGGTTCTCGATCAGCTCTCTGCGATGATGCTGGTTTTGACCTATGCCCTTGCAGTGCCGGTGCTCTGGTATGCCAGTAAAGAATGGGATATGCGTGGGCGTTATTTCCATGCCATGGTGCATTTCCTGCTGATGGGTTTGACCGGTGCCTTCCTGACCGGTGACCTGTTTAACCTGTTCGTGTTTTTTGAAATCTTGTTGATGGCATCCTATGTACTACTGCTACATGGACAAGGCAAGGCCCGTTTCCAGCTGGGAATCCACTACGTCACCATTAATCTGTTTGCTTCTGCCCTATTCCTGATTGGACTCGGGATGATTTATGGCAGTGTCGGCAGTCTGAATATGGCAGATGTGGCCCGCTTGATGCCTACCCTCGCTGAAGATCAGCACAAGCTGGCGGTTGCTGGTGGATTAATGCTGTTTGTCGTGTTCGGAATTAAAGCGGCGATGCTACCGCTTGGCTTCTGGTTACCCAAAACCTATGCCGTAGCCACCACACCTGTGGCAGCACTCTTTACCATCATGACCAAAGTCGGGGTGTATGCAATTTTACGGATTAATGGAACTGTTTTTGATGATGAATACAGCCACCAGATCCTGATGAATTGCCTGCTGGTGATTGGTCTGATTACGTCGGTTTATGGTGTGATTTGCGCAATCGGCACAGAACGTCTGCGCCGTTTTATCGGCTTTATGGTGCTGTCTTCAGTCGGAACAATTCTGGTAGCAATCGGCATGAATACAACTGCAGCCTGGGCCGGTGCATTGTATTATATGGTGCACAGTACCCTGATTGGCGCAGCCTTTTATATCCTGTCAGGCTGGATTACCTCACAGCGCGGCGAATTTAAGGATCACTTTAAAATCGCGCCACTGATGAAACAGAACAAGCTGGTTTCGATTGTCTATTTCATCATTGCCTTGATGATGGCCGGCCTGCCACCGTTTAGTGGTTTCTTCGGTAAAGTCTTTATTTTGCAGGCTTCTGCCAATTCAGACTATCAGATGATTATTATCCTGACCATTTTATTGGTAAGCTTCCTCAGTATTCTGGCCTTTACCCGGGTTGGTTTCGTGCTGTTCTGGCGTTCGACCAGACCTGAGGATGACCTTAATTCTGAAGATTTTCACAAATACGAAGCCCTACCAAGTAAGGCACCGGCACGTAATGATCGTGTAATCTATCTATTGCTTGCTGGCCTGACTGCCTATGTGGTGTTTGCCGGACCGATCTATCAATATAATTATCAGACTGCAGAACAGATTAAAAATAATCCGGTTTATGAAGCTGCCTTGTTAAAACGCGATGCAGAAGGCCAGTTTATCAGTGTGCAACCTTTTGATCCAAGCTATTTACCTGAAACCAAGTACGGTGGTGAGACAGTCGATCCGAATGCACATCTGGTTCCTTATACGATTTCGGAAGCCACTCTGGAAGGTGAAAATATTTCTGAATTCAAGCAACGCCAGATTGATCAGCAGTATGTTGAACAAAACAGATATGATGATAATCAACTTAAACCGGTGGAGGGACCTTAATGGCTGTATCATTCCTGCAACGTTGGTTCCCGCATCCGCTAGTTTCTGTGATCGTTGGGCTAAGCTGGATTCTACTGGCACATAATCTGGAAGCTGGAACATTGCTTTTCGCGCTGGTTCTGGCGATTGTCATTCCGAAAATGGTTGCACCTTTTATTGACTATACCCCGAATATCCAGTGGGCTCCTGCCGTGCGCCTGTTCTTTGTCGTGGTTTGGGATATTGTAGTAGCCAATATTAAAGTCGCAAAACTGGTACTTGGTCCAACCAAGAACCTGCATCCAAAATGGTTTCGCGTGCCTTTGGAAACCGAGCATGAGGAAGTCAATGCCTTGCTGGCAATGATCATTACCACAACGCCCGGTACAGTATCTGCAGGCATTGATCAGGATCGTGGTGATATTCTGGTTCATGCCTTAAGCACAGAGGATGAAGCAGCAGAAATCGAAACGATCAAACAGCGCTACGAACAGCCTCTGATTGAAATTTTCAGCGCACAGACAGGAGAAAAAGCATGACTATTCTGCCTTATGCATTAATGATTTGCCTGGGTGCTATCACTGTCTCGATGTTACTCTGCCTGATCCGGCTCATCACTGGCCCTTCTATCGTTGACCGGCTCTTGGCACTCGACACCCTGTTCCTGAATGCCACCTGTCTGATTGTCATTTTAGGGATTTACTGGAGTAGCAGCTTCCTGTTTGAAGGGGCCTTACTGGTTGCGATGCTTGGCTTTGTTTCGACTGCAGCCTTGGCACGTTATTTCACCACTGGCCATGTGATCGACTAGGAGTTTTTAAATGTCCTTAATTTTAGAAATACTGGTGTCGATTTTTTTATTGATTGGTGCTTTCTTTATGCTAGTCGGCGGGATCGGTATGGTCCGTCTGCCCGATCTGTTTATGCGTCTGCACGCCCCGACCAAATCCAGTACTTTGGGCCTGGGCAGCTTTTTGATGGCCTCAATTCTGTTTTCGGCCATATATGGCCGTTTCGGTTTTGCTGAAGTGCTCATCACCCTGTTCGCCTTCATTACCGCACCGGTATCTGCCAACCTGATGGCACAGGCTGCATTGCATTTGCGTTTACGCTCTTTGAGTGGCGAGGTTCCGGAAACGCTGGAACGCCCTCTGCCTTGGCAGCGCTCACGTCGCCGTGCTTTTTATGAAAAGAAAATCAATCGCAATGATGATTTAGGTTAATTGAGCAAGTAATTTAAGCTCTCCTAAATCTCAAAATAGAGAGATAAAAAAAGCCACCCGAAGGTGGCTTTGTTAGTCCTAAGACTTATTCATCATCTTTTTTTGCTTCAGCTTCAGGTAAGTCCTTCACTGCTTCAGCGATCAGACCAAACATATAGTTACCATATGCATTGGTCTTATCGTAATGGAAACGTAGACGAGGCGTAATACGGGTTTTGATACGACGACTCAGCTCGTGGCGCAAGAAACCAGATGCTTTGTTCAACACATCCAAAGTTTCTTTATTAGCTTCCTGACTTTGTTCATCGCCAAGTTCACGTCCCATCACAGTGACATAAACTTCCGCATATCCCAAGTCTGGGCTCACCTTCACCGCAGAGATGGTCACGAGACCACCTAAGCGTGGATCTTTCAGCTCCTGACGGATCAGTTCTGACAACTCGCGTTGTACTGTATCCGCCATACGCTTCAGACGTTGACTACCCGCCATTAAAGACTCCGTTTAATCAGTTGAACATCGTACACTTCGATCTTATCCAGTGCTTTGATGTCTTTATAGCCTTTCACCGCAAGACCACATTCCATACCGGCACGAACTTCTTCAACCACTTCTTTGTAGCGACGAAGAGATTCAAGCTCGCCCTGGAACACAACCACATCATCACGTAATACGCGAATCGGTTTGTTACGATGCAATACGCCTTCAAGTACCATACAGCCCGCAGCCGCACCAAACTTACTTGAGTGGAATACTTCACGTACTTGTGCAACACCCAGAATCGTTTCACGATGTTCTGGTGCAAGCTTACCGCTCATTGCTGCTTTCACATCATCAATCAATTGATAGATGATTGAGTAGTAACGAATGTCGATACTGTCTGCATCTGCTTTTTGACGCGCAGCGTTGTCCGCACGTACGTTAAAGCCGAGTAGAACTGCTTCTGAAGATTCAGCCAGTGTCACGTCAGACTCAGTGATCGCACCTACACCAGAACCGATGATACGTACTTTAACTTCATCAGTCGCAAGCTCAGCAAGTGCTACGTGTAATGCTTCTAAGGTACCGCGTACGTCAGTTTTCAACACAACGTTCACAATCGGCACATCTTTCTTGCCCATAGACGCCATGATGTTTTCAAGACGCATTGCAGATTGACGCTCAAGACGTTTCTGACGTTCACGATCCATACGTGCATCGGCAACTTCACGTGCTTTCTTCTCGTCGCTCACCACAAGAACTTCGTCACCAGCCATTGGCGCTTCTGGAAGACCCAGAATTTCCACTGGAATCGAAGGACCTGCAGATTTGATACGCTGACCATTTTCATCCGTCATCGCACGAACGCGACCATAAGATGAACCGGCAAGAACCAGATCACCTACTTTCAATGTACCGTTTTGAACCAGAATAGACGTTACCGCACCACGGCTGTTGTCTACACGTGCTTCAATTACGACACCTTGTGCAGCACCTTCTTCCGATGCTTTAAGCTCTAGAAGTTCAGCTTGAATCGAAATAATATCAAGAAGTTCATCAATGCCTTGACCAGTATGTGCAGAAACCATTGCCACTGGAACGTCACCGCCCCATTGTTCTGGCACGATTTCTTTCACAGTCAATTCATTCAATACGCGATCTGGATCAGCAGATTCTTTATCCATCTTGTTGATTGCAACAATGATTGGTGTACCTGCAGCACGTGCATGGTCAATTGCTTCTGCAGTTTGTGGCATTACACCATCATCTGCTGCAACAACCAGAACCACGATATCTGTTGCTTTCGCACCACGTGAACGCATTGCAGTAAATGCTGCGTGTCCCGGAGTATCAAGGAATGTAATCATACCTTTATCAGTAGTTACATGGTAAGCACCGATATGCTGGGTAATACCGCCTGCTTCGCCAGCAGCCACTTTGGCACGACGAATACGGTCAAGCAGCGATGTTTTACCATGGTCAACGTGACCCATAATGGTAACAACAGGCGCACGCGTAGATTGCGCACCACGTGCTTCTTCAGCTGCTTCAAGCAAGTTATCTTCAGCTTGTGTATCAGAAACCAGTACCGGGTTATGGCCCATTTCCTCAACAACAAGTGCAGCAATTTCTTGATCAATCGCCTGGTTCTGAGTCACTAGCTCACCCATTTTCATGAGTGATTTAATCACTTCACGAACCTTAACTGCCATTTTCGCAGCCAAGTCAGCAACGACAATCGTTTCACCGATTTCAACATCGTAAACCTGTTTTTTCACAGGTTTTTCGAAGCCGTGCTTGTTGCCCTGGCTAGTTTTTAAACCGCGCTTAGGCTGTTTGCTGAAGCTTTGCTCTTCCTGACCACGACGACCACCTTTTTTAGGTGCACGCGCGCTCGGCGTATTCGTACCACGTTTGATTTCGCGGTCTTCTTTGGCAAAAGAGTCTTCATATGCCTGGCCAACCAGACCGGCAGCCAGAGGAGAATCATCAACAACACGAATCGTTGCAGTGGTATCTTCCGCGGTGTACTTGGACGCCATTTGACGCATTTGTTCAAGCGTACGTTGCTGCGCTTCTTCAGCCGCTTTACGACGTGCCGCTTCTTCAACAGCTTTTAATTTTGCTGCTTCTGCTTCACGTGCCTTTTTCTGTTCAGCGGTTTCAGTTGGTTTAACAACTTGCTTCACAATCGGCTTGTTGGTTGATTTGCGTTTTACCACAACTGCAGCTTTAGAAACTTCTTGCTTGTCGCTGGTTTGCTTTGCAGCAGCACGCATCGCCTCTAAAGCTTTATTCGCGTTATTTACGCCAGTTTTTGGAGCTTCAGCAGAAGCAGCTTGCGCTGTATTCTGTTCAGGCGCAGCTTTGGCCTGTTGCTCAGCCTTGGCTTTCGCCAATGCTTCTGCTTTGATCTGTTCTGGATCCGGCTTAACAAATGTATGCTTCTTGCGAACTTCTACATTAATCGTTTTCGCCTTACCTGAAGTACTGGCTACTTTAGCCGTACTAGTCGTTTTACGTTTCAACGTGATTTGCCCTGCTTGGCTTTCTGAACCCTGTGACTTTTTCACATGGCTCATCAAGCTGTCTTGTTGTTCGGTGGTAATAATATCGTCAGCTTTACGCTGTGGTAAACCTGCCTCACGAACCTGCTCTAGGAGCTTCTCAACTGGACGACCCACATTGAGGGCTAACTCTTTAATCGACTTGTCCGTCATATACTACCTCCTAGTTAAACCATGATTCGCGCGCTTTCATAATGAGTTGACCTGCTTTCTCAGCACCCAAACCTTCAATATCTTCGATATCGTCAGTCGCCTGATCTGCTAAATCATCCACTGTTACCACACCACGAGCTGCTAGCGCTTGCGCGATCTCTACTGTCATGCCTTCCATTGCAACAAGTTCTTCACTTGGCGCTTGTATGTTCTCTTGCTGTTGTAATGCATCAGCAAGTGCAATTTCTTTCGCACGGCTTTGCAGTAGTTCAACCAGTTCCGCATCCAGTTCGATTTCATCAAACGTTTCTGCAGGGACATAAGCAATTTCTTCAAGCGAGGTGAAGCCCATTTCTACCAATGCCATCGCCAAATCTTCCGCGATATCCAGACGGGTAACAAACATGTCTAAATATTGTTGCGCTTCGTTTTGTTGACGGGCGTAGTATTCTTCTTCCAGCATCATGTCCAGCTTGTAGCCAGTCAATTCAGATGCCAGACGAACGTTCTGACCTTGTGAACCAATCGCACGTGCCAACTGATCGCTGGTTGCGAAAATGATATCTGCAGTACGTGCATCTTCATCAATGACAATACTCGATACATCTGCTGGTTCCAATGCACTTGCGATATATTGCGCAGGATCATCCGACCAAACGACTACATCAATACGCTCGCCATTGAGCTCTTGCTGTACAGCCTGGATACGGGTACCACGCATACCAATACAAGCACCCACCGGGTCAATACGGTGGTCATTGGTTTTCACTGCAATTTTAGCACGAACGCCTGGTTGGCGAGCCGCCGCTTTAATTTCAATGATTTCTTCAGAAATCTCAGGGATTTCTTTCTTCATCAATGCAATCAGCATATCCGGTTTAGCACGCGACAGTTGCAACTGCGCACCGCGACCTTCACGGTTGACATTGAACAGAATCGCATTCACGCGTTGCTTCGGACGAAGGATTTCTTTCGGAATCATTTCTTCACGAGCAAGATACGCTTCAGCATTGTCACCTAAGTCGATAATGAAGCCGTCTTTGGTTTGTTTTTTCACTTCACCGTAGATCAGCTCGCCGACTTTAGATTCGTAAGCATCGGCTACAAGTGCACGCTCTGCTTCACGGATCTTCTGTACGATCACTTGCTTGGCAATTTGCGCTGCAATACGACCGAAGTCAATCGATTCAACTTCAAGCTCACGAATGTCACCAATCGACCATTTTGCCGGATCGACATCAGAGATGGCATCCTGACAAGCTGGCATTTCATGGTCTTCGTCTGCAACCACCTCCCACTGACGGAAAGTACGATAGTCACCTGTTTTGCGATCAATTTCCACACGTAAACGTGCTTCTTCCGAATGTGTTCCTTCGTAGAATTTTTTCTTTGTCGCAGCAACTAAAGCTTGCTCAAGCGCTTCAAAGATCGCTTCACGAGGTACACCTTTTTCGTTACTAACCGTTTCAACGACGGTCAGAATTTCACGTGCCATACGTCACCTATTCGTTAAATTTTTATTTATTCAATTAATCTTGGAAGACCAAATTTGCTTTATCGATATTGTGACTGTCGATCTCCAATACCTGTTGCTTTTCTACTTCAACTTGAATCATTTCATTTTCAAGATCGACAGCAACCAGTTTGGCCTGGAATTTACGACGGTTATCTACCGCACTGATCAAACGTAGTGCTACGGTATGACCGATATAGCCTGACATCTGCTCGAGCTGGAAGAATGGACGGTCCCAGCCTGGCGAAGATACTTCAAGTGAATATTCACCCGAAATCGGATCATGAACATCCAGCATTGCGCCCACTTGCTGCGTGACACGCACACAATCCTGAACGCCAATACCACGCCCCTGCTCTTCTTCACCATCTTCATTGATTGCTGGTGCAACGCTCTCATCGACTGGCTTGTCGATGTAGATACGTAATAACGAACATTTACCCTGTGGCAGGAATTCAATCCCCCAAAGGTTTACATTACAGGCTTCAACTGCTGGTGCAATCAAGTCCTGAAGTGCTTGAGTTTTATTTGATAGCTTCATTTACTCTCGTCATCTGGTGCGATTTTATGATCTATTTGACCACTACAAACCAATACAAACTATAGTAGTAGTGAAACATGGAGATTTGACCAAATAATGTCGACACTACACGATAGCCAATAAAAAAGGGCGTAAATCGCCCCAATTAATGCACAATTTAAGATTTTTTCAAATCCCACTGTGCAAAAAGGCCCACCTTGTTGTGAGCCTCTTTTTAGAAACTTGGTAGCGGGAGCTGGATTTGAACCAACGACCTTCGGGTTATGAGCCCGACGAGCTACCAGACTGCTCCATCCCGCATCAACGTGCAAAAATTATATACAAAAGATGAGAACTTTTCAATCAAAACCACATCATTCTGCATATTTGTCATCTGTCACTGAAAAATTGGTAGTGGGAGCCGGATGTAAACCAACAACCTTCGCCAGTTTATAGAGGGTTGAGCCCGACAGGCCATCAACTAGATCTATAAATAACACTTACCAAACCATTTAAAATGGTAGCGGGAGCTGGATTTGAACCAACGACCTTCGGGTTATGAGCCCGACGAGCTACCAGACTGCTCCATCCCGCATCAGCGTACAAATAACATTTCAGTTTAAAAGACTTAAACTGCTTTTAAAGTTTGCATCTTTAAAAGATTGGTAGCGGGAGCTGGATTTGAACCAACGACCTTCGGGTTATGAGCCCGACGAGCTACCAGACTGCTCCATCCCGCAACAACATGCAAATTAAATTTCTCAACTTAAAACCTGTTTAAGCTGCCTCTTGAAAGTTTGCGTCTTCTAAAAGGATTGATTGGTAGCGGGAGCTGGATTTGAACCAACGACCTTCGGGTTATGAGCCCGACGAGCTACCAGACTGCTCCATCCCGCATCAACAGAAGTTTTTTCAGCTGCATACACCAACTTAAATTTCTGGATTATAAGTTGGTGCGGAAGGGGGGACTTGAACCCCCACGCCCGAAAGCACTACCACCTCAAGGTAGCGTGTCTACCAATTCCACCACCACCGCAGCTGTGACGCATTCTAGTCGTATCACTGAAAAAAAGAAAGGATTAATTAAAACTATTCGGTCGTTTCTGGTGCAGTTGGTGAAGTTTCATTCGATTGTACAGGTGTGGTCGGCGCAGACTGAACCGATCCCAAACTATAGGCATTCGAGGTTTGTTGCTTGGCTAAAATCGCCAAAGTCAGACTGGTTACGAAAAACAGTGCAGTAAAAATTGCAGTCAAACGGGTCATGAAATTACCCGAACCCGATGCTCCAAATACTGTCGCTGCACCACCACCGCCGAAAGAGGCACCAGCATCTGCACCTTTACCATGCTGAACCAAAATCAAGACAATCATCAAAACAGCTAAGATAATATGTACTACCAGCACAAAAGTTTGCATGCTGAACTCCTAATTATTGTGTATTTGCAAATGCATGAGCAATTTTATGGAACGACTCAGCATTGAGTGATGCACCACCGACCAATGCCCCATTGATATCTGGGCAGGCTGCTAACTCTACTGCATTTTCCGGCTTGACACTACCACCATATAGAATCGCCATACTCTCGCCATAGCCCGTAATCTGGCTTAAACCTTGACGGATTTGTGCATGCATGGCCTGTGCATCTTCAGGAGAAGCTGTTTTACCGGTTCCAATTGCCCAGATCGGCTCATAAGCAATCACGATATTTTTCCATTGTTCGGCTTCAACCACAGCAGCGATATCACAAATTTGTTGCAATACTACAGTTTCTGCCTGCCCTGCTTCACGTTGTTCCAGGCTTTCACCGACACAATAAATTACCGTCAAACCAGCACTTAAAGCATTTTTGATTTTAGCATTTAAAATATCAGTATTTTCCGCAAATATTTCACGGCGCTCAGAATGACCTACCAGTACATACTGGATTTGGCTGTCTGCGAGTAATTCAGCACTGACTTCACCGGTATAGGCACCCGTTCCTGAAATACGTGAAACATCTTGTGCTACAGTATAAATCGGACGAACCGCAGATGACAGCTCTGCCTGAATCTGACTTAAGGCAATGGCAATCGGTGCCACACCTAAATAACATCGATCTTCGGCAATTGGCGCAGTTTTCAGCAAACTCTTAATATCACGCACCAAGCTCAATGCCTCTGCCTGCACCGGATTCATTTTCCAGTTACCTATCACCCAAGGGGTAATCGTCGAAACCGACATAATTAACCTATTTCATTTACATATTTTGAATTGGGCACATTCTACACGGAATTGGAAAATTAAAAGAATAGTTTTCTTATCACTCATTCTCGGTTTAGACTATCCAAAATGGTTATTTTTTGTTATCACTTAAAAAAATGGGGACTTCTTCTAACCAGTTCATGCTTTTACTGGAGATGAGGAAGCTAGCAGCACTCTTGGCTATGGTATTTTTACGTAACAAACGTATAATTTTAGTATAGCAATTAAAAGAGTTTGATGAGTAGGCATTTATAGCATGACAGCATTACAGGGGTCGCCAAGATTTACCGGATTTATTCGTCGTTTGATCGAGGAAGGCGTCATCTCGGCTGAAGATATGCGCAGTGCGTTGGCGCATGCCAAACAAGAAAAAGTCGATATTGTGGCTGAGTTAATTAACCAGCAGCAGCTTTCTCCGACCATCATTGCTGAAACGATTTCAGTTGAATTTGGCGAACCGCTGTTTGATATCAGTGCCTATGATCCTGCCCAAATTTTGCGGGATGCGATTGATGAAAAGCTGATTACCAAGTATCGCATCCTGCCGATTTTTAAAAATTCCAGTATTTTATATGTTGCGACCAGCAACCCGACCAATATCGAAGCGATCGATGCAGTCCGTTTTTCGACTAAACTCAATATTGAAACCATTATTGTTGAACACAATAAACTTGAAAAACTGATCGAGCAGAATTTTACTGAAGAAAGCACGTTTGAGTTTGATGAAGAATTTGATCTGGATGTTGATGTCGAATCTGCTGATCCGAATAAAGAAGATGATGAAAGCAATAAAGGTGATGAAGCACCAATTGTCAAATATATCAATAAGTTACTCATCGATGCGATTCGTATGGGTGCTTCCGATCTACACTTTGAACCTTATGAAAAAATCTATCGGGTACGGTACCGGGTTGATGGGGTGCTACGCCAGATTGCAACACCACCACTACAGCTGGCAAATCGCTTGTCTTCGCGTCTTAAAGTCATGTCGCAAATGGACATTTCTGAAAAACGGGTACCGCAAGATGGTCGTATTAAATTAAAACTTTCTAAAAATAAAGCCATTGATTTCCGTGTCAACTCTCTCCCTACCCTGTTTGGTGAGAAGCTGGTACTGCGGATTCTGGATCCCTCCAGCGCGATGTTGGGAATTGATGCACTAGGTTATGAACCGGAACAAAAAGACCTTTTTATGCAAGCGCTGGACAAACCGCAAGGCATGCTCCTGATCACTGGTCCAACAGGTTCCGGTAAAACCGTTTCACTTTATACCGGTTTGAATATCCTGAATCGTGAAGATACCAATATTTCCACAGCGGAAGATCCGGTCGAGATTAACTTGCAAGGGATTAATCAGGTCAACGTTAATAATAAAGTTGGCCTGACCTTCTCTGCCGCACTGAAGTCCTTCTTACGTCAAGACCCGGATATCGTCATGGTCGGTGAGATCCGGGATCTGGAAACTGCCGAGATTGCGATTAAAGCTGCGCAGACCGGTCATATGGTGATGTCGACGCTGCATACCAATAGTGCGCCTGAGACTTTGACCCGTTTACGCAATATGGGGGTGCCTTCTTTCAATATTGCCACTTCAGTCAACCTGGTCATTGCACAACGGTTGGCACGTCGTTTGTGTTCACAATGTAAAAAACCTGCCGATATTCCGAAACAAAGCTTACTGGAGATGGGTTTTACCGAAACCGACTTGCAGCAACCTGAGTTCCAAATTTATGAACCGGTGGGCTGCAATGAGTGTCGCGAAGGCTATAAAGGTCGTGTCGGTATTTATGAAGTTATGAAAGTAACGCCCGAAATTTCCAGAATTGTTATGGAGGACGGTAATGCACTTGAAATTGCCGATGCTTCCGCACGTGCAGGTTTTAACAATTTACGCCGGTCAGGTTTAATCAAGGTGATGCAGGGGGTGACTTCTTTACAGGAAGTCAATCGTGTCACCAGCGAATGATCGGATGCTGATCTAAAATAAGGATAAAGGTATGGCAGCAGTAAAGAAAGGCCAGATGATGCCGATCTTCAGCTATGAAGGAATTGATCGTAAGGGGGCAAAGATCAAGGGGGAATTGCCAGCAAAAAATATGGCTTTGGCCAAGGTCACCCTGCGAAAACAAGGCATCAGCATCAAGACCATTCGGGAAAAGAAAAAAAATATTCTCGAAGGCTTGATGAAAAAACGTGTTAGTACACTAGATATTACGATTTTTACCCGACAGTTGGCGACCATGATGAAAGCCGGTGTGCCACTGGTGCAAGGCTTTGAAATTGTCGCAGAAGGTCTGGAAAATCCAGCGATGCGTGAAGTTGTACTGGGAATTAAAGGTGAAGTAGAAGGCGGTAATACCTTTGCCGGTGCACTGCGCAAATACCCACAATATTTCGACAACCTGTTCTGTTCACTGGTCGAATCTGGTGAACAATCCGGTGCGCTAGAAACCATGCTGGATCGGGTCGCAATCTATAAAGAAAAAAGCGAACTGCTCAAGCAAAAAATCAAAAAAGCCATGAAGTATCCGGCTGCGGTGGTTGTGGTCGCCCTGATTGTTACCATTATCTTGATGGTTAAAGTGGTACCGGTTTTCCAGGACTTATTCTCTTCATTTGGCGCCGACCTGCCTGCTTTCACCAAAATGGTAGTCAATATGTCGGAATGGATGCAAAAATATTGGTTCCTGCTGATTATTGCCATTGGCGCTTTGATTACCGCTTTTCTTGAAGCCAAGAAACGTAGTAAAAAATTCCGTGATTTTCTGGATAAAGCCGCACTCAAGGCACCAATTTTTGGTGATCTGGTATATAAAGCCATTATTGCACGTTATAGTCGCACTCTGGCCACGACTTTCGCAGCCGGTGTACCCTTGATTGATGCGCTGGAATCCACTGCCGGCGCTACCAATAACGTCGTGTATGAAGATGCCGTGATGAAAATCCGTGAAGATGTCGCCACAGGTCAACAACTACAGTTTGCTATGCGAGTCACCAACAAATTCCCATCTATGGCAGTACAAATGGTCGCAATTGGTGAAGAATCCGGTGCGTTAGATGCCATGCTAGATAAAGTTGCCACGCATTATGAAAACGAAGTGGATAATGCGGTAGATGGCTTAACTTCAATGATGGAACCGCTCATTATGGCTGTTCTCGGTGTGCTTGTTGGTGGTCTGGTGATTGCTATGTACCTTCCAATCTTCCAAATGGGTTCTGTGGTTTAATGCAAGATCTTATTCAATATTTTATTCAAAACCCAACGGCGTTGTATATCGCAGTTGGGCTTTTTAGTTTATGTATCGGCAGCTTTCTGAATGTAGTGATTTATCGTACGCCCAAGATGATGGAACAGGAATGGCGTACCGATTGCCAGATGTTCCTGCATCCGGAACAGCCGGTGATTGATGAAGCGAAATTAAGTTTAAGCAAACCCGCTTCGACTTGCCCTAAATGTCATCAGCCAATCCGCTGGTACCAGAATATCCCAGTTATCAGCTGGCTGGTCCTGCGCGGGAAATGTAGCAACTGCCAGAATTCCATTAGCATCCGCTATCCATTTGTTGAAATTCTGACGACAGTTTGTGCACTGATGGTCGTAGCAGTATTTGGTCCGACTGCACAAATGCTGTTTGGCCTGATTCTCACTTATGTGCTGATTGCGCTAACCTTTATCGATTTTGATACTCAGTTATTGCCTGACCGTTATACACTGTCCTTGGCCGCGCTAGGTTTAGGGGTAAATAGTTATGCACTCTATACCTCACCAAGCTCTGCCATCTGGGGCTATATCATTGGTTTTCTGTGTCTATGGGTGGTGTATTACCTGTTTAAAATAATCACCGGTAAAGAAGGCATGGGTTATGGCGATTTTAAATTGCTAGCCGCTTTGGGTGCCTGGATGGGTCCATTATTACTGCCTTTAATTGTGCTGCTGTCTTCCCTGGTAGGCGCGATAATTGGCATCATTCTGCTAAAAGTCCGTAAGGAAAATCAGCCTTTTGCTTTTGGTCCTTATATTGCAATTGCCGGTTGGATTGCTTTTCTTTGGGGTGAACAAATTATGAAAGTGTATTTAGGTCAATAAATTGAAATTTGTACTCGGTTTAACCGGCGGAATTGGCAGTGGTAAGTCTGCTGCCAGTCAGTGGTTTGAAGCACAAGGGATCACGGTAGTCGATGCCGATGTGGTAGCACGTGAAGTGGTCGAAATTGGTCAGCCTGCACTGACCCAGATTCAGCAGGCTTTTGGTGATTGGGTATTACTTGAAGATGGTTCACTAAATCGGCGTGCCTTGCGTGAATATATCTTCCAATCTCCTGAAGCACGCAAGACCCTGGAAAGTATTACCCATCCGGCAATTCGCACTTCCATTATCCAGCAACTACATGCTGCGCAAAGTCCCTATGCCATTCTGGTTTCACCACTTTTATTTGAAACCAATCAGCACGAACTCACCCAGCATACCTTACTGATTGACGCCACCATCGAACTGCAAATTGAGCGGGCCTCACAACGTGACGGCCAGAATATCGAACAAATTCGCAATATCATTGCTGCCCAAATGTCCCGCGAACAAAAGCAGACCATGGCCGATGATATTGTCCTAAATGATGGTCATCTGGATCATCTCTATGCCCATCTCAGACTATTACATCAAAAATATTTAAACATGGCAGCCAGCTGAAGCATAAAAAAAACAGTCTGATTAAGACTGTTTTTTTTGTTCTGCTAATTTTCGGCTTAGACTGTCCTGATGCTGTAACCAGCGCCACGGCTGTAAGGCCCCAACTGCCATACCCATCAGGCCACACACCATGGCCAGACTTAAAGTTTCATTTAATAAAGGTACAGCCAGAATTGCCGCAATAAAAGGTGCAAGATTGGTAATACTGCCTGCCTTAAATGCACCGAGACGCTTGATGGCTTCCACATAGCTTAAAGTGGCAATAATCACCACAAATATGCCGTGAAAAATGGTCTGAAACAGTAAATGCTTGGGTCCAGGCACATTCAGGTTTTTCGGTAAAAATAATAGGTAAATTGGCACATATATCACTGCCGACCAGATCGCGACACCACACATTGCCTGCCAGGCAGTTAGCTGATATTTACGCAATAAAACGGTAAAAATCGCCCAAAGTATAGCACTAATAAAAAACAGCCCGTCTCCTGCTCCAAAGGCCACACCAGTTTCTCGATACATCAGCATACTCATGAGACATAGTACGACGATCATAATGATCAGGCTGGCCCAGGTATGTTTATCAAAAGCCTGCCCCATCAGAAAAAAAGCCATAATCGCGGTACAGATTGGAATACAGCCATTCAAGAAAATTGCAGCATGGGCGGTAGGTGCGTAGTGAAAAGCGCTATAGGCAAACAGGCAGTAAATCACCCCACCAATCATCGCCAAAATAAAAGGCTCTTTTTTCAGTAAAAAAGCGGCCTCTTTACGATAGAGCAAGATCGGCATCAGAATCAGGAAGGCCAGAGAAAAACGCAAGGCCACAATATCCCAGGCACTGATCTGCCAAAGTGCATTCAGGCGGGCCGTTAAGGTAAAACCGCCCCAGATGCACATGGTAACAACTAAAAAAACATAGCCTTGGGTACGGTCTGACAATGCCATCATCAATTAAAGTTACGCTGACGGCAGGCTTCATACAGTGCCATACCTGTAGCCACACTGACATTCAGACTTTGCAGATTACCTGCCATCGGGATATACACGGTCTGATCACATTGGCTTTGGGTAATTGGACGTAGGCCGGTATCTTCCGCACCCATCACCACACAAACCCCGGTACCGGTAAAATCAAAATTCTGAATCGGCAGCGCTTTTTCATCCAGCATGGTACCAACCACACGAACATTAAAATCTTCTTTGATTTGACCCAAAGTACGCGCCAGATTGGTCACCTGAATGAATTTGACTTTGTCCGCACCACCTGCAGCCACTTTACGTGCTGTCGGAGTTAGGGTAGCTGAACGATCACGTGGCGCAATCACCGCTTCCACACCCATTGCAGCGGCTGTACGGATACAGGCACCGAGATTATGCGGATCGGTAATATGATCCAGGGCCAATAACAACGCTTGAGGATTTGCGCTCAACAGTGATTCAAGATCTTTTTCATTCAGGGTTGGATGAGCACGTACCGCAGCGACCACGCCTTGGTGAAACGGTTGCCCGGCCAATTTCTCCAGTTTGTCACGGCTGGCTTGCTGCACACTGATCCCAAACGGTTCAGCCAGTTCCAGTACACGCTTTAAACGCTGATCATCGCGTCCTTTGAGAGTGAATAATGTCAAGACACGTTCAGGCTCAAGCTCTAACAATGACTCCACTGAATGTACGCCATAAAAATATTCAGGTTTTGCCATGAACGACCTCTAGATTAGTTGTATGTACAAAAGAAAAATCCCGTAAAGCTGACTTCACAGGATTTCTATAGCTGATTAGTTTAACCGATTCGCGCTGAAATTTCTTGCCCGGTTTGCACTGATCTTGAATCTGGACTTAACCTTCAAAATGGCAGACATAGTCCAGCACATCATCGGTTTCGATTTTAAAACGGCTATTGCCCGGCACATAGAAAGACTGACCGGCACGGAACAACTCACTTTCTTCACTATCGCCAATCTGCACACGGCATTCACCTGAAACAATTTCCATGCGCTCAGGAACATGTGTTTCAAAGGTCAAAGCATTTTCTGATGGCAGAATGACACCCAAAGTTTTCTTGGTCCCATCTTCAAATTGTACAATGTGACTAATACACAACCCGCCGAAATATACATTAGATTTTTTAAGTACCGATACATGATCAAACTGAGCTGACATGCGATTTCTCCAGATAAAGCATTTTGTAATATTTTGATTGCTGTAGTTTAAATGTGCACCCTCAACTAATCAATCGAAGTTTATCGACGCCGATAAAATATTCTGTATCGCCTAAACCTCTGCTATTTTCAGCATGTTTTGGCCTGTATTTTGCTGACATATAAGCTTAAGTTTCAATTTGCACGTGCTCTTGTGAAACAGGCTCAATTAAGTCATTAATTTAAAGATTGGGGATGTCAAAAATATGAAAATCAGCAGTGAATTAACATACTTCTGAGTCAGCTTCTTGCGAAAATACAGTGAAATAAGCATATATGAATCGTTAAAATTTAAGATAGAATGAAATTGATTCGTCCTGATTTATAATAATCCCAGCCATGTTGCGACTTCCAATCCGACATCAGGCTATTTCAATCAAACTTTTCGCAGCCCGGATGCGTTTATGCTGACACATTTAACTCTGATCAATTTTGCTTTAGCTGAACATCTTGCTATTGATATTGATAAAGGTTTTAACGTTTTAACCGGTGAAACCGGTGCAGGTAAATCCCTCTTACTGGATGCATTGTCTGCTTGTTTGGGTGAGCGAACCGATACCAATTATGTGCGTTATGGTACGGAAAAGGCGGATGTCACCGCCAGCTTCAGCTATCAGGAACACAGTCCTGAAGCAGCCTGGTTGAAAGAGCATGAGCTGGATGATGAATCAGGTGAAATTCATTTACGCCGGGTGATTTTTGCCACCGGCCGTAGTAAGGCCTGGATCAATGGACGTCCGAGCAGCCTGTCTGAACTGAAAGAAATTGGGCGTTTACTAGTACAACTCTATAGCCAGCATAGTCAGCAACAATTATTAGAACCACCTTATCCGAAGCACTGGCTGGATCGTTATTATCATTTTTATGCGCCGGCTCAAGCAGTACGTGATGCGTATAGCACTTGGCAGAAAAATATTCGTCAGCATCAGGCAGCGCTAGATGCACAAGCGACCCGTAAGCAACGCATGGAAACCTTGGAACTGCAGCTAGAAGAACTGGAAGAAATTGTTCAGACGGATTATCAGGAGATTGAACAGGAATTTGACCGGCTTTCCCATCATGAAGCGATCATGCAGGACTGTGTCTATAGCCTGAATAGTCTGGATGAAGGCGAACAGAATATTTCCCAAGAACTGGCTTCCATTCTACGTCGCATGGAATCACATGCCGGTCGTAGCGAACAGCTTTCCGGAATTTACACCTCCCTGCTGAATGCCCAAAGCGAACTTGAAGATGCAGCAGCGAATTTACGCCAGTTTATGGATCGGCAGAGTTTTGATCCGGAACGCATGGAAGTACTAAATTCGACTTTAGAAATCTTCCATCGTCTGGCACGTAAATATCGTACCCAGCCAGAATTACTCAAAGAAGAATATGAAGCCTGGCAAACCGAATTAGAACAGCTGCATCAACTGGAAGATCCGGAAACACTGGCTGAGCAGGTAGCAGTGTCTTATCAGGAATTTCTGGATAAAGCCCAACATCTGGATCAGATTCGCCGTGAAGCCGCAGCACCGTTAGCCAAGCAGCTCACTGAGCAGGTGAAACAACTGGCACTGCCTGAAGCGCATTTTGAGTTTAAGTTTGAGCCTTTGGAACAGCCATCTAGTGAAGGCCTGAGCTTTATCCAGCTACTTTTCACGGCCAATAAAGGCATTCCGGCACAGCCTTTGGCCCGGGTTGCATCAGGCGGTGAACTCTCGCGTATTGCGCTAGTGATGCAAGTCATGAATGCGGAAAAAACCGAAGCTGAAGTGCTGGTCTTTGATGAAATTGATGTCGGGATTAGTGGTGGTACCGCAGAGATTGTCGGGCGTTTACTGGCCGATCTGGCCCAGCATGTACAGATTCTGTGTATTACCCATCAGGCACAAGTGGCAGCACAATCTGATCAGCATCTACTGGTAAAAAAACAGCAGACTGATCCTGCCAGCAGCACAATCATTGACCTTGAGGAAAATGAAATTATTCAGGAGCTTGCAAGAATGACAGGCGGTGTAGAGATTAGTGAAACCACCTTGCAACATGCCCGCCAGTTACGTCAGCTGAAATTTCAGCAGGCTTGAAGATTTACAATCTGGACAAATAAAATTTGGTGAATCCAAAAAGCTCTAGTAACGTAGCTATTAGGATCATAGGATTTCTCTGCGAAGAAATTAATTTTAAGGAGAACTGCTCAGGTGACCAAACAGTTTCTGACACATCGTTGTCTGATTGCACCGCCGCATGCGAATGATGATTTTTTTGCCCAGACGGTCATTTATCTCGCGCGTCATGATGAAGATGGTGCCCAAGGCATCATTATCAATCGACCTGCCGGCATTCAAATTAAAGAACTGCTAAATGATCTTGATATTGAAGCAGACAATGTCAATCCGCATGAAGTATTACAAGGCGGCCCTTTACGTCCTGAGGCCGGTTTTGTCTTGCATACCGGTCAGCCGACCTGGCATTCCTCCATCGCCGTGGGTGAAAATGTCTGCATTACTACCTCCAAAGATATTCTGGATGCCATTGCACATAATGAAGGTGTCGGTCGCTATCAGATTGCCCTCGGTTATGCCAGTTGGGGCAAACACCAGCTGGAACAGGAAATTGCCCGGGGTGACTGGCTGATTTGTGATTCCGATATGGATCTGATTTTTAACTTACCTTATAACGACCGTTGGGACGCTGCCTATAAAAAAATGGGTGTAGACCGCAACTGGTTATCTTCCGAGATTGGACATGCTTGATGTAAACGCGCCATACACCATTATGGCGTTTGATTTTGGTACACAAAAAATGGGAGTGTCGGTTGGACAATCCCTGATTGCAAGTGCCAATCCCCTGCCCTTATTTCCCATGAAAGATGGTATTCCCAACTGGGATGAACTGCTCAAAATCGTGAAAAGCCATCAACCGAATTTATTTCTGGTCGGTTTGCCGCTGAATATGGATGATAGTGAATCCGAACTATCGACACGGGCGCGAAAATTTGCCCGCCGTTTACGTCATCAGACCAATATTGAAACCTGGATGGTGGATGAACGTCTGACCACGCGTGAAGCACGCGATGAACTGGGGTATTATCAGGCTCAAGGTCGTGGCAAGAAACTCTCTGCCGACAGCATTGCGGCTGCATTGTTGATTGAAAGCTGGTATCGCCATCCTGCTGGAATCACGCCTTAATCTGTTTTGAAAATTTTTTAAATCAGCATCCTTCAGGGTGCTTTTTTATACCCCAAAATGCCTTTTAAGGATAAAAATAACGAAAAGTCAGGTTAATTCGTGGTGTTAAAACTTTGCTGGTTTTGCTGATACTGTGCTTCCAGTGTTGCTGCGTCGCGCCACGCATCACAATCAGTTGTCCACTATGTAACAGCACATCGACTTTCTCATTGTGGGTTTTATGCTTAAAGCTCATTTTACGGGTGGCTCCCAGACTCAGAGAAGCAATGACATTTTCCCGAGAAGTACCTGTATATAACGCCGGTTCATCATCACTATGCCAGCCCAAGCCTTGAGAACCATCTTCATACAAATTGGCCAGACAGGAATTAAAGGGATGACCGACCAGAATTTCAATATGTTGCTTTAAACGGAATAATCCGGGTGTCCATACCTGAGCTTGTTTAAGCGTACCAGAATAACGATACTGATAATGTTCATCGCCATACCAGACCACCTGGCGACCGGTGACATGGTGCTTGCCAAATAAATGCACTTCATCATATTGCCAGGCCAGCTGACTGAGAAAATGCTGTAGATACTGCTGGCTTTGTTCCTCATCCAAAATCAAGCCATAATCCTCCACTACCCCATCAAAAGGTAATACATTGGCTTGCGGCTGGGGTGCAAATAAATCGAGCGTCATATCAATCAGATCCAGTATCCACATGAAAATACTGACATTCGACCTAAAGGATTACAACTGCTCTTCACAAATGACTACAACATTTATGCTTGTGGCTGGCATGATTCCTACCTAGACTGAATTCAACTTTCACAATAAAAATAATCCTTTTATGAACTTATGGCAGCTGTTTCAGAAACTTCGTCCCTTTGTTCAGCCTTACCGGTTGCTGGTGATTGCCACGCTGATTCTGACCCTGATTGGCTCATTCACAGCACAGGTCAATGCCATTACCTTGCAATATGCGGTCGACAGCATCAATTCGCTACTCGAAGCCGGTCAAGGATTGGAGCAAGGCTGGCATATTCTGATCACGATTTCGGCAATTTTGCTCGGCAAAGAAATTATTAATGCCTTTGTCCAGTTCGGGCAGAAGTTCTATGGAGAGAAACTGAGGATTTTTGTCTCTCAGGATCTGGCCCAAGGGATTATTGAAAAGTTTTTAAAATATCGTTTGGAATTTTTTAATCAGGAAAATAATCAGGCCGGTAAATTACAGACCCGGATTGACCGTGGTATTGGTTCACTGACCCGTCTGGTACAGATCTTTTTCATTGATATTTTACCGTTATTTACCAGTGCCATTGTGGCTTTGGGGTTAATGTATTATGCCAATGTTTATGTCGGTCTGGTCGCGACTGCCATTGTCCCGATCTATTTCTGGTTAACCTATAAGCAGGCGCAAAAACTGGGAGGCTGGCGCCGCAGTCTTCGCGATGGCCGGGAGAAAAAGAGTCAGGGTATTCTCAGCATCATCAACTCGATTACCGTAATCAAATCCTTTAACCGCGAATCGATTGAATCGGAAAAGCAGCTCGGTTTACAGCGTGAGCTGACCGACAATCAGATGAAAACCCGTCAGACCAGTTTCCTGTTTGATGGCCTGAAAACTTTTCTGGAACAGATCGGGATTGTACTGATCATTATTCTAACCTCCTACTTTGTGCTGGATGGCCAGAT
This sequence comes from Acinetobacter sp. NEB149, assembly GCF_012516415.1. Taxonomy (NCBI): domain Bacteria; kingdom Pseudomonadati; phylum Pseudomonadota; class Gammaproteobacteria; order Moraxellales; family Moraxellaceae; genus Acinetobacter; species Acinetobacter sp. NEB149. The sequence goes on from NZ_CP051208.1 coordinate 2,903,922, forward strand.
GAGTATCGGCATGATCATGTTTCATGTGCTGCTATTTAATAATGTCTCTGCCCCAATCCGATCCCTGCACCGGATTTATGATGAAGTAAATGACGCCATGATCTATTCAGAAAGCTTTTTCAAGATTCTGGAAGCAGATGATGAAATTGAACAAAGCGGTCAGCAGAAACCGATTGTCCAAGGAAAATTTGAACTGAGTGGCGTGAATTTTTATTATCCAAACGGCCACCATGCCCTGAAAGATATTGATATGGAAATTCGCCCGAATAAAATTACCGCCTTGGTGGGCTTATCGGGTGCCGGAAAATCTACCCTGATCAGTCTGCTGGATAAATTTTATGAACCACAGCAAGGCCAGATCAAACTGGATGGCATTGACCTGAAAGATTATGACACCCAATATCTACGCGATCATATTGGTCTGGTCTTGCAAAAAAACCATATTTTTCAGGGCACCATCTTTGACAATATCCGCTACGGCAAAACTACTGCCTCAATGGAAGATGTAATTGAGGCGGCAGAAAAAGCCTCGATTCATGAGCAGATTTTACAGTTACCGGATGGCTATGACAGCGATGCCTTGATGCTGTCTGGCGGCCAGCAGCAACGGATTGCCTTGGCACGGATGTTCCTGAAAAATCCACCGATCATTTTTCTGGATGAACCGACGGCGAGTCTGGATGCAATTGCCACGGAACAGATCAAACAAAGTCTGGACCAGATCAAGCAAGGCCGTACCGTGATCATCATTTCGCATAGCCTGTCGCAGATTATTGATGCAGATTATACCTATGTAATGAAAGAAGGAACGATTGCCGAACATGGCGAGCACGACCAGCTTTATCATCAGCAAGGCGTGTATAAGGAAATCTTTGATGCGATGGCCAAAAGCCTGAATATTGAAAAAATTGCCAAAACTTTTGAAGATGATGCTGAGGAAGAAACTCATAGTTAGCTTTTCTATCCCAATAAAAAACCTCCGAGCTGGAGGTTTTTTTATTTAAGTCTGGAACGTTTAACGCTGAACTTTCTGTTCAATTTCTTCAACGCTGGTATGACGCACATCAAAACCTTTGACCATATAGATCACCTGTTCCGAAATATTCCGGGCATGATCGCCAATTCTTTCTAGCGAACGCAGCACCCATAATACATTGATGACACGACTGATATGCCGCGGATCTTCAATCATATAAGTCATAAGCGTACGTGTGGCTGATTGATACTCACGGTCAATATCCGCATCTGCCAACATGACCTTCAAAGCTTGATCTACATCCAGACGCGCAAAAGCATCCAGTGCATCATGAATCATCACCCGCACCTGGTTGCCAATATGCCGGGTTTCCATATAACCGCGCGGTGAGCCGCCCTCTTCACATAAGCTTTGTGCAATTCGGCCTATTTTCGAGGCTTCATCGCCAATCCGTTCCAGATCGGTATTGGCCTTGGACATGGCAAGCACCATACGTAAATCAATCGCGGCAGGATGACGGCGCGCCAGAATCAGGGTCAGCGCTTCATCAATATCTCGTTCCATCTGATTGACGACATTATCTTGAAACTGCACATCTACTGCCATTGAGACATCTGTGTCCAATAGGGCATGAATGGCATTAGCTACCTGCTGTTCTACCAGTCCGCCCATCGTCATGAATTTGGTATTTACGTCCTGCAGTTCTTCATTAAATTGCGAAGAAATGTGATGGCTTAATACAGGATTATTTGGACACAAGGAAAGCTACTCCTGAACGATAGAGGACAATGATCAATAATAAATCATATTAAAGCATATCTATGATGAAAGTTTGATGACAATAGTAGCCTCATAGAGGCTGAGGCGAATCATATTCAATCAGCCAGGCATTCAGCTCTGCCAGTTCCTTTTCGGTTAACTGCCCGACCGAGGCCTGCAATTGCAGCACATGCAACAGATAATCATATTTGGCATTCAAATAATCGGTCTTGGCAGAAAAGGCATTACGCTGTGCCAGCAACACATCGACCATGGTTTTTAAGCCTTCCTGATATTGGGCTCTGGACGCTTGTGAGACAATTTCCGAAGAGTCCATCGCGGCTTTACGTGCATTCAGTTTGGCCTGATCGGTTTCTACCTGCATAAAGGACTGTTTCACATCGGTATTGGCTTTACGGATGGCTGCATCCAGTTGCGCTTCACTTTTTTGCACATTGACACCGGCCTGACGGATACTTTTTTGTGTGCGTCCGCCGCTAAATACATTCCAGTTCACTTCCACCCCAATCTGGTCGAAATCTCCATTGCTGGACATGATCGTGGCTGGACTTTGTTTTAAATAGCCATAGGTTCCGACCGCTTCGACCTGCGGATAGAGCGCAGCCTGCTCGACCCGTTTGGCATCTTCAGAATAGCGCTTTTGCAGACGCGCTTGCAGAATATTCAGATTCTGGCTTTGTGCTAATTCAGTCCAGGACTGCATATCACTTGGAACCGGTTTCTGAAACTGAAAATCGTTGCGTAATACCGCCAGATTTTCCTGATAAGGACCGATTAACTGTGCCAGCTGTTCTTGGGCCAGTACCAGCTGAACTTGAGTCGAAATCCGGTTGGCTTGGGCACTTTGATACTGGGCATTGGCTTCACTGACCTCACTGCGCGCTACCAGACCTTCTTTGAGCTTAGCATTCATCATCCGTAACTGCTCAGACAGTGCCTGCTCTTCCTGCAAATAAGCCGTAGTCAAAGACTGCTGCCGCAAGACATTAAAATAGGCTTCGGCCACCTGTAAAATATGCTGCTGTTTTTGCAGACGCAGATTGACTTCACTGAGTTCGACCGAGGTCTTGACCTGCTTATAACCTTGCCAGGCATCCCAGCGAAATAAAGGTTGGCGTGCGGTTAAGGCCACCTGACGGCTGGTTGTACTGGAACTTTGCAACTCACCAAATTCAGCAGGCAAACCTTCAGACTCTGAGTTGTTGACGGACTGGTTTTTACGGGTCACATTTCCAGATAAAGTCACGGTCGGCAGCAAATTTCCGCTGGCAATCCCCAGATTGAGCTGATCAGATTGGTACTGCAACACATTCGCCTGCCAATTTGGATCATTTTGCTGGGCGCGTGCATACGCTTCTTGTAAATCCAGGGCAAAAATCGCCGGACTAATTAATAGCAATAAACCGGCCATGACACTGAGTTTTAATTTCATTTTATAGTGTTAATCCCTAACAGCCATTCAGATCAAAAAATTCTGGCGCTTTAAGCTAAGCCATACTAAAGAGATCTCTTGAATTTTTACGTATGATTTTTATTAATTTTTTAATATAAAGATCAGTTTTTATCCATCATTAATTCAATTTTCTGGCTCCCATACCGGCAATGTAACAAAGCAATTCACAATACTAAACATAGTATTTTAGTTTGATCTATACAATATCTCCCAGTAAGGCCGTTATTTTCTGAATTCACCTATATACAGAGTCCTGAAGCATAGTGTTAATGCCATTCCCGTCGATATTCAAAGCCTGTTTGATTGCTGGTAGCGTGCTGCTTCTTGGGGGCTGCCAACAGCCCTCAGATCCACAGATCCAGGTCGAACAGACTGAGGCAAAGCAAACGCAAAGTCCAGTCAATGACTTTAGCCTCATGTGCCAGAATATTGAAAAAAATATGTCCCAGATTAATGACCAGCGCACGACGTTTGCGCTGGAGCAGATTAATCAGGATCTTAAAGTATGCCTGCCGTTGATGGACTTGGCGGAGCAGAAGCACCTGATGCAGCGCTCTACCGAAATGTATCAGCGCTTTTTAAAGGTGGATCGCACCGAGTTCCAGCAACGCGCCTTTGAGCAGTATGCACTGGAAATGGCCCAGCATCCGACCATTCAGCATGCGCATTTTCAACAGCTCACCTCACGTGACCAGTATCTGTTAAAACACAAGGGGCAGGCTTATGTAGAACTGCTGGATCTGGGGGATGGCACTTTACATTATCGCCGCAGTCCGGAATATCTGGCGCGTATTTTTGCCCCTTATTTACCGGCCGCTGAAAAAGCCTTTATTGAAAATCTGGCGGAACAGAATATGGAACCGGTGCTGGTGGAAAAACGCCTGCAGATTGAAGCCGCTGATATTGCAGCCCGCAGTCTGCTTTGGGAAGACTATCTCAAGACTTATCCGAATAGCAGTTATAAACGCGATGCTGAATATCTGCTGAAGCAATATACCTATTTCCTGTTTAGAGGTACCGAGCAATCCCCGGTGTCGGAAGATTATCGCGATCGTTATGCTGTGGATACCAGTCATCTGGAAACTATTATTGGACTATCAAACGGCCAGAAATCAACGCTGTCCACACAGGCACGCCTGTTTCTGGAATTTCTGGACATGACTCCGGAACAGCGCCAACAAGTCTTGCCTGCCGATTATAGAAACCGCTCGGAAGCAGAACAGATTCTGTACTATGCCCAGATCAGCCCGCCCTCACAAAAATATGATAAAGACTGCTTTACCGATGCCATCTGTATCTAGTTGGGATCAGTTTCACCTTCAATCAATATCGCCATGTCTAAATCAATCCTCGTTTAAAGTTGAGCGATTTAGACCTGTTTATTCTGCCTAAACTGAGCTAAGCTTTAGCCTCGCTTGACGGAGCGCGAGTAATGCCTCGCTGAGATCATGTGATTCCTTTTATCGTTATCAGGAATTGAGCATGAGTACCGTTGAACCTGATCAGGTTAATACCTGCGTAGGAATCAAGCCAGCTAAAAACCCAGCCCTTGCTTTATCTGTTCAGGATAAATCTGCCTACGTTTTTGGTCGTGCTTGATTCGTTGATGTCATTCATAAGGATCATAGCCATGAACCAGTTAACGAATCTTTCTTCTGAAACTTCTCTCTCCGCTCATGAACAGGAAGCACGCGATTTAACGCGAATTCTACCCGCTTCACGTAAAGTCTATCTGCAAGGTTCCCGTCCTGATATTCAGGTACCCATGCGGGAAATTTCCTTAAGTGAAACCCCGACCAGTCTGGGCGGCGAACATAATCCACCTTTGATGGTCTATGACACTTCGGGTGTGTATACCGACCCCAACGTGACGATTGACCTGAACAAAGGTCTGCCGAATGTTCGTGAAAGCTGGATTGAACAGCGCAACGATAGCGAAATTCTGGATCAGCTCAGTTCTGAATTTGGCCGCCAGCGTTTACGCGATATCCGTACCGCCGCAATCCGTTTCGCCCATATCCAGAAACCTCGCAAAGCCAAATGCGGCCGCAACATCACCCAGATGCATTATGCCAAGCAAGGCATCATCACTCCGGAAATGGAATACATCGCCATTCGTGAAAATCTGCGTCAACTCGATGGTGTCGATATGCGCCAGCATCCGGGCCAGAATTTTGGTGCAAAAAACCTGACTGAAATTACGCCAGAATTTGTGCGTCAGGAAGTCGCCGCCGGCCGCGCGATTATTCCGGCCAATATCAATCATCCGGAACTGGAACCGATGATCATCGGGCGTAATTTTCTGGTCAAAATCAATGCCAATATTGGTAATTCTGCACTCGGTTCAAGTATCGAAGAAGAAGTCTCGAAAATGACCTGGGCGACACGTTGGGGCGCAGATACGATTATGGACCTCTCGACCGGCCAGAATATTCATGAAACCCGTGAATGGATTATCCGCAACTCTCCTGTACCAATTGGAACCGTACCGATCTATCAGGCACTGGAAAAAGTCAATGGTGTGGCCGAAGACCTGACCTGGGAGATCTTTAAAGACACCCTGATTGAACAGGCTGAACAAGGTGTGGACTATTTCACCATTCATGCCGGCGTGCTTTTAAGATATGTACCGCTGACTGCCAACCGTTTGACCGGTATCGTATCGCGTGGCGGTTCGATCATGGCGCAGTGGTGTCTGGCACATCATCAGGAAAACTTCCTGTATACCCATTTCGATGAAATCTGCGAAATCATGAAAGCTTATGACGTATCGTTTAGTCTCGGCGATGGCCTACGTCCGGGCTGTGTGCAGGATGCCAATGACGAAGCGCAATTTGCCGAACTTCGAACTTTGGGCGAACTGACCCACCGTGCCTGGGAGCATGATGTTCAGGTGATGATTGAAGGCCCGGGCCATGTCCCGATGCATATGATCAAGGAAAATATGGATCTGCAACTGGAAGTCTGTAAAGAAGCACCCTTTTATACCTTGGGGCCACTCACCACCGATATCGCACCGGGTTATGACCATATTACTTCGGCAATAGGAGCCGCGATGATTGGCTGGTACGGCACCGCAATGCTGTGTTATGTGACGCCGAAAGAGCATCTCGGTTTACCCAATAAAAAGGATGTCAAAGACGGCATTATTACCTACAAGATTGCCGCACATGCAGCCGATCTGGCCAAAGGTCATCCGGGTGCGCAAGCCCGGGATAATGCCCTGTCCAAGGCGCGTTTTGAGTTCCGCTGGGAAGACCAGTTTAACTTGAGTCTGGATCCGGACACGGCGCGCAGCATGCATGATGAAACCATGCCGAAAGCCGCGCATAAATCCGCGCACTTTTGTTCCATGTGCGGACCAAAGTTCTGTTCAATGAAGATTAGCCAGAATGTTCGTGATTATGCCAGTCAACAGGCCAATCCTGATCAGCCGGCAAGCTCTCAGGCCGAAATTGAAGCCGGCATGAATCAGATGAAAGCCAGCTTCCACAACTCTGGTCAAAATTTATACCACAAACTATAAAACTGTAAAAAAAACAGTTGTCTTCAAAAAAAACTCAGATAGGATGAAAATAAATCAATTCATTCTATCTGAGCATATGAATATTATTAAACAGGCCTCTTATAATAAAAAAGACTTTAGCGTAGAGGCACGTGAGTTCTTGTACCAGGGATTTATTCAGGTAGAAAAAGTCAGCCTGAAACACCGTTTATTTAATCAGGAAAGCTCAACCCCTATTTTGCAACGTGAGCTGATTCATCGGCCAGAAGCAGCGGGTGTGCTGATGTACAATCATCAACAGCAGAAATTCGGCCTGATCGAACAGTTCCGGATTGGCGGACTGGATGATATCGACTCTCCTTGGCAACTCGAAGTAATTGCTGGCGTTCTGGATGGCGATGAAGCGCCTGAAACATGCATCCGTCGCGAAGCACTCGAAGAATCAGGCTGTACCCTGGATGAGCTGCAGCACATTTTCAGCTTCTATCCGTCCGCCGGGGCATGTTCCGAATTATTTCATTTATATGTGGCGCAGACCGAATTGCCTGAACAGGGCGGTATTTTTGGCATGCCGGATGAAGGTGAAAATATCCAGCTGCATATTCTGGATTATGCTGATATTCCGTCCTTGCTCACGAATGGTCGCTTAAGAAATGCACCTGTCATTATGGCCTTGCAATGGTTGCAACAACATATTCATACTGCAGGAATATGTCTAAGGGGAAAGACATGAGTTTTCAGCAGTCAAGCATAAACACACAGCCAGATTGGACCATTATCCAGATTTCTGATACCCATTTGATGGATCGGGAAGAGCTGGAATTTGCCCGGATGAATCCCGAGCAGAGTTTTCACGAGGTGATGCAGCAGATCCAACAGCGCTTTCCCCAAATAGACGCACTGATTCATACCGGTGATCTGGCACAGGTGCCGGTCGAGCAGACTTATCAACGCTATTTAGCATTTGTCCAGTCTTTAAACGTGCCGTATTATCAGATTCCAGGTAACCATGACGATTCTCGGGTGTTCCCTTTTCACCAGCATGCGAATCAGGTACATGCCATTCATTTTGGCACCTGGACCATGATCCTGTTAAATAGTGCCGTTCAAGGCAAGATCGATGGCTGGGTGGAACAAGCTCAACTCGATCAATTGGACCAATTATTGCTTGAATTTAAACATCAGCATGTCATTGTCACTTGCCATCATCATCCTTTTGCGATGAAATCGTACTGGATTGATCAGCACCGGCTGAAAAATGCTGAAGATTTAAAAGATGTACTGGCTCGGCATCATAATATCAAGCTGGTTCTGTTTGGTCATGTGCATCAGGATTCCTGCAACGAATGGCATGGCATCTACTTTTTATCCACGCCATCGACCAGTGTGCAGTTTAAACCTAAAAGTGAAGATTTCGCGCTAGATCAGGCGGCACCAGGTTATCGTGTATTACATTTGCAACAAAATGGTGAGTTTGATACCTATATTGAACGGGTGGCATTGAGCCAGCAAAATATTAATACCGAAATTTCAGGTTATTAACTTTTCAATTTGTTTTTTTGCATTACTTTATTGCAACCAAAGGAAATGTGATATGCATAGTCCAGACATCAAAGACTATCAATAAGCATAAAAAGTCTATATGATGACGGCCCCCATAGGAGGATAATCTTTCTAAAGGGTGGATAAAAAACTGCATATCACCATATTTTTTGCGTAGCAATCATACGCATAGATGAGGAATGCCCTAAATGGCGAATGACAACCAAAATCAAGTCTTAGACAATCAAACTGATGTTGTAGAAGAGAAAGCTGCAAAGCGCGTACGCAAATCTAAGCCTAAAACGACTGACGGTGGTTCTACTGCTAGCTTATTTGGTATTGAACCTTATCAACCTAAAAAAAATGAAGAATACATGTCTGAAGGTCAGCTTCAGCATTTCCGCCAAATCTTGCTGGCTTGGAAAGCTGAGTTGATGTCAGAAGTGGATCGTACCCTGAATACGATGCAAGACGAAAATACTGCTCTTCCAGATGTGAATGACCGTGCGACTCAGGAAGAAGAGTTTGCGATTGAGTTACGTACCCGTGACCGTGAACGTAAACTGATTCGTAAAATCGAACAGTCGATCGAAGCAATCCAGAATGATGACTATGGTTTCTGTGAAACTTGTGGTATCGAGATTGGCTTGCGTCGTTTAGAAGCACGTCCAACGGCTACTTTATGTATTGACTGCAAAACCCTTGCAGAGATCAAAGAGAAGCAAAATAACGGTTAAGTATGTCGTTAAGTAATCCCTCCCTGCCCCTCCCTTTAATAAAGGGAGGGAAAGCTGAAGTGAATTACGTGGGCCGGTTCGCGCCATCGCCAACCGGCCCTTTGCATTTTGGCTCCCTCATTACCGCAGTTGCCAGTTACTGCGACGCCAAAGCCAATCAAGGCACATGGCTGGTTCGGGTTGAAGACACCGATATTCCTCGTATTTATCCCGGCAGCGAAGAGCATATTTTGCGTGCCCTAGATGCCTTTCAGCTTGAACCTGATGCCGAAATCATTTTTCAGAAAGACCGTTTAGATATTTACGAAGACGTCATCCAGCAATTGCGTCAGCAAGGTCTGGTCTATGCCTGCCAATGCACCCGTAAAATGCTCGGTTCCAATCATATCTATCAGGATAACTGCCGCGACTTGGGTCTGGCTTTTGAGCATCAAGCCATTCGCCTAAAAGTTGAAGATGTTGAAATCTGTTTTGAAGACCGGCTGCAAGGTCGGCACTGTTCAGAATTGAAGAAAGATCTGGGAGACTTTGTCTTAAAACGTCGTGATGGCATTATTAATTACCAGCTGGCTGTAGTGGTCGATGATTATCTGCAAGGTATGACGCATGTGGTACGTGGGGCTGATCTTTTAGATAATACCGAACGACAAATCTATTTGGGACAGTTACTCGGTTATCCGCAGCTGAGCTATATGCATCTGCCGCTGGCAATGAATGATCAGGGACAAAAACTGTCGAAACAAAATCTGGCCCAAGCACTGGATTTAATTCAGGCGCCACAATTATTAAAACAGGCACTTCAGGCTTTGCATCAGGCTGAAGTTGCTTTAGATGCTCCGCAACGGATGCTGCAACAGGCAGTGGCGCAATGGGATATCGACCGGATTCCACATACAACTGAGCTACAAGGTCACTATTTATAAAAACAGCTTTTCACTTAAGCTAGACTTCTACAATGAAAAATAGATAGGAAGAAGAGTATGTTTTTTATTTTTGGCGTCGGCCCTAAAACTAAAACCATTGAGAAAAGCCAGTTTCTGTGTCCGGTCTGCCGTACCCGTTCGGGCTATGAGCTGAAACAACAGCGTAATTATTTTTCTTTGTTTTTTATACCTTTGATTCCACTTTCCAAGCCTAAAACTGCTTTTGTGACCTGTTCTAATTGTGGAACCACAATGCCGAGCACGGTACTTGACCATGCTCAGCCAGAGCCAGGACGAAACTCGAATCTAGAAGCTTGATTCTTCGCGGCTTGGATTGACTTGGCGTGTGGTTGAATCAATTTTCAGAATCAGACTAATCATGACTGCACAGATAATCAGGGATGAACCGCCATAACTAATAAATGGCAGAGTCAAACCCTTGGTCGGCAACATACCCATATTCATGCCGGCATTCACCAGAATCTGTAACAGGAAAATGATACTGATCCCATAAGCCAGATAGCCGGCACGTAGATATTGATGCTGCAAGGCACGATGCCCAATACGGATACAGCAGACCAGCATGGTGAAGGACAAGATCAGGATGGTCGAAATACCTAAAAAGCCAAATTCTTCACCCAAAATTGCCAGCATGAAATCGGTATGCGCCTCAGGCAAATAAGACATTTTCTGGATACTATGCCCCAAGCCTACCCCTGCCCATTCCCCACGGCCAAAGGCCATAAGGGCATTAGAGAGCTGATAACCGGTGCCTAAGGGATCTTCCCAAGGATTCGAAAAAGACAGCAGACGTTGCAGACGATACGGTTCCAACAGAATCGCGGCAGCAAATGCGCCGACCAAGGTCATAAAAGCCACACCGAACTGAATCCACGGCGCACCCGCCAGAAAGAACACGCCAAGCATGGTTAAGGTAATTACCACGGTTGCACCCAAGTCAGGCTCGAGAATAATCAAACCGACGGTAGCACCCATGATGGCACTTAAACGGACCAGACCCTTGATATTATTCCGTACTTCTTCCGCACGGCGCACCACGTAGTCTGCAGTAAAAATTGCCATCATCACTTTGGCGACTTCCGAAGCCTGTAAGGTAAAGCCTGCGATCCGAATCCAGCGTTTGGAACCATTGACTTCCGTCCCGACAAATAGCACGGCCACCAAAAGTACGATGGTAATAATCCACAAAAAGAAAGTGTTATTAAACCAGACTTTTAAGGGGATTTTATAAGCCAGAAAAGCTGCTACGGCAGCGACAAAAATCGAAATCCCATGTCGGCTAATATAGTGAAACGGATTTTCATGCATACGTTCTGCATAGGGCATCGAGGCCGATGCCACCATGATCGAACCAATGCAGAGCAAAGCCAACACACAGAAAATCAATACATTCCGTGGATTCACTTCAGCAGGTATTCTGGGTACCCACTGCGTATAAAATTGATTTAATTTATTGATCGTAGTCTGAGCAAACCCAGCCATATCACGAATCCTTGTTATTCTTAATTGAGTTCATTCACATACGCAACAAACTTGCGACCACGCTCAGGATAACCCGAGAACATATCAAAACTTGCGCATGCAGGAGACAATAACACGACATCATGGGCCTGGGTGTGCTTTTGGCAGATTTCTACGGCCTGCTGCAAACTCTCTGCATGAACCAGCTCAGTCGTGCCACTAATCGCCGCTTCGATGATCGGACGGTCTTCACCAATCAGCACTGCAATCTTGGCATATTTAATCAATGATTCACGCAAAGCCTTAAAGTCCTGTCCTTTGCCCTGTCCACCGAGAATAATCGCAACTTTGCCACCTTGGGCTTCAATCGCCATACCTAGACCATCGAGAGCCGCCAAGGTTGCACCGATGTTGGTGCCTTTGGAGTCGTTATAATAACGTACGCCCTGCACTGCTTTGACAAATTCGCAGCGATGTTCCAGACCTTTGAAAGTTTTTAAAGTGTTTAGCATGCTGTCCAATGGCAAACCAATCGCTTCACCGAGTGCCAGACAAGCCAGGGCATTGGCAACATTATGCGTGCCCTGCATATACATCTCGGTACTTTTCAGCAGACGCTCACGACCACGCGCCAGCCAGATGCTGCCATCCGTATCCTTGAGAATACCGTACTGGTTCATATCCGGTGCATTTAGACCAAAGCTTTGTATCGGTGTTACGTCTGGCACCAGAGGACGGGTCAAAGAGTCATCACGGTTATAGACGACTTTTTTTACACCCTGGAAAATCCGGTGTTTCGCCGTGTGATAACCCATCATATCGCCATGACGATCCAGATGATCTTCACTCATGTTCAACACCACCGCGACTTCAGCCGCCAGATTTGAGGTGGTTTCCAGCTGAAAACTGGACAGCTCGAGTATATACAGCTCAGGATCATCTTTGGTGAGGTCTAGCGCAGGACGCCCCAGATTGCCACCGACAGCGACTTTTTTACCCGCATCCGCTGCCATCAAGCCAATCAAGGTCGTCACGGTACTTTTGGCATTAGAACCGGTAATTGCTACGATTGGCTTGTCTGTAGCACGGCGTAAAATCTGGATTTCACTGACCACCGGAATACCCTTGTTAATCGCTGCCTGAATTTCAGGAAGTTTAGGATCAAGCCCCGGGCTGATGACGATTTCTTCTGCAGACAGCAATAACTCTGCATCAAACTGACCAAAACTGGTCTGAACCTCAGCCGGAATCTGGTCATGCCCTGGCGGGTTAGCTCTAGAATCTGTTACTGCAACGCGGTAGCCCTGACTATGCAAGAAATTGACTGCTGCAACACCTGATATTCCGAGTCCTGCAACGACTTTTAACCCACCACGTTGTATTAACATTTTCGCCCCATATTTTGGTCTATTTTGAAACTGACGAAATGGTAGCACTTTGCTGTTTTGAATGCCTTTTCTGATTGGCTTTTCTGCACATTTTTTTTGTGTCCATGCGTAAAAAAACCGTCATGATCATGACGGTTTTTGAAATTTAGCCAGAAAAGGAAATTATTTCCATTTCACCGCTTGTTGAGCCGGCTTTACGTCTGAACCTTTTTCTGAAACCGGACAGGCACAGTTGCCACCGCAGCCTGCCGCCATACCCGGTTGCAGCCATTTGGCCAGACGCTGCCAGCCCTTGGCTGCACAGGCATCAGACAGCTTCTGGAAGACTGAGTTAGAGGTGTTCGGAAACACCTTTTTAAAGACAACCAGCATGCTCCAAAGCACCAGTGCTGTCACAATTAGAATTTCAATCATCTCAATCTCCCATACATATACAATGCAGCAAATTCAATTGGCCAAGGCCAAGTTGAGATTTAGCCCAAATAATATGAAGCAATTTGATAAGTCAGGAATGACATGAAATATGCCAGACCAAACAGGTAAATAGTCATGATACTGACAGTTTTCCAGGAACCTGTTTCACGTTTAACCGTTGCCAGAGTCGCCAGACAATGTGGTGCATAAATAAACCACACCAGCAAAGACAAACCTGTCGCCACTGACCAGCCCAGATCACCTCCACCGCTGATCAGCGCAGCTAGACCTTCAGACATCGCATCTTCATCAACTGCCGACATCGCATAGACTGTACCCAGTGCTGCAACGACCACTTCACGCGCTGCCATCGCTGGAATCAGGGCAATACAGATCTGCCAGTTAAAACCGAGTGGTGCAAAGATCGGTTGCATCAGATGACCGAGCATCCCCGCCAATGAATAATCAATGGCCGGCAAGGTTGCGCCTTCTGGTGGCTGCGGGAACGTACACAGGAACCACAGTACAATCGATAAGGCGAAGATGATGCCGCCGACACGTTTCAAGAAGATTTTGCCGCGATCCAATAAGCCGATCCAAACGTTCTTCAAGTCCGGAAAACGGTAGCTTGGCAGTTCCATCAGCAGCATGTGCTGTGATTTATCTTTGTGGAAGAATTTCAACACAAAAGACACTACCAAAGCACTTACGATGCCTGCCATATACAGACCGAAAAGTACCAGACCTTGCAGATTCAGGAAGCCCCAGACAGTTTGTGCGGGTACAAATGCCGCAATCAGCAAGGCATAAACCGGCAAACGCGCCGAACAGGTCATTAAAGGTGCAACAAAAATCGTGGTTAAACGATCTCGTGGATCACTAATGGTCCGCGATGCCATAATGCCGGGAATGGCACAGGCAAAGCTGGACAATAACGGAATAAAGGCACGTCCTGACAAACCGGCTTTAAACATCAGTTTATCGAGCAAGAATGCTGCACGCGGTAAATAACCCGATTCTTCCAGTACCAGAATAAAGAAGAACAAAATCAGAATTTGTGGCAGGAATACGACTACTCCGCCTGCACCGGCAATAATCCCATCTACCACCAGACTATTCAGCAAGGGATGAGAAATATATTCGCCGAGGAACTCACCCAACCAGCCGAAGAAGGATTCAATCCCATCCATAAACGGCGCAGCCCAGGCAAATACCGCCTGGAAAATCACGAACATCATCACGGCCAGACTAATTAAGCCCAGTACCGGATGCAGAAAAATCTTGTCGAGGAAATCGGTACGTTTATCTTCCTGATCGACGAAATTGACCACGTCATTCAGAATGTTTTCCACGCGCTGGTGACTGTCACCTTTCAAGCCGCTGAGCTCAGTCTGTGGTACAGAATACTTGCCTTGATCCAACGCATTTTTCAGGTTTTCAATCCCTGAATTGCGCACAGCCACCGTTTCTACCACAGGTACGCCCAGTCGCTCAGACAGCTTCTGAGTATTGATCTGCATGCCACGACGGCGTGCTTCATCCATCATGTTCAGCACAACCAGCACCGGACGACCCAGCTGAATCATTTCCAGCACCAGACCCAAATGCAGTTTCAGATTGGTGGCATCTACCACACACAAAAATGCATCCTGCTCCTGCTCTTCCGCAATTTTACCTTGTACGACGTTGCGGGTAATCTCTTCATCCGGACTGGTCGCATCCAGACTATAAGTTCCCGGCAAATCCAGTACCCGTACCGCTTTGCCTGAGGCAAGCTGAAACGTACCGACTTTACGTTCAACCGTGACACCCGCATAGTTACCGACTTTTTGGCGTGTTCCAGTTAAGTGGTTGAATAATGAAGTTTTACCGCAGTTAGGGTTACCGACAAGGGCAATACGTAATGTATCACTCATGCCGACACCGCCTGTTCGATTTCAATTTTGGCTGCTTCTGATTTACGCAAAGCAAAACGTGTGAATCCAACTTGAATCAAAATGGGATCTCCACCAAAAATACCTTTAGTAATGACTTGTACCTTTGTACCTGGTACAAAGCCTAAAGTTTCCAAACGACTCGCAACGACATCGTGTAGAGCACTTTCACCATCAGCTGTTCGACTCACTTTTCGAATGATGGCAATTTGTTTTGCTTTTAAATCAGACAAACGCACCGTGAAATTCCTAAACTATTTTGTACAGTATACAAACAAATGAGAATAATTAACAAATAAGATTAATTACATTTCGATTTAGCCTTATACCACATCGACACTGTCATAAAATTAAACTACAGTGGAGAATACCAATCCCGATTATCGCTTTTTCAGATCAGATCCTTTCACCCTATGCTGAATAAAAAACCCCGTATTCCTGCCCCTGTCCAAATTCCTGATGCGTTCAGTTATTTGCAGGGTTTTCGTGATTATCTGATTGCACAAACGGTCAGCCCGCATACTCGAAATGCCTATTTGTCCGATCTGGTGCAATGTGCAGAATGCCTGAGCAAGCCTCTGCCGGAATTGAGTCATGATGATATTTCTGATGTACTGATTGCGCTGACCAAACAGCAAAAAAGTCCACGTTCGATTGCCCGCTGCCTATCTGCCTTGCGCTCATTTTATAAATTTCTGCGTGAGCAGAAACTTCGTAGTGACAATCCGGTGGCTGCACATAAAACCCCGAAACTGGGCCGGGCCTTACCCAAAGATCTCTCCGAAGCTGATGTCGAAGCCCTGATTCATGCTCCGGATATCAACACGGCATTAGGGCTGCGCGATCGCGCCATGTTTGAAGTGCTGTATGCCTGCGGACTCCGGGTGACCGAACTGATTAACTTGCGGCTGGAACTGATCAACTTAAAACAGGGCTATTTACGTATTGTGGGTAAAGGTAATAAAGAACGCCTGGTTCCGATGGGAAAAATGGCCTGTGAATGGGTGGGAAAATATCTGAATGAAGCCCGTCCGCAACTGTATAGGACTTCGACCGATTATCTGTTTTTGACCCAGCATGGCGGTATCATGAGCCGGCAGAATTTCTGGTATGCCATTAAGCGTTATGCGCTGCAGGCCGGAATCCAGTCCGAACTGTCACCGCATACCTTGCGCCATGCCTTTGCGACGCATTTACTCAATCATGGCGCAGACTTACGCGTGGTACAGATGCTGCTCGGGCATAGTGATCTGTCTACCACCCAAATTTATACCCATGTAGCACAAGTACGGATGCAACAGCTACACGCGACCCATCATCCACGAGCTTAAAACATATCCGGATGGAATAAACTGAGAAGTTTGACGTGTGGGTATTTTTTTTTGTTATGCTAATGCTCTGTTTTTAATCCAAGAAGAAAAGGGTTTTTTATGACATTTGCCCGCTCAAAAATTTTTATGGCTTGCATACTTGCTGCTGGTTTGGGTCTGACTGCGTGTTCCAATTCCACTAACAACGATAAAAAGCAAGAGTTGACTGCGAGCGCACCGGCGACGGGCGAAGCCTCTACCCTGACAGAACGCAATGCAGAACAGCGTCTGGCTTCTACGCTGGAAAAGCATTTCAAAACTGCTGGCATCAGTGCCAAAATTACCGACATTAAAGCCACTGAAGTGCCAAACCTGTACTGGGTGAGTCTGGAAGGCATGTCTGCGGTCTATGTCACCAGTGACGGTAAATACCTGATTCAGGGCGATGTGATCCGTCTCGGTGACAAACAGCTACACAATGTCAGCGAAAACCTGCAGGCAGGCATCAACAATAAACTCTTTGCTGAACTCAAGCCAGCAGACTTGCTGGTCTATCCAGCCAAAGGCAAAGCCAAGCATGTGGTCTATGTGTTTACCGATGTCAGCTGTCCGTATTGCCATAAATTCCATGAGCAAATGGATGAGATGAATGCCAAAGGCATTGAAGTGCGTTATATCGCCTGGCCGCGTGGTGAACAGCATATGCCGGCCATGGAAGCGATCTGGTGCAGTGCTGACCGCCGTAGTGCCTTTGACCAGGCGATTTCAGGCGCACAGATTAGTGCAGAGAAGTGTGAAAATCCTGTTCAAGATCAATATCAAATGGGTCTGAAGATGGGCGTGAATGGTACCCCTGCCATTTATAATTCAGCAGGTACTTATCTGGGTGGTTACCTGTCTACATCGGAATTATTGAATCGGCTTAAATAACTCATTTTAATACGTTATTTAACTTTAATTTATAGATAAAGATATTCTGAAAATGACCCTAGAGTCAGGCGGTTTTTTTAGCTATGATCTAGGTTCTTGTAAAAAACTGTTTAATTTGGAGTGTGACGTGAAACCAGTTCGTCTGGCAATCCTCGGTCTTGGTACTGTAGGTGGTGGTGCCTTGAAACTATTAAAAGAAAATGCTGCTGAGATCAAACGTCGCACCGGTCGTGAAATTGAAATTACCCATGTAGGCACCCGTCGTCCACGTCCTGATCTGGATCTGCCAGAATCGGTCAAACAAAGTGCTGATTTGATGGACATCGTGCGTCAACCTGATGTAGACGTGGTGGTTGAAGTCATGGGCGGAATTCATCCTGCCTATGAAGTCATCATGGAAGCCATGAAACATGGCAAACATATTGTAACCGCCAACAAAGCACTCTTGGCTGAACACGGTAATGAACTGTTTAAAGCGGCTGAAGACAATGCCGTGCAAATTGCCTATGAAGCCGCAGTGGCTGGTGGCATTCCAATTATTAAAGTGATCCGTGAAGGTTTGGCAGCCAACAAGATTGAATGGCTGGCCGGTATTATTAACGGCACAGGTAACTTCATTCTTAGTGAAATGCGTGAAAAAGGCCGCGCTTTTGAAGATGTGCTGAAAGAAGCGCAAGAACTGGGTTATGCCGAAGCCGATCCGACCTTTGACGTGGAAGGCATTGACGCAGCACACAAGCTGACGATTCTGGCCTCATGTGCCTTTGGTATTCCACTTCAGTTTGACAAAGTCTTTACTGAAGGCATTGGCAAAGTCACGGCACAAGATGTGAAATATGCCGAAGACCTCGGTTTCCGGATTAAACATCTGGGCATTGCACGCCGTACTGATGCCGGGATTGAACTCCGTGTACACCCGACCCTGATTCCAGATGACCAGCTAATTGCCAATGTCAATGGTGTGAAAAATGCGGTTCTGGTACAAGCCAATGCGGTTGGCCCAACACTGTACTATGGTGCTGGCGCGGGTGCTGGACCAACAGCTTCTGCGGTGGTTGCCGATGTCGTCGATATTGTCCGCGACATCATTTACACAGAAGACGGTGCAGGCACCATTCCACAACTGGCTTTCGAAGCGCTCAGTGATTTACCGATCTTGAGTCGTGAACAAATGACTACCGGCTATTACATCCGTATTAATGCCGAAGATCAGATGGGCGTGCTTGCCGATGTCACCACGATTTTAAGCCGTGCCGGCATTAGTATTGATGCGATCATGCAGCAACCGCGTTTATCCAAAGACCTTATTCCTATCGTGATTCTGACTGATCCAGTCAAGGAATCAAAAATGGATGCAGCGCTTTCACAAATTCAAGCATTACCCGTCATTCATGGCGAAATTGTACGAATTCGTTTAGAATCGCTTGATAATTAATCGGGTTGAGGGGAGGATTCCCCTTGCCAAGCTCTACACACAATTGGAACATCATCATGTCGAATGCCAATCGTTATACTGGTTTAGTTGACCGCTATCGCGACCGTTTACCAGTGTCTGCAACTACTCGTGCGATCTCTTTGGGTGAAGGTAATACTCCACTGATCAAGCTTGAGAATATTCCACGCATTATTGGTAAAGATGTTGAAATTTATGTGAAGTACGAGGGCTTAAACCCGACTGGTTCATTTAAAGACCGCGGTATGACTATGGCGGTGACCAAAGCCGTTGAAGAAGGCTCTAAAGCCATCATCTGCGCATCTACTGGTAACACCTCTGCGGCGGCGGCGGCATATGCTGCGCGTGCTGGCATCAAAGCATTCGTGCTCATCCCTGAAGGCAAAATTGCCATGGGTAAAATGGCTCAAGCGATGATGTATGGTGCGATCACCATGCAAATTCGCGGTAACTTCGATGACGGTATGCGTCTGGTTAAAGAAGTTGCCGATCAAGCACCGGTAACGATTGTAAACTCAATCAACCCATACCGCCTGCAAGGTCAAAAAACCATTGCTTATGAAATCGTTGAAGCTTTAGGTCGTGCACCGGATTATCACTGCCTGCCAGTCGGTAACGCGGGTAACATCACTGCGCACTGGATGGGTTATACCGAAGCGGTGGCTAACCAGTCGAAAGAAGAATTTGAGCAAGTCGTTTACGATGCTGAAACTGATGCTTTCACTGGTCCTAAACCGGCAGGTTTGCCAATCATGGCAGGTTACCAAGCCTCTGGTGCTGCACCGTTCCTTCGTGGCGGTCCAGTAGAAAACCCGGAAACTGTTGCAACTGCGATTCGTATCGGCAATCCGCAAAGCTTCAATCATGCTAAAGCGGTTGTTCGTGATTCAAACGGCTGGTTTGATGAACTGACTGATGCGGAAATTCTTGAAGCTCAACGTCTGCTTTCTATGTATGAAGGTGTATTCGTAGAGCCTGCGTCTGCTGCGTCTGTCGGCGGTGCGATCCGTGATATTAAAGCGGGTAAAATTGCTGAAGGTTCAGTGATCGTATGTACCGTAACGGGTAACGGTCTGAAAGATCCAGACACTGCTATCAAGCAATGTGCTGATGCCGTGATGTTGTCGATTGATGCAACTATGAGTCAAGTTAAAGACTCTATTCTGTCGAATATGTAATTTCGGCCAGAATTAAAAAAACCCTGCACTTGCAGGGTTTTTTTATGAACCAATCAATTAGATTCGTTTAGGTTGCTGGCTGACCCAACTCATTAAACGGGTCGCATCATTGGTACGCGCCTGTGAGCTGTTTGCGCCTAAAAGTACCACCGCCACCGGACGGTTATTCAGAGTCGTGTGCATCACCACACAGCGCCCTGCTTCATTAATAAAACCGGTTTTAGAAATATTGATATTCCAGCCGCCATTACGTACCAAGGCATTGGTATTATTAGATTTCAATACACGATAACCCAAGTTAAAGTCATAGCTTGGCGTGGTCGAGAACTGACGAATCAGGCCGTATTGAGAGGCAGTATTCACCAAAATCCCTAAGTCACGAGCTGATGCCACGTTGCCCGGATGCAAACCTGTCGACTCCATGAAGTGGGTAGAATTCATACCCAGCTCTTTGGCTTTGGCATTCATTTTGGCAATAAATGCTGATCGACCACCCGGATAGGTTCGTGCCAAAGCGGCAGCAGCCGGGTTCTCGGACTTCATCAGAGCAAATAATAAAGCTTCAGCACGGTTCATGCTGTCTCCTGCTCTTAGCGTCGAGCTTGAGCTTTTACAACCTGAACAGGAAAAATCAGCCTGTTGCAGGGTGATTTTTTCCGACATATTCAGACGTGCATCAGAAATCACCACCGCTGTCATCAGCTTAGTAATCGATGCAATCGGATAGGCAGTATTGGTATTTTTGCTAAACAGCACTTCACCGGTTTGTGCATCCATGACCAGTGCAGCCCGTGCATTGACAGAAGGTTGATTACTAAAATGATTCGTATCAATAATCTGTGGCGCAGTATAAGCAGGTTTGGCTGTTGTTGGCGCTGCTGTGCCGGCCTGACGCAAAGTGGTAGTCACTGTGGCTGAACCGGGTGGCGACGGCTCATTGGCAGAGGCATTAAAATCATCGCTCATTAACTGGTTAACTTCTTCAGAAGACCAACTAATGCTGGAACCGCCCTCTGCCGTGCCAGAATTCATAATGATTTCAGCAAAACTTGTCGTGCTCATGCTGATTAACACGGACAGGCCGAGTAGATGCCTTAAAGACTTGTTTATTTTCTTCACTATTCCTTCACTCAACTAACAGAGGTAAGATTGATTTGCGTATTACCTCTAATATGCCTTACATTTAAACACAATGCCGAACATTTTTTGTTCTTGACACTGTGTGATAAGTTTCAGATTTAATCTTGCGAATAGGATTGCTAATTTTGTACTTTCATTGCAAGCTTATTTTGCTTTATGTAACAAAAAAATGATTTTTTTAACAGAGGGAGAGCGTAGGTGATCACAGTTTTAGTTGTGGACGACCATGAATTAGTTCGTACTGGAATTTGCAGAATGCTAGAAGACCATGCGGAGGTTCAGGTAATTGGACAAGCTGAATCTGGTGAAGAAGCGATCTCTCTAGTTCGTCAACATCATCCTGATGTAGTTTTGTTAGATGTGAATATGCCGGGCATTGGTGGCGTAGAAACCACGCGCCGTCTACTTCAGAGTGCGCCGGAAACCAAAGTTTTGGCGGTTAGCGGTTTAGCAGAAGAGCCTTATCCATCCCTGTTATTGAAAGCCGGTGCCAAAGGTTATATCACCAAAGGGGCCCCGATTTCGGAAATGGTCCGTGCGATTAACAAAGTCATGCAAGGCGGCAAATATTTCAGTGCAGACATTGCGGAACAGTTAGCAAGCTCTTACCTTTCTGATACACAACAATCGCCTTTTGATGCATTGTCAGAACGTGAAATGCAAGTCGCGATGATGGTCGTGAATTGTATCAGCGCCCAGGAAATTGCCGACAAGCTCTTTGTGAGTGTTAAAACCGTGAATACTTATCGTTACCGTATTTTTGAAAAACTGAATATCGATAGCGATGTTAAACTGACTCATCTGGCCATGCGCTATGGACTCATTAAACCTTAGCTTTTAACGAGTTCCGGTGCATATGGCACAAAAATCCAGTTATTCTGCGCTCAATCAATATCATCTCGGTATCTGGTATAGCGCTTATCGCTTGCTGATCAGCACCGGCCTACTGCTGATTTTTCTGCTGACCTACCCCGAACTCACCACCGATTATCAATACCCGCAGCTGTATTATTATGCACTGGGAATCGGGGTTGCGATCAATACCGTACAGCTGTTTGCGCTGAAATGGATCAGACGACTGATCTAGCCGCAGCTGATTATGATTTTCTTTAGCGATGTCTGCGTTTTAAGTTTGCTGACTTTGGCGAGCGACGGTCCTAATCTGCAAATTGGGCTGCTGTTTGTGATTACTATCTTTTCTGCATCTTTATTATTAGATACAAAAAAGGCCTTGGTCGTCACCCTCATTGCAGTCATTAGTGTTATTTATCAGCATTTTATCGGCAGTACTTTTGCGTTTTCTTCACTCAGCAATATCAGTAATAGCGCCCTGCTGGCCTTTTTGTTTTTTGTGGTTTATGGCACTGGACAAATTGCCGTGCGCCGTTTTCAGATTCTGGAAAATTTGAATTTTTCTCAATCGCTGGAACTGCATCGCTTACAGAATATTAACCGCTATATTCTGGAACAGATTGAAACCGGTTATCTGGTACTGGATGAAAACTACCATGTGGTACTCAGTAATCCCGCTGCCTGTAATCTTTTGGGAATTGAGTCCAAATACGGTCATGAGAAATTCACCTTATCTCAGTCACAGCCAGATTTATTTGAACTGATCCATTTTGAAACCCTGGAAAATGGTGAGCGCTTTCAGTTTGAATCCCAGCAAAGTCGCTATAATATTCATGTGCAGGTACAAAAGCTGATTGTGCCGCATCAGACTCTAATGCTACTGGTGTTACAGGATGCCAAAAAATTAAATCAGCAGGTGCAGCAACTCAAACTTGCTGCTCTGGGTCAGCTATCAGCCAGTATTGCTCATGAAATTCGCAATCCCTTGGCGGCCATTGTGCAGGCCAATGATTTATATCTGGATTCAGAAACTGAACAGCAACAGCTACTCCAGCAAATGATTGGCCGACAGGCGATCCGGATTGACCGAATTATTCAGGACACGCTAAATATGGTCAAAAATAAAGAAACCCATCCGGTGCCGATTCATCTCAATGAATTTATCCCGTTATTTATCCAGGAAGATTTGGCCGATATTCGCGATCAGATTCAATTTAATATTGATATCCCTTTGGTGATTCAGTTTGATGAAGCACAGTTCCGGCAAATCCTGATTAATCTGATTCGTAATGCGATTCGTCACAATTCAGCCGATGCTGCTTATATTCAGCTGAATGTGCATCCCTATGAACATCGGGTCTGGATTGACGTACGGGATTTTGGCTCTGGCGTAGCCGTACATGACCAAGCTCTATTGTTTAAACCCTTTTTTAGCACATCGATTAGTGGTACCGGATTAGGATTGTATTTATCACATAGTTTTTGCGAAGCAAATCAGGCACAATTAAACTATATACAACAAGAACAGGGCGCATGCTTTCGCATCAGCTGTCAACGTATTACGCTTTAAAGGGGTCAAGGAAGATGAATGGGGAACAACAACCACTGGTGCTTTTGGTGGATGATGAGGAAGATTTGTGTACCCTCATGCAAATGTCATTGCTGCGCATGGGAATTCGTACGCACATTGCCCACCGTTTGGAAGATGCTAAAAAATGCCTTGCCAATCATCAATATGATGCCTGTCTGACTGACCTAAACCTGCCCGATGGCAATGGTTTGGAGTTACTGGACTGGATTGGCAGCCTCTATCCGGCACTTCCGGTCGCAGTTCTGACCGCCTATGGCAACATGGAAATCGCCATTGCTGCGCTCAAAGCCGGGGCCTTTGATTTTGTCAGCAAACCGATCAATCAGAAACATCTGGAACAACTCTTACAAAAAGCCCTGAATAAACCGGTGGATTATTCGCATAATAATCCAAATGAAGCGCTTGAACATAAAATGCTGATTGGACAATCCCTGCCGATCCAGCAACTACGTATTACCTTACAAAAAATTGCCCGATCCCAAGCACCGGTTTTTATCACTGGTGAATCGGGAACAGGTAAAGAAGTCGTGGCCAATCTGGTCCATCGCCTGAGTAACCGCAATGAAGGTCCTTTTATTGCGATTAACTGTGGCGCCATTCCGACTGAGTTGATGGAAAGCGAACTGTTTGGGCATAAGAAAGGCAGCTTTACCGGCGCTGCTCAGGACAAACAGGGACTGATTCAATCTGCCCATGGTGGCAGTCTGTTTCTGGATGAAATTGCAGAATTACCGCTTTCTATGCAGGTCAAATTGTTACGTGCCGTACAGGAAAAACGTATTCGTCCACTCGGTTCGGATACCGAAATTGATGTGGATTTCCGTGTGATCAGTGCCACGCATCAGGATCTGGAAGCCTTGGTGCAACAAGGCAAATTCCGTCAGGATTTATATTTCCGTATTCATGTAATGGATCTGACTTTACCGCCATTACGTGAACGCGGTCAGGATATTCTGCTATTGGCCGAACATTTCATTCAGAAGATTTGCCAGGAATGGGGCATTCCCAATAAAAAACTGACCGAACGTAGCAAAGAGTTCTTATTGGGACAATATTATCCAGGTAATGTGCGTGAATTGCGTAATATTATGGAACGCGCGATTACTTTAAGTGATGAAGAGCGGATTGATCTTCAGCATTTGCAGAGTGCACCGCTGCGTCAGGCGCTAAACAGCCCTCAGGAGATGAATACGCTCACCAGCGAGATCATTGCGACCGAAACCCTGATTGCACCTAAAAAGCTGCCTGAAGAGGGTCTAGAACTATATTTGGAAAAGGTCGAGAAAGAAATTTTACTGAATGCGCTGAATCTGACCCATTGGAACCGGACACTGGCCGCCAAAAAACTCGGCATGTCATTCCGTTCCCTGCGCTATCGTTTGAAAAAGTTCGGACTGGATACCGAAGAAGACGAATAATTATTTTTGCAGGAGCAGCAAGTCTGTGACATGTTCCAGATAACTCTCCTCACGCATTTCCTGCTTAAACGGATAGTTGAAATGCGGCTGTACGCCCCGCCCTTCAATCATCTGGCCACTCGGGCTAAAGTATTGCGATACTGTCATCTGTAGAGCCGAACCGTTGCTTAAAGGAAAGAGTTTCTGTACTACGCCTTTGCCATAGCTTTTTTCGCCTACGACCCAGGCACGGTTATGTTCTTTCAGGGCTGCTGTAAACACTTCTGCTGCAGAAGCCGAGCGGTTATTAATCAATACCCCAACTTTCAGATTCTGAAACTCAAAACTCGGCAAGGCCTGAAATTGCTGATTACCTTCAGCGCGGCTTTTGGTCGACACAATCACGCCCTGATTCAAAAATAAATCGGCAGATTCAACTGCAGCCGAGAGTAAGCCACCGGGATTATTGCGTAAATCAAATAGCACGGCTTTTAAGCGCTTGTCGGCATAGCTTTCGATTAGACGTTTGATTTCATTGGCAGTATCTTGCTGAAAAACCTTGACCTGTAAAACCAGAACCTGATTATTGTGCAGGCTCGATTTAATTTCAGTATCCAGTTTGGTATTGCGGACCAGACGAACGGCCGGACTTTGCGGGGAGAGCTGAATCATGAGCGTAGAGCCAACGGCTCCGCTCAATAACTGCCGGACTTGTTCCTGATTCAGGCTATTTAATACCTGATCGTCAATTTTATAAACCGTGACGCCATTTCGAAGTCCCTGCTTGGCTGAATCAGCATCGGAACTCAGTCCCTGAACTACCCATTGCTTCAACCGCGGGTCAAATTGCAGATCAAAATCAATGCTGGCCAGATCACCTTCGGTATATTCACGCAGTTGCTTATAATCTTCAGGCGACAAATAACGGGAATAGCGATCTAAGCCACTGACCAGACCCTGAATGGCCTGTTGAAACAAGGCATCGTCATTTTTATCTTGAATATAATTATCTTTTACGATGCCATAAATTTGTACGAATTCTTGAATGGATGCCACAGGAATTTCGGAATAGACCTGCCCATCCATTTCCATATCATCGAATGCCGGCTCATTTGAACCCGCACCCCAAGCTGAATGACTCAAACACATCAGTAAGCATGGTATTACAACAGACTTCCAGCGTGTTCTTGCCATTCTTTGACCTTTTTAGAATTTTATCGAAAATTATGCATCAAGCTGAATCAGGTTACGACCCTGCATTTCAGCCGGTACCGGAACTTGCATCAGACTTAATAAAGTCGGTGCTACATCTGCCAATACACCGCCTTCTGCGATCGTGGCCTGAGTTGGGCCGACATAAATAAACGGAACCAATTCAGTGGTATGCTGAGTATGTACCTGACCACTGTGATAGTCCTGCATCTGCTCTACGTTACCATGATCGGCAGTCACAATCATATGACCTTTTTGCGCCATTACCGCTTCATAAACCCGGCCCAAACAGGTATCAACCGCTTCAACAGCTTTCACCGCAGCATCGAATACACCCGTATGACCGACCATATCACCATTGGCAAAGTTCACCACCAGCAGGTCAAATTCACCTGAATTGATCGCAGCCACCAGCTCATCAGTCACTTCATAAGCACTCATTTCCGGTTTAAGGTCATAAGTGGCTACGTTTGGCGATGGAATCAGGATACGTTTTTCACCTGGGTATTCATCTTCACGACCGCCACTGAAGAAGAAGGTCACATGTGCATATTTTTCCGTTTCCGCGATACGCAGCTGGGTTTTGCCCAAGTTGGACAGGTATTCACCAATCGAGTTGACCAATGCTTCAGGCATATACGCCACAGGTGCATCAATCGTGGCTTGATAACGCGTCAGCATGACAAATTTCGCCAAATTCGGCACGACTTTACGTTCAAAACCTGCAAAGTCTTTTTCTACAAATGCACGGGTCAATTCACGGGCACGGTCAGCGCGGAAGTTCATGAATACGACACTGTCGCCATCCTGAATTTTCGCCAGATCGCCAATACGGGTCGCTTTAACAAACTCATCCGACTCATCGGCTGCGTAAGCCTGTTCCAAACCTTCAACTGCGCTGGCAGCTGTACGAACCGCTTCACCTTCAGTCAACAACCGATAGGCCTGTTCAACACGATCCCAACGGTTATCACGGTCCATGGCAAAATAACGGCCAATCACAGTCGCAATACGACCTTGACCTGGATATTGTGCGAATAAGGCATCAAGCTTTTCTAAAGAAGGCTGTGCGCTTTTAGGCGGTGTATCACGACCATCTAAAAATGCATGTAAATAGACTTTCACACCGCGTTTCAGGGCCAGTTCAGCCATCGCCACGATATGATCTTCATGTGAGTGCACACCGCCTTCAGACAAAAGACCAAGCAAATGTACTGCCCCACCTGAAGCTTTGGCTTTCTCCACCGCATCGACCAACACTTCATGTTCAAAGAAGTCGCCCGTACGAATGTCTTTGGTAATCCGGGTAAAGTCCTGATACAGCACACGACCTGCGCCGAGGTTCATATGTCCGACTTCCGAGTTACCCATCTGGCCATCTGGCAGGCCAACATCTTCACCTGAACCCGAGATCAAACCATGCGGATGCTTGTCCTGTATCGCAGTTAAATTTGGTCGTTTAGCTGCTAAAAACGCATTGTCTTCGACCGCTTCGCGATGACCCACACCATCCATAATCACCAAAACGTGAGGGATTTTGCCAGCAGTTGCATCCGTCATAATGAAATACTCTGTTCGTCTACGAATTAATCGCTCTATTTTAGCGAAGTTTATAAAAAGAGGCCATGACCCGTATATGGTTTAAGCCTCTCATGATGATTGATTTGTTCTATTTTCCTATGGTTTAGCGTGCCCGATGCAGCAAGTATACGCCGATACCGAACATGATCAGAATCGGAATAAACACGAACCAGGCCGGAGATGGTGCGTAAATCAAGCTGGCATAGCCGAGGAAGTCCTGCAGATAGAAAAAACCTAGGCCGGCAAATAAGGCAATCACCAGACGGAACCCCATGGATTGCTGACGTAATGGCCCGAAGATAAATGAACAGGCAATCACCACCAGTGCGATCAGGGCAAAAGGCGAACCGAGTTTTTGCCAGAAGGCTAACTGATAGGTTTTCGGCACTTGGCTGTATTCATGCATATAGCTCATGAAACTAACCAGTTGACTCGGCGATAAATCTTCAGGATCAATGGTCACCATATGCACATATTTGGGCTGTAATGCCAGCGCTAAAGGTTGCTGTTGCTGCTTGACCAGCGTGGCATTGCCATTTTGTAAAATATCGAACTGCTCTGTGTTGTCCAGCGTCCAGGAACCATCTTTGACGAACTGGCCCTGATCTGCCTGCAAGGTACCGCGCAAACGATAGTTCTGGTCAAAGTCCAGCATCTGCACATTTTTCAACTGACCTTGCGAGTTAGCATAATCGATATAAATAAAGCGCTGCCCTTCCCGAGTCCAGTAACCACGCACTTCACCGAGTTGAGCGGCTTTACTAGCACTCTTGACGCTTTTGGCCTGTTCATTGGTATACGGAATCACCCATTCGCTCAGGGCAAAAGACAATACCACCAACAACAGTGCTGAACGGATCACCCACCCGACAATACGCCATAAGCTCACGCCGACCGAACGCATCACAATCAGCTCACTATTCGAGGCTAATGTACCAAGACCTAAAACTGCACCAATCAGTGCAGAAATCGGCAGGATTTCATATAAATAATTTGGTGCGCCCCAAAGCACATATTTCAAGGCATCCCAGGCACCATAACCATCTTTGAGCGAACCAAGCTCACCCAGATAAGTAAATAATACCTGTAAACCCGCCAATACCGCGGTTGCACCCAGCATCGCCAGCGCAGTGGTTTGGGTCACATGTTTTGCAACTATACGACGTGCCAACATTGTTAAGACCTCACTCGCTGAATCTGTTTCTTGATTTTCGGGCCTAATTTCTGTTTACGCGAGAACAAGGCACCCGCAATTGCATAGGCAATCAGAATCAATGGATAGGCCCAAATGCCCATTTCTTCTTTACTGATCCGCGTCTTCACTGCCATCAGGGCCACAATCAGACTGGCAAAAATCATGAGGGCAGGAAATAACTTGAGATATCGACCCTGTCGTGGACTCACTTCAGACAATGCCACAGCCAGAATCAGGGCAATCAGAATCGCAAAAGGAACAAACACCCGCCAGCCCAGCTCACTGGCCACCACAGGATCCTGACGGTTCTGCCACAATTGCGAGGTCGGTAAGGCTTCAACTTCAGTACTGGCAAATTGTGCTTCTTCATCGCTTTCTAAACGCAGACGATAGCTTTCAAATTCAGCTTGGGTATATTGCGGTGTGCCCGGATAGATCTCATAACGGCGTCCATTAACCAGATCGACCACATTGGCAGCATCATTCGGTACTTCAATTCGGGTGGCTTCCTGCGCCAGAATCATCACATCCGGTTTGCCTTCTTTTTCCGCACGCTGATAAAAGAAAATATCTTTTAAATTTTTACGGTCTTCTGACAGGTCACCGGCATAAATGGTATAGGGCCCAGAGGAGATAAATTCTTTCGGTCTCACCAGGTCAAAGCCGGTACGTACCGCCTGACTGGTGGTCAGGGCTTCAAACTGGCGAATGCCCCACGGCGCAGCCCACAGCATCAATCCGGCCTGAG
Source organism: Acinetobacter sp. NEB149 (assembly GCF_012516415.1). Lineage (NCBI taxonomy): Bacteria > Pseudomonadati > Pseudomonadota > Gammaproteobacteria > Moraxellales > Moraxellaceae > Acinetobacter > Acinetobacter sp. NEB149. The sequence continues at coordinate 2,933,643 of NZ_CP051208.1, forward strand.
CAATCAAAAACACCAGGGTCATCGGCACCAGTAGACGCGCCAATTGATGCCGACTGACGCCACTGCCATTCATTACAGCCATTTCATGATCGACATATAAACGGCCAAACACCAGCATCAGTCCAATAAAGAAACCGAGCGGAAGAATCAGGGTTAAGAACTCAGGCAAACGATAGCCAATAATGCTAAATAAAATGCCTGCATCCAGACGGCCTTGCGCCGCGACACCAAAATACTTGATCAGTCGACCGCCCATCATGATCAAGGTCAATAAGGCAATCACCACCAAGGATGTCGAGACAACTTGCTTGACCAGATAACGCCGAATAATCAAATTAATTCTTCCAAAATAAGGTCCATAAAACGAGTGCTAGTTTACCCGAATAGCAAAAATATAAAACCTAGGCCGCCCTGCCCATTGAAAATCTATTCAGATAAATGTTTCAATGACTGAATGATTTACCCATCTAGACAGGCGTGAAAACAGAATATGAAACTTACAATTAATACGTCATTCCCAGAGAATGGATCAAGTCAATCTTTGTTGATTTTAGTTGACTCGGAACAACTTCAGAATACAACCGCAACCTATCAAATCAATAATTTAGACACATTAATTGAAGCCTCTCAATTCAAGGCAACTTTGGCTGAAAGCCTGAGCCTGATTGGTCAGGTAAACCAGTCCAGCCATGCCGCGCTGATTGGTTTAGGCAAGGTCGCTGAACTACAACCGGCAAAACTTGCAAAAATCGCGCAAACTATTATTCAAGTCACTCAAAAAAAATTCAAACAGATTTCTGTAGATCTGACACAACTTCCACAAGAATTCCATTATCTGTTTGCGCTCTTCCTGACTCAGGCCAGCTATGGTTATGATGAATATAAATCCAAGAAGAATGAATTTGTGCTCGAGCAGATCGACCTGATTGCTACTCATAGCGTCTTAACTACCGAACAGTTGCAACTGGTACAAGCAGTGCAAAGCGGACAAAATCTGGCACGTGACCTGGGCAACCGTCCGGGCAATATCTGTTTCCCTGAATATCTTGCAGAACAGGCGGTGGCTTTGGCGGCTGAATATCCAGACCTGCTTAAAGTCACTGTGCTGGATGAACAGCAGATGGCGGATTTAGGTATGGGCGCCTTCCTTGCGGTAAGTAAAGGTTCAGAGCGTCCAGGTCGGATTATCAGCATGGAATATCAGTCAGAGCGTAGCGAAGCGCCGGTAGTCTTGGTGGGTAAAGGTATTACTTTTGATACTGGCGGTATTTCACTTAAACCAGGCGCTGGCATGGACGAAATGAAATATGACATGTGCGGCGCAGCCTCTGTACTCGGTACGATGCGTGCATTATGTGAATCCCGCTTACCTCTGCATGTGGTGGGGACCATCGCTGCAGCAGAAAACATGCCTTCAGGCAAAGCCACCCGTCCTGGCGATATCGTAACGACCATGAGCGGTCAGACGGTTGAAATCCTGAATACCGATGCCGAAGGTCGTCTGGTGCTGTGTGACACCTTGACTTATGTAAAACGTTTTAACCCTGCTTTGGTGATTGATATCGCAACCTTAACTGGTGCCTGTGTGGTCGCTTTAGGTTCAGTGCTGACGGGTCTGTTCACGCCAGATGATAAACTGGCAGCAGAACTGGAAGCTGCCGGTCAGCACTCCTTTGACCGGGTATGGCGTATGCCGGTACTGGATGACTATCAGGAACAGCTGGATTCACCATTTGCCGACATTGGCAATATCGGTGGGCCAAAAGCCGGTTCTGTGACCGCTGCCTGCTTCTTACAACGTTTTACCCGTGAATATCGCTGGGCACATCTCGATGTTGCAGGTACGGCGTGGAATTCAGGCACAAATAAAGGGGCGACCGGCCGTCCAGTCCCATTATTGATGCAGTTCCTGGCGAATCGCGTTCAAAGCAATGGCTAAAGTCAGCTTTTATTTATTTGAAAAAAGCCCTGAACGACAAGTGGACAGCACTTGTCGTTTATGTCGTAAGATTCTGCGTCAGCCGGCGCGGATCTGGTTACTGTGTGCCGATGCCGAATTGCAACAACAGCTGGATGAACGTCTGTGGAGCTTTGACCCCAGCAGCTTTATTCCACATGGTATTGACCAGCCTCAGGCGATGGTCTGTATTTCGGCCACACTACCGGAACAGTCCGACTGGATTATTTTCAATTTTAATCCGGAAGCACTTGAACCTTACGCAAAATTTAGTCACATTATTGAGATCATTGAAAATCATGAAACGGCTAAACAGCTGGGTCGTGAAAAATTCAAGCAATATCGTCGATTAGGTATTGAACCGGACATCCATAAGCTTTAACCGATATCATCCACAAGGAGAGGCACGTGGCATTAAATGTAGGTCCCGATTTTAAACAGCGCTGGTTAAATGTGCCGGAAGCTGTGCGTCAGACCTTTATCGATGACCTCTCTCGGATCTGCGATATTTTAAAGCCAGAAACGTCTTTGGAAGAATGGCAGAGTCGTGACCAGCACTTGCAGCAGGAATCTGAACGCAAGATTGAAGCAGCCTATGCGCAGCGCAAGGCCGAATTGATTGAAGAAGCCCGTATTCGCAAACAGCTCGCGCTCGAAAAAGCTTTGGCCGAAAAGCGTGCCGAGGAACAGGCCTATCAAGAACAGCTACGTCTTGAAGAACAGCGAAAATTGAGCGAACAGATCCAAATGCTTGCTGAAATAAATACGCATCTAGAAGCTGAAGTGCAGCACTATGTCGCACGTTATGCAAAAAATCCTGAGACGACTTTTGATTTTGCCAGAGGTCGCATCCAGATTGAGGACCAGAGCATTTTATCCGAATTAGAAAGTGTGCGTTTACGTCTGGAACTTGAGGCAGAAACCGTGATTGAACAGACCGTCAATGCACTGCGTGAAAAAATGCGTGCGGCGGCCAAAGAAGAAATCGAGTATATGCTGAAAAATTCAGAATTTTCTGATCAGCCAAGCAATATTTAAATGATTCTTTCAGATTTAAAAAGCCCGAAAATTCGGGCTTTTTTTTCTTCTATGTCGCGTCTTAGAAAAAATCTGCCAGCATAAAGGCAGCATTTCCGAGCAAGTAGCCAATGCTTAATAACGTGCCAATCCAGAGGATGCCACCCGCAATATTATAAAAGCTGAATGTGGCAAAGCTCATATGCGCTGAACCGGCGGCAAAAGGGCCAAATGAGCGGACAAAAGGAATAAAACGTGCGATTAAAATAGTTTTACCGCCATGTTTCATAAAATAGTGATTGGTTTTCACCATATATTCCGGCTTGAAATAGCGTGAATGCTGGTTGAAATATTTTAAACCAAGAACTTTTCCGGTGTAATAATTCACGCTATAGCCCAGCACCGAGGCAGTGAATAACAACAGCCCCATCGAATGCAGGGTCACCAGATCGCTGCTGGCGCACAAAGCTCCCACAGCCAGCAATAGACTGTCGCCGGGCAGGAAAAAGAAAAACACCGAACCGGTTTCTGCAAAAATCACCAGAAACAGGATTGCATAAATCCATACCCCATATTGATCGAGCAATAGCGGCAATGACTGTTCCAAGTTAAGTAAAAAATCGAGCATTCTACCCGTCCACCAAGGCAATATTTGCAAGTTGAACTGCTGATTATCCCGAAAAATAAAAAAACAGTCTAATTTTTCAATCAGACTGTTCAGTAAATCAACATTTCTCTTATTTTAAGAAACCATTTTCAGCCAGGAAATCCATACTGATTTTTGATTGTTCAGTGGTTTGGGCGGCTTTATCACCGAGCAATAAACGCTCGATATAACGTGCCAATACATCCACTTCCAGATTGACCTTGCTACCGACTTTCCAGGTACCGATATTGGTACGTTCAGCAGTATGTGGAATCAGGTTCAGACTAATCACGCTACCACGCAAATGATTAATCGTTAGACTGATGCCGTCGACTGTGACCGAGCCTTTTTCTGCGAGATATTTGGCAATTTCAGCAGGTGCAGTCACTTCATAATAAATTGAACGTGCATCTTCACGTACCAGGGTGATCTCGCCGACTGCATCGACATGACCTGACACAATATGACCGCCAAAACGCGTAGTTGGCAACATGGCTTTTTCAACATTGACAGGTTGACCGGCTTTCCAGGTGCCGAGTGTGGTCCGGTTCAGGCTTTCACGGGAAACATCAGCCGCATACCAGTTCTCGCCCCAGTCGATCACGGTCAGGCAGATGCCGTTGGTCGCAATAGAATCACCCAGATGTACATCGGACATGTCCAGATCAGTCTGGATGCGCAAACGTACATCACCGCCAACGCTTTGCAGACTTTCGACTTTACCGAGGCTTTCGATAATACCTGTAAACATTTTTATTTCCTTTTCAATTCTTTTACCAGAGTGCCAACTGGGTGCTGACACCGGTCGTATCGACACCGCCCAACTCTGCATAATGATGCAGCTGGCTGAGTAATTGACGGATCGGTGGGCCTGACTTGGCGTGGGTATCGGTAATCACAATAAATTCCAGCACGCGTGCACGTTCGGACTGGCGCTGTTTGCTAACACGATAACGCGGCACATCCTGGGTCAGCAAGGTCACCCGGCCACGTTTCAGATTGGCCTGTAACAAATCAGTCGCGCTGATATTCCCGTCGGTTGAATAACTGGTCAGGATGAAACGCGCATTAATAGTCGCCAACAAACTCTCATAGGCTTCTTTGGCATATTTAGAGGAGTTGTACTGGCTCGGACGCTCTTTGCGCCATGCCCGGTCAATCCCACTCTTAAAGCCCTTAGTATCCGGAGTCGGTAAATCGGCCTGATCCCATAAGGTCAGCGCATTCAGCACATGATAATTACTACTATAAGCATGCTGATTATACGGCGGATCCAGATAAGCTACGTCTACTTCAAAACCGTTCATCTGGTTGGCCAGATGCTGGGCATCGACACACCACATTTCTGCGGCCATCCCCTTTTTCTGATCCGACTCGCAAAAACGGCTTGGCGTTAGCCACAGTAAAGATTCAATACGTTCCAGCGCAGTTTGGGTTTTCCCGCCCCAACCATGGTGGAAGCTTTTGAAAACACCAGAAGTATTGCTGACAAAACTGGCGGAATACAGCAAGGGTGCCAGCAAGGCAGACATTTCCACATCATCAATTGCACCTTGGGCCTGCCAGGCGGCAATCTGCTGACGGATAGCATCAATACGCATGCCGTTACGACGTTTAAAGAACAACCGGTCACGGGCTGGATCATAAATTTCATCATTACGCGGACAGAGGTTATGCGTCACCCAGCCTTTGACTTCCGGCAAACGGTTCAGATAATCAATCGCTTTCTGATAGCCACCGAGTTCTTTAAATGCCGGTGCTTCAGTACAGGCCAGTACCGCATGATTCAACGCATGGCTATACGGTTCCCAGTCATTGGCAATGACGCGATAACCATTCTGACGGGCCAAACGTGAAACCACACCTGAACCGGCAAAAAAATCAGCAAAGATCGGAGCACGGCCATCGCTACGTTTCAGGGTTCCTGTACTCTCCAGAGCTTCCAGAATTAAATGCAGTAAACGGCGTTTGTTGCCCAGATAAGGAACCAGCTGATGGAAAAGATATTCATCGGTGGTACGTGCCGCATGGCGACGTTTATGATAAACCGTAGACTCTGAACTCATAGTGTCTCTTGAAAAGGAATTAGCCTGAAGCGCACGTCATCACCCAAGCGAGTTACATCGCGCAGCTTAAATCGGAGTTGTTCGGCCATATGGCTAAATTCTGCATTAAACATGGTACGCGCAGACTGACCCAATAGGGTGGGTGCAACGTAACTGATCAGTTCATCAACCAATTTTTGTTGTAAAAATGCCGTAGATAAGGTCGCCCCTGCTTCCACCAAGACATCATAAATCTGATGCTGTTGAACCAGTTGCTTTAATAATTCTGATAAAGGTTGTAACGGCAAGTGTAGCACACTCAGGTCTGCAAGCTCCTGACGAAATGGCCCCATCACCATCACGGTGTCGGCTTGCGCTAAAATTTTTGCGTTGAGTGGTAAACGCCCCTGACGGTCCAGAATAATCCGTTTCGGTTGCACCACGGTCTTGATCTCTTCAATCCCATCTAATTGACGCACATTCAGCTGACAGTCATCCGCAAGAACCGTATCAATCCCGGTAATTACCGCGCCTGAAATTGCACGCCAGTGCTGTACATCCTGACGTGCTGCTACACCGGTAATCCATTTTGATTCACCCGATGCCATCGCGGTACGGCCATCCAGGCTTGAAGCAATTTTTAAACGCACATAAGGCTGACCAGTCGCCATCGCTTTCAGGAAACCTTGATTCAGCTCATGCGCTTCATCTTCACAGATACCAACCTCGACTTCGATTCCAGCCTCTTTCAGAATCTGTACGCCCTTTCCGGCCACCAGCGGATTGGGATCCGGACAGGCAACAATAACTTTTGCCACGCCTGCTTCCACCAGACCTTCGGCACAAGGCGGTGTCCGGCCATAATGCGCACAAGGTTCTAAAGTCACATAAGCGGTTGCACCACGTGCCTGTTCACCGGCCTGACGCAGCGCAAAGACTTCAGCATGCGGCTGGCCTGCTTTAGGATGGAAACCTTCTCCGACAATCACACCATCTTTGACAATGACACAGCCGACATTCGGATTCGGTTTGGTGGAATATTGCCCCTGACGTGCCAGTTCAATGGCCCGCTGCATCCAGATTTGATCTTGATTCAGTTCAGCCATGCTTATTCTTGTAATTCTCGTTGTTGCATCTGTTCAATCTGATGACGAAAAGCTTCGACATCCTGGAAATCCTGATAGACCGAAGCGAAACGCACATAAGCAACATGATCAAGTGCGAATAAAGACTGCATGACAATTTCACCAATAGTACGAGATTTCACGTCACGCTCACCTAAACGGCGAATCTGTAGCTGAATATCGCTCAGCACCGTTTCAATCTGCTCCTGGGTCACCGGGCGTTTTTGCAAGGCATGCATCAGGGAACGACGTAATTTGGCTTCATCGAAAGGTTCATTCTTGCCATCCGACTTGATGACGCGCGGCATCACCACTTCATAGCTTTCAAAGGTAGTGAAGCGTTCATTACAACTGACACATTCACGGCGACGACGAATCTGACAGCCTTCAGCTGCCAGGCGTGAATCAATCACTTTACTGTCTGCAGTATTGCAAAATGGGCAATGCATAGCGGTTTAATTGAACAAATCCAGATGGATTCCGAGTGTAGCAAAAATTACAAACTTTGTAGAGTTTTACGCAACATATAGAAAAAAACAGCCCATTCGGGCTGTTTTACACTATATATTGATTATAGTGTATTTATTATTATTCGACACGTTCGCCATGTTGACTTAAATCCAGACCCATACGCTCATCATCAGATGCCACACGGATTCCAATGATCAAGTCGATGACTTTCAGGATAATGAAGGTCATGATCGCAGAGTAAGCAATTGTCGCCAGTACACCTTCCACTTGCACCCAAAGCTGATGCATGACATTGACAGGGGCATTATCACCCATGATGAATTCGCTGGCAAAGAACGCGGTTAAAATCGCGCCGACAATACCACCTACACCATGCAAGCCAAAGGCATCTAAAGAGTCATCGGCTTTCAATGCGCGTTTCAGTGCGGTAATCCCCCAGAAACACACCACACCACCGATCAGACCCATTGCCAATGCACCCCCTACAGTCACAAAACCTGCAGCTGGAGTAATGACCACCAGACCAGCAACTGCACCCGATACACCGCCCAGTACAGAAGCTTTACCACGTGCCAGTTTTTCAGTGATTAACCATGAGATGGCTGCTGCTGCCGCTGCGACTTGAGTCACGATCAAAGCATAGCCTGCAGAACCGTTTGCACCTAATGCAGAACCACCGTTGAAACCGAACCAGCCTACCCAGAGTAAAGATGCACCAACTACAGTAAGCGTCAGGTTATGCGGTGCCATGGATTCACGACCCAAGCCCATACGTTTGCCTAGCATATATGCCGCTACCAGACCGGCAACACCCGAGTTGATATGTACAACCGTACCACCGGCAAAATCAAGCGCGCCGTCGTTACCTAACCAGCCACCACCCCATACCCAGTGGGTAATTGGTGCATAGACAATCACCACCCAAAGTGCGATGAAAGCAACGAAAGCACCAAATTTCATACGTTCTGCAATCGAACCACTGATGATGGCAACCGTAATAATGGCAAAGGTCATTTGGAAAATCACAAACAGGATTTCAGGAATCGTACCTGAAAGCGCCTCTGTGGTGATACCAGCCAGCATGAACTTATCCAGGCCACCTACAAAGGCATTGCCTTCACCGAAAGCTAGGGTATAACCAATAATCACCCAAGCAATACTGACCACCGCCGCAGCAATAAAGCTATGTGCCATCGTCGCCAGAACGTTTTTCTTACGGACCATACCGCCATAAAATAGCGCCAAGCCAGGAATGGTCATGAGTAAAACTAGAGCGGTAGAGGTTAAAACCCAAGCGGTATCGCCGGTATCTAGAGTTGGTTCTTCTTCTGCAGGTGCTGCAGCTTCAACTGGCGCTGCTTCAGCAATTGCTGCTGTAGTGTCTGTTGTTGTATTTGTTGTATCGCCTGCTTCTTCAACAAGCACAATTTCTTCTGTCGGTGTTGTTGCAGCTTCTTCAGCCCATGCAACAGAACCACCAAAAAGAGCGCCGGCCATGCCGAACGCGAGTAGCATTTTTTTCATTCGTATCCCCCAACCAAGTTTTTGTGAGTTATTAGGTACTCAGCAAACTTCGTGCCAAGTTAGACAGCGTCTGCACCTGTTTCACCTGTACGAATACGGATGACTTGTTCTAAGTTAGTCACGAAAATTTTTCCGTCACCGATTTTTCCAGTGCTCGCCACACGAGTAATAGATTCAATCACCGCGTCTACCATTTCATCGCTAATCGCGATTTCAATTTTGACTTTCGGCAAGAAATCTACAACGTATTCAGCACCACGATAGAGTTCAGTATGGCCTTTTTGACGACCAAAGCCTTTCACTTCAGTTACAGTGATGCCTTGAACACCAATTTCAGACAATGCTTCGCGAACATCATCTAATTTAAAAGGTTTTACAATTGCAGTTACGAGCTTCATGTTTGTTTTCCTTCGGCTTATTTCACCAGTAAGGTTTTACGTTCAAATTTCATGCCAAGATTCCTAAGGTCGGGGGAAGTTAGAAAGCCCGGCATGTGGTTTATTTATACCTTATTTTATACGGATAAAGGCTTCGAATCTTCAAAAAATAGACATTTTTTATGTGGATTTTTACAATATCTTTAATCGAATAAGTCTATATTTTGTCTGAAATACTATAGTCTGCATTTTAGCAATGCTAAACTGTGCGCTCCTTTCTACGGCGATGGATCAGACGATGATTGAAACTTTATTACAAGCAATTTTGCAGCAAGTCGAACAACCTAAGAAAGATGTGGAACATAATATCCGTGCCCTGTTAAATGAAGCAGTGGCAAAAATGGATTTGGTGTCTAAAGAGGAAATAGAACGTCAGCGTACTGCCCTAAATAATGCCAATCATCGCTTGAATGATTTGCTGAAACAGGTAGAAGCATTAGAAGAGAAAATTTCGAACAAAAAATAAGCACAACTACAGTGCACAAAAGACACCAGAACTATAAAAATAACGCACCAAATTGGAACAATAATAATGTCTTTTGCCAAAATTTATACGCGAGGCTTGCTGGGCCTACATGCGCCTTTAATTGAAGTCGAAGTTCATGTGAGTTCGGGCATGCCTTCGCTCACTATAGTAGGGCTTCCCGAAGCGGCGGTACGCGAAAGTAAAGATCGGGTACGCTCTGCCATTTTGAATAGCGGCTTTCAATTTCCGACCAAACGTCTGACCATTAATCTGGCACCAGCAGATCTGCCAAAAGATGGCTCACGTCTGGATTTACCGATTGCATTAGGCATTTTAGTGGCTTCAGGCCAGCTGCCTGAAGATTGCACCGAGCATCTTGAATTTATTGGAGAATTGGCTCTCGATGGTCAATTACGTCCTGTCAGCGGCACCTTGAGTATTGCCATTGCCTGTCAAAGTGACCAGCATCAACTGATTTTGCCTGGCCCAAATGCACAGGAAGCCTGTCAGCTCCCAGACTTTAAAGTCTTTGCAGCCCATCATTTAAAAGAAGTGTGTGAACATCTTTCCCAGGCGCAGCGTTTGCCTCAAGTAGAAGCCCGCCCACTCGCTAAAGACCATTTTTATAAGTTTGATCTGGCGGATGTAAAAGGACAATTGCGACCACGGCGTGCTTTAGAAATTGCCGCGGCAGGTGGTCATTCCCTGCTGTTTCGAGGCCCACCTGGAACAGGCAAGACCTTGCTGGCTTCTCGATTGGCCAGTATTTTGCCGCCCTTAAAGACGCAGGAAAATCTGGAAGTAGCCAGTATTTATTCGGTGGCGAATGCCAATCACCCTTTTGGGCAACGCCCGTTTCGAGCACCACACCATACTGCTTCTGCGGTAGCATTGGTTGGTGGCGGCTGTCAGTTCCACAAATAAATCAGAGTTTACACAAATAAACTAGAGCAAGAGTGAAAAGTATATTATCTATATGCTTTATTTTTTCCTTTTTTTAAAAATATATGCTTGTTAATAATGACAAAATAACGACTATTGATTGCTTCCCAAACGATAATATTAGTCGAGTGGTTTATCGATATGGTGGACTTGTTCGAAACGAAGATAACGACTCAACCAATCCTTTTGTTGAAGTGTTATTAATTGAGATTAGAAAAAGTGATCAATGGTTATTTTTAGATAAGTGCTCAACATTCCTTGTTCCAGTACTTGATCTTGATGCTGTTCAACATGGTAGCATTTGGGATGGAAATGTTCTGACCAATCAAACTTATAGATTTTCAGGAAAGCTTGTCACAAAACGATTTTCTTTCGACTTCACCAATAATAAGCCTAAGAATATAAAACTTACAGACAGAATCCCCAATAGTTCAGAATACTATATTCCATTAAAACACTATTTTCTCCCCAATAAAGTTGATTATGTTCTAAAAGGCTATCCATTCACTAAATACACCAATGATTCATATCGGAAAGTGAATCACTGCTTAATACATTCTAATGATGGAACTCAAGTCATCACTTCATCAATTCAGGTTTTGCATAGCTTATTCGTCAATCGGAAGGATATTAGGGGACTCTTACTAGGAACTTCAAGCCAATCCATTATTAATCGCTTTTTAGAATCTTATACAACAGAAATTGAGAATGATAATGTTGAATATAAAATAAAAATCAGAAAGCCATATGAAGATATTGGCGAGACTGCAATTATTTTTCTTGCCAATCTAGCCTTAAATCCACATGTTCAGACGATAGTCGATAAAATTCAAAAAAGTATGGAGATTACTGAGTTTAATCATCTTCAACATGGCTCAGGCACACGATATCCAATTGTATTTCCGCCACACCCTACAAAGCTTTTTCTTGAAGCTGAAGGAATTTGGCTAGATGATAATAAGACACGTTTTTTTATCACTAGAGTAAAAAAGTTTGATCCTATTAACGATCACATGATTGATGTCAACAAAGACCTGACCCATACTGTTTCAAAGCCTGATGATAAAAATTCTCGTCCTCGTGAAAAAAGTCAAAATAAAAATGAGCATGTCAATACACAAAAACCACCATCAAGAACAAGCGGTGAATACCGTAAGCGTTCTGATGTGGAAACTGGAAGTACACAAGATATTTTGAAGTATTCTTTTAATGAACCAATCAATGATCCAATTGAAGTTGGCACACCCAATCACCCATATTCTGATAAATCAAAAGATGTCGAAACATCATCTGATGAACCATATGGAAGTCAAAATACTAATATTAAAAAATCTGAAACAACAAATACACCGCCTAAAAGAGATGAACGTTTTGACATTCAATATATTATCCAATCTCTTCAAGAAATTGCTTCAGAAATGGATTCCCCTCTAGAACACCTTTCTGCAATTAATGAACATGGTGAAATGATAACGAGTATTAACTTGCTTCAAATCAAAAAACTTGTACCTGAACCCAAACATCCCTCATGGATTGATTATGAAAAAGGCAGAAGATTATTGTTCTTACAACTTGATTTAAAAGATCAGAATATCTTCACCTATCTTATTGATATTCATAAAAATAAGAATCATGAAGCATTTTGTGCTTTTCTTATTTTTACTCAACACAAGTTAACAAGTGAACAAATCAAAAAAATCTGCATTGAGCTAGAAAGTGCAAAAGGAATAAAAAAATGGGTACTCTACTGTGATAGTTTCATTCATAAAATGATTGCGATAAAACATTTATACGCAACACCCGATGAATGGAAAAATCGCTTTAAAAACTTATTCATAAGTCTACAGAAGTAAATTATCTGAACTTAATGAGAAATACCAAGCACAAAAAGCTCAAATAGTCGAGGTTTCGTATCGTAACTTACTGCCTCATAGAGAATTACAAGGCTTTAAACAGAGCAACAACTTACTAGATTTTATGAAAAATTAAATTTTTTCTGGTCATTCAAGTTATATAAATTGAAGTATTGATTATGCTAAAAGATAAATGATGTTCTTTCTTGGATGCATCTGTAACACAAGATATGTGTTTTCATTGTAAGCGTCCGCTGAATCCCATACCTATTTTTTAATTCGATTTAGGTTTCCAGCAGTGCGGCAGCAATTCTTCAATTTGGGTCACTTTGTGTGTCGGTAACCTTTTCAGCACATCACTTAAATAGGCATACGGATCCAACCCATTCAGCTTTGCTGACTGGATTAAAGTCATGATATTTGCCGCTCGCTGTCCACTGCGCAGCGAACCTGCAAACAGCCAGTTCTTGCGCCCCAACGCCCAGGGACGCATCTGATTCTCGACCCAATTGTTGCATATCGGTAGATTGCCATCATCCAGATAGCGGCTTAAAGCTGGCCAACGCTTCAGAGTGTAATTGATGGCCTTGGCGGTGGGAGAACTCGATGGCACTGTCAGATGATGTTGGTTGAGCCATTCATATAGTTGTTGCATCACTGGTTGACTATGCTGTTGTCGGTATTCGCGGCGGTCTTCCGCTGTACCATCGGTCTTTTTCCTGAGTTCTGCTTCTATCGCATACAGTTTCTGAATCAGCACTAATGCCTGTTCAGCGACCTGACTTTTCCCAGTTACATGCAGTTCATGGAATTTACGACGTGCATGGGCCATGCAGCCCACCTCAATGACCTGGCCTGATTTAAAGCGTGCTTTATAACCACTGTAATCATCACAGACTAGATAACCCTGCCAGCCTTTCAAGAACTCTGCAGCATGCTGGCCTGAACGACTATCCTGAAAGTCATAGATCACCGCCTGAACTGGATTGTACTGTGTGGTGGCATAGGCCCAGACATAACCTTTCTTCGGTTTTTTATTATTCTCACCCATCCGCATGATGGTGACCGGTGTTTCATCTGCATGCAGCACCCGCTGTTGCAGCACCACCTCTTTTAAGGCATTGGCCAGAGGTTCCAGTTCTACACCGCAGCGACCTATCCAGTCAGATAAAGTTGATCTAGAAAGTTCGATTCCCGCCCGCTGATAGATCAGACGTTGACGGTACAGCGGCAAATGATCGGCATACTTCGATACCAGCACATGGCTGAGCAATTCAGGTGAAGCAATGCCTTTATCAATCACATAGGCGGGCATCGCTTGCTGAGTCAGAGTGTCACACTGATCACAGACCCATTTACCACGCACATGCTGTTCCTTATAGAACTGTGCCGGTCTGAAATGCAGTTTTTCACTGATATCTTCGCCGATACGACGGAGTTGGCAGCCACAAGCACATTGGGTTGATGCAGGTTCATGCTCAATACGGATGGTGTGTAGATGATCTGGCAGTGGTCGACGTTTAGGTTTATTGGTTTTGGCTTTCTGTGTCGCTGCATTGGTTTTATCTGCATTTAGCCGTTCCAGTTCCAGATCAACCGCGGCAATATCTTCTTCAACCGCTTCATCCCACAGGTGGATTTGTTTTGCAGTGAGATGTTCGTTTTTACTGCCGAATTTGTGCTGTTTAAATAGTGCGAGTTCATGCTCGTATTTTTGATTGAGAATAGAAAGATGTTGAACTTTAGAATCTAATTGCTGATTGGTGACTTCAAGATGTTGAACTCTGGCATCTAATTGCTGGTTTGATTGTGCTAGAGACTGATGCTGCATCGCCAACTGTCTGGTGAATTCCAGCAGTTGTTCATGGGTCAGTTGGCTTAAGTCAGGCAGCGTATTCATGACCGCAGTATGCCTGAGGTCATGAAGAGAATGAAATAGAACGTTTGGAGAATAGCAGAATGGAACAGCCTGGTTTAAAGCATCGTCACCACCTGCTGTCGTCCAATGCGCTGCCAGGGCAAACCTTGGATCAGTGCCTGTAACTGTTCCGGGCTGAGGGCCACGGTTTCACCTTGGTGAACTTGAGCCCAGTGAAATTTGCCCTGTTCCAGCCGCCGGGCACACAGCCAGATGCCCAGTCCATCATGTACCAACACTTTCATGCGATGGCCACGTTTATTACAGAACAGGTAAGCACAATGCGGTTTGATGTAGCCAAAGGCTCTCACCACCTGAGCCATGACAGTATCCATTCCTGCTCGCATATCCATGGGCTGGGTAGAGAGCCAAATTTCATTGATACGGATCATGTTGCCAGTGTCTTGAGTAATTCTGCCAAGGCAGGTATTTCTGATGTCTGCCATTTTAGCTGAATATCATTATTCGTATGAGGCACGGTGATACACAACGTGATCCTCTCATCAATAGGTTGGCTGATTGCAGCAGTGTAAGGCAAAGCAATAAATGCTGGATTCACATGAGTAGGATCCTGCACGGCACCATCATGATGGCTGAAGATCCTGATCCAACGACTGACAAGGTTGGCATTAATACTATGTTGCAGTGCGACCGAAGCGATCGAGGTATCAGGATTTTTGCAGGCATTGACAATACTGAGTTTGAATTCTTTGCTGTATTTTCGGCGTTTTTTAGCAACAGGAGGTGTTGCTGAATATATATCCATGTTCATGGATTAAGTCCCCACTTGTTTTTAGGTGGGAACTAAATTAAGGCTTATAGGATCGCTTGGTAAGGCTGTGTTAGCCGGATGCTTACTTTTCATTTTTAATAAAATCATAATATCTAGCGTGGATGCGCAACATCGTAAGATAATTTTCATCGATGTTAATCATTCACAATATAAGATAGTCTAGTATGGTCATTTGAACGTACAAAAATCATCCCTCTGCTACATTACTGCGTAATTGAGTAGTAGAGTCTATTTAGTTTAAATTTAAGTCAATTTATCTAATAAAATAATTGAAAAATATAAATAAGCCTCCATAATTTTTCTCAAGCAAGAATAAATTACATAACTTGTGAAGCATACTAATTTTTACTTATTAAAAGATGGAATTTATGACAGCTAAAATAGATTTTTTTCCTGTTGATAATGGGGACATGGCTTTACTAACTCTTGATAGTGGGCGAAATATTCTTATAGATGTAAATATCCGTAAGTCTGCCGATGATGAAAAGCAAGAGGAAGTCATTGATGTTGCATCTTTATTGAAAGATAAACTTCAGCGTGATTCTGAAGGCCGTCTCTATGTTGATGCTTTTTTACTTACACATCCAGATCAAGACCATTGTCGCGGATTAGAAGAGCATTTCCATTTAGGAAAACCTGAAGACTGGAAAAATGATAATAGTGAAAAAATTATTATCCGTGAAATGTGGTCCTCTCCTGTTATATTTCGCCGAAAAAAAGACGTAAGCGAAAATGGATTATGTGATGATGCAAATGCATGGTGGAAAGAAGCACGTCGCAGAGTTAATTTGTTCAAAGCAACCACTGATAAGTCTTCTATAAAAGATGGTGATCGCATCCAAGTTTTAGGTGAAGATAGAAATGGTAAAACTGATGAGCTTACTGAAATTCTGGTCAAAACTGATGACGAAATTACAAAAATTTGTGGGGCTGTAGATGGCACATTTAGAGCATGGTTAATTGCACCTCTAGTAGTTGATGAAGAGGAAGCAAAGTGTCTGACTGGAAAAAATAATTCAAGTACTATTATTCGCTTTAGTATCAAATCTGAATCTAATGAAAAAGCTGGTCTGTTGTTAGTTGGTGGAGATGCTGAAGTTGAAAACTGGGAACGTGTTTGGCAACGTAATTCTTTGAAAAGAGAGCGATTACAGTACAATATTATGCTCTCACCTCATCATTGCTCATGGCATTCTCTATCTTATGATAGCTGGAGTAAGAAAAAGCGTGAAGCTGTGGTAGATCCTGATGCACGTTTAGCTTTAGCACAAGCGACCAAGAACGCTTTTATTATTGCTAGTAGTAAAGAAATTTTAGATGATGATAATGATCCACCATGTATTCGAGCTAAAGAAGAGTACGAAAGTATCTTAAAAGATGTTGATGGTACGTTCTTATGTACAGCCAAAGAATGCACAGATGATGTGCTTACATTAGAAATTACGTCTGAAGGTCCTCAGTTAAGCCCTAAAAAGAAAAAGAGAAGCTTGTTAGGAGAGGATAAAACGCTAAGACAAACTGAAAAAGTTGGTGGAAGAAGATATGCCTGATCTTCTATTCAGCTCAGGAAGTAAATTTGATACGTCTAAAACTGTATTATGGCAATGGTTAAATAATAATGCTGATGTCGTTAAGACATTGGCATTAAAAAATCTGACAGCGTATACCAATAAAAATTTTATATGTGGTTGGCATATTGAATTAAATTATAATAATGAAAATTTTAAATTTCATATATTAGTAGATTCACATTTTCCATATTCACCTATTAGAATTGCCTACAAAACTGGTGATAAATTCTTACAATGGCCTCATTTTGAACCTCATGGGCTATTAAGTTGTCATTAAAAAGTAAACATGTATTCTTTTCCGAATTGGTTTGATACTTTCTCCACCCATTGCTCTATTTTGTCAGCTGTCATGACTTGAAAATCTCGCCAATAATATTTCATCTGCTTCCATACCATCTCGATTCGATTTAACTCAGGGCTATAAGCTGGAATAAAATACAGATTCGTCGAAAAGTTAGTTTTAAGTAGCTCTCTGTAATCAGCCATCTTTTTACTTCTATGAATCGAGGCATTATCAACAATAAGAACCAATGGAAGGTTATACGTCTGTTTTACTTGTTGAGCTATTCCAGTTAAATAGGCATAAAACCAAGTGCTTGTCACTGACTCTTGTAAACAACTAGTCACCAGTTTCCCCGTTGAAAGCAAACACCCCATGACATTAACTCGTTTTAATCTTATTGCATCAACCGCATGAACATCACCTATCTTTGTCCACGCATAGCGGTTATCAGGTGTAGATGAAAATCCTGTTTCATCAACATAACCTAATATAATTTCACCACGTGCCGCTTGCTCTCGTAATTCTTCAATCTGCTGTGTTGCTTGTTCAAATGCAATCGGATCTCTTTTTTTTCAAGCTATGACGGGTACGCTTGAAGACCATACCTGAATCACGTAAAAACTTACGAATGGTTTCAACAGACACGGACACTTCGTATTCTTCATGTAGTTTGACTCGGATTTGTTCTGCATTGAGTGGACTTGTATTGACCCAATCTAGGATTTTCGCCTGATAGTCTGAGATCAATGTATTGGGTCGACCTGAGCGATGACCTTCTTTAATCGATTCAAACTCATACAATTCCCAACGTCGGCGTTGTAGCCTTATGGTTTCTGGGATACGTTCTTGTAGAGTGGCAACTTCCGCAACACTTTTACCTTCGGAAAGCCAGAGAATAGTTTGGGCACGTTGCCTTTCACGCCAATGTTTTGCATGCTTGACCAGAAAAATGAGTCGTTCTCGCTGTTCTAAACTAAGTGGTACAGAAACAATTCTAGGCATGTGTGAACATCTGTTAACTAAAAAAACCTTTTCGCATCATTAGTTATTTTTGTCAACTTATGTTTACCTATTGTAGATACTGAAGATATTGAAGCTCAAGTTAATGAACTACTATTACATGCAATTGAATTAATTGAGAGTTGTCAAAAAGATAATAAATATAGGGAAGATGAATTTCAAAATGAATTTATATCCTATTGGAGTCAATCCAATAAATCTATTCCAGTTAGATCATTATTAGATACAAATAATATTGCATCACGCTTAATTTATATTTGGAATAATGAAAAAATAAAATTAGTTGGTGAAAATATTGAACAATTAGAAACATGGTTAAAAAATCTTGATTGTACTTTTAACCCTTCTATGATTACAACAGGAGTATTTGGTTTATTAAGTATTCCACCTATTCCACCTTTTCCTAATAATCCTAGAAGCTTAATAAAAACTTTGAATAAAAATTCAAACGGTATTACATCACTTCTTGCAAAAATACCTTTCCACCAAAGCACATTAATTGTATTAGGAGCAAAAACTGAAAACTCTGGTATTGGTCTAGTCGCAGTCGAACTAAATGCGCAAAGCATCAATGGTTTTAGAAGAAATAAAGTTTATAGAGATAAAATCAATTTATTCTTGAGAAAAAGAAGAGGGTGCATTACTAGAAAAGATATTCAACGGTTAGATTCTCAATGGGTGCATGGTAGAGATCAAAATACTGGTCTAAAATATCTAAAAGAATCTAAAGTATTAATTTTAGGATGTGGCTCATTAGGTTCTCAGGTTGCTATGCGATTAGCTCAATCAGGGGTAGGAGAACTAACTCTTATAGATCATGACCTTTTAGTGCCAGCTAATGTTGGAAGACATGCTCTAGGTATCGATTCAATAAATAGTTATAAGGCTTATAAATTAAAATTAGAAATACAGAGAAAGTATCCTCATATTCTAAAGGTAAAACATTATCCAAGGACATGGCAGCAAGTATTTAATGAGAATCCTGAAGTATTCAGTGACAATAACTTAATTATATCTTGTATGGGTGAATGGGCTGCGGAAGGACAATTATCTGATTGGCAAGATAGTTTACCCAAAGCTCAACCAATCATTTACGGTTGGTTAGATGAAAATGGTACTGCTTCACATGCTGTAGCTATTGTTGATAAAAGTATTTCCTTAAAATGTATTATCAATGATAACGGCACTCTCAGAGCACCTGAAACTGAATGGTCAAGCAACAGATCAATCCAAACAGAACCGGCATGTGGCACAACTTTTCAACCTTATGGTCCTGTAGATGTCTGTCATGCTGAAGCATTAGTTACTCAATTAGTAATAGAATTCTTAACCCATAAAATTTACAAGTCAACTCACAAAGTTTACGCGGGACCTACTTCAAAAATTGAAGAGGCTAATGGAAAGTGGAGTACAGAACACCTAAAGTATAGGCCTAATGGATTTAAGGGAGCTTTTGAATATGAAAAATCTGAACTTTTAAAATGCGGCATCTGTAGTCAATGTGGCAAAAAATGAAATATTCCAAACTTATTTATAAATTACCTAATGACTTAGGGTTTCTTGAATTTTCATCAGAAGCCTTAGAACACTTTGAAAATAATAAACAACGTTCTTGTTTTTCTAAGGAAGCAGGAGGACAGCTATTCGCCTCTTATGAGGGTAAGAATACTGCAAACGTAACGCAAGTCACAGGTCCGCGGCATAAAGATTGGAGAAGCAGATTTGGTTACGAACCAGATTTAGTGTCAGAAAAAATTGAAATAGCAGAGAAATATAAAATAGGTCTTCACTTTGTAGGCGATTGGCATACTCATCCACAAGATATACCCTATCCTTCTGCCGCCGATGAATACTCTATGAAAAAATTAGTAACTGAAAGTATTCATGATCTTGAAGGATTTATTATGGTAATTGTAGGAAGAAAACCATTTCCTAATGGGCTACACGTTTCTTTTCATACAGCAACCCATGCTTATAAGTTAGAAGTTATTTAAAGCTTATATATGGTATTTAATAATGTTTTAGCATATTTATTTGCAAAATACTGAATAAAACGACCACCCATTCTTGTTCCTACCATACCAGTCATTCCTGCTCGTGCTATACCACTTGAGTTAAAATAAAAGGGAGAATGGTATAGACCAGTACTCCCTTAACTTAACAAATGTTACCCTTACTGAGCATAGATTTTTTCTCGATAAGATCGATCAGAAATTTCTAACTCGTATGAACGATGTAAAATGCGATCCATATTGCATCTGCAATTGTTGGATCTTGGAATTGCTCAAACTACAATCTTTTGGGTACTTGACTGGTGATGAGCAAGCTGTCATTTTGTGATTGCTTATCAATGATTTCCAAAAAGGATGGAGCTAAAGACTGATTAAAGCCATCTAATCTAAAATCCTCAATAATAAGTAATTTCGCAGAACATACCTTTTTCTTAAAATCTTTGATTTCACCTAATGTTATTGCGCTGCTGATCTCATCGAATAGGCTTATTGCATTAAAATACATGGCATTGTAGCTAAAATGATAAGTTTCTTCACCCAAGGCACAGGCTAACCATGACTTTCCTACGCCTGCCACCCCCAGAGATAATTAGTCCTCTGCAATCACTAATCCACTCACAATTTGCATAACGAGAAATATCAGCCTTTTTTATCTTCTGTTCAGGGGCATAGTGAATATGCTCTAATCGTGCAGTGGGATAACGAAATTTTACAATCGAAAAAAGTCTTTTGATCCGTCTATTTGTCCGATCATTTAATTCTGCGTCAAGGCAAAAATCTAAAAGCCCCCCAAAACTTTTACTTTGAGTAAGACCTCTGCTGTACGTAAAAAACCTTTGAGTTTAAGCTGCTCCAATAAGAGATCTCAGACTTGGTTAAAGGTTCAATTTGATTGCAGGAATTTATAATTTAGAGCTGAGTAAAAAGTGATTTATGAAATAAGTTTATTTAACAAAGAATTCTAAAACCAACTATTTGATTATTATTTAACCAAAAAACATATCTAAATCCATAATCTTTTAATAAAATTGAATTTTTATTTGATAATGATTCACAGTTATAGTATTTTCCTGAAAAATTCAACAGTTAAAATCTTTAAGGTAATTTGATCTTTTAATAAAAAATTTTTAAAGATTCAAGCTAAAACAATATAAGATTTTGCTTAAAAAGGAGATTAAATAACCCTACTATAATCTGTGATTAAATTTAGCCTTTTAGACTGGCAATTATATGAATTATTAATTAATTGAAAAATTGAGAATATATTATGAGAGAACTTTCAATACATGAAATGGAATTGGTTGCTGGAGCAGATGCTCCTCAAGGGCCTACTGACGTAATTTCAGATATGGCGAATGGAGCCACAGCTGGAGCAGCAATTGGTGCAGGTATTGGTTTAATTACTGGTGGGCCAGCTGGTGCAGCTTCTGGAGCAATTGCTGGAGGTGCTGTAGGAGCTGTAGCTGGAGGGGCTGCCTCTCTCTACGAACTGTATACACAGCCTGAGCCAAAAGGAGAAGTTTCTGTAGAGCTTACAGGAAATTCACAGGATGGAAATGATTATTGTGCTGATGGTGGGAATTATTAATTGATTTTAAGCAAGATTTTAAAATCTTGCTTTCTATTTATTAAAAATTAATTTTACAATTATTGGGAAATAAAATGTCTGAAAAATTTAAATATATCTTTATCATTGGTGGACTTGTGTATGGCAGCTTATTAGCTGTATCACTGTGGTTTATCCGTTATATGAATAATGAGAATGTCACAAAAGATACCTTACTATTTATTATTTTAGCATCTTTGTTAGGAGGGTGCATATGGGGTGGAATAATGTATACCCTAAAACGTAGAAAGTCTTAACTCAAATTAAATGTAATGAATCCACATGAATATCAACTTTAACATCGCTAAAAAAGATTTTTTTTCTAACTATTTATATAAAAAACCTTATTTATTTAAGAACGCAATAGGTTTGAATCTTTCTTGGAAAGATGTTAACGAACTTTATAGTCGGGGGGATATTTCACACCGTGACTTCAAATTAATGAATGGATATGAAGTACCCAAAAAAGAATACGTAGAATCTTATGATTTTTTGGGTGTAACAGAGTACCGTTGTATTACTTCTGTACTTTATGAATATCTTAGAAATGGTGCAACATTGGTTCGTAATCGAATTAAAAATGAACCATTTGTTGATCAAATTAGTAAGCAAATTGCAAATTTTGCAGAGGCTCGTACTTTGGTTGGTAGTTATGCTGCATTTAGTTCTAAATCATCTTATAAAAGCCATTGGGATACACGTGATGTATATGCAGTGCAGTTGTTAGGTCGAAAACGCTGGATATTAAGAAAGCCTAACTTTGAATTTCCTTTATATATGCAACAAACAAAGGATTTTCCAGATATAAAAGAGCCAGAAGAAATCTACATGGATGTGATTTTAGAAGCTGGTGATATTCTTTATATTCCACGTGGTTGGTGGCATGATCCATTACCGTTAGATGAAGAAACCTTTCATTTGGCAGTTGCAACATTTGCCCCAACAGGATTTGAATATATGCAGTGGTTACAAAATGCAATACCAAATATATTGGATGGCCGTAAAAATTTTTCTGGTTTTGAAAATGATGCAGAGATGATCGACAGTCTTGGCCATCAAGTTGTTGAAATTATGAAAGATAAAAAGTTTTACGAAAGTTTTATGATGCACCACCTATCAGAGCAATCAGTACCCTCTATGTTGTCATTAGATGTATTAGGTAATGGCAAAGTGAGTCAATTGGATGGCAATCAAAAATTACATTTGAACGCAAACTTATTGTATTACTTTGATGAAGGCTTTGTGATCATTAATGGCAATAAAATTAATGTCGATAGTATTAGTTTAAGTTTAATTCAATACTTATTTGAGAATCCCTATTCAAGTGTAAAAGATATCTTAGATCATTTTAAAGAGTATTCACTAGAAAAAATAAACAAACTACTTTTTCAATTATCGGTAGAAAATGTAATTGAGCTGGTAATGTAATATTATAAATGAGCTCTAATTTATTTCGTAAAGAAGCACTTGATGCTAAACAAGCTAAATGGACGGGGAATATCATTTTATCCCGTCCATTTAGTTTTACCTTTCTAACAATCTGTGCCTTATGTATTGCTTTAGTGATTATTGCTTTTGCAATATGGGGCAGCTATACCAAACGTAGTACGGTACAGGGCCAATTAATTCCGCAGTCAGGGCTGATACAGGTTTATACAACACAGTCAGGTACGATTCTTAAAAAGAATATATACGAAGGACAAATGGTTAAAAAAGGCGATATTCTTTTTACAATTTCAACGGAAAGTTATGGTGAACAAGGCAGTATTTCTGATGCTTTAGCGAAACAAACGCAATTAAAAGAGCAATCCATACGAAATGAAATCACTCGAATCCACTTTATTCACCAAGATGAGAAACGAACAATCAATAACCAGATTAGTTTGCTTAAAGGGACTTTGATTAAGGTTGAAAATTTAATTGCTAATCAGCGGGAACGTGTCAATCTAGCTAAAAAAAATCAACAACGGTATGGCAATATACTTCATGAAAATGCAATTTCTCATGAAGAATTTGAAGCAAGAAAAATAGATTATCTGGATCAATTGGCTCAATATGAGTCATTACAACGTGAAAAAGTATCATTAGAAAAACAGCTAACAGAACAGCAAATTAGCCTATCAGGATTAGAAAATAGACAAAATAACCAAATTGAGCAATTACAAAGATTGTTATCGAGTAATACACAAGAATTAATCGAAATGCAATCTAGACAACATATTGCTATACAGGCGAACTCATCAGGCGTTATAGGTACCATTAATGCCGAAGTCGGCCAGTTTGTTGACTTGTCTAAGCCATTATTGACGGTTCTTCCCGAAAATACACCATTGATTGCACAGCTTTATGTGCCGAGTCGAGCAATTGGGTTTGTCAAGCAGGGGGATCAGGTTTTACTACGTTATCAAGCATATCCCTATCAAAAATTTGGTCATGCAAAAGCACAGGTTTTATCTGTAGCGAGAACAGCATTAGCAAGTCAGGATTTACAAACAATTGGAATTATTTCACCACAAGAACAGCTTAATAATGAACCTGTGTATTTGGTAAGAGCAAAACTCGATAAACAGATGGTGAAAGCTTATGGGAAGGATATGCCTTTACAGGTGGGAATGACCCTTGAAGGAGATATCATGCATGAAAAGCGTAAATTGTATGAATGGGTTTTAGAACCATTATTTAGTATTACAGGAAAACTATAGTCCATGCATTATCTTGATCGTTTATCTTTAGGTCTTGGTCGAAAAGTTCCTGTAGCATTACAAACAGAATCATCAGAATGTGGACTAGCTTGCCTCGCAATGATTGCAGGCTATTATGGTTATGAGTCAGATCTTTTAACTTTGAGACAGAGGTACCCGATATCCCAAAAAGGGGCAACACTTACAACTTTAGTTAAAATAGCCAATAAACTGCACCTGACCACCCGACCTCTAAAGCTTGAGCTTGAGGAGTTAAATCAATTAAGACTACCGTGTATTCTGCATTGGGATTTAAACCACTTTGTAGTTCTTAAGAGTGTATCAGCAACAAAAGTAACTATTGTTGATCCAGCTTTTGGGGAAAAAGTATTCACCTACGATCAGGCTTCATCACATTTTACAGGCATCGCTTTAGAATTATGGCCTGATTCTAATTTTGAAGAAAAAAAGATAAAACAAGTATTCGTATTTTTAAGTTATTTGGTGAAATTAGGGGTTTATGGAAATCTTTAGGGCAAATTCTTATTCTAGCTTTAGTCCTCGAAGTATTTTCTCTAGTTAGTCCATTTTTTATGCAATGGGTGATTGACCATGCGATTGTTTCCGCTGATCTAAACTTGCTAACTACTTTGGCAATTAGTTTTGGCCTATTAATCATATTGAGTAGTTTAATTAGCTTGTTGCAAGCATGGGTAGTCATGCATATGGCAACTACATTGAATATACAGTGGAAAGCTAACATTTTTCACCATCTGGTTAACTTACCAACCAACTTTTTTCAGAAACGGCATCTAGGGGATATTATTTCTAGATTTGGCTCCATTGATGCGATTCAAAGAACATTAACAACATCATTTATTACAGCTATTCTTGATGGCCTAATGACAATATTTACATTAGTTTTAATGTTTATATATAGCTTCAAACTGGCATGGATTGCTGTGATTACGATCTTCTTATATGCGGTCATGCGGTGGATCTGGTATTACCCATTAAGGAGAGCGACCGAAGATCAAATCGTCCATGCTGCAAAACAAAACACTCATTTCATGGAAACAATGCGTGGTATAAAAACCATTAAACAATTTGAAAAACAGGACTATCGACAAGCAACATGGCTCAGCTTATTTGTAAACCAAATTAATGCAGGTTTAACTACTCAAAAACTCAATCTAATGTTTGGTTTTATAAATAAGTTATTGTTTGGATTGCAAAATATTATAATTATATGGTTAGGTGCAACTTTTGTAATTGAAGGGGAATTTACGGTTGGTATATTAATGGCTTTCATCGCCTATAAAAATCAGTTTGGTGGTCGAGTCAGCTCTTTAATTGATAAATATGTAGAAGTAAAGATGCTCAGTCTACATGGGGAGCGTCTAGCAGACATCGTCTTGACTGATCAAGATAAAGATAGCTATTCATTTGTTCCAGAAGCATCAGAATTACAGAAAACAGAAATCGATGTGAAATCTCTCAGATTTAGATATTCAGATGATGAACCATGGATCCTTCATGGCATTAATTTTAATATTCCAGAAGGACAATCTGTAGCAATTGTAGGTCCTACGGGTTGTGGTAAAACCACACTTATGAATTTACTATTAGGTAATTTAGTTCCTGAGCATGGTGAAATCAAAATTGGTGGGCAAAGTATAAAGAATATTGGTTCCAATAAACTCAGAAATTTTATCACCTATGTTGCCCAAGATGATGTGTTGTTTGCGGGTTCCATCTTAGAAAATATTAGTTTTTTTGATGATGGCGTTCAGCAAGATTGGGTAGAACAATGTGCAAAAATGGCATCTGTACACGATGAAATTATGGCGATGCCAATGGGTTATCAAACATTAGTAGGAGATATGGGCAATATTTTATCTGGAGGACAGAAACAAAGAATATTATTGGCAAGAGCAATGTATAGAAAGCCCAAGATTCTATTTCTAGATGAGGCAACTAGTCATTTAGATATTATAAAAGAAAAAGAGATCAACGATATGATTAAGTTACTCAATATCACTCGAATCATTATTGCTCATCGTCCAGAGACGATCTCTTCTGTAGATCGTATTATTGCTTTAAACAATGGACGTGTTGTGAGTGATCAAATGTCCAAATTTTTGTAATTGATATCCGAATCAGTGTAGAAAATACTTAATAGTCAATATTTGTGTTTAGTTTTAAACAAGTTCCATCCTTTATCCATTTTAATTAAAGTGGTGTAGCACGAACAGGAATAGGTGATATGTTTATACAGGAATATACATATTTATGAGCAGCTTTGGTTAAATTATCTTCTGTTACAACTGACACCCATAATATTAACATTATAATTGTTAACCCTAAAGTCCAGTATATTGCCATTTTTTGACTTTTAGAAAAATTTATTATTTCAACCTGATTAAAAGTATTAGCTGGGTAAAAAAGACAAAATATTAGGACGATCGGCAATACTTTAAGAGTAGCTTTTGACTACTCTTAGGGTGAGTTCATAATTTTTAAGTTATATCTTCACAAGATGATAAGAGACGTTTTGCATATGCATATGCTCTAACTTTTACCCATGTTTCATTTATCATTAAACACCAAAATAATAAAAATATAATGTGTAGGATGACTAAAACGTAGTATTGAGGAGACAATAAGCTTAGTGAGTTTATATCTACATATTTATCTTTAAATGTAACAACTATTATTAAAAGACTTATTGCTAGTGAAATTAAGATAATTGTTATTGCTGTACTTTTAAAAGCTAATAGATTTCTGCTAAACCCATAATTCATATTTTCTTTAAGAATTAATGGATATTTTTCGCTATCTCTTGTTTTTTCTCTTAGATAGTTAATTGCTGAAATATAGTATTGATCTGCATCAGTGGGATTAGCTCTTTCTGCTCTTTCACTGACATTCTTAAAGTTTGATACTAATAATACTAATTTTTCTCTATATCTTTGTTTTGTGTATTTATCAAGCTCATTGTCAGAATGACGTAAGATAAGTGTTGTAGGAGCACCCCCCATTTTTTAAATAACTTATCTTGAAGTACATTGCCTTGTGATGACATTTGATTGGCAAAGAAATTAACTACTCCGCAAGTCAATAATATTCCTAATAATGAACCTAGTAATGTTCTCAGTGGTTCAAATAGAATGTATGCAGTTAATATTATCGGTAACACAATAAATAATGCTGGTCTTACTCGTGCAGAAAGTGAGTATTGATCAAAATAGTCCGGTAGATTCACTAAGTTGACAAAAATAACTAATGATGCGAAAAGGTTTTTTTAGTTAACAGATGTTCACACATGCCTAGAATTGTTTCTGTACCACTTAGTTTAGAACAGCGAGAACGACTCATTTTTCTGGTCAAGCATGCAAAACATTGGCGTGAAAGGCAACGTGCCCAAACTATTCTCTGGCTTTCCGAAGGTAAAAGTGTTGCGGAAGTTGCCACTCTACAAGAACGTATCCCAGAAACCATAAGGCTACAACGCCGACGTTGGGAATTGTATGAGCTTGAATCGATTAAAGAAGGTCATCGCTCAGGTCGACCCAATACATTGATCTCAGACTATCAGGCGAAAATCCTAGATTGGGTCAATACAAGTCCACTCAATGCAGAACAAATCCGAGTCAAACTACATGAAGAATACGAAGTGTCCGTGTCTGTTGAAACCATTCGTAAGTTTTTACGTGATTCAGGTATGGTCTTCAAGCGTACCCGTCATAGCTTGAAAAAAAAGAGATCCGATTGCATTTGAACAAGCAACACAGCAGATTGAAGAATTACGAGAGCAAGCGGCACGTGGTGAAATTATATTAGGTTATGTTGATGAAACAGGATTTTCATCTACACCTGATAACCGCTATGCGTGGACAAAGATAGGTGATGTTCATGCGGTTGATGCAATAAGATTAAAACGAGTTAATGTCATGGGGTGTTTGCTTTCAACGGGGAAACTGGTGACAAGCTGTTTACAAGAGTCAGTGACAAGTACTTGGTTTTATGCCTATTTAACTGGAATAGCTCAACAAGTAAAACAGACATATAACCTTCCATTGGTTCTTATTGTTGATAATGCCTCGATTCATAGAAGTAAAAAGATGGCTGATTACAGAGAGCTACTTAAAACTAACTTTTCGACGAATCTGTATTTTATTCCAGCTTATAGCCCTGAGTTAAATCGAATCGAGATGGTATGGAAGCAGATGAAATATTATTGGCGAGATTTTCAAGTCATGACAGCTGACAAAATAGAGCAATGGGTGGAGAAAGTATCAAACCAATTCGGAAAAGAATACATGTTTACTTTTTAATGGATACTTATATTTCCCCTAATCTTATAAAGTGTATTCAGTTTCGACAGTTATAGTTCCAAAATAATTTTCAAATCTATCTTGATAATCAAAGTCTAGTTCTGCTGTTGGTGTATATTCAGGCTTAGATGAATAAAAGTGAACTTTATTACCAACCAATTCCATCGTGATATCACCTGCTCTATTTTGGGTTAATTTTTGATATCCAGTATAGTAGTGAAGATGGCGTGATTTAGCTTCACCAATCACAATAATTTGTGGATCTAACTTTTCTAACCAACAGTCAGGTACTTTTCCTGATTCCCTTCCATGATGTGCTGCAAATACAATTGTAGTTTTTGTTAAGTTAATATCATCTATGATTGATTCCATAAACTCAGTTTCTAAGTCACCTAACCAAAGTACACTTGCTCCATCAGTTTGTTCAGGCGGATTCAAGCGGCAAGTGCAACAGTATAAAAACCAGCCATAACTTCACTCGGTGTATACCAACCTAGTGTTTTTCTAGGACGATGGTTGAGTGCAAATTCTATCTGCTCTATTTGTTCGTTTGACACGCCATCAAACGATGATGATTTTGGCAGATATTGACGGATTAAACCATTCGTATTTTCATTTCTAGCTCGCTGAATAGACTTGTAAGGATCAGCAAAATACGTCTCTATGCCAGCATCAGTAATTCTTTTGTGTTCGGAAAATTCTTTGCCATTATCAAATGTCACACTATAAGCATGGCTCATTTGTAAACGATCTAATGCACAAGTAATCGTTTGAGAGGACGCTCTTGTTGGCCCTAAATGAACAATATGTACATACAGGCTCTTTCGATCAACGAGAGTCAATAAAGCACCTTTATGATGTTTACCAATCACCGTGTCACCTTCGAAATCTCCTAAACGTTGTCGTTGATCAATGACCTGGTCTCGGCAGTGAATACTTGTTTTATCAATGATTTGACCCCTACGATCCGTGTTTTTGTAACCGCGTTTTCGATATTTCTTCTGATGCCTTAAATGTAGATGAAGTTTACCGCCTTTTGATTTATCTTCATAAATGTACTGGTAAATCCACTCATGTGAAGGTACATCCAGCCAACCGCGTTGTGTTAAAGCACCTGAAATTTGTTCGGGTGACCAGTCCAAACCAATCAAATAATCAATATAAGCGAAGGCAAATGCTGTCATTGATGATGAAGGACGGTAGCGTCTTTGACTTGCAAATTTAGCTGCCTGTTGAGCTCTATATCCACGTTGCCCAGTATTTCTTTTTAATTCACGGTAGATGGTTGATCGTGAACGTCCTAATTCCCGAGCAAGGGTAGCGATTGAACTTTTACTTTTCAAAGTAGCATAAATTTCGTATCTTTCATCTTGAGAAAGTTGGGTGTATTTCTTCATTGTGTGCTTTCCAATTGCGAGTTGAAAAAGTCTAATGATTCTATGAATACACCTAACTTTTTCAACTAACTACAAATGTGTTGCACTTGGGATTTGAATCTGCGTCATAACGAATAACAGCTGATAAATTATTGAAAGCGTTTCCCTGATTACATTCTTCTAGTGCTTTTTGGAATTCAGCATTTTGTAAATTTGGCCAGAGTATAGAAATACCAGAACTGCCTCTATTTTCATCTTTTAAATTCATTCACTTACGAGTGCAACCTTTTTCTATATAGTAAGCTTTTTCTTTATCATCTCTTAATTTGCAGTATCTTTTGAATGAATCTGTTTCCACGCTTTTGATAGCATTATTTTTTACAACATAAAAGTTTTGAATTGGTTTCACATCATCTAGCCAATGTATCCCTCCAAAATGATCTTCATCTGGATGTGTTGAAATAAATCTTGATAATGTTTTTGCTTTGGATTGTTCTTTTATTTCTTCAATAATTTGATCTTTATTATCCATCTTTAGATAACAGTCAATAATGGTAAAATTATCACTGTTATGCTTTATATAAAACATGTCGCCATTACCAACAGAAAAACTTTTTATAATGCTCATTATTACTATCATGACTGTTTAAGAATTAACATGATTTTACTTCTTAATTATTGTTTTTCAATCTGATTATTTTTTTGAAATATACTTCGTGATAACTATATAGTTTTCCTAAAATTAACATAATACATGCTATACAAAATTACCCATTATATCTAATATAAATCAATAACTTATTACACAATAGACAGCCCAACCACTACCGATTGGATTTTTCATGTTTCACGACTTTATGTAGCCTTATTTAACACTAAAGTAGAAAAAAATGTCCAGATGAAATATGAATATATGTCCAAGTAGGAGCAACAGTAGATGAAATCGCTACCTATTTGTTTGATTTATCTATTAAACAGGGCTATTAGAGTATTTTTAGAGTGCTATTCATACTCTACCCCTACAAAGTTTAAGAAAGATGTTTTGATAACGATTCTACCGATAAAACAAATGGCTAATTATTTTTTTTGAAGCTCTATGGGTTTTGGTAACCAATATGAATGCCCATTAAATCTTACATCATAACCATCTTCTATTTCTGTAATCATTTCCGTTTTAATCTTTAGGGCATCAATGTAAGGAAGTTGATGAAAATACCTAAGTCCATTTCTGACCCAACCTAGGATAAGCTCACTGTCACTTAAATCAGTTTGGGTAAGTACAACAAGTTCCATTTCTAGTTTTTTCTTTTGTTTAGTCTTTAAAAAATCAGATTTTTTCAATTTTAAATAATCAATAGAAGTACCGTAATTCTCATTTAAAAAGTTAATGAATCCAGTTAGTGCAGCAGCTTGACCCGAATAATCAGCCAAATAAGCTTTGATATGCTCCAAGTTTGGTAATCGAGTACTTTCTTGACCCATTGATAACATCAACGCCACAGCAGGCTTTACAGCCAACCGAGCTGAACGTATTGAGGTATCACCTCGTTTGATTTTTTCTTCTAATTTATTCTTGTATTCCAGTACAACATCATAAGCCAAAGATGGTTGTAAAATACTTTGCACAAGCTTTTCCATCTGATCTCGTTCTGAGCAACTTTTTTTGTTATACATATCTATTTGAATGTCATGTACTTCTTTAAGCCATTGCATCACCAATTCAAATTTTCTAAGCCCACTACTTCGTAACCTTGCTAATAACTGCTTTGGTGTAGGCACAGATTTATTCCAATCTATTTCGGTTTTCATAAAAAAATGTGTATGTTTATTTATATATAATGCAGCTTTATGAGATCCAATTTTTTTTCTAACCAGTCTGTATAGCTCTCATACTGCTGTTTTAAGTAAGTAGACTCAAATGCATTATGATTTTGATCAAATTTATTCCATAAATTTTGATGCCAATAACAATCAGCACATAAATCAGCACAACCTGCTGCAATCATACAATGACATGCTTTACAGGATTTCTCAGCATTATCTCTACATTTTTTACACGCTTTTTGTCCTGATGCATCAGATTCTAATAGCCGATGTTTCTGACACGATGGACATGTCTCATAATCTCTTGTCGCACATTTTGAACATACTCTCAGATCATCATTAAATCGTGAAATTCGGGTCAATTTTTGTGATGGTGTACCACATCGTTCACAAGTCTCAATAGGTCTAAAATACACAGAACAACTATTACACACCGCACCATATTCGGTCAGCTTACCTATTGGCTTATTCGTCTGATTACATCGAATACAAGGTTGTTTCTTAATACATTCATTACAAATAGCTTGTTCATTATCTCTAGGGAGTCGAGCAAAGTCACCACAACTTGGACATGTGCGTCTTTTAAATATACGAGCATAACAAGTCGAACAATATTTCTTGCCTTTATATCGTTTTTTTATGAAAGAAACGGGCTGATTACAACCATAACAGTAATGTTCAATAATGTTTTCAGTCAATATGCCCAACTCCACGATTACTTCTTCTTAATAAATTTAACCATTGACGTTGTACACTGGCTTTGGATTTTGGCTTGGCAACAGTTGTCTCTGCACGAAAGATAGGATAACGCCTTGTAGGCTTAATCATTAAATCTTTCATCTGCTGAAGCTGAACAGGCAACTTCTTACGCTTATCCCAAAAGTTTGCATGACTGATTCCGTATTCCTTTGAACGCTGTACCAATAAATCACATGGAATTTCCATTATCTGATCCAATATCGAAAGCAAAACTATTCGTTCCTGCGTATTCAGATATTCAAATGCTAATGGGGTAATTGGATATGGAAGATGTAAATTTATACCAAAACTTTCAAACAATTGAATCATATTTTTATTGGGTGTATTAACTAAAAACCTGATCTCACTGAGCCATGCACGAGCAATTTCAAACCATTCTTGAGAAGTAACGCGTGATTGATTATAAAAACTAACTTTTTGATTTAAGACTTGCTCTGCTTTATTTTGGAAGTTTAAAGCGTTTAAATTGATATTTTTGCTTCCCTCAAAATACCTTAAATCAAAACCGCAGACTGTACAGATCGCCAAGCAACCATGTTCTAAATCTGTTTTAAATGGTTGGATCGTCGCACCACATTCAGGGCAATGGTCGATTAAACTTACCTGATGCTGAACACAACTACAATGCCACCCCATACGCCATATTAAACGTAAATAAGGCGGATCTTCACGACTTTTTAAGCATTCCACACACACTTGACGACCTGATGTATTTGAACGATTGCGTATACCTAGTGATAAAACCCAAGGAATATTTTGCTTTGGATCGTAATTTTGGTATATCTGAGAAATAAAGCTACTCAACATCGATTGCTGTATATTCTGCTTTGACTCAACACTATGAGATAACAGCGTATCAAACTTTTCTGCATCTACTCCTTTGTCTAAATCAATCGTTAAAGCTCTCCATTTCCCCCACAAAGCCTCAACAAGAACCATAGGAGAACAACCTACATCTAAGGCTGAACGAATCAACCATGATGAAAATATTTCCCCTTGTTGAATGGGCGTTCTGATATACCAACGTTGATCAAGTTGACTCATATTCACCTCCCTATAATAATTTTGCAGATTTAACTCATGCTAAGATTTATATTTCTGATATTTCTCAAACCCTCAGTCGGCTTAAGCCATTTAAACTTATGTACGATGTCATAGGTAATTTCTTCTTCACCTTGTAAAATGGCTTCTTTGGCACACTCCACCAGTAATCGATTTAAATCCCCCAGATTTCCACCTGACACCTCAAAAATCAACGTAGCTATCTCTTTAGATGCAAGATTAGACTGTTTTTTAATGGCAATAGTCGAACATAGCTCACTAATAATCTTAAAAAATCTTGATTAAGTTCCCATTTGGGTAAATTCACCACATCAAAACGACTGGCATATTGCGGATCGGTATGCAATATGGTGATTGCTTCACGGGTACCGACACCTACGATATTCAGACTCAATTCATTGCTGAGGTTCTTGAGCGTATTCATGACTTCAGGAAGCAATTTGGCTGAACCTGTTAAACAATTATGAATTTCATCGATAATTAACATTTTTGTTTCATACTTACGCATCAAGTGTACGGCTTGATTTCGTAATTTAGCTTCAGGATCACTTGCCCGAAATGGCACAAAGAAGTGATTTAAAATGTTGATGTAGAGTTCTTTAACATTGGCTTTTGCAGGAGCAAGTATTGGTAAAACAGGTTTGATCACTGACAATAAATCCATGTCGGCATCACTTACGGTTTTTGTATAATACTGTCTAGCAAACTCATAAATGATGGTTGTTTTACCCATATTGGAGTCACCAACAATCAACAAGCATTCGGGCCTTAGCTTCCTAGGACGATTCAAAATATCGGTCAATGTGTTCATAATGGTAATGGCTTTCTTATAGCCAATCCATCGATCAGTAAATAAGGTCTCAATCCGTTCACTATCGCTTAATTGCATGATTTCAAGTACATGCTCTGCAAGATGTTCATATTTTTCCATCACATCACCTTAAATCATCAAATGCAGTTAGAGGAGTACTCCACAAATCATCACTTGTCTGAAGGCTTTCAGAAACTACCGTCTTTTTAGACTGATTCTGTTCGGAAAGCTGAGTGATGGCTTTTTCATTTTCCTTTTTTCTTTGGTTTGAGCGACGTTGCTTTCGAGTCAAGCTTCGAGCCTGATTAAGCTGTTCACGTAGATGTAAAATCGCCTTGTAAATTTCATCCTGATTCTGAACATCCTGACGCTCACTTTTGAGATAGTTCTGAACCTGCCTATATTCAAATAAGCTAATTGGTGGTATCTCTCGTTTTGCAGTAGGTACTTTAAAATAAGTATTAGAAAATGGTTCATAAAACCAAATCTGTGAAATATCCCTCGGATCACGTTTAAATAAAAATTTTCTTTTGCGCTTTCGACTACTGTCTTCTAGATCAATGGAATTAACCCATTTTCTTAAACAGTCAGCAAAATAGAATAAGTTATCTTTTTGCACCCCTGTACGCTGAATGGTCGCTTCAAATTCAGGTAGAAAATCAATAAATAAGGTATCTTCATCAGATACACGTTCTTTCAAACCCGTTCCTGCTGTCATCTTCGTTCCCCAAACACCTTCTTCCCATTTAACTATTGGGGATGTTCCTAAAGCGGAATGTTTCTTCTGATGATAAACTTTGGTGATCCAATACACGATATAGTATTCAAGTTCCTTTAATGTCATACAGGCTTGTTTAGCGGAGTCATAAGTTCCTCGCTGTTGCACATTTGAAAAAGTTGTACCATCCAATACATGCATTTCAAGATTGACGATACCAAGCATACGCTCGATGTGACCGCCAAACCTTGCACCGCCAATTGGTCGGTATTCCCAATGAATCCCATACTTTAGACAAGCTTTACTGATGTGATTAGTTCTAAAATCTGACCCATTATCTGTATGAACTGAGTCCATGATCCCTTCGACTTGCCATTCAGCATCAATATCCAGTTCGATCAACTTACGTTTTTTTGACAAAATACAAGATGCTATACACATCGCCACTGAAGTCGTACTTGGCGCTTCTAGTGATAGGTAATATCCTACGATCATCCGACTGAAAACATCAATTGCCAAGGTTAAGTGAGGTTTTCCAATCGCTTCTCTAAACTCATCGTCCACGATTTCAATATCTAGAGGAGTATGATCAATCTGCACATATGCCAAAGGGTAATCAGCATTTGGAAATGAACCCGCAGCAGCCTTAAATTTATCTATTGCAGCTTTTGATCCAAGACGTGCTTTCGTTACTTGGTAATCATTTAAAGCCTCAATTCTTCTACGAATAGAGTTTTCATGCGGTGCTTCAAGTTGAAGCCGAGAACACTCTGCTTTTACAATTTCAATCGTTTTGGAAATACTTGGTTTCTTCGCATTCAAATATTCATCATTGATGGCTTGTTTAATGATATTGCTCACTTGAGGTGATAACCTTGATTTTTCAGTTGTCCAACCTCGTTTTTTGGGAATCAACGCCATTAGAGAATTATTTTCCCGATAATCTTTAAGCCATTTCCACAATGTTGAACGATTCACATCATATTCATTCGCCCTATTTTCGACCAGTTCAGTCGTTGAATACTCAATCAAAGGCTTAATAATCTCATAACGTTGTAAAGCAATTTGCCAAGCTTCATTACTGATATCCTGATCACCTTTATTTAGATTTTCAGTTAGCGTATTTTCTCCGTCAAAAACGGTCAAACTTTTAGCATTGACCTGTAGACTACGTACCGAATCCAGACTAGATATAACAATGTCATTGGCATTTAAAACATTCACAATTTTATAGGGTTTTCCCTCATAACCAACAACCACATTGGGTTTAAGTGAGATACGGCTACGATCAATACTGACAGCATTAGATTCAATCATTTAGATACTCCTCACAAACGCATCATTTTGGTTCACCCATATCACTGTTTCAGCCGTTAAAGGGCAATACAAATCACAAGCAATCATTCGCTTTGCCACTAGTGCCCAAACTTGGTGAATCCCTTTTAAAACATTGGTTTTATCTTTAAAAATATGAGCAGGTAATTGATTAATTGTTGATTGACCTAACTTTTGTAGGGTATCGAGTAATAGTTGTTGATCAACGGCATCTACATGAGAGCGCCTAAACTTTCTTAAAAAATTTATATTTTCCCAATACTGATCATATAATCTTGTTTCGCTGATAATTTTAAACTTCCATCCTTTATCAGCAGCAAAACGGTGCGCTGCTCTAAATTTTGGTTTTAACTTATCCCAGTCCTCAACAAGCTTTTTCTTAGGCTTAATTTCGATGAGCATTGGTACTGGAAAATCCTCAAAATCATCACAATTCGAGCTTGAAAACTGCACCAAAAAGTCAGGGGTGTAGGTTGATTGATTACCCAATTCAGTGATGTAGGGGATAACTACAGGTTGACCTATAACATCAATCACATTGTTATTAAATTCTTGTTTAAGTATGAAATCACGCTCAAGTGTTGATTCAAACCATATGGTTTTTTCACCTCTAAAAGCATAATTTCCAGAAATACTCCCATAAACAGTTTGAGCTTTTCTAACAGGCAAGTATTCTTCACTCAATTTTTTCATAAAAAATTCACCATTCAGGCACTCGTGCTTATTAGTGTAATTTTGTAAGCCACTCTTATCTATTTGTATAAATAATCTAATTTAATTGTGTGAAATTAGAGTGACAACCTATTGATTATCTATAATGCCACTCTATTCTATTGCTGTAAATGACAGCGGCTCATACCCCAAGCCAGGAGAAATTACTCTGGCACATTTAGGGGTTTTATTTCTGGACGAGCTACCAGAATTCGACCGCAAAGTGCTGGAAGTTCTACGTCAGCCTTTGGAAGCAAAGGAAATTGTCATTTCCCGGGCATCACGCCAGATTACTTTTCCCGCCAATTTCCAGTTGGTGGCCGCCATGAATCCCTGCCCGTGTGGTTATGCCTTTAATCAGGATATCCGCTGCCAATGTTCACCGGAAAGTATTAAACGCTATCAGAACCGGATTTCAGGCCCGTTGCTGGATCGGATTGATTTACATATTGATGTACCACCATTACAGGCGCATGAGTTACAGGACAATCGGCCTACAGAAAGCTCAGAAACGGTCAGACAACGCGTCATTGCAGCCTATGAAATTCAGATGCAACGGCAAAATACCTTGAATATGAGTCTGAGTCCAAAACAGCTAGAGCAATATGCCGCATTAGATCAGTCTGCTCAGAATATGCTTGAAATGGCTCAGCAAAAACTGAATTTATCCGCACGTGGCTATCATCGGGTCTTGCGTGTCGCACGCACCATTGCCGATTTAAATCAAAGTGCAGATATTCAAAGTCAGCATCTTTCGGAAGCCCTGTCTTATCGCGGGCAGCAGCAGATTTAGGTCATTAAAAAAGGCGACCTAAGGTCGCCTTTTTATCTAAAGAGAATTAGAAGCTATAACCCAGTCCGAATACGACTTTATTCTTTTGTTTTTCATCAAAACGGTCATAACCACCCAAGATATAATTCATGCTTGCAGTTACACCTGTGTCACCAAGTGGCTTGCTTAAACCGATGTCAAAATGACGGAAACCGAAACTTTCTGTAGTTCCTTCAATAAAGTCACCTGATTTTTCATAAGCATATAAGCCTAAAGCTGTATCCAAGCTGAAATCTTGTGGTAAAGCATAGCTATAAGTGGCTTTTAAATAGGTATCACCTGCATTGCCCCAAGTGGTATCTTCAAGAAGGGTTTGTGCTGTAACGCCCAAATCTTTATAGCTCATACCCAATAACAGCTCAAATCCATCAGAATTGACATCAGATTCATAATAATAATAGTAGGTCGTACCGATCGTTAAACCTAAGTCATCATTGACTGCGTGGCTATAGCCAGCATAGAAGTTATTTTCGAAAGCATCACGTCCTTCTTCAGACAAAGGGTAATCTAGCGTAGATCCCCACCAACCTGCATAGAAGCCAGACGCATGGTTATAATCGAGTCCACCTTGTAAGGTAGCGCCGCTATTTTCAGGAATGTTAGTAATACCACGCAGGTTATAGCTTGAAAGTACGCTTATATTTCCAGATACCGTATGTTCAGCAACAGGTTCTTCGGCAAAAGTAAAAGAAGATACAGCGCCCAATAAAGCAAGAGATAATACTTTTAATGTTAATTTCATTGTGTGGCTCCCCCAGATCGTCTGAGACGTTTTTATGATCATTGATTAAACTCAAGCTCAAAATTTGCAAGAGCTATGCCAATCTGGATAAAAGGAACCAAAATAATAAATCTAAAAAGACAAATAAAATTTAAATCATTGTTTTTAAATTAAAATTTAAATTATGAAAAACTGAATTATCTAGGCTTTCTCTTAAATAAATGTATTTAAGGGTATTTCTTCACTTTTTTAATAATTATACATAATCATTTACAATTTGCCCCATTTTGATTCTATTTTAGGACTTACGCACTGTTATTTATAGACTCTCTGTGGTAGCAGATGATTTTTATCGAGAATAAAGTCATCAATGAAGTTTTTGATCATTGGTCTAAATAATTTCTTCTGCCAACGATATACATTTTCAAAGATCCCCTCAAACTGGTTCTTTTGTATCTCAACGTAGGCCATTAAGGCTGAAAAAATATGATTCAAAATCAGTTTAGACCGTCTTACTTGAAACTTTTCAATATGACAAACCTGTTTAATCACTCGGTGATATTGTTCTATTTTCCAATGACTTGAATGTAATTCATGAAAACCCTCAAAGGACAATAAATCATCTTCATCTTGATACACAATATAAAACCTCTGCTGTTCTTTTAACTGAGTCTTAAATAATTGTACAAAGCCAAAATCTTTGAGCCAGACCACTTGACCCTGATGGAAATTCGGCAATAAACGCAGTTGAAACCATTGTCCTTTTTCAGGGGAAACCTTACGGTTACAGTCGATACCAAACATAAATCGAATACCATGTTTTCTTATGGTTTTTAGATTTGCAGTCGATGAATACCAACTATCACCTGTAATAAATTGAATCTTTGCACCCCAACTAAGTACTTCACTTAACATATCCATAAAGTAATCATTCTTGGTTTTACCCTCAGATTTGTCATAAATTCGGAAATTAATTGGAATATTTTGACCATTCTGATCTGTCGCATACAAGGTAATGAGATTAATCCCCTTGACGGATCGGTGGTGTTTGCCTGACCAAAAATAGCTAACCAAGTCCATATGTTGACTATATGGTTTATCTAAAACAGTATCATCAATACTGACTATAAGTTTATTATTATCAATATGTTGAATTGCTTCTTGATATAGGTCGTGAGGTGTGTAGTCTTCACGCTCTAGAAAGCGATTTACACTATCATGCGAGATATTATAAGTCTCGGCAAGTTGTGTGCAGCTAATAGAGTTCGGTTCTGTCATGAGAAAGCCCATATAAATGGGTAATGTACAAGTTGCTGTAGAAGCATGTTTAGTTCGTCTGATCACAGATACTTTATAAACTATTTTAATACTTTTTTGAATCCGTCAATGCGTAAGTCCTATATTTTTAGAATGACTAAAATTTGTGCTAAAAAATAGTGCGTAATTTTTGATCAAATTTTTGCACATTCTAAAATAAAAAAGCTGATCATGTTTATTTCACTACTTCAGAAATATCATTTATATCTTCCAATAGGATTATGTTTTTACTCACTTTTTACCGATAGGTCAGAAATTAACCACCTCAAATCCTTGCTATTGTTTAATTTGAGTTAAAAAAATCTAAACTTTAGTGGAATATATCCAATAAAAAATGACATTTTTTCAGCAATTCTTATACAATTCCTAAAAAATTCCGATCAATTTGTATAAGGCTCTCTTCCCAATGCAAAATTCAAAAAAATTAACATTAACAGTTTTGATTCAGGCTGCTTTGGTTTCTACCGCTTTCGCTAGCGAGCAAAGCGAATCGAAAGGTTTTGTAGAAGACGCTGAAGGTTCTGTACTTTTCCGTACCGGCTATTTGCACCGCGATAAAACAAACTATAACGACAATCAAACCGGTGCACGTGAAGTTGTTAATGATACAAGTTCAGCTGCTCAGACTGCGATCGTTAAATTAGACTCTGGTTTTACCAAAGGTGTAGTCGGCTTTGGTGCCGGTATTATCGGTGATGCATCTTTCAAATTGGGTGAAAATGCACATGCCGGTAATGACATGATTCCTCAACATCCGGATGGTTCAGCTTATGATCATTGGGCACGTGGCGGCGCATATGTAAAAGCACGTGTTTCAAACACGACTGCTACTTATGGTACTCAGGTTTTAGACTTACCTGTACTTGCAAGCAATACTGCGCGTTTAGTACCTGAATACTTT
Source organism: Acinetobacter sp. NEB149 (assembly GCF_012516415.1). Classification (NCBI taxonomy): domain Bacteria; kingdom Pseudomonadati; phylum Pseudomonadota; class Gammaproteobacteria; order Moraxellales; family Moraxellaceae; genus Acinetobacter; species Acinetobacter sp. NEB149. The sequence continues at coordinate 2,974,713 of NZ_CP051208.1, forward strand.
ACAGGTGTATTGGTTGAAAGTAATGAAATCGAAAACTTAAGCCTCGTTGCTGGTAAATTTACTGAAAACCAGCGTTCAAGCCAGATCAAATCTGATGGTAATGAATTGGATCGCGCAATAGTTTGGGGTGCAAAATACAAATTTAATGATGCAGTGAATGCTTCTTACTATGGTACAGACATTAAAGACCGCCTAGAGCGTCATTATGTTAATGCAAACTATAGTTATGCATTGGCGAATGGTAGTACTTTAACTCATGACTTTAGTGGCTATCATACTGATTGGGATAAAAAGTCAGATGGTGGTGCATACACTTATTCGCATACCACAAATGATCTAAATAAGTTAAGCAACAATATTTGGGCAATTTCTACGACCTATAATAAAGGTCCACACAATGTCATGCTAGCTTACCAACAAAATACAGGTAATACAGGTTATGACTATGGTTTAGGTCAAGGTGTAGGTGATGGTCATCAAACCATTTATATGCCGAACTCATACCTGTCTGACTTCATTGGTAATGATGAAAAATCAGCACAGCTTCAATACACTTATGATTTCAGTGCAATGAATGTTCCTGGTCTATCTTGGACTTCTGCATTTGTATATGGTTGGGATATTGATGTTGCTAATCAAAATGATCGCTCTCAATTAATCACTAGTGATGCTCAAGAACGTGAATTCTTTAATCAGGTAAAATATACAGTTCAATCTGGTTTTGCTAAAGACACCAGCTTACGTGTACGTCACTCATACTACCGTGCGAGTGATGAATACCAATACGGAAACTACATTGGTGACACTAACGAATGGCGTATCTGGTTAGACATTCCTGTGAAATTATTCTAATTCACACGAATTTCAAGCCATAAAAAAACCTGCACATTGTGCAGGTTTTTTTTATTCTAGGCTTTAAAATTTTAAAGCCTAGACCACAGAAAGCAATTATTTGTTTGCTTCTGCATAAGCTTCGATTGAGCTCATAACTTCTTGTTTCGCAACATCAGCACCTTCCCAACCACTGAGCTTGACCCATTTTCCTGGCTCTAAATCTTTGTAGTGCTGGAAGAAATGTTCGATCTGGCTAATCAACAATGGAGGAAGATCAGTATATTCCTGAACATCTTTGTAGATTGGAGTCAGTTTGTCATGTGGAACTGCAACCAGTTTCGCATCAACACCACCGTCATCTTCCATGTTCAATTTACCGACAGGACGGCAACGAATCACAGAACCTGGCTCTACTGGATGAGGCGTTACAACCAGTACGTCTAATGGATCACCATCAAGCGATAGTGTGTTTGGTACATAACCGTAGTTTGCTGGGTAGAACATTGCTGTACCCATGAAACGGTCTACAAATAACGCATCAGAATCTTTATCGATTTCGTATTTGATTGGTGCTGCATTTGCAGGAATTTCGATGATCACATAGATATCGTTTGGCGCATCTTTACCCGCTGGGATATTGCTGTAGCTCATAGCATCACTCTTTAACAAGTTATATCTTTTAAAAAACCGCGACAATTATAACGGTTTTTAAAGATTTTTTGGATTTTAAAATATCGAACTGTAAATATGTCCGCAGACCTGATGACTTAAACCAACTTGATGATCAGCAGCAATAAGGTCACAGGACATAACATCGAGAGCAACCATACGATAGAGCGTAAAGTCGCCCAGTTGGCCAGATAGCAGATTCCGTACAACACACGAAAAACCAGATAAGCCACACCAAAAATCATGACCAAATCTTGTGATATCACCATGTACTCTGCCATCAAGATCGCAGCAATAAAGAGTGGCAAACTTTCAAAGCTATTCTGCTGGGCAGCATTGGCGCGACTGGCCAAGCCTGAAGACTTTTCTAAAAATGCCCGTGGATTCTGATTGTCTTTGCTGCTGAAGCCTGCTGATTTTTTTGCAATCAATGTAAATACATAAGGCAAAAGACAAGCGGCCAAAATGAGATAAATAACCCCACTAATGCTGTGCATCTGTTTTTTCTCATGAAAATTTTATCTGTATCATAGCATGGCATTTCGTGAATAAATTTTGTTAAATAGAGTGCTTTTTATTACTTGTTAAGGATTCACTATGGTCGCACCTGATCAAAATGAAATGTTCGATGTCCTCGAGAAACAACGCCAGCATCAACGTCAAGTGGATCGCGTATTAAAAATTGTGCTGCCGATTGTGGCATTTCTGATGGCTGTCATTTGTGCCAATATGAATATCTGGTCGCCGATCTTCACCTTTGCCATTTTATGGATTGCCTTTTATTTCGTAGGTATCAAGCGTACGCCACTCTGGCACTGGCTGGTCGCGATTCTGGTGTATTGCTTGGTCGATAACATTCTAAGTTATGGCAGCTTTAATCAAACCGGATTTACTCGCCAGTTTGGCACCATGTTTATCTTCTTGGGAGTAGTTGGTGTAGGTCGTCCTTATTTTGATCGCTGGTTAATGAAAAAATAAAAAGTCCAAATTAAAAAAAGCGCCTGACGGCGCTTTTTTTCTTATAGGTATTAGGCTGTTTTACGTAAATCTTTACGCAGGATTTTACCTACGTTTGATTTTGGCAATTCATCCATAAACTCGACATAACGTGGACGTTTATAACCGGTCAGGTTTTCTTTAGCGAATGCTAAAACTTCTTCTGTGGTTAAAGACGGATCTTTTTCACGACAAACAGTTTTGGCACTTCACCTGATTTTTCATCAGGCACACCAATCGCAGCCACTTCCAGTACTTTTGGATGAGTTGCTACAACTTCTTCAATCTCAGATGGGTAGACGTTAAAACCAGACACTAGAATCATGTCTTTCTTACGGTCTACGATTTTCACATAACCACGTGAATCCATGACACCGATATCACCGGTACGGAAGAAACCATTCACCATGACTTTTTCAGTTTCATCTGGACGGTTCCAATAGCCTTTCATGACCTGAGGACCACGGATTGAAATTTCACCTTGCTCACCCAGTGGAACTTCATTGCCTTCATCATCCAGAATAGCCACTTCAGTCAATGGTAATGGAATACCAATAGTGCCACTGAATTCTTCAGACGCAGGTGGGTTTGCTGTTGCCACCGGAGAAGTTTCAGACAAGCCATAACCTTCAACGATATTGGTTCCGGTAACTTTCTTCCATGCTGCTGCAGTAGAAGGAAGTACCGCCATACCGCCGCCCATCGCCATTTTCAGTTTACTATGATCAAGTTGCTTGAACTCTTCATTGTTTACCAGTGCATTGAACAATGTGTTCACTGCCGGGAAGAAAGTCGGCTGGTATTTACGTAGCTCTTTCATCACCGCAGGTAAATCACGCGGGTTTGGAATCAGAACATTCGCCTGACCTTTGTACATACCGTAAAGTGCGCATACCATGAATGCAAAGATATGATAAAGCGGCAAAGCACAGAAAATACGGTCATCTGGCTGGCCATCTTGCGCACCAAATTTACTCTGGAAGATGCCGTCACACTGCAGCATGTTCGCAACCAGGTTACGATGTGTCAGTTCAGCGCCTTTAGATACGCCTGTGGTACCACCTGTGTATTGAAGAACTGCTGTATCGCTAAGGGTCAATTCAGGGCGTTTATAGTTACTTGGATTAACTTTAGATAACGCCGCATTAAATCTCACATGGCCTGGAATATCCCAAGCTGGAATTTGCTTGCGCACAGAACGCAAGACAAAATTTACCAAAGTTCCTTTCAAGGCACCCAGCATGTCACCGACAGAAGCGACCACGACATGTTTCACCGGTGTTTTACCAATAATCGCTTGATAAACAGAAGCAAAGTTTTCAATAATCACCAGTACTTCAGCACCTGAGTCATTCAATTGATGCTCAAGTTCACGCGATGTGTAGAGTGGATTCACGTTGACCAGTACCAAACCTGCGCGGAACACCCCAAGTGCCACAACCGGATACTGAAGAACGTTTGGCATCATCACTGCCACACGTGAACCTTTTGCCAACCCCAAGCTTTGTAGATAAGTTGCAAACTTACGGCTCGCCTCTTCCAGTTCATTGAAAGTCATTGCCTTATCCATAAAGATAAAGGCATCACGCGAGCCGAATTTTTGGAAATTACGCTCAAAAACATCTACTAGAGAAGTATTTTCTGCTGGTAATTCTACTGTTTCTGGAATCCCTGTTTTTTGGTATTCAGCAAACCAAATTTTTTCCATAATGGCCATCTCTCCAATCATAATCCTTAGTATTTCAACTGTTTTTTTCAATATCACACGCCATTTTTAGACTTGTATATGTGTAATATTGCATCCATCTTGTTGAATCGTTGTTCATATATAACGTATTTCGCAGGATGGATGCTAGTCTTATCTTTGAATCAACAGTTTATTTGCTTTTTGATATCCGCGTGGTAAAAGCTGTCCTTTTGCACCGCGCTTGCCGATATATTTGCGCAAATCATCCCCTTTTAATTTTAACTGCTGTTGTCCTGCAAGCACTTGAATTATTTCATCAAGCTTCAATAGTGTCATGGACAAAATTTGATCACCATCTTCAAGTTGTATCAATTTATTTCCTTTACCTTTATTCAATACAGGTAATTCTGCTAAATCGACAATCAACAGACGTCCTGCTGAACTGAGCAGTGCAACATGTGTAGCATCTTCGAGCGGCTGCAGGTTCATGACCTCTGCCCCTTCAGATAAATTCAGGAAAGCTTTTCCGGCTTTGGCACTGGTATCCAGCTGCTTGGCCTGGGTTTTAAAGCCATAGCCTTTGTTGCTTGCTGCTAGAATTTCAGTTTCATCCTCTGCCACCAGAACCTGTTTAAAACCGACCCCGCTGCCTGGAGACAGTTTTGAACTGAGCGGTTCGCCGAGACCACGCGCAGACGGCAGCGTATTGATGGCCAAGGCATAGCTACGCCCAGTGTCATCTATTACATAAACGCGTTGATTGGATTTGCCCTGTGCATGACTCAAGTACTGATCACCCGCACGGAAATTCAGATTTTCTGCATCGACTTCATGACCTTTGGCACAGCGAATCCAGCCAGCTTCTGATAACACTACTGTCACCGGATCGGCCGGCAACATTTCAGTTTCATTGATCACAGCAGCTTCGGCACGTTGTACGATTGGCGAACGGCGATCATCGCCAAATTTCTTGGCATCGTCTTTCAGCTCAGAAATGATCAGGCTTTTTAAAGATTCCGGATTGGCCAATTGTTCACGAATTACTGCCGCTTTTGCTTCCAGTTCTTCCTGTTCACGGCGCATTTCCATTTCTTCAAGCTTAGCCAAATGACGCAATTTCAGTTCCAGAATCGCTTCGGCCTGAATCTCGTCAATGTTAAAACGCTGCATCAGTACCGGCTTTGGTTGATCTTCTTCACGGATAATCTGAATCACTTCATCAATATTCAGATAAGCAATGATCAGACCACCAAGAATATGCAGGCGTTTTTCGATCTTGTTCAGATGATATTGCAGACGGCGTGTTACCGTGGTTTTACGGATTTCAATCCATTCCAGTAAAATACGACGAATCGATTTCACCTGTGGACGGCCATCCGCACCAATCATGTTCATGTTGACGCGGTAGCTGGATTCCAGATCGGTGGTGGCAAACAAGTGACTCATCACCGATTCGGCATCAATACGATTCGAACGCAATACAATCACTAAACGGGTGGGATTGGCATGATCCGATTCATCCCGTACATCGCTGACCAAAGGCAGTTTCTTGGCCTGCATCTGATCGGCAATCTGAGTGATGATTTTGGAACCTGACACCTGATACGGTAGTTCCGTGATAATAATTTCGTTTTTATCGACGCTATAGACCGCACGCATGCGATAACTGCCACGACCTGTGGTCTGAATTTTTAACAGCTCAGCAGGCGGAGTGATAATTTCAGCTTTGGTCGGCAAATCTGGCGCAGGAATATATTCTGCGATTTTTTCATCGGTCAGGTTCGGATTACGAATCAGCGCAATCGTACCTTTGACCACTTCACGCAGGTTATGTGGTGGAATGTCAGTGGCCATACCGACTGCAATGCCAGTGGTACCATTCAGCAAAATATTCGGTACACGTGCCGGCAAGTTCACCGGTTCTTTCATCGAACCATCAAAGTTGTCCTGCCATTCACAGGTGCCCTGACCCAGCTCAGACAGTAATAGTTCACTGTACTGGGAAAGCTTGGCTTCGGTATAACGCATCGCTGCGAAAGACTTCGGATCATCCGGTGAACCCCAGTTGCCCTGTCCCTCAATAAACGGATAGCGGTAACTAAATGGCTGCGCCATTAATACCATGGCTTCATAGCAAGCCGAGTCACCATGCGGATGGTATTTACCGAGTACGTCACCGACAGTACGTGCCGATTTCTTTGGTTTGCTGGTCCATTTCAGACCCAGCTCACTCATGGCATAAACAATCCGGCGCTGTACCGGTTTCAGGCCATCGCTAATATGAGGGAGTGCCCGATCCATAATCACGTACATGGCGTAATTCAGATAAGCTTGTTCGGTAAATTCTGCTACGGAGCGGTTTTCTGTCGCATGATGCGCAAGGCTTGTCATAACAACCTATAGTCCTAAATAATTCGTTTTTGTATCAATGTTTCTTATGCTAAGTCGTGGCTGTAGATGACACAAGGGCATCAAATCGTTCAGCGCGACAATTTGTGTCTTATGGCCTAAAATATCCACTTTATAGGCCCTAAGCAACTAAAAATTCATTCCTTTATAAGCCCATCGATTCCAGGGTCTTGCCTTTGGTTTCTTCACCCAGGACCAGAATCACAATCGCGACAGCGACCAAAACTGCCGTAAACATGGTAAAGACATAGCTGAAACCGTTTGGCATGCCCATCAGATGGGTTACTGCAAAAGGTGCCGCGATACCGCCAATCCGGCCTACTGCACCAGCCCAGCCTGAACCAAAGGCACGGATATTGGTCGGATATTGTTCCGGGGTATAAGTGTAGAGCACGCCCCAGGCACCCAGATTAAAGAAGGACATCAGACAGCCCCAAATCACGATTTCAGTAACACTACCCGACTGGCCAAAGAAATAGGCCGAGATCGCGCACATACCGATAAAGCCGGCCAGAGTCGGCTTACGACCCAGCTTTTCGACCAGCCATGCCGCCACCAGATAACCGGGCAACTGCGCCAGAATCATAATCAGCACATATTCAAATGACTGGACAATGCTATAACCTTCTTTGACCAGTAAACTTGGTAACCAGGTAAAAATGCCATAATAAGAGAAAATAATACCGAACCAGATCAGCCAGAGCATAAGCGTACGGCGTGCAAAAATACCCGACCATAACTGTGAAAATGAAATATTCTGCTTCTCTGCAACGGGTTTCACTTCAAAAATTTCATAGACTTGAACGCCACATTGACGCTCAATCTTTTTGACCAGTGCCGAAGCTTCCTCTATACGACCACGGTTAATCAGGAATGGAATAGATTCCGGTACCATTTTCCAGATTACAATGGCATACAGCGCAGGCAGGCCACCAATCATGAAAGCAGTTTGCCAACCAAAATCAGGAATAACAAAGCGCGATACCAGCGCCGCAACCAGCCAGCCTAGCCCCCAAAAACTTTCCAGCAAGACAATAAAACGGCCACGCACATGTGCAGGAATATATTCACTGACCAGCGTTACGGCCACGGGTAACTGACCACCCAAGCCTAAACCGACAATAAAACGGAATACTAGTAGCCAAGTCAGATTCGGTGCAAAAGCGCAGGCTGCCGTGGCCAAGCTATAAATGACCAGAGTCGCAGCAAAGACTGTTTTACGGCCAAAACGGTCTGCCAGGCCACCTGAACAAATCGCCCCGATCGCCATGCCGACAAAACCGATCGACACCACCCAGCTTTTTTGATCGGCAGTCATCTGCCAGTCTTCAGCCATTTTTGCCAGGATAAAGGAAATCAATCCGGTATCCATCGCATCAAACATCCAGCCCAGTCCAATCACCACCAGCAAGGTGTAGTGAAACCTACCAATCGGTAAGCGTTGTATGCGAGAAACTAAATCCATAACAAAAATCTCTGATCAGGTGGAACGGGAGATGCTGCTTTCTCAACAGGTGGGCTGCTTTATATTTTTTATACTACGAATTGAGCTGAATGCGGCTATTTTTATTGCCGCACTTTATACATTTAAAAATTAAGATTCGTCTTTGGAAGATGCCGAGTGCTCATCATCATCTTTATAAATGAATTTTGGCATTTCCAGACCAAAATAGATGGCGATCAGACGTAAGCTAAAACCAAAAATCAGGGTAGACAAAATGGTCAGATCCTGCGACAAGCCGTAGTGGCTACAGAGCCAGTAAAAGATCACTGAAACAAAGGCAATACTGGCATACAGTTCACGGCGGAACACCAGCGGCACGTCATTACATAAAATGTCACGCAAAATCCCGCCAGACACTCCGGTCAAAACACCCGCGACGGCGCTGACCACAAAACCATGTCCCATTTCCAGGGCAATCTGGCAGCCAATAATGGTAAAGCCAATGAGGCCCAAGGCATCCAGCACTAGGAAGACATTACGTAACTGTCGCATCCATTTGGCAATCAGGATAGTGACGAAGGCTGCGCAACAGGTCAGCACCAGATATTCGGGATGTTTGACCCAGGTCAGGGGATAATGTCCGAGCAGAACATCGCGGACCGAACCACCACCCAGTGCAGTAACACAGGCAATAATCATCACGCCAAACCAGTCCATGCTGCGCCGGCCAGCGGACAGTGCCCCGGTCATGGCTTCAGCGGTAATTGCAATAATATAGATGACGGTCAGTAACATCGCCCTGCTTCCACCTGAGGCTTTGAGATGGCGGCTATTCTAAGCTAAATCTGTGTGAAAGTTATAAGAATCCGGCACAACATTGCTTAAATTTTTTACCTGAACCACAAATACAGGGCTGTTTCATGCCGAGGGTCTGATCCGTGGTCGGATCCAGGAAATACCAGCGACCTTCCAGCTTCACAAAATGTGAAACTTCATGATGTATCTGTGCCTGCTTACCATCATGATAATGAGCCTTGAACTCAACCAATGCATGATTTTTATCTAATTTTTCATCGGCTTGAACTATCTCAAGCTTTAACCACTGATTGGCTTTACTCCAATCACTAATCGCTTGCAGGTCCAGCGCCTGTTGCTGACCCAGCGCAGTCGTGGTTTTGATGTAATCGATTTCATGCTTCGCGAAGGCACTATAACGGGAACGCATGAGTTGCTGCGCAGTCTCTGCGACCCGTTGTCCTGCATGTAAGGGCTGACAACAGCTGTGATATTCGCCTTGTCCACATGGACATGCTTCTGACATTTCAGTTCCATAAAAATAGCCCGACAATGCGGGCTATTTTAGCAAACTTTACAGGCCAAATATTGGCTAGAGTCTAGTCCTGTGCAGGAAGCTGCGGAATGATATGCACTTTATCGATCTTATGGCCGTCCATGGTAACCACTTCAAAGATATGTCCATCTGCTTCAAATTTTTCACCACTATGCGGTAAACGTGCCATATGGAATAGCACATAGCCGGACAGGGTAGAATATTCTTCAGTTTCATTGACCAGATCACGATCAAGCAATAAGGAAACATGACGGATGTCGGTGGAACCATCCAGAATCAGGCTGCCATCTTCCAGACTTTCTGCAGCAGCTTGCAGCTCATCTTCATCCGGAAATTCACCGGCAATTGCTTCAAGGATATCAATTGGCGTGACAATCCCTTCAATCGAACCATATTCATTCAGGACAATCGCCATTTGCAATGGAGCCTGACGCAATTGCTCCATCACCATCAGGACCTGGGCATTTTCATGCACGATCACCGGTTCACGTAAGTGCTTTTCAAAATCCAGCACCCCGGTTTCAATGTATTCGTTCAGGACTTTATGGGTCAGTACCACCCCGGCAATATTATCGAGTTCACTACGCGCCACGATCAGACGTGAATGGCTCATTTGCAATAAATGTTCTTTGATACTGTCGGGCTCATTATCTAGATCAATCCATTCCAGTTCAGGACGTGGTGTCATCACCGACTTGACCGGACGTTCTGACAGACCCAGTACCCCCTGCACCATGACACTGTGATAAATGCCGTTTTCATCATTAAAGACTTCATCAGCAAAGGCACGCGTCGCCAGAACATCTTCCGGTTCAGACGAATCATTGTCCTGAGCAGGTTTGCCACCGAGCATCCGCATCACTGCTGAAGCAGTCCGGTAGCGCATGTCGGTGGTGGTCACCATTTTTTCCTGATTGCGTTTCATGGTCTGGTTAATAAATTCGACAATCACCGAGAAGCCAATTGCAGCATACAGGTAACCTTTCGGAATATGGAAACCGAAGCCTTCGACCACCAGCGAGAAGCCGATCATCATCAGGAAGCCCAGACACAGAATCACCACGGTCGGATGTCTGTTGACGAAATCCATCAGAGCTTTGGATGCCCAGAGCATAATCCCGATGGCAATAATCACGGCAATCATCATCACTGACAGGTCTTTGACCATACCAACCGCAGTAATCACGCTGTCTAATGAGAATACGGCGTCCAGCACCACGATCTGGACAATAACCATCCAGAATACCGCATGGACCGGATTTTCTTCTTTGATGACGGGTTTGGCTTCCAGACGCTCATGCAATTCCATGGTGCCTTTAAACAGCAGGAACACCCCACCAAACAATAGAATCAGATCTCGGCCCGAGAAAGCATGATCAAAAATGTGGAACAGTGGATCAGTGAGGGTCACCACCCAGGCAATCGAAGCCAGCAAGATCAAACGCATCACCAAGGCCAGCATTAAGCCCACAATCCGCGCGGCATTACGCTGTTCTGGTGGCAGTTTCTCCGCCAAAATGGCAATAAAAACCAGATTGTCGATCCCGAGTACAATCTCAAGAACAATTAATGTGAGTAAACCGACCCAAGCTGAAGGATCCGACATCCATTCAAAGATCATACGCTTGGCTCCTGACACTCAGGACTGCTGCATTGAATGAACCGAGACTGTAATGAAACAGCATAATATTTTTGATATTGAATAATATCAATTATTTGACGGCGATTTATAGAGTTACACGGCCAACTACCACTACCCATTTTCGTTCTATTGTTGTGAAACCAATTTTTAGTATAGCAAGATCAAATCGAAATTCACCTTTTTTCATGGCTGTTTATCGATGAATTTTGCCTAGCTATAATGCAGTGAAAATGTAGCCGCACACAGAATTGTCATATTTGTTAATTAAGCTATAGTCACAAGAAAGAAAAATGATAAGGTGAAGAAAATAAATGCAAAGCGTAATTCAAATGACAGATTATTTTAAAGAAAACTCCCCAAAAACAACACGCCCTCTAGTGGCTCTCTATTGTGGTTCACGTGCAGGCAATAAACCAGTTTATTTAGAAAAAGCCATTCATCTCTCGCAAGGATTGGCAGAACATGGTTTCGGGCTGGTTTATGGTGGCGCCAGTATTGGCTTGATGGGACAGGTCGCGGATGCCATGATCCAGCATGGCGGTGAAGCCGTAGGGGTGATTCCTGAATTTATGCTGGATTATGAAATTGCCCATAACCAGCTCACTGAATTACATGTGGTGACCAGCATGCATCAACGCAAGGCTATGATGGCTGAGCGGGCCTGTGCCTTTGTGGCCTTGCCAGGTGGACTGGGTACGTTTGAGGAAATTCTGGAAATTGCCACCTGGGGTCAGCTGAACCAGCACCAGAAACCGATGATGCTGTATAACGTGAATGGTTTCTATGATGCCTTGATTGCACAACTGGACCGTGCCGTCGAAGATGGTTTTTTACCGCCACAGCATCGCGCCAAACTGATCATTTGCGAACACGAAGAAGAAATTTATACAACTTTAACCAATTTAGGCCATCCGCAAAGATTTGTGGTTTAAACCGTTCTAATTAAGAAAAAAGCGAGCACCTGGCTCGCTTTTTTATTGGATTTTTAATATCAGGACTTATTGACCATAATTCGTCACAAAGTCATAAAACATCGGCAAAGTTGTTGCCAGAATGACCGACATGGCCAGACCGAACATTAGTTTCATGGCATCTGCACTGACATTACGTGAAGTACGATGTTTGTTGACTTCATCCAGAATCATCGACATGGCAAATTCACGACCTGCGAGTAATCCCAGGAATACCCAGGTGGTACTCATTGGAATGTTGCTCCACTCTTTAAAAACTAACAGGATAATGGCATACATGAAGTCGATAATCGTTGCAGCACGAATATCGGTCACACCGGTTTTGGTGTCAACAATGTTCTGGATAGCCCCGCCACGTTGATACAGAATCACACCCAGCAAGACCACGAATACCGTAATCGCAAACATCAGGAATTCAAACGGCACCTGACGTGGCACATACACGAAGATGTTAGCCAGATCCTGAATCAACCATTGACTCCACAGGAAACCGGTAGAGACCCACTGCAAGCCCATCCAGACCTTGGAGTGTTCCTGATGACGTGTCTTGGCAAAATGCCGTGCCAGCTGCTTGACCACAAAACGATAGATGACAATCGCTACAATAAAGGCGACGGCATAGCCCATCATCGATTTGACCATCATCGAGCCTAAGCTGGCAGGAGAGAAAATCGTAAGCACCAGGAAGGTGGTACTGACTGGAATCCCGTATTTGGTCAGTATTAACAGGAGAATTGGCGGCACAATATACAGCCAGGTAATACCACCTTCAGGGAAAGGAATCGTTTCTAAACGACCGTATGAGGCATCACCCACCCCAGATGCATACCAACCATAGACCAATACGACAATTAAAATTGAGCTGATATAAATCCACAACACCCACCATGGGCGATGTGAATTCGAAGAAATAAATGTCCCTAGGGTTTGAGGTACATCATTTCCGACAATAGAGTAAGCGGCCAAACAGAAGCCGATCACCATCAAAATCTCGATTGTCATAAAAACAAACCTATACGCGAGGAGATTTCAGCACTGCTGAAAAGTTGGCCCAAGATTATGACGGTTTTATTTCATTTTAATGACAAGACTGTCATATATACGGTCACCTTACAAAAAAGAGCACCGAAGTGCCCTGAATCTAAAAGCTTTTGGTTACTTGAGATTTACTTGATAAATCGTGGTGCTGCCACTGACTTCATGGCCGACCATCAAGAGTGGTTTCTTATTCGGGGAGTCTTTGGCGGGGATAAATACCAAACCTTCCGGTCCTAAATCACCAGCTTGTCCCATTTCAATCTGCGCTGTGGTCGCTTTAAAATCACGTGAATTAATATATTGCACGAAGACTGGTGATGCAGGTATAGACACATCATAGACCATGATGCCACCGACACGCTCCAGACCAATAAAGGCAAAGGTTTTTTGGCCAATCTGCCCCAAGGTCACCCCTTCAGGTTCCGGCCCTTTATTGTCACTGCGATTATCCAGTCCGGCTTCTTCATGATTAAAGTTGAAAATCTCAGGATGATGTTTGGCAATATACTGCTCAAACTGATCACCCGAATCCCATACCAGTTCTAAACCGGTCTGTTGATCATTTTCCACCCAGATACTGACCGAGCGTGTACCAAAGCTATATAAATGATCATAGACCAGATTGCCACGTTCATTCAGTTTGGCTGTACCATCGGCATTTTTTTGATAGCCTTCAGTCCACGTAATATTTAAACGGCCCAGCAGATGATCTTCACGGCAGTCTTTGGCATCCCCTGCCACCGCGCCACAATACGCAAAATTATTCGGATTGAGTTCTGCTCCTTTGGCCAATACACGAAGATGAGCTGGCAAATCATCACCCAGACGGCGGTCAAAACCTTTGGCATGGACTAAGTGTTTCACCCGCCATTCTTCTACAAAGCCCTGGCTGATATCGTTATTGAAATATGCGGGATTGTTTTCACCCCAGGCACGGGCATCGCCTTCATTGGCAGACACAATATAGGTTTTGCCCGCGACCTCGAAACTTGCAATCGCATCTGGCATATATAAGCCACGGACATTGGCCCAAGTTTGAATATTGATTTTGCCTTTACCGTCGACACCATCCGCATCGCTGACATCCATGCCATGACCATTTATGCCATGATCTTTAAAGCCAAATGGATAAACAGCGAGTACTTTGGCAGAAGCCACATCAATTTTGGCCAAGGCATTGTTTTCCTGTAAGGCAACCCAGGCGGTTTTTCCATCTTTTGAAACAGTGATGTACTCAGGTTCAAAATCCTGCGCTGCGCTGGCCTTTGGTCCGAAAATGCGGATGCCCTGTTCACGCAATGCTGCTTCCCGTCCATTAAAGGCCTTAAAGTCTGCTGTACGAACGATCGGGGCTTTTAAATTGGCCAGATTAATGACAGACACCGACCCTTCAGGGTCAACCTGATAATCATCAGAAGGCTCGCCTTCATTGGCCACCAGCAAAGTTTGACCATCCGGTGTGAAAGTCAGCATGTCCGGCAAGGCACCCACCTGTACGTGGGCCAACTTGCTCAGGTCTTTGGCCTGATATAAAGCAATATAGCCCGGGTCAGTTTTCACAGCAGCCTGAATCGCAATGGCGACGATGCCATTATGTACTGCGACACTGTTGACCTCAGCCTCTGGCGCAATGTCATCGACCTTGATGGAACTTATTTTTTTCGGCTGATCAGGCTGACTTAAATCCAGCACATCCAATACGCCTTCTTTGGCATTGACCACGAATAGGCGTTGACTCTCGGTATCAAAGGCCGGAATTTCTGCTGCACTTTGCGCAAACACACCCGATTCATAAGCGGCTAATTTGCTTAACTCGATCGAGTTCGGTGTAGCCTCGACGATTGGAACCGGTGTTTCATTTTCATTCTCACTCCCACATGCCACCATCCCCACAGCCAGCATGGCCACTATCAATGATTTTAATTTCATTTTTTTGTTGATCTATCATGAAGAATTCGTGACCAATTTATAACCAGAGCATTGCAAAGCCATGACAGATCGGTTGCAGTTCCTTGACACAACACCGCATAAAAGTTGAAACGCTTTATATACGACAGACTCGGCTGATTCCTTTAAACTATTCAAAATTTTCAGTTTTCCAGAATTATGAATGCCACGCCTACGCATCAAGCCTTAGATCCCGAGTTTAGATTGTTGGTCTTGTTGGTCTCGATTGGCTTTTTCATGCAGGGGCTGGATACCACCATTATTAATACCGCCTTACCTGCAATTGCTCAAAATTTGCAGGAAGATCCGCTACGCATGCACAGTGTGGTCGTGGCTTATGTGCTGTCTGTGGCGGCCTGCATTCCCTTAAGTGGCTGGCTGGCAGACCGGTTCGGGGTCAGAAATACCTATTTTGCTGCGATTATTATTTTTTCTTTCGCCTCTTTGGGCTGTGCCTGGTCAAGTAGCCTGAATGAATTATTGGTGTACCGGATCTTTCAAGGGATCGGTGGTGCATTATTGCTGCCGGTCGGCCGGTTGGCGATGCTAAAGATCATTCCCCGTACCCAGTTTCTGGCCGCCATGAGCCTGATGAGTCTGGCCGGCCTGATTGGTCCGTTGATTGGACCGACCTTAGGTGGCTGGATGGTCGAATATCTGTCCTGGCACTGGATTTTCCTGATCAATCTGCCGATTGGCTTGCTGGGCGCACTGATTACCTTTAAGGCCATGCCGAATGTACTTGAACCTACAGTGGCCCGTTTTGATTATTGGGGCTTTATCTTGCTGGTCGTGGCCATGGTGGGCCTCTGTCTCGGAATTGAAAATTTTGCCAGTCCACAAAACTCGCTGTGGTGGAGCCTGAGCCTGATTCTGGTTGGTTTGTTGGCCACCCTGATTTATGCCTATCATTCACATACCCATAGCAATGCCCTGTTTCGCAGCCGGCTGTTTAAAAATAAAATTTATGCGATTGGCATTTTGGGTAATTTCTTTGCCCGTCTCGGCGGCAACTCGATTCCATTTTTACTCCCCCTCATGTTGCAAGTCGCATTCGGTTTCGAGCCTTTTATTACCGGTTTATTGATGATTCCGACTGTGCTCGGTTCGCTGGCCTCCAAACCGATTATCCGCAAAATCATTCAGCGTTTTGGCTATCGCCGGGTCTTACTGGTCAATACTTTGCTGGTGGGTCTGTGTATTGCCAGTTTTGCCCTGACCACGGCAGAAACCCCAATCTGGCTGCGTGCGATTCATTTCTTTATCTTCGGCATTTTAAATTCACTGCAATTCGTGTCGATGAATACTCTCACCTTAAAGGACTTAAGCCAGCAGGATGCCAGTAGCGGCAACAGTTTCCTGTCGATGATCATGATGCTATCAATGAGTATCGGGGTGGCGCTGGCAGGAACACTGGTGAACATGCTGAGTGCCTATTACGGCGCCGACAATCTGGTGGCTGCTTTTCATGTGTCACTAATCTGTTTAGGCTGTATCAATATTATTGCGGCCTATATTTTCTGGCATATTCCTAAAAATACCCCGGTTTGATGCGATATATTCACTTCGGGCTGATTGTAAGTTTTAGGCTAAATCACATATAGGCAAGGACTGGAAATGCAAAAAAATCAGGCTCCGAACAGAGCTAATAAATCGCTCTTGATTGGGCTTGGCGTGCTGATCACCGTGATCACGATCGCCATAGTTTATCTATGCCTGATGAAAGCACCATCTGCCCATGCAGCTGATTATCCGATCCAGGGCTTTGATGTATCGCATCATCAAAAAGAGATTCAGTGGCAGCAGATTCCGCCTGAAAAATACCGTTTTGTTTATTTGAAAGCCACTGAAGGCGGCGACTTTAAAGACACCCGTTTTCAGGAAAACTGGCTCAAGGCCCGGGAACGCGGCTTTCTGGTCGGTGCCTATCATTTCTACCGGCTCTGCCGCGATGGCAGCATTCAGGCACAGAACTTTATCGATGCTGTCCCCAATAAACCGGATGCCTTACCGCCAGTGATTGATCTGGAATATGACAGCAAATGCATCAATACCTATTCTAAAGAGCAGCTTTTAAACGAAATTCAGGTGATGCACGATGCCCTGAAAAAGCATTACGGCAAGCAGCCGATTTTCTATATTTCTAAAGCTTTTTATAATATTGTACTAGCAGGGCATTTTCCCGACGTACCGCTCTGGGTACGTGAATACAAAGGTCTGCCTGATTTAAAAGATCAGCCTAAATGGACGTTTTGGCAACATACTAGTCAGGGGGAAATTCCCGGCATTACCACACCGGTGGACCTGAATGTATTTTATGGCTCAGCACAGCAATGGCTGGATTTTCTCAAGAAGAATGCGATTGTAGTACCTTCATCTGAGAATCAAGCGAAATAAAGCTGATCGCCTGAAAACAAGTTCTTTATAAAAACAACAAGGAAATAAAAAGATTGAAATGGATAAAAGGCATTTTACTCGGTCTGGTGATTCTACTCCTACTCATCGCGGGTATGCTGGCTTATCTGTTGCAAGCTTCGGGCAAGGTTAGTGACTTTAAAGCGTGGCAGCCGCAAACCGGTATATCCGTTCACGGGCTTACAGTCAATTTTTTTGGTGTGTCCACCCTGTTACTCGATGATGGCCACGATCAGATCCTGATCGATGGTTTCTTTAGCCGGCCATCTTTGCGGCAAGTAATTACTCGACCTATTCAAAGTGATAAGCTGCTCTTAGAACAACTGGTACAATGCCATGAATTGAGCCGAACCCAAGCCATTCTGGTCAGTCATTCTCATTATGATCATGTTCTGGATGTCCCGGCTTTACTAGAGATGCTTCCCGAAACTGCTGTGGTCGGTTCGCAAAGCACCCTGAATATCGCCCGGGCAAATCCCAAAGTTACTCCACAGCAATTACAGCCGATTAAGCCTTGGCAAGTACAGCAATGGGGGCATTTCCAGATCACTGCAATTCCCTCACAACATACCCCGCCCACAGTGGTAAATGATGATTTAGGCAAAGAGCTGCTACAGCCTTTAACCCTTCCGGCCAAATTTTCCGAATTTAAAGAAGGCGGCAGTTTCGATTACCTGATTGAGCATGCGAGATATAAAATTCTGGTCAAGGCCAGTACCGGATTTATCCCGGATCAATTTAAAAACCTACAGGTCGATACTTTATTTTTAGGCATTGCCCAGCTTTCCAGACAATCTTCTGCCTATCAGCAACAATATCTAGCTGAAACCCTGAACATGCTCAAGCCCAAAGTGGTGATTCCAATGCATTGGGATGATTTTTTTCAGCCTTTAAACCAGCCGCTGCAATTTTTACCTCGTCTTGCCGATGACACCCCAAAAAGTTTGCAACTTCTGATTCAGGCTGCCGAGACACAAGGGACCAAAGTCGTTCTGCTCAGTGGACCGCAACCCTATTTACTCAACTCAGCCTTCGCTTCCCAATCCGATTAAAGCCCCTTAAGATAGCGGATATGCGCAAAATTATTCATATTGATATGGATGCGTTTTATGCCTCGGTAGAGCTGCGTGAACGTCCAGAACTGAAAGACTTACCTGTGGTGATAGCCTCGCATCATCCTCGGGCGGTGGTCGCGGCTGCCTCCTATCCGGCACGGTTTTATGGCCTGCGTTCTGCCATGTCCATGGGGCAGGCGCGCAAACTGTGTCCTCAAGTTATCGTGATTGAGCCAGATTTTGCCAAATACCGGCAGGTATCGGCACAGATTCATCAGATCTTCCAACAATATACTTCCCTGATTGAACCACTGTCTCTGGATGAAGCCTTTCTGGATGTCACAGAAAATTTAAAACAAATCCCAAGTGCTACCGAAGTCGCCATGCGAATTCGCGAGGATATTTTTCAAGCCACCGGATTAACTGCTTCTGCTGGTGTAGCGCCCAACAAGTTTCTCGCTAAAATTGCTTCGGACTGGCACAAACCGAATGGGATCTGTGTGATTAAGCCATCACAAGTTCAGGGATTCATCCAGGATCTGCCACTGAAAAAAATTCCTGGTGTCGGTAAAGTCACCCAGGAAAAACTGAAAAGCCTGAATCTAGAAACTTTAGGCGATTTACAGCAAATTGATGAAGCCTTACTGATTCAACATTTTGGCAAATATGGACGGCGGCTATTTTTGTATGCTCAAGGCATTGATGAACGACCGGTCGAAGTGGAACGGGAACGCCAGCAAATTTCCAAAGAAACCACTTTTGATGATGACCTGCATCTGAACCAATGTCGCCCCTATTGGGAGCCTTTACTTGGGCAAGTATGGCAAAGCCTGCAAAAGAAACAGCTTTCTGCTCGCGGCGTTACGGTCAAATTAAAACTCAAGAATTTTCAGGTGATGCAACACAGTAAAAGTTTTAAACAGGTGCTGCGTAGCCCACAGGAATTAGCCCAAGCCTTGGACTTACTGCTCGACGACCTGCATATTGCTCCGCAGATGCAATTTCGGCTGATCGGCGTCGGCGTGTATCAGCTCAGCGTCCTTGAGACTGAAACCCAGTTATTGCTACTCTAAACCTTTTTTGATCATGTTTTAGGCATCAGTTTAAAAATACGGCAACTTTGTTTTTACATTTTGATTTTTTAGAGTACTCTATCTGCGCAATGCATTATCCATGTATGTGCCGAGATGCTGAAAATCACCTTTACTTTCAGCATGATGTCCTGTGATTAGCGTGACGATCAAATCCGAATATTACAGGGCAACTCTGATGTAACTCATGGAATCCCCTCCTGCATGTCTTCTGTAAATTCTTCTATTGTTCAAGAACAACGCGCACGTAAAGCTGCGCTATCTAGTTTTGTTGGTGCTGTTGTCGATTGGTATGATTTTCTCCTTTACGGCATTGTTGCAGCCTTAATTTTTAAAGATCAGTTTTTCCCTAGTATTGGCGAGAACATGGGCACCCTGGCGGCACTAGCCACCTTTGGGGTCGGCTTCCTGTTTCGTCCTTTAGGCGGTGTGGTATTTGGTCACTTTGGTGACAAGCTCGGCCGCAAAAAAATGCTGGTACTCACGGTAATCCTGATGGGAATTTCCACGGTCGGGATTGGTCTACTGCCAAATTTCGAGGCAATTGGCTGGTGGGCTCCGGTGCTGTTGGTGTTTTGTCGAGCCTTGCAAGGCTTTGCTGTCGGTGGTGAATGGGGCGGCGCAGCTCTGATGGCAGTTGAAAATGCACCCAAGGGTAAAAAAGCCTTTTATAGCAGTGGCGTTCAGGTCGGCTATGGTGTTGGCTTGGTATTGGCCACCGGTGCAGTGTCGATTATTATTGCGACACTGGGTGAAGAAGCCTTTGCCGAGTGGGCATGGCGTATTCCCTTTCTGGCCAGCATCGTACTGTTAGCTGTGGCGATGTGGATTCGCCGTGATCAGGATGAATCTCAGGAATTTGTAGAAAACGTGGTCAAAGCAGACCATCATCCAGAAAAGCTGCCAATCTTGCAAGCCATCAGCAAACATCCAAAAGCTTTCTTCTATATCATTGCCTTACGTCTGACTGAATTGCTGACCATGTATCTGGTCACCAACTTTGCCCTGAACTATTCCACCAGCAACCTAGGCATGGACAAACAGTTCTTCCTGAATATCACGCTGATGGTCGGGGTAATTAGCTGTTTCAGTATTCCATTTTTTGCTTGGCTGGCGGATAAATTCAATCATCAGAAAATGTGTGTCTGGGGCGGTTTGATTGGTGCGCTTTCAGCCTTTCCATTTTTTATGGCGCTCGATGCACAAAACACCTGGATGATCATTGTCGGGGCAATTTTACTGGCGAACGTCGCACACGATATGGTGGTCAGTGTCCATCAACCGATTTTCACCTCCCTGTTTGGCACAGAATACCGCTACAGCGGTGCCGGAGTTGGCTATCAGGTGGCGAGCATCATTGGGGGTGGTTTTACCCCATTTATTGCAGCGGCACTGGTGATTTGGGCGGATGGTTCATGGCATTATGTAGCCATCTATCTGGCGGTGGGTTGTCTGCTGACTGCACTGGTCGCAGCCCTGATGCCCAAAACTCAGGATGAACAACATGACAGTTGAACGTTTACACGTATCGAAACGCTTTTCGGAAATTGCTATTGCCGGTAATCTGGTGCATCTTGCCGGCCAGCTGGCCACAGATGTTGAACTGGATATTAAAGGGCAAACCCAACAGACTTTAGATATTATTGACCAGTTTCTGGCAGATGCCGGCACAGACAAAAGTCACATCATGTCGGTAACCATCTATTTGAAAGACATTGAAAAAGATTATGCAGCCTTCAATGAAGTCTGGGATGCCTGGGTCGCTGATATCGAAGCGCTGCCTCGTACCTGTGTAGAAGCAAAACTCTATGATCCACGGGTATTGGTCGAACTGACTGTCGTGGCGGTTAAACCAGAATAATGTTTCAAGATCGATACTCATAAAAAAAGCATGCTTCTGGCATGCTTTTTTGTTTTAGCCCACAGCTTTGATTTTACTGCGCTCTAAATCCGAATATAAATAATATTTTTTCAGATCATTGCTAACTGTATATTTGGGCATTTTCTGCATTTGCGCTTGCTCCTGCAAGAAGTCCTGGCGCAACTGATAATATTCCGGCACATCATCGTAACGAATCACCCGATAACCGGCCATGGTTAGTAATGCATCCTGAAAACCCGTCTGCTGGGGACGCTTTAAGATTAAGGGATCATCCACTCCCACCACGGCTAGAATCTGGTGCTGCTGATCCAGAATTACAAAATCTGCAGTCAGGTTACGGTACTTATGTCGAGTCCGGTTAAATTTAGTCGTCATTAAGGCATCATAGGAAACATGTGCCAAAATAATGTATTCAGGTAAGACTTCTCTCAGGCGAGTGAAGGTCAATTGCTCATTCAGGTTAAAAATAGCACGCTGCTTTAACGCACTGTCTTGTGGTTTGGAATTATTTCCGAGCTTTTTCCATGCCATGAGCACGACACAGAAGAGCAGGAAACTCCCAATCATAATATAGGTGGTCATGCCTAAATCCTTGCATTCTTATAATCATTTTTGTTTTATTGTTGTGCAGTATAAACCCACGCTTTATTTTAAATAGATATAACAACCAATCTGTTTAAATACCCATACAACTGGTATCAAAACTCGATTCTGTGTTACCTAAAGTGACATCTCTCTGGATGCCAATGAAAGTGGATTTAAAGTACTGATAATGCACTCTAAAACATCCATGGAATTGATCGCAATACATATCTGCCCAACTGTAGGACAATTCCGACAAAGTGTTATTTTTATATCACTTTTTTAAAGAACTTAGTCCAAATAATATATTCTTTTACACTTTCAACGCACAAGCTCAGGCTACGTTACTTTACCCAAGAGCTAAAAAAAGACACCGAAGTGTCTTTTTATTAACTTAATTATGCACGTGATTTGGGCTTCGCTTTAGGCTTTGGCCCACCAAACGGTTTTTTGGCATCACCCGTTTCACGTGGTGGTAAACCAGTGTGCTGGGTCAGAATTTGACCACGCTCAGGACGTTTCTTGGTATTTGAAGGACGTGACTGAGCTTGTGCAGCCTTGCTACGATTCCCTTGCTCACCGGTACGTTTTTGCGAATCACCGGCAACCGTCGAATTCTTCTTACGCGCCGATTGATACTGACCGTCTGCACTGCCTACAGGCTGATAAGTCGGAATTAAATGCTGTTTCGAATTACCAATCAAATCCTGACGACCCATTTCTTTCAGGGCTTCACGCAGTAAAGGCCAGTTGTTTGAATCATGATAACGCAAGAAAGCTTTGTGCAAACGACGACGCTTCTCACCTTTCACAATGTCAACATTTTCAGTATAACGCGCCACTTTCGCCAGCGGGTTTTTACCCGTGTAATACATAGTAGTTGCAGTCGCCATCGGTGATGGATAGAAGGTCTGTACCTGATCGGCACGGAAACCATTCTTCTTCAACCAAATCGCCAGATTCATCATGTCGTAATCGGTGGTGCCCGGATGCGCCGCGATGAAGTAAGGAATCAAGTATTGTTCCTTACCGGCTTCTTTACTGTAACGATCAAACATTTGCTTGAAGCGGTCATAGGTACCAATACCCGGCTTCATCATTTTATTGAGTGGACCTTTCTCGGTATGTTCAGGCGCAATTTTTAAGTAACCACCGACATGATGGGTGACAAGTTCTTTGACATATTCAGGGTTTAAAACCGCAAGGTCATAACGTAGGCCTGAACCAATCAGAATTTTTTTAATGCCTGGTAAAGAACGTGCTTTACGATATAACTGCGTCAATGGCGCATGGTCGGTATGCAGGTTTTGGCACACGCCCGGGAATACACATGACGGTTTACGACAGTTCTTTTCAATCTCAGGATCTTTACATGCCAGACGGTACATATTGGCTGTTGGGCCACCCAGGTCCGAGATAATGCCAGTAAAGCCTGGAGCCGTATCACGGATTTTTTCCACTTCACGCAGAATCGATTCTTCAGAACGGTTCTGAATAATACGACCTTCATGTTCCGTAATCGAACAGAAAGTACAGCCACCGAAACAGCCACGCATGATGTTCACAGAGAATTTGATCATGTCAAACGCAGGGAAACGGGCATTGCCATAAGCAGGATGCGGCAGACGTGCATAAGGCAGGTCAAACACATAGTCCATCTCTTCCGTAGTCAACGGAATTGGCGGTGCATTCAACCAGACATCACGTTCACCATGCTTTTGCACCATGGCACGCGCATTCCCCGGATTGGTTTCCAGATGCAGAATACGGTTGGCATGTGCATAGAGCACTGGATCTGCAGCAACTTCTTCAAAAGCAGGCAAACGGATTACGGCCAATTCGCGCGGCGGTAACTTATGTTTAATCGCTTTAGAAGCCGGTTGCAGTTGCACAATTTGCGTATCAGGATCTAAGTCATCCCCTGCTCGCACAATCGGGTTAGCGACATGTTCTTTTTGAAAACCTTGGTACTGGCTAGAATCCTTGCCTTGTTCAATCTCACAACCCTCGATATCTTCAGTCATGACATACGGGTTAATAATTGGATCAACACGGCCAATGGCATCGACATCATTCGATGCAATTTCCACAAACTTGGCTTTAGAGGCACGGTTGTGTTTATTCACAATAAACGCTGTACCGCGAACATCAGTAATCTCGTGAATTTTCTCGCCACGCGCCAAGCGATGCATGATTTCAGTGATTGAGCGTTCGCCATTACCGTACATTAAAAGATCGGCTTTTGAATCCATCAAGACTGAACGACGGACTTTGTCTGACCAGTAATCATAATGCGCAATACGACGTAACGATGCTTCAATACCGCCCAATAATACCGGTACATCTGGATAAGCTTCACGGACACGCTGGCAATACACGGTTGCCGCACGGTCTGGGCGTTTGTTTGGCTGATTGTCTGGTGAATAGGCATCATCAGAACGGATTTTACGGTCAGCCGTATAACGGTTGATCATAGAATCCATATTCCCTGCTGTTACACCCCAAGCAATATTCGGTTTACCCAAAACGCGGAACGCATCCACGCTGGTCCAGTCTGGCTGTGCAATAATGCCGACACGGAAGCCTTGTGCTTCTAGCGTACGACCAATAATGCCTGAACAGAAAGACGGATGATCGATATAAGCATCACCACAAACTAAAATAAAATCACAGCTGTCCCAGCCGAGTTGATCCATTTCCTCGCGTGACATCGGCAAAAATGGCGCAGGGTCAAAACAAGACGCCCAATATTTGTCGTAATCAAACAACGCTTTTGGCGCAGTCTGCATGGTATAAGCAGTAGACATGGCTAGCAATTCTCGGCTGGCAGATGATAGGAGATCTAAAAATAAGATCAAAGATGAAAGCCGATTATTTTACCACGAATTAGGTCTAGCTTGCTTGATTATAATTTATACAAAATCAGAGACTAACTGAATCACGCTCTCTTTGTCATTTGAATCTAAAGTTTAAATATATCAAAAAAGAAATTGATCTGATTTATTAGGTTGAAAGACTGGACAGAGTCTCTAATTAGAACGGAGTTTTAAACTGAATGCCAAACCCACTAGTAATAACGTGGTAATAAACACAGTTAATCCTATCCAGCCATAATTTTCCCATACCAATCCGCTTGAGCTCCCCAACACACTTGAACCCAGATAATAGCAAAATAAATACAGCGACGAACCGACTGCCCGATACTGTAACGACTGGATCGACACCCAGCTACTGGCGGTAGAATGGGCAGCGAAGAAAGAAAAAGTAAAAATCAGCAATCCGATAAAAACAATAATCAACTGATTGATCAGCATCAGCGACAAGCCTACAAGCATCATCAGGATCATGGCTGCCAATATTCTAAATTTTCCGTAATGCCGCCCCCAATGTGCTGCTCGAGGGGAACTATAAATGCCGGCCAAATAAGTAATCGAAATCACACCAATCCAGACATGAGATAGGTCAAATGGCGCTTGGATCAAGCGATAACTCAGATAATTAAATACCGAGACAAAGCAGCCCATCAAGATAAAACCTTGCAGGAATAAAACCCGAAGTTTTGGATCAGCTAGATTCTGTCTAAATGAGTTTTTAAAACGATTCAGCTTGATTGGATAGGCTTTAAAATGTTGCGAAGCGGGTAAGAGGTAATAAAATAAGCCTGCAATACAGAGATTTAAAATACCAATCAACAAAGTAGCAGATTGCCAAGAGATAAAATCAACTAAAACTCCGGCAATTAAACGCCCTCCCATACCACCTATCGCTGTGCCAGAAATATATAAGCCCATGGCAAAACCGATATCTTTTTCTGCAATTTCTTCCCCGATATAAGTCATCGCGACTGCTGCGACACCACTGACTGTCAATCCAATCATTACTCGTGTGGTCAGAAACACGGACCAGATCGGCAATATTGCACTTAATAGTAATAATACTGAGACTGAAAATAGAGACCAGACCATAATCGGCTTACGACCAAATCGGTCTGAGATTAGCCCAGTAAAAATCAGGCCAACTGCCAAAGCAATAGTAGAAAAAGATAAAGGAAAACTGCTTTGAGTCGGGCTGACCTGGAAATAATCAGCCAGAATCGGCATCATGGGCTGTACGCAATACAGTGATGAAAAAATGGCAAAGCCAGCAAGAAATAAGGAAAAAAGCACTGCTTTAAAAGCAGAAGAGCCATATTCAATATGGCTTGAAGATGAATTTGAGGACATATCCGCTCCATAGACCGGTTCAGTATACGCCTCTCAATATTATTTTTATGTGATGTTTCAGTCGAAATAGCACATAAATAACAGTGATTTGACTAAAACCCACGCATAAAAAAAATCCCCCTCTGCCTTGGCGGAGGGGGATTTCGAATAATGAGCTGGCGATGACTTACTCTCACATGGGTAACCCCACACTACCATCAGCGCTAAGAGGTTTCACTTCTGAGTTCGGGAAGGGATCAGGTGGTTCACTCTTGCTATGGTCGCCAGCACAACTGTTTATGGACTTGTTCGGGTCTTATTTAACTGCTGTTGCAGTGTTTGCCGTACTTCGTACCAAATGAGTTATTAACAGAGATACTTGAGTTAAATTAGGTTGTTCATTTTATCTAGCTTTTCAACTAAATCAAGTTTGATCGTTTGATTTCGAATCAATCGATCCTCACTTCTTTCGAAGTTCGTACAACAACTGTTTGGGTGTTGTATAGTCAAGCCTCACGAGCAATTAGTATTGGTCAGCTTCACATATCACTATGCTTCCACATCCAACCTATCAACGTCGTAGTCTTCAACGGCTCTTTAGGAGACATAAAGTCTCGGGGAAATCTTATCTTGAGGTAGGCTTCCCGCTTAGATGCTTTCAGCGGTTATCCCTTCCGAACATAGCTACCCGGCGATGCCACTGGCGTGACAACCGGTACACCAGAGGTTCGTCCACTCTGGTCCTCTCGTACTAGGAGCAGATCCTCTCAAATTTCCAACGCCCACGGTAGATAGGGACCGAACTGTCTCACGACGTTCTAAACCCAGCTCGCGTACCTCTTTAAATGGCGAACAGCCATACCCTTGGGACCTGCTTCAGCCCCAGGATGAGATGAGCCGACATCGAGGTGCCAAACACCGCCGTCGATATGAACTCTTGGGCGGTATCAGCCTGTTATCCCCAGAGTACCTTTTATCCGTTGAGCGATGGCCCTTCCATACAGAACCACCGGATCACTAAGACCTACTTTCGTACCTGCTCGACTTGTGGGTCTCGCAGTTAAGCGCGCTTTTGCCTTTATACTCTACGCGTGATTTCCGACCACGCTGAGCGCACCTTCGTACTCCTCCGTTACTCTTTAGGAGGAGACCGCCCCAGTCAAACTACCCACCAGACATGGTCCTCGTCCCGGATAACGGGACAGAGTTAGAACCTCAATATTACCAGGGTGGTATTTCAAGGACGGCTCCATCGCAACTAGCGTCGCGACTTCAAAGCCTCCCACCTATCCTACACAAGTAAGATCAAAGTTCAATGTCAAGCTGCAGTAAAGGTTCACGGGGTCTTTCCGTCTAGCCGCGGGTACACCGCATCTTCACGGCGAATTCGATTTCACTGAGTCTCTGCTGGAGACAGCGCCCCCATCATTATGCCATTCGTGCAGGTCGGAACTTACCCGACAAGGAATTTCGCTACCTTAGGACCGTTATAGTTACGGCCGCCGTTTACTGGGGCTTCGATCAAGAGCTTCGCTTACGCTAACCCCATCAATTAACCTTCCAGCACCGGGCAGGCATCACACCCTATACGTCCACTTTCGTGTTTGCAGAGTGCTATGTTTTTAATAAACAGTTGCAGGGGCCTGGTTTCTGAGGCTGTCGCCCGCTCAAGGAGCAAGTCCTATCACAGACAACAGCGTACCTTCTCCCGAAGTTACGGTACCATTTTGCCTAGTTCCTTCAGCAGAGTTCTCTCAAGCGCTTTGGTCTACTCGACCTGACCACCTGTGTCGGTTTCGGGTACGATTCCTGTGTAACTGAAGCTTAGAGACTTTTCCTGGAAGCATGGTATCAGCCACTTCACTGTACAAGTACAGCTTGCTATCAGTTCTCAGCATAGAGTACCCCGGATTTGCCTAAGATACATGCCTACAACCTTCCACCTGGACAACCAACGCCAGGCTGACTTAACCTTCTCCGTCCTCTCATCGCATTACACAGAAGTATTGGAATATTAACCAATTTCCCATCGACTACGCCTCTCGGCCTCGCCTTAGGGGTCGACTCACCCAGCCCCGATTAACGTTGGACTGGAACCCTTGGTCTTTCAGCGTGCGAGTTTTTCACTCGCATTGTCGTTACTCACGTCAGCATTCGCACTTCTGATACCTCCAGCAGACTTCTCAATCCACCTTCATCGGCTTACAGAACGCTCCCCTACCACGCATAATAAATTATGCATCCGCAGCTTCGGCATATAGTTTTAGCCCCGTTACATCTTCCGCGCAGGCCGACTCGACTAGTGAGCTATTACGCTTTCTTTAAAGGGTGGCTGCTTCTAAGCCAACCTCCTAGCTGTCTATGCCTTCCCACATCGTTTCCCACTTAACTATAATTTTGGGGCCTTAGCTGGCGGTCTGGATTGTTTTCCTCTTGACTACGGACGTTAGCACCCGCAGTCTGTCTCCCGGATAGTACTCATTGGTATTCGGAGTTTGCATCGGTTTGGTAAGTCGGGATGACCCCCTAGCCGAAACAGTGCTCTACCCCCAATGGTATTCGTCCGAGGCGCTACCTAAATAGCTTTCGGGGAGAACCAGCTATCACCAAGTTTGATTAGCCTTTCACCCCTATCCACAAGTCATCCCCTGGCTTTTCAACGACAGTGGGTTCGGTCCTCCAGTTAGTGTTACCCAACCTTCAACCTGCTCATGGATAGATCACCTGGTTTCGGGTCTATACCCAGCAACTAAACGCCCTATTAAGACTCGGTTTCCCTACGGCTCCCCTATGCGGTTAACCTTGCTACTGAATATAAGTCGCTGACCCATTATACAAAAGGTACGCAGTCACCGGACTAAGCCGGCTCCCACTGCTTGTATGCATGCGGTTTCAGGATCTATTTCACTCCCCTCACAGGGGTTCTTTTCGCCTTTCCCTCACGGTACTGGTTCACTATCGGTCAGTCAGGAGTATTTAGCCTTGGAGGATGGTCCCCCCATATTCAGACAAGGTTTCACGTGCCTCGCCCTACTCGACATCATCATATAAGCCCTTTCGTGTACAGGACTATCACCGTCTACGGTCGCACTTCCCAGAGCGTTCCACTAGAACTTATATGACTTAATGGGCTCTTCCCCTTTCGCTCGCCGCTACTGAGGGAATCTCAATTGATTTCTTTTCCTAAGGGTACTGAGATGTTTCACTTCCCCTCGTTCGCCTTGCAACACTATGTATTCATGTTGCAATACCTACCTTATGGTAAGTGGGTTTCCCCATTCAGACATCTCCGGATCACAGGATATTTGCCGCCTCCCCGGAGCTTTTCGCAGGCTATCACGTCTTTCATCGCCTCTGACTGCCAAGGCATCCACCACATGCACTTAATTACTTGACTATACAACCCCAAACAGTCGTTTATCCTTACAAGTGGGATAAGCAACAGATTGTGATGATCTCTCATCACGCTCATACAGTTGGCGTTTCGTAGATTTAACTACTGTACAGCTTCAATTAGATTCATATACCAAAACGCTTGATTCAGTTAATTTCGCTAGAACTCATTTCTTGTAGTTGCCTACTTGAAACGAGTTTGAACAAATTATTTCAACTCAAATATATTCTGTTAATGATTTTTCCAGCCTTCGTCAGGTCAGGAAACTGTGATAAATCACAGAGATTATCAAGTGCGCGTATCATAACGCTTGTACTTGTTAATCTCTAGGATCTCATCACTTGATCGCTTAGGAACTAAACAACTTCATCACTGTATGCTTACATACTGCGCGAAGCGTAGCTTCTTGCTTAAATTTCAAGTAAAAGCAGTGCTTTTATGATCTTGAAATTTGGTGGAGACTAGGAGAGTCGAACTCCTGACCTCCTGCGTGCAAAGCAGGCGCTCTACCAACTAAGCTAAGTCCCCAGCTTATCAATAAGTCAATGTTTCTGATTTTCCGTACTTCGTCAGTAGTGGTGGGTCTGACAAGACTTGAACTTGTGACCCCACGCTTATCAAGCGTGTGCTCTAACCAACTGAGCTACAGACCCTCAGATACATCGTATGAAGAACAACTTGTTGTGGATTCTTACCAATCGTCAATCTTTCGTTAAGGAGGTGATCCAGCCGCAGGTTCCCCTACGGCTACCTTGTTACGACTTCACCCCAGTCATCTGCCACACCGTGGTAAGCGTCCCCCTAAGGTTAGACTACCTACTTCTGGTGCAACAAACTCCCATGGTGTGACGGGCGGTGTGTACAAGGCCCGGGAACGTATTCACCGCGGCATTCTGATCCGCGATTACTAGCGATTCCGACTTCATGGAGTCGAGTTGCAGACTCCAATCCGGACTACGATCGGCTTTTTGAGATTAGCATCCTCTCGCGAGGTAGCAACCCTTTGTACCGACCATTGTAGCACGTGTGTAGCCCTGGTCGTAAGGGCCATGATGACTTGACGTCGTCCCCGCCTTCCTCCAGTTTGTCACTGGCAGTATCCTTAAAGTTCCCGGCTTAACCCGCTGGCAAATAAGGAAAAGGGTTGCGCTCGTTGCGGGACTTAACCCAACATCTCACGACACGAGCTGACGACAGCCATGCAGCACCTGTATGTAAGTTCCCGAAGGCACCAATCCATCTCTGGAAAGTTCTTACTATGTCAAGACCAGGTAAGGTTCTTCGCGTTGCATCGAATTAAACCACATGCTCCACCGCTTGTGCGGGCCCCCGTCAATTCATTTGAGTTTTAGTCTTGCGACCGTACTCCCCAGGCGGTCTACTTATCGCGTTAGCTGCGCCACTAAAGCCTCAAAGGCCCCAACGGCTAGTAGACATCGTTTACGGCATGGACTACCAGGGTATCTAATCCTGTTTGCTCCCCATGCTTTCGCACCTCAGTGTCAGTATTAGGCCAGATGGCTGCCTTCGCCATCGGTATTCCTCCAGATCTCTACGCATTTCACCGCTACACCTGGAATTCTACCATCCTCTCCCATACTCTAGCCAACCAGTATCGAATGCAATTCCCAAGTTAAGCTCGGGGATTTCACATTTGACTTAATTGGCCACCTACGCGCGCTTTACGCCCAGTAAATCCGATTAACGCTTGCACCCTCTGTATTACCGCGGCTGCTGGCACAGAGTTAGCCGGTGCTTATTCTGCGAGTAACGTCCACTATCCAAGAGTATTAATCTCGGTAGCCTCCTCCTCGCTTAAAGTGCTTTACAACCAAAAGGCCTTCTTCACACACGCGGCATGGCTGGATCAGGGTTCCCCCCATTGTCCAATATTCCCCACTGCTGCCTCCCGTAGGAGTCTGGGCCGTGTCTCAGTCCCAGTGTGGCGGATCATCCTCTCAGACCCGCTACAGATCGTCGCCTTGGTAGGCCTTTACCCCACCAACTAGCTAATCCGACTTAGGCTCATCTATTAGCGCAAGGCCCGAAGGTCCCCTGCTTTCTCCCGTAGGACGTATGCGGTATTAGCATCCCTTTCGAGATGTTGTCCCCCACTAATAGGCAGATTCCTAAGCATTACTCACCCGTCCGCCGCTAAGTAAAGTAGCAAGCTACTCTTCCCCGCTCGACTTGCATGTGTTAAGCCTGCCGCCAGCGTTCAATCTGAGCCATGATCAAACTCTTCAGTTTAATACTATGTAGTGCCTTAAAGGGCACCAATCTTGGCTCATCAATTTTCTGACAAATATTTCTCAAATAAACTTCGAGTAATTTCTACCATCAATCAATGAAAATAATTTCGATCAATCAACCAGTAAAAATCCACACAAGTTGTTCTTCATAATCTCTTAATGATCTTCTTGCTGATTCGTCACCAGCAAGCTAGGTCGGCTATATTACTCTCTATCTCTAGAAAGTCAACCAGTAATGAAAACTATTTTTAAACTTTCTTTCTAAAACCCAACTCAATCAAACTTAACTAAGTCACTGTTTTATCAGAAGTTTTAATCTTCATCACCGCCGATGGATGTGCATTCTACAGTATTTCAGAACGCTTGCAACACTTCTTGCAAAGATTTTTTATCGTGTGTTTATTTTTCAAACCAATAAAAACATAAGATACTGTTATATATAGTTAATTTATTTTTATTATTTTTGAATTTTATTGAGCACATCCAACAAAATCCATCCATAAACACAATAAGATATTGTTTTATTTTAATTTAAATTATAAAAATCTTTATTACATGACTTATATCGTTCAATTCACATCTCATTCTTGTTTGATTCTTCATCAATCTGGCGTTTATATATACAAAACTTGTTTTATCCGGTCTTCTTCCAAGATACATAGGCCCAATTTAAATATGGAAAATTTATTGCAACGCTAAAAATTAAAAAGCCATCGCTATTGAGCAATGGCTTTTGGAGTACTGAGCAACAATTAGAATTTCATACTGACACGTGCCCAATAATTTCGGCCAATATTATTGAATTGCTCCTCTGCGGCAAAACCAAAGCCAGCACTACCAGCTTTATTTAGATGCTCGGTATAGGTTTTATCAAGCACGTTATCAATACCGACTGATACATCCACGCCATCCATGATATGGTAGCTACCGTTTAAAGACAAAGTACCAAAGCCTGCGCTCTGCTTATTGTCATAACCAACGATATTACCTTCTCGTTCACTAATACGACTTTGGCCATCTACTACACGCCACAATAATCCAAAATTATATTTGTCTTGAACATAGCGCAAGTTAACACGGGCTTCTAAAGGTGAAATTTGTGGCAACGGCGTATTGTCTGTGGTGTTTTCGCCCCAAGCATACATGGCACTGATATCTGCCTGAATTGCATCAGTAAACTGATAACCAATTCCAACTTCTGCACCGGCAATGGTTACATCGATATTTCTTGAATCCGCACTATTCATTTTTGCTGGCTGCATTTCTCCCATATCATTACCCATAGGATGACCATGCCCAGAGTTTGCAGACTTAGGATAAGTCATCAGAATAAAATCCTGAATCACACCAGCATAAGCTGATACCCAAGAATTAAACGCGCCATGATGATGTTGATAACCCAGATCGAGTTGTAAGGTCTTTTCTGTTTCCAGTTGCTTAAATGTATTTGCAGTTATTCCATGATAATCGGTCTTAAATAATTCCCAATAATCAGGCACACGCTCCACATACCCCAGTCCGATATAGGTTTTACCTTCATCATGTTCTGGATGGGTATTTTCAAAACGAATGAAGCCGCTTGGCAAGGTTTCCTGACGGTTCTGTCCAGTTTTTAAGGCATCAA
The DNA here is from genome assembly GCF_012516415.1 of Acinetobacter sp. NEB149. Lineage (NCBI taxonomy): Bacteria > Pseudomonadati > Pseudomonadota > Gammaproteobacteria > Moraxellales > Moraxellaceae > Acinetobacter > Acinetobacter sp. NEB149. Next base: position 3,008,198 of record NZ_CP051208.1, read on the forward strand.
TCTCCACTTGATCGACCCGCACACCAGCAACCAATTTGTTGTTATCACTTAGTTCATGACTTAGCTCAGCAAAAGCTCCATATGACTGGAATTTCATATCTGGAGTGAGCGGCATATTCATGCTTGTGGATGTCATTCCTCCAGCATGCGTATTGCGCTGAGAATCCATCCCGGCAATCAATTGGTTTTGATCCCATTCACTCGTTATCGCCATACGGGTATTTAAAGTACGGCGCGTAACCTGCATTTCAGAGGGTGCTGGCTGCATGTTATGAGTATGCTCATCATGCTTCATCGGCACTGGACGCAGGCTAAAATTATCCATGATGTGGTCGTTATAGTTATAGTTGATCTGTGCCTCAACTTTCTGAATTACATCAGTCAGATTTTTCTTTTCAACACGTAAACCCAGACTTTCACGGGCAAACTGTGATCCATCCATATCACGACCAGCATAAACCGCTTCACCATCCGCCTTACCACCCGTCAGCTCTACCCAGGTATCCTCATCCGGTGTCCAACCTAATGCGACATCCGCATTCCAGCGCTCCCAATCTGAAGGCACAGTGGTTCCATCACCATCTTGATAACTATTCGATACCGAACGATTGGTATTGAGTCGGACATATTTCTGATCATCGCCTGCTGCAACTTCGACATTATGATCAAGACGTCCGAAAGAGCCCATTAAGACACTGGCCTGACCGCGATAGTTTTGATCTTGATCAAACTGTTCCGGTGTACGTTCGAAAATCACCGTTGCCGCAGAGCCAGTATTGGCATATTGAACCGTCTGCGGGCCTTTAATCACCGAAATACGGTCATAGCTTTCCGGAGAAATATAAGAGGTCGGCGAATCCATACGACTTGGACAGGCGCCCAGGTTTTCGGTGCCATCAGTCAGGATTTTTATCCTTGAACCAAACATGCCACGGAAAGTGACATCACCATTGGTGCCGGCACCGCTATTGACCGAACTAAAGCCGACAATACTTTGCAAATAATCCGCACCATCACTGGCAGGAATCGGTTGAATCGGCTGTTTTGGATCAGCGCGGACAATCAGCCCATTGGCATCATTACCTGATGCTGACGTCACCACAATCGGGGCAAATGTCTGAACCGGCATGGCGTCATTGGCCATCACTATCGAAGAATAACAAGCAACACAAATCGCAGCCGCAAGTGGCTGTAAAGAAAATTTAGGCTGAGCCATTTCTCTATCTCACTAAATACATAAATTAGGCACGGCTTGAGTCAATACCAACCCAAGCTGAAAAATGCAGATTTATGCAGGCAGTGGTGGCGCTCGCCCCTGAGGAATTAAGAAGAGTTGCTGAAGGACAAACCAGACATGCTTAAAAGTTTTTTGATAGGCAATTAAACGGACATGAATCCGGTCAAGAACCTGTTTGATGTCTAGATCTGGTGGTAAGACTAAATTGGCATGAACCTTACAGTACTGACACTGATGATTGGCATCATGATGATCATGTTGAAGATGATCAGATTGGATAAGGTGACTATGCTCGCCAGCGCTATGCTGCGCATGAGCATCTGTCGCGATAAAAAGCGCACGCGTGATGGTTTCACAGACCGGAGCAACCTGATATTGCTTCGGTAACAAAGGCTGTAAAAATACAGCAATCTGTAGAAACACAGCTGCAAATGCAAATAGCAGCCCCGCGCGTAAAAACACAGGCTATTCCTAAAACATGCTTATGTTGATTATAACAAAGCCCAATCAGAATTGGGCTTTGCTAGACCATTTAAATAAACTTTAAAATGATCCTAGCGTTTCACTGCCACTTTGTCTTTATTACGCTGGCGGACCAGTTTTTCCACTTTTTCACGTGCACGTTGACGTTTTAATGGCGATAAATAATCGACAAATAATTTTCCATTTAAGTGATCCATTTCATGTTGGATACACACAGCGAGAAGTCCGTCAGCATCGAGCTCAAATGCTTGACCTTCCAGATTAATTGCCTCGATTTTTACGCGTGACGGACGATCAACTTTATCGTATATTTGAGGAACTGATAGACAGCCTTCTTCGTAGGGCTGCGTTTCTTCAGTCAATGGTGTGATTTTGGGGTTAATAAACACCATCGGTTGATCTTTATTTTCAGACAGATCCATAACAATCAGCTGAATATGACGATCCACCTGAGTCGCGGCAAGTCCGATACCTGGTGCTTCATACATGGTTTCAAACATATCCGCAGCGAGCTGACGAATTTCATCAGTCACTTCTTCGACAGGTTGTGCAATGGTACGAAGACGGGGATCCGGGAAACTTAAAATAGGTAATAAGGCCATACTGCGTCCTCAATTATGCCATTGATCAAAAAACCAAATGAAGGGAATGCTTCATCAAAAAAATGTGTGTAAGATCGTTATTATAACGCAACTACGCACATAATTTTAGGAATTATGATAATGAAAAAGGTTTTGAAGGGCATGCCATTTTTTAGTGCCTTGGGGTTTAAAAATCAGATGCTGGCACTTGCCGTCTGTGTTGGCGTCAGTATGGGGACCATTCATTCTGCCGAGGCAGCACCTGCACGCAACGTCAATCCACCGGCATTAAAAGCCAATGCACCGAACGTTTATGTGGTGAAAAAAGGCGATACGCTTTGGGATATCTCGAAACGCTTCCTGAAAAATCCGGTACGTTGGCCGGAAATCTGGGCCAGTAATAAGCACGTGAAAAATCCACACTGGATTTTCCCGGGTGACCGCCTGCTGATGTGTGATTACCAAGGCCGTCCGATTATTGGTAAAGACGAAGGTGATGGTTGTGAAGGTATTATCAGCCGCTATCTTGGCAGTACTTCTCTGCAACCCCAGATTCGCGTTGAATCTTTAAATAATACGATTCCAGTGATTCCGCTTGAGCATATCAAGCAGTGGCTAGAACGCTATACCCTTCTGGCGCCTGATTCAGTTCAAGGTACGCCATATATCCTCGGAACTGCAGATCAGCGCGTACTGGCAGGCAAAGGCCAGAAAGTTTATGCACGTGGTCACGGTCTGGAAGTTGGCCAACGCTATGCGGTGTATCGTGAAGCTGAACCGTATGTATTTACGGATGCAAACGGCAAGAAATATACAGCTGCACTCGAACTGCAACAAGTGGCATCTGGTATTGCGGTACGTGGCGAAGGTGATGTGACCACACTTGAACTGACAGATAGTTACAATGCTGAAGTCCGTCGTGGTGATCGCGTCTTGCCTGAATATGATCCAATGTTACCAACCCTGTTCTATCCAACCAATGCAGAAAATATTGCTGCCGGTGGCCAGATTGTTCGCGTATTGGGATCAATTGGTACTGCAGCACGTCATAGTGTGGTCACCATTGATCGTGGTACGGCACATGGAGTTCAGACGGGTCATGTCTTTAGTGTGAATCAAAAAGGTGAAGTGGTCACTGATCCTAAAACTAAAGAACGTGTGCAATTGCCAGGTGAGCGTATTGGCCAGATCATGGTATTTAAAACCTTCGATCAATTAAGCTATGCTTATGTGCTGGAAAGTGAATTACCAATCAAGGTTGGTGCAGGAATTCAAGCACCTCTTTTAGATGAATAAATATTTGTCTAAATAAAAAAACTTAATAATAAGAAGACAACCCTATAGGTCTCAATATGCTGAACCCGTTATCACGCGCGCAACTGGAAACAATTACGTTATGGTATCTGGTTCAGCATTCTCTTTCGAGTTTTTATAAAATCAGTCAACACTATGCCGAACTGGCCAATGCCATTCAGCAGGATCAGGTACCCGTCTGGCAGGCACTCGGTATTCATGTCAATCATGTGCAGCGCTTAAAAGAGTTACACCTCCCAGAAGCGCAACAGAAATTTCAGCGTTGTCTGCAACAGATCCAGCAGGATAGCGATTTTATTTTATTGCATAGCGATCCGCATTACCCGCAGCAGTTGCATCCTTATGTAGATAAACCACCGATCATTTTTGGTCAAGGTCGACCTGATACCCTGCTTCAGGCACAGATTGCAATTGTGGGCAGTCGCAAACCCAGTCCACACGGCCGGCAAGTAGCTTATGACTTTGCTTTTTATTTGAGTGAACAGGGTTTCTATATCAATAGCGGTCTGGCATACGGTATTGATGAAGCAGCGCATCGGGCTGCGTTACAGCATCAAGGCACGATTGCGGTGATGGCGACCGGACTGGATCAAACCTATCCAGCACAACATCAATCACTACGCCAGCAAATCATTGAGTACGGTGGTGCAGTAATCAGTGAGTTTCTACCAGATACGCTGCCTTTGCAGCACCATTTCCCACGGCGCAACCGAATCGTCAGTGGTTTAAGTCTAGGTGTGATTGTGGCAGAAGCTGCATTAAAAAGTGGTTCTCTGATTACGGCTAAACTGGCAGCTGAGCAAGGTAAAACTGTGTTTGCCATTCCGGGACATATTTACAGCGAGCATTATCAGGGTTGTCACCAACTGATTCGTGAGGGTGCGATTCTGATTGATCATCCACAGCAGGTCATCGAAGAACTGGCACTGGCGACGCAATGGCAGGCTTTAGAAAATACCACCAAAACGAAAGTTACTGAAGCAACATCACAGCAAATTCCACCGCATCTGCTCAGTCTGTATAACCAGCTGGACTGGGTGGGACAGACTCTGGATCAGCTGGGAATGCAGGTGCAGCAAGAGGTATCTTCCCTGACCAGTCAACTGATGGAACTGGAGTTACTCGGGTTTTGCACCCAGCAAGCCGGCCTGTATCTACGTTGTCGGATTCTCAAATAAGGTTCACAATAGCGCTTTGTTGTTTAATATAAGGTATCCACATGATCACTACCTCTGTTGCCGAAGCAGCAGCATGGCTTAAAGACGGACAAGTCTTGGCATATCCCACAGAGGCTGTTTGGGGCTTGGGTTGCGACCCCTATAATGAACAGGCATTTCATCAGATTTTAGAATTGAAGCAACGCCCGATTGAGAAAGGTGTGATTCTGCTGGCAGCTCATCTTTCACAGGTGGAACATCTGTTGCAGGATCTGACTGAGGAAATGCGTGAACAGGTGATTGAATCCTGGAGTAATGATCGGCCAGCAGAACGAGCCACCACCTGGCTGCTTCCTGCCCATCAGGAGATTCCTGGCTGGATTAAGGGCAAGCATCCCAAAGTTGCAGTCCGTGTCACCAACCATCCGCTCTGTGTAGCATTGTGTCAGGCCTTTGGCGGTTTTATTGTTTCGACCAGCGCCAATCCTGCCGGAATGGAACCTGCGCGCTCACTGCAGGATGCGATCCGCTATTTTGACCAGAATCTGAATTATCTGAATGGTGACTTAGGCTTAAGCCAGCAACCAAGCCGGATCATTGATGCAGTGACTGGCGTAGTTATTCGTGACTGAGTCCTGTCTGATTTGGTCGGGACACTCAAGCCCGACTAAGGTTTTAAGACAAAAAAAAGCTCAGCCATATAGGGATGGCTGAGCATAAAAAAGGATGTGCATAAATCACATCCAGAGGGTTCAGAAAATCTCTGGGAGTCTGATAAAACAAGGATTTTCTTGCTTGATCATTCTCGATGGGCGCATTATGAAAGAAACTGAGTACAACGACAAGTACAATAAAACAATCAAATAATACATATTTCCTATTAATAGCAAACAATTTTTGACCAATATTCAAAATATCTTGCTCTTTCTATTCTCTTTTTAAAATAAAACGATATTTTTCTATTTGTTTTAACATTTGAAAATTAGCATTTAAAAGGGGATTTCAATTAAAAAAAATTGTTCAAAAGATCAATATTTAATCAGAAAAAATTATTAACCAGCTATTTTAATTCCTGATTAAGCGGATCTTCCGGGATATTGAGCCCAGAGGATTCCGAGTAAAATAATGCCACCGCCGATACTGTGATACATGGTCCAGGCTTCACCTAACCACAAATATGCGACTACTGCAGTAAAAACCGGCATCAGGTTCATAAAAATACTGCTGCGATTGGGACCAAGTTGCTGCACAGCCATCATCCAGAACAAGGGCGCGGCAATGGATGGGAAAATTCCGGCATAGATAATGCTGGCTGCATTAGCATGATTGATGCTGTCCAGACCTAAAATCAATACCAAAGGAATATGATAGAGAAAGGCCATAAAAATCTGGATATACAGGCTCACTAAGAGTGGAATCTGAATCTGCCATTTCTTCAGAAACACGCCATAACAAGCATAGAAAAATACTGCGATCAACATCAACAGATCGCCAATGTAACTTTCACCGACAGTTAAAAACTGCAAGCCCTGCCCTTGTGCCATGACATACATCAAGCCAATAAAGGACAAGAGACTTCCCAGCACTGCAGCTTGTGTCGGGCGAATCTTTAAAACAAAAATACCCACGATAATGGTGAAAATAGGAATAAAGGCATTGATGAGGCCCATATTGGTCGCAGTGGTATAACGTGCCGAGCTATAAGCCAGTCCCTGATACAGCACCATTCCCAGCGCACTCAAAATAGCAAAATGTCCGAGATGCAGACGAATCTGCGGCCATGCCGCTTTGACTTTGGGCAACATGAATGGAGTTAAAATCAGCAAGGCCAAGGCCCAGCGATAAAAACTGATACTGATGGGAGAAATGTAATCTGCCACATAGCGGGTGACGGTCATATTCAAAGACCAAATCAAAACTGCGGCCAGTGGTAAGGCCATGGCCCACCAGACTGCCTTTTGTTGCTGTGTCATACTTTCATCCATGATTCGCTGATCTTGTTATTAAGCTATGCCTATTCGCGCATCCTAGCATAATAGATTTTTCACATAATATTGAGGCAATTTGCAGCTTTAAGTAACTAAGCTCACCTGTTTCTACTTGTACTGAAAGCGAATACCCGTTAAAACAAATACCGTTCAGTCGCAATAAACAGGAAATCTAATGACTCGCTCTGTATATGACATTCCAGTCAAAACCATTGACGGAACAGAAACCACTTTAAACCATTACCAGGGTAAGGTTTTACTGGTGGTTAACGTCGCATCTAAATGTGGCCTGACGCCGCAATATGAAGGCTTACAAAAACTGTATCAGGACAAAAAAGCGGAAGGTCTGGAAATTCTGGGCTTCCCTGCCAATAACTTTTTGGAACAGGAACCGGGTAGCGAAGCCGAGATTCAGGAATTCTGTTCAGTAAATTATAAAGTCGACTTCCCGCTATTTGCTAAAATCTCTGTCGCGGGCGAAGACAAGCATCCTTTATATACCACCCTTACGCAAGCGATCCCGGAACGCATCGGTGAAGGCCCTTGGTGGAAAGATCTGGTCGATTATGGCCTAACCCCAAACCAGCCACCAGAAGTACTCTGGAACTTTGAAAAATTCCTGATCAATAAAAATGGTGAAGTAGTGGCGCGTTTTGCACCAGACATCACTGCGGATGATCCACGGATTGTCGATACAGTGAATGCAGAACTTGCAAAATAATTCTCGATTATTCTCATAAGCATCAAGCTTGAAATAAGTATCTATTTTCTTGGTAGATACTTATTTTTTTTCAAAACTGCTATTTAGCTAAATTGAGATTCACCGGTCATATCTTTAAAGTAATTGCAGGCTAAAAAAGCCAATTCGGTGAGAACAAAGTACTTCTTTACCAGCTTTTAATAAACTTTTTCCTGTTTTTAAATAATGAAATATTCGGAACCCAGAAGAATTGTTATGAGTTTGCAACAATCTTTTTTATCTCCATAGTTTGTCCTTATATTAGATACTATTAAAATTCCATCACCTGTATCGAGACCCTGATTCCATGTCCAAGATTCTTGCCAATGCTGTCCTTCCTTTCGCATTATTTAGCTCTGGAATTTTACTGATGGGCTGTGATCAGGCTGTCGAAGCACCGGCTGAACAGGCAGATACCACGACCTCAGATCTGGAACCAGCCTCTCAGCAACAGAGCTCAACAGCGCAAACCGAGCTTAAATCGGGCAATATGTTTTATATGGTTCGTGATGTAGCCGACTTGCAGCTCAAGGCCGGCAGTTATGTAGAACAGTTAAAACAAACCCAGACTGAACTGCAAACGGCGGTCGAAGCCAAAGATACCCAGCAATTGCAGTCCACCGCGACCCAGCTTCAACAGCAACTCAGCAGTTTTAATCAGGTGCTGGGCAACCTGAACTTGAAAAGCCAAGAAATTGACCAGATTCGTGACAACATCATGACTGCCAATCAGCAGGTTCTGGCTTCTCCTCTTTTAAACGGCCAGGTAGATTTCAGCCAAGTGAACTTGAAAAAGATTGAATCGCAGATGGTTAATGTGCAATCCGAAATGGTCAAACTGGCCGGCTTGCTGATCCAGAATCCAGATCAGGAATCAGAGAGCAATACTGATCAGGACAATACTTAAAATACCTAAAAATCTCATTTTGAGGCGATTGATCGAAACACGTCTTCCTCAATCGCCTTGCAGGCTATACACTGTTATGAATTATAAAAATTATATTTAGATCAGGAATTTTCATCTAATCAGATCATCAGGAGTTCAATCATGTCGAATTCAGTGCTGTATTCTGTAGTTCCAGTCACATCCCGGCTTGATCTGAAAGATCCTTTTATTTTTACCGTTCATCATCAAGATCATTATCCGCAAGGCAATGCAGAATTAGGACCTGTTTCCCCTCCGCAACAGCATGAATATGACATGTATTATGGCGAGAGCATTCCTGGCTTTCCGGAGCATCCGCATACTGGCTTTGAAACCATTACCATTGTCGAGCGCGGTTATGTCGATCATTTTGACTCGCTAGGAAACTCGGGACGTTATGGCGCGGGTGATGTGCAATGGCTGACTACTGGTAATGGGGTGCAGCATTGCGAGATGTTTCCCTTAGTCCATCAGGATCAGGACAATCCTCTGGAGCTGTTTCAAATCTGGCTGAACTCCTCACCAGAACAGAAAAAACAGCCAGCCGATTATAAAATGTTGTGGCGTGAACAAATTCCACATGTATTTTCAGCCGATGCGGCTGGACGTAAAGCGGATATCCGGGTCATTTCAGGACAGTTTAAACAGACTCAGGCACTGGATCGTCCGCCACATTCATGGGCAGCCATTCCAGAGAGTCAACTCAATATTTATTTAATCACTTTAAAACCGGAAGCAGAATTAATCATTCCTGCCAGCACTGCCACTGCAACGCGTTTTTGTTATTTTTATCAAGGTAGAAGCTTGGAGCTTGAAGGACAGAAGATAGCGCCGAAGCATCTACTTGGACTCAAACCGGATGCAGATATTCAGCTCAAAGGTGGGCTGCTGGAATCGCATATTTTATGGCTGGAAGGTGAACCGATCGGTGCACCGGTTGCCATGCATGGACCTTTTGTTCTGAATAGTGCTCAAGAGCTGGAGATTGCTTTCCGTCGTTATCGTGAAACCCAGTTTGGTGGCTGGCCTTGGCCAAGTGCTGAACCGTCATTTCCACCAGAACATCCACGTTTTGCCAGTTATGAAGGCGGCAAACATGAAGAATATCCAGACAAACTAGACAAAGAAGCCACTCAATAGTGGCTTCTCTGACATCAGTTCATATTATTTTTTCGGGCTTTTGACGACGACCAGTTTCTTCTGCACAAATTCTCTAAAACCATCAATCGACAGTTCATGCCCATAACCGGAGTTTTTGATTCCGCCAAATGGTAATTCGGGCGTGGTGTCGGTAAACCAGTTAATCCAGATCATGCCAGTTTCTACCCGTGACGCTAGCTTTTTCGCCCGCTCAATATCCTGAGCATGGATCACGCCACCTAAGCCATAATTGGAATCATTGGCAATTTCGACAATCTCATCATCATCCTTCGCCACATAGATTTGCGCCACTGGACCAAAAAATTCTTCATACCAGGCTTCATTTTCACGCGTGATATTTTCCAGAATGGTTGGCGCATAGAAATTGCCTTGATGGTCTACAGCCTTACCACCAGTAACTACGGTCGCACCTTGCGCTACAGCCTTTTCAACCTGCTTGGTCAGTTTTTCCAGCGCATCTTTTGAAGACAGTGGCCCTAAAGTGGTTTCAGGATCAAGCGGATCACCCAGCTTTAATTGCTCAAAAGCTTTCAGCATACCAGCCTTGAATTGTTCGGCAATTTTTTCATGCAGAATAAATCGCTTCGCTGCCGTACAGACTTGGCCAGCATTATTGACTCTTGCCTGAAAGCCTAACTTGATTGCGCGTTCCAGATCAGCATCATCAAGTACGATAAATACATCATTACCACCCAATTCCAGTGTGGATTTTTTAAGATGTTTCCCGGCCTGTTCAGCGACTGCACTACCCGCACCTTCTGAGCCTGTCAGTGCCACACCGCGTACACGCTTGTCTGCAATGACATCTTTAACCTGATCGGAGCTGATAAACAGATTGGTCCAGACCCCTTTGGGTGCGCCTCCCTCTAAGACCAGCTTTTCAAAGGCTTCGGCACATTGCGGTACAATTCTGGCATGTTTTGCCAAAACTGGATTACCAATCGCACAGTTTGGTGCAAAAACCCGCATCAGTTGATAAAACGGGAAATTCCACGGTTCAACTGCCATAATAATACCCAGTGGATGATGCTCGACCCAAGCTTCTCCTAGTTCTGTTTCATAGGACACTGGCGCTAAAAACTCTTTGGCATGATCGGCATAGTATTCTGCAATTTTGGCGCAGGTTTCGATTTCACCTTCACTTTGCTTAATCAGTTTCCCCATATCCTGGGTCATAAGCTTGGCCAGTTCAGCTTTTTGCGCTCGCATGTTGGTAGCCAATTTACGCAGTACTGCAATACGGATATCGACCTGCTGTGACCATTCTGACTTTAGAATTTTTTCTGCAGTATCGAGTGCATGTTGAATATCTTGATCGCTATGCGATGGGTAGTCTTTCAATTTTCGATTGGTAAATGGATTAATAGATTGATAAGCCATGGTTTTCCCTTTTTTCAATTATAAGTTTTGCCTGTTCTAAACTTCTATCGTATTAAGCTATAACAAGCGAAATCTGTTCGAATCATTTAACTTATCACTGATTTTTTTATGGCGTGTGCAGGTTTACAGATTGGTTCAAAACATTACTGAGAAAGGGTAAAAGTTATATCGAGTGGTACAAATTAAAAGTTATTTAAGAATCGGAAATGTAAAACCAACACTCTCAAGATCGATACTTGCAAAAATTCCAAGCTAAAACAAATAATCTAAATCAGCTGTTTTAAGGTGATGCTAAAAATATAAATTTCAAATTTTCAGGTGTGTAGTACATTATTCTATATAGTAGAAAAAAGAAAATTCATAATGAGTCAAATACCATCTAATATCATTCAAACAGCAGAAAACTATTTTGATAATACAGTTTTAGAAACGACTGATACTATTTTTCAAGAAATTTTAAAAGCTTTTCCAATAGCATCTTCAGGTTTAGCGATTTATAAAGTTTTCAGAAGCTATAACGAAAAGCAAAAATTAAAAATATCCTGGAATTTATAAAAGAAGGTGAAAAGTTAGCATCAGGAACATTACTGAAAATCTTCAAGGATCAAAATAACTTAGAAATAGGTGGTGAATTACTCAATGCTTTAGATAAAGCCTATTTAATACATCAATCTAAAATGCTCGCTCGTTTAGCTCTTTTATATGATGCGAAAGAAATAAATCGTGAAACTTTTTTAAGATATGCTCATATTATTCCTCAATTTACATCGTTTTTATTAGAAGGGTTAGGCTTTGTTGCACAAACCTATCTGTAAAGGCTTTTTCAGCGATATAATTTTCAAATGAAGAAGCCTACACACAAAATCTACCGCACAACCAATTGGCCCGCATATAACCGAGCACTCATGAGTCGCGGAAATATTGCCATTTGGTTTGATCCTGCTACGCAATGGTATGCTCCATCAAAAGGCAAACAAGGGCGAAATCAAACCTACTCCGACGCAGCTATCCAATGCTGCTTAATGATTAAATCCTTATTCCGTCTATCTTTACGTATGGTCACTGGCTTTGTGCAAAGTCTGATTAAACTTTGCGGATTAAATTGGACCGCACCAGATTACAGTACGCTTTGTAGAAGACAAAAGCATATTGATATTGCAATCAGCTACCAAAAAAGTAGCGATGGGCTGCATCTACTCGTAGACTCTACAGGCATGAAGTTTCTAGGTGAGGGCGAATGGAAACGCAAGAAACATGGAGCTGAATATCGTCGCCAATGGCGTAAACTACATATTGGTATAGATGCCAAAACCCTACAAATACGCGCTATTCAGCTCACAACCAATAATGTCAGTGATTCACAGGTGCTTGGTGATTTACTTAATCAGATTCCACAAGATGAGCAGATTGACTCTGTTTATACCGATGGAGCTTATGACACCAAGCAATGCCGTCAGGTCATTGCAGATCGGCAAGCACATGCGGTGATTCCACCTAGAAAAAATGCGAAACCATGGAAAGATACAAAGAGTAGCTCGCTAGAGCGAAATGAATTACTTCGAACAGTTAAACGTTTAGGCAGGACATTATGGAAAAAATGGTCAGGCTATCATCGCCGCAGTTTGGTGGAAACCAAGATGCATTGCATCAAATTATTAGGCGATAAATTAATGGCAAGAAGCTTTCCTAGTCAGGTGAATGAAATTCATGCACGTGTAGCAGTCCTTAACAGATTTACGGAATTAGGTCGACCACTTACCCAAGTTACGCCTTAAATTTGGCTCAATTAGGGGCGCTTTGCATTTCAAATCTTTGTGCAACAAAGCCGAAGGGTTATAAAAAGCCTACTTATCATTTGAAATGAACAAATCCAAGAAGGATTACCACCTTAAGAATAATGAATGTAACTTTTCAGCATCTGAATTAGAAAAGTTTGGTTTTTTGTACGTAGTAGCTACATTTGGTTCTGGCAATAATTATGGCAGAGAAAAAGACTTAATCTTTTTTTATGAACACATATATAAAAACAAACATGATAAGAACCTATGAACCAAAAAAACCACCCTTTCGGGTGGCTTTTTCAATCTCAAACCGTCTCTTATTGAGCGCGGTTTTTGATTTTGCGGATCGTTTCCAGCTGAGCAGCAGTTTCTGCAAGAGCAGCCAAAGCAGCAGCAGAGTCCAAATCGCTCTTTTGATTCGCAAGCAATGCTTCAGCGTGTTTACGCGCTTCAACAATAGCTGCTTCATCTAAGTTTTCTGCACGGACTGCAGTATCTGCAAGAACCGTAACAACATGTGGTTGAACTTCTAGAACACCACCAGATACATAGATCAACTCTTCTGTACCGTTTTCCAAAATAACGCGGATCGCGCCAGGTTGGAGCAAAGTTACCAACGGAGCATGGCCAGGCATAATACCTAACTCACCGCCAGCACCTTTAGCAATTAGCATAGTTACAGTGCCTGAGTACAAAGACTCTTGAACACTTACAACGTCACATTGCATAGTCGCCATGAGAATCTCCTAAATTAGGGAACTAATTAAAGTTTCTCAGCTTTAGCAATCACTTCGTCAATACCACCAACCATGTAGAACGCTTGTTCTGGGATGTGATCGTATTCACCAGCTAGAAGACCTTTAAAGCCACGAATCGTTTCTTTAAGAGATACTAATTTACCAGGAGCACCAGTAAATACTTCAGCTACGTGGAACGGTTGAGAGAAGAAACGCTGGATTTTACGCGCACGGTAAACAACCAGTTTATCTTCTTCAGCAAGCTCGTCCATACCAAGAATCGCGATGATGTCTTTAAGCTCTTTATAACGTTGCAATACGTTCTGTACAGAACGTGCAATTTCATAATGCTCTTGACCAACAACTAACGGATCTAACTGGCGTGAAGTTGAGTCTAGTGGATCGATCGCTGGGTAAATACCAGAAGATGCGATGTCACGGCTCAATACAACAGTTGCGTCCAAGTGAGCAAACGTTGTAGCAGGCGATGGATCTGTTAAGTCATCGGCAGGTACGTATACCGCCTGGATTGACGTAATAGAACCAGACTTAGTCGATGTAATACGTTCTTGAAGAACACCCATCTCTTCTGCAAGTGTAGGCTGGTAACCTACTGCAGATGGCATACGACCTAGAAGTGCTGATACTTCAGTACCCGCTAGTGTATAACGATAGATGTTATCTACGAACAATAGTACGTCACGGCCTTTACCGTTTTCGTCTTTCTCATCACGGAAATATTCAGCCATAGTCAAACCAGTCAACGCTACGCGTAAACGGTTACCTGGTGGCTCGTTCATCTGACCGTAGACCATTGCTACTTTGTCTAGAACGTTAGAATCTTTCATTTCGTGATAGAAGTCATTACCTTCACGAGTACGCTCACCAACACCAGCAAACACAGATAAACCTGAGTGAGCTTTCGCGATGTTGTTAATCAACTCCATCATGTTTACAGTTTTACCAACACCGGCACCACCGAACAGACCAACTTTACCACCTTTCGCGAACGGGCAAAGTAAGTCAATGACTTTAATACCAGTTTCTAAAAGGTCAGTAGAAGCCGCTTGTTCTGCATAAGAAGGCGCTTGACGGTGAATTGGTAAACGCGCTTCAGTCGCAACAGGACCAGCTTCGTCGATCGGGCGACCAAGAACGTCCATGATACGGCCTAGAGTTGCTGTACCTACTGGTACAGAAATCGGCGCGTTAGTGTTAGTTACGTTCAAACCACGCTTAAGGCCTTCAGTAGAACCCATTGCAATAGTACGAACTACGCCATCACCAAGCTGTTGCTGAACTTCTAAAGTAGTTTCAGTACCATCTACTTGGAGAGCGTCATAGATCTTAGGAACGCTGTTGCGTTCAAACTCGACGTCGATAACCGCGCCGATGATCTGAATGATACGACCGCTATTCATTGCTGTCTCCTCAATTCAAAATAATGTTAAACGGCAGCGGCACCACCAACGATCTCAGAAATTTCCTGAGTAATCGCGGCTTGACGCAGCTTGTTATAAATAAGTTGCAGGCTCTTAATGATCTCGCCTGCGTTGTCTGTCGCTGCTTTCATAGCGACCATACGTGCAGACTGCTCACATGCGATGTTTTCAATCACACCTTGATACACCACAGACTCGATATAGCGAACCAACAAGCCATTTAAAAGCTCTTCAGCTTCAGGCTCGTAGATGTAATCCCAACCGTATTGACGGTTCAGATTCTTGTCTTCTTCAGCAGCAGCCAAAGGAACAAGTTGTTCGATTTTTTGATTTTGAGTCATGGCATTGACAAAGCCGTTTGACACTAGATAAATACGATCTAACTCGCCTTTATCATAAGCGTCCAACATCACCTGTACAGAACCAGATAACTGCTCAAGACTTGGGGCATCGCCGACTTGCGTCGTCGCACCAAGCACTTTACCGCCGTAGTTTTTAAAAAACGAAACCGCTTTTTGACCAATTAAAGCAAATTGAACTTCAATTGACTGCTCTTGTTGCTGTTGAACGTGTTTAACCACTTTCTTGAACAGGTTAATGTTCAAACCACCAGCAAGGCCACGATCTGAAGACACAATAATATAGCCAACGCGCTTAACTGGGCGTTCAACCATATAACGGTGTTTGTATTCAGGATTCGCTTGGACCAAATGAGCAATTACACGGTGCATATTTTCGGCATACGGACGGCCTTGAGCCATGCGCTCTTGCGCACGACGCATCTTAGAAGCTGCTACCATTTGCATCGCTCGAGTAATCTTCTGCGTGCTCTTGATACTAGCTACTTTGGCGCGAATTTCTTTTAAATTTGCCATACGCTTAACCTAGTATTCGAAAGCCCTTGCGAGCTTCCGAAGGTTGATTCCGTGAACCAAACCGACACTAAATTCAACAGAGGTTGAAATTAGTAAGTTTGAGTCGCTTTAAAGCTTTCAATACCTGCTTTGATTGCAGCTTCGATGTCTTTGTTGTAATCACCAGAGGCATCGATTTGTTGCATTAACGCAGCATGTTCTGAACGGAAGTAAGAAATCAACGCAGCATCAAAGTCTACGATTTTCTTAACGTCTACGTCAGCCATGTAGCCTTCGTTAGATGCATAAATTGAAACAGCTTGGTCAGCAATTGAGTAAGGAGCATATTGTTTTTGCTTCATTAACTCAGTTACACGTTGACCATGTTCAAGTTGCTTACGAGTTGCTTCATCAAGATCAGAAGCGAACTGAGCAAATGCTGCCAATTCACGGTATTGCGCCAAAGCAGTACGGATACCACCAGACAATTTCTTGATGATCTTAGTTTGCGCTGAACCACCAACACGAGATACAGAGATACCCGCGTTCACAGCAGGACGAATACCTGCGTTGAATAATGATGTTTCAAGGAAGATCTGACCATCAGTAATCGAAATTACGTTGGTTGGTACGAATGCAGATACGTCACCCGCTTGAGTTTCAATAATCGGCAATGCAGTTAATGAACCAGTTTGGCCTTTAACTTCACCGTTAGTGAATTTCTCAACGTAGTCAGCAGATACACGAGAAGCACGTTCAAGTAGACGCGAGTGTAGATAGAACACGTCACCTGGATACGCTTCACGACCTGGTGGACGGCGTAAAAGCAATGAAATTTGACGGTAAGCAACAGCTTGCTTAGACAAGTCATCATAAATGATTAACGCATCTTCACCGCGGTCACGGAAGTATTCGCCCATTGTACAGCCAGAGTACGGAGCTAGATACAGCATTGCTGCTGGATCAGCTGCAGCTGCTGCTACAACAGTTGTATACGCCATAGCGCCAGTTTCTTCTAGCTTGCGTACCACGTTAGCGATAGTCGATTGTTTTTGACCGATTGCTACGTATACACATTTAATGCCAGAGTTTTTCTGAGCGATGATCGCGTCGATCGCCATTGCTGTTTTACCAGTTTGACGGTCACCAATGATCAACTCACGTTGACCACGGCCTACAGGGATCATTGTATCTACTGATTTATAACCAGTTTGTACAGGTTGATCCACTGATTGACGCCAAATTACGCCTGGTGCTACTTTTTCAACAGCATCAGTTAATTTTGCATCAATAGGGCCTTTACCATCAATCGGGTTACCCAAAGCATCTACTACACGGCCTAAAAGTTCTGGACCAACCGGAACTTCTAATACACGACCTGTGCAACGCGCTTTTTGACCTTCTTGAAGGCTTAAGTAGTTACCTAAAACAACGACGCCCACTGAATCCTGTTCTAGGTTCAGTGCCATACCGTAAAGGCCGCCGTCGAATTCGATCATTTCACCGTACATAGCGTCAGCTAAGCCGTGAATACGCACAATACCGTCGGAAACCATAACAATGGTTCCTTCGTTCTTAGCGGTTGCGCTGGTGTCCAGATCGCCGATACGCTGTTTAATGAGCGCACTGATCTCGGATGGATTCAGTTGTTGCATTGCGCTATACCTCAATCTTTTTAAAGTTCAGTCTTCTAAATGCAATTAAGCAAGAAGACGAGTACGCATTTTTTCAAGCTTGTTAAGCGCAGAATCATCTATCACTTGGTCGCCTGCACGAATAACTACACCAGCAATCAGCGCTGGGTTAACTTCTACAGAAACATTTACCGCCGCTTCGAATTTTTTCTCTAATGCGTGAGTAAGAAGTTGTTCCTGTACAGAAGTCAATGGGAATGCTGATTCAATCACAACATCCACAGTATTGTTATTCTGTGATTTAAGCTGCTCATATTCTGCTGCAATCTCAGGAAGAAGAACCAAACGGTTATTCTCTGCAAGCAATGTCAGGAAGTTAGACACTGCTGCAGTTTGGTCTTCACCTAAAACTTTCGCAAAAAGAGCCACCTGCTCAGCAGGTGTAAGCTCAGGGCGATTTAGATAAGCTGAAAATGCTTCGTCTTGCACCGCAGCACTGAGCAATTCAAGTGCTGTTGACCAAGAGTCAGTTGCACTTTGCTCAGAAGCGTAAGCAAATGCTGCTTTAGCGTATGGGCGTGCCAACGTCAAGAGTTCAGCCATAATCCGCCTCTCTTAAAGTTTAGCAGCCAGCTGAGTCAGCATGGCATTGTGAGCTTCTGCATCAACTTGCTGGCTAAGAATTTTCTCAGCACCAGTTACTGCAAGAGCAGCCACTTGTTGACGCAATTCTTCGCGAGCAGCATTGATTTCAGTATCAACAGCTTCTTTAGCCTGTTGACGAATACGCTCACCTTCAGCCGCAGCTTGGGTACGCGCTTCTTCGATCAATTGTGCACCACGACGGTTCGCTTGTTCGATCAATTGAGCCGCTTGTGCTTTTGCCGCGTCTAACTCAGCTTTCACTTGTGCTTGCGCATCTGCAAGGTCAGCCTTCGCTTTTTCAGCAGCATTTAAGCCATCAGCGATTTTACGCTGACGTTCACTAATCGCATTGATTAGTGGTGGCCATACAAACTTCATGCAGAATGCGACAAAAATCGCAAACGCAATCGCTTGGCCAAACAATGTGAGGTTGATATTCATTGCAAATTCCTCAAATAGTGAATTTCGGAATTAAGCTGATTAACCTACAAATGGATTAGCGAAGATGAAGAACAAGCCAATACCAACACCGATCATAGGCACAGCATCAAGAAGACCCGCGATTAAGAACATACGAGTTTGAAGTTGTGGAGCCAATTCTGGTTGACGAGCTACAGCTTCAAGGAAACGGCCGCCTAGAAGACCAAAACCAATCGCAGTACCTAAAGCACCGAAAGCGATCAAGATAGCAGATGCAATTGCAACTAGACCTAAAGTGAGTTCCATGATAATTCCTCAGAGGTTAGGTTTTATACCAAATTAAGTTAAAAAATTGTGTGCCCAACCATCCGTTGACAGTTAGGCAATACCATTAATGCTTTTCGCTTGCCATACTCATGTACACGATAGTCAACATCATGAAAATGAATGCTTGTAGCGTAATAATCAAAATGTGGAAAATCGCCCAAGGCACAGACAACGCCCACTGGATCCAGAACGGTAATAACGCGATAAGAATGAAGATTAACTCACCCGCATACATGTTACCGAACAGTCGTAGAGCCAATGAAACTGGTCGCGCCAAGAAAGTAGTCAATTCCAACAATAAGTTGAATGGAATTAAAAGCACTTTAGCAACTGGATTACTTGGGTTAAATGGGTTCAGTGCTAACTCACCAACGAAGCCGCCAACACCTTTCTCACGAATACTATAGAAAATAATTAAGAAGAATACAGAAATAGACATACCGAGGGTAATGTTTGGATCTGTAGTCGGAACAATTTTAAAGTAAACCTGATGAGGGTCTACACCCAGCATAGAAGCAATCGCGTGTTGAGCTACATAAGGAATAAAGTCAACAGGGATCAAATCCATCAAGTTCATGAGGAAAATCCACACGAAAATGGTTAATGCTAAGGGTGCAATTAATCGAGACTTCCCGTGGAAGGTATCACGTACACTTGAATCTACAAACTCGATAATCATTTCAATTGCAGACTGGAACTTGGTAGGAACACCAGCATTAGCCGCTTTCGCAACCAACCAGAACAACAAACAGAAAATCAGACCCAGTCCGATAGACCAACCCATTGAATCCAAGTGAATAGCAGTGAACCCCATCTGTTGAGCTTCAGCACCGCTCTCGGCCAATTTCCACGTACCGTCCGGCATTTTGCCATAGGTCATGTTGGTCAAGTGATGCTTGATATACTCGGTCGAAGTAAGGGCATGTTCTTCAGCAGCCATAAATCACACCTGGTCAATGTCAAAAAACTAATAGAACAAACGAATATCGCGTGCTGCTTGATATCTCGCCTGCTCCTGAAAAACTTTTCAATTTCTTGTTGTGCTTATACTCATTTTTGTAGACGTGACGCCCAAAACGGAGCGACCCACGACATGGCTTGAACAAGTATAAAACCACAAAACAACGCCACCGCTGACAACGGTTTAACATTGCTTAAAATTAAAATGAAACCAACAATCACAATGGCAAACTTTCCCATCAAGCCTTTATACATGTTCGAAAGAACTTGTTTAGACGCGCGGGCTCCTGCTGCTCGAAACGATTGCCACGAAAAATAACAAGTCGCGAGCCAACATACCAGTGCACCTAATGCTGCACTCAAGGCTGCGGTTGAGTCTTTCACGACCCAGCCGATCAAGGCTGAAACAGGGATCATACAGGCTTGCAGGAGGACCAAAGCTTTCGCTAATCGTCGGTCAATCAAGCGACTAGTTCGGCTCATTATTTATTCACTCACAGCAATCATGCTTGACAAGTTTAACAGGTGATTATTTTTAATCGCAGGCATTATAGAGTTACACCCCTGAACATGCAATCTTTTCCCGACCTTAGTCGTGTTTTTTTAAATCGGGTCACTGCTGTTAAACTAATCAAAATCTGTCTATTTTTTAAATCATTAGCGTGCATTTAGTACACATTTCTGGGTTTCGGCGGCCAATTGCTGCCAAGCCTGCACAAAGTCCCCTGCCCCGCTCATGCTTTCATCGACATGCTGGAACAGTACCGGATTGAGTTTGCGGTACTGGTTCTCACTGGCATGACCTTCGGCCAGCAGACACATTTTGCGCTGTGGACGATGATCCTGTAAAAACTTGATTTGCGCCACGGTTGGTGAAACATGTGGATCATCGGTCAATGCCCCATGAATTTTAAATTGAGTGGGCGCTCAAGATACTGGTAGGCATCGTGATAAGACCAATAAGGTTTGGCTTTGTTACTTGAACTATAACGCTGAGCCGTAGCAAACATGTTTTGTGCAAAGTCACGGGCATTTTTCCAGTAGCGTTCACGATGCTCCGGCAATTGCTGCGAACGTAGCGCCGCAATAAAGAAACCAATCCGCACTGCATTATTCGGATCGAGCCAGACATGCGTGTCTACCGTATTTTTTAAGGCCTCGCCACGCGGATTACGCATCGGCAAGGTGGTCAATATCCCCGAGTCTAACAGTGCAATGCCTTTATTACTTTCATTCAGCACTTTGGCCAAGGGTGCTTCATGCGCCTGACCCAGCCAGATCACCAGACCTGCATTCTGAATAGTTTTTCGATGCGCCGGAGTCAGACTCACATCATGTCCACTTTGGTTGGCCAGCAATAAAGTCGGCTGTTCCACACCTTGGGTAATTTTCTTGGCAATCAGATGGATCGGCTGCGTAGACACCACCAGACTTTGTGACCAACTGAGTGTACTGAACAATGCGAGCAGACTGATTGCAAGAAGACGGAACATGAGTAGAAATCACTTAAAAACGATAAAATCAGGAAGTGTTATAATATAACAAAAATACAAAAATACCTATGCCCAATCGAAACTCAGAACGCTTCATGTTAAGATTTGAAATCTATTAATTTTCAGTTTCGCACTTGAGGTGAACTATGGGTTCCTGTTCGCATGAACACCACAACGCATTGCACGGCGTGCACGACCATCCCAATGTCGCACAACGTCTTGCTGAAGCGGAAAGTCTTTGTGCAGCAAGCGGCGCACGCCTTACGCCTTTACGTAAAGAAGTGCTGGAACTCATTCTGAATGCGCATGGCCCGATGGGCGCCTATGATCTGCTGGCACAAATGAAAAATGCCAGCGATCGTCCTGCAGCCCCACCAACGGTGTATCGCACTCTGGATTTTTTATTAAGCAAAGGGCTGATTCATCGCCTGACCTCGATCAATGCCTATATTCCCTGTTGCCATCCGCGTGAAGGTCATCAGGCTGCTTTTTTAATCTGTACCGAATGTAAAGCCGTGAAAGAAGCGTCGGCTCAGGGCCTGCTCAATCAACTCGATGCACTGGCAAGCTCGGACGACTTCACGGCACATCACAGCATTATCGAAATTTCAGGAATTTGTCAGCAGTGCCGCAACAAAGCTTAAGTGCCTCTCCCCTGATTCAGCTCTCCAAGATCTGGGTCAAAATCGATGAGCGCGATATCCTAAAAGCCATTGATTTCTCATTACAAGAGAAAGAAATTGTCACACTGATTGGTCCCAATGGTGCTGGTAAATCGACCTTAATTAAAGTCATGCTGGGCATACTAAAACCACAATCGGGTGAGATCAAAACTGCGCGCAAACTCAAATTCTCTTATGTGCCACAGAAATTTAATCCATCATATAGCTTGCCGCTACGAGTGAAAGATTTATTGGCGCTAGAAAAATGCCCATCCCAGATTAAAACCGAAATTATCCGCGATACCGGCATTAGTAAACTGCAAGATTCTAAAGTTCAGCAGTTGTCTGGCGGCGAACGTCAGCGGGTGCTATTGGCCCGCGCCTTATTACGCCAGCCGGACATTTTAGTCCTCGATGAACCGATGCAAGGTCTGGACATCCAGTCCGAAGCTGAACTGTATGAATATGTGCGTAACTTGCCGGAAAAATATGGCTGTGCCGTACTGATGGTTTCACATGACCTGCAATGGGTGATGCAAGGTACGACTCGAGTCGTGTGCTTGAACAAGCATATCTGCTGTAGTGGGCTGCCGGAAAGCGTGCAGCAACATCCCGAATATCAGGCAATTTTTGGCACCAATCGAGTGTTCTATCACCATCATCATGATCATTGCGCGCATGGCGATTCTGCCACTCCCTGTCAGCATGATTCACGCCCTCATATTCACCCCGAGCCGGAAGCTTAAACCATGATGGATTGGTTACAACTCCTTTTACCTGCATGGATCATGGGAACGCTGTTGGTATTTCTGACTGCTCCGCTGGGCTGTCTCATGCTCTGGCGGCGTATGTCATTCTTTGCCGATACCATGGCACACGGTACTTTACTCGGTGTTGCCATTGCTGGAGCTTTAAGTTTACCGCTCTGGATGGGAGTCACTTTTATTGCCTTATTATTGGTAGGTATTTTGTGGGTGCTGCATGATCCGCGCCTACCCAATGATGCTTTGCTGGCCTTATGTTCAGCAACACTGCTTTGCTCGGGATTATTGTTCATTCAGCATTTACCGAGTTTAAGACCGGAACTTCTCAGCTATCTATTTGGTGATCTACTAACGATTTCTTGGACGGACTTACCCACCTTTGCCATTGTGATTATTCTGGCCTTAGCCGTCCTTTATAAAAGCTGGCAAGCGCAGATTCAAATCGCGATTGATCCGGACATGGCGGTCAGTGAAGGTGTAAATGCCAAATGGCAACGCCTGATCTTTATGTTGTTATTGGCATTGTTTACCGTGCTTGCCCTGAAAGCAGTCGGTTCACTCTTGATGGGGCATTACTGGTGATCCCTGCCCTGACTGCACGATTACTTGCACACTCACCCAAACAAATGGTGATCTGGGCATTCGTGATTGCGCAAATTGGGGTGACCGTAGGCCTGTGGTCGAGTGCCGGTCTCAATACTTCGACAGGTTTAACTATTGTACTGACCATGGCGGTGCTATTTGCACTGTTCTTCTGCGTGCAGAAGTTTAAAAAGCTGGCTTAATATTTCTGTTAAATCATGATGATTTTCTAATGATCTATTCCGCCTCTCTCCTTTAAGGAGAGAGCAAACACTCTTTATTGATGCACCAAACTCAATAAAAATGCAGCGCCTGCAAATAAACCGGCAAAAGTCCGGTTCATGACTTTTTGTTGTTTCGATGATTTTAGTAGCCTTAAAACTTTAGCAGCCAATCCGGTATAACCCGCCATCACAATCAGATCAATCGTCACCATTGTTGCAGCCATAATCAAATACTGAATCCATTGTGGTTTGGACAAATCCAGAAATTGCGGCAAGACGGCCAGTAAAAATACGATGGCTTTAGGATTACTCATATTGACTAAGAAGCCATGCAATACCAGTTTCCCTGCAGATTTACGCGCCAATTCATGTTTAATTTCGATAGATTGTGCAGGTGCTTTCCACTGCAAAATAGCCAAATACAATAAATAGCCGACACCAAACCATTTCACCACTAAAAATGCCCACGGGGTTGTCGCAAACAAAACTCCCACGCCTGCCGCAACCACTGCAATCTGCACCAATAACGCCAGTTGCAGACCCAGCGCATTCCAGTAACCATGCCGAAAACCATAATTCAATCCGCTCGACATCGATGCAATTGCACCAGCGCCCGGGGAGACACTAATGACCCAGCAGGCCAACATATAGGCAAACCACATTTGATAGGACATGGATATTTAACTCAGCAAAACTTGCCCAATATTATATGAATTTTCTAATAAAATCAGGCTAAAAACCTGCTTAAATATAAGGCATTGCACTATTCACTCTGTCTAGCTTCAGGCACAATATGTACATTAAAAACAGGATCTATCCTTACAGGAGCCATGAATGACAGCCCAATCGGTAATCTTGCCACTTCCTTCAGATCATGCTCGCTTTATTGTTTTACGTCTTAAAGATTTGAGTATTGAAAAATTAAAAGAACAACTTGAACATCTGTTTACTTCACGTGATCGTCTGATTACGCAACATCCTCAAGCACAAATTAAAACGGCAGTGGCTTTCGGTCCTGAGCTTTGGTCAAGACTTTATTCACAAAGTCCGGCAGGTTTTAAACAGCTTGAACCCATTCATGGTTCATTTGAAATGCCGGTTGTTCCAGCAGATGTACTGATTCATATTGCCAGTGCTCGGGCTGATATCTGCTTTGCACTCAGTCAGGCTTTTTTTGAAGGCATTCAGGATCAGGTTCAAGTACTGGATGAGCGGGTTTGCTTCCGCTATTTTGATGGTCGTGACATAACCGGATTTATTGATGGAACTGAAAATCCGCAATTCCCGGATAATCGTGCTGAAGTCGCATTATTAGGTGAAGATTCAGGTATTTTCCAAGATGGTTCATTTATTTTTGCTCAGCGTTATGCGCATAACCTGGAAAAATGGAAAAAGCTAAAAGTTGATACTCAGGAACAGGTTATGGGTCGCACCAAACTTGAATCTATTGAATTGGATGATGAAGTCAAACCTGAAAATGCGCACGTAGCACGTACTGTAGTTGAAGATGAAGAAGGCGAAGAAATGGAAATTCTGCGTCATTCTCTACCTTATGGTGACGGACGTGGTGACCAGGGTTTATTCTTTATTGCATATACCAAAGATCTAAAAATTATTGATGCTATGTTAGAACGTATGTTTGGTACGTCTGGTGATGGGATTCATGACCGCCTGCTGCACTTCGTAACTCCGCTGGATGGCGCATATTACTTTGCACCGAGTGAGGAGTTGCTGGAAGAAGTTTTGGAGAGGTAAACTATACTATATAGAAGCAATTATAATTATTTAGTAATTGCTTCTAAAAACTCGATAAAATCAATATAAGCTATGGATAAGGTATATTTATTTATAAAAAAAATCCTTATCCATAATTGAGGTTATATTATCACCAGTGTTAATAGTAATTTTTATCTAACCATTCTTTTATTAAAGAAATATTTTTTAATTCATAATGCAAATAATCATCTGAGACTCCTTCTAATCCTGAAGAATTATCTCCTAAAATATTCGTTATTAGACTTCCTTCATAAATCATTTTTCAATCAATTTAATTGTTTATCTTTCACCCAATCTAAATTGTATATGCCAGCAAGTAAATTAAACCGCAGGTTTAATCTTTTACGACGATTTCTATATACACAAGATAAAATCTTAAAACATTTCATCCTTCCAAATACATGCTCTACTTGAATTCGTCTACGACCAATCTCTCTATTTAACTTTTTTAATTCAGAATCTAGTTTTTCAGTTTTCTTTGCTTTAGATGGCATGAGGCATCCAAAACCCAATTTCTTTATCCCTAAATACCCCTTATCAACGATAAAAAAGGGCTTAAATTTTAATTTCCTCATGCTTTTTTTAAATATTTTAAAATCATGCATGCTTCCATGACTTCCACATACACTCAGTATTTCACCTGTTATATAGTGCATAGATAGCTGAAATTTAAAGGTATGTCGCTTTTTTTTACCGCTATACCATTTCTTCTGTTTTTTTTGGACGTTGAACTAATATTTCAGTGGCATCAATCACAACAACTTCCCAATCCACTTCATCTCGATTAGGAAGTTGTTTTGGCAAGTTGAATTTTCCAGAACGGATTAAGGTATCTTCAATAACACGTGTGATACGAATTGCACTCGTTTCAGATACACCGTAACTCGTACCAAGATGGAAAAATGTTCGATATTCTCTCCAATATTCTATACATAAGAGCAAACGATCTTCCAACGGTAATTTATGCGGTCGTCCTTTACCAATATGACCAGGTAAATGCTTATTTAGCTCGGCCAACATGAGGTTAAATGTAGCCCAACTAACACCGGTAAGCCTACGAAACTTAACGTCTGATAATTTTTGAATATCTTTGAATTTCATCCAAGGATTATCCCTTGAATTAAATAATTTTGCTGATTAATTTAAGATCAAATAAATTGTACGTTTTTTGATTTATGACGGAAGTCTATTGACTTTAAAACAATCTTTTTATCTTTCTTAGTTATTTTGTGCAATTCAACAGTATATAAAATTCCAGAAGGTTGAGGATAACAACAGTAGTTTTCAGTATACAAGGTAATCAAGATTGGTTCTTTAGACTTCCTATAAATACTTACAGCTTTTAATTCAACACCAGAACCATTTCCAATTCTCCCATATAACTTGTTAATAAATATTTTTTCCTTTTGGAGTTCAAAAAAATTTTTAACATATTGTGTCTGAGGATCAATTACACAATTTTTAGATAAAAAAGTTATATCATTTTTTTCAAAAACACTTAAAGTATATTTTTGATAAGTATCCATTAAAAAGTAAACATGTATTCTTTTCCGAATTGGTTTGATACTTTCTCCACCCATTGCTCTATTTTGTCAGCTGTCATGACTTGAAAATCTCGCCAATAATATTTCATCTGCTTCCATACCATCTCGATTCGATTTAACTCAGGGCTATAAGCTGGAATAAAATACAGATTCGTCGAAAAGTTAGTTTTAAGTAGCTCTCTGTAATCAGCCATCTTTTTACTTCTATGAATCGAGGCATTATCAACAATAAGAACCAATGGAAGGTTATATGTCTGTTTTACTCGTTGAGCTATTCCAGTTAAATAGGCATAAAACCAAGTACTTGTCACTGACTCTTGTAAACAGCTTGTCACCAGTTTCCCCGTTGAAAGCAAACACCCCATGACATTAACTCGTTTTAATCTTATTGCATCAACCGCATGAACATCACCTATCTTTGTCCACGCATAGCGGTTATCAGGTGTAGATGAAAATCCTGTTTCATCAACATAACCTAATATAATTTCACCACGTGCCGCTTGCTCTCGTAATTCTTCAATCTGCTGTGTTGCTTGTTCAAATGCAATCGGATCTCTTTTTTTTCAAGCTATGACGGGTACGCTTGAAGACCATACCTGAATCACGTAAAAACTTACGAATGGTTTCAACAGACACGGACACTTCGTATTCTTCATGTAGTTTGACTCGGATTTGTTCTGCATTGAGTGGACTTGTATTGACCCAATCTAGGATTTTCGCCTGATAGTCTGAGATGGCTTTGTTGCACAAAGATTTGAAATACAAAGCGCCCCTAATTGAGCCAAATTTAAGGCGTAACTTGGGTAAGTGGTCGACCTAATTCCGTAAATCTGTTGAGGACTGCTACACGTGCATGAATTTCATTCACCTGACTAGGAAAGCTTCTTGCCATTAATTTATCGCCTAATAATTTGATGCAATGCATCTTGGTTTCCACCAAACTGCGGCGATGATAGCCTGACCATTTTTTCCATAATGTCCTGCCTAAACGTTTAACTGTTCGAAGTAATTCATTTCGCTCTAGCGAGCTACTCTTTGTATCTTTCCATGGTTTCGCATTTTTTCTAGGTGGAATCACCGCATGTGCTTGCCGATCTGCAATGACCTGACGGCATTGCTTGGTGTCATAAGCTCCATCGGTATAAACAGAGTCAATCTGCTCATCTTGTGGAATCTGATTAAGTAAATCACCAAGCACCTGTGAATCACTGACATTATTGGTTGTGAGCTGAATAGCGCGTATTTGTAGGGTTTTGGCATCTATACCAATATGTAGTTTACGCCATTGGCGACGATATTCAGCTCCATGTTTCTTGCGTTTCCATTCGCCCTCACCTAGAAACTTCATGCCTGTAGAGTCTACGAGTAGATGCAGCCCATCGCTACTTTTTTGGTAGCTGATTGCAATATCAATATGCTTTTGTCTTCTACAAAGCGTACTGTAATCTGGTGCGGTCCAATTTAATCCGCAAAGTTTAATCAGACTTTGCACAAAGCCAGTGACCATACGTAAAGATAGACGGAATAAGGATTTAATCATTAAGCAGCATTGGATAGCTGCGTCGGAGTAGGTTTGATTTCGCCCTTGTTTGCCTTTTGATGGAGCATACCATTGCGTAGCAGGATCAAACCAAATGGCAATATTTCCGCGACTCATGAGTGCTCGGTTATATGCGGGCCAATTGGTTGTGCGGTAGATTTTGTGTGTAGGCTTCTTCATTTGAAAATTATATCGCTGAAAAAGCCTTTACAGATAGGTTTGTGCAACAAAGCCGTCTGAGATCAATGTATTGGGTCGACCTGAGCGATGACCTTCTTTAATCGATTCAAACTCATACAATTCCCAACGTCGGCGTTGTAGCCTTATGGTTTCTGGGATACGTTCTTGTAGAGTGGCAACTTCCGCAACACTTTTACCTTCGGAAAGCCAGAGAATAGTTTGGGCACGTTGCCTTTCACGCCAATGTTTTGCATGCTTGACCAGAAAAATGAGTCGTTCTCGCTGTTCTAAACTAAGTGGTACAGAAACAATTCTAGGCATGTGTGAACATCTGTTAACTAAAAAAACCTTTTCGCATCATTAGTTATTTTTGTCAACTTAATAACGATATAATTTTCCGTATTGGGTGGCTTAGCTAAAATTTCCACAGTTCGATTTGGTGAACCCTGAAATATAAATAAACCATCTTTATCTGTTTTATTTGTGTTTTCTCTCGATGAACCTTTATAGCGTGATTTAACTTTTAAATTAATGACATATTTTCCTGAAGCATCATAAATTTTTGATGTTATGGTAACTAAATTGCTCATCATTCCACATCCTCTTCAGTATATACATCATCCTCTAAATCCCTTTCTTCTATCTCATTCAATAGTTCATCAATACTTTCATTATCTAAGTCTTGAATGAGATGAGTTTGTAAAGAATTAAATCCTAAAGCCACGAAATCTGTGGGTTGAGAGGTATAGAATCTTAAAGTACTTAATTGATTATTTTCATTTAATACAGACTTCTTAGTTTTAATTAAGTTCCCATCCAACTTATTTAGAATAAAAATTTCTTTTTCTCCTGCAGACTGGTTAGTCCACTGATAGTTAATTTTATTACTGAATAATGTTTTCATTTTTGGAAGATTTATTTTTTGTTCAATAATATTTTGACCTTTCGTAAACAGATGCTGCCCGGCCTTACACTCAAATTTCCCACCAGTTGTGACCACCACCCCACCACCATTGATCTTAATTTGAGACCCTCCAGCGGTCAGTACAATCTCTTTCGGACTGGTGATTTCGATCTTGTCTTCAGTCGAAATAAGCTTGATTACCTTGCGGGCAATCGCTTCAATCGCATCATCTTGGGCTTGTATTTCAATTTTGCCTTTAGCAGCATAGAGACTTGCACCCTCTTGAGCAGCAAATAAACTGATCTTGTCCTGTGCATGAGCAACTAAAGATTTCTGTGTGGATAAATGAATATTATTCCCGGCACTCTGATTGATTTGCTGATCAGCGGATAAATGAATATTTTCATTTGTGCTCAGTGCAATCGTTTGGGGTGCAGTTAATAACATCACGGCCTGTTTAAATGCGGCAGCCTTGGCTTGATCTTCAGCTTCAATCTGACTCAGAAACTGTTTTAAACTATCAAAAAATTCCAATGGATCAGCCTGCTGTTTTTCTGCAATATCACTCAAGGCTTTACTATGATTGAGATTCGATTCAAGCTGTTCTTTGACTGAGTCAGCCTCCAAGTGATTGCCTGCGGCTGAATCTTGCCGATAAGTGGAAATTAATAAGCCTTTTCCTGCACGTATGGCACCCCACTGGTCCGTCCTTAGTTCAAACCCTTCTCCTCGACCTTCGCTGCTTTCACTTTCTTTGGGGTGACTTAGATTTCCCAGATTGAGCTGGCTGACTGCATGACTACTTTGCAGCTGCACACTAATCTGTTCAGGGGTATCATCAAAACGAAGCTGGTTAAAACCTTCGCCATCGACCTCCTGAGAACGGATGCCACTGAGTTTTTTGGTCGCAGGAAGCTCTCCTTTCGCATCAAACATGGTCGGATGCCGTTCTGCTTCATGAATTCGTCCCACCACAAAGGGCCGGTCGATATCACCTTCAAAGAAGTCAATCACTACAATTTCGCCAATTCGCGGATGCAACCTGATGCCATAGCCCTCACCCGCCCAAGG
The DNA here is from genome assembly GCF_012516415.1 of Acinetobacter sp. NEB149. Classification (NCBI taxonomy): domain Bacteria; kingdom Pseudomonadati; phylum Pseudomonadota; class Gammaproteobacteria; order Moraxellales; family Moraxellaceae; genus Acinetobacter; species Acinetobacter sp. NEB149. The sequence goes on from NZ_CP051208.1 coordinate 3,038,703, forward strand.
GGTCAAAACATCCACCCAGGCAGAATCACTATCATTGTCATTGCTGCCTGCACCGCCATCATGCTGATGATCCTCACTCCGGGTAAATAGAAAACGAACTTTCACTCGTCCCCATGCATCGACATAAATACTTTCACCCTCCGGTCCGACCACTCGAGCCCGTTGCGGATATGCAGCAGGCCGATGAATAAAGGGCTGATACTCAGGAACAACCGGGATTTCACGGCGCACGATCTGTAGCTCATTGGCTTGTCGTTCCTCCTGTGCCATCTGCCAGCCGCTCTTCTCAAGCAAACTGTCCAGCTGCGATAAAATATCTTTGGGTAAATTGTTCTGGTTATAAAACCGCTTAGCTAAAATCAGAAATTCACGTTGATGGGCAGGATGCTGATCAATTTCAGGATGCTGCTGCAGTTCAAACCAGTATCCGACCTGAGCATCTCGTACGCTGCTACTGGTTTTAAAATATTTGGACTGCAAAGCATGATAGTCACTGAGCTGCTGATTGAGTCGATCCAGTTGCGCTATACCAGATACTGTCACCTGATCCTCATGATTTAAGTCGCCGGTCCAGGCCGGACTGATGTTCCACGCATCTTCAAGCTGAAGAGTGGCATTTGCATGAATATCACTTTGCTGATGATTACTGAATAAAGGCTGGCTTTGATCCTGGGCAAGTTGCTGGGCATGCCAGCGCTGGGTCCTGGTACTATTCGGATTGAGCTGACGTACCGCAATCAGACTGTTCAGCGTGTCGAGCTGTTCGGTGGCATGACTGCAATGAAACCGGATGGAGCGGCGTTTTAAAGCTGAAAAATATTGGGAATGATCTACCAGTTTTAAAAACTGAGCTTGAATCTCGCTGGCTGATACAGGCACAGTTAATTGCTTTTCATCGATCAACCAGTTAATTCCTTCGCTACGCCATAAACGGGTCAGAAAATCATAATCCGATTCATTCGACTGCATTACAAAAGGTCGGACATCATAGTCCCGGCTGAGTCCTGTCAAATCCAGGCTGAGACTGGCCGCGAATAATGCACTTCTGTTTTGCCATTCACTGAACAGGATTTCACTGATCTCGCGCACCGTCTTATTCATAAAAACCCGACTGTTACGGCGCTTCTGCCAGAGTGCAGTCGGATCATTTAGCGTCAATTTATACAGGGTCAAAGCTCCATCATTCTGCCCTTGACTGGCTGCAGTAATAATGCCCGTAGTCCGGAAAAGTTCACCCCGGTCTGTGACCTGATCAATGGCCACCCGACAGCCGATAAACTGTTTCAAGGCAATATGAGCATGAGTGGAAAGACAGATCAGTTCAGCCAGCAGGCCTTGATTGATCTGATGCTGACCCTCAATACGCTGAATCAAAACCTGATGATTTAAAGGAGGATGTGAAAACTGTAAATGTAGCGCACGATGCTGTCGCTTAAGCCCGAGCTGCTCCACCAGCATATGGATAGGTTTTGGCATTTTATAGTTATAATTTTAAGCTTTATTATTGTGCGGCAGATTTTAGGAAAAGTTATCCATTTCGTCCAGTTCACGATGCATTTCACATAATTAGGCCTTTAATTTATGACCCTTCAATTAAAAATCTTAAATTGCATGTGGTACATCTTAATTAAAAATATTGCCCAATATTCCCTATTTTTCTGATTATCCTATACGGAACTTGCTGCTACACTCATTCATATCTCATTCTTCAAGGCCAAGGACATGCTGGAACTCCCTTCTAAATTACCTGATTTGGGCGTGACCATTTTTAGTACCATGTCGGCCTTGGCACAAAAACTCGGGGCCTTGAATCTTTCTCAAGGATTTCCGGACTTTGCAGCGCCTCCTGCCTTGATTGAAGCTTTAAACCGGGCCAGCCAGAATGGATTTAACCAGTACGCACCAGGAGATGGTCTGCCAGTCTTGCGAAGTCTGGTGGCAGATCTCTATCAGCAACGTGATCAACTGATTATTGACCCTGTCGAGGAAATCACGATTACCCCTGGGGCGACAATTGCGATTTTTTGTGCCATTCAAGCCACGGTACGTGCCGGGGAAGAAGTCATTATTTTCGATCCCAGCTACGACAGTTATGGACCTGCGGTACAACTGGTCGGGGCAAAGCCAGTGCATATTGCTTTGCAGCATCCTGATTTTTCTGTGGACTGGAATCAGGTCAAAGATGCCATTAATGACCGTACCCGCATGATTGTCGTGAATACTCCGCATAACCCGAGTGGGAGTGTTTGGTCCAAAGCAGACTGGCAACAACTGATCGAGCTGATTCGCGAGCACAATATTGTGGTGCTGTCGGATGAAGTCTATGAACATCTGGTTTTTGATGGCATTCAGCACTATTCGGCCTGGTCATTTCCAGAACTTCGCGAGCGTAGCTTCGTGATTGGGTCTTTTGGTAAAACCTTCCATGTCACTGGCTGGAAAACCGGATTTTGTATTGCTGCACCGGCACTGATGAAAATGTTCAGACAGATTTATCAGTTTGCCAGCTTCTGCGGTGTGACACCCGTTCAGGTCGCCTTGGCGGAATATATGCAACTGCATCCTGAGCATATACGCGAACTGTCCTCTTTCTACCAAAACAAACGGGATTTATTTAACTCATCCATTAAAACATCACGCTTTAAATGGACACCTTCTCAAGGGACTTATTTTCAGAACTTAGATTATTCAGAGATTCGGCCTGAGCTCGATGATCTGTCCATGTGCCATTTTCTGGCAGAACAACATGGGATTGTCGCGATTCCAGTCTCCGCGTTCTACCAGCACCCTCCTGCCGATTTACGTCTGCTCAGGTTCTGCTTTGCAAAAAAGAACAAACTCTGATCCAGGCAGGTCAAATTCTTTCAAAGGTTTAACTCACCTTTTAACTAAAACTCTCATAAAATAAATGCCTTAGTTACTTAAAAGCTAAGGCTTTTTTTTATATTCTGCCGAATAATAGCTACATCAATAAATAGATGATAATTCAATCACAGGATGTCGCATGGCACAGCACTCACTGATTCATCAACAGAATTTATGGAAAGCCTTTCTGGTTTTTCTGTTGCCATTAATTGCGACCAATATCCTGCAAAGTCTCTCCGGCACGATCAATACAGTTTTTGTGGGACAAATGCTCGGAGTGAATGCGATTGCTGCTGTTGCGGTTTTTTTCCCGATCCTGTTTTGTCTGATGGCCTTTGTGATTGGTTTATCGGCCGGCTCTACCGTATTGATTGGCCAGGCTTGGGGCGGGAAAAATATAGAAAAAGTGCGCTGTGTGGTCGGTTCAACTTTATTTATGACCTTGATTGGCGGCAGCTTGATTGCACTTTTTGGGGTAATTTTTGCTGAGAATATTCTCTTGGCGCTTGGCACAGATCCGGATGTGATGCATTTATCCTTGCCCTATGTGCAATGGATGCTGGCGGGTAGCCCCTTAATCTTTATCTATATTATTTATACTTCCATCTTGCGCGGTGTTGGGGATAGTACCACCCCCCTGTTTGCTTCCGCACTTACCATTGGGGTCGGGTTGGTGGTGACACCGGTACTGATTGCAGGTTATTTTGGCTTTCCTAAAATGGGTATAATCTCGCCGGCGATTGCCACCATTCTGGGAAATCTGGCGGTCCTGTTGTTTTTAATCCTGTATTTGAATTATAGGCAGCATCCGCTCAAACTCGACTGGGCCTTATTAAAAAATATTCGTCATCAACCACAGTTAAGTAGAATGATCTTGAAACTGGGGGTTCCTACTGGTGTGCAAATGGTCACCACTTCAGTTGCCGGACTGGTGATTGTCGGACTGGTCAACCGCTATGGTGCAGAAGCAACAGCGGCCTATGGCGCGGTCAATCAGGTCTTAAATTATATTCAATTTCCCGCTTTGTCGATTGCGATTGCCGCGTCTGTATTTGGTGCTCAAGCGATTGGTGCAGGTAAATCAGATCTGCTCAATAAAGTTACCCGGACTGCGCTGAGTATGAATATCCTGTTTACCGGCGGTCTGGTGATTCTGGCCTATCTGTTCTCCAAATATCTGATGGCGCTATTTATTACCGATCCTAAGGTTGTAGTACTAGGACAACAACTGCTGTTTATTGTGCTGTGGTCAATACTGTTTTTTGGCGCCAGTGCCATTTTTGCTTCAATCATGCGCTCGAGTGGTACGGTGACCGTGCCAATGTTAATCAACATTTTTGCCATTCTCTGTATTGAAGTTCCCGCCGCTTATCTGTTTAGCCGGTGGTGGGGTCTGGAAGGTATCTGGTATGCCTACGCGTTGGCCTTTGTCAGCCTGTGTATTTTGCAGGGACTGTATTACCAGTTGGTCTGGAAGAAAAAAACGGTTGAAGCGTTGATTTAGATGCAGGTTTTTTTACGTGCCTAAAGCATTACAGGAGTTAATACTCTCATTTGCAAAAAATTAGCCCCTATCACAGCGATAAAAAAACCCGCTTTCGCGGGTCTTTTTTGCAATTTTTTAAGCACGTTTTTTCTTCTTTTTGCCAAACTGGGTTGCCAGTGCAGTGACATGCTGATAACCGGTTGGCAAGATCCGCTGAATCAGGTCAATTGCTTTGGCATCATTACCGATCAGCAGACGGCGTTTGTCTTTTTGTACCGCCTCCAGAATTTGACGAGCGGCTTCTACAGGTGGACAACGCAATAATTTATTAAAATTACGGGTTGATTTTTCCGGATTCATACCTAAAGCGAGTAGGCTGTTATTCATTTTTGCCGCATTGGCAATATTGGTACGGATGCCGCCCGGATGCACACACAGTGCACTCACCCCACAGTTTTCCATATCCAGTTCCTGACGCAGGGATTCAGTAAAACCACGCACTGCAAACTTGGTCGCATTATAAGCAGACTGAGTTGGCTGGGCCGTTAAACCAAACAGGCTGGAAATATTGATGATATGACCATCGCCAGTCTTCTTGATCAAAGGCAAGAATTCTTTGGTTCCATAGACCACGCCCCAAAAATTGATTCCAACAATCCATTCCAGTTCTTCATAAGATGCGCCTTCAACAGTTGAACCCAGCGCAACGCCTGCATTGTTAAAGATCATATTGATACTGCCATGATCCTGTTCGACCTGTGCCGCCCAGTTACGCACCTGTTCCAGTTCAGCCACATTTACTTTCTGAATGGTGACACGGACATCATCACTCTCTTTAAGCAATTCGAGCGTTTGTGCCAAACTCTGTTCATTGATATCACTGAGGGCCAAATGACAACCCTGCTGAGCCAGTAATACTGCCAGTTGCTGGCCAATACCTGAACCGGCACCGGTAATCGCAGCGACTTTATTGTTAAAATTTTTCATTCAATTTCCTTATGTAAAGAACTGCCATTCCATGACAGCAGGATCTTGTTCTGTTGTTTCAGGAGTTAGCACAGATCCTCAATATAGTTTTGACAATATGGATTGTCAATAATTATCCCCTATCTTTAAAGGCCAAATTTCAGGGCAGCATTTCCATATAGGTCTAAGCGTGATTTATTGCTAAGATATTCAAAATCTTCATGCAGATGAGCACATAGGCCTTATGACTGATTCAACCGACTCAGCAGCAAAATCACGCCCCTCCAAGAGCAAGGAACGTCAGTTTAAAGGCCTGTCGATGGCTGAAAGGCAGCAGGCACGTCGTGAAAAGCTGATCGAAGCGGGGATTGAAGCCTATGGCCGTCACGGCTTTTTTTCAGTTACCGTCAAAGATATCTGCAATGAAGCCAAACTGACTGAACGTTATTTTTATGAATCTTTCAAGAAAAGTGAGCATCTGTTTCAGACCATCTTTTTAAAACTGATTGATGAGCTGCAACAGAATGTGATGCAGGCCATGATGCAAGCCTCGACCGATCCAAAAAAAATGATCAAAGCGGGTCTGAATGCGCTGCTCACTACCCTGCGTGATAATCCGCGCATGGCACGGATCATTTATATCGATGCCATGCTGGTGCAGGAACTGCATAATCAGGCCACCATCCATGAAACCATGTCACGTTTCGACCGCATGATTCATGCCTTCGTCATGTTGATGATGCCGCAATTAAATCGCAGCGAGCAGGAAATTTCACTGGTGTCGACCGGTTTAAATGGCTATGTCACCCAAATTGCTATTCGTTGGGTGATGAGCGGTTTTAAACATTCGCTTGAGGAAGTTTTATCGTCTTGTAGTGTGGTTTTTTTGGCACTGCTCGATTCATTTTCAGAGAAAAAATAGCTGTTAAATCCTGTGCTTAATAGGCTTTCCTGCATTTACCAGTGAGTTACAAATTTATGCTGCACTACGGAAATGAGTAAAATTAATTTATGATTTTTTAACAAGTTTCTGCGCTATATTTGTCACAAATCTTTTCGAATTTCAGCAGTTTTTCCCTTTCTGCAATGATACTGTCATAATTAGTCTTTGTAATAAGCCTGTCATAAATATAAAACGGTTCACCGTTTACATGAAATAGGGTATTGCGTTGTGAAAGATGACTACATATTAATCGTCGATGACGAGCTCCCGATTCGGGAAATGATCCATACCTCTCTGGATATGGCCGGTTTTCAGTGCTTACAGGCAGAAGATGCCAAGCAGGCGCATCAGATGATTGTGGATCAGCGTCCGGCACTGATTTTGCTGGACTGGATGATGCCGGGTGGTGTCAGCGGTGTGGACCTGTGTCGTCGTCTGAAACGTGATGAAAGCCTGTCAGAAATTCCGGTGATCATGCTCACAGCGCGCGGTGAAGAAGACCATAAAGTACAAGGTCTGGATGCCGGTGCCGATGACTACATGACCAAGCCATTCTCGACCCGAGAACTGGTCTCCCGGATTAAGGCGGTACTGCGCCGTGCCAATGCCCTGAGCGGCGAAAAAACCATTGATGCCAATGGCCTGATTCTGGATCCGGTCAGCCAGCGGGTGAATTTTGGCAACAACATTCTGGAAATGGGGCCGACTGAATACCGTTTACTGGCCTTCTTCATGACCCATCCGGAACGTGCCTATACCCGTGCGCAATTGCTGGATCAGGTGTGGGGCGGTAACGTCTATATTGAAGACCGGACTATCGATGTGCATATCCGCCGTTTGCGTAAAGTGCTGGAACCTTATGGTGTAGACCGTTTTGTACAGACCGTTCGCGGAACGGGCTATCGCTTTTCGACCCGTTCAGATGTCGCTTTAGGTTAATATCTTTTAAGGTAAATCTTGTTTTATGTATGAACCCTACCCTGTCCCCGAACTGGCACGCGAACACAAAAGAATCCGTTACAGCAGTTTATGGGATTTTGCGAAGCAGGATTTACGCTTACTGGCTTTTTTCCTGATTATCGCCAGCTTTATCGGTTTTGGGATTGGGTATTTCTGGATTTGTATTGTAATTGCCTTCGTGGCGTTCTTTGCGACCCAAATGCGTTCCTTATATCTGGTCAATGAATGGATTTCCAATCGCCCTTATGATGTTCCACCGAATATTGGCGGGATATGGGGTGCACTACTTTTCAATGTTTATCGCGCCCAACGTCAGGAACGGATTGTTCAGGCGGAAATGGTCGAACTGATCGACCGTGCACAGTCTTCACTGGTGGCCTTACAAGAAGCTGTGGTGCTGCTTGATGAAAACCAGCAGATTGAATGGTGGAATCCGGCGGCCGAACGTTTGCTCGGAATCTCGAGTGATGACCGTCGCCGTAATATTCTGACCTTGTTACGCCAACCGAGCTTTATCGAATACTATCACCATATTGATGAATCTCCCGACGGCCTGAAAATGCGTTCTTCGCTGTTTGAAGACCATTATGTGCAGGTCAAAATGACCCGTTTTGGCGGAGAAAGCCGGGTACTGGTCGCTTATGATGTGACCCGGATGCACAATCTGGAACAGATGCGAAAGGATTTTGTCGACAATATTTCCCATGAACTGCGCACCCCGTTGACCGTGCTCAGTGGCTATATTGAAACCTTTACCGATCAGGAAGATATCAATCCACGCTGGAAACGCGCTTTTGATCAGATGCAGTCGCAAACCCGACGCATGAATGCACTGGTCAACGACCTGTTGCTGCTGTCACGTCTGGAAAATGATAAAAATATTGCCAAAAACCAGATCATTGAAATGCCGAGTCTGATGAACCAGTTGTTCGATGATGCCCAGGCCTATAATATTGACTATGGTCATACCCTGAATCTGGACATTGACAGTCATTGCGATCTGATCGGTTCAGATATGGAACTGGCCAGCGCTTTTAGTAATCTGATCACCAATGCCATCAAGTACACACCCAAAGGCGGCACCATCACCATCGGCTGGCATGATGATGGTGAATCGGCCTATTTTGTGGTGCAAGATAACGGCATCGGCATTGATCCCAAACATCTGCCACGACTGACCGAGCGTTTTTACCGAATCGATTCAGACCGTAGCCGCCGGACTGGTGGTACCGGTTTGGGATTAGCAATTGTTAAACATGTGCTGATGCAACATCAGGCACATCTGGAAATTGAGTCCAAGGAAAATCAAGGTTCTACCTTTAAGGTGGTTTTCCCCAAAGAACGTCTCAGCTTTCCAGAGTAATATAGTAAGCGTCCGCTGAACACACCTTCTGAATTCATCCTATAAGCCTTAATTTAGTCCCCACTTAAAAACAAGTGGGGACTAAAATTTATGACTACAAATCACCAGACATCCATCGCATCTCTTGCGAAAAAACGAAGAACATACAGTGCTGAATTTAAACAGCAGATCGTTCAGGCTTGTAAAGCACCGGACGTTTCAATTGCTTCAGTCGCTTTGCAACATGGATTGAATACAAATCTTGTATCCAAATGGATTCGCTTAATTGATGCTAAGCCAGGGAATGATCGCTCACCACTACCGAATAAACCTGCATTTATTGCCTTATCTTGCTCTGCACCATTAGATCCTACTCCTACTGACATGTTAAAGGTTCAAATTACTTTACCCCACTCAAAAGCAGAAATTGGCTTGAAATGGCAAGTATCAGAAATATCTGCTTTAGCAGAATTACTCAAGGCACTGGCAACATGATCCGTATCGATGAAATCTGGCTTTCTACCCAACCTCTGGATATGCGAGCAGGGATGGATACTATCATGGCTCAGGTGGTGAGAGCCTTTGGCTACATCAAACCGCATTGTGCTTACCTGTTCTGTAATAAACGTGGCCATCGCATGAAAGTACTGGTGCATGATGGACTGGGGATCTGGCTGTGTGCCCGGCGGCTGGAACAGGGCAAATTTCACTGGGCTAAAGTTCACCAGGGTGAAAGCGTAGCCCTCAGCCCGGAACAGTTACAGGCACTGATCCAGGGTTTGCCTTGGCAGCGCATTGGACGACAGCAAGTGGTCACAATGCTCTAAACTAGCTTGGTCCATTCTGCTATTCTCCAAACGTTCTATTTCATTCTTCTCATGACCTCAGGCATACTGCGGTCATGAATACGCTGCCTGATTTAAGCCAACTGACCCATGAACAACTGCTGGAATTTACCAGACAGTTGGCAATGCAGCATCAGTCTCTGGCACAATCAAATCAAGAATTAGAAAAATCAAACCAACAATTAGATACCAAAGTTCAGCATCTTGAAGTATCCAATCAGCAATTAGATGCTCAAGTTCAACATCTTTCCATTCTCAATCAAAAATACGAGCATGAACTTGCGCTGTTTAAAAAGCACAAATTCGGCAGTAAAAACGAACATCTCACCGCAAAACAAATCCATCTCTGGGATGAAGCGGTCGAAGAAGATATTGCAGCCGTTGATCTGGAACTGGAACGGCTGAATGCAGATAAAACCGATGCAGCGACACACAAAGCCAAAGCAAATAAACCTAAACGTCGACTGCTGCCCGATCATCTACACACCATCCGTATTGAGCATGAACCTGCATCAACCCAATGCGCTTGTGGCTGCCAGTTACGTCGTATCGGCGAAGATATCAGTGAAAAACTGCATTTCAGACCGGCACAGTTCTACAAGGAACAGCATGTCCGTGGCAAATGGGTCTGTGATCAGTGCGACACTCTGACTCAGCAAGCGATGCCCGCCTATGTGATTGATAAAGGCATTGCTTCACCTGAATTGCTCAGCCATGTGCTGGTATCGAAGTATGCCGATCATTTGCCGCTGTACCGTCAGCGCCTGATCTATCAGCGGGCTGGCATTGATCTGTCCAGATCCACTTTATCTGACTGGATTGGTCGCTGCGGTGTGGAACTGGAACCTCTGGCTAATGCCTTAAAACAGGTGGTGTTGCAACAGCGGGTGATCCATGCCGATGAAACGCCGGTCACCATCATGCGTATGGGTGAGAATGAGAAAAAACCGAAGAAAGGTTATGTCTGGGCCTATGCCACTACACAGTACAATCCAGTTCAAGCGGTGATCTATGACTTTCAGGATAGCCGTTCAGGTCAGCATGCTGAAGAGTTCCTGAATGGCTGGCAGGGCCATCTGGTCTGTGATGATTACAGTGGTTATAAAGCACGCTTTAAATCAGGCCAGGTCATTGAGGTGGGCTGCATGGCACATGCACGTCGTAAATTCCATGAACTGCATGTGACCGGGAAAAGTCAGATCGCTGAACAGGCATTAGTGCTGATTCAGAAACTGTATGCCATAGAAGCAGAACTCAGGAAAAAGACCGATGGTACAGCAGAACATCGCCGCGAATACCGGCAACAGCATAGCCAACCGGTGATGCAACAACTGTATGAATGGCTCAACCAACATTATCTGACGGTGCCATCGAGTTCTCCAACCGCCAAGGCCATCAATTACAGTCTGAAGCGTTGGCCAGCCTTAAGCCGCTATCTGGATGATGGCAATCTACCCATTGACAATAACTGGGCAGAGAACTCAATGCGTCCCTGGGCATTGGGCCGTAAGAACTGGTTGTTTGCAGGTTCGCTGCGCAGTGGACAGCGAGCGGCAAATATCATGACTTTAATCCAGTCAGCAAAGCTGAATGGGTTGGATCCGTATGCCTATCTCAGTGATGTGCTGAAAAGGTTGCCGACACATAAAGTGACCCAAATAGAAGAATTACTGCCACACCGCTGGAAATCCGACCAAAATTAAAAAATAGGCATGGGATTCAGCGGACGCTTACGTAATATAACCATCAAAAAAGGTGCCATCGGCACCTTTTCTTTTAAGCGTTTAAGAGCTGATCTGTTTTTCTTTGGACAGTGCACGCGCATAGGCAGCACGTTGCGACACCCGTTTAAGATAGGCTTGAATCGCTGGATAGCTTTGACCCGTCCGGCTCTGCATGGCCTCCAAAGGAAAACTCATCTGAATATCGGCAAAACTGAAATGCCCGGCAAAATAATCATGCTCACTCAAATAGCTTTCCAGAAACTGGATATGATCTTTTAAACGGCTCTGTACAAATTGCTTTTTCACCCCATCACAGATTTTCTTGGCCACAGGTTGAATCAGCAACGGGGTATGTTTTGGTACAGTGGTCATCACTAGTTGCATCACCAGCAGCGGCATTAACGAGCCTTCCGCATAGTGCATCCAGTAACGGTACTGGGCCTTGTCAGCAATATCTTCTGGGCGAAACTGCTGCATTTCATCATAAGTTTCCTGCAAATATTCCAGGATCGCCGCAGATTCTGCCAGTACCTGCGACTGATCGACCAGAATCGGAGCTTTGCCCAGCGGATGAATCTGTTTTAAGGCCGGTGGCGCAGAAAGGTTGGGCTGACGTTTATAGTATTTAACCTCGTAATCCAGTCCTAATTCTTCCATAGCCCACAGAATACGAAATGATCGTGATTGTTCAAGATGATGTAAAACACGCATATTAGACTCATGATTTTATTGTTCTTACTTTTTGAGCATAACAAAAAGCAGCAGACTCTAGCTCATTTTTTGATGACTGTAATGATATGTATTCTATGTTGCAGATTAACTATTTAAGTTCAATTCAGACAGCGCTCTACATTCTCATCATTTTTAGCATTTATCGGGAAGCCCGCATCTGGTCTGGAAATGCAGGCGCTTCTAAACGTGGCCCATCATAGGCAGGAATGGAACCAAAACGTTCATGGCCTTCAATCCATTGTTCCCGCGCAATTTTAAGTTCCTCTGTCGTACGCCCGACCAGATTCCACCACAGTAAAATCGGGCTTTCAAATGGTTCCCCACCAATCAATAACACCCGGCTCCCGGCATGAATTTCAGCGTTGACCTGCTGTAAGCCGGGCTCCAGGATCAGCATATTATCTTCATTTAGTTCATGCCCATTTATACTGGCCGTCCCCTCAAGCACCATAAAGCCATATTCAAATTTCGGATTCAGAGGCAAGCGCGCACTAGTACTTTGAGCTGCATACAGGTCTACTCCGAGTAGTTCGCTATGTACTTTAACCGGTGATCTCGTTTTTAAATATTCTCCGACCAGCACGGTAAATTCAATGCCTTGCTCATTGACGACCGGCAATTCAGGATAATGTTCAAAACCTGGTGCCATATTGATCTTGTCATCCGGCAAGGCAATCCATAACTGTGCTGCATGCATATGTGTCTCACTTTCAGGAGAGACTTCGGTATGTGAAATGCCATAACCCGAGGTCATCAGATTGACCTGCTTGGGACGAATCAACTGCTGATTTCCCAGACTGTCATTGTGCATCATGCTGCCTTCGATCATCCAAGTAAAGGTCTGCAGACCAATGTGTGGATGAGGGCCGATATCCAGACCATCTCCTTGCGGGAAAATGGCCGGACCCGCATGATCCAGAAAACACCAGGCACCAATCATGCGCTTATGTCTGCTTGGCAAGGCACGTTTAATCACGGTGCCCTGTCCGATTTCCGCGCGACGTAAAGGAAACTCCTGAATAAACTGATTCACATACTTTTCACAATCATCGGAATTCGACAGTTCAATATCACTATTATTCGACATGGCTGAGCTTACCTCGACATTTTCATTCTACTTTTTGAGTGGGTGAGACATGTATTTGACCGATTCAAGATGCCTCTCTGTTCAGGACAATGTACAGGGTCTATGGGCAAAATCTATCCCTGGAAATATTTAGATACGTATAAAACGCCTCACTAGTCCCATCAATTTAAATTCTGAAAAGCTGATGAGATTTATATTCAAAGCCCCAAACTTGAGTTTTAACAAGTCAATCATGATTTAGGTACATGGCGTTATGAGTTTAAATAAACTGAAGATCAACGAATGTCATTAGTCCATGTTTCATGTGAAACGGAGCAACAACAACCAAAGATCCCAATGAATAAGATGATTATTCATGTATTTCAATCACTTTCAATTTTACAAAACACAAATTTTGTTACGTTTTAGCTTTAAAAATTTCCCGGATACCCAATTTTTGGGAGGTTATTTTTTACTCAACCACGGCATAATAGGCACCTATAAAAATAATACTGGATCAGGACATGTCTGCTCAGAATGAGAATATATATTCAACGGCGAATGTATCTTTTCAAAATTCGACGACCGATAAATCACTGAAATTATCTGAATGTGATCTGCAAAACCGTCAGCTGATTGAACAGGCGCTGACAGATCCTCATGCCCGTATCCCTGCCCTGTTTCAGCAGTATTTTCATGATTATGTCTATACGCATAGTCATCATAACTTGCGTCAAATTAACTATCTGGCGCAAATTGCCTTTTTACTGTATTTCTTTGCCGATATCCTGATTATTCCAGACATGTTTTTTATTTCTGGTCTGATGCGCGTCGTTCTGGTTCTGGGGGCGATGTTTTGCTGTTATTACCTGTTTAAAAAATATAAAAATATTCAGATTTTGGACAGAATCTTGCCGATAGGCACCACTGTAGCTGCAGCGGCCTGGATTAGCTTACTCGCGCTTTCAACCAGTCCCCATGTTGCCACCTATATTTATGCCTCTGCGATCTTTATTCTTATCGCCAATCTCTGTGTGCAGACCCAGTTTAAAGTCGCAGTCTATTGCTCCATCTTGATTGCCCTATTTATCATGCTTGGGGTGACCCAGTTCATGAGTGCTTCTCAAGCCTTTATTTTTAGCGTGGTCTTTAGTCCACTGTGGTTTTTTAGCATTTATATTAACTGGAATAATATTCTGAATGTGCGGCGTTCTTTTCTGCGCTCCCTGCTTGATGAATGGAACTATCAAACCTTAAAGAATCTGGCACATACCGATGATTTGACCCAGCTCTACAACCGTCGCCATTTTGTCGATATGGCTGAACGCTCTATTCATCAATGGCCCAAACATGCCAGTAGCTGCCTGTTGATGTTTGATGTGGATCATTTTAAAAATATTAATGATAGCTATGGGCATGATGTCGGTGATCGGGTGCTACAACTGATTGCTGAAGTGACCCGTAAAGAAATGCGGCATAGCGATGTACTGGCACGTTTTGGCGGGGAAGAGTTTATCGCTCTCCTGGAAGATACTCAGCTACAAGACAGCCTGGTGATTGCAGAACGAATTCGTTGTGCAATTCAAAAGCAGTATATTTATGTTGAATCCAATCATGCCATCCGGTTCACCATTTCGATCGGTGTTGCAGAACTAGAATCCCATACCCAGACTCTGGAAGATCTGATCAAACAAGCCGATATCGCCTTATATCAAGCCAAGAAGTCTGGCCGAAACCGGATTGAAGTCTATCATCCGGATATGCTGAATAAGCCCAAGCCAGCAACAGAAAATCCCTGGAATGTATTTAAGCCAGACACTCAACCAGCCCAGTCAACGGCGAATTAAAGCTGAATCATTAGTCTGTTCTATAAGCTAGGATCATTCTTAGAATGCGTTAATCGGGGATTTCATTTTATAAAATAAATTTGATTCTTCCACTTTTAAAATATCCAACAAAAGAATAGAATATTTTTTATACAACTATATATAAATTTCATCTTATTCATTTTTATATATTTTAATTTGGGAAGGCTGCATGCCGCATGATAACGAAAAAGAATCACGTACCCTGATTCAGGAGGCTCTTCAAGATCCGCTTGTTCGTATTCCTGCACCTCTAAAACCGGCCTACTATGCTCATCAGAAAAAACTCACTTTAAAATACTTATTACAGGTCAATTTATTCGCACAGCTGGCATATGCCTCTTATACCCTCGCCGATATTCTGGTGCTGAATGATATTCTCAAGTTACTCATTTTGACCAAAATCAGCTATACCATCCTGATCGTACTGATCACGATCTGGATGTATCACTCTTACCGCAATCTGCCTGTCTTTGATCTGCTCTTGCCTACCTCGATTATTGGTGCAAGTGCCATCTGGTTTTTTAATCTGAATCAGTCTGAAAGTGCTTATACCCTCATTTATCAATATGCCTCCTTAGTCTTTATTGTACTGGCCAATTTATGTGTGCAGATCCGGTTCTGGCCGTCTTTGATTACTTCAAGTCTGATTACCCTGATGATTTACATCGGTGTATATTTCAATACTCGGTCTGACCTGTACCAGATGTTTTTATTTTCCCTGATTTATCTGCCAGTATTGACCTTCAGTCTATATATTAGCTGGAGCTCGACCTTAAAATCACGCATGGTATTTTTGCAGCATACCCTGAATGAATATAATCGGCAGGCCTTTGAAAATATGGCTCATACCGACTCACTCACTGGCCTGAATAACCGTCGCTGTTTTGAATATCTCGTGCAACAACTGGTACAACAGAATTTTGATCAACCGGTGCCTATGAGTTTACTGGTCTTTGATGTCGATCATTTTAAGCAGATTAATGATCGTTATGGTCATGATATCGGAGATCAGGTCTTACAGACGATTGCCCTAAATACACACAGCGAAATGCGGCAGCATGATATTTTGGCACGCTATGGAGGCGAGGAATTTATTGCATTTTTACCTGAAACCTCTCTGGATGAAGCGCTAAAAGTTGCCGAGCGTTTAAGGCATAAAATTGAAAATATTGTGATCGATCTGGACAGCCAACATCGTTTCAGTTTTAGTATTTCGATTGGTGCTGCCATTCTGGAAAGCTGTGAAACGGATTTGATGACCCTAATTAAGCAAGCCGATATTGCCTTATATCAGGCTAAAGCCAATGGACTGAATCGGGTTGAAGCTTATGATCCAGATCTGGAGCAAAGTTTAGCTGGAGAGATGCAAAACTGGCAGGTTAAACCGGCTTAAGCATCTTTTCCGAAAAGCATAAAAAGAGCGCCGAAGCGCTCTTTTTAATTTGGAAAGTTTATATTTCTAAACTGCCATGCATAGCGTTTAGCATAAAACTTTCAAGCAGCGATGCTGCTTGCAAGTCCTTACTGCCGCGCGCCTAGCGCTTGGCGTAATTTAGGCGGACAGCAGTGCTGTCCGAAACCCCTAAATTACTCCCATTCAATCGTTGCAGGTGGCTTAGACGATACGTCATAAGTCACACGAGAAACGTCAGCAATTTCATTCATGATACGCGTAGAGATTTTGTCTACTAGTTCATATGGCAGGTGTGCGAAACGAGCTGTCATAAAGTCCACCGTTTCTACCGCACGCAATGCAATTACCCATGCATAACGACGGCCATCACCGACTACACCCACCGATTTCACTGGCTGGAATACCGCAAATGCTTGAGCAGTCTTGTCATACCAGCCGCTGTCACGCAGTTCTTGCATGAAGATGTCATCTGCAAGACGTAAAATGTCTGCATATTCTTTTTTCACTTCACCCAAGATACGCACACCTAGACCTGGGCCTGGGAATGGATGACGATAGATCATGCTGTGTGGCAAGCCTAAAGTCGTACCCAATTTACGTACTTCATCTTTAAACAAGTCACGTAATGGTTCAACCAGTTCAAATGCTAGGTCTGCTGGTAAGCCGCCCACATTATGGTGTGATTTAATCACATGCGCCTTACCCTGCTTGCTTGCAGCAGATTCAATTACGTCTGGATAAATCGTACCTTGTGCAAGGAATTTTACGCCATCTAATTTACGTGCTTCTTCAGCGAAGACAGCAATAAATTCACGGCCAATAATTTTACGTTTTGCTTCAGGATCAACTTCACCCGCAAGCGCAGTCAAGAAACGCTCTTCAGCAGCAGCACGAATAACACGGATACCCATGTTGTCAGCAAACATTTGCATCACTTGATCGCCTTCGTTCAAACGAAGCAAACCGTTGTCTACAAATACACAGGTCAGCTGATCACCGATCGCTTTATGCAACAGCGCTGCCACTACAGATGAATCCACACCACCAGAAAGACCCAGTAATACTTTTTCATCACCAATCTGTTGGCGAAGCTGTTCTACACGTAGATCAATAATGTGTTCTGGCGTCCACAGACCGCGACAACCACAAATTTGATGAACGAAGTTCGACAGTAATTCTGCGCCTTTAGACGTATGTGTCACTTCAGGATGGAACTGAATACCATAGAAACGGCGAGTTTCGTCAGAAACCATAGCAATTGGACAGCTAGGCGTTTGTGCAGTGATCTGGAAGCCTTCTGGAATACGGGCAACCTTGTCACCATGGCTCATCCAGACATGCAGCTGGTTTTCACGGTCCTGTAAATTACCGATCAGCTTGTCACGTACGACAATATCTACTTCTGCATAGCCAAACTCATGCACAGTACCTGGCTCAACTTTACCGCCAAGCTGTTCGCACATGGTTTGCAGGCCATAACAAATACCCAATACCGGCACACCCAGCTCAAATACCACTTGCGGCGCACGCGGGCTGCCCTCAAGGTGAACACTCTCAGGTCCACCAGACAAGATGATACCGTTTGGATTAAATGCACGAATGTCTTCTTCAGACATATCATAGGCATACATTTCAGAATATACACCAGCTTCACGGACACGACGTGCGATGAGCTGACTATATTGAGAACCGAAATCCAGAATCAGGATACGATCTTCAGTAATTTGAGTATTGGTAGTCATGACGAACAACTATGAAAGGCAAACGAAAGATAAGCGCCGTATTCTAACATTTTTCAGCGCATTAAGCACACAATTCGCATTAGGTATACATTTAGTTGATTGCATTATATTTCTAGCACAACAAAGCGTCCCTTCGGATGCCTTGTTTGGTCTGTCATTTTTATATTTTTAAGCTCAAGATTTAATCCAACTAAGCATGTTTTTATAAAAATCTGAAGATAATATGTAAGAGAAATTTTTGCTCAATTGAAGATGGATGGAGCGTTAATTATTTTACTTTCTGGTACTGACTTTCATGCCCTGGGCTGTTAGGATTTGACCACACTTTTGCTTGTACTGGGCTCATGGAACTGATTGATTTTATCTTGCATGTTGATGATCACTTGCTTGAATTTATCACCAATTACGGGATCTGGATTTATGCCATTCTTTTCCTAATTATCTTTGTAGAAACAGGTCTGGTGGTGATGCCGTTCCTGCCCGGTGACAGCTTGCTATTTGCAGCAGGTGCACTGGCAGCCTCTACTGGTGCGATGGATCCTTGGGTGCTGATTCCGCTCTTGTTTGTTGCGGCAGTATTGGGCGATACCCTGAATTATCATATTGGCAAATATATTGGACCTCGGGTTTTCGAGATTGAATCGCGCTTCATCAATAAAAAACACTTATTGGCGACCCAGCAATTCTTTGCCAGACATGGTGGTAAAACCATTATTTTTGCGCGTTTTGTTCCTTTTGCCCGTACTTTCGCACCCTTTGTCGCCGGTGCTGGCAGCATGAATTACAAATATTTCCTGACCTATAATGTAGTAGGTGCATTTGCCTGGATTAGCTCATTTGTCATTTTGGGCTATATGTTTGGCAATATGCCGATCGTCAAAGACAACTTCACCTATCTAATTTTTGGCATCATTATTTTAAGTGTATTGCCAGGTGTGATTGGCTTTATTCAACAAAAGCTCAAAAAAAGTAAAACAGCTTAAGAACTTTTTACATTAAGATTCTTTTACAGCCTGTGCGTTTAATCCCAGAGCTTGATCAAGAGTGGGATGAGACAAAGCAGGACAAATAGAGCCGCGCCTTTATAAATGAGGCCGGCTTTTATTTTTTCAGATGGACTGGTCAATATGGCCTGACCAAAGACCATCCAGAATATCCCGACCGGAACGGTACTCAAGCTAAAGGCAGCAAAAACCAGAACGAAGTTGGTCGGGCTTTGCCAGGTTTCCATCGGTAAAATTCCAGAGGCCAACAATGCTGCTTTAGGATTTTTTAGGGTAGTTGTAAACATTTGCCAGGGGCGAATCTGCGGATGGTTCTTGCTGTAGCGTTCTAACTGCTGGGCCTTATATAAATGCAAGGTCATCCAGCCCACACAGATGGTACTCAGCACATAGACCAAGCCTTTAAAATTTGGCCAGATCGGTGACGCCAGATGAATCACCAAGGCCCATACATTAATGGCATAAAAATAGCCGAGCAAAATGGCAGGAAGATAGAGACTGGTTTTGGCCTGCCCCTGCTGATGAGCAGAACTAGCCACCAAGGCATTGGCGGGCCCTGGAACCATCAGTACAGCAATGAGTCCTAAAACAAATAACCAATTTTCAATCATCGCAATGAACTTTTCCGGGCCAAGGTTGTAGCTTAATCAATATGAGAGTGTGATAACAAGCTTATAAATTTCAGATTTATATACAGTCTGGTCAATTTCCCGTGAGTTTTATCTTAATGTAAACCGCCCTATTCTTGGTGAAAGCAATAAAAAAATGCCGACCCGAAGTCAGCATTCATCCGTTTAATGTTGAATGATTTATTTAGGCGTCGCCTGCCGAACGATGATCGGACAGTTCTTATAACGCGCGGCCTGTACAATCGCTTCCTGCTCGCCTAAAAGCCGTGCCAGTTCGGTTCTTTTGGTATCGGATGACTGTCCCATATTGACTGAAACACTCGGGCCAATACCCCAGCCACCGCGACTGCCCCAGCCACCGCCAAGACCAACGCCCACACCGACGCCTGTACGTTTCGGTGGCTCAACGCCATTGTCGATATACTGCTGAATACGGTTATATTCACCCTGTAGTTGTGAACAACCCAAAGTCTGATACAGGGTTGGCGACACATAAGTCGGTTTTACCGGCGTTGCACAGGCACTCAGTAATGCAAGTGCAGCAATACTCAGGCTTATTTTCACAAGTTTCATAGCTAACTCGATCTTAATTCTGCTCTATCTCATTGAACAACGATTGATAGGCCTGAGTCAATTTATGATCAGTAGCCAAATGAATCAAAGGCTGATTTTTCTGATGAGATTCTTTCATCAAGATCGACGGTGGCAACATACTGTCGAGGACCGGCAACCCTTCATCTTTGAGCTGTTGTACCACTTCACGCGGTAACTTAGCCTGTGCCTGAAACTGGTTGACGACAATACCTTCAATTTCCAGCCCTTCATTATGGTCATCCTGAGTTTCAATCACATTTTCAATCAGGGTCTGCAGGGCGCGTTTAGAAAACACGTCACAGTCGAAGGGAATCAGCACACGGTTCGCCGCAATGAGAGCAGAGAGGGTAAAGAAATTGAATGCAGGCGGTGTATCAATAAACACCCGATCATAATATCCTGACAGTTGTTGTAAGGCATCTCGTAACTTGTAGATCTTGTGCTTGGACTCCAGTGCATAGGCCAATGCACCCAGTGTCGGGCTAGCCGGAATGACATCGAGATGTTTAAAAGAAGATTGATGCACATAGCTTTCCAGACCTTTGCTACGACTTTTTAAAATCGAGCCAATCGCATTACCAAGCAAGCCCTTGCTTTGCTGATTACCGAGTACATCTTCAAAATAGTTTTCGATATTCGGTTCGAGTGCCGGCTTGTTACTAGAATACGTCGCATCATCACCCAGCACATACTGGCTAGAGTTGGCCTGCGGATCCAGGTCAATCAATAAGGTTTTTAAACCCTGATGTGCACTGATCGCTGCCAGATTGACAGTAATACTCGACTTGCCTACCCCACCCTTTTGATTAAATACCACACGTGTACGCATGTCCCCCTCCTCACATTTTTAATTACTTTTACAACATTTGTATTTTCTAATTATTTGCATGGACTGGCTGTGCTGATCATCACAGCCAGCCTGCTTTTAGCCAAAATTCGGCTTGATCATCACCAAAGCCAGAATAGACACCAATGAAACTACAGCAATAACTAAGCCAGCCCGACGCTGCGACAGCAAGATCGAATCATCTTTTTTATAGGCTTTGCCTAGCGAGGACACCAGCACCAAAAATAAAATGACTTTGGCATAGAACCAAGGCTGTACATCAAAGTCTTTCAGGACGAGCGATACTATACCGGTCAGTGCAATCACCGTGATAGCTAAATGCTGTAAAGCGACTAGCGCTGTACGTGCTAACGGATTAGGCATATTTCCCTGTGTGCCGACAAACAAGGTCAAGGCACGGGCAAGAATGGCGACAATCGCCAGTCCTGCTACCGACATATGGATAATCTTGACTAAAAGTTGGGTTTCCATCATTTCCTCTTAGTTTTTAGGTGCGTGTGCACAAGCAGGACTGGTCGTATCCTGACCTGCCCATTCTTCAGGCAAAAATGCATGAATGGCCAGCGCATGAATCTTGTCTTTTGACAGCAGATCACCCGCAGCAGCATAAACTTTCTGATGACGCTGGACGGGGCGCAAACCGGCAAATGCCTGACTCACAATCACGGTTTTAAAATGCGATTCTTTTCCCGGGAAATAACCACCATGACCCGAAGACTCATTCACCACTTCCAAATGGGTTGGGGATAATTGCGCCAAACGATCTTTCAGTTGTTGTTCTAAGCTCATGGCCTGACTCCAATCTTCAAAAATATAATCCCAGTATACCTTGTTCTGCCGAGTATTTCGGTAATCTGTTCAGGTGCAATCCGTTGATTGTGGTGAAATTTCATCGATTTCTATATGAATATTGGTTATTTATTGTCTAATCTACAGCATTTTGCTTTTATTTTATGCAATTGATGCAAGATTTTTAACAAAGGTGTTGACCACATTTTTGCATGCTGTATTATACACGGCATGCGGGAATAGCTCAGTTGGTAGAGCATAACCTTGCCAAGGTTGGGGTCGGGAGTTCGAGTCTCCTTTCCCGCTCAAAATTTTTTCATTTAGTTTTTTCATTTAAAAAACTTTATAGACTCCGCGGGAATAGCTCAGTTGGTAGAGCATAACCTTGCCAAGGTTGGGGTCGGGAGTTCGAGTCTCCTTTCCCGCTCCAGATTCAAAAAGCCCTCATCGCAAGATGGGGGCTTTTTTCTTATTGATTTTATTATATTTTTTGAAAATTCCCCTTCCTTTGTTATTCGATTCAATAAAAAATATTCTTAATGTAATTTGTATTTTGTGACCAAGATGTGACCATGGCGTGCCCACGACCATAAAGATGGTCTCAATTGACCTTAAATGTCCTCAATCGATCACCACTTTCAGAGCTTTTTTGAAGGCAAAAAATCACCCTGTTCTCTTCCAAACAAGGTATTTTTTACCAAATGATCAATAATTTGTGACCATTTCACTTTTTGATGTGACCATTTGTGACCAAACTATTCACTAACAGATTGTTCTTTATTGTCTTTTTCAAAAACAAATAAATCCCCTACCTGTACATCCAAATAATCACAAATTCGATCGATGGTCTCCAAATCAATTCGAGTCAATTCGCCATTATAAAGCTTATGCAAAGTTGTCTTATTAATGCCTGTGCCACGAATTAAGTCAGCTACACGCATTTTTCTTTCAGCCAACAATATTGGTAGCTTACAAATAACCATTAATTTTTCCTCTAATACAATGAAAATTTAATTGCATTTAATTAAATTTGAGGTTATTTTAGGTCTAAGGATGAAAAATTCCTTACATCCGATGAATTACGCTAGGAATACAATTATGTCATATACCTATCTCACAGCCCAGCAACTGGCTGAAAAAATCCAGTACGACGCTCGTACCATTCGCAACCAGCTGAAAGACAGTGTCTTCATTGAAGGTGTTCACTACATCCGTCCTTTTGGTGGCCGCAAAATTCTTTTTGTTTGGGAACGTATTGAAACTGAAATGCTTAAATTCACTGGTTTAAGCATGGATGCCTTGCAATAAGGCTTAGGAGGTTTAACTGATGGCTACCATCCGGGAACGAAGTGGCAAACTGATTGCCGACTTTCGCTACATGGGCATTCGTTGCAGAGAAACAACCAATCTTGAAGACAATGCCTATAACCGTCGCATTTTGAAAAAACGTCTCGAACAGCTTGAGGCAGAAATCACACTGGGCACTTTTGAATACGAAAAGTACTTTCCAAAAAGTAAACGTGTCGATGATTTTAAGGAAAAAAGAAGTCAGCAAATCGCTGTACAAACTAAGGTTCCTCTTTTTAAAGAGTTTACTGAAGTGTGGTTTAAACAAAAACAAGTTGAATGGAGAACTTCTTATCAACAAAAGGTTTCAATTATTATTAAAAATTATTTGATTCCTGCTTTTGGTAATCAGGTTCTCTCGAAAATCAAGAAGTCAGACTTGCTGAACTTCCGTGCTTCCCTCGCCAAAGTGACACACGGAAAAGATCAAACAAGTCTGAAAGCATCGCGGATTAATCAAATCATGACGCCTTTACGTATGATACTCAATGATGCGGCTGAACGATACGAGTTTGAGTCGCCTTATAAAAATATTAACAATCTGAAGGAAAGCAAGATTGAAGTCACACCTTTTTCTCTGGAAGAGGTGCATAAAATTCTTACCACGGTGCGTGAAGACTTCCGCCCCTATTACACCATTCGCTTTTTTACGGGTATGCGTACCAGTGAAATCGATGGTCTGCAATGGAAAAATATCGACTTACAGCGTCGTGAAATCCATATCAGAGAAGCGTTAGTGAATGGTGTTCTTGGTGGAACCAAAACTTATGGCTCTGACCGCACGATCCAGATGAATGACCGGGTTTACCAAGCTTTTCTGCAACAGAAAAGCTTAAATAATGGTAAATCAGAGTTTGTATTCTGTAATCGTGACGGTGGACCTCTCGATTATCGTCTGGTGAATAAACGTGTCTGGCATCCGATCTTGCGCTTTCTAGGATTAAAGACTAGAAGAGCCTACCAAACACGTCATACAGCAGCAACGCTCTGGCTGTCGGCAGGAGAGAATCCGGAATGGATCGCACGTCAATTGGGACATTCAACGACTGAAATGCTATTCCGGGTCTATAGCCGTTACATCCCCAATGTTACCCGTCGTGATGGCAGTGCATTTGAAGCCATGTTGGAGCGACTAAATACAGAGGAGCTTGCACATGAATAGTAAAGCTTTCTTTGGTGGTGTGGTCGTCAGTCCTGAAGCAGATATGGTGGCTCGTGAATTAATCCATGAGCTACACATTCCCAAACTGCACAATCTGGCGTTTTTGTTGGAGATCAACAAATGCTTCGATGATCACCAGGCGTTAAGACTGTGGCTACAGCGAATGCTGGATGAAGGGCAAGCCCATTACGATGACTTGGCTCAACAGGCTCGCCTCCGGTTAATGAGCTTAGCTCCCTGATCAAATAAATATACAAGGTCATCTGATTGATGACCTTAGCCCTCTATACCTATAAAAAAGGTGAACACATGCATAAACATATTTCAATTTGGATGCCACTCTATATCGGCGACTTACAGGCGAAATTTGCACGAATGACAGCAGAACAAATTGGTGCGGCACTGCTGTTAATGATGGATTTCTGGAAAAATGGTGCTATTCCTCACGACCTAGCTACGGTATGTAGCATCACAAAATTATCGCAACATACCAAGGCTAAAACTTTGTTGAATACGCTAATAGCCCTGGAATTGTTTGAAATCGAATCTGAGCAAATTCATTCAAGTTTTTTAACCAGTTTAAAAAGCCAGGCATTGCAAAATCAGCAAATGAAATCTGATAAAGCTAAAAATGCAGCTCAAGCACGTTGGGGAAAATCCGCAAGTAATGCTCAAGCATCAGCTAAGCAACGAAAAGTAAATGCTCAAGCAGCTCCTGAGAAGAGCCCGAGTATTACTCAAGTCATGCTTGAACCATGCCCTTCATCTTCATCTTCATCTTCATCTTCATCTTCATCTTCATCTTCATCTTCATCTTCAAATTTTGAAGAAAAAAATGAGAGTTTTTTAGAAAATTCAAAATGGATTTAGGAGAATGATCATGAATACCATGCTTAAAACGCTCCAGTTTCACGTAGAAACAACAGAAACACTCTGCCCTACCCATCATATGCCCCTGATGGAAATTGCCGGCCACAGGCTCTGTAAATTGTGTGCAAAAGAAAACGTCCATCACTCACATGCAGCCTATGCAGATGAACTGCAACAGCGATTGCTACAACAGAAAATCAAAAACTCAGGGCTCAATAAACGCTACCTGGATCGTGGCTTCAAGAATTATGTAGTTGCATGTCCTGCACAAGACAATGCCATCAAGCTATGCCAGGCTTTTGCACAGCAGATTATTTCTGACCACAACCCGAACATGTTGATGATTGGTACACCAGGTACAGGCAAAACCCATCTGAGTGCATCAATTATTCGCAACATTCTACATAACAGTACAAAATCTGCACGCTACTATACCAGTGCAGAAATTGCTCAAAAAATGATGGACACCTGGTCAGATGCTTCACGCTCTGAAAAGGAAGTTATCGAGCATTTCTCCGGTTTTGATTTATTGGTGATTGATGAATATGGCTTGCATGACCGGCATGAGAAACGCCTAGAAATGGTGCATAAGGTCTTATATAGCCGTTACGACAACATGAAGTCCACGCTGCTAATTTCCAATTTCACACTTCAGAATATACAGCGGGATTTAGGTGTCCGATTATGGTCACGGTTGCATGAAAACAATTTAATTGTAGTGCCGTGTTATTGGGAGGATCAGCGGTTCAATAACATTTATTAAATATCTGAGGCGGTTCAAATGAACCGCCTCTTTATAAACCACTTAAACGTCAAATATTTAACTCCTTTATTAGGAGAGTAGGCGGTAATCTATAAGTGAATGCTGTGTTTCACTTGGTTTAAATTTTGATAAGCTACCTATCGCGTCATTAAACTGAAAAAAGTCTAGCTGAGTACCAATTTCTTTATTGAATAGTACGTATATCTGTCAATATATGTACTACCCTTTCACACATAATGAAGGGTTGTTTAACAACTAAATTATGAGAAAAAATGAATATGAAATCTTTAAATAAAATCTGGTGGTGTTTCAAAAAGTATGCTGAAACAAAGCAGGTTGAATTTTGATAAAATAGAGAAATGCGAATAACTCTAGAAATCAAATGTCCAACCTGCCTCAGTGACAGTATAAAGAAAAATGGCATCAAAGTAGATGGGAAACAAAACTATCAGTGCAAAGACTGTAAACGTCAGTTTATTGGTGACCATGCTCTGAGCTATCTAGGATGTAATTCAGGCATTACTCGAAAAATATTACAGTTGATGGTCAGAGGTAGTGGTATACGAGATATCGCTGAAGTTGAGCGAATCAGTATCGGTAAAGTTTTACGTACTTTAACCGAATCGACCTACCAAATTCAGCCTAAACAAAGTCATTATGAGTCTCTTGAAGTTGATGAGTTTTGGACTTTCGTGGGAAATAAAAATAATAAACAATGGCTTATTTACGCCTACCATCGAGAAACAGGTGAGATTGTTGCTTATGTTTGGGGTAAAAGAGACTTAGCTACAGTTCAACGATTGAAGACAAAGCTTAAACAATTAGGTATTCACTACACCCGAATTGCAAGTGATCATTGGGACAGTTTCATCACTGCTTTTAAAAACTGCAAGCAAAGTATTGGTAAATTTTTTACTGTAGGTATTGAAGGTAATAATTGCAAAATAAGGCATCGAATTAGGCGCGGTTTTAGAAGGAGTTGTAATTTTTCAAAAAAGATTGAAAACCATTTTAAAGCTTTCGACTTAACCTTTTTTTACATCAATAATGGCTTCATTTAATGTCAGCATACTTTTTGAAACACCACCTAAAATCTTGCTTGCATGTATTCTAGTATCTCCAGTTACAGCTGTCTTTGCATATGATGCTCAAGAGGTGATTAACAGAGGGCATATGGAAACACAGCGTTTGATGGAACGACAAACGCAGGATGCACAGCGAGTTCAGACGATTCAGGCTCAACGTGGCTATGAAAATCAGATGCGCGAAAGGGAAAATAAACGCCAAATGGAAAAATCAAGACAAGAGGCTATCAACCGCAAGCCAGTCACGGAAGCAGAAATGAAAAAAGGCTTAAAAGATCTTGGTGACTTGATTACTTCGGATCAAGCAAAAGATGTAATGACTTATATGAATAATCTAAAACCAGATCCTTATGGTAATACCCCCATTTTTAATTGAGTTAATGAGTAGAAAAACCGAAGCCTTTATCATTGTTTAAATTTAGGTGGTTTACCATCAACTGACATATGAGGTCGTTGATGATTATAAAAGTGTTGCCATGCTGTTGTATAGTCTTGAACATCTTCAAGTTCTCGAAATAAATATTGATTTAAACATTCATAACGTACTGTCCGATTGAAGCGTTCTACATACGCATTTTGTTGTGGATTGCCAGGCTGGGTAAATACATGCTCAATTTCATGCTGCTTACACCATGCCTCCATTAAATCACTGATGTACTCTGGTCCATTGTCACTTCGGATTCGTTTTGGTTTACCTCGCCATTCGATGAGTTGATCCAACCCTCGAAGTACTCGTTCGGCGGGTAAGGAGAAGTCAATCAAGATATCTAATGACTCACGGTTATAGTCATCAATGACGTTGTGCACACGGTAACTGCGGCCATCACTGAGTTGATCGTGCATAAAGTCCATTGACCATGATTCATTCTGCGCTTCTGGTACTGCAAGAGTTTCAGGCTTTATCCGTTTAATGCGTTTGTTGGGTTTAATCCGAAGGTTAAGCTCAAGCTCCTTATAAATGCGATAAATACGCTTGTGATTCCAAGGGTAGCCTTGGACATTACGCAGGTACAAAAAGCAAAGCTTAAATCCCCAAGTCTTATTCTCATTGGTGAGCTTAATCAGCCAATCTGCAATAACCATATTCTGCTCCTTCAATTGAGCTATATAGCGATAACAGGTTTGACTGACTTGGAATATGAGACAGGCCTTATTCACTGATATCTTATATTGCTCAACGGCTTGTTGAGCAAGTGACTTGCGTTGCGTTGGCCTTATAACTTTTTTGACAGTGCATCCTGAAGAATGTCTGCTTTAAGACGTTCATCCGCATACATGCGCTTTAGGCGGGCATTTTCTGTCTCTAGCTCTTTAAGTCGAGTCATCATGGAAAGATCCATGCCGCCATATTTGGACTTCCATTTGTAAAAAGTGGCAGAACTCATGCCATGTTCTCGGCATATAGTCAAATCATTATAAAACCAATACAATGGTGCAATGAGTTATTCAGAACATTTTAGACGTAAAATTTTAGCTAAGCTTGAGGAAGGTTATTCTATTCGAGCGGTAGCTGCACAATTTGAAATTAATAAAAATACCATTGTTGAATGGAAGAAACGTATAGAGATTAAAAAAACTCGTGTACGTAAACCTTCTAAAATTAACGATGATGCTTTACGTGAAGATGTTGAAAAGTATCCTGATGCTTATCAATATGAACGTGCTGCACGTTTTAATTGTGGTGTTTCATCTATTGGTGCTGCATTAAAGCGCTTAAATATTACAGTTAAAAAAAGACGTTAAGCCATCCTAAAGCAGATACAAAGCTTAGGGATAAATTTATTCTGCAAGTGAATGAATTAGAAAAAAACCATCCGATTATTTATCTGGATGAAAGTGGTTTTAAGTCACATGATTATAGACCTCATGGCTACTCACGAAAAGGAGTACCCTGTTTAGGGCAATATAATTGGCAATTAAAGAATCAGACCAATGCCATTGGAGCAATCCATGAGGGTAAGTTATTTTCAGTCGGTTTATTTGACTGCAAAATCAATTCAGATGTTTTTCATTTTTGGATTGAGCAATTCCTCATACCAGCATTACCAGAAAATAGTGTAGTGGTTATGGATAATGCAGCATTTCATAAAAGAGCAGATATTCAGGAGTTATTGGAACAACAAGGGCATAAAATTCTTTGGCTTCCTGCATACAGCCCTGATTTAAATCCTATAGAACACATGTGGGCATGGGTTAAACGTAAGCGTAAAGAATGGTTGATCGACTCAGTCGATGAGTTATTTCGAGTTTTTTTCGAATCTTGTATGAATAATAAAGTAGTTTGACTATAGATTAGGCACTGGAGTACCTGCTTCAGCTTGCTTCAAAATACTCATGATTAAGCTGTCCGAATATTTAGATGTTTTCATAGAAAATCTCCTTAGATCAAGGCTATTCGATTTTCTACTTTTAAGTTCAATTATTTTTAGGGAGCATTACCGACTCATCATCTTTTTTATAATAATTTTCATTGATATTTACCATTCAGTTTTGAATAGTAAATATCAATCAAGCTTGACTCAAAAAATACTTAGCTTATTTTTTTAGCTTCGATCTGATTCTGCACCAACGCTGTATGAATTAAAATTTTACGACGCTTATAACGATACGCTATAAATAATCCTCCAAACCAGATTGGAGAAACCAGAAGTGCAATCAAGGTGTCATGATCCAATGCGAGAATCACCACAGTAAATAACAAGAAAGCAAATGTAATCCAGGCCATCGGTACACCACCTGGCATTTTATAGGCAGACACAGCATGTACTTCAGGTGCTTGTTTACGGTAAGCGATATAAGACAAGATAATGAGTGCAAAAGTGAAAATACATAAAATGGACGTGAGTGCGGAAACAATGGTAAATGCCGTCATCACATCTGGAACAATAAATAAAATAGATGTCCCAATCACAACGCAAAACATTGAAAAGAACAAACTATTCAGTGGTACTTTGCTTTTAGACAATTTGCTGAAACTTTTTGGCGCATCCTTGTCGACTGACAAGCCATACAGCATACGGCTGGTTGCAAAAATACCACTATTAGCAGAAGACAATGCTGAGGTTGCTACCACAAAATTCACTACACCTGCGGCAACTGGCAAACCCACTAACGTAAACATTTCAACAAATGGACTTTTATCCGGTGAAACCTGTGACCATGAAGTAACTGCAATAATGCATAGTAAGGCACCGATATAGAACAATAAAATTCGGACAGGAATAGAGTTAATCGCACGTGGTAATGATTTATGGGGATCTTTGGTCTCTGCTGCTGTGGTTCCCACCAACTCAATCCCGACAAAGGCAAAGACTGCGATTTGGAAACCGGCTAAAAACCCCATAACACCATAGGGAAACATCGAACCCTTTTCAATTGCATGGCTTAAAGATGCCTGAACACCACTCGGTGATACAAAGCTAATCAAAATCAGGTATAAACCAACGCATAAGAATAAAACAATCGCAATAATCTTGATTAGGGCAAACCAGAACTCCATTTCACCAAAGATTCTTACTGCAACAAAATTCAGTAAGGTTAAGATGACCAAGGAGCCAAAAGCCGGAATCCAGACCGGTATGTCAGGGTACCAAAATTGGGTATACCCCCGATGACAATCACATCAACAATGGCGGTAATAATCCAGTTCAACCAATAGGACCAGCCGATGAAAAATCCAGCCCACGGTCCTAAATATACTGTGGCAAAATCTGCAAAGGTTTTGTAGTTGGTATTAGAAAGTAATAACTCTCCCATCGCTCGCATCACGAAAAAAAAGAAAAAACCAATAATGATATAAGTCAAAATAATGGAGGTACCTGAAACACTGAGTGTTTTTCCTGACCCCATAAATAAACCTGTACCAATTGCGCCACCAATCGCAATCATTTGAATATGCCGATTGGTTAAGGATCGCTGTAATTTTTCCTCATCTTGATCAGTCATATGCTGACTGCCAAGAAGTTCTCCTTTTAGAAATGGCTTACCTTCATTATTTGTCATAAATGACTACTCCAATTTATAACCTAAGTTATAAATAATCCTTGCCAATAATAAATTTTATTGAAAAATAAAAAGCAAAACTTATTCTCTATATTTGAGAGGCAAGATTAATCAAATTAAAATAAAGTCAATATATTTAAAATATTCAAAAATACAATTAACAAATATAATACAATGATTATCATGCCAACCTAGACCGATAATAAAATCAATCCAGATATATCGAAAATGTTATGCATTTATTATGCCAATAAAAATTATTCTCCATTTTTTAATAAGTCCATATGAATACTTATATACTAGAACAAAGTAATCAGGATATGATCCCAATAAATTCAATCTAAATAAGTAAAATAATAAGAATCAATATCCTATAAAATCATCATATAAAGTTCTAATTAATTATATAATAGACCTCTTGCGAAAGTATAGTTTTATCTATTTTTTGAATTGGCTAAAACCTCATAAAATATAGCTTTCGGCTACTTAAAATTTGACTAACGCAAGAAGTCTAATAATAAAGATATATCCTTATAATACCAATGAGGTATTAAGAAAATACCTCATTGGTATAATGAATTTCATCTATTAATAATCCTGCCCTAAGTCCCTTTTTTACCTCAGGATTTGGAAATAATATCCAGACCTTTTCCAGATTAACAACATAATTTCCACTATTCTGTTCGGCTATTATTTGTCCTTTGCTAAATAAAGTAAAATTCGGTGCTGTTTTGTCTACATTTAACTTAAAGTCATCATCTTTTTTAATAATGCTATCGATTACTTTAAAATATCGAATTTTATTTTTTAAATTATTATTATTTTCTTGAGCACAAATCAGTGCACGTAACATTAAATCGGTCGATTTAAAGTCAGATAAGTTATTTGTAGCAAATGGTTTGGCTTTGCCCAGTTCCAAAGTACAGCTATGTGCACCAAAATATTCACTGGTATAGCTAGAAAATGTTTTTCCTGCACTACTATGAAGCACGATTGCATCTAGCTTTGCGGCAGCCAAATTAGAAAATAATTCTGAATCATAGGCATGTTTTTGAAATGGAATCAGTGCAAAAGTACTCATGAGAGAGCTACGAATAGCGGTGTGCAAATCATAATGATAGAAAGATACGTCGTGCGGTTGCTGATGAAAGAATTTTTCAACTGACTGTTCGAGCTGTAACGCGCGCTTATTTTCCAGATCATCTACTGGAGATTTTAATTCAGCGCAAAACATGCGGTTTAAATCATTGTCTAGATAGCGCTGTCCCACACGCATGGCAGCAGGATGACCAAAAATAACCAGAACCTGTTCTTTTAATGCTAATTTTTCTTGAATTAAATCACTACATATTTGGTTTAATATTTCAATCGGTGCAGTTTCATTGCCATGAATTCCTGCTGAAAGAATAATGGCTTTTTTATGAGCCACTTTCGGTATGAATTGTAAAATACCTTCAGCAAGCCAATGCCATTCTAGAAATTTGTTATGTCCGCTTTTAATCTCAGGTTCAGAACCATCTAGGGTTAACTTTAAAAAATCTTCCATAAGTTACATACATCTCTCTAGTTAAAATTGAAATGAATAAATCGCTCCCAACTCCAGAATCTGACTTAACTCATCCAGCGCAATTTGACTTTCCAATATGAGTTGGGGGTCGATTAAATCTTGTGCTGACAATCGATCACGATAATGACGATCTACCCATTGGTTGAGGCTGTTGCATAAACTGTCAGTCAATAAAACCGGTTGATGCACAGCCGCCAGTTCATCTTGATTCATCGCAACACGTAGACGAAGGCAAGCAGGTCCGCCGCCATTACGCATACTTTCTCTTAAATGAAATACTTGAACATCATCGATCTGGCTGTCTTGTAATAAAGTCTGCTGTACATAATTCCAAACGGCCTGATTTTCACGAGCCTCTTCTGGAAGAATGATACTCATGCCCCCATCGGGACGACTCACAATCTGGCTATTAAATAAATAAGACTGCACAGCATCTTTGACACTGACACATTGATCTGGCACTTGAATCAGTTCAAGGCTCTGATTTTGATGTTGTAATTTTTCTGCCAATTCATTCAGCATTATTTTCTGATTTAAAAATGCTTTTTCATGCACCAGGAATACATTTTTATTATTTACAGAAATGACATCATTATGAAAAACACCCAAATCAATTACATCGGGGTTCTGTTGGAAAATAAGGTTTTTTCTGTATCGAGCTGATGCAAACGTGCAACAGCCTGGCATGCTTCTAAAGTTTGTCTTGCCGGATATTTACTGACACGGACCTGGTCTGTTTTGAAAAAATGCTGGCCATAAACAAAAACTTCAATCCCAGAATGAGCATAATCTTGAGCAAAACGTAAATGGTTAGCTGCACCTTCGTCACCAAATAGAGGGACACTTGGCAAAGCTTCATGATGGACAAAATATTGTTCATCTTGAAAAATACGTTTCAATATTCGTTGTGTTGTTAAATGTTCAATTGACCGATGATAATTCGAACACAAATTTGCACTCGTGAAATGAATTTTTTGGTCTGCTGTATCTGCCGATGGACTGACAGTCGCTGCATTGGCGGCCCACATCGGTGAGGCTGAATATAAAGCGGATAGAAGTTCAGGTGCTTGGCGATATGCCTGCTCAATTAAATGTTTATCTTGACCACCAAAGCCTAAACGGCGTAATTCTGAAAGCATTGGTCGTTCATGTGGCGGTAAAACAGCTTGTTTCAGCCCCATATCCGCCATTGCTTTCATTTTTTGTAAACCCTGCTTTGCAGCAAGCTTGGGATTTGAAATCAATTTTTGATTTTTGAATGAAGCTTCATTGCCAAAAGAAAGTCCCGCATAATGATGCGTAGGACCGACTAAACCATCAAAATTAACTTCAAATCCCAACATACACTTACTCCAAATTAGAAACTGATACCTGGTGATAATTTTTCTGGTAATTCAATGGTTTCAGTTTCTAAAGAAGCCATTGGCCATGCACAGTAATCTGCAGCATAGAACGCACTTGGACGATGGTTACCTGACGCCCCGATACCGCCGAAAGGTGCCGCACTGGATGCGCCGGTCAGAGGTTTATTCCAGTTGACAATACCTGCGCGTGCAGAGATCAGTAAACGTTCATACAATTCCCGATCTGGAGAAATCAAGCCAACGGCCAAACCAAAACGTGTCTGATTCGCAAGCTTTAATGCTTCGTCAAAATCCTGATAACGATAGATTTTTGTCAGTGGACCAAAATATTCTTCATCTGGAATATCCGTTACTTTGGAAACATCCAAAATCCCCGCACTGAGCAAGGTGCTATCTGCAGCCAGTAACTGCATTTCCGCCAGCGGGGTTGCACCCAAAGCAAGCAGTTTTTGCTGAGCTTCAAGTAATGACTGCGCTGCCTGAGATGAAATCACACCGCCCATAAACGGTTGATCATGATCATTCCATGCACCAATCTTGAGATTTTTCGCTACCTCAACAAAGCGTTGAATAAATTGATCGCCCACGGCACCTTGTTTAACAATAATGCGACGCGCACACGTACAACGTTGACCTGCAGACACAAATGCAGATTGAATCGCGAGATGAACTGCAGCATCAATATCGCTTACATCATCGACAATCAGGGCATTATTACCACCCATCTCCAAAGCCAGAATTTTTTCTGGCTGCCCTGCAATCAACTTGTGTAAGTGATAGCCGGTATTGGCACTGCCTGTAAACAGGATCCCATCGACATCTGTGGCACTGGCCAAAGCTTCGCCTGTGCTGCGTCCGCCTTGTAACAGATTGATCACACCGTTTGGCAGACCGGCTTTTTGCCATAACTTAAGGGTTTCTTCTGCGGTCCACGGCGTTAATTCGCTCGGCTTAAACAGAATGCAGTTGCCTGCCAGCAAGGCTGGAATAATATGACCATTGGGTAAATGACCAGGAAAATTATAAGGTCCAAAAACAGCAAGCACCCCATGCGGGCGATGGCGTAAAGTCGCTTTTCCGTCCGGCATGTCGGTTGAACTTTCACCGGTGCGTTGCTGATAGGCGCGAATTGAAATCGCGGCTTTGCCAATCATCGCCTGGACTTCAGTTAAGGTTTCCCACAACGGCTTGCTGGTTTCCTGGCTGATTACTTCTGCCAGATGCTGCTGGTTTTCTTTCAGCAAACGCGCAAACTCTTCTACAATTTGTATGCGCTGTTCAAGTGGAGTGACTGCCCATTGTGGAAATGCTTGACGTGCAGATTCACTCGCCAGTTGCACATCTTCAGCAGTCGCTTCTTGGCCTGCCCAAATTTGTGCCTTGCCCACTGGATTCGTTTTCACAAAGGGTTGACCTTGTGCCGCACGCCATTGACCTTGAATAAAAACCGAACCTAAAGACATGCTTTCTCTCCACTTACATTTACAGATAACAAGCGGACATGACCGCCATCTTGAACCTCTAACTGAGCAGCCTCACTTGCAGTGAGTTGCAATACTGCATTTTCAGGACAATGCGCCACTAGAATAGCTTTATAGTCATTGTAATCATCGTTGGCGACAATCATCGGACCGCTCGACAGTGCTGAAGATACCTGATCAACAATTTTGACCTGAACTGACTGGCTTTGCTTCATTGCTCTCAGGTTTTCAACATCGGCTTCCAGCGTTGCACCGCCATCAAAAATATCTACATAACCTTGATAACGTAAGCCTTCTTCGTACAGGAGTTTACTTGCAGGAACTGTATTTGGATGAACTTTACCGATCACCGCTTGTGCCTCTTCGGGCAACATATCAATATACAGTGGGTAACGTGGCATCAATTCGGCAATAAACGCTTTTTGCCCTGTGCCACTTAAGTAGTCGGCTTTATTAAATTCAATATTAAAGAACTTGTGACCGACCGCATCCCAAAATGGAGACTCGCCTTTTTCATCTGAAAAGCCGCGCATTTCTGCCACAATTTTCTTTTCAAACAAAGACTGAAATGCCGCAATAAACAAAAAGCGAATTTTAGACAAGAACTTACCATTCGAGTTTTTACGGTAATCCGGATCCAGAAACAACGTACATAATTCACTGCAATTGGTATGGTCATTACTTAAAAACAAAGTAGGCAAAGCCTTATATACACCTAAAGCACTTGAGGTATGTACTTGTGTTCCCACATGGAAGTTATACCAAGGCTCACTTAAACCCAAAGCCACTTCAATGCCGCACAAACCCACAACTTTATTTATCTGCGTATCTTCTAGTACAAATAAATAGACCTGGTCCGCTTTTTTAGTCAGACCCTGGACTGTATCGCAGGCACGCTGGATACGTGCCAACAGCTTTTCACGATGCGGCTGTAAAGACGTCAGACCAAAGCCGGCTTTTTCTGCCAACTGGTAAATGTCTTCTAGATCCCCAGGTTGAACATAGCGAATACGCATCATCATATAGACTTCCTTTGAATATTATTGAAACTTGGCTAAAGCTTTTTCAAAACGATTTAAACCTTCTTCAATATCTTCAATTGGAATGATCAAGGAGGGAGTAAAACGAACCACGCTGACCCCAGCAACCAAAGCCAACAAGCCTTCTTCCGCTGCCAGATTTACAATCTGCTTCGCCTGACCTTTATATTCATCTTTCAATTCACAACCAAGCAGCAGACCTTGACCACGGCATTCTTTAAATAATGGATATTTGCTATTGATCTCATTCAGGCGTTGCAGGAAATACTGCTCACGCTGTTTCACGCCTTGCAGAACATGCTCTTGCTTGACAAAATTAAATACTGCACCTGCAACTACGCAGCCCAAAGGATTGCCGCCATAAGTCGTGCCATGATCACCTACGGCAAACATATTGGCAAAATGGTCCGTGGTCATCATCGCCCCAATTGGGAAACCACCACCTAAGGCTTTTGCTGTAGTTAAGATGTCAGGAGTGACGCCACTGTTCATGTAGGCATATAACGCACCGGTACGCCCTACCCCTGTTTGCACTTCATCAAAAATTAAAACTGCGCCCTGTGCATCACACAGTTGACGTAAACCCTTCAGGAATTCAACATCAGCAGGAATCACACCGCCTTCACCCTGAATCGGTTCCACAATAACCGCGCAGGTATTTGGACCAATTGCTGCTTTTGCTGCATCTAAATCATTAAAAGCAATATGCTGAATGCCTTTTGGCAAAGGTGCGAAGTCTTTCGAATATTTTGGCTGTCCACCTGCTGTCACGGTAAACAACGTACGGCCATGGAATGAACTTTCAAAAGAAATAATCTCATTCTTTTCCGGATTACCGCTTAAAGTTCCGACTTTACGTGCCAGTTTCAGCGCGGCTTCATTTGCTTCCGCACCTGAGTTACAGAAAAAGACTTTATCTGCAAAGGTACTCTCAACCATTGAGCCTGCCAGTTCTAAAACAGGTTCATTGGTATAGCCATTACCGATATGCCATAATTTTTGTGCTTGATCAATTAATGCAGACACTGCAACCGGATGACAATGTCCGAGTGAATTCACAGCAATACCGCCTGCAAAATCAACATATTCCTTGTCATTTTGATCCCAGATCCGAGATCCTTTACCACGTACTGGAATAAAATTTGCGGGTGCGAAAACAGGCACCATCCAGTCATTAAAGTTCTGTCTTGTTACAGGATTATTGGTGATATCTGCTTTAAAATTCGTATTCATGTCAGCTCTGCTTCAAAAAGGAAGTTAAGGTTGGTCTAGGCTTAGCCTGGGAAAATGCCACGTTCTTGTCGTGCTTTTAAAATACGCTCACATGCCAAAACATAAGCTGCGATTCTCAAGCTACATTTTTTATCTACTGATGTTTTCCAAACATCTGCAACAGCACTTACCATTAATTTATCGAGGCGTTCATTAATTTCGGATTCGCTCCAGAAATAACTCGCCATATCTTGTACCCATTCGAAATAACTGACAGTTACACCACCGGCGTTACAAAGCACATCAGGAACAATAGTAATATTTCGTTTTATACACACATCGTCTGCTTCTGGACGTGTTGGACCATTCGCCGCTTCCAGGATCAGTTTTGC
This sequence comes from Acinetobacter sp. NEB149, assembly GCF_012516415.1. Lineage (NCBI taxonomy): Bacteria > Pseudomonadati > Pseudomonadota > Gammaproteobacteria > Moraxellales > Moraxellaceae > Acinetobacter > Acinetobacter sp. NEB149. Next base: position 3,076,804 of record NZ_CP051208.1, read on the forward strand.
ACTGAGGTTCTGTGCACGTTCCGCAGTGATTTGACCTTCTAGAGCCGCAGGAATCAAAATATCCATTGGTACAGTCCAGAACTCGTCATTGGAAATTACGCTTGCCTGAGGGAAGCCATATATACCCTGATGTTCTGCAACATATTGTTGTAATGCACGGATATCAATGCCTTCAGGATCGTAAATAGTTCCGGTATGGTCTTGAATCGCAACCACCTGCGCACCGGCCTCATTAAACAAGTAAGCCGCCTCATTACCGACATTACCGAAACCTTGGATTGCGACTTTACAGTTTTGAATATCTAACTTGATAATTTTTGCAATTTCGGAGCCTGTAATAAATACACCGCGACCCGTTGCCCGAATTCGGCCTAATGAACCACCTAAATGTAGAGGCTTGCCTGTCACCACACCTGTCACAGTATGTCCTTTGATACTGGAATAGGTATCCATGATCCAGCCCATAATTTGCTGGTTGGTACCGATATCAGGTGCAGGAATATCCACTTGTGGCCCAATTAATGGACTAATTTCACTGGTATAACGACGCGTTAAACGTTCTAATTCTCGTAAAGACAGTTTAGTCGGATCAACAGCAATACCGCCTTTTGCACCACCGAATGGTAAGTTTAAAATGGCTGTTTTAATCGTCATTCCCGCAGACAAAGCCATTACTTCTTTTAGCTCGACATCTGGATGATAACGAATACCACCTTTGCCTGGCCCACGAGATAAATTATGGTGAACACGGTAGCCTTCAAAATGCTGAATACTACCGTCATCCATAACAATAGGCACATCAACAATTAATGATCTTTTGGTACGCTTTAGCGTATTCACATAATTGCCCAGGCTTGAATCTAAATAAGGAGCAACACGATCAATTTGAGTTAGATAAGTTTGCCAAGGATCGTATTTAGTAGAGTTAGCAGCTTCAGACATCAGTTTTCCTTAACTATTTTTAGTAAAATCGCACTTTGTTTCTAGCCTGAATGCAATAATTCGTTAAAATTATTTGATCAACGTAAATCACTGCATTGTTAGGTGTAGAGCTATTATCTACAATCAATTTGATCACAAAAAGTTTTTAAAATGATTAATTTGATCCAATTTTTATCAATTTGAGTATTGAGAAATACAATATGAACGAAATAGACAGCAAAATACTGGGATTACTACGAGAAAATTCACGTATTTCTATTACTGAAATCGCTCAAAAAACCAGAACGTCTAGAGCTACAGTTCAAAAACGTATTGAATATATGGAAACCACAGGAATCATTACAGGATATACGGTAAGGATTAAACCCAATGCCAGCCCCAACAAAGTTCAGGCCTGGATGAGTATTATGGTAGAGGGAAACAAAGCCACATCTGTGATTAAAGAGTTAAGACTCAATCCTGCGATACAAACCCTGCATACAACCAATGGAAAATGGGATTTATTAGTCGAAATTCAGGCAGATAGTTTAATCAATTTTGATTTGATCTTGGGTCAGGTCAGGAATATTGCAGGCATTTACAATACAGAAACCAGTATTTTACTTTCCACTTACAAGACCTGATGTTTATACCTCTCAACCAGGTGGATGCATATTGAAAAGCTATAAAACTGCTTTTTATAAAGTCGCAGTCTCCAATCACAGGGATCAAGATGAAATTAGATCTTTATCAAAATGAAGCAGATAGACAAGCGATAAAATCGTCCTAGAAGAGTATTTTTATAGAATATTATTTCGAAAGTTTTGAGTAGACGAGTCAATTCGGTAATCAGTTCTATAGTCAAACTACTTTATTATTCATACAGGATTCGAAAAAAACTTGAAATAACTTGTACTAGCTCAAACCTGATCTGACAGTTACCCATTTTTTATTGTGCCTGTCAGGTTAAATTTGAGCTAAATTCTTCTCAGCCCAAATTTGTTTTCCATCAAGTAAAGTTTCAAATGGTGTACGACCACAGCACATTTTTCCTTGATGAGTCCGTTCAGTATTATAGAATTTCAGCCAGTCGTCTAGATCCGTCTGCAACTCTTCTAGTGTGCTATAAAGCTTGGCGAATTCAAACATGAGGTGCGACAGTTTCAAAAGTCTTATGATAATCAACAAGCTGAGCAAATTTCTCTAATGGTGTAAGCCAATCTAACGCTTTTCTAGGACGAGTATTCAGTGACATGGCAACTTGATTTAAATAATGCTGATCTGCCTGATTTAAATCAATCCCTTTAGGTAAATATTGCCTAATTAAACCATTCATATTTTCGCATGTGCCTTTTTGCCAGGGTGAATGTGGGTCACAAAAATATACATCTATGCCTAAATCTTCTTCGAGTATTTTATGTTCTGACATCTCACGTCCACGGTCATAGGTCAACGTTTTACGCAGTTCTGCAGGTAAATATTTCAGAGCTTCAGTTAAAGCCTTGCGCACTGATTCTGCCTTTGCATCAGGTAATGTTGCCAAGATACAGAGTCGTGTATTTCGTTCAATAAGTGTTGCTATCGAACTTTTATTGTCTTTACCTTTAATTAAATCGGCTTCCCAATGACCCGGTATTTTTCTTTCTTGAACTTCGGTTGGGCGCTCATGAATAGTTTTAATATCCTGTAATATAGAATCTTTTTTAGGTTCACCGTTAGCTTTTCGCTTTTTATTTTCATGACGCAGACAGGATAATAAGTCTTTTTTCAACTCACCCTTTGGTAATGCTCGTATCGTTGAATAAATCGTTGTATGGCTTACATTCATTGTTTGATCCAAATCAGGAAATGTCTTTAAACGCTTTGCTATTTGCTGAGGAGACCATAAACAACGAATCGCTTCAACAATAAATTTCCAGAGGATTGAATCAATTTTGAGTTTTCTGTAACCACGTCTACGTCTAGCGAAGGTGTTATCAGAAGCATATCGAGCTTGATAAACGTCATTGATGCTATTTCTTTTAAGCTCACGATAGATCGTACTAGGATGTCTTTTAATGAGTTCAGCAAATTTTCTGGCTGAAAAGCCTTCTTTTCTTGACTCAAGCATTAATGCAGTACGATCTTCAAAGTTAAGATGATGGTATGACAATTTTATATACTCCATAAACCCTTTAAATTAATTAGGTGGTTTATGTCGCACTTCAAGTTTTACTCTGCCCTTTTTCCTAAATGTAATTTGATAAAACTCCTGCAGTATTGTTTTATGGAAGCGTTCACAGATCCCATTCGTTTGTGGTGAAGCTGCTTTTGTCTTCGTGTGATCAATGTCATTGAGGGCTAGATACAACTCATAGTCATGTTGTTCCACCTTCCCGCAATACTCGGTTCCTCTGTCTGTAAGAATGCGAAGCATTGGTAAATCCTGGGATTGATAGAAAGGTAATACACGATCATTGAGTAAATCAGCCGCTGTAATTGGTGTTTTGGTTGTATAGAGCTTGCAATGAACGACCTTGCTATAAGTATCGATAAATGTTTGCTGGTAGATCCGTCCAACACCCTTGAGATTCCCGACATAAAAGGTATCTTGCGCACCTAAATAGCCTGGATGAGCTGTTTCTATTTCACCACATGCCACATCATCTTCATGCTTACGCTCAAGTGCAGCAATCTGATGATCATTTAGTTCGATACCATCCTGCGCCACTTTAGCTTCGAGAGCTTTTAAACGCTTCTTAAAGTTCTCCAAATCATGGCGGAGCCAAATAGAGCGAACACCACTCCCTGAAACAAATACACCCTTCTTGCGCAATTCGTTACTGGTACGATGCTGACCATAAGCTGGATATTGAATTGCGAAATCAATGACCGCTAGCTCTGTAGCATCATCTACACGGTTTTTTAGATTAGGCACTCGACGGGACTTATTGATCAATGCATCAATGTCACCAGACTGTACTAACTCCTGATAGCGATAGAAAGTATCTCTAGAGACACCCATCACTTTGCATGCTCTAGAAACGTTCTGAAGTTCTTCGGCTAAATTGAGTAAGCCTACTTTGTGTTTGATAATTTGATTGTTAGTATGCAACATAAGAAAGTTACCTTTGTTTGATTAAGATTTCGACACCTTTATCAAAACGGGTAACTTTCTCTTTTTCAAGAAGAATGTCCGATCAAGTCTGAACTAATACAAATAACTCATCGACTGAGTCGATCAACCATTCTTTACGCTTACGTTTAACCCATGCCCACATCTGTTCTATAGGATTTAAATGAGGGCTGTATGCAGGAAGCCAAAGAATTTTATGCCCTTGTTGTTCCAATAACTCCTGAATATCTGCTCTTTTATGAAATGCTGCATTATCCATAACCACTACACTATTTTCTGGTAATGTTGGTATGAGGAATTGCTCAATCCAAAAATGAAAAACATCTGAATTGATTTTGCAGTCAAATAAACCGACTGAAAATAACTTACCCTCATAGATTGCTCCAATGGCATTGGTCTGATTCTTTAATTGCCAATTATATTGCCCTAAACAAGGTACTCCTTTTCGTGAGTAGCCATGAGGTCTGTAATCATGTGACTTAAAACCACTTTCATCCACATAAATAATCGGGTGGTTTGTTCCTAATTCATTCACTTGCTGAATAAATTTATCCCTAAGCTTTGTATCTGCTTTAGGATGGCTTAACGTCTTTTTTTAACTGTAATATTTAAGCGCTTTAATGCAGCACCAATAGATGAAACACCACAATTAAAACGTGCAGCACGTTCATATTGATAAGCATCAGGATACTTTTCAACATCTTCACGTAAAGCATCATCGTTAATTTTAGAAGGTTTACGTACACGAGTTTTTTTAATCTCTATACGTTTTTTCCATTCAACAATGGTATTTTTATTAATTTCAAATTGTGCAGCTACCGCTCGAATAGAATAACCTTCCTCAAGTTTAGCTAAAATTTTACGTCTAAAATGTTCTGAATAACTCATTGCACCATTGTATTGGTTTTATAATGATTTGACTATATAGATTCATGTGAGTTTGAAAGTGCATAATCAATTGCTTGCTGTTTAAATTCAGGACTAAAACGTTTAGCCATTCTTGTATCTCCAAAGTTAACGTTACGTTATCTTTAGAGGGAAATGCTGTCCATTATTTTGGCTAGGATCAAAAAATCACTTGATTAATTTTAGGAATATCAATCCCTTCATTAAAAATATCAACCGTAAAAATCATTTCAATACGATGGTTATCTGCCGAGCTGATTGACTCGATCGCAGCTGTTCGCTGTTCCGTACTATTTTCGCCACTTAAAGCTATACTTTGAATCCCTAAGAGATTCATTTTCCCTGCAAGCTCTTTCGCTTCCTTAACACTAGAACAAAAAACTAAGGCTCTTAATTCACCGTTATCTGTACCAAACTTATCTGAAGCTTCTTTAATCTTTCGAGCACGCTCATCACTAATTAAATGACCAAAATCAGTATTATCATCAACCAGCTCACCATCTATTTCTAAATCTGAAATTCCAAAATAGTGAAAAGGACAAATGAGATTACATTCCATGGCTTTTTTAAGCCTAATTTCATAGGCTATATTGTAATCAAATGCTTTGAAAATATCGATACCATCACTTCTTTCTGGAGTCGCAGTCATACCTAAAAGAAATTTGGGTTTGAAATATTCTAAAATTTTTAAATAGCTAGCAGAACCTGAACGATGACTTTTACAATATAGTCAAAAGCTTCTGGTGAAAATTGAGTTAAATGATGATCTCTAGACAAAGACTGTATAGTGGCAAAAATATTGTCATACCCGGCTATATCTCGATTTGATCCTGAGAAAATAGCAGATTTAAAATCAGCACCAAATACATTTTTAAAAGCCTGTTGAGCATCAATAAGAATGTTTTCTCGATGCACAATAAAAAGTATACTTTTTGCTTTGAAATTGCGTATATCAAAAGCTGAAAGATAAGTCTTTCCTGTACCTGTTGCAGAGATGAGCAAAGCCTTAGTAACATTGCCCTCTCGTAATTTTTCCAAACTACTCAAAGCTTCTTGTTGCATTAAATTAGGTGTAATTGAACTAGAAAGCTTTATGTTCTGTTGTGGTAGTTTCTGAACAAATTGATTTTGAGCCTGATATATTTCACTATATTGTGCTAAATATTCTTCGGTCAACTCTTGTGCAGCGTCGAATAAAGTCTGCTTTTTGAGCAAAATATCTCGCATAATTTTACTTTGAGGCAAGGCCCGAATAAAAATATTAAGCTCCTCATTTTTATTCAGTGCATTCGCGGTTAAGTTACTACTCCCTAATAACACACTCATATGATCTTTATGTTCAAATACATAGGTTTTCGCATGCAAGTCAGATTGTATATCTATACAAACTTCAAGATTTTTAAAGCTTTTTAGTCTTTTTAAAGCCTCTGGTTGAGTAAAATTAAGATACTGAGAAACTAAAACTCGACCAGGAATATTTCTGCGTTGTAAATCTTCAAGCAGAGAATAAAGGGTATTAAAACCACTCATACTTAGAAAAGCTGTAGTGAACCAAAACCGTGTGCAGTGTTCCAGCTCACCTTCAAAGGTATTGATCACTTTTTCTGATGGATAATTATTTTGTACCAACTTAGTTTGATAAATATCTTCTGAATAGGAAGATTGATCAATGAAGCTTGTAATTAACCCTTTACTCAATGCATCTAGAATCATTTTCTTTGCAACTCATCAACAATAGGTAAATCTGCTGCTGCCCAGTCGAGAGTAGTTAGTTCATTAATAGTCAACCACTGATAATTCACATGTTCTAATAACTGTAAATCCTTATCGTTGCTATGACATAAGAATGTATTTAAAGAAATACTAAAATCAGGATAGTCATAGTCGACCGTAATAAGATGTGAATCTACTACAATCTCCATGTTTAACTCTTCTTGAATTTCACGAATAATTGCTTGCTCTGGCGTTTCATCTTGCTCAACTTTCCCACCAGGAAATTCATATTTCAAAGAAATATAATCATATTTAGATGGTGCTCTTTGTACACATAAAATTTTATCTTCATGTTTGATTACGGCAGCAACAACAGCAATTTTTTTCATAGACAATATTTTTTAGATAAATGAGAATCTTACTATAAGCATAAGACTTAGATAAGACAGGCCTGTAATAATTAAACATTTTGAATAGCTATCAAAATAAGACCGTCTCTTATCAAGTTTGTGGGGTCAATCCGAACCCTCTTACTTTTCAAAAATTTCATGTTTAAATGTAGTGGCCGTACAATCGCCCACTTATTTTTAAAAATCACATTTACATATAACAATTTACCCATGTAAATTATGATTTATTTTAGTTGCTCACCTTTCAGTGTCACACGATCAAAACTATACACATGGGCAAAAGGACTCTCAACGCACCGTCCCACTAAAGGCATCTTTTGATCTGGTTTCCCACTTTTTAAGAGGACATCAGAAGCACATATCGGGCATGTACCTTTAAACTTTGTCACCCGAGTAATTTGATTTCTCTCTTTATCCCGATACATTTCAAGATCAGCATGATCTTCAGCGAATGAAATAAAACTCATAGGGGCTTTAATTACACGATGCTCTGGTAAATTCCATAACGGAATTGCCCAGTACTTAAACATAATAAATGAAAAGAAAATCAGACAACTAATCCAAAATAAGTCCAACGATGTAAAAGATTGTTCATCACTAACCAATACCAATGAAAAAATAAAAACATAAATAGCCCAGCCAATCACACTACCAAAGAGTACGGTAATCATTACCAGTCCTCTCAAGCTCTTATTTTTTAACTCGCCATTTTTAAAAATGAATTTATAAAACCACGACAGTTGAATGTCGGCAGGATTATTTCGCTCATAATGAACAATATTATCTTCAGGACTCTGATTATCTTCATCAACTTTAGCTGTAATTTTTTTTATTTCCAACCAATATATTCGCTCATTCCCCTTCCCACCCTTAGTATCATTTGTATTTACAAATGGGATGTATCCAAGCTCATCAAACACTGCACTGTGCCGGTGAATAACACACTTTAAAAAATCATTTAATCGTGAGTCATTGATCCATTTTCCAAGTTCTTTAGAATCCATTCTTTCCGCTGACAATTTTCCATCAACAGCAACTTTCAATTGCTGCCTGGAGTAAGTAACTTTCTCTTCAAAACCACTCTTATAACTCTCAATTGTTTTTTCAAATAACACCTTTAAACAATCATACGCCCTGTTGATCGTAGGCTGGCTCACTAGTAAGCCATAAAATAATTTTAGTACTTTTATTTCTATTTCAGTCACTTATACACCCCACTTACCCGTATTACCCCTGTTAATACGGTGTTTTAGCGATTAAATCACAGTCATAGTAGGAGAGTAAATTAACTTGCTAAAGGATTTGTACTCATGACTATGTATGTTGCTCTCAATGAAAATAATAATCTGGTCCAAATAGAAAATGTTGAACGTGGCTTAGCGTGTAAATGTACATGTTTTGAATGCGGTGAAACTGTCATTGCACGCAAAGGTGATATCAAAGAGCATCATTTTGCACATGCCAGCAATAAGGAGAGCTGTAACATTAATCCAGAATCTGTACTACACAAATACGCCAAAGAAGTCATTTTAGAATCTATGGGTTTAATGCTTCCTGCGGTCCCAAATACTGAAGACAATGAAGCTGCATGGTGGACATTTGACAAAATTATTCCTGAATTTCACTTAGGGTTAATTCGTCCTGATTTAGCCTGTTATTACAATGATGAACCAGTATTTATTGAAATTGCTGTCACACATTTTATTGATGAGAATAAACTCAAGATCATTGAATCAATGAACGTTAATACATTAGAGATTGATTTATCGAGCTTATTACAGACTGAACTTGTAATACCAAGTGAACAAGCAAAGAAACTGATCCTTGAAAGTCTGGATCATAAAAGTTGGCTTTATCCTCAAGCCCCTAAAGTGATTAAAAATGGAGTTGAAGGGAAAATATCTAAAAATCCACTTGAAGCAACTGAACAACTCGCAACAAACACGACTCCTAATGTTTCATCTTGGGAAGATTATCAATTTACCATCAATGGAATATGGGTACGTGCTCGCAAATTTTCGAGTGGAATGCTATCCGTGAATTGTATTTACAACCCCGAAATCATTGCAATTCTAAAGCAATGGCGGAATGAAGGTGGTGGCCGTTTTGATCAAAAATATCGTTCATGGAACTATTGGCAACCGTTCTCTGCTACCGTCTTAGAAAGGTTAGAACAAATGCACACACCCAAAGATATAAAGCACTACTAAGGTACTTTATATCTTTATTACATTCAAGTACTTAAATATATCTATTGAAAATAAATTCTTTAATACACTTGGGCTAATATCTTTTTATCTTTTCCCCCCAACCAAACTAAATACTCATTCTCTATTGCCTGCTTATACGCCCAGTCGGCAACCCGATGCGAACGTTGCAGATCGGTTAGAAAACCTAATTGAGAAATCTCTCGAATAATAGATTGATCATGCAGATGATTACGCTCCTGCCACTGATGTAAGAATTGCTGTGATGCTAAATAATTACTTTTTTGTGAGTTGCATTTTTCATCCGCCAGGACAAAGTTATGTCCGGTATCGGCAGGATATAAAGACCATGGAATAAAATGATCCACTGCATATTTAGATTTTTTAGGCTTTTACCGCAATAAAAACACTGGCATTCTTGCAAATCAATCAGAAAGTCTGCGACCTGTCCTAGTTGGTTACGACTCGGTGCAAACATGAATTCATCTAGGTCAGGTAACCCATCTAATACAACCAGGTTCTGCTTATTCAGCCGGACAAAATCAATCCAGCGCTTCTGGCAAAGCTCTTCAATAATTTCACTAAACTGTCTTAAACAATACATCACTTTGGGTAAAAGCTTGAGGGACTGTTTGGAGTCTTCAAGGCAATAGAGAAATTCTACCGTTTGACCATTCAGATTCTGCAAATATACTACCGGCATTTGCTTTACCGTTGTCGCAACTGTTCGCTTCAGCCTGTTCCAGTAAAGTACATCCTTTCTCAACGCGGCCAAAGTCTTGAATTGTTGCTGTGCATTCTGAATTTCACTGATGATCTTTGCCTGCTTACCAGTGCTTTGATGAATAGTAAAAGGCTCATACTGGTTAAACTGAAACGGCAGTGACTGTTTCCAGTACAGGTCAATAAACTTTTCAGCAATATCCTGATATTCCAAATGCAAGGCAGCACCGGTATCTTGACCCTGTTCAATCGCCAGACGCGTGATACTTATCAGCAAAGCAAACTTATATGTCGAAGTAAAAGTCCCTGACTGCAATATCTGCTGAATATGCTTCAAGAATTTCAGCTGCTCGTTGGGTGTAGGTTTATTATTTTCTATAAAGTGATCATCCTGCCACATGTTGAAGCTTCACCTGTCTTTGTAATCCTGCTTCCGTAGCGATTTCCATCATTTTCGCATTTTGAATGGCTTTTTTACGTATAGCTGAAAGGGTTTCTTTAAACTCGTGCTGATTACCTTTCAAATTGAGTGGCAGTATCGTTTGTTCAGAAACCTTTTCCTCAACATTCCAAGGTTCTTCACAAATTATCCAGGACACATATGCATTATCTTCAAGCCATGCATCCAGCCATTGTTCACCTGAATGCGTGAAAGTCATGCGATTACCTGACCCTACTCTTCTAAGCGGATACCCACTCATCTCAGCCAGAAGTATGCCCAATGTTCGTCTTAGCGTTGAACCTTCTGCGTTACCTGCAAAGTGTGTTTTAAGCCGTATTCTCAAGTTTGATTTACTATTTGGTTTAGTCTTTTTGTCAGGCGATATGCCAACATACAACAAAGTATATTCTTGATACGTTATACAGTTTTTTGTTGGGATTCCCGGTGGATTTGTTTTGAACCACCAAAAATAAATCCCGTGTTCTGCAGGAATCAAAGAGGGCTCTTTCATTAACTCGGCACGCTTGTATAAACGCTGCGGGTAATAATCAAAAGCATGTGATTGCTTTTTCCATATTACGTTGATCCACTCTTCTGTACGGTCTGGACGTTTATCTACAGTAATCCATTGCTGTAACAGTAAAGCCTGATCTATTTGTTTAAATAAGTCGTAAGCTTGCTGCTCATTCAAGTCAGTAAAGCTGCGCCCTTCTTTCTCACGGTCTGTATCGCCATATTTAAAAGACATGTAACACACCCCATTTGGCTTTAATGCTTTAAATATGCGCCCCAGCACTTCAGTCAGGCGATCTCTTTCACAGTGCAAAAGAGAAGCACAGGCCCAAATACCATCATACTTAGCTACTTCATTCAGCTCATAAAAACTTTGCTGACGTACCTCGATGCCTGTCAGCTCTCTCGCCTTTTCAACCAGCTCGGCAGAATAATCAATTGCCTCAACTTGATAGCCTTTTTTCTTAAATGCCAAAGTGTCCCGCCCCGAGCCACAGCCCAAATCTAGGATAAATGCCTGTTCCGGCAAATATCTTAGAAATGGTGCGTAAAGACTTTCCATTTCAACCTGATAGGTATTTTCAAAAAATGATTGAGCATGTTGATTGTAATAATTTGATGTTTGATTCATTGTCTAAAAGCCAATATCTTATGTTAAAGAACATACTGATATTTCACTAGATAAGTCAAATGATCAGTCCTATGAATGAATCAAACTCTTATTTCACTGTATCCGGACAACTGGGATAGAAACCAAATGTTTTCTTGTAAATGGGAAAAAAATGGGCTTCAGATTTCGCAATAGCATTTAAATGGAGAGGTGGATACGGAAAATTTGAGCATTGTTATTGTAATAATCAGCTGTACTTATCCTTACCCTATTCATTCTAATCCGTCATGTGAGAATCACAATAGAAACATGATATTTTTTGCCAACTCACAAATATAGCTAACTAATAGTGAGTATCCGATCAAGGAGGAAAATTTGAAACTTTCAATAATAAATAAACTTTAAAAACAAGAAAAAATGATGTCTCCTGCCATATTCAAAAACTCTAAATATCCGTGAATATTACTGTATTATTTTTATTCAATGGCATTTATGAATTTGACATCTGAACTACTTTTAAAGTTTCCAACAACACAGACAAGTACTGTAAAAAATTTCAAAAAAAGCAGAATCACCATTCATCCACACGCTTATGGTTTCAATCTATGCTACTTAAATATGTGGAAAAATCTCGCAGTAGATTTAGATATTTCTAATCGTATAAAAGAACTTCATGTCTGGAAAACTCCAGAATTCGATAGCTACACCGTTTTTAATAATATTCACTTATATCTTAGCTACTTAAAGAATGATATCAAAGAAGTCACTTTAATTATTCATCATCAACAATCTTTTTCAGATGACGAATTATTATTTCTGAAAGAGTTATGCAGTCTTGAATTTATTCAATTCATCAAATCTAATAAAATTAATATTCTGTCGTTAAATCCCAAAAAAACATTGCATTTAATTAACACACATCTTTCACGTCAAACTCTATTGACCCTTAACAAAGAATCATCTTTAAAGCCACATCATCAAATGAGTCTGGAACTGCTAGCACAACTACTTGCATGTTCTCGAAATCAACTGAATCAGCGGATTAAAAATATTAATCAACAGCGCACACATATTTTTAATGAATTATCACTCAACAGCAGATGTGCAAAAGAACTCATTGATCACTCTGATAGTTGCCTAAGTACAGAAAAAATTTGGAGATCATAGTGTCGAACAATCTAAACGAGCATATTGATTTGCCAGCTATTTCACTGCGAAAAACACTAGAAAAACTGTTTGGTGATGAGCAATATGAACGTACGCAACATATCAACTTTGTGGTTAAACTATTGTCTTCTCAACAGACTGACAATTTTCTGGTTGGTCTCAATCTTGATTACTTTGATATCGATGTAGACTTTGATTCGCAACTGCCGACACCTCCGGTAATCGCGTTCACGAAAAAAGTTAAGATTAGTGATTTACCCATTACGTCATACATCAATTCAATTGCGCAATTACCTGAATCGCAGACGCATGCAAAAAATTGGAATATTCTAGTTTTAAAAGCGGCAATTTATTTAATTGCTCTTCCTGAGCTTAAACCAGAGCTTTTTAAACAAGCACACACAGAACACTTCAATACCATAAAGCGCTTATTTCAGCGCTTTAGGAATGCAAATAAAAATTTAGTTACTGAAAAAAAATATCAAAATACAGAAGAGTATCAACGTCTCTGGAATACCTATCTTCAAGATCCAACGCTGAGCTTAGAACAATTTATTCAATATCTGATCACATTAGATAAGGATGAATTGCCTGAGTTTGACCGTAATCTACTCAATGATATTCGTGTTACCTTTAACTACGTTTTAAAAAACAAAGCGAAGATTGCACGTGCAAGTATCGGTACACAGCTTCAACATCAATTTCTTGATGAAGAACAATTCATTGAAGAAAGTGTAGAAATAAAAAAAAGTGCTAAATCTAAAGCACTGAATATAGAAACGTTAATTGATGAGCCAGTTAGTCGGCAAATTGTTGTCAATCCAACTCATGTCACACCACTGGCAGCACATTCAGAAACGATTCAAAGTTATGTTCTACCACTCGTTGCAAAACATATTCAACGTAAAGAACATTTACTCACGTCGAGTAGTTTTTTCCCAAATCCATCTAGCGTGAACCATCTACTGAAAAGACTTCATGTGGACTACTCTGAACATCAAAATAAAAGTGCTTTGATCCTGATACTCGCATTTTTAACAGGCAATAGTGTGAATGAGTGGTTATATATAGAAAGCAAGCGAGCTAAAAAATTAAATAACCGCCAAGAATTGCTCCATAAAAATGATCAGTTCTTCTTACGCAGTAAATTTAATATATTTGAGAACCGCAATTTTAAGTATTCGGACAGCTTGCTCAATCAGACTATCTATTTAGACATTCCAATTCCGAATCTATTCATAGAGGATCTTCGCAAAATGGATTCGGTTAGTATCGATGATATACAGCAATATTTACGCAAATTAAGACAAGAATTACTGATTCCAAAACTGTCTGTCGTAAAGGTGAGTTCTCTACTGCATCACACGGTTCTTGAAAAAACAGGTAATAAACAACTTGCAGACCTAGTTGCAGGGATTGATGCAAATCAGTCATCGTCTATTTCTTATTGTCATCAGAATATCCCGCGTTTACACGCACAATATCTCGATATTTTAAAATCACTCTGTACGGATATAGTGCGTAAATATGAAAGTGGTGTTACCACTTCACCATCTGATTCAACACTTTATTTTGGTAGTCGTAAAGCTCCCAAGCCACAGGTAATTACAGAGATTTTTGCTGTATTGAAATTTAATATTTTTTCACAAGCCGAAGATGACCTAATTTCAATCTTTAATCATTACAACATCTGGTTATGGCATATCCTTCTTCTTTTTACAGCAGCACGCCCCGTTGCTGAATTCCCTGGATTTCTTAAAAACTTTAATTTAAAACGCCAAATTTTGATGGTTTCAGACAAAGAAGTAGGCGGTCGTAATGGATTTGGACGCCTCATTCCACTTTGCCCATTTTTAGTTGAAGAGATAAAAAAATTCCTTAATTTTTTAGAATATTTTTTGATTCAAATCATGATGAGTCAACCAGCTTTAAGTGAGGTCATACAACAAATCAAAATGAGTAAGCTCCCCCTCTTGGGAATCATTCAGAATAATGACTGGATACCGTTAAGCCCATCTTCAGTAAAAAAATTTCATCCAGAATTAGGTCTTGATCATGCAAACTGGCATCGCCACACAGCTCGTGCATTTTTAACTCATAAAGTTTCTGAACCTGAAATTTTGGCACTTTTTGGACATGAGCTTATGCAACAAGAAGCAGCCCATCCATTTTCCAGTTTATCGCTCTCTCAATTTTCCAAAATTGCAGATGTTTTAGAGCAAATGAAAACGTATTTTAAAATTACAGGTGTTGAAGTTGATGTCCTCACGCAATAAAAAAATCTCAAAAAAACGCTATGCAGAAGACAGACGTCAACTTCAACGTAATGAATTAGAAAAGAATCTACGAGCTGATGCAGAACATGAGCTCCGCCAATACTTTGATGAACAAAAATTCTCAACTGAAGACTTAATTCAAGCTTATCCTGCGATTTATGAGTTTATTAAACGTAAAGCACCAAATTTGGCTTGGAATAAATATGCACATGAATTCTTCCGAACATATATCAAAGACCTCAATAAGAGCAATAACCTAGACCTCCCACTACCTTATCTTACCTTCGAGATGAAACGTGATGAACCAATTTTCACTTTGGATTGGTTCCAGGCCGGTCATGAAATTGACATCATCCTCGAAAAACTGTGGCACTACTGGATTCTTGCTCAAGATAGCTCGACGTTTTCTGATGAAGAAATTATTGCAAATATTCTGCTTTGCTCAATGCTATATGGTGGACTAAGTCAAACAGCAACATTAAATGCATTACTTGAACATTTAAAGAATCCCGTAAAAATCCAAAAAATTTGCGATTTAAATATCATCTTTTTAGAGCCATTTTCTCCAAGCTATGGCGATCTATTTGTCGATGAGAAAACAATTCGAAAATCGCGTAATTTTGTTCCAGATCAACTCACACGACTTTGGCTCATTCACTTCAACACAAGGCAAATTCGTGACATCAGTCTAGACGTGGATGCTTATCTACACCTCATTTTTCAAAAAATAAAACATCCATACACCCAAAAGACTTTCAAATTTCTACGTGACTACGCCAATTTTAATTGGGTACAACTGCACAATGCAGATATTGATCCTGCCCTCTCACAATGTTTGTTAGAAAACACGCTCACGTGTGGTTTATCTGAACATGAGTTTGAAAATTTTGCATTCCCAAAACTCAAAACTCAATTAAGTGATGAAATCGAACAAAATGTCTCTTCTACCGCCAAAGCCCTACCAGATCTCAATACGTCTGAAGCAGTAGAAAATATCATACTTATTCATAAAAACTTGCTGAAAATTATTCGCACACCATCAACGGAACACCCCATTGCTGAACTTATTATTGATTTTTGCCTGCTTCACCAAGAGCAGTTTAATAAGTTTTCTAAGCGTATTATCTTATGGCTCATCAGTCTGTATCGACCAAATTCAGAGCAAATAAAAAAATTATCAGCCACTTTTGATTTTGATACAACTCAGTACACGAAGGCATCTCAAGACAATCAAAAACTCGCAGATAGTTCAATCTATACATATTACACCCGGATTGCAGAACCGTTTTTAACTCATGCCTTGCAATACGTCGATGCCGATGATGACATTAATGATCTACTGAACAAAATCTATCAACAAATCATTAGCAATACACGACTTGCTGATGAAGCAGATCAACCTGAGTTTAAAAAATCTAAAGACCAAACGATCCGCATGTTGAAACGTTTTCACACCTTCCAGCAAATTGTTTTTCAAGCAGAAGATTTCGAACTTGAATTTATTGCATCGCAAAATCGACCACGGGCACGCATCATAGGTCACACAGCCTTCCAGGTCATATTAAAGAAGTTAAATCAGTTCTTACATGATCAATCCATCTCAGACCATCAATATAGATTATTAAAAATCATTTATATTTTAGCTTACCGAACTGGTATGCGTATCAATGAAATACTGGGATTACGTGTAAAAGATATCGAGGGTTTAGATCAATTTTCCATCTGGGTCCAACCTTATGGTTCAAAAAAACAAGGAAATCAACATCTGCTCAAAACTGATAGTGCGGAACGGATTGTGCCTGCCTACGCTTTGCTTAAAGACGATGAATACCAATTTTTTAGCGATTTTGTTGTTGAAAAACGTTTAGAGAATAAGAAAAGTTTATATTTATTCAGCAACTTGAATGAAAATAAAAAACTGAATCGACACACTGTCACTGTGCCCCTAAAACTAATAATGAATCAGGTGTTTAAAGGACATCATTATTCATTTCACTCTTTTCGTCACACGACAGCGAATCATTTATCACTTGTACTGAACTGTGAATATGCGCCACTTGTGCAAGAGCTAACTGACTATAGTGCAGATGAGTATCAAAAAATACGAGCTGAACTTCTTCAAAATGAGCATGGACAAAACCATTGGTTTGTTATCGCACATCTTTTAGGACATATAGAACCCGTTGAAACTTTCAAAAGTTATATTCACTTAAGTTATCTCATTGCTGGTCAAAAACTACTGAAACATCATTCAGATATGCAAAATGAACTGGCTAAAAAAATCATGGGCTACAATGCAAGGTATAAAAATTTAAAAATAACAAAGGATGAAAAAAACTTTAATTTTGAGAAAAATCAGGCCGTTCTAGCCACTATATTATTGAATGATCAAACAAACTGGCTTCAGAGTAATGCTACTGACATTCTTGCAGAACTGTCAGTACAAACAAATCAATCCCATGACTTTTTTGCTTTCTTCGCCGGCACAGAAGGCTCTAAAATTTCACTTCAACGCTTTTATGAAACCTTAAATCAATTAGAGATTCACAACGATCCTCAAGCTGTATCTCAAAAAATGTGTTTACCAGAAGAGCTTGTCAATTATTGGTATGAAAATGCCCTAAATTTAGCAGACATTAAATCAAAAAAAGGGAATCCCCGTTTATTTAGTATTGATAGCTCAATCCACTTAAAACCAGCAATGCTTGATAGCGCTGAAGAGCTTTATACAGTGACATATTTTTTTGAACATCTACAGAAAATAGCTCGTAAAAATCCAGCACAAATTGCATACGTCCTAAATGTATTTTTAACTCGAGTGACCGCATCACATACCGGTATCCATTACCGCTGGAAGGATATCGATCAACTCGAACATTTTTACTCCCAAGTTAAGGCTTTATTTCCTGCCAAATTTTGGCACTTACTTGGACAAGATTTGCAAACAAAGTTAGATGGTAAACAACAGCCTCAACTTTTTAAATTAGCAAAAGCATCAACAGGTAAACATCCATCGACTCTAGAGGAGTTTCCTCGTCTGCAACTCTATTCGGTAAAAGATGGCCATGCTCTTGCAGCATTTAAGTTTTGTCTACATCTAGCCTGTATTGGCAGACCACGATCTCTTAAACTTCAATAGAAGTTACTCAGTATGCCGCGAATTAACAAAAGATAAGGCCTATAAGTTCCGGGAATTTATAATTTCACCTTAACCATTCATCCAAATTATATTGTTTTTACATAGAGTTAAAGTTAATATTTGATTTTGTCACAAAATCAAATAGTAGGTAGATTATGAACAATAATCGTGGTGGAATCAGAGAAGGTGCAGGTAGAAAACTGAAATATAACGAGCCTACAAAAACATTAAGAGTGCCCCTCTCTAAGATTATAGAGATTAAAAACTATCTCAATAAGACAGAAAACCCGTGCTTTAATGATATTGCTTCAATCTCTGTTGTAGAGTCATCCACCTACATGAAAATTCCTTTAGCCGCTGAGAAAATCGCTGCTGGCTTTCCATCCCCTGCCCAAGACTATGTAGATAAAACTCTAGACATGAATGAACACTTGATTAGAAATGAAGCAGCAACCTTTGTGGTGAAAGTCGCTTCACTTTCTATGCGAGATGCAGGTATTGAGATTGATGATGAACTGATTGTAGACCGAAGTATTGACGCCAAACATGAAGACATCGTGATTGCACTGATCGACAATGATTTCACTGTAAAACGCTTAATGATCGAAAATAATTATCGTTGGCTTAAAGCTGAAAATCCAGATTGCTCAGACATTCATCTGCAAGATGGCCAGGAAATGGTGATTTGGGGTGTGGTTACTTTTGTCATTAAGTCATTTAGAAATCGTTAATTTCTTTATTGGTTTCCTGCCCAATGACCATATATTCTCAGAAAATCTACGCTTTAGTAGACATTAATAATTGCTATGTGAGTTGTGAGCGCATCTTTAACCCTGGTCTAAAAGATAAACCAGTAATTGTCCTGTCTAATAATGATGGCTGCGCTGTAGCCCGCTCTCAAGAGGCCAAGGACCTAGGCATTAAGATGGGTGTTCCTCTATTTCAGATCAAGGACATCGTTGAACAGCATCAGGTCCAAGTGCTTTCTAGCAATTATGCCCTGTATGCAGAGATGTCACGCAGATTCATGAAAGTCCTGTCCGACTTTGTTTCTCCTAAAGAACAGGAGATTTACTCTATTGATGAATGTTTTCTCGATCTGACAGCCCATGCGGGAAATTACGACTTAACTGACTATACCCAGCACATTCGTCAGCGTATTTTTTCTTGGCTTGGTTTACCAGTATGTATTGGCATTGGCAGATCTAAGACAGAAGCAAAACTAGCAAACCACATTGCGAAAAAGAATGTTTATCTGAACGGTGTATGCAACCTAGTTTCAATGGATCCTTGCTCTGCTGAAGATCTGTACCAAGCTATAGAAGTGAGTGAAATCTGGGGAGTTGGCAGGAAGCACAGCCAAAAGCTCAACAGCATGGGGATACACTCAGTCATGGATTTCATTATGGCTTCGCCTCTGATGATCAGAGATCAGTTTTCTATCGTCATGCATAGGACATTACTGGAATTGCAGGGTGTTTCATGTATAGAGCTAGAGCATACGCGGGCACCAAAAAAGCAGATTGTTGCAAGCCGTTCTTTTGGACAAAAGATTTACCATATTGACGACTTAAAAGAAGCTATGAGCCTCTATGTGCAAGATGCAGTTACTCGTTTAAGAGGTGAAAATTTATTGTGTGGTTATATAATTGGCTTCGTACAATCTAACCCGTTTGACACGTATAGACCTTATTACAGCAAGTCAGCTGCAGTGACTTTACAAGAACCTACTGACAACCTGTTAGTGTTCTCTAAAATTGCTACCACGATGATTGATGACTTGTATACCAAAGATATTGCCTTTAAGAAATGTGGCGTGATCTTGACGTGCCTGGAGCCTAAAGCTTCCCATATTTATGACCTGTTCACTGACATGAAGCAAATAAGCTTAGACAATAACCTGATGGATTCACTTGAGGAAATCCATCATAAGTTTGGCAAAACCAAGCTGGCTTTAGGAGCAAGTACGTTACCGAATAGAACCTGGAACATGTCAAGAGATCGGCTAACTCAAAACTACTTCAAGTGGGATCAATTATTGAATGTGAAATAATTTGAATGATTTATTTCCTGCCAAATTTTGGCAATTACTTGGACAAGATTTGCAAAAAAGTTAGATGTTAAACAACAGCCTCAACTTTTCAAATTAGTAAAATCATCAATAGATAAATATCCATCGACTCTAGAGGATTTTCCTCGTCTGCAGCTCTATTCAGTAAAAGATGGTCATGCTCTGCAATTTTAGTTTTGCTTAGCGTGTATTGGCCGCCCACGATCTGTTCAGCTTAATGAGTTAGATGACATATCACCTGCTACCCTACATAAGCCTATGACTGTATTACACCAAGAGCGACTTTTTTAAAAAATTAACCCACTGTTCTATTTGTATTTAAATAGATATTCCTGGTTAATATTGGATTAAATATTCTTCATAGGCATGTAAATACTAGGCATCATTATCATCAATAGTGATCACCTGTTAGCTGTTTATAAATGTCGGTTCAAAGTTTTCATATCTCTTTCACTCATTGTGTAATTTATTTAAGGTTCTCTTTGCATTGACTGCATCCATGTGTACCACCAATAAGAAAAGAAAAACCCCGCTCAATAACTTGACGGGGCTGTTAGTGCCGTAACAATTTCGGCTAGGGATTAGATATTTTTTTCAAGAAAAAAATCTGTTTAAAGAGGTGGTCCCACTTGTTTGAACAACTAAAAGCTTATTTATAAGTGATATTCTGCTCTAGTTAAGCTACCTTATTTTGTTGTGGTAGCTGGTCATAGTAAAACTCATCTGGAGTCATTTTGTCCAGACTCGAATGAGGTCGTTTCAAATTATAAAATTCAAAATATGCGTTTAATTGCTTCTTCGCATCCAAAACATTGCTGTAGGCTTTGAGATAAACCTCCTCATATTTAACGCTCCGCCATAATCGTTCAATCATCACATTATCGACCCAACGACCTTTACCGTCCATGCTGATTTGGATGTCATTTGATTTTAACACTTCAATAAACGCATCACTGGTAAATTGACTGCCTTGGTCTGTATTAAAGATTTCAGGTCGACCATATTTTTCAATAGCTTCATTTAATGTTTCTATACAAAATGCAACCTCCATACTAATCGATACGCTATGGGCAAGCACCTTACGGCTGTACCAATCAATCACAGCACATAAGTAGACAAAGCCTTTTGCCATAGGGATATATGTTATATCCGTTGCCCACACTTGATTACTCCGTTGAATATTCAATCCTTTGAGCAGATATGGATATTTACGGTGAGCTTGATTGGCCTGACTTAGATTTGGTTTACGATATAACGCATTAATGCCCATTTTTTTCATTAAAGTACGTGTATGACGTCGTCCTATATGATGTCCTTGACGGTTCAATAAATCACGCATCATACGGCTACCTGCAAAAGGGTATTGCATATGTAATTCATCAATACAGCGCATCAGCTTCAGATCTGATGCACTCACAGGTTTTGGGCGATAGTAATAACAACCACGGGAGACTTTCAGTAGCTTAGCTTGCTTAGATACTGAAATCTGAAGTGAGTCGTCGATTAACTTTTGTGGTTGAAGCGGCCCAGTTTCTTCAACACACCTTCTAAAAAATCAATTTCTAATGCCTGCTCACCGATTTTTGCATGTAGTTTTTTTAGATCAATGGGTGGTTCTGCTGGAGCTTTTGATTGATCGAAGGCTTGCGAGGAAGCCGAAATCAATTGATTTTTCCAGTCAATAATTTGGTTTTGATGAACATCAAATTCAGCACTCAATTCAGCAAGTGTTTTTTCTGCTTTAATCGCAGCAAGTGCTACCTTAGCTTTAAAGTCATTTGAATGATTTCTTCTTGGTCTACGTGTCATAAAATACTCCATATATTGATGTTTATAACATCATTTGGGGAGCAAAATATCACTTATAGGTGTTGTTCAAATTTCCTGATCCACCTCTTTAACTCTCCCAAATTAAACAGATCAATTTGCGCTGTATCACTAATTATTCAGTATTATTTATTTGCACTAAATATAAAATCAAATTATTTCACTATGATGAAAATAGTTTATTTGATTCTTAAATATCACTTAACGTCTTTCAAAAAATTACGACAAACCTTAGATTTTCCAGCAAAAACTATGTAATCAACTTCCATTGTACTATATAGACCAAATATACGCTTTACGAATCGGAATAGTTATTTCCCCTTTTAAATTAATTTGAATGAAAATTTAAAAAGTAATATTTCTCTAATCCATAGTTTTAAAAAAAAGAAGCTCAATGGAGCTTCTTTTTTTTAAAACTATGGATCGGTCTGAGCCAAAATTTTTATCTTTTATCAATAAATCCTTTTTATTCTTTATAATTTTGCGTGCTGTATTGCTCAACTGGCAATCGGGACAAGGCCTTTTGCCCTTTTTCACCAGGTAACCCTTCTACATACTGCAAAAATGCTTCTGCATAATCTAATCCCACATCTATACGACGCTCACCAGTAATGTCTTTAAAGCTTGTGTAAAAGTCCTGACCATCAGCCAGAAAGTTGATGGTAATTACTTGATAGGTCTGATTCATATTTAATGGCTGATATTGACCTTGTGCATTTCGAACCTTTAAATTGGATAAACGCTGACCCTTTGCCTTAGTTAAATCTACATCCCATTGTAGTCCACCCGCATATGGATAACTGCCTGTGTTATTACTCGTAACAGCATCCATGGCATCTTCCAGCACTGCTTTAATTTCTTGGCCAGTTGCATTTAATTGTACTAAGGTATTTTTGAATGGCAGCACTGTATAAATTTTTTCTACCGTAATATCACCTTGAGGCAGATCTACCCTTACCCCTCCTCCGTTTTGGATTGAAATATCTGCATTAAAATATTTTTTACCTTGCTGTAGAAATGCTTCGGCAACCAGCTGCTGTACATCACCCCCATGCTGATTAATAAAATCTGCTTTATTGCAGACATCACCTAAACTAGAACGTGATGTATCTTTGGTCATTCCTGGAACACGACGTAAGCATAAATTATCATTAGCAATGGCAACTTTTTCTTTGCCTAATAAGTTTTTAGCGACTTTATACGGTTCTAAAATACTTAAAGCTATAGCATCAGGCTGTACAATACGTAAGGAGTTACTATTTTCAATATCTCGCTTAATAGAATCTAGTTCCGTACTCATCAATGCTGGAGCATCTTTAGCTGTACGTTTAAAATCATCGCCAATCAATACATTGGCTTTTCCTGCACATGCTTCAATTTTACCATCGGCATCAAAGTTGACTTTGAGTTGTCCGACGACATAACTATATTGCCATGCCTGTACAACACAGACCTGATCACCATCTTTATTTTTTAATACAGTGGGATAGTCACCCTCTGGGCTTATACCGTAACTTTTAAGTTTCGCATCTGCCAGCAAGGTATGAGAATCTCCGCCAACAATGACATCAACGCCTGACAATTTAGTGGCTAAATCTTTTTCTAACCCGTACCCTAAATGAGATTGAACAATAATTTTATTGATGCCTTGCTGTTTTAGCTCATCAATATATTTTTGTGCAGTAACTACTTCATCATTAAATACAGTATCTTGATTTGGTCGAGAAGCATTTTTAGTTTTATTGGCAATCGTTAAACCAATTAAAGCAATTTTCTGCCCTTCTTTTTCCATAACTGTATAAGGTTTAACAAGGTTAGTTTGGTATAGTGCTGAAGTTTTTCCAAACTCGACATTTGCACTCAAGACTTGGGTTTTATTTTCACAATTACCTTTATCATTTAAGAATCCAATAAATTTTTTTAAGCCATCATCCGTATTATCGAATTCATGATTACCTAGCGTTAACGTATCGAAACAAACACTATTCATGAGATCTGCCTCTGCTTCACCTTCTTTCAAAGTAAAATAGAGGTCCCCAGTAATGGCATCACCTGAATGAATTTTTATTGGATTCTTCTCAGTGCTTGCCAAAGTATTCATCAACGCAGCAACGCGTGCAAAACCACCATTAGAGACTTGTATTTCTTCACGTTTACCCATCGAAGTTTCAAGCATTAATATAACCTGAGTTCGACATAAAAAATAAATAAAAAAAAGCCTTAGCATCTGTAATATCTTGGTTACGAAGACAAAACATTTCAGAGCAAGGCTTTTTCATGGACTATATTACCGAATTATTTTGTATCTTGGATGATTTCTGCAAAAAGTTTAATGAATCTTTAGAGAAAGCTCTAATTTCTGATCAAAAAACAACAATGAAAAAGTCAGCTTTAAGCTTGTCTGAAGTCATGACCATTGTCATTTTATTTCATAAATCCGGGTTTAGATTTTTCAAATATTTTTATTGTCATATGATCATCCCATTTTGGAAATCAGCTTTTCCCAAGCTTCTTAGTTACAATCGTTTTATTGAAATTATGCCGCGTTGTTTGCAAGCTTTGAGTAGTTTCTTCCATCAAGTTAAAGGAGAAGATACCGGAATTTGTATTATTGATTCGACTAAATTGGTCGTTTGCCATAATCTTAGAATTAAAAGACATCGTGTATTTAAAGGCTTAGCTGGTCGTGGTAAAAGTAGCACAGGTTGGTTTTATGGATTTAAAGTCCATATTGTTATCAACAACTTGGGTGAAATTATTAATCTCAAGATTACATCGGGAAGTGTTCATGATGTTGCTGTACTTGAATCTTTAACCCAAGAGTTAAAAGGTATTTTACTGGGCGATAAAGGCTATCTGAGTAAAGCAAAAACTGAAGCTTTAGCAGCAAGGGGGCTCAGACTATTAACCCCGTCACGCAAGAATATGAAAAATAAACCCATCCAAACTGAAGAAGAAAAACAATTGCTTTGCAGAAGAGGATTGATCGAAACAGTGAATGATCAGTTAAAAAACTTACATCAAATTGACCATTCACGTCATCGTTCGGTGAATAACTTTATGGTGAATATTATGGCTGCTATAGTGGCTTATTGCTTAAATCCAAATAAGCCAACTTTCCAAAACTTGCTAAAAAGCTAAAATATTTCATCGAACTCAGGTTAATATAGTACTTTCCTCATCCAAATGTGAATGACTGTCATTAATATGTACTAAATTGACTTCCAGCGGTTTAGGAGGAATAACAGGCGTTATATTCGTATTTTCTTTACTATCATTATTACACCCAGTTAAAAACATACTAGAAACTAATAAACTGCATGTAAAACCCGAATACCTAGTTAGTTTATTATTAAAAGACATGACCACCCCACCTGATTATAATTTAAACAAACATCATGTAGGTCTGCTGTTTAAAATTCATGACATTCACTATTTTTTCTAATTGTTTTTTAACAAATGGTTAAGTTATCCCATTAGGGAACTTTTCATTTCATGCCCCAAGCTTAAATTATAAATTTTGAATAAGCATATGTTTGATTATTGCTTGGCTAATTTTTTAAGCACTCAATAAAATAAGGAGAAATATGAAATTTCCCCTTATAGATTAAATTTATTTCGTCAGTTTTCTTAATTTACAGTCGATGAACTCATATCAAAATTTACGTCTGCGTATCATGGAAACTAAAACGAGGCCCGTTAAGGTTAACATTGACCAGATCCCCATGCTGCCACCGCTTATTTTTCCTGTATCAGGATTACTCGATATATTTTCGTTTAAATCCATATCAACAATTACAGGATCATGATCGGAAGAACGGAATGCATCATCGCTATAGAATGCTGCAATTTGCTCATCTGTTTTATATTCTTCGTTATAGTCTAAGGCCGTCGGCTCATCAGCATTGATGTGCCAAGCAAAAGCGCGTTTCACCATTGGATATAAGTCTGCATCAGCAATTGCATGGTCTAGGTTTCCTGCGCCCCCATTGCCATTGGCATCACTTGCAACACCAAATACATAACTATAGGCTGTTTTACCTTGTCCAATTTTTTCGTCATTGAGCAAGACTTTATAATTGGCTTTTTCTAATGCTAAAATCGGATCTTCTTTAGCATAACTATTCATATCACCGACCAGCAAATAATTTGGTTTAGCCACTTGTGTTGGATTTTTTGCAATCCACTGCATAAGTTCTTGTACTGCAGTTAAACGTGTTGCATTCCAGCAACCTTGACCATCACCCTGATCAGCATCGGCCAGAGTTTTATCGGTAGGACAACTGCCTTTCGACTTTAAGTGATTGGGTACTATCGTAAATATTTTTCCACCATTTACAGATTGGAAACTTTGCGCCATGGTGACACGGTTCTTTTCAGTCTGATCATCATAAACTGCAGGCTCACCTACAGGTTTTACGCGCTTACTGTTATAGATAATCGCAACTGCAATTGCATCTGTACCTAATTTTGTCATTTGGGTTGGAATGACATATTTCCAGTCTGCACCTAAGGCTTGCGATAAGTATGCCACTGCACTTTTATCATCAAAACCATTATTTGCGATTTCCATTAACCCATACACATCGGCATCAATTGTTTTTAAAGCACTGACAATTTTTTGATGTTGCTTCTTAAACTCAGTTTCTGAGCTTGCACCACGTTCTGTTGGGAAACCTTTTTCTGAACCATTATCATAATTTAAGACATTAAAAGCCGCAGCGCGAATTTGTTTAACATCTTTTGGAATCACCGTTGAAGGACGTAAATTAGTATCCTTGATAATTTCAGGTTGTACCTTCCCCTGTATCGGTTGAATTCGCCATGCATTAAAACGATATTCTAAAATCCCCTCAACATTTTTCAGTTCAGAACCTGTTCTTAATGTATTTATGGCATTGAAGTTTTGCGGAAGTAATGGTGTTCTATTTTGATTATTATAGCCATCATCCAAGATAATTTTAGAAAGCAGATTTTGCTGGGCTAATGCAACTGCTTCAGCAGATTTTGCAGGATATAGATTAGTTGGAATATACAAGCGACCTAAACTTAAAGATAGCTCACCATAACGACCGTAATTGTAATTTTCACTTATCGTTAAAGTTTGTGGGATTTTAACCAGCATCCCTTGATAGCGTTTAGGTACATTTCCTGCTATCTCCGTCAAACTGGTAAACGGTAAATTAAGTGCCTGTGCCGTGACTGTATTGGATGCTTGTGTATGACAGGTTTGAATATTTTGATCAAGTTGATCTATTTGGAGTTGGTTTTGATATGAGGTTAAACGACCTTTTAAAATAACCTCTTCACCTACTTTTCCTCCAGTGATTTTACTACTTGCAGGAAGATAGACAAAAATAGCATTACTTAAATTGGATTTGGCTTTACTATCGGGCGTTTGTATATAAAAACCAGAAAAACCATTGTCATAACGGTAGTCTGCGGTAATAACACCACGAACAACATATGGTTGATTTTCTGCGGCAGATTGTAGGTCCGCAATCGCCGTATCTGCTGTATTACAACTGATAGGAGTAACGGGGGAGGTTATAGGCGCGCTTGTATCTAAATACTGGGAAAACTCATTTCGATCAGACCATTTAAACCATTCGCTTTCTAACTCAAATGCTGTTGCAGGATCAATTGAAGTTACATTATTTGAAGTTTTAGTACGTGACAAACTATTTTGATAACTACTAAAACCCACTCCCCAACCAGTACCTGGATCCTCTCCCACACGACCAAAACGGTCTATTGGAGTACCTTTATAAAACAGGACCAAGGTATCATCTCCATTAAATGCAAGTCCTGCCACTTGATTGACTTTATTACCAATTACTGCCTGCAACTCTGTTCGACCAATAATGTATTTTGCTTTACTTGCCAATGAACCTTCTAATTGAAAAGTCGCAGATTTCGTGGTTGAACCATTAGTAAATTGTTGAATCTCATAATCAGCTAAGTTCACTGTTAAACGGCTTTGTTGCACAAAGATTTGAAATGCAAAGCGCCCCTAATTGAGCCAAATTTAAGGCGTAACTTGGGTAAGTGGTCGACCTAATTCCGTAAATCTGTTAAGGACTGCTACACGTGCATGAATTTCATTCACCTGACTAGGAAAGCTTCTTGCCATTAATTTATCGCCTAATAATTTGATGCAATGCATCTTGGTTTCCACCAAACTGCGGCGATGATAGCCTGACCATTTTTTCCATAATGTCCTGCCTAAACGTTTAACTGTTCGAAGTAATTCATTTCGCTCTAGCGAGCTACTCTTTGTATCTTTCCATGGTTTCGCATTTTTTCTAGGTGGAATCACCGCATGTGCTTGCCGATCTGCAATGACCTGACGGCATTGCTTGGTGTCATAAGCTCCATCGGTATAAACAGAGTCAATCTGCTCATCTTGTGGAATCTGATTAAGTAAATCACCAAGCACCTGTGAATCACTGACATTATTGGTTGTGAGCTGAATAGCGCGTATTTGTAGGGTTTTGGCATCTATACCAATATGTAGTTTACGCCATTGGCGACGATATTCAGCTCCATGTTTCTTGCGTTTCCATTCGCCCTCACCTAGAAACTTCATGCCTGTAGAGTCTACGAGTAGATGCAGCCCATCGCTACTTTTTTGGTAGCTGATTGCAATATCAATATGCTTTTGTCTTCTACAAAGCGTACTGTAATCTGGTGCGGTCCAATTTAATCCGCAAAGTTTAATCAGACTTTGCACAAAGCCAGTGACCATACGTAAAGATAGACGGAATAAGGATTTAATCATTAAGCAGCATTGGATAGCTGCGTCGGAGTAGGTTTGATTTCGCCCTTGTTTGCCTTTTGATGGAGCATACCATTGCGTAGCAGGATCAAACCAAATGGCAATATTTCCGCGACTCATGAGTGCTCGGTTATATGCGGGCCAATTGGTTGTGCGGTAGATTTTGTGTGTAGGCTTCTTCATTTGAAAATTATATCGCTGAAAAAGCCTTTACAGATAGGTTTGTGCAACAAAGCCCTGTTAAACTGTCAGGGTTATAGATTTCCAAACCCTTTTTATTAGATGTACCATCTATATACTGACTAAACATTAATTGTGCATGTGCAGAAAACGAGCACCCCATAAGTATTAAACTTAAACTCAATATTTTTGGTTTTATATTCATAATGATTTTGAACAGTTGTTAAAATTCAAAATAGCTTAGTTTTTATACATGACATCACTATGAATAACTGATGACAGTTTTAGTGAAATCGCTTTTCTAGAATTTTTCTCATTAAGCCCCCAAGTTGTCCCGGTTTAAATCAACGTTGCCCCTTTTCTTCTAAATTCAGATAAAAGTCTGAATATTACCCAGATGAAATAACAATACAGTACGATGTCATAAATATGTCATGAAACAGTCACAGAATGCTTAGTTGAATAAAGTTTAATTCTTAGCCTTTCTACAGAATTAGTCATTTTTTTATTTACAAAGAGTCAATTAACCTCTTTCAAAGGCTTTAAAGAATTTTCTATTAGCTTCCTTCAGCGCTGCAATCTGACTTTATAAGAGCCATAAATGACTACCTTAAATGTGTCTTCAAACTCTTCATCACATCCGTTAAAAAAGTATATAAATAGAGAGCTCTCACTATTTGAGTTTCATAAGCGGGTGTTGGCACAGGCGAAAGATACTGAATACCCTTTACTTGAACGATTAAATTTTTTAATTATTTTTTCAAGTAATCTGGATGAGTTTTTTGAAATACGAGTTGCCAGTTTAATGCAACAAATTGAACTTTCAGATCATGCTAGAGCTCGTCCAGATAACTCACTCCTCTCAGATATAGTCACCACCATTTCCAAACTTGCACACGAAGCTGTCGAAGAACAGTATAAAATACTTAATTATAATCTCTTACCACAACTGCAAGGACATGGTGTTCATTTCATTCAGTATGGTGACATCCTCGAAAAACATAAAGAATGGATTAAGGACTATTTCCATAATGAAGTTCGACCTGTGGTCACACCTATCAGTTTAGATCCAGCCCACCCCTTTCCTCGGCTAGTGAATAAAAGTCTAAATTTCATTGTAACCCTAGAAGGTAAAGATGCATTTGGACGAAAAATTGATTTGGCGATTGTTCCCGCACCACGATCATTACCTAGATTAGTAAAGTTACCTAATAGTATTTCTGGCGAGGATGAACACTACATTCTACTTTCAGCCATTATTCAGCAACATCTTCATGAGTTATTTCCAGGGGTAACCACCACTGGATGTTATCAATTTCGGGTCACACGTAATGCAGATTTAACTATCTCAGAAGATGTTGAAGACTTAGCAATTGCCTTAAAAGATGAACTATCCTCACGGCGCTTTGGTCGGGCTGTAAGACTTGAGGTGACTAAAAATTGCCCTGAAAATATTATTGATTATTTACTTGGACAATTTGATCTTAAGCAAGAGCAACTCTATCGTATTGACGGCCCGCTTAATCTGGCGCGCTTTATATCGAACTTCAATTTGCCAGAGTTACGTTTTCCTCCCCATGTACAAAAATTACCGAAAGTGTTGTATGGGAAAAAATCCATATTTGAGGTATTAAAAACCGGAGATGTTTTATTACATCACCCTTTTCACTCTTTCGCTCCGGTCATTAAGCTACTGAAAGAGGCAGCCCATGATCCACATGTGTTAGCCATAAAACAAACCCTTTATCGGAGTGGTGTACATTCTGAAATTGTGCAAGTCCTTGCTGAAGCGGCACGAAATGGTAAGGAAGTCACAGCAGTGATTGAATTACGTGCTCGCTTTGATGAAGAGTCAAATATCGAAGTTGCCAATCTATTACAAGAAGCTGGGGCGGTTGTTGTATATGGGATCGTTGGCTATAAAACCCACGCCAAAATGATTCTGATCGTGCGTCGTGAAATAGACAAAATTAAACGTTATGTTCATTTAGGCACAGGTAACTATCATGCAATGAATGCCAAAATCTATACTGATTATGGACTACTGACCAGTGATGCTGATATTTGTGAAGATGTCCATAAAGTCTTTCAGGAGCTCACAGGCATGGGGAAAATGGTCAAATTGAAAAAACTTTTTCATGCACCATTTACTCTGCATTCTCAATTGATTGAACTCATCGAAACTGAAACTGAAAATAGCAAAGCAGGCAAAAAAGCGCAGATTATTATTAAAGTAAATGCCTTAACTGAACCTCAACTAATTGATGCCCTATATAGGGCATCTAAAGCGGGCGTTCAAATCGATTTGATTGTCCGTTCAATTTGCTGCTTACGCCCACAAGTGAAAGGGCTTTCTGAAAATATTCGAGTCCGCTCAATTGTGGGACGTTTTTTAGAACATACCCGGGTTTATTATTTTTACCATCAGGGCGAAAACAAGCTTTATTGCGCCAGTGCAGATTGGATGGGGCGTAATTTATTCTCTCGCATCGAGACCTGTTTCCCAATCGAAGATAAAAAACTTCGTAAACAAATTCTGCAAGATGGCTTAATGAATTATCTTCAAGATAACCGCCGTGCATGGGAGCTTCAAGCAGATGGAACATGGATTCAATGTACACCAAGTTTGGATAAGCCCATGTATATCGCACAACAGCACTTATTAAACCATACATCTTAATTAACCCGAATCCTGTTTAAGCCACTGATTCTATAATTAGAATTTTTGGCTTATTTTGATGGGTGAGTTGATATGCACATAACAATGCGTAAATCCCCAAATTAAAATCCGCGGAATCAGGGACAAAGCCAAGCTCTTAATTCCTTGGGCCTTGGCTGCCATGATTTTTGTTCCCATTACATAAAATCTGTTTTTGGGCTTATAAAAAACCTGCCTGCTACGACTAAAATTACGTTTTTATTCAAGCCATGATCCTCGGTATGCCGAACTAAAACAGCAATTAATTCACTTTGCCGGATTATATACGCGGCTACTAAAATATGAGCATCAGTATTGCAAATACGATCAAACATCTGGATATTGATAGCTATAGGGATGAAATGTTATAAAAAAATATCCGGGCATTGGCCCGGATATTTAAACTCTAAGCAGCTTAGGCAGTTTGCTTTAACGGTTTGATTTCATTTAATTCATGATCTAATTGAAGCTGATACGCACGGCTTTGATCAACCTGATAACTACGATTCTGGATGCTATCGATAAAAATCCAGTTCGCCTGTACCTGATCCGGGGTAAATGCAACACTCAAGTATCCGCGTTGATTCAAATTACAATAATTCAGCTCATCAATTAGCGTAGTAAATGCCATTTCAAATTCCTGTAACTGGGCTAAGGGAATCTGCAAATACTTCTCCATACCCGGTGATGAAACTGAACTGGTCGCTAGTTCTACCCCGACTGTACTGCCGGCTTGATCTCTCAAAGTGGAGTTCCAGGCATTATGGGTATCTCCTGCAAGTACAATCAGTTTTTTATTCAGCTGTTTACAAGCCGTATAAATCACCTCACGCTCCACGACGTACCCATCCCAGGCATCAAGATTATAAGGCACAACAGTCAGTATTCTGGCTAATTCTGCCTTTGTCAAAGTTGGATCATTTTGCAGATAGCGTATTTTTAGGCCTACCAGTTCTGTCAGCATCTGACGCACTTGTAGCAACACATCTGCAGTGGCCTGACCACTGGTGATCTGCCCCAAAACAGCCAGAATTTCGGCCGGAATTAGCATCTTGCTCATCAGCACCTGCTGACCCAGCACATTCCAGACGGCATTCGATTGGCTGAGTTGTTTCAGTATCCATTCACGTTGTGTATGTCCTAACAAGGTACGCGTCGGATTGAGCAAATCTGTCTGAAATTTATTGGCATCTAGTCCTGTCGCGGTAAGATAGTCAGCATATTGCAATTGCTTGTTACGCGCCAAAATACGAGTATCCAGCATATTCAGCTGAACCAGATCACCAAAATTAAACTGGCGATAAATATTCAAATGATCTGTTTCAGACACTGGACGAATCGGCATCCATTCAAAATAGGCCTGCAAAGCAGCCAGCTTACGTGCAAAAAAATCACCTTCTGAAACATCATGATTTTCCGCACCCTGCTCCCAGGTATCATTGGTCAGCTCATGATCATCCCAGACCACAATAAATGGATGACGCTGATGTGCTGCTTGTAAGTCCGCATCAGTTCGATACAAGGCATAACGCTTGCGGTAGTCTTCCAGTTTAATGATTTCCTCAGCATTATCTGCAGCCAGACTTCGGCCTAATGCTGCAGCCTGTTCAGTCGCATAACCACCCATCCCGTACTCATAAATGTAATCCCCTAAATGAATCACCACATCTAGGTCTTGCTGGGCAATTTCCTGATAGATATGAAAATATCCGGCTGGATAATTGGAACATGAACAAACGGCAAATTGCACCAGCTTGCTTTGCGTGGCTAAAGTTTTGGTTTGACCGACAGATGAATATACCGATGCACACTTAAAACGGTAAAAATAAGTTTGCCCTGCCGATAGACGATCCGCATCGACTTTAACCGTGAAATCTTGCGACCGACTGGTTTCAACTTGTCCAGTATTGATTATCTGGCGAAAATCCTGATCGGCAGCAATTTCCCACTGCACCTGATAACGCAGGTTTTCATCTTCCGGACTTAAGCGTGTCCATAGAATTATCCGATCCTGTAAGGGATCACCACTGGCCACCCCATGTTTAAAAGCGACTTTAGGATGTGCCTGAGCTTGATCTGAAGCATCCTCATCACTGCCACAAGCGGTCAAAGATATGGGTAAAGACAAAGCACCGAAGCCTGCAATGGAGGTCTTAAGCAGTTCACGTCTGGATATTTTTTTAGTCATAACAGCTTTCTATTGTGGGTTTTTTGTTCTTTTTTAATCCAGTTCGATGACATTAATATCTCTAAATTATGACATTTCTATGAAGCCTAATTTTTCCAAGTCCTAAATATACCAAATGACGATAAAACTAATTTCTGAGAGGCTGAGTTGGGCTATTCGAATTCTTATAGACTGATGACTTTATTTAGAAAATTTCCAATAAGTTGCTTCAAATTTCAGAAAGAAATCATCAATTACGCAGAATAATTCGTTACTATTGAACATCGGGGCTAAAGCTTTAGGTTTGGTAACTCAACTGATGGCTCTAGTCCTCTTATTTTTCAAGTTTATTTCTTATCCGCGATTCGGGTTAATTAACCTGGGGTGATTACTCCATAAGCTATTAGCCCTTAAATGCGCTTTGTACTTTAATCTAATCTGGCGGATTCAAGCGGCAAGTGCAACAGTATAAAAACCAGCCATAATATCACTGGGTGTATACCAGCCCAGTGTCTTTCTAAGACGATTATTTAGAGCAGTCTCTATCTGTTCTATCCGCTCTTTTGAAACATGATCAAACGATGGGGATTTTGGCAGATATTGTCTGACCAGACCATTCGTATTTTCATTTCTGGCTCGTTGAATAGACTTGTACGGATCTGCAAAGTAAGTCTCTATGCCTGCTTCCGTTATCCGCCTATGCTCTGAAAATTCCTTACCATTATCAAAGGTCACACTCTAAGCATGACTACTACGCAAACATACTAAAGCACACGAGATCGTTTTAGCTGTGGTTCTCGTTTGCCCCAAATGAACGATATGTACATACAGACTCTTGCGTTCAACCAGGGTTAAGAATGCCCCCTTATGATTCTTGCCTATTACAGTATCACCTTCAAAATCACCTAGGCGTTGACGTTTCTCAATGACCTCATCACGACAATGAATACTTGTCTTATCAACGAGTTGACCTCTACGGTCTGTATTTTTATAGCCTCGTTTGCGATATTTTTCCTGATGTCTTAAATGCCGATGCAGATCTCCACCCTTCGCTTTATTCTGGTAAACGTACTGATAGATCCATTCATGCGATGGAACATTGAGCCACCCTCGATGCTTTAAAGCACCGGCAATCTGTTCAGGAGACCAATCCAGAGTAATCAGATAACGGATGTAAGATATAGCAAAGTCATTCATCTGAGATAAACAGCGGTAGCGTCGTTGGCTTGAGAGATGCTCAGCCTGTTTAGCCCGATAACCACGTTGTCCTGTATTCCTTTTGATCTCATGATAAATGGTTGATCGGGAACGTCCAAGCTCCTTGGCAAGGGTGGAGATTGAAGATTTACTTTTCAAAGCAGCATAAATTTCGTATCTTTCTTCTTGAGAAAGTTGGGTGTATTGCTTCATTGTGTGCTTTCCAATTGCGAGTTGAAAAAGTCTAATGATTCTAATACACCTAACTTTTTCAACTAAATACAAATGTGTCGCACTTGGTATTTGAATCCGCGTAAAACCATTGCAAAATCAACAACGATACCCACTCAAAAAAATCCTCAACAGACTTTAGCCTCTTTTGACAAAATCTCTTGTGATGACATTCAAAATCCACAATATCAGCAAGCCGTTTTAAATGCCATTAACGTGATTCGGCATCAACCGCAACAATGTGGAAAAATAGCTTACTCGGCTACCCACTCGCTAAAATGGAATAATCAATTACAAACAAGTTCAACTGCACATGCGCTGGATATTTCGCAACGTCAGATTTTAAGTCATGTCGGTCGAAGTGGTGAAAATCTGAGAGCTCGTATTAAAAAAACAGGATACAAAGGTGGTGGTGGGGAAAATTTAGCAACAGGTCAAAGCAACCTAAAACAAGTTTTAGAAAATTGGCTGGCGCTCAGTCCCGGACATTGCGATAACTTAATGAAACCGCAATTTAAAGATTATGCGATCGCATGTAGCCGAAATCCTACAACCCATCGAACATACTGGGTGCAACACTTTGGTAGCGGGAAAAACTAAAACCGAGTACAAGATCTTTATTTGATCGGGTAAAAACTGAAATTAACACTTATAAAATCTGCTTTATAAATTAAAAATCCCTCTTTTCAAAAGAGGGATTTTAAGAGATTTCGGTTTTTATTCGACTTAACGCTCGGTTAAGGCATTGTTTTTCGCTTTAAGAATTGGTTTAAGCAGATAAGAAAGAATAGTTTTCTTCCCTGTCATAATATCCAATTGAACGGTCATGCCGGGAATCACGGATAATCCTTTACCAAACGTTGGTTTATCAGTCACTGCACGGACAATATAAAACATATTGCCTTTCTCATCGGTAAATGTGTCTGGGCTAATATGTTTTACTTTCGCATTCATTCCGCCATAGATTGAAAAATCATAGGCGGTAAATTTAATTACCGCAGGCAAATCTGGTCGTACAAAAGCAATATCTTTCGGAGACACTTTTGCTTCAACAATCAATTGTCCATCTAAAGGCACAATTTCCGCGACTTGATCGCTTGGTTTCACAACCCCACCAATGGTATTAAAGAAAATTTTCTGCACGATACCATTGGTCGGTGAACGAATATCGGTGGTTTTCACTCGGTCTGCTACGCCTGAAATACTTTCTTTTAAACTCACTAGCTGAGCTTGCGCTTCTGCCAGTTCATTGCGCCATTGATTTTTTAAACTCACCGCAGCCTCAGAAGTGCGTGATTGCGCTTCCCCAATAGATGCCTGCGTAGCTCTTAAATTCGCTGCCGCCTGCTTACGTTCACCATCGGCATTCGATACGTCACGTTCAAGGCGCAAAATGTCCATTTCCGACACCGCACCCGTCTTTAACAAAGGTCGTGTGGTATTGAGTTCACGCACTGCAAGTTGATAGGCTCTTTCAGCTTGTCCGAGTGCAGCTTGAGCACGTTGCGATTCCTGTTGACGAGTCGAAACCGTACCTTGATTGGTCATCGTTCTTTGGCTCAGTTCGCGCAAACTTTCCGCATAATACTGGCTTTCTTGCGCCATAATGTTTGCAGCTGCATCAGGTGAAACCCCCGCAGGGACACTGCCTGAGGTATAGCCCGAGCCATTTAATTGTGCACTTAAACGTCTAACTTTGGTTTGCAAGGCAAAAATCTTGGCATTAACTTCATTCAAATTTGAGGTGAACCGTGTCGGGTCAATACGAATCAATAGATCGCCTTTTTTGACGTGCTCACCTTCCTGCACATACACCTTTTCAACCACGCCACCATCAACCGATTGAATCACTTGCATCTGTTGAGATGGAATCACTTTTCCTTCACCACGAGTAATTTCATCGACTTTAGCAAAACCTGCCCAAATAATTAAACAGATAAACAACACTACAATCACATAAAGAATGACTCTTGCCTGAATTGGCTTTTGTGATTGAGTTACTTCTTGTACCTGACTTTTCCAGTCATTTGTATCAGCAGGTTGATATTTTTTAAATAAATTTAAACGCCCTAGCACTGGACTCAGAACTTTTTCTGATTGTTCAATACTTTTACCTACGCCCCCAAACATCTTCTCTCTTTGGGTTTTATTGTGTTCTGTGCTCATGATACAACTCCTGCAACTTTAGCTTGTTGGGGAAACATGGCTTTCATTACACTTTCCTTATCACCATCAGCAATAATCTTTCCATCTTCTAAAATAATAATTCGATCAACCAATGTGAGTAATGTAGGTTTATGTGTGACCAAAATTAAAGTATGTTGAGCTGTCATATAATGTTTTAGATGATGAATCACATGATTCTCAAGAGGAGTATCCATCGCACTGGTCGGTTCATCAAAAACCAAAATTTTAGCATTCTGGGCAATTGCACGTGCCACGGCAACCGCCTGCCGTTGTCCCCCAGATAATTTATGACCACCCTCACCCACTTGTAATGACAAACCATCTTCATGTGCTTTTAGAATCTGGCTTAAACCAGAAACAACCAAACTTTGTTCCAAAGCAACACGGCTAGCATGTGGATTACCTAAGACAATATTTGATAATACTGTACCGTTCAGCAATTGTATGTCCTGGGGAATATAACCAATCTGGCTACGTAATTCTGCTGGATCAATCTGACTAATATTGGTTTGATCAATAAATACTGACCCTTCAGTCGGCTTATAGAGCGACAATAGTATCTTCTCAATTGAGCTTTTGCCTGAGCCTACTTTTCCTAGAATCGCCACTTTTTCTCCTGCTCGAATAGAGAAAGAGATATTATTTAAAGCAGAATGTGATTCATTTGGATAACATAAACTGACATTTTTAAATTCGATATGTCCTATAAGATGTGGATGACTCATCCAACCTTTTAGATTCTCTCGTTCCTGTTCAGCGTCAACAGTTTGATTCAGCATATTTAAGGCACTGGATGCCTGATAATATTGGGTTAATAAACCTGCAATTTGTGCAATTGGAGCCAAGGCACGGGTTGATAATAAATAACAGGCAATCAGTGCACCTTGGGTCAACTTTCCATCTACAATAAGATAAACTCCAACCAGGATAATCACAACGCCTGCTGTTTGTTGTACCCATCCAGCAAAATTACCAACAGTGCCACCAATAAAACGTAATTTAGAAGAATACTGTACGGTAAAACGAGTGGCTTTTTCCCATAAACTTTGCATTCGTCCAGCAGCATTAAAACTTTTAATCGTTTCCTGATTATTTAAGGTTTCTATCAATAATCCCTGACGCTGCTGAGAAGCTTCTGACATCGCATCAGATAATTTTTTTAAACTAATATGAACTGATAATGCATAGAGTAAAATAATGATTGCAGCGATGACTAAAGGAATAACGAAAACCCATGAAATAATACAGATAACAGCTAAGAACAGAACAAAAAATGGCAAGTCAATCAGTGATACCACAGTCATAGAACTGGTAAAAGAACGAATTGCCTCATAGGACTGAATATTGGAGGCCATCATACCAACAGACATATTATTCTGTTCCATACGCCGACCTAATACTTTTTCCATAATATAGGCAGATAGCTTGTTATCAGCACGGGTTGCAGCCAAATCAACAAAATAACTACGGACCAGTTTTAAAATAAAGTCAGCCGTAATAATAATCATGATTCCAAAGGCTAGTACCCATAGGGTATCTGTAGCATGGTTGGGAACAACACGGTCATAAACATTCATTACGAAAAAAGGTGCACACAAAGCAAAGATATTGACGAACAGGGCTGCTAATAAAATATCTTTGTACATGGAACGGTGCTGTCGAATTACGCTCCAGAACCAATGCTGATTTGTCTTTTCCAGCTTAACCTTGTTATCCACCACAAATTGACGTTGTTGCAAATAAATCACTGAACCCAGATATTTTTCTTGTAACTGTGCAATTGGAACTTCTGTCACGGTATCCGACATTTCAGGAAAATATACTGTTGCAGTCTGTCTTTCTGTATCAAAACGATATAAAACACAAGCTGTATTATTATTCAATATTAAAATGGCAGGAAAAACAAAATGGTTCAGTTGATCCAGATTCTGCTGCACCATATTACTTGTCAAACTTACCCGATCAGCTGCACGTGAAAAAAACTGAGGTATTAGCTTTCCATTGGGTAAAGGCAAACCTGATAATAAACCTTCTTGTGTAATACTAATTTCATAATCTTTAGCCACCCGAATCAGGCATAAAGCTAAAGGATCAAATATTTGTGTTGTCACTTATTCACCATGAATCAAACAAGCATGAAAGGTTCATTATTCTTAAACCAAGGATTATATCATTGAGTCAATAGAATAATTTCAAATTTACCTTACCGAAAAAAGTTGGAATATCTATAAAAATAGGGTGCAACAGCACCCTATTTTATTTTAACTGATTAAAAAATTATTCAACTTGTGCATTTGCCGCTGTACATACATTTTCCGCATTAAGTTCACGCTTACTTACTTGTGTCACTTCTGGTAAATTATCACGTTTAATTCCTAATGCAGGTAATAACTGCCCTGTACTATACAGTGTTTGTAGTTGAGCAATTTTTAAATCATATTGTGCACTGGCATAAGCACGATTTGACTGAAATGATTCATTTTCAGAATCCAGTACATCCAGCAGGCTACGACGACCAATATCAAACTGATCATTATAAGCTCTGACTACCGCAGCAGATTCATCACGATGGCGCTGTAGCCATTGCATCTGACTGCTATAATTATTCACATTGTTATAAGCAACTCTTGTGGTTTGGCGAATATCAACACAGGCTTTGTTTTTCAAGTCCTGAGCAGTATAAATTCTAGCATTTGCCGCATTTACTGCTGAACGGTCAGCAAAACCATTAAACAGATTATAATTCAATCGAAGTTCTACTGCACTATCCTGACCATACTTGTCATTGCCAGGATTGGTACGCTCATCAAAACTGTTACGGTTTTGGTATAGTCCTGTACGCGCTACAAATGAAAGTTTAGGGTACATGTTTGACTTAAACTCTTCTGCATTGGTACGCGCGTATTCCATTTCGCTTAATGCTGCTTTCAAACTATTATTGTTTTGATATGCAGTCATTACAGCATCTTGTGAGCTATTAGGCAAAGAAGTATTTAAATTAACAGGTTCAAGATTTGTACTTGGTTCGACCCCAACAATACGGGCAAAACGTGCTGATACATCATTTAAATTCGCTTGTTCCGTCATTAAATTGGTTTGTGCCAAAGATAAACGACCTGAGATTTGTGCTAAATCCGCACCATTGCCCACACCCTGCTTGGTCTTTTGCTGAATTTGGTTATAAACACGTTGATGGTTATTAAAGTTGGTTTCTGCCAATTTAACCAGATCACGGTAACGTTGAACATCCAAATAAGCTTGAGCTGCTTCAAAAGCTTTTTGTTCCACACCAGCATTTAACTCATAATAGCGCTTTAACGCTGCATAATCACCTTGCTCAACTTTATTTTTAATACGAAAGCCGTCAAATAATACTTGGGTCAATGCAATTTCTGCTTGTCCCTGATTAAACCAACCACGACCATCAAAGTCACGATCGCCTTTACCATAAGCTGCATTTAAATCAATTGATGGTAAATAACCTGCTCGCGCCTGTTTTTGGTTCGCAGTGGCTTCAAGAAAGTTTGACCATTGCACCTGAACCTCTGGATTATTTTCAATCGCAGTTTTAGTCACAGATGTTAAGTCTGCTGCTGATGTACTCAATGCTACACTTGCTACCGCTACCATGCTTGCAATTTTTGTTAATGCTAATACTTTCACAGGTTTCCCCTTGTTTTAAAGTTTCTTAAATGTTTAACGATGTTGCCATCATATTAATAAATAAATTTGGGATAGAGGGCGAAGTGACTACGCCCTCTATGCTAGGTTTAAGTCTGGAAGTTGGTTTTGTTGATCATATCATTCAAATCCGTGAAAGTTTGACCAGTAACTAGAATATTGACACTTTGAGTATCTGCCGCATTATGTATATCAATTGTGTTACCACTCACTGATACAAACTGACTTAAGGTATTAATATTGCCATTCCATCCCAAAGCATCCAATAAAGCCTTAGCATCAATTTTATCGCCCTGTGCCTTACTAAAATCTGTAATAGTATCCGTCAAACCATCTGAATCGCCTTGTATCCAAACGA
The DNA here is from genome assembly GCF_012516415.1 of Acinetobacter sp. NEB149. Taxonomy (NCBI): domain Bacteria; kingdom Pseudomonadati; phylum Pseudomonadota; class Gammaproteobacteria; order Moraxellales; family Moraxellaceae; genus Acinetobacter; species Acinetobacter sp. NEB149. The sequence continues at coordinate 3,118,321 of NZ_CP051208.1, forward strand.
AAGTATCCGCACCTAAACCACCTGTTAAAGTATCAGTGCCTGGACCACCAATCAAAATATCATCACCAGCACCACCATTGAGAATATCGGTTCCAGCACCACCATTTAAATAGTCATATCCATCATCACCATTTAAAGTGTCATTACCGACCCCTCCATATAAATAGTCATGACCCACCCCTCCGTTTAAGGTGTCATTGCCAGCACCACCATAAATCATGTCGTTACCAGCACCACCACTTATCGTATCATTACCAGCATATCCACGAATCAAATCATTGCTCGTTGTACCGTTTAATGTTTGAGCAGACTCTGAACCAGTAGTAACAGTGTTCGTTGTCTGGCTAATATCAACCGTAAAGGTCTGAGGAGCAGTTGTTTTGCTATCACCATTGGATGGTTCTGTGGCAGTAGCTGTCGCTGTCAATGACAAAGTACCCGTATAGTTCTGAGGCGGTAAAATATACAGATATTTCAACTCAGCTCCCGTAAAGCTCCAGCTTCCACCACCATTATCTACGCCTGCACTAAAACTGAAACCTGCTGGTAATCCCCCAATGGTGACCGTTAGATTTTCACTACCACTGGTATCCGTTAGATTGGCTGCCAAGTTTAATTTTATCGGTGAACCATAGGTACCACCTGCTGCCGTGAAAGTTGCACTTGATAAGGCAAAAGATGAGTCCTTGGCCCTATCACCACCATTTAAAATCAACCATTGGAAAGTATAAATACCTGTTTGAGTCGCAACAAGACTATAAGAACCCGTACCAGTAGTATTAGGGAATTTCATCTCAGTTGCATCAACTAAAATGGTCTGTTTGGTTCCATCTGGTGCAGTTACGATTAAAGCCGCTATATCGTTAAAGCCTTGCTGTACTTCGCTTGCAATATTTTCTCCATTAGTAAAGGTATAGTTCCAAGTGACCGTATCACCAGTGGTCATATTGTGTTGTACTTCGTTGATTTTTCCATCGATAATATCTACAAACCCAGGATCATTCACATTTGGACCAACAGGGTCAAAACGATTATCTAAATAACCAGATGTTACACCTAACTCCAGCTCAAGATTGGCTTGGCTTACACCATTACCAGAATCTTGAACTCCTGGATTGACTGCAACATCAGACGAACCTGTTGAGATAATCGTTGCACCCTGTTGAAGTACATATGCATTCGCAACAGATAATAAAGGCATATCTGCAACAGCCGAAACAGTAAGTGTCAAGGTTGATGTGCTAGTCGCCGTACCATCAGATACAGTATAAGTTACTAATGGTACAGTACCTTTATAATCCAGTGCTGGTGTAAAAGTATAACTGCCATTGCCATTAATAATTAGACTGCCTACACCCGTAATCGTCGCGGTTTGACCTGCGTTAAATGTACCTGCCACACCTGCAACTGTGAATTGTGTAATAGTCAGCGCACTACCCTCAACATCACTGTCATTTGACAATAAACCATTCGTCGGATTGACTGTTAAAGTCGTGTCTTCCGCTGTGGTATTGGTATCAGCAGCTGCAACTGGCGCTTCATTTACATCCTGCTCGTTCAGCGTCACGTTGATGTTGCTGCTGTTGGTGCCATCAGTTGCTGTCACCACCAGGTTGTGGATGTTCGCCAGGGTCTCGAAGTCATTGGCCGCAGCAGCCACTCCCGCTGCGGTCAGGCTGATCTCACCCGTGCTGGCGTCGATCTCGAACCAGCCATTGCCGTTGCCACTGCTGATGCTGTAGCTCAGCGTGGTGCCAGCATCGGCATCAGTCGCCTTAACCGTGCCGATCACATAGGCATCGCTGCTGTTCTCGTCATAGTTAAATGTATAAGACGCAACTGGCGTGCCTGGATTGTTTGGATCTTCAAACACTGGCGCGTTGTCATTTACATCCTGCTCGTTCAGCGTCACGTTGATGTTGCTGCTGTTGGTGCCATCAGTTGCTGTCACCACCAGGTTGTGGATGTTCGCCAGGGTCTCGAAGTCATTGGCCGCAGCAGCCACTCCCGCTGCGGTCAGGCTGATCTCACCCGTGCTGGCGTCGATCTCGAACCAGCCATTGCCGTTGCCACTGCTGATGCTGTAGCTCAGCGTGGTGCCAGCATCGGCATCAGTCGCCTTAACCGTGCCGATCACATAGGCATCGCTGCTGTTCTCGTCATAGTTAAATGTATAAGACGCAACTGGCGTGCCTGGATTGTTTGGATCTTCAAACACTGGCGCGTTGTCATTTACATCCTGCTCGTTCAGCGTCACGTTGATGTTGCTGCTGTTGGTGCCATCAGTTGCTGTCACCACCAGGTTGTGGATGTTCGCCAGGGTCTCGAAGTCATTGGCCGCAGCAGCCACTCCCGCTGCGGTCAGGCTGATCTCACCCGTGCTGGCGTCGATCTCGAACCAGCCATTGCCGTTGCCACTGCTGATGCTGTAGCTCAGCGTGGTGCCAGCATCGGCATCAGTCGCCTTAACCGTGCCGATCACATAGGCATCGCTGCTGTTCTCGTCATAGTTAAATGTATAAGACGCAACTGGCGTGCCTGGATTGTTTGGATCTTCAAACACTGGCGCGTTGTCATTTACATCCTGCTCGTTCAGCGTCACGTTGATGTTGCTGCTGTTGGTGCCATCAGTTGCTGTCACCACCAGGTTGTGGATGTTCGCCAGGGTCTCGAAGTCATTGGCCGCAGCAGCCACTCCCGCTGCGGTCAGGCTGATCTCACCCGTGCTGGCGTCGATCTCGAACCAGCCATTGCCGTTGCCACTGCTGATGCTGTAGCTCAGCGTGGTGCCAGCATCGGCATCAGTCGCCTTAACCGTGCCGATCACATAGGCATCGCTGCTGTTCTCGTCATAGTTAAATGTATAAGACGCAACTGGCGTGCCTGGATTGTTTGGATCTTCAAACACTGGCGCGTTGTCATTTACATCCTGCTCGTTCAGCGTCACGTTGATGTTGCTGCTGTTGGTGCCATCAGTTGCTGTCACCACCAGGTTGTGGATGTTCGCCAGGGTCTCGAAGTCATTGGCCGCAGCAGCCACTCCCGCTGCGGTCAGGCTGATCTCACCCGTGCTGGCGTCGATCTCGAACCAGCCATTGCCGTTGCCACTGCTGATGCTGTAGCTCAGCGTGGTGCCAGCATCGGCATCAGTCGCCTTAACCGTGCCGATCACATAGGCATCGCTGCTGTTCTCGTCATAGTTAAATGTATAAGACGCAACTGGCGTGCCTGGATTGTTTGGATCTTCAAACACTGGCGCGTTGTCATTTACATCCTGCTCGTTCAGCGTCACGTTGATGTTGCTGCTGTTGGTGCCATCAGTTGCTGTCACCACCAGGTTGTGGATGTTCGCCAGGGTCTCGAAGTCATTGGCCGCAGCAGCCACTCCCGCTGCGGTCAGGCTGATCTCACCCGTGCTGGCGTCGATCTCGAACCAGCCATTGCCGTTGCCACTGCTGATGCTGTAGCTCAGCGTGGTGCCAGCATCGGCATCAGTCGCCTTAACCGTGCCGATCACATAGGCATCGCTGCTGTTCTCGTCATAGTTAAATGTATAAGACGCAACTGGCGTGCCTGGATTGTTTGGATCTTCAAACACTGGCGCGTTGTCATTTACATCCTGCTCGTTCAGCGTCACGTTGATGTTGCTGCTGTTGGTGCCATCAGTTGCTGTCACCACCAGGTTGTGGATGTTCGCCAGGGTCTCGAAGTCATTGGCCGCAGCAGCCACTCCCGCTGCGGTCAGGCTGATCTCACCCGTGCTGGCGTCGATCTCGAACCAGCCATTGCCGTTGCCACTGCTGATGCTGTAGCTCAGCGTGGTGCCAGCATCGGCATCAGTCGCCTTAACCGTGCCGATCACATAGGCATCGCTGCTGTTCTCGTCATAGTTAAATGTATAAGACGCAACTGGCGTGCCTGGATTGTTTGGATCTTCAAACACTGGCGCGTTGTCATTTACATCCTGCTCGTTCAGCGTCACGTTGATGTTGCTGCTGTTGGTGCCATCAGTTGCTGTCACCACCAGGTTGTGGATGTTCGCCAGGGTCTCGAAGTCATTGGCCGCAGCAGCCACTCCCGCTGCGGTCAGGCTGATCTCACCCGTGCTGGCGTCGATCTCGAACCAGCCATTGCCGTTGCCACTGCTGATGCTGTAGCTCAGCGTGGTGCCAGCATCGGCATCAGTCGCCTTAACCGTGCCGATCACATAGGCATCGCTGCTGTTCTCGTCATAGTTAAATGTATAAGACGCAACTGGCGTGCCTGGATTGTTTGGATCTTCAAACACTGGCGCGTTGTCATTTACATCCTGCTCGTTCAGCGTCACGTTGATGTTGCTGCTGTTGGTGCCATCAGTTGCTGTCACCACCAGGTTGTGGATGTTCGCCAGGGTCTCGAAGTCATTGGCCGCAGCAGCCACTCCCGCTGCGGTCAGGCTGATCTCACCCGTGCTGGCGTCGATCTCGAACCAGCCATTGCCGTTGCCACTGCTGATGCTGTAGCTCAGCGTGGTGCCAGCATCGGCATCAGTCGCCTTAACCGTGCCGATCACATAGGCATCGCTGCTGTTCTCGTCATAGTTAAATGTATAAGACGCAACTGGCGTGCCTGGATTGTTTGGATCTTCAAACACTGGCGCGTTGTCATTTACATCCTGCTCGTTCAGCGTCACGTTGATGTTGCTGCTGTTGGTGCCATCAGTTGCTGTCACCACCAGGTTGTGGATGTTCGCCAGGGTCTCGAAGTCATTGGCCGCAGCAGCCACTCCCGCTGCGGTCAGGCTGATCTCACCCGTGCTGGCGTCGATCTCGAACCAGCCATTGCCGTTGCCACTGCTGATGCTGTAGCTCAGCGTGGTGCCAGCATCGGCATCAGTCGCCTTAACCGTGCCGATCACATAGGCATCGCTGCTGTTCTCGTCATAGTTAAATGTATAAGACGCAACTGGCGTGCCTGGATTGTTTGGATCTTCAAACACTGGCGCGTTGTCATTTACATCCTGCTCGTTCAGCGTCACGTTGATGTTGCTGCTGTTGGTGCCATCAGTTGCTGTCACCACCAGGTTGTGGATGTTCGCCAGGGTCTCGAAGTCATTGGCCGCAGCAGCCACTCCCGCTGCGGTCAGGCTGATCTCACCCGTGCTGGCGTCGATCTCGAACCAGCCATTGCCGTTGCCACTGCTGATGCTGTAGCTCAGCGTGGTGCCAGCATCGGCATCAGTCGCCTTAACCGTGCCGATCACATAGGCATCGCTGCTGTTCTCGTCATAGTTAAATGTATAAGACGCAACTGGCGTGCCTGGATTGTTTGGATCTTCAAACACTGGCGCGTTGTCATTTACATCCTGCTCGTTCAGCGTCACGTTGATGTTGCTGCTGTTGGTGCCATCAGTTGCTGTCACCACCAGGTTGTGGATGTTCGCCAGGGTCTCGAAGTCATTGGCCGCAGCAGCCACTCCCGCTGCGGTCAGGCTGATCTCACCCGTGCTGGCGTCGATCTCGAACCAGCCATTGCCGTTGCCACTGCTGATGCTGTAGCTCAGCGTGGTGCCAGCATCGGCATCAGTCGCCTTAACCGTGCCGATCACATAGGCATCGCTGCTGTTCTCGTCATAGTTAAATGTATAAGACGCAACTGGCGTGCCTGGATTGTTTGGATCTTCAAACACTGGCGCGTTGTCATTTACATCCTGCTCGTTCAGCGTCACGTTGATGTTGCTGCTGTTGGTGCCATCAGTTGCTGTCACCACCAGGTTGTGGATGTTCGCCAGGGTCTCGAAGTCATTGGCCGCAGCAGCCACTCCCGCTGCGGTCAGGCTGATCTCACCCGTGCTGGCGTCGATCTCGAACCAGCCATTGCCGTTGCCACTGCTGATGCTGTAGCTCAGCGTGGTGCCAGCATCGGCATCAGTCGCCTTAACCGTGCCGATCACATAGGCATCGCTGCTGTTCTCGTCATAGTTAAATGTATAAGACGCAACTGGCGTGCCTGGATTGTTTGGATCTTCAAACACTGGCGCGTTGTCATTTACATCCTGCTCGTTCAGCGTCACGTTGATGTTGCTGCTGTTGGTGCCATCAGTTGCTGTCACCACCAGGTTGTGGATGTTCGCCAGGGTCTCGAAGTCATTGGCCGCAGCAGCCACTCCCGCTGCGGTCAGGCTGATCTCACCCGTGCTGGCGTCGATCTCGAACCAGCCATTGCCGTTGCCACTGCTGATGCTGTAGCTCAGCGTGGTGCCAGCATCGGCATCAGTCGCCTTAACCGTGCCGATCACATAGGCATCGCTGCTGTTCTCGTCATAGTTAAATGTATAAGACGCAACTGGCGTGCCTGGATTGTTTGGATCTTCAAACACTGGCGCGTTGTCATTTACATCCTGCTCGTTCAGCGTCACGTTGATGTTGCTGCTGTTGGTGCCATCAGTTGCTGTCACCACCAGGTTGTGGATGTTCGCCAGGGTCTCGAAGTCATTGGCCGCAGCAGCCACTCCCGCTGCGGTCAGGCTGATCTCACCCGTGCTGGCGTCGATCTCGAACCAGCCATTGCCGTTGCCACTGCTGATGCTGTAGCTCAGCGTGGTGCCAGCATCGGCATCAGTCGCCTTAACCGTGCCGATCACATAGGCATCGCTGCTGTTCTCGTCATAGTTAAATGTATAAGACGCAACTGGCGTGCCTGGATTGTTTGGATCTTCAAACACTGGCGCGTTGTCATTTACATCCTGCTCGTTCAGCGTCACGTTGATGTTGCTGCTGTTGGTGCCATCAGTTGCTGTCACCACCAGGTTGTGGATGTTCGCCAGGGTCTCGAAGTCATTGGCCGCAGCAGCCACTCCCGCTGCGGTCAGGCTGATCTCACCCGTGCTGGCGTCGATCTCGAACCAGCCATTGCCGTTGCCACTGCTGATGCTGTAGCTCAGCGTGGTGCCAGCATCGGCATCAGTCGCCTTAACCGTGCCGATCACATAGGCATCGCTGCTGTTCTCGTCATAGTTAAATGTATAAGACGCAACTGGCGTGCCTGGATTGTTTGGATCTTCAAACACTGGCGCGTTGTCATTTACATCCTGCTCGTTCAGCGTCACGTTGATGTTGCTGCTGTTGGTGCCATCAGTTGCTGTCACCACCAGGTTGTGGATGTTCGCCAGGGTCTCGAAGTCATTGGCCGCAGCAGCCACTCCCGCTGCGGTCAGGCTGATCTCACCCGTGCTGGCGTCGATCTCGAACCAGCCATTGCCGTTGCCACTGCTGATGCTGTAGCTCAGCGTGGTGCCAGCATCGGCATCAGTCGCCTTAACCGTGCCGATCACATAGGCATCGCTGCTGTTCTCGTCATAGTTAAATGTATAAGACGCAACTGGCGTGCCTGGATTGTTTGGATCTTCAAACACTGGCGCGTTGTCATTTACATCCTGCTCGTTCAGCGTCACGTTGATGTTGCTGCTGTTGGTGCCATCAGTTGCTGTCACCACCAGGTTGTGGATGTTCGCCAGGGTCTCGAAGTCATTGGCCGCAGCAGCCACTCCCGCTGCGGTCAGGCTGATCTCACCCGTGCTGGCGTCGATCTCGAACCAGCCATTGCCGTTGCCACTGCTGATGCTGTAGCTCAGCGTGGTGCCAGCATCGGCATCAGTCGCCTTAACCGTGCCGATCACATAGGCATCGCTGCTGTTCTCGTCATAGTTAAATGTATAAGACGCAACTGGCGTGCCTGGATTGTTTGGATCTTCAAACACTGGCGCGTTGTCATTTACATCCTGCTCGTTCAGCGTCACGTTGATGTTGCTGCTGTTGGTGCCATCAGTTGCTGTCACCACCAGGTTGTGGATGTTCGCCAGGGTCTCGAAGTCATTGGCCGCAGCAGCCACTCCCGCTGCGGTCAGGCTGATCTCACCCGTGCTGGCGTCGATCTCGAACCAGCCATTGCCGTTGCCACTGCTGATGCTGTAGCTCAGCGTGGTGCCAGCATCGGCATCAGTCGCCTTAACCGTGCCGATCACATAGGCATCGCTGCTGTTCTCGTCATAGTTAAATGTATAAGACGCAACTGGCGTGCCTGGATTGTTTGGATCTTCAAACACTGGCGCGTTGTCATTTACATCCTGCTCGTTCAGCGTCACGTTGATGTTGCTGCTGTTGGTGCCATCAGTTGCTGTCACCACCAGGTTGTGGATGTTCGCCAGGGTCTCGAAGTCATTGGCCGCAGCAGCCACTCCCGCTGCGGTCAGGCTGATCTCACCCGTGCTGGCGTCGATCTCGAACCAGCCATTGCCGTTGCCACTGCTGATGCTGTAGCTCAGCGTGGTGCCAGCATCGGCATCAGTCGCCTTAACCGTGCCGATCACATAGGCATCGCTGCTGTTCTCGTCATAGTTAAATGTATAAGACGCAACTGGCGTGCCTGGATTGTTTGGATCTTCAAACACTGGCGCGTTGTCATTTACATCCTGCTCGTTCAGCGTCACGTTGATGTTGCTGCTGTTGGTGCCATCAGTTGCTGTCACCACCAGGTTGTGGATGTTCGCCAGGGTCTCGAAGTCATTGGCCGCAGCAGCCACTCCCGCTGCGGTCAGGCTGATCTCACCCGTGCTGGCGTCGATCTCGAACCAGCCATTGCCGTTGCCACTGCTGATGCTGTAGCTCAGCGTGGTGCCAGCATCGGCATCAGTCGCCTTAACCGTGCCGATCACATAGGCATCGCTGCTGTTCTCGTCATAGTTAAATGTATAAGACGCAACTGGCGTGCCTGGATTGTTTGGATCTTCAAACACTGGCGCGTTGTCATTTACATCCTGCTCGTTCAGCGTCACGTTGATGTTGCTGCTGTTGGTGCCATCAGTTGCTGTCACCACCAGGTTGTGGATGTTCGCCAGGGTCTCGAAGTCATTGGCCGCAGCAGCCACTCCCGCTGCGGTCAGGCTGATCTCACCCGTGCTGGCGTCGATCTCGAACCAGCCATTGCCGTTGCCACTGCTGATGCTGTAGCTCAGCGTGGTGCCAGCATCGGCATCAGTCGCCTTAACCGTGCCGATCACATAGGCATCGCTGCTGTTCTCGTCATAGTTAAATGTATAAGACGCAACTGGCGTGCCTGGATTGTTTGGATCTTCAAACACTGGCGCGTTGTCATTTACATCCTGCTCGTTCAGCGTCACGTTGATGTTGCTGCTGTTGGTGCCATCAGTTGCTGTCACCACCAGGTTGTGGATGTTCGCCAGGGTCTCGAAGTCATTGGCCGCAGCAGCCACTCCCGCTGCGGTCAGGCTGATCTCACCCGTGCTGGCGTCGATCTCGAACCAGCCATTGCCGTTGCCACTGCTGATGCTGTAGCTCAGCGTGGTGCCAGCATCGGCATCAGTCGCCTTAACCGTGCCGATCACATAGGCATCGCTGCTGTTCTCGTCATAGTTAAATGTATAAGACGCAACTGGCGTGCCTGGATTGTTTGGATCTTCAAACACTGGCGCGTTGTCATTTACATCCTGCTCGTTCAGCGTCACGTTGATGTTGCTGCTGTTGGTGCCATCAGTTGCTGTCACCACCAGGTTGTGGATGTTCGCCAGGGTCTCGAAGTCATTGGCCGCAGCAGCCACTCCCGCTGCGGTCAGGCTGATCTCACCCGTGCTGGCGTCGATCTCGAACCAGCCATTGCCGTTGCCACTGCTGATGCTGTAGCTCAGCGTGGTGCCAGCATCGGCATCAGTCGCCTTAACCGTGCCGATCACATAGGCATCGCTGCTGTTCTCGTCATAGTTAAATGTATAAGACGCAACTGGCGTGCCTGGATTGTTTGGATCTTCAAACACTGGCGCGTTGTCATTTACATCCTGCTCGTTCAGCGTCACGTTGATGTTGCTGCTGTTGGTGCCATCAGTTGCTGTCACCACCAGGTTGTGGATGTTCGCCAGGGTCTCGAAGTCATTGGCCGCAGCAGCCACTCCCGCTGCGGTCAGGCTGATCTCACCCGTGCTGGCGTCGATCTCGAACCAGCCATTGCCGTTGCCACTGCTGATGCTGTAGCTCAGCGTGGTGCCAGCATCGGCATCAGTCGCCTTAACCGTGCCGATCACATAGGCATCGCTGCTGTTCTCGTCATAGTTAAATGTATAAGACGCAACTGGCGTGCCTGGATTGTTTGGATCTTCAAACACTGGCGCGTTGTCATTTACATCCTGCTCGTTCAGCGTCACGTTGATGTTGCTGCTGTTGGTGCCATCAGTTGCTGTCACCACCAGGTTGTGGATGTTCGCCAGGGTCTCGAAGTCATTGGCCGCAGCAGCCACTCCCGCTGCGGTCAGGCTGATCTCACCCGTGCTGGCGTCGATCTCGAACCAGCCATTGCCGTTGCCACTGCTGATGCTGTAGCTCAGCGTGGTGCCAGCATCGGCATCAGTCGCCTTAACCGTGCCGATCACATAGGCATCGCTGCTGTTCTCGTCATAGTTAAATGTATAAGACGCAACTGGCGTGCCTGGATTGTTTGGATCTTCAAACACTGGCGCGTTGTCATTTACATCCTGCTCGTTCAGCGTCACGTTGATGTTGCTGCTGTTGGTGCCATCAGTTGCTGTCACCACCAGGTTGTGGATGTTCGCCAGGGTCTCGAAGTCATTGGCCGCAGCAGCCACTCCCGCTGCGGTCAGGCTGATCTCACCCGTGCTGGCGTCGATCTCGAACCAGCCATTGCCGTTGCCACTGCTGATGCTGTAGCTCAGCGTGGTGCCAGCATCGGCATCAGTCGCCTTAACCGTGCCGATCACATAGGCATCGCTGCTGTTCTCGTCATAGTTAAATGTATAAGACGCAACTGGCGTGCCTGGATTGTTTGGATCTTCAAACACTGGCGCGTTGTCATTTACATCCTGCTCGTTCAGCGTCACGTTGATGTTGCTGCTGTTGGTGCCATCAGTTGCTGTCACCACCAGGTTGTGGATGTTCGCCAGGGTCTCGAAGTCATTGGCCGCAGCAGCCACTCCCGCTGCGGTCAGGCTGATCTCACCCGTGCTGGCGTCGATCTCGAACCAGCCATTGCCGTTGCCACTGCTGATGCTGTAGCTCAGCGTGGTGCCAGCATCGGCATCAGTCGCCTTAACCGTGCCGATCACATAGGCATCGCTGCTGTTCTCGTCATAGTTAAATGTATAAGACGCAACTGGCGTGCCTGGATTGTTTGGATCTTCAAACACTGGCGCGTTGTCATTTACATCCTGCTCGTTCAGCGTCACGTTGATGTTGCTGCTGTTGGTGCCATCAGTTGCTGTCACCACCAGGTTGTGGATGTTCGCCAGGGTCTCGAAGTCATTGGCCGCAGCAGCCACTCCCGCTGCGGTCAGGCTGATCTCACCCGTGCTGGCGTCGATCTCGAACCAGCCATTGCCGTTGCCACTGCTGATGCTGTAGCTCAGCGTGGTGCCAGCATCGGCATCAGTCGCCTTAACCGTGCCGATCACATAGGCATCGCTGCTGTTCTCGTCATAGTTAAATGTATAAGACGCAACTGGCGTGCCTGGATTGTTTGGATCTTCAAACACTGGCGCGTTGTCATTTACATCCTGCTCGTTCAGCGTCACGTTGATGTTGCTGCTGTTGGTGCCATCAGTTGCTGTCACCACCAGGTTGTGGATGTTCGCCAGGGTCTCGAAGTCATTGGCCGCAGCAGCCACTCCCGCTGCGGTCAGGCTGATCTCACCCGTGCTGGCGTCGATCTCGAACCAGCCATTGCCGTTGCCACTGCTGATGCTGTAGCTCAGCGTGGTGCCAGCATCGGCATCAGTCGCCTTAACCGTGCCGATCACATAGGCATCGCTGCTGTTCTCGTCATAGTTAAATGTATAAGACGCAACTGGCGTGCCTGGATTGTTTGGATCTTCAAACACTGGCGCGTTGTCATTTACATCCTGCTCGTTCAGCGTCACGTTGATGTTGCTGCTGTTGGTGCCATCAGTTGCTGTCACCACCAGGTTGTGGATGTTCGCCAGGGTCTCGAAGTCATTGGCCGCAGCAGCCACTCCCGCTGCGGTCAGGCTGATCTCACCCGTGCTGGCGTCGATCTCGAACCAGCCATTGCCGTTGCCACTGCTGATGCTGTAGCTCAGCGTGGTGCCAGCATCGGCATCAGTCGCCTTAACCGTGCCGATCACATAGGCATCGCTGCTGTTCTCGTCATAGTTAAATGTATAAGACGCAACTGGCGTGCCTGGATTGTTTGGATCTTCAAACACTGGCGCGTTGTCATTTACATCCTGCTCGTTCAGCGTCACGTTGATGTTGCTGCTGTTGGTGCCATCAGTTGCTGTCACCACCAGGTTGTGGATGTTCGCCAGGGTCTCGAAGTCATTGGCCGCAGCAGCCACTCCCGCTGCGGTCAGGCTGATCTCACCCGTGCTGGCGTCGATCTCGAACCAGCCATTGCCGTTGCCACTGCTGATGCTGTAGCTCAGCGTGGTGCCAGCATCGGCATCAGTCGCCTTAACCGTGCCGATCACATAGGCATCGCTGCTGTTCTCGTCATAGTTAAATGTATAAGACGCAACTGGCGTGCCTGGATTGTTTGGATCTTCAAACACTGGCGCGTTGTCATTTACATCCTGCTCGTTCAGCGTCACGTTGATGTTGCTGCTGTTGGTGCCATCAGTTGCTGTCACCACCAGGTTGTGGATGTTCGCCAGGGTCTCGAAGTCATTGGCCGCAGCAGCCACTCCCGCTGCGGTCAGGCTGATCTCACCCGTGCTGGCGTCGATCTCGAACCAGCCATTGCCGTTGCCACTGCTGATGCTGTAGCTCAGCGTGGTGCCAGCATCGGCATCAGTCGCCTTAACCGTGCCGATCACATAGGCATCGCTGCTGTTCTCGTCATAGTTAAATGTATAAGACGCAACTGGCGTGCCTGGATTGTTTGGATCTTCAAACACTGGCGCGTTGTCATTTACATCCTGCTCGTTCAGCGTCACGTTGATGTTGCTGCTGTTGGTGCCATCAGTTGCTGTCACCACCAGGTTGTGGATGTTCGCCAGGGTCTCGAAGTCATTGGCCGCAGCAGCCACTCCCGCTGCGGTCAGGCTGATCTCACCCGTGCTGGCGTCGATCTCGAACCAGCCATTGCCGTTGCCACTGCTGATGCTGTAGCTCAGCGTGGTGCCAGCATCGGCATCAGTCGCCTTAACCGTGCCGATCACATAGGCATCGCTGCTGTTCTCGTCATAGTTAAATGTATAAGACGCAACTGGCGTGCCTGGATTGTTTGGATCTTCAAACACTGGCGCGTTGTCATTTACATCCTGCTCGTTCAGCGTCACGTTGATGTTGCTGCTGTTGGTGCCATCAGTTGCTGTCACCACCAGGTTGTGGATGTTCGCCAGGGTCTCGAAGTCATTGGCCGCAGCAGCCACTCCCGCTGCGGTCAGGCTGATCTCACCCGTGCTGGCGTCGATCTCGAACCAGCCATTGCCGTTGCCACTGCTGATGCTGTAGCTCAGCGTGGTGCCAGCATCGGCATCAGTCGCCTTAACCGTGCCGATCACATAGGCATCGCTGCTGTTCTCGTCATAGTTAAATGTATAAGACGCAACTGGCGTGCCTGGATTGTTTGGATCTTCAAACACTGGCGCGTTGTCATTTACATCCTGCTCGTTCAGCGTCACGTTGATGTTGCTGCTGTTGGTGCCATCAGTTGCTGTCACCACCAGGTTGTGGATGTTCGCCAGGGTCTCGAAGTCATTGGCCGCAGCAGCCACTCCCGCTGCGGTCAGGCTGATCTCACCCGTGCTGGCGTCGATCTCGAACCAGCCATTGCCGTTGCCACTGCTGATGCTGTAGCTCAGCGTGGTGCCAGCATCGGCATCAGTCGCCTTAACCGTGCCGATCACATAGGCATCGCTGCTGTTCTCGTCATAGTTAAATGTATAAGACGCAACTGGCGTGCCTGGATTGTTTGGATCTTCAAACACTGGCGCGTTGTCATTTACATCCTGCTCGTTCAGCGTCACGTTGATGTTGCTGCTGTTGGTGCCATCAGTTGCTGTCACCACCAGGTTGTGGATGTTCGCCAGGGTCTCGAAGTCATTGGCCGCAGCAGCCACTCCCGCTGCGGTCAGGCTGATCTCACCCGTGCTGGCGTCGATCTCGAACCAGCCATTGCCGTTGCCACTGCTGATGCTGTAGCTCAGCGTGGTGCCAGCATCGGCATCAGTCGCCTTAACCGTGCCGATCACATAGGCATCGCTGCTGTTCTCGTCATAGTTAAATGTATAAGACGCAACTGGCGTGCCTGGATTGTTTGGATCTTCAAACACTGGCGCGTTGTCATTTACATCCTGCTCGTTCAGCGTCACGTTGATGTTGCTGCTGTTGGTGCCATCAGTTGCTGTCACCACCAGGTTGTGGATGTTCGCCAGGGTCTCGAAGTCATTGGCCGCAGCAGCCACTCCCGCTGCGGTCAGGCTGATCTCACCCGTGCTGGCGTCGATCTCGAACCAGCCATTGCCGTTGCCACTGCTGATGCTGTAGCTCAGCGTGGTGCCAGCATCGGCATCAGTCGCCTTAACCGTGCCGATCACATAGGCATCGCTGCTGTTCTCGTCATAGTTAAATGTATAAGACGCAACTGGCGTGCCTGGATTGTTTGGATCTTCAAACACTGGCGCGTTGTCATTTACATCCTGCTCGTTCAGCGTCACGTTGATGTTGCTGCTGTTGGTGCCATCAGTTGCTGTCACCACCAGGTTGTGGATGTTCGCCAGGGTCTCGAAGTCATTGGCCGCAGCAGCCACTCCCGCTGCGGTCAGGCTGATCTCACCCGTGCTGGCGTCGATCTCGAACCAGCCATTGCCGTTGCCACTGCTGATGCTGTAGCTCAGCGTGGTGCCAGCATCGGCATCAGTCGCCTTAACCGTGCCGATCACATAGGCATCGCTGCTGTTCTCGTCATAGTTAAATGTATAAGACGCAACTGGCGTGCCTGGATTGTTTGGATCTTCAAACACTGGCGCGTTGTCATTTACATCCTGCTCGTTCAGCGTCACGTTGATGTTGCTGCTGTTGGTGCCATCAGTTGCTGTCACCACCAGGTTGTGGATGTTCGCCAGGGTCTCGAAGTCATTGGCCGCAGCAGCCACTCCCGCTGCGGTCAGGCTGATCTCACCCGTGCTGGCGTCGATCTCGAACCAGCCATTGCCGTTGCCACTGCTGATGCTGTAGCTCAGCGTGGTGCCAGCATCGGCATCAGTCGCCTTAACCGTGCCGATCACATAGGCATCGCTGCTGTTCTCGTCATAGTTAAATGTATAAGACGCAACTGGCGTGCCTGGATTGTTTGGATCTTCAAACACTGGCGCGTTGTCATTTACATCCTGCTCGTTCAGCGTCACGTTGATGTTGCTGCTGTTGGTGCCATCAGTTGCTGTCACCACCAGGTTGTGGATGTTCGCCAGGGTCTCGAAGTCATTGGCCGCAGCAGCCACTCCCGCTGCGGTCAGGCTGATCTCACCCGTGCTGGCGTCGATCTCGAACCAGCCATTGCCGTTGCCACTGCTGATGCTGTAGCTCAGCGTGGTGCCAGCATCGGCATCAGTCGCCTTAACCGTGCCGATCACATAGGCATCGCTGCTGTTCTCGTCATAGTTAAATGTATAAGACGCAACTGGCGTGCCTGGATTGTTTGGATCTTCAAACACTGGCGCGTTGTCATTTACATCCTGCTCGTTCAGCGTCACGTTGATGTTGCTGCTGTTGGTGCCATCAGTTGCTGTCACCACCAGGTTGTGGATGTTCGCCAGGGTCTCGAAGTCATTGGCCGCAGCAGCCACTCCCGCTGCGGTCAGGCTGATCTCACCCGTGCTGGCGTCGATCTCGAACCAGCCATTGCCGTTGCCACTGCTGATGCTGTAGCTCAGCGTGGTGCCAGCATCGGCATCAGTCGCCTTAACCGTGCCGATCACATAGGCATCGCTGCTGTTCTCGTCATAGTTAAATGTATAAGACGCAACTGGCGTGCCTGGATTGTTTGGATCTTCAAACACTGGCGCGTTGTCATTTACATCCTGCTCGTTCAGCGTCACGTTGATGTTGCTGCTGTTGGTGCCATCAGTTGCTGTCACCACCAGGTTGTGGATGTTCGCCAGGGTCTCGAAGTCATTGGCCGCAGCAGCCACTCCCGCTGCGGTCAGGCTGATCTCACCCGTGCTGGCGTCGATCTCGAACCAGCCATTGCCGTTGCCACTGCTGATGCTGTAGCTCAGCGTGGTGCCAGCATCGGCATCAGTCGCCTTAACCGTGCCGATCACATAGGCATCGCTGCTGTTCTCGTCATAGTTAAATGTATAAGACGCAACTGGCGTGCCTGGATTGTTTGGATCTTCAAACACTGGCGCGTTGTCATTTACATCCTGCTCGTTCAGCGTCACGTTGATGTTGCTGCTGTTGGTGCCATCAGTTGCTGTCACCACCAGGTTGTGGATGTTCGCCAGGGTCTCGAAGTCATTGGCCGCAGCAGCCACTCCCGCTGCGGTCAGGCTGATCTCACCCGTGCTGGCGTCGATCTCGAACCAGCCATTGCCGTTGCCACTGCTGATGCTGTAGCTCAGCGTGGTGCCAGCATCGGCATCAGTCGCCTTAACCGTGCCGATCACATAGGCATCGCTGCTGTTCTCGTCATAGTTAAATGTATAAGACGCAACTGGCGTGCCTGGATTGTTTGGATCTTCAAACACTGGCGCGTTGTCATTTACATCCTGCTCGTTCAGCGTCACGTTGATGTTGCTGCTGTTGGTGCCATCAGTTGCTGTCACCACCAGGTTGTGGATGTTCGCCAGGGTCTCGAAGTCATTGGCCGCAGCAGCCACTCCCGCTGCGGTCAGGCTGATCTCACCCGTGCTGGCGTCGATCTCGAACCAGCCATTGCCGTTGCCACTGCTGATGCTGTAGCTCAGCGTGGTGCCAGCATCGGCATCAGTCGCCTTAACCGTGCCGATCACATAGGCATCGCTGCTGTTCTCGTCATAGTTAAATGTATAAGACGCAACTGGCGTGCCTGGATTGTTTGGATCTTCAAACACTGGCGCGTTGTCATTTACATCCTGCTCGTTCAGCGTCACGTTGATGTTGCTGCTGTTGGTGCCATCAGTTGCTGTCACCACCAGGTTGTGGATGTTCGCCAGGGTCTCGAAGTCATTGGCCGCAGCAGCCACTCCCGCTGCGGTCAGGCTGATCTCACCCGTGCTGGCGTCGATCTCGAACCAGCCATTGCCGTTGCCACTGCTGATGCTGTAGCTCAGCGTGGTGCCAGCATCGGCATCAGTCGCCTTAACCGTGCCGATCACATAGGCATCGCTGCTGTTCTCGTCATAGTTAAATGTATAAGACGCAACTGGCGTGCCTGGATTGTTTGGATCTTCAAACACTGGCGCGTTGTCATTTACATCCTGCTCGTTCAGCGTCACGTTGATGTTGCTGCTGTTGGTGCCATCAGTTGCTGTCACCACCAGGTTGTGGATGTTCGCCAGGGTCTCGAAGTCATTGGCCGCAGCAGCCACTCCCGCTGCGGTCAGGCTGATCTCACCCGTGCTGGCGTCGATCTCGAACCAGCCATTGCCGTTGCCACTGCTGATGCTGTAGCTCAGCGTGGTGCCAGCATCGGCATCAGTCGCCTTAACCGTGCCGATCACATAGGCATCGCTGCTGTTCTCGTCATAGTTAAATGTATAAGACGCAACTGGCGTGCCTGGATTGTTTGGATCTTCAAACACTGGCGCGTTGTCATTTACATCCTGCTCGTTCAGCGTCACGTTGATGTTGCTGCTGTTGGTGCCATCAGTTGCTGTCACCACCAGGTTGTGGATGTTCGCCAGGGTCTCGAAGTCATTGGCCGCAGCAGCCACTCCCGCTGCGGTCAGGCTGATCTCACCCGTGCTGGCGTCGATCTCGAACCAGCCATTGCCGTTGCCACTGCTGATGCTGTAGCTCAGCGTGGTGCCAGCATCGGCATCAGTCGCCTTAACCGTGCCGATCACATAGGCATCGCTGCTGTTCTCGTCATAGTTAAATGTATAAGACGCAACTGGCGTGCCTGGATTGTTTGGATCTTCAAACACTGGCGCGTTGTCATTTACATCCTGCTCGTTCAGCGTCACGTTGATGTTGCTGCTGTTGGTGCCATCAGTTGCTGTCACCACCAGGTTGTGGATGTTCGCCAGGGTCTCGAAGTCATTGGCCGCAGCAGCCACTCCCGCTGCGGTCAGGCTGATCTCACCCGTGCTGGCGTCGATCTCGAACCAGCCATTGCCGTTGCCACTGCTGATGCTGTAGCTCAGCGTGGTGCCAGCATCGGCATCAGTCGCCTTAACCGTGCCGATCACATAGGCATCGCTGCTGTTCTCGTCATAGTTAAATGTATAAGACGCAACTGGCGTGCCTGGATTGTTTGGATCTTCAAACACTGGCGCGTTGTCATTTACATCCTGCTCGTTCAGCGTCACGTTGATGTTGGTCGCGTTGTTGCTCGCATCGGTCGCGGTCACGGTGATGCTATGCGCTGGCAAGCCATTTTCATAGTCATTCGCCGCAGACGCAGCTCCTGCTGCGGTCAGGGTGATTTCACCTGTATTTGCATTAATCGCATACCAGCCATCTGTGTTTCCGCCTGTGATGCTGTACGTCACTGTGCCTGCTTCTGGATCGGCGGCTGCAACCTGACCTAACACCGTGCCAGAGGCACTGTTTTCATTATAGTCAAAGCTGTACGACGCAACTGGCGTGCCTGGATTCGCCGGGTCTTCAAACACCGGCGCTTCATTCACATCCTGTTCATTCAGGGTCACGTTGATGTTGACTGTCGCTGTATTGGACACGACACCATTGCTGTCGGTCACGGTATAGGTGAAGCTGTCCGAGGTGGTTTCTGAACCATTATGCACATAGCTCACGGTGCCATTGGCATTCACCGTCACTGTACCGTTGGCTGGTGCGCCCACGATGGTCACCACACCTGATGGCGTACCGTCTTCGGCATCGGTGTCGTTGCCCTTGACCGCTATCACCACCGTATCACCTTCGTCCACCGTCGCTGTGTCATTCAAGGCAACTGGCGCATCATTGACTGGATTGACGGTGATATTCACGGTCGCTGTATTGGACACGACACCATTGCTGTCGGTCACGGTATAGGTGAAGCTGTCCGAGGTGGTTTCTGAACCATCATGTACATAGCTCACGGTGCCATTGGCATTCACCGTCACGGTACCGTTGGCTGGTGCGCCCACGATGGTCACCACACCTGCTGGCGTACCGTCTTCGGCATCGGTGTCGTTGCCCTTGACCGCTATCACCACGGTGTCACCTTCGTCCACCGTCGCTGTGTCGTCATTCGCCACTGGCGCATCATTGACTGGATTGACGGTGATGTTGACTGTCGCTGTATTGGACACGACACCATTGCTGTCGGTCACGGTATAGGTGAAGCTGTCCGAGGTGGTTTCTGAACCATTATGCACATAGCTCACGGTGCCATTGGCATTCACCGTCACGGTACCATTGGCTGGTCCACCCACGATGGTCACCACACCTGATGGGGTTCCGTCTTCGGCATCCGTATCGTTGCCTTTGACCGCAATCACCACCGTATCACCTTCGTCCACCGTCGCTGTGTCGTCATTCGCCACTGGCGCAATACTGATGATCTGATTCGCCGTCGACGTACCACCTTGGCCATCGCTGATGCTGTAGTTAAAGCTTTCTTGACCGCTAAAGCCTGTGTTCGGGGTGAAGGTAATGGTGCCTTGGGCATCAATGTTTACCACACCGTTCGGGGTGTTGATTTGTTGTGCGGTGCCCGGGGTCAAGGTCACGCCATTGATCGCGGTGATGGTCAATGGGTTGCCATCTGCATCGGTATCATTTGCCAATGGGTTTAAGGTCACTGGCGTGTTGAATGCGGTGTTGTACGTGTCATCGCTTGCAACAGGTGGTGTGTTTGGTGCTGCTGAAACGTTGATGGTTCCAGTCGCTGTTGAGCTGCCACCTTGGCCATCGCTGATGCTGTAGTTAAAGGTCTCTTGACCGCTAAAGCCTGCGTTCGGTGTGAAGGTAATGGTGCCTTGGGCATCAATGTTTACCACACCGTTCGGGGTGTTGATTTGTTGGGCGGTGCCTGGGGTCAAGGTTACGCCATTGATCGCGGTGATGGTCAGGGTGCCACCGTCTGCATCGCTGTCATTCGCCAATGGAGTTAAGGTTACTGGCGTGTTGTATGCGGTGTTGTACGTGTCATCGCTTGCAACAGGTGGTGTGTTTGGTGCTGCTGCAACGTTGATGGTTTCTGTTGCTGTTGAGCTGCCACCTTGGCCATCGCTGATGCTGTAGTTGAAGCTTTCTTGTCCAGTAAAGCCATTGTTCGGGGTGAAGGTAATGGTGCCTTGGGCATCAATGTTCACCACACCGTTCGGGGTGTTGATTTGTTGGGCGGTGCCCGGGGTCAAGGTCACACCATTGATCGCGGTGATGGTCAATGGGTTGCCATCTGCATCGCTGTCATTTGCCAATGGGTTGAGTGCCACTGGCGTGTTGAATGCGGTGTTGTACGTGTCATCGCTTGCGACAGGTGGCGTGTTTGGTGTAGGTGCAAATGGAGACAAAGGTGTCCAACTACCACCACCCAAACCATGCTCAAATGGTTTGATAACTGAAGATAATATTGGGTACTCAATTCCTAAAGGCGGAATATTATCTACCACTCGGTTCAACATTAAAGGTTTGATGCCATCGGCGACAGATGTTTCGCCCACACGAGTAAGTTGAACAAAACGATGACCACCTTGAGTTACATCAGGATCGCCATCAAAGGACTCTCCCGCAATTTCAACATAATCTTTACCTTCTTTTTTAAATACTCGACCATCATCCAAACGAACAACATCATTTTGTTGTTCTGTATCATTCATTTGCTGAAATGATTTTGCAAAATTTACAATTTTATCTAGATCCGAGTTTGGTTCACCTAGCAAAGAATTGAGGCTAAAATTGCCGTCATTATTGATTAAATCTTTACCATGAATTTCAACAACTCGGCCATTTGAAAGCTGCAACACGACACTACTTTCTTCTGAAAGATGCAATACATCTTTCACCTGAAGCTTTGCCCCCTTTTTTAGAATTATTTTTTTATTTGTCTTTGAAAAACGCCAAACATCACCATCCACAGAGATTATTTTTACCGATGTATTCATTTATAACTTTACCTCAATTTGAAAGTTTAGCCATATCAATTATTTATGCTTTACATGACCAAATTTATTTAGCGCAGACAAAAAACCATCCTAGATTAGTTAATTAATATACAATATTAATAGATGTCTTTCATAAATCATTTTTTACT
The DNA here is from genome assembly GCF_012516415.1 of Acinetobacter sp. NEB149. Classification (NCBI taxonomy): domain Bacteria; kingdom Pseudomonadati; phylum Pseudomonadota; class Gammaproteobacteria; order Moraxellales; family Moraxellaceae; genus Acinetobacter; species Acinetobacter sp. NEB149. The sequence goes on from NZ_CP051208.1 coordinate 3,139,687, forward strand.
CAGCTCCAAGTTGTAGATTCCAGCGATTAAATTGAATCTCAAACCAAGCCTTTTACCTCTATTTCGATAACGCTCAGCAAGAATTTTGAAGGTTTTCAGGCTGCCAAATACATGCTCAATTCCGATTCTTCTTTTATTGATTTCTTGATTATAGATTTTCAATTCAGGATCCAATTTACAGTGTCTTTTGGCTTTTAATGGCAACAGGCTATTCGGATACAACACATAAATCCCCTGATAGCCTTTATCTGCAAGGATAAAAGCCCCAAAAGGAATCTGGTTTAAATTGCGTTTGAACAACTCGAAATCATGCACTGCACCGCGACTGGTACATAAACTCATAATTTGCTGAGTTTTGTAGTGAATCATGGCCTGTACTTTAAAGGTATAGGTCTTTTTCTTGCCGCTATAGCTTTTCTTCTGTTTTTTTAGGTCTTTGGATTGGAATTTCCGTGGCATCCACGATCACAACATTCCAGTCGATGCCTTCGCCCTCGGGTAAATCTTTGGGTAAATTAAACAGATTGGACCGAATCAGGCAGTCTTCAACATGACGGACAATTCTTGAGGCTGTGGGCTCTGAAACCCCGTAACTCGTCGCAACGTGAAATAAGGTTCGGTATTCCCGCCAATAGCTCAGACAGAGCAGAACCTGATCCTCCAGGCTTAACTTGGGCGGTCTGCCTTTGGCAGAGACATGCTTCTGCAATTGCTCAACCATCAAATAGAAAGTTGACCATGAGATGCCTGTGTATCGCTTGAACTGAGGATCAGAAAGCTTGTTTGAATCGATGTATTTCATCCGCAGATTATGCACGAATGCCAAGAAATCCGGAGTGCAAATATTAACCAAAAAGAAGGTCGTTTTTTGATTTATGAAAGAGATCTAATGTTACAGCTCATATACAATTGCGTGCTTTATTTCGCATTTCTTAATTAAAATTGCTGGTGGTGTCTCAAAAAGTATGCTGGCGTTAAACAAATCCGTTATTAAGGTAAAAGAAAGTCAAATCAAAGGCTTTAAAATGATTTTCGAGCTTTTTAGAAAAGTTGCAACTTCTCCTAAATCCACGCCTGATTCGATGACGAATTCTACAATTGTTACCTTCAATACCGACGGTAAAAAACTTACCGATCACTTGCTTGCAACATTGAAATGCTGTAATAAAACTATCCCAATGATCACTCGCAATTCGAGCATATTGAACCCCAAGCTTTTTAAGTCTAGCTTTAAGACGTTGAACCGTTGCTAAATCCCGCTTACCCCAAACATAAGCAACAATTTCTCCAGATTCTCGATGGTAGGCATAAATAAGCCATTGTTTATTTTTCTTATTCCCTACAAAAGTCCAAAGTTCATCGACTTCAAGACATTCGTAGTGGCTTTGTTTAGGCTGAATCTGATAGATCGATTCACTTAAGGTTCGTAATACCTTGCCAATGCTGATACGCTCGACTTCAGCAATATCTCTTACACCGCTTCCTCTGACCATTAAATGTAATATCTTGCCGGTAATACCTGAGTTACATCCTTGATAGCTTAATGCATGATCACCAATAAACTGACGTTTGCAATCTTTGCATTGATGGTTTTGTTTCCCATCTACTTTGATGCCATTTCTCTTTATATTGTTACTTAGACAGGTAGGACATTTGATTTGTAGCGTTATTTTCATACCTCTATTTTATCAAAAGCCATATTGTTTTTTTCAGTATACTTTTTGAAACACCACCCCAAGTTGGGTGGTGTTTCAAAAAGTATGCTGGCGTTAAACAAATCCGTTATTAAGGTGGCTTTGTTGCACAAAGATTTGAAATGCAAAGCGCCCCTAATTGAGCCAAATTTAAGGCGTAACTTGGGTAAGTGGTCGACCTAATTCCGTAAATCTGTTAAGGACGGCTACACGTGCATGGATCTCATTCACTTGGCTATCAAAACTCCTTGCACTGAGCTTATCTCCTAATAATTTGATGCAATGCATCTTAGTTTCAACCAAACTTCGCCGATGATAGCCTGACCATTTTTTCCAGAGTGTCCTGCCTAAACGTGTAACTGTTCGAAGTCATTCGTTTCGCTCTAGCGAGCTACTCTTTGTATCTTTCCATGGTTTCGCATTTTTTCTAGGTGGAATCACCGCATGCGCTTGCCGATCTGCAATGACCTGACGGCATTGCTTGGTGTCATAAGCTCCATCGGTATAAACAGAATCAATCCGCTCATCTTGTGGAATCTGATTAAGTAAATCACCAAGCACCTGTGAATCACTGACATTATTGGTTGTGAGCTGAATAGCGCGTATTTGTAGGGTTTTGGCATCTATACCAATATGTAGTTTACGCCATTGGCGACGATATTCAGGTCCATGTTTCTTGCGTTTCCATTCGCCCTCACCTAGAAACTTCATCCCTGTAGAGTCCATGAGTAGATGCAGCCCATCGCTACTTTTTTGGTAGCTGATTACAATATCAATATGCTTTTGTCTTCTACAAAGCGTGGTGTAAGAATATCACTGATATTCGGGGCTGCTCATCCGCAAAGTTTAATCAGACTTTGCACAAAGCCAGTAACCATACGTAAAGACAGACGGAATAAGGATTTAATCATTAAGCAGCATTGGATAGCTGCGTCGGAGTAGATTTGATTTCGCCCTTGTTTGCCTTTTGATGGCGCATACCATTGCGTAGCAGGATCAAACCAAATGGCAATATTTCCGCGACTCATGAGTGCTCGGTTATATGCGGGCCAATTGGTTGTGCGGTAGATTTTGTGTGTAGGCTTCTTCATTTGAAAATTATATCGCTGAAAAAGCCTTTACAGATAGGTTTGTGCAACAAAGCCCTAAAAAGATTAAAAACACTATATATAGTGAAATTTACAATTTAATAACACAATATAGGGTGCGCAACCCTTGACTCTCCTATAAAAAATACGTGAATATTATAGCTTATTTTTCAGCCACTTGGCATAAATATGGGGAGACATCAGCATATGTCTATAAAAAAAAAGCTATTAAAAGTCATCGTGTATCTTCAAAAAACTTACAATTAATGTGTTATCCAAAATGTATGCATGCCTACCAAATCTGGATTGCTCTATTTTTTCAGCTTAATGAGAAACAGCAAAACTATCACTTGAATTTAACTTTTAAACAGAATATCGAAATTCCTCTTCTGACAACAGACAAAGCTGATCACTATTTTTTTAGTAGTCATTTCAGCTGGATCTATGCTTATTTTTACAATAAGTATAAAACTGAATTTACGTTTAGAGCTTATGAAAAAAATAATTCCTACGAATTCACTATCATGGCTTTAAGCGAAGTAAAGGCATTACTATGTTCCGGATTACATCACTCAATTCATGGCTTAGATATCATCGCACATTGGCTAAATGAACAATACTTAGCCGCACATCTTCAGGAAGTTTTCGGTCAGGAAGTTCTAACTATCAATCATCTACGAGAATTATCAGGGCTGTCTAAATCCAAAAGTCCAGTAAGTCCTATTTCAAATTATGCTGGTCCACTTTCATTAGAAAAAATTCTGGCTGGAATATCATCATGAACGGATATAGTTACTTAGAAGATACTCAAGAATTAAAGCTTGAGCCGTTTCGAGAATTCTATCAAACACTAGCAGAAGCAAAGCTGGAAAATTATCAGGATTCTATCAAACTCAATGAGTTCATTAAACCTACTAAAATTATTGAACTTAACAATATTATAAATCAAAAACTTGTAGAACAATCAATCAGTGAATATCCTCTCGTTCATTATCTTATTGCAGTCATTAATACGCCTTCAGCATATCAAGCTAATGCCCTGAAATGGGCCATTTTTAATACTCGATGTATTGAATTGCTTGATAGCAAAGAACATGCAGCCACTGTAGCTAACCTCTGTAGACGTTTTCGTTTAGCCAGCAAAAAACAGGAATACCATTGGCTTTATAACTTATTACCACCTCTCCCTATTGAGTTGGAGGATCTTCTTAAGTTTTTAAATAAAGCTGAAACAGAGAATAGAGAGTTACTTAACCGCTCCACACCAAATTTAGATGAAAAACAAATTGGCCAGCTGGCAAATCTACGTGTCATCTATCAATATGTCTTTACTCAGTCTGAACGTTTAAAACGAAATCGCCAAAGCAGTTCAGGTGCCAAAGAAGCTCCTCAAACTGATGTTCAAAAGATATCAAGAATATCTCTCGATGATGAACAAACGTATCAGACTCATTTTGAACAAGGTACAGCTAAACAACCACGCGAAGATAAAACTATAGAAAAAGTTGAAGATCATAATTTTGAATTTAACTCACTAGAGCAATGTTCTATCACAGCTCAGATCAATAATCTCAAAAATCAAATTCTGCATCAAAACAAGAATGAGCTAATGAGCAAGCCGAATCCTCGGGTCTTCGATTTGCCTACCGCACAGTACATTATGCAAATTTTATTAGAACAGGCAGAAAATTCTCCAATTCATACCCTGCTTTTATTTTCAGTCCTCAGTCTTACTCATTATAAAGATCTGCCGGTATTTCAAAAAAATTTACGAGTCAGTACAAAAAACAAAGAAGTATCACTGCAACCCCAAAAATGTTTCTTTAAGCAAAGCTTTGAAGTCTCTAAATTCAAGGATTTTGTTTTAAGAAAACATCGGTTGAATACCGTGAATTCTTTTACGATTCCTCTGCCTCAATATTATCTGGAAAATCTAAGTCAGTTGAAAAAAATGGATGGTGTTGAGATTGATTCCAAGATACAGGAGTATTTACAAAAAATTAATAAAGGGCTGACCTTCCAGTTAACAACACAAAATCTTCCGCGCTTACTCAGTGATATTGCATTGAATGAACTTGAGTATGAACTGGAAAGCAAATTGCTTAATGGAGAAAGTGTTCAGCACTATATTCCATGCCATTACTCTTCAACACAAATCGTGGATATTATTAATATTTATACTCAAATTCTAACTTTGACTGTTCCTCAGCTGGAAACTGAATATCTTGAAGAATTCAGTAACCCGCATTCTTTTGGTAGTCAGCAGACACCTAATCTACCATTTGTTAAATCATTTTTTCACCAGCTTGACCAACGAGTGAGGGAACATCCGAATCCTTTTGAGACTTTAAAATATTATTCAATCTGGCTATGGCATATTTGCATGCTGATAACGTCAGCACGACCAAGTGAGTCCTTCCCGCCCAATCTAGATTATATTGACCTCGACAATCAATTGATGGCTGTTGCAGATAAAGAGCAGCGTTATTCGGGCACCATTGGACGATATCTACCGTTTAACGATTATCTTCGTGATGAAATACAGCATTACCTAAAATATTTAAAACACTTTCTCTACCTCACAAAAGCCTATCTGTCCAATGAACAAGTACAAGCAATCCATGAGGTCTTCGAGGGTGAACGCCCCTTTCTATTATTTTACGATCCACAAGGATATATCCGAAATTTAGAACTTTCTGATATTCAAAAATACTGTACAGAAATAGCCCTTCAGCGCAATTGGACCCGCCACTTTGCTCGTTATTTTTTTGCACAAGACTGCAATGAAGATGTAGTTAAAGGCATCTTTGGTCATGACGAAGCAATGCAGGGACTGTTTGACCGCTATTCAGCTTTTCAGGCGACTGATTACGATCAAATCAGAACAGCACAAGATAAGCTAATTGAAATATTAGAGCTTAAAAGTATGTCGACATTCAACGGGATCATGATTAAATGAGCAGACATCCACACTCCCTAAAACGACAAAAAAAACTTATAAAAAATAAGGAATTTCTTCTTAAATTATTTAGTGAGAAATGCCTAGAGCTTACACCTGAAAACTATTCCGATGTATATAGACAAGTCGATAATCAACTTTTGGAAAAGTACAAATCTAATACTCGTAGTCATAAAATGGCACGCTTAGAATTCGCGAAATATATCAAGCGTTTTAATCGTTTATCAAATCAAAACTACCCTATTCCTGCAACACCTGTTCGTCATGAAAGCCCCCCACCCCAACAAAATATTGAGACTTTAAAACATGGTAAAAGGGTGACTCAATTTGCCAAAAATTTGATTGCTCACTGGACAGAACATAATGACTTCAGTCCAACTCAATCCCTCGCTTTTTGTTTGATCAGCACAATATTATTTAATGGCATTTATAATGAGAACGAACTACAAAAGTTTTTAAAAATCATTTTAAAAACAAAGAAATTTCAAAGCTTTTCAAACCTAAATCATATTGTTTCACTTGAGATCCCGAACCGGCATTTCGGTAATCAGCGTATAAATAACCTGAATTTTTCAGTGAGCTATACAAAAACGTTTGTGTTAAACGATATTGTGAAATGCTGGATCTACAGACTAAAACATCAAAAATTTGATTTATTTTCAGATATTGATGATGCAGAACAAGTGATCAACACTTGCATCATCGAATGCTTTCCTGAGGAAAAGGTACGTTATAAAGACCTGTTAAAATATGGTTTTTACTACACACAGTTCCTAAAAACAGTGGACTGGATCAAATGTCCATTTGTATCTTAAAAAATGAAATTTACAGTTCCAGTCCTCTCGAAAAACAATTAGCAGCTTATTTTATTCAGCCTGAACCCACGCCTACCCATACGATTCAGGAAGTTTATGAAAACCCTCAAGACCAGTCTAAAGTCACTATTGCATTAGATGTTGCCGATATTTTAGTAGAAATACGTCAAGCTATTCGTGCAAAAAACTATAGCGATCAACTCATAGAATTATATGCCAGAGAACAATCTTCAGCCTTGGAACGTTTGCTGCTGTGGAGCATTCTACGCTCAAAATTAACGGAACCTCAACTGGACCTTCTCAATCATATTATTCAGCAGCAGCAACGATTTAAGCGCAAGCTTATACGTGCAGATTTTCAGCCGCTCAAGCAAAGTTCTCTGAAGACCATGTTTTCACAGTTTGCAGTCCATTGGCTGCAGGCAACGCAAGACAAAGATATTTCATCATTTTCAGATGCTGATTTTGAAGATCTGTATGGAGAAATGCTTTTATTAAAGAAAGAAACAACTAGAGCGACTTTACAAAAACGTCTACAGGAGTTTCATCACAAACAGACCTTATTCTTTAACGCACCCACTATCGATCTAGATAATTTAATCCAGGTAAAAATCTGCAGAACCGCATTGATCTCGCCCCATATTTTTCACCACATGCTAGAGCAGCTCGAAAATACTCAAGATATTTCGATTCAGGATAAAAATATATTTAAACTGATTTTTATTCTAGGATTCAGAGTCGGACTACGGATCAATGAAACATTGAATATCTTCGTACGTGATCTATTTATTAGTGAAGATGCTGTGATACTCACCATTCGCAACAATCGCAATAAAAATCAAAAAAGCTACTCAGCTTACCGCAAGATTCCCCTGCATCATCTACTTAAAGCCGACGAATTACATGCATTTAAAACATACAGTCAGAATAGAAAACGTCTGCTAAAAGAACAAGGAAAATCAGTTGCACACCCGCTGTTTTTAAAACAGTCCTTAGAAGAAACTCATGAAAATGAAGTGAATTCCCTATTGAAACAATTGATCCAGCCAGTTTTTGGAGAACACAATTTTACTTACCATAGTCTGCGCCATTCTGCATTTAATCATCTTTACCTGATTTTAAAAAACTCAACACTTTCAGATGCATTTACTGACTATAGCCCACATGAGCAATTACGTATCCGTTATGCATTGTTGCGAAACAGAAATACTCAGCAAACCTGGTATGCACTTTCTCATTTTGCCGGGCACCTAACCCCTGACACGACCTGTTCAAGCTATCTGCATTTAATGCATCTAGCAATTAGCTACCAGCTGAATCAAATGCACAGCCCGCTTCCTAAAGAAGCCTATTTTAACATTCTGAAACATGATGATGCCATTAAATATCCTGTTCAGCAGCGGGCGATCAAACAGTTTTTATTTCATCAACTCACTAAAGACCGTTACAGGCAACATGATCATCAATTTCAACTAGGTCAACAGAAATCGCCTGATTCACTGATGCTAGGAGCTCATGACTCAGAGATGACTTTTGAATTATTGCATCACATTCTTGCAGTAGAAAAAGAACAAGACCTTATGTTACCTGAAACTATTCCTTTGCAAATCGCGCAAAAATTACGTGCTAAAGCCCAGCATTTGAAAACCTCCTGTGTAAACCAAAAAAAATCATCGAGGTTATTTACCACAGATTTTTTAAGGAAAACTCCGAATGCATTGGTCACCATGTTGCCAACCAATCAGGAGGAAAAAAAGGTCATTCAACATGTTCAGGAGCGTTATGCAAATGTACAAAGTAAATACAAAAAACAGCTTCATACAATCTACTCAATTTATCTTGAAAAAGCTCAGCCCAATTCAGCCCAGTTAATTTTTGAACTCAATGAAAAACGGCAACTGAAGAAACTTCTTTCTTTTATTCATAGCTTATTTCCCAAAAAATATCTTCATTTAGAACTCTCTCAGCAGAGCAAAACAGAGCTCAAAAAGACATTACAGGATTTAACATTACGGGCAGAAAACTTCAGCCTGACTGAAAATGAAAGGCGAATTAAGTTCTGCTTCAAGGATAAAGATGCAAAAGCACTTGGGGTATTCAAGTTACTGATGTATCTGATGATAGTTTCTCATCTTTAATGCAAATTATTGGATAAGTTTGCCACGCATTCTTATTCGTGGTTTACCAGTCATTCCTGTAATGATTTAATATAGACTTCCAAGCGTGAGTGGTAAAATTAATCATCTTAAAGAGCAATAACTGTTTGTCCCACTAGCCAAATAATGTCTGTCCAAGTTAGCACAAAATTTAATGATCATTTAAACAAGAATTTGCAGTATTAGTTTACAATTCGAAGTGAATAAAAAGCATAAATTGCCGCAGCACAATGAAATTGAAGAAATATTTCCAGAATATGATGAATAAGTTGTGAATCGGTACCCAATAAGTTATCAGAAAAGATAAAACCCTGCCCAACCTCATTGCTCCAAACCACTTGTGCCAAATATTCCAGATTAACCTGATAGCAAATACTGGTTCCTCGCGACATCAGGCGAAACTGATTAAGCTTAAAGCAGGTTGTTAGACTCTATTAAATTGTAAATGTCTAATTAGACTTTTTTAGTCTAATTAGATCTAATCAGGCCAATTAAGCACCCTCCTTACATCAAATGGTTTATTTCTATAAATCCATTATTTTGTGTTTTAATAGATATATATAGATATAAGGCCCAATATTATGGATTTAAAATTCAAAAAGCCTGAAGAGGTTGTCACGTTATTATGTGAAAGGCTTCGCAAAGAACGACTTTATCTGGAAATGACTCAGGCAGACGTCGCTACACGTGCTGGTATTAGTGTGAATACAGTATCTAATCTGGAAGCCGGTCGAAATGTTTCATTTGAAAATTTAGTACGCGTTGCCATGGTATTGGGCCGATTAAAAGAATTAGAGGAACTCTTCAAACCTCATTTAAACAGTGTAAATGACATTCTCCGCTATGAGAGCAATACGGCTCGCCAACGTATCAAAAGGAAATAAGTCCATGCTCAAAAAACTTAATGTTTACTACAATGGATGGGGTGAATATTGGCTTTGGGGTACACTGGTCTCCTCAACCGCAATCACAGGTCGGCCATTAATTGCCTTTGAATACAGTGCAGAAGCGATCAGTAAAGGTTTAGAACTTTCCTCTTACCTACTTCCATTAAAAGGTGACTCATTAAGAACGAACTTTCCTACACATCAAATGGGATTGCCAGGTCCTATATATGATGCCCTACCCGATGGTTGGGGCATGCTTCTTATGGATCGCTTATTTAAAAAAAATGGACTCAATCCAGCACGGATTGGGCCATTAGAACGACTCACGTATATTAATACACATGCAATGGGGGCATTATCCTTTGAACCTTCAGCACCTGAGTTAGCATTAACTGAAAATATTCCACTGATTAAACTCGCTCAAGAAGTTCAGCAAGTTCTCAAAGGAGAAGGTGCAGAATTTTTACAGCATTTATTAATTATGGGTGGATCTCCACAAGGTGCAAGGCCAAAAGCACTCGTCTATCGTGATCCTGTCACCAACGAATTCTCAACAGTTAGCTCACATCAACATGAAGCTTGGCTGATCAAATTTCCCGCTCAGCAAGAGCATCCTGAAGTTTGTGCAATTGAAGCTGTTTATGCAGAATGTTTGCGTCATTGTCATATTGATACCCCTGACACTCAATATTTTACTCTTCCGAATGGATTAACCGCATTTGCATCAAAGAGATTTGACCGCCACGATGGCATGCGTATCCCTATGCAAAGTTTAGCGGCCTTCACCGGAGCTGATTTTAAATCACCAGGGAGTTTAGACTACAGTAACTTTCTTCGCGCTGCACACTTTTGCACCAATGATGTTCGCGAAAAAGCAATTGCATTCAAGCGAGCTGTTTTCAATGTAGTCTTCAATAATCGAGATGATCATTGCAAAAACTTTTCATTTCTGATGTCCCAAAATGGGCAATGGAAACTCTCCCCTGCTTATGATGTTACTTTCTGTGAGGGGCCAGGTGGATATCATCAAATGGATATCATGGGTGAGGCACTGGATATTCCTCGACAAGCTCTTGTAAAACTTGGTACTCAGGAAGCGGAACTTTCTGCCCAAGAAGTCGATGAAATTATTGGCTCGATTTGTAAGGTTGCAATCCGATTCAGCAATATCGCTCATGATCTATTACCTGGACAAATTCAAACAGAGACTCTCCAGATGATCCAAAATAGGATTGAGCATAATATTCATTTATTGAATTGAATATAAAAAAATTTCATGAGGATCAATAATCATTATATTAAATTATATAATGTTGTTGTTTCTCATGAAAATTCGCACCAAAATACAGGTGACTTTTATAGACTAAAATTTCCAATATGAAGTGACCAAAATACCCTTAAATGATCTAAATTGCTAAAAATTTCAACCCACTAAAAACTACACACAATCAATTAAATCATATACTTATAGTTAACATCATTTAATGGCATAAATCTCGGTGACCTTGCCAAGGTTGGGGTCGGGAGTTCGAGTCTCCTTTCCCGCTCCAGATTCTAAAAAAGCCCTGATCAAAAGATCGGGGCTTTTTTTATGCTGATGTTATTTTCTTTAAATGATTCTTTCATTTTTATTTCACTCAATAAAAAATTCTTAATGTACTTTCTGATTTTATAACCAAGATGTGACCATGCCACCCCTACGACAATATAAAAAGCCCTCATCAAAAGATCAGGGCTTTTTATATTTCACCAACGCATCAGATAAACTCAAGCTAGCAAACCACTAGCCACAATACAGAGTCCATTTCCAATATAATTAAAAGGTAATTCGCTGATAGTTACGGTATTGCGGTGTCCAGAAATTACGTTCAATAGCCAACTGCAATTCTTCTACACTGACTTTCGGTGCTACCCCATCTTCAATCGCAGCAAGCGCCACTTTTAAGGCAATCTGCTTCGAAATCGACTGTAAACAATCCAGATTTGGCAATAAATCTGCCTGAGGATCTTTCAGTTTCGGAGAACAGTCCGCCAAGGCATTACTCGAGGCCATGAGCATATTATCCGTGACACGTTTTGCACCTGAAGCAACTACACCCAAACCAATGCCCGGAAAGATATAAGAGTTATTGCATTGTGAAATATGATGAATCTGCCCCTGATAATTCACTGGTGCAAATGGGCTACCCGTCGCAATCAACGCTTTGCCCTTGGTCCATTGCAAGATATCTGCCGGAACAGCTTCTACGCGGGAAGTCGGATTGGATAAAGGGAAAATAATCGGTTGCACACTGTTTTCAGCCATGGCTTCAATCACTTCCTGAGTGAATAGACCTGGCTGTCCAGATACGCCTATCAGTACCGTCGGTTTGGCACGCTTAACTACATCTAGCAGAGAAATCATGCTCTCAGCATCTGCCCAGCTTTCTACATTTTCAAGAGGCTGTGCCAGTTTGCGCTGGAAGTCCAGTAAATTCGGCTGATTTTCTGTGATCAGACCAAAGCGGTCGACCATAAACACGCGTGCACGCGCTTCAGCATCACTTAAACCCTCAGCAACCATTTGCTTAATGATCTGTTCTGCAATCCCGCAACCAGCTGAACCAGCACCCAGGAAAGTAACCACCTGATCTTTGAGCTGTTTACCTGCTGCACGCGAAGCAGCAATCAGGCTGCCGACAGACACTGCTGCGGTGCCCTGAATATCATCATTAAAACAACAGATTCGATCACGATATTTTTCCAGCAAAGGCATGGCATTTTTCTGTGCAAAGTCTTCAAACTGAATTAAGGCATCTGGCCAGCGCTGTTGAATCGCCCGAATCACCGTCTCGACAAAAGCATAGTATTCATCGCCGCTGATTCGTGGTTCACGCCAGCCCATATAAATCGGGTCATTTAACAACTGCTGATTATTGGTACCGACATCAAGAGTAATCGGTAAGGTATAGGCCGGACTGATCCCGCCACATGCGGTGTAGAGTGCCAGTTTTCCAATGGGAATCCCCATACCACCGATGCCTTGATCTCCAAGACCCAAAATGCGCTCACCATCTGTAATCACAATCACTTTCACGTTCTTTTTATTGATATTGTGAATAATCTGGTCGATCTGATCACGGTCAGGATAGGAAATAAAGATCCCACGATGACGGCGATAAATATCAGAAAAGCGCTGACATGCCTCACCCACAGTCGGGGTATAGATAATCGGCATCATCTCACTGAGGTGATTTTCAATCAGATGGTAAAACAGGGTCTCATTGGTATCCTGAATATTCCGCAAATAAATATGCTTGTTAATATCACTGCTAAAAGCACAATACTGCTGATAAGAACGCTGACTTTGTTCTTCAATCGTCTCGGTGACATGAGGAATCAAGCCATGCAAGTTAAAGCTTCTACGCTCTTCTTCAGAAAATGCAGAGCCTTTATTGAGTAGTGGGAGTTCTAGCAGAGTATTTCCAGCATAAGGAATATATAAAGGGCGTTTACTGTTCAAATTTTCTCTGGGCATTATTTAACTCATCTAATCAATCTTCGGCAGTTCTGCCAAAATAGTCACATCACTTTGTTTATTTTATATAGCTTAGCCTGATTTTAAGCTGTTAGGTCATTTAGCAAATTTATAATACTTGTAGCAGGATTTTATAATCTGATAACACTCATTTTCAGCCTAGGTTTTGGACGGTTTCTAAAATTAATCCCTATTCGTATTTTTAATTTAAATCGGTAGCAAGATCTGTTTGACAAAAAACCTCAGCTCATCAAGGATAAAGCATAAATTTAATAAGACCAACGAGTATAAAAATGAGTGAACTGCAACCGCTTTATCAGCCCGATATTTTGGGGACAGACTATGAGCAAGCGACCTTAAACTTTCCTGATGATTATGAGGGTAAAGTCGTAGCAACCCTGATCCGTAAAAAAGCAGCCCAACCCACAAAAAAAGCAGTTTTATATATTCACGGCTTTATCGATTATTTTTTTCAGACCGAAATGGCAGAGCGCTTTAATCAGCATGGTTTTGATTTTTATGCGCTGGATTTAAGAAAGTACGGACGTTCGATTCTGCCACATCAAAAATATTATAACGTGTATGACCTGGCTGAATATGATGCAGAAATTACCCAAGCCCTCGACATTATAGCAGCTGAGGGCCACGATGCTGCCCTGCTCTGTGGTCATTCTACCGGCGGCCTGACCACAACCTTGTATGCGGCACATCATCCGCAGCATCCTTTAATCAAAGCGCTTTGGGTCAACAGTCCGTTTTATGACTTCAACATGAATCCGATCAAGCGCGCGCTCGGCATCCCGCAATTGAGCAGACTGGCTAAAATTTTTCCCAATCTTAAATTTCCAAGCGAGCTGAACAAGTGGTATGCCACCAGCCTTCATAAGGATTTAAAAGGCGAATGGGACTTTAGTCTGGACTGGAAAAAGACCCGCTACCCGATGGTTCGGATCAGTTTTATTCGTGCCATTCATGAGGCACAGAAAGAAATTCATCGCGGTGTTCAGCTCGATGTTCCGGTACTCATCATGCATTCGCATCAGACCTTATACCCTAAAAAATGGGGCAAAGCCGCACAGAGCAGCGATGTAATTTTAGGCATTAAAGACATTCAGAAATATGCCAAAAAAATTAAAGGCGATGTCACGGTTCAAAGTATCCAGAACGGTTTACATGATCTGGTACTTTCAGAGCAATCTGTGCGTAAGCAGGTTTATCAGCAACTGTTTCAATGGCTGCATGACAAAGGGCTTTAGATAAACGTGGAAGGAGAAATGAAATTTACCCTCATTTCTCCTGCTTGGCTTCTTTTGAATCCTTATTAGGTTGGAATGTAATTAAGCACATTGAAAATATGCCAATCTTTCGATGTTTTATAAATATAATAAACCCTTGTTTTTAAATTTAAGAATTTAAAATTTGTAACTTTTATTTTTCTACTACTTGTCTCCAAATATTGTCTTTTGTAGCAAGCCTGTAAACAAACAACCGTCCGTCTTTTTCCCTCTTTATAGTAGAGCTGAATGCAGAAGCGCCTATATTTTTTGATCGGCAACATGCGCGCAGCCTGCACCACTAACAATCATATAAAGGAATAGATTATGCGTTATGCAGACCCCAATACTGACGGTTCAAAAATTCAATTTAAAGCACAATACGATAATTTCATTGGCGGCGAATGGGTCACTCCGGTCAAAGGTGAATACTTTGACAACATCTCTCCGGTAGATGGCAAAGTCTTTACCAAGGTTCCGCGTTCTTCTGTAGAAGACATTGAATTGGCCCTGGATGCAGCGCACAAAGCCAAAGAACAATGGAACAGAGCATCGCCGACCACCCGCTCCAATATTCTGTTGAAAATTGCCGACCGTCTGGAACAAAATCTGGAAATGTTGGCTGTGGCAGAAACCTGGGACAATGGCAAACCGGTCCGTGAAACGCTGGCTGCAGATATTCCACTGGCGATCGACCATTTCCGTTATTTTGCCGGCTGTATCCGTGCCCAGGAAGGCGGCATTTCCGAAATTGATGAAGATACCATCGCCTACCATTTTCATGAACCGCTTGGTGTAGTCGGACAAATCATTCCCTGGAACTTCCCGATTCTAATGACCGCATGGAAACTGGCACCAGCATTGGCTGCAGGCAACTGCATTGTGCTGAAACCTGCAGAACAGACTCCGGTCAGTATTCTGGTGCTGGCTGAACTGATTCAGGATATTTTACCGCCGGGCGTATTGAACATCGTCAATGGCTACGGGGTCGAAGTCGGCCGTCCACTGGCGACCAATCCACGCATTGCCAAGATTGCCTTTACCGGTTCAACCGCAGTGGGTCAGTTGATCATGCAATATGCGACTGAAAATATTATTCCGGTGACTCTGGAACTGGGCGGTAAATCACCGAATCTGTTCTTTGCTGACATTATGGATCAGGAAGACGACTATCTGGACAAAGCTCTGGAAGGCTTTGCCATGTTTGCCCTGAATCAAGGTGAAATCTGTACCTGTCCATCGCGTGCGCTGATCCAGGAAAGTATTGCTGACGAATTTCTGGCGCGTGCAGTAGAGCGGGTGCAACGGATTAAGACTGGTCATCCGTTAGATACCGACACCATGATCGGGGCGCAGGCTTCGCAGGAGCAGCAGGACAAGATTCTGGGTTGTATTGCCACTGGCCGTGCAGAGGGCGCACAGATCCTGACCGGTGGTGAAGCACGTCAGGAAGTGGGTCAAGGTTTCTATATTGAACCAACCATCTTTAAAGGTACCAATGACATGAAGACCTTCCAGGAAGAAATCTTCGGGCCTGTTCTGGCTGTGACTACCTTTAAAGACTTTGATGATGCGATCAAGATTGCCAACGATACGATTTACGGACTCGGTGCCGGTGTCTGGTCACGCTCAGCGCATACCTCCTACCGTGCTGGCCGTGCCATTCAGGCCGGCCGGGTCTGGACCAACTGTTATCATATCTACCCTGCGCATGCGGCTTTCGGTGGCTATAAAAAATCCGGTATTGGCCGTGAGAATCACAGAATGATGCTGGATCACTATCAGCAAACCAAAAACCTGTTGGTGAGCTATTCAACCAAACCGGCAGGTTTTTTCTAAGAAGTAAAGTAAATCTAAAGCGAGCTTCGGTTCGCTTTTTATTCGATATTTTTAAAATTTTTAATACTAGGTAAAATTTTCCAGCATTGTTCGTCTAGAATTCCCTTGAATGACTGACAATAAATTAAAATACTTTCTGAAAACACCTTAATGTCTGAGCTTATGTTGATTTCACCTAAGTTTCTCATTTTTTATGCTTTTTACTTGCTCAAAAAACCTGCATAAAGCCTAGGCTTTCTTTAAAGTCGGCTTTTCATGTTTATCAAGACTGTGTATAACAATGAACCACTAGAGGGAAAGCAATAAGCATAGGCAAAATTGCGCAAAAAGCGTTAGACTATGTACCCAATAATGTCATGATTCGGTCTGATCAAGATCAAAAAAGAAGGTGAAGGTTGATGCCGCTCAATACTGTTGAAGAGCTTGTAGCAGATATCCGTGCAGGAAAAATGGTCATCCTGATGGATGATGAAGACCGTGAAAATGAAGGCGATTTGGTGATTGCTGCCACGCACGTACGTCCTGAAGACATCAACTTCATGATCACCCACGCACGTGGTCTGGTCTGCCTGACTTTAAGTAAAGAGCGTTGCCAGCAGTTAAATCTACCTTTGATGGTAGATGCCAACGGCGCCCAGCATGGGACCAATTTCACCCTGTCGATTGAAGCGGCTGAAGGTATTTCTACCGGTATTTCTCCGGCTGAACGTGCGCACACAATTCAAACTGCTGTGGCTGCTCATGCCAAACCGGCAGATATTGTACAGCCAGGACATATCTTCCCGCTGATGGCGCAACCAGGCGGTGTATTGCACCGTGCCGGACATACCGAGGCAGGTTGTGATCTTTCCCGTTTAGCAGGACTGGAACCAGCATCAGTCATTTGTGAAATCATTAATGAAGATGGCACCATGGCGCGCCGTCCGGATCTGGAAGTCTTTGCTGAAAAGCATGGCCTAAAAATCGGCACGATTGCCGATCTGATTCATTACCGCATGACCAATGAACAAACGGTTGAGCGTATTGATCAGCAAAGTATTGATACTGAATACGGCAGCTTTGACCTGTACCGCTATCGTGAACTGGGTAATCCGGATATCCATCTGGCCTTGGTCAAAGGTGAGCCTAAAGAGGGTGTGACCACAGTACGTGTACATGGTTTTAACCCGACCCGCGACTTGCTCAAACTGAAGAAACAGGATGGCGAACCGGCCTGGAACCTGGATCGTGCCCTGAAAGAAATTTCCAATAGTGATCGTGGTGTACTGGTCTGGATTGGCCAGCGCCATTTACAGGATTTGGGTCCAGCATTAGATACCCTTAAAGCACCAAAAAATGTAAAATCAAATGCTGCACTGTCTCAGCAGTATCAGACCATTGGTGTGGGTGCACAAATTTTGCGTGATCTAGGCGTTGAAAAAATGAAGCTGCTGAGCTCTCCATTGCGTTTCAATGCCCTGTCAGGCTTTAACTTAGAAGTGGTGGAATACATCACCGCACAACAAACATCTTAAGAAATCATCGAGGTTGTTATGGCAGTTCGCCGTATTGAAGGTATGTTACATCTCGCGAACGAAGACCGTTATGCGATTTTAGTTGGTCGTTTTAACAGCTTTGTGGTTGAACATCTGTTAGAAGGTGCCATTGATACATTGAAACGTCATGGTGTATCAGAGGATAATATCACTGTTGTTCATGCACCTGGTGCCTGGGAACTTCCTGTAGTTGCGAAAAAACTGGCAGCTTCAGATCGTTTCGATGCCATCATCGCGCTTGGCGCCGTGATTCGTGGTAGCACGCCTCACTTCGATTTCGTTGCAGGCGAATGTGCCAAAGGTTTGGGCGTAGTTGGCCTCGACACTGGCTTGCCTGTCATTAACGGTGTACTCACTACGGACAGTATTGAACAAGCGATTGAACGCTCTGGAACAAAAGCAGGCAATAAAGGTAGCGAAGCTGCCCTGACTGCGATTGAAATGGTTAACTTGTTAAAGGCTATTTAACGCTATGTCGCAAACACTTCAAGCAACTTATGCAGCAAAACGTAAAGCACGTCGCTTTGCTGTACAAGGAATTTATGAATGGCAGATGAGCCACAATCCGGTGCATGAGATTGAAGCACGTACGCGTGTGGAAAATGCCATGCACAAAGTGGATCTGAGCTATTATCATGAATTGTTGACTCAAGTGGTTGCCAATCATGAAGAGCTGGATGCGCTCTTGGTTCCGGTACTTGATCGCGAACTTTCAGCACTGGATGGTGTTGAGCTTGCAACCCTTCGTCTTGGTGCCTATGAACTCAAAGAACATCTTGAGATTCCATATCGCGTAGTTCTGGATGAAGCAATCGAACTGGCTAAACATTTTGGCGGTGCCGACAGCCATAAATACATCAACGGTGTATTAGATCGTTTAGCGACAACCTTGCGTGCAGCAGAAAAACAGCAGTCTAACTAATAGCGTAGATATGTTGGATGGCTGAATTTTCGATTATCGACACCTATTTCAATCGCAAGAATGCCAATTCTGTCGATTTAGGCGTCGGTGACGATTCAGCCTTGCTCACCCCCCTCCTCAGCAACAACTGGTCATCTGTGCCGACACCCTGGTTGCTGGACGCCATTTTCCAATGGACACCAATCCGCATGCGATTGGCTGGAAATCTGTGGCTGTCAATTTATCTGATATTGCTGCGATGGGTGCAACCCCGCACAGTATTTTACTCGCATTGAGCCTACCCCAGATTGATCATGACTGGCTAAAAGCTTTTAGTCAGGGTCTATATGATTGCTGCGATCAATTTGGGGTGAGTTTAATCGGTGGTGATACCACTCAGAGTCCTCATTTAACCCTGTCTGTCACTGCATTAGGCTGGGTGGATATTGGCCAGGCTGTGCCACGCTCAGGGGCGAAACCGGGTGATCTGGTCTGTGTCAGCGGCACCGTTGGAGATGCTGCTTTTGCACTACAGCATCTTGGTCATCCACTGCAAAAACGTCTGGATTATCCAACGCCACGTTGTCAGCTCGGTGCTGCCCTAAAAGGTCTGGCGCATAGCATGATTGATATCTCGGATGGTTTGGCACAAGATCTTGGACATATTCTCAAAGCTTCTCAAGTCGGTGCAAAGCTGCAACTCGAAAACTTACCGATCAGTCCTACCCTGCAGACATTAGACGATGCACAAAAATGGCAGTATGCACTGGCAGGTGGTGACGATTATGAATTATGTTTTACACTAAGCTCGCAAAATTACGAAAAATTATTGCAAAAACAACTTGATGTTTCGATTAGTATGATCGGCACAATTCAGCAGCAAGACGGCTTAACTTTTGAAAAAGATGGCACAGACCATTTATTTCAATTTAATGGGTATCAACATTTTGCATAAACCTGCGATCAATTTTAAAGCCATGTCATGGACCGACCGACTGATTGTATTTAGTGGGGTAGGATTTGGTTCCGGTCTCATCCCCAAAGCACCGGGTACTTTCGGTTCGGCCTTTGCACTTTTATTTATCCCTATCTGGCTGCATTTTGGTTTTCTAAACAGTGTTTTTGCCATTGCTATCATGTCCCTGATTGGCATATATATCTGCGGGCATACTGCTAGAGTCATGGGTGTACATGATGATGGCCGCATCGTCTGGGATGAATTTGCCGGACAATCCATCACATTTTTGCCCCTGATCTATTTAGGCCAGATGAACTGGTTATGGTTGCTCATCGGTTTTGCCCTGTTCAGGTTATTTGATATCTGGAAACCTTGGCCGATCAGGGTGATTGATCGTCAAGTGGCTGGTGGCTTCGGCATCATGCTGGATGACATTATTGCCGGCCTTTGGGCGGCTCTTTGTATTTTGCTTTATTTTTACTTCATCGTGGCATAAGCCATATTTAGGATTAGAACATGTCAACGACTGTTATTATTCTTGCTGCAGGTAAAGGAACGCGCATGCGCTCTAGCTTACCGAAAGTATTACAACCCCTTGCAGGACGTCCTTTACTGCGTCATGTCATTGAAACGGCAAAAAAATTAAACGCAGATAATATTATTACGATTTATGGTCACGGCGGTGATCGGGTTCAGACAGCATTTGCACAAGAGGATATTAAATGGGTCGAACAGGCTGAACAGCTGGGTACCGGTCATGCCGTACAAATGACCTTGCCTGTCCTGCCACAAGACGGCGTCTCGCTGATTCTTTCCGGCGATGTGCCGTGCATTAATCCTGTAACCTTACAAAAATTACTCGATGCCACTGCAGCAACCGGTATTGGTCTGGTGACGCTTACCCTGCCAGATGCCAATGGTTATGGTCGTATTGTGCGTGAACAGGGTCAGATCCAGGCCATTATTGAGCACAAGGATGCTTCCGAAGAGCAACGTCAGATTAAAGAAATTAATACCGGTATTTATGCGGTCAGCAATGCCAAACTGCATCAATGGCTGCCAAGTTTAAGTAATGACAATGCTCAAGGTGAATATTACCTGACGGATATCGTCGCGATGGCTTTGGCAGATGGTATGCAAGTTGCATCGGTAGAACCTGAGCAGGCTTTTGAAGTTGAAGGGGTAAATGACCGGGTGCAGCTGGCTGCTTTAGAACGTCAGTTCCAGGTTTATCAAGCAAAACAGCTGATGCAGCAAGGCGTACATCTGATTGATCCAAGCCGCTTTGACTTGCGTGGCAATTTGACTGTCGGTCAGGATGTCCGCATTGATATCAACGTGATTATCGAAGGTGATTGCGAGCTGGGCGACAACGTTGAAATTGGCGCTGGCTGTATTATCAAGAATACCAAGATTGCAGCTGGCACCAAGGTTCAGCCATATAGCATTTTTGACAATGCTATCGTCGGTGAAGATACCCAGATTGGCCCTTTTGCACGACTGCGTCCGGGTGCGAAGCTTGCTGCCGAGGTGCATATCGGTAACTTTGTAGAAGTGAAAAATACCACAATTGGCGTAGGCTCTAAAGCCAACCACTTCACCTATCTCGGGGATGCTGAAATCGGTGCCGGTTCTAATATTGGTGCAGGTACCATTACCTGCAATTATGATGGTGTGAATAAATTTAAAACCATCATTGGTGATCAGGCTTTCATTGGTTCGAACAGTTCATTGGTTGCACCTGTGAAAATTGGCAATGGTGCTACAGTGGGTGCAGGCTCGACGATTACTCGTGATGTGGAAGACAACAGTTTGGCGGTAGAACGTTCTAAGCAATTTGCCAAAGAAAACTATCCACGTCCGCAAAAAATCAAGAAATAAGGGGGAATAAATATGTGTGGTATCGTCGGTGGCATTGCAGAACGTAGTATTACCAATATTTTGATTGAAGGCTTAAAACGCCTGGAATACCGGGGTTATGATTCAGCAGGTTTGGCACTCATCAACAATAGCCAGGTCCTGCGTGAACGTCGTGTCGGCAAGGTCGCGAACCTTGAACAGGCCGTAAATGAATCACAGATCAGCGGCTCACTTGGCATTGCACATACACGCTGGGCAACCCATGGCAAACCGACTGAAGAAAATGCCCATCCGCATATTTCTGAAAATGTGGCAGTGGTTCATAACGGGATCATTGAGAACTATCAAGAACTCAAAGATGATCTTGAAGCTTTGGGTTATGTCTTTACTTCACAGACCGATACAGAAGTGGTTGCACATCTGATCAATGACGCCCTGAAATCCACCCCCAGCTTAATGGAAGCTGTGCGCCAGGTGGTACCACAACTCAAAGGTGCTTATGCCCTAGGTATCGTGCATACAGATCATCCGGATGAACTGATTACCGTACGTGAAGGTTCGCCACTCGTCATTGGTGTGGGGATTGGCGAGAACTTTATCAGTTCTGACCAGCTGGCGCTGCTCCCGATTACCAACCGTTTTATCTACCTGGAAGAAGGTGATATTGCCCGTTTGACCCGCACCACCATTGAAGTCTTTGTCGATGGTCAACTGGTGAATCGCCCAGTCAAAGAACTGGATGCTGCGGTCAGCAATGCTTCTAAAGGTGAGTACAAGCATTACATGCTCAAAGAAATTTATGAGCAGCCTGAAGCGATCAAACAGACGATTTCCCAAGCCTTAAATGGTAATGATCTGCGCGAAGACTTCCTTGCCAGTGCGGAACAGGACTTCTCCAAAATTCAGCAAGTCCAGATTATTGCCTGCGGTACCAGCTATCATGCTGGCATGATTGCCAAATACTGGTTTGAACAGCTGATTGATCTGCCTTGTCAGGTCGAGATTGCCAGCGAATTCCGTTATCGCACGCCAGTGATTGTGAATCACACGCTATATGTGTGTATTTCCCAGTCCGGTGAAACTGCCGACACTTTGGCTGCATTACGTGATACACAGAAACGTGTAGCAGCCAAAGGGCTAGACATCACCACGATGACCATCTGTAACGTGGCGACCTCTTCGATGGTGCGTGAAACCAATCACAGTCTGCTGACTTTGGCAGGCCCTGAGATTGGTGTCGCATCGACTAAAGCCTTTACCACACAGCTAGCTGCACTGATGCTGTTGGTACTGAAACTGGGTACAGTCAAAAATACAA
The DNA here is from genome assembly GCF_012516415.1 of Acinetobacter sp. NEB149. Classification (NCBI taxonomy): domain Bacteria; kingdom Pseudomonadati; phylum Pseudomonadota; class Gammaproteobacteria; order Moraxellales; family Moraxellaceae; genus Acinetobacter; species Acinetobacter sp. NEB149. The sequence continues at coordinate 3,162,488 of NZ_CP051208.1, forward strand.
TTTCAGCAGAACAGGTCGCAGCCATTAGCACCGACTTATGGCATATGCCAAAAGTGATTCTGGATACCTTGCATCATGACGATGAAATTTTACGCCTTTCTGAACTGTTTGTAGAAAAGCAGCACTGTCTGTTCCTGGGCCGCGGTACGCACTTCCCGATCGCTCTGGAAGGTGCACTGAAACTTAAAGAAATTTCCTATATTCATGCTGAAGGTTATGCGGCAGGTGAACTGAAGCATGGTCCATTGGCCTTGGTTGACAACGACATGCCAGTGGTGATTCTGGCACCACAGGATGACATGCTGGACAAACTGAAATCCAATATGGAAGAAGTTCAGGCCCGTGGCGGTGAACTGTTTGTGTTTGCTGATGAAAACAGCGGTATTAAAGCCAAAGACCGTCAACATGTAGTCTTTGTACCAAGCGTCGATCCAATCTTGGCACCAATTGTGTATAGCATTCCGGTGCAATTACTGTCTTATCATGTGGCTGTACTTCGTGGTACCGATGTCGATCAGCCACGTAATCTGGCAAAATCAGTCACTGTAGAATAATTTTTTTGTTAAAGGCTGGGAAATTGTGTTCGTATAATTAAGTTTGTATCAAATAATTAAGTTTAGATTTAATTATTTAAGTTTGTATATTAATGAAGTACACGAACAAAACCCTACCCTGTAGACCTAGTGATTCTTCACCAAGTCTACAGGGTTTTTAATATAATTAAATTCAAATTAGAATCACACCAGAAATATAAAATTATTACTAATATATTCAACAATATAGATATATAAAAATCCCACCCTAGATTCAAAAAGCATCCCTTTTTGACCTCGCCTTGAAAACATTTCATTTTTATTTAAAGTATGCTTCCCCTTTCTGAGCAAGAATTCGTATTTTAAAGTGGAAGAATCTAATACAAACTTAATTTCATTTAAAACTCAGGATACCAAATTTTAATACAAACTTAATTTTAAAATTAAAATATAAAGAACAATTAATATCAACAACTTAAGAAAAAAATAAAACAAACTTAATTAAATTCCCATAATTAGGCGCAATATTTGGTCATAAAGCAAAATAAGGGATAAGGAGCTATGTGCAAATTCTGAATAAGTCTACTAGCTACTCCTGTTACTAGCAGCCCACCTTATTTAAAATTAGGTATTTCATTCACTGGATATATTAATGTTAATGGATTTGATGTTAATGAGATAAAGCCAAAACGCTGATAAAACTCTATGGCTTTTTGATCTTTTGCATGTATTACAACAAAATTAACACCAATAATTTGAGCAACTTTTGAAACTTGTTTAAGAGCCTGAGCTAAAAGTACTTTTCCAATTCCTTGCCCTGCGCTGCTTGATCAACGGCAAAGCGACCCACAACCACACAAGGTAATGGATAACGAGGTAATCGTTTAGTGAAAATAGCATTAAATCCTATAGAGGTACTTGATAGACAATAAAATCCTCTCACCTACTGTGTATCATCATCAATAGCAACATAGGTTTTACTTGTTCCTGATTTCTGATGTTGGGATGTGTATTATTTTATGGATTTATTTAGATCATCTTGCCCACAATTAAATGATTTTTTCTGATGATGGGGCGAATTCAAACATGAGGTGCGACAGTTTCAAAAGCCTTATGATAATCAACAAGCTGAGCAAACTTCTCTAATGGTGTAAGCCAATCTAACGCTTTTCTAGGACGAGTATTCAGTGACATGGCAACTTGATTTAAATAATGCTGATCTGCCTGATTTAAATCAATCCCTTTAGGTAAATATTGCCTAATTAAACCATTCATATTTTCGCATGTGCCTTTTTGCCATGGTGAATGTGGGTCACAGAAATATACATCTATGCCTAAATCTTCTTCGAGTATTTTATGTTCTGACATCTCACGTCCACGGTCATAGGTCAACGTTTTACGCAGTTCTGCAGGTAAATATTTCAGAGCTTCAGTTAAAGCCTTGCGCACTGATTCTGCCTTTGCATCAGGTAATGTTGCCAAGATACAGAGCCGTGTATTTCGTTCAATAAGTGTTGCTATCGAACTTTTATTGTCTTTACCTTTAATTAAATCGGCCTCCCAATGACCCGGTATTTTTCTTTCTTGAACTTCAGCTGGGCGCTCATGAATAGTTTTAATATCCTGTAATATAGAATCTTTTTAGGTTCACCGTTAGCTTTTCGCTTTTTATTTTCATGACGCAGACAGGATAATAAGTCTTTTTTCAACTCACCCTTTGGTAATGCTCGTATAGTTGAGTAAATCGTTGTATGGCTTACATTCATTGTTTGATCCAAATCAGGAAATGTCTTTAAACGCTTCGATATTTGCTGAGGAGACCATAAACAACGGATCGCTTCAACAATAAATCTCCAGAGGATTGAGTCGATTTTGAGTTTTCTGTGACCACGTCTACGTCTAGCGAAGGTGTTATCAGAAGCATATCGAGCTTGATAAACGTCATTGATGCTATTTCTTTTAAGTTCACGATAGATCGTACTAGGATGTCTTTTAATAAGTTCAGCAAATTTTCTGGGTGAAAAGCCTTCTTTTCTTGACTCAAGCATTAATGCAGTACGATCTTCAAAGTTAAGATGATGGTATGACAATTTTATATACTCCATAAACCCTTTAAATTAATTAGGTGGTTTATGTCGCACTTCAAGTTTTACTCTGCCTGGTCTTGTAAAACCTCAATTTTCATCCAATAAACTCATTAATTTTTTCATCTCATCATTTGCAGGGCGTGGATTTTCAAGCAAATTCATTAACATATCACGATCAGCATTATTTACTTTTAACTCGTGATGATATTTAAGTAATTCTTTTGCTCGTTCAAATGAGGATTGGATCATAAAGGAACTCACACTAAGACCCAATAAATTCGCAGCTTGCTCAATTACATTCTTTGCATCTACAGTTGAACGAACATTGATTCGTTCTGTTGCTAAGTTAGCCATATTTCCCACCAACTTGTGCATCAATATGATGTACAAGTTATAGCAGATTAAGGCAGTACTTTAAGATTCAAATTTGCATATTTTGTTTTAAAATATTTGGAATATAAAATAAGCATTTTACTATGAACCAAAATGAATGGTCGGGTTTGAGTCTGAATATGCAGTTGGTTTACATAAAAATATGCAACGATGTTTACTAAGATGTAATTTGAATACTTTTGCCTATCCTAAACGTTTTTTAAACTCAGCAATTGAGTACTAAAATACCCGATAAATTATTAAGCTACTGAATTTAAAAAACAATTAAATAAAAATTATAAAATTTTGTTTGTATATAAATATATTTAAGTTTGTATATTTATGCCAAATACAAAATTATCTTCCTTGAGATATGATGAATTATCAACCAAAATTCATAGGTCTTCTGTATGACAAAAATTATAAAAAACTATGAGGAATTAGTAAAAGAAGGATATGGCCAAGGCCATGGACGAGATTATAAATCTTGCAAAACTGTTCATAACTTCAGTTCAATTGGTCGCTCTCATAGAGTACAAGGTCGTGTGAGTAAACGTCTTCACCACTTGTTTTCTGATCTAGAGTTATCCACCTTTTTGCTGCTTGACTGGAATCAGAACGTTACAGATATTCGTGAACATTATCCTTTGGATATCTATGATCTTAACTCCATCTGTTCTCGTTACCGGATGAAAAAGGTATCGGTTGATTATCTACCTTTTACCCTATCTTCAGATTTTTTAGTTGATTTTGGTAAGTTTTCTATAGCCCTCGACACTCTTTATAGTAAGGATTTGAATAAAGCACATATTATTGAGTCTTTAGAAATTAAACGTCGTTACTGGGAAGAAGAGCACAATACGCCATTCAAGCTGATTACCGAAAAGGATATTCCTGCTACGGTACTAGAGAACATTAAATGGCTGTATGTAGAAAAAAATAATCTTGAAATAACAAATCATATGATTGATCAAGCAATTTATTTTATGGAAGAAATTAGCCAGTATCCTCAAAGCTCATTGATCTCTTTCTGCAACCATACTGACCAAACTCAAAAAAGGGGTATCGGAACGACGCTCGCATTGTTTAGAAAACTATTTGCCCTGCGAATACTGCAATTTAATCTAGAAATTTCGTACTTGGAGCTTAAACTCTCTGATATTCATGCAAGTAATTTGCTCCAGAACGAGAATACAGTCCATGCAACTAATTAATTCAGTTTACATCTTGAATTCAACACAATACCGGATACTCAAATTCTTACCGCAGTATACCGTATGGATTGCAATTGATAATAAAAATGCTTTTCCTGAACTCATTTTATCCAAGGAACTTCAAACTCTCTCAGATGATCAAAGCCTAATACCAGCACAAGATCCTTATGAACACTTAAAACGATTAAACTTGAGTGAGGATTCTATTCAACTCAAAAAAAGAGATGAAAACTTTTTTATTATTCAAGATTTAATTAATGATGAACAAGTTCTTATCAATGCAAAAATCAGGACTGCAAAAATTAAAACTATACATCTAGAAAAAGAAGTATCAATTAATAAAATCCTACGACTCCTAAGACGCTACTGGCAACGTGGTCAAACTATAAATGCTTTGGTACCGGACTATGAAAACTCAGGTGGAAAAGGCCAAAAAAGAGCTATAGGTGATAAAAAAATTGGCAGACCACGCATTTATGAATCGAATGAAGGTAAGAATGTCACTGAACAGGTTGAATTATATTTTAAGCAAGCCATCGAAGATTATTTAGTTCCTGTCAAAAAACAATCCATTAACGAAACTTATCTTCGGTTTAAAAATTTATTTTCCAAGCACTTTCATCAAGTGCAAGCTGCAGATATTCCAACGTATGCTCAATTCTATTACTTTTATAATACGCGATACAGAAATCAGAACAATTCCAAGGAAATTTTGACGAATCAGAAAACCCTGAAAGATCACAAACCTCTGACTTCAACAGCGACCAAGCAAGCAAATGGTCCTGGTGCACGTTATGAGATAGATTCAACAATCGCTGACATCTACCTTGTATCATCACGAGATCCATCACAGATTATTGGCCGACCTACCGTATATATTGTTATCGATGTATTCAGCCGGATGATTACTGGGCTTTATGTCGGCATGGAAAACAGTTCCTTTAATACAGCCATACAATGTCTTAGTGTTGCAATCCAAGATAAAGTGACATTCTGTCAGAGTTATGGCTTGCAAATACAACCAGAAGACTGGCCTATTTATGGTTTACCTGGTGCCATACTTGCAGACCGCGGTGAACTAATTGGCTATCAAATTGAACTTCTTGAAAAAAACTTTTCTGTTCGTATTGAAAATGCGCCACCGTATCGAAGCGATGCCAAAGGTATTGTGGAGAGGGCTTTTGGAATCATTCAGTCACGCTTTAAATCCTACGAGAATATTGGTGTTGTTTCTGGATTCAAGGAAAAAAAGAAAGGCGGACATGATTATCGGCTAGAAGCTTGTCTTACTTTGGAAGAGTTCAGAAAAATCATATTAAGCTGCGTCTTATTACGCAATAATTTTGACGTTTTGACAAAATATGACCGCAGTGCCGATATGCCGACTAACCTGCCTTCTATCCCTCTTAAGCTCTGGCAGTGGGGCCTACAGCACCGTACTGGGATGTTGAGACAAGTGGATAACAAATCACTATATGTTGGCTTGCTACCTAGGATCGATGCCTCATTAAGTGATAAAGGACTTAAAGTTAAAGGATTAGTCTATCAATGTTTAGAAATGCATCAACAAGGCTGGTTTATTCGTAACACGACCAAATCCCGCCCGAAAAAGTTGCGCATTGGTTTTGACCCATACTCAGTTAATACTATTTATGTTTTCTTTGATGAAAATAAATTGGAATACTGGGAAGCCCATTTAAGTGATGCCTCACGTCAATATCAGCATCTGACCTGGTGGGAAGCTGAACAGATTCAAAAAGCGATCAAAACTGTTGAAAAACAGCATTCACAATTAAAGTCTGTGGCCATCAGTGAATTGCAGGATTTTACTGACAAAATCATTCACGCAGCACAGAGTCGGCAGGCTCAAGCAGGAGTTAACCAACTTTCTAAAGCACAACGTACTCGGGATATCCGTCAAAACAAACAAGAAGCAATTCAAGTAGAACGTGCAGAGCACCTTCAGAAGAGGTCAGTTAACCCTATCCGGACTATCCACCCCAACATCGATAATGCTCACCCCTCCCCATCTCAAAGCAACAATCTGGATTTAACAAGTCAACCAGATTTAATGAGACAATTATTCGAAGAGGACGATGAAGAATGAATAATAATGAAGTCGCGATTAATACATCAATAGAAGACATCTATGGGGATAATCCTCTTATTACTCAATTACCGCCCATTCTTGACACGAAGTCGGTTATTAAACACCTACGAGGGAAACTAAAATTTATTCCAGAGCAGCGTTTTTTGCCTCAACCAGAAAGAATTCATCTAATTGCTCAACTGCCTCATGATTTTTTCCAACCACTCACCAAACACCTATCCCTTGAACAAAAAATTTCTATCATGATCCGGCAAGGTTACGTGAGCAGAAACATCACTAATGGGGATAGACATCGACATTTACACGCTGCTTTTCAGCAACTAGAGCCATCAAATGAGAGCTCTTACCGCTATGCACCTCCAGAGTCGACTGCAACTAGCATGTCAATTATAGGATGTTCGGGAAGCGGTAAAACAACGACAATGAACAAAATTTTGCGTTATTACCCGCAAGTGATTGAACATAGAGAGCTGGGATTAAAACAAATTGTTTACCTTAAAATTGATTGTCCGCATGACAGCTCTTTAAAAAACTTATGCTCAAACTTTTTTAGAGCAGTAGATTTAGCATTAGGAGATACAAACTTCGAGCATCGTTTCACCAGAAGTCGCTTAAATGTGAATGCTATGCTGCAGCAGATGAAAATTATCGCAAATAATTATTCTATTGGACTTTTAATCATTGATGAAATCCAGCATTTGAATACAAAAAAATCTGGCGGGGCTGAAATCATTCTTAATTTCTTTGTCACCCTTGTGAATGTGGCATCCATTCCAATTGTGATGATTGGGACACCCAAAGCCAATGAAATTCTGCAAGAAGATTTAAGATCAGCTAGACGCAGTGCGGGATTAGGCTCTTTAATCTGGGAACCTATGCGCAATGAAGCACCCACTCCCGATCCTAGCACCCCTGATCAAATGATCATTTCTGAATGGTATGCTTTCACCAACAAGCTGTGGCAATATCAATGGGTTCAACTACCAGCTGAACTGACCGATGAATTAAGAAACACTTGGTATTATTATACGCAGGGCATTCCAGATTTAGTGGTTAAACTGTTCTGCTTGGTGCAGATTCATGCAATCACCATTGGTCTGGAAAAAATTACATCTGAACTTTTTAAAAAAGTCTACGAAGAACAATTACAGCCAGTCCACGATATTTTGGATGCACTCCGCTCAGGCAACCCCACACGTATTGCACGGTATTCTGACTTAACGATCCCTCAAGTTCAAATTGAGGAATATGTTGAACAACACCGTTTCAAAGCTGCATTAAAAACGGAAATACAGCGTAAAGATCTAGGACCACATTATTCCACACTGATAGGTATGCTAACGGCCTTAGGTCACCCCGCTGCTACAATTGATCTGCATGTCACTTCTGCATTAAAAAAATATCCAAACGAGAACTTACAGGTACTACTCCAACATATTCTGGAAGTATTAGACGGCTCTGTAGCAAAAGATAAATTGGACCAGCCTCAGACAACAACATCGGTAAGAAAACCAAGAACATCACGCAAAGTCATGAAAGCAGAAGAATGGAAGAGCACTGAAGCCAATGACTTACGGAATTTTTTCAGTCAAGCACAAGAAAAGGAAGTCGATGTTTATGAGCTATTAAAATCATCTCACTATTTGTTTGATCCCACCTCTCCTGTGTTGCATTAAACAAAAAATAGAGAGTAAGTGTATTATGATTTCAAATTTTCCAATACCATATCCAGATGAGTTAATTTACAGTGTGATTGCACGTTATGCTATTCACAATGGAATTTTAAGTTCCAAATACCTTACTGAAGAATTATTCAATAATAGAAATTTGACGCCAACTTACGATTTACCGTCTTACATAGACAAATTGGCCAGTTATCTACCCGATTGCTATGATGCACTCCATTTGATCAACCAGCACACCTTATTACCAATTTATCAACCGTTTCAACCTGATACAGTGATGCGTTATGCTGTACATGTATTGCAGGGTGAACAGTATCAATCATTACATACCAAGTTGGGAAAAAATGCGTCGCGAATTAAATCTGTGAATTTTTTTCGGTTCTGTCCGCATTGTTGGCAAGAACAGATGGAACAATATGGTGAAGTGTATTGGAAACGTAGCTGGCAGATTACAGGATATGAATATTGTATAAAGCATGAATCTGCCCTTTTTGTCAGCGCTGTTCCTTGCAATGGGCTAGACCGAAGATTTTATAATGCTCATTTAAATGTCCTTATTGACTCCTCACAACTTTTTATTAATTCACAAGACTTAAAGCGTCACCTAGAGTTAGCAAAAATAATCGAGGATCTACTTATTCAATCGAGCCATATTGCAGTACAAGATGTATCGATTTTATCAAATGCCTACTTCAATCTATTGAAAGACAGAGGCTTACTGTCAGGTCAAAAAAATATCAACTACGAAAAAATTCGTCACCTTGTCTTAGATTACTGGGGCGAAAGCTTTCTTCAATACTATCATTTAGATGATCTGCTTTCTGAGAACTGCTGGCTCAAAAATATGTGCAGGAAACATCGTAAAGCATTTTCTTATCTTGAGCATTGCATTGTATTAAAATCGCTGGTTCCAGAGCAAAAACCAATTGAAACATATAAGCAATATGTTAGCTTAGCATCTATAGAAAAAACAAACTTAGATCAGCAGCACGAAGCTCCCCCTGTATGGGTTAATAATAAAATAGATATGATATTATCTGAAGATCAAAAACAATGGACAAAATTAATTCAGAAAAATTCTGTTAAGCAGGCACGTCAATGTGATCCTGCACTTTACGCTCGGTTATATCGTAATCATAAGAACTGGCTATTACTGACAAATAAATCTGCTGTGGTATTACCTTCAGCCATTCCCAAGCCACGTGTAGATTGGAAAAAGCGAGATCAACAATTGATTAAACAACTCATCAAAATCCGGGATCAATTATTAGAAGATCTCGACTCTCCACAATGGACAAAAAAGTTTTTTATTAAGCAACTTGGCTCGGTAAGTATGATTGAAAAAAACTGGAGGTTTTTACCACTCACCACCGCCTTTCTAGAGCGTTACGCTGAGTCTGTAGATTGTTATCAAATACGCCGTCTTACACGAACATTTATTCGCCAATACACTGAAAATCAGTTCTATCCACCGAGTGTTTTTCTTCGACTATCCGGATTAAGCCCTGAACGATTAACGCCAGAAGCTCGTAGATTTTTTAATAGTATTTGGGGGGGAAATTAAAAATGAGTGATTGTCTGATCGAATATTTACCGAAAGATATGATTTATTATACTGCGAAAAAAATTAGTCGACATGGTCAAACTCGGTTTGATATTGATACTTGTTTATTTAACCCTCTTATTAAACGGTATATTCATCTTAAATTGCCAATTGAAAGTATTCTTCTTTATTACCATAAAACTCCAATTGCCAATCCTGATCCACAGAAATTATTTAACCACACCCTGAAATCAGTGGATTTTTCAGCGCTCAACGTTTTAGATTTATCCAAGAACAATTATCAAAAAACGCATAACGGTCAGTTATACTTTGAGTTTAATTATGATTCACCCATATTAAAGAAAAATATGACAATTCTTTTACCTAAGCTTATTCTTGCTCGGGATCTATTTTTTTCACACCCCTATCTTTTACGTGCAGCACTTTTTGCAGAAAATTATTCAACAGATATTTTAGTGGATATGAATGATGAAAATGCTATACATATTAATATTGCGCAAAACAAAAAAATTATGAGAGCTGATATCTCTGATCCTCATTTTTTAAAGAAGCTAGCTTTAATTTTATTACAGCCGGACTTAAATAAGGCCTTCCTTAGTATTTATCAAAAAACAATTGTTGATCAAAAAGGTGTTAAAAGCTTTAATTTTGATATGGAAGCTCCTAATATCAAAAATATTAACCTAACAGTAGAGGGTATTTTTAATAAAAAAACAGGTATTTACAGAATTGAGCGCATCACGTCTTTCAAAAATCTTGATACAGCTATCAACCGCCCTATTCAATTTCATTTCACTTCAAAAAAGATTATACAACAAATAAAAAATGCTCAAGGACAAAATCCCAAGCAGTCAACACCAACATGTCCACCTAGAGAAAAATTAAATCAAAAAGCTGATGCAGATATCGATAAACTAATAGCCAAACTAAGAAACCTCCCAGGAAAAATTTATACGATAGAAGAATTAAAAATTTCTTTAGAGACGCCCCCTTCCGAAACTACCATACGGCAAAGACGAAAGCAGATGGATAAAGACCAAAATCAAGAAGAAGGATTTGCTGGCGGAGAAGGAGATATAGAGGGTACTCTGCCTGGAGTTACAACAGAATCAGATATTCAACTAGAGCGAGTCACTCATAAAGACTTGATTAAGGTATTGGACAAAATTGAACAAAAAGGATATGAAATCAAAGAAATTAAGAATTCACCGTTTAAAAAATATAAACGTTTCCGAGGCCACAAGTTTTCTAACGCCAATCAACTACGATACTTTTATGTCTATAGAATTATAAACACAAAAAATGATGAACAATTCTATCTATGTGAAATTGATACATCTGATGGAAAAAAGAACATCTCTACACTATTACTCCGATATGAAGAAAAAACTCAATTATTAATTGAGATAGATTTCGAAAAATTAAACAATTCAATACTTTCTCAATCACTCAGTTGGCCTAAAAAGTTTATATCTGAAGTAAGAGGTATTACCGCCTTTACTACAATTAATCATCCTTCAAAAAAGGAACAACTAGACGATGTAAATTATTATGTTGACTGGGCTCAACGGATCTTAGCAAAAGCAAAATCGATATAAAAGTTAAACAGTAACATGGCATATAGAAGCTATTTTCCTTCTATAATCACATTTCCCTCACTACTCAGGAATTATTTCGAGAATTCAGATGACACAACTCACTTGTTTTAAAGCCTACGATATTCGAGGCAAACTCGGTACAGAACTGAACGAAGATATTGCTTATAAAATTGGCCGTGCTTATGGGCAAATTTATCAACCCCAAACCGTGGTTGTGGGCTGCGATATTCGTCTAAGCAGTGAAGATTTAAAGCAAGCAACCATTCGTGGCTTAAATGATGCGGGTGTGAATGTTTTAGATTTAGGTATGACAGGTACAGAAGAAGTTTACTTTGGCGCATTCCATTTAGATGTCCAAGGTGGTATTGAAGTAACGGCCAGCCATAACCCTATGGATTACAATGGGATGAAACTGGTTCGCGAGAACTCACGACCAATTAGTGCGGATACAGGTTTAAAAGAGATTCAAGCATTGGCAGAATCTGGTGAATTTACTAAAACTACGGTGAAAGGCTCAACTGAAAAATACAATATCCTGCCTGAATTCATCGAACATTTGATGACCTATATTGATCCAGCAAAAATTATTCCGTTGAAGCTAGTAGTAAATGCCGGTAATGGCGCTGCTGGGCATGTTATTGATGCAATTGAAGGAAAGTTCAAAACACTGAATGTTCCTATTAAATTTATTAAGATACATCATGAAGCGGATGGTACTTTTCCGAATGGTATTCCTAATCCATTGCTAGTCGAAAACCGTGATAGCACTCGCAATGCAGTTTTGGAGCACGGCGCAGACATGGGCCTTGCCTGGGACGGCGACTTTGACCGCTGTTTCTTATTCGATGAAAAGGGGCAATTTATCGAAGGCTATTACATTGTCGGCCTATTGGCTCAGGCCTTCCTGCTGAAACAGTCAGGCGAAAAAATTGTGCACGATCCGCGTCTAGTATGGAATACCTTGGATATTGCTGAACAGTACAAAGGTGAAACTGTGCAGTCTAAGTCAGGACATGCATTTATTAAACAGGTTATGCGCGAACATAATGCTGTATATGGTGGAGAAATGTCTGCTCACCACTATTTCCGTGATTTCGCTTACTGCGATAGTGGCATGATTCCTTGGTTGCTGGCAATTTCTGTACTCTCAGAAACTCAGCAAACACTATCTTCACTGGTTGAAGACATGATTGAAAAGTTCCCTTGCTCGGGTGAGATCAATTTTAAAGTTGCGGATACTCAAGCCACCATTCAAAAGATTTTTGATCACTTTTCCGATCAAAATCCTGAAATAGATGAAACTGATGGTGTTAGCCTCAACTTTGGTTCGTGGCGCTTAAATGTCCGCGCTTCAAATACTGAACCACTACTGCGCTTAAATATTGAAAGCCGTAAAGATCAAAATCCAAAACCAATGCAAGATTATGTCGATGAATTAACGCAGTTGATTCAAGGTTAATATTGTTCTGCCTTTTGATAAAAACCATTCAACCTATACGATAAGTTGAATGGTTTTATTTTCAGCTGCATTCTCGATTGGCTCTATAAAAACCAACAGCTTATTAAAATAATGAACGATCTAAAGGAATTTCAAGACCTACCGATACCCCGCTGTCGTTCCCATGCACATCTGAGTCACTGACCCAACCACTTAATTTCAACGGTGTATTTGGACGAAGATAATGTGTCCACGTTAAATCCAGAGCTTTGATTTCATCTTTTTGTGGAAATGCACGATTAATTTCCAGCGCAGCTTGATTTACTTTTGCCAACAAGATACGACCATTTAGACGATTCATAGCGTCAACGCGAATATCTCCGCCCATACTGTACATTTGACCATCCCCCCCTATAGCATGTGCTAAAGGAAAACCATGTTGGTAATAGCCATCTGTATAGACATGATGATTATATGAATAACCCCAAACCTTTCCATTGGTACGCGTATCCGCCCATTCAGTATAAAGCTGGAACGGCATATTTTTCACTTGTGAGGAATAGTCTAATCCTGCCAAATACAGTTTCCGAGATGGCAATAGACCTGCTTCATCTTCACCGACAAACTGTCCATATAAACTTACAGGAGCGTTGATCCATTGATGTAAGTTTAAACGTGCATCTAGGCCTGCAATTTGGTTTGAGGCATTCCCCTCTCCAGTACACCCACTATCATCACATTCGTTATCTTTACCAATAAAAGCATTCCAATAGGCTTTAAGGCTATCGGGTTGATCTTGACCATCTATTTGGAATGTACGTGATGCACCCAATTCAAGATAAGGTAAAGGTTGGGCTGTTAAACGCATTCCCAAGAGATTTGTATTTGGCACGGCCTCATAATTATCTAATCGGCCAGCAAAAACTTGATACTGCCAAGGTCCAATCCAAGATAACCATTTTGTTTCAAATGCATTTTGTTCAGCACGCTGCATGGTCAAGCCATAGACTGGACGGCTTGCATCACCTCGAACTAGACTACCATCATGCCCTGGCCCCCAATACGTTGGGATTTGCCCAGCAATGAGCCATTGATTCCATAATTTACCAGCTAAATATGACCCTTCAACATTCACATCATGCCCATTATCAATAATTGGATCTTTTTCGGCATTTACACGAAGTCGTGCATCCCACTGCGCTCCGCCAGCATTCAATTCAAACGCTGCTTGATATTGGGACTTTTGCTCATCTGCAAATTGCTGCGGCATATTTTGTGGATCTGTTTCAGCGAATAGCGCCAACTTCGCAGTCGTATTTTCAGCCTCCAAACTAGCTTTAACGGAATTTATAACCTTCTGCTGAACTAAATTTTCAATTTTGGCATTTGACAAGGCACGCTGAATTTCATCTCCACTCAAAGGCCAAGTTGATGTACTGATTTGAATTACGCCTTGCTGATTTAACCAATTTAAATCTGTGCGTAAATCTTTGTTATTTAATACAATCCCTTGAGCAACAACGGGCAGAGCTAAAGAAGATAATATTGCAAATGATAGACTTTTAAGAATTTGATATTTCATAAAATTTTCAATTAATTTATCTATCACACATCATAACGATTTTTTTTGATAAAAGATAATAACCCGTGCATTATTTGCACAATCCATACATGATTCGATCTTAAAATCAAACTGGTATGCTATTCAGTTTTGTGTGGCTAAAGCCTTATCACATTAGTCACGCATTCTTACACGAATCCAATAGCTGAAATTTAACTCTCGTTAAACCCATTCGGATTCTGCTTTTGCCAGTTCCAACTGTCCGCCAACATATCTGCTAAGCCATATTGTGGCTGCCAACCTAACTCCGCAATTGCACGCGCATTATCAGCAAATGACGTTGCAACATCCCCTTCGCGACGTGGTACATACTCAAATGGAATCTCAACTCCATTCACTTTTTCAAAATTATCTCGAATCTGTTTAACTGAAATACCATTTCCTGTGCCAATATTCCATGCTCGGCAGCCTTGCGTTTTTAAACGATGATTCAATGCGCATAAATGTGCATTCGCCAAATCAACCACATGGATGTAATCTCGCACACCTGTTCCATCTGGCGTATCATAATCATTGCCGAAAATCGAAAGCTTCTGACGGCGCCCGACCGCAACTTGAGTCAAATATGGCATTAAGTTATTCGGAATGCCATTAGGATCCTCACCGATCCGGCCGCTCTTGTGCGCGCCTACCGGATTGAAATAGCGAAGCAGCGCAATCGACCACTGGTCATCTGCAGCGGCCAGCTTTTCCAGCATCTGCTCAACAATCAGCTTAGTATAGCCGTAATTATTGCTCGGCATGCCTGTCGGCATATCTTCATTCAGCGGTGAGGCATTTGACTCATCATAAACAGTGGCAGATGAACTGAACACCAGCTTAAATACACCTGCCCGCTGCATTGCTCGAATCAGACAGATTGTACCGCCGATATTATTGTCGAAATACCTTAATGGTATCTGCTGTGACTCGCCCACCGCCTTTAAGCCCGCAAAATGAATCACAGCATCAATAGAATGCTCTTGAAACAGCTGATCAAGAACAGTAGCATCCCGAATATCGCCTTCAATGAAACTTAATTTTTTCTGTGTCAGCTGTTCCGCCCGGCTCAAAGACGCTGCAGAACTGTTAGATAAATTATCAATCACTACCACATCATGACCGGCTGTCAGCAATTCAACACAGGTATGCGACCCAATATAGCCTGCACCGCCGGTCACTAAAATTTTTGCCATATTATTTTCCAAGTAAAATATTCAATAAACCGCGGGTTGAACTATCAAATTCAGCAACATTGTGCTTTTTGCCTTCCAGAACAGGCAGCACCTGATTCGCAATTTGCTTTCCTTTTTCAACACCCCACTGGTCAAATGCATTGATATTCCACAGCACCGACTGTACAAAGACTTTATGCTCATAAAGCGCAACCAGCATACCTAAGGTATAAGGGGTGAGCTCTTTCAGCAAGATGGTTGTGCTCGGCTGATTGCCGGCATATTGCTTATATTCAGGCAAATCCTGCAATTCAGAAGGATCCAAAGCATCGTTGCCGAATGCCAGCAGGCGCGATTGCGCCAAGCAGTTGGACAGCGCCAAATAATGCTGTTCAATCAATGCATCCGCATTTTCCACATAGGTAAATTGATTTGATGCATAGCGCTTTACTGGCGCAATAAAATCACAGCTCACGGCATGCGTGCCCTGATGCAGCAGCTGATAAAAAGCATGCTGCGCGTTCGGACCCACTTCTCCCCAGATAATCGGACAGGTCTTAGACTCTACTTTTTTGCCTGTACGCTGAATCGATTTCCCGTTGGATTCCATTTCCAGCTGCTGTAAATAAGCCGAGAAATATTTTAACCGCCCATCATAAGGCAATACAGCATGGCTTTGAATATCAAGAAAATTATGGTTCCACATGCCAAGCACGCCCATAATGACAGGAATATTTTCATGCAATGGCGCATTTTTAAAATGCTCATCAATAGCATAAGCGCCGCTGAGCAGCTGCTTAAAACCCTCCGTCCCGATATTCAGCGCAATTGGCAGGCCAATGCAGGACCATAAAGAATAACGGCCGCCCACCCAGTCCCAGAGCAGGAACTGCTTATCCTTGCAAATACCCCATTCTGTCATTTTATCAGCTTTGGTGGATACACCCACAAAGTGATGGCAGTCTACACTTTCAGACTTGCCCAGCTGCTTTTCCAGCCACTGACGCGCTGTCTGCGCATTATATAAGGTATCAACGGTGCCAAATGATTTCGAGGAAATAATAAACAGCGTTGTTTCTGGACGGAGCTTATGCAGAATATCTGAAAGCTGTGTGCCATCCATAGTGGAAACAAAATGCACATTCAGCGGTTTAACAGTTTTCACTTTAAAGTCTGACAGCGCATGGCTGACCATCATTGGTCCAAGATCCGAACCGCCTACACCAATATTCACGACATCCTGAATAACTTCACCTGTTGCGCCGCGGTACTGGCCAGCATGAATTTTATCCACGAGCGCGTACATGCGCTCCAGCTGTTCATGAACCTGACGCGCCAATTGAGGATGAATCTCATGATTTTCAGGCAAACGCAAAGCCCAGTGCATCGCTGCGCGCTGTTCGGTATGATTTAATGCTTCCTGAGAAAATAAGCGCTTAATCCATGTGGAGAGATCCCGCGCTTTCGCAACGTCCAGCAAACTGCTCAGGACCGTTTGGTCAACACGGTGTTTGCTGTAGTCAAAAATAAGCTCATTGCATTCAATTGAAAACTGCTCAAAACGCTGCGCATTTTCAGCGAACAATTGGCTTAAATGCTTATGCCCTACATTTTCTTTCAGCTTATCTAAATGCGCCATAGCCGACGCTAAATCTTTTTTTAGAAAAATCTGCAAATTCATCATTATCGCCCTACCCCAATATAAGCGAAACCCTGTCCCTTAACATAGTCAGGCTGGTAAATATTGCGTCCATCAAGAATAAGCGGATGGCGCATAGCTGTTTTTAGTTGTTGATAGTCTAAAGACCAATACTGTTTCCAGGCGGTCAAAATACACAGCGCATGCGTACCGTCAGCAGCCTGATATTGATCCGCGCAAAGCGTCAAATCATCACGGTCACCATAATATTCAAATATCTCATCCAAAGCCTGAGGATCATGCAGCCTCACTTTGACGCCCTGCGCCCACAAAGCCTCAAGCATAATATGTATGGGAGAAAAATGCGTGCTGGATGTATTGACTTTGAAGGATGCGCCCCAAATCGCAACTGTTTTTCCAGCTAAATCCCCATGGAAATAATTCCATAGTTTACGAAACAAAAACTCTTTCTGCTGCTCGTTGATTTCCCAGACTTGATCCAATAAACGGCTTTTGATGCCCGTACCGGCAATCGTATTCGATAAAGTTAAAATATCGTGTGAAAAATTTTCACCGCCAAATCCAGCGCCAGCATATAAATAGGCTGCTCCGATACGGCTGTCTGCTGCCATGCCGTCCCGGACATTCGAAATATCAATACCTAATTTTTCAGCCACCACAGCCAAATCATTCATATAGCTGATGCGTGTTGCCAGCATGCCTGAAATACTGAGTTTGGTAAACTCTGCATCGACAACCGGCATAAATAAATACTGCTGCTCGCGGGGAAATAATGGCCGCAGCATTTCCTTCAGCTTAGATTCAAGCTTAATGTCATCACAGCCGATGATCACTTTACTTGCGCTGCTTACACTGAGAATGGCGTGGCCTTCCTGCACCGTATCTGGCAAATAAACCCAATCATCTTCGGATAAAATTTCTTTCAGCTTTTGGGTTCCCTTCAGGCCGAAAGTGGAAGCATTGACCATTAATTTAGGATGAATAATGGTTTTCAGCTTCAGCTTTTCAGCCATTGCAAACGCTTTGCTGATATCCACAGGATTATAGCTGAAAAAATAAACATCAATATCCAAAGGCAAAGAAGCAAAATTGCAATATTGGAGAAATGGGCCTTTAAGCTGCTTTTCTAAAGCCTGTACAACGTCCTGTTCTTTGGTATCAAAACAATCCAAAGATTCAGAAAGGTCCTCACTGCAGATATAGACATAGTGTCCGCATTCAGCCATTAATGCTGCAGTTACGGCAGCATAAAGCGTCGTCCCGAATATTGCTATTTTCATGCTTCTCTGATTCCCCTCTTTATAAATTCAATTCTTGAATCATCGCTTTAAAATCATCGCCCAATTGAGGATGATCAACACCATAACGCAGTACAGCTTTTAAGTAGCCCAATTTGCTGCCGCAGTCAAAGGTTTGGCCTTTCATACGGTAAGCTTCAACAGCTTCGGTTTTTTGCAGCATTGCAATAGCATCCGTCAGCTGAATTTCATTGCCGGCACCTTTAGGCGTTTCCTGAAGCAGCTTCATAATTTGAGCAGGCAGCACATAGCGGCCAACAACTGAAAGATTTGAAGGCGCTGTACCTGCAGCCGGCTTTTCAACAATGCCCTGCATGACGATGCTTTTGCCTTCTTCAGGACTGTGTTCAACATCCACAATGCCGTATTGATCCACCATATGATCAGGCACAGCTTCCACCATAATCTGAGAAGCATTAACCTCATTAAAGCGCTCAATCATCTGCGCCAAATCATTTTTTAAGTCAGTGTCTTTCACCAGCACATCCGGCAGCAGCACCGCAAAGGCTTCATTGCCCACAATATCTTTGGCACATAATACCGCATGCCCTAAACCCAGCGGCTGTGGCTGACGCACACTGACAATACTGACATGATCTGGAACAATTTCAGTAATCGACTTTAATAAATCGTATTTCTTTTTGTTCTCTAATGTTGTTTCTAGCTCAAAGTTGCGGTCAAAATAATTTTCAATCGATGCTTTTGAAGAATGCGTCACCAGAATAATCTGCTCAATTCCTGCAGCTACAGCTTCTTTGACAACATATTCAATGGCTGGACGGTCAACGACTGTCACCATTTCTTTAGGAATTGATTTGCTGGCTGGCAGAAAACGGGTACCCAAACCTGCGACTGGAAGAATTGCTTTTTTGATCATTGCATCACACTTCTAAAATTAAATTTTGTAAAATGATGTTTACTAAATATAAACTGATTAATAGGCAGCCTTATTAATAAAACCTTTAAAGACCGTTAAAAATATAATTTTAAGATCCAGCAGCAGGCTCCATGTGCGAATATATTCCAAATCGCATTCTACCCGCTTTTCCATCTTATCCAGCGTATCTGTTTCACCCCGCCAACCGCGGATCTGAGCCAATCCTGTAATGCCAGGCTTAACCTTATGGCGCAGCATATAGCCAGTAATCAACTTCCGATACTCTTCATTATGTGCAGCAGCATGTGGACGAGGCCCTACAACAGACATATTACCTAAAATAACATTAATAAATTGTGGCAACTCATCTAAAGAAGTTTTACGCAGAAAACTACCAACTTTGGTCACACGTGGATCGTTCTTTACAGCTTGCTTAACGTCTGCGCCATTTTCCATTACAGACATGCTTCTAAATTTATAGACTAGAATAGGCTTGCCATTTAAGCCATAGCGGATTTGTTTAAAAAACACAGGCCCTTTAGAATTCAGCTTAATAGCGATAGCAATGCAAAGAAGGAGTGGTGAAATCAGCATTAAAATAGCCGAAGCGACACAAATATCTTCTATACGCTTCAAAAAAATATTAATGCCTTTAATACGTGTATCGATAATTGGAATAATTGGAGTCCCATTAATATCTTCTACTCGAGAATATAAAAAATCATAACTAAATAACTCAGGGACAATAACTGTTGAACATGTTGTATCCGAAAGCATTTTTAATAGGTTATCGACTTGATGAATATTTTCCTGACTTGTCACAATATAGACTTGATTAATATCTTCTGAATGAATAATGCCAATTGCATCATTTACATTACCATTGAAATCATATTGGTCTGCTTTTTCATTAAATGAATAAATACCCAGCGGATTAAATCCAATCCACTCTGATTTTTTCAAATCAGTAAAAAGCTTATGCGCTTTAACAGAATCACCAATAACAATTACATTTCGAGATTTTTTGAATATTTTAAAAGAAATGGCATATATTAAACGAACAAAAATTCGCAACACTGCCATAAATACTAAGACTGCACAAAAATATTGAATCAGAACCTTTAAACTAATATCAGAATAAAAAAGACAAAATGGAAGAAGCAAACAAGCACTAAAGAAGATATTTTTTAAGCAAGCAACCAATTCATTAAATAAACTTACACCACGCCAAGAGCGGTAAAAATCGGTCAATCCACCAATCAATTGAAAAAAACTGACCATACTTAAAAATATAAGCATAGTCTGGTGGCTGATCACTAATGAGTTTAAATTAAAAACAGCATACAAAGCCCAATAAATGGCAACCACATCACAAAATCTTTGTAAAATTGATACGTAAGAGGCATTTAATCGAGAAGCCATTTTTTTTCCCATATCGCTTAATTTATTATATAAACAGCCATTCTTATCAATGAAACCCATTACATAGATTCTTGATTTATTTAGAAAGTCCATCCAAAGTCTTGAAAAATCAATAAAATAATTAATATTTTCTTTACCATTATAAACACGCAATCATTTTTTGACAATTAAACTCTAAAATTACTTCCTGAACCGTACCGGGTTTGTCGGAGACTTTTTATTTAAGTTAGGCCACCTGACCTAACGGGTTAATCTTATCATAGTACATTGCTTCAAACTCAAAAGGCGATACATAACCCAGTGCACTGTGTACACGCTTTTTATTGAACCAATCTACCCAGTTTAGTGTCGCAAGTTGTACATCTGCTAAACCTTGCCAATCTGCTTTTAAATATTCAATCACCTCTGTTTTGTATAAGCCATTCACCGTTTCAGCCAGAGCATTATCGTATGAATCACCAGTTGTACCGACTGATGCTCGTAAATTTGCAGCTTCTAAACGATTGGTATAGCGAATAGAAAGATATTGAACACCTCTATCGGAATGATGAATCACATTCTTTGGCATGCCTCGATCGTGCAATGCTTGCTCCAATGCATCGAGTACCATATCTGTATTCATCCGTGTAGATACTTTCCATCCAACAATTGCTCGTGAGAACACATCAATAACAAATGCGGTATATACCCAGCCTGAATGAGTTTGAATATAGGTAAAGTCACCCACCCATAGTTGGTTTGGATGATCAGCATTAAAATTACGTTTCACTAAATCATCTGTCCGTTTTTGGTCATCTCGGTTACGGATGGTTTGTTTATTCTTACCACGCCAAACACCTTGTATACCTAGCTTTTGCATCAATCGAGCAACTGTACAACGTGCAATAACATAACCCTCACGTTTTAATTTTTGCCAGACTTTACGTACACCATATCGACCTGAACTTTCCTTCCAAATTCGTTTAATTTGTTCAGCATGATGCTCATCATGTAGATCTCGTTTCGCTCGATGTTCTGGATTTTCGCAGAGATCTAGAGTCCGGTAATAGGTTGAAGCTGCGATCGGTAAAATCCTACAAATCGCCTCGACTCCGTACAGCTCTTTATTATTATGGATGAAATCCACCATTATTTGTGTGGGCGGTCGAGCTCCGCCTGGGCGAAAAAAGCGGCTGCTTTACGTAGAATTTCATTGGCGCGTTGCAGTTCTTTATTTTCGCGTTCCAGTTGTTTGATACGTTCTTGGTCTGAAAGCTGCTGTACTTTAACTGGATTTTGTTTATCTAAATGCTTTTGATGCCAGGCACGAAGTGTTTCAGGAGTACAACCAATCTTAGGCGCAATTGCTGTGATTGCAGCCCAAGTAGAAGGGTAATCTTTTTCAGATTCAATCAATAATTGAACCGCTCTTTCTCTGATTTCAGGGGTATATTTTAATTTTGTCATCGGGATAGTCTCTCAGAATATTGACTCTCCGACAAACCCGGTACGGTTCATCCATTATCTTTGACTATATTAGGACTTACGCATTGACGGATTTAAAAAAGTCTCAAACTACTTTATAACGTATCTGTGATCAGACGAACTAAACATGCTTCTACAGCAACTTGTACATTACCCATTTATATGGGCTTTCTCATGACAGAACCAAACTCTATTAGCTGCACACAACTTGCCGAGACTTATAATATCTCGCATGACAGTGTAAATCGCTTTTTGGAGCGTGAAGACTACACAGCTCACGATCTATATCAAGAAGCAATTCAACACATTGATAATAATAAACTTATAGTCAGTATTGATGATACTGTTTTAGATAAGCCATATAGTCAACATATGGACTTAGTTAGCTATTTTTGGTCAGGTAAACACCACCGATCCGTCAAGGGTATTAATCTCATTACCTTGTATGCGACAGATCAACATGGCAAAAATATTCCAATTAATTTTCGAATTTATGATAAGTCAGAAAGTAAAACCAAGAATGATTACTTTATGGAGATGTTAAGTGAAGTACTCGATTGGGGTGCAAAGATTCAATTCATTACAGGTGATAGTTGGTATTCATCGACTGAAAATCTAAAAACCATAAGAAAACATGGTATTCGATTTATGTTTGGTGTCGACAGTAACCGTAAGGTTTCCCCTGAAAAAGGACAATGGTTTCAACTCCGTTTATTGCCGAATTTTCATCAGGGTCAAGTGGTCTGGCTCAAAGATGTTGGCTTTGTACAATTATTTAAGACTCAGTTAAAAGAACAGCAGAGATTTTATATTGTGCATCAAGATGAAGATGATTTATTGTCCTTTGATGGTTTTTATGAATTACATTCAAGTCATTGGAAAATAGAACAATATCATCGAGTAATTAAACAGGTTTGTCATATTGAAAAGTTTCAAGTAAGACGATCCAAGCTGATTTTGAATCATATTTTCTCAGCCTTGATGGCCTATGTTGAGATACAAAAGAACCAGTTTGAGCGGATCTTTGAAAATGTATATCGTTGGCAGAAGAAATTATTTAGACCAATTATCAAGAACTTTATTGATGAATTTATTCTCGATAAGAATCATCTGCTGCCACAGAAAATCTATAAATAATAGTGCGTAAGTCCTATATATTATTGAATATCGAGCAAAAATTTGGATTTAGATATATATTCCTGTAGGATAAGCAATAATAAAATTATGTGAGACCCATAATATGATTCCTGTGATTCTATCTGGTGGTTCTGGCACGAGACTTTGGCCACTTTCAAGATCCAACTATCCTAAACAATTTTTACCCATTACTGAAGAAAAAACATTATTTCAGCTTACTTTAGAAAGAATTACACAATTAAATCATGCCATAGATAATTTTCAAAACCCTATTATTGTCACCAACGAAAATCATCGCTTTATTGTTGCCGAACAACTAAGACAACAGAAACTCAACGCAAAAATTTTACTTGAACCCGTTGCTAGAAATACAGCACCTGCTATTGCTGCCGCCGCAGAACTTGCCCTCTCTTATGGAGATGATCCTGTTTTGCTCATTCTTGCTGCAGACCATATTATACAGCAACAAGAAGCTTTTAATGATGCTGTTAAAGTGGGCTTAGAAGCCGCTGAATCTGGTCTACTGGTTACATTTGGGATTGTTCCTACTTCACCAGAAGTCGGCTATGGTTATATTAAAGCATCAGACTCAATTTATACAGACCAAGCAATAAAAGCATGCAAAGTTGAGCAATTTGTAGAAAAACCAGATGCTCAAACTGCCCAACAATATTTAGACCAAGGCTCGTACCTTTGGAATAGCGGTATGTTTATGTTTAAAGCGTCTGTCTACTTACAGGAGTTGCAGAAATTTAATTCGGCGATTGCAAATCAAGCCAAAGAGTCCTTCAAACTCAGTAAAAATGATTTAGATTTTGTACGATTAGATCAAGAAAGTTTTAAAAAATCACCTGATGACTCTATTGATTATGCCGTAATGGAAAAATCTGATCAGGTTGTTGTTGTGCCTCTTAAAGCCAACTGGAGTGATGTAGGTGCTTGGAAAAGCGTATGGGAAGTCAGCAACAAAGATCAAAATGGCAATGTTTGCCGTGGCGATACCATCGCTGTAAACACATCCAATTCTTTAATTCACGCTGACAGTCGCTTAGTTAGCGTCCTTGGATTGGATGATGTTGTTGTAATTGAAACACCTGATGCTGTTTTAGTTGCAAATAAAAACAAAGTCCAAGACATAAAAAGATTGTAGAAAAATTAAAATCAAATGAACGTACCGAGGTGGATACTCACCGTAAAGTATATCGCCCTTGGGGTTGCTATGATTCCATTGATAATGGACAACGCCACCAAGTGAAATGCATTACAGTGAATCCAGGGCAAAAGCTTTCTTTACAAATGCATCATCACCGTGCAGAGCATTGGATTGTAGTCAGTGGAACAGCTCGCATCCACAAAGGCAAAGAAACTTTCTTACTCACTGAGAATGAATCCGTATATATTCCGCTCGGAGAAACACATGCGCTTGAAAACCCCGGAAAAGTACCACTAGAACTGATTGAAGTTCAGTCAGGTTCATATTTGGGTGAAGATGATATTGTGCGTTTTGAAGATTTGTATGGACGTGTATAGATAATAACTAAAGGGCCATTATCGTAAATGGCCCTTTGCTTTCTATTTAAAAACTTCTTGTTTCCCACTTATCAGCTACATATTGATTAAACTCTTCTCTAAATCTAGCATCTGAAAATTTGATAGCATTTTCTCGACAATTTTCAGGAAGATATAAATCAACATGCGATTCAAATTGATGAACTGCTTTTACAATACTTTGTACATCCTGATGACCAAAAAATAATCCTGATGGCTTATTGAGTAAATCAGAATTTACAGTTTCCAAGGCACCACCTTTACCAAAAGCTATTACTGGTGTTCCACATGCTTGTGCTTCAACAGGTGTAATCCCAAAATCCTCCTCCGCAGCAAAAACAAAAGCTTTTGCTCTACGCATACAATCTTGCATAACTTCATTAGATTGATAACCTAATATTTCAATATTCCCTTTCGCTTTAGCTTTTACTTTTTCCATGTCAGGACCATCGCCAATGACAACCAATTTTTTATTGGGCATATGTGCAAAAGCTTCAACAATCAAATCAATTTTTTTGTAAGGCACCATTCGAGAAGCTGTGAAATAAAAATCTTCTTTATTCTCCTGCAAAGTAAAACGATTTGTTTCTACAGGAGGATAAATTACATCAGCCTCTCTCCCATAAACTTTTTTTATACGTCTTGCGATAAACTGTGAATTTGCTACAAAGTGATCTACACCATTAGCTGTACGATAGTCCCACATTCTAATCTTATGAAGTAACCATCTAATAATTAAACTTTTAATTCCTTTATTTAAACCTAATTCTTTTAAATATTGGTGCTGTAAGTCCCATGCATAGCGAATTGGGGAATGTACATAACTAATATGCAATTGATCTGGTCCTGTTAACACACCTTTTGCAACAGCATGACTACTTGACAATATAATGTCATAATTTGAAACATCTAATTGCTCAATTGCTAATGGCATTAGTGGTAGATAGTTTCTATATTTTTTTTCAGCATTGGGTAATTTTTGAATAAACGTAGTTTGAGCACGTTTATTTAACATCTTAGCTCTAGCATCATCATTGAGAAAATCAATTACTGAAAAAAGTTCACTCTGTGGAAAAACTTTTAACATCTCACTAATGACTTTTTCAGCACCTGCATAAGTAACTAGCCAATCCGCTACAAAAGCAATTTTAAATGAATTATACATGATTGAACAAACTCACAGACTTTGGATTAATTTTTTGTATTCTTGACCAATTACACTCGGACTAAATTGCAAAGAACGAGAATACGCTAGATCAATCATTAAATCTTTAAGTGAATTGTCCATAGAAAGAACCTCATGAATTGCTTTACATATAGCTTGCGAATCACCAATATCTACCAATTTACCAAACTTACCATGGTCTAAAATTTCCTCAGGTCCATAAGGGCAGTTAGTTGAAATAGTCAGTAACTTTGAATTCATTGCTTCAACTAACACTAAACCAAAACCCTCGTGAATAGATGACAATACAAAAACATCAGCATTTTTATAATGTTTTTCAATATTTGAATCATACCCCCAAAAATGGATACGATCAGGATTGTTAGAATTCATGGCTAAGCTTTGAAGGTATTTCTTATCTTCGCCATCTCCGACAATTACTAAGTTACATGTTGGGTCAATTATTGAATATAATGAATGTGCTTCTATTAATGTACTAAAATCTTTTTGTGCACATAACCTTCCTACACCAAGAATAACTTTACCATCAAATTTATAAGGATTAGTTTCAAAATTTTCCAACTTTCTAGTAGGATTATAAATGTATCTACCATGTTTTTTTAACTTATTGGAACTAAACCATGTCTCGCCTGTAATTTCATTATGAATCCCTTTAGAAACACTAACAAATTTAGAATATGTTAATAAAATAATTTCAAATAGAATATGGCGAAATAAATTTCTTATATAAGATTTATCTTCACGTTTAACACGATTGTGAAAAATTTGAATTAGCTTTATGTTTCTTCCAAAAATATTTAAAAAGGTTACAATAAAACTTAATAATGCACCAACAAATAATCCAGCACTATTAAAAATTAGACCATCTTTATCATGTCTTAAAATATATAATAAAAAATTCCAGCAATCATACATCAAACCAAAAATTCCTTTTTTACATTTAAAAATATAATAATTAGATTTGATACCATTCAAATCAAGACTATGAATAATATCTTTCGTAGATTGAGGACCACCACCACCATCTTCTGCTAAAATAACAAATGAAATCTTCATAATTTCTAAGCTTCCGAATCAAATAATTTAATAGTATTATAAACTTTGTTAGCCGATTTATAATAACTAAATCTAATATAATTCTTATAGCCTTTATCTATTATTGATTTACGCGTACAACCATCTTCGTCGACAATAATTTCCATTAATTTATTATATAATTCATGACTAGATTCCGGATCAAATAACAACGCACTATCTCCTACAACCTCTGGTAATGCACTTGTATTTGATGATATTACAGGACATCCACAAGCTTGAGCTTCTAGAGGTGGAATTCCAAAACCTTCTAATTTAGATGGTATTACATAGCAAAGTGCTTCGCTATATAAACTCACCAACTCGCAATCAGTAACTCTACCTATATATTTAACATTTTTAAGTTTTATTAAATCATTAAATTTATTCTGATCTTTAATAATATTAGAACCAACCAAATATAAATATATATTAAATTTTGGATCAATTTTTTTAAAAGCATCAATTAAAACTTGTATATTTTTATTTTCATCAAAATAAGCCTGAGTCATAATAAACCTATCTTTGGAATAATTATCTTTATTAATTTTTTTTGATATATTTAATATATCAGTGGTAACCGCATTATAAATTACACTAATATTATTTGGTGAAACAGAAAAATACTCTAAAATTTTTGTTTTAGAATATTTACTAACAGTGAACACATGTCTAGAGTTAAACACATGATATTTTGATGAAAAATTATAGTATTTTCTAAATAAATATGAATACGATAACGGATATTCTTTAAATATTAAATCATGTAAAGTATATATATTATTATTATATAAATAAGGAGCTGTATTGCATAAACTTAATAGTAATGGGTTATTTAATTTTTTTAAAAAAAAAGGTAATGTGATTTGCTCCCAAAAATGACCATTTCCAAATCCTACAGATTTTAAAATTACATTTTCTGGAAGTTGATATAAAATATTACCTTTAGGTACCAAAACCGTGACATAAGAAAACTTAGATAATTCTAATAAAATATTATATGCAAAACGTTGCACACCTGATAATTTTTGAGTTAAAAAACGACCATTAACATATATCATTCTATAAAACCTTAAATTTGAATTATGGAGTAAAAACTTCATTTTCTCTTAATATAAGAACCTCTAAGTTCCAAATGCTAAACAAGAAAACTAGAAGCGTCATTAAAATCCAATAATATTTATTTTTAATAAAAAGACAACAAATAGCTGCTAAAAAAATATTTAAAGTTAAAAATCTATTTGCAACTATAGGCATTATTAAGTTAAAAAACAGAACCCATAAAAGTAAAACGATAACCACTAAATATGTATTTATAATTCTATCCTTAAATTTATCAATTATATCCCCTCTAAAGAAAAAGAATAAAATACAAAAGCAATAAAGTAAGACCATATTACCACTAAGATAACCAAAAGACTCCATGCCATAATCAGAATATTTTTCCTTGTATCTTGTAAAAGATATTCCAAATACTGCTAAAGCAATTAATATAGGCACTAACAATAATTTGATTGTCATATTTTTTATTTGATAAAATATTAAATACAATAGTGCTGGAAGTAACATTGTATTATGAAAAGATACTGCAATAACAAAAAATACGTATCTATTTATATTTTTTTTAGCCATTAAACCCAATAATAGAAATGATATGCCTGCAGCATATCTAATTTGAATAAGCCCCCAATAAATATAGAAATAAGGAAAATATATAAATAGGGATAATAAATACCATCCTAAGCCTCTAACTAAATAAACATATCTAGCCAGAAAAAACATATGCAATCCAAACCCTAGAATTGCATATAAAATAAAAAATTCAAAAAACCTTGATCGGTTTTATCAAACAATGAAGAGATATAATTAAAAGAAAATTCGACATAATCTCTTTCATTATAAAATAAATGTTGATACATCTGATAATCTGGGAAAAATGGGCTTCTTAATGAAACTAAGTAGCAGCAATAGAAAATCAAAGGAAATAAAAGGAATAAAATGAATTTTCTGTAACTAATGATAAATTTTAAATTAGCGATCGCCATAAAACTCACTCAACACTTTTTCATATATTTTCAAATGTTCAAATACTACATTTTCAACACTAAAAATGTGTGAAATAACTGTATTATCTACACGCTTTTCATTTATGAATAGATCACCATTCTTTATTTCCTTTAAATTAGGAAAAATTTTATATAATTCTGATATTCCACCAACTTTATTAGAGTAAACATCCACTCCGGCTAAACAGCTCTCAACTATCACTCTTCCAAATGGTTCATTCCATTGTATTGGTAAAACTACAGAATCAACTATTTTTAAAAAATCTTTAAATTCAACAAAGCCTAATAGTTTTACATTAGATAGCTCTGCTTCTTTTTCTAAACGCAATCCTTCAGTATTTTTTTTAAACCTACCAGCAGCTAAAAAATCATATTTATCATTATTATTTTTAGCTATTTCACAATATTTATCGAAACCTTTATCTTTTGTTAAACTTCCTATATACCCAATTTTTTTTCTTCGATCTACATTATTTTCTTTTTTTATCATATCAACAGCATTATAAATAAAGGAAGATTTATTTTTATCAAAAAAATTATTTTTTAAATGAAATTCTTTTATAAAATCACTTATCCCAATGTAATATTGCACCTTTTTTGAAATTATTTTCTTAAAAATTGAAAACAGTCTCACTTCTATTGAATTAGGATCTTGAATATCATTATTTTTATATAAGGTATTATTAGGATGAAATAAATAATAATCTCTTGATGTATGTACCAAAGGTATTCTTAAATTTGAAACTTTACTCCAAATTGATACCGAGAATCCTGCTAAATTGTTAGTATGGATAATATCTGGTTTAAAGTCCAAAATCTCACTTTCAACTCTTTTCGCCATGACTATATTATAATTATCTAAAAAATGCCAAACTAACTTTTCCAATTTAGTCGGCACATAATCAGAATATGGCCAATACTTATTAAACAGTGGTAAATAAGAGACCTCTACTCCATTTACTCTATTTATTTTCTTTACATTTTGATCATGTAAAGAAACGACTCGAACCTGATGCCCTGCTTTTACAAGACCTTCAGCCAGAAGTTGTACAGAAACCTCAGCCCCACCCACCTTAAATGGGTGATATAATGTATTTACGATTAAAATTCTCATATTATTTTAACCAAAAATCTTGGCGTTATTTAATTTACATGCCAATCGGTCCTTCTCTGTTAAGAGAATATCAACTCCAATATTAGGCCACTCAATTGCTATTTCTGGATCATTCCAAACAATACTACGCTCACACTCTTTAGAATAGTAATCAGTTGTTTTATATAAAAACTGTGTATTATCTTCCAATGCTATAAAACCATGCGCAAAACCAGCAGGCATCCAAAACTGCTTATGATTTTCTCCACTTAACTCTACACCTACCCATTGACCAAAGCTTTCAGAGTCTTTACGTATATCTACGGCAACATCCCAAGCACGTCCCTGAACAACGCGGACTAATTTACCTTGAGCATG
Source organism: Acinetobacter sp. NEB149 (assembly GCF_012516415.1). NCBI lineage: Bacteria > Pseudomonadati > Pseudomonadota > Gammaproteobacteria > Moraxellales > Moraxellaceae > Acinetobacter > Acinetobacter sp. NEB149. The sequence continues at coordinate 3,193,067 of NZ_CP051208.1, forward strand.
TGGATTTAACTGATAGTGCAAACCTCGTAAGACACCTTTTTTTGAAAATGAATGATTGTCTTGTACAAAGTGAGGGATGTCCAACCCACGCTCAGACAGCGCACTTTCAAATGCCTGCTGATTAAAGCTCTCCATGAACCAACCACGATCATCTCCAAACACACGCGGCTCAAATATCAATAAATCTTTTATCTTTGTTTCAATAACATTCATTCGTTGTACTCCTTATATTCTAAAAAGTTGACTAAAGAAAAGTGCTCATAATAGGCACTTTAAATATTAATCCTGATTGATATGTTCAGCATGCAGTTTTAATAAATATTGACCATAGCCCGTTTTCTTAAAGAAGTCGCCTCGTGCTTTTAACTGATCAGCATCAATCCAGCCATTATTAAAAGAAATCTCTTCCAGGCTAGCTACTTTTAAACCTTGACGATTTTCTATGGTTTGTACAAATTGACTTGCCTCAAGCAATGAGTCATGTGTGCCCGTATCCAACCACGCGAAACCACGGCCTAAAACTTCTACATTTAGGGCATTCTTTTCAAGATAAACATTATTTACGTCAGTAATTTCGAGCTCACCACGATGTGAGGGCTGAATATTTTTCGCAATCTCAACAACAGAATTATCGTAGAAATAAAGACCAGTTACGGCATAATTTGATTTTGGTTTTGCCGGTTTTTCTTCAATACTTAAAGCTTTACCTTCAGTATCAAAATCAACCACCCCAAAACGCTCAGGATCATTGACATAATAGCCAAATACAGTTGCACCATTTGACTGATCTGTCGCACGTTTTAACTGATCGCTAAAGTGTTGACCATAGAAAATATTGTCCCCTAAAATCAGACAAACATTATCTTCGCCAATAAACTCTTCACCCAAAATAAATGCTTGCGCCAAACCATCTGGTGAAGGCTGAACTTTATAAGACAGTTGAATACCAAGTTCCTCACCCGTACCCAATAGTTTTTCAAAATTTGGTAAATCTTCTGGTGTCGATATAATCAGAATTTCTTTAATACCCGCTAGCATCAAAACAGAAAGCGGGTAGTAAATCATTGGCTTGTCATAAATTGGTAGCAATTGTTTAGATGTTCCCATTGTAATTGGGTATAAACGTGTACCAGAGCCACCTGCTAAAATAATGCCTTTACGATTTATTGAGTTTGTCATGTTATAAAATCTCTTGAATGACCTGAGTTACGCCTTGCTTCCACTCTGGTAAATGCAACTTAAATGTATGTTTTAATTTCTGTGTATTTAAACGCGAATTTAATGGGCGTCGTGCTGGAGTTGGGTATGCAGATGTAGCAATTGGAGTTACCCTTTGAATAGCTAAATTTATGCCACTTTGACGAGCTTGTGCGAAAATAAACTGAGCATAGTCATACCATGTTGTTTCGCCCGCAGGTGCCAAATGATAATGCCCATGTAAGATTGCTTGCTGCCCAGAAGATTGCAAACTGTAATAACGTAGAACCTGAGCTGTAATATCAGCAATTAAAGCTGCACCTGTAGGCACACCCACTTGATCCTGAATAATGCTCAATTCATCTTTGGTTTTTGCCAATTTAAGCATAGTCTTAATAAAATTATGCCCATGTGTACCGTAGACCCAGCAGGTACGGAAATTAATAAAACGCACTTGGCTATTTTCAAGCGCAATTTCACCATCACGCTTACTACGGCCATAATAGTTTATAGGCTGTTTGACCTCATCTTCAGTCCAAGCATTTACCCCCATACCATCAAATACATAATCAGTCGAGTAATGTATTAACAGTATATTCTGCTGTTTACATCGCTCAGCCAAATATGCCACTGCGGTATGATTAATTAAATCAGCAGCATCTTGTTCAGATTCTGCTTTATCGACTGCCGTGTATGCAGTCGCATTAACCACAATATCAGGTTGGATTTGCTTCAATACGTGTTCAATCGCTGAAAAGTTTGCAATATCACCACATAATCCAATTTCATTATTAGAGCGATCTAAGGCTGTGACTTCACCCAGAGGCTGTAATGCACGTTGAAGCTCCCAACCAACCTGACCATTTTTACCCAAAAGTAAAATCTTCATTGAATAATCAGACCTGTTCAGTTCGATATTGCTGTTGAATCCAGTTCTGATATTCACCACTCTGAATATGCTCAACCCATTCTTGATTACTTAAATACCATTCAATCGTTTTTCTTAGGCCTGTCTCAAAACTCTCTTGAGGTACCCAACCCAAGTCTTTTTGAATTTTACTCGCATCTATCGCATAACGTAAATCATGCCCTGGTCGATCTGTTACATAAGTAATCAAATCTTGATAGTGCTTAATACCTTGAGGCTTATTTGGTGCTAAATCTTCAAGCAAATCACAAATGGCTTTTACAACATCAATATTCTTTTGTTCGTTATGACCGCCAATATTATATGTTTCGCCCACTGCAGCTTCTGTCATGACTTTATATAAAGCACGTGCATGATCTTCAACAAAAAGCCAGTCACGGATTTGATGACCATTACCATAGACAGGCAAGGCTTTTCCTGCCAAAGCATTTTGAATAATCAAAGGAATAAGTTTTTCAGGGAAATGATAAGGTCCATAGTTATTCGAGCAATTGGTCACTACCACAGGTAAACCATAAGTACGATGCCAAGCACGGACTAAATGATCTGAACTTGCTTTACTTGCCGAATACGGCGAACTTGGTGCATAAGGTGTTGTTTCTAAGAAAAGATCATCTATCCCTTCTAAGTCACCATACACTTCATCTGTAGAAATATGATGAAAGCGGAAAGCTTGTTTTTTATTATCAGGTAAAGTATTCCAATATTGGCGTGATGCCTCTAACAACTGGTACGTACCAATAATATTGGTTTCAATAAAAGCAGCAGGGCCTGAAATGGAACGATCTACATGTGACTCTGCAGCTAAATGCATAATCGCATCTGGCTGAAAATCAGCAATAAGGCGATCTAAAGTTTGACGATCACAAATATCAGTTTGTGAAAATGTATAACGTTCGTGACCGTGAACACTTGCTAGAGATTCTAAATTTCCAGCATACGTGAGTTTATCAACATTCAGAACAACATCTTGAGTGTTTTGAACAATATGACGTACTACTGCTGATCCAATAAAACCAGCTCCCCCAGTAACAAGTATTTTCATAATAATTCCGAAATATTAATTTTCACCAAAAAGATCACGTGTATACACTTTATCGAGCACATCACTTAATTCATTTACAGCCCGATTCGCAATAATCACATCTGCACGTTGTTTAAAAACAGAAAATCATTCACTACTTCAGAATTAAAAAAGCGCTCTTCCATCAAATTTGGCTCATAGACAATCACGTCAATACCTTTGGCTTTAATACGCTTCATAATACCTTGAATCGCAGATTCTCTAAAGTTATCCGAGCCTTGTTTCATCACTAAACGATAGATTCCAACCACTTGTGGCTTTAATTGCATAATTTGTTGCGCAATAAAGTCTTTACGGGTGGTATTGGACTGAATAATTGCACCAATTAAATTTTGTGGCACAGCTTGATAATTGGCTAATAACTGTTTGGTATCTTTAGGTAAGCAATAACCACCATAACCAAATGATGGATTATTATAATGGCTACCTATTCGCGGATCCAAACATACAGCTTCAATAATATCTTTACTGTTTAATCCACGTAATTCACAATAAGTATCTAATTCATTAAAATAAGCTACACGCATTGCTAAGTAGGTATTAGAAAACAGTTTTACAGCCTCTGCTTCTGTTGACTCCATCAATAAAACAGCAACATCATCTTTTAATGCCGCCTGCTGAAACAACTCCCCAACTTTACGCCCTGTTTCTGAACGGTCACCGATCACTATTCGTGAAGGGTATAAATTATCGTACAGCGCTTTACCTTCTCGTAAAAACTCTGGTGAAAAGACGATATTTAAATTCGGATATTGGATTCGAATATTTTGAGTAAAACCCACTGGAATAGTTGATTTAATAATAATCGTTGCCTTCGACTGTAAGGTATCTAGGTCTTTAATTACTTGTTCAATAGAAGAAGTATCAAAGTAATTAGTTTCTTCATCATAATTGGTCGGTGTCGCAATAATAATAAAATCTCTATCTTTATAAGCAATCGCCCGATCAATTGTCACCTCAAAATGAGCAACGTGTTTTAAATATTTCTCGATATATTCATCTTGAATCGGAGAAATTCCATTTTTCAATAAAGCTACCCTACGCTGATCTATATCTAATGCAATAACCTTATGCTGATCAGCCAACATCATCGCATTAGATAAACCCACATAGCCCGTGCCAACAACACAGATTTTCATCATAATAATGCCCTTTTATCTATTCAAAAATTTCTTTGCCAAATTTGGATTCAAAAAACAAAGAGGTATTATGTATGCAATTAACCCTATTATAAGTTTAATAAAAAAATTGTTAAATGTTATTTTTTCTAAATATAAATTTACTACATACAGCACTAAAAACATAAATAATGCCGGTATTATAGTTTTATAAATAACGAGAAAAACATCTTTTAAGGAAAATTTTAAAATTTTACCCATTAAAAACATTACAGGGAAAAAGTTCAAAATATTTGCTATAAAATACATTTTCACAAATATTTCAATATCATACTGAGCACCTATAAAAAATGCGCAACTATATATAAGAGCTCCAACACACCCCAATAAAAACAACCAATTTGTACGTTGGAATGCTGTAAAAACTGCACCCGATGTACTTAATATGGCTTGAATGATGGCACTTGGCGCTAACCAGCAAAGAATAATCGTAACACCCGCCCACTCATCTTTAAAAAAAAGAGCTACAAAATCATTTGATAATGCAGATATCCCAAACATTAGAGGTGCTGTTAACATGCAAATTATGAAGACACAATTAAAATAATTATATCTAATTACATCAAAGTTGCTTAAATCATGAGAAATATGAGGTAAAAGAGCTCTCGAAACAACAAATGTCATACTCTGCACAGGAAAAAGCATTATTCTATATGCAATTGAATAGGCACCTAAAACAGCAGAGGAAAAGTATCTACCGATTAAAATAACATCTAAGTTTCTGGAAAAATAATTAATTAAATTAAATCCTAATAAATTCCCACTGAAATGATAAATATGTTTTAAATCTTCATTTTTATATGAATCAAATAGACTCAACTTCACTCCAGATAAAAACCGGCAAGAAATAGAAATCAGTAAAGCTGAAACCACCATCTGAGTTACAATACTATACACACCAAAATCAAGATGCGCCATTATGATTGCCACTACCAAGCCAGTAGTACTAGAAAAAATTTCAATTTTTGCTAATAGTTTAAAATTCTGCTCTTTTTCTAATTTTGCCCTATGCACTATACCTAAAGCAGTAATTGGAAAAATTATAGATAAAAAATAAAGTAAACCATAAAGCTCTGACCTTCCAAAATATTCAACAACAATAGGTGCACATAAAAAAATCACACCTAATACTAAAATTCCAATACATATATTAATTTTATATACTAAGTTATAAAAACCAATAGTAATATTTTGCTTTTGTATAACAGCAGAAGCAGTTCCCATATCACTAAAAATGATTGCCAAATTCATGACTATCGCTGTCATTGCCAGCAAACCATATTCATTTGGCGAGATAATCCGTGTTAGATAAAAAATTGTTACTATTTGTGCTAAAATTTTTACTAACTGACTAACCCCAATCCATTTCACATTATTTAATAATGACATCTATTTTTTCGCTTTTTTCGCACATCTAGGGTGAAATCCATTAAAATAAGTCATAAGTATTACTTGTATACGATTTAATTTTCGGAAATTTTTTATTAGTAGCTTTAACAACCTGAGCATTTTAAATTTTTGATAATATTTTATAGATAAAGTCTGATCATATAATCTCTCTATATATCGCCATTCACTGATCCCCCCCTCAGCTCGGGATAAGGAGTGATCAATAGAAATCAAAGAGCTAACTTTAAAGGCTATATTTTCACCCTTTAAATAATTAATTTTCCTAAAAAAGCTAATATCCACACCATAAAGTGAAAAATTCGAATCAAACAATTCAAGATTATTATCCCTGAAGACATCTTTAACATTTTTAGAAAAAATCAAGCCAGAACCAATAGAGTAAATCTCAGAATACTCAGTAATCAGACCATAAGATGTGTAAATATTTCCATTTACGATTGGATAATATTGTTTTTTATCTTGAATTGCATAAATTTTTGGGATTTCTATATCAATATCACTTAAATTAAAAATTTGTTTTTCACTTTCTTTAGAAATATGAGTATCATCATCAAAAATCACATAATAATCACTTTTAAAGTTAGCAACAAAATCATTATAAATCCAACTTAAAGGTTTGTTTTCCAAAAACTCAAAAAAATAAACTTGATTATGCTTTAATTTTAGAAAATTCAAAAAGCTATCTTCACCATTTAACTTTTCAGGACCATTATTTACAACTACTAAATTGTCGATTTTATTTTCAAAATCAAGAATACATTTTAGTGTTTGAGATTGCGTAAAATCCTTGCCATACAAAATCACAAGTAAAGAAATTTCTTTTCGTTGCATTTATAGAACCTAATTAATTATTTCTGGAGTAACCATCAACGTAACTCTCCAAGAGTGACTTCAAATGAAGTATTTTTGAAAGATCTTTACAACTTTCGCCAAGTTGCTCAAATATACTAACTATTTCTAAAAACTCATAATATTTTTCAAAAGATTTTAAAATCCGCTCATGCTTTGTTTTTTCAACATTTTCTGCATCAATTAATAATTCTTCATACAATTTTTCACCTGGTCTTAGCCCAGTAAATTCAATCTTAATATCCCCAAGCCCTTTTTCATCTACAGGCTTAAAACCACTCAAGCGAATCATTTGTTTGGCTAAGTCTACAATTTTAACAGGCTCGCCCATATCTAATAAAAATACATCACCACCAGTACCCATCGCACCCGCTTGAATCACCAGCTGTGCAGCCTCTGGAATAGTCATAAAGTAACGCGTTACTTCAGGATGCGTCACCGTGACAGGTCCGCCTTGTGCAATTTGCTTTTTAAACAATGGCACCACAGAACCTGATGAACCCAGCACATTACCAAAACGTACAATACTGATTTGAGTCTTTGGATTTGTCGATGCTAAACCCTGACAATACAGCTCTGCCATGCGTTTAGAAGCGCCCATCACATTGGTTGGACGCACGGCTTTATCCGTTGAAATTAATACAAAGGTTTCAACATTTTGATTCACTGCAGCATCTACACTGCGCTGTGTGCCAATCGAGGTATTATATATGCCTTCAAAAGGATTGGCTTCAACCAATGGTACATGTTTATAAGCTGCAGCATGATACACCGTTTGCCCAGCATATTGTTGCAATATACGTTCCAATTTTTGCTGATTGGTGACAGAGCCTAAAACTGGAATCACCTCAATGCCTGAAGATTGTAGTTCACGATCTATCGAGTAGAGCGCAAATTCAGACATTTCAAACAGCACTAGCATTTTCGGCTGATGTTTCACAATTTGACGACAAAGCTCTGAGCCAATTGACCCCCCTGCCCCAGTCACCATCACGACTTTATTTTTAATATTTTTCTCTAGCAGTTCAGGTTTCGGTGGGACAGGATCACGTCCAAGTAAATCAATAATATCGACTTCACGAATATCAGAGATTTTGACTTTGCCATCGACCAATTGGGTCACCCCTGGTAATTCCATGATTTTCACATCAGTGGCTTCAAAAGATTCAATCATTTCCTTTTTACGGGCACGGCCCACCGATGGCATGGCAAGCAAGACTTCTTCAATGCCAAATTTTCCTAGTTTCTTTTGCGCTTTTTTCGGTGAGTAAATTTTCAAACCACTTAAGGATTGACTGCGCAGGGATTTCTTATCGTCAATAAAACAAACAGGCAGATAATCATCGGAACGATTTAAAGCTGCCGCAATTTGTTGACCTGCCAACCCTGCCCCATAAATTGCCACACGCTTACGGGTTTGTTTTTTCGCAAAGGTCTTTAAGGTTGCGTAACGGATGACTGCTCGACTCCACCACATGTATGAAAACAACATAAAGCCATACATGAGCGGAATGCTCATCGGGATAAACGCTACATCTAATTTTTTAATGGCGTACAACGCCACAATTTGAACGAATGTACCGATTGAAATACGCAGTAAATAATCTTCGTTAAATGAACGCACAATGGCACGGTAAATACCGAGCAAAGCAAAAACCGATACGCCAAAGATCGCTACATAGATATACCAAGCCTCAAGCCCTTGCATCACCGTAACATTTGGACGTGCCAAGCGAATGGCATAGGCAAGCCACATCATCAGTGGCAACATGCACACATCCATGGTCACCAAAACCACTTGTTTTTGGCGACGCGGTAAAGAGGCAATCGATCGAATAAAATCTTTCATTGAAGCTCGGTTATATCTGCTGAAATAGCACGGCGTGATTATACGCTGTTTTCAGTTTGAATCTGCGTAATCACACTTTGAATCACATCTACAGTTTTTTGCAGGCTTTGTTCGGATAAAGTCGGATGCACCAAAAACATCAGACTGCTTTCACCTAAGGCTTGAGCATTGGTTAAACGCTCGCTTGGACGCCACTTTGTTCCATCAAACGCTTTTTCTAAATACACTTCTGAACATGAACCACTAAAGCATGGCACGGCTTGCGCATTGATTTCCGCCATGATGCGATCACGTGACCAGCTTTCAGGTAAGCCATCAACATTCACTTGTACGTAGCATTTATAAGCGGCATGCATATAGTCACTTGATGGTTTAGCCACTGTAAAATAAGGACTATTTTCAAATATCGCTTGGATGCGTGCCATGTTGGCATTACGTTTCGCTGTCCACTCTGGCATTTGTTGCAGTTGCAAACGACCAATCACTGCTTGCATTTCCATCATGCGCCAGTTGGTACCAAAGGAATCATGCAACCAGCGAAATCCCGGTGTATGTTGTGTGTTATACACACTGTCAAAGTTTTTACCGTGATCTTTATACGACCACATTGTTTTCCAAAGACTTTCATCATTAGTGGTGACCATGCCACCTTCACCGCCGGTAGTCATAATTTTGTCCTGGCAGAATGACCATGCTCCAATATGACCGATTGAACCTGCAGATTTGCCTTTATACATCGCCCCATGCGCTTGGGCACAATCTTCAATTACGAAGATGCCTTTTTCCTCAGCCAATTGCATGATCGGGTCCATATCACACATCCAGCCTGCCAAATGCACACAGATAATCGCTTTGGTGTTTGGCGTGATCACCGCTTCAATGGTACGACGTGAGATGTTTTGCGAATCCAGTTCGACATCAGCAAAAATAGGATTCGCACCTGCGGTCACAATCGAGCTTGCAGAAGCTAAGAATGTACGTGAAGTAACAATCACATCATCACCTGCACCGATGCCTAGGGCTTTCAGGGCTAAATCCAGTGCGACCGTGCCATTAGCCACTGCAACGGCATGTTGGGTTCCTGCAAACTGTGCAAATTCCTTTTCAAATTCACGGCATTCCTGCCCTGTCCAATAATTGACTTTATTAGACAAAAGGACGTTTGACACCGCATCAGCTTCTGCTTGGGTAAAGCTTGGCCAAGGCTCAAATGCACTGTTTAACATGGAATTTTCCTAAAACTTATTGCTGTGAAGTGGTGACAATCCGCGCAGGATTACCCACCACTGTTGCGCCCGCAGGGACACTTTTGGTGACTACGGCACCCATGCCGACAATCGCGCCTTTGCCAATCACCAATGGCTGATCGGGCGTGCCCTGCTTAATCATGGCACCTGCGCCGATATAGGCATGGTCATGAATATGAATATTGCCGTTGCATTTTACGCCTGGCGCAAAGGTAACGAAATCCCCAATCACACAATCATGCTCGACATAGCTATATAAATTGGCATGAAAACACTTACCGATTTTGACATTTGAGCCAATGGTCACAAATGGACTTAAAGCAGAGCCTTCAGCGAGCTCAAGCTGATCCATTAGAACTACATTGTCCGCGATGATCGACCAAAGCTGAATGCCATCCATCTCTAAATGCTGAGCGATCTTTTCTCGTACATGACTATTGGCAATCGCGATTTGCACGTATTTTTCTAAGGCCGTTTCATTTAAAAATGCGAAGTAATTCATGGCACGATGAGCGTTTACTTCTGCAACCGATTCCAAGGCATCATCAATAAATACAATTTCTGAAGCATCGCTTTCACGTGCTAATTGCTGGCGTGCAACAGGCATTAAACTGCGCCCGCAGCCTGAAGCGCCATAAATTGCATAGAGCTTAGTCATCTTTAGGCTCGGAAGTACCGGTAAATTTACTCATGGTAGCTTCTCCTTCGGCACTAATATCATCTTTAGACAATACTTTTTGTACCGTTTTCAGCATAATTTTAAAGTCTAGCCACAGCGACTGATTTTCGACATACCATGTGTCTAGCTCAAATTTCTTTTCCCATGAAATGGCATTGCGGCCATTCACTTGCGCATAACCTGTAATACCGGGTCGCAGGTTATGACGTTTGGCTTGTTCACTATTATATAACGGCAAATATTCCATCAACAGAGGGCGTGGCCCGACAATGCTCATCTCCCCTTTAATCACGTTCCAAAGTTCTGGCATTTCATCCAAACTGCTGGAACGTAGCATTTGACCAAAAGGCGTCAGACGCTCACTGTCTGGCAAAGGATTGCCTTGTTCATCGACCGCATCTTTCATACTGCGGAATTTGATCATTTCAAAAGGTTTGCCATTGATGCCCGGACGCACCTGACGGAACAACACGGGTGAACCCAAATTTTTTCGCACCTTATATGCCACAAAAGCATATACAGGAGACAGCAGCACTAGCGCAGACGATGCAATCACAATATCCAATAAGCGCTTTAACATGGTTCACTCTTGAGGTTAGATAAAGATGGGGAAATGGTATCCATTTCTAGCAATGATTATACCCTGTCCAAAGCCATCAGATTTGTAAAATATTTCAACGGTCAAAGGGACTCAAATATTCCTCATTCTAAAAGCTGCCAAACCATATAGCCGTTTAGAGATCTGTCCAACGACGATTAACTGCATGACCCGGATTATTCATGCTGATCACCTTCGCATAGTTTCCCACCGCAGTTGCATTTTCAGGAATATCTTTTGTCACAACGCTTCCTGCACCTATAGTGGCATTATTACCAATTTTGACATGCTCAATGATGCAGACATTGGGCCCAATATAAACATTATCGCCAATTTCTGCAGCTTGACGGCCGCCATTTGCACCAATGGTGGTAAATTGCGATAAATTCACATTATTGCCAAGCACAGTCGTAGGGTTAACAACTAGCGGCCCGCCATGCCCAATAAACAAGCCGTAGCCAATTTGAGTCGTGGTATGAATATCAATGCCGTACTGCTTTTTTTTATAATAATAAATAGGATAAGCCAACTTTGCCCATACAGTTTTTGAACTAGCTAAACGCAGCCAAAATGAAAAATTAAAACCACGATTGAAAAAATAAGTTTTCAAAAAGGTTTTCAAACTGACATGACCGGTATAACGGTATAAATCACTTTTTATATATTTTAAGGTCATCTGGATCGCCTCTAAAATTGGGTAAATCGCCTTTAATGAATATCCATTTCAGCCATCATGTGCTTATTCACTTGATGCACATCATATTTATTCAGCGCAATTTCTCGCGAACGCTGTCCCATATATTCAATCAGTTTTGGATCTTCAATAAAATACTGCATGCATTGCACCAGCTCATCGACTGATTTAACCGCAACCAAATAGCCATTTACACCATTGGTAACGGTTTCACGGCAGCCCGGCGCATCGGTGGTAATAATCGCCCGTCCCATCGCCATCGCCTCTAATACCGTACGTGGCGTGCCTTCACGGTAGGAGGGCAAAACGTAGACCGAGCTTTCCGCAATTGCAGGACGGACATCACTGAGCTTGCCCCAATATTTGAGGCGACCATCGGCAATCCACGTGTCAAGTTCAGCTTGTGAAATGGCCGAAGGATTATCATCAATCCATCCGACCAAATGAAATTCAGATTCAGGATATTGTGCTTTGATGATACGTGCCGATTCAGCATATTCACGCACACCTTTATCCCCCAAAAGCCGTGCAATGAGCAAGAATGAAGCTTTGACCACGCCTGCATCATCTTTCGGTAAAGGCATGACATCAAAGTCTTGTACATTTACCCCTGAACCATTCACCACCACAGTTGGTTTATTGGCATCAAGCAAATGCATGTCTTGGAAAAGCTTTAAATCATCAGGGTTTTGGAAAAAGACTTTGTCGCTACGTTTGAGCGCTTGCGCATATAAGCCATGCACCAGCTTTTGAAAAAAACTACGCTTGCCAGATTCCACATTTTGAAAGGCATAGCCCAAACCTGTAATTAAGGCAAAACGATGCGGTACTTTCGCCAGCCATGACGCGAGCGTGCCATAAATCACAGGTTTAATAGTATAGAACAGCACATACTCAGGCTGAATTTGACGAATTTGCCGATAGATATGTTTTAACAGTTTTAAATCAGCCAGTGGATTAGTGCCGGTACGCTGCATGGGAATCTCATGCAGATGATAGCCCAGGGCCTGCAATTTTTGCTGCTCTTCAGGAAATGATGCAAACTCAGGCGCCATAAGATGAATTTCATAGCCTTGCGCATGAATGGTTTCCAACAGTTTCCCGCGGAAATTTAAAACAGAAGGCAAAAAACTGCTGATCATTAAAAACTTCATGCCTGTTGGCTCCACACCTGCATATATTGACGGCTGACATTTTCAATACTGAAATTCTGCTCTACCCGTTCACGCGTCGCTAGTTTTAAGCTTTGTTTTTCTGCTTCTGATTTTTGCGTATAAGCTAAAATGGCATCAGCCAAAGCTTGCGCATTACGTGGTGGAACGATACTTCCTAAATCCTGCACAATATATTTGGCATCGCCAACATCTGTGCTGATACACGGTAAACCTGATGCCATGGCTTCGACCAACACATTCGGAAAACCTTCGGTAATTGAGGTCATGAGGAATGCATCAATCGATTGGTAAAAAGCAGGCATATCCGAGATTTGATCAAGCAAATGCACTTTTTGAGCATCTAGCTGATACTGCTCAAACAAGGCTTTGACGTCTACGTTCTCTAAGCTCGCACCTGAACCTGCAATTTTAAAGATGATGTTTTTGTCTTTCAGCAAACCCATGGTTTCAAACAAATAGGTATAACCTTTGGCCGTATGATAACGCCCCGCAAAACCAATCACGGTTGGTTCATGAAATTGGGGATTAGGCTGAAATTTATTTAAAAACACGCCATTGGCAATAACTTGGCTATTGCCATTTTTAAAGCCGAAGGCCTGATGCTGCTGCATGGACGAATGCGCACAATAAAGAATGTGACTAGGCTGTTTTGATAAGATTTTACTTAAGCCTAATGCGATCTTGGTACTGATCGATTCATCTTTGGGTGAAGCAAGTGAATGATGAATGCCCCACACGACATTCGGCTTTTGAGACAAACCAATGACACTTAAACTAGTCAATGCATTGGCATGATACATCCAACATTGCACTGTTTTCGGTTGTAATTTTTTAAGTAGACTACGGAGCTTTTGAATGGTGCCAAAAGTATTTAAGCCATTCCAACCTAGCGCATAATGTGACTGACAACGATCTAAGGTCGTTTGATACACCTCTGAGGTTTTCATCAAACTAATGATCACGTGCTGATACTGATCTTCAGTAAACTGAATCAAACGTGCCAACATCATCTCAGCCCCCCCACGCCTGCAAAATTGGTAATCACATGCACCATTAACGGTTTATTCATATTGCAGACTCCATCATATTTAAGTACTGCTGCAATACCGTTGCTTTATGGAATTGCTGAATATGCGCTTCAAAGTCAGCTTCTGAATAATGTACATAATCGGCAAAAATCGCCTGTTGCATGGCTTGCATCAAGCCAACTTGATCATTGCATTCGACCAATAAGCCAAATTTTGCATGGTCTAAAATTTCCATTGGTCCACTTGGGCAATCGGTACTGACCACCTTCACTTTAGAAGCCAGTGCCTGAATCAGTACACCCGGTAAACCTTCCCAATTGGAACTTAAAACAAACAGCGATGCATATTTAAAATAAGCGTATGGATTAGCATCAAAGCCCGGTAAATCCACCACATCGTTTAAACCCAAGTCAGCCACTAGAGCCTCAAACTCAGCTCGTAATTCGCCTTCACCTAAAATCAATAATCGGGTTTCAGGATGCTGATTATGCAAGGCTTTAAAGGAGCGGATCAGAAAACCAAAGTTCTTTGCTTCAGTGAGACGCCCCACTGCCAAAATCACTTTATGGTCACCTTTTAAAAATTTGTGTGTGACTGGCGCTTTGAGTTTTTCAAAATAGGCATCGTCCAATACAGGGTTATAAATGGTACTCAAATTATTATTTTTAGAGCCATAATATTCACGAAAATCAGCTTCTACCCCTTTAGAAACACAGACCACTTGCTGTGCCATGGAGTAGGTCCAATTCACCAAAGTTTTCAGCACAAATTTAGCAATGCCTTGAAACTTCATATTTTTTGACGGTGTAGATACTTCACGGAAGATCAAACGTGTTGCAACACCTGCAAGCTTTTTCGCAATCCCTGCCACAATATTGGTATGGGTTTGCGTGGCCACTAAGCAATCATATTGCTCAGCTTTCATTTTTATTTTTAAAGGCGTGATGCTATTCATCACCCGACCACAATTAAAATTGACCAATTCAATTTTAGAACTCAATTCGGGTAACAGCTTGGCTTTGTCACCATTCAGGTCACATACGCCTAAATGAATCTTAAGCCCTTGTTCGGCCAAACTATTCGCCAGTTGAATGACCGTACGTTCTGCACCACCACCGCCCAAGCTTGGCAAAAAGAACATAACTTTATTCAACATAATCGGACCTAAATAAAATGAAATGGGAGAATATTAATGCGAGTTTTTTGAGGCTTGAATCGACATGGCACGTTCCACACGGGCACGGTAATCGGTGATGCCAACCAAGTCGCTATCACTGGCACAGATGCTTTGAATTTTGGCTTGATAATCAGCAAAGCTCGACACCACTTTGGCAGGTACACCAATCGCCACGCTATGGTCAGGAATATCTTTGGTTACCACCGAACCTGCACCAATCACCACATTTGAGCCAATGCTCACGCCCGGCATAATAATGCTATTCATACCAATAAAGACATGCGAACCTACTTGAATCGGGGCAAAGCGTTGATAGCGTTTCCCTTGCTCATCTTTGACTAAACAGGTACTGCCATCATGGGTAATAAATTTTACCCCTGAAGTGACCGTCACATGATCACCAATGCTGACCAAGAACGGTTCTGAGCCCCAATTTTTAATATAAATTCGGCAGTTTTCACCAATTTTCACCCCCCTTTTACGTGCATATGCCACACTGCCCTTTGCCATAAAATAAGCAAGATCAAACAGCTGTCGAAAAGCAGAAACAATCAATGTCATATACTTGACCTATGTGAGGTTCTAAAAAGGAGGAAAAGTGGCTGAATATTTTACGCTGAAAATATGTTTTCGGATATGAATGTCAAAGTCACATGAAACTTGTTTAAAGTGCTTTAATTTTCTTGACTGGGCTACCGACATACACCCCAGCATCATCCAATGGTTTAGACACCAAACTACAGGCACCAATCACGCTATTGCTTGGAATGCTAACACCATCCAAAACCGTCACTCGTGCGCCAAGCCAAATGTTTTTACCTAAATTCACACCGAGTTTAGTAATCGTATCTTTAATCAAAAGATCAGGCTCACCAAATTTATGATTACTAGCGATAATAATGCTTTGCGTGCCAATACGGGTGTTATCACCAATGGTCACACTTCCACAGCCATTGATATACGATTTGGAATTGATACTGACATCCTGACCAATTGAAACCTTACCACCAAAGCATTTGATATAGCAGTTTTCACCAATAAAACTGTTATCGGCAATTTCTAAAACCGCACCATTTTCAACAATTAAACTGACATGATCACCAATATAGACATTCTTGCCGATTTTGACTTGCCCACGAATATCAACCATACAGCCCTTGCCGAAATAGCGAAACTTCGTACCAAAAGCGAGGTTATAAAATTGCTGACGACATTGTGCAGTGAACCAATTCATCAGTTTTAATAGCTTTAAAAACATCAGTTTTTGTTTCTCCACACCACATATAAAATGGCAAAGTTATAGATAATCAGCGCTACAGGCACCGCTAACAGCATATAAATTTTATCGTCAATTAACACATATAAGCCGGCAAATAATGCAAATTTTATGATCATTTCCACAATTTGCAGTTTAAATAAAACGTGGCTGTTGCGCTTCGCAATCAAAAAAGCCGAGCTTGGTGGATTACAAAAAATCGCCCAATAGCCCAAGGCTAAAATTTGAAAATAGGTTGAGATACCGACCCATTCATTGCCAAAAATCCATAAATACAGTGATTCGGGCAGAATAAAAAATACAGCAAATAAAGGCAGTGAAACCAGACTAAGCAGTACACTCGCCTTTAAGGCATTTTGATTGGATTCTGTGGTTTTAAATTTGCGAATAAAGAACTGACGCAAGGTTTGCGAAATCAGATTGATCGGTACACGTAAAGTTCGTTCTACAATGGCATAGAAACCCATCGCCTGCACACCGACAAAATGTGAAACCACATAGTACGGCAAGTTATGTGAAAAACTATTCAACAAGGCATGTGCAGTATTGGCATAAATAAAATCTTTATAATTTTTAAGGGCCTGCCAACTGACTTGATACAGTTGATGCTTTATTAAATAGATCACCACCACCACAATCATGATGATCGAGCTAACATTATAGCTATTAACCAAACTGATTTGCATAACCAATGGTAAAGATAGTTGAACTATCACCACAATCGTACTGCGAAAAATATTTAAGCCTGCACAAAAATATTCTTTGTGGGCTGAAAATTGATAATTATACAAGCTTTGAATCAAGGTATTGGCAAGCACGCCTGTCACCACCGCACCTGCCATTTCAATATTTAAAATAAAGCTGATGATGATGCCACTTACAACAGCAATAACAGTTGAGAACACCGCCCCTTCAAAAATCAGGCTTTTTTTATCCTGTTCCTCAGCGACCAATAAAGCTTGATCTAGGCGTAAATTTGCAACAGTAGATAAAACACTGACAAGCGCCAAGGCAATGCCATAACCACCAAAGTCCACAACAGAATACAGGCGTGTTAAAACAGGAAGTGCGATAAATGTTATTATCGCACCTGCCAGTAAACTTAATGTGATCAGCCCTATTGACTGATATTTTGCGAAGAGTTTCGCAATCATCTGTTCAAGATCATTTTAAGTTGTTCACGTACCAGAGCATTGCCAGTCGAATACCTTCCACAATTTTAAACTCAGGTGCATAACCCAAATGTTGCTGGATTTTGGCAATACTGGCTTGTGAGTGACGTACATCCCCTGCACGGAAATCACGGTATACTGGATCACGATCAAACTGTACATCGTTAGACGCAAGCGCCTCTTGAATCGCACGATATAAATCATTCAATGTGGTGCGGTCACCGACAGCCACGTTATAAACCTGATTTTTCGCTTCATCCGATGCGGTTGCAGCCAAAATATTGGCTTGAACCGTATTGTCGATAAAACAGAAATCACGACTGGTTTCACCATCACCGTTGATGAAGACATCTTCACCGTTAATCATCGATGCTGTCCACTTTGGAATCACCGCAGCATAAGCACCGTTTGGATCTTGGCGTTTGCCAAAGACATTGAAGTAACGCAGACCAATCACTTTAAAACCGTAGCTACGTGCAAAGACATCAGCATACAGCTCATTGACATATTTGGTGACTGCATACGGCGACAATGGATTGCCAATATTTTCTTCCACCTTTGGCAATGCTGGATGATCACCATAGGTTGAGCTACTTGCGGCATAGGTAAAGCTGGCAACATCTGCATCACGTGCCGCAGTCAACATATTTAAAAAACCACTGATATTGGTGTCATTGGTGGTGATCGGATCGGCAATCGAGCGTGGTACTGAACCCAGTGCCGCTTGATGTAAGACATAGTCCACACCTGCACAGGCTTTTTGGCAATCTTCGAACTTGCGGATATCGCCTTCAATAAAGCTGAATTTCGCCCATTGTTCTACAGACACCAAACTTTGCACTTCATCCATGTTATGCTGATGACCAGTAGCAAAGTTGTCTAACCCCACCACAGTTTGATCAAGCTTCAGTAAAGTTTCTAAAAGATTTGAACCGATAAAACCAGCAACACCTGTCACCAGCCATATTTTCGGCTGAGCTTGCAGTTGCTCACATACCTGTTGATATTGATGCATGGGGTATGTCCTATTATAAACGAAGGTCAGATTCAGACTGACTTAATACATATTTCAAGTCATATAATACGTGATTGGCTTTACCCAGTGCACGAATAGCTTCCGCACTCATCTCTTTAAATTGCTCATGTGCCACCGCCAAAATCACAGCATCATATTGACCATTTTCGAGTGAAGCGACAGGCGTAATCCCATATTCGTGCTCCACTTCTGATGCATCTACCCATGAATCGTATACATCCGCCTGAATGTGATACTCCTGAAGTTCATGCACGATGTCGATGATTTTGGTGTTACGAATATCCGGGCAGTTTTCTTTAAAGCTTAAGCCCAGTACTAGAACTTTAGCACCTTCGACCTGAATCTTTTTCTTGAGCATGGCTTTAACAAGCTGAGTCACCACATAAGCACCCATGCCATCATTAAGACGACGACCTGCCAAAATTATTTCAGGATGGTAACCAATCGACTGTGCTTTATGGGTTAAGTAGTATGGATCAACGCCGATACAGTGACCACCCACCAGACCTGGACGAAACGGTAAGAAGTTCCATTTAGTGCCCGCTGCTTGAAGTACTGCTTCAGTATCAATGCCCATTTTATTAAATATCACAGCCAGCTCATTGATCAATGCAATATTGACATCACGCTGAGTGTTCTCAATCACTTTTGCCGCTTCAGCAACTTTGATACTGGATGCTTTGTGTGTCCCTGCATCAATGATCAAATTATACACTTCATCGACAAAGTCAGCGACTTCAGGGGTTGAACCTGAGGTAATTTTAAGAATATTGGTTACACGGTGAAGTTTATCACCGGGATTGATCCGCTCAGGGCTATAACCTGCATAGAAGTCTTGGTTAAAGGTCAAACCTGACACTTGCTCAAGCACAGGAATACAGACTTCTTCTGTCGCGCCGGGGTAAACAGTTGATTCATAAACGACGATATCACCTTTTTTCAGCACCTTAGCAATACTTTGTGATGCTTTAACAAGAGGTGTTAAATCAGGCTGTTTATATTCATCGATTGGGGTTGGGACAGTGACCACAAAAAAATTACAGTCTTTTAAATCCTCTAAATTTGAGCTGTAATTCAGTTGTGTCGAAAGAGCTAGCTCTTTGGGAAGGACTTCTAATGTATGATCTTTACCAGATTTCAGCTCATCAATACGTTTTTGATGAATATCAAAACCCATAACCGGAATTTTTTTACCAAATTCAACTGCTAGCGGCAAACCGACATAGCCCAATCCAATAATGGCAACTTTTACTTCCGAGAGCTTTAGCATCAATCTAAACCTTGAATTTTGATGAATCTAATAATATAAACTAAAGTAATAAATAGAATTACTTTACTGGGTATTTTATTATACTTTTACTAAAAAAAGTGCCCTGCGCCCGTATCCTTGATAAATATCATCCAATTTTAAGACTGCCACAATACTCCTCATACTCAAATTGTCACTGAAATTTCTCTGTACACGACAAAAATAGATAACTCATTGAAATAATGACATAATAATTGTTTTCTAACGACGAATACTATGACACATCTCAATGAGTTATATCTTATCTTAAACAAATATCTAAAATGGAACAAGTCACATTTAAAGTGCTTTGCGCTCATCATGCTTGTGATCATTTTAAAGCAAACATGTAATCTTTCTTCTGCATCTAAAGCCTTGCCCATCAAGTGCTTACCACAATCATTTTATTGAACCGTACCGGGTTTGTCGGAGACTTTTTTATTTAAGTTAGGCCACCTGACCTAACGGGTTAATCTTATCATAGTACATTGCTTCAAACTCAAAAGGCGATACATAACCCAGTGCACTGTGTACACGCTTTTTATTGAACCAATCTACCCAGTTTAGTGTCGCAAGTTGTACATCTGCTAAACCTTGCCAATCTGCTTTTAGATATTCAATCACCTCTGTTTTGTATAAGCCATTCACCGTTTCAGCCAAAGCATTATCGTATGAATCACCAGTCGTACCGACTGATGCTCGTAAATTTGCTGTTTCTAAACGATTGGTATAGCGAATAGAAAGATATTGAACACCTCTATCGGAATGATGAATCACATTCTTTGGCATGCCTCGATCGTGCAATGCTTGCTCAAGTGCATCGAGCACCATATCTGTATTCATCCGTGTAGATACTTTCCATCCAACAATTGCTCGTGAGAACACATCAATAATAAAGGCGGTATAGACCCAGCCTGAATGAGTTTGAATATACGTAAAGTCACCCACCCATAGTTGGTTTGGATGATCAGCATTAAAATTACGTTTCACTAAATCATCTGCTCTTTTTTGGTCATCTCGGCTACGGGTGGTTTGTTTGTTCTTACCTCGCCAAACACCTTGTATACCTAGCTTTTTCATTAATCGAGCAACAGTACAGCGTGCAATAATATAGCCTTCACGTTTCAGTTTTTGCCAGACTTTACGTACACCATACCGACCTGAACTTTCCTTCCAAATTCGTTTAATCTCCTCAGCATGATGCTCATCATGTAAATCTCGCTTTGCTCGATGTTCCCTTGCGAAGCAATGCTTCTCATCGCAGAGATCTAGAGTCCGGTAATAGGTTGAAGCTGCGATCGGTAAAATCCTACAAATCGCATCAACACCATATAAGTCTTTATTGTTATGGATGAAATCCACCATTATTTGTGTGGGCGGTCGAGCTCCGCCTGGGCGAAAAAAGCGGCTGCTTTACGTAGAATTTCATTGGCACGCTTTAATTCTTTAATTTCACGTTCCATTTGCTTCATTTTTTCTTGATCAGATATCTGTTGTACTTTAATAGGATTTTGCTGATCTAAATGCTTTTGATGCCAGGCACGAAGTGTTTCAGGAGTACAACCAATCTTAGGCGCAATTGCTGTGATTGCAGCCCAATTCGATGGATAATCTTTTTCAGATTCAATCAATAATTGAACCGCTCTTTCTCTGATTTCAGGGGTATATTTTAATTTTGTCATCGGGATAGTCTCTCAGAATATTGACTCTCCGACAAACCCGGTACGGTTCACTTTTAATTTTTAAAGCTTAGTACAACTAAGCCATGCTATAAATTTATTTAAGAGGCATAATATAGAAGGATGAACCTAGGCTAGCTATAAAACTTAGTATAGAATCTTATAAAAGATTTTATCTGCATTATTTGGCATATATTATTTTGCCTCATAGTATCTAAACATTATTTTTATAAAACAGGATTTAGAGTGAGTTACTATCGTTACAGTATTTTGTTAGCATTCAGTTTGGGTATGACTGGATGCGCAGTCACCTCGGGTCTACAAACAAATGACTTACCAAGTGAAGGTGTCTTTCAAACGGACCTTGGCACTACAGTAAATGTCATTAAACTCACTCAAGATTCAATTATGGCTGTTCAGCCCGCTGAACATAATATACAACAATATTCTCATCTTTTTAGCACATCACACAAACGTTATAATCTAAGCCCAGGTGATATTTTATCCATCTATTTATGGGCTTATCCAGAACTTACATCTCCGAGCAACAGCATTACTAGTGATCAATCTGCTCTAGCAAATGGCTTCCAGATCGACTCTGAAGGCTATATCCAGTTTCCAATTATTGGTCGTTATAAAGCCTCAGGCAAATCACTCACCCAAATCAATAGTGAGTTACGTAACCAGTTGTCACGTTACCTGAGAACCCCAGATGTGATTGCACGAGTATTATCATATCAAGGTCAACGTTATTCAGTACAGGGTAATGTAATGAAAGGAGGTCAATTTTACTTAAGTGACCAACCTGTCAGTGTTTATACTGCCTTAGGAATGGCAGGTGGTGTGAATGCACAGCAAGGTGATAATGCATCTATCACTCTGGTACGCCAGGGACGCTCATATAACTTAAATGCCGTTGAATTAGAAAAAGCTGGTTTTTCACTACATAATTTATTAATCCAGCCAAATGACACACTATATGTAAACAATCGTGAAAATCAAAAATTTATGTCATGGGTGAATCGGGTAAAAATCAATCCTTACCACTGCGTGATCAAGGCATGAGCCTGAGTGATGTACTTGGAGAGAGTCTGGGATTAAATCCACTTTCTGCCAGTCGTAGTAAAATTTATGTAGTACGAAGTCAATCTAATGCAGTCCACACTGAAGTCTACCAGATGGATTTGACCAGTATTGCCAACTTTGGTCTCGCGAATCAGTTTAAAATGCAGAGTAATGATATTGTCTATGTCGATGCTTCAGGACTAGCTCGCTGGCAACGTGTAATAAATCAAATCATTCCATTCTCTAGTGCCCTTAATCAGCTAGATAATTTAGGTAAATAATGAAAATTAATCATATTTTAGTGGTATGTATTGGTAATATTTGCCGCAGCCCGATGGCAGAATATTTTTTAAGACAGGAATACCCACACCTTAGAATTGAGTCTGCCGGTATTTCAGGTTTAATGGGGCATCCAGCGGATGAAAAAGCCCAGCTATGTATGCAACGATTGGGGATTGATATGAGTCCACATATTGCGAAAAAACTGAATGCTGAGCAGATTAAAAAAGCTGACCTAATTCTAGTTATGAGCCAAAATCAACAAAAACATATAGAGCAAACCTGGCCATTTGCTAAAGGCAAAACTTTTAGATTAGGACATTGGCAAAGCAAAAATATTGCCGACCCATATCAGCATGATCAAACAGTTTTTGATGAAACCTGTCAATTGATTCAAGACTGTATTGCTGACTGGAAAAAATATATTTAAGTTTTTTTGAAATTTTACTTTTTGATATTTAAATTATGAGCCAAACTACTAACACCGAAGATACCATTGATTTAAAAGAACTATTTTTTTCTTTAATTGCTCAATGGAAATTGATTGCACTATGCATTATTTTAAGTTTGGTCTGTGCCTTACTATATTTAAGAACCACGCCAGATACATATGCTGTAGATGCCCTAGTACAGGTAGAAAATAGTAAAGGAGCTTCGGCTGCGTTACTGGGTGATTTATCTAGTATGATTGAGCAAAAATCTCCAGCTGAAGCCGAAATTGAAATTTTAAAATCACGTTTGGTGCTCGGTGAGGTTATAAATCATTTAAATTTAAATATTCGTGTCTCGGGAACAGAAGACAGTTTCTGGAACCGTCTAATAGACAAAAACGAGTATGACACTGCTTACTCAGAAAAATCTGTAGTATTTAAAGACAATCAAAACAGTTTTGATATTCGCCAGTTTGATATCCCACAATATTTTCAGGATAAAAACTTAATTTTGAGTTTTTCAGACGATAAATATAACCTGACTGATGAGGAAACTGAACAGTTAGTTTTTTCTGCACCATTAAACCAAGTTAGCCAATCCTCATCTAAGTACGGTCTTTGGAAAGTAGGTATCTTTAGTCAAGATAGTTTCGATACCACTTATAATATTGAAAAGCTGAGTTTGCCTGCTGCAATGGAATTTATAACTAGCAATTACTCAGTGGCAGAAAAAGGTAAGATGAGTGGTGTTTTAGGTCTTAACTATCAAGGCGAAGATAAACAGCATATTACTCAAGTCCTGAATTCTATTTTATCGGCCTATAGCCAACAGAATATTGAACGACGTTCTGCAGAAACAGCGCAAACTCTTAAATTTCTTGAAGATCAGTTACCTGAACTAAAACAACAACTTGATGTTGCTGAGCGTGAGTTTAACCGTTTTCGTCAACAATATAATACTGTAGATGTGACTAAAGAATCAGAACTCTATTTAACCCAAAGTATTGCTTTAGAAACACAAAAGCCGAATTAGAACAAAAAGTAGCTGAAGCTTCAGCAAAATTTTTAGACGAACATCCTATAATGCTGCAAATGAATGCACAACTCAGTGCAATCAATAAAAAAATTGCAGAACTAGATGGTACTTTAAAACGTTTGCCAGAATTGCAGCGCCAGTATTTACAATTTTTTCGTGAAGTTGAAGTCAAGCAGCAACTCTATACAGGCTTACTTAATTCATACCAGCAACTTCGTATTGCTAAAGCAGGTGAAATTGGTAATGTACGTATTGTTGATACAGCAGTAGAACCAATAGAGCCAATTAAACCTAAAAAATTGATTGTTTTAATTTTATCACTGTTTGTCGGTGGTTTTATTGGTGTCTTACTGGCATTACTTAAAAATATGATGCGTTCAGGCATTAAAGATGCTACTCAGATTGAAAATGAGTTAGACTTGCCAGTATATGCCACTGTGCCTCGCTCTATAATTCAAGAAAGTCGTATCAAACTTCTGAAGAAGAAAAAGAATATCCCAATTCTTGCGGTTAAAGACAGCGATGATATTGCGATTGAAAGTCTACGTAGCATGCGAACTGCGATTCATTTTGCTTTGATGAATGCAAGTAACAATGTAATTGCAATTTCAGGCCCTGCTCCAGAAATCGGTAAATCATTCATTACTACTAACCTAGCAGCTATTTTAGCGCAAGGGGGAAAACGAGTTCTGGTCATTGATGGTGATATGCGTCGTGGTTACTTACATAAGTATTTCAATGCAGATATAA
Source organism: Acinetobacter sp. NEB149 (assembly GCF_012516415.1). NCBI lineage: Bacteria > Pseudomonadati > Pseudomonadota > Gammaproteobacteria > Moraxellales > Moraxellaceae > Acinetobacter > Acinetobacter sp. NEB149. Next base: position 3,218,172 of record NZ_CP051208.1, read on the forward strand.
AACCGGGTCTATCTGAACTATTGAATCATCAAAATAGTTATGAGGATGTTGTTCAAAATTCTACAGTAGATAATCTGTACTATATCACTCGAGGTAAAAGTCCAGTCAACCCTTCAGAACTTTTGAGCACTGATCAGTTTAAAGCTATCCTAGAGAAGGCATCTGCTCATTTTGATTATGTGTTGATTGATACTCCGCCAGTACTAGCGGTGACTGATGGCATTATTATTGCTCAATATGCAGGAGTAAACTTATTAATTGCTCGTCATGGTAAAACACAAATTAAAGAGCTGGAAATTACTGTAAACCGTTTTGAACAAGCCAATGTAAAAGTCAATGGCGTGATTCTGAATGATGTACAAAAAGGGACGGTTGGTAGTTATGGCTATAATTATGCTTATGCATATAAGGCTAACAAGGATCAAGAATAGTCTGATATTTAATTTGGCGAATTAAAAAAACCAGCTATTGCTGGTTTTTTTATCTCTTTAAA
>NZ_CP051212.1:0-10328 GCF_012516415.1 Acinetobacter sp. NEB149
GACATCAGGTAGCAGTCGATGCCTGTATTCATGCACCGCATACTGGATCCGGCAGTGATGAGCGCAATTATCACGCGCATATCCTGATGAGCACACGCAAACTTACTCCGGAAGGCTTCACCGAGAAAACCCGAGAACTGGATCAGAAACACAGTGGAGAAATCGAACACTGGCGCGAACACTTTGCCGATATCTGCAATATGCACCTGGATCTGGCTGGATACACTGCCCGAGTCGACCACCGCAGCTACAAAGACCAGGAGAATGGTTTAGAAGCCACGCTGCACGAAGGGCCGAAAGTCACCGAACTGCGCCGAAAAGGGATTGAGACCGAAATCAGCCGAAGCAATGACGAAATCAAACAGAGAAATCAGGCTCAGTTGCAATACGGCAAAAATATGGATCTGCTGATTGCTGAAAATGAGATCAAACTCAATACACTAAAAACTGAACAGCAGATCCAAATCAAAAATAGTGCTAAAACGCCACCAATTGACGAAAAAGCCCTATTTGAAGAAAAACAGAGGGAAACCCTTGGCAAAGTGCTAAATCGCGAAATCAGCGCAAAAGACGCGAATCTAGACCTAGAATTTATGCAGGATGTTTTTAAAAAGGCAGAAAACACCTTGGGCAAGATGCAAAAACATGAAAACGAGTTCAATCAGCAGCTTGCCCAGGACATCGTGAAGAGTCGACTCAAGCAAAGTCATGACAGATTGCAAAGCCTGGTCGATCAACACAACGAATTAACCCAGAACAAACCCTTACTGTTTGGAAAAAAAGCCTGGGAAGCCCAACGTGACGAGATTTATCAGGAACACAAAAAGCTGAAAGGTCAGCATGAACACCAGAAAAAACATGGTGTGAAGGATTTATTGGAAAATGAAAAGTTCAAAGAACATGCCTGGAAGCAGTATCAACAACAACATCCGGCCAAAGCCAAGCAATACCAAACTCTATACTCAACCTATCAAGTTATTAAGAAATGTGTGAATGAAATCAAAGCAGAACAACAGATGAAACTCAGACAAGAACAACAGCTCAAAGCACAGCAACATGCGCCTAGAATGAAATCTCGTGGCATGAGTCGATAAACAGAGCGAGTGTCTACGAGCGAACTGAGAAAATTTGCCCTTTCCTTTCCCTGATTACAAGCTCCCTATCCATCAATCACCTGCATGGCAGAGCATCCCGAATGGGTGCGAACTTTCCAAGTTTGATCCCTAAACCGAGCGTAGCGAGAAAAAAAGCTGATGAGCGAAGCGAATTCCGAGTTGCTTTTGATCTTCCTTTTTGCTTTTTCTCAAATTCACGAAAATATGAACCAAAAATTGCCCCGACGAATCGAGCGAAAGCGAGATTCAATAGAGTTTGAGCGAAGCGAAAACCAAGGGCAATTTTTCATGAAATATGCTTTTAATTATTTTTAAAGTTTTTAAATGTTTTTAACTTGACTGAATCCTTTTGTTTATAAGGCTTTCAAGCTTTATATAGCAACGTTTCCTCGGTTATATAGCAACGTTTCCTCGGTTATATAGCAACGTTTCCTCGGTTATATAGCAACGTTTCCTCGGTATTTGACAACAAATATTTATTATGTTGTTATAGCAACATAATAAAATTGTTGCTAAATAGAATGACATGACAGACTTGGTCGTAAAATCTAATAAACTTGTACAAGCTTTACAGACACTTACTTTAAGCGAAACCCGTTTACTTCAGCTCGCAATTGTAGACGCTCGTGAGACTGGACAAGGATTATCAACAGATGAACCTTTAGAATTAAATGCTCTTAGATATGCTAAAGCATTTAACGTTTCTCCAGATGCAGCTTATTTAGCATTAATTGAAGCAGAAGATTCTCTTTTTAAAAGACAATTTACGATTACCAATGAAGATGGAACTTTAACAAAAAGTCGCTGGATTCAAGATGCTAATTATCGGAAAGGTGAAGGAAGAATTTTAGTTACCTTAACTCGTGTGGTAATTGAACATGTCACTAAAATAGATGGGTTTGAACAGTACTTTACTAGTTATCATTTGAAAAAAACTGCTGACTTCAAAAGCGTTTATGCGGTACGTCTTTATGAACTCTTAATGCAATGGAAGTCTGTAGGGAAAACGCCTGTTTATGAATTAAATAAATTTCGTAGCCAACTTGGTATAGGTGTTAACGAATACACTCGAATGGAAGCATTTAAGAGACGTGTTTTAGATATTGCAGTAGATCAAATCAACGAATTTTCGGATATAACTGTTAAATACGAACAGCATAAAAAAGGTCGTTCAATCTCAGGATTTTCTTTTAGCTTTAAGTCAAAGAAAGCAACTATTCGATCTATAGAAACTAATAGAGACCCTAATACAACTGATCTGTTTTCGAGGATGACAGATAAGCAACGCCACTTATTCGCTACTAAACTTTCTGAACTACCAGAAATGGGTAAGTATTCTCAGGGTACAGAAAGCTATCCACAATTCGCTATACGTATTGCTGAAATGCTTCAGGATAGTGAAAAATTCCAAGAATTATTCCCTTATCTTCAAAAAGTTGGCTATCAAGCTGCTTAAAATTCATACTTGATCATTTGTCTATTAGGCAGTCTAATAGACAACAACTTTTGACAGGTTTAGGCATAGATTTACAACATGAAAAGCCTTACAGTTCTTGAGCTTTCTAAGCTTTACAATATCAATAGACAAACGATTTACAACAACATAAAGAAAGGAATTTTAAGTAAAAATTCTGATAATAAAATTGATCTAGCCGAGGCTATCCGTGTTTTTGGTGAGCCTTCAAAAAAACTAGATGTCAAAGAGTCTGTAAAAATAGACAGTCCAAATTCGGCAGAAGTTTTACTACTTAGGCAACAGATAGACATGCTGAAAAATCAGCTTGATGATGCAAAAGAGCGTGAAGCCTTTTATCAAAATCAAATTGAGACGATGCAACGTCTACTGGAAGCACCCAAACCAAAAATCCAAGACCCTAGTGAACCCGAACTCCCCAAATCAGCTCCCATTGTAGAAATGAAGGAAGAAGTAATCATAGTTCCACCAAAAAAAGAGGACGGATTGACTACTGCAGAGAACAAACGTATCCCTGTTCCAGAGCATATAGAGCCTGAACCTAAAAAGAGGGGCTTCCTGAGCCGTTTTTTCCTTCCTTATGGTTAGCCAGGACTCCAATTTTTTGATGAGCCAATTTCAGTGCAAGCACATGAAATAATGACTCACCAAAAAACCGGATGATGTTTATTAAAACTGAATAAAACCGTGGAACATCGCTCAATTAGTGATCGTGGAACATGAATAATCAATAAAAAGCCGTTCTGGTGCCCTATACTCCAGAACGGCTTTGTTTAATATACTGATATTTAAAGATAAATATTAAGCATTTCGTATAAGGTGTATTATGTTAATTTTAGAGATTCTACATAAACGTAAAATCTCCTGCACTTAGATTCTGGCATGTGTTCCATACTTATCAATCATGATAGAGCTGGCTTCATTTAAGCCACGCACAGTGACATTCACACTATTCTTTTGGAATTTATTTACAACAGAATCAAGCATGGCGACTGATGTTACATCCCAAATGTGAGAATGGGTCAAATCAATAATCACATCCTTTACATCCTCTTTAAAGTCAAACCCTTGCATGAATTTTTCAGAAGAACTAAAGAAGATCTGACCTCTCAAATCATATAAACGGGCTGTTCCTTCAAAAGATGCTATTACTTGGATATCATTTTCAAGTTTATTCGCTAGGAACAAAGCTGAAAGTAATACGCCTGTTAACACACCCAAAGCCAGGTTATGCGTAGCAACAACTACAATCACAGTCGCAATCATGACGATATTACTGCTCTTAGGATTATCTTTTAACTGAGTGACAGAACTCCATTCAAAGGTACTGATAGAGACCATGATCATTACCGCTACCAATGCAGCCATTGGAATCACTTTGAGCCAATCGCTGATAAATACAACCAGAATAAGAAGAAAAATACCCGCAGAGAATGTTGATAAGCGTGTAAGACCACCCGATTTCACGTTAATCATGGATTGACCAATCATGGCACAACCGGCCATCCCCCCCATAAAGCCAGAAGCAATATTCGCGATACCTTGTCCTTTACATTCTTGGAATTTATCACTTGGTGTATCTGTCATTTCATCCACGATGGTTGCTGTCATCATCGATTCAAGTAAACCTACAGCCGCCAGTGCGACTGAATAAGGCAAAATAATCATCAATGTTTCAATATTCAAAGGAATATTTGGAATCAAGAACATTGGAAGTGTGTCAGGTAACGATCCCATATCACCCACAGTTCTTACATCAATTCCTAGAGCAATTGCCAGTAATGTGATTGCAATGATGCAGACAAGTGGAGAAGGCAATAATTTTCCTAATTTGGGAATCATAGGGAAGAGATAAATAATCGCCAAACCTAAAGCAACTAAAGCATATACATGCCAGGTCACATTAATCAGTTCAGGCAGCTGAGCCATAAAAATTAAAATTGCTAACGCATTTACGAATCCAATAACCACAGATTTAGATACAAATCGCATTAACTTGGCGAGCTTTAAATAGCCAGCCATTATTTGAATTACACCCGTCAAAATTGTTGCTGCAAGCAGGTATTCAAGCCCATGCTCTTTGACCAAAGTAACCATGAGCAGTGCCATAGCCCCTGTAGCTGCTGAAATCATAGCTGGACGACCGCCTACGAAAGAAATCACGACGGCTATACAGAAAGATGCGTATAGACCGACTTTAGGATCTACACCTGCAATAATTGAAAATGCGATGGCTTCAGGGATGAGTGCAAGACCGACGACTAATCCAGCAAGTACATCCCCACGGATGTTAGAGAACCACTGTTCTCGGACATTAGACAACATAAACATAGCCTGTTTTTTAATTTTTCAGATAGGCTAGTGATGTGATATATACAACACACAAGCGACTACACCACATCACTAGACAGTGATGAGTTATTTACAGATTTAAGACGGTAAATAAACTTAAGGTGGCGTAAGTGTCATAAGATGAAAGAAGGTTTAGAGTAAAAAAATCAGGACAAGGGTAACAGCTAGGTACTTTTTTATAAAGCCTGGATGTTATATCCAAGCTTTGTTTAATCGGTATTTTATGAAGCTTTTGGCTCCCTAAGTAATTGACCTATTTCCAAACGTGTATAGCCACGTTCTTTAAAAATCAAAACAATAGCCTGTTTATAATCTTCAGAAGTAGAAGTCTTATACTTAGTTATCAGTTGATTTTCAGAATTCAGCTCAAGATCATTTTTGATGGTCAATACTTCGCTAGAGATCTTATTAAAGATATTTAGGTTAAACATACAGGCACTCGTCATCCGTATTATAGCGGCCCGACTATAACTAATACCTGTCTTAGCTACGCTAGACACCCTTAGCCGAAAGGATTACAAATTAAGAAAAATTCTGCAAGTTTCTGCCTATTGAAAGAATAAATAATATCTCCCAAATGCCATCCATTTAACATAATGGCGGTTATACGAAGTACATTTGTATATGAATATAAATATCAATAACTTAAAAATTTAACCCTGATCACAAAATGCACAAAAAATGGCTTTTGTAATAAGTTGATGAGTTTTTAAGCGAATCTGTAACATTTTGCCATTAAAATTGATCAATAAATGATCAATTCCGGAATCAGTGCCCATTTCATACGGATCCAAGTTGCGAAACTATCCCCAATTGCTGGGGATAAAATTTAGGCTATTTTGTACGCTTTGGCGCACATCAATCTCGGCCCTTTGCGGCTGTCCAAGATAGGTGAATTTTCATATGATTAATTGGTCAGGAACAGGATGTTCCTTAGAATTACAAAGAATGAGCACCAGGATGGGGCCAGATACGACAAGCACTAAGACAGCACAGACCTAAAGTTCCAATAAAAAACCCTGGCAGGATGCCGGGGTTTTTTATTATTTATAAATCAGAATTTTGCTATTAAGTTTTTTAAAAAGAAATTTAAAGCAGTGTAGTAATCTTTGTGCTCTTTTAAAGTAGCATCATCTAGACAATTAAGACTATTTTCTAAATTAGAAACTTCATCTTGAAATTTTTTTTCAGTTTCATTTGCAGCACTTTCGAAAGCCTTAGAGGTATCATTCCAATACACACTTATACCTTTTATTAATTTATTTTCAAAATCCTCTTTTTCAAATAAATCAACAAGCTTTTTAGCAATTTTTTTCTGCCAACTAGAACCTGTTAACCATGCGAAGATTCCCCTATTACTACAGCGATTCCAATACCAATTGTAATTGGGCCACCTAAAACTGCAACGATACTAGCAGCTGCAGCAGTTCCGCCTACACTAACACCTATACTAGATAAAAAGCTTACTACTGTTGGAACAAGCAAATAGGCTCCTAAGTTACTGCCAGCTGCAACAATACTAGCCCATGTGGCTAATGCTCCAAACGTTGTTAAGCTTGCTACAGCTCCCATAAAAATAGTTTTAGAGTCAAAATTCAATTTTAAGTCGTTACTAAATCCTTGTTTTTTATCATATTCGTTTAATAAATCATCAATTTGCTTTGATAATTCTACAGATTTCTCTTTAACTTTTTTATTAATAGAAAATTGTATTAAGTCTGATAAATAGCTTGCAGCTAATTGCTGAGCATCTTTTTTGTTCTCATATCTGGATTTAATCATGCTTTCAATATAATCAATAGTTAAATACTTTTTTGTGACAACTTTGACCTCTGAAATACATTCGTTTTTGTATATTTCGATATCTTTTAATATCTTCTCTTTGTGTTTTTTCCTATTTATTGAATCAACTTTTTCGTCTTCTTTCATGGACTCCAATTGAATTTTCATCTGTTCATGTTGATTAAGAATATTATCCAGATTTTCAGTTAAATTTTTATATTTATGAGAAAGGGCTTCAAGACTTTCTTGAAAGGAAGTATTAAATTTTTCTGAGACTAAAGAAGGTAAGCGATCTTGTAATAAATTGACTAAATTCTTTTCAAATTCTGCACGTAAGTACTTCTTATCGGCTGAAAAAGTAAAGAAACGACTGCGGAGATACTCCTCTGTAACTTCTTCTTCAGCCCCTCTGTCTTCAAATTTATACTCAAGATGTTTAAATGCTCTTTTAGCAGCTCTATTTAATATATTAAAAATATCATTTTGATTTTCAATAATATCTGATCGTGTCGCTATAATAAATAAGTTATCTAAAGATCTAATTTTTTCACTTTCATAGGATGGCAGTACATTTATTAAGCTACCAATATAATCTAATTCATTTTGACCTAGAAAGCCTGGAGCTGTAGAAAGGTATAAAACGATATCTACAAAAGTTGTTGCCAATTCGGTTCTTTTAGAATCATTTTCATCATTTCCATAACCTGGCATATCCACTAAATCACATGCTAGGAGAATCGGAGCATCGATATAAAGCACCGCATAATGGCTATCTAAGTCTTCATCATCTTGGTGTGTAACATAGCTCTCTAACGAAGCTAAGTTTCCTGCTTTAACACGATGGCTTTTACAATGTTCTTCATCGTTAATCTTATGAATATTAAAATCTTTATCCATCATCCATACATCTTCTATTTGCCAAGATGGTTTATCCGATATATGACGTAAGATACATGCCACACTAGTAGTGGGTTGATATCTCGTTGGTAAACAGCTATCTCCTAGTAAAACATTACATAATCTAGATTTTCCCATATCAAAGTGGCCAAAAACACCTAAACGAGGTTTTCTAGAAATTTGATCAAGATTAGAAATAAGATTATCAACATTCAGCGTCTCAATAACTCCAGAACTAGATTCTGTAATTACTGGGGCATATTTTAATTGCTCATATATAATCTTTTTTTTATTTTGGATATCTAAATAAGGATGTCCAACTGTAATTGGTTCTAATTTACCTTCTAAAAATCCACATATTTCAGCCCACTTTTTTAAAATTTTAATTGGAACATCTTCAGGATCTTCTTCATATCTTGAAATTTGACTTTGTGAAACATCTAAAGCTTTAGCCATTTCAGCTTGTGAAATTTCAGCCAAAGTTCTCATTTCTTTCAAATTTACTAAATTATCAATATTCATAATTCAAATCTTATTTATTAAAAAAATAAGAATACCCAAAAAAAATACAATACTCAATATTTTAGGGTAAAAAATATTTATTATGCATGTGTTGCATATTTTTTTTAATTTACTTATTCTGGCTCTAGATAAAACGAGGGTTAACTATGAAATATACATATCATTCAATTAATCGCATGAATACTCGTGGAATTTCAAAAGAAATGATCGAATTCACTTTGAATTATGGAAGTATAGATGGCGATGCTTATGTCACTAATAGAAAACTTTTAAACAAAGTAATTAAGCATCTAACTAAACAGCTAGCCTTAGCTAAAAAGTTAATCGATAAGGGTGGGGTAGTTGTGGTGACAGATAATAGTTCTGTAATCACAACTTATGACTATGAAAGCTATAAAGCTTATTAAGAACGAGGAAATTACATGGCTTATAGAACTGATTTCGATCTTGAATTTTTAGGGCATCTTAAATCAACTGATTTAGATGATCTAGTATATTGTCTAACCCATGATAAAGATGGAGAAACTAGACTTACTGAAGAACTAACTTATTCAGATGCGTATAAGTTACATTTTCCGAATCATAGTAAATACTGGGAATTAATAGCCGCAGAACTTCAATGTTTTGGCGCAAATAGTTTCGCAACAATGTTTCGGGGAGGAAAAGGTGTTTTCTATCGTGAAGTGTTAATGGATGTCTGTGATAAACTAAAGGTAAATTACAACAAAGATGCAAAAACAGAATTTATCGAAAACAATTTATTATTAAAAATTCTCCATGATGCTCTAGAAAAAATGTCACAAGAGGAATTAAAAGAACTAGCAAAAGAGCTTGATATTAATGATCTAAATTACTCTGCTGAAGCATTACTGGGAGTTTTTCAAGCTATTTTTCGTGCAGGAGGGTTCAAATCCTATCAATTAACATTAATCATTGCTAATGCTATCAGTCGAGCATTATTTGGTAAGGGATTAACTTTGGCTGCGAATGCTACCTTAGCCAGAACTATGTCACTCTTAACAGGTCCGGTAGGTTGGGTTATTACTGGAGCTTGGACTTTAATTGATATAGCTGGACCTGCTTTTCGAGTAACTCTACCTGCTGTAATACAAATAGCAGTATTACGAAAAAAACATTCACAAGACAATTCTATTTAATTTTTAAGATTGAAATATACGTTACGAGAGGCCTTACTAATGGGCCTTTTGATCACTTACTTAACATAAAATCTCATCTACGAAATTCAGAAAAAGCACGTATCAGGGCTTTTTACCCCCGATTAATGACAGTGATATCCTTCTGTTTGTGAGTTATGACATCCTTGAGAATTCGTTCTTCCACTCGATGCAAATACTTGAGCTGTCACTAGCGTCAGTAATAATACAACCACAATTTTTTTCACTATTTGAACTCTAATTTAGACTAGAAATCAAACTATAACTTATAAACTAAATAGCTTTCTATCCCGTTCATCTGTTAAATACTTATCCATCTGTGCAATCAATTTCGCATGTGCTTGCTCATCTTCTTCGGTGATTTTTAGCATGCAAGATCCAATTAAAATCTTACGTCGAGTATCATCCTTACGTGCCTGTTGTTTTTCCTTCGCCTTTTCTCTGGCTAACATAGCCTGACGTTGCGCTTTTAACTGCTTCAACTTTTCTTCTTGAGCTTTAATCTTCTCATCTAATAATTCTGATTTAACCATACAACCAATACCATCACGCAGGGAAATAATCACTAACATAAGCGCACTTGAATCTGACTTTCAAGGTGCTATATGTATAGTAATGATTTCCTCGAAGAGCGCACTTATGCAAACTCTGTTTGCAAGTCCGATTGGGGTCTCCCCAATACCCCGACAACCGTGAATACGGTTGTATTTCACTACGTGAAAATTTAAAAGCGAAAAATAGACATGGCGATTTACCACTTTTCAGTCAAAACCGTAGCACGATCAGCAGGGCGTTCCGCCACTGCTGCGATTGCCTATCGGGCAGGTGAAAAGATCTATTGTGAACGTGAAGGCCGAGAACATGACTACAGCCGAAAAACCGGTGTGGAATACAAAGAAATTTATTTACCCGAAGGCGCACCAGAACATTTAAAAAATCGGGAAAAACTCTGGAACGAAGTTGAACAACGGGAAACCCGAAAAAACTCGACAGTCGCCCGGGAATTTGAAA
>NZ_CP051211.1:0-21992 GCF_012516415.1 Acinetobacter sp. NEB149
TCTTTAATTCGCTTTTTCGCTTCGTCATAAACTATGCTATCAGCTCGTTTTCCGACGGTAATGAGCAGGATAACTACCTGATCATCTTTAACTTGATAGACAAGTCGGACACCAGCTTTTAATAATTTGATTTTATAGCAACCTGCAAGATCGCCTCTAAGCATATTCTTTGGAATATGTGGCTGCTCTATGACTTTGGCTAGTTTCTTTTTAAATTGATCTCGTATAGCAACAGGGAGTTTTTCCCATTCTGCTGTAAAGTCCTTGTGACGTAAAAGCTTATAAGTCATCTAATGTGACTTCCTCAAACATCTCTTTAGGATCATTAATGCGCTTACGGACAAGAGCTAATAATTCTTCATCTTCTTCCGAAAGCAAAGCTTTTTTGACAGGCAGTTTCCCAGTCGTAGCAACATACTCAAGAATACTAGTGAAGAAATCCGTAGGTGCAATACCTTGCTCTTTAAGGATTGAATAAGATTTTTCTTTAAGGGCTTCATCGATCCTGAAGTTAACAGTAGCCATCATATTTCCCAAGTATTTAATGTACTAGGAACAGTGTAATGCAAATTGCATTACAAGTCGACTTTGCATAACAGCCATTATGTTAAATAGAATCAAAAAACCTCCAATAAAATCGTTATAGTATTATTGTTTATTGAGTAGATAAGAGAATTAAATTAGTGAAATACTCAAATGAAAAAATAGTAAAAGCTCTCTTACTTTCTCCTTTACCACTACTTTTTTTCACAGCAGTCCTGTTTATCGTAATGAATCAGGAATACAGCCTATACTCGATTTTAGTGGTTCTTGTAGGGCACGGTCTTGTCTACTTGGCTTATTGTATTTTGACTGTACCTTTCAGCTTCATATTCTCAATTCTTTTAAATCGTTATAACAGTCTTAATTTATTAACTATCTGTATTGCCTCTATAATTATTGCTACTCCATTTTTTATTCTTTTTGGATGGAGTCACACAGGAGAAATTTCGAAAGAGTGGTGGAAGATGTATACAGATACATGGACTATCTTTATGGCTCTATTTCCTGGCTTATGTTATTGGCTATTTCTGATTAACCTAAAAGATAAGAAATCAAAGAATATTGAATAAACCATTGCATAGAGATTCTTAAATTTCCCTAAAATTAACATAATACACGTTATACGAATTCCCAATGTTAGAACCCATTTAAAGTGTCTATATTCTCACCAATAAAAATGTCTGGTTTATGATGGTTTTTATCACCATGGACTGGATATAAAATATAGATGCTGATCACTATGTCTGATAAAGAAATTCAACGTCTTGCAGTTCTGCAAGACGTTAGAGATCATCGTATTACCCAGGTCCGTGCTGCTGAAATCCTGAATCTTTCCACCCGTCAAATTACCCGGTTATTGCAGAAACTCAATCAAGATGGTGTCTCAGGTATGGCACATGCCAGTCGTGGTCAACCTGGCCATCGTCGCCATGATGACTTGTTAAAATCAAAGTGCCTTTCCATTATTGCTGAACATTTGCTGGGCTTTGGACCCACCTTGGCGCATGAGAAGCTCAGCAGCATGTTTGGTCTGCATATCCCTGTAGAAACGGTTCGTCGCTGGATGACTGCAAATGACCTGTGGATTCCTCGATCCAAGCGTCTGAAACGTCCGTATCAGCCTAGATATAACCGTGATTGCTTCGGTGAGCTGATCCAGATCGATGGCTCATATCATGACTGGTTTGAAGGCCGAGCTTCCAAATGCTGCTTGCTGGTTTATATCGATGACGCCACTGGAAAGCTGTTGCATCTGCGCTTTTGTGAGGCTGAAACGACCTTTGATTATATGCTTTCAACCCGAGCCTACATTGAGCAATACGGCAAGCCTTTAGCGTTTTATAGCGATAAACACTCGGTATTCCGAGTGAATCAGAAATCGAGCCAAGATAGCCAGATCACGCAATTTGGGCGGATTCTGAATGAGTTAAATATTGATATTATCTTCGCCAACTCACCCCAGGCTAAAGGCCGTGTGGAACGTGCCAATAGAACACTCCAGGATCGCCTGATCAAGGAAATGCGCCTAGAAGGTATCTGTTCAATTGCCGAGGCAAATGCCTGGCTGCCCTGCTTTATTGAGCATTTCAATCAGAAGTTTGCCAAGTGTGCGCGAAACTCAAAGAATTTACATCGGCCATTAACCGAATCTCATCTTGAACTGGATGATATTTTTACCTGGCAGGAACCGCGTAAGGTCACCAAGAATCTGACCCTGACCTATGACAAATGTATTTATCTGCTTGAACCGATAGAGCTGAATCATAAGCTTGTTGGGCAATATATTTCATTTCTGGAGTACCCGGATGGGACTGTGGCCCTCATGCACGAGGGACGAAAGCTCAACTACAGCATTTTCAATAAATTAGCTGGGCTACAGCAGAATGAGATCGTTGAGAATAAACGGTTAGGTACAGTTCTGGCACATATTCAGCAACAGCATGAAGAGTTGGAAAAACAGAATAAACGTTCCCGTCTCAAGAAAAGTATGCCGAGTCGTAAAGCTCAGAAAGCTGTTATTGAACAAAGAAAGTTAAATCCTGTGCTTGACTCTTGTGGTTAAAAACAGGACATTTTAAATGGTTTATCGCATAGACATTTTAATTGGTGAATAACACCCAAGGCATGGCTTTTAGTCATGCTTTTTTTATCAAAAGAGTATAGCTGAATGATAGCGAGCCAAATCGCATACAATCTCTATCATTAGACTTAATGCAATAATTAAATGATATTGTTATCATTAATCTAATAGAATTAAGATTAAATGATAGAAATGAATACACGTATTTATCTACGAGCTTCAACTAAAGATCAAGATGCAGAAAGGGCTTTGCAGATTCTTCAGGATCTAAACCAAAACTTGAATTTGGGTGAAACCATTGTGTACGTGGAAAACTATAGTGGTACGAAGTTAGACCGACCTGAATTGAATAAGCTGCTGTCAGAAGCAAATCAAGGTGACACCTTGTTAGTTGAAAGTATTGACCGCTTATCACGCCTAACCCAACGAGATTTTCAAGAGCTGAAGCGCAGGATCCAGGAGAAGGGACTTCGTTTAGTCGTAGCGGATCTTCCTACTACCTACCAAATGATTCAAACCAGTGACAGCATTACTCATTCAATCCTGGAACTCATCAACAATATGTTGATTGATCTCCTGGCAACAATGGCTCGCCTGGACAATGAGAAACGTATAGAACGTATTAGGCAGGGTCTGGCACGTTCGGGTTACAAGCCAACAGGTAAGAAAGCCAATGAGGCTAAGCACAAACGAATAAAAGAATTGCTAGCAGCTGGCAATATGACTAAGGAAGAAATTGCCAAAGCAGTGAATTGTGGAGTTGCAACTGTCTATCGAGTTGCTAAAGTTATCTAAAAGCGGACATTTCCATTTTGGAGTTACAAGATTGCTTCACATAAGAGATTTTATGTTAAATAATACTAATGTTAGTATTTTAGGCGATCAAAAAATTATAAGATAAAAATATTAAAAGTTTAAAAACTAAACCTAATCTAGACAGCTATATCAGAGATAGTCCTATTTAGAACTTTATTAACTAAAATATGAGCCAAATCTTTTTTCATATCAGATGTATTCACTTCACCTAAAAATATTGCGTTACTTTTTATTATAAAATTTAAAGAATTTTCTTCGTAAGCGTCCGCTGAATCCCATGCCTATTTTTTAATTTTGGTCGGATTTCCAGCGGTGTGGCAGTAATTCTTCTATTTGGGTCACTTTATGTGTCGGCAACCTTTTCAGCACATCACTGAGATAGGCATACGGATCCAACCCATTCAGCTTTGCTGACTGGATTAAAGTCATGATATTTGCCGCTCGCTGTCCACTGCGCAGCGAACCTGCAAACAACCAGTTCTTACGGCCCAATGCCCAGGGACGCATTGAGTTCTCTGCCCAGTTATTGTCAATGGGTAGATTGCCATCATCCAGATAGCGGCTTAAGGCTGGCCAACGCTTCAGACTGTAATTGATGGCCTTGGCGGTTGGAGAACTCGATGGCACCGTCAGATAATGTTGGTTGAGCCATTCATACAGTTGTTGCATCACCGGTTGGCTATGCTGTTGCCGGTATTCGCGGCGATGTTCTGCTGTACCATCGGTCTTTTTCCTGAGTTCTGCTTCTATGGCATACAGTTTCTGAATCAGCACTAATGCCTGTTCAGCGATCTGACTTTTCCCGGTCACATGCAGTTCATGGAATTTACGACGTGCATGTGCCATGCAGCCCACCTCAATGACCTGGCCTGATTTAAAGCGTGCTTTATAACCACTGTAATCATCACAGACCAGATGGCCCTGCCAGCCATTCAGGAACTCTTCAGCATGCTGACCTGAACGGCTATCCTGAAAGTCATAGATCACCGCTTGAACTGGATTGTACTGTGTAGTGGCATAGGCCCAGACATAACCTTTCTTCGGTTTTTTCTCATTCTCACCCATACGCATGATGGTGACCGGCGTTTCATCGGCATGGATCACCCGCTGTTGCAACACCACCTGTTTTAAGGCATTAGCCAGAGGTTCCAGTTCCACACCGCAGCGACCAATCCAGTCAGATAAAGTGGATCTGGACAGATCAATGCCAGCCCGCTGATAGATCAGGCGCTGACGGTACAGCGGCAAATGATCGGCATACTTCGATACCAGCACATGGCTGAGCAATTCAGGTGAAGCAATGCCTTTATCAATCACATAGGCGGGCATCGCTTGCTGAGTCAGAGTGTCGCACTGATCACAGACCCATTTGCCACGGACATGCTGTTCCTTGTAGAACTGTGCCGGTCTGAAATGCAGTTTTTCACTGATATCTTCGCCGATACGACGTAACTGGCAGCCACAAGCGCATTGGGTTGATGCAGGTTCATGCTCAATACGGATGGTGTGTAGATGATCGGGCAGCAGTCGACGTTTAGGTTTATTTGCTTTGGCTTTGTGTGTCGCTGCATCGGTTTTATCTGCATTCAGCCGTTCCAGTTCCAGATCAACGGCTGCAATATCTTCTTCGACCGCTTCATCCCAGAGATGGATTTGTTTTGCGGTGAGATGTTCGTTTTTACTGCCGAATTTGTGCTTTTTAAACAGCGCAAGTTCATGCTCGTATTTTTGATTGAGAATGGAAAGATGTTGAACTTGAGCATCTAATTGCTGATTGGATACTTCAAGATGCTGAACTTTGGTATCTAATTGTTGGTTTGATTTTTCTAATTCTTGATTTGATTGTGCCAGAGACTGATGCTGCATTGCCAACTGTCTGGTAAATTCCAGCAGTTGTTCATGGGTCAGTTGGCTTAAATCAGGCAGCGTATTCATGACCGCAGTATGCCTGAGGTCATGAGAAGAATGAAATAGAACGTTTGGAGAATAGCAGAATGGACCAAGCTAGTTTAGAGCATTGTGACCACTTGCTGTCGTCCAATGCGCTGCCAAGGCAAACCCTGGATCAGTGCCTGTAACTGTTCCGGGCTGAGGGCTACGCTTTCACCCTGGTGAACTTTAGCCCAGTGAAATTTGCCCTGTTCCAGCCGCCGGGCACACAGCCAGATCCCCAGTCCATCATGCACCAGTACTTTCATGCGATGGCCACGTTTATTACAGAACAGGTAAGCACAATGCGGTTTGATGTAGCCAAAGGCTCTCACCACCTGAGCCATGATAGTATCCATCCCTGCTCGCATATCCAGAGGTTGGGTAGAAAGCCAGATTTCATCGATACGGATCATGTTGCCAGTGCCTTGAGTAATTCTGCTAAAGCAGATATTTCTGATACTTGCCATTTCAAGCCAATTTCTGCTTTTGAGTGGGGTAAAGTAATTTGAACCTTTAACATGTCAGTAGGAGTAGGATCTAATGGTGCAGAGCAAGATAAGGCAATAAATGCAGGTTTATTCGGTAGTGGTGAGCGATCATTCCCTGGCTTAGCATCAATTAAGCGAATCCATTTGGATACAAGATTTGTATTCAATCCATGTTGCAAAGCGACTGAAGCAATTGAAACGTCCGGTGCTTTACAAGCCTGAACGATCTGCTGTTTAAATTCAGCACTGTATGTTCTTCGTTTTTTCGCAAGAGATGCGATGGATGTCTGGTGATTTGTAGTCATAAATTTTAGTCCCCACTTGTTTTTAAGTGGGGACTAAATTAAGGCTTATAGGATGAATTCAGAAGGTGTGTTCAGCGGACGCTTACTTTTCTTCTTTAATAGATAAAATAGAGATATCAGAATTTTTTAATTCATTAAAAATTAAGTGCTTACACTTTATTGCTGCTTGACATGAAAATTTTGAAAATGTTTCATGGATGATTAAAAAATCAATATCATTAAATATTTTGGCTCCTCTAAAAAAAGAGCCAAAACCATATATTTTTAATGTTTCAACGTTCAGATTATCTATCATCTGGAGCTACATAGTTCCAAAAATTAGCTAGATTAATAGCACCAAAAAACTCTGAAATATTAAATACCCCTACTTTTTGTGTTCTACAATACTCTTTTACTTCTGATGTATAACCACACCATGTAGAATTGATGATAATCGCATCAAGCTTTTCAAAATGACTTAAAGCTTCTTCATATTCAGCCACTCCAAAACTGTAGCACTCACAGATAAAAATTTTTAAGATTCGATCTTCTTGAACTATTTGATACAGTCCATTGGAAGCATCAATTTCCTTTACATCCAATACTTTACTATGGGTAGCTATATTTCTTTTAAAGACATTGTAGTTTCGATAGTAGCTCATCCATGGGAAATTTTTATTTGCTGCTGGCATAATCTATCCAAAAATTAATTCATTAAATGCTTGTGGAAATGGTTTTACCGACTCATAGGTATTGTCACTAATTACCCAATTTTCATAACTTTCAACATGAGTAATAAAATCACTAATAATTTTCTGATCTTTTATATCAAAAAGGTTACGGTTAGTTTTTAACAATTCCAGTATTATTCTATTATTTGGAATTATTTTTTCCAATCGAATATGCAACCATACTTTATGTAAATCAGTACTATGCGGGTTACGTTGAGCTCTTTCTGATAGAGGACCATATTCTGACCAATTGGTATGATTATCTGTTAAATAAGGTGCTATTTTCGCTTTTAATAATGCGACATTATCTATTTTATTGGCCTTTAATTTATTTTGTACTTTTGCTAAATGATTTTTCTTCATTTCCATAAGTACATCTACAGTATAAATGCTTAAATTTTCTGGCTTATCAATAAGTGTATGATGTGTAGGACATAGCAAAATTAAGTTTTCATGACTGTTTCGCGCTTTATCAGTCTGAGTTGGATCATATCTACAAGCACCTGGTTTATCACCTTTAATATGAGCCATCTCTCCTAAGGTATATCCTTTTCTTCCAGTCAAAGCTGTAATATTAGTAGTGCATTCAGGATAAGCACAAAGATTACCAGATCCACCCCATAAAATTTTTACACTTTTTTCGTTTATATGACCCATGAAACCTTAACAACTATCTTTATTTACTTAAAGTATATATGTTTTTAAATATAAAAATTATTTTTTAATTTTATAGGACTTACGCACTGTTATTTATAGACTCTCTGTGGTAGCAGATGATTTTTATCGAGAATAAAGTCATCAATGAAGTTTTTGATCATTGGTCTAAATAATTTCTTCTGCCAACGATATACATTTTCAAAGATCCCCTCAAACTGGTTCTTTTGTATCTCAACGTAGGCCATTAAGGCTGAAAAAATATGATTCAAAATCAGTTTAGACCGTCTTACTTGAAACTTTTCAATATGACAAACCTGTTTAATCACTCGGTGATATTGTTCTATTTTCCAATGACTTGAATGTAATTCATGAAAACCCTCAAAGGACAATAAATCATCTTCATCTTGATACACAATATAAAACCTCTGCTGTTCTTTTAACTGAGTCTTAAATAATTGTACAAAGCCAAAATCTTTGAGCCAGACCACTTGACCCTGATGGAAATTCGGCAATAAACGCAGTTGAAACCATTGTCCTTTTTCAGGGGAAACCTTACGGTTACAGTCGATACCAAACATAAATCGAATACCATGTTTTCTTATGGTTTTTAGATTTGCAGTCGATGAATACCAACTATCACCTGTAATAAATTGAATCTTTGCACCCCAACTAAGTACTTCACTTAACATATCCATAAAGTAATCATTCTTGGTTTTACCCTCAGATTTGTCATAAATTCGGAAATTAATTGGAATATTTTGACCATTCTGATCTGTCGCATACAAGGTAATGAGATTAATCCCCTTGACGGATCGGTGGTGTTTGCCTGACCAAAAATAGCTAACCAAGTCCATATGTTGACTATATGGTTTATCTAAAACAGTATCATCAATACTGACTATAAGTTTATTATTATCAATATGTTGAATTGCTTCTTGATATAGGTCGTGAGGTGTGTAGTCTTCACGCTCTAGAAAGCGATTTACACTATCATGCGAGATATTATAAGTCTCGGCAAGTTGTGTGCAGCTAATAGAGTTCGGTTCTGTCATGAGAAAGCCCATATAAATGGGTAATGTACAAGTTGCTGTAGAAGCATGTTTAGTTCGTCTGATCACAGATACTTTATAAACTATTTTAATACTTTTTTGAATCCGTCAATGCGTAAGTCCTATTTTATATACTTGGATATTAATTTTAAAAAAGTAGTAATTTATGAGTGAATCAAAGAAAAAATACTTATCTGAATTTGCAGTCAATTTATTTTCTTCCCGTTGGCTTATGACTTCCGCAAGTCAATTTATGACTGGTGGAACTATGGGGGGGCAAGAAAAAGAAGTAGCTAATAACTGTCATATTTATTTAATTGGAAAAACTCCTATAGTTTCATATAGTAAGGAATCTTTTAAATATGAGGATGGAGTACTGTCAGGAAAAATTAATTATAGGATTGAAGGGGAATTAAGAGAAAAAGATTTTTCCTTTGAATTTCCTCTTTTAGATGGAGCAACAAAGGTAACACTTTCAAAGTATCCACATAGAGAAATTATAACATTAGATGAAAATAACAATGAAGTTAGATACTTACCTGCAAGTACAGTTTGTTTTGGAACGGGTTGGCATCTAAAGAATAATGAGTTAAGTGATATCGAAATACTATATGTGGGGCAAGCATATGCTGATGGGAAAAGAACAGCTTTCGAAAGACTAAAAAGTCATTCCACATTGCAAAAAATTTTAGCTCAAGCCCAATATGAATCTCCAGATTATGAGATCCAGATTTTGACATTTGAATACTGTCCTTACAGGGTTATTTCCCAAATGGATGGAAGAGCTGAAAATGTAATTTCTGATTATCGTGATATGGATAGATTTAGAAGTATTATGGATAACCACTTATCAACTTATGAACAAATTTGTTTAATTGAAGCAGGTTTAATTAGATACTTTCAACCAAGATATAATGCAATATATAAAGATAACTTTCCTAGCGATAAACATAAAATATTAGAAAGTTGTTATAACTTAGATTTTTCTGGATTAATAGTAGAAATTAATAGTGAAGAGTTAAGATTTCGTCTTTTTTCTCCAACAGTAAAAGCACGTGGACATCACATATGCCAGATTGATTTACTGGATCCTGAAAAAAGATGGGGATTTTTCCATTATGGAAGAGGTGATGGAACTTTCTTTAAATCTCCTGAAGTAATTACCAAGAAATCCTCATAAACTTAAGTTTCCCTAAAATTAACATAATACACCTTATACGAAATGCGTTATAATTATCTTTAGAAATCAATGCTGTAGTTTCTAGTTGATAGCTCATCTTCCCTAAGGTGGGCTTTTTTTATGATTTTTCACGTTCCACGACTATTCTTTGAGCAATGTTTCACGACTTTGTTCATATCAGTTAAACAATCGTGGTTAATCATAGGGTCTAAAAAAACGGCTCCAAAAGCCCCTTTTCTCAGGCTCTGGTTCAATGTGTTTAGGCACTGGAATCCGCTTATTTTCCGCTTGTCCCAGAGTAGTCAATCCGTCATCTTTCGGCTCCGGTTTTGGTCGAGAATTTTCTGTCATTTCAGAGTGAGGAGTAGTAACTTTTTGCTCATCTCTCTCTGTTTTTGGTTGTTCAAGCTGACCCTTAAACTCAATTCTGTGAGTCAAATCCTCTATGTGTTGCATCAAAGACTTTTCTCTTTGATTGGCTAGATCTAACTGATTTTTGAGTAGAGAGATTTGATCTTTCAATACATTCTCAATCTCGGATTGAACATGCACTTGTACATCCTTCTGAGCGTGTTCAGTACGTGTACTGGACTGAACACTGATAGGATTACCATAGACCCTAATAAGTTCAGATAAATCTATAAGCCCGCCATGATCCCTTGATAATTCACCATTTTTTATAGCTTCATATATTGTTGTTCGTGACTTTTTAAAAGCTTTACTTGCGTCCATGACGCTGAATTTTGTTGTGTTCAATGTAATCCCTCAGTGCATGTACAAGGATGTTTAGATGAACATCCTACCTGAACATGAAGTTTATTTTGTGTTAAATCCTACTTTTCTAAGATATGGAAGAATTTCTTCAAATCTCTCTTTGTCCTGTAGCATTTCAGCAATTCGAACTGCAAATTGTGCATAGCTTTCTGTGCCTTGAGAATATTTATTCATGTCTGGAAGTTCAGAAAGTTTATTAGCAAAAAGGTGACGTTGTGCATCGGTCATTTTTGAGAAAGGGTCAAGTGAAGTTGGGGTTTTAGAGGTAATCACTTTCTTTTGCTTAAATGTGAATGAAAATCCTGAAATGTTACGGCCTTTTTTATGTTGCTCACATTTAACATTAATGTCTGTGTGCTCATTAACTTGGGTAATGGCTAGATTTAACACTCGATCCTTGAAGTTTCCCATTCTAGTGTATTCATCATCGAGAACACCTATCTTCTGCCTGAACTCTGCTAGTTCAATAACAGGTGTTTGGCCAGTACTACGCCAAGCAATCAATAATTCATATAAACGTACAGCATAAGCACTACTAAGATTGCTAATCTGTTGTAGCTCATATTTTGTGAATTGTTCTTCTAAACGCGTAATAAGAGGCACAATAGCAGGTGCAAATATCAACTTTACTGTTGCTTCATCATCAATGTATCTAATTTCACTAACCCAACGACTTAGAACATTCTCGATATTTCCTCTTTTATTGACTTCTTGATAGCTAAATTGGCGTGCGAATAAGTCTTTACACGCATCTTTGAGGGCTTGATAAGCTGTTTGTCGTGCGACATTAAACTGGTTTACATAACTTTCTGCATGAACCTCTAAAGGATCATTTGCATTGATACCTCTACCACTACCTCTTGCCTCGACAATGGCCAATAGGATTAAACGTTGTTCTACTAAATCCAAATTATAACTAGCATTTATGAGTGCATTATCTTTAACAACTAAATCCCGCATCTTATTTATCTACATTATTATTTATGAATATAAGTCTATATTAATAATTATGTAGATTTATGCAAGGTAAATGTAGTTAAATCTACAAAAAATAATATGAAGATTTATGGTAGGTAAACGTAGTCATATTGGTAGGTAAACGTAGTCATATTGGTAGGTAAACGTAGTCATATTGGTAGGTAAACGTAGTCATATAAGCCTTACGACCCTTTAAAATAAAGGCATTCAGCTAGTCTAAAAGCATTTAAAAACTTTAAAATTATTAAAAGCCTAAAACATAAAAAATTGCCCCGGGCAATTTTTGGCTCAATCTTGGAAATGATTTAAATACTGGTAAGAACAAAGTCAAAACAATAAGAACAAATGGATTCGTTTAGCTCATAGAGCTTTTTTGCTCGCTTCGCTCGATCTAGAATCAAAATAAGTTTATTCGCACCCTACGGGATGCTCTGTATCTAAATTTTAAAATCAAAAGGGAGCATGTAATCAGAGAAAAAACATAGCAAAATTTTGATTGCATCAATTCGCTCGTAGACACTCGCTCTATGAAGTTAGGTGATATGTCGATACTTAAGTAATAAAGCTTTGTACATACCTCATATTTATAGGACATGAAATGTTTTACACATATCATGGTAATTATAGTTTTTATAAATTAGGATTTTTTGACAAATTCAACGGATGGAAAATTAAAAAATAAAAATTGATATGCTTCCATTTTCTGTAGAAAAAGAGAGAGTTCACATGAACTTTTTTAAAGAAAATGAAGAACATATTTTATTGTATTCAAAAATAATTTATTCAGATAAAACGGCATATTTACATTTACTATTTTTAAATGGTGAACTGACGTTAAAGAGTACTGATCTGCTAAGTGTTGGTGATGAGCAGATCTATTTGCTTAAAGAGAATAAAAACATTGCTATACAAATACATCATAGTTCTGAAAAAGAAGTTCATAATTTACAGCTTCTTTTTAAAGAAGCTCTAAATTATGAATCGACTTACTAATCAGTCGATCGTAGCACACGCTTTTTGTAAACTTTAGAGCTAAAAAAGCATCAAACTTAGGGACCACCGTAATCATAATCATCAGTTTTAGGTTGTACTGGTTCTGATTGAGTAAGTTTGGGAGGCGTATTTTGTATCGGTAATACGGATTCAGGTCGGGAATGTACCTCAAACTCAAAACATGGGGTGCCGTTACGTCGTGAATCTTCGAGTGTTTCATTCATTTCGTGGATGGACCAACCTTCTTTTTGAAGTATAGGACCTTGGTTTTTTATAATTTCATTCAAATCATTTTTTAGTGTGTCCTTATTTTTTGCATTCTTGATTAAGTAATTCAGGTAATACATCACTTCCAATGATGAAAATGGATGGTTTTCAGCACTATAAAAATATTCATGTTGTTGATCTAATTGTTTTTGGCGTTCTTCGAGTTCTCGTTCTTGCTGGTTGTGTTCTCGGATTTTTTGGATTTGGGCGAGATATTCCGCTGTCGCATTTTGTTGGCCAACGCCTAGTTTTGGCTCTGGAAGGTATAGCGTGCTGTGGATCTCGTTATATTTTTCATAGCTGTCTGCTGAAACCTGATTTTTGATGGTGATGTCTTGGCCATCGAGTGTGTAGGTGACGGTCGGGCAGTGCTGTGCAAGGGCATCATTGAGATGGTTTTCCCATTGTTTTCGGATATAGATCAAAAAAGTGGAATAGTCTGCATGGCCATCTTGCAGCTGGATTTTCTTTGCACCACCTTTGCTTGGCTCTTTGGGGTTATAGCGTTTGAAATATTGTTCGGCTGTCCGTTCAATACCGTCATTGGCTTTGAGAGAGAACATCAGGTGACAGTGGGGCTGATCTTCGCCACTGATGCGTGATTTTACGTTGTGTATTGCGTATGAGTGCGGATATTGCTGTGGGACTATGTGTTTGTCAAAAAACGTCTCTATGAGCGTTTTACGCTGTTCTTGCGTGAATTCGTTGGGGAGGGCAATTTCATACTCGATGTAGGCTTTGGCGTTGGCACGTTCATACGTATCTGCTGCTTGCCAAAATTCGATAGGATCTTTAACGAAAGAAGGCATACAACGACCAGGTTCAATGTGTTCTACGGTTTCGTTGCTTGTTTTACGGATGCCTTCATATTGCATAAGTCTGGAAATGTAGAGGTAATGGCCAAGTGCATAGCCTTTATTTTTGCTTTTGACGCTGAAATGGTAGCTGGCCATGTTCACCTTTTTGTTGGTCTGGGACCGGTTTTTATGGAGTGAAACGAGATGAAAACCGCCCGGATTTGGAATGCCTGGATGGCTGAAAAATCCGTTAAAAGAGGGTTAAGGGAGATACGCTCCCTTACGTACTAGTTTCTCCGACCAGGAGAAACTGTCAAGTGCGAATTATTTAAAATAAAAATAAAAATTCTTTTCAAGAAATTTTATTTTTATTTTAAATAATTATTTTCAGACTGCCCTCTTTAAATATGGTAAAACCATATTTAAAGAGGTTGCAGCTCTGAAAATTTGGCGGCAGATGATATGATCCAGGAAAAAGCAAAGAAACGTGGTAGACCAGCTCAATTACTTCAGGTAGCAGAGTTGAATGATTTTATGCACTTTTTAAGAGGTCAAGAAGATTCAGAATTGAGAACTGAAGTGATCTCATTGCTTCGAGACAATAAATGTAACTTTGAACGATTGTCTGAACCACAGCAGATTTTAGTAAAAGAAGCTTTAAAACCTTATCGCGATCATATGAAGATGCAATTATTAGCTGACAAATTAGAAGCTGAAAAAAATAATTCGGAATATGAGAAAAAATTTTTAAAATTACATCAACAGTATGAACAGGGTTATTTAGATAATACGGATATAAATCTTCTAAAAATGATGTGTAATCGTTATTTACGGTTTAAGGCACAAAAGCTTGATGTCAGTGATTTAGAATTATATCTGAGTCAGATCCAAAAGAACGAAGCTAAGAAGAAAAGAACGGCTGAAAACCGACGTAAATTCGAAATAGGCGGTGCGATAATTGCAGCTTGTAAGGAGCTAGGGACTAATCCATATACTTCAGCTGAAGATATAAAAGCACAATTTATGGAGTATTATCGCTATTTTCGACGTATAAGACAGACTCAATTTTTTGCTGAAGCTTCTGCTCGTACCGGAAATTATGAACTAGAATATGACGTGATTTTTACTGCTCTAAATAATTTATCAAATTATAAATTAGAAGGTAAAAGTATTACAGCGATTGAGATAGAACGAGCAATTTCAGAAGTAAAGTTGAAATAAGATGTAACTCAAGTGTTCTCTTTTTATCGATCGTAAAAATGGACAAAATTTACATGATGTACTTGCTGATCTGTTCTAGATTTTAGTATCCACTGTGTTTATTTCCACTTTTATATTTTAAACTGTTGTTTTTAATAGGTTATTTATGTCTTATCTATTTCAAAAATAGACTGAAAAGGGGTGAATCTCTACACCTATACTCCTCAAAATTTTAAAAAATTAAGAATTTTCTAATAAAAACACAAATTTATAATTTTTAAGTATTTGATTTTTTTATATAAAAATAACTGTGCTACTTTTCCACTCTTAGACACCTCTGGATTGCTGCAAAAGGGGTGAATTTCTACACGTATAGTCTTGAAGTGCTCTGGTAAAAACACAAATTTTCCGACTATGAATATCTATCTTTAAAATATTAAATATTTGATTTTAAATTAATTTTAATTTTGGCGTAATTTAAGAAAAACTGTAAAGAATTCCACTTCTTGAATATATTTAATTGATTTTATAGATGTTTTTCAATGAAAACATCATAGTCGGAAAAGTTCACTACTAACTGAATTTCGTATATGAGATTTTATGTTAAATAGCCCCTCAATTAGGGGCTATATTTTTTTTAAACGAGTTCTAATTCAAAGTTTTCTTGCGGGGATTGTTGGTTAACAGTTTTTAGTGCCAAACTAATCTGTTCTGCAATTTTTGTAACCACCGGAACTACGACAGAGTTACCCATTTGACGGTACATCTGAGTTCTTGATACAGGAATAACAAAATCTTTTGGAAAACCCATAATAGCTTTGCATTCATTCGTTGTTAAAAGACGGATACCTGTTTCTCCATCCTTAACAAAAGTACCTGTTAATCGTTGAATTTTGTGATAGGTAGAAACTAATGTTTTAACTGCCCCAGTCGTATTTTTGTCAATTAAAGAAGGTTTACCATCATCTTTTTTAAAGAGATAACTTTTTTGTAAATGCTCTGAAATGCTATATCCAGTTACATCGCTTTCTAAAACTTCACCGATATCTTTAGAAATCATTGGAGGTTTAGGAAACTCAAAGTGAATATTTTGATTTAGGAAAGCTACTAAGTAAAAACGCTTACGTTTTTGTGGGATACCAAAATGACTAGCGTCTAGTACCGTATGATGAACTTTGTAGCCCATATCTTCTAGTGTTTCAATGATGACTTTTAATGTATTTCCGTCATCATGATTAATGAGACCAGGAACATTTTCTAGAAATAAAACTGGGGTTTTTTTTGTTTCAATGATACGAACAATTTCATGGAACATTGTTCCTTGAGTTGGATGTTCAAAGCCTTCTCTTTTACCAATATGGCTAAATGGCTGACACGGAAATCCTGCACATAAAATGTCATGCTGTGGAATAGTTGTAGCCTCAACTTTTGTAATATCTCCAAAAGGGACTACACCAAAATTTGTATAATATGTAAATTTTGCAAAGGGATCTATTTCAGACGAAAAGACGCATTTTCCGCCATTCACTTCGAATGATTGCCTTATTCCACCGATACCAGAAAATAAATCAATAAATTTGAAATCACTGCTATAAGCATCTTTTCTTTCTTCAATATGAGTAATTTCAGCTAATTCTTCCGCATTTTTAGTAATTTGATTCTGATTGTATTTATCGAATATCTTCTTTTGGAGTGTTTTTTGAGCGCTCAGTTCCTCAAAGTTAATCTTATCTTTAAGTTTTTCTTGGAGAAAAGAGTAATAAGCAGGATGCATTTCTGTTTTACCTGATTCCCACTGTTGCCATGTTTTATCACTAACTTCAATAATTTCAGATGCTTGCTTTTGAGTTAGATCCAATTTACTACGAATCAATTTCAATATTTCAGGTTTCATTTGCGGTCAAAATCTATAATTTTCCTAATTATCCGTAATAAACATTATAAGTCAATCTTTCTTTATCCTACTTGTACGAAAAATATCTAAGGCATTGATAGAGATAAAGAATGCGTACAGAACTATTAAGTAAGCTATATGATGATTTTGGGATAGATCAGTTACCTCATACCCAACATGGGGTAACTTCAGATCGACTTGGTAAGCTATATGAAAAGTATATTTTGGATATTTTTAAAGATATTGAGTCTTTAAAGAAATACAACACTAATGCTTTTCCTCAAGAGAAAGATATATCTAGTAAGTTATTAAAAGCATTAAATCTTGATTTAGATAATATTATTGATGTGAGTAGTAGTGATACTGATTTAGGTCGTACCATTGCTGGCGGTAGTCCAAAAACTGATGCTACGATCAGGTTTACTTTTCATAATCAGTCATCAAGGCTTGTTCCTTTAAATATTAAACATTCTAGTAAGAAAAAAGTATCTATTGCTGAATATGATGTGGAAACAATATGTACAGGTGTCGGTATTTCTGATGGTGAGTTAAAAGAGTTAATTCGAAAACATCAAAATGACCAAAGCGCTAAGTTATTCACTCCTGTTCAAAAGCAACGCTTAACAGAATTATTGGAGCCATACAGAGAGCGATTTATTCGTTGGTGCGTTACATTACGTGCTGAAAAAAGCGAAGGAAATATTTTACATCCAGACTTATTAATTCGATTTCAAGTGATTGACCGTGAGTATGTGGATGTAACAATCAAAAATATTGATGATTATGTAAGTGATCGGATTGCAGAAGGATCAAAAGCTAGAAAACCTGGATTTGGTACTGGTTTGAATTGGACTTATGCAAGTGGTAGTAAAGCGAAAAAAATGCAGTTCAAAGGCTAAAATAATGGAAAATAATAATATTTACTTGACTGAGATGGAAGTTTATCAATTAGCAGAAAATGTAGTAAACAGTATCTGTAATGATTTAAATGAAACAATATATAAAAAATTAGGTGGAAAACTGTCCATAGTTTGGAATACAGATGAAAGATTTAATGCATCTGCTCAAATATTAAATAAAGCATCTGATCCACCAAATCACAGGATTACCTTATATTATTTTTTAGTTAAAGAATTATATAGAGATACAGTCAACTATCATGAGTTTGCAGAGAAGATTCACTATCAGCCTAGCATTTTAGCTTTTCTAAATTCTATTTCAGAAATGCCTATGCTTCCTGAAATATTTATAAAAAAAGATAGTATAAACAATATGTTTATAGCTTCTTTGACTTTTATTCTCTTTCATGAGTTAGGGCATCTTATGCAGCAACATGGAAGAATTAGAGCTAGTTTGTCTGGGCAATCTATTGATGATTCAATAATTAATGAATGTAATGCTATTGATTCAATACCACTAACGGGGAAGCAAGCTGCTATATCCCATACTACAGAATTGTCCGCAGACTCTAGTGCTATCACTAGATGCATTTTTGAAATAATGAGACAGTTTTCATCTAAAGAGCTTATAGGAAATGATGATAAAGGTACTTTATTTTTAGCAACAGCTCAGTTATTCGTTATTGGCGTATCGAACCTATTTTATAGATTTAGAGGTATCAATTCAGAAAGCTTAGAAGCTAAACCTTCTGGAACACATCCTCAGCCCTTAACACGACTTGAAATAAATTTACCTCATATTTATGAAATGTTAAGTTTTCCAGTAATTGAAGAAATTATGGAACATAAATTAGATAGAAAAGGCATAGTAGAATTAGTTAGTCGTGCTGCATATTCAGTGGCATTTTTTTGGATAGTTAGATCAGAAAATAGACCAAATGATCTACCTGAAAATTATTTATTTAAAGGTATATTACAATCAGAAGAATTAAAAAAATATGTTGAATGTATCATCACAACTTGGGATGAAATTGAACCTATAATTGATTCATTAAATCTCGATGAATTACCTTTTACGAAGTTAAGTTTTACTGATGAATTAAGAAGGGCCATAAAGCTATAGTGTTTAATTATTCTAAAATTAACATAATACACCTTATACGAATCCAAAAATTGTTAGAACCCATTTAAAGTGTCTATATTCTCACCAATAAAAATGTCTGGTTTATGATGGTTTTTATCACCATGGACTGGATATAAAATATAGATGCTGATCACTATGTCTGATAAAGAAATTCAACGTCTTGCAGTTCTGCAAGACGTTAGAGATCATCGTATTACCCAGGTCCGTGCTGCTGAAATCCTGAATCTTTCCACCCGTCAAATTACCCGGTTATTGCAGAAACTCAATCAAGATGGTGTCTCAGGTATGGCACATGCCAGTCGTGGTCAACCTGGCCATCGTCGCCATGATGACTTGTTAAAATCAAAGTGCCTTTCCATTATTGCTGAACATTTGCTGGGCTTTGGACCCACCTTGGCGCATGAGAAGCTCAGCAGCATGTTTGGTCTGCATATCCCTGTAGAAACGGTTCGTCGCTGGATGACTGCAAATGACCTGTGGATTCCTCGATCCAAGCGTCTGAAACGTCCGTATCAGCCTAGATATAACCGTGATTGCTTCGGTGAGCTGATCCAGATCGATGGCTCATATCATGACTGGTTTGAAGGCCGAGCTTCCAAATGCTGCTTGCTGGTTTATATCGATGACGCCACTGGAAAGCTGTTGCATCTGCGCTTTTGTGAGGCTGAAACGACCTTTGATTATATGCTTTCAACCCGAGCCTACATTGAGCAATACGGCAAGCCTTTAGCGTTTTATAGCGATAAACACTCGGTATTCCGAGTGAATCAGAAATCGAGCCAAGATAGCCAGATCACGCAATTTGGGCGGATTCTGAATGAGTTAAATATTGATATTATCTTCGCCAACTCACCCCAGGCTAAAGGCCGTGTGGAACGTGCCAATAGAACACTCCAGGATCGCCTGATCAAGGAAATGCGCCTAGAAGGTATCTGTTCAATTGCCGAGGCAAATGCCTGGCTGCCCTGCTTTATTGAGCATTTCAATCAGAAGTTTGCCAAGTGTGCGCGAAACTCAAAGAATTTACATCGGCCATTAACCGAATCTCATCTTGAACTGGATGATATTTTTACCTGGCAGGAACCGCGTAAGGTCACCAAGAATCTGACCCTGACCTATGACAAATGTATTTATCTGCTTGAACCGATAGAGCTGAATCATAAGCTTGTTGGGCAATATATTTCATTTCTGGAGTACCCGGATGGGACTGTGGCCCTCATGCACGAGGGACGAAAGCTCAACTACAGCATTTTCAATAAATTAGCTGGGCTACAGCAGAATGAGATCGTTGAGAATAAACGGTTAGGTACAGTTCTGGCACATATTCAGCAACAGCATGAAGAGTTGGAAAAACAGAATAAACGTTCCCGTCTCAAGAAAAGTATGCCGAGTCGTAAAGCTCAGAAAGCTGTTATTGAACAAAGAAAGTTAAATCCTGTGCTTGACTCTTGTGGTTAAAAACAGGACATTTTAAATGGTTTATCGCATAGACATTTTAATTGGTGAATAACACAAAAATGGGAGCCTTTAGCTCCCATTTTTCTTGTTAAACATTGAATCCTATATGTTTTCCTGTTGGAAGCTCTACATCAATACGGAGCTTCCCGCCCATTGCCTCAACATACTTTTTCATGGTTGAAATCTTAAGATCATTGCCACGATTTTCTATTGCTGAAAGCGATGGCTGTTTTATTCCCAAAGTTTCAGCAAGCTCTTTTTGAGAAATTTCGAGTTCTTCACGAATAAGATGAAGCTGATTTTCTAGCAGTAATTCATCTGCCATTTTTTGAATACGGGCTTGGCTCTCTGGAGAGCGGTTAGCTAATAATTCTTGCAAAGTTTTAGCCATTAGATTGTTCTCCTAATGTTGAGAGATGAAGTTCATATTGTTGGTCTGCAATTGCCAGCATCTCTGTATAGAATCGTTTTTTACCGCCTTTATCAGCAATACATAGCACAATGGCCTGACGTAATGGATCAAATGCGAAGAAAGCTCTCAGTGGTTTACCTCGATGTTGAACACGAAGCTCTTTCATGTTGGTAAATTTAGAGTCATAGACGGTATCTACTAAAGGGCGGCCTAAACTTGGTCCTTGCTGCTGTAGAACAACCAGGGCAGCCAGAACCTTCTCTTGTGTTGATTCGTCTTGCTGTTCAAGCCACTGATTAAATAGATCTGTCGTAATGACTGTCCACATACCACAACCAAAATATAGATTATAGTCTATATTTTAGGAGCATTATGCTTGTTTTGCAAATGAGAAATGATAGGCAATAAAAAACCCCAGCATCCTGCCGGGGTTTCTCATATTGGGTTGCTAGGTATGACTCCTGTCTTACCTCACGCTCCTGGTGCGATCTTTCTTATTCTTGTTGTTTGGAACATCCTGTTCTCTATGACTTCATCATAGGAAAATTCACCTATCCTGGATAGCCGCAAAGGGCCGAGTTTTATGTGAGCCAAAGCGTACAAAATAGCCTAAATTTTATCCACAAAAAATGTGGATAATTTTGGACATTGAGGCATTGATAAAATTTGAAAAATCTCAAAATTGGTTACTTTTTAAACAAATTTATTGGCAAGAACTATCAAAACTGCTCATAAAAAAGCCGACTTGTTTCCAAGTCGGCTTTTCGGGTTTGCGTCCCCGATTTTTTATAGCATAACTTTTTGAAATATAAAACTATTTTTATATGCGTTTCGTATAACGCCCATTATGTTAAATGGAGTCTTTATGAGAAATTAATAA
The DNA here is from genome assembly GCF_012516415.1 of Acinetobacter sp. NEB149. Lineage (NCBI taxonomy): Bacteria > Pseudomonadati > Pseudomonadota > Gammaproteobacteria > Moraxellales > Moraxellaceae > Acinetobacter > Acinetobacter sp. NEB149. The sequence continues at coordinate 21,457 of NZ_CP051211.1, forward strand.
TCTATGTTTGTTTGAGATTGAAGTATATTTAAAAAAATTAAGTTGTTTTTTTAAATGCATAACTTCATCTTTTAGTTTTTTGATTTGTTGATCTCTTTCGTCCCGTATAGGGGAAGTAAGTTCACCAAATTTTTTAACTAACTGGCTATATTCAATCAAGTTATTGTAGTCAAGTTCGAAATCTCCGCTTTTTATATATTTAAGTATAGTCGAGCGAGGTTTTCTATACGCTATAGCAGCATCACTGATCGAAAATTTTTTTAAAAAATGATGATTTTTACCTAGCATATTATTTCACTTAAGGCATTATTAATTTGGTAGATATATGTTAATAAAATTAACAGGCGGATTCAAGCGACACATATAAGATATAAATCTTTAATCATTATTGGTTGATAATTGAACGTTTACTTTACACATACCCTACTCTGATAATTTTTCTATTATTAAATCAATATGCTTTTAAAAATTTATATTATTAACATAATACACCTTATACGAAGCCAAAAATGGGAGCTATAAGCTCCCATTTTTAG
>NZ_CP051210.1:0-63543 GCF_012516415.1 Acinetobacter sp. NEB149
AGCATCAAAGTATTACAATAGAGTGTTACATTGTGTTTTTGTAAAATTATGTAGGCTATTTTTTCATAGCCTACATTTTGTGGATTTTTTTCGTTAACGAAAATTTTTAAAAATTTTCTGTGCATCTTTGTAAGCCTGCTTTGGCATATTTCTCTTATGCCCTATCCATGATAAGACACTGTTTTTATTTATTTTCATAACCTTGGCAATTTCAGCAGAGGATAAATTAGCTTCTTCCTTAAAAGCAGAAAAATGGTTGGCAATAAAGATATATTCAGCTTCTTCGTTATACCCTTCAATTACGTGATAGAGATCAGCAGCAGTAAACTGGCCAGATAAGTACATCTCTTTGCATTTTTTGAGATCTGCTTGCCAAAATTTGTTTTTAGACACAACAGTCTTGATTCTACGCAATCTTCGCTCATCACTGGGAAGCACAATATTGCTAGTCAGGATCAGTTCAAAAGCATGTTGATAGACACTCCAAAAAAGAGAAACATCTAGAATTTCTTTTTTGGCGTTATTCAACCAAACAGCATCATCTAGGATGGCTAATATTCTTCCAATCTCTTTTAATGTGGTAATCATAACAACTGTTCCCAAAAATTTTACACAGCATATCACCATCAAAAAATTTATGTAAAATATCAACTTAAGTTAAATAATTATTGGTAAATCGGATATTAAAAACAGTAATTTGCTGTTTGTAATAAAGTGTAAACATATCTTTTAATCGAACAATTAAATGTTTATATTTCAACCAAACAAAATATTCTTTTTGTTCAAATATATTCTCAAAAACATTTCGCTATTAATTTAATTTCATCATGAGATTACTTTTAATACGAACAAAGGAAATGATATTTCTAACTTTTAAGTTAGTAAATTTTTATAAATATCAAAGGTTTATTTGATGCTTTTATTAACTGACACAACGATAAATGAGTCTATGCTTGTCGAAAGTCTTGAAAACAATGCTATTACTCATATCAGGATTGTACCCATAGGGAAAAAGTTCTCCGTTTACATTTCATTAACTTGGAAAGATGGAGAATCCTTGTTAGTAACTGCAAAAAAACAACCTCGATTTTGGAGTAGTTTGGATCGACTTTTCAGGTTCATTACAGAAAATTCAACAAACTCACAAGAGCTTGAAATTAGCATTACATCAAAAGGGTAAAAATGACTATAACCGATGCTAATACTCAACGAGTATTAGATAAACTTAAACGTGAAATGGGTTCATCCATACTCGACCTTTTAAATCAAGATGATGTGGTAGAGATAATGCTTAACCCTGATGGTCGTTTATGGTGCGAAAGAATTGGTAAAGAAATGGAAGTTATTGGAGAAATGTCATCGCCTAACGCCATTTCAATGATGAATACGATTGCTAAATTACTAGACACAACCATTACAACAGAAAATCCAGTTTTAGAATGCGAGTTACCAATTGATGGAAGCCGTTTTGAGGGAGTTATCCCTCCAATAGTTGCAAAGCCAACTTTTGCACTTCGTAAAAAGGCAAAGAAAATCTTCACCTTGGAAGATTATGTTCATGATGGAATTATGGACAATGCTCAAAAAGAATTGATCATTCAAGCTGTAGACTCAAGACAGAATATTTTAGTTGTTGGTGGTACGGGAACAGGTAAAACCACTTTAACTAATGCAATTATTGATGCTGTTGCCAATAGGCATCCAGGACATCGACTCGTCATTATTGAGGATACCAACGAAATTCAATGTAAGAGCGAAAACTCTGTGGTTATGCGTTCAAACATTAACGTCAGTATGCTCACCCTATTAAAAGTTACGATGCGTATGCGCCCTGATCGCATATTAGTTGGTGAAGTCCGTGGAGGAGGAGAGACATTAGCATTATTAAAAGCTTGGAATACAGGCCACCCTGGGGGAATCGCTACGGTTCATGCCAATGACTCACGGGCTGGTTTGATCCGTATGGAACAATTAATCGCTGAGGTTTCAGCAAATCCAATGCAGCAACTTATTGCTGAAGCCGTTAACGTAGTGGTCTGTATTGAGAAAACTCCAACGGGTCGAAAAATCAAAGAAATTATCACTGTTGATGGTTTCAAAAATGGCGAATACACATTTTCAATTTATCAATGAATGAGAGATACAAAATGATCGAAAACCCTCAAATAACATTTTTCCAAACACAAAAAAATCTAAAAAAAGTTCTCGGTATGACACTGATGCTGTTTGCCGTAGTAACTATGCTTTTTTGCCTGATTTAGCTCATGCGGCTAGTGCTGGTGGTGGTGGTATGCCGTGGGAATCACCACTTCAAAAGTTAGTTGATTCACTTACAGGGCCAGTAGCAATTGGCATTTCCATTCTCTGTATTTTGGGAGCTGGTCTAGCTCTGGCTTTTGGTGGTGAAATTACTGGTTTTGTACGTACCATGATTGTAATTGTACTTGTTGTTGCTGTGATCGTCTTTGCAGCTGGCTTCTTAACACAATTAACTGGTAAATCTGCTCTATTACCAGGACTTTAACAACGTGTGGCTAGTTGAGCTTTCTCAACTAGCCAAATTTAGGGTGGTAAACATGAGTGAACTACGAAAGACAACCATTAATCGAAGTTTACACAGACCAAATCTTATGGCTGGTGGTGAACGTATCCCAGTTCTATTAGTTGGGCTTATTACATTCGCTTTAATTGCAGCTATTAAAACCTTACCGAGTATTCTTATTGGTATCGCATTGTGGTTTGTCGCTATGTATTTTTTAAGAAGAATGGCCAAGTTTGATCCCTATGCTTCTGAGATCTATAGACGACAACTCAAACAACAAAAAATTTATCAACCTAAGTCACGCCCTTTCCGTACTGAATAACAATAGGATTGACTATGTTTAAACTGAATACATATCGAGATAAAGCTAAGGGATTACCAGATTTACTTAACTTTGCTTCAGTGATTAACCCTGGTGTAGTCATCGGCAAAGATGGCTCTTTAATTGCTGGCTATTATTATCGTGCGGATGACATCAGCTCATCATCTTACGCTGAACGGAACTATATTACCGCTCGTATCAATGCTGCTTTATCACGCTTAGGTGATGGCTGGGTAACTTGGCATGATGCGGCCCGATTAACTGACAATTACTATCCAACGGATGCAGAAAATCATTTCCCTGAACCATTAAGCCGTTTGATTGATCAGCAAAGACGCTTAAAGTTTCAAAAAGAAGGGCAACACTTCGTCACAGAATACGTTTTAATTATTTCTTATCTTCCTCCTAACAGAACATCAAACAAGTTATCAAACTTAGTATGGGAAGATAGCCAAGAATCTGAAAAGAAAAACTCTGAAGAATTACTCCTCGATTACTTTGAAAAACAGTTATTAATTTTTGAAGATCTAATAGCTAATGCCATTCAACTTCAGCGTATGACTTCATACACCTATACAGATAATTTAGGTAGGAATCACACTAGGGATCAATTAGTAAATTATTTGGAGTTCTGTATCACAGGTGATTTTTTAGAGAAAAATATACCTCCTCATGGTGCTTACTTAGATACTTTTATTGGAAATCATCTTTTGGTAACAGGCGATACTCCAAAAATAGATGATCGTTATATGTGCTTGGTAACTATTGAGGGTTATCCACCTGAATCTTATCCAAATATCTTGGCTGTCTTAGAAACTTTACCAATGGTTTACCGATGGTCTAACCGAATGATTTACTTAGACAACCAAACTGCTATTAAAGAGCTTCGTAGCGTTGAAAAAAAGTGGCGACAAAAAGTACGTGGTTTTGTTTCTCAGACTTTGAAAACTGAGGGAAAAATTAACCAAGATGCCTTAGATATGGCCGAGGGTGCGAATGCAGCAGTACGTGATGCTGAAAGTGGATTAGTTTCTTATGGCTATTTCACAAGTACGGTTGTGATTTTTGGTAAAGTTTTAAAAGATCTTCATGAGGATGCTCGTACTGTAGTACGGGAGATCCAACGTTTAGGCTTTACTTGTCGAATTGAAAATATCAACTCACTTGAAAGCTGGATTGGAACAATTCCAGGCCATGCTGATGCAAATATTAGACGACCTCTCATTCATACTTTAAACCAATCAGACTTGATTCCTTTAAGTTCTGTTTGGGCTGGTCGCCCTGAAAATCCTTGTCCGTACTTCGCACCTCATTCCCCACCTTTACTTTTTGGAGCTACAAGTGGAGCAACGCCTTTTAGATTGAATCTTCATGTTGATGATGTAGGCCACACTCTAATTATTGGCCCAACAGGTTCCGGTAAATCAGTTTTACTCAACACTATCGCTGTACAGTTTCTTCGGTATCAAAATGCACGTATCTTTGCTTTTGATAAGGGCAATTCCATGTGGGCTGTATCTCAAGCTTGTGGTGGTGTTCATTACGATATTGGTGGTGATACTGGCACTGCCACAGATCTTCGCTTTGCACCACTTCAGTATATTGATACTGACTCAGATTTTTCCTGGGCTTTAGATTGGCTTTCAACCTGCTTTGAATTACAAGCAAAAAAACCGCTGACTCCGACACAACGCCAGGCACTTACAAAAGCCCTGGCTTCTTTCCGTGATTCAACCTCAATTGGTGAACGTGGTTTAGTCGAATTTATCTCTGAGATACAAGATATTGAGATCCGAAACGCTATTGATCCATATTCCACGACAGCAGCAGGGGGGATTCTTTCGGGGATTGAAGATAATCTCAATGTAAATGCTGGTTGGTGGACTGTTTTTGAAATTGAAAATCTTATGGAAATGGGTGAGGTGAATTTACTTCCAGTTCTATTGTATCTTTTCAGACGTATTGAAAAATCACTCGATGGTCGTCCAACAATTTTATCACTTGATGAAGCTTGGCTAATGCTTAGTCATCCAACATTTCGCGAAAAAATTCGTGAATGGTTAAAAGTATTACGTAAAGCTAATTGCTCTGTTGTGATGGCAACTCAATCTTTAACTGATGCTTTAAATTCTGGAATTTTCGATGTTCTAGTTGAAAACTGTTTAACGAAAATTCTTCTTCCGAATGCTGAGGCAGATAAAGAGGGTACTGATAAAGTTCCTGGCCCTCTTGATCTTTATAAAGCAATCGGCCTAAATGACGTTGAAATTGAAATCATTAAAAATGCCACACGAAAGCGAGATTACTACTATCTAAGCTCTGAGGGTAAACGCCTTTTCACTTTAAGCCTAGATGATATTGCTCTAGCTTTTGTTGCTGCCAACTATAAAGACAATCACAAAGAAATTAGAGGGTTAATAGAGATTTACGGTAACAAATGGCCATTTGAATGGCTAAAACAAAAAGGAATCACACATGACTTTATTCAAGAAGCTGTTGCTTAGTTCTGTGCTAATTGGTGGAGCCTCGCTTTCATCTATTGCTATGGCAGATGATTTTGGATGTAAAGCAGTTTTATGCTTCGCTGGTGGGCAAGGATTAGCTGAATGTGCATCAACAATTGCTGAAGTAAAAAAACGCCTAGCAAAAGGTAAAGGCTTTCCACATTGCTCTTTTATTGGGCCAAATGGCAATCAAAATCAGATTACCCAACAATCTCAGCCATTTTTTAAACGAGTTAACAGTCCAGTTTGCCCCGATGGCCAAACACATTCCAAAGCTATTTTTAATAGCCGCTATTGCAACGGCATCAAAGTGACTTTCAAGGGGATTAACCCAGATGGAGGTGACTTAACTAAAGAGATCAATTGGTAAATCAGGTAAAAATTTTCGTTAACGAAAAAGAGGTAAGAAATGAAACAGCATTTCAAAAATAAAACCTTAGCTTTGGTGGTAAGCTTAACGACTACTTTTGGCGTTCTTGCACCAACTCTAGTAATTTCAACAACTGCTAATTCCGCTGGTATTCCTGTCTTTGATGGTAGTAATTTTGCCAACATGATTATCAGTGCATCTAATCAAGCTACACAAATTAGCCAACAAGTTAATCAAATTAACCAGGCTATTCGTGGAAACGGATTATCTGAGCAAATGCTACGCCAACTCGGTGTAAGTAATTATTCAGGCATTCTCTCCCAAATGAGCCAACAGGCGTCCGACTTGAATAAAGTTATTCAAGCATCTAACAGCCTAAAACAGTCTGTAGGCCAAGTTCAGGCTGAATTTAAGGCTTTATATCCTAATGCTCAAAGTTATAAAAATAAGACTCCTGAACAAATGTTGCGAGATTTCAGTAAGTGGTCTGATCAGCTCCAAAATGCGAATGCGACAGCCATGCAAGCCCAGGCGAGCGTTAACTCAATTGCTGATCGAAACATCAAAATCGGTAATTTATTAAGTGAGTCGGCTGGATCTGCTGGTGCTTCTACAGTGTCACAAATTCAAGGCACTAATCAGCTATTAGGTGTGCTAGGTCAACAAATGAATGATCTCCATTCAGTTTTGGCTACAAGCCAACGTGCAACAATGGAAGCTCAAGCTCAAGCTCAGGCAATTAAAGATAGTCAACGCCAAGCATGGCGTGAATCAACTACCTTTAAGAATGATTACAGTTTGAAAGGGAAGTCTTGGTAATGAAAAAATATTTAGTGATTGTAACTTTTACGTTCTTAACTTTAGTCGGTTGCAGTAAGTCTGAAAATAAAGACATTGGCGATAAGCCGTATGATCAAAAAGCAACAGCTACTGAGAACTCTGAAAGTAACAAAAACTACAACTACAAGGGTAAGGAGTTCTAAAATGCTAACGCTAGTAGCCAGAAAACAGGCAGGTTATTTGATTATGCTAATGTTGTGCATATTTGCGTTTGTTTATACTCAATCAGCACACGCACTTTCGCCAACAGTAGTAGACGATATGATTGGAAAATTTCAATCTAGTTCAACTGCTTGGCGTGGGCCACTTCTAAGCATTGCAACAAGTTTATTTTGGCTACTAGCAACTATTCAGTTTGCCTGGTCTATGATTGGTTTAGCATTTAGAACAACTGACTTTAATACATGGATCTCCACGATTGTCACCCAAATTATGTTTATTGGGTTCATGTATTGGTTATTACTCAATGCAGCTACCTTTGCTGAAGCAATTGTAAATAGTTTTAGACAGGCAGCTGGGCAGGCTAGCGGCTATAGCTTTTTCACACCATCCGACTTCTTCATTCAAGCATGGGCTTTGGTTAAAAACATTTATGACCAAACAAGTTTATTGGAGCCTGCAAACTCACTCGGTTTGATCATTGCTGGCATCATCATTATGATTTGTTTTGCTCTAATCTGCGCCTTTTTAGTCCTGGCACTCGTTGAAATGTATATCGTAATCTCAGCTAGTGTTCTTTTAATGGGTTTTGGCGGTACTCAATGGACAAAAGACTATGCAATTAGAGCATTGCAATATGCCGTTTCGGTGGGAGCAAAGTTATTTATACTTCAATTAATTGCTGGGCTTGGCTTAGAGTTAATGAACAGCTGGATGAGCAATACCGATCCAAAAAGTTTTGAAGACATTTTGGGTATTATTGGTTGCTCAGTCATTCTTTTGGCGTTAACCAAAGTAATTCCTGAAATTGTTCAGGGCATCATTAATGGAACATCAATTGCAAGCGGTGGTGCTTTAACAAGTGCGGTAGCGGCTGTAAGTGGTGCTGCGGCTGGTGCAGCTGTAGCAACAGCGGGGCAAAATTCAGCTGTATCATCATCATTCAAATTAGCAAGTGAACAACTTAAATCATCTAATGCAGATGGTGGATCTCCTACTGTTGGCGGTCAGAGGGGATCAATGCTCGGCTTAATCAGCCAAGCTGGTAAAAACTATGCAGGAGGGCTGGCTAATGATCTTGGAGGGCGTTTAACTGGTCAGACATCAAGTAAACAAACAAGTGGAACATCTTTAGGTGGCCGAATGGCATCAACAATGAATACCCAACGGGATAACCTGAAAGCTCGTAGAGAGTCATCACAACCTAAAGAAAATCCAACGTCAAAAAATAATGACGGCAACAACGACAACACTATTTCTTAATTCACTTTGAATTGATGGCTAGTTCATAGCCATCACCTAAATATTAGGTAAAACCATGTTTATAAAATCTAAAAAAGGCACTGAAGAGCCTAAAAAAACTTCTAACTCTGCACAAGCAAGTAACCCTTATTTGAATGGCCGTAGGGAATGGATGGAGCGTTATGGGTCTTATATTAAAGAGCGTAATCGCTGGCGTGTTATTGCAGTCATTAATAGCTGTATCGCTTTAATCTCTGTACTTGGTGTGATTTACATTGGTTCTCAAAGCAAGTTTATCCCTTATGTCGTCCAGGTAGATCGTTTGGGGGCCAATGTTGCAGTTCAACGTGCAGACATTGCGATGAAGCCCGATAGCCGTATTGTGAAGGCACAAATTGCATCTTTCATCCAAGGTAGTCGAAGTGTCTATACTGATTTTGAAGCTCAAAAGGGCATGGTTAACAATGTCTACGCAATGCTGAAAAATGGAAGCCCAGCACATACGAAAATGACAGCTTTCTATAAAGCTAATGTACCTTTTAAACGCGCTGAGTCAGAAACAGTCAACGTTCAAATTCATAATGTATTGCCAATTTCAGAAAACTCTTGGCGTGTTGAATGGCTAGAACAAAAACATAGCCGTGATGGTGTTCCGCTGTCTTCAGTAGAAATGTCGGCAATTATTACTGTGCAATTAGCTCCGCCAAACGATGAAGCAAATATCTTACGTAATCCTATGGGTGTATTCGTCCAAGACTTCAACTGGTCAACAAAATTCTAAGAAATCTCTGATATAGGTATATTTACAAATGAAAAAGACTCTTTCTATTGCTATTGCATTAATCGCTACAAACTCAGCATTCGCCAATACCATTGGCCCAGCTCAAGCTTCCGAGATCTTAGCCCAGCAAGCCGAACAACTAAACAATGGTGTGAATGCTCAGACAATCAATCAACTATTGCAAACAGCTAATCAAGCTCAACAACAATTAAGTCAAAACCCTATTGGTAATGGGGTAGCCAGTGGAACAAACAATACTATCCCAGTGAATTACTTTAACGGTATTCAACCTAAACTATCGCCAAAAGAAATTAAAGGCGTGGCTACTGCAAACTCATGGATCAAGCGTAACGACATGCCTACTCATGGAAATGATGGAGCTGTGGTTTTTGCTTATGGTGCGAGTTTACCGACTATTGTTTGTGCACCTTTATATGCTTGTACTTTAAAACTTCAGCCTGGTGAAGTAATACAACAAATTGATATTGCGGATAATGTTCGATGGAATGTTGCACCATCAGTTATAGGATCAGGTGAAACTCAAACTTCAGTCATCATCATTAAGCCTAAAGACAGCAACCTAGAAACGAATATGACTATCTCAACTGATCGCAGATTGTATGTTGTAAAACTTTTAAGCCGACTAAAAGACTGGATGCCACTTGCAGCATTTAGCTACCCTGAAGATACTCAAGCGGCTTGGGAAAAATACCAACAGCAAGTTAAAGCCTATAATGCTAATAACATTATGTCGAATGGCCAAAATATTTCTAACCTGGACTTTAATTTTAAGATTAGTGGAAGTAATACACCGTGGAAGCCTTTGCGTGTTTATACGGATGGATCTAAAACGTATATCCAATTCAGTGAAAATGTGACCCGGAAGAATGAAAATCTACCAGTGTTACTTGCAGTAGGATCTGACAAAAAAGAACAACTTATTAATTACCGTTTAGTAGGTGATCGCTTTGTGGTGGATAACGTAATTAATCACGCCATGCTGATTAGTGGAGTAGGCCGCCAACAAGCCCGTGTTGATATTAAGCGCAAGTAAGGAGGTATTATGATGAAAAAGCTCTCAAAAGCCGTAACACTTTCACTTGTATCACTCTTCAGTTTGAATTTAGTAGGCTGTGCCACAACTCCAAAAGGCTCTATCGTTTATGGCGTAGACCAATCTAATTCTGTTGCAGTAGCAGAAGTAGTTTCAAATTACGTTGTGTTGCATAGTCCTGCGGCCAATACAAATCTTCTAATTGTACCTGATCAAAAAAATCTTCTGTTTATGAAACAGTTAAAACGAATTTACAGAAAAAGGGGTATGCAATTGCTGAAGCTCCTGTACCCGTGAATACTACAGTTACCGTTTTAAAGTATCGTGTTTCACCTATTGCAGAAAATTCGGTATCGGTAGTGATCAACTTAGCTGGTATAGAAGCTGTCGGCATGGCCTTAAAACCTAAAAATCAGCCGTGGCAGCCATTCTTTGGCTATACAGTCAAGGAGAACTAAATATGTCTGATTTAGATAAAAAAGATCAACAATTAAATAATGAAAACCTCCGCGATGATCACTCCCCAGATATTCAACAAGGTGAATCACAAGCTTTAAGTGGTGGTCGTAGACTTACAAAGTTTCCAATTATTGTTATTGCGTGTGTAGTTGGCTTAGTCTTGTTTCTTACCGCTTTAGCTATGCTGAAAGCTGGTAATACAGAAGATGTTCAAAAAGAAGATGAACAGGCTCAAAACACAACTGAAACAGCCAATCCTGAAGATCTCTTTACCAATACAGGTTCGGGATCAATTCCTGAAAATACACTGCCTACACCTGGTTGTTTAGAGCCAGTTTTAGATCTTCAAGGACAACCCATAATGAATCCTGATGGCACACCACAGCAGCAACCTTGTGGTGGAGCTACAGCTCAAAATCAACAGCCCGTTGCTGTTGGCGTGGTTGAGGGTTCTCCTGAAGATATAGCCAACAAAAGACGCTTAATGCTTCTTGAAGCAGAAAGACGTAACCTTGATATAAAATTGCAAGCTAAACAGGCTGAACAACAAGCAGTTTTCCAAGCAAAAATGAATCGCCTACAAAGCATAGAACAGCAAAGAGCAAATGCTCAAAATGATTTAGGTACAGTCTTAGGCGCACCTACATCAACGGGTAATAACACTGCTGGGTTACGTCAAATCGGTGGATCACAGCAACCTAGTACTTTAAGCGGATTACTCGGTGGAGGAAATTCTGGAAAAGATGGATTTATGCCAAATAGTCGTCAAGGTCAAAGTGAAAATGATATGTATGCGATTAACCGCCAAGGTGAAAAAGAACAATGGACTCAACGCCAATCAAATGACAACTTCTATTTAGCCAAAGCATTAATTGATCCAATGAGTGATTATGAAGTCAAATCAGGTACGGTGATCCCTGCAACCTTGGTTACTGGAATGAACAGTGACTTACCAGGCCAAATTATTGGCCAAGTACGTCAAAATGTATATGACTCTACAACTGGACGATTCTTACTTATTCCTCAAGGTTCAAAGCTGATTGGTACTTATGACAATGGCATCACAATGGGGCAAAAACGAGGCCTAGTTGCTTGGCAACGTATTATCTTCCCGAACGGGTCTTCTATGTCATTAGGCAATATGCAAGGTACAGATAAAGCTGGGTATGCTGGATTTAAAGATAAAATTGACAATCATTATGGGCGTATTTTTGGCCAAGCGACTCTTATTTCCATGTTCTCTGCATTAGGTCAAATTGCTGTCGGTGACGATGATAGTAATAACCAATCTACCTCGCAAAATAATCGTGAAACACTGGCTGAAGAGTTAGGCCGCCAGTGGTCTCAAACAGGACAAGAGTTAATCAGACGAAATTTGAATATTGCACCCACTATTCGTATTCGTCCTGGTTATCAGTTTAACGTAATGGTAAATAAAGATATGATTCTCAAACCCTACGGAAAATAACGCTAAAGCCTATAGGGGGATATTCTTCCCTATAGGCTTATTTGTTAATAAATCTAATAAATAAGGTAAGTCTATGAGCAGATTATTTATTGCAGAAAAACCTGAATTAGCAAAAGCTATTGCAGCACAAGTTTCATCAAGTTTTACTAGAAATGATGGTTTTTTGAATGTAGTAATGGAGATAAAGTGACTTGGTGCTTTGGCCACATGCTAAAACTTTCAGATCCTGAAGATTATGATCAAAATATGCAAAGTGGAGTATGGCTGATCTTCCTTTTTGTCATGTTCCCTGGACAAAAAAGTTAGTGAAGATAAAAAAAAGCAAGTAAACATTATTAAGAATCTTATAAAGAATGCTCAAGCAGTCGTTAATGCTGGTGATCCTGACGATGAGGGCCAGCTATTAGTTGATGAACTTCTTGAATACTTTGGAAACAATAAGCCTGTTTATCGTGTTTTAGTCAATGACTATACCCCAGCCATTGTAAAACGTGCTTTAGATGCTATTGAAAGCAACAAAAAATATGAGCATTTAGGCTTACAGGCTGAAGCTAGAAGTGTTGCCGATCAATTGTTTGGCTATAACTTAACTCGCGGTTACACATTACAAGCTGGCTCAGATGGGGTGTTATCAGTTGGTCGAGTACAAACACCAATTTTAGGCTTAGTTGTAAGAAGATATAGGGAGTTCAATGCTCATAAAAAAAGCTTTTATTACACAATCAAGGGGAATTTTGATTTTGGCGTTAACTATATTGGCAACTATATTCCAAAAGAGAATGATCCAGTTGATGACAAAAAACGAATTCTTGATAGAGATTTTGCAGAATCAGTAAAGAATAACATTCATGGAAAACCATCTATTATTCTTCGTGCTACAACTGAAAGTAAGAAAACTCCACCACCACTCCCTTATAACCTTTTAACTTTACAATCTGATGCTTCACGAAAGTTTGGATACAAGCCTGACCAGGTAAAGTCGATTACTCAAGAATTACGGGAAAAATACCAGTTAATTACTTACAACAGATCCGATTGTGAATACCTAAATGAAGAGATGCACGATGATGCACCAGCAGTTTTAAGCGCAATTAGTCAAAACTCGAATCTATTTAAGAATGTTGTGCTAAATGCAAATCCAAGTATAAAAAGCCGTGCGTTCAATAGTGATAAAGTTTCGGCTCACCATGCGATTATTCCAACGCAATCAACGTATGATGTAAACATGCTAAAAGAAGAGCTGAAGAATGTTTATTTTCTAATTGCTCGTGCATATATCGCACAGTTTTATCCTAAGTATGAATATGAAGAAACAACGATCATTACTGAATGTTCAGGGCATCAATTCAAAACTATTTCAAACGTTCCTAAAACATGGGGATGGAAAACACTATATAAAAATGATGTTGGCAATGACGAAATTGCCGATAATCCTGAAGCTCAAAACTTAGATTTAAGATCACTTCAGAATAATAACCAGGGGGTTTGTGTTGAAGGTATTTGTGAGCAAAAGGAAACAAAGCCTGCACCACTTTATACTATTGCAACCTTGTTAAAAGATCTGACTCGTGCGGCAAAATATATTAAAGATCCAAAGCTCAAACAAATTTTAGTAGAAAAGGATAAAGATAAAGCATCAGATCATGGATCTATTGGTACTCCAGCCACAAGAGATAGTATTATTGCCACCTTATTCAATCGTGGATTTCTAGTTGAAAAAGGCAAAAATATCATTCCTACAGCAACGGGGGAAAAGCTCTATGATGCTCTGCCGGATACCATTAAATATCCTGATATGACAGCTATTTGGCATGAACAAATTAAAGAAATACGCCAAAAAGATGAAGTGCAAAAATTCATATCACAGCTAATGGTTTTCATTAGTGATGAAATTGATCAGGTAAAACAAAAAAAACTAAATGTAGTAGATAAAACTCATAAATGCCCTAAATGTAGTGGTTATCTAAAAAAAATCACTCGTGGTAAAAAACCGTTTTGGGGATGCTCAAACTATCCGACTTGTGACCATACTCAACCCGATTCAAAAGGAAAGCCAGGTGTAATAGCCGCTAAGCCAAAACTTTCAGAATTTGAATGTAAAGTGTGTAATGCAAAACTTATCCTTAGACAAGGTAAGAGCGCAAAAACCAAAAAAGATTACAAATTTTGGTCATGTTCCGCATATCCAACCTGTACTACAACTTATTTAGATAGTAAGGGTTCTCCCAAATATGAATAATGCAGAATTTTTCTTATTAACTAAATCACTCTGCATCTCTTCAATTGAAGAGATGCATAATTAGGCGTTATAACTACTTTACCACCCATATATTGTGAATACACATAGGGTTATCCACAATATATTGTGTTTTAATTTATTGACAACTACTAAATAGCGCATTTATGATGCAAATATAAATAAGTTATATAAAAGGAGTATGTTTAAAACATTTTTTCACTATGACGTTATAAGGAGTTTCAAATGGAGTCAGATATACCTAAAAAAATGCCAGGTTTATTCAAAGCCTTTAAGTCTTACGCGGCAAAGACAAAGCGACCAAAAAATCAATTAAGCGATCATAATGATTGTGAAGCTTCTACTACTAGAAGTCTTCAAGTTATCAAGCGTACTGGTGATATTGAAGCTTTCGATGCAAAAAAAATTAGTATTGCGATTGGAAGAGCATTCTTAGCTATAGAAGGTCAAAACAATATGGATTCGAGTCGTATCCATGACCGTATTGCACAGCTAACTGAAATGGTCTTGAATACCTTTAACCGTTCTCATAATTATAACTTATATTCCTATGAATTTAATGCAATAAAACAGGTTGAACCGATTTCTTCTAATCTAGTAGATTCTTTAGAATCTAACATAGAACCGTCCATTTCTTCCTTATTTAAAAAATTTAAAAAGATTACTTCAACCATCCTATTTATAACTACTCGTAACTTCTCAATTCAAAAGAACCTTTCTATCTCTGCTTAAAAGGCAACTCTTAATGACCCAACTTGCTAACTTTGCACGTTTGGGAATCATTACTGTTATCTCTCATTCGTGCAGCCACGCATTAACTCTTATTATTGGAGTATTCTCATGGCGCATCGAAAAAAGAAGCGAAAGCCAAAAAACAGTAATGTAAAGAATTTGAAAAAACCTACAATAATTACTCCTAATTCAGTTGAACGAGACATTGAAAAATTTAAATTTTATTCAGTTGTTGTTCAGACTTTAGGAACTTTGATTATTAACTTCAAAGATCAAATTCTGAAGTGGTTCAGTTAAGTTACGATAACATTCTGTTTTAAATCCATTAAAAGGGATAGTCGGAGCATAGTGAAATTGCTCCATCTGTCCCTTGAACTGTACTTACAAATCATAAGTTGCTTCTGCTTTTCCAGGCAATAGGATCTCTCATTCGTAGGGCATTGCTCTAACTGTGCCATATCGCATCAGTATGTTCTTGATTGTGATACCCAACTTATAGAAAAGCTCTTCATTAGCCCAACATCTGATCAGGTAAAAGATTAGTTGAACGCCATTAAGTACGGCTTGACCTAAGAAGGACTGTCGTTTGCATCCTTTAATTTTCATTTTGTTATGATCCTTATAACGACCTGTTAATAGGTCTTGCATCAGGTTTCTAATTTGGTTATATTGTATTTGGTTTTGTAGCATCTCTTTAATTACCGAGGAGCAGTTCTAGTCAATTAGCTACAAATTGATGTAGGACACATCTACCGAGAAAACTGACATGAATAACATTATCCACAGTCGATTTGTGGCTAGTGTTTCTGAACTTAAAAAGAATCCTATGGAAGTCGTAAATAATGGATTCGGTGAAGCTGTAGCTATTCTGAATAGGAATAACCCTGCGTTTTACTGTGTTCCTGCTGATATGTACGAAAGACTGATGGATTTAGTTGAAGATCGGGAACTTCTAAAACTAGCTGAACAAGTCGATACTGAAGAAACAGTAAAGGTATCTATTAATGACCTACGAGCTAGAGTTCGCAAAGGCAGCTCTGAAGAAGTTTGATAAATTAAATCCTCAAATAGCTGAACAATTTATTCGTAAATTGGAAGCAATCTTAGAGAATCCAAAGATACCTAAAAACAAGCTGAGAGGATCTACTGATCTTTATAAGGTCAAACTTAGATCAGCAGGATATAGATTGGTATACCAGGTTATTGACGATAGGATTGTTGTATTAGTACTAGACGTTGATAGGCGCGATACCATCTATAAAAATATGTAAGCTAAATTAGCCCTCAATCTTTGATTGTTGGGCTTGTTTAAATTTTGACTAACGCAAGAGATCTAATTTAAAGTTGGTAGTACTACATTTGATGTAACACTTACTTGCTTGTCAAAAGGGTTGATTGAAGCAAATTTAGCAGAAAAAATTAAAGATAATTTAAAGTAGATACATATGAAAAGAGACTGGGAAATTATTAGACAGGTTCTTATCTCTGTTGAAGAAGATAAATTTGATGAATTTGTAAAAGAGACAGCTCAAGTAGATGTTGTAATTCAAAACTCTGTATTACTTCTTGAGGCTGGATTTTTAAAAGGGTCATATGAATATCTATTTGCTGATGATAGAGATAAGACTTTGGATATTGATGGACTAACTTGGAAAGGTCATGAGCTTTTAGACACAATAAGAAGTAAACCTGTGTGGGATAAGATTAAGAGTACAGCTTTAGATAAAGGATTAGAGCTAACTTTTGATGCAGTTAAATTATTAGGTGCAAAGGCTTTAGCATTAGTCGTAGGAAATTTGGGGTGATTTATGACATTAGTTGTAGCAGGTTATGAAGGTGACGAGATCTTTTTTATAGGTGATTCTGCAATTACTTCAGATAATGTGACATTACTTTCTGGTTTTAAAAAAATATACGCTGTTCCTATCGTAGTACATGCACCATATTTCTTAAGAACATTTAAAAATTATGTGCCTTTTAGAGGTTATGAAGGTGAATGTGTAATAGCTTTAGCTGGGAGCACATTGATAGCACAGCATGTGATAAATAGTGTTGTTGGGCATTTAGATAAGATAAGGGTAAAACATGATTACGATGAAAATGGTATTAAATATTCATTAATCCGACATTGTAATACACGAGATAACCAATTATATGGACCTGCATATACAGAATATGATGATGATGTATATTTAGATAGGGATATTTTTAATTCTATAACTATTGATAATATTAAGCAGATTATTGAATATTCAATAAAAGAAGCTCTTAGTTCAGCATCTAAACATGTTTTAGGTCATGACAGTTGGAAAAGAGTAATTAATAATGAGTATCTATTTGCTTTATCTTGCCCGCATACAAGAGAAAATTTTCTTTATCAGGTTAAATTAACTGAAGAGCAGACGGATACGGGTATCAAGGCAGTACCTATAATTACTCAGATTCCTAAGGGGAGCATTGGAGTAATTGGTATGAAAGCTTATACGAATGAGTTAAATGCGGAGTATCAAAAACTTCTTGGTACACCATCTAAAATTTCATTAGGGATGTTAAATTGTATAGAAGCTATTATTGAAAAGTGTAATTCTGAGGGTGATAAAGGTGTAGCAAAACCAATTATTTATAAAAGATTTAATGGTAAGCTGGTTAAGGGCTTAACTGTTAGTGAAAATGGTAGTTGGTGGAAACTTGATGTTGATGAAACACCTATAAGGGTTTTAGATAAAGAGAAAGAGCAATCTTTACACGATTTCCCTAAGTTTAAATTTGGAGAAATAGATTTTAAGTTCTAGTATCTTCAACTAGCTTTCTTTGAGAGCCTGTAAATAATTTTGTGTAATTGCTTTTCATAAATTAAAGGTGATTGCTTAAGCGGTCACCGAATTCAATAATAAAGCGACTCATGGCTAAACGCCAGTCGCGAATCGACATATTCCACTTTTTAGATGCTGCATCAATTGCCAGGTAAATCACTTTACGTACAGAATCATCCGTTTGAAAGACTTTACGTTTTTTTATAGCTTGGCGTACGAATCAACCAAAAACAACTTTATAGAATTTTGAGAAAACTACTGGATGTGTCATTTCCTGTTTGATTCATTTTATTGAAATTACATAGATTTTTGAACACTACCTTTTTAAACTTTTTTATTTAGGCTATTTAAGTAAGTTTCGTCTTTATATATTGAGCTAACTATCGAATCAATCCAAATAAATAGGATTAGACATCTTTCTACAGTGAAATTGTCAATATTTGAACCGTGTAATATCTCATTCCTTTCATTATGAAATTTAATATTTGAATTATTATCAAATTCGAACATTTCTAAGCGTGAAAAACTTTCGTTTATATCTTTTGCTAATTCAAGTTTTCTTTTTAGACCTGTTGTAGTTTCTTCTTTAGGTTTATCAGAAATAACTATAAAAACAGTTTTTCCACTTTTAATGTCTTTACGAAGAATTTTTTTAAAGATTAAATAATCAGTAATAATTCCTTCTACTTGTGAATGTAGAAGGCATAAACATCCTGAATAAAATTTTAATTCATAGAGTTTAAATGCTTCTTCAATAGTATTTTTTCTTCTTTTAAAGTGATTACCTATTTCAATTTCATCGAAGCATTTTAGAAGAGGATCACGGAAATAACTCTGATTTATCAAATCGAAAAGACTAGTATTTTCAATATCTTCACTATCACTTAATAATTTAAAAATTTGTTTATAAGTAAATGTATTCTCTGCCTCTGATAAATTAGAATTAATTTCCATTTCTGTCAGGATTTTCTCCATAGAAGGAGAAATTCTGTCATGGTTGCTAACCCAGTATCCTATATTTTGCAACAATCTAATTGTTTCAGGATCTTTTTGTAGTTTGTTTAGCGTATTAGCAATAGGCTGAATAAATTCACCTATGGCTAATAATATATTTTGAAGATTATTTGTACTCATTAAAGCTTTCTTTATCATTTTATATTGATAAATTATAACTTAAATGATTTCTTCTTATTTAAATTTTCTTGTCGTAAGTCTTTCCAAATTGACTATTTTTCATCATTTTGGTCAATTTCATCAATTTTAAGAAGTACGGCAAGTAATTCAATTAGATCTAGGTTAGAAATTTAAAATAGTCCTGTAGGCCGACAATAAATTGTCATCCTAGAACGTTGTAATTAAATTTAGGGTGACAATTTATTTTCTCATTTTCAAAAATCTGCATGATTCTATAGTTTGACGTATTAACTCTGGTTCTATTCAAATAGAGTAAAGCCGTAGATCTCAAGAGACCTATGCCCCACATGATCTTCAGCTATACCAGGTGCAGCAAGCCGCTGGCTAACGCCACTATACAAGGCATCACACCTATACACTTTTTTTTAAATGGGCTGTTTGACTACGAATCTGAAGCTTGTACGTGCATGATTCTATAGTTTGGCGTATTAACTCTGGTTCTATTCAAATAGAGTAAAGCCGTAGATCTCAAGAGACCTATGCCCCACATGATCTTCAGCTATACCAGGTGCAGCAAGCCGCTGGCTAACGCCACTATACAAGGCATCACACCTATACACTTTTTTTTAAATGGGCTGTTTGACTACGAATCTGAAGCTTGTACGTGCATGATTCTATAGTTTGGCGTATTAACTCTGGTTCTATTCAAATAGAGTAAAGCCGTAGATCTCAAGAGACCTATGCCCCACATGATCTTCAGCTATACCAGGTGCAGCAAGCCGCTGGCTAACGCCACTATACAAGGCATCACACCTATACACTTTTTTTTAAATGGGCTGTTTGACTACGAATCTGAAGCTTGTACGTGCATGATTCTATAGTTTGGCGTATTAACTCTGGTTCTATTCAAATAGAGTAAAGCCGTAGATCTCAAGAGACCTATGCCCCACATGATCTTCAGCTATACCAGGTGCAGCAAGCCGCTGGCTAACGCCACTATACAAGGCATCACACCTATACACTTTTTTTTAAATGGGCTGTTTGACTACGAATCTGAAGCTTGTACGTGCATGATTCTATAGTTTGGCGTATTAACTCTGGTTCTATTCAAATAGAGTAAAGCCGTAGATCTCAAGAGACCTATGCCCCACATGATCTTCAGCTATACCAGGTGCAGCAAGCCGCTGGCTAACGCCACTATACAAGGCATCACACCTATACACTTTTTTTTAAATGGGCTGTTTGACTACGAATCTGAAGCTTGTACGTGCATGATTCTATAGTTTGGCGTATTAACTCTGGTTCTATTCAAATAGAGTAAAGCCGTAGATCTAAAGAGACCTATGCCCCATGATCTTCAGCTATACCAGGTGCAGCAAGCCGCTGGCTAACGCCACTATACAAGGCATCACACCTATACACTTTTTTTTAAATGGGCTGTTTGACTACGAATCTGAAGCATGTATAGGGTTGTCATCCTGTTATAATTTCTCATCTTTTTCTCTTTTACCCCTAATCTCTTATGAAACTCATTGATAACATCAACAGCACATTAGGTTCAGATATTGGAGAAAATCTCAGTAGTAAGTCCAGATTGAAGATCGCTGCTTCCTATTTCTCCATCTATGCTTACGCTGCTTTAAAAAAAGAATTAGAAAAGATCGAAGAACTGCAATTTGTTTTTACTTCCCCAACCTTTGTTGCGGATAACGTGACAGATAAGCTAAAAAAGGAAAAACGTGAATTTGTCATTCCTAAACAAGACCGTGAAAGCAGTCTTTATGGCACAGAGTTTGAAATTCATCTGAAAAACCAGCTATCGCAAAAGGCAATTGCTAAAGAATGTGCAGATTGGATACGACGAAAAGCAACATTTAAATCGAATAACAGCAATGCACCGATGCAGGAATTCATCAGTATTCAAAAATCTGAGCAGTCCTTAACCTATATGCCTATTCAGGGGTTTACCCCGATGGGACTGGGCTTTGAAAAAGGTAATGCTATTTCCAATATGGTGAACTGCTTTGATGAGCAGCCGATGGTGCAAACCTATATTCAGCTATTCAATCAAATTTGGAATGATCCCTCAAAAGTTGAAGATGTCACCAGTGAAATTATTCGACACATTGAGTCTGTATATCAGGAAAATCCACCTGAACGTATTTACTTCTTAATGCTTTACAACATCTTCAAAGACTTCTTGGAAGATATCAATGCAGATGTAATGCCGAATGATCTCACAGGATATCAGGATACCTTGGTATGGAATAAGCTGTTCAATTTCCAAAAAGATGCAGCCGTAGGCATTATCAATAAACTTGAAACCTACAATGGCTGTATCTTGGCGGATAGTGTTGGTTTGGGTAAGACATTTACTGCCTTGGCCGTAATCAAATACTACGAATTACGAAACAAAAGTGTTCTAGTTTTATGCCCTAAAAAATTGGGAGCGAACTGGACGAATTATAACGCCAATCTAGTCACGAACATTTTTGCCAAAGACCGTTTTAGCTACGATGTGCTGTATCACACCGACCTTTCTCGTAAAGGTGGTGAAACCCTGGGTATAGATTTGGCGAAAATCAATTGGGGCAACTATGACTTAGTTGTGATTGATGAGTCGCATAATTTCCGTAACCGTGGCACGTTTAAGGATCGTGAAACACGTTATGACCGCTTAATGAATCAAGTGATTCGTCAGGGCGTGAAAACCAAAGTGTTAATGTTATCTGCTACGCCAGTAAATAATCACTTTACTGACCTTAAGAATCAACTCGCCCTTGCTTATGAAGGCAATGCAGCTTTATTGGAAAATAAGCTCGATACTGAACGTGATATAGAAACCATATTCCGTAGAGCACAGGCCAGCTTTAATGCCTGGGCAAAACTAGATCCTGCCCAACGGACAACTCAAGCAATTCTTAACCTTCTAGATTTCGATTTCTTTAAGCTTTTGGATAGCGTGACAATTGCTCGTTCAAGAAAACACATACAAACTTTCTATGACACCAAAGATATTGGACAGTTCCCTCAACGACTCAAGCCGATTTCATTCCGTTGTGCATTATCAACCGATCAGGATAGTGTTTCTCTGAATCAAATTTATGCGGATCTGTCTTTAATCAAGATGTCAGTCTATGCACCAGTCAGCTATATCTTTCCAAGTGCCTTAAGAAAATATGAAGAGATTTTTGATACTCGTGTAGAAGGCAAAGGTAAATTAAGACAGGTAGACCGTGAAAAAAGTTTACAGGCTTTGATGACAGTCAACTTGCTGAAACGCCTAGAAAGTTCTGTCCATGCGTTTAGGTTAACGCTAAATGTCATCAAGAAAAATATTGAAAACATACTCGCTAAAATTGCTGACTTTGAAGCTCGTCAGGCGGATGATGAGGTCAGTATTTCACCCGACTTTGGCTACGATGAAGATGAGAATGGCGAATTGCTCAATACTGAAGACCTTATTGGCAATAAGCTAAAAATTCATTTGGCTGATATGGATCTGTTGAGCTGGAAAACGGATCTAGACGGTGATTACCACATTATTCTCGGTTTACTGCGAATGATTCAGCCGATTAACGCTGAAAAGGATGCCAAACTACAACATCTTAAAGCGCATGTTGTCGAGAAAATTCAGAACCCAATTAATGCTAATAACCGTAAAGTCATCATATTTACTGCCTTTGCGGATACAGCGAATTATATCTATGAGCATATTGCTCCTATCCTGCTGGAAACCTATGGTCTGCACAGTGCGAAAGTGATCGGCAGTGATAATACTTCAACGATCAAGACCAGAGTGGGAAGCCGTCAAAGTTATGATATGCAGGGCTTACTCACTCTATTCTCTCCACAATCAAAGCAAAAAGCAGACATATTCCCTGAAGAGTCCAGAGAAATTGATGTGCTCATTGCAACGGACTGTATTTCTGAAGGACAAAACTTACAGGACTGTGATTATTTGATTAATTTCGATATTCACTGGAATCCTGTACGCATCATTCAACGCTTTGGGCGTGTGGATCGTATTGGCTCATCAAATAGCGTCATTCAGCTCGTTAATTACTGGCCTGATATCAGTCTGGATGAATATATTAACTTGCGAGAACGGGTCGAGAATCGCATGGTGATCGTTGATATGACCAGTACGGGAGATGATAACGTCCTCAGTGCCCAAGCTAATGATATTGCCTATCGTCGTGAACAATTACAGAAGCTACAAACTGAAGTACTAGATTTGGAAGATGCCAATACAGGGGTTTCGATTACTGATTTAGGTCTAAATGACTTCCGTATGGATTTGCTTGGTTATATGGAAGAACATCCTGAATTGGAGCGATTACCGAATGGGCTGCATACTGTTGTGCCTGCACAGCCAGAACTCGGTTTGAATGCAGGGGTGATTTTTACCCTAAGAGCACGACATCCTGAGTCGCCTAACAGCCAAAGCAACCGCCTATATCCATATTACTTAGTCTATATTAATCAATGTGGTGATGTCATTTATGACTATACCCAAGCCAAATATCTATTGGATGTAGCACGTAAAGCATGTAGAGGAAAGGATCAACCAGTTCCTGAAGCATATGAAAAGTTTAATGAGAAAACCAATGATGGACAAGATATGAGCCAGTATTCAGAATTGTTGGATATTGTGATTCATACCATTCAGGACGTAAAAGCTGAGAAGGATATTGATAGCCTGTTTTCAGGCTTGACTACATCAGCGTTGGTAGATGAGGTTTCTGGATTAAATGACTTTGAGCTCATTAGTTTTATTGTGATTGAAGAATCTTGATCATGAAGTCATATAAATTTCCACCCCAGGCTAAAGTGGATCGGTTAATTCCGAAAAATAAGTTTTATGAGCAAGGAAAAGCCAATAGCAAGATCGAACAACTATTTGTTGATCAAGTGGAAAATATACGGTGGGCTTATAAGTTGTCTTCATCTACAATCCACCTCCAAGATCAGGAAGACTTGAAGGAAATTCAAATCTTTCGAGTGAAAAGTCGGGTTGAAGATTTAGATGTGTCAATTCTATCTTTCATTGATAAGCTCATTCTCACTCCAATTATTTTTGAAGTTGTTTATCAAGATAAAGTGAAAGTTGTTGCAACCTATAAACGTTTGAATCAAGCAGACAAAACTAAAGCGGTGCTAGGTCAATATTATGCTTCTGAGTGGCTAGAAGATCATGATCGTATTGAATTGCCCCTTTACTTAAAACTGGCTGATCTATATGAACATTTTATCGCCCAAATATTGCCGATTGCATCAAGTAAAGATCAAGAAAACGATGATGAATCCGTTTCTATTGAACTTCAATTGCAAAAAGCTCAACAGCTTGAAACCTTGCAAAAGCAGCTTGATAAGCTGAAATCCAAGTTGAGAACTGAAAAACAGTTTAATCGTAAGGTTGAACTCAATAAGCATATTCATGCACTTGAATCTGATTTAAACAAATTAGTGAATTAAATATAAAGGTATATTGATGGACAAGTTAAAAATGCACTCACCCAATCTTGTGGATGCAAACATTGAAAAGATTTCAGTACTATTCCCAAACTGCATTACCGAAACCAAAGATGAAAATGGTGAACTGAAAAAAGCCGTTGATTTTGACTTGCTTAAACAAGAACTTTCACAAGTTTTGGTTGAAGGTGAACAGGAACGCTATCGTCTTGATTGGGTGGGGAAAAAAGAAGCCATTTTAACGGCTAATGCACCAATTGCGAAAACCTTGCGCCCATGTCGTGAAGAAAGCGTTAATTTTGATAAGACAGAAAACTTGTTTATCGAAGGTGATAACCTCGAAGCACTAAAACTTCTGCAAGAGAATTATTTGGGTAAGGTCAAAATGATCTACATTGACCCACCATACAACACGGGTAATGACTTTATTTATGAAGATGATTTTGCTGAAAGTACAAATGTTTTTTTTGAGCGTTCTAATCAAATTGATGAAGAAGGAAATAAATTAGTTGCTTGGAAAGAAACCGAAGGTCGATTTCATTCAGCTTGGTTAAGTATGATGTATAGCCGTTTGAAATTGGCTAAAAATTTATTAACAGAAGATGGTGTAATTTTAGTTTCAATTGGAAATGAAGAATTAAAAAATTTAATAGCACTGCTAGGAGATGTATTTGGAGAATCAAATAAGGTAGCTGTACTTACTTGGGAAAAAGGTAGGAAAAATGATTCTACATTCTTTTCAGATAGTGCTGAGTATATGATTCTATTTGCTAAAAATAAGAACTTATTAGCTGAACAAGGTAAATGGAGAGAGCGTAAAGAAGGCCTTGATATAATTTTAGAAAAATACAATGAGTTAGTTGCTGATAACAATAATCAACATGATCAAATTGAACATGCGATGCGTAAGTTCTATGCGGAGTTAGATGAGAATGATCCGATAAAAAAACTTGCTCATTTTTATCGATCAGATGATCGTGGATTATTTTTTGGTGCGGATATCTCCTCTGCTAGTACGAGTATTCCAGATTATGAAATTTATCATCCTTTAACAGGTAAACCAGTAAAAAAACCATCAAGAGGATGGGGGGCTACTGAACCTGTTATGTTGGAAAGAATAAAAAATAATGAAGTTTTATTTGGAGTGGATGAATCAACCATACCTTTGAAAAAAAGTTATTTAATAGAGGTAGATTCTATTGTTAAGACACCTGTAATTTATAAGGATGGGCGTGCAGCCTCAAGCTTATTAAAAACATTATTTGGTGAAGTTGTCTTTAATAATCCTAAAGATCATGAAGTTCTTGCAGATATTATATCCTACTGTTTGCAACGTGATAAGGACGCTTTAATACTTGATTTTTTTGCAGGGTCTAGTTCAACAGCCCATGCAATTATGGAGTTAAATTCTAAAGATAATGGTAAACGTAAGTTTATTGTTGTGCAAATTCCTGAAATTCTGGATCTTTCAGTAGCTACACCTACAACAAGAGTAACAATACAAAAAGCTATAAAATTGTTGAATCAAATTAATAAACCATTAACTATTGCAGAGATCTCAAAAGAACGTATCCGTCGCGCAGGTAGAAAAATAGTTGCTGAAAATTCGGTGGTGTTTCAAAAAGTATGCTGACATTAAATGAAGCCATTATTGATGTAAAAAAAGGTTAAGTCGAAAGCTTTAAAATGGTTTTCAATCTTTTTTGAAAAATTACAACTCCTTCTAAAACCGCGCCTAATTCGATGCCTTATTTTGCAATTATTACCTTCAATACCTACAGTAAAAAATTTACCAATACTTTGCTTGCAGTTTTTAAAAGCAGTTATGAAACTGTCCCAATGATCACTTGCAATTCGGGTGTAGTGAATACCTAATTGTTTAAGCTTTGTCTTCAATCGTTGAACTGTAGCTAAGTCTCTTTTACCCCAAACATAAGCAACAATCTCACCTGTTTCTCGATGGTAGGCGTAAATAAGCCATTGTTTATTATTTTTATTTCCCACAAAAGTCCAAAACTCATCAACTTCAAGAGACTCATAATGACTTTGTTTAGGCTGAATTTGGTAGGTCGATTCGGTTAAAGTACGTAAAACTTTACCGATACTGATTCGCTCAACTTCAGCGATATCTCGTATACCACTACCTCTGACCATCAACTGTAATATTTTTCGAGTAATGCCTGAATTACATCCTAGATAGCTCAGAGCATGGTCACCAATAAACTGACGTTTGCAGTCTTTGCACTGATAGTTTTGTTTCCCATCTACTTTGATGCCATTTTTCTTTATACTGTCACTGAGGCAGGTTGGACATTTGATTTCTAGAGTTATTCGCATTTCTCTATTTTATCAAAATTCAACCTGCTTTGTTTCAGCATACTTTTTGAAACACCACCGAAAATTCAGATAAAGAAGGTATCGAACATTTAGATATTGGTTTCCGATCCCTAAAAATAGACTCAACCAATATGAAGGATGTGTATTACACACCAGATGCTGTAAAACAAGTTGATATGCTGGATTTAGCTTCAAATATTAAAGAAGACCGTACATCTGAAGATCTCCTATTCCAAGTGATGTTGGATTGGGGGCTTGAACTTTCATTGCCAATTAAATGTAAAACCGTTGCTGGAAAAGAAGTGTTTTATGTTGCAGGTAATAGCCTTGTTGCCTGCTTTGATGAGTTAACTTTTGATGTGGTCGATGAGGTTGCCAAAGATCATCCTTTACGCTTTGTATCAGCAGAAAAAGCCATTCATCTTGACCATGATAAAACCAATATCAAAGAACGCTTTAAACAGCTCTCTCCTGATACCGAAGTGAAGTTTCTTTAAGAGGGTTAGATAATGGAAATCCGTTTTAAAACCCTTGGTTATCAGAAAGATTCTGTACAAGCGATTGTGGATTGCTTTAAAGGACAACCACGTTCTGAAGGTCATCGTTATATGATTGACCAAGGTGCAGCCAAAGCAAAAAAAGCAACGGCACAGGTTGATATGCTTGAAGAAACCTTGGACTTACAAGGTGGCAAGGCTAAAAAAGTTATTGCAGATGTTGGTTTTGAGAATGCCCATATTTTTGATCTTCAATCTGTCCTGAAAAATATTCAGGATGTACAAGCAGCAAGTGGATTACAAAGATCATCTCAACTCATTACGGATGATAATGGCAAAGGCAAGAACCTGACCAAAAGCCAATTAAACCTTGATATTGAAATGGAAACAGGTACAGGTAAGACCTATTGTTATATCCGTACCATGTTTGAACTGCATAAGCAGTATGGCTGGTCGAAATTTATTGTGGTCGTACCAAGCATTGCCATTCGTGAGGGCGTTTACAAAAGCCTGAATATGATGGCTGATCACTTTCAAGAGCAATACGGCAAAAAGGCCCGTTTCTTTATCTATGATTCCAAAGCATTACACCATTTGGAAAGCTTTAGCTCGAATGGTGGGATCAACGTCATGGTGATTAACGTTCAAGCGTTTAATGCGACAGGTAAAGATAACCGTCGTATCTATGATGAACTGGATGAATTCCAATCGCGTCGTCCAATTGATGTGATTAGTCGTAACCGTCCAATTTTGATCCTGGATGAACCGCAAAAGATGGGTGCAGATAAAACTCTAGAGTCTTTATCTAACTTTAATCCATTGTTTATTTTACGGTATTCAGCAACACATAAGCGCAACTATAACCTTGTGTATAGATTGGATGCTTTGGATGCCTATAACCAAAAACTGGTGAAAAAAATCACTGTAAAAGGTGTGGAAGTACAAGGCTTAACAGGTACACATGGGTATTTATACTTACAAGACATCATTGTATCTAAATCTGCTCCAGTTGCCCGTTTGGAAATTGAGATTGAAACCAAGAATGGTTTTAAACGTGAGGTAAGAAAGGTGAGTAAAGGAGATAACCTTTACGATATTTCCAATAAAGCAGAACAATACAATGACCGTTACGTAGTTTCAGACATTGATGCACGAGATAACTCGGTTACTTTCTTAAATGGCACCAAAATTCATGTTGGTGAAGCATTGGGGCATGTTGATGAAAAGATCATGCGAACCATTCAGATCCGTGAAACGATTCGTGCACATATTCAAAAAGAACGTCAGTTATACAATCAGGGTATTAAAGTCCTGAGTCTTTTCTTCATTGATGAAGTGGCAAAATATCGTCAATATGATGAGGATAATAATCCTGTAGATGGTGAATACGTTCAAATTTTCAAGGAACAGTATCAGCAGGTACTCAATGAAATTGAGGATCTAAACTTAGAAAATGACCCATATTTTGACTATCTGAAAGCAATTGAGGTAGACCGTACTCACAACGGTTATTTCTCAATTGATAAGAAATCAAAACGTCTTGCCAATCCAGCAATTGATAAGAAAGCTGAAGAAGCTCAGGTATCCAATGATACAGACGCTTATGACCTGATTTTAAAAGATAAAGAACGCCTACTTTCCTTTGAAGAGCCAACTCGTTTTATTTTCTCTCACTCAGCGTTACGGGAAGGTTGGGATAACCCGAACGTGTTTGTGATCTGTACTTTAAAGCATTCAGATAATGTAATTTCTCGTCGCCAAGAAGTTGGCCGTGGTATGCGCCTTGCAGTGAATAAATTTGGCGAACGTATGGATGCCAACCATTTCCAAGGGGCCTTAGGAGAAATTCATAAACTGAATAATCTCACAGTTGTGACCAATGAAAGTTACAAAGAGTTTGTGTCGAATCTACAATCAGAAATTCTGAATACGATTCAGAATCGCCCGACACAAGCTACCCCTGATTACTTTAAAGGGAAAATCTTTAAGTTATCTGATGGCTCTACGCTTGAAGTCACTGAATTGATGGCCAAGCAGATTAATAAACATCTGTCTAAGCACGATTATATTGATGATAATGATCAGTTAACGCCAAAGTATCACGAAGCGAAAGAGCAAGGTTCGCTTGCTGAATTGCCTGAAAGTTTAGTGGCTTATACTGAGCAAATTCACAAGCTGATTGATGGGCTGTTTGATCCAAAAGCTTTGGAAGGTATGACAGATGATGGCAATAAGAAGCTGACCAATACGATCAACCAAACCAATTTAGAACGAAAAGAATTCCAGGCTTTATGGTCTCGTATTAACCGTAAAGCAGTTTATCAAATTCATCTAGATTCTGAAAAACTCATTGAGCAAAGCATTAGTGCTGTTGAACGTACTGCTGTTGAGCGAAACAACAAGTTTGTGGAAACGCTGAGTTATAAACTTGCTGAAGCGACGATGAATGATGAATCCACCTATGAGCAACTCAAAGCCAAAGAAATGTTTGGGAAGGTGACTTCAAAAACTGAAGTGGCGAATATTTCTATTCAGTCTCAAGTGACCTATGACCTGATTGGTAATATTGCTGATGATACGAATCTCACTCGTAAAACGGTTGCTCGTATCTTACAGGGAATTAACGCTGCGGTATTTGCGCAGTTTAAGTCGAATCCAGAAGCTTTCATTCGTGAAATGAGTCGCATCATCAACGAACAGCAAGCCAAAATGGTCATTCAAGGACTGAAATATAATCCTTTAGATAGCACTTATCCTGACAATGAAATCTTTGTGAGTAATGAGAATATTCCACTACAGTCGTACAAGGCAGAACGTCATATCTGGGATTATGTAGTCACTGATTCTGATAATGAGCGTAAATTTGTTGAGGAATTGGATGGTGCAGATGAGGTGGTCGTCTACGCTAAACTCCCTGATCGTTTCCAGATCCCTACGCCTTTTGGTAGCTATAACCCTGACTGGGCAATTGCTTTCAATAAGGATAAAGTACGCCAAATCTATTTCGTTGCAGAAACTAAAGGCTCAATGCTAGACAGTGACCTAAGGGAAAAAGAGAACCGTAAAATTGACAGTGCTAAAAAGTTCTTCGCTACTTTAAATCAAGAAAATCAATCATTGGAGGATGTAGTTCATTATTCGGTGATTGATAGTTTTGGTAGTCTGATGGAATTAGTTAAGTAAATATTAACTGTAAACAGATGGTGAAACTTATATGAGTTTCACCATCTTATGAAGACCTGTACCAAGCAGAACAAAAGGCTGCCCCCACTATACAAGACATCATACCAATACACCTTTCCTGAAATACCCTTTAATAGTATCAATGGATAGATTTAGTTCTAATGCAATTTCCTTATATTTTAAACCTTGGGCTTTTAATTCAATCGCTTTAGATTTATTGGTCTGAAGACTTTCACGATAGATGGCCCGTTCAGCTATCCCTTTTTCTCGTCTTGATTCCAAGGTTCTTTCCAACTTCCTTTCTCTTGCCAATTCATTTGGAATAATAGCCCTTAAGCGTGGTAATACTTCTTCAGGAATAAGATCCTCTAACTCACGATAAATCGTTTCTCGTCTGTAGCGATAACGGTGTTCTTTACCTTCAATTTGGGTCTTTTTAGCTCGGTTGATTACACTTGAACAATAAGAAAGAGCTTCTTGATGTGACAAGCTTGGAGTAAATTTCCTCGCACATTCAGCAACCTCATTCTCTAAAGCATCAGAAATGGTGAACCAGCTGAGAGCATTCGCTAAATGATAAAGCAATAGATCACGCATTCCGCTTGGTAAACCTGGGCCTTTTTTATTGAGATTTATTTGATATTCAATAATGATTAAAAGATCTTGATATACAAGATACCAACGAGCATAAATACTACCTGTGTTTTTAGAATTTCTAACAGGTTTTAGCCCTTTGTTAGCTCTCAACACATTAATATCACGTATTTTTTCTTTATGTTCTTGCCTTGTCAGCGGCATGACTTGATCGTGTAACCAATCAAAATCAAATATCTTTTTATGACGTTCTTCTGCTTTAACCGTGAAATTATTAACTTTACTATTGGTACTTCCAACTAAACGTAAAACACGGGTTGCATCTGCACTTTGTTTATCAGCCCCACATACATCTACTAAACGTCTTTGACATGCTTGCCAGCGAGGAAGTGCATTTGGGTGTGTCGGACTAATTAACCAATAAAGATGAACGCCACGGCCCGAATAAACAATGCAATTCGGCTCAGGAATCTGCGCCCGTACTAAGCGATCTAAACGATCTTCTACCAAAGCAGGGATCTGCAACAGACTTTCTTCTAATGAAAAATCTAAATGATGTAGATCTATATCAACAAATAAAGCTTGTAGAGTGTGAAGGTTTTTAATTGTTCTCCAACCATAAAAAGCATTTGGAGTCACATATACATCGGCTTGTTTTACAAAAGTTGGGATAAATTTTGGTGCATCATCATAAGTAAATGTTTGCCATTTTTTACTTTGATTTTTTGGAGTCCAGGCAATAATTGTTCCTGGTTTTTTTTCTGCTAATTTTTTATTATGCAAAAAATTTATGTGATCTTCAGGTGCATCAAATAACCCATATTGATCAAATTTTACGGCTACGTTTCCCATTTTTCTCTCTCGTTATACACGAGAAACTTCAGAGTTCTTTGCAAATCAATCGTATAAAATTTTTTCGTTTTTTCTATACAAAATATGATTCTCTATTGCAATTGCCGCCATAAGCTGTAATATTGTCTACAGATTACAACGGCCAGCCCTCCAAGCTCCCATGTGATCCAGTTATTACAAAGCCCTGTCGAATTTACCGCCAAGTAAGAGTTCGATGGGGCTTTTCATTTTCTGAAATATTTATACTACAAGTTGCAGAACAAAAACAGAGCAACTACAAATTAAATGTCATTTAATTCAAACTTCTTTAAACAATCTCCGCAAATTAGATTTAACTTTGGCTTACCCCAGACATTGTTATCGCATCCAGGACAAGTATATTTTTTCTTGTTTTTATCACCATTATTTCCAGCTGGTTTCATCTGGATAATTTCAATTTTTGACAGCGCATTAATAATTAACTCTTTTTCCTTTAACTTGCTTTCATTACCTCCATCTATTTGTATTTGCTTAATTTCTTCTTCCAATTTAGCTTTTATCGGCTCAGCTAAATTGGAAGATAAAATAATTCGATCATACCAAGTGACAATACAATTTTCGGCAACCAGTTGATTATACGATTGTTCAAAAAAACTGCCTGATATAACGTAATCAGACATATTTTGTCCCGTTTTTTTCCCTCCTGGTTTTCCATTATGAGATGGCATCAAGCCAATAGACTGCATTTTTTTAGACCATTCTTCATTATGGTAGCCTGCCCTACTAGGTGTACCAAACTCAAATTGCCATTGATGTGCCATTTCACTTATAAGTTATAAAAAATGGACATAGATATATGAATGACTTGCAGGCGTGATTCATTATCTGTAGTCCATCGGTTTTTATAAAAAAATGGACAGTAAATTTTTAGCATGAAAAATATTTTGTTACAACTAAGTCCATTGAAGTGAAATTTACTCAATCGATCATCTTATTTAATAGTTCATGTTATGTGTATTTTCATTAAAAAAGTAAAAACATTAGACTTACAGTTTCTATTGGATAATTTTTTCTTTTTGCTTAATTAGTTTACATTTGAAACCTGATTCATTATCCTTTAACCACTCACTGAGTGATTCTATTTTTATGGCAACCAATAAGTTCACACAACTTATGCTCGTATTTGTCCTGTTTTTGTTTGCTATAACAACTACGGGGATTTATACGTGGGCGCCTGTAATAGCAAAAAATCTAGATCATTATCATGAATTAAGTATTTCTGTAGAAACAGAAGATTCTAGCCAATGGTCATTAGTTCATCATGATGAAGTTCTGAATACAGCAGATCAAGATAAAAAAAATCATAACTGGACAAGTTATGATGAACCCGCATTTCATCATTCAGTAAAACCAATTCAAGCTGATGATCATTTCTCAATTGATCCAGTCTTTTTCCTTAGTTTTGCTTTACCTTTAATCCTCTTATTTTTAGGTTTATTTGAACGCCCAATTCGTTCTTTTAAGCTTAGGAAAAGGATTCCCTTTCTTTGTAATACCTACGCATTTACCAAAACTCTCATTGTTCTAAGGAATTGATTTAACTATACAAAAATATTTTTCATTTTTTGTATAGGTATAGTCATGTCTAAAAAAAGTCAGGTAATTTTCGCCTGTGGCTTAGTCATCATTGCTCCTCAGTTATTAGCAGGAACAAATTATGCACAGTTACAGCAGCAAGCTATTGCAAATGATTCAGTTCTAAAAAGTTTGCAGCAATCTCAGCAAGCTTATGATGTAAATCAAAAATATGCTGGTCGGATGAACAATCCAACTTTCAATGTCGAATTGGATAATTTGGGTAATTCTAAGCTGAAAGATTTGGATGGCCCAACTGCATTCATGGGTTTGTCCCAAGAAATTCCGTTGAATAATAAACTCGCTTTGCGTAAGCAATTGGCAGGTTTGCAAGGAAATAATAACCAATTTGAGATTACTCAACGACAAGCAGAGTTAAAAGCTGATTTTCGAATCTGTATGTCTAATTGGTATGCAGCTTCTCAGCGAGCAGAAATTTATGCTGCAGAGAGCAAGCTGAGTGCAAGACAAGCAACAGTTCTAAATGAAAAGCTAAAGTATGGACGTGTGATTCCATCTGATGTTCAGCTTAATTCAGCTTTATCTGCTGAGTCCAAGTTACGTTATCAAAATGAGCTGAAAAAGGTTCAGTTTCAGAAAAATCTCTGTTCAAAATTTGCTTTTGATTTGCCAGCCAATGCTATAGATGTTCCTTTAACGATTAACTTCACTGACAAGGTTAGCTTATCTGAAAAGCAGGCTTTACTAAAAAGCAGCAGGCAAAAACTCAATTTGAATTAGCAAGAAAAGAAGCGGTTCCTGATATCACGCTTGGCGTTGGTGTACGTAATTATCAAGAAACAGATGACAAAGTTTTTTTGGTTTCCACTTCTATTCCGCTTTCGATATTCAATCGCAACAGTGGAAATATTGCACTCGCTCAAGCACAGCAAACCAATGCTGAAACTCGTTCAGAATTAATCAATCGAAATTCAAAGATTGAATTGGATAACAAATCTATTGAGGTATCCAGTTTGATTGATGCAATCAAGCAATATGACCAATCTGTTTTACCTGCAACAAAAGAAAGTTTACGCATTGCAGAAATGGGTTATCAGGCAGGAAAAATTTCATTATTGGAATTTAATAGCATTAAACAAGTTTGGTTAGACAAACATCTCGCTCGATTTGATCTGTGGTTGGCTTTGCAAAATCAGATTGCAGAAGTTGAACGAAATTATGTAACGAATTTAGATCAAGAATAAGGGCAGAGAATATGAATAAACCAAAGAATACAGTAATTGCTACAGGCGTTATAGCTTTACTTGTCATGTTGTGTGCTCTGGCTTGGTACAAAACAGGAAACAAATCACAGACGTCTTCAGCACATGGTGAAGCTGTCGAAGAAAAAGCTGCTGTCGCAGGCGATGAAAAAGGTCCACATGGTGGACGCTTATATCGTGATGGAGACTTTTCGGCAGAGGTAAAAATTTTTGAAGAAGGTGTAGAGCCTCATTTAAGGGTCTACGGATACTACAAGGATCAGCCTTTAAAGCCGAGCGAGATTAACGCTAATATTTTTATTAAGCGATTAGATGCTGAGCAAACCATTCGATTCAAGCCTGAAAGTGATTACTTGATTGGCGATGAAATTGTGTATGAACCTCATTCGTTCTTGATGGTGATTAATGTTGATTATCAAGGCAAGAAACACAGCTGGAAATGGGATACCAAAGAAGGCCGTGTAACCATGTTGGATAGCAGTATCAAAAGCAGTGGTTTAGAACTTCTTAAAGTTGAACCTATGACGTTTGAGAATGCGCTTGAGCTTAAAGGCGAGCTTAAATTCCCAGACAATTTTGAAAGTTTCATTACACCTAAAGCAAGCGGAACACTCATCAAAACCTATCGCACTATTGGTGATAAAGTTAGTCAAGGTGATCTGTTAGCGACTGTTCAAAGCCAAGATCTGATTCGTTTAAATGCTGAGCGATCTATTGCTTTAAATAATTTGCAGTTTTCACGTAAAAAAATGGACCAGGAACGCGCATTATTTCAAAAACGTGTATCGCCTGAAATTGATTATATCAATGCAAAGCGTGAATATGATGATGCACAGACTCGTGCTAATGAGCTGAATAGCTTAATCAGCTCTTACGGTGGTTCAGGTAATGGAACGATTGAGGTAAGAGCAGCAATGTCGGGCACAGTTTTACAAGTGCTTGCTGCGGTGGGCTCAAATGTAACACCAGCTTCACCACTCTTTAAAATTGCCAATACCTCTCAATTATTGGCAGTGGTGAATGTTCCAGCGGATAAGCTGAATGCAATTAATCCAAATGCAAAAGTAACAGTTAAACCTCAAGTACAGGAAAGTACTGAGGAAGCACTAGGTAAGATTAAATACATTAGTGATGTGATTGATCCTAAAACACGTACTGCTCAAGTCTTTATTGAGATTGCGAACCAATTCAAATGGCGTTCTGGTCAGCTTGTTACCGCACAAATATTTGAAAATCAAAGCACGAAAGCCATGGTTGTTCGTGAAGATGCATTGCAAAACTTCCGTGATTGGGATGTGGTATTTATCCGTGTAGGGAATGACTTTGAAGCACGTCCTTTAGAACTAGGCGATAAATATAACGGTTTTGTTGAGGTGAAATCTGGTCTTAAAGCAGGTCAGGTGTATGCAGCAGGCAATTCCTACTTATTAAAAGCAGAGCTGGGTAAATCTGGCGCTACTCATGATCACTAAGGGGTAGCGACTATGTTTGATCAAATTGTTAAGCTCTCGATCAAGAATCGATGGCTTGTACTGATTGTCTTTCTGTTTATTGGCGCATTTGGTGTTTATAACTATTTTAAACTGCCGATTGATGCTGTACCTGACATTACCAATGTACAAGTCCAAATCAATAGTGAAGCGCAAGGCTTATCTCCAACGGAGATGGAGTCACAAGTGACCTATCCAATTGAAACGGCTTTGGCTGGTATTCCTAATCTTGAATATACACGTTCTGTGTCGAGATATGGGCTATCGCAGGTTACGGCCATTTTCAAGGAAGGCACGGACATCTATTTTGCTCGTCAACTTGTGAATGAAAAGTTGCAAGGGGTCACACCAACACTTCCGAGTGGTATATCGACTTCAATGGGGCCTGTTTCAACAGGGCTTGGCGAAATCTTTATGTACACCGTTGAGAACGCAAAAGATAATCCGAACCCATTATCACCCACTGAATTAAGAACCTTGCAAGATTGGGTGATTAAACCGCAGCTTCGAAATGTTGAAGGTGTGAATGAAATCAATACGATTGGCGGTTATTTAAAACAATTCGTGGTACAGCCTGATTATGCGTATTTACGCAGCATTGGCTTAGATCAGCAGGATATATTGGATGCTATTTCTAAAAATAGCATGAACAAAGGGTCAGGCTATATTGAGAAGAATGGTGAGCAGTATTTGATTCGCTCGGATTCTCAAATTAACTCAATTGAGCAAATTCAAAATATCCCGATTACGACAAGTAGCGGTTACATTCTTCGATTGAAGGATGTGGCAAAAATATCAATTGGTCACGAGCTACGTACAGGTGCAGCAACTAAAGATGGGCAAGAAATTGTCCTAGGTACTGCATTTATGCTGATTGGTGAAAACTCGCGAAATGTTGCTCACGCAGTAGATCAAAAGTTACAAAAAGTCCAAGAGTCATTGCCAGACGGTGTTGAGGCGAAAGCCGTTTATAACCGTACAACTTTGGTTGATGCAACGATAGACACAGTAAAGAAAAACCTTCTTGAAGGTGCAATCCTTGTTATTGTTGTTCTCTTCTTATTCCTTGGACATTTCCGTGCAGCGCTCATTACTGCGATGGTGATTCCTTTATCTATGCTCATGACCATTACTGGCATGGTGAATCAACGAATAAGTGCAAACTTAATGAGTTTAGGGGCGCTAGATTTCGGGATCATTGTCGATGGTGCTGTCGTTATTGTTGAAGCTTCACTTGCAAAATTAGCGATGAAGCAAAAAGAGTTGGGTCGGATTCTGACGCGTAAAGAACGTTTTATTACCGTATTTGAAGCCACAAAAGAAACTCGTAAAGCGATTATTTACGGGCAGTTAATCATTATCTTGGTGTATTTACCTGTCATGACCTTAACTGGTGTGGAAGGCAAGATGTTCACGCCTATGGCGGCTACAGTCGTTATGGCTCTCGTGGCTGCAATGATTCTTTCGATTACTTTTGTTCCTGCAATGGTGGCTTTGGTCACGACAGGTGAAATTAAGGAAGAGGAATCTAAGATTGTTCATTTCATTAAGAAAGTGTATAGCCCAATTTTAGATTGGTCTTTAAGTCACCGTTATAAGCTAATCGCCTTCGTCGCTATTTTCTTTGTATTCAGTGCGAGCCTTTCAACTCGTTTAGGTTCTGAGTTTATTCCCTCATTAGATGAAGGTGATGTGGCACTACATGCGCTTCGAATTCCTGGCACCTCTTTAACTCAAGCTGTTGAAATGCAGTATGCACTTGAAAAAGAAATCGTCAAAATTCCTGAAGTAAAAACCATGTTTGCTAAAGTAGGTACAGCTGAAATTGCGACTGACCCAGTTCCACCAAACGTTGCAGATAATTTTGTGATATTGAAGCCACGTAGCGAATGGCCGAATCCTGATAAAGAAAAATCAGCGGTTGTTGCTGATATTGAACGTGTGGCAAAAGGCGTTTATGGGAACAACTATGAGTTCACTCAGCCGATTCAAATGCGTTTTAATGAGCTGATTTCAGGTGTCCGTACAGATGTTGCAGTGAAGATT
This sequence comes from Acinetobacter sp. NEB149, assembly GCF_012516415.1. Taxonomy (NCBI): domain Bacteria; kingdom Pseudomonadati; phylum Pseudomonadota; class Gammaproteobacteria; order Moraxellales; family Moraxellaceae; genus Acinetobacter; species Acinetobacter sp. NEB149. Next base: position 37,989 of record NZ_CP051210.1, read on the forward strand.
TATGGTGATGATTTAGATCAGTTACTTGAATCTGCAAATGCAGCAGCGAAAATTTTAGAAGCTGTGAATGGCACAGCTGACTTAAAAGTTGAGCAGATGACTGGTCTGCCAATGGTCTCTGTTGAACTGAAAAAGGACATGATCGCCAACTACGGTCTTGATGCTGAAGATGTGCAAAAGCAAGTATCGAGTCTGATTACGGGGCAAACAGCAGGTAAGGTTTTTGAGGGAGATCGTAAGTTCGATATTGTTGTTCGAATGGATCAAAACTCTGTTACGGACTTAGAAAAGCTATATCAAGTTCCTGTGAATTTGCCTGATGGTTCAAGTGTACTTTTGTCTGAACTGATCGAATTGAAGAATGTTCAGGGTCCAAACCAAATTTCACGTGAAAACGGTAAACGCCGAATTGTAATTACTGCCAATGTTCGTGGTACGGATATCGGAAGTTATATCGCAGAAGCCCAATCTAAACTCAATGCTGACTTTAAATTACCTGAAGGCTATTGGCTGACATGGGGCGGTACATTTGAACAAATGGAATCAGCTTCAAATCGTCTAATGATTGTTGTCCCTCTGGCTTTGATCTTAATTTTTGCCATGATCTATATGGCATTAGGAAATGTCAGAAATAGCGTGCTGGTATTTACAGGTGTCCCATTTGCATTAACCGGAGGTGTGATTGCATTAGCTCTGCGTGATATTCCATTCTCTATTTCAGCAGCAGTTGGTTTTATTGCACTTTCAGGTGTTGCTGTGTTGAATGGTTTAGTCTTAGTTTCTGCTATTCAGCGATTGAGAGATCAAGGTGAGGGATTACTTGAGGCTGTTAAACAAGGTGCTTTAGGGAGACTTCGTCCAGTACTAATTACCGCTTTAGTGGCATCTTTAGGCTTTATCCCAATGGCACTAAATGTGGGAATTGGATCTGAAGTACAGCGACCAATAGCGACTGTTGTGATCGGTGGAATTATCTCGTCAACTTTATTGACGTTGATTATTTTGCCTACTCTTTACGTTTGGTTTAACCAAGGACGCAAAAAGCAATCAGATGATTTTTCTGAGCAGCAAGATGCCTAGGTGAAATTGAAATGATGGGTATGGTGCGAGATAGAAAATATCGAAATATGGTGATGTGGCTTGTCTGCATCATCAGTCTTGCACTATGCCTGCATTTTAATCAGCACAATACAGATACAGCATTCCAAGAACATACAGTTTATGAATTTGAAAGCGTACATTTTCATGATGTACAGCAACATAAACAGAATCATATTCATCATGATAATTTTCATGAGCATTTTGGTGAACATCAGTCTAGTCAGCAGACCAAATTGTTATTCACTTTATCTTTTATATCCATCATTGATAGCGTAAAAAATTATCTCTATCTCATGATCAGCCGTATTTTCAAACCTCCAAAAACAGCCCTAAAAACTTTTCTTTTTAGTTAACTTTGGAGTTTGATTTACATGCAATTTATTTTTTCACAATGGGTGAGACTCAAGGCATTTTTAAAGTTGTTGATTACTTTAAGTGCTGTTTTGATGAGTCCTGCACTTTTGGCACATGGCGTGGCAGAAGGTGACAAAGGCTATATTCAAGAAATTTATGGGGTTCACATCATTCCCTTTATTTACCTCGGGGCAAAGCACATGGTTACAGGTTATGACCATTTGCTGTTCCTCGTCGGGATTATCTTTTTCTTATATCGCATGAAAGACATTGGCTTATATGTCAGCCTTTTTGCGATAGGTCACTCAGTGACGATGCTGATTGGGGTGTATTACAACATTTCCATGAATGCATACATTATTGATGCAATTATTGGTTTTTCTATTGTATATAAAGCCTTGGATAACTTAGGTGCATATCAGCGCTGGTTTGGTTTCCAGCCAAATACAAAAGTAGCTACGCTTATTTTTGGTTTGATTCATGGTTTTGGTTTAGCCGTCAAAATTCAAGAATATGAAGTGCCTGATGATGGGTTGCTGGCTAATTTAATCGCTTTCAATGTAGGAGTTGAATTAGGACAGTTCATGGCTTTAGCAATGATTTTGCTGTTAATGACAATTTGGCGAAAAACCCCTTATTTCTTCAAAACAGCTTATCAAAGTAACGTCTTTTTAATGTTCCTCGGCTTTTTACTTGTCGGCTTTCAGCTTACTGGCTTTGTCACTCAATAAGGATTTTCAAATATGTACAACACTCAAATTCCACAAGATGTTGAATTACCATCTACTAAGAAACTTGTTAAATCGACCATTATCGCTGCAGTGAGTGCTGCAGTTGTCTTAGTTACAGTTGTTATGCCAGCTGAATACAACATTGATCCTACTGGGGTTGGTAAAGTTCTAGGCTTAACCACGATGGGAGAAATTAAGCAATCTTTGGCTCAAGAATCTGAAAATGGTATGGGAATGGCTGCTTCAAACACGATATCGAGTGAAGCTGAAAGTGACCCTAATATCCAATCATCTATGCCAATAGGTGAGACAGAAAAAATGACTATGCCTGCAATTCAAAAGCAGCAGATGACAATTGAATTGAAGCCTGGACAGGCGACTGAGATCAAGTTGGCGATGCCACAGAGTGCCAGCGTTAACTTTAAATGGACGACATCCGGTGGCGGCCTAAATTATGACACGCATGGTGACCCTGTAAATGCACCTAAAGACTTTTATCATGGTTATGGAAAAGGCCGTAATGAAACACAACAGTCTGGGACAATAAAAGCAGCATTTGATGGACAACATGGCTGGTTCTGGCGCAATCGAACTGAAAGTCCAGTTTCCGTGACGCTGGAAGTTGAAGGTCAATTCAGTGATATGAAGAAGGTCTTTTAAGCTTCAGGTAATCTCCTTGGAATAAATTCCAAGGAGATTTTATTTGGCATAAATATTAGGTTCTAAAAGGAGTCCCTAAAATGCTAGAGGTTTTGAAAAATACAACATATAGGCATTTGTTCTTAGCCCAAGTTATCGCATTAATCGGTACAGGACTGATTACAATTGCTTTGGCTTTACAGACGTATGATCTTGCTAAAGGACAAGCGGCTCAAGTGCTTGGGATCGCTTTAGCCATTAAAATGATTGCTTATATTGGTGTTGCACCCATTGCTTCTGCATTTGCTGAAAGGCTACCGCGTAAAAAAGTTTTAGTGGCTTTAGACATTATTCGTGCCTTGACTGCTTTATGTTTGCCTTTCGTGACTCAGATTTGGCAAATCTATATTCTAATTTTTATTCTGCAATCTGCATCAGCTGCATTCACACCTACTTTTCAGGCGATGATACCTGATGTGTTGCCTGAAGAAAAAGATTATACCAATGCCTTGTCTCTTTCTCGATTGGCTTATGATTTAGAAAATATTATTAGCCCAATGTTGGCAGGATTTTTACTCGGATTCATAAGTTATCACAATCTATTTTTAGGAACGGTGATTGGCTTTATTGGTTCAGCACTTTTTGTTGTCAGTGCAAAATTGCCTGCAGCTAAAGTACCTGAATTTAAAGGGGTGTATTACAGAATAAAGCAGGGGACAAAAATTTATTTTAATACCCCGCGTTTAAAGGCACTCCTAGCGTTAAACCTTGCGATAGCTTCAGCTAGTGCTGTAGTGATTGTAAATACGGTTGTACTTGTTCAATCAACCTTTAAGCTAAATGAACATGCAACAACGTGGGCATTTGGGCTATTTGGTTTGGGGTCAATGCTTTCAGCATTTATATTGCCCAAAGTTCTTGATAAGTTTAATGATCGTTCAGTGATGTTAAGTGGTACAGCAATATTAGTTGTTGGATTGTTTAGTGGATATTTTATTTCATCGTACAACTGGCTACTAGCGTTATGGTTTGTACTAGGAATAGGCTATTCGGTATCTCAAACGCCAACAGGACGTTTAATCCGTAAATCAGCATCTAGTGAAAATAGAACTTCATTATTTGCAGCTCAGTTTGCATTTTCTCATGCATGTTGGTTAATTGCTTACCCTTTAGTTGGTTGGCTGAGTACCAATTTTGGAACGCTTTTTACATTTGTTCCTATGGCATTTATTGCTTTAGTGGCAATGAGTCTGGCTTTTGTCATTTGGCCAAAACAAGATGACTCAGTATTACCACATTCACATGCAGATTTGCCTGCTGATCATGAACATTTATTAACTCACAATCATGATGGGAAGCATGCACATGACTATGTGATAGATGAATATCACCAAAGATGGCCGAAATAAATAATGGCCTATGTTTTATTATTTTTAAGTGCATTTGGTGCAGCAACATTATTACCCCTGCAATCAGAGACAGTATTGGCAGGCTTATTTCTGTTAGGTAAGTATTCTGAGCTGTTGCTCATACTTGTAGCAACAGTTGGGAATGTACTTGGTTCTTGTGTGAACTGGTGGTTGGGTATCAAGCTTGAAGCCTATAAAGACAAGCGCTGGTTTCCAGTATCAGAAAAGCAATTATTGAAAGCGCAAACTCTATACTCAAAGTATGGTTCACCCATTTTATTGCTCAGTTGGGTGCCAGTGATTGGTGATCCACTTACCTTGGTAAGTGGAGTTTTAAAGGAAAAATTTATTACATTTATAATTTTGGTTTTCACATCGGCTTTGTTGCATAAATATGTAAGCATCTGATTTAAATAAATTTAATTTTGGATCAAAAAATAATCAAAACTTTTAAAATCATATAGTTATGAAATCTTTGTGCAACAAAGCCCCTTTTAGATAATAATTAATGCGACTATAGAGAATACCAGCATGGATATACCAAGCATAATTAACACTCTGGTTGCCAGCTTTTCAAATTTATCTGAAGATGTAATTTCTAATTTCTTACTCGTCAACCATAGCAAAAGAGCATTAGGAAGTAAGATAACCAGAAATTTAAAATTATTTAGAAAAATCAGAAAAGCAAATGCAATTAAGACAAGGAGAGCAGCACTAACTTTCAGAATTTTAACTAATTGAAGTTGTGATTCAGCAGGCATAAAAAACCTAACCAGTCTTACTGCCATAGGTTCATTTTGGTAAGTAGCAATTAATACTTTCTCACCCCTAACTAATCTTTCATATTCTTTAGAATGCTCTTCAACTCCAAATCTATTTAAGTAGAATAACAAAGATTCTTCATTGTAAATATCAGGCTCAAGAATAGGCTGCCTTTTGCCTTGTGTCACCTCAACATTGTATAAAATTTCCATTAACACCTCATCGACATACTTTCATCCTGATTTTGTATTTTGATTAACACAAGATATAACCGCATTTCCATTCCATTTATTTTAGAAATGTTGAAATTGCTGCAATCTTGGAAGTAGTTTTGATTTCATTTGATTATAACTTAATGAAACGCAGATTTCGTTGTTTTTTACATTTCATATAAGTTGAAATTTGCTATATGAAATAAATTTCGATAGCATCATTTCATATAGAGTCGTATTGGTTTGAATGTGATGGTAGGAAAGAAAATCGGTTATAAGCGTGTCTCAACTGCACAGCAAAAACATGATAGACAATTAGATGGCATCGCTTTGGATAAAGAATATGTAGAAATTGCTTCAGGATCTAAAACCGATAGACCTAAGCTAAATGAGATGCTGGACTATGTAAGAGAGGGGGATATCGTCTATGTGCATTCACTGGATCGTCTTGGTCGGGATGCGTTACATACTATCAATACCATTGAAGCCATTTTAAAGAAGGAAGCAAGCTTAGTTTTCGTTAACGAAAATTTAACTTTAGATCCCAATGCAAATGACCCAATGAAAAAAATGCTCTTGGCTGTTTTTTCTTATTTCGCAGAGTTTGAGAAAAAATTATCGCTGAACGTAGGGATGAGGGTATTTCGATTGCCAAAAGAAAAGGATTATATAAAGGGAAACAACCTAGACACAAATTAGAGCAGCGGCTAGAAATTGCCAAAAATTCGAAAACAGAGATATGAGCAAATTTGATAAAAAATCTTTCTTGAAAGAGCATAATATTTCTGCAACTTTACTTTGGCGTTACCGTAAAGAATATGAGCAGAAACAAGAGCAAGAGCTTCTTAAAATCATGGGTACAATAATTCATCCATGAGAGCAATAAAGAAGTACTTAGTGAATATATAATCAAATCTATTAAACGGATGAGGTTAGAAAAATAGTTTTTGATTATATATCACTATACAACCACTATTATTGTGGTTTCTTTATTAGGAGAAACACTTAACGCTGCTCTAACTTATCTCTGATCCCTAAACGGTTGATAGTATTTCTTAACCCATGCACCAAGTTGCTAACATCATGATTTTTATTAATATCTGTCTTATATTCAAAGGGTGTAAGACCTGCTAGATCAGATGCTAACTTTTGCATCACTCCCCGTGGCAATGCAATAAAGGTTCTTTTTCGTGTTAGCAAACCCATAAATAAACCAAGCTCAAAAATAACGTTATCCCTAGGGCCTCTTTGTTCTGTATCTCTAGAAACAATAATGTCATCATCTTGTAGAATAGCGATTCCAAAGTCTGACTCTTTGACAACTCGCTCTAATGCTTCAAGGGTATAATCGCCACCATTAAAGACACTTGTTTCATTCCAAATCGTCACATCTACATCATCATAGTCAAGTTGAGCTTTGATATCTCTTGCAATGTTTAATGCCTCCACTGTACTAATAATGAATAATTTTGGTTTTTCATTTTGCTTTTCAATCAACTCATTTCTTTGAACTAATCGTTGTGCCAAATCAACAGCTAATAATCGATGTATTTTGGGATATTTGTCTGCCAAATCATTAAAAGCTGTAGCAGTCAATTTTAATGTAACAGTATCAGTTAGTGCTTTAACTGTGGCAGATCTTGGCTGAGTAGGATCCAGAGCAGACATTTCGCCAATACTTATTCCTTCCTCTCTTGTATAAGGAAATTGATTACCTTTCACCAATAAACTTACTTCACCTGCAATGATAAAAAATACATCCTGATCATATCCCCCTTGATCAATGATGGTATCACCTGGAGCGAATTGTACTAATTCACCCTGTTCTGCTAAATACTCAGCCATTTCTAAGTCATGTTCGACTAATTTTTGTGACATTAAAGCCCTAGCAAGAACTTTTTTTTCCTTAAAGCGATCTTTAAGTTCCATATTCATTACACCTTCTTTTATTTAAAATTACATTTCTTCATTGTGTTACAACAGTTTCTTTTGCCAAAACTGTCCCAAAATTCTTTTTCAGCTTTATTTAATAAGTAGTCATTAATGGCTACCATAAAAACTACTTGTGAACACTTGTTAGAGCATTTCCCAATACTTTTATGTTTCTTCTGGCCATGCTTATCACAGATGCAAGTATGACGTTTATTAAAAACCTTTTCCTCATTACCAACTAAAATTAGTTCTCCATTAGCATAAACATGATAGATTTTTCCCTTATCAAGACCTGAATATTTGGATTCAACAACATTTAATTGCTCTAAAGTTAAACCTAAGCGGTTTTTCTTAAATTGATCAAAATATTGCTCAACTATTTTTGGTAAGTTGCACCATCCCCATGCGCCCATTCCTTAAAATCATCGCGTGGCCATACACCATTAATTTCGCATTTATACTGTGCTTCTAAAAAAAGTTGTACTGTCCTTACCCATTCATTTATCGATAAATTGTCCAGATCTTCCTTTAAACCTAAACAAAAAAATCCCCCAAAATTTATATGTCTATTGGGGCATAAGTTAGGATAACGCTCATTGGCTGCTTTTACCTGAAGCACATCATTTACAGCATGTACTTCAAGTTTTTCTGTACGGACATCACCAGCATCAGTGTAAAATTTCAAATCAAAACTAACCGTGTTTTCATCTATGTTTTGAACAGAAATTTTCCTTTTATCCAAATAGGCAATTAAATCATTTAAATTTGGCATGTGCTTTGAAGTCAGTATTTACATGAGGCGCTGATTCATACAAGCTACTTTTTTTGACTGTATCATCTTTTCCGTTTTCAACCGCTTGATCAGCAGACTTAATTGAATCATACGTTAAATCAACAGCGATTTGACTTGAAAATAAACCCTTGTATTTATCACTCAAATTTTCATAAGCAACTGTACCAATTTTAGTTGCATTACCTTTGCAAACTTTTTGAGCATCCTCTGATTCAATTGTAGATATTCCAATTGCATAACGTGAGGTGTCATTTCGTTTACCAACTCGTGTTAACGATACATCACCTATCTCATATCCGATTGCTAGTCCTAAATCCTTAATACCATCTATTGCAAAATTATCATGCAACTTATTCAAGGACATATTGAAACTACTTCTGACACCAGCAACGGCCTCTGTAGCAACATCTACCGACTTATTTTCATCAGTCTGAATATGTGATCCTTCACAAATCAATCCATGTAAACAATCTCCAATAAAACGGACACGACGCCCTTTATAATCATTGCTTAGTGTCGCATCCATTTCAGATCGTAAAACGTGTAGAGCTCTAACAATATTTTTTTTACCATCATCTGAACAAATATTCGCACTTACAAATTTTGTAAATCCATCAATATCAGCATAAATTGATACTATTTCCTGACGCTTGGCTGATTTATAGTACAAATCATCAAAATCCAAATCTTTTAAAGGTGGGGTAGTTCGGCTAAAACTAAAATCATTTAACTTTTTATCATTATTTTTCAACTCATTCATGACATCTTCACATGTCAAATCTAAATCTGCTGCGGTCTTAGAAGTTTCGATTTCATCAGACTTCAATTTTACTTTTTTAGTATCTTTAGTCTTATCTAAGCTTAAGCCAATAACATCTCGAGCATTATTAGTTAAATATATACCAAGATCATTTCCAAATGCATGTTTTGCAGCATGATTGGCTGGGTCACCTAGAAATAAAGGTTCACGGTTACTTCTACGACCATTATTAACGGCAAGGGCTAAACCTGTATCAATTCCAATACGAATATCCGCTGCTTCAATTGCCTCATCTCCATCTACTTCACGCTTCTGTTTCACAGATTCTATGATTAAATCTGCTATTGCTATCGCCTTATTAACGCGATCCTTTTCAGATTCGTCACCATATGGTTTAGCAATTACAGCATGTAATCTTTGATTATGAAAATCAACAAAAATGCTATCTGTTCGGTCTAATATATATTTTATAGCACGCACATGCGAATCAAAGAAACGTATAGCCCGTTTATGTGTTGTGGGTGATTCAGTTCCATTTTCTGTCGTCAAGATACGCTCTAAATTAAGGATATCTACATACAGATGTACTGCATTCATTGAGTACGCTTCGTTAACTTTTATACTCGATAAATTTTTATCACGGGTATATTCTTTAATTGTAACTTCTTCAACAGCATCACACAGACTATCAATATGATCTTCTGCCCGTGATTTATTCCATTTGTAATACATAGTAATTTTTCTCGAAATTTTGGTTATTAGTTGTTATGAGGACTATAGCTATTATTTCAAGTGAAAAATTATATAAATTAATTATTTAAAACACATCAAAATTCATTATATGTTCTTTTCATTTTGTATCTTGGCTTTTAAAATAGAAAATCCCTCCAAATCGGAGGGATTTTTTTAACGCTTCAATTTAAAGGACTCTCTTTGTTCCAGTTTCCGCTCAAACACCTTCTGATCTTCTATCCTTTTGGTGATTTCATTCTGGTGTGCCAGCTTACTTTCGACAACTTTAGCACTTTGTTCTAAAGCTTTCGCTTTAGATAATTCAGATCTCATTTGCTCATGAAACTCTTCCTTACCCTGATTTTTAAATAAATCGTTCCAATCGGTTCCAGGATCATCTTTTGCAAATTTCGGAGTGAGTACAAAACCTTGTATCTCATTAGCAGCTTGTAAGGCATATTCTACACCAGGGTTTAATATGCCATTTTTACCCATTTCACGATTTTTAGCTTCAACAGTATGATCGTTATCCGAAGCGAAATAGATCCTACTTTCTTGATATTTTTCCCGTAATTCTCTTGCCACATTTAAAAGATTTCCACTATCAAAAGCTGCAATTACTGGTTGTTTAGTCTGCTCATACAATGTGACAGCAGTTGCGACCCCCTCTGCAATTAGGAAAGGTTTTCCATTTTGGATCTCGCCAAAAATAGCAAAACTCCCACTCTTTTTAGCGTCTTTAATATACCCCTTAAACCCATTACCGTTAATGGTTTGAAGCATCATTAGCTTTCCATCAGCATTGTATCCTGGTACTAAAAGATCTCCTTTAGTAAGAATGGTTTCATTAATTCCTTTTTGCTTATTTTCATCACGCCACTGTTTAGCTTCTTGCCAGGTTTTAGCAATTTTAATTTCACAACCATGCGGTAGGACTTCAGGATCAGGTACAATTTTAATAACTTGATTACTATTAATACCTTTTTTTTCTAAATATGGATGCTGTTCTGCAACTTCAGCAACTTCATAAACCATCTGAGCTTGCTCGGCTGTTCGTTCATAAAGCAGCTCTAGCCTTTTCTCATTATTGGCGCGATTTTGTGCCGCTTCTGCTCGCATTCTTGCGGTATCAACAACATTAAATGAGACACTATTAGATTTCCATTTTTCTTCTAAGCCCGTTTTAAAATTTCGGATATAACCTGCTGGGCGACCATCAACAAAACCTTTATAAGCCCCACTGATCTGCCCTTTCCTATCGCCTTCAACGGGAACACGGTGCATTTTCCCATCCATAATAGGATCACCCTGCACCATTAAGCCAGCTTGCATTAGAGCTGCTTTGAATTCATCTTCAGGGCGAATACTTTTTGATGTATCAGGTAAATCGACATGATTTTGATTGTGTGGAAGCCACTTTTCAAATGGTTCTATATTCACGTTGATAGGCACATACCAAGACTTAGCATCAGCATCAAACTTAGCTCCAAGCTGTTTAGCTTCTTCCTTTTCTGAAAAAGGAATAGCAAGATAAGTTTTCTCGGTCTTCTCTATAATTTCCTCTTGTTGTTCCATATCTTTGAGATGGTCTTTCATTCCTGGAACAACGTTATCTAAATCAATCTGAGCTGGAATTGGCGATTGTTGAACTTCTTGCTCCATCCATTTCTCAAAAGGTTTGCTGTCTATTCCAGCAGGAATATACCAAGACTTTTGAACACGATCCCATTTTGCTCCAAGTTGTTTAGCTTCGTCTTTTTCTTCTATTGGAACATTGATAAAATTTCGTTTACTGATAGTGTTAGTTTGGTCTTTTTGCTGCTCTTCTGGATTGATAACTTTCCATTTTTCAAAAGGTTTCATATCCATTCCAGCAGGCACGTACCAAGCCTTTACTTTGCTGTCCCATCTGGCTCCCAACTGTTTAGCTTCTTCCTTGTCACCAAAGCCAACATCAATATACGTTTTTTCTGTATGGGTACTTTTAATATTCATTCTTAACTCCGAATCAACAAGAGTTAGTAAGTTTTTTGCTTGAGTCATGGGATCGCTAGTCACTTGTATTGCTTCGTACTCTTCATTTTTTTGAAGAGTTACCGCCTTACCATTGGCAAAAACTAGCGTATTGACATCCATATTAATTTGCTCTTGATCAGCATAATTAATAATAAATTTTGGTTGCTGCTCTCGTTCTTCATCACTTAAATTTTGTGGAAGTATGTTATCTGATATACGAGCAAACAACCCATTCTCTTGAGCTACCTTTTTTAGATGCTCCCAGGTTGTTTGAGGTGAATCACCTAAAGCATTAGCTTTATATGCTTTCACTCGTGACATTACTTCATGATCAGCTATCATCGACAAATCATTGTAAGCCAAGCTAGCTTGAGTAATATCAGCCAAATGCTTATCAACTGCCCCCGTATTTGAACTAGGTACATTAACCCCATTATAAGCAATACTTAAAAAACCCTTTTCATTAAGGCTACTTGAATAATGGTGTAATTCATTGTTTTTACCAACATAAGATACCCGTAAGCTTTCTTGATCACCTATTTTTTCAGCTCAATTAGTGCTGAGATGCTACTTTCAGAAAATTGTTGATTAAGTTGATTTTTCAAATAAGTGAAATTTGTAGAGAAACTATTATCTTGTAGCTTTTCTTCCATATTCTGAACTTTTTCAATAAACTTTTTAGCATCATCCGTAATAGTAATTGCGTCACGAAATGGATTAATCGCACTCGTTACAGCTAGTATAGCTTCAGATCTACTCAACATAACCATTGATGAAGAAATGCCACCAACGAGTCCAATTCCACCATCTTTGTGAACATGGACATGCGGTTGAATCATCCCACTATTTTTTACAAAGCATACTTTTAAGCTTTCTTCACTTGGTTGTAACGCCAAAGAAAAACCAGATTTTTTACCAATTTTATTTAACGCTTTCACTGACTGATCTAATTCTTGATTTTGTTGGCGCATTAAAAAGATTTGTTTGATTTCCTCAGTATCTTGATCAGTGGTTTGCGTATTATCAATTTTTTGTTCTTGGGATAGATCCAGAAGATAGGAACTAATTAAATCAGCGTCCCTGGCTGCCCTAAATATTTCTTTTGGATCATCTTCCAAAACCTTCACCCAGCTTTTCAGGTAGGCAATATGCTGACCTGGATCATGGCCTATTTGCAATTCCTGGCCTATAAACAATGAAGCCATTTCAGCTCTTAGTTCTTCTTTTGCGTAATTTTCACTTCCAAATCCTCCACTAAGATCTCGATTTAATCTCGTTGGATGACCTGTAGCATGACCAAGCTCATGCAAGGCTGTTGCATAGTAATTATCTGCTGTCGGGAATTGTTCTTTAAGCGGTAAAGTAATTTCATCTGTGCTTGGTCTGTAAAATGCAGCATCACCAGCTTTATGTCTAAGTTTTACGCCTGAAGCTTCTAGGATCTCTTCAGCTCTTTTATGCCGCTCCCATTCCTCTAACGGCCTAATTGTCTGTTCTTTTGGCGGTAAACCATCTATCTGTTCAGCATTAAATACATTCGCAAAGAAAACTCGTGGTTTATCCAATTTCACATGAACGGTTACTTGCTTGCCCTCTTTATCTAAAACTGGGTTTCCATCTTCATCTTTCAAAGCAACTTCTTCGGTGAATTTCCAGTAGTGTACCGATGTAGATTTTTCACCTTTCCTAACTTGTGCACCTAACTTTTCAGCACCTTTATAAGTGATCCAACGATTATCTGAGAATCCTTTTGCTTCAGCTACAGACATTAAATTAACTAAATTCATCCCTCTATAAGGCTTTCCAGTATTCAAGTTGATTGGAAGAACCTCACTTGTTTTCCCTCCCTGCCAAGGTTTTTGCCAGGGTGCAGTATTTGACTTAATTTGTTCGATTAATCGTTCTGCAATATCTTGAACATATTCCTTTTTCATCCTTAATCTCCCTCTTTGAACATGATTTCAAGTTCATCATCAGGCGTATATGAGGCCCCTAAAGACTCAGCTGTTTCAGGATCAACTTCAACCATCACGCCAGGTACACCAAGCAATGACAGATCATCAGTTACTACCTCGACTTTCACATCATTCAGATTCTCGATCTTGTTTTCATCTTTTGGTCTATTTTGCATTTCTCATTCTCCTGGTTAGTAATTACGAACAAAAATAGTGGTCGTATTATTCAGTGAGCTATACAACTGTTGTTGTGTATCACTCATTTTTGGCATCGGGTTCTGTTGCACGACATTATTAACTTGATAGTTATAACTTGCTGGCTGATAGCCATGTTCAGAAGATCCTCGCCCTAAAAATCCATTACTCAAAGACAAATATCGACTAGAAACATAACGCACATAATTTTGAGTTTCACGATAAGGAGGGATACCGTTATATTTCAGAACAGCCCCATGCCCTGCGTTATATCCAGCTAATATTTTTGCAATATCACCATTAAACATTTTGCTTAAATACGCTAAATATTTCGTACCAGCGATGATGTTTTGCTCAGGATCATAAAGACTATTAGGATTAACTCCCATGAACCTAGCTGTGCTTGGAATCACTTGCATTAGACCTTGGGCATTTTTTGATGATCGAGCATTAGGCTTAAAACCACTTTCCCTAGTAATGACGGCAATTGTTAAATTAGGATCAATACCGTTGGCTAAAGAATGCTTATGAATTAAATCTTCATACGGTACAGCATAACTACCAACTGAAAAAACTCCTACAATCGCGGTAAAGATAGGGATCTTTAAAAAATGGAATGCACTCTTTTTCCCAGCATTAAACTTACTGCGGTTTTTAACCATAGTTCACCTATAAGCATTTATATTGTTGGCTATTCCAACAAAATTTTTTAGATTTATTGACTAGCAGCGGCTCAAGAGAATATTTAATCTTCTCTGCTTTTACTGCACCAAAATAACGGCTATCGAAACTGGACTTGCTATAAGTTGAGATTAACCAATATTCCCCCTTGGCAACAGTATAGACACCAGGTTTCACAGATTCTATTGGTTTGCCGTAACCATCTTTTTCTAAACGAGATACTAAAAATTTTTCGTTAACGAAAATTTTATTGTCCTTAATTTCAACCTTATCACCTGGAACAGCTACAATTGGCTTCATCATCATTTGCACATTTTCATCACAAATACGCACAAATCCATTTTCACTAGCTTCCAGCAAGTATTCTTTTTTCAACTGATCAGGCAACGTAGGACAAAAACCAACAACTCCTCCACGTTCTATATTCAGTACTGTTCGATTCCAAAGACCAAATGGCAAGCTTTCCGTTAAATTAAAAATCAAGATGCGGCTCATAAAAAGTGCCATCGCAGCAATAAGAAAAAATGTTGCTCCAATAAGAATGTTTCTTTGAAATTTGCTTTTCGTTAATTTCATTAGAATTGCAAGCCTTGTTCTGTTTTTTGGCGCGTCAACTTATTGCCTAAAGAAAAATCTTTAACATACGATTGCTCACCTCTAATTTCTGAATCAATGATTAGACGCTTTCTAACAGTTTGCGTTTCTTCGGGTGCTTTTACTTTTGAACGATCAACAAAAACTTTATCCATAAAAAATAAGCTTTGCTCACCGTAAACTGGATTATTACCAGCTACGAAAACCAGCATATCTCCTGACTCCACAATCTTCTTACCATCAGTACTTTTTTAGGTGCTTTAAGTCGTAAAGCTTCATCAGGTGTTAGAAGTGGTCTGGCAAAGGCATGTATGGATTTATTAACATGACCTGTGACAGCCCCAAAACGTGCGCCACTTGTTGAAATTTGCTCTTCATGGCCAGTCTTTGTCCCTGATAATTTAGAGATCCACTCAGCTGTTTCGATTTTATTGGGTGCGTAAACAACACGTACATGGCAGTTTGCTGAAATAGTCTCTTCTCTTCCATAAGCATCACTCGCCCTTAATTGTTCAATATCTTGAGCGATTAAATAAGCTTTTATTCCATATCCAGCAATATAAGGTAGAGTATCTTCAAATACTTTTAAGCGACCAAAGCCTGGAAACTCATCCAGCATCATTAATAAACGGTGTTTATGTGCGGCTTTAGCAGAACCACTCTCATCCAACTCCATCCCATCTTTAACCAAGACACGCAAGATCAAAGTAAGCATCAAACGTATTAAGGGTTTTAAACGATCTTTGTCTCCTGGACGAACAACCAAATATAAAGATACAGGCTTTTCATAATCCATCAAATCACTCACAGTAAAATCTGTTTCACTCGTGTTCATTTCTACAATAGGATCACGATATAGCGTTAAGAATGAACGTGCGGTAGAAATTGTCGATCCTCGTTCATCTTCAGGCGTATTCTGCATATCCTTGGCTACTGCGGCTATGACAGGATGTGTACAAGGTTCATTATTCCGATCCCTACCGTATTTTTGTAACAGCATAGCATTCCAAAGATCATCAAGTGGTTGGTCTGGGTTTGAAAGAGTGTGTGCTACATCCCCTAAACTAGCGACTCGATACTTCTCAACGTTATTTTCAACAACCAAAGTTTTTTCTCTAATATAGTGCAAAGTATATAAAACCATTGCAGTTAATAAAGAATGTGCGGTTTTAGACCAGTGATCCTCTAAACCTTTGCCCTCTGGATCAACCAAGATTGTGACAAGGTTTTGGGTATCACTAATTTCATATTTAGTGCCTAAGCGGATCTCACCTAATGGATTAAAAGATGCACTCCCCTCTGTGGCAGCAGGGTCAAATTTAATACAAACGTTATTTGCATATTTACTACGCCACCCTGAAGTCATCAGCCATAATTCGCCTTTCATATCACTAATAATTGCTGAGTGCTTCCATGATAATAAAGTAGGAACAACCAAGCCCACCCCTTTACCGCTTCGTGTTGGAGCGATCCCGATCACATGCTCAGGCCCATCATGTTTAAGATATTGCAATTGACCATTTTTATTTCTAAATCCACCAACAATTACACCCTCACCTTTTTTACCTTTTGGCGGTGCAAGCCCCATCTGCTGTAATTCTGACTCTTCAGCCCATTTAGCAGAACCATGAATATTCTCATTTCTTCTTCGTGAATTAGTAATAAAACCACATGAAATAACAACGACAAGGAATGCAAGCCCTTCCAGTAGCAGCACCTTAATTACAACTTTATCTAATAAAGGTCTAAGACCCTGACCTGTAGGCACTTGATACTGCATATACCATTGCAAAAATTTGAAAGGGTTATAAAAACGACCAAATAACGGATCGCCTAACTGCCTGTGATAGCCAAAAATTTTTGCCATTTCTTGAGTGGCCCATGAAGATAATGCAACTAACAATAAAATTAAAATTGTGAAGCCAATAGTAAAAACAGCCCATCTAGGCATTCTTTTATTGACTGCATCATAGTCTTTCACTTTAAGTTACCTCTTATTAGTTTTCGTATTTTGTGCATCGTCTTTAGCGGAAATTACTTCAGGTTTACGGTTTATTAATTGGCTGCTTAACTGCTTATCACTCAAAGAAACATTCAGACCGTTTTCATTGATAACTTTAACCACCAATTTTTTAAATTCTTCAGATCCATTGATAGTTAAGGGCCTATCATTAAATTTTTGTGTAGCAACCATTAGAGCTAATAAAACGCTTTTTTCATCCAGTAGCTCAACCTTTAAATCTTTAGCTCGATCTAATACAACTGGCCTATTTGATAAATTATAAGCAATTGTTCCATTCAACCGAACTTTAGAATCAAAGTTGTGAAGTATTGACTCTTTATTGGAAAACTCTAATTCCATTGCTGAAATCAGCTTTTTATTCTGACTCCTCAAAGTCTTTAGGGCCACTTCTGAATACTCATTATTAGCTAGTACACTCGATTTTAAATATTCATTCCAACTTGGCTTATTCGGTAGATCTGCACGTTCTTTAGCTTGCCTTGCGTAAAATTGCTCACGCATAGATTTAGCTTTCAAAGAAAGTGTTTGATACTTTATTTTTCGATCTTTAAAAGAACCTCCTTTCATCTTGATTGCTTTTTTTTCTGATTCAAGCCAATTCTTCATTGTAAACTTAAAACGCTGCTGCTCATTTTTATGCTGAATAGACAACTTTTTCCTTGAAGTATAGAAATGATGAATTTCCTTTTTATACTGAGCATAAAGAGTACTAGACTGAATAAAACGATCTTTATCGTACCCTTTTACTGATCCATCATTTGATAAGCCTTTTCTACCCCATCGCACTCTTTTAGGATCATTGCTGGCTCTTCGCTCGTGTACGTTTTCAACCTCATCAACTGGCAAAAGCACGTTAGATTTTTCGGTGTAACCATCCATAATGATGCTGGACAACTTTCGCAGATCGTTGATGGATTCGGTCTTGAAGAAGTCGGAAGATTCGCTATCGTAGGACTGATATAACCGCTTGAGCTGTTCAATAAAGACTCTACTTGTTGCTCCTGCGCCATTAGCTGAAGCATTTCCTCCTGAGTTATTTCTTCCTCTTCCTGGATCTCGTTCACTGTTATTTGATTCTCTTCGTTCATAGATTTTTTCTCCATCTTCAAAAGTTCCAAACTTCGATTCAAGTTTTTTTAGAGATAGCTCTCTAGCTATGGATGATGCCTTGACTGTAATACCTGAACCCATATCTTCAAATACAAGACCAGCACCACGTTTTTTCAACTTAACACCCAGAGCATTAGCTTCAATATGTAGTTTTTCCCAATTGTGTGAATTAGAAATAGTAGAAATTCTCTCTTTTAGGAAGTGAGTTAAACTTTCCTCATTTCTAAAAATCTCACTTTCAGTTAATTGGGCTTTCTTACTTGCTCTGTGATTGACCTTCTTCAAACCATGTTTTACTTCCATTTCATCACAAACTTTCATTAGATCTTTTTTGTCATAAAAAGGCTCTACATTGTTATTCGTAACCGGATGAATTTTATTGATCAAAACATGAAAGTGAAAATGATCTGTGTCGTTATGAGCGATAGATATTCTTTGATGCTCTCCCAATCCAATTCGTTCAACTAAGTTATTTTCAATGTCTTGCAATACTATCTCACTTGGTTTTTCTCCTACTGGAAAAGAGACAATTAAGTGATAATTTTTATCAGATTTAGATCTCGTATTTAATGCTTGTGTTTCCTCCATCTCCAAAAAAGCTTCATAAAGAGTAATAGAATTCAAATTGCTAAATCTTACGTTTTCTGCTTTTCCACCCGTTTTTGAATGTTCAAAATCTTGAGTGTTTTTTTGATCCGCAATATACATACAAGTCCTCTTAAGACTTCTATTCGCACTTTTTCTTGCACGTTTTGCAATCATAATGAAAACCTAAAATTTAATTTTCGATCTAATTTTAGAAATCAGAATATCTAATGAGTTTTGGTTTCTTGAGAAATCCAAAAGTAGTCCATTTACTTTAGATCTAACTTCTTTAGGATCTACTGCTTGGCCTGACATTAAAAATTTAAGTAGTCCACCAACTTTATTCATGTCAGATTTAATGCTTCTAATTTCCTGAATCACCATTACATCAACTAGACTTTTAGGTTTGTATCCCATTCCTAAATCTCTCAAATACTGCGAAGATGACAATTTTGCCAATTTTGCATTTTCTTCAATTAGTTTTTTCTCCTCTTCAGTAAGAACTACTTTTATGTATTTCTGCCTAATCCTCTTTTGAGATTTAGTTTTTTTATCTAATAACTCAATCAATTTTTCTGTTCCTTTTTTGACGTAACTCCAAAAATAAAAATTTGGCTATGCCAATTACTCCGTAGGACAAGATGCCACCGTTGAGCTGAATAGCGAATAAGAGGGGAGTAATGTTGGGCCAACCGTGCTTGCATGTTGGTCAACATTACACATCTTGCCTGATTTCACGTAACTTTGTTTCGCTCATAATCGCATAAAATCGCACTCAAATTTATGAAAAATTGTAAAAAAACAAGGTTTTTACTAAAGATCGCATATAATCGTTCTTAATCGCACAAAATCAAACTTAATCGCACAAAATCGTACTTAATCGCATTTATTTATATAATGGAGCTAATATGGTTGGCCGTTCGCAAGCCCGATTGTTTATTATTGAATCAGCCGAAGAAATTAAACAACTGCATAAAAAAGGATACACTCTTAAAGAAATACACAGATTGATCCCTAACTTAAAGGAAAATATTCACTACGCAACATTCCATAGAAACATTCCAACTTTAGGAATTATTGAAGTTAAAACTAGAAGCAAACAATCTAAAAAAGGAGAAAGTACGAAAAATGAAAATTTCGTTAACGAAAATCATGTAGCCGAAAATGATGATAAACTTTCTGAAAACGCCAAAAGAAATCGCGCAAAACTCAACAATAGAAAACCTGATTTTTTCTATGATGCAAGTACAGATGGAAAAGATTTAATTTAATTATGAGGAAATCTTAATGACAATTCGCACAATCAATATTATTGCCCAGGGTAAAGGGGGAGTAGGTAAAACTTTCGTTTCCACCCAAATCGCACAATTTTATTCTGATAGCGATAGAGAAAGCTTAAACATTGACACAGATCCAGTAAATACAACATTCGCTTCTTTTAAAAATCTTAATGTCACTCATGTAAACTTATTAGAAAAGGACAACATTAATCCTAGAAAATTTGATGAAATGATGGAGTTGATTTTTAACTCCGAAAAAGATGTAGTGATTGATAATGGAGCATCTTCATTCATACCTCTGCTTTCTTATTTTATAGAGAATAATGTTTTTGAAATTTTTAAAGATACTGGTGCAGATATTAATTTACATACAATTATTATGGGGGGACAATCTCTCACCGATACATTGAATGGTCTTAATCAAATCTCAGAAAAGATTCCTGACTATGTAAATCTAATTGTTTGGCTTAATGAATTTAATGGAAAGATTGAGATAGATGGAAAAGAATTTAAAGAATTTAAAGTATTCAAAAAGCTAGAAAATCGGATTCAGCAAGTCATTCTTATACAACAACGGACACGTGAAACTTTTGGAGAGGACATAAAAAAAATGCTCGAAGCTAAAAAAACCTATAGTGAAATATTATCAGAAGGTGATTTTAGTATTATGCAACGCCAAAGAATCAAAACAGTTCAAAAATCTATCTATGATCAACTAAGACAGTTTTTATAAAAGGTGAAGAATGCTAGTAACAGGGCAATCCAAAAGTGAAGAACTGGTAGAGCTGCAAAATTTTATAGTTTCGACCTTAGCAAAAGAACACAATATTTTAGTTTCAAAAGATGATCCAATCCTGGTTGCAGTCATTATCAATAAGTTATGTTTAGACTATGCTGCAAAAAATGCTGTGAATGCTTTTAATGAAAGTGTAGGGCAAATTGAACAGGTGAATACTCAATCTATTACTGTGGCTAAACAGCTAGCAGAAAATTTGATTACACATTCAGGACGCTATATTGAATCTGAAGTAAAGGAAATT
Source organism: Acinetobacter sp. NEB149 (assembly GCF_012516415.1). Taxonomy (NCBI): domain Bacteria; kingdom Pseudomonadati; phylum Pseudomonadota; class Gammaproteobacteria; order Moraxellales; family Moraxellaceae; genus Acinetobacter; species Acinetobacter sp. NEB149. Next base: position 58,893 of record NZ_CP051210.1, read on the forward strand.
TTTCAAAAGCAAATTGAAAAACTCCAAAAAGAAGTGGCTAATTTGGATCTACAAGTTAAAAACTCTATCACTCCAATCCTCCAAAAAGGAAAAGTAAGCCATGAAAAACAAATAAACACCTTGTTATATCTAGGTATTTTTTTAGCTTGCTTAACAGTGATTAATATAGGAATTTTCATAATGAGTTAAAAAAAGGGGTCTTCTAAAGATCCCTTTTCATTTTTCTAGCTTTTGTATGTGCTTAAAAACGGCTGTTATCAACTTGGAATTTTCTCAATTACTGTCGCCTTATGGCTTTTTTGAGCTTTTAATTTTTGATCCTTTAGCTCTCTATCAAAAGTTTTTTTATCCTGGATAGAAGCGATAATCATGATTGGAATTAAAACAGGTATTGCCAATAAACCGAGAATTAAGTCTTTCATTTTCATTTCATATTTCCCATAGCTTTCGCTACCTTTAGTCAACAAAATCAGTATATTAATAACAATTAAGGGTTACAATAAAAGATTACATTAAACAACAAAAAAGGGCTGTATTTCTACAACCCTATTTTCGTTAACGAAAAATTAGAAGCTTATATCTAGATCAAGCGTAGGAAACTCTTTGCGTAGATCTTCCAGATGAGCCAACAACTTACTCACTACTTTAGATTGCTGTTTTCGGCTTTCATCATCTGTACCTTTCAGCAAGGATACCTTAAGAGAAATATAACGGTTTTCATCTTTCAAGATAGGCTGCAATTCATCAATATTCTTCAATACGGATAGAACTTTAGATGCCTTTTCAATCGTTGAGTTATGGCCTGTAAAATCGACTTCTACAGCCTGAATAGATGTAGGCGCACCACTTCCACCAAGTTGTGTATTTTCAACGCTTAGATCTTCATTAAAGCACTGTGGGCTAACAGATTCATTTGTACCAATAGAATCTCTTTCTTGCTCTTTCGTAGATGCTACAAAATCAGCTTTCCTATCAGCAGTTGATGCAGACCAATTTTGACTATCATCTTCATCGGCCTGGATCTTAGTTTGAATCTCTTCTTCAATATCAATTTGGCTAGCGGAAAGCTCTTTTTCTTTCTGCTGCTTTTCTTGTTTTTCATCAAGAGATTTAAAGAACTTACGCACTCCTGCCTGAGTGAGTAGCTTACTTGTACCCTCAAAAGTCTCTAACCACTTTTGAATCTCTGCACCATGATCATCCCAACGGTTAACAATAGTGTTAATCGCTTCCAAATCATTACATTGGCCTAAATCATAAAGTAGCTTGAGTCGTGGTGGCATCTGAAGAGCATTTAGGTGTTTAGAAATCCAAGCTGGCGGCTTACCTGCACGTTTAGCCAAAGCAGATTTTGTTAGATCACCAGGCGCTAAAAGCTTTTTAATTTTTTCAGCAATTTCAATAATTGATAAATCTTCACGTTGAATATTATCAATCATTTGATTCAATTCATCGTGGCCATTATCAATAAAAGCAGGAATTGTATCTTGTTGGGCTATCTGTGAAGCTCTAAAACGTCTTGCACCATTATTAATAATGTAGTGGCCAGGTTTTTCGGGATTATCACGAACTGAAATAGGAGTAAGAACACCGTTTTCTTTAATCGACTCGGCTAGCTGTTCAAGTTGCAACTCATTAAAGATAGTGCGCACGTTTAAAGGGTCTTCTTCAATTAAATCCATTTTGATCAGAAGATTTTCTTTTTTGGCATTAGATGATGCTTTTTTCCCGACTAAATTCCCGAAATTAGCACCACTCAGGCTACCAAGTGCTGTACTTGATTTTCTTTCCTGCAATGGTTTGTTTTCCTTAGTCATAATTACCACTCCACAAATTACTGCATACTCTCTATTTTTCCGAAAACCTCACTGAGCAACTGCTTCATTAGTTTTCCCGTATCTTTTGCTTTAGACAACTCCCAGACTGCTTTTCCGCTAGTGACAGCTTCATCAATCACTTGTCTTTCAAAGATTTCCGAACTAAATAGCATGTTCTCATAGTTTTCTTTCAGAGAACTTAAAATCTCAACTTGCAAAGGGCTACCACGTTTCACACGGCTCGCAACCATACCTAAAAATTGCAGCCCTGGGTTATGCTCAGCCTTAACATTCTGAAAAGTATTAATAATTTGAGAAACACCATCAATCGAAAACTCTTTCATTTCTATTGGTGAAATTAAATAATCACCACAAATCAAAGAAATAATCTGAAGTGCACCAGCAACTGGGGGTGTATCAAATACTATAAATATATTTTCGTGTTGTAGTTTTAAGTTTTGAATGTTTTTTGCAAATATATCCAAATCCAAATCTTGCAAATTTAAGAGATCAGGTGAAGCTTTAAAAATCACATGATTTTTATCCAACGCCATTTCTGAAAAATCTAGCTCGCTTTGAAAAAGATCAAAAGTAGAGTATTGGTCATAACCTCTGCGTTCAAAAACTTTTGAAGCATTCATTTGTGGATCTAAGTCAATTACAATAACTCGATAATCACTTTCAGCAAAAATAGCAATGTTACTTGCTAAAACTGTCTTGCCAACGCCACCTTTTTGATTGGCTACAGCCAACGCTACTGTACTTTTTTTTGGTTCGTCAAGATTCATAATATTCTCTCTGTATAGCTCTCGCTACCTAAAATCAATTGTAGATAAAAATTAAAATATTTCAATAGAGTATTACATTAAATTATCCAATCCTACTAATTTTTTTTCCCGTTTTTCAATTTCCAAAATTTCTTGAGCAATCTGCTTAGGTACAAAAACCGTCACTTTTACCCAATCTTTTTTACCTGCATTTTTCTTAGTAAAAATGCTATAAACCTTTGAAACGGTTTTATTTACAACCTGTCGTTGTAAAGAATATTTATTAGCCACATCAGCAACAGATATGCCATCCACTAAAACTAATTTGCAATACTCTTTCGTCCTATCCAACATCGAAGTCAGATAAGGTTCTAACTCTTCCCACTGTTCAGCTGTGATAGCGTTAGGATATATAGATTTTCTAGCCATTTTAGCTCCAAGTAACATATTGGGCTGACAAATAGCCAGCCCAATCTAAATATCAATCCAATAAAGATCTAATAACATCTGCCTGGGCATCGTTCTCATATTCAAGCTGTGTATAAGCTCGATGATAGGCATAAATAGCTAAGTTGGCTAAGTTAGAAAATTTTTTCTTGTGGTAGCTCCAGGCAAGGGCATTAAGAGCAGCAATTGAACAGAACATACTGAAAGATTTAGTGTTCAGTATCTCATCCCTCATTGCATTAGGATTACCTACAACAAAACTCATATCATCATTGAGTAGCCAAATCCCCTGGTTTAATGTCCATTGCCCACCTTTATAGTCCTCAGAAATATCAGCCATGCTGAAAACATGCTGCTCATAGGAAAGAGTGAAAAGTCCTTTAACAGGGCAATCACCATTATTTAGAGTTTGAATCTTGGCTTCCAAATCGTCACTATAACCGGTCAGTGAAGTCAATTCTTCATGCTTTCTTGTTGCTAAAGTTACCATAATTACTCCTGTAGCTCTCGCTACCTTTTTGACTGAAAATAAAAGTTAATCGATTATTTATACAAGTGTTTTTTTATAATTGTTTGAATTAAACACTCATATTTACCCTTCAAAAATATTATATTAAAAGCATCAAAGTATTACAATAGAGTGTTACATTGTGTTTTTGTAAAATTATGTAGGCTATTTTTTCATAGCCTACATTTTGTGGATTTTTTTCGTTAACGAAAATTTTTAAAAATTTTCTGTGCATCTTTGTAAGCCTGCTTTGGCATATTTCTCTTATGCCCTATCCATGATAAGACACTGTTTTTATTTATTTTCATAACCTTGGCAATTTCAGCAGAGGATAAATTAGCTTCTTCCTTAAAAGCAGAAAAATGGTTGGCAATAAAGATATATTCAGCTTCTTCGTTATACCCTTCAATTACGTGATAGAGATCAGCAGCAGTAAACTGGCCAGATAAGTACATCTCTTTGCATTTTTTGAGATCTGCTTGCCAAAATTTGTTTTTAGACACAACAGTCTTGATTCTACGCAATCTTCGCTCATCACTGGGAAGCACAATATTGCTAGTCAGGATCAGTTCAAAAGCATGTTGATAGACACTCCAAAAAAGAGAAACATCTAGAATTTCTTTTTTGGCGTTATTCAACCAAACAGCATCATCTAGGATGGCTAATATTCTTCCAATCTCTTTTAATGTGGTAATCATAACAACTGTTCCCAAAAATTTTACACAGCATATCACCATCAAAAAATTTATGTAAAATATCAACTTAAGTTAAATAATTATTGGTAAATCGGATATTAAAAACAGTAATTTGCTGTTTGTAATAAAGTGTAAACATATCTTTTAATCGAACAATTAAATGTTTATATTTCAACCAAACAAAATATTCTTTTTGTTCAAATATATTCTCAAAAACATTTCGCTATTAATTTAATTTCATCATGAGATTACTTTTAATACGAACAAAGGAAATGATATTTCTAACTTTTAAGTTAGTAAATTTTTATAAATATCAAAGGTTTATTTGATGCTTTTATTAACTGACACAACGATAAATGAGTCTATGCTTGTCGAAAGTCTTGAAAACAATGCTATTACTCATATCAGGATTGTACC
>NZ_CP051209.1:0-176422 GCF_012516415.1 Acinetobacter sp. NEB149
ATGGACTCTACAGGCATGAAGTTTCTAGGTGAGGGCGAATGGAAACGCAAGAAACATGGACCTGAATATCGTCGCCAATGGCGTAAACTTCATATTGGTATAGATGCTAAAACCCTACAAATACGAGCAGTTCAGCTTACAACCAATAATGTCAGTGATTCACAGGTGCTTGGTGATTTACTTAATCAGATTCCACAAGATGAGCAGATTAACTCTGTTTATACCGATGGAGCTTATGACACCAAGCAATGCCGTCAGGTCATTGCAGATCGGCAAGCGCATGCGGTGATTCCACCTAGAAAAAATGCGAAACCATGGAAAGATACAAAGAGTAGCTCGCTAGAGCGAAATGACTTACTTCGAACAATTAAACGTTTAGGCAGGACACTATGGAAAAAATGGTCAGGCTATCATCGGCGAAGTTTGGTTGAAACGTAAGCGTGCGCTGAACCCCATAGCTATTTTTTAATTTTGGTCGGGTTTCCAGCGGTGCGGCAGCAATTCTTCTATTTGGCTCACTTTATGTGTCGGTAACCTTTTCAGCACATCACTTAAATAGGCATACGGATCCAAGCCATTCAGCTTTGCTGACTGGATTAAAGTCATGATATTCGCCGCTCGCTGACCACTGCGCAGCGAGCCAGCAAACAGCCAGTTCTTGCGTCCTAAGGCCCAAGGTCGCATTTGATTCTCTACCCAATTATTGCAAATCGGTAGATTGCCATCATCCAAATAGCGGCTTAAAGCTGGCCAACGCTTCAGAGTGTAATTGATCGCCTTGGCGGTGGGAGAACTCGATGGCACCGTCAGATGATGTTGGTTGAGCCATTCATACAGTTGTTGCATCACCGGTTGACTATGCTGTTGCCGGTATTCGCGGCGGTCTTCCGCTGTACTATCGGTCTTTTTCCTGAGTTCTGCTTCTATCCCATACAGTTTCTGAATCAGCACTAATGCCTGTTCAGCGACCTGACTTTTCCCGGTCACATGCAGTTCATGGAATTTACGACGTGCATGGGCCATGCAGCCCACCTCAATCACCTGGCCTGATTTAAAACGTGCTTTATAACCACTGTAATCATCACAGACTAGATAGCCCTGCCAGCCTTTCAAGAACTCTTCAGCATGCTGGCCTGAACGACTATCCTGAAAGTCATAGATCACCGCCTGAACTGGATTATACTGTGTGGTGGCATAGGCCCAGACATAACCTTTCTTCGGTTTTTTATTATTCTCACCCATCCGCATGATGGTGACCGGTGTTTCATCTGCATGCAGCACCCGCTGTTGCAGCACCACCTCTTTTAAGGCATTGGCCAGAGGTTCCAGTTCTACACCGCAGCGACCTATCCAGTCAGATAAAGTGGATCTGGACAGATCAATGCCAGCCCGCTGATAGATCAGGCGCTGACGGTACAGCGGCAAATGATCGGCATACTTCGATACCAGCACATGGCTGAGCAATTCAGGTGAAGCAATGCCTTTATCAATCACATAGGCGGGCATCGCTTGCTGAGTTAGAGTGTCACACTGATCACAGACCCATTTACCACGCACATGCTGTTCCTTATAGAACTGTGCCGGTCTGAAATGCAGTTTTTCACTGACATCTTCGCCGATACGACGGAGTTGGCAGCCACAAGCACATTGGGTTGATGCAGGTTCATGCTCAATACGGATGGTGTGTAGATGATCTGGCAGTGGTCGACGTTTAGGTTTATTGGTTTTGGCTTTCTGTGTCGCTGCATTGGTTTTATCTGCATTTAGCCGTTCCAGTTCTAGATCAACCGCGGCAATATCTTCTTCAACCGCTTCATCCCACAGATGGATTTGTTTTGCCGTTAAGTGTTCATTCTTTTGGGCGAATTTGTGCTTTTTAAACAGCGCCAGTTCATGCTCGTATTTTTGATTGAGAATAGAAAGATGTTGAACTTTGGCATCCAATTGTTGGTTTGATTGTGCTAGAGACTGATGCTGCAGCGCCAACTGCCTGGTGAATTCCAGCAGTTGTTCATGGGTCAGTTGGCTTAAATCAGGCAGCGTATTCATGACCGCAGTATGCCTGAGGTCATGAGAAGAATGAAATAGAACGTTTGGAGAATAGCAGAATGGTCGAGCCTGGTTTAAAGCATCGTCACCACCTGCTGTCGTCCAATGCGCTGCCAGGGCAAACCTTGGATCAGTGCCTGTAACTGTTCCGGGCTGAGGGCCACGGTTTCACCTTGGTGAACTTGAGCCCAGTGAAATTTGCCCTGTTCCAGCCGCCGGGCACACAGCCAGATGCCCAATCCATCATGTACCAGCACTTTCATGCGATGGCCACGTTTATTACAGAACAGGTAAGCACAATGCGGTTTGATGTAGCCAAAGGCTCTCACCACCTGAGCCATGGTCGTATCCATACCTGCTCGCATATCCAGAGGTTGGGTAGAAAGCCAGATTTCATCAATGCGGATCATGTTGCAAGTGCCTTGAGTAATTCTGCTAAAGCAGATATTTCTGATACTTGCCATTTCAAGCCAATTTCTGCTTTTGAGTGGGGTAAAGTAATTTGAACCGTTAACATGTCAGTAGGAGTAGGATCTAATGGTGTAGAGCAAGATAAGGCAATAAATGCAGGTTTATTCGGTAGTGGTGAGCGATCATTCCCTGGCTTACCATCAATTAAGCGAATCCATTTGGATACAAGATTTGTATTCAATCCATGTTGCAAAGCGACCGAAGCAATTGAAACGTCCGGTGCTTTACAAGCCTGAACGATCTGCTGTTTAAATTCAGCACTGTATGTTCTTCGTTTTTTCGCAAGAGATGCGATGGATGTCTGGTGATTTGTAGTCATAAATTTTAGTCCCCACTTGTTTTTAAGTGGGGACTAAATTAAGGCTTATAGGATGAATTCATAAGGTGTGTTCAGCGGACGCTTACGTTGAAACTAAGATGCATTGCATCAAATTATTAGGAGATAAACTCAGTGCAAGGAGTTTTGATAGCCAAGTGAATGAGATCCATGCACGTGTAGCAGTCCTTAACAGATTTACGGAATTAGGTCGACCACTTACCCAAGTTACGCCTTAAATTTGGCTCAATTAGGGGCGCTTTGCATTTCAAATCTTTGTGCAACAAAGCCATAATCAAAGGTCGTTTCAGCCTCACAAAAGCGCAGATGCAACAGCTTTCCAGTGGCGTCATCGATATAAACCAGCAAGCAGCATTTGGAAGCTCGACCTTCAAACCAGTCATGATATGAGCCATCGATCTGGATCAGCTCACCGAAGCAATCACGGTTATATCTAGGCTGATACGGACGTTTCAGGCGCTTGGATCGAGGAATCCAGAGGTCATTTGCAGTCATCCAGCGACGAACCGTTTCTACCGGGATATGCAGGCCAAACATGCTGCTGAGCTTCTCATGAGCCAATGTAGGACCAAAGCCAAGTAAATGTTCAGAAATAATGGAAAGACATTCTGATTTTAACAGGACGTCATGGCGACGATGACCCGGTTGACCACGACTGGCATGTGCCATACCTGAGACACCATCTTGATTGAGCTTCTGCAATAACCGGGTAATTTGACGGGTGGAAAGATTCAGGATTTCAGCAGCACGGACCTGGGTAATACGATGATCTCTAACGTCTTGCAGAACTGCAAGACGTTGAATTTCTTTATCAGACATAGTGATCAGCATCTATATTTTATATCCAGTCCATGGTGATAAAAACCATCATAAACCAGACATTTTTATTGGTGAGAATATAGACACTTTAAATGGGTTCTAACAAACTGATTTCGTATAATATTGATTATGTTAAGCGAAGTATACCAAACAATAACTTCATATATCCCTTACACTCACCTGATTTCAATAAGTTAAAGTACTATCCTTTAATTAGATAGGACTTACGCACTATTATTTATAGATTCTCTGTGGTAGCAGATGATTTTTATCGAGAATAAAGTCATCAATGAAGTTTTTGATAACTGGTCTAAATAATTTCTTCTGCCAACGATATACATTTTCAAAGATCCGCTCAAACTGGTTCTTTTGTATCTCAACGTAGGCCATCAAGGCTGAAAAAATATGATTCAAAATCAGTTTAGATCGTCTTACTTGAAACTTTTCAATATGACAAACCTGTTTAATCACCCGGTGATATTGCTCTATTTTCCAATGACTTGAATGCAATTCATGAAAACCCTCAAAGGACAATAAATCATCTTCATCTTGATGCACAATATAAAACCTCTGCTGTTCTTTTAACTGAGTCTTAAATAATTGTACAAAGCCAAAATCTTTGAGCCAGACCACTTGACCCTGATGGAAATCTGGCAATAAACGCAGTTGAAACCATTGTCCTTTTTCTGGGGAAACCTTACGGTTACAGTCGATACCAAACATAAATCGAATACCATATTTTCTTATGGTTTTTAGATTTCCAGTCGATGAATACCAACTATCACCTGTAATAAATTGAATCTTTGCCCCCCAACTGAGTACTTCACTTAACATATCCATAAAGTAATCATTCTTGGTTTTACTTTCAGATTTGTCATAAATTCGGAAATTAATTGGAATATTTTGACCATTTTGATCTGTCGCATACAAGGTAATGAGATTAATACCCTTGACGGATCGATGGTGTTTGCCTGACCAAAAATAGCTAACCAAGTCCATATGTTGACTATATGGTTTATCTAAAACAGTATCATCAATGCTGACTATAAGTTTATTATTATCAATATGTTGAATTGATTCTTGATATAGGTCGTGAGGTGTGTAGTCTTCACGCTCTAGAAAGCGATTTACACTATCATGCGAGATATTATAAGTCTCGGCAAGTTGTGTGCAGCTAATAGAGTTCGGTTCTGTCATGAGAAAGCCCATATAAATGGGTAATGTACAAGTTGCTGTAGAAGCATGTTTAATTCGTCTGATCACAGATACTTTATAAAGTATTTTAATACTTTTTTGAATCCGTCAATGCGTAAGTCCTATTAGATAAATATGATATGTTGAATTAAATTTTAATTCATAAACTTCATCATGTTTGAACTAAAAACAATTCGATTGACAAAAAAAGGTTCAACTAAAAAACAACTAATATTATTGTTTCACCTCAACTCGTACTGTCCCTGTCTATACCCATTGTTGTTCTCAATGAAAGTTTTACGCTTTCAAAGGGCTTTGTTGCACAAAGATTTGAAATGCAAAGCGCCCCTAATTGAGCCAAATTTAAGGCGTAACTTGGGTAAATGGTCGACCTGATTCCGTAAATCTGTTGAGGACTGCTACACGTGCATGAATTTCATTCACTTGGCTATCAAAACTCCTTGCGCTGAGTTTATCTCCTAATAATTTAATGCAGTGCATCTTAGTTTCAACCAACTTCGCCGATGATAGCCTGACCATTTTTTCCATAGTGTCCTGCCTAAACGTTTAACTGTTCGAAGTAATTCATTTCGTTCTAGCGAGCTACTCTTTGTATCTTTCCATGGTTTCGCATTTTTTCTAGGTGGAATCACCGCATGCCCTTGCCGATCTGCAATGACCTGACGGCATTGCTTGGTGTCATAAGCTCCATCGGTATAAACAGAGTCAATCCGCTCATCTTGTGGAATCTGATTAAGTAAATCACCAAGCACCTGTGAATCACTGACATTATTGGTTGTAAGCTGAACTGCTCGTATTTGCAGGGTTTTGGCATCTATACCAATATGTAGTTTACGCCATTGGCGACGATATTCAGGTCCATGTTTCTTGCGCTTCCATTCGACCTCACCTAGAAACTTCATGCCTGTAGAGTCCATGAGTAGATGCAGCCCATCGCTACTTTTTTGGTAGCTGATTGCAATATCAATATGCTTTTGTCTTCTACAAAGCGTACTGTACGAATATCACTGATATTCGGGGCTGCTCAGCCGCAAAGTTTAATCAGACTTTGCACAAAGCCAGTAACCATACGTAAAGACAGACGGAATAAGGATTTAATCATTAAGCAGCATTGGATGGCTGCGTCGGAGTAGGTTTGATTTCGCCCTTGTTTGCCTTTTGATGGCGCATACCATTGCGTAGCAGGATCAAACCAAATGGCAATATTTCCGCGACTCATGAGTGCTCGGTTATATGCGGGCCAATTGGTTGTGCGGTAGATTTTGTGTGTAGGCTTCTTCATTTGAAAATTATATCGCTATAAAAGGCCAGAGGCTTACCGTATTGTTCAATGTAGGCTCGGGTTGAAAGCATATAGTCGAAGGTCGTTTCCGCCTCACAGAAGCGCAGATGCAACAGCTTTCCAGTGGCATCATCGATATAAACCAGCAAGCAGCACTTAGCAGCGCGTCCTTCGAACCAGTCATGATATGAGCCATCAATCTGGATTAGCTCACCGAAGCAATCCCGGTTATAACGTGGCTGATATGGACGTTTAAGGCGCTTGGATCGTGGAATCCAGAGGTCATTTGCAGTCATCCAGCGCCGAAGCGTTTCTACCGGGATATTCAGGTCAAACATGCTGCTGAGCTTCTCATGGGCCAAGGTAGGTCCAAATCCCAGCAGATGTTCAGAAATAATGGAAAGACATTTTGATTTTAATAAATCGTCATGGCGATGATGGCCCGGTTGACCACGACTGGCATGCGCCATACTTGAAACACCATCTTGATTGAGCTTCTGTAATAACCGGGTAATTTGACGGGTTGAAAGATTAAGGATTTCAGCAGCACGGACTTGTGTAATACGATGATCTCGAACGTCTTGCAGAACTGCAAGACGTTGAATTTCTTTGTCAGACATAGTGATCAGCATCTATATTTATATCCAGTCCATGATGGTGAAAACCATCATAAACTAGACATTTTGGTGGTGTTTCAAAAAGTATGCTGGCATTAAACGAATCCATTATTGATATAAAAGAACACTAAATCAAAGGCTTTGAAATGATTTTCAAGCTTTTTGGAGAAGTTGCAGCTTCTCCTAAAGCCTCGCCTGATTCGATGCCGTAATCGACAATTATTGCCTTCTATACCCACAGTGAAAAATTTACCAATCAACTGTTTGCATTCTTTAAAGGTCGTAACAAAGCTATCCCAATGGTCACTTGATATACATGTATAGCTTACACCTAACTGCTTCAATTTTAATTTAAGTCGTTTTGCAGTGGCTAAATCTCGGTTACCCCATACATAAGCAACAATTTCACCTGTTTCTCGATGATAGGCATAAATTAGCCATTGTTTATTTTGCTTATGACCAACAAAAGTCCAAAACTCATCTACTTCAAGGGTTTCATAATGACTTTGCTGTGCTCGAAGTTGATATTTTGATTGGCTAAGTGTCCGTAGAACTTTACCGATACTTACTCTTTCAATTTCTGCTATATCCCTGACACCACTGCCTCGCACCATGAGGTGTAATATTTTGGTTTTGATACCTGAGTGACAGCCTTGATAACTGAGAGCATGATCACCAATAAATTGACGTCTGCATATTTTACATTGGTAATTTTGCTTACCATCTACTTTTGTGCCATTTTTCTTTATACTGTCACTTAGGCAGGCTGGACACTTGATTTCTAGAGTTATTCGCATTTCTCTATTTTATCAAAATCCAACCTGCTTTTTTTCAGCATACTTTTTGAAACACCACCAAAAGTTTTACTTCTGGGCCGAGTGTATGGGACGGCGCCATCACGACCATTGATACGGTAGAAAGTTCGATATAGGACGTGACTCCAGTTGAACAAACCCAGGGGGTGCAGCAGGTGCAGGTGGTTGGGCAGCAAGCCAGTACCACTGAAACGGCAATGCAGTGGGGCGCGAGGATCTTTCATCCCTTGGCCACAGTCGGGATTGTTTTTCTGTTTGTGGTACTGATTTTACTCAGTCGCAAAGACTTGCATGACCGTTTGTTGAAATTGCTGGGCGGCAATTTAAACGTCGGTACAGATGCACTGGATGATGCCGCAGACCGGATTGGAACCTATTTGCGGATGCAGTTGTTGGTGAATGTCACTTTCGGTATTCCCATGGCGGTGGGCTTATGGCTGATTGGTGTGCCTGCTGCGATTATGTGGGGAATTGTCGCGATCGGAATGCGCTTTTTACCCTATGTCGGGCCCATGATCTCGGCCTTATTTCCCATTACCTTGGCATTTGCGGTTGATCCGGGCTGGAATATGGTGCTCTGGACCATTGGGCTGATTCTGTTACTCGAGCTGATTAGTAACAATGTGATTGAACCGTGGTTGTATGGCGAAAGTACCGGTCTTTCCACTTTGGCGATTATTCTTGCGGCGACATTCTGGACTACGCTATGGGGGCTGCTGGACTGATTCTCTCGACGCCATTGACGGCGTGTTTATTGGTATTGGCTCACTATATTCCGGCATTGGGATTTATCAAAACCCTGATTGGTAGCGAACCGGTACTGACGCCACCGGAACGCTTTTACCAGCGCCTGGTTGCCGATGAAGTAGAGGATGCCCTTGAAGTTGCCCAGGATTATATTCAACAGAAATTGCCGAAAAAGCCCAGTGAGGAAGTCGTCGTTCGTAAGGTCAATGCCTTTTATGACGACGTTGCCATTCCCGCCATTCGTTTGTTTTCGCAAGGACATAGTACCGAAGCCAGTGCCGAGCACCGTTTAAGAATGCATCAGGGCTTAAAGTTGTTTAATCATGATTTCCAGCAAAAGTACCCAGCTCCAAATACAGCTGGTCCTGCGCAAGTGGTGTGCTTGGGGGCGCGTTGGGAAATTGATGTATGGGCATCTTCCATGTTGGCCCATGGTTTAAACTTAAGAAAAATTGCCGCGCAAAGCCATAATGAAGTACTGATTCAATCAAAAATGGATGTGCTTGAATCCTTGCCAGAAAATACTCAGATGCTTTGCATTTCCATGTTTTATCGGCAGCCTTTGGCACAAATTCGCTTGTTGAATCATCGCATCCGTAAACGTCTGCCGAATATTAAAATTATTTTTGCCACCTGGGGCAATGTCAGCGATGAATTGCGGGACGAGATTCAAAACCGTTTTCAACCGGATGCCGTGGTATCCACGGTGAATGAATTGATGCTGAGCATTGATGCGCTGATGCTACAACAAGGTAAAAATCCTGCACGTGAATTGCTTGCGGAAAATGAACCGGAACGTTTGGCGGCCTTGCATGAACTGCAATTGCTTCAACCTGAAACTTTACTGATTTATCAGCAGTATATTGAAGAAGCCTGCCAGGCATTTAACGTGAAATATGCGCAAATTTCCCTGGTTGATGAAAAATGGGTGAATACCCCAGCCAGCCCGCTGGCAGATGAAAATCAAAATCCGATAGAGGCACGCATTCCCCGGGAAGAATCCATTTGTACCCATCTGGTTCATCAGAATGAAGCACTGATTATTGAGGATATAGACCGAGATCCGCGTTTTACCCATAACCCGGAGTTAAACAGAAATAAAATCAAATTTTATGCCGGTGTACCTTTACGTACTAAACAAGGTCTGGTGTTAGGCAGCTTTTGTGTTCTGGATAAGCAAATTCGGCAGATGAGCGAAGATGATCTGGTGTTATTAAACCAGCTTGCAGACGATTTAATTCAGACACTGACGAGTGACAAGGCGCAAACCCAAAAGCTAGAGGAAATTGCCAAGTTACAACAAGCCAAGGGTGGCTCTCTTCAGGATTTTTTAAGCTAAAAAAAGGCTAAAAGCGAAAACAAAACTCATCTTCCTGGAAAATGAGCTGGATCTCCCGACGAAGCATAAGCATGAAACTTGCAAAGTTAAATCACTTTTCAATTTTTGACGTGCTCTATTTTTTCACCTCATCGGTCTTTGACTCGGTCTGCATGTCGTATTTACCAAAGACCCTCAAAGCATTAACCAATGAATTAACTTGTAAAGCGAACTCCTTGTTAGATTAATACAAAAAATTCAGTGCAATTGATCCATATTCAAAAAATCAAAAGGAAGCAAGTATGAGTGCGAATTATGTGAACTATCGTCCCGAAGTAGAGCAAAAACAGGAAAATGAAGAAGAGGATATTCTGCATATTACAGAACAGATGGCACAGACCAATAACCAGGTTTTTGACCGGCACCGTCATGCGGTTCGTGATGCACATGCAAAATCCCATGGTTTCTTAAAAGGCATTTTGACCGTTCCTGAAAATTTGCCGGCTCATTTGGCTCAAGGGATTTTTGCTCATCCGGGCTATTATGACGTGATGGTACGTCTATCGGCTGCGCCCGGCGATCTGCATAGCGATAAAACTCCGGCTCCGCATGGTTTCGCCCTTAAAATTTTAAATGTGCCGGGACAGCGCTTATTGCCGAATGATCCAAGCGATGGTCATCATCAGGATTTTCTGATGGTCAATATTCCGGTGCTGACTTTTGGAACAGTGCGTAAATATAAGCAAATGCTGCCTTTTATTACGGAAGCAGAACAGGCGCCTGAACCGGTTATGCGTAGCTTGCGTCAGGTGATGCGCGGCGTAGATTATCTGGTAAATCGCGCAGGCTTTCCCGCACCTGCAAGCTTAAAAGGTCTGGCGCGTAGCCAGCATCATGTATTGGGCGAAACCTATCATAGTATGGCAGCGCTTCGTTATGGCGATTATATTGCCAAAATCAGTGTCGCACCCGAATCTGACTCGGTGAAGAAACTCACCGGTATCCAGATGCAAATCAATGATGATTCCGCTATTCGTGACATCGTCCGGGATTTCTTTCAGAAGTATACGGCAGATTATGTGATTCGTGCGCAGCTATGTACCGATTTGAGGACTATGCCCGTCGAGGATGCGGCTGTGCTGTGGAAAGAACAGGAATCACCGCATCAGGTCATTGGTCATTTGCACTTTCCCCAACAGGATACTTTCAGTCCGGCACGTCGGGTGTATTCCGATGACGTGCTGTCTTTTAACCCTTGGCATGGCGTGACAGAACATCAGCCATTGGGTTCCATTATGCGGGTGCGTATGCAGGCATATGAACGTTCATCGTCTTTTAGGCATCGCATGAATACCCAGCCGCGTACAGAACCGCATCAGATTGATGACATGCCGGATTAAGGGGTTTATGTTCGGATGCCAGAATTAAATTAAAGCTATCTGCTTGAGCACAGCTGTTTTTAATGTAGAAATATTCTGGAAGCTGTTGAGCATTTTTCAGTAGAGCTAAATGCAGTGAAAATCCACTCTGAATGTCATACCAAAGCCATACAGAGCCAGGAATCAACAGCAGTAGACTTAAGCACACAAAACAACAAAAAGTGAGAAAAACAAATGCCCAGTACAGTCAAACTTCACCGTGTATTCACTGCACCCCCAGAACGGGTGTTTAGAGCCTTTACAGATCCTGATGCCTTGGTGAAATGGATGGCGCCGCATGGTTTTACCGCCAAAGTCCATCATCTTGATGCGAAAGTGGGAGGCAGCTATAAAATGTCCTTTAGCAATTTTACCACCGGTACCAGCCAGTCTTTTGGCGGAACCTATCATGAAATTATGCCTAACCAGTTGTTGCGCTATACCGACCAGTTCGACGACCCAAACTTACCCGGTCAAATTGACGTCACGATTCAGCTCCACCCGGTTTTTGTGGGCACGGAAGTGCATATCACCCAATCGGGTATTCCAGATGTGATTCCGGCAGAGGCCTGTTATCTGGGATGGCAGGAATCCTTGCAATTGCTGACTTTATTGGTCAATGCCGAAATTCCAGATCAATAAATAGATGACCCATGCAAATTCAAATCAAGCGTGCCTATGCCGAAGTTTTAGCGTCAGATGGTAAACGGATTCTGGTCGATCGACTTTGGCCCAGAGGCATCAAAAAGCAGGATGCTCAAATTGATATGTGGCCCAAGGAAATCACGCCCTCGACTGAACTGCGCAAATGGTACGCGCAGGATCCTGAACATTGGGAGATATTTCAACAGCGCTATACAGCGGAACTTGTTCAGCAAGCCAAGACATTGCAGCAAATTCGGAAGATCGCTGAGCAGGAACAAGTCACTTTAATTACTGCAGCCAAGAGCATAGATTATAACCATGTGATTGTACTGAAACAGCTTTTGGAACAAGGCTGATCTTTATCTTGTCTGCTTTTATTCCATGGAATAAGTAGGGTTTTAAGCAAGAGATTGACTTGTAAAATGCTATAGTAGAGTTTTTGGTGGTGTTTTAAAAAGTATGCTGACATTAAATGAAGCCATTATTGATGTAAAAGAAGGTTAAGTCGAAGGCTTTAAAATGGTTTTCAAGCTTTTTGGAGAAATTACAACTTCTTCTAAAACCACGCCTTATTCGATGCCTTATTTTGCAATTATTACCTTCAATTCCTACAGTAAAAAACTTACCAATACTTTGCTTGCAGTTTTTAAAAGCAGTGATGAAACTATCCCAATGATCACTTGCAATTCGGGTGTAGTGAATACCTAATTGTTTAAGCTTTGTCTTCAACCTTTGGACTGTAGCTAAATCTCTCTTACCCCAAACATAAGCAACAATCTCACCTGTTTCTCGATGGTAGGCGTAAATAAGCCATTGTTTATTATTTTTATTTCCAACAAAAGTCCAGAATTCATCTACTTCGAGAGATTCATAATGACTTTGTTTAGGCTGAATTTGATAGGCCGATTCAGTTAAAGTCCGTAAGACTTTACCGATACTAATGCGCTCAACTTCAGCGATATCTCGTATACCGCTGCCTCTGACCATTAACTGTAATATTTTACGAGTAATGCCAGAATTACATCCTAGATAGCTCAGAGCATGGTCACCAATAAACTGACGTTTGCAGTCTTTGCATTGGTAGTTTTGTTTCCCATCTACTTTGATGCCATTTTTCTTTATACTGTCACTGAGGCAGGTTGGACATTTGATTTCTAGAGTTATTTGCATTTCTCTATTTTATCAAAATTCAACCTGCTTTTTTTTAGCATACTTTTTGATACACCACCGACATTTTTATTGGTGAGAATATAGACACTTTAAATGGGTTCTAACATTTTAGATTCGTATAACGTGTATTATGTTAATTTTAGAGAAACTCATAAATGAATATAATAATTTGATTAAAATCCATTCTCTAAAATTCGGATATCAACACCAAGAACATCATCTTTTATCTTAAAGTGATGTTCTTGCATATGTACGGTTGCAAGGTGGGAATCTAAATGCTTGATACTTTTCCATTTTTCCAACATAACGACTGTATTTTTCAATGGCGCCTGATAAGACGCATGACTCTCATGATTAATAAGTAATTCGTAACCAAAACAACCATCTTCTTCAAGCACTGTTGGTGTGATCTCCTTGAATGAATTGATTACATGTTGCAGATGCTCTGAACCGGGTTCTATTTTAATTTCAGCAATAATTGTTAACATCATTTACCTCTATATCACTGATGCAGGAAAATTACGGATCAAATGTTGGCGATAGTCATCTTTTATTTGTGGTACGTTTGGTGCTTTGATGACGTCATGAGCAATAAATGTTGACATGCTTTGCATACCAAGAAACTCATTGGCTTTTCGAAAAGGCAAATAAACCCCATCTACACCTCTCCCCTCAAAAAATTGTTTTGGATCAGTGAATGCTTCAGCAGGTGCATTCCAAGTTAATGACAGCATAAATTTTTTGCCATGCATTAAACCTCCCGAACCATATTTTTTAGAAGTATCCGAACGTGAACGACCATCATTTGCGTATATATGACCATGACCTTCAGTAAATACATCATCAATATATTTTTTTACTGTCCATGGTGCACCCATCCACCAGCCTGGCATTTGATAAATAATAGCATCAGCCCAAAGATATTTTTTTACCTCCTCTTTTGGATCAAAAGCACTATCAGCACGCGTAACTTTAACTTTATGACCTAATTCGGTTAATACTTCTTCTGCTAAAATTGTCAAGGTATCATTCAATTCACCATTAGAATGGGCAAAAGTTTTAGCACCATTGATAATTAAAATATTATTCATCTTCATCCCAAATTAAATAGAGAAGTACAATATAAATTTAAGATCCATCAACATAAATGCAATTATTAACAAAACATTATTGATTAATTGTTAATAATTAAAATTGATATATAATTAAAAATTATTTTTTATTAATGATTTACTTAGATATGAAATCTACATTTGATGAACTTTTAGTATTTGTTACGATCGCTGATTGTGGCTCTATAGTGAAAACAGCAGAACAATTAAATCAAACAACATCTGCTATCAGTCGCACATTACAACGCCTCGAAAAAAAATTAAATGTTAAATTAATCGAACGTACAACCCGTAGCCTTAACCTTACCTATGATGGAAAAATTTTTTTAGAAAGAGCAAGAAAATTACTTTCTGATTTGAATGAAGCTGAAGAGTTGTTAATTAATCCAGGTACTGAACCTACAGGCTTAATTAAAATAGATTCAGCAACACCGTTTGTATTGCATGTAATTATTCCATTAATACCAGAGTTTATAGAACGATATCCAAAGATCAGTATTGAACTAACTAGTCATGATCATGTAATTGATTTATTAGAGCATAAAATAGATGTTGCTATACGATTTGGTGATCTAGAAGATTCAAGTCTCTATGCAAAATTATTATATAAAAGTCGTTTGTATATCGTTGCTAGCGCTGAATATCTCAAAAAAAATAACTTACCAAAATCTATTATTGAGTTAAATCAACATAGATTATTAGGATTTAGCCATCCTTTGCATTTAAATAATTGGCCAATTTATATAAATGATCAACTATATAAAACTTCACCATCTATTACAGCTTCTAATGGCGAAAGTGTTCGTCAACTTGCTTTACAAGGCGTAGGAATCGCTTGTCTCTCTGAATTTTTAATTTTAAAGGATATAAACGAAGGTAAATTAATTGCTTTATTTGAAGATGAAATAAAAATTCATGAGCAAAAAATCCATGCTGTCTATTACAAAAAAAATTATATACCTAAGAGAGTTAGATTATTTATTGATTATTTATATGAAAAATTACAACAGCTTAATTAATTTTAAATGGATTTTTCAAACCAAAGTTTGAAAAATATCTAATTTTTTAGGCATATTTTAGTTGAATAATGTTTGAAATAAATCTCCATTTAACATAATGGTTGTTATGCGAAGTCGACTTGTTAGAACCCATTTAAAGTGTCTATATTCTCACCAATAAAAATGTCTGGTTTATGATGGTTTTTATCACCATGGACGGGATATAAAATATAGATGCTGATCACTATGTCGGATAAAGAACTTAAACGATTGTCGGTTTTGCAGGAAATCTGCGATCAACGCATAACTCAATCCCAGGCTGCTCAGCTACTTCTACTTCATATTTCAGAATGTCAGGTCAGACGCTTACTGCAGAAATACAAAGTTCAAGGTCCAGCTGCATTAGCCCATACGGGTCGTGGCCAAACCAGCAATTCCAGGCTTTCTGAAGAACTCAGACTCAAGTGCCTCAATATTGTTTCTGATCAACTGCATGGTTTCGGACCAACCTTGGCGCATGAAAAGCTTATTCAACAGGAGTTATGGTTCATTCTGACCAAGGCAGTCAGTACTGTAGTCGTGCTTTTAGAGCGCTATTATTGACGAATAACTGTATTCAAAGTATGTCACGCAGTCTTGCGCAGTACACTGCTCATGTTGGGACAATGCAGTGACTGAAAGCTTCTTTCATACATTGAAAGGTCATGTAATCCATGGCAGTGTGTTTGCCACTCGAAAAGAAGCGAATGCTGTCTTGTTTGACTATATCGAGATTTATTACAATCGAATCAGAATACATTCTGCAAATGGCTGGTTAAGTCCTGAAGCCTTTGAACAAAAATATTGTAAGAATTTAGAGGGATCGAATGTCCACAATACTGTCTAGGATCAGATAAAGGATTCTGCATCTGAAAAAAGGCCTTTAGCTTAATTCTGAGCTTCGACTAATGACAAAATATAAGACTTCTACCTCTGAAAATTATAAAAAATCAATTTTTTTGATTTTTAAAGAATGAGGATATAGTATTTGTAAAATTACTTAGCTGCTTAAAACTTAATTCTAATTGGTTAATAGGTGAAAAATGAAATTAGCAGAAGCTCTCTTACTTCGAAGTGATCAACAAAAAAAAATTATTTCACTAAAACAACGTATCAATGCAAATGTATTGGTACAAGATGGTGATAAACCATCTGAAGATCCAAATGAACTACTAAAACAAGTATTTGCTTTAATTCAAGAATTTCAAAAATTAAGTTATGCAATTCATGAAACTAATGCTTTAACAAAATTAAATGATGGTCGTTCTTTACTTGCTTTATTGACTTTGCGTGATGAATTTGTAGAACAGCACAAAACCCTAACTGCAGCAATAAGTAATACATCTCGTGAATCTGATCGTTATAGTACGCGGGAAATAAAGTGGCATAAAGTTATTCCAGTTTCATCACTACAAAAACAAGCTGATGATATTAGTCTTAAATTACGTGATTTAAATGTGGTGATTCAGTCGAGTAATTGGAAAATTGATTTGATTGATGCCTAATAGTCCTTTAGATATAATCAAGTTGAACATACTGGGCGAGTACAAGATCCCTTACTTCCACAACATAGGATTGTAAATAAAGTGTAGTGGCTTGCAAAGCAAGTGGATAAGCTTAAAATTTTAAGTACAAATCAATCCATCACTTGGCATAACTCAAATCTTTGTGCGAACAAAGTTACATGTTACTTATAACTACCATGTACTGACAGTATGTTCACCTCAATTACTAAAAATAAAGAAATGAGCAAGCACCAGCTCAACTACATTTCTATTTTTAATTCGGTTCGGCTTTGTTGCATAACGAGCTGAAAGACAGATTTTGAAAACAGCAGATTCAAATCACAAGTTGAACCGTACCGGGTTCGTCGGAGACTTTTTTATTTAAGTTAGGCCACTTGACCTAACGGGTTAATCTTATCATAGTACATTGCTTCAAACTCAAAAGGCGATACATAACCCAGTGCACTGTGTACACGCTTTTTATTGAACCAATCTACCCAGTTTAGTGTCGCAAGTTGTACATCTGCTAAACCTTGCCAATCTGCTTTTAAATATTCAATCACCTCTGTTTTGTATAAGCCATTCACCGTTTCAGCCAAAGCATTATCGTATGAATCACCTGTCGTACCGACTGATGCTCGTAAATTCGCTGCTTCTAAACGATTGGTATAGCGAATGGAAAGATATTGCACACCTCTGTCGGAATGATGAATCACATTCTTTGGCATGCCTCGATCATGCAATGCTTGCTCTAATGCATCGAGCACCCTATCTGTATTCATTCGTGTAGATACTTTCCAGCCAACAATTGCTCGTGAGAACACATCAATAATAAAGGCGGTATATACCCAGCCTGAATGAGTTTGAATATACGTAAAGTCACTGACCCACAGTTGGTCAGGATGATCAGCAGTAAAATTACGTTTCACTAAATCATCTGCCCGTTTTTGGTCATCTCGGTTACGGGTGGTTTGTTTGTTCTTACCTCGCCAAACACCTTGTATACCTAGCTTTTTCATTAATCGAGCAACAGTACAGCGTGCAATAATATAGCCTTCACGTTTCAGTTTTTGCCAGACTTTACGTACACCGTATCGACCTGAACTTTCTTTCCAAATTCGTTTAATCTCCTCAGCATGATGCAAGTCATGTAAATCTCGCTTTGCTCGATGTTCCCCTTGCGAAGCAATGCTTCTCATCGCAGAGATCTAGAGTCCGGTAATAGGTTGAAGCTGCGATCGGTAAAATCCTACAAATCGCATCAACACCATATAAGTCTTTATTGTTATGGATGAAATCCACCATTATTTGTGTGGGCGGTCGAGCTCCGCCTGGGCGAGAAAAGCGGCTGCTTTACGTAGAATTTCATTCGCACGTTGCAGTTCTTTATTTTCGCGTTCCAGTTGTTTGATACGTTCTTGGTCTGAAAGCTGCTGTACTTTAACTGGATTTTGTTTATCTAAATATTTTTGATACCAAACACGTAGTGTTTCAGGAGTACAACCCTTGCGCAGTATACTGCTCAGGGAGCAATAGCTGTGATCGCAGCCCAAGTAGAAGGATAATCTTTTTCAGATTCAATCAATAATTGAACCGCTCTTTCTCTGATTTCAGGGGTATATTTTAATTTTGTCATCGGGACACTACGCTTCGCTACGTCTTGCGAAGCAATGCTTCTCATCTCAGAATATTGACTCTCCGACAAACCCGGTACGGTTCAGCCTTCTGCATGACCACACCATAGCGATTCAGATATGGAACCGTCAGACTTCCACCACCAATACCAAAGATTGCTGATGCAACCCCAATCACACTACCTGCAGCAACTTGTTGACCTGATGAGGGTAACGTTTTCGTTGGGTCAATTGCTTTTTTGGCACCTGTAAACATCGTATATGCGACCCAAATCAGAAATAAGCCAACAATGATTTGTAGATGTAATCCTGATATCAAACCAGCAATACCTGCCCCAAAAAAACAACCAATCGCCATAGGTGGCGCTAGATTTTTAAAAACAGGCCAAATCACAGCACCAGTTTTATGATGCGCCATCAATGAGCTAATCGAGGTTACAACAATGGTTGCCAAAGACGTGCCTAATGCGAGGTGCATAACCACATCGGGGTCATAGCCCATTTGGGTAAAGACAATAAAAAGCAGTGGTACAATAATCGTACCACCGCCGACACCAAACAGCCCTGCTGCAAAACCAGCAAAAGCACCGATGACTAAAAAGGTTATAAGTTCCACAATAGACTAACTTTAAAAAATGAAAGAATTAAGGTATTGAGTTAAGCGTGTTCTAACTGCCCTACTTGATGATAAGCACGGTTAAAATAGACCAAGCTTTCTTCTTGATCGCTTTGTTGAACTTGAAGCACACGACACATGAAAATACTGTGTGTACCCACTTGCTGAATATTCTCAATCTGACAGTCAAAACTGACCAAAGCATTTTGCAGAATCGGCGAGCCTGTCTCTAAACCGCCCCACTCGCCCAGTTGAAAACGCTGTTCAGAACTGAATTTACTTGAAGCAAAGGCATTTGAAAGCTGTTCATGCTGAGTACTTAGTACGTTTACAGCCAAGACTTTATTTTCAACAAAATGGGCATGTGAACGGGAGGATTGATTCATACAGACTAATAACATTGGCGGTGTATCCGTCACGCTACATACGGCAGATGCAGTAAATCCATGCATACCTGTTTCACCCGAAGTCGTAATAACATTCACTGCTGTGGTGAGTAAGGACATTGCATTTCTAAAGTCTGTTGCTTCAATCATCTCTTTCATCTCAAATGTACATATCACGTGCTCGCGCATAAAGCTGGACAAATGACCTTGCGATGATTTGTTCTGCTTCGCACGAGACTACGTTTGATTAAGCTTCTAGCTCTTTACGAACAATGGCAGCACCTGCGCTTAAAGCTTCAAGTTTGCCACGTGCCACTTGGCGAGATAGCGGTGTCATACCACAGTTAGTTGAAGGATACAGTTTATCTGCATCAACAAATTGCAATGCTTTGCGTAGCGTATTTGCTACTTCCTCTGCAGTTTCCACTTGAGTGGTTGCCACATCAATTGCACCCACCATCACTTTCTTACCACGGATCAATTCGATTAAATCCATTGGTACACGTGAGTTTTGGCATTCAAGTGAAATAATATCGAGCTTAGATTGTTGTAGTTTCGGGAATGACTCTTCGTATTGACGCCATTCATTACCTAAAGTTTGTTTCCAATCTGTATTGGCTTTAATGCCGTAACCATAGCAAATATGAACTGCAGTTTCACACTTTAGACCTTCAAGTGCACGTTCTAAGGTTGGTACACCCCAGTCATTCACTTCATCAAAGAATACGTTAAACGCAGGTTCATCAAATTGAATAATGTCTACGCCTGCTGCTTCAAGTTCTAAAGCTTCTTGGTTCAAAATTTTGGCAAATTCCCAAGCCAGTTTTTCACGACTCTTGTAGTGTCCGTCAAAAAGTGTATCAATCATGGTCATTGGACCAGGCAACGCCCATTTAATTGGCTGACTGGTTTGGCTGCGTAAAAATTTCGCATCGTCTACAAACACTGCTTTTTTACGAGAAACTTCACCCACAACTGAAGGTACACTTGCATCATAACGATTACGAATACGCATGGTTTCACGCTTTTCGAAATCTACACCTTCAAGATGTTCAATAAACGTGGTTACAAAGTGCTGACGGGTTTGCTCACCATCACTCACGATATCGATACCTGCAGTGACTTGCTCATGTAATGATAATTTCAAAGCATCACGTTTAGCTTCTAATAATTCTTCGCCTTCAAGCTTCCATGCAGACCATAATTTTTCAGGTTCAGCTAACCAAGACGGTTTTGGCAAGCTACCCGCAGTTGAAGTTGGGAGTAAAAGTTTCGGTTGTGTAAGCGCCATGTCTAATCTTCTTTCTCTAAAATTCGTCAGTCTGTGTGTCAATTCGATGTCTTAAGCAGCTGTTTCGACCTTAAAGTTTGCTGCCCATTCATTTAAAATATCTTGATATGGTTTGATGAAGTTTTCTTCTGTCCATTTACCTTGCTTAACCGCTAACTCAGCACGTTCAACACGGTCATAAACGATACGTGTCAGTGAGTAATCGCCATAGCTCAAGCTTGGTTGATATTCCACACCTGCCGGAGAGTTGGTGTTGTAAATTTCAGGACGATAAATTTTTTGGAAGCTTTCCATGGTTGCAATCGCGCTGATCAATTCAAAATCAGTATAATCACGGACTAAGTCGCCAGCGAAATAGAATGCTAATGGTGCATTACCACCTTCTGGTTTGAAGTAACGTACACGTAAGCCCATTTTGGCGAAATATTCATCGGTACGTGAATATTCATCATTGGTATATTCCTCACCTAAAATAGGATGTACGTTTGCCGTACGGTAATAGGTTTTAGAGGTTGAAACACTTAAACAAATCACAGGTGGCTTGGTAAATTCTGCCTTAAATACATCTGAATTCACCAAATGTTGATACAATTTACCATGTAGATCTCCAAAATCTTCAGGTTTTTCACCTACACCACAACCCAATTGAGGCAATACTAC
The DNA here is from genome assembly GCF_012516415.1 of Acinetobacter sp. NEB149. Classification (NCBI taxonomy): domain Bacteria; kingdom Pseudomonadati; phylum Pseudomonadota; class Gammaproteobacteria; order Moraxellales; family Moraxellaceae; genus Acinetobacter; species Acinetobacter sp. NEB149. The sequence continues at coordinate 21,145 of NZ_CP051209.1, forward strand.
GCTGAAGTCGTAATCACGCACATAAGATGAGAAGCTATTGCCGATCATGCCTTCAATACGCTCCCCTGTTTTATGGTCAATCACTACACTTTTCAGTGTTTCAATAAATGGGAAAGTTTGACCATTACCTTCGATATCAATTTCAGCAGAAATGATGTCAATCTCAAGTGAATAGCGATCACCTTTCGGGTTATCAACGGTTGCCAAGCTATTAAAACGGTTGTTGATCATCGCAAGGGTACGACGCAAGTTTTCTTCACGGCTTTCCCCACGTGCCAAATTGGCAAAGTTTGTGGTTAAACGTGTGCTTTCTGCTGGTGTATAATTCTCATCAAAACGGATACGTTTAATTGAACACTCAAATGCTGTACTCATGGAGATTGCCACCTAAAAATTTTATAAAAAGCTAAATTTCTGAATGGCTGTATTTAAACGTGAATAAGAAAGTGAGTAAAACGATATAAATTCAGCTTAAGATGAGAAATACTCATCTTAATAAATTAAAGATTCTGAGGATTTTTAGTTATTCAGTAAGTTAAGTGGCTATCTAAAATCTTTATCTGAAATTGATAATGTTTTTTGCAACTCTACTAAAGATAATAAATCTCCAACTATCAAGTATGTGTAAAGGCTTTGTTGCACAAAGATTTGAAATGCAAAGCGCCCCTAATTGAGCCAAATTTAAGGCGTAACTTGGGTAAGTGGTCGACCTAATTCCGTAAATCTGTTGAGGACTGCTACACGTGCATGAATCTCATTCACTTGGCTATCAAAGCTCCTTGCACTGAGTTTATCTGCTAATAATTTAATGCAGTGCATCTTGGTTTCAACCAAACTTCGCCGATGATAGCCTGACCATTTTTTCCATAGTGTCCTACCTGAGAAGCACTGCTTCGCAAGATTAACTGTTCGAAGTAATTTATTTCGTTCTAGCGAGCTACTCTTTGTATCTTTCCGTGGTTTCGCATTTTTTCTAGGTGGAATCACCATATGCGCTTGCCGATCTGCAATGACCTGACGGCATTGCTTGGTGTCATAAACTCTATGGGTATAAACAGAGTCAATCCGCTCATCTTGTGGAATTTGATCAAGTAAATCACCAAGCACCTGTGAATCACTGACATTATTGGTTGTGAGCTCAATAGCGCGTATTTGAGGGGTTTTAGCATCTATACCAATTGTAGTTTACGCCATTGGCGACGACATTCAGGTCCATGTTTCTTGCGCTTACACTCGCCCTCACCTAGAAACTTCATGCCTGTAGAGTCCATGAGTAGATGTAGCCCATCGCTACTTTTTTGGTAGCTGATTGCAATATCAATATGCTTTTATCTTCTACAAAGCGTGGTGTACGAATATCAGTGTGCCGCAGCAAGCGGCGTAAGAGATGAGGGTATGGCCCCTCGCTATCGGCTTGCAGGAGCAGGTAGCAAACCACCATAAGCGGCTTGGATCAAAAGTCCCGGTCGTGAGCGTTATGGAAAAGGCGTTGTAAAGGCGTCAGGTAAGAATTAGGAAGGCGAACACCAGTGAACTGCCGTTCAAGTGTCGAAAGTACTCAAATGACATCAAAACCGGGGATGGATGTTGCCCCGCGATCAGTTTGGCCGTTACCTGCTTACGGGCCATTCGGTGTCCGGCGTAGAGGCAGCGCGATCCTAATTCAGGCTTTTACGTTGAACTGCGGGAACCTTCGGTGGCGATGTCAAGCGAAAGGTACAAGCTCAAAAGGCAAGGCCGATAATAGCAATGCGTCACCAAGGGGCGGAGCAGCTCGTAGTAGTGTTGAAGTTACTGTAATGGTAATGGAGCGAAGGGGCTGCATTATCCAGGTCTGCGGTCTTGTCAACTGCACAAGCAGGAGGAACAAGGCTTTATGACCAAACCATTTAACATTCCTAAAGCGTTAATTTGGGAGGCATTCAAGAAAGTCAAAGAGAATGGCGGTGCTGCAGGCATCGATCATGAATCTATTGAGCAATTCGAACACCACTTAAAAGGCAACCTGTATAAACTATGGAATCGACTTTGTTCAGGCAGTTATTTTCCACCGCCAGTCAAAGGTGTTCCGATTCCAAAGAAATCAGGTGGGGTACGTATGTTAGGCATTCCAACAGTAGCGGATCGAGTAGCACAAACAGCTGTCAAGCTTATATTGGAGCCACAGATTGATCCTCTATTTCATCCAACTCTTATGGATATCGTCCAGGGCGTTCTGCCCATGATGCGATAGCTGTGGTGAGACGACGAAGTTGGGAGTATGACTGGGTTGTGGAATTTGATATCAAAGGTCTATTTGATAACATTGACCATAATCTACTCATGCGTGCACTTAAGAAACACTGCGAAATTCCATGGATTCTTCTCTATGTAGAACGCTGGTTAAAAGCACCTATGCAAAATGTAGATGGTCAAGTTTTAGAAAGGAATCACGGCACACCGCAAGGTGGAGTTATCAGTCCTCTATTGGCTAATTTATTTATGCATTATGCTTTTGACATGTGGATTACCAAGAATCTTGCGAGTGTAAGATTCTGCCGCTATGCGGATGATGGAGTAATTCATTGCCGAAGTTTATCTCAAGCCAAACTTGTTTTACAAAAGATTGGTGCACGATTTCGTGAATGTGGACTCGAATTGCATCCAGATAAGACAAAGATTGTTTATTGCCAAGATGTGAATCGTCGCCAAGCATATCCCGATGTTCAATTTACTTTTCTCGGGTACACGTTTAGGCCCCGTAAGGCTGTGGACAAGTATAAAAGAGTTTATGTAAATTTCTCTCCTGCAGTCAGTCGTGATGCACTTAAAGCAATGCGACAGACTATTCGGAAATGGCATCTACATCTGATGTGTAATCGCGAATTAAGTGATTTATCTGCAATATTCAATCCAATTCTTCAAGGTTGGCAGCAATACTATGGTCGATTCCATGGTTCAGCAATGTCAGCGATCTGGCAACACATGAATGCTTATCTTATACGCTGGATGAGGCGTAAGTATAAAAACTTGGCCCGTCATAAAAGACGGGCTAGATATGCCTTAGGGCGACTTGCGCGTGATTTTCCAAATGCCTTTGTGCACTGGAAAATGGGATGTTTACCATCGGTTGGATAATGGGAGCCGGATGAGCTGAGAGGTTCACGTCCGGTTCTGCGAGGGGCTAAGGGTGAGATTCCCTTGGTCTACTCACCCTGATATTCGGGGCTGCTCATCCGCAAAGTTTAATCAGACTTTGCACAAAGCCAGTGACTATACGTAAAGACAGACGGAATAAGGATTTAATCATTAAGCAGCATTGGATGGCTGCGTCGGAGTAGGTTTGATTTCGCCCTTGTTTGCCTTTTGATAGCGCATACCATTGCGTAGCAGGATCAAACCAAATGGCAATATTTCCGCGACTCATGAGTGCTCGGTTATATATGCGGACCAATTGGTTGTGCGGTAGATTTTATGTGTAGGCTTATTCATTTGAAAATTATATCGCTGAAAAGCCTTTACAGATAGGTTTGTGCAACAAAGCCGTTCTTATTAAATTTCAATTAGTGAATTTCTTTCATCTTAACCTTAGAAAATATCAGTATATCAAATCCTTACTATCTAATTAAATCGTTAAAATATAGGGTTTAGATTTAAACCCATATAACTATGTCAAACAAACTTGAACGTCAGAAATTGACTCTCCCAGCAGGTCATGACAAGCTTCTGCTTCACTCCTGCTGTGCACCATGCTCGGGTGAAGTGATGGAAACCCTAATTGAATCAGGCATCGACTTTTCGATCTTTTTTATAATCCCAATATTCACCCTGTCAAGGAATATGAAATCCGTAAGGAAGAAAATATTCGCTTTGCAGAAAAACATAATATTCCTTTTATTGACTGTGATTACGATACAGACAATTGGTTTGCACGTGCCAAAGGCATGGAAAATGAGCCAGAGAAAGGTATTCGCTGTATCATGTGTTTTGATATGCGCTTTGAACGGACTGCCCTTTATGCAGCTGAAAATGGCTTCAGCCTAATTAGTAGCTCATTGGGTATTTCTCGTTGGAAAGATATGAAGCAGATCAATGATTGTGGGCATCGTTCTGCTTCACATTATGAAGGTATCACCTATTGGGACTACAACTGGCGTAAAAATGGTGGTGCTGTTCGTATGCTTGAAATCAGCAAGAAGGAAGAATTCTACCAACAAGAATATTGTGGCTGTGTATACTCCTTACGTGATACCAACCGTTGGCGTATGAGCCAAGGTCGTGATCGCATCAAATTGGGCGTGAAATTTTATTCGAATGCCATGGATGATGAAAGCTAAGCTTCAGTCGCCAGATACCAATTTTTCCAGGAACTGGTTCCACGGACTTCAATGGGTACAGTTGGAATCAGTTTTTCTTTTAGAACGTCAGTCTGTCCCACGGCTTTGGCAAGTCGGGCTTTCACAGAATGAATGCATTCACGATCTCCAAACTCACAGAGATCCAATGTCGTACCACCACAAGGACCATTCGCCAATCCTTTGGGACAAGTTTCAGGGCAAATATATAAAGTATCTCCTAACCTACATTGACCACAACTTTCACAACCCACGACCCCTTGCTTAGAGATAAATTCAGTTTTTAACAATGCTTTTGCTGCAGGAGTATTTTCCCAGAGTGAGGCTTTAAAAATAAAATGCCCCACACCTTTGGCAATTTTGGACTCAAATAGAGCCTTGTGCATGAAATGCAATTGCTGATATTTAATAAGCTGGCTAGAGGATGGTTGGCGGGAATAATAAGCTAATTCTGGCACGAGTTCATTTTTAGTCTTCACTTGCCACAGTGCATTCCAGAGTGCTTCGAGTTCCTGTAAACCATAATGTCGATATTGTTCAATATATTTTTCTAAAAGCTTTTGCTCTTCAGGCTTATGGCATGCTGAAAGATGCACACCTGCAAAACCCAAATATTTACACATCAATATTTGTATAGCACAACGTTTATAAGCATTCTCAGTTCGTCCATCCTGTTCTTCCTGAGCCAACGCTCGTAACATGTGTGGTGTAATCACAATTCCTGCGACATTATGTTTCACCATAAAATTGGCACGTGCCAAACTAAGTGGCATAACACAAGCAAGTATATTTTGTCGGTATCGATGACGATTTAAAAAAGCCTTGGCTTGTTTTAAAGCCTCCATATCGTAACCCAACTGGGTAACGATAAAGTCTGCTCCTGCTTTAATCTTTTTGTGAAGTTTTAAATATTGTGCATCACGTTCAGCTTCAGCATATTTAAAGGGATTAAAAGCTACACCAATATGAAATCCACCATAACACTTTGCGGCCATGACCGCATTTACAGACTCTAAATATCGGGTGCGATTCGTTCCATCTTGACCATTTGTATGCCCTTTTAACTTATCACCTGTGAGAAGCAGTAAATTTTTTGTCCCGAAGCTTGAGTTAATTTTAAGAAGGTCTCAAAATCAGTAATATCCCGACCTTTCCCTGAATAATGGATGATTTTTTCCACTGATGAAGGAAATGTCTTCGCACATTCAAGTGGTGGCAAATCACTATCGGCATGCACTCGATCTGCCAAAGTGATCGCACATGGAAATTCTGCTAAAGACATTGGTACTGCAATGCCCTTAGCAGAACTTAAATATTCCAACAAAATACAAAACTGATTGTGCTTAAAATGGGAAGCAAGCTGTGACATAAAATAAAGTTCAAATAAAAATGATTAAAGCAGGTCGCTATTATATTCGACCTAACAGAATCAGCCCGATTAATCTTAAACAGGCTGATATAGAAAATTTTAGTCAACAATTATGCAATGAATCTATTCAATACATTCAATCAGGCAACTTTCTCATGAGATTCTCGCTCTAATGCGAAATGAAATGCCTATTTTTCAAGAATATTTTGATACGACTTAATGAAGTTCTCTTCTATCCATTTACCTTGCTTAAGATTCAATTGAACACGTTCAACACCGTCATAAACTTTACGAGTTAAGAGAAATCATTATTGTGAACAGACTATTTCTCTAAGTTGATTCATCACAACATGTAATTTATAGCCATAGAACCGGCCCATTGAGCTTTTACCACGAGATGCAATTTTAGATAATGATTTATGGCGGTGAATAGGTTTGTGCAACAAAGCCTATTCTAATTAAAACTTAGATTTCATAACCATTAATTTACAGTACAACTATCAATAAAATCGCCCCACCATTGCATCATTTCCATACGCTGATTAAAATATTCTGCATGATTATAACTTGCACGGGTTTTATTTTTATCAGTATGAGATAGCTGTGCTTCAATCCAATTTGATTGAAATAAACCGGATTCATTTAATATGGTACTAAATGTCGATCGTAACCCATGAGAAGTTAATTCATTTTTAGTATATCCCATTTTTCTGATAATCAAGTTCAGGGTATTAAAATGAATAGGTTTATTATTATTTCGGGGGCTAGAAAACACATATTTCTCGCCATGAGACCAAACGAGTGCTGATTTCACAACTTCAAGTGCTTGATCAGATAGTGGAACAAAAAAATCAGGGATATCATGACCTAAAATAACCTTTCTTCTATATTGTTTAATATGTAAGGCTGGTATTTTCCATATTTTTTTATCTAGATCGAAGTGATGTGGTTCACAAAGCAATAATTCTCCACCACGGACGCCTGTATATAATTTAAATAACAGGGCTTTTTTAATAATAGGATCTGTATTAATCTGATTTAATTTAGCTAAGAAATTAGATAGTTCATCTGAATTCAAATGAGGATAGTTTTTCTTAATCTTATTGTTGACTAATATTTTATGAAGTCCATGTGCAATATTATATTCACAATACCCCATCGCTACCGCATAATCATAAATCTGATTTAAATAACTATAGGCTTTCTTTACAGGTTCTTTTACATTTCTAGATTCTATCTTTTTAATAATCTTAACTAGATCATATCTTTTAATTTCAATAAATGGCATTAGTCCAATATTTGGATAAACATCCTGATCTAAACATTTTTTTGCGAGCTGAATTACACCGCATCGTGGTTCATCTTCAAAGGAATTTTTAATTTTAAATTCTAACCACTCTTCACAAATATCCTGAAAAGTTTTGATGTATTTTTTATGCAGTGGTTTATTTTCATAATTATTAAATTTATATTCATCCCGGACTGATCTGGCCTCTTTCAAGGACATTACAGGATATTCACCCAACTTCATGCGAGGACGTTTATTTGTCCCTGCAAGTGAATAGCGGTAACTCCAAGATTTACGTCCGTTTGGTTCTACCTTCAAACTTAAGCCGTCATCATCTGCCAGAAAATAGATTTTTTCCTTTGATTTAGCTTGACGTACCTTAATTTCAGTAAGACTCATGAATTTTTAACCTAACCACAAATGGCACTGCTCAATTGAATTATAACAAATTTAAGCGATATTCATATGATGCGTATCATACGCATCACATATTTTTATAAGTAATTGTTAAATAAAATTTATATTTAGATTGGTTATTCCCTAGTAACCAATTAATTAACCATTGATTTTGCAAGTCTTAAATTGGCATTTGAAGTGCAGCCCCATGTTATGACTATTCACATTTCTGCTCTATGATTCATGGTTACTTATTAGTTATGTTATTACGTCAGGAGCGATACAAGAATTAGGGTAACCTTATTATGGAAATAGCGAATACGAAATTACTAGCTGGCGCTTTGATAGCCCTAACTTTAACTATAGTTAGCCCTGTCGTACTTGCAAATGATAACAATGATATACGAAAGACTATTGTAGTTAAATTTGCTAAAAAAGCTCACTCTGCAAATTATTACGGAAGGATAGATGGATACAAGTATGATTCCTACAAATTTTATGCTAAAAAAGGGCAAAAGTTAAAAGTGAAGTTGACTGGAGGAAATGTTGAAGCTTACTTATGGGGTAATCAATTAAAAGACTCCATCAATCTTGGAGAATATTCTCCAGAGCTTGATGATAAGGGTATTTATATTTTACCTGCTTCAGGTGAGTATGAAATTAGAGTATTACAACCTAGATCACAGGCAAGAAAAGATAAAAAACCTCAATACTGGATGAGTATTAACATTAAATAAAGACTTGCTAGATTTTTTTAAGCTTTTATACCAGGGTTCAAAAACTATTGCCAGTTAAACGGGGCGTGATTTTTACGTATATGTTTTTATATTAGTAAAAATGATATAGATACGTAATTCATAGAGATCGTTTCAATTTAGCAATCTCTAAATACATCTTGTAACTGGCATGTTGAATCCGTTCATTTGAGGGGGCGTATTGCTTCTGGACTTCATCTAAGAAAGGAGTTTCTTCACATAATTCAAAGTACCTTTCCATCGGTGTTTTACCTTGCAAAGCTGAATGTGGTCTCATCCAGTTACAGTAATGCTGCCATTCTGCCATTCTGCCAGTTTGCTCTGAATTTCCTCTGAATCGATATCTACAGTAGCGTAGAACTCAGATTTATCAGTCTTTTGTGAGCGCTACCTTGCCATTCAGATGAGGTGAACCCGGTTTATTCGGCCTAAATTTGATCCCATACTGCATCATTTTTTCTGTATTTTTTCAACAAAGAATTCTCGTTCACGATCGGTCTGTATTCGCTGTATGGGAAAAGGCATTTCTTCAATTACACAGTTAAAAAGTCGAGTGTATTCGCAGCTGTTCGGCGTTTATATATCCTTAAAACGCGATATCGTGTGCAGTCATCGATAGATGTGTACTGATATAGTCCAGGACCCAGTTTACAGGTATCCATTTGAATTCTATCGCCTGGTAATGGACGTTCATAACAAATGTAATCTACTTTACGACGGAATTTTTTAATCGGTTTGACTTAATGGGTGGATAGTACTTTATGGATAGTCGCCAAGGACAACGAGACTCCGTGCAGCTCATTAATTCGGTTTGCAAACGTCGAGCACCAAGATTTCTAGCTGAGCGCATTTCCAATATTAAAGCTTCTAGCTCAGCATTGATTTTAGTATTTGGCGATTTTAAGGGACATTTACTATGACTACTTAATCCATCAATACCTTGTTCAGAATATCGTTTCCACCACTTGCGTAAAGTTGGTCTAGAAATGCCACATCTCCGAGGCTTTGTTGCACAAAGATTTGAAATACAAAGCGCCCCTAATTGAGCCAAATTTAAGGCGTAACTTGGGTAAGTGGTCGACCTAATTCCGTAAATCTGTTGAGGACTGCTACACGTGCATGAATTTCATTCACCTGACTAGGAAAGCTTCTTGCCATTAATTTATCGCCTAATAATTTGATGCAATGCATCTTGGTTTCCACCAAACTGCGGCGATGATAGCCTGACCATTTTTTCCATAATGTCCTGCCTAAACGTTTAACTGTTCGAAGTAATTCATTTCGCTCTAGCGAGCTACTCTTTGTATCTTTCCATGGTTTCGCATTTTTTCTAGGTGGAATCACCGCATGTGCTTGCCGATCTGCAATGACCTGACGGCATTGCTTGGTGTCATAAGCTCCATCGGTATAAACAGAGTCAATCTGCTCATCTTGTGGAATCTGATTAAGTAAATCACCAAGCACCTGTGAATCACTGACATTATTGGTTGTGAGCTGAATAGCGCGTATTTGTAGGGTTTTGGCATCTATACCAATATGTAGTTTACGCCATTGGCGACGATATTCAGCTCCATGTTTCTTGCGTTTCCATTCGCCCTCACCTAGAAACTTCATGCCTGTAGAGTCTACGAGTAGATGCAGCCCATCGCTACTTTTTTGGTAGCTGATTGCAATATCAATATGCTGTTGTCGTCTACAAATTGTAGTGTAGTCTGGCGCTATCCAATTTAATCCGCAAAGTTTAATCAGACTTTGCACAAAGCCAGTGACCATACGTAAAGACAGACGGAATAAGGATTTAATCATTAAGCAGCATTGGATGGCTGCGTCGGAGTAGGTTTGATTTCGCCCTTGTTTGCCTTTTGATGGCGCATACCATTGCGTAGCAGGATCAAACCAAATGGCAATATTTCCGCGACTCATGAGTGCTCGGTTATATGCGGGCCAATTGGTTGTGCGGTAGATTTTGTGTGTAGGCTTCTTCATTTGAAAATTATATCGCTGAAAAAGCCTTTACAGATAGGTTTGTGCAACAAAGCCCATCTCCGACAAACCAGGCCAGTATTATTGGTCTCTTCAAATAATTTAACCCATACGAGTCTTTGTTGAATTTCTCTGTTCATAGACACCCATTATATTGAAGTGATGTCTATGAATCACACAGATTATCATAAGGCTTTTGAAACTGTCGCACCTCATGTTTGAATTCACCCATTAACAGAGTGCGAATTAGTCCTTGATCATGTTTGACCACATTTCAAGGAATAGTGTCCAACTTTCGGTATGCAGATTATGGTGTGGGGTTCTCTTAAAGTTTAAACCTTATTATTTTACTTCAGTAATGCTGATTGGCTGGTCTTTTACAAATTCAACAACCCCTTCACCACGTTTAAAGTGAATTGAAACTCCATTATTATTAGCTAAACGAATACCACTACCAGCAACTGTTTGCTTTAAACGATATACCATGCCTGAGTTATCAGTCATTAAAGCAGTTTCAAAGTTATCCGATGATTTCAGAAAAATTAATAAACCATTCGGACCAGAAAATTTAAGGACCTGCGTATCAGCTGAAGTATTGCTTGTAGCCTTATCTTGTAAAGTTTCAGTCTTTGGACTCGAAGTACACCCAGTCATTGCTAAAACTAACAAAGTTAAACTTAAAAAATATTTCATTTAACTACCTTTTTATCTGTAAATCATAGGTGTATTTATACTAATTGTTATAATTTAACAATAAAACAAATATTACTTTTTTTTACATAAAAAAGCCATAAATCGCATTTTGAACCTTACCGGATTTATCGGAGATTTTTTTATTTAAGTTAGGCCACCTGACCTAACGGGTTAATCTTATCATAGTACATTGCCTCAAACTCAAAAGGCGATACATATCCCAGTGCACTGTGTACATACTTTTTATTGAACCAATCTACCCAATTTAATGTCGCTTGAGAAGCAATGCTTCTCATCTCAGGAAAGTTGGTCTCCGACAAACCCGGTACGGTTCAGGCTAAAGCAACAGAACTTTGATAATTTCTTTTGAGCTTGTCATATCGAGTAGCTATTCCTCTAAATTGCTTTAATCTACAAAACATATTTTCAACTAAATGCCTGATTTTATATAAATACCAGTCCATATGGTCATTGTTCGATTGGCTATTCGTTTTCTTTGGTATATTCGCTTTAGTCCCTGTGTTCCTGATCTGTTCACGCAGTGGTTCTGAATCATAGCCTTTATCTGCACATACCACTTTTGTCTCTTTTAAATCTAATGTTGATATTAAATCAGGTGCAACTTTAACATCATGTGTGGTTCCATCGGTAATCATGAAATCAATAGGATTGCCATGTGCATCAACAATCAAATGTATTTTTGAGGAGTTTCCTCCTACACTTTTAGAAATAGATTGATTCGCTATGCCGGCAGAATGTTGATGAGCACGTACATGAGAGCCATCAATAAAAATCCACTCCATATCGGGGCATGAGGCTAGTAATTTGAATAATCTAAGTAACTTACCGCTGCTTGACCAACGATTAAAACGTTTGAAAATAGAGTTTGAATGACCAAAACAGCAAGGAATATCTCGCCACGGACAGCCTGTTCTAATTCTATAGAGAATAGCTTCAATAAAATTGCGTAAATTTGAGTTGTGGTGAATGGATAAATTACGCAGAATAACTTTCAACTTTTGCCAGTGTTGATCTGTCAGCATGGTACGAGGCATAGCGAATAGTAAAATTGGGTTTGGCGATTTGATTTTACTACTTCGCTATTTTTTTAAGCTAAAAGTGTCAACACACCCTACTTGTTTAATACCCCGAGGAATAATTTAATCTTGCTGTGCGTTAGTCACGTTTCTTTCTTTCAAAAGTTGATTATATCTTTCAACGTAACCGTCGTGATATTCAAGCCCTTTTGATAGGAATTTGCAGTGAAAGAATAGGCGAAACTTGTCTTAAATAATGGTAATTCCTTATCTTTAAAATAGAGAACGCCCGATGAAATTCATTAGGCGTTTACTTTAAATAAGTGTCAGCTTATTTTATAACCAGATGTACTTGTCAATCATGATTCTTTTTCTCAATTGCCTTGTAAGCGTGCGCTGAACCCCATAGCTATTTTTTAATTTTGGTCGGGTTTCCAGCGGTGCGGCAGCAATTCTTCTATTTGGCTCACTTTATGTGTCGGTAACCTTTTCAGCACATCACTTAAATAGGCATACGGATCCAAGCCATTCAGCTTTGCTGACTGGATTAAAGTCATGATATTCGCCGCTCGCTGACCACTGCGCAGCGAGCCAGCAAACAGCCAGTTCTTGCGTCCTAAGGCCCAAGGTCGCATTTGATTCTCTACCCAATTATTGCAAATCGGTAGATTGCCATCATCCAAATAGCGGCTTAAAGCTGGCCAACGCTTCAGAGTGTAATTGATCGCCTTGGCGGTGGGAGAACTCGATGGCACCGTCAGATGATGTTGGTTGAGCCATTCATACAGTTGTTGCATCACCGGTTGACTATGCTGTTGCCGGTATTCGCGGCGGTCTTCCGCTGTACTATCGGTCTTTTTCCTGAGTTCTGCTTCTATCCCATACAGTTTCTGAATCAGCACTAATGCCTGTTCAGCGACCTGACTTTTCCCGGTCACATGCAGTTCATGGAATTTACGACGTGCATGGGCCATGCAGCCCACCTCAATCACCTGGCCTGATTTAAAACGTGCTTTATAACCACTGTAATCATCACAGACTAGATAGCCCTGCCAGCCTTTCAAGAACTCTTCAGCATGCTGGCCTGAACGACTATCCTGAAAGTCATAGATCACCGCCTGAACTGGATTATACTGTGTGGTGGCATAGGCCCAGACATAACCTTTCTTCGGTTTTTTATTATTCTCACCCATCCGCATGATGGTGACCGGTGTTTCATCTGCATGCAGCACCCGCTGTTGCAGCACCACCTCTTTTAAGGCATTGGCCAGAGGTTCCAGTTCTACACCGCAGCGACCTATCCAGTCAGATAAAGTGGATCTGGACAGATCAATGCCAGCCCGCTGATAGATCAGGCGCTGACGGTACAGCGGCAAATGATCGGCATACTTCGATACCAGCACATGGCTGAGCAATTCAGGTGAAGCAATGCCTTTATCAATCACATAGGCGGGCATCGCTTGCTGAGTTAGAGTGTCACACTGATCACAGACCCATTTACCACGCACATGCTGTTCCTTATAGAACTGTGCCGGTCTGAAATGCAGTTTTTCACTGACATCTTCGCCGATACGACGGAGTTGGCAGCCACAAGCACATTGGGTTGATGCAGGTTCATGCTCAATACGGATGGTGTGTAGATGATCTGGCAGTGGTCGACGTTTAGGTTTATTGGTTTTGGCTTTCTGTGTCGCTGCATTGGTTTTATCTGCATTTAGCCGTTCCAGTTCTAGATCAACCGCGGCAATATCTTCTTCAACCGCTTCATCCCACAGATGGATTTGTTTTGCCGTTAAGTGTTCATTCTTTTGGGCGAATTTGTGCTTTTTAAACAGCGCCAGTTCATGCTCGTATTTTTGATTGAGAATAGAAAGATGTTGAACTTTGGCATCCAATTGTTGGTTTGATTGTGCTAGAGACTGATGCTGCAGCGCCAACTGCCTGGTGAATTCCAGCAGTTGTTCATGGGTCAGTTGGCTTAAATCAGGCAGCGTATTCATGACCGCAGTATGCCTGAGGTCATGAGAAGAATGAAATAGAACGTTTGGAGAATAGCAGAATGGTCGAGCCTGGTTTAAAGCATCGTCACCACCTGCTGTCGTCCAATGCGCTGCCAGGGCAAACCTTGGATCAGTGCCTGTAACTGTTCCGGGCTGAGGGCCACGGTTTCACCTTGGTGAACTTGAGCCCAGTGAAATTTGCCCTGTTCCAGCCGCCGGGCACACAGCCAGATGCCCAATCCATCATGTACCAGCACTTTCATGCGATGGCCACGTTTATTACAGAACAGGTAAGCACAATGCGGTTTGATGTAGCCAAAGGCTCTCACCACCTGAGCCATGGTCGTATCCATACCTGCTCGCATATCCAGAGGTTGGGTAGAAAGCCAGATTTCATCAATGCGGATCATGTTGCAAGTGCCTTGAGTAATTCTGCTAAAGCAGATATTTCTGATACTTGCCATTTCAAGCCAATTTCTGCTTTTGAGTGGGGTAAAGTAATTTGAACCGTTAACATGTCAGTAGGAGTAGGATCTAATGGTGTAGAGCAAGATAAGGCAATAAATGCAGGTTTATTCGGTAGTGGTGAGCGATCATTCCCTGGCTTACCATCAATTAAGCGAATCCATTTGGATACAAGATTTGTATTCAATCCATGTTGCAAAGCGACCGAAGCAATTGAAACGTCCGGTGCTTTACAAGCCTGAACGATCTGCTGTTTAAATTCAGCACTGTATGTTCTTCGTTTTTTCGCAAGAGATGCGATGGATGTCTGGTGATTTGTAGTCATAAATTTTAGTCCCCACTTGTTTTTAAGTGGGGACTAAATTAAGGCTTATAGGATGAATTCATAAGGTGTGTTCAGCGGACGCTTACATTGCCTTAAAAAAACAATCTTGCTATTTTTGACTTTTCACACCATTTTGTTCAATTTGTACTGCGGCTTGCCAGCTAGGTAGTTGGCTTAAACCTGCTACGTAACGTTGGATATGGGGATAATTTTCACCTTGTCCCATATGATAAACTAAAGCATGTAGTCCAAAGCCCATCATAAAGTCAGCACCGGTTAAACGGTCTGCCACTAGAAATTCTTTATCTTTTAAATATTCATTTAAATGGCCAAATACTTTATCGAACTCAACTTGAGTATAATTTTCTAGAAATACCAACTTCGTGCCCTGCTTGGTTTCTATCGTATTAAACGTTTTTAACAAAAATGGCAGCATGGCAGAGCTTTCTGAGAAATGAATCCACTGTAAATAATCGACATAGGTAGATTCATCCATATCTGGTGCTAAATGCGGCGCAAGTTTCTGAATTAATAACTCAACGATTGCGCCTGACTCTGCAATAACTTTGCCATCCCATTCCAATACTGGAGATTTCCCTAAAGGGTGAATGGTTTTTAAAGAGTCAGGGGCCAAATGCGTGCTTGAGTCACGATAATAGCGTTTCAGCTCATAGGGCTGCTTGATTTCTTCAAGTAACCACAAAATGCGAAAAGAACGTGATTGATCTAAATGATGTAGTGTGATCATGATAATTCCTATTTTTTTAAATTTTTACAACCACTTTGCCAAAGTTTTCGCCTTTCAACATACCATTGAAAGCATTGATCGTGTTATCTAAACCTTGCACCATATACTCTTTATATTTGATTTTTCCGTCTTTCAACCATTCAGACATTTGCTGATAGAATTCCGGATACTGACTGCCATAATCATCAAAATAATAAAGCCTTGCATGCGAATACGCTTTTTTAAAAGGGTGGAAATAAAGCCCGGTAAACGGTCTGGCCCTTGTGCTTGCTCGGTAGCGTTATACTGGGAAACCACACCACACACCGGTACACGTGCCGCAGAGTTAAGCAATGGCCATACCGCATCAAACACTTTACCCCCGACATTCTCATAATAAATATCAATACCGTTGGGAGCTGCTTGTTGTAATTGTTCTGCAAAATTTTCATCATGATGATTAATACAAGCATCGAAGCCGAGTTCTTCTACTGCATAACGACATTTTTCAGGCCCACCTGCGATGCCAACCACGCGACAACCTTTAATTTTGCCAATCTGTCCAACCGTAGCACCAACAGGTCCTGTTGCAGCTGCAACGACCAAAGTTTCACCAGCTTTAGGCTGACCAATGTCCAACAACCCCATATAAGCAGTAAATCCTGGCATTCCCAAAATACCCAATGCCCAAGATGGATGTTCAGGTTGCATACCTAAGCTTTGACATGCAGTCCCATTAGAAATTGCGTAGCCCTGCCAGCCATTTCCGAAAAGAACCCACTCGCCTTCTTTGAATTTTGGGTTTTTAGAGGCCACCACTTGACTGACTGTTCCACCGACCATCACTTCGCCGATTTCAACCGGTGCTGCATATGAAGGAGCATCACTCATGCGACCACGCATATAAGGATCGAGTGACAAGTAAATGGTTTTTAACAATATCTCGCCTTGTTTAAGTTCATTGAGTTCAACTTGTTCAATACGAAAATCGCTGTGTTTTGGCTCACCGACTGGCCGTTGAGCTAAAACGATACGTTGATTAATAACTGTTTTCACACATATAACTCCATGTTTTATTTAGAAGTATTTCTATTCACAATCAAAAATTATGATTAAAATTTCTTTACATCCATTGTAGATGAGTTATAATAAAAAACAATACGACTGGTCTATTTTTTACAATAGAGTAAATAATTAATATGAAGCCTACTCCTATTAAAAAGTCTGAAGCGAAGCGCTTACACATTCTTAACACCAGTTCAGACCTGATTTTGCATAAAGGTTTTACTGGCGTAGGATTACAGGAAATTTTACAGAGCTGTGAAATCCCTAAAGGCTCGTTTTATCATTATTTCCAATCCAAGGAAGCTTTCGGGTGTGAATTGGTACAGCATTATGTAGATAATTACCAAGTCCGTTTAAATGATGTATGGCGTAGCGATAAATCCCCTTATCAAAAGCTGATTGAGTATTTTAATTTATGGATAGAAGATCCTGAAACACAGTGTGGTTGGGCGGATAGCTGTTTAATTGTGAAACTTGCCGCAGAAGTTGCCGATCTATCTGAAGATATGCGCTCCATTATGTCCGCTGGCGTCGATGATGTAATCCAACGTATTGCTGCTTTAATTGATTTGGGAAAACAGGATCAGTCTATCCAAGCAGATACTGAGGCCTCAACGTTGGCACAAGTACTTTACCAAATGTGGTTAGGTGCAGCATTACTGAGTAAGTTGCAAAAAGATAAAACGCCATTACATCAAGCTCTGAGAGCAACTAAATTTCTATTAAAAAGTGAAGATTCATAAAAATTAGATTAAATATCAATTACATAATTAATAATTCATGATAGCAGTCCAATGATTACTTATTAATGTGTTGCTATTAGATCAATTTACAATCCATGAGTATAGCGCACAATGAATTCTCCTTCTAAAGCCCTCATGACTCGTATTTTAGTTGGTTATTTAGGCTTATATCCCACACTATTACTGGTTCTCACTTTATTAAAGCCAATTACTGAGCATCAAAGTTTCCCGATGATGGTGTTGATTGAAGTCATAGTATTAGTGCCAGTAACGCAACTGATTTCTTTCCCACTGGCAGGTTGGCTCATTACACAGCTAAAAAATTTTAAGAACTTGTTTTAAGAAGAAATTGTGCTAGCAACAGCAATCTTAAGTCGTTATTTTGCCAACCACAAAGGTTGGCAAAATAACTCATTAAGTCAATATTAATCTGCGTAAGCTGGATAATCAATATAGCCTTTTTCCGTCCCACCATACATAGTGCTTGCATCTACTGCATTCAATGGCCAGCCATTGGCGATGCGATCGGGTAAATCTGGATTCGCAATAAATGGGCGTCCAAATGCAATTAAATCGGCCAGCCCTGCCTCTAAAATTCGAGTTCCTCTTTCTGCCGTATATCGACCTGCATAAATAATCCGACCACTGAAAGTGTCTCTGACATCTTTACGAAAATCATGAGGAAGTTCTGGTGCATTATCCCAATCAGCTTCTGCAATAGATAGATAGGCAATCCCAACTTCTTCAAGTATTTTTATGGCTTCAATATAAGTCACATGTGGATCATCTTCAACCAACCCCATGTAAACACGATCTTCCTCTGTACTTTCAAATAGCGGGGCAAAACGCACTCCTAAACGATCTGCACCAACCACCTCAGCAACGGCCTGTACTACTTCACGTAAAAAACGCAAACGATTGTTTAGTGATCCACCATATTCATCTTCACGGTGGTTACTATGTGCAGAGATAAATTGATTCACCAAATAACCATTTGCACAATGAATTTCAACCCCATCAAAACCAGCAGCCAAGGCATTGCGTGCTGCTTGAGCATAGAGTTGCACTAATTCTTTAACTTCTGCATTGCTTAAAGCACGTGGCATTGAAGGATCAGCCAAGGTCCCTGCATTGGGCCCGGTCTCAATAAACACTTTAACATTACTATCAGCCCTAATAGCCGAGGGTGCGACCGGTGATGCATGATCGGGTTGCAAAGATGTATGTGAAACACGCCCAACATGCCAAAGTTGTGCAAAAATAATGCCTCCTTTAGCATGCACTGCTTCCGTCACTTTACGCCATCCAGCAATCTGTTCAGGGCTGTAAATACCGGGAGTCCAAGCATAGCCTTGACCACGTGGCTCGATTTGCGTACCTTCGGTGACCATAAACCCTGCCCCGGCACGCTGTTGATAATAGGTTGCCATCAGTTCATTTGGAATATTCTCTGGCTGAGTACTGCGCGACCGCGTTAATGGTGGCAATACAATACGGTTTTGCAAAACATAAGGGCCTAAGCTTAAGTTTTGAAAAAGTTTGCTGTCTTTCATTTCATTGTATCCAAGTAACCATGACTTAATTGATCTAAATTAAAAAAAATATCCTTCCTGTATATAGAAAAATAAATAAAGGAAAGCTATTAACTCAGGCCCTTCACCATTAAGTGTAAGCGTCCGCTGAACACACCTTATGAATTCATCCTATAAGCCTTAATTTAGTCCCCACTTAAAAACAAGTGGGGACTAAAATTTATGACTACAAATCACCAGACATCCATCGCATCTCTTGCGAAAAAACGAAGAACATACAGTGCTGAATTTAAACAGCAGATCGTTCAGGCTTGTAAAGCACCGGACGTTTCAATTGCTTCGGTCGCTTTGCAACATGGATTGAATACAAATCTTGTATCCAAATGGATTCGCTTAATTGATGGTAAGCCAGGGAATGATCGCTCACCACTACCGAATAAACCTGCATTTATTGCCTTATCTTGCTCTACACCATTAGATCCTACTCCTACTGACATGTTAACGGTTCAAATTACTTTACCCCACTCAAAAGCAGAAATTGGCTTGAAATGGCAAGTATCAGAAATATCTGCTTTAGCAGAATTACTCAAGGCACTTGCAACATGATCCGCATTGATGAAATCTGGCTTTCTACCCAACCTCTGGATATGCGAGCAGGTATGGATACGACCATGGCTCAGGTGGTGAGAGCCTTTGGCTACATCAAACCGCATTGTGCTTACCTGTTCTGTAATAAACGTGGCCATCGCATGAAAGTGCTGGTACATGATGGATTGGGCATCTGGCTGTGTGCCCGGCGGCTGGAACAGGGCAAATTTCACTGGGCTCAAGTTCACCAAGGTGAAACCGTGGCCCTCAGCCCGGAACAGTTACAGGCACTGATCCAAGGTTTGCCCTGGCAGCGCATTGGACGACAGCAGGTGGTGACGATGCTTTAAACCAGGCTCGACCATTCTGCTATTCTCCAAACGTTCTATTTCATTCTTCTCATGACCTCAGGCATACTGCGGTCATGAATACGCTGCCTGATTTAAGCCAACTGACCCATGAACAACTGCTGGAATTCACCAGGCAGTTGGCGCTGCAGCATCAGTCTCTAGCACAATCAAACCAACAATTGGATGCCAAAGTTCAACATCTTTCTATTCTCAATCAAAAATACGAGCATGAACTGGCGCTGTTTAAAAAGCACAAATTCGCCCAAAGAATGAACACTTAACGGCAAAACAAATCCATCTGTGGGATGAAGCGGTTGAAGAAGATATTGCCGCGGTTGATCTAGAACTGGAACGGCTAAATGCAGATAAAACCAATGCAGCGACACAGAAAGCCAAAACCAATAAACCTAAACGTCGACCACTGCCAGATCATCTACACACCATCCGTATTGAGCATGAACCTGCATCAACCCAATGTGCTTGTGGCTGCCAACTCCGTCGTATCGGCGAAGATGTCAGTGAAAAACTGCATTTCAGACCGGCACAGTTCTATAAGGAACAGCATGTGCGTGGTAAATGGGTCTGTGATCAGTGTGACACTCTAACTCAGCAAGCGATGCCCGCCTATGTGATTGATAAAGGCATTGCTTCACCTGAATTGCTCAGCCATGTGCTGGTATCGAAGTATGCCGATCATTTGCCGCTGTACCGTCAGCGCCTGATCTATCAGCGGGCTGGCATTGATCTGTCCAGATCCACTTTATCTGACTGGATAGGTCGCTGCGGTGTAGAACTGGAACCTCTGGCCAATGCCTTAAAAGAGGTGGTGCTGCAACAGCGGGTGCTGCATGCAGATGAAACACCGGTCACCATCATGCGGATGGGTGAGAATAATAAAAAACCGAAGAAAGGTTATGTCTGGGCCTATGCCACCACACAGTATAATCCAGTTCAGGCGGTGATCTATGACTTTCAGGATAGTCGTTCAGGCCAGCATGCTGAAGAGTTCTTGAAAGGCTGGCAGGGCTATCTAGTCTGTGATGATTACAGTGGTTATAAAGCACGTTTTAAATCAGGCCAGGTGATTGAGGTGGGCTGCATGGCCCATGCACGTCGTAAATTCCATGAACTGCATGTGACCGGGAAAAGTCAGGTCGCTGAACAGGCATTAGTGCTGATTCAGAAACTGTATGGGATAGAAGCAGAACTCAGGAAAAAGACCGATAGTACAGCGGAAGACCGCCGCGAATACCGGCAACAGCATAGTCAACCGGTGATGCAACAACTGTATGAATGGCTCAACCAACATCATCTGACGGTGCCATCGAGTTCTCCCACCGCCAAGGCGATCAATTACACTCTGAAGCGTTGGCCAGCTTTAAGCCGCTATTTGGATGATGGCAATCTACCGATTTGCAATAATTGGGTAGAGAATCAAATGCGACCTTGGGCCTTAGGACGCAAGAACTGGCTGTTTGCTGGCTCGCTGCGCAGTGGTCAGCGAGCGGCGAATATCATGACTTTAATCCAGTCAGCAAAGCTGAATGGCTTGGATCCGTATGCCTATTTAAGTGATGTGCTGAAAAGGTTACCGACACATAAAGTGAGCCAAATAGAAGAATTGCTGCCGCACCGCTGGAAACCCGACCAAAATTAAAAAATAGCTATGGGGTTCAGCGCACGCTTACCATTAAGTGAGGGTTATTTTGCTTATTGCGCCAGTTGCTCAGAGTCAGAAGTTTATTCACTGCTAAGCACCACAACAGACACTAGCTACTCTTTATTTCAACAATTGAAGTAATGCTGAGGCAGTTGCAGCAGAAGATGCTGGATTTTGTCCAGTAACCAGCAAGCCATCTACTTGAACATGTACTTGCCAATCATCAACTTTAGAATAATGACCACCGTTTTGTTTAAGCATGTCTTCGACTAAAAATGGTACAATTTCAGTCAAACCTACAGCGGCCTCCTCAGTATTGGTGAAACCAGTCACTAATTTACCGCTAACTAAGGGCGCTCCATTACTCGCTTTCACATGACGAAGAACACCCGGGGCATGACACACTGCTGCAACAGGTTTGCCAGACTGAATCGCCTGTTCAATCAGAGAAATTGAAATCGGATCTTCTGCTAAATCCCACAATGGGCCATGCCCGCCTGGATAAAACACTGCATCATAATCAGCTACAGAAATTTCGCTAAGTTTATGTGTCTGTGCCAATGCTTGCATTGCAGTTGGATCTGCTTCAAAACGATGAGTGGTTTCAGTTTGAGCATCGGCTAAATTACTTTTCGGATCTAGTGGTGGCTGCCCACCTTGAGGCGACGCCAGCGTAACTTCAGCACCAGAGTCAATAAAGGTGTAATACGGTGCAGCAAGTTCTTCTAGCCAGAAACCTGTTTTCTTACCAGTATTGCCAAGTTGATCATGTGAAGTTAAAACGATTAAAATTTTCATGTTATTTCTCCGATAATTTTCATGATTGAGGAGCATTGTTACAGGGTCAGAGCATGCCAGATACGCGCATTTAGCTTAGATGCTCATCTCGAGAATTTGGCGACTGATCTCTAATGAAACATTTTTATGTTCGCCTAGCTGTGTAAGATTATGTGATTTAAGTTGCGTAATGATGATCTCAATATCTGTCTCCCCCAGTCCATAATCGCTAAGACGAGTCGGCAATCCAAGTTGCTCAAAGAAGGCTCGAGTACGAGCAATAGCAGTATCAATACGTTGTTCTTCATCACCTTCGACAATCTGCCAGACACGAGCTGCATACTGTAGTAATTTTTCTCGCTTCTCTTGACGACGCACTTGTAGATTGGACGGCAACACAATGGCCAAGGTACGAGCATGATCAATACCATATAAAGCCGTGAGCTCATGTCCAATCAAATGGGTTGACCAATCTTGTGGTACACCAGCTCCAATTAGCCCATTCAGTGCCATGCTAGCAGCCCACATCAAATTCGCACGCGTGTCATAATCTGCTGAATCTTCCAAGATTTTCGGTCCAATCTCAATCAAAGTTTGCAATAGACCTTCGGCAAAACGATCTTGTACGTGTGCATTCACAGGGTGAGTTAAGTACTGTTCCATGACATGAATAAATGCATCGACCACGCCATTAGCCAACTGGCGCGTCGGCAAGCTAAAAGTTTTATTCGGATCAAGTACGGAAAATTGCGGAAAAACATAGGGACTGCTAAATGACAATTTGGCTTGGGTCGATTTTCTGGTTACTACCCCACCGCTATTCATTTCTGAACCAGTTGCCGGAAGGGTGAGTACACTCGCAAAAGGCAAAGCTTGGGTAATTTTATTACCATGGGTTTCTAAAATCTCCCATGTATCCCCTGTATAATTGACTGCTGCTGCAATAAATTTAGTACCGTCGATTACCGATCCACCACCGACAGCCATCAAGAAATCAATCTTTTGTTCACGAATCAGCTCTACAGCTTTCATGAGGGTTTCATAACTCGGATTCGGCTCAATTCCGCCAAATTCATGAATTTCTCTTGCACCTAATGCTTCACGCACTTCAGCTAAAGTACCATTCTTACGTGCACTTTCACCACCAAACAACATTAATACTTTTGCTTCTGTAGGCACATAGTCATTGATTTTAGCTATTGTATCGCCACCAAAAATAATGCGGGTCGGATTATAAAAGTTAAAATTCAGCATATTTTTATCCTAGAATGATCAGTTAATTGATTTGAAAAACCACCGTTATTCATCAAATAAACTTTTAAAAAATCGGACAACACTACGGCTTTTGCCTACACCATGTGCTAACTATACATAAAAATAGACCAGTCGTCTATTTTTATAAAAATTATTTCAGCTTGCAACTTTAGTGATGGTTAAACAAATTCAGGCTTGTTCTATACCGCTTTTATTATTAATGTATTTTCACGAGCGATTGTTGGATGAAAGGTATCAACACGTATGACTACTGACATGGTTGTGAACGCATTGGCTGAAACAGTGAATGGCTCATACAAAATAGCAATGATTAAATATTTTAAAAGCAGATTGGCACGGTTTAGCAGATGTACAAATGTGACAGTAAATTAGATAGATTGGTTCAATATAAAGCATGTAAATAGTTGCATTCGTTTATTTACCCTGTTTTGGATATTGCCCCATTTAAATGATGAGATTAAGCCAATAAATAAAGTAGCCCAACTTGAATAAAAAGCCTATGACAAACCTCAAAGCGTTAAAGTGCTGCCTTTCATTCAAAATTTCAGACAGCACCCTCATACATTTAAGCATCGGTTTAAGCTGGTAGTTTACTCGCCAAAACATCTACTTTTTCAATAGATGGTGGCTCTGAAAATAGCTCTTCGGCCTGAGCCATCAAAGCAGCTGCAACCTTGCCAGATAAATGCGCTTGGCGACCCGCCTCATCAGGAAATGCATCAAAAATACCAAATGTTGTAGGTCCAAGACGTAGGCCAAACCACGCAACTGTCGCAGGTTCTTCCATGACAATAGGTAAACCGGCTTTAAGAAAAGCTTCCACTTCGTCTTCTTTACCCGGTTTAGCTTCAAGACGGACATATAAAGCTGTTTTAAGCATGACTAAAACTCCATAATTGATTATAATTCAAACTGATTCTGACATTGCTAATGTATGCATGTCAGAAAGTTTTGTTGTATAAAAGTTAAAAAAAATTCCCATAGCTGAGCCAAAATTTAGGTTTTTATTTCGACATAATGCTATGAATTTATTCAAGTTAATATCATTAACATTTGAATCAAAAAATCAAGATATGAGATGATTAAATTCAATCTTATTTATATAAGGATCAATTGACTCTACCTTAGATTTATAAGCTGACCTCTTCATCTGGAAATTATATTGCTCAAGAAGCATTCAAGAACAATATTGTACATCCTCATATCTATGAAAGTTATTTAGCTAGGAATTTGCTGTGAAACTCTATATGTTTCTCTATAAAGCTCGCAATAAAGTAATAGCTATGGTCATACCCTTCTCTTAGGTTAAGTGTCAGAGGATATTCTTGTTCCAAACAAATATCACTAAGAAGCTTAGGCCTTAACTGTTCTTCAAGAAAATCATCAGCTGTTCCTTGATCGACTAAAATAGGTAAATGAACTTCAGCGTTTTTGATTAATTCAATCGCATCATAGCTTTTCCATAAAGTTTCGGTTTCACCAAGGTAGTGTGTGAAAGCCTTTTTCCCCCAAGGTACTTGGCTAGGTGCAACAATCGGTGCAAAAGCAGAAATACTTTTATACAGCTCAGGATTTTTTAACCCAATTACTAATGCACCATGACCACCCATGCTATGACCCATAATACTTTGGACTTGATTGGTCGGAAAATTCAGGTCTATCAGATTTCTGAGCTCTTCCACAATATAATCATACATTTTGAAATGCTTTGACCAGGGTGCTTGTGTTGCATTCACATAGAATCCTGCACCTTGGCCTAAATCGTAATCTGCATGATCTGGTACATCTTCTCCACGTGGGCTGGTATCTGGTGCAACAATAATGACTTTATGTTCAGCCGCATACTTTTGTGCTCCGGCTTTAGTAATAAAGTTCTGTTCGTTGCAAGTCAGTCCTGATAACCAATATAAAACTGGCAACTTCTCATCTTTGTCATGAGGTGGCAGATATATTGAGAATTTCATTGAACAGTTTAGTGCTATTGACTGATGGCGATACACTTCTTGCGATCCACCAAAAGAAGCATGTTTCTCAATTATTTCCATAATCAATTACCTATGTTGAGCAAGACTTCATGAGAAATCGAGTAAACAAAGAGTCTGACATTCTCTACAGAGAATAGTCATAAAGATTTAAAATGTAGGCAGGTTTATTGAACCTATACACGATGCCTACACAGATAGATCTGTTTTACAGATGATGTGCCGTTTTAGAGGATTCCATGCATGTCAATCATGATTCACATGCATGGAAAAGTATAAGGTCTGACGGAATTATTCGTAATGAATTACAGTACGAATCGACTTTCCTTCATGCATTAGATCAAAGGCTTCATTGATCTGATCCAAACCCATCGTGTGTGTCACAAATGGTTCTAATTGAATTTTACCTTTCATTGCATCTTCAACCATTCCTGGAAGTTGCGAGCGACCTTTTACGCCACCAAAGGCAGAACCTAGCCATTTACGACCAGTAACCAGTTGGAATGGACGGGTAGAGATTTCCTGACCTGCGCCAGCTACACCAATAATTACGGATTGTCCCCAGCCACGGTGTGCACTTTCAAGGGCTGAACGCATCACATTCACGTTACCAATACATTCAAATGAATGATCTACACCCCAGCCAGTCATTTCGACAATGACTTGCTGGATTGGTTTGTCGTAGTCTTTAGGGTTCAAGAAGTCCGTTGCACCAAACTCTTTTGCCAGCGCAAATTTATCTGGATTCATGTCAACCACAATAATACGTCCTGCTTTAGCTTGACGTGCGGCTTGTACGACTGCCAGACCAATACCACCTAAACCAAAGACCGCAACACTATCACCTTCTTGTACTTTAGCCGTGTTGTGTACTGCACCGATACCCGTTGTGACACCACAACCCAGTAAGCAGACATGTTCGTGATTGGCTTCAGGATTGATTTTAGCCAATGATACTTCTGCCACTACCGTGTATTCACTGAACGTTGAGCAGCCCATATAGTGGTAAATCGGTTGACCATTGTAGGAAAAACGAGTGGTACCATCTGGCATTACGCCTCTACCTTGAGTTTCGCGAACGGAAATACACAAGTTCGATTTTCCAGATTTACAGAATACGCACTCGCCACATTCAGCGGTGTAAAGTGGAATTACATGATCACCTGGTTTGACGCTAGTCACGCCTTCACCAACCTCAACTACAACGCCAGCACCTTCATGCCCGAGAATAGCCGGAAAAACGCCTTCAGGATCATCGCCAGATAAAGTAAATGCGTCTGTATGACACACACCGGTATGGGAAATCTTGATTAATACTTCACCTTTCTTCGG
The DNA here is from genome assembly GCF_012516415.1 of Acinetobacter sp. NEB149. Lineage (NCBI taxonomy): Bacteria > Pseudomonadati > Pseudomonadota > Gammaproteobacteria > Moraxellales > Moraxellaceae > Acinetobacter > Acinetobacter sp. NEB149. The sequence continues at coordinate 47,821 of NZ_CP051209.1, forward strand.
TGGTGCAACATCGACCTCAACAATTTGAAGAGGTTGACCAGGACCAAACGCAACAGCAGCACGTGACTTCATGGAATAATTCCTTATACAGATCTATTTTAAATATGATTTTAGAATCTTGGCGATTTCAGCCAATTCTTCTTTTCGTTGTTGTTCTGTGGTTTCACCTGATACTAAAGTGTCCTTTAAATGAACCTCCAGCATTTCATTCATTAAACCATTAATAGCACCACGCACAGAGCATATTTGTTGCAGAATTGCACCACATTCCACATTGTCTTCTAACGCTTTTTCAATCGCTTGCGTCTGACCTTTGATCCTTCTGACGCGTAGAAGAATCTTTTTTTGTCTTCAACCTGATTAGGCATCAGACCTCCTTATTTGCTAGCTTTTATACTATAGTACCCCATAGTATAAAAAAAGCAATATTTTTTATAAATCGAAAATCAAAAAGCTCTTTAGCGAAAATTTTCTATCCCTGTTTTTAGTTTTTTTTAAATTAACATCGTAGAGCTGATGCTAAAGTCACAAAGAATGGGACTTTTAGCTCCCATTTTTTATTTTGGCTCATGTTCTTTGTGATGCTGTGACCTTTTAGAATTATGTTTCAAATTTTAGCCACTTTGTAGATATTTTGAACGTTTCAAGCCTTGAAAATACTACCGACAGTTTAGATTAAACTGCCTTTACAGACTGTACTAGAATATTTTTAGTGAGCGGATAATATTTATTATTCATTATTTAGGAATTATCAAATCCTATAAATATCATTTATTGGATTAATTTACTTTGGTACTGTGCATATCATCCCCCAGTTAAGAATAAGGAATAACTATGAATAAGATGATGAATGCTCTTATCTTAGAAAATTTTGGTGATCATGAATTTAAACGTGTAGAACTCCCTATACCTCAACCTGAGGCTGGGCAAGTTCTAGTACGTATTCATGCTAGTGGTGTAAACCCTATTGATTATAAAATTCGTCTTGGTGAAGCACCATATGCTATGCCAGAGCTTCCTGCCGTGTTGGGAACAGATATGGCTGGGGTTGTAACTGCTATTGGTGAAGGTGTCACTCACTTCAACGTCGGAGATGAAGTTTACGGTCTGATTGGTGGCGTTCGTGGTCTTCAAGGATCTTTAGCAGAATATGTTGTAGCAGATGCTGATCTGATCGCATTAAAGCCACGGAATATCTCTATGCGCGAGGCAGCAGTACTACCATTGACGTTCCTCACCGCTTGGGAAGGTTTAGTGGATAATGCTAAGGTCCAACCAGGGCAAACTGTACTGGTTCAGGGTGGTGCTGGTGGCGTTGGTTATATGGTGGTTCAGCTTGCAAAAGCACTTGATGCAAATGTTTGGGCGACTGGTCGTACAGCTGATCAATCACTGATTTCAGAACTCGGTGCAACACCTCTCGATTACACAACAGCATCTTCCGATGACATTATTGCTGCAAGCCCTGAGGGTCAAGGTTTTAACATTGTTTACGACACTGTGGGTGGTCCAGTACTAGAAGCTTCACTTTCAATGACAACTCACTATGGCCACATTACCAGCTGTGCTGCATTTGGTAATCATAATTTAGCGAGTTCATCTCTACGGTGTGCCACACTGTCTGGCGTATTCGTCCTATTGCCGATGTTAACAGGTAATCGCCGTTCTCATCATGGTGATGTCCTTAAGATCGCGACTCGTCTCGTTGAGGAAGGTAAACTGCGTCCTATTGTTGATCCTCGTCATTTTACTCTAGATCAAGCGATTGAGGCTCATGATGCTGTTCAAGATCGCTCTGCCAATATTAAGGTCGTGATTGATGTCATTTAACGCACTTCAGGCCAAGACTTGGCGCTTCAATTCTATTGGAGATACAGATGTTCTGACATTAGAAACACTTCCTGTGGCTTTACCAGCCGCAGGAGAAGTTCTAATCCAGATGAAAACGATCGGACTCAACCGGGCTGATGTGATGTTTCGGCGTGGTACTTATATTCAAAAGGCAGTATTCCCCTCTCGTCTGGGATATGAGGGAGCAGGCGTAGTTCTGGCGATAGGTGAAGGTGTACGCCAATTTTCTCCAGGAGATGCAGTATCGATTCTTCCGACTGACAATCTAGCCAAATATGGGACATATGCGGACAAGCTTCTGATTCCAGAAACTTTTTTAGTTCACAAACCCGATAGTTTAAGCTGGGAAGAAGCTTCCTCAATCTGGATGCAGTATTTGACGGCTTGGGGTGGTGTAATCCATGCTGGTGGAGTTTCGAAAGGAAAAACAATCTTGATCACAGCAGCTTCAAGTAGCGTAGGACTAGCTGCGATACAGATAGCTGAAGCAGCGGGTGCTAAGGTCATTGCAAGTACACAGACGATAGAGAAAAAGCAACGTTTACTGGATCTCGGTGTTAAAAATGTTATAGCCAGTGAAGATGAACCAGATTTGTATGAGGCGCTTGTTTTACGTTTAGGTGGAGAACATCTTGATGTCGCCTTCGATGCTGTAGGAGGGCCACATATTGAACAGATTGCAAAAGCGATGTCTGTAGGAGGAACTATGGTTATGCATGGTGCACTTAGCCCTGAGATCACACCATTTCCTCTTAAAGTTGCATTACGCAAGAGCTTAACCATGCGAGGTTTTTTGTTCCTTGAGGTTCTCCATGACCCTGTTTTAAGGGAGCAAGCCAGACGATTTATTCTTAGCAGTATAGGTGCAGGATATCTTCGCCCAGTGATCGACCGTTGCTTTGACTTTGAGGACATGCATGACGCTCAGCGCTATCTTGAATCAAATCAGCAAATAGGAAAAATTGTAGTTACTCTAGATACATGATGGTCTTATCTGATTCAGGTTTCTATATGGCCCAGCACTTCCACTAAGTAATCAAACAATGCTCGGATTCGCAAAGGTGTCGGGCCCCGCTGTGGACGATATAAATACAGGCGCCAAACGGGAGAGGTTTCCTCATGAAGTATCTGAATGAGCTTACCACTCCTAAGCCACGGCAAAACTAGAAATCCAGGCATGTGTCCGAATCCAACTCCAGCGAGAATAGCTTGAAATTCAGCTTCTAGATCATCTGTAATAAAACGAGGCTTTGATGGCGTGAAGCTTCGACTTTCGGTGAATGTCCATGGCCAGTAACGCCCTGTTTTATGATCGAATAGTGCTGTTAGAGGGTATTTATCTAAGTCAATAATTTTTTTAGGCATTCCAACCTTATCAATTAACTCTGGCGTACCCACAGAATAAAAGTTCACTTTAGCCAATTCCCTTGCCACATATCGATTGTCCGGCAAAAATCCAAATCTGATCCCGATATCTATCCGCTCATCGATCACATCCGAGTGTGAATCTGTTAGCACACAATCCACGACAATATCTGGATAACGTGTGGCAAATTCTGCTAGTGCGGGTACTACCAATTTGCGCCCTAACACAGACGACACAGTAAGACGGACGGTCCCACGCATTTCATCTCGTTTTTCCTTGGTGTCTTTTACAAACAGAGCATCAATGGATCCTACCGCAAAATGTGCTTGCTTTGCCAGACGCTCACCATCAGCGGTAATTTTAATTTGTCGAGTACTCCTGTAAAACAGAATCTCTCCGCGCTGCTCTTCTAGCTCTTTTATTGCCCGTGTCACTACCTGCGGGGAAATACCCAGCTGAGTGGCTGCCTCTTTAAAATTTCGAGACTCTGCTGCGACACAAAAGATACGCATCATTTCCAATTTGTTCTGCATGTCCAATCCTGTGTTATGGTAATTATTCCGTAAATAGGAATTCTGAAAGATAATATTATTCATTTATTATACCTAACAAGGCTGTAATACTTAATCCATCAAATATGATTGACAGATAAGTTGAAGGTTACTTGTATGAATAATATAGAAAATAAAGTTATTGTTATCACAGGTGCAAGTAGTGGTTTAGGTGAAGCTACTGCTCGCTTACTTGCTAAAAAAGGTGCAAAGGTTGTACTTGGTGCTAGACGTACTGAAAAATTACAGGCTATTGTTCACGACATTCGTGCTGAAGGTGGTCAAGCTGAATTTATTGGTATGGATATAACCAAACCACATGAAGTACAAGCACTTATTGAAAAGGCATTAAGCGCATTTGGTCAAATCGATGTATTGGTAAACAATGCTGGATTAATGTCTATTGCACCATTAAGTGAGCTAAAAGTTGATGAATGGGATCGTATGATCGACATTAATATTAAAGGTGTTCTTTATGGTATAGCAGCTACACTGCCTGTTTTCCAAAAACAAAACTTTGGACACTTTATTAATCTCGCATCTGTTGCAGGGTTAAAAGTATTTAGTCCAGGAGGTACTGTTTATAGCGGTACTAAGTTTGCTGTAAGAGCCATCTCTGAAGGCCTTCGTCATGAAGTTGGGGGAACAATTAGAACGACGACTATTGAGCCTGGTGCAATTGAGTCAGAACTAAAATTCGGTTCTTCTCATAAAGAAAGTTCAGAGTTTGTTACTGATTTCTACAAACAAGCCATACCAGCTGACTCAGTCGCTCGAGCAATTGCTTATGCAATTGAACAGCCTGCGGATGTAGATATTAATGAAATTGTTTTGCGCCCAACGAGCCAAGAGTTTTAATGATTGAATAACATAAAATGGGAGCACTTCGCTCCTATTTTTACTATATTTTTTTAAAGTTAAGGACAAATCTATGAAAGCCGTATCGTATGTTATCAATAACCATGATGATTTTAAAAATTCATTGGTAGATATTGAAAAAGCGAAGCCTACGCTTAAGGAGCGTGATGTACTGGTAAAAGTTCAGGCAATCTCTGTGAATCCAGTTGATACCAAAGTGAGAAAAAATTCGTCTGAAGCAAATAATCGTATTTTAGGTTGGGATGCCGTTGGGGAAATTATTGAAGTTGGCTCAAAAGTTACCGCGTTTAAAGTAGGAGATTCTGTTTGGTATGCTGGCGATTTAACCCGAGATGGTAGTAATGCTGAGTTTCAAGCAGTCGATGAACGAATTATCAGTCTTAAACCAATTACAGTATCTAATGCAGAAGCAGCAGCATTGCCATTAACTGCAATAACGGCATGGGAAATGCTGTTTGATCGATTTCAAATTTCAGAAACAGAAGTTGGCAGTATTTTAATTATTGGTGGTGCAGGCGGTGTAGGATCAATTGCTATCCAACTCCTAAAAGCAAAAACAAATCTGACCGTTATAGCAACAGCTTCACGGGAAGAAACGAAATCTTGGGTGGAATCACTTGGTGCCGACCATGTCATTGATCATAGCAAAGATTTAAATGCACAAATCGAGACACTAGGCATTGAAAAACCAAAATATGTATTCTCTACAAATCATACAGAAACGTATATCAAGCAAATAGTTTCTCTGATTGCACCACAAGCCAAGCTTGGATTGATCGATGATCCACAAACATTTGATATTATGCCATTTAAGACTAAATCTATTTCTATCCATTGGGAGTTGATGTTCACCCGTTCAATGTATGAAACCGATGATATTGAAAAGCAAGGTGATCTATTGCAACAGGTTGCTCAATTAGTTGACCAGCAAAAAATTAGAAGTACCCTCAACCAAAATCTAGGCAAAATTAACGCTGCAAACTTGGAGAAGGCGCATAAGTTACTTGAATCAGGTAAGTCAAAAGGCAAAATTGTACTAGAAAACTTCTAAAACAAATTAAAGGTGAAATAATGACTATTTCAGTAATTGCGAACTTTAAGGCAAAGTCAGATCAAAAAGAGACGTTAGAAGCGCTTTTAAAAAGTGTAATAGAGCCTACGCTTCACGAAGAAGGATGCTTGAAATATGAGCTTTATATTAGCGAAAATGACTCGAGTAGATATTTCTTCTTAGAAGAATGGCGTAGCAGGGAGGATTTAGATATCCATATAGCGTCTGATTATATTCAAAGTTTATTTGGTAATATCCAATCGCTCATTGAATCCAGTGATATTGTAGAAATCAAAAAAATATAGCTGTATTCGGACATTATGATGAAGTATTCTTCAAAGTAACATAGGGACTTAGAAAGTTAATATAAAAATGGGAGCTCTAAGCTCCTATTTTTTAATTTTTTAGTAGTAACCTAGGCTTCAACAAATTATGCCCCTAAGGGGAGCCACCAATACCCTGCATTTTGACAACAATGTCATCGTTTAGAGGCAGCAAATTTACGAGCATCAGTCGGTACAACTGGTGATTCATATGATATTGCTTTGGCTGAAACGGTGAATGGCTTATACAAAACAGAGGTTATTGAATATTTAAAAGCAGATTGGCTTACTCTCAAGCCTTTGATTTTATGTGAAAGCATATAAACTGAAAAAACAATAAATGTTCATACTGGAACTTTAGATATGAATCCATGAAACATTTATGAGTAATAAAGTTTCATACTAGCTTATGACCCTTACACGTTTGCCATAGGTACGCCTACCTGTACCAGAACAAACTGGACACCATGAGTTATTGTGAAATAAGTTTTGAAAAGTAGGATTCCATTTATGCTTCTTTTCACATTGCACATCAAGCTTCTGACGTACATTGATGTATTCTGTAGAAAATAAAACACCGCCTTTACTTTCTATAAATTCCTTAACAAATTCATAGGTATGCGCAACATCTCTATTGCTACATTCATTACACCAAGATTTTTTATGTATATGAACGGCAGGAGTGGCATAAAATTCATGGCCTTTTTCACATCTATATAGGAGTTTAACAGTCCTACCTAGATATTCTTTTGAAAGACATTCTCCTTTATGCTGTTTCGCATAGTTTTGACACCATTCAAGATTGTATTTAGGTAAGGCCATAGATAAATCCTTTGAGCAATCTAGTATGAGAATTTATTGCTCAGTATGATACTTTAATACTTAGTATGAAACTTTTTTACTGCCCCACATAGGCTTTTTGATGTGGAAAGGTGCAGGCACAACTGGCTTAGACTTTGCAAGCTTTACTAAATCCTTTTTAGGCATTATTGGTGTAGGTGCGGCTTTATAATTCGCAATAAAATTTAGTCTGCCTAAAGCATTTGTGTTTCCCGCAATCGCTATTTTATTGGTTGCTTGCTTGTTCCCCGCATTAAATTATTATGCTCTTGAAGCATCTGAAAAGTCATTTAACCAAACAACCAATTTTTTAAGTCAGCCAGTACATAAGTTTTCAGCAAATAAAATAACTGTACTTTGGGGCATGTGGTACATGAAAGCCCTATATTTAGCCATAGCAGGTTTAATTGGCTTTGGCATAGCTAAAGCTTTATATCCTGAAGTGATTTAAAAAAATTGGATATTTTTATTTAGAAATTACATTGTATGTTTACAACATAAATTGAGATATATAAAGATGACCCATTGAAATGGGATTAAAAAAAATACTTTATTTTTAATATTATAATTATATGTAGTTCAACTAATGGTGTGATAGGTTTTAGTTATAAACTTATTCATTCAGGAATTATATTGCTGAATGAATAGACTTCCGTCATAAATCAAAAAACGTACAATTTATTTGATCTTAAATTAATCAGCAAAATTATTTAATTCAAGAGATAATCCTTGGATGAAATTCAAAGATATTCAAAAATTATCAAACGTTAAGTTTCGTAGGCTTACCGGTGTTAGTTGGGCTACATTTAACCTCATGTTGGCCGAGCTAAATAAGCATTTACCTCGTCATATTGGTAAAGGACGACCGCATAAATTACCGTTGGAAGATCGTTTGCTCTTATGTATAGAATATTGGAGAGAATATCGAACATTTTTCCATCTTGGTATGAGTTACGGTGTATCTGAAACGAGTGCAATTCGTATCACACGTGTTATTGAAGATACCTTAATCCGTTCTGGAAAATTTAACTTGCCAAAACAACTTCCTAATCGAGATGAAGTGGATTGGGAAGTTGTTGTGATTGATGCAACTGAAATATTAGTTCAACGTCCAAAAAAAACAGAAGAAATGGTATAGCGGTAAAAAAAAGCGACATACCTTTAAATTTCAGCTATCTATGCACTATACAACAGGTGAAATACTGAGTGTATGTGGAAGTCATGGAAGCATGCATGATTTTAAAATATTTAAAAAAAGTATGAGGAAATTAAAATTTAAGCCCTTTTTTATCGTTGATAAGGGGTATTTAGGGATAAAAAAATTGGGTTTTGGATACCTCATGCCATCTAAAGCAAAGAAAACTGAAAAATTAGATTCTGAATTAAAAAAGTTAAATACAGAGATTGGTCGTAGACGAATTCAAGTAGAGCATGTATTTGGAAGGATGAAATGTTTTAAGATTTTATCTTGTGTATATAGAAATCGTCGTAAAAGATTAAACCTGCGGTTTAATTTACTTGCTGGCATATACAATTTAGATTGGGTGAAAGATAAACAATTAAATTGATTGAAAAATGATTTATGAAGGAAGTCTAATAAGTCTAATTGATTTATTTATGCAACCCAACTATTCATTTGATTCATTTGATTCATTATTTTTAACTTGTTTTTGTTTAGAATTTTCAACTTTAGAAGCTTTTAAATTCTTTTCAAGAAATAACAAGCCGCCATCTGCATAAGTTGACAAAAATAACTAATGATGCGAAAAGGTTTTTTTAGTTAACAGATGTTCACACATGCCTAGAATTGTTTCTGTACCACTTAGTTTAGAACAGCGAGAACGACTCATTTTTCTGGTCAAGCATGCAAAACATTGGCGTGAAAGGCAACGTGCCCAAACTATTCTCTGGCTTTCCGAAGGTAAAAGTGTTGCGGAAGTTGCCACTCTACAAGAACGTATCCCAGAAACCATAAGGCTACAACGCCGACGTTGGGAATTGTATGAGCTTGAATCGATTAAAGAAGGTCATCGCTCAGGTCGACCCAATACATTGATCTCAGACTATCAGGCGAAAATCCTAGATTGGGTCAATACAAGTCCACTCAATGCAGAACAAATCCGAGTCAAACTACATGAAGAATACGAAGTGTCCGTGTCTGTTGAAACCATTCGTAAGTTTTTACGTGATTCAGGTATGGTCTTCAAGCGTACCCGTCATAGCTTGAAAAAAAAGAGATCCGATTGCATTTGAACAAGCAACACAGCAGATTGAAGAATTACGAGAGCAAGCGGCACGTGGTGAAATTATATTAGGTTATGTTGATGAAACAGGATTTTCATCTACACCTGATAACCGCTATGCGTGGACAAAGATAGGTGATGTTCATGCGGTTGATGCAATAAGATTAAAACGAGTTAATGTCATGGGGTGTTTGCTTTCAACGGGGAAACTGGTGACAAGCTGTTTACAAGAGTCAGTGACAAGTACTTGGTTTTATGCCTATTTAACTGGAATAGCTCAACAAGTAAAACAGACATATAACCTTCCATTGGTTCTTATTGTTGATAATGCCTCGATTCATAGAAGTAAAAAGATGGCTGATTACAGAGAGCTACTTAAAACTAACTTTTCGACGAATCTGTATTTTATTCCAGCTTATAGCCCTGAGTTAAATCGAATCGAGATGGTATGGAAGCAGATGAAATATTATTGGCGAGATTTTCAAGTCATGACAGCTGACAAAATAGAGCAATGGGTGGAGAAAGTATCAAACCAATTCGGAAAAGAATACATGTTTACTTTTTAATGGATACTTAACTAAAACTTGCGATACTAAAGAATGCACTAATTAACAGTAATTTAGTACAAAATTTATTTTTGAATAGCATGTTTATTTACTCTCATTTAATACTTGTTAGATATTCTAACTTTAAAGAATTAACACCCAGAGGACTCATAAATTACATTCTTGTAATTTTAAAATGTCTCAGGATGGTGTTTAAAGTGCGTGTGATAAATAGAAGTGTAATACAGGAAAATGGTAAGGTTTATCAGCCTAGTCATCTGTCCATTATGTAGAAAGAGCAGCACTTTAATGTTTATGCTGTTCCAATGTATTACATTCCTTACTTTCTATTTGTAACGTAATTTCAGTAATACTATGATTATGTTTTAGAACGTCTAAGGCCTTTTGATAGAGCTGATCTGGATCGCTATTAGGAGCAACCAAATGAGCAGTTAAATGAATATTTTTTGAGGATATAGCCCAGACTTTCAACTGATGAATCCCTTCAACGCCCTCTAGCTTCAATAAATCATTTCTTAACGACTCAATATCAATCTCATCAGGAACTCCTTCAAGCAGAATATTAATACTTTGTTTTAATAAAATCCAAGTTCGAGGTAAGACCCAGAAGCCAATTAACACAGCGATTACGGTATCAACCCACATCCACTGGGTAAAATAAATAACTATTCCTCCGATAATCACGCCTATCGATCCTAGAGCATCACTAAGAACTTCTAAATATGCACCTTTTATATTTAGACTTCCTTCAGCACTAGCAGAAAGGATTTTCATTGAAATCAAATTTACGACCAAACCAATGACCGCGACAATCATCATTTCAACACTTTGAATTTCAGCAGGGTTCGTAAAACGTTGATAAGCTTCATATACAATATATATTGCTACCACAAAAAGCATCACCGCATTAAACAGAGCCGCTAAAATTTCAAATCGCTGATAGCCAAAAGTTCTTTTATCATCTGCGGCTTTTTTACCAATTTTGATAGCGGCAAGAGCAATAGCTAAAGCGGCTACATCAGTAAACATATGAGCTGCATCAGATAACAAAGCCAAACTTTGGGTAATAAAAGCAGCGACAACTTCTACTATTAAAAAAGTAGTCGTTAAACCTAAGGCAACCATTAACTTCTTACTATTTTCTTCAGTAACAACCGCATGGCTATGATCATGATGTTCTGACATAAAATATTTTCCTTATTCTATTTATGATGAGCAGAGATATTGGATAACAGCCAATATCTCTGCTGTAAATCGACTAATCTATTGGATTAAGAAACTTTCTTTTCATTCATCCAGCGGTACAGTACGGGCAATAAAACCAATGTAAGCAGGGTAGAGGAGATAATTCCTCCAATAACCACTGTTGCTAAAGGTCTCTGTACTTCTGCCCCAGTTCCGGTTGCCAAAGCCATCGGGACAAACCCAAGGGACGCCACACAAGCGGTCATCAGCACAGGTCTAAGACGCAAAATTGCACCCTGCCACGTTGCATAATAAAGGTCATATTGTTGTCGCAACTCTTTGATAAAGGTGAGCATGACTAAGCCATTCAGTACAGCCACCCCCGATAGTGCAATGAAGCCAACCCCTGCTGACATGGATAATGGAATGTCACGCAACCACAACGCGATTAAGCCTCCACATAAGGCAAACGGTACACCACTAAAGACCAGTAAGCTTTCTTTGATATTATGGAATACAGCCATCAATAAAATAAAGATCGTCAACAATGCGAGCGGAACCACCAATTGCATACGCGCTTTTGCAGACATCAGATTTTGAAATTGACCGCCATAATCTATCCAATAACCGCTTGGTAATTCCTGTTTGGATAACGTGCTCTGAAGCTCTGTTACGAATGAGCCTAAATCACGTCCTTCTACATTTGCAGTAATAACCACTCGACGTTTACCATTTTCACGGCTGACCTGATTAATACCCAGGATATTTTCAACGCGTGCCACATCTTGCAGTTGGACTAAACCACCATTCGGCAATTGAATAGGAAGTACCGCTAACTGTTCAGGACTACGCTGGGATTCATCTAGACGGATGACAAAATCAAAACGCTTGTCTCCCTGTAAAATTGTTCCAACATTCTGGCCACCGACACTTGTAGCTACCAGATCCTGAATTGCTCTTACCGACAAGCCATATTGTGCAGCTCTGGACTTATCCACCTCTACATTCAACAAGGGTAAGCCACTGGTCTGTTCTACATTAACGGCTGTCGCGCCTGAAATTGAGTTAATTTTTTGAGAAATTTTATTCGCTTCGCGATTTAGAATCTCCATGTCATCACCAAATAATTTGACACCCACATCACTTCGCACCCCTGAAATTAACTCGTTAAAGCGCAGTTCAATGGGTTGCGAGAACTCACTGTTATTTCCCGGCAATGTCGCTAAGAAAGTAATCATTCTTTGGCGAAGCTCATCAATCGTTTGTTTTGGATCAGGCCATTCATCATGAGGTTTTAACAGTACCACGCCATCTGAAATGTTGGGTGGCATAACATCTGTGGCCACTTCTGCTGTACCGGTACGAGCAAAGATCGCTTTAATTTCAGGAAATTCTTTCAACAGTAACTTTTCAGTATTTTCCTGCATTCTCAGTGACTGTTCTAACCCTGTACTTGGGGAACGCATTTGCTGAACAGCAAAATCACCTTCACCCAGTTGAGGTGCAAACTCGCTACCTGTTTGAGTGGCTAGCACGCCCGTAAGCACTAAAATACAGGCAGCCACAATAGTCACAAATAAACGAAGCTCATAGGCTTTATCTAAAAGCAGTTCATATTTGGTTTTAAGCCAATGCATCCAGCGACTTTCGGTTTCCTTGACTTCTCCAGTGACAAATAGGGCAACTGCGGCTGGCACAAAAGTGACAGATAAAATCATGGCCCCAATTAAAGCCAGTACAACAGTCATTGCCATAGGATGGAAAAGTTTGGCTTCTACACCCGTCAGGGTAAAGATAGGTAGATAAACCACCAAAATAATTAACTGTCCAAAAATCAGAGGACGACGCGCCTGTTTTGCAGCCAAGAAGACTTCTTTAAATCTTTCAGAACGGCTAAGTAAACCACCTTTCAGCTTCTGAGCTTCTGCTAGCCGACGGATACAGTTTTCTACAATAACCACTGCACCATCAATAATAATACCGAAGTCCAGTGCCCCTAAACTCATCAGATTTGCACTAATCTTCTGCTCTGCCATTCCCGTCAAGGTAAACAGCATTGACAGTGGAATAACGCAAGCCGTGATCAGCGCAGCACGGAAATTACCTAGAAAGAGAAATAAAATAACAATGACGAGGATTGCACCCTCAATCAAATTTTTCTGAACGGTTTTGATCGCCCGATCAACCAAATGCGTACGGTCATACACAGTCTCAATCACCACACCTTTAGGTAGCGATTGCTGGATCGATTGCACCTTTTCATCAATGGCTTGAGCAACGGTACGGCTATTTTCTCCCATCATCATCATGGCAATACCCAATACAGTTTCTTCACCATTATAGGTTGCAGCCCCTGTTCTTAAGTCATGACCAATTGAGACATTGGCGACATCTGCCACCCGAATCGGATAGCCGTTTTTATTGGCAATACTGATGTTCTGGATATCTTCAATCGTGTTTAAAGTGCCGGGAACACGAACCGTTAGCTGTTGTCCATTTTTCTCAATATAGCCAGCACCACGGTTTTCATTATTCTCTGTTAAGGCAGTTTGTAAATCAGACAAAGGAATTTGCAATTGTTGCAATCGGTTCAGATCAGGGGCAACCACATAGGTTTTATTAAAGCCACCGATACTGTTGATCTCAGCAACGCCTTTTACGCGCTGTAATTGCGGTCTTACAATCCAATCCTGAATTTCACGTAAATCCATCGCCGAATAAGGGGTTCCATCCGGCTTTTTAGCATTTGGTTCGGCTTTAATCACCCATTGATAGATTTCACCTAAACCTGTCGAAATAGGCGACATGTTAGGTTGCACATCTTCAGGCATTTCTCCCATTGCTTCTTGCAAGCGCTGGTTGATAAGCTGTCTGGCCCAGTAAATATCCGTGCCATCTTCAAAAATGATGGTCACTTGCGATAAGCCGTAGCGTGAAATCGAACGGGTTTGTTCCATTTTCGGCATGCCTGACATGGCATTCTCGATTGGATATGTAATCCGCTGTTCCATTTCTAAAGCCGTAAAACCATTGGCTGAAGTGTTAATCTGCACCTGAGTATTGGTAATATCTGGTACAGCATCAATCGGTAACTTTTGATAACTATAAATACCAATAGCAATCCAAGCCGCAATAAACAGCATGACCCAGATTGCGTTATGGATAGAAAACTGGATCAGTCGATCAAACAGTCCTTCAGGTTTTACCGATTCGTGGTCTGGAATTTGAGGGCTTTTAGTGCTCATGTGAAGCCTCTCCTTTTTCCAGCTCGGATTTCAGTAAAAAACTGCCTTGAGCGGCATATTTTTGTCCCTGACTAAGCCCACTCACCACTTCAATCCATTGGCTCTCCCCAGATGATTGCCCTAATTTCACAGGTTGCGGACTGAATTCAACTTTTTGTCCATGCTGAGTGGCGACAAAAACCACATCTTTTCCATCGACATTCTGAACTGCGGACTTAAGTACCCGTAATGCGGTACTTTCACTCCGTTGTTGCAACTGTACGTTCACCATCAAGTTTGGACGTAATTCGGTTGCATTCGATTCAACTTTTGCTCGCACCTGAAGACGACCTGTTTGAATATCCGCTTCAGTATTTAAAGTCTGAATAACAGCTTGATAAACCTTTTCTGTTTGCAAGGATTTAAATTCGATCTTTTGATTCGGGGCTAAGCCCATAATTTCAGAATTTGGAACAATAAATTCAAGCCAGAGTTGATCTAACCGGTCTATCGTAAAGAGTTGATCGGCTAACTGAACATTTTCCCCGAGAACCAAATCCTTTTTACTGATCACGCCAGAAATTGGGGCTTTTAAAATATAGCGCCCGTTACTAGCATTCACTGCACCAAATGCGCTTAAACGTGATTGGGCCGCTTGAACCTGAATTTGTGCCCGTTTATAACTGTTATAAGCCCGTTGATAGTCCTGTTTTGCTGAGATACCCTGTGACCACAATTGACGCTCACGCTCAAAGTCTTGTTTCGCCAGTTCCAGATTGGTTTGTTCAATTTTAAGATTGGCCTGCTGATCAACTAGATCAGGAACAAGCAATGTAGCCAAAGGCTGCCCTTTCTGAACTTTTTGGCCGAGTTCTACATAAACATTTTCTACATGACCGCTAAAACTCGGTGAGACATGCGCTTGCTGATCCGTATTCACATTCAGTTTGGCAGGATAAGAACTTAATTTAACCACCGGACCTTGATCGACCGCTGATAACTGTATGCCCTGTTCCACCAGTTGCTTGGCCGTCAGGCTCACGCCTTCTGCATGCTCTTCGGTTTCACCGCCATGTTCTTCACTTCCATGTTCCTCTGCGCCTTCTTCCTCTGCATGTTCATCTGATGTTTCAGATTTATTCTTACCCGACAAGATCAAGAAAATACTGAGGAGTACGGTTGCGCCGATGACAAAACCAATCAGTAGAGGTTGAGAGATTTTTCCGCTCTGTTTTTTTAAGCTGTTTTTAAGATCGAACATGTTAATTTCCCCCACCAATGACAGGCATGGCCTGTATGTCTTGCCATAAGTTTTGATTGATTTGTGCAATAGCATCTTTCGACATGACTTCACTTGGGCTAATGCCTAAGCTCAAACTTTCTGCTTCAATGGCCTTTTGCCAGCCATCCCGTAACAACTGGACTTTACGCAGACGGATGTCTTGTAATTGAAGCGTGGCTTGCTGAACATCGGTTAAAGCAAACTTGCCTGCCAAGAAACCTTGTAGCGTCTTACTTTGAACTTGAGTCGCCAAAGGAATTTGAGTCTCGTCAACGACTTTGAATTGCAGCTCTAAACCCTGCAACTCGGTTAAAATTGTGCCTATTTGCAGCGCATTTTGCTTCAGATAAAACTCTTTCTGACGCTCTAATAAGTTCATTTTTTCTTGCGCGATTTTTATGCCATTTTGCTGACGATCGAAAATATTAAGCGGTACACTGACTCCGACTACTAATTGATTTTGTGTGGAGTTTTCCAAGGATTGGGTGCGGTTGACACCTAGGTTTAAAGTGGGGTTAGGACGTGCCTTTGCCCTTAGTTGATCAACCGTTGCTTGAGACTCTAATACCAGTAAAGCTCGATATTTCTCAACGTAGTTTTCCGCTAAATATTCTTGAACCTGTTCATGAGTCGATTTTGGCCAGAGCTTTTGTGAAGAGAGGTTTACCTGCAATGACTTATCAGACGTACCCCATAAATTTGATAATTGTTGGGTGGCCACTTGTACCTGTAAGTCTGCCTGTCTAAAAAGACGGATATTTTCAGCATGGCTTAAACGTGCGCGATTTACATCTACTTGGGCAATACTGCCTGCATTAAAGCGCTTTTCGATTGCTTGAAGGTTTTCTTGGCTCACCCGAAGTTGTTCATTGACAATGTTTTTTTCAAGTTCAGCAATGGCCAGTTGTGACCATACATATTTCACTGCAAGCTCAATTTGTGCTTGATAAATCTTCTGTTTCAGCGCTGTTTTATCTGTAGAGAGACTGGCTAATTTTTGGTTTGCTCTTCGCTCACCAAAAATATCCAAGGGTTGTGATATGCCAATGGTAAGCTCTTTTTCATTATTTGAACCAAATCCCGTTTGTTCAACTGACAGTTCAGGATTTTTAAACAGCTTACTTTGCTGAAGATTCGTGGCATTAATGCTGTTTTGCGTTTCCCAGAAATTTTGGGACGCTTGATATTGGTTAACCTGCTCAATAGCTTGCTGCAGCGTTAAATCTTGAGTACTGGCGACTACGGAAGTACTGAAGCTGATCATTGCAGATAGCAAGATACCGCTACCTAAGGCTGACCAGGATAAATTCAGGATGGAGGTATCCTGATGTAATTTGTTTTTTGACATGAAAATGCCCCACGCATAATGAAATTAGGAGTGGTGGGCTTTTATAAGACTACCCCACCAATAGTAGGGGCAAATCGGGAGGCGGGGTTAATTGATCCAGATAAGGGGGTTTATAAAAAGTTATTCCCAAATAAGTTGGGGTAATGCCGGTCTCAAAATTAGCTTTAAGCTTCAGATCATCGGGTGGGTCAATCTGAATCACGATTGTATTTGAGAAATGACTGCACTTTTCGTTAAAACAAACCTTCTGACAATAGTCATAGATTTCTTTATAGTTTTCTAGGGAATAAAGTGCTTGACGAGGACTATCACTCTTTTCGTCTAAATCGATTGGATTAGAGAGTATTGAATTGGGTATGTTTGGCATTTCATGCAGACAAGCAGCCTCTGCCACACTCCAAATATTCTGGAATGTGAATAAGAGTACCAATATCTGGATTAGAAATGTTTTTCTCTTCATACACAAATCTGTATTTAAAACACCAATCGGAAGCTAACCAAAGCTATCTAAGATCTGATCACAAAATTTAAGTCACCTTAATCTTTTTGCAGCCTTAAGTAAAGATATACAGAGTTTTTGAAAAAGCATAGGTCTAGATAATCAAGCTAGATTTTTTAGAACTCCACATTGGTCAATTGTACATAAACCATCACAAGTACCTCTTAAATCAGATAATTGTTCAATAAGCTTTTGTTGCTTGATTATATTTTCTCTGATAGCACTGACATGTAAGTCAATTAATTCATTCACATCTGAACAATTTTTCTTGGGATTATCTTTATAGGTGAGTAATTGACGAATTTCATTCAAACTCATATTTAAAGTTCGGCAATTCAAAATAAACTTAATTCGCTCAACATAGCCTATATCGTAAAGGCGGTAATTTCCTTCCGTTCTTTCGGGTTCCGGAATTAAACCTTCCTTTTCATAAAACCTAATTGTTAATACTGAACATGAGGTTTTTTTAGAGAGTTCACCAATTTTTAAATGCATTGAGTTGGTATTTCCAAAAAATCTTGACTCTATAGTAACTATAGGGATTCTAATATTCAAAGTTTATAAATTTTTTTAATGGGTATAATTATGAGTGGTTGTGGATGTAGTAAAGAAACACCATGCGAAGATAAGAAATCTCAACAAGAAAATCATCCATCAATTGCAGAAGCAAACAATTCAAAGAATTGTGATAATACGCTTAGCTGTTGTGGTGAAGAGGAAGAAAAAAAATCTTCATCTCCTTGCTGTAACACTTCAAACAGTTGTGAAGATACCGCTCAATCCTGTTGTGGTTCTGATCCCAAAGAAAATTTAAGCACTGAAGACGTTTTAAAAGATTCGCACTACATGAGTGAATACTTAGTTCCCAAAATGGATTGTTCTGCGGAAGAACAGATGGTTCGTATGGCGCTATCTTCAATTGATGGTGTTCAAAAACTCATCTTTGATTTACCTAACCGGTCTTTAAAGGTTCTACATAATCAAAAAGATGAAAATATAACTACCAAACTTGAAGCTTTGGGTTTTGGTGCAAAGCTTGTGAAGACTGAAACTTATATAAGCAATCAACAAGCTAAGCAAACAAGTACCTATACCATTCCTAAAATGGATTGCTCTGCTGAAGAGCAAATGGTCCGTATGGCTCTTGCAGATATTGAAGCAGTTAAAGGTCTTACTTTTGATCTTCCCAATCGAAAACTGAAAGTCTTCCATAATGAAGGGAGTCAGCAAATTACGGCCAAACTTGAAGGACTGGGTTTTGGGGCGAAACTTGATGAAACACAGCTTTCTTCAGGCGATATACCTAATGAACCTGATCCTGTGAGACAAGCTAAAGTACTTAAACTGTTATTAGGCATTAATGCTCTACTTTTCTTTATAGAATTCATCAGCGGAATTATTGCTGCGTCTACAGGATTGATTGCTGATTCTCTAGATATGTTTGCCGATGCAGCCGTTTATGGTATTGCGCTATATGCCGTCGGAAAAGCTGCGAAATATCAAGTGAAAGCAGCCCATTTCGCAGGTTGGATTCAGTTATTACTTGCTGTCATCGTGATTATTGATGTCATTAGACGATTCATGTTTGGAAGCGAGCCAGAATCAACGCTCATGATTGTTATTGGCCTGCTCGCACTTATAGCTAACGTGACATGCTTATATCTTATTTCTGGTCATCGAGAAGATGGCGCACATATGAAAGCCAGTTGGATTTTCTCGGCGAATGACGTTGTCGTAAATATGGGCGTTATATTTGCCGGTGTACTCGTGGCGTGGACGGGATCAGCTTACCCAGACTTAATCATTGGCATCCTGGTTTCTTTATTCGTGCTTAATGGTGCTCGAAAGATTTTGGCTTTGAAGTAAGAGTATCGAAAATGAATCTATTTCAAGTTAAACAAAATCAGATCGTCAAAATTAGAGATCTCAAAAAAGGTAATCAATACAGTCATACCACTGATCCCGTATTGGAACGGCTCCAACTATTAGGTTTTAGAGAGGGTGAAACTCTACAAGTACTCACTAAAGGTGTTTTTGGCGGAGATCCTGTTTTAGTTCAAATTGAAACTTCAAGATTCGCATTAAGAAAGAATGAAGCTGAAAGAATTTTTGTAGAGTTAGTATCCAATGAAGATTAAGAACATTGCATTAGTCGGTAATCCAAATTGCGGAAAAACCTCTTTATTTAATACGCTTACTGGTACGCGACAAAAAGTTGCCAACTATGCTGGGGTTACCGTAGAAAGAAAAGAAGGTTCTTTTAAATTACCTTCTGGTGATGCAATACGAGTATTGGACTTACCCGGAACTTACAGTTTAAAACCTAGTAGTTTAGATGAAGAAGTCACCAGGGCAGTTTGTTTGGGCGAGCTAAAAGGTGAAATTCTACCCGATATTTTTATATGCTAGGACTTACGCACTATTATTTATAGATTCTCTGTGGTAGCAGATGATTTTTATCGAGAATAAAGTCATCAATGAAGTTTTTGATAACTGGTCTAAATAATTTCTTCTGCCAACGATATACATTTTCAAAGATCCGCTCAAACTGGTTCTTTTGTATCTCAACGTAGGCCATCAAGGCTGAAAAAATATGATTCAAAATCAGTTTAGATCGTCTTACTTGAAACTTTTCAATATGACAAACCTGTTTAATCACCCGGTGATATTGCTCTATTTTCCAATGACTTGAATGCAATTCATGAAAACCCTCAAAGGACAATAAATCATCTTCATCTTGATGCACAATATAAAACCTCTGCTGTTCTTTTAACTGAGTCTTAAATAATTGTACAAAGCCAAAATCTTTGAGCCAGACCACTTGACCCTGATGGAAATCTGGCAATAAACGCAGTTGAAACCATTGTCCTTTTTCTGGGGAAACCTTACGGTTACAGTCGATACCAAACATAAATCGAATACCATATTTTCTTATGGTTTTTAGATTTCCAGTCGATGAATACCAACTATCACCTGTAATAAATTGAATCTTTGCCCCCCAACTGAGTACTTCACTTAACATATCCATAAAGTAATCATTCTTGGTTTTACTTTCAGATTTGTCATAAATTCGGAAATTAATTGGAATATTTTGACCATTTTGATCTGTCGCATACAAGGTAATGAGATTAATACCCTTGACGGATCGATGGTGTTTGCCTGACCAAAAATAGCTAACCAAGTCCATATGTTGACTATATGGTTTATCTAAAACAGTATCATCAATGCTGACTATAAGTTTATTATTATCAATATGTTGAATTGATTCTTGATATAGGTCGTGAGGTGTGTAGTCTTCACGCTCTAGAAAGCGATTTACACTATCATGCGAGATATTATAAGTCTCGGCAAGTTGTGTGCAGCTAATAGAGTTCGGTTCTGTCATGAGAAAGCCCATATAAATGGGTAATGTACAAGTTGCTGTAGAAGCATGTTTAATTCGTCTGATCACAGATACTTTATAAAGTATTTTAATACTTTTTTGAATCCGTCAATGCGTAAGTCCTATATGCGTTGTAGATGCCACAAATTTAAGCTTACATTTGAGCTTGGTTCTCGAAGTTCGTGCTCTAAATCGCCCTATGATTCTTGTATTAAATATGATGGATGAGGTCAAAAAGCGTGGTATTTCCATTGATAAGGATAAACTGTCTCAACTGTTAGGTATCCCTGTAGTTGAAGCTGTCGCAGTTAAAACAAAAGGAATTCAAGATTTAATTAATCAATTAGATCAAAAAAATCTTTTTATTACTCCTTATCATTCTGAATTAAGTCATTTTGAACAGGTCAAACAAATCACCAAACAAGTTATTTTAAATAATGACAGTGGTGATAAAAGAACCGCATTTCTAGATAAAATTTTTCTACATCCTGTATTGGGTTTAGTAATCTTAACTTTAACCATGTTTGTGATGTTCCAGGCGGTATTTATATGGGCAACGCCTTTTATTGAATTCATTGAAAATTTTGTCGCATGGCTCAGTGATTTTATTGGACCACTAATCCAACATCCTCTATTAAAAAGCTTGGTTGTGGATGGGGTAATTGCTGGTGCAGGTAGCGTGCTTGCATATATGCCTCAGATTTTGATTTTATTCTTCTTCATTTTAATGCTTGAAGAGTCAGGCTATTTACCCCGAGCAGCATTTCTTTTAGATAAATTAATGTCTAAAGCCGGGCTTAGCGGCCGTTCATTTATTCCTCTGCTATCCAGTTTTGCTTGTGCGATTCCCGGAATTATGGCAACCAGAAGTATCAGCTCTGAACGGGACCGATTAGCAACAATTATGATTGCACCCTTGATGACCTGTTCAGCAAGATTGCCAGTATATGCTTTATTGATCGCGGCATTTATTCCCAACCAATTAATCTACGGCTGGTTAAGTCTGCAAGGATTAGTCCTTTTTGGTCTTTATATGTCGGGAATAGTCTCAGCGTTATTAGTTTCAGTCTTTCTGAAGTTGGTTCGAAAAGATAAAACTGAAAGTATTTTTATTTTTGAACTTCCCACATACCGAATTCCAGATATTAGAAATATTGCATTAGGCTTATATGATAGGGCAACTATTTTCTTAAAACGAGTTGGTGGCATTATCGTTGCGCTGTCTATCTTGTTATGGGTGCTAGTCACGTTCCCTCAACCACCAGATAATGCAACCATGCCGGCCATTAACTATAGTTTAGCTGGTCAGTTAGGGCATTTAATTCATCCTATATTTGCGCCTATTGGTTTTACATGGGAAATATGTATTGCACTCATTCCTGCTATGGCAGCAAGGGAAGTTGTAATTGCAGCTCTTGGGGTGATTTATGCGATGTCAGGTGATGAAGATACTGTAACTCAAAGTCTGTTAAGTCAAATTTCAGGCCCGGATGGATGGGGGTTAGCCACAGGTTTATCATTATTGGTATGGTTTATTTTTGCTCCACATTGTCTTGCCACGTTAGCAACAATTAGACGAGAAACAGGTAGCTGGAAACAGCCTGTCGTTATGGCAACTTATTTGTTTGCATTAGCCTACATCTTTTCATTCATCACATATCAAGTTGCGAGTAAGTTTTAATTAGCAAATGAATAAAAGAGGGGGGAGCTAGCTCCCCCCCTTTATTAAATTACTCGATGTAAGCGTGGGCTTCTGAATACTTTTATCTAACTATAACAACTACTTAAATGTTTAAATCTCTAGGTTTTGAATAGTCGAGGTATCAGACGAATATAGATTGGTAAAAAGCATAGTTCAACGATAGTCTGAGTCAAGATTACAGCAGGAATTATGGGCATACTTCCCGGAATTGCAAAAGCTAATGGAAGAATAACAAATGAATTTCTATATGATGCTGAAAAGGACACAGCACTAGCAGAGCCAGATTCTAATCGAAAAATACGAGCAATTATCCAACCCACGAATGGAGCAATAATGGCAAAAGAAATATAAATTGGTAAAGCTTGAAGAGCTGCACTTTTTGCAAGCCCAATTTGAGGCATAACTGATGCTAGGACGATAAACAAAACTAGGGCTGTGGCAGGTACAGGAAATAAGTTTAGGCTTTCAGCCACTTTTTCTGCTTGTTCATTTCTATTCCCAATGAACTGAACTATAGCTGCCATTGCTAAGGGGGCACTGTTGCAAATAGAGATTTGAGTCGATGAAGTTCCTTTTTAAAAGTGCTTAGAGACCGAAAACCCTGTTGATTAGACACACTTCACCTTGAGGCTGACCATAATAAAATGACGATGCTTGTCCTTTACGTAGTGCACGCATGACTTCAATACCTTTGATTGTGGCATAAGCCGTCTTCATAGATTTGAATCCTAATGTGGCCCTGATGATCCGCTTTAACTTACCATGATCACATTCAATGACATTATTTTTATACTTAATCTGCCTGTGCTCAATATCTACTGGACATTTTCCTTCTCGCTTTAACCGTGATAAAGCATGGCCATAGGTCGCTGCTTTATCTGTATTGATGACCCGTGGAATTTTCCATTTTTTCACCGTATTGAAGATTTTTCCTAAAAAACAATAGGCTGATTTACTGTTCCGTCTAGCGGAAAGGTAAAAGTCAATCGTATGACCACGTTGATCAACTGCACGATACAGGTAAGTCCATCGCCCCTTCACTTTGATATAAGTCTCATCCATATGCCATGAATGTAAATCTGTAGGATTACGCCAATACCAGCGTAAGCGTTTTTCCATTTCTGGAGCATAACGCTGAACCCAACGATAAATTGTGGTGTGGTCAACATTCACACCCCGTTCAGCGAGCATTTCTTGAAGTTCACGATAGCTGATGCCATATTTACAATACCAACGAACAGCCCAAAGAATGATTTCACCTTGAAAGTGCCGACCATGGAAGGGATTCATCTGCTGTATCTCGAAATAAATAAGATATTTAGCTTATCATGTCAGCCTATTTGCAACAGTGCCTGAATACATGAGCAGCTAAATCACTCAAAGCCAGCATCTAAAACCATTTAACAAAATCTATGACTATTTTACTTTCCCTTACCTAATCGTCCTAGTGTATATCTTTTTTTTTGATTAGCTTATTCCTAAATCAAGTGACTTTAGGTAAGTATGATGAACGATATCCAATTTTCAGATTGCGCAAAGGCATGTATGAGCTGTTACCTTACCTGTGCCAGTTGTGCAAATGCCTGTCTAAAAGAAGAAAATCTGGAGATGATGCGAGAATGTATTCAGCGTTGTCTAGATTGTGCAGATATTTGTCAGCTCTGTGCTCGTATGCAGCAAAATGAATCTCCTTTTATGAAAGAAATTTGTGAGCTTTGTGCCAAGGCTTGTGAATACTGTGCAGATGAATGTAGCCAACATGAGCATCAACACTGCCAGCAATGTGCTGATGCTTGCCGTGAATGTGCCGTCGAATGTCGAAAAATGGTTGTCTGATAAATAAAAGAATTAGTTGAGTTTAGGATTTACTCAATGAATAGCCAACGTGTTAGTTGTTAGTGGGTCAAACCACTAACAACGGCACTGTTGCAAATAGGGATCTGAGTCGATGATTTTCCCTTCAAAAAAGCTTAGAGACCGAAAACTCTATTTACTAGCCAAACTTCTCCTAGAATATTACCGTTATAAAATAATGAAGCTTGTCCTTTGCGTAGAGCACGCATAACCTCAATTCCTTTAATTGTGGCATAAGCCGTTTTCATAGACTTGAATCCCAACGTAGCCTTGATGATCCGTTTGAGCTTGCCATGATCACATTCAATCACGTTATTCTTGTATTTAATCTGTCGATGGTCCAGGTCTTCAGGACACTTTCCTTCCTGTTTTAGTCGCGACAAAGCACGGCCATAGGTATGAGCCTTATCAGTGTTTATGACTCGTGGAATCTGCCATTTTTTGACATGATTCAAAATTTTACCAAGAAAACAATAAGCTGAATGGGTATTTCGTCTAGCAGAAAGATAGAAATCAAGAGTATGGCCACGTTGGTCAACTGCACGGTATAGATATGCCCATTTGCCATTCACTTTTACGTAAGTTTCATCCAGATGCCATAAATGTCGATCTGTAGGATTACGCCAATACCAACGTAAACGTTTTTCCATTTCTGGAGCATAACGCTGAACCCAGCGATAAATTGTGGTGTGATCAACATTCACTCCACGTTCAGCGAGCATTTCCTGAAGTTCACGATAGCTGATGCCATATTTACAATACCAACGAACAGCCCAAAGAATGATTTCACCTTGAAAGTGCCGACCGTGGAAGGGATTCATCTGCTGTATCTCGAAATAAATAAGATATTTAGCTTATCATGTCAGCCTATTTGCAACAGTGCCGTTTCTGGTTCAAAGCCTTCACCTTTTCCTTATTTATCTCTGACTTCTTTAATGTAAAAACCCAATCATGAAGACTGGGTTTTTACAATATTCATTGTACCTTTAACAGCACTTCATCGGTACAGCATAAAAGTGTTACTGACCTGGCAATGAGGCGCAGTATTTAATACCATCCAGCATTTATAAACTGCGCTGATTTACACGCTTGGACAACTCTTCAGCCGATTCCTTGCGTTCAGAATAACGATCAGTCAGGTATTTGCTTTGACCACGAGTCAGTAGAGTGAACTTAAATAACTCTTCCATGACATCCACAATCCGGTCATAGAAAGCTGAAGGCTTCATTCGTCCATCTTCTTCAAATTCCAAGAAAGCTTTCGGAATTGAAGACTGATTTGGAATGGTGATCATCCGCATCCACCGCCCCAAAATACGCATCTGGTTCAGGCTGTTAAATGACTGTGATCCACCACTGACTTGCATCAAGGCAAGGGTTTTACCTTGGGTAGCACGGATTGCTCCTCCTGCAAGTGGAATCCAGTCTATTTGTGATTTAAAAATGGAACTCATAGAACCATGACGTTCAGGTGAACACCAGACCATACCTTCAGACCATGCAAGAAGCTCATGCAGTTCTTTTACTTTTGGATGCTCAGTATCCGCATCTTCTGGCAAAGGAAGGCCCCACAAGTGATAGATACAGATAAAGCACACATATGGAGGTGCTTTGTCACGGTTAAAATGGGAAAGAAAATGTCCACCAGATCTTGAGCACAGGCAGGTTAAGTATAAAAATAACGTGATCGAATGTAATCATGGCAAGCTAAAGCGGATCATTAGGGCCACTTTAGGATTCAAATCGATGAAGACGGCTATGCCACATGCATCTATTCAGATGGCATTAAACACCGATGATGTACAGACGAAGTAGTAGCAGCCGATCCTACTAAAAGAATAGCAAACGATAAAAACAGCGATAAGCATGTTTTTAACCACTGCATAAAAATAGACCAAAAATTAAGCTTTTTTAGTTTTACAGATTCGAAAATAAATAGTAATAATTCATGAATAGTAGCCGAAGCTACCATTCATGAATCCAAATCATACTATTTTAAAAAACTAATTCGATGCCTGCACCATATTTCCATCCCTTTTCAGACTCTGTTGCCTCTTGCATAGAAGTGGCTTTCTGTCCTTTTTCATATTGGTAAGCAACATCAATGAAAGGTTTAATTCGCTTAGTAATCTCATATCGGGTTTTGATACCAGTTTTTAGTTCTGATAAACCTGATTTTGCAGCATAGTTAGAATCATCGCTAAATATTACATCTGCTTCGATATAAGGTTGAGTAATAAGTTTCTGAGTTAAAAGCAAATCACGTTCTAATTCAAAACTTGCTCCCCAAAAATTATTCTCACCGCCATAAAGATATGCTTGTGTTTCAAAGAAATAAGGAGCTAGACCTAATATACCAATAACCCCATCCACTCGATCGCTGCTGCTATTATTTTTATTTTCACTATATCTTACCCCAGCTTGTACATCCCAAAATGGGGCTACGTTACGGCTATAAAGTGCTGATACAGCATATTTTGGATCATTACTTTCTGACTTTTCCGAATTGGCTTCAATAAATAGACGATTTTCATCTGTTCCAATTAAAGTTTCAAACTTTGTTCCTAGGTTGCCCTTACCGTCTTCATCAACCATCCATTCATTTTCAAATTTTGTCGTTTGATAAATTTGTCCACCATGTTCTTTAAGATGATTGTCATGAGGTGAGTTAGAGTTCTCAAGCGCAATCTGGACACTCTTATCCCCCATATCCGCATTTTCCATTGAATAATATTCTGGATAACGCTCTTGAAGGGAATACTTTAATCCTCCAGATTCCTGTAAAAGAATTTTCATATTTTTTGTAATATTACTGTCTTGTACAGGAGTTTCATTTTTAGCGAACGTTAGATTTGATAATCCAAATAGCGCAATCATCAAAGTTGTTTTTGAAAACAAATTATTAGTGATGTGCATGTGGATTTACTCCCTTCTCATTTACTTGGGACTGAGGAACAGTCTTTGTAGAATTACCATCTTCCACTTGAGCTACAATGAGTTTATTCATCATTCCTGCACTCATATGGTAAAGCAGGTGACAATGAATAGCCCACTCACCTAACTCATCAGCTGTGAGTAGAGTGGTTATCGTTTTCCCAGGTGGAACAATTACCGTATGTTTGTTTGGCATATTGCTTGGATCCTGACCATTCTCAAGCTGCATAAACATGCCATGTAAGTGCATTGGGTGAGCCATCATACTGTCATTGACAAATTTTAAGCGAATACGTTCACCATACTTCACCACTAGTGGGTCGGCTTCATTAAATTTTTTACCATTTATTGTCCAAATATAACGCTCCATGTTTCCACCAAGACGGATCTCTATTTCACGTTCAGCTGCACGAGTGTCTTTTTGAGGATCTAACGATTGCAAATCACTATATTGCAATGCTTTATTACCTTCAGGTGTTGAAGCATTTGCCCATCCAAATACGGTATTATCATTCTTGTCTGAAGCCGCCTTAACAGTAGCGCTATTCATCGGCATATCATGATCCATACCTTTCATAGAAGACATATCATGATCCATACCTTTCATAGAAGACATATCGTGATTCATGCCTTTCATAGAAGACATATCATGATCCATACCTTTCATAGAAGACATATCGTGATTCATGCCTTTCATAGAAGACATATCATGATTCATATCTTTCATTGAAGACATATCATGATCCATACCTTTCATAGAAGACATATCGTGATTCATGCCTTTCATAGAAGACATATCATGATTCATTCCCATATCTTCCATAGTCAATAAAGAACGAGGACGAGGCTTAGGCATCTCAATTTGTTTTACAGGTGAGGTATTTTCATCATGTAAGGTTCCAACCGAAAATCCAGTACGATCAATAGATTCAGCTTCGATTTGATAATGGGCTTGTTTCGGTTCAACAATGACATCATAAGTTTCAGCAGTACCTATACGGAACTCATCTACAGGAACAGGTTTTACAGGTTGACCATCGGCACTTACCACTGTCATTTTTAAATTTGGAATTCGTACATCAAAAAATGACATTGCAGAAGCATTAATAAATCGAAGGCGAACTTTTTCTCCAGCTTTAAAATTACCGGTCCAGTTTTGCTGAGGTGTTTTGCCATTCATTAAAAATGTATAGCCTGTGACATCAGACATATCTGTTTTCAACATCCGCATCTGATTCCACATAGAGCGGTCTTGCCAAGTTGCCTTTAATCCATCACGTTTAACTTGTTTCATGACATCAAATACCGTTTCTCGACGGTTCTGATAGTAATCTGCTTCTTTTTTAAGATTCTTTGTGATTTGATCACTTGTTGAATTATGAAAATCAGAAAGCAAAACCACATAATCTCTATCAGTTTTTTCAGATGATGTTAAGGGGGTTTTATTTTTCGGATAAATAACTAAAGCACCATATAGGCCGTCTTGCTCTTGCCCTTTACTATGGGAGTGATACCAATAAGTACCATTTTGACGAACCTTGAATTTATATTCATACGTTTTATTAGGGGCGATGCCTTCGAACTGGTTGAACCCTGGTACACCATCCATGATTCCGGGTAATATCAATCCATGCCAATGAATTGAAGAGTCCTGATTTTTTAGCTTATTATGAACACGAATAACGGCATCATCTCCCTCTTCAAATTCAAGAAGAGGGGCAACGAATTTACCATTAACGGTAATTCTCTTTAGCGGTTTTCCTGTAATATTTACAGTCTGTTCCGCGATCGTTAAATCATATTCTTTAACTGCCGCCATTACCCAAGTTGATGAAAATAAACCAACTCCAATTAAGAGTATATGACTTAACTTATTTGACATTCTATCTCACCTTTAGAAAGGTCAAGATTGAAGTAATAAAGCAAATATTTAGTATAAACTTTAATACTTCTTTCTCGCTATTTATAAAATTATTTATTGCTACTAGGCATATTCATCTTTGAATGATCCATTTTAGAATGGTCCATATTCATCATAGAATGATCCATTTTTGACATGTCAGATGAGTTAGGAGACTGATGTTGACTATGATCTTGCTGAGTCTTGTCATCTTTTTCCATTTTACAAGGTTTTGTACAAGGTTCCTGTGCTTTTACCGTTTTAGTGGCACTTGAGGTTGATACATCTTTTGCCCAAGATTGAGTACCAGCAATTAAAGTTCCAGCACACATTAAAATTGTTAGACTACGACGCACTACAGTTTTCATAAGTTTCTCTAAAAGTTAATTTCTTGCTACTACAATAAAGTGAAGCACTGAACATCTAAGTGACTTGAAAATGACATTTTTGTAATC
The DNA here is from genome assembly GCF_012516415.1 of Acinetobacter sp. NEB149. Taxonomy (NCBI): domain Bacteria; kingdom Pseudomonadati; phylum Pseudomonadota; class Gammaproteobacteria; order Moraxellales; family Moraxellaceae; genus Acinetobacter; species Acinetobacter sp. NEB149. The sequence continues at coordinate 77,256 of NZ_CP051209.1, forward strand.
TATCTCGATCAGATGTTTTATAACGTTATTATAGTTTTAATGAATAACTTAGGATTCTGAGATGAGAATACTATTAGTTGAAGATGAACAAAAAACTGGTGATTATCTCAAGCAAGGTTTATCCGAAGCTGGCTATATTACGGACTGGGTTACAGATGGGTTAACGGGTAAACATCAAGCTCTTTCTGAAGAGTATGACTTAATTATTTTAGACGTGATGTTACCTGGACTAAATGGTTGGAATATTATCAATGATATTCGTAGCAGCGGTAAAACAATGCCCATTCTTTTTCTTACCGCCCGAGATCAAATCGAAGATCGAGTAAAAGGATTAGAGCTAGGCGCTGATGATTATTTAGTTAAGCCTTTTGCTTTTGCAGAGCTTCTAGCTCGAATAAAAACGCTCCTTAGACGAGGGCAACAAAGAGAAGATAGTAATATTATTAAGATTGCTGATTTAGAACTTGATTTGAGAAAACGTCGGGTAACGCGAGCGGGTCAACGCATTGATCTGACGGCAAAAGAATTCGCGCTTATGGAACTTTTTATGCGTAGACGAGGTGAAATTTTACCAAGAGCGCTGATTGCTTCTCAAATTTGGGATATGAATTTTGATAGTGATACGAATGTCGTTGAAGTCGCTATTAAACGATTAAGAAGTAAAGTTGACAGTAACTTTACTCCCAAATTAATTCAGAATATTCGAGGAATGGGGTATGTACTAGAGGTAGAGGATGAATAATAATTTATTCAGAGCGATCAGTTTCCGGATCGGTATCATTTTCTCATTATCTACTATTTTCATTCTAATTATTATGGGTTTGTTCATAAATAAATTAGTAATGCATCATTTTGAAACTCAAGACCGTACCCAATTAGAAGGTAAAATCCAGCTTATTCAGAATCTTCTCCAACAGCATCCTAAAAATTCTCCAGAACTTAATCTTTATTTAAGAGATGCGTTAGTTGGACACCATGATCTTATGGTCCAAATAGAACGACCGACAGGTAAAGTTTTATTTAGTTCAGCATCCTCAATCATTAATACTCAAAATTTAATCAAGTCAGCAAATAATTCATGGATTAAATGGCAAGTTCAAAATAAGACCTATCGTGGCATGATCTACACTACAGGTATAAATAGAAATTCTGAAATACAATCTGTACGAATTATTGTTGGGATCGATACATCAGAACATCTACATTTTCTAAAAGATTTTAAGCGTCAACTTTTGTATATTGGTTTGGCTGGTACAATTTGTTTAATGTTTTTAGGTTGGTTTGCAACCTGGAGAGGTTTAAGACCAGTGCAAAAAATGGCTAAGGTCGCAGAAGGAATTTCTGCTCAACATCTTTCAGAACGTTTAGAAGTTGAGCATACACCAACCGAACTAAAATCATTGGCAATCGCCTTCAATGCTATGCTGGACAGACTAGAGTCAGCTTTAGAAAAACTTTCCGATTTTTCATCTGATTTAGCACATGAAATTAGAACACCGATTAATAATTTAATGACCCAAACTCAAGTATGTCTCGCCCGTAACCGAGATATTGGTACTTATCAAGAAATACTATTTTCTAATTTAGAAGAATTTGAACGTTTGGCTCGAATGGTGTCCGATATGCTTTTCTTGGCAAAAGCAGAACATGGCTTAAATTTACAGAACTTACAGAATATTGACCTCATTAAAGAAGTTACCGCTTTATTTGATTTCTATGACGCTCTAGCTGCCGAAAAAAATATGACACTTCAACAAACAGGATCTGGCAATGTAAAAGGTGATCCTGCTATGTTACGTCGCGCACTCAGCAACCTATTGTCTAATGCAGTTAAATATGGAAACAAGAATTCTACAATACAGATAAAACTTCAACAGAATTTAGATAACACAATATTTTCAATTGAAAATGAAGGCCCTGAACTCTCTCCTGAACAACTATCCAGATTATTTGATCGTTTTTATCGAACAGATGCGTCTAGACAAAGAACAGAAGAAGGAACCGGCTTAGGGCTTGCCATAACAAAATCTATTCTTGATATGCTTGGGGCGACCATCCAGGCTGAATCCCTCAATGGTCGAATCATTTTTACCATTGTTTTTCAAAGTGAATCCATGCAAGGGGAATCATTTTAACTCATTTTTTGAACATCTTCCATTTACCCGAGTTGACCTTACATAAAGCTCAAACTGAGAGCCAGAGCTACGCCAGCACCTATCATGGCAATTGTGTAGCCAAATATGATAGCTCGGCCAAACTGTGCCCCCCCTGTCATCCATGCAATTGTCGCTTTGCTTAACATGTTGCTCAGTGTGGCCAGCCCTAGCGCGACAGCAGCCACATTTGTTGTTAAGCCTTCAGTACTATGCAGGCGGGCAAGTGAGACTAAAATAGCATCTACGTCTGCTAGCCCAGAAATAGTCGATAATACGAAGATGCCGCTGGTGCCCAACCATTGTTTTGCTGCCGGGACCAAGACTGCCATGACAGCCAGGAAAGCAGCGAAGCTGAATGCTGTCCCAAGATCAAAAGGAGCCATTGCTTCTATTGTTCGATCGTTGTTTTCAGCGCTGGTAATTTGGCGTTGTCTCCACAATGCCATACCCAGCAGAAGGATTCCCGCAATCATCATTGCACCACCAAAAGTGCTTAGCAATGCTGGCTCAATGACGCCTATCAGCACAACCATACGAAAAAACATGATGCCACAGGCAGCCAATGTTCCAGAAATAGCAGCACTGACCATGACGGGGTGCTGGCGTGTATAGCGTGCCAGTGCGACAGTTGCAGCTGTAGAAGATGCCAAACCACCCAATAGACCTGTCCAGAATATGCCTCTTTCTGAACCGGTAAGCCGCATGGCAAAATGACCTGCCAGAGAGAGTCCGGCAATCAGGATCACTGCCCACCATAACTGGTAAGGATTTAATGCAGCAAAAGGTCCCATACCCGTATTGGGTAAGTAAGGTAATATAACGACAGAAAGTACCAGTAACTGCAGGGATGCGGTTAATTCACGATGTTCGATCAAGCGTAACCAACCATGTAAGGTTGGCTTGAGATCCAAAAATACAGCCACGATGACAGCCGCGGTTAATGCTAAAGTAACATTACCATGGGATGCATATGCACCTAAAACTAATGTCAACAGCATCGCGATCGTCGTGGTAGCGCTTAAATTACCGGAAATTTTTGCGGTACGCGCGTAGGATACCGTAAGTAAAAGGGAAAGCCCTAATACGGCTGCGACTAGTGGCCAAGGCCCAAAGTTTGGCTGTAAATGACCGAGCACTCCTCCGAGTAATCCTGTCAATGTGAAGGTACGTAGGCCTGCTACTCGGCTGCCTTCTGGCAGTTCACGATCATTCCATCCTCGTTCTAAACCAATGAGCAGGCCGATGGCAAGTGCTGCAATCAGGCCTGATACATCTGGTGGAAGAAAAAGACTCTCTATCATAGCTTTTTATGTCGCAGGCGAAGGGCATTGGTGATCACTGAAGCGGAGCTAAAACTCATGGCCAAGGCCGCAATCATGGGTGACAACAACCAACCGGTAAATGGGTAGAGTACGCCAGCTGCTATTGGGATACCCAAGGCATTATAAAGGAAAGCAAACATGAGGTTCTGTTTCATGTTGCCAACAGTAGCTTCCGAAAGTGAACGGGCAGCCGCGATACCGCGTAAATCTCCCTTGACCAAGGTAACTTGAGCACTATTCATTGCGACATCAGTTCCGGTCCCCATAGCGATACCGACATCAGCTTTAGCCAAGGCTGGTGCATCATTGATGCCATCGCCGGCCATTGCCACGATGCGACCTTGCTTCTGCAATTTGCTGACAAGTTCGAGTTTATCTGCGGGTTTAACTTCACCATGTACCTCATCAATACCCAGACGTGATGCGACTGAACGGGCAGTGGTGAGACCATCTCCTGTTGCCATCACGATACGTAGTCCAGCTTCCTTCAGGGTGGCAAGTGCTTCAGGGGTACTTTTTTTGATGGGATCGGATACTGCAAGCAGGCCGGCCAATTCACCATTGATGGCTAGATGCATCACACTTGCACCTTCTGAACGCAGCTCTTCGGCTTGCGGAATCAGAGATTGTACCGAGATACCTAATTGCTCCATCAGTGCTGTGTTGCCCAAAGCTAACTGACGATCGCCCACTTGACCTCGAACACCAATCCCTGAGCCTGATTCAAAATTATCTGGTGTTTCAAGAGGCAGGCCACGTTCGTGTGCTGCGTTTACAATCGCTTCGGCTAGCGGGTGTTCACTGCCTTGATCAAGACTGGCGGCTAAACGTAATACTTCAGATTCATCGAAACCTGATGCGGCAACCACACGATCGAATACAGGGCGTCCTTCAGTTAACGTACCTGTTTTATCGATGATTAGTGTGTCAATTTTGCGTAGATTCTCAATGGCTGCTGCATCGCGGAACAACACACCATGAGTAGCACCTTGACCCGTTGCAACCATGATAGACATTGGAGTTGCCAAGCCTAGTGCACAAGGACAGGCAATAATGAGTACTGCCACAGCATTGATTAATGCATAAACCCAGCTCGACTCTTCTGGGCCGAACAGTCCCCATCCAAAGAAGGTAAGCAAGGCAATGGCTACTACAGCCATGACAAACCAACCTGCAACCTGATCAGCCATGCGTTGCATTGGTGCTCTCGATCGTTGAGCTTGCGCCACCATCTGTACGATCTGGGATAACATGGTACTTGAACCAATTTTCTCTGAACGCATGATTAGGGAACCATTGGTATTCAGGGTAGCACCAATGACTTTATCACCGATGCGTTTAGTGATAGGTAAAGGTTCACCTGTCAGCATCGATTCATCCACTGAACTACTTCCTTCAGTGATTACACCATCCACAGGCACTTTTTCACCTGGGCGAATTCTGAGTAAATCTCCTACATGGACATGCGTTAGAGGAACATCTTCTTCAGTTCCATCAGGCAGGATTCGGCGAGCTGTTTTAGGAGCGAGCCCAAGGAGTGACTTAATTGCAGCAGAAGTTTGCGAACGTGCTTTTAACTCCAATATTTGTCCCAGTAGGGTCAATGAAATGATGACCGCTGAAGCTTCAAAGTAAACAGCGACACGACCCATGGAAATAAATGAGTCTGGGAAGATTTGCGGTGCAATGGTTGCGACCACACTATAAATAAATGCAGCTCCAGTGCCCAAACCAATCAGCGTCCACATGTTCGGGCTGCGATTCACAACCGATTGCCAACCCCGGGAAAAAAATGGCCAACCTGCCCAAAGTACAATTGGGAGTGACAACACCAGTTCAATCCAGCTCTGAACAGCCATATTGAACAGGTTCATTTGATGACCAAACATCGCCAAAAAAGTCACGATGATGGTCAATGGCAGTGTCCACCAGAAGCGTCGGCGGAAATCACGTAACTCCGGATTCTCATCTTCCTCTAATTCAGGAATGAGTGGCTCCAGTGTCATTCCGCATTTAGGACAGTTTCCAGGATGATCTTGCCTGATTTCTGGATGCATTGGGCATGTATAGATGGTCGTACCTGTTGTGCTTGCCGCATTAACGTGTTGAACAGTCTGATGATGCTGTGTATGTGCATCGGCAGTCGTCGTTGCGGGTTTAGCGATATATTGCACCGGGCTGCTATGAAACTTTGATTGACATTTATCACTGCAAAAAAAGTAAGTTTTCCCCTTAAATTCCTCATGGTATTTCGATTCTTCAGTGACGGTCATACCACAGACTGGGTCTTTCAGTACGTCTGTTGTAGCCTGTGCCATATGGTCCTGGTTATGATTTTTTTGATCTGACATAAATAATTCTCTTATGGTAAAGTGGTTTTATGGCCGAATTTTGGAATAAATCTCGGAGTCTGTTGAGCATAGCTGTCATAGACAGCGCCAAACTGTTTACTCATTTCAGCCTCTTCCTTAATTGCCAAGCGGCTGTACATTAAGAGTAGGATTGGAAACATAATCAGTGTCAGTAAAGTTGGCCATTGCAATAAAAAACCCAGCAAGATCATCACAAAAGCCACGTATTGTGGGTGACGTATACGTGCATAAGGGCCTGTGATCGCTAAAGAATGCTGACGTTGCGCGTTGTACAGCACGTGCCATGACGTTGATAACAGGTAAAATCCATAGCCCAAGAAAACGTAACTGGCGATATGCAAAATGCCAAAATGTGGATCACCTTTTTCACCTAATAGCGTTGACCACAAGTGACCTGCATTATGAGAAAGTAAGTCAAGTTGAGGGAAGCGAGTTTGAAGCCAACCAGATAACAGGTAAATGGTTAAAGGAAAACCATACATTTCGACAAATAGAGCAATGATAAAAGCCGAAAAGGCCCCAAATGTACGCCAATCGCGCGCAGTGGAAGGTCTAAAAAAACTGAAAGCGAACATGATAAAAACTGCTGAGTTAATGATAACCAGCGTCCATAAACCATAAGCCGATTCCGCATGATTCATGATGGATCTCCTGATAAGAGCTATTTTTTGTTATCAGATATATCGGATTTTTTTTGCTGCGAGTGGTTATGCCCATGACCACCATGCATAAAAATATGCATCAGTGGACACGCTAAAAGGAATAAATAAGGCAAAGCACCGATAACGTGGGCTAAATGTTCCGTTAATAGAAAATAAGCTGCGATACCACCCAGCACGATTAGACCAATGGCATAACGTGTAGACCAAAAGTTAGGTACTGAATTATTTTCTTGGTGTTGGTGATTCATGGTGCTTTCCCCTAATTCATGGGTAACTATTTAGTTGCTGACGGAGGCATACAGTCCATCATCATCTGCATCATGGATTGCATCATGTCCATACGTTTTTCCATCATCTGCTGACGGTCAGCCATATTTGCATTCATGCTTTGGCTGCCCATCTGTTTCATCATACTCATACCTCCTTGCATGAGTTTCATGTGCTCAGCCATAAGTTTCTGACGTTCTTGTGGGGTTTTTGCAGCCATCATCTTCTCATGCATGGCTTGCATCGCCTTCATGTGTTGATCCATTGCAGCCATTTTATCTGTAGCAGTGGTGCTGGTAACTGTTTGCTTAATTGTTACTGCAGATGGTGCTGTTTTTTCAGGGTGGTGATCTTTGTGTTCATCGGATTGCTGTGCAAATGTATTCAATGACGCGGCTGCGATACATAAGCCCAAAAAAATGTTTTTGAATTTCATCATAATTTTTTCCTTTAAATAATTTGGAAGTAAAAGCTATGTTTTAGTACTGAACAGAGTCTAGGAATTTGACTACTAAACTGATGAAATTTTTGGTTATTCTCTGTCTCTCTTAAAAATTTTAGCACTATTAATTAATTATTTTTAAAAATGACAAAAATGTAATTTTGAGATCTTCTCGAAATATATAGTCTATGCTGAGATGACAAAAATTTTATTTAATATTAGGGTCTGTTGACATTTACTGTTCAAAAAAATAGCGAGAAAGTAAAATTTAATCGCCAAACCAAATTTACTTCTCGCTATGCCTCGTACAATGCTGAATGATCAACACTGGTCTAAGTTACTTTCTATTTTCCGAAATTTTGATATCTATTTCAAATCTAATTTGAGAAATTTTGTCGAAGCAATACTTTATAGAATAAGAACAGGCTGCCCATGGCGTGATTTGCCTAAAGAATTTGGTTCGTATAACTCAATCTTTAAAAAATATAATCGTTGGTGTAAAAATGATAAGTTAATGAAAATATTTAAATTAATTTCTTCAAGTGCTGATATGGAATGGGTTTTTATTGATGGTAGTCATGTTCGGGCACACCAACATTCTGCTGGAATAAAAGATCAGGATATTTCTAAAAGCATTGGTGGAAATAGTTCTAAAATACACTTAGCTGTTGATGCGGATGGCAATCCAATCGAAATTATTATCTCCGATGGAACGATACATGATGTCAAGATTGCTCCCAAAATGATTGAAAAACTTGATTTGAGTGAAACGGAAGTATGTTGTGCAGACAAAGGATATGACTCTGAATCATTAAGAGAACAAATATCTGCGAAAAAAACTAAAGCGAATATTCCAAGAAAATCAAATACTCAGTCAAATAATGATCATATGGATTGGTATTTATATAAAATCAGACACTTAGTTGAGAATGCATTTTGTAGGTTAAAGCAGTTCAGAGGAATAGCAACACGATATGATAAGCTAAAGTGTAGCTATGAGGGGGCAGTTGCATTAGCTTGTATATTTATTTGGCTACCTTTATCGGGTAAATTCTATACTTGAAATGTCAACAGACCCTAATCTTTTAAAACTATTAAAGTTGTTATGATTTTATGTGCTTAAAAAAATAAAAATGAAATGATTAGATGACTCCAAGGCTAGTTAGAGACACATTCTTAATGTAATTTACACTGTTATTCCTTTAAAGAAAAAATACAGTTGATCAAAATAGTTTTTTATAGAAAAAAGGGTGGATAATTTAATTATTAAACTTATTGGTATATTTATTAGATAAGTTGTCATTAAAAAGTAAACATGTATTCTTTTCCGAATTGGTTTGATACTTTCTCCACCCATTGCTCTATTTTGTCAGCTGTCATGACTTGAAAATCTCGCCAATAATATTTCATCTGCTTCCATACCATCTCGATTCGATTTAACTCAGGGCTATAAGCTGGAATAAAATACAGATTCGTCGAAAAGTTAGTTTTAAGTAGCTCTCTGTAATCAGCCATCTTTTTACTTCTATGAATCGAGGCATTATCAACAATAAGAACCAATGGAAGGTTATACATCACTGCTGTCCCATAGTTTGATTTAAATAAAAAACCTGAGTCCAAATCGTTAAAATATGAGTGCAAGCAAACACTTTAACGACCAGGATTCAGGTTTTGTCACATCAGAATACCGTATTTCATCAGCTTATTAAACCCGTCGTGCGACAGGATTTTGAGCAACTTGCTAAAGTACACCATGTTGGACAGAAATTTAGAGCGGCTTCAAGATGGGATCAGTTTATTGCCAGGCAGAGTAAAACTTGAAGTGCGACATAAACCACCTAATTAATTTAAAGGGTTTATGGAGTATATAAAATTGTCATACCATCATCTTAACTTTGAAGATCGTACTGCATTAATGCTTGAGTCAAGAAAAGAAGGCTTTTCAGCCAGAAAATTTGCTGAACTCATTAAAAGACATCCTAGTACGATCTATCGTGAGCTTAAAAGAAATAGCATCAATGACGTTTATCAAGCTCAATATGCTTCTGATAACACCTTCGCTAGACGTAGACGTGGTCACAGAAAACTCAAAATCGATTCAATCCTCTGGAAATTTATTGTTGAAGCGATCCGTTGTTTATGGTCTCCTCAGCAAATAGCAAAGCGTTTAAAGACATTTCCTGATTTGGATCAAACAATGAATGTAAGCCATACAACGATTTATTCAACGATACGAGCATTACCAAAGGGTGAGTTGAAAAAAGACTTATTATCCTGTCTGCGTCATGAAAATAAAAAGCGAAAAGCTAACGGTGAACCTAAAAAAGATTCTATATTACAGGATATTAAAACTATTCATGAGCGCCCAGCCGAAGTTCAAGAAAGAAAAATACCGGGTCATTGGGAAGCTGATTTAATTAAAGGTAAAGACAATAAAAGTTCGATAGCAACACTTATTGAACGAAATACACGGCTCTGTATCTTGGCAACATTACCTGATGCAAAGGCAGAATCAGTGCGCAAGGCTTTAACTGAAGCTCTGAAATATTTACCTGCAGAACTGCGTAAAACGTTGACCTATGACCGTGGACGCGAGATGGCAGAACATAAAATACTTGAAGAAGATTTAGGCATAGATGTATATTTCTGTGACCCACATTCACCCTGGCAAAAAGGCACATGCGAAAATATGAATGGTTTAATTAGGCAATATTTACCTAAAGGGATTGATTTAAATCAGGCAGATCAGCATTATTTAAATCAAGTTGCCATGTCACTGAATACTCGTCCTAGAAAAGCGTTAGATTGGCTTACACCATTAGAGAAATTTGCTCAGCTTGTTGATTATCATAAGACTTTTCAAACTGTCGCACCTCATGTTTGAATTCGCCCCATCTTGATGTCTCAACTTTCCTGCAGGCAAAGTCTGAGAGATATTCAATCCAATCTGGAGTGCCAACAGGACAAACTGAGTCATTTCGGAGCAAAGTCTATTCCCCGAAGTACACTGGCACGAATCAATGAGCAGCAGCCTGCTGCCTTGTATCAACAGCTCTTTTACAAGTTGCTTAAATACTATGAACACTCAAAAGTAGCCCATAAATTTCGCTTTAAGAATCCATTATATTCCCTGGATGCCAGTCATATTGACCTGTCGCTTTCCTTATGTGAATGGGCCAAAGTTCACGACTCAAAAGCCAGCATGAAACTCAGCATAGGATTGAATCACAGCAATGATATTCCTGAGTTTATTGCAGTTGAAAATGGTAAAGAAAATGACATGTTACAAGGCCGAAAATTCCAGTTTCCCGCTGGCAGCATTGTGGTCTTTGATAAAGGCTATGTCGATTATCAATGGTATGCGAATCTAAGCGCTCAAAACGTTAGCTTTGTGACACGTTTTAGACCTAAATCGGTGTATCAGGTGATCCAGCAACATCCCGTGCTTGAATCCAAAGGCATTCTAAAAGATGAAACCATTCAGCTAAATAGCGCACATGCCCTAAAAAGAAAAGCCCCCGTATTAAGAAGAATTGAATATAGAGATCAGCAAAGTGGCAAGCACTTTAGCTTTCTCAGCAATAACTTTCATCTAGCTGCCTCTACCATTGCAGCGATTTACAAAGACCGCTGGAAAGTTGAATTGTTCTTTAAAGCGATTAAACAGAACCTGAAATTAAAAGCCTTTTTAGGCCGAAGCAAGAACGCCATTCAGACGCAAATCTGGATTGCGATGATCGCCTATTTACTGGTAAGTTTCGCTCAACATTTAGGGAAAACAGGTTGGACAGTTCAACGTTTACTCAGAATAATTCAAGTGAATTTGTTTGAAAGAAGAACTTTAAAAGCTTTATTTTCACCCGATAAAATACCCATAAAACAAGAGGAAGCTCAAATGAGCTTCCTCTTGTGAAAAATTGTGGGACAGCAATGGGTTATACATCTGTTTTACTTGTTGAGCTATTCCAGTTAAATAGGCATAAAACCAAGTGCTTTTCACTGACTCTTGTAAACAACTAGTCACCAGTTTCCCCGTTGAAAGCAAACACCCCATGACATTAACTCGTTTTAATCTTATTGCATCAACCGCATGAACATCACCTATCTTTGTCCACGCATAGCGGTTATCAGGTGTAGATGAAAATCCTGTTTCATCAACATAACCTAATATAATTTCACCACGTGCCGCTTGCTCTCGTAATTCTTCAATCTGCTGTGTTGCTTGTTCAAATGCAATCGGATCTCTTTTTTTTCAAGCTATGACGGGTACGCTTGAAGACCATACCTGAATCACGTAAAAACTTACGAATGGTTTCAACAGACACGGACACTTCGTATTCTTCATGTAGTTTGACTCGGATTTGTTCTGCATTGAGTGGACTTGTATTGACCCAATCTAGGATTTTCGCCTGATAGTCTGAGATCAATGTATTGGGTCGACCTGAGCGATGACCTTCTTTAATCGATTCAAACTCATACAATTCCCAACGTCGGCGTTGTAGCCTTATGGTTTCTGGGATACGTTCTTGTAGAGTGGCAACTTCCGCAACACTTTTACCTTCGGAAAGCCAGAGAATAGTTTGGGCACGTTGCCTTTCACGCCAATGTTTTGCATGCTTGACCAGAAAAATGAGTCGTTCTCGCTGTTCTAAACTAAGTGGTACAGAAACAATTCTAGGCATGTGTGAACATCTGTTAACTAAAAAAACCTTTTCGCATCATTAGTTATTTTTGTCAACTTAGAAGGTAAAGAAGATTATTTTTAATATTAGGGTTTATAATCCAAATTTCAGAGTAAGGAATCTACTACTTATATAATAGAGATTCCATCTCCAAAACAGTACTACTGTATGAATGAGTTGTATTCAATGCAGGGAAGAATGTAGATCCTTAATACTAACGGAAAATTATTTTACTGAATTTTCATGTAAAGACTCATTTAATTGATCAATCACTGTCGTCCATTCACCATCAGAGTGTAGTTTTTCTTCTAAAAAATGACGTTGAGCATCAGTCCAAAAAATTGCTTGTGTTAAAAAAACATCTCCAGCTAGCTGATGGCTCTCTATGAATTTTGCAATTGCTTCTTCAGTAGAAGCTAAACCAAGCTGTTCAAATAATTTGGTCATTCTTGGACGTGTTTGAGTCATGTGCTTAGCCCACAAATTTATATTAGATCAAATTAAACATAACATGTTTATATTTAAACTAAAATATAAAAAATTAAATAGCTACTATTTTCTTAGTCAAAATGATTACTACATTTCATAAATCAACCACCTACATAATTTGTTTGTTAAATGATCATTATTTTTCAATAAGATTATTTTAATAGTTAAAGATTTTAAATTTTAAAAATGACAAAAATGTAATTTTGAAGTCATCGCTCTGTTTCTGTCTCTCACTAATAATTGAAATATAAGAGGAGATGATGTGGTCTCATTAAATATAGATTTTATAAAGTCATCTCTAATGAACTAACGAATCAAGAGGAAACGTAAATGAAATTATTTCAAAATAAAATGACTGCTCTACGTAATGTTGTAGTAGCTGCAACGATGATTGTGGCTACTACAACTACGTTCGCTCATGTGAGTTTAGTGAGTGCGATTCCTGCGGAAAATGCATCTATCCTTAGTCAACCAAAGAACTTGACCCTTAACTTTGGTGCAGAGGTTATGTTGATGAATATTAAGTTACTGGATGCTCAGCGAAGAGATGTTCCTTTAAAATATGAAGTTACTCATGACTTAAAGAAATCCTTTGATGTCGCTCTTCCGAAACTGAAAAAAGGTAAATATACCGTTGTCTGGACAACAATGGGGAAAGATGGTCACAACATGAATGGTGAATATAGTTTCACTATCAAATCAACTAAATAAGAATTGATTACCTTTCAACATGTCAGTGAGGTGCTGGCATGTTGTTCTAGAATGGACAAAAATAATGATTTCTGAATATTGGATGTGGGCCACTTGGTTAACTAAGGTTATTTTATATTTAAGTGTAGCTTTTGTCGTTGGTGGAGCCTTTTGCTATTTTTTACTTAGACAATATCTTGAACTAAAAGAATCGATTCTTAAATATATTACAATTGGCGCTGGATTAGGCCTAATTTCCAGTACCTTGGGATTTTTATTCTGATTGGTAGTTTTGCCAATACTGGTATTACAGGTATGGTGGACCCCACGTATATTAATATATTGGTTAATACTCCGACGGGGTATATATACGTTCTTCGTTCTATTAGTTTTGCTCTTTTACTTCTTCTCATGGTGGTTAAACTTAACAGGAACAAAGGTCAGTTTTCTATAATTGAAAGTTCAATATTTTGTATTTTACTTATCCCGATTATTTTTAGTTTTTCCCAGCTCGGACATGTCGCTAATTTAACCTTACTTGCTCAAATTTTATTATCAATCCATATTCTAGTTATGTCGTTATGGATGGGGTCTTTATATCCGTTATGGAAAACCAGCCGGGAAATAAGTGGTTTACCTTTAAAAGATCGCATGCATGTATTTGGACGTATTGCTGCTTTCATTGTTGGGATATTAATCGCCTGTGGCGCTAGTGTAGCTCTTCTTTTAATTAAAGATTTTAATACCTTAATCAATACTGCATATGGCTATGGTTTCATGGTTAAAATGTTTTTTGTTATAAGTATTCTACTTTTAGCTGCCTTCAACAAATGGTATTTCACCCCGCGTCTTCAACATCCTAAATTCGCTAAACACCTTAGTCATGCCATTTTATTTGAGATGTTATTAGGTCTATCAATTCTATTAACAACAGGCTATATAACCACTGTCGTGGGTATTGAATAAGAGAATTTCAAAATAAGGGAATTGAGGAAATTTAACATTACTGCATTTATCTTTTGTAGCTGAGCAATAAAGTTTCTACTGGACTGTCAACTTACGACAATCAGAACAGTAAAATCGCATCATGAGGCATTATACATAAAGGTAGTCACCGGTTTTTAGCTTATCTTCAACCCATAACGGTCTCATCTATTCAGTTCACTACCATTGATTGAAATAACTAATCTTATAAATTTCAGAGTGATCGTAGATGACAGAAATGTCATTTTAAAGTCACGTTAATGTTGGTTAAGTACTTTTAGTGTAGTCATTAGAACACTCTTCTTTGGAATACTCTGAAGAAAACTGTAAGGTTGTAAACAGACCAAGTTACAGCGAGTCACTGATTCAGAAAAAGGCTGGTTGTATGGTGAAAGTTTAGAGTTACTGTTCTAATGTTTTAAACAAATGTTTTGTTAAAAAGGAGCAACATATGAAATTTCACATCGCTAATATGACTTGTGGTGGTTGTGCACGCGGCATTACTACCGCAATTAAAGAGCTCGACTCGAATGCCTCACTCGATATTGATTTACAAAACCGTATTGTTGAAATCAACACAACGGTGAGTCAGGATCAAGTCATTGCCACTCTCAGTGAGCGTGGATTTACAGCTGATCCTGCTTAATCTCTGTTAGAGTAACAGTGGGAATTCCTTACCACTTTTACTCTCTCTTATTTTCCTCATCGTACAGATAAAACCTGTACTTGCTTGAAATAAAAGTAATCCCTGAATTCCCCCTAATCTTGGTTCGAGCTGATCTTCGCATATAGAACTCAGCATATCTAAATGATAGAGATCGTATATGAGTACCGAAATGACTGATACGCCACACTACAGTGAAACATTAGAGATTGAGGGGATGACATGTGCTTCTTGTGTAGGCCGTGTGGAAAAAGCTTTAAAATCTGTTGAGGGTGTTGAATCGGCTCATGTAAATCTGGCTACCGAAAAAGCAGTCATTTATGCGCATCAACCACTTGATCGCGCTACTTTAATTAAAGCCGTAGAAAAAGCAGGCTACGAAGTGGAAGCGCTGCAACCAATAGAGCTTACGATTGAGGGTATGTCATGTGCTTCTTGTGTAGGTCGAGTAGAAAAGGCCTTAAAATCTGTTGAGGGTGTGGAATCAGCTCATGTAAATCTGGCTACTGAAAAAGCGACTATTCAGGCAAGCTCATCTGTCACTCGTGACTCGTTAATTCAGGCTGTCACCAAAGCAGGGTTTGAAGCAAAGTCAGTTCATCAAACTACGGAAAGCTTTCAAGATAAAAAAAATATTGAATTAGAAAAACTTAAAAAAGATTTAATTTTGTCAGTCTTATTGACTCTACCCGTTTTTATTTTAGAAATGGGATCACACCTGATTCCCGCCTTTCATACGTTTATGATGGATAACATTGGCCAACAAAATAGCTGGTTAATGCAATTTTTCTTGACCACAGTAGCATTAATTTTTCCAGGCCGACGCTTCTTTAAAAAGGGCATCCCAAGTTTATTCCGCTTAGCACCAGACATGAATTCCTTGGTGGCTGTAGGAACATTGGCTGCTTATCTTTATTCAGTGGTTGCTACTTTCTTTCCAAGTGTCCTGCCACAAGGCACGGTCAATGTTTATTATGAAGCTGCAGCGGTTATTATCACTTTAATTCTATTAGGTAGATTTTTTGAAGCCAAGGCAAAAGGCCGAACGTCTTTAGCAATTCAACATCTAGTTGGAATGCAGCCTAAAGTTGCCAGAATACAGCTCAATAATCAGGTGATAGAAGTTCCGATTGCCGAAGTTCAAACAGGAACGATTGTAGAGATTAGACCAGGCGAGCGTATCCCTGTCGATGGTGAAGTTATTCACGGCCAAAGTTTTATTGATGAATCCATGATTACTGGCGAGCCTATGCCCGTTGAAAAAACGATAGGCTCTACTGTGGTAGGAGGAACAATTAACCAAAGTGGCAGCTTAAATATCAAAGCCACCTCTGTTGGTAGTTCATCAGTGCTTTCTCAAATCATCCGAATGGTTGAACAGGCACAGGGTTCCAAGCTGCCTATTCAGGCATTGGTTGATAAAATTACCATGTGGTTTGTACCTGTAGTAATGGGTCTCTCTCTTTTAACTTTTATTACTTGGTTTATCTTCGGCCCTGAGCCAGCCCTAACGTTTAGCTTAGTTAATGCAGTTGCGGTACTCATTATTGCATGTCCTTGTGCAATGGGACTTGCAACGCCTACATCAATCATGGTGGGAACTGGGCGTGGTGCTGAAATGGGTGTTTTATTCCGTAAAGGGGAAGCTTTGCAGCTGCTCAAAGAAACTAAAGTGGTTGCTGTTGATAAAACAGGGACCCTGACTGAAGGGAAACCAATTTTAACCGATCTGCATGTCTTAGAAGGGTTTGAATACAATGCCGTACTTTCACTTATGGCAGCCGTTGAATCAAAGTCTGAGCATCCTATTGCTCGAGCAATTGTACAAGCCGCTATAGATAAGGAATTAATTCTGTCTCCTGTTGCTGATTTCAAGTCAGTCACGGGCTATGGAATAGAAGCAACGGTGTCTGAACATTTGGTTCATATTGGTGCAGATCGATATATGGAAAAACTAGGTTTGAATCCTAATGTTTTTTCTCAATTTTCGGATCGTTTGGGAGAAGAAGGAAAAACCCCTCTCTATGTTGCGATTGACCAGAAACTTGCTGCCATTATTGCTGTAGCAGATCCAATTAAAGAATCAACATTTGCTGCAATTGAAGCGTTACATCAGTTAGGTTTAAAGGTTGCCATGATTACAGGTGATAACCGTCATACAGCTCAAGCGATTGCAAAAAAACTAGGTATTGATGAGGTTATTGCAGAAGTCTTACCAGAAGGTAAAATAGAGGCCGTTAAAAAATTAAAAAATCAATATGGTAAACTCGCATATGTTGGAGATGGCATTAATGATGCCCCTGCACTTGCAGAAGCAGATATTGGTTTAGCAATAGGTACAGGTACAGACGTAGCTATTGAAGCTGCTGATGTGGTTTTGATGTCTGGCAACCTGAAAGGAGTGCCAAATGCTATCGCTTTAAGCAAAGCGACTATAACCAATATTCGTGAAAATTTATTTTGGGCATTTGTTTACAATGCAGCTCTGATTCCTATTGCAGCAGGTGTACTTTATCCGCAATTTGGACTGCTACTTTCTCCTGTATTTGCTGCTGGTGCAATGGCTCTCTCGTCAATATTTGTACTAGGAAATGCTTTACGATTAAAACGTTTTAAAGCCCCCCTTGCAATTATTTAACCATTTTTTATATACATTGGCTTTGTTGCACAAAGATTTGAAATGCAAAGCGCCCCTAATTGAGCCAAATTTAAGGCGTAACTTGGGTAAGTGGTCGACCTAATTCCGTAAATCTGTTGAGGACTGCCACACGTGCATGGATCTCATTGACTTGGCTATCAAAACTCCTTGCACTGAGTTTATCTCCTAATAATTTGATGCAATGCATCTTAGTTTCAACCAAACTTCGCCGATGATAGCCTGACCATTTTTTCCATAGTGTCCTGCCTAAACGTTTAATTGCTCGAAGTAATTCATTTCGCTCTAGCGAGCTACTCTTTGTATCTTTCCATGGTTTCGCATTTTTTCTAGGTGGAATCACCGCATGTGCTTGCCGATCTGCAATGACCTGACGGCATTGCTTGGTGTCATAAGCTCCATCGGTATAAACAGAGTCAATCTGCTCATCTTGTGGAATCTGATTAAGTAAATCACCAAGCACCTGTGAATCACTGACATTATTGGTTGTGAGCTGAATAGCGCGTATTTGTAGGGTTTTGGCATCTATACCAATATGTAGTTTACGCCATTGGCGACGATATTCAGCTCCATGTTTCTTGCGTTTCCATTCGCCCTCACCTAGAAACCTCATGCCTGTAGAGTCTACGAGTAGATGCAGCCCATCGCTACTTTTTTGGTAGCTGATTGCAATATCAATATGCTGTTGTCGTCTACAAATTGTAGTGTAGTCTGGCGCTATCCAATTTAATCCGCAAAGTTTAATCAGACTTTGCACAAAGCCAGTGACCATACGTAAAGACAGACGGAATAAGGATTTAATCATTAAGCAGCATTGGATGGCTGCGTCGGAGTAGGTTTGATTTCGCCCTTGTTTGCCTTTTGATGGCGCATACCATTGCGTAGCAGGATCAAACCAAATGGCAATATTTCCGCGACTCATGAGTGCTCGGTTATATGCGGGCCAATTGGTTGTGCGGTAGATTTTGTGTGTAGGCTTCTTCATTTGAAAATTATATCGCTGAAAAAGCCTTTACAGATAGGTTTGTGCAACAAAGCCATCCACGATTCATATTCAATCCCATGACTTTAAAGCGCAAAGCGTGTTGCAGATGCAGCTCTTATTCCGAGGAATTTTACACTGGTATCGCCCGCCGATAGAAACACCAGATCCGGCAGTCAGGACGTAAATAACCATTCCTCCAGTTTAAATAAAAAAACCTGCAGATTCGATGCAGGTTTTTTTTAGAGATAATCAATCGCGTCTTATTTGGCTTTACGCTCTTTTTCAATCAGGTAATTTACCACCTGAATTACTTTGGCATCATTGCCCTGCACAATATATTTACCATTCACGGTCACCGCTGGTACACCGCTTAACTGATATTGAGCAGTCAAATTTTTTGCCTGAGCAATTTTTGACGAAATCGGGAATGATTTATAAGTCGTGTTAAATTTCTCTTCAGAAATACCATAACGGGTATAGAACTTGGCCAATTGTGCCTGTTCTAAAATTGGACGCTGCTTGTCATGAATATCATGGAATAACTGTAAATGTGCTTTTTGACGCACACCCAGGGCTTCTGAAACATAATAAGCACGTGCAGCCTGTTCCCAAAGCGGGTTCATTGCAGCAGGTGTACGTACAAAACGGATATCTTTGGGTAATTTTTTCAACCAGTCCTGCATATGCGGTTCCAACGTGAAACAGTGACCACAGCCATACCAGAAGAATTCACGTACCTCAATTTTGCCCGGTTTTTCGACTTTGACTGGTTTTGCGACCACCTGATAGTCCTGACCTGCCACAAAATTGGCCATAGCATTGCCTGAAAAGGCCAAAACAGATGCGGCAACAGCTCCTAAAAGGAATTTTTTCATTGGGATTATCGTCCTCTAAATCATTATGCTTAGTGTATGGGTTCACTATAAATCAATTATGCCGGTTCCGTTTTCATGCTGCGAACTTTTGTGCTATCAGAACCGCTACATTAAAGTATGCGACTGATTTTAAGTCAGTTAATATGGCCATTCGACCGCTATGTGTTTTTAGATAATCACAAAAGTTAAACTTTGAGTAATAAAAACGGTTATAATTTCTACGATTAAAACGTAGTGGTCAAACCTACAGTAAATATTAGCTTCTTACTATTCTCTTCAGTAACAGCCGCGTGGCTCTGAGAATGATCTTCTGACATACAATAGTTTCCTTATTCTATTTACGATTAGCTGAGAGACTTGAGTAAGCCTCAATATTTCTGCTAAAAATTGCTTACTATAATTGGTCAAGAAGCTTTCTTTTCATTTATCCACCGGGACAATATTGGTAATAAAACCAACATAAGAAGGGTTGATGAGATAATTCCTCCAATAACCACATTTGCTAGTGGGCACTTTACTTCTTTCTCCAATTCCAATGCCTCCCTAACTAATTAGAGAGTTTTAAGCATTATTACATGAATCTTTCCAGTACTATTGTTGCAAATATACTAAGTTGCATATTTATTCCTGCCTATGTATAGGAGCATATGTAACCCTAAAGTTTAAAATAGTCTTTTCGGATTATTTAAAAATTTGAAAATGGTAAAGAATAAATTAAAAACAATAAATATATTTATCATTCGATTTAAAAAAATTAATTAATCTTAGTTACACCATACTAAAAATAACTAATTTTTAGTTTTCCTAGTTATATGTGCTTCATTATAATTTTGAATTAATTCTCTTCACACCCTTTGCTTTTTTCATTGTTAATTATTTCTAAATTTTTCTCTAAGAAACGAAGTCCCCCATCAGCAAAACTACTGGTTGAAAAAACTATAGTAAAAATAACTAAAACAATCTTCATATATATATTATTGAATCTAATCATATCTTGGACCAAAAAATAATTTCTTCATATACTAATTCCTAGATATATACACCTAAATGACAACCAAATTACAAATTTGTAATTTTGTTAAGGTTTGTCCTAAAAAAAATAAATTAATACTATTTTAACAAAGATAAGTCGTTGCTGAAAAATTTGAATTGTAAGGGATTTAATTAGGCACTGTTGCAAATAGAGATTTGAGTCGATGATGTTCCCTTTAAAAAGTACTTAGAGACCGAAAACCCTGTTGATTAGACACACTTCACCCTGAGGCTGACCATAATAAAATGACGATGCTTGTCCTTTACGTAGTGCACGCATGACTTCAATACCTTTAATTGTGGCATAAGCCGTCTTCATAGATTTGAATCCTAATGTGGCCCTGATGATCCGCTTTAGCTTGCCATGATCACATTCAATCACGTTATTTTTATACTTAATCTGCCTGTGCTCAAGGTCTGGTGGACATTTACCTTCCCGTTTTAACCGTGATAAAGCACGTACATATGTGGGTGCTTTATCCGTGTTGATCACTTGTGGAATTTGCCACTTCTTCACATTATTTAAAATTTTTCCAAGAAAACAATATGCTGATTTGGTATTACGTCTAGAAGAAAGATAAAAATCAATGGTATCGCCACGTTGATCGACTGCACGATACAGATAAGACCATCGTCCATTCACTTTTACATAGGTTTCATCAATATGCCACGAGCTCAGATCTGTAGGATTACGCCAATACCAGCGTAAACGTTTTTCTATTTCAGGAGCATAACGTTGAACCCAACGGTAAATAGTCGTGTGATCAACATTCACACCCCGTTCGGCCAGCATTTCCTGCAGTTCACGATAGCTAATGCCATATTTACAATACCAGCGCACAGCCCAAAGAATGATTTCGCCCTGAAAATGCCGACCATGGAAAGGATTCATATGCTGCACCTTTAGCTAAAACAGTCTTCAACTTACCATTCGTGGTTATTTGCAACAGTGCCCTTACTTCAAAGCCAAAATTTTTCGGGCACCATTAAGTACGAATAAAGAAACCAGTATGCCAATGATTAAGTCTGGATAAGCTGATCCCGTCCACGCCACGAGTACACCGGCAAATATAACGCCCATATTTACGACAACGTCATTCGCCGAGAAAATCCAACTGGCTTTCATATGTGCGCCATCTTCTCGATGACCAGAAATAAGATATAAGCATGTCACGTTAGCTATAAGTGCGAGCAGGCCAATAACAATCATGAGCGTTGATTCTGGCTCGCTTCCAAACATGAATCGTCTAATGACATCAACAATCACGATAACAGCAAGTAATAACTGAATCCAACCTGCGAAATGGGCTGCTTTTATTTGATATTTCGCAGCTTTTCCGACGGCATATAGCGCAATACCATAAACGGCTGCATCGGCAAACATATCTAGAGAATCAGCAATCAATCCTGTAGACGCAGCAATAATACCGCTGATGAATTCTATAAAGAAAAGTAGAGCATTAATACCTAATAACAGTTTAAGTACTTTAGCTTGTCTCACAGGATCAGGTTCATTAGGTATATCGCCTGAAGAAAGCTGTATTTCATCAAGTTTCGCCCCAAAACCCAGTCCTTCGAGTTTAGCCGTAATTTGCTGAATCCCTTCATTATGGAAGACTTTCAGTTTTCGATTGGGAAGATCAAAAGTAAGACCTTTAACTGCTTCAATATCTGCAAGAGCCATACGGACCATTTGCTCTTCAGCAGAGCAATCCATTTTAGGAATGGTGTAGGTACTTGTTTGCTTAGCCTGTTGATTGCTTATATAAGTTTCAGTCTTCACAAGCTTTGCACCAAAACCCAAAGCTTCAAGTTTGGTGGTTATATTTTCATCTTTTTGATTATGTAGAACCTTTAAAGAACGGTTAGGTAAATCAAAGATGAGTTTTTGAACACCATCAATTGAAGATAGCGCCATACGAACCATCTGTTCTTCCGCAGAACAATCCATTTTGGGAACTAAGTATTCACTCATGTAGTGCGAATCTTTTAAAACGTCTTCAGTGCTTAAATTTTCTTTGGGATCAGAACCACAACAGGATTGAGCGGTATCTTCACAACTGTTTGAAGTGTTACAGCAAGGAGATGAAGATTTTTTTTCTTCCTCTTCACCACAACAGCTAAGCGTATTATCACAATTCTTTGAATTGTTTGCTTCTGCAATTGATGGATGATTTTCTTGTTGAGATTTCTTATCTTCGCATGGTGTTTCTTTACTACATCCACAACCACTCATAATTATACCCATTAAAAAAATTATAAACTTTGAATATTAGAATCCCTATAGTTACTATAGAGTCAAGAATCTTTGGAAATACTAACTCAATGCATTTAAAAATTGGTGAACTCTCTAAAAAAACCTCATGTTCAGTATTAACAATTAGGTTTTATGAAAAGGAAGGTTTAATTCCGGAACCGGAAAGAACGGAAGGAAATTACCGCCTTTACGATGTAGGCTATGTTGAGCGAATTAAATTTATTTTGAATTGCCGAACTTTAAATATGAGTTTGAATGAAATTCGTCAATTACTTACCTATAAAGACAAACCTGAGAAAAATTGTTCAGATGTGAATGAATTAATTGACTTACATGTCAGTGCTATCAGAGAAAATATAATCAAGCAACAAAAGCTTATTGAACAACTATCTGATTTAAGAGGTACTTGTGATGGTTTATGTACAATTGACCAATGTGGAGTTTTAAAAAATCTAGCTTGATTATCTAGACCTATGCTTTTTTCAAAAAATCGGCACTGTTGCAAATAACCACGAATGGTAAGCTGAAGACTGTTTTAGCTAAAGGTGCAGCATATGAATCCTTTCCATGGTCGGCATTTTCAGGGCGAAATCATTCTTTGGGCTGTGCGCTGGTATTGTAAATATGGCATTAGCTATCGTGAACTGCAGGAAATGCTGGCCGAACGGGGTGTGAATGTTGATCACACGACTATTTACCGTTGGGTTCAACGTTATACGAATCTAAAAATGGGAGCCTATAGCTCCCATTTTTATTGTTAAACGTTGAATCCTATACGCCAATCTCAACTTAAAATAAGATTTTCGAATTGAATTGGTGAATGACCAAGCTTTTTATTTAGCACCACACAAATTGTATGCGACAGAATTTTACGAGTTATGCGGTGGGTTAAATGCCATAGATCTTTTGCCCTCACTTTCTGAATGTGAAAGCGATCTGTTAATTGACCAATCACTGTTTCAATCTTTCTTCTGGCTTTCATCAGTATTTGCAGTGTCTCTTTAGGTCTGAAATCTATCATGTTTTTTCTAAAGGGTGTTTGTAAATCAATACCCTGATATTCATAATATCGTTTCAATTCTGGTCTTAAATAGCCCTTATCTGCTCCCAGTAAACCGTAAATATCATTCGTAATTTCAGGTGCAACATCTCGCTCATCACAATGAGCAGGTGCAAAGGTATAACCCGAAATCATGCCTGAAAGATTAATGACGATATGAGCTTTGAAACCATAATATTTTTCTTGTTTTGCAGCACAATAACTAAAACCTGCGTATTCTTTAAAGTTTTTATGCTTTCTAGCTCTGGTATAACTACAGACAGGGAGTGGGAAGCCATCAATAAAGTGAATGTTATCTGAACCATAACGCTGAATGAGCTGTGCCATAATGGATTGACTGACATGCCACAGGTTTGCACAATGTTTACAGAAATTGGGATAAGATCCTAATTTTGGAAACCATTCTAACCAATTGTTTTTGAAATACATCCAAATATTTTTGTCTGTATCTAAACCAAGAAATTCACCTACTATTTGCATAGTGATGATTTCTGCATCAGTAACAGCAGGCGGAAAACCACGAGTTCTCAGGGGCTGAGTAACAACAATGGGATAAAGTTCTTCTATGATTACATAGACAAAAATGATAAATTCTTCAATGGACATAACTTTGCTTTAATTTCTTGGTGGAAACTAAAATAGGGTTATGTCCTTTTTATTTCAATCACTTAAAAAGTTGAGATTGGGGTATCCTATATGTTTTCCTGTTGGAAGCTCTACATCAATACGGAGCTTCCCACCCATTGCCTCAACATACTTTTTCATGGTTGAAATCTTAAGATCATTGCCACGATTTTCTATTGCTGAAAGCGATGGCTGTTTTATTCCCAAAGTTTCAGCAAGCTCTTTTTGAGAAATTTCGAGTTCTTCACGAATAAGATGAAGCTGATTTTCTAGCAGTAATTCATCAGCCATTTTTTGAATACGGGCTTGGCTCTCTGGAGAGCGGCTAGCTAACAATTCTTGCAGAGTCTTAGCCATTAGATTTATCTCCTAGGGTAGTGAGATGAAGTTGGTATTGTTCATCTGCAATATCCAGCATGTCTTTATAAAAACGCTTTTTACCGCCTTTATCAGCAATACATAGAACAATAGCCTGTCGTAAGGGATCAAATGCGAAGAAAGCTCTTAAGGGTCTACCGCGATGTTGAACACGCAGTTCTTTCATATTGGTAAATTTAGACTCATACACAGTATCTACTAAAGGACGGCCTAAACTCGGTCCCTACTGCTGTAGAACAACCAGGGCAGCTAGGACCTTCTCTTGTGTAGGTTCATCTTGCTGTTCAAGCCACTGATTAAATAGATCTGTCGTAATGACTGTCCACATACCACAACCAAAATATAGATTATAGTCTATATTTTAGGGGCATTATGTTTGTTTTGCAAATGAGAAAGGATAGGCAATAAAAAAGCCCGACATCCTGTCGGGCTTTTCCATATTTGGCGCTTAGATCTGACTCCTGTCTGATCTCACGTTCCTTGTTGTTCATCTTATTCTTTTTATCTGGAGCATCCTGCTCTCTATGTCTTCATGATAGGAAATTTCCAGTATTGCGGATAGCAGCAAAGGGCCGAGATTGGTATGAGCCAGGGCTTACAAAATAGCCTAAATTTTATCCACAAAAAATGTGGATAATTTTGGACATTGAGGCATTGATAAAATTTGAAAAACCTCAAAACTGACTATTTTTTAGTCAAATTTATTGGCAAGAAGTATCAAAACCGCTCATAAAAAAGCCGACTTGTTTCAAAATCGGATTTTTGGGCATTCTTGGATTTTTCTATTTTTATTAAGTGTTTGATATTTATATTAATATACAAGTGTATTTCGTATAACGCCCATTATGTTAAATGGAATATAAAAAACAGTTGACATAAATACATTGTGTGCAATTATATTGCACACAATGTATTTATTTAAAGGTAATCAAAATGAGTAATCTTTATTCTACCCAGGTTAAAGCAATCGGTGGACGTTCAGGAAATATTCGTAGTGAAGATGGTATCTTAGAACTAAAATTGGCTTTGCCAAAAGAATTAGGTGGTAAAGGTGATGCAACGAATCCTGAACAATTATTTGCAGCTGGCTATGCTGCATGCTTTGGAAATGCAGTGATCCATGTAACTCGTAGCAATAAAGAATATAAAATCCGTGATAACGATGTAGAGGTCCTGAGTACTGTTGGAATGGTTGCTAATGGCAATGGTGGATTTGCCTTGACAGTACACTTAGATGTCACGCTTTCAGGTATTTCACAAGCTGATGCAGAGAAAATCGTGGAACAAACGCATCAAGTATGTCCTTATTCCAATGCTATTCGAGGTAATATACAGGTGTCTACCACTGTCTATACCAAATAAAAAGCTATGTCCAAGAATCAGCTTTGCTTAGATGAGCAACTATGTTTTCCTATTTATGCTGCATCTAATTTAATCGTAAAAGCTTATCGCCCTTTTCTTACACCTCTCGGACTCACTTATCCTCAATATTTAGTGATGTTGGTTTTGTGGGAAAAAGAATGTGTAAGTGTGGGTGATCTTGGACAAATTTTACATCTTGATAGTGGAACATTAACCCCACTATTAAAAAGAATGGAGACATCTGGTCTAATTAATCGATCACGTGATCCTAATGATGAAAGACGAGTTCTTATTTCATTAAAAGATAAAGGGCGAGACTTATCTGCTGAAGCAGAAAAGATTCCTAAAGAGCTTACCAAGAACATTGAGTTTGATAACTTAAATCAATTACGAGATGAATTAAAAGTATTAGTTAATCTATTATCAGAAAGAATTTGAGACCTCTTAATATCTGATAATGGAAGCCTGTTTACTTTCAAGAATCAATTAGTTTTTCTAAAATAAACATAATACACCTTATACGAAGTCAAAAAAATATATCTATATGATAATTAGGGTCTGTTGACATTTCAAGTATAGAATTTACCCGATAAAGGTAGCCAAATAAATATACAAGCTAATGCAACTGCCCCCTCATAGCTACACTTTAGCTTATCATATCGTGTTGCTATTCCTCTGAACTGCTTTAACCTACAAAATGCATTCTCAACTAAGTGTCTGATTTTATATAAATACCAATCCATATGATCATTATTTGACTGAGTATTTGATTTTCTTGGAATATTCGCTTTAGTTTTTTTCACAGATATTTGTTCTCTTAATGATTCAGAGTCATATCCTTTGTCTGCACAACATACTTCCGTTTCACTCAAATCAAGTTTTTCAATCATTTTGGGAGCAATCTTGACATCATGTATCGTTCCATCGGAGATAATAATTTCGATTGGATTACCATCCGCATCAACAGCTAAGTGTATTTTAGAACTATTTCCACCAATGCTTTTAGAAATATCCTGATCTTTTATTCCAGCAGAATGTTGGTGTGCCCGAACATGACTAGCATCAATAAAAACCCATTCCATATCAGCATTTGAAGAAATTAATTTAAATATTTTCATTAACTTATCATTTTTACACCAACGATTATATTTTTTAAAGATTGAGTTATACGAACCAAATTCTTTAGGCAAATCACGCCATGGGCAGCCTGTTCTTATTCTATAAAGTATTGCTTCGACAAAATTTCTCAAATTAGATTTGGAATAGATATCAAAATTTCGGAAAATAGAAAGTAACTTAGACCAGTGTTGATCATTCAGCATTGTACGAGGCATAGCGAGAAGTAAATTTGGTTTGGCGATTAAATTTTACTTTCTCGCTATTTTTTTGAACAGAAAATGTCAACAGGCCCTAATTAAAACAAGAAATAACGCTGTGCCATTGGCAATAATTCTGCTGGTTCACAGGTCAAATGTATGCCATCTGCCCGTACTTCGTAGATTTCCGAATCAACTTCCATCACTGGTGTATAGGTGTTGTGCTTCATATCGGCTTTTGAAATATTACGTGTGTTTTTACATGCAGAAATGATTTTCTTCAGACCTAATTTTTCCGCTACACCATTATTAATTCCTGCCTGAGACAAGAAGGTAATACAGGTGTTATGCACACCGCGGGCATTTGCGCCAAACATGGGACGGTAGTGCACAGGCTGCGGCGTTGGAATGGACGCATTAATATCCCCCATTGGTGCTGCTGCAATCATACCGCCTTTAATAATCATGGCAGGTTTAACACCAAAAAATGCAGGTTTCCACAGCACCAAGTCTGCCAGCTTACCTTCTTCGACCGAGCCGACTTCATGACTCAAACCGTGGGTAATGGCTGGATTAATTGTATATTTCGCAATATAACGTTTAACCCGCTGATTATCGGTATGTGGCGTATCACCTTCTAGCGGTCCACGCTGCACTTTCATTTTATGTGCGGTTTGCCATGTACGAATAATCACTTCGCCCACACGCCCCATTGCCTGTGAATCAGACGACATCATGGAAATTGCGCCCAAATCTTGCAAAATATCTTCCGCGGCAATGGTTTCACGACGAATTCGACTTTCGGCAAATGCAACATCTTCTGAAATCGCAGGATCTAAATGATGACATACCATCAGCATGTCCAAATGCTCATCAATGGTATTAACCGTATATGGGCGCGTCGGATTGGTTGAAGATGGCAACACGTTGGCCTGACCAATAGCTTTTAAAATATCAGGCGCATGACCACCACCTGCACCTTCAGTATGATAGGTGTGAATGGTACGCTGTTTAAATGCCGCCAACGTTTCTTCTAAAAAGCCGCTCTCGTTTAAAGTATCAGTATGAATTGCGACTTGCACATCATATTCATCCGCGACAGTCAAACAGTTATCAATGGCAGCAGGGGTTGAACCCCAATCTTCATGCAGTTTTAAACCCACCACACCTGCTTCAATCTGCTCGCGGACAGGATCGGGCAAACTCAAATTTCCTTTGCCCAATAGCCCAATATTCATAGGTAAATCATCGATGGCTTGCAACATGGTCGCAATATGCCATGGTCCCGGTGTCACTGTGGTTGCGGATGTCCCTGCTGCTGGACCTGTTCCGCCACCAATCATAGTGGTTGTACCTGACATGAGTGCAGTTTCTACCTGTTGCGGGCAAATCCAGTGAATATGCGTGTCAATGCCGCCTGCAGTTAGAATTTGACCTTCCCCCGCAATCACTTCCGTGGCCGCTCCCAACGGAATGGTGATATTGGGTTGTATGTCAGGATTTCCCGCCTTACCAATTTTCCAGATACGACCATTCTTTAAACCGACATCGGCTTTCACAATGCCCCACCAATCGACAATAAGTGCATTGGTAATGACGGTATCGGCAACATCATCTGCCAACAATTGGGATTGCCCCATGCCGTCTCGAATGACTTTACCACCACCGAATTTAACTTCTTCACCATAAGTGGTCAGGTCTTGTTCGACTTCAATAAACAGTTCCGTATCCGCCAAACGAACACGATCCCCTACGGTTGGTCCGAACATTTCCGCATATGCACGACGTGACATTTTCATCATAGATTACTCTAAATTCTTAAAAGATTTTGATGGCCCGACTTAGTCAAGTTTCCCCATCACTCGACCCGCAAAACCATACACTTCACGCTTTCCTGCTAGTGCCACCAATTCGACATCTCGGCTCTGACCCGGCTCAAACCGTACTGCGGTGCCCGCAGCAATATTCAAACGGTAGCCTTTGGCACGCTCGCGCTCAAATTGCAAAGCATCATTGGCTTCATAAAAGTGAAAATGCGAACCAATTTGAATTGGTCGATCCCCAGCGTTCGCAACCGTTATTTTTAGGGTTTCACGTCCAACATTTAACTCAATATCGCGATCTGACGTAATTACTTCACCTGGAATCATCTTTATTCCTTATAGTTCTTTACATAATCGGTTGATGTACAGTCACCAGTTTTGAACCATCTGGAAAGGTTGCTTCAACTTGGACTTCAACAATCATTTCTGCGATGCCATCCATCACATCATTGCGGCTCAGTAAAGTCGTGCCGTAGTGCATCAGCTCGCTTACGCTCATGCCATCGCGTGCACCTTCAAGCAAGGCAGCAGAAATATACGCAATCGCTTCAGGATAATTCAGCTTTAAACCACGTGCTTTACGGCGCTCTGCAACCAAACCCGCGGTAAAAATTAAAAGTTTGTCTTTTTCTGTTGGATTTAATTCCATATCTTTTACCTATTTAAACGTGGAGATGCTTCGCTCATGAGCTATACATGACCAAAAATCGTTGTGTCATTTGGTCTTGAAATTACAGGCTAAAATGAATTTAAGTTCTCCAAATACGTGGGAATTCTTCATCCAGATCGTACCAATAGCGTCTTAATTTCGCTCTGATGGCAGCAAAAGCATCGTGACATTGCCGAACATCATTCCCCAAATAGCGCGCACAAATCACATCATCCAAAACCGTTAAGGTGACAGGTACATCCATACGCATCATCAGTTCACGGATTAAATCCAAATACTGTTCTAAATCTAGACTGGCACGATATTGCATGGGGGGCACGGCCCAGAAACTCCCCATCACAGATTGACCATGCATGCCTAGGCATGAACTTAACCAGCGGTCATTGCCCTTAAAACTTAAAGTATCTGCCACCAACAAAGTTTGATTACGGAACAATTTGAACTGGTTGCTATAGGCACCATCACTAAATTGCTCTTCACGTGCTTGGCGACCAATGACCAACATGTCCCAACCAATAAAACTGGCTGCATGATCCAAATGAATGATGGTTTCTGAATGCGCATTCGCACCATTAAACAGCATGGTTTCTTGCGGCAGCCATTCAAAAATAGCATCAGCATTCAAACAAATATTGATATGCTGATAGGCCTTTTTACCATTGGTTTTGTACCATTTACCTGCGCCCGGGGTGGTCACTAAGGCATGAGCCTGCGCATCGACAGACATATCAAAAGTCAGGTGATCCCCACCCGCAATGCCCGCAGGTGGATGCACAATAATGGCATGGCAAACCCCTGTTTTTTCAGGCCAAAGCATTTTTTGTACCCGAACAGGACCATAATGTTTGCGGTGATGTAACACCGTGCATTCAGGCTCTTTTTGAGCCTGAAAACCGAGTTCCAACTTGGCAAACCATAATTGAGCATCATGCGTTCGACTGACGGTTAAATCCTGCATGCTTCCTCTGCGTGATCAATACCAATAATTTGCTGTGCTGAAATTTGTTCATCAAAACGACCTAAAAATCATTAAGCCAAACCAATCAATGCAACAACTGCGGCAATTCCACCGACAATTTTCTTACCATGTGGCACATATTTTTGTACCAATGCACCTAAACCCAAGCCACCTGCGTAGATACAAGACATAGCAACAACCATGCCGAAGACTAAACCGATCACATGACCTGAATGACTCAATTCGGCACCATGCGCCATACCATGAAAACTTGCTAAAACCATAGTCGCAACTGCAAACAGTCGATTGGCTTTGGTCCATAGGGCAATGGCAAGAACAGATAAGGAGAAAACAATGCCGTATTCAGCAATATTTGCGGAAACGATATGCAACTGCCCAAGGCTAAAACCCGCAATCATGGCCACAACTAAACCCAACAATCCGCCTACTTTCCAACGATTAGCCGCTGACCACAGCAGCACACCAAAAGCGATTGCCATTGTGAGGTGATCAATTCCAGTAAATGGATGAATAAAGCCCGTCAAGAAACTATTCTGTTGTTCATGTCCGGGATGTGCCATTGCCCACATTGGAAAAGCTGCGGCGAAAGTGGCTAAAGTTCTTTTTAAATAAGTCATGGTGTTTCCCCGAATTAAGCTTTGAATAGACCTTGTTTTTCAATGAACGAAATAATAATTTCCAAACCTTCTTTGGTTTTCATATTGCTAAACAAGAACGGCTTATCGCCACGCATACGTTTAGCATCTTGGTCCATCACACTTAGGTTTGCGCCGACCATTGGTGCCAAGTCGGTTTTATTGATAATCAACAAATCGGATTTGGTAATGCCTGGACCACCTTTACGTGGAATCTTTTCTCCCCCCGCCACATCAATCACATACAGGGTTAAATCTGAAAGCTCAGGACTAAATGTCGCTGCCAAATTATCTCCACCACTTTCAATAATAATCAGCTCAAGCCCATCAAACTTTTCACATAAATCATCAATTGCCGCGAGGTTAATAGACGCATCTTCACGAATGGCAGTATGCGGACAACCACCTGTTTCCACCCCAACAATACGCTCTGGAGACATGGCTTCATTGCGGGTTAAAAAGTTTGAATCTTCTTTGGTATAAATGTCATTGGTGACGACAGCCATATTATATTTTTCACGCAAGGCCTGACATAAATTCAAGGTCAGCGCTGTTTTACCCGACCCGACTGGTCCACCAATTCCTACACGTAATGGGCTACGTTGTGACATGTTTTTTCCTCTTAAAATTATGATCTGAATAGTCTTGAATATTGGGTCTCGTGGTGCATACTGAGCATGGCATATTGCGGTAAAGCACTACTGATTTCTGTGTCTGGCAATGCCAGCGCACGCGTAATTGCTGCGGGAATAAGCGCATGTAAATGCCACAAAATACGCTGACCACTCATCTGTCCAAGCGGTACGGTTTTAACTGCCGCCAAGACCTGATTTTCTAAAAGGGTAAAGGTATAAGCCGTGAGTACTTCTGTTTGATTTAGCCCCAAGGTGCCACACAGGTTTCCATACACTGGAACAAAGCCCAGCTGTTTTTTCACTTTAACGGGTTGCTTTAATACGTCTCTAATCCATGCATTTAAAGAAAATGCCAACTGTTTCGATTCTGCCAGTAGCTCTTTACTCTCACGGCTGGCGCGGTAAAAGTTTGCCCAGTAAGTAAAATTTACTTCGTCATCACTGTATTGCATTAAACGTTTCAGCACTGGCAACTCAAAACGAACCAAGAGCATTTCCAGCACTTCTTCAAAATAAGCAATGCTGGAGGCTTCATCATGAATCAGCCCTCGATCAATGGCACTTTCCACACCTTGCGAATAGCAATATGCCCCTATCGGTAACGCAGTTGATGACAAGGTCAACAAGCTGAGTAGTTGTGACGGATTAGTGATGGACATGATGTAAAGTCTTGATTGGGCTTAAGCGATGATCATGTTGATGTTGTGCATAAGCACCGCTTTCTGGTTCAAAAGGATGATCTACCTCTGCAACGTTTAATCCCAAACCCACTACCATTTCAGCCAGTACATGATCTGGTTCGAAATATAATGCTGTTGGCGTCAACATTAAGGGAACGTGACGATTGCCGAGATGATATGCAGCTTTTAATAAATCAAATTCTTGCTGTGCCGAAACTTTCATCAGTTTTTCTGGTTTCGCTTCAACTTTAAGAATATTTCCGCTTTCCGTCGAAATATATGATCCACTGCGTAAAATGCCTGTGCGTGGCAAATCTGCACCAATATCTACCCCATTTTTTAAAGTTGCACGAAAACGGCTCTTTTGGCGCGTATCGAAAGTCAGCTCAATGACATCAAAGTCACAATTTTCTGTAACTGCTTCTAATCGTTGAGTATAAATTTCCATTTTTTCTCCATGCTTGACTTTGTTTTAGGACTGCTTTTGATTCAAATTGATTCAAAATATAAATCGCTTTCACAAAATGCACCACCCCAACGTTCAAAGCAATTATTGCGCCAATTTTTCTACATACACCACATTTAAGCGTATATATTGCTCAGAAACTCCAAATGAAAACTTCAAGAAAATATGATTTCTCATTTAAATGATGTCAGGACATTTAAGAAAAAAATAGCAGCTGTCGGGTTATTTGAGATGGATGTTGTATCCACTCTTTGGATTAGAATAGATTTTCCCGCACTTTTTCTAGAGTTTTCCCCAATAAATATTAAAAAACCCTGATGCAAAATCATCAGGGTTATTGATTTGATCGAAATTCAGCTTATTAAAAAGCAGATATCTGAAAAATCATTTATTTTTCCAAAGTCTTACATAGAGAACAAATAACACCTTTGTGCTTATGTGAATACATAATATCAGGTCTTTCATAATCTTCATCACATGACACACAATGATAAACTGTTGCTATAGGTAGCCCAGTAGCATCATAACGTGGTTCTTTTACCCCATCATCTGTAGCTTTAATATAATATTTTCCTTTCGTAATTAAACCCATGATTGGGGTCAAAACAAAGCCCAAAATCAGAGCAATTAAAGGTGAATATGGCATTAGAAATTCACCCAACATGCCAAAAAAGGTTGCAATGGAGACTCCTGCAGCGACAAGAAATGACACCATACCTACTGGGTTTATATTATAAAGCATATCACGGCGATATTCTGGTTCTTTTGGAGAGAGCTTCAGTAAGTATTTATTCACTGTGATATCAGTCGCTACAACCACAACCCATGCAATGGCAAAATTAGAATAAAAACCTAAAATCTTACCAAGCACTGCGAACATATTACCTTCCATCAACGCAAGAGCAATTGCAAGGTTAACCAATACAAATACAATACGACCTGGATAATGCTTGCTGATACGTGTATAAGCACTGGTCCATGCCAATGAACCCGAATATGCATTTGTTACATTAATCTTGATTTGTGAAATAACAACCAAAATTACCGCTAAAGTAAGTGCAAACCAACCTGGAAGCATATCATGGAAAGCTGCGTTAAACTGTTGTACAGGTTCCGTGCTATCCACCCCAGGAATTTTAGTCAG
The DNA here is from genome assembly GCF_012516415.1 of Acinetobacter sp. NEB149. NCBI lineage: Bacteria > Pseudomonadati > Pseudomonadota > Gammaproteobacteria > Moraxellales > Moraxellaceae > Acinetobacter > Acinetobacter sp. NEB149. The sequence goes on from NZ_CP051209.1 coordinate 111,563, forward strand.
CAAATAAAAACCAAGGAAAGCACCAATAATTTGTTTGATTGCGCCTAGAATTACCCAACCTGGACCCGCTGAAATAACAGCTATCCACCACGATTTGCTATTTTCTTTAGTTTTTGCAGGCATAAAACGTAGGTAATCAATTTGTTCACCAATTTGCATAATTAAAGATAAACAAATTCCAGCACCCAACATAATTGCAGCCACATCTATTGCTGCAAAACCACCATTTCCAGCATAAGCAGCGAATTGACTTACAAGCTCAGGTTCTTGATAAATCAAATAAGCAACAGGGCCAATCATTAAGATCAACCAGATAGGTGTGGTCCAAACTTGTAAAGTACTTAAGGCTTTCATCCCATAAATGACCAATGGAATAACCATAATAGTAGAAATGAGATAGCCCATCCATAAAGGAATTCCGAGCCCAAGCAATAAGCCTTGAGCCATGATAGAACCTTCGAGAGCGAAGAAAATAAAAGTAAAACTTGCAAAAATAATACTCGTCAGTACCGATCCAAAATATCCAAAACCAGCACCACGCGTAATCAGATCTAAATCGATATTATAGCGAGCTGCATAATAAGCTAATGGAAGACCTGTTAAAAAGATAATAAGTGCAGCAAATAAAATAGAAAAAATGGCATTCGTTGTCCCATATGTCATACCAATGCTAGCACCAATCGAAAAGTCTGCCAGATATGCAATACCTCCTAATGCCGTAATTGCGACGACTTTAGGACTCCAACGACGGAAACTATATGGAGCATAACGTAAAGTATAGTCTTCAAGTGTTTCGTTTGCAGCAGAAGATGGCTTTTCAATAAAAGTATCTTGCATAGGTTGATTTTGCATACCAAAAAATATCTCTGAGTTTCATACTTCTCACAAAAAAGCAAAATTAATGCCAACTTTTAATTTTTCTATCAAATTTTTAGGATTTAGCCCAACATGCTACAATCATATTGTTTTATAAGCATAATCTTTTCAACATATATATCGTGTCGTACATACCTAGCTGATCACGACTGACTGTACTAAAACTTTGCAACCGCCAAAACTTTTCTGCCGCAGGTAAAAATGGATCCGTATGCAAATATAAATGCTGAATATTTTGTTGCTGTGCATATGCAAATAACAACTGGCAAAGCTCTGTCGCGATTCCCTGTCTACGATACTCAGGCAATACAAAAATCAATTGCTTGGTTTCCTGTTTATACTCTTCCACAGGAACTAACCAAATTCTCTTTAACGCTTGTAGCTCTTCCGATGTTTCATGATCCATTTCACAAAGGCCTTTAACTGCTTCTTTTTCTAAAATCATGCGCAAATCAAACAGCTCATTATAAAACTTAAAATCCAAGGGTTTGACTTCCCACCCCCTACGGAAATGTACATTAACGTAGTCTTCTTATTCTAAGCGATACAAGGCCTGACGAATGGGGGTACGGTTAATTTCCTATTTTTCTGAAATATCTGATTCAGTAAAACGTTGTGCAGGTTTAAGCTGAAAACGGCTTTGTTGCACAAACCTACCGATAAGGTCTTATTCCGCAGTATAATTCCTAGATGAATAAACCTACACCCAAAATCTTTCGTACAACTAATTGGTCCACATATAAGCGCGCCTTAATTAATCGAGGCAATATTTCCATTTGGTTTGATCCTTTGACTCAATGGTATGCTCATCCATAAGCAAAACATGGACGAAATCAAACTTACTCCGATACGGCTATTCAATGCTGCTTAATGATCAAATCTTTATTTAAATTGTCTTTGCGTATGGTCACAGGCTTTGTCCAAAGTCTGATTAAGCATTGTGGCTGAGCAGCCCCGAATATCAGTGATATTCGTACTTCACACTGTGCAGAAGACAAAGGCATATCGATGTTGCAATTGGCTATCAAAAAAGTAGTGGAGGTCTCCGTCTACTCGTAGACTCTACTGGCCTAAAGTTTTTAGGTGAAGGTGAATGGAAGCGTAAGAAACATGGACCTGAATATCGCCGCAAATGGCGTAAGCTTCATAATAGTATCGATGCTAAAACCCTTCAAATACGTGCTGTACAACTCACCGCAAATAATGTCAGTGATTCACAGGTACTGGAAGACTTACTTGCTCAAATCCCTTTAGATGAACAAATCGATTCTGTCTATACAGAGATGGTGCTTATGACACAAAACGATGCCGTCAGGTCATTGCAGATCGGCAAGCGTATGCAGTGATTCCACCTAGAAAAAATGCAAAGCCCTGGAAAGATATAAAAGCTCATTCACGAGAGCGAAATGAACTCCTTCGAACGGTTAAATGTTTGGGCAGGACAATCTGGAAAAAATGGTCAGGCTATCATCGGCAAAGTCTGCTTGAAACCAAGATGCATTGCATTAAATTATTAGGCGATAAACTCTGCTCAATGAATGCTGATAGTCAAGTGAATGAGATTCATGCACGCGTAGCTGTCTTAAATAAATTCACAGAATTAGGTCGCCCTCATACCCAAGTTGTCACTTAAATATGATTAGGGTGTGTTGACACTTTTAGCTTAAAAAAATAGCGAAGTAGTAAAATCAAATCGCCAAACCCAATTTTACTATTCGCTATGCCTCGTACCATGCTGACAGATCAACACTGGCAAAAGTTGAAAGTTATTCTGCGTAATTTATCCATTCACCACAACTCAAATTTACGCAATTTTATTGAAGCTATTCTCTATAGAATTAGAACAGGCTGTCCGTGGCGAGATATTCCTTCTTGTTTTGGTCATTCAAACTCTATTTTCAAACGTTTTAATCGTTGGTCAAGCAGCGGTAAGTTACTTAGATTATTCAAATTACTAGCCTCATGCCCCGATATGGAGTGGATTTTTATTGATGGCTCTCATGTACGTGCTCATCAACATTCTGCCGACATAGCGAATCAATCTATTTCTAAAAGTGCAGGAGGAAACTCCTCAAAAATACATTTGATTGTTGATGCACATGGCAATCCTATTGATTTCATGATTACCGATGGAACCACACATGATGTTAAAGTTGCGCCTGATTTAATATCAACATTAGATTTAAAAGAGACAAAAGTGGTATGTGCAGATAAAGGCTATGATTCAGAACCACTGCGTGAACAGATCAGGAAAACAGGGACTAAAGCGAATATACCAAAGAAAACAAATAGCCAATCAAACAATGACCATATGGACTGGTATTTATATAAAATCAGGCATTTAGTTGAAAATATGTTTTGTAGATTAAAGCAATTTAGAGGAATAGCTACTCGATATGACAAGCTCAAAAGAAATTATCAAAGTTCTGTTGCTTTAGCCTGTATATTTTTATGGCTACCTTTATAGGGTTAATTATGAACAGTAAATGTCAACAGACCCTAGTTATTTGTAGTCATAAATTTAGTCCCCACTTGTTTTTAAGTGGGGACTAAATTAAGGCTTATAGGATGAATTCATAAGGTGTGTTCAGCGAACACTTACGTTTTGAATAGATTTAAGGAATTAGGCAGACCTCATACCCAAGTTGTCACTTGAATTTGGATAACTTAGGGAAGATCTATATCTAAAGCCTTTATCCAACAGAGTCGTTTTTATCCTAGGGTCCTTACCACTTGTATTCTTTACAAACATATATCTAAAAAAGTGTAGCAAGTTGCTACACTTTTTTAGATAAGCTCTTTACCAAAAATATCATTCAGTCTTTCACGAATACTTTGAACGAATTCCGGATTATTTTTAAGTTTATGCTTCATATTTCGTTTAAAGTCATTCAGGCCCATACCAATTTCAGCAAAATCCATTTGGAATAAAGTGTCATTAATGACAATATTTGCTTGAGAGTCAGTGAGACATCCTACTTTTTTGAACCACTTCTTGAATTGCTGATAATTTTCATCATTATTAAAAATATACCAAGAACGTATATTCGTATCGAATTTCGCCCCCAATTCTTTTACGAATGCATTGTCTTCAAATGGAACATCAAGATAGATTTTTTCAATTACTGCAATTTCATCCGGTGCTTTATCAGCAACCCGATGATGCAGTTTAAAATTCACACCCACAATTGGACGGCCTTTCTTAACGGTTTCATATTCCAATTGTAGATCTGTATTTTCGTTAATTTCTGCCACTATTTTGTCTAATACATAGCGTCTAAAATCTACCCAGCGATCATATTTGGTTTCATTAATATCAATCAGTGCTTTCAAGTTTTCCAAAAGTAATGGCACTTCATAACTCTTTTGGTTGGCGTACTTGAATTCGTTTTTAATGAAATACGTATAAAGACTCATACTGGCAACAGAATCCAGGGCAAAAAGATGTTTTAGCTGGTAGGTAGTAAAATTCCCCCCAGCCAGTTGAGTGAAATACGGTAACACCTCACTGGTAAAACGAATCTGAATCGCATTTTTAGAGTCATCTTCCCATCTTAACTCACGGATAATGGGAACGACAGAATGTACTTTTTTAGTCTTTCTCTTACCATCATCAGCAGGCTCCTCAATAATAAAATGAGCCACCCGAGATGAAAGTTCTTTATAGATCCGGTCTATTGCAACATTAATTGAATTGCGTTTATTCAATCCTAGTAAATCTGCCAGATCATCCTTATACAAATAAATATAGGTTTGTTCAGTGATTTCACCATTTACCCTATTTTTCTCACTATAATTCGCAACTGCCATTGCATATAGAAGCGCCTTGTATTCATTGGCTGATAACTCGATTGGGCGAATTAAACGGTTACTGGTACTGACAACGCCATTATGGCGAATGTTGCCTATACAGTAAGGAATATAATTCGATTCTTCTTGCAATGGTTCAGATTCTGTCATAACCGTGATATTTATAATTTGACTTAGTTTTTATATACAAAAGTGGAAAAACTTTCAAGACTTTCACCACAAGATTCTAAAAGTGGAAGGCTTGTCATCAAAAAAAAGCGTTTTAGCCGGTTTTTTGCCTTTAAAGTGGAATTAAATATAATATTTCCACCCTATAGTGACAGACCTTCCACCTTTAGCCCCGAAATTACAGTTCAGAATGCCTATTTTTAGTTTTTTTCATCCGCATTCAGGTTGGTTAAGTCAGATAGAAACCCTGATGTGACGAGGCTTCCACCTTTCCGTTAGATTTGAAAGGTATAACTGCACATATAATCATCAGGAAATATCCAATAAAAATAGATTATCCACAGGTCAAGAATATACAGTGACAACCTTTCCACCTTTAAAGCTTGGTTACAAGACTTTATTAACAGCTTAAATCATTGTTTTTTAAATTACTTTTAAATAAAAATAGCAGTTTAAAAAATAGCAGTGACAAACCTTCCACCCTAGTGACAGACCTTCCACTTTACAGTGACAGACCTTCCACTTTACGGTGACAAACCTTCCACCTTACAGTGACAGACCTTCCACTTTACGGTGACAAACCTTCCACTTTACGGTGACAAACCTTCCACCTTTAAAATTCCAAGCATTTGTTTTATATGATAAAAATATGCTCCTAATTATTAATTAGCTAAATAACTAATTATTCTAATTATTAATTAAGCTAGCTTAGTTAAAGATTTATTTTTTAAGCTGTTTTACATCTGAACAAATAGGATTTATAAATTTAAAAACTATAGTAAGATGAGTGAAAGTTATTTATATTACTAGACATTCAAATACGGAAGCATCTGACACGCATGTCTGCAAAAATTATTACTGTTGCTAACCATAAAGGCGGATGTGGTAAAACAACGACTGTTGTGCACCTAGCCTCAGAACTTGCCAATCTGGGCAACAAAGTTTTAGTCATTGATTTAGATCCTCAAGCAAACGCAAGTTTACACATTGGGATCCAACATCCAAGCGAAATTGTTGTGACTACAGCAGAATTACTGGTGGGCGATATTTCGTTGTTGGCAGATGCATTACAAGAAGAAACGAACTTTGAAAAAGTATCATTAATTTATGGTTCCTTGAATTTAGGAAAAACAGAAGACCAACTAAAAGAAGAAGCTCCCCGTCCTTCTGAAGAGTTAAATATCAAGCTAGAACTGTTAAAAGATCTTTATGACTTCATATTGATTGATTGTCCACCTAGTCTTAAATTATTAACCAGCAATGCGCTGGCATCTTCAACCCATGTCATTATCCCTATCGAATCCGGATCACAATATGGACTGTATGGGGTAACAGATCTTTTAAACCATCTTGAAAAGATCAAACGTATTAATCCAAATTTAGAGCTTTTAGGCGCTTTACTGATTAAGCATGATGAACGTCAGAATGTTTGTAAATTGATTCGGGATGAAGCCTTGAAACAGGTGGGCAAAATTTTAGAAACTACCATTCCTCAAAGTACTAAAGTCAATCAAGCAGCGATTCTGCAACAATCACTTTTGAAAGTAGAAAAAAATTCAAAAGTACGTAAGGCTTTTGAAAGCCTTGCCAATGAAATTGTAGCGAAAGTTTAAACCTGAGAGCATTATGGCAAGCACCAAAGAGCTTTTAGCTCAGAAACTGAAACAGAATACAGAAAAACACCAGCAAGCACAGAAAGACAATATTAAAGAGCTGAAAGAGTTTAGACGTAATGTCCCTATTGAGGATATCAGCCGCAGTCCAAACCAGCCACGTAAAGTCTTTGAAGAGTCACTGTTAAAAGAACTGGCGGATTCCATTGATGAAATCGGCCTTTTGCAGCCCATTACAGTGCGTAAACTGGATAATCTGAAATATGAACTAATTGCAGGCGAGCGACGCTTACGGGCGCATCAGTTACTCGGCAAGTCTGTGATTGAAGCCATTATCATTGATGCAAATAATGTAGAAGCGTCTTTGTTAACCCTAGCAGAGAATTTAAAGCGTCAGGATCTGACAGATTATGAGATTTTTATTGGCCTGAACTCACTTGATGAGAAATTAAAGAAAAACAAGCAACGTTTAGCCAATTCACTGGGTTTAAATCGCGAAGATATGTACAAGTATTTAGCGTACGAAAAACTGCCTCAAGCAATTTTAAATGACCTTGATGTGGAACCAGGCCTGCTAGGTCGTACTGCTGCAACTGCATTCAAAAAATTTCTGTCGGATCATATAGAGCAACTTTCTGAGGCCGAAAAGGCTTTGCTAGGGGCTTGGGAAAAAGTAAAAGACAAAAAACTAGAGCAAAGTAAAGTTACTGCCTATGCTGAAAAAATATTGAGTCAGGATCCAGGAAAACTGACCACAACATCTGTGGTTAGAAAAATTGAATATGCAGGTAAGATTGCGGGGAATATCAAACTCAATCAAAAACAGCTTAAGGTTTCTCTGAATATCTCGGAAATTGACGAAGCTAGTCTCTTACAACTAGAAGATTTTTTAAAACAGCTTATTCAGAAAAGTGAAAAAGTGTAGCAAGTTGCTACACTTTTTTTGACAATCTCAAACTAGGGCGTGTTATCAATTAAGCCAGAAAGATCGCTGATAAGAAGTTTTGAGCCAATTTATCATAGCGTGTGGCAATAGCACGATATTGTTTGAGCTTGGCAAAAAAATTCTCGATCAGATGTCTTGCCTTGTAGATATGTCAATCATAATCACGCTGATCAATAGAATTACTTTTCGCTGGCATCACAACTTGACCCTTCGCCTCTAAAATTGGATCAATGACCCGATCCCTAGAGTTGTAGGCTTTATCCATAAACCAGGTCTGGCTCAACGATAAGTCCAGCAACACATCTGAACCGTTTAAGTCATGGACCTGCCCATTCGTGAGATAAAATCCTGTCGGGTTGCCTAAAGCATCAGTACGGGCATGAATTTTGGTGCTTAAGCCCCCTTTACTGCGCCTAGTCGCCTGATTTCCCCCCAGCGCTGTGTTGGTAAGCACATACAATGGGGTGGAGTCTAACATGACATATTCATTGTCAAGGTCATGTGACAGCACTTCAAAGACTCTCTGCCACACACCTGTTTTAGCCCAACGACTAAAACGAGTATGCACTACTCTAAAATCACCAAAGCGTTCGATTAAGTCTCGCCACGGGATACCTGAACGATACCGCTTCAACAAATAGTCGGTTATCTTTGGCCGTTACTCCAACAGTACCCATTCGTCCATGTAACAGATCTTTAATCTGTTCCCACTGATCATCTTTTAATGCATAGCGTTTAGTCATGAAAAAATTATGAGGACCGGTAAGATTTTCTCAAGCTAATTGATGACACCTTAATTCAAAATAAAAAACGGTTTTAAATATTATTTCTATAAATTTCAATGTTACACTGACTTATAACAGGTTTTAATTGATTCCGCTTAGATGATATATGGGACCTAAAAAATTAACTAATTAACTTATGTCCATGACAAAATTATAAATAAATGGACATATATCAATGATGTATGGTTGTTTTTTTATAATAAATAGCCTAAGTGCTCGTTAGTGAATAGATGTTTTTTTGGTGCGGTATAATTACCTGAAAATCCAGACATCAGTTATAAAATGAGATAAATTTTGAAGGACGCCAGCTTTAAACCGCAGCTTTCATTTTTTGTCTACATACAGCAGTCCAAGACGTTACCCAGTGTCACGTTACGGAACCGCACTCAGTGCGCTTGCCGGATTCAACAGTCTGGAGATCTTAGTATATTGCCCTATAAAGCTCATTTTATTAAAGATAATCTTTAATAGTCAAAGGCATTCAAATGTATAGATAGGGACTGTGTCAGGAAATGTGCTAGTAGAGGTGGGCAATAATGTCTAGAATCAAGGTACGTGATTTTCTCAGTCGACTATTACGAATAGCCGCCGATTTTGTAGATGCCTTTTAATTAGATTAGACTGTCACCACTCTCCTAGACAAATTTAGTCTAACCTGAGTTCGACATAAAAAATAAATAAAAAAAAGCCTTAGCATCTGTAATATCTTGGTTACGAAGACAAAACATTTCAGAGCAAGGCTTTTTCATGGACTATATTACCGAATTATTTTGTATCTTGGATGATTTCTGCAAAAAGTTTAATGAATCTTTAGAGAAAGCTCTAATTTCTGATCAAAAAACAACAATGAAAAAGTCAGCTTTAAGCTTGTCTGAAGTCATGACCATTGTCATTTTATTTCATAAATCCGGGTTTAGATTTTTCAAATATTTTTATTGTCATATGATCATCCCATTTTGGAAATCAGCTTTTCCCAAGCTTCTTAGTTACAATCGTTTTATTGAAATTATGCCGCGTTGTTTGCAAGCTTTGAGTAGTTTCTTCCATCAAGTTAAAGGAGAAGATACCGGAATTTGTATTATTGATTCGACTAAATTGGTCGTTTGCCATAATCTTAGAATTAAAAGACATCGTGTATTTAAAGGCTTAGCTGGTCGTGGTAAAAGTAGCACAGGTTGGTTTTATGGATTTAAAGTCCATATTGTTATCAACAACTTGGGTGAAATTATTAATCTCAAGATTACATCGGGAAGTGTTCATGATGTTGCTGTACTTGAATCTTTAACCCAAGAGTTAAAAGGTATTTTACTGGGCGATAAAGGCTATCTGAGTAAAGCAAAAACTGAAGCTTTAGCAGCAAGGGGGCTCAGACTATTAACCCCGTCACGCAAGAATATGAAAAATAAACCCATCCAAACTGAAGAAGAAAAACAATTGCTTTGCAGAAGAGGATTGATCGAAACAGTGAATGATCAGTTAAAAAACTTACATCAAATTGACCATTCACGTCATCGTTCGGTGAATAACTTTATGGTGAATATTATGGCTGCTATAGTGGCTTATTGCTTAAATCCAAATAAGCCAACTTTCCAAAACTTGCTAAAAAGCTAAAATATTTCATCGAACTCAGGTTAGTCTATTCTTTTTGCATAAATGAGAATATTATGAGTGGACAACGATATTCTCTCAGAATCACGTATCAATCATGCTGCTAAACATTCTCATTAAAACAAGGGAATGCATCTTTTTACTGATCTGTACCTTGTTTTCAATTTTCCTCTGTTCTTTAATTTAGTACTATCTTTATCACTTATGAGCACTCACTGGATTCACTGAATGAAGTATATGGAAATCAGAGATTTGATTGAGGCTGAATTGAAAAATTACAGTTCTAATCAAATAATTCCATCCGAACGGTACTTGGCATTAAAGTTTGACTGTTCAAGGGAAACAGTGCGTAAGGCCTATGAACAGCTTCGTGCCGAAGATAAAATTTTCAAACGGCAAAATCTCGGCTGGTTCGTGAGTAATAAAAAAATTCAATATTATCCAAACTCAATTGAAAATTTTCGTTCTTATATGAAGGCACAGGGTTTTAATGCCAGAACTGAACTGATCTCGACCAGACAGCTGCAGCGATTGGATCACAGTAATCTTTTTAGCGAAGAAAATCGTAAATTGGGCTTTATTGAAATTATCCGTTTACGTTATGCTGATGATGTACCAGTACTTCTAGAATATAATTATTTACCTGTTGCGCTGTTTCCAGATGTGCTGAATTATAATGTGATTACTTCGGTCCAAGATGTCATTAAAAATCACTTTCATTATAATTACACGAGTAGTCAGTTAAAAATTAAAAATACCAGTGTGTCTCATTTTGAGAGCCAGCACTTAGGTATTCCTTTAAGTCAAACCGCCACTTATATTGAACGTATTTCAAAATCAGATGATCTAGTGATTGAATATGACATCGAAATCTGGTCACAGGACAAAATTGAAATGACCTTAGATATTCAAGCATAAGCTTATATTTATATCCTGCCCATTCAAATCCTAAGAAGTTAAATGGTTTTAGGATTTTTTTTATTTTCTTAGATTAGACCTCCTTCATAAATCATTCTTACTCAGTTGCAAATTATAAATTCCAGCAACTAGATTGAATCTCAAAAGGGGGGCTTTTAGCTCTACTGCGATAACGTTCTGAAAGTATTTTGAAAGTTTTTAGACTGCCAAATACATACTTAATTTCTATTCTTCTTTATTGATTTCCTGATTATAGATTTTTAGTTCAGGATCCAGTTTACAGCGGCTTTTGGCCTCTAATGGCAACAGGGTATTGGGATACAAAGTATAAATCCTTTGATAACCTCTATCTGTAAGAACAAAGGTTCCTGAAGGGATCTGGTTTAAATTGTGTTTGAACAATTCTAAATCAAGCGTAATTCGTAAGCGTCCGCTGAACACACCTTATGAATTCGTCCTATAAGCCTTAATTTAGTCCTCACTTAAAAACAAGTGGGAACTTAAATTTATGACTACAAATAACCAGACATCCATCGCATCTCTTACGATAATACGAAGAACATATAGTGCTGAATTTAAACAGCAGATCGTTCAGGCGTGTAAAGCATCGGAGGTTTCAATTGCTTCGGTCGCTTTGCAACATGGATTGAATACACATCTTGTATCCAAATGGATTCGCTTAATTGATGCTAAGCCAGGGAATGATCGCTCACTACTACCGAATAAACCTGCATTTATTGCCTTATCTTGCTCTGCACCATTAGATCCTATTTCTACTGGCATGTTAACGGTTCAAATTACTTTACCCCACTCAAAAGCAGAAATTGGCTTGAAATGGCAAGTATCAGAAATATCTGCTTTAGCAAAATTACTCAAGGCACTTACAACATGATCCGTATCGATGAAATCTGGTTGTCTACTCAGCCCATGGACATGCGTGCAGGTATGGATACGGCCATGGCTCAGGTGGTGAGAGCCTTTGGCTACATCAAACCGCATTGTGCTTACCTGTTCTGTAATAAACGTGGCCATCGCATGAAAGTGCTGGTACATGATGGACTGGGGATCTGGCTGTGTGCTCGGCGGTTGGAACAGGGAAAATTCCACTGGGCTAAAGTTCACCAGGGTGAAAGCGTAGCCCTCAGCCCGGAACAGTTACAGGCACTGATCCAGGGTTTGCCCTGGCAGCGCATTGGACAACAGCAGGTAGTGACGATGCTCTAAACCAGGTTGGTGCATTCTGCTATTCTCCAAACGTTCTATTTCCTCTGCGTCATGACCTCAGGCATACTGCGGTCATGAATACGCTGCCTGACTTAAGCCAACTGACCCATGAACAACTGCTGGAATTTACCAGACAGTTGGCAATGCAGCATCAACAACTCGCAGAAGATAACCAACAATTAGATACCAAAGTTCAGCATCTTGAAGCATGCAACCAACATCTTTCCATTCTCAATCAAAAATACGAGCATGAACTGGCGCTGTTTAAAAAGCACAAATTCGGCAGTAAAAACGAACATCTCACCGCAAAACAAATCCATCTATGGGACGAAGCGGTCGAAGAAGATATCGCAGCCGTTGATCTAGAATTAGAACGATTAAATGCAGATAAAACCGATGCAGCGACACAGAAAGCCACAGTCAACAAACCTAAACGTCGACTGCTGCCCGATCATCTACACACCATCCGTATCGAGCATGAACCAACATCAACCCAATGTGCTTGTGGCTGCCAGTTACGTCGTATCGGCGAAGATATCAGTGAAAAATTGAATTTCAGACCGGCACAGTTCTATAAGGAACAGCATGTGCGTGGCAAATGGGTCTGTGATCAGTGTGACACCCTGACTCAGCAAGCGATGCCCGCCTATGTGATTGATAAAGGTATTGCCAGTCCTGAACTGCTTAGCCATGTGTTGGTCTCGAAATACGCAGATCATTTACCGCTGTACCGTCAACGTCTGATCTATCAGCGGGCGGGAATCGAGCTTTCTAGATCAACTTTATCTGACTGGATAGGTCGCTGCGGTGTAGAGCTGGAGCCTCTGGCCAATGCTTTAAAAGAGGTGGTGCTGCAACAGCGGGTGATCCATGCCGATGAAACACCAGTCACCATCATGCGGATGGGTGATGATGAGAAAAAACCGAAGAAAGGTTATGTCTGGGCCTATGCAACAACCCAATATAATCCAATTCAAGCCGTGATCTATGACTTTCAGGATAGTCGTTCAGGCCAGCATGCTGAAGCGTTCCTGAAAGACTGGCAGGGCCATCTGGTCTGTGATGATTACAGTGGTTATAAAGCACGCTTTAAATCAGGCCAGGTCATTGAGGTGGGCTGCATGGCGCATGCGCGTCGTAAATTCCATGAACTGCATGTGACCGGGAAAAGTCAGGTCGCTGAACAGGCCTTAGTGCTGATTCAGAAACTGTATGCCATAGAAGCAGAACTCAGGAAAAAGACCGATGGTACAGCAGAACAGCGCCGCGAATACCGACAACAGCATAGTCAACCAGTGATGCAACAACTGTATGAATGGCTCAACCAGCATCAACTGACGGTGCCATCGAGTTCTCCAACCGCCAAGGCCATCAATTACACTCTGAAGCGTTGGCCAGCTTTAAGCCGCTATCTGGATGATGGCAATCTACCGATTTGCAATAATTGGGTGGAAAACCAGGTGCGGCCTTGGGCGTTGGGACGTAAGAACTGGTTATTTGCAGGTTCGCTGCGTAGTGGTCAGCGAGCGGCAAACATCATGACTTTAATCCAGTCAGCAAAGCTGAATGGGTTGGATCCATATGCCTATTTAAGTGATGTGCTGAAAAGATTGCCGACCCATAAAGTGACCCAAATAGAAGAATTACTGCCACACCGCTGGAAACCTGAACCGAATTAAAAATAGACATGGGGTTCAGCGGACGCTTACCGTAATTCTCAGCATGACTTTCATATCAGGATGCCAATATCAGCAAATGCCAAGAAACTTAATCCAACATTAGGGGGTATTGGGAAGTGCGTTTGATTGAAGTTGAGCAGAAAGGGAAAATTAGACGTTATATCACTTTATTAATGAACCCAAAGACACAGCCACTGATAGGCTTGGCGAAGCTTTATGCTCAGCGCTGGGAAATAGAAATGTGTTACCCAGAAATCAAAAGTGATTTACAGGAGGGCAAGCATTTGAGGAACAAGCAACCTGATTTAGTTTGTCAATAATTATGGGGGGCTTTATTGCCTACAATATTCTAAGAAGACAAATGAAACATATGGCTCAACGTGCAAAAGTCAGTCCTTTGAGAATCAGCTTTCATATTGCATCTATTGGCATTCTGAATATATTAAGATTCGACTCTTTAGACTCCGCAGGTAATTTACCTAAACATTTAGAAAGTTTACTGGAAAAATCTAAGAGATATGTTTTGCCTGAGAGGGGAGTGAGGAGTTGCCCACGAGTTGTGAAAGGAACACCACAGAAATACTCAAGAAAATGCCAGTCAATTTCTTAACTGACCGGCATCACTTTAATTAAGGGCTTTCAGATGATTCAGATTTTTTGTCTTTCTCATTTCCATAATCTAAAGCAACCTGTTGCGCTTCGGCGGCGGCAGTTGCTTCTATTGGGATGGATTCATCTGCAATAGCTACTGTTCCAGTAAATCCAAATAAGCTCAGGATTAGAATCTTTGAATACTTTTCCATCTGAATTTCCTCTGCGTTTCTAAAACTTAATTTCAGTGTAGAGGGTAAGTTTAAATTCCGATGTATGAGCTATGTCTGCATATGTAAGATATTCAGGATCCAAGTTATAGAACCTCGGGTTTATGTAAGAATACTTATCGGATGAGTTTTTTTGTAGCGTTGACTGGCCAAATACAGACCGATTTTCTTGAAAATCTTTTATAGGGAAGATAATTTAATGGCAAATTATAAAAAGAGCATAGCAATGGTCAACTGCGGTAATCCCCCTATAATAAAATCCAAGAAGACATAAACAATATGAAACCAGGTACGATGAAATAGATCAGCAATAATATTGAGTTAAATGACATGCAGGGTTTCCATACTTTCTTATTAAGTTTAGAAGAAGAAGGTGGTGTTGATATGATCGCAGTAGGTCATGAGTCTTATACAGGACATCGCCTAGTACATAAGGTTAAGTTTGAAAAGAATTAGCACCTCCTCTGAGAGATTTTTCTTTACCAGCCCTGTTTTTGTAACATCTAGTAATTTTTTTGTAACCTTATTGTTATTTATTGTTCACTTTGTTTATTATATAAAAGATGAAAGGTGGAGAATTTAAGATGCTCACTAAGGTCGAAGCCATTGTGATTTTACTAATGGTAATTGCATTAATACTCATTATTTATGAAATGGGACAAGGACTTAATTGGACTTTATAAACGCTTTCTCAGTTTAAAAAAAGTCCTCAATTGATGGCATTAATTTATTTATCAGAAGTTTCAGAATTTTGATCTTATACTTGGCTGACTAAAGATGAATAATATCTATATTGGTGATATTGTTTACCTAGTTTACGGTAGTCATCCAATGATGGTTGAAAAATTGCAGGATAATTTAGCTACTTGTATATGGTTCAGTGATAAAAAACATTTTTTCCGTGAGAATTTTCCCTTAAATATCTTAATAAAAAAAACGTAATTCAACAAAATATACCTGGGCGAATTCAAAGCTCATAGTGTACAGGTCATTTCGACCATGGCATGTGTTACTGATCTAAACAATGAATCACTGGTAGAATTTGCTGCTGAGGAACATGGATTTAAAGAGCTACTTAGTGAAGTCATGAAAATGAATTACGGTGCATTTCAAAACTATGTTATAGCTTGAACTGAGGATCAGAAAGCTTGTTTGAATTGATGTATTTCATCCGCAGATTATGCGCGAATGCTAAGAAATCTGGAGTTCGAATATTAACCAAAAAGAAGATCATTTTTTGATTTATGCGAGAGATCTATTTTATTTTTATATTTATAAGGCTAAACTTGCCTCCAATTTAATACTGGTATGTACCACTTAATTTTAGGGCGTGTCTTCAATATTAAATGTATTTAAAAATACTGTTTGCATGTTCGCCTAAACAATGATTTTCCATTATTACATAATGATCTGGCTCAGGAATATTGATAATGACCACAATGACTGATGATTTAGGTCATGGTATGGGCAATGCCTGGGAACATAAAGACTGGGCACATATTTCTGATCCAGAATTACAAAGCCTGCAGCAGCACTATTCCTGTTTACAAGGTCATTTTGAGATTTTGTGGTGTAGTCCCCGGCCATTTTCATCTGCGGCTCTGGTCAAGGTGGAGCAAGATTTTGTGAGCAGGGATGAAGCAGTCGCGCATCAGTATTTGATTAAGCGCAGCCATTGTTCCTTTCGTCGTGCCCGCGATATTTTACAGGAGCATGCCGTTCTTCAGCATTTAGCTAGCAAAGAAATTCCTGTTGCAGCATTGATTAGCTCAAATCAAGGTCTGACCGCTTTAGAGCTAGGTGACTGGACCTATGAAGTCTATGCAAAAGCAGCCGGCTTAGATCTGTATGCAGATCAGCAATCCTGGAAACCTTTTTTCTATGCTGAACATGCTGCGAAAGCGGGGCAATTACTGGCAAGCTTACATATGGCCATGCAGGATTTTCCTGAGCGGCAAGGCCGATCAGCATCTTATTTATTGTCCAATCAGCAGCTTTTAAACAGTGAAAATATCGTTACAGCCATTCAACGGCGCATTGTAAACAGTCCAGAATTAAGCCGTTACTGTGCCGACAAAAATTTAGATCCTTACTTTTTAGATCAAATCTTACAGGTTCACCAGCGTATTCAGCCTGTATTGCAACAGGCAAGCAGAATTTGGACCCATAACGATTTACACGCTTCTAATCTATTTTGGTCAGCACCGGATGCCAAAGCGGAGATTACTGCCGTAATTGATTTTGGTTTATCTGACCGAAATTCGGCACTTTATGATCTGGCTGTGACGATTGAACGTAATTTCATTGATTGGTTGGAATTAAAGCAGAACCCACATATTCCGATTGATGAAGCCGGTTTAACCGCTTTTCTCCATGCTTATTTTTCCGAGATACATCCACAAGAAGATTTTAGTATTTTGCCAGAACTGCTGAAAATCGTGCATCTGGATTTCGCTTTTTCAGAGCTGGAGTATTTTGTGGGCATTACCCACAACCTCAACCATGCAGATGCTGCTTATTACGACTGGATTATCGGTCATGTGGACTGGTTCTTTGGCGAACAAGGTCAACAATTTACCCAGACCTTAACCCGGCTCATTCAAGATGAATTGCAATCTTCTCAATGCTCTCTCTAAACCCAGCATCATCACCCACTTCACAGACATAAGGTTTCGTATGAACACTCGTCAACTCAAACAGAATGTATTAACTCGATCTTTAAATATGATCATTCTGTCGCAGCTGTGTTTAGCCCCGCTGACTTATGCTGAAGATGATGTTCGACAGCTTGACACGATTGTCATCAAAGCCGATCAAAGCATCCCTTACTCAAGTACCAAAGTGAATGTTGAGGGTTTTGCTACGGACAGTCTTCAAAAAATCCCTGCATCTGTCTCTGTCATCACAGCAGATCTCATCGCGGAACAGCATGCACGTGTACTGAGTGATGTTATAAAAAATGATGCAGCCATCGGTGATGGCTATGCCGCAATTGGCTATTATCCAAACTTTGTCTCTCGTGGCTTTGCACTCGATTTGGCATCTAGCTACCTCATTAATGGCAATGTGATTCGTGGTGAACAAAACGTCGCACTTGAAAATAAAGAACGTGTGGAAATTTTAAAAGGCATGTCCGCGATTCAAAGTGGGATGTCGACCCCGGGTGGGGTTGTGAATTATGTCACCAAGCGACCGAAAGATATTCAGGCACTGACATTCTCGGCCGATCAACACGGCCAGTTTTCAGTGGCAACTGATCTCGGTGGTTTTTTGGGTGATGAGCAACAATTCGGATATCGCATCAATCTGGTGAATGAACAGATGGAGTCTTATGTCGATCATGTCGATGGTGAACGCTATCTAGCGGCATTGGCCTTAGATTGGAAAACATCTGAGCAATCCAAATTAGAATTTGATCTTGAAGCACAGCGTTCCGAACAAAAATCAGTGCCAGGTTATCAATTACTGGATGGTAAAGTCCCAGAAAATGTGAAATGGGACCGATTGCTGGGTTATCAGACTTGGGGCAAACCGGTCACGATCGATAGTCTGAATAGCAGTTTAAAATATAGCTATGCATTGAATGATGACTGGAACTTGGGACTCGTCGCAGCCCACAGTAAATCCAAGGTTGATGATTATTCGACATTTGCTTACGGTTATTATCGAGAGGGATGTCTAGAAGCATATTCCTGTAACACGTTTGGTGAACAGGGAGAATATGATATTTACGATTATCAAAATCCTGATGATACCTATCAGACTAACCAATTTAAAATCAAGTTAGATGGTCTATTACATACTGATCGGGCGTTACATTACCTTAACTTTGATTTGACTTACACAGATAAATCTAGAAATCGTTACAACGGTATAAACCAGTACATAAATTCAGAAGACTATGTTGGTAATATTTACCAAGATACCTACGACAGGATCCCAGAAGAAGGAAATCTAGGTCCTTATTTTAAAGCTTTAGACAGTAAACAAACTGCATTGACGTTTCTTGATCGTATTGAATGGAATGAACATTGGACCACTTTGATTGGCGGAAAATGGATCGAGCTGGATGAACAAGCATATGATGCAGATCGGGTAAAAGTCCGCGATACTGATTTAGGCAAATTTTTACCGCAATTTGCGATCAGCTATAGCCCCTTGGAATCGACTACCGTCTATGCCTCGTATGCTAAAGGCCTGTCAGATGGAAAAACAGCGCCTTGGTTTGCAGAGAATGCGGCTGAAACTCTAGCACCGATCTATTCAGAGCAATATGAAATTGGTTTCAAACAACAGATCCATGATTTCCTGTTGACTGCAGCCGTTTTTGATTTACGTCAGGATAATCAATATAGCAAGCCGATTTCAGGACTTCGCTATTTTATTGCGGAAGGCGAACAGCATAGTCAGGGCCTGGAATTAGGACTGAATGGTGCATTAACCGACCATCTGGCCTTAACTTCATCTTTAGCCTTGACCAAAGCCCGTTTAGAAAATGTGGAAGCGGTTCAATATGGTAATCATCAGGCGCAAAACGTGCCAAAAGCTCGTTTCGCAACACATCTTCGCTATAACGTACCGAGCATTGCAGGTTTCACTGTTCTGGCAGGTGGTCAATACAGTTCCAGCAAATATGCCAACAAAGAGGGTGCTGCGAAAGTTGCAGGTTATAGTGTGGTTGATTTAGGCGCTGCTTATCAATTTAAGCTAAATACGACCGATGCATTGCTGCGCTTGAATATTAATAATCTGTTCAACAAGAAATACTGGCGTGATGCAGGTGAATTTTTGGGTGATGATTATTTATTCTTGGGTTCGCCGCGTACAGCAACCTTGTCATTCAATCTGAACTTCTAAATTGGCTGCTTAATCAGGTTATATTGCTATGGAAAATATAGAAATTGCAGCGTTCATTTTAAACGTTTTAGGTGTCTGGCTGACCTCCAAACAATATAAAGTCTGCTGGTTGGTGAATATTGTCGCTGTATTTTTATATATGATTATTTTTTATCGTGTCAATTTATTTGCAGACGCAGCATTACAAGCCGTATTTATCTTGATGCAACTGTATGGCTGGTATAGCTGGTCGAAGAAAAATCATGACCAGGCTATCACCGTGCAGATTGGCTATTTGAATAAAAAAATCTGGGTATATAGCCTGATTGTGGGTATTGTCGCCGGTCTGGTGATTGGCGCCTTATTTGCTCATTTCACCACAGCATCACTCCCTTGGTTGGATTCCATGTTGGCTTCTTTTAGCTTGGTGGCAAGTTATTGGGCGGCAAAAAAATATATTGAAAGCTGGGGATTATGGTGTGTGTTAGATGTGATTTATGTCGGCATGTATAGCTATAAGTCATTGTATTTAACCGCCGTGCTTTATTTTATTTTTATTCTTCTGGCACTCAATGGCTGGAGAATGTGGCGAAATCTTTATAGAGTGAAATTATCTTAAAATGACACTATTGCAAATAGAAATTTGAGGTGATGCTCTTTCCTTTAAAAAAAGTATTTATAGACTAAAAACTTTATTTGAATTGGCCGCAGCTTGAAGATGTTGCTGATATTTTGTGAAAGCTAGCTACCATACATTCAAAGCGAACCGAAGTTCGCTTTGAATGTATTTCACTTCTTAAAAGAACCCGGCTGGTTTGGTCGAATAGCTGACTAGCAAGTTTTTAGTCTGCTGATAATGATCCAGCATCATTCTGTGATTCTCACGCCCAATCCCTGATTTTTTATAACCACCGAAAGCCGCATGCGCAGGGTAGATGTGATAACAGTTAGTCCAGACCCGACCTGCCTGAATAGCACGGCCTGCACGGTAAGAGGTATGCGCTGAGCGTGACCAGACACCGGCACCGAGTCCATAAATCGTATCATTGGCGATCTTGATCGCATCATCGAAGTCTTTGAAGGTGGTCACAGCCAGTACAGGCCCGAAGATTTCTTCCTGGAAGGTCTTCATGTCATTGGTGCCTTTAAAGATAGTCGGCTCAATATAGAAACCTTGCCCCACTTCCTGACGTGCTTCACCACCAGTCAGGATCTGTGCGCCTTCTTCACGACCAGTGGCAATACAGCCCAGAATCTTGTCCTGCTGTTCCTGTGAGGCTTGCGCGCCAATCATGGTGTCAGTATCCAGCGGATGCCCGGTTTTAATCCGTTTCACCCGTTCAACGGCACGCGCCAGAAATTCGTCAGCAATACTTTCCTGGATCAGCGCACGCGATGGACAGGTGCAGATTTCACCCTGGTTCAGGGCAAACATGGCAAAACCTTCCAGCGCTTTGTCCAGATAATCGTCTTCCTGATCCATGATGTCAGCAAAGAACAGATTTGGTGATTTACCCCCCAGTTCCAGCGTCACCGGAATAATATTTTCGGTGGCATATTGCATGATCATCTGACCGACGGCGGTGGAACCGGTAAAGGCAATCTTGGCAATGCGTGGGTTGGTGGCTAGCGGGCGACCGACTTCAACCCCATAACCATTGACGATATTCAGGACACCCGGTGGCAAAATATCCTGAATCAGTTCAGCCAGCACCAGAATGCTGACCGGAGTCTGTTCTGCAGGTTTCAACACAATGCAGTTGCCCGCAGCCAGGGCAGGTGCCAGTTTCCAGACAGCCATCAGAATCGGAAAGTTCCACGGGATAATCTGACCCACGACGCCCAACGGCTCATGAAAATGATAAGCAATCGTATCTTCATCAATTTCGGAAATGCCGCCTTCCTGCGCACGAATACAGCCGGCAAAATAACGGAAATGGTCAATAGCCAGCGGAATATCGGCAGCCAGCGTTTCACGGATCGGTTTGCCGTTATCCCAGGTTTCTGCCACTGCCAGCAGTTCCAGATTTTGTTCCAGACGATCGGCAATTTTCAACAGAATATTGGAGCGGGTGGTCGGCGATGCTCTGTTCCATTGTTCTTTGGCTTTGTGCGCTGCATCCAGGGCCAATTCAATGTCTTCTACAGAAGAACGCGGAACCTTGGTAAAGACTTTGCCATCTACCGGAGAGATGTTGTCAAAGTATTCACCTTTGACCGGAGCGACCCATTCGCCGCCAATAAAATTCTCGTATTGTGCTTTAAAATGAACTTTTGAATCAGGTTGATTAGGATCGACGTAACGCATATTTATTTCCTTTGCTTATTTTCGTATGGCAAAACCGCTTCTACAGCTTTGGTATAAGGTACTTCTGCACCTTATTTGATTAATATAACTGGTATAAGGTTGGAAAAAGGTTGGAGCTAGCATGTTCACGATATTTTCATCCATTTTAAAAAAATAACGATTACAGCGGATGTAAATCATGAATTGTTGTGAGAATAAGGAATGATGACAAAACAAGATTTGATGGAAAAAAGGCACAATACTGATCAGCTTCGGCAAAACAGCAGTTTGTCTCCCTTACATGCAGAACAGCTGGGACAGAGTATTGCCAGCTCCTGGCAACGTTCATCCTCGGCTGAAATCCCGAAGAATCGTTTAGCAGCACCGCTGACGGATTTAAAAAAGACCACTTCTTCCTCAACTTTAGCCCAAGCCCTGCAACATTGTGCTCAGGATTTAAAACATATTGCCGAGCAATCTTCTATGGTGCTGGCGGTCGGAGATATCGGCAGCACCATCATTTGGGCAGCTTCTAGCCCACAAATGCAAAGTGCCGCAGAAAGTGTACATTTTATTGAAGGTGGGCAATGGCGCGAAGAGCTAGTCGGAACCAATGCATTGGCATTATCCTTAAAAACTCAACAATCCAGCTGTGTCTTTTCCAGTGAACATTACATGTCCTCCATTCATGATTGGGTTTGTTACGCTGCCCCGATTATTGATCCCTATTCAAAACAGGTCTTAGGTGTCATTGATCTGTCGACTACCTGGCCAAAGCATAACAGTTTAGCACTACTAGCTGCGGAGCGCTGTGCTACGATCATCCAGTCGGCTCTACTAGAATGCCAGAAGCAGCGCCTGTTTATTCGAGCTTTTTCAGTACCTCAAGTGCTGTTTAATGGCAAGATGCTGGTTCTGACTCCTCGACAGATTGAAATTCTGACCCTTCTAGCCTTATGTCCGCAGGGTCTGAGTCTAGATACATTGCATCAAGCCTTATATGGCGAGCGCAAGGTCAGTATGGGGACTTTAAAAGCAGAAATGTCACAGTTACGCGATGTATTAGGTGGTATGCTGGGTTCCAGACCCTATCGTTTATTGGCGCATGTAGAGGCTGATTTTTTAATGACAGAGCAATCTTTAGATGCTGGGTATATCGATTCAGCCTTGAAGTTATGTACCGGCGTATTTCTGGCTAGAACAGAAAGTCCATTTCTATGCGCTTGGAGAGATTGTCTGGAATCACGCCTGAGCGATGCCATTTTCAAGGCTAATGAAACCGATGTCTTGCTGAAACATGTGGCACATTTTCCTGAAGCGATTGATGCTGTAGAACGCCTGATTGAACTGATGCCCAAAAACCATCCCGTTCATCAGACTCTGTTAAAATATAAAAATCTTTAAAGCTGATGTAACTATCGGTACAAAGCTAAACAGTTAAAATAGGAAAATTCTGGAATATTAAGTATTATCCTTGCTTACTGTGGGTTTGCTTATTAATTTAGACTGAACCTGATCCTAAAATTTTTATCAGTGGCTACCCAGTTTGCCTAGCTGCTTGATGGGATGCTCTTCATTAAAATCAGCTACGCTTACCTTCATGTCATTTGAAGGACGCGCAGTTTATTCCTCAGAGATTAAATATGATATTAAGATCATACGACGGGAAATTTTTTCTGGCTGGAACGGGCTAAAAAAATCGTGGCATTTTTCTACCATGGGATTAATGTCGATATTCATAATGAAGGGGACTTCATAAAAAAGAAACACCCCCCGCTTTTATCCTCTTATGAAGGCAAAAGGATCAGCCAGGAACAGGAAAATGCATGTCTGCTCTTGGCACACTTCCTCAGGAAGTGAAACAGGGGCTGTTAAAAATGTAAGTCAGATGCTTGGAGAGAAGACTTAAATTGAGGCACTACATCGCCGCTTTAAAAATATCTACCACTTGGGCATGGCTGGCTTTACGTGGATTGGTCAGCATGCAGGCATCTTTTTGTGCATTTTCCGCCATGATGGCCAAGTCAGCTTCTTTTACATTCAATTCCGTCAGCCCAGATGGAATACCAATTGAAGCCGAAAGCTGACGAATGGCGCCAATCGCTTCATAAGCTGCTTCAGTTACGGTTAAGCCTTCTGTATTCACCCCCATCAATTGGGCAATTTTGGCATAACGTTCAGGACAAGCAATCAGGTTAAATTCACAAACATGGGGGAGCAAAATTGCATTACAAACACCATGCGGCAAGTTGTAGAAGCCTCCGAGCTGATGTGCCATCGCATGCACATATCCTAAAGAGGCGTTATTAAAGGCCATTCCGGCAAGATATTGAGCATAGCTCATGGCATCCCGTGCTTCTAGATTATCCCCATTCGCCACTGCGGGACTGAGCCATTCACTGATCATGGTGATCGCCTTTTCTGCGCAGGCATCAGTGATGGGATTAGCAGCCGTAGATACATAGGCCTCAACCGCATGTGTCAGAGCATCCATCCCTGTTGCCGCAGTCAGGCCGGCAGGTTTGGCCAACATCAGTTTAGGGTCATCAATTGCAATGAGTGGTGTGCAACGCCAATCTACAATCGCCATTTTCACATGGGTATCGGTATTGGTAATGATACAGAAACGTGTCATCTCCGAAGCCGTCCCTGCCGTGGTATTGATTGCAATCAGTGGTGTCATCGGAACGGTACTTTTATCAATCCCTTCATAATCACGGATATGTCCGCCACCTGCAGTGACCAGACCGATGCCTTTGGCACAGTCATGTGATGAGCCCCCACCTAACGATACAATAAAATCACAGGCATTTTCATTATAAGCTTCAACTCCATGATGCACGTTAATATCAGTTGGATTGGGTTCCGCACCTGGGAAAATATAACTGTCAACACCTGCCTCTTTCAAATAATCTGCAATATCATCTGCAACACCAAATTTAAACAGGCCAGCATCAGTTACAATCAGTGCTTTCTTGGCGCCTAAATTTTGTGCTTTGATCCCGATTTCTTTAGCACAGCCCGGACCAAAAAGTGAAACACAGGGAATATAAAAACCGTTAGTTTGATCTGAAATATTTTTAAAAGCCATGGTGTTATTCCTTCTACCATTCATTGATTATTTTATCGGTGACCCTCACCGTAATATAAGTATTGAATTAAGTTAAAAAGAATCCTACCTACCAAATACCTACCAATTTAAATTTTTGATTCTAGCCAAAATAATGCATTTGAGGTATTTAAAAGCAGATTGGCAAGGTTTAGCAGATACTGGGTAGATTGGTTTAATAAAGGGCGTGTGAATAGCACACTAGGCTGTTTGCTACTTTCTGATTTTAAATAAATACTAAAATGCTTTATTCATTTTTAAGATAAAGATAAACAGTACAGGGCTTAGAAATACCCATAGAGACACAAAGCTAATACTGGAGCTAAACTGGGTACGTAATAAAAACATCGCGACGAATAAGAAAATACCTGCAGCGAATTTAGTGTACGTAGGAAAATCCGCTAAAAAAGCGTAATGAGATTTTCGGGTTTTTAGGATCTGCTTTTCACTTACCACATAAAAACCAAAACAGCTCAGCCAAAGCAGACCGATCACTGCAATCCATATCATATTGATGATTCCTGTTGAGTGATTTTTAATTTAGCCTGAATTTTATTGACCGCTTTTTGCTGAATGGGCGTAATTTTTTGGTGTAAAAATAGAGCAAAAAGGGCCAAGGTCCATAACATTAGCTCAATACGCAAAAAAGGCCAATAAGTCGCAAAAGAATCAACATATTGCTGGGAAACTAAATAATAAATATCAATCAGGGGAATTATAAAGGCAGCACAAATCAGAAGTTTAAGCTGCATTCTCCATATATCTTGCTGTGGGGTTACACATGCCAGGATAAAACTGCCAAGCCAGATAGAGAAAAAACTATAAATTTCATAATTTGGTGCACCTACAGGAATACTGATAAAACGATTCGCATAGAGATATCCCAGCATGGCAAGCGGCAAGCCAATAATTATGGTGATATTCAAGCGGTTCACTAAATAGTGTCCGAGATGAAACCGCACTGATTTTTTCTGCATCTGGCGTTTCAGGCTCCACAGCAGCAATCCGGATGCAATCATTGCGCAGCCTAATATGCCGGAGAAAAATAACCCTAAACGTAAAACAGGTTCGGCAAAACGTGCCATATGTAAACCATACATGCTGGCATTTAGTGTGGCAATTGCACTTTCATTTCGTGTATTTTCAAGCAATTTTCCGGTAGCAGCATTTAAAATAAGCTGTGCCTGATTTCGTGTAATGGAATGATCTTTGAGCTGAGTTAAGGTTATGTGTGCCAGCTGGGTATTGGGCTGCTTGACCGTGATATTGTCAAATTCCGCATATCCCCAGTGTTGCTGTGCCGTGGTGATAAAATGTTGAATTGGCAGCATCTGGGTTTTCACAGGAACTGAGTGGGTGGCTGATGTATTGATTGTGCGAATTTCTTCAAAATATTGAAAGGGATTGTCTGGATAAAGTTTTTTCATACCGGAAGGCAGCACGATATAAAAGAAAATCGCCAACCCGGTAAATGTCATGGTCAAAAAGAACGGCAGGGCAATCACTGAACTGACATTATGAAAATCCAGATAAGAGCGCTGTCCTTTAAAGGCTCTTAGGGTAAAAAAGTCTGTCAGGATTTTTTTATGGGTAATGATTCCTGAAATCAGAGTCAATAACATGATAAAGGCAGCAATCGTCACAATCAGCCGACCAATGGTGTAGGGCATACCATAGAGCTGAAAATGAAAATTATAGAAAAAATCTCCCCCTTGTGTGGCTGAAAGCTGTAATTCTTTTCCTGTCGAAGCATTCAGGGTTTTGACTTCATAGCCACCATCCGCTTTTTGCCAGTAGACTTTATTCACCGGTGAGTCTTGATTGGCGACTCCGATATACCAGTTTTGGGCGTCCGGTGCATGCTGCTGTAAATAGCTGTAAGCAGATTTTAAGGCAGTTTCCTGATTGACTTGCATTGTGGCAAATTCAGGCTGCATCCATAGACTGATTTCATGTCGGTAATAGGTGACCGCGCCTGTTAAAAAGATCGCAAAGAGTAACCAGCCAAAGCTTAAACCCAGCCATGAATGTAAACATGCCATGGATTGACGGACAGATTTATGCATGGTTTAACCTATGAAGCGGGAGAAGAGAAATAAAATAAGTAAAGGAATCAGGCTATAGATAGAAAGCTTTTTTAAACTTTGGATACAGAAGATTCCAATCACAAAACAAACATAAAAAATCAGGGCAGTAAATGCAGCCAAATAGACAGACTCAGCTTTAGGCAGAAAAGCCTGTAGAAAGTAAGCCAGATCGAGTGCGATTAAATAACTGCACAAGTAGCCAATGCCAAAGGTCATGCCTAAGCGATAGAGAATGGCAAGTGGCTGCACTACAACAGACATCATATTTGGCCTTGAATAAATCTATACTGATGAAAATCTAAAAACTTAATAAACAAAACTTAAAGTCGTTACCAGATACTGTTTTTTATAGGCCTGCTGATTCAATTTTCCTGCCTTGTCTGCTTCTTTGCCAACTTCAATGACATATTGACCTTTCCATGGCGTGGCGATCGTAATCTGGCCTTGGCCGTTGGTGGTGTATTTTTTTAGCCAGAATTGCGGGGAAAAGACTGTGACTTCAACATCCGCAGCAGCTTTACCCTGATACAGTACCGTAAATGTATTGCTGTTGATCTGGGTCGGGACAATATCTAGTTCTGACTCTGCTTTCAAGTTTTGTCTGCCGGATTTGGCATGATAGCTCAACAATGATTCTCCATAGATCAATTCATGACTGAGCTGGACATCTGTCTGGCCTTGGGTCGCATAAAGCAAATGATCTTGTTGCATTTGAGGACTAAAGCTTTTTCTAGACTGAACGGCCTTTGCTTGATTAAAAGACTTCAAGGCACCTTGCTGCGTTTCTTTAAGCTGTTCACTATATTCACCAAAGAACGCATGAGTCTGCTTATCTGTATCACGTTCCAGCCAAAGCATATGCGCCTGAGCTGAAAGTGTCATAGACAGTCCGAGGGTCAGAGCGATCATTTTTTTCATTTGTTTTACCTGTTTTTGTGTATGTAGTGATGATTTAGCCCTGAACATGTCGTCAAGGCTAAGTTTGAAAATCAGTATTTAAATTTCACAGCAACGCTGTAATTTGCTGGTGCACCATAAAAACCTTGCTGATTCGGGAAATTGAACAGATATTTTTCATTGGTCAGGTTATTACCATTGGCTTGCAAGGTCATATGCTCATTCAGCTCATAGCTGGCCATTAAGTTCACGAGCGCATAAGCATCCTGCTCAATGATTCCAGCTTTCTGGGTAATCACTCCATTGGCGGTTGCTTCAGGCACATCTAGATAGGTCTGATCTTGCCACTGCACACCAAGGCCCAGTTTCAGTTTTGGAAGTTGCGGCACCTGATAGGTAGTTAAAAGATTAAAAGACTGGGTTGGATTGAAGGTACGCGCATCACCGCCATTGATCAGATCTTTCAGGCTAAACTGGGTATAACCAAAGCTTAAGTTAAAATGGTCGGTCAGTTGTCCCGCCAAGCCAAACTCGTAGCCTTGGGAACGCAGGTCACTGACCTGAGTTGTGCGTAAAGTCGGAATACCATCAGAATCACGAAGCGGATAATTACTTTGCTCCGTTCTGAACACAGCCATGGTGGCGGTAAGCTTGTCATCTAGCCAAGAACCTTTGACTCCGACTTCATAGCTTTCACCTTCGATCGGTTTGTTAATGCTGCCATCATCTGCTCTGGTGGTTTGCGGACGGAAAATCGAGGTATAACTCAGATAGCCTGTATATTCAGGGCTAAAGTTATAGGTCAGACCGGCATAGGGTAAAACTTTATCTTCATCATAAATGGTGTCGGTCCCATAACTGCTACCACTGCTTTCAGCCTGAACATAGTTCGCACCTAAAAGCAGTTTCAGATCATCATTCAGATGCAGTCGGGTCGCAGCATAAAGGCTCTGGTTCTTCTGCCGGATATGCATTTCACCACTGGTTTTCGACATATCCCAGCTTGGTTCTTCGGGTGTAAAACTGGCTAAATCTGTGGTCAGCGGATTGACAAAGCTGCCAGCATAACCCAATTCATCCAGACGATTTTTGGCCCAGACATAGCCCAATGAGGCTTCATGGCGTTGTCCCCAAAGCGGATAGGTGCCGCTAAAACTCAGGCTGGCTTGTTGTTCTTTATTGTCATCAATATACATGCCTGGGTAGAGGAAGATGCCTGAAGTGCCATTTGCGCCAGGTTTGCCGGACAGAAACAAGAGCTTTGAATCGCGTTGTGTACGTTTTTCATCATAGGTCAGTTTGGCTGTCCAGTCGCCACCCAGTTTTTGTTCAAGCTCGGCAAAGTAACTTTTAATATTGCTATCCCAGTGCGCCCAGCTTGGACTGTAATTATAATTCCGTGAGTAACTGAGCTGCTCGCCTTCAGTATTGATCAGTGGATTAGAACCCCAATTGACACCATTCGGCTTGTGATTGGTTTCAGTATAGCCAGCAGTCAATAGAGTTGTGTCAGTAATATCTGCCTCCACAACAGCACCTATGCCGTTCTTTTCTAGTTCATAACGATCCAGATAACTGTCACCAGTCTGTTGATAACCAAATACACGGCCTCTGACTTTTCCATCCTGGGTGAGAGGAGAAGATACATCTGCTTCATAGCGCTGGGTATTCCATGAGCCGTAACTGGCATTCAAGGCTGCCTGAAGTTCCTGAGTAGGGCGTTTGCGAATCATGTTAATAGTTGCGCCGGGATCGCCAATTCCATTATTTAAGGCATTCGCGCCTTTGACCACTTCGATACGGTCAAACAAAAAACTGTCTGGATTATCATTATTATAATTATAGCCTTCGAGTGGAATACCAACGCCATCGACTAAAACATTTGAAATCTCGAAACCTCGGGCAAGGTAGGAGGTCCGTTCCGTTTCCTGATTGCTGACGATAATGCCAGGGGTATTGCGCAGTACGTCCCGGGTATTATCCAAGGCAAAGTCATCCAGTTGCTGGCGGGTAAGGACATTGACTGTTTGCGGCGTTTCCTTAAGTGGAATATTCAGTTTTGAGGCGGTTGACGAGTTTTGGATGATATAGGCTTTACTCTGTTCAGAGCTGAGCTCACTCTGTTCTGATTCCGCTGTAACGGTAATCGTCGGTAATTGCTGAGTATCATCGGCAAAACTTTGTTGTGTAACTAAAATCGAAAAACTGAGTAAAGATAGTTTAAATGATGAAGGAACGGTAGAAGACATTTTGGCTAATGTAAATGATAATAATTATCACTAATGTTATTATTTAATATATCTTAAAGCAATCTCAACATAACAGGAAATATGAATGAAAAATGGGTTAATGATAGGTAAATTTCCAAATAAAACTTTAATGTAAGGATAGGGAGCAATAAATATCACTATTAAAAAGATGTTATTACCTTACCTTTGTGCTCCTGAACGGCTTTGCTGCACTAATACCTAACACTTTGATTTTATTATATTTATTTTTTATTAAAGTTTTATAAGACCCTTAAAAATCAGTATCTTGAAAAATATTTATGCAATAAAGCCACGAAGAGATAAAGCTTATCCTGTGCTGTTTGCATCTCAGCGATGTCGATATGAAAGTAACAATTGAAGCGCTTCCTGACAGGGCGATCACCTTGTACCTTAGGCAGTCATGAAATACCATGCCGCTGCAAGCAGCGGTGTAACGACGAGCGTGTCAGATAAGGAATACTCGGCTGCAATGCATAAAGGCAATCGTCTAGCGGCAACAAAGTGCGTTTTTGAAAAGCAACAATTGCCGCCTCATCTTCAGGCGATAACACGCTTGAGCGAGGATTCTTTGGCCCGGTTGTAAGATCATCTACTGAAGTACGTTTCTTCCATTTTGCGACGGTTTTTTGATTGATGCGGTAACGCTTGGCTAGCGTTCTTAAGCTCTCTTGACTATTTTGTATTGCTCGACGCACTGTCTATGTCGTTGTGACGCTGCTGTGTAGAACTTGTCCCATAGTGCTTCCTTTCATTTCTCTAAGAATGTTGCACCATTAAAATCTGGGACTAAACATCTAGCTAGAAAGTTCCACAGTTTGAAATTAAACGTCGATAAGCCAAAAAAAAGCACAAGCTACCGATCATTCCAAGATAGAGCAGTTTAGGCAAGATCAGTGTTGTAGGCACACCCATCTGATTGAGTTGAATAAACGTCTGCACAATTTGGGTAGAGGGCAGGATTTCGCCAACGACTTGCATCCAGGTGGGCATGGCAGCATGCGGCCAGGCCGCACCAGATAAAAAGAACAGTGGAATAGAAGTGAATACAATGACATGCCCCGCACGTTCCGGCAGATCCAGAAAACTGGCGAATAGGCAGGTCATGCCAATTATCGTGTAGATAAAAACCGGAACAGCCAGTAGCATCCCGAGCAGGTTGCCACCACGTGGATAATCAAATAGCCAGAAGCTAAAACCGAATAAATAGAAACATCCCAGACAGCCAATAGTAAAGACCGCTAAACACATCCCAATCAATGCATTTGCGTTTAATTCTACTTTTCTTTCCCGATATACCAAAATCAGCATACTCAAACCCAAAAGAATGGTTTGGTGGATAATTAAAGGTGCAACCGCAGGAAAGACATAACTGCCATAGCCGGACAGTGGATTAAATAAAGGAATTTGATGTACAGAAAGGGCCGGTGAAAAATCCGAGACCTGACCAAAGCGTTCAGTATAATCTGCCAAAGTTTGCTCAACTGATGTAGCTAAGCCCAGACCAATTTGTTTGGTTACTAAAAAGTTGGCTGTGCTTAAATACAGTCCAATGCCACCTGTTTCACCATGCCTTAAGCTTTGCGATAAATTGTCCGGTAGTAACAAAATACCATCGGCTTTTTGTGACTCCACCCATTGTTTGGCTTCGGCAAAATTGCCGGTAATCGCCTCAATTTCCACATTGGGGCTTTGTGCCACCTGACCAATAATGCGGGTACTTAAGCTACTTTGTTCTTCATCGACAATAATAATCGGTAAGGCTTCAGCCTGCTGTGCCTGATAAGCGGTTGGATAAAAAAAGCTGTAAAACAAGACGGATAGAATCAGCGTGGTAAAGATCGTACCGTGACTGACAATATCTTTGAAGCTTTGTAGATAGTAAAACCAAAGGGATTTCATTGGACTGCTCCTTTGGCTATTTTTTTAAGAAACAGATAAGCCAGCAGAGCATAAACCAAAGCATAGACCAGCAGCATTAATCCAGCTTGCAGTGAAATATGCAATGGACTACCAATCACCCATTGTTCAGTTTGTAATTTGGCATAGGGCGTAAACGGAATAATATTGGCCCAAAACTGGGTGAACAGGGGCGCATTATTTAAAGGTAGGGTCACACCGGCAAAGCTCAAAGATGAACCCCCATAGACCGCAATGAGGCCGAAAGATTTACTTAAATCTTTGGTCGCCAGAACCACTGCACTGCTTAAAAATGCATAGGCGCTATATAGCAGAAATTGTGCCGATAGAATCAGGGCGAGCGAGCCGGCAACAAACCAGCCGCGAATTTCAATCAGCCAGAACATCCAGACCCAGGTCCACACACTAAAAATAGCCACATAGACCAGGTTCTTAGACAGCAATGCCATCCAGATGGATGAGTTGCTGAGCCAGCTTGTTAAGGTCTGTCGCTTCAGTTCCTGACCGACGGAAAATGCCACACAACAACACAGCAGTAAATGCAGAATTGCCGGAATGACATAGGGTTCCAGATAGAATTCATAATTCAGTTGTGGATTATACAGCGGCGATATTTTGATATGCGGCGACGGTGCTTCGAGAGAAGGCAGCCGGTTGCCCAGATATTGCTGTCCGCCAAATTCAGCGAGTGCTTGTAGGGTACTGACCAGCATGGCAGAGGAGATGGTATTCCCGATACTGAAATAACTCTGGTTAAAGGCAATACTGATGTCAGCATCCCGGGCACGAACCAGACGTTGCTCGGCACCGCTTGGAATATGGATATAACCCCAAATTTTATTTTGATTTAGCAGGCGCTCAATTTCAGCTGTTTGTTCCGACACCGTAGCAATTTTAAGAGTATGATTCAGCGCCACATGCTGATAAATGCTTTGACTCAGCGCACTCTGATCTTGATCAATAATCGCAATCGGTAAATGATCCGGTTTCCCTTGAGCAAACATGCTGCTGAATAAAATAATCACCAGTGCAGGTGCGAGCGTGACCAGACACAGATCCCATTTTTCTCGGAGCAGATAGCGCAGTTCGCGCCATATACCCGTCCACATTATCGGGTCTCTTTCAGTTTAAATAACACGCTCATCCCGACTTTGAGTTCAGGAATCACTGGTGTGGGCACAAGATGCAGCTTAAAACTGCGCACATCATAACCGCCGGTTTGACGTGTGGTCTTAATGGTGGCAAATTCACCTTCAGCACTGATCTGTCTAATTTGAAAAGTGGCGGTTTTATCTAGGGCGGGAATATAACCTTCAATACTGCTCATTTTCTGAAATGGGGCATATTGGTCTTCACGAATATTCAGGCTCACCCACATCTTGTCTTCAATCAGGCTGACCACAGGGACTGCGGTGGCTACCAGCTCCGAGACTTTGCCATAGGTTTTAGACACCGTTCCGTTTACAGGTGCTACTAATTGGGTTTCTGCCTCTAATGCATTGGCTTCATCCAGCGCAGCCTGGGCAATATCTACTTGTGCATCGGCAGAACTCTTTTGCTGCGAGGTGCTGCCACGTTTGGCACGTGCGTATTGCTGATACGCTGCTTCTGTCATTTGTGCCGCTGATTGACTGGCTGCATACAATTCATCACGGCGCTGGCGTGAAATCACACCTTCCTTAAATAAATTTGCACCACGCTCATAAGAAACTTTGGCTAAATTTTGCTGTGCTTTCAGCGATTGCCAGTTGGCATACAGGCTCGCGATATTTTCTTCTTGCGAGCCACGTTCAGCAGTCGATTGTAAGGCCAGCGCAGATTGTAAAGCCGCTGCGGCTTGCTGTTTTTTGGCCTGAATTTCCGGGCTGTTTAAGCGCACCAGCACATCGCCTTTTTTGACCCGCTGACCTTCTTCTACATAAATTTCTTCAATACGGCTTGGCACTTTGGTCGCCACCTGAACTGTTTCAGCTTCTACACGACCCTGCAATTCAAGCGGAGCCGGTTGGTAGCTTTTCCACAATCCAAAAGCGATGACTGCCAGCAGAACTGGAATCAGGGCGAGCAATAAATATTTTTTCTTTTTAGCGATTTCAGGAGCTTGTTGTTGCTCGGTCGAAGTCGTCGCGTTGTTTTCTATTTCAGTTTTAGTTTCTACCTGTTGCACAGGAGATTTTTCTGTATCGCTGGATGAAGCCGCTTCATTCACAGGATCATTGGATTTTTGATCTTCGTTCATGTTCGGCTCCATTAGCGAATATAGTGAGTGTTGGTATGTTGGATGTAGTTCGGAAATTCTGCAATCGAGCCATGGCTTTGTAATAGTGTGGCCAGTGACATCACATATTTGTAAGCATTCAAGGCAGTTTCGGCTCGTAGTCCGCTCAGCATATTTTGTGCATCGATGACCTGTGTGGCGGTGCCCATATCTTCTTTAAAGGACAATTCTTGGATGCGTAAATTTTCCTGTGCGGCTTTCAAGTTTTGTGCCAGAAGCGCATCACTTTGCTGTGCACTGAGTGCTTCGCTATAAGATTTATAAATCAGATTTTCAATTTCCTGCTGGGTGCGTGCAGTGAGAAGTTCTGTGGCAGAGCGTTTGAGTTCGGCAGCCTGAATATTTTTGTTTTTATCGATCCCGGAAAACAGGTTATAGCGTGCGGCAATCCCGACAATCCAGTTTTCATTTTGATCCAGACTATATTCACCAAAAGCAAAAACATTCGGTTTTTTTGCCGCTTGCTGGGCTTTGACATTGGCTTGGGCCAATTGGGTATCCAGCTGCATTTTTTGAATCAACGCAGAGTTCTGACTAAAAGTTTTTAGCAGATGATTTAAGGCCTGTGGCTCGGTTTTATTGACAAATAAAGGCGTCGAAAGTTCGGTGATGCTACTTTCCTGAAGCAGATTATTCAGCTGGAACAGCGCAGCATTCAAATTGGCTTGTGTGTTTTGCTGGCTGCGTTCGGCATTATTACGTGCCACTTCAAATTGCATGCGCTGGCCTTTACTGATAAAACCTTGCTGTTCCATCTTTAAGGCGTTGCGATAATGCTGCTGCATGGCATTCAAGTTAAACAGTGCTGCTGCATGCAGTTGCTTTTGGAGCTGGACATTGAAATAACTTTGAATCAGTTCAAAACGCTGCGTATCTTGCTGCTGTTTGTTGCTGAGCTGACTACGACCTACTTGAATATTGGCGATTTCTTTGGCGCTGCTTGTCAGTCCACCGGTATAAAGCGGCATCATAACTGAAACCGTTGGGCGAATCACCTGATCATCCAGCACGACATGCGAACTATCAGGAATTAAGCCCACCCCATTTTGAATAGGTTGTCTTAAACTATTTTTTAGTGGGTCAGCCAGACCCCCTAAGTTCAGTTCATCAATTCTATTATTGACACCATCCGTTAAGGATTGCTCTAAATTATTTTTTAATGCACCCAAAGGCAGATCGAGTTCATTATGAAAGGCATACGCACGAACATTCAGGTCGACTCGTGGCAGACCTATACCTTTCACTGCTTCAGCTTCAAGTTTTGAAGCCTGCTCCAGACTTTGATAGGCTTGGCTGCTATAAGAGTTTTGCAACAACTGACGTTCAGCGTCATGAAAGCTGATGCTCTGCGCATAAGTAAAGCTGCCATACATCATCGATGCAAGCAGATTTAAACCCCAGACAAGCTGTCTTTTATTTTTCTTTAAGTTCATAAAGTCGCTAAACTGATTTAAAGCCGGTGATGTTATCCGGCTAGTATAAATCAAAGGTATGCAGATAGAACTAGTGTAAAGTTATAGTATTGTTTCTTGTACATTTGTCTATAAAAAAGGAAGCTTATGCATCCTTAATTAACCCGAATCGCGGATAAGAAATTGACTTGAAAAATAAGAGGACTAGAGCCATCAGTTGAGTTACCACACCAAACTCACAACTCTCGTCCTGATGTTCAATAGTACCGAATTATTCTGCGTAATTGATGATTTTTTTCTTAAATTTGAATCAACTTATTGGGAGTTTCTCAAACAAAACCGTGGTTCCTTAAGAATCAGAACTGCTCAACTTACAATTTCAGAAATCTGCTTTATTGCCATTTGGTACAAATGCTCTCATTTCAATAATTTCAAAGCCTTTTTCAGCTGGTTAAAAGAAGATAAAAGCCATTTATTTAAGTACTTGCCTTGCTATCAAAGGATGATTCATCTGATCAATATGCATGAATTAGCTCTACACGCTTTACATGTGGCACTGATGAAAGGCCAAGGTACACAATATTTATGGATTGATTCAACAACTCTGCCAGTTTGTAAAAATCAACGTATTCAGCATCATAAATCATTAGTCCAAATTGCATCACGTGGTAGAAGCTCAATGGGCTGGTTTTATGGCTGTAAATTACATATCGTGATGAACCAATTTGGTGAAATTAGTTGTTCTGCTTTATCGAATGGACATGTTGCTGACATAAAAATGGTTGAGCAATTGGTTGCTGGTGTAGAAGCAAAACTTTACGGGGATCGAGGTTACATCAGCCAAGAATTAAAAATTAGATTGAAACATCAAGGTATTGATTTAATTATTTATCATCGAAAGAATATGCAGGCTATTCAACTTTGTGCATCAGATGAATATCACCTAAGACAACGCAATAAAATAGAAACATTATTCAGCTTATTGAAGGGGCAATACAATTTAGTGACGAGTAAAGCACGTAGTCTTCATGGATTTCTGAGTGGAATTTACGCCTCACTATGTGCATATCAATTAACCCATCGAAATAAGCCAACAATTCAAATTAAGGAATCATCGGCTTAAGCAGGATTCGAGTTAAATAAGCTTTCAAAATAGCTTGATACACTAAAGCTATTTTAAGCAGGCAATGAATATGAAAGAAAACGCTAACCTGAGTTCGATGAAATATTTTAGCTTTTTAGCAAGTTTTGGAAAGTTGGCTTATTTGGATTTAAGCAATAAGCCACTATAGCAGCCATAATATTCACCATAAAGTTATTCACCGAACGATGACGTGAATGGTCAATTTGATGTAAGTTTTTTAACTGATCATTCACTGTTTCGATCAATCCTCTTCTGCAAAGCAATTGTTTTTCTTCTTCAGTTTGGATGGGTTTATTTTTCATATTCTTGCGTGACGGGGTTAATAGTCTGAGCCCCCTTGCTGCTAAAGCTTCAGTTTTTGCTTTACTCAGATAGCCTTTATCGCCCAGTAAAATACCTTTTAACTCTTGGGTTAAAGATTCAAGTACAGCAACATCATGAACACTTCCCGATGTAATCTTGAGATTAATAATTTCACCCAAGTTGTTGATAACAATATGGACTTTAAATCCATAAAACCAACCTGTGCTACTTTTACCACGACCAGCTAAGCCTTTAAATACACGATGTCTTTTAATTCTAAGATTATGGCAAACGACCAATTTAGTCGAATCAATAATACAAATTCCGGTATCT
Organism: Acinetobacter sp. NEB149; assembly: GCF_012516415.1. Classification (NCBI taxonomy): domain Bacteria; kingdom Pseudomonadati; phylum Pseudomonadota; class Gammaproteobacteria; order Moraxellales; family Moraxellaceae; genus Acinetobacter; species Acinetobacter sp. NEB149. Next base: position 148,884 of record NZ_CP051209.1, read on the forward strand.
TCTCCTTTAACTTGATGGAAGAAACTACTCAAAGCTTGCAAACAACGCGGCATAATTTCAATAAAACGATTGTAACTAAGAAGCTTGGGAAAAGCTGATTTCCAAAATGGGATGATCATATGACAATAAAAATATTTGAAAAATCTAAACCCGGATTTATGAAATAAAATGACAATGGTCATGACTTCAGACAAGCTTAAAGCTGACTTTTTCATTGTTGTTTTTTGATCAGAAATTAGAGCTTTCTCTAAAGATTCATTAAACTTTTTGCAGAAATCATCCAAGATACAAAATAATTCGGTAATATAGTCCATGAAAAAGCCTTGCTCTGAAATGTTTTGTCTTCGTAACCAAGATATTACAGATGCTAAGGCTTTTTTTTATTTATTTTTTATGTCGAACTCAGGTAACGCTAAAGAAAAATAAAAAAAACAGCGTATGATTTACTCAATGGAATTTTAGATGATGCAGACAAGATGATCCGTAATGATTGGTCACGTGCCGAAATACAAGAAATTTATGACTTGCCTTTAATGGATTTACTGTTTCAGGCACAGCAAATTCATCGCCAAAACTTTGAACCGAATACTGTTCAGGTCAGTACTCTGCTTTCAATTAAAACGGGCCGTTGTCCGGAAGATTGTAAATACTGTTCGCAATCTGCACATTATGATACTGATCTGGAAATTGAAAAACGCGTAGAAGTACAAAAGGCGATTGCTGAAGCCAAACAGGCCAAAGCTTCCGGTTCGACCCGTTTTTGCATGGGCGCAGCATGGCGTAACCCGCATGAACGCGATATGCCGTATGTGCTGGAATTGGTGCAGGAAGTCAAGAAACTGGGCATGGAAACCTGTATGACCCTAGGGATGCTGAATGCCTCACAGGCGGAACGTCTGAAAGATGCAGGGCTAGATTATTACAACCACAACCTTGATACCTCACGTGAATATTATGCCAATGTCATCAGTACACGTAGCTTTGATGACCGCTTAAATACGCTTGATCATGTGCGTAATGCCGGAATTAATGTCTGTAGTGGCGGTATTGTCGGCTTGGGCGAAGGCGTACAAGACCGAGTCGGTTTGTTATTTGAACTAGCGACTATGCCGATTCACCCGGGTTCGGTGCCCATAAATATGCTGGTTCCTATTGAAGGCACACCACTGGCCGATGTTGAAAAACTGGATGTGATTGACTGGATTCGTACTATTGCGGTAGCACGGATTATTATGCCGAAGAGTTATATCCGCTTGTCGGCAGGTCGTGAATCTCTCTCTGACTCTGATCAGGCACTGGCATTTATGGCTGGAGCTAACTCATTATTTTCAGGTGATAAATTGCTTACTGCCCCGAACAGTGGTGAAGGTAAAGACAAAGTCTTGTTTGCTAAATTAGGCTTAAAAGCTGAAGCTGCCAAGAAAACAGCTAAAGAATTGGCTGTAGATGCGATGCAACCTGCTTAATTAATCGTGTAACAAACAGGGATCATTTCAACTTGAATTGGTCCCTTTTTATTGGAGCAGACAAAATGAAGATACTGATGATTACGGGTTGGGGGCTAGGAACAGCGGTCTTAACCCCGTTTGTAGAACAGTTACGGCAGCAGCATCAAGTTGAAGTATGGGATATTTTTGATCCTAACGTGGAAAGTATTTTGGCCGAAAAAGTCAGGCAGGCGAGTTCTATTGATGTCTTGATGGGATGGTCTTTGGGTGGACAGTTGGCACTTTTGCTGGCTAATGAAATCCAGCAACAACTGAAAATTGCCAAGCCAGTGATTTGCTGTATGTCAAATCCCTGTTTCGTGGCCAACGAAGCATGGCCACAGGCAATGCCAGTTGAACAATATACACAATTTAAATCCTCCATACTGGCTGATCCAAAACGCGGGATGCAGCGCTTCTGTACCTTGGTCACTTTAGCTGGCGCAGCAGCGCGTGAACGTGCAAAATTATTGCACCAACAGTTAAATAGTATTGATTTAAACTATCAGGTTAAGCATCTTTATCTATTGCAGCAATTAAATCTAGTGGATATCTTAAAAAATCATTCAGTCAAGATGCTATTTATATTTTCCGAGAATGATATGTTGGTTCCTTACAAAGTTAGTCAAGAATCTGTGTTTTTAACAACCCAAAATCTGAATTTGGTAAAAATACAGGGCACGCACGATGCCATCCTTTTTGATACCAAGTTACTCGTTGAGCCAATTTTAAAATTTTTAGCCGATCTGGCTTAAGCAAAAAGAGATTGGTAGCTCTTGACGTTTCATTTTCAGATTTAACGCGCTAAGATCAGTTTTAGTTTTAATAATTGGGGTAAATTCTGTGCAGGACGCTTTTGATCAACAGCATATTTGGCATCCTTATACCTCCATGACACAACCCTTGCCATGTTACAAAGTTAAAGCTGCACATGGTGCAGTCATTGAACTTGAAGATGGTACCGAGCTGATTGATGGCATGTCGTCCTGGTGGTGCACAATTCACGGTTATAATCATTCTGAACTCAATCAGGCCGTAACAAAACAATTAGAGTCGATGTCACATATCATGTTTGGTGGTTTGACTCATCAGCCTGCGATTGATGTGTCTAAACTGCTACTCGAGATCACGGCGCCTGAACTGGATAAAATTTTCTTTGCCGATTCCGGCTCGGTCGCGGTTGAGGTGGCGTTGAAAATGGCTGTGCAATATTGGAATGCACGTCAGCAACCACAAAAAACTAACTTTGTTACCACACGCTCTGGCTATCATGGCGACACCTGGAATGCCATGTCGGTTTGTGATCCTGTAACTGGTATGCATCAAATTTTTGGTTCGAGTTTGCCGAACCGTTTATTTGTTCCGGCACCTCAAAGCCGTTTTGATGGGGCATGGCAACCCGAAGATATACAGCCACTTGAGCGCATACTGGCACTGCAGCATCAGCAGATTGCTGCCATGATCATCGAGCCGATTGTGCAAGGTGCAGGGGGGATGCATTTCTATCATCCAGAATATTTAAAGCAAGCTAAGTTGTTGTGTGAAAAGTACGATGTACTGCTGATTTTAGATGAAATTGCCACCGGTTTTGGCCGCACTGGAAAACTATTTGCTTATGAACACGCTCAGGTCACACCAGACATTATGTGTATCGGTAAGGCATTGACTGGTGGTTATATGACCCTGTCAGCGACCTTAACCACTCGCCATGTAGCAGAGACGATTTCAAGTGGTGAAGCGGGTGTGTTTATGCATGGCCCAACTTTTATGGCTAATCCGTTGGCCTGCGCGGTCGCATTGAAAAGTACCCAGCTGTTACTGGCTCAAGACTGGCAGACGCGTATTCAACAGATTGAAAGTACACTAGGACAATATTTACTGGATTTAAAATCCTTGGCACAAGTCAAAGATGTGCGTGTCCTCGGCGCAATTGGCGTGGTTGAGCTACATCAAACTATTGATTTGGCGCGTTTTCAGGCTGAATGTGTATGCCGTGGCGTCTGGATTCGTCCTTTTGGCCGTCTGGTCTATGTCATGCCGCCATATGTAATTTCAACACAGCAACTTGAAACTTTATTAAAGCATATGCGGGAGATGATTCAGCAGATAGAGGCAGTAGCATGAACCATCTTGAGCATTTCCAGCAGCAGCTAGATGACTTGAAACAGCAAGGGCAATATCGCCAGTTTAAGTCCAATATTTCTAGCCAGCCACGATTGCAACTCAATGGTCAAGAGATGCTGAATTTGGCATCCAACGACTATTTAGGTCTGGCATCCAACTTAACGCTACGTGAGGAATTTTTTGACCTCACGCCCATGTCTGAGCGACATATGAGTTCAAGCTCTTCACGTTTACTGACGGGAAACTTTCCCAATTTTGAACAACTTGAAGCACAGATGTCACAGGCTTTTGGACGTTCAGTACTGCTGTTTAATAGTGGTTATCACATGAATATCGGGATTCTTCCTGCGCTCAGTAATGCTAAAACCATGATCATTGCTGACAAACTGGTACATGCCAGTATTATCGACGGGATTCGTTTATCTAAAGCTGGCTATGTGCGTTACCGCCATAATGACCTGCAGCATTTGACTCAGTTTTTAGAAAAATATCAGTCAGATGAATCTATCCAGCGCATCATTGTGGTAACTGAATCAATTTTCAGTATGGATGGGGATGAAACAAATTTAGCTGCTTTGGTGGCATTAAAACAGCAGTTTGCAAAAGTCATGCTCTATGTCGATGAGGCACATGCAATTGGTGTGCGCGGTGAACGTGGATTGGGCTGCGCAGAACAGTATCAAGTATTGGACCAGATTGATTTCCTGGTCGGTACCTTTGGCAAGGCTTTGGCTTCAGTTGGTGGTTATCTGGTCTGTGCGCCAGTGATTCGTGACTATCTGATTAATAGCATGCGACCTTTAATTTTTAGTACCGCCCAGCCGCCACTATGTATGGCCTGGACTAGATTTATTTTTCAGAAGGTACAGCAGCTTCAGGCGGGACGAGTACATTTGGCAGCATTGGCTGTACGCTGTCAGCAGGGCATTCAAGACTTGGGATATCACTGTCCGTCAACCTCGCAAATTGTGCCGGTACTGATTGGTGAGGCAAAACGCACCATTCAGGCGGCTGAAATTATGCAACAGCAGGGATTTTATGTGCTACCAGTACGTCCGCCAACGGTTCCTGCCAACACCTCCAGACTCAGAATCTGCCTGAATCAGAACATTTCTGCGGATGAGCTGGACGCATGTCTGCAGGTGCTGAGGAATTTGCCGCGATGAACAGCAAACAGATTGCCCAGCGTTTTGCTCAGGCAAATCTCAGTTATGAGCAGCATGCGCTGGTACAAAGTGCCGTAGCGGCAGAGTTGATGCAGTTCATGCAGCAGCATGTAGCACAACCACATTTGCAACGGGTATTGGAAATTGGCTGCGGTTCAGGGTTTTTTACCCGGCTTTTTATGCAGTATTACAGCTTTGATCATTTATTTTTAAATGATCTATATGCCGAAGTGAAGCAGCATTTCCCGGAAGATGATCGGCTTTTGTGGGGGATTGGTAATATTGAAACCTTGCCACTGCCGCAGTCTCTGGACATGGTGCTGTCGTGTTCTGCATTGCAATGGATCTCGGATTTAAAAGCATTGTTGCTCAACATTGCGCAGGCCTTAAATCCCTCTGGGCATCTGTGTTTTGCCAGTTATACGGACAATAATTTAAAGGAAATTAAGGCACTGACCGGACAAGGCTTGGATTATCTGCCTTTAGCGGAGGTCTGTGAACTGCTTGAATCCTTAGGCTTTGACATTCTGCTGCAGACAGAAGAACAGATGACCTTGCATTTTGAGCATCCGAAACAGGTGTTACAGCATATCAAAGCCACTGGTGTACAGGCGACGGCACAGGGGTTTCGGTGGACAAAATCGTCCTTACAGGATTTTTATACCGGCTATCAACAATTCCAAGACCCTGAAAGCAAACAGTATGCACTGACCTATCATCCGGTTTATGTCATTGCACGGAAGACAGCATGAGCGCACAGATTTATTTTGTCAGCGGCATTGATACCGCAATTGGTAAAACCTTTACTACTGGTTTTCTGGCCAAAAATTGGAATGAGCAGGGCATTCGTACCATAACCCAAAAGCTGATCCAGACCGGAAATGTCGATATATCAGAAGATATCGAACAGCATCGTGCAATTATGGGTTGTGGACTGTTACCGGAAGACCAGCAAAAACTGACCATGCCGGAAATTTTTACGTATCCGGCTTCACCGCATCTTGCTGCGCGACTGGATGGGCGAGCCATTAACTTTGAACAGATTCATCAGGCTACCGAACAGCTGGCTGCGGCCTACGACTGTATTTTGCTGGAAGGTGCCGGTGGTCTGATGGTGCCCTTAACCGAAGAGTTCCTGATTATTGATTATATTCAGACACATAATTATCCGGTGATTCTCGTCACTTCAGGGCGTTTAGGCAGTATTAATCATACCTTACTGAGTCTTGAGTTGTTAAAACTCCGCGGGGTTCAATTATATGCCATTGCTTTTAATCATGCAGATAACTCCAAAGATCCCTTGATCGCTGAAGATACCATTGCTTATTTAAAACAGTATTTGCAGCGTGATTTTGCTGATACGACATGGGTTGATATTCCAGCTTTAAATTTAGCCCTGTCTTCTCATAAGTAAGTGATCCGCTTGCAGCGAGGCTGATGTGAATGCTTAAATATTGAGGTTGCGCCACTGTAAATTGAATCTGATAGCCATATTTGTTTAACACCATTTTCATCAAATATAAGTCTAGCCCATGCCCATTTTGCTAGGGAGATTTATGCCAGAAACGCTGTCCCAATTATGCATATCTTCAACCTTTGATTATCATTATGAATGATCAGCACACATGCAGCATAGCAATTGAAATGGTGTTTGCCTGTGCATGCAATAGAGCATTGTTAAGTAGGTTTTTAAAGACGGTATCTAGTTCAAAATCGGGTAGGGCAACTCGGGTCAGGCTCGGTCAGTCAATTGTTAAACTGGGTTCAATTTCCGGATAAAGCGACTGTAAATCGGCAATCACCTGAGTCAGGAGCCGTGGAATTTCAATACTGTACTAGATATCACTCAGTACTTGATCGGTAGATGAAAGTGCTAGAAGCTGTTCCAGTAGCTGGGTACATCGGCGGATACCAAGGTGTACCTGCTGCAAGCTCTGTTGCAATTTGGGCGAGCTTGCCTGTTGTTCTGCCATCAGTTGTGCAAGCTGAATATGAGTTTTGATCGCGGTTAAAGGACTACGCAATTCATGGGCGGCGTATGAACTAAATACTTTTTCATTTTCCGGATTTTGATGCAGTTTATGTATTAAGTGCTTAGAGTTTTGAGCAAAGGACTGTACCTTGGAAGGCATTACTTTGGCATCTAAGGTTTTTAAATAGTGAGTAGCATCATTCACTGATAAATTTGGCTGACTTAAAAGGTTGAAACTTCATCTAAGGCTTTAAGCTCTCGACGAATAATCAAAACGATTAAGTCTATACATAGCAATAAAGACAAAATTATTGGTATTAATACCGATTATAAAATCTTTTTGAGCAATTATCCACGTAGGAACATCCGCTCTGCTACCACCACTTGAATATCCTCACGACGTAACACATAACTGAGCCTCACCTTGTTGCTTTGTACTAAAGCCAACTACTTGGTGGCTTAAATCTTTCGGTGCACCTCGGGTTTTTGCTACCACATGCTGAACGACACTGACGTCAGAGCCAAATAAAGACACTTTATAGGCAATCAACTGCTCTTGATTGGTGGAATGAAGTTGTTGGGCTAGTACATTTTCATCCAAGTTTTGCATCGGCAGTTGTTGAGTCAATCGAGCGACCATTGGATGGCTGAATCAAACCAAATTGATGTATTTCCTTGACTGAGCAAGGCTTTATTGTAGGTAGATCAACTGGTTGTACGATAGATCTTGGGTGCAGACCTCTTCATTTAGAAATTATATTCCCCAAGAAGCTTTCAGTGGTAGGTTTGTGCAACAAAGCCTCTTGCAAATAAAGGCTATCAAGGGATTTATACATTGTATCCAAATAGTTTATGGCCATTAAAAGCAAAAAAGCACTAAAAACCAGATCTCGAGCTAAAACTTTATAACCAAGAAATCAATAAAAGAAGAATTGGGATTGAACAGGTATTTGGAACTTTGAAAACCTTCAAAATCCTTGCCGAGCGATATCGCAACCCTGGCAAAAGACTAGGATTAAGATTTAATTTAATTGTGGGAATCTATAATTTTGAGCTGAGTAAAAAGTGAATTATGAAAGAAATCTAATATATAAAATTTTAAGAGATTATAAAAATTGGTCATACCAAAAAATAAATTAAATCTTTTATATTGTGTTTTTGGGCTAATATTACTAATATCGCCAATACAAAATGCACATTTTATCTCTTAAACACTAAATTGGTCATACCAATTTAGTGTTTAAGTACAATAAACTGTTCAATCTAGTAGTTAAGCATTTCAAGGAGTAGACAATGCTTCAACAGTGGCAACAAATTTATGATCCTATAGGCAATATCTGGATTTCGAGTGCTATTGCGCTAGTTCCAATTATTTTCTTTTTTTTAGCGTTAGCTATTTTTCGCATGAAGGGTAGTGTAGCCGCTACAATTACCGTTTTTTTAGCCTTTCTGGTCTCATTATTTTTATACAAAATGCCAATTGGAATGGCATTAGCATCAATGGTCTATGGATTCTTCTACGGCCTGTGGCCAATTGCATGGATTATTATCGGTGCAGTTTTTATATATAAGATTTCAGTAAAAACAGGACAGTTTGATGTTATTCGTTCGTCTATTCTGTCAATTACAGAAGATCAACGTCTGCAAATGCTATTAGTTGGGTTTGCTTTTGGTACGTTTTTAGAAGGTGCGGCAGGTTTTGGTGCGCCCGTCGCAATTACTGCGGCACTGTTGGTGGGACTCGGCTTTAAGCCTTTATATGCGGCTGGGCTATGCCTGATAGTTAATACTGCACCTGTTGCTTTTGGTGCAATGGGAATTCCGATCATTGTCGCTGGGCAGGTTTCAGGTGTTGACACCATGGAAATCAGTCAAATGGTTGGTCGTCAGTTACCCTTTATGGTGCCAATTGTATTGATCTGGATCATGGCAATCATGGATGGTTGGCGTGGGGTTAAAGAAACTTGGCCTGCTATTTTAGTTGCCAGCTTATCTTTTTCTTTAGCGCAATATCTAACATCAAATTTTGTTGGGCCTGAGTTACCCGATATCACTGCTGCAATTGCATCATTAATCAGTTTAACTATCTTACTTAAGTATTGGAAACCAAAACATATTTTTCTTTTTGAGGACAAAAATATACAGGTAGATGAAACTATTATCAAGCAAGCTCGTAAACAATATAGTGTGGCACAGATAGCCAAAGCCTGGTCTCCATTTCTGATACTTACAGCAATGGTGACGATCTGGAGCATCAAACCTTTTAAAGATTTATTTGTTAAGGACGGCCCATTAAGTGATTTAGTAGTTTCAATTAAAGTGCCGTATTTGCATCAATTGATTCAAAAGCTACCACCTGTCGTGCCTGAAATTAAAGATTATGATGCGATTTATAAGTTTGATTGGTTATCAGCAACGGGTACGGCGATTATATTGGCGGCATTGATCACGATTATTTATTTAAACATGAAACCTAAAGAGGCAGTTTCGACATTCTTTGAAACCGTGAATGAACTAAAAACCCCAATTTATTCGATTGGTATGGTACTGGCTTTTGCGTTCATTGCAAACTATTCAGGTCTGTCAGCAACGCTTGCTTTAGCACTGGCACATACGGGTCAGGCTTTCACCTTCTTCTCACCATTCTTGGGTTGGGTTGGAGTGTTTCTTACAGGTTCAGATACTTCAGCTAACGCATTGTTTTCAGCGTTACAAGCAACTACAGCACAGCAAATCGGTGTGCCTGAAGTCTTGTTAGTTGCTGCCAATACCAGTGGTGGAGTAACAGGTAAGATGATTTCCCCTCAATCAATCGCGATTGCTTGTGCAGCAGTGGGTTTAGTTGGTAAAGAATCTGATTTATTTAGATTTACAGTAAAACACAGCATTATCTTTACGGTGATGATTGGTATTATTGTGACCTTACAAGCTTATGTTTTCCCGTGGATGATTCCGTAAACGGGTCAAGGAAAAAAATGAAAGTCTCCGACAAAGTGGTACAGCGTTTACGTCTGTTGATTGAAAAAAATAATGTGCAAGTCGGAGAGCGATTGCCTGCTGAACGCCAACTCTGTGAACAGTTAGGTGTGTCTCGTAGCTCTTTACGTGAGGCGATTCAACAACTGATTACCGCAGGGATTATTCAGAGCAAAGCGGGTGCAGGCACCTATTTAAAGCAGTTGCCTGCACATTGGTCACAGTATCAAATCGTTGAGCCATTATCCGGTTTGATGGATCAGGATCCTGAATATCGTTTTGATGTACAAGAAGCTCGTATGGTGCTTGAAGGTGGTACAGCATGGTATGCCGCACAACGTGCCACACCCAGTGATTTGATCAATATTCGTCAATGTTTTGAGCAGATTAGCCATTTTCAGGCTTTAGGTGATGATGCCCACGCAGCAATAGCGGATGCGAATTTTCATCTGGCGATTGCAGAAGCATCCCACAATCTAGTGCTGATCCAAATGATGCGTAGTTTGTTTGATTTATTGCAAGACAACGTGATGTTAGGGCGACGTAAAGTTTACACCACACCACAACATTTTGAACAATTGCATGACCAGCATTTTGAGGTGATGGACGCAATTGAACGTCAAGACTCAGAGACTGCACGTAAGGCAGCTTGTGGGCATATTGAATTTGTTGTTCAACGCGTACGTATGATCGATGAAGAAGAAGCTCGTCGTCAACGTTCGAGTCGATTAAATAGGACATAAGTTATGATTATTTCTTCTGCAAATGACTATCGTGAAGCTGCGAAACGTCGTTTACCGCCATTTTTATTTGAATACATCGATGGTGGTGCCTATGCGGAATATACTTTAAAGCGTAATGTAGACGATTTATCAAAAATCGCTTTACGTCAACGTGTGTTAAATGACATGTCTGAGCTGAGCTTAGAAACGCAATTGTTTGGTGAAAATTTGGCGTTGCCAGTGGCATTGTCACCTGTAGGTCTAACGGGTATGTATGCGCGTCGTGGTGAAGTTCAAGCCGCGGTTGCCGCAGATAAAAAGGGCATTCCATTTACCTTATCAACAGTTTCAGTTTGTCCAATTGAAGAAGTGGCACCTGCGATTCAACGTCCGATGTGGTTTCAACTGTATGTACTACGTGACCGTGGTTTTATGAAAAATGCCTTGGAACGTGCTAAAGCCGCAGGCTGTTCTACCTTAGTATTCACAGTCGATATGCCTGTTCCAGGTGCGCGTTATCGTGATGCACATTCAGGAATGAGTGGTAAAAATGCTGCAATACGTCGTTATATGCAATCGTGTATGCACCCACACTGGGCTTGGAATGTCGGTTTATTGGGTCGTCCGCATGATTTGGGTAACATTTCGAAATATTTAGGTAAGCCGACAGGTCTGGAAGATTATATCGGTTGGCTGGGAAATAACTTTGACCCTTCAATTTCTTGGAAAGATCTTGAGTGGATTCGTGATTATTGGGAGGGTCCCATGGTTATTAAGGGGATTTTAGATCCTGAGGATGCCAAGGATGCGGTACGTTTCGGAGCAGATGGAATTGTGGTCTCCAATCACGGTGGTCGTCAGCTTGATGGTGTTTTGTCTTCTGCTCGTGCGCTTCCTTCAATTGCAAGTGCGGTCAAAGGTGACATCAAAATTTTAGCAGATTCAGGGATTCGTAACGGTCTTGATGTGGTACGTATGTTGGCTATGGGTGCAGATATTTGCATGCTTGGTCGTGCATTTGTATACGCACTTGGTGCTGCCGGCGGTTCTGGGGTAAGTAATTTACTAGATTTGATTGAGAAAGAAATGCGTGTGGCAATGACATTGACTGGTGCAAGAACCATTGCAGATATTACATCGGATTGCCTGGTCAAGCTAGAGAAAGAGTAAGCGATTTAATTACTCACATTACTAAGGCTTTGCCAACTTTCCTTTGAAAAAAGAGATTTTTATCTGAATAATTTGGGTAAACAAAGCTTCCTTTTGAAAAAAACCAACCTTGGCAAGAGTCACCGACATAAAATACACTAAATAACATAATTGGTACGTTAATAAACTCTATATATAACAGTTATATAGAGTTTTTATTTTGTGTGACGTAATTTAAGGTGGGGTCGGATACTTTGATTTTTGGTCACTAATTTATTGTGATAATCAACAATAATAACCAACATACATATGCTTAATCTAAGGGTATTTTACTGACTGGTATAATTTTATGATGAGAGGGGTGTTGCCTGAGGTTACGGTTTCTGTTTGGCCTTTTGGCGTAAGACGTACAAATATAAGCTTTCTACTTTTTCACGTGCCCATGGTGTGGTACGCAAGAATCGTAATGATGATCATGAAGATAAAATCAAAAAATACAGATTTTTGTGTAAATCCTGAGTAGAATTCGACTTTTATTTTTTCTCCAGTAAAAAGGCATAGCTTTTCACTATGCTATTTTGCAAGGACGCTTTATGCTCGCGCTAGATATACAACATATTCGAATGAAACAACACGCCACTGATAAAGCACAAGCTTTGCAATGTCTAGTCGATATCTTGGTCAAAGACCAGTTGGTTACACCTGATTATATTCATGGGTTGACCGGGCGCGAACAACAAAGTGCAACGTATTTAGGGCAAGGAATTGCCATTCCGCATGGGACGCCTCAGTCTCGCCAATATATTTTAAAAACTGGTATTCGTCTGGCGCACTTTCCTGAAGGAGTTGTTTGGGACGGTGAAAATAAAATTTATTTAGCAGTAGTGATTGCTGCGAAATCAGATGAGCATTTGCAAGTCTTACAAATTTTGACGCGGGCTTTAATTAATGATGTCGCTGATCAAGTGAAACAGGCTCAATCCGCAGAGCAAATTATTGCATTATTACAAGCCCAACCTGCATCTTTGGCATTGCATGAAAATTTAATCGCCACTCAAGTTCCCGCACTTGATGTAGAAGATTTAATTTGGCACGCAACACAGTTGCTGAAACAGCAAAAAATGGTGGAGTGTGGTTTTCTGTCGGGTTTAAATCTAAACAGCATGATTCATTTAGGGGAGGGGGTCTGGTCGATCACTTCTAACCAGCATGTTTTGAGCCCAGCTGTAAGTTTGGTAAAAGCGGAACAGGTTTTAAGCCATCAGCAGGAAATGCTCAAGACTTTGGTGTGTATTGCCAGTAATGAGCAACTGGATATGCAACGGTTTCAACGGTTAATGGATATTTTGTTTGATACTGAACAAGTTCATACCCTCAACCAAGAGCAAGATAGTCACCAGTTGGCGCAGTTAATTGGTGCTGAACTGATTCCTGATTGGCCATCTCGTCGTATTGTCTTAGCTAATGCTCATGGTCTACATGCGCGTCCCGCGACACACTTGGTCAATATGACTAAGAAATTTGCAGGGGATGTTCTCGTTGCTGTAGATGAGGGGGCTTACGTTTCGGCAAAAAGTTTAACCAAATTATTAGCCATGGGATGTCGTCGTGGTCAAACTCTGACTTTTATTGCACAACCCGATACCGATGCTGTAGCAGGCTTAGAACAGATTATTGATGCAGTTAAACAGGGCTTAGGAGAAGAGGTTGAAGCTGTTGATTTTGTATCTCATCAGCACAGCAATAGTGACCCAGTCGTAAATACTTTGGAATTAATGCCTTTTGAATCACATGGCGATACGGGTAGCTGCGGTATTGCGGCATCAACTGGCCTTGCTTTTGGTCCTGCTCATGTGGTGAAGCCACGCGAATTTAGTTATGAACGTCGCGGACAGAGTTTTAAAGCTGAGAATGAAAAGCTTGAAATTGCGCTTCATCAGGTGAAAAATAGCTTACGTCAATTCATTGCACATACTGAATCTACTGCCATTAAGCAGATATTCATGGCACATTTGGAAATGCTGGATGATCCAGACCTCCTCCAAAGTGTACAACGCGGTTTAAAACAGGGGTTGTCTGCTGCTGCAGCTTGGCATGATCATATTGAAGTGGCTGCTACCGCACAGGCTGCACTTAGCGATCGTTTACTTGCAGAGCGTGCGGCTGATTTAAGGGATATTGGTGAGCGAGTTTTGGCTGTTTTGTGCGGTGTGGCCGATGTCACAGAACCCGAGCAACCTTATATCTTAATTATGCATGATGTTGGCCCGAGTGATGTAGCGCGTCTGAATAAAGATCGTGTTGCAGGCATTTTGACCGCGGTTGGTGGAGCGAGTGCCCATAGTGCTATTGTGGCACGTGCTCTGGCTATTCCAGCAGTCGTAGGTGCAGGTGTAGCTGTTTTAAATATTGAGAACCATGCCACCGTGCTAATTAATGGGGATACTGGGGAGTATGTGGTCTCACCCGAGCAAAATCAGATTGATCATGCCATTGCAGAGCGCCAACGCCAGCGTGAGTTGCGAGAACAAGCGGAACAGCATTGTTTAGAACCTGCCATCACACGGGATCAACATCAAGTTGAAATCGCAGCCAATATTGGCAAAGTGGGCGCTACGATACAGGCTGTGGCCGATGGGGCAGAAGCAATTGGTTTGCTACGCACAGAATTGGTCTTTATGTCACACAGCAGTGCGCCTGATGAGGCTACACAGGAAGCCGATTATCGGGTGGTGTTAGATGCTTTGGCAGGTCGTCCATTGGTGGTACGTACACTTGATGTGGGCGGGGACAAACCTTTGCCGTATTTGCCTATTGAAAAGGAAGAAAATCCATTCTTGGGCTTACGTGGTATTCGTCTGACTTTACGTAAGCCAGAGTTGTTACGTCAGCAATTGGTTGCTTTACTTAAAGCAGCGGATAATCGCCCATTAAGAATTATGTTTCCGATGATTGGGCGGGTTGAAGAATGGCGAGCAGCAAAAGCAATTTTGGATGAGGTTCGCATACAGCATCCATGTGAAAACTTACAAGTCGGTATTATGATTGAGGTTCCTGCGGCAGCATTGTTGGCTCCAATTCTTGCTCAAGAAGTTGATTTTTTTAGTATTGGAACCAATGACTTGACTCAATATACTCTGGCGATTGACCGTGGTCATCCACTGTTGTCTGCTGAAGCTGATGGCTTACATCCGAGTATTTTGCTATTGATTGATCAAACTGTTCGGGCAGCACATCAGCATGGTAAATGGGTGGGCATTTGTGGTGAATTGGCTGCTGATCCAAAAGCTGTGCCTGTATTGATAGGCTTGGGCGTGGATGAGTTGAGTATGTCGAGTACCAGTATTCCATTGGTGAAGGCGCAAATTCGTGGTTTGAACTATATAAATTGCAAACAGGTCGCACAGCAAGCCTTAAGTTGTGACAGTGCGTCTGCCGTACGTGCATTGGTGGAGTAATTACGAATGGCTAAGATATTAAGCATTACTCTGAATCCTGCAATTGACCTCACCGTGCAATTGGATCAACTAAAAGTTGGCGAGGTCAATCGTCAGTTAACGGCCCAAAGCCATGCAGCAGGTAAAGGCTTAAACGTGGCACAGGTCCTTAAGGATTTGGGACATGAACTGATTGTGAGTGGCTTTTTGGGGCAAGAAAACCGTCAAATTTTTGACCATCATATCCAGCAAGAGCAATTTGATAACCAATTTATTTATGTTGCAGGTGAAACACGACAAAACATTAAAGTTGCAGAAGCTTCTGGTCAGATGACTGACATCAATGGCAAGGGCTTTTTTGTAGATACCTCAGCAAAACAACAACTATGTGAACGTTTATCTCAACTGATTTTAGAGGTTGATGTGATTGTGATTGCTGGCAGTTTGCCACAAGGGTTTTCTGCAGAAGAGCTTTCGACACTGATTTTATGGTTACAGTCTGCGGGTAAAAAAGTCGCAGTAGATACCAGTGGTGTTGCGTTGAAAGCAGCAATTGCTGCCCATCCTTGGTTGATTAAGCCTAATACAGATGAGTTGACGGAAACTTACCATTTGCCAGCAGAAACGTTTGCAGAACAGCAGCATCTTTTTGCCAGTTTAAATAGTCAGATCGAACATATTGTGGTCTCGATGGGTGAAAACGGGGTGAACTGGCTTCACCGCACGCACCCCCTGCATGCTACTGCACCGAAGGTCACCGTCCAAAGTACTGTGGGTGCGGGAGATTCTTTGCTGGCAGGTATGATTCATGGGTTGTTGAGTTCAACTTCCCCAGAAGAAACATTGAAAACAGCAACCGCAATTGCGAGCAATGCTGTGACCCAAATTGGGTTTGCCCTTCCAGACTTTGCTGTTATTGAAGATTTGAAATCGCAAATCTCAGTCCAATCATTGAGTTAATACGATGCCAGAGATAAAACATATTTTATTTGTGCCACATAGTCCCGAGCAGCCGATTAATGCAGTGATTTTGTCCAAAAAACTGTCCAAAGCAGCGACAGCACTTGGTATTTCCAATAATGTGGCGACATCAGTCGAGCATCTCGATTTATCAAATGTTATTGATACGGTTGTTTTTGTAGGACAGAAGTCGGCAGAAGCGGATCAACTGCGTGACAAGGTTGTGAAAGTCATTGGTTTGAATAACGCACAACACGATGCGATCATGCTTTTGCAACAAGTTCTTGAGCATTCAGATGCTTTAGATGAAACTATTGCAGCCAATGTAGGGGTTACACGGTTTGTCGCCATTACAGCATGTCCAACTGGTGTTGCGCATACGTTTATGGCGGCCGAAGCCTTACAACAAGGTGCAGTAAAGTACGGTTATCAGATTGATGTTGAAACCCAAGGATCGGTTGGGGCTAAAATGTTTTATCGGCAGAAAGTATTGCCAAAGCAGATGTCGTGATCTTAGCAACGGATATTGAGGTCAATACAGATCGCTTTGTAGGCAAACGTGTATATCGCTGCAGTACAGGATTTGCTCTTAAGCAAACGGATAAGACTTTTGCAAATGCAATTGCTGAAGCCAAAGTGCTTGAAACGGGTAAGCAAACAGCCACTAAGACAGAAAATGAAAACAAAGAAAAAACTGGAATTTATAAACACCTTTTAACAGGGGTGTCTTTCATGCTGCCGATGGTGGTGGCGGGCGGTTTGATCATTGCCATCTCGTTTATGTTTGGCCTCAACCCTGTTGAAGGAAGCTTTGCCGCATCCTTAAAGCAAATAGGTGCTGCAGCATTTACTCTTATGGTACCTATGCTGGCAGGTTACATTGCTTATTCTATTGCGGATCGTCCGGGTTTAACTCCAGGTTTGATTGGCGGTTTACTTGCAACACAATTAGAGGCAGGCTTTCTCGGTGGATTAGTTGCAGGTTTTATTGCAGGTTATATTGCGTTATTTTTATCGAAACAGCTTAAACTCCCAAGTAGCCTAGAAGCATTAAAACCAATTTTGATTATTCCACTATTAGCGAGTTTAGCTGTTGGTTTAATCATGATTTATGTGGTTGGACAGCCTGTTGCACAATTGTTTGAATTACTCACACACTTCCTTGCCAATATGGGGACGACCAATGCCATGATCATGGGGATTATCCTTGGGAGTATGATGTGTATTGATGTTGGGGGCCAATAAATAAAGCGGCTTATGCCTTTACGGTGGGCTTACTTACGTCACAAACATACGGACCGATGGCGATTACCATGGCTGCGGGTATGGTACCGCCATTGGGTATGGCAATTGCAACTTTTCTGGCAAAGCATAAATTTGCCAAACCTGAGCAAGATGCAGGGAAGGCTGCTGTAGTTCTGGGCCTATGTTTCATTTCGGAAGGGGCTATTCCGTTTGCTGCCAAAGACCCGATTCGAGTGCTTCCATGCGCGATCGCAGGTGGTGCTGTAACTGGGGCTTTGGTTGCATTATTTAAATGTGAACTAGTCACTCCTCATGGCGGTGTAATGGTACTGATCATTCCGAATGCGATGAATTATCCATTAAAATATTTATTGGCGATTGCGATTGGAAGTGTGGTGACTGGTGTAGCTTATGCCGTGATAAAACAACGGTTAGAGTAAGCCCTTCATAGAAGCTTTGTGAAGGCTATTTAGTGCAATAAATGAATATTATACTCAATCCTATTTTGGATCAGTTGGAGAGTCTCTGCTTGAATTTGTCCAGGTAATAGGTCATGAGCGATATTGCTGAATCGGATTGCAACCTTACAAATCGAGCCAATAATTTCATCGACTTCTTGGACACAAAGTTCCGCTTCCTGAGTACCAAGTTTCACAAGAGCTTGTCGAGGAATATTCAGTGCCTCACCCATGATATCCATTTGATGTGCAGGAAAGTTCTAAACCTTTACTGATCGCTTCTGCACTGTATTCAAAGGCGATTAATGGCCGACCTGTGATTGCGGTTGAGGAGACCAATGTACCCCAAAGCCAATATTCACCCCATCCATTGTAGTAAACATTAAGTTTTTGAGCATGGATTTATTTCCTTTTGATACGTTGGCGAGCACTACTGTTCTGAAATGACAGCTTTGTCCGTTATAATTGTATAAACATTTTTGGTTTCTGGTAATTATGTCCTCATTGATCAATTTTCTATCTCGCTTTAGTACTGCAACTCTTCAGCGCAGTCTGAGCTATGCTAAACACATTGATAGAGAAACAATTGAGTTCTTTGAAGAAAATGATGATGTCACGATGTATGCTCAAATTGAAGGGACAGATTATTACGATACCGCGATTACCTATAATCTTAAAAAAGACCGTTTAATCGATGACGACTGCACTTGTCCGGTTGGATATAACTGTAAACATGCTGCTGCTTTAGCGCGATTATTCTTTCAAGAATATCGTCAGGAATTTCAACAGCGTTATGCTGAATCTCAATCCTCGCAGGGAATCGCAAAACGCCAACGGGGGGATGATCAGGCGCAGCGCTGGTTGAATGATTTTAAACGGTATTTACAACAGACTGAACCAGAGCAATCTGTCAAAACAAACAATTATTTAATTTACCTGCTAGATCAGTCTGTCAGCTTAAAGAAATTGACAGTTGATGTTCAGAAGGCCAGACGCAATAAAAACGGCTCAATTGCGGGGGAAAGTTATTATACCCAATATGAAAATATCACCAGAAAGCATCTGACTTTACCTGAACAAAAACGACAATTATTTAACCAGATTTATTATTATGCCAAAATAAACAGTGACGAACGCTTTTATCAAAGCAATCTTGATATCTCCAGAATTTTATTGGAACATTTCAAATCTTTTATTCAAAGTGGCGATGTGTACTGGCAAAAAAAGAGCCATACTGCACTTCAATGGTCAGAACAAGGCTATCACATCGAACTGATCTGGCAACAAGGTGTAAACAAACAGACAGAGCATTTAAACATTGAATTGGTCAATGGTGATATTCGACTCGATTTGAAATCAAATCCACATATTCAGATTCTCGCGAGCCATCCCCCATGTTATGTGGATATTCAACAGAACACGGTGGGCCAGTTATATGGTGAATATACGGCAAATCTTCTGTACCATTTTTTACAGATGCCTGATCTTCCATCTATGCTCTTGCCAGAGTTTGAGAAACTGACTCATCAATATTCAGACGTGAAAAATCTGCCTCAGCCCGAGTCTATTCAGCATATTGATGTCCTTGAGGGAAGTCCCCAGCCAATTTTACGCTTCGGTGTTTTAGATAAATTTGATTGGAAATGGGAAGAGTCTGTTTGTGCCGAAATTGAATTCTCCTATGTAGGCGGACGAATAAAAGCAGGTACATCAGGTGACAGTTTTATTGGTGAGCAGCATGGCAAAATGGTGCGACAGCTTCGGGACTTAGTTCAGGAACAACAGTCAATCCAGCGTTTACAGCTATTGGTCGAATCACTGAAGTGGGTGAAAGATCTTAATTATTACCAGCAATTAAAACTGGATAAACAACGTCTTGATTCTATAGTTTTTGCGTTCTATGGAGACTGGATCAAACAGCTGATGCCCATCAATCAAATTGAATTGATTGGATGGCAGATAGAGCATCTGGAACACAGCCCATTTAAGCTGCAATATGTTGAAAATTTAAATATTTCCATCACTGAATCTGAAAGCCAACAAGACTGGTTCAATATCGGGGCGACCGTTCAGGACAGTGCAGGCAATAGCTATGATTTACTCGATGCACTTGTGGCTTTGGTGAAAGAACAGCCTGATTTACTTGATCCACGGATTTTTGGTCATCTGAATGACAGTCAAATTTTCACCCTGAAAACTGCAGCGGATCAACCAGATTTGGCTTTATCCGCAAAGGACATTAAGCCGGTATTGTTGCATCTGCAGAGCATTTTACAGCAAGAAGAGCGTAGCATAGATCGCTATGATGCGAGTCAACTATTAGAATTACAGCATCATCTGGGGATGGTGTGGCAGGTCAGTAATCGCCTGCAGCAATTTGCGCAGAAATTCAAACAAGGCTATCAGCAACAACTGCCGACACCACAAGGTTTTCAGGGGGAATTACGTCCATACCAGCAGCAGGGCCTAGGCTGGTTACAGTTTTTAAGGGAAACCCAGCATGGCGGGATTCTGGCGGATGATATGGGTTTGGGTAAAACAGCACAAACTTTAGCCCACTTACTCATGGAAAAGCAGGCTGGTCATTTGCAGGACAGACCCGCCTTAATTGTTGCACCCACATCGCTGATGCATAACTGGTTCAAAGAAGCGGAAAAATTTACCCCTGAGCTCAAGGTACTGCTGCTACAAGGCCCCGACCGCCATCAGTATTTTGAGCAGATTTCACACTATGACATTGTGTTAACCACCTACCCGCTCTTGGCGAGAGATGAAGAGCAACTGAAGCAATATGAATATCATCAACTCATTCTGGATGAAGCGCAGAATATTAAAAATCCGCGTGCCAAAGCTGCACAGGTAGTACGGCAATTAACAGCGCGACATCGTCTATGTCTAACTGGTACACCTATGGAAAATCATTTGGGTGAGCTGTGGGCACTATTTTATTTTCTAATGCCAGGATTTTTATATTCACAAGAAATCTTTAATAAAAAGTACCGCTATCCTATTGAAAAACGCGGCGATCAGCAGTTAAGGCAAAAGTTGGTAAACCGCATTAAACCCTTTATTTTACGTCGCTTGAAAACTGACGTTGCCAAGGAATTGCCTGAAAAAACCACGATTGAAGTCAATATTGACATGAATGAGCAGCAATCCAAGCTATATGAGGCTGTTCGCGCCACGATGCAGGCAAATATTCAGAAAATTGTGGCAGAAAAAGGCTTTAAGCGTAGTCAAATCCAAATTTTAGATGCCTTGCTGAAGCTGCGTCAGGTCTGTTGTCATCCTAGCTTGCTGAAACTGGATTCAGTTAAAACCGGGCAGGCGTATTCTGCCAAACTTGAACAGTTGATGGATATGGTTGTTCCAATGGTGGAAGAGGGACGAAAAATTCTTATTTTCTCTCAGTTTACCTCAATGTTGGAACTGATTGAACAACAGCTCTATCACGCAGAAATTGGCTATGTGAAGCTGACTGGAAAGACCAAAAAGCGAGATGAAGTCATTACAGCATTTCAGTCTGGACAAGTGCCGGTATTTTTAATCAGTCTGAAAGCAGGAGGGGTCGGTCTGAATCTAACTGCCGCAGATACGGTCATTCACTATGATCCATGGTGGAACCCTGCTGCTGAAGATCAAGCTTCAGATCGTGCATGGCGGATTGGACAGGACAAGCCGGTATTTGTGTATAAGCTGATTACCAATAAAAGCATAGAAGAAAAAATTATTGCCTTGCAGCAGAATAAAGCAGAACTGGCACAGTCTATTCTAAGCACAGATCATGAGGGAGAAGCGAAACTGACGGAAAATGATGTGATGAAATTGTTTGAGAAATTTTAGCTTGGTTACAGGTTTCCTCTAATCATCTGTAAGTATCTGAAAGTCTGGATGCAATTTTTTCCAATGTTCTCTTAATTTTTCTTTATGAACAGAAATCATAGGTAAGTCTAGTAATAGCGCTGGCCATACTGACCGTGCTTTGTCCATAATGGCGTGAAGTTGTTTTTCAATAACACGCCATGGAACACCGACTTTTTCAGCCCATTGTTCAAAGTGTTTCATCTCAGCTAAATACCAATCTTTATTTTTGGCAAGATTCAATGCGAAATGAAGCTCATTTTCAATATATACACTAGTCATCAATATATCGTATGCGGGAGATAATCTTGGTGTTCTTTTGTCCTGATAAATCATACTCCAGTTTTTTAAGTGTGCATCTCCATTGGCGAGCAAAATGTTGACAAGTAAGCGGCTGGCAAATTGCTGAATATCAAGAATTTTGTTATCTGAAAATTGATAAATGATCTTTCCTATCTGCTCATAATTTGTGGTGCTGTATTTCTGCTGTGGATATGCACCGAAGATCTGAGCAAAGTCTTCGATGTGAATAAGCTCTGTAGTATCAGCAGTACTCTGTCTATCAAATCTTTTGATTGCAAAAGCATATTGCTCTTGGGGTAAATTTAATGGTGGAAGGTTTTGTAAGAGTGCCATATCCACCAAGCGAATCTCAGGGACATCTATTCCGACCATTTTGGCAAGGCTCATCATAGAATATTCATTTAGCGGAACAAAAGCATGTCTGGAAGAAGGAGTTTTGATAATCCAGTCCCCGAGTAGAGACGATTCCGTTGCCTGGACTAGTGTAAAACGCCCATCTTTGGCTTTCATGGAAAACTTCATTTGGACGCCGGCCAAGGAAAACTTATTATCTGTTCGAATCTCTTGCTTTAAGATCTGATCTGGATTAGAGATCTGCAGTTTGAATTTTATTTCATCTGGAATTTCTTCTGGATCTAATGGAGTCGCAATGAGTGCTCCAGGTAAATCATGACCTAAAGCTGCCAATAACTGAAATTCATTGTCTATATGTACTTTGAGGCTTTGTGCAATCAGTTCGCGTAATGCACCTTCTGGTAGCAAGTTTGATAGCAAGGGATGTAAACGCTGATGTGTAACATAGGTCTTTTCTAAAATTTTATCCACTTGAGGATACAAGGGGAAGTCAGCAGGCTCAAGGTCGGGCGTTGCTGATCAGAGCGGAAAGAATCTGTAAAAACCAGAATATTTTTTCCGCTCTGAAATCCTGCCAAGTATCCAACGATACCGTGATGTAATGTTAATTTCAGGACGGCAACAGTATTCATGGTTCCTCTCCTCCGAGAAGACCCTTCCATGGGTTAGTCATTAAGTCATCCTGATCTTCAATAGTGACTTTAATTTCATCATTCAATAATTGTCTGATCAAATGAACCTTATCATCAGGGATGAGCATCAGTTGAGCATTTAATCCTGCCGCTATAATTTCTAAGGTCTCTAATCGAGGGTTGCCCTGACTTTCCAGTTTTTGGTACTGCTGTCTTGAAATGCCTGTACGGGATTGCATATCAACTTGCTTTAAGCCCAATTGGGTTCGTCTTTTTTTGATTTGCTGAAGTAAAGACTTATTCATTGTAGATGCATTTATTGCTTTTAGGTTCTGTAAGAAACATATTAGTTTCTTTTTTTTGAAAAGCAATTTATGACTTTATCATTTCGATCGGCTTTGTTGCACAAAGATTTGAAATGCAAAGCGCCCCTAATTGAGCCAAATTTAAGGCGTAACTTGGGTAAGTGGTCGACCTAATTCCGTAAATCTGTTAAGGACTGCTACACGTGCATGGATCTCATTCACTTGGCTATCAAAACTCCTTGCACTGATTTTATCTCCTAATAATTTGATGCAATGCATCTTAGTTTCAACCAAACTTCGCCGATGATAGCCTGACCATTTTTTCCATAGTGTCCTGCCTAAACGCTTAACTGTTCGAAGTAATTCATTTCGCTCTAGCGAGCTACTCTTTGTATCTTTCCATGGTTTCGCATTTTTTCTAGGTGGAATCACCGCATGCCCTTGCCGATCTGCAATGAACCGTACCGGGTTTGTCGGAGACTTTTATTTAAGTTAGGCCACCTGACCTAACGGGTTAATCTTATAATCGTACATTGCTTCAAGCTCAAAAGACGACACATAACTCAGCGCATCAAGCACCATATCTGTATTCTTACCACGCCATACACCTTGTATTTCAAGATTTTGCATCAATCGAGAACTGTATAGCGCGCAATAACATAACTTCTCGTTGCAGTTGTTGCCAGACTTTACGAACGCCATACCGGCCCGAACTTTCTTTCCAAATTCGTTTGATTTGCTTAGCATGATGAAAATCATGTAGATCTCGTTTTGCTCGATGTTCCCTTGCGAAGCGATGCGCTTCTCATCGCAGGAAAGTTGGTCTCCGACAAACCCGGTACGGTTCAGTATCCAAAAATTGGAGAATCCTGGCGGGCAAATTGGGAAAATATCCGAACGATCTTTAGCTATCCTGCTGAAATACGTCATGCGATTTATACAACAAATGCAATTGAATCATTGAATAGCGTGATCCGCCATTCAACTAAAAAGAGAAAGATCTTCTCTTCTGATGATTCAGTGAAAAAGGTCATTTATTTAGCAACTTCAAATGCTGCTAAAAAATGGACCATGCCAATTCAAAATTGGCGTTTAGCAATGAATTGGTTTACGATTCAGTTCGATGATCGATTAAAAGATCATTTATAAAAAATGAGACTTACACAAAATAATTTACAGGCTTGTAGAAACATGAAAATACATTCTTTTGGTGAACACAATAACATTACTTTATCTAATAATTGTATTGAAGTTCGAGGTGCACGTGAGCATAACCTTAAGGATGTAGATGTTTCTATCCCAAGAAATGCACTTGTTGTTTTCTCAGGTGTATCGGGTTCAGGAAAATCATCACTTGCTTTTGGAACTATTTTTGCTGAAGCACAAAGAAGATATTTCGAATCTGTTGCACCTTATGCAAGACGCTTAATAGATCAGGCCGGAGTACCAGATGTTGATGCTATTGATGGTCTACCACCAGCAGTAGCATTGCAACAACAACGTGGTGCAAGTAATACCCGTTCTTCTGTTGGAAGTGTAACAACTTTATCAAGTCTCGTGCGAATGATTTATTCGCGTGCTGGTGCATATCCTGCCGATCAGCCAATGTTATATGCCGAGGACTTTTCACCGAACACTCTTCAAGGTGCTTGTCCTACCTGTCATGGTTTAGGTCACATTTATGAAGTTACAGAATCGACAATGGTTCCTGACCCAACACTCAGTATTCGTGAGAGAGCTATCGCATCATGGCCACCTGCTTGGCACGGGCAAAACTTACGCGATATCCTAGTAACCCTAGGGTATGATGTTGATCGACCATGGAAAGATTTACCGCAATCGGATAGAGACTGGATTTTATTTACTGAAGAAACCCCAACAGTTCCTGTCTATGCTGGTTTAAGCCCCGCTGAGACTCAATCTGCACTTAAACGTAAACTAGAACCCAGCTATATGGGCACTTTCACTGGTGCTCGTCGCTATGTCCTTCATACTTTTGCTAATACCCAAAGTACGTTGATGAAAAAACGTGTTTCACGTTTTATGGAAGGAAAAATATGCCCTTCCTGTCATGGTAAACGCCTTAAACCAGAAGCCTTATCTATTACCTTTGCTGGAGTAGATATTGGTGAGTTTATGCAACTTTCTTTGGATAAGTTAACTTGCCTGCTTGAGCCCATTGTTCTTGGCAATTTCGACGCTCATGATGCTGGAGAAAAGACTAATAATAAAGTAACCCAACTTGATAGATCCGAACGAGCAACAACAGGTAGAGCAGTGCATTCTGTATCTCCAGATGTAAGACGTACGTCAGCACTTTCAGATGAAAAGAAAATTGCTGCCCAGCGTTTAGCAAATGGTGTGGTGGGGCGTTTAAATCAATTACGCCAGTTAGGTCTTGGTTATCTAACATTAGATAGAGCCACACCGACTCTTTCAGCGGGAGAGTTACAACGTTTGCGTTTAGCAACACAATTAAGTTCTATGCTATTTGGTGTAGTTTATGTACTGGATGAACCGTCTGCTGGATTACATCCTTCAGATAGTCAGTCATTATATGATTCTCTCGATAAATTAAGAGACGCTGGAAACTCCGTATTTGTTGTAGAGCATGATTTAGAGCTCATGCGTCGTGCTCAATGGTTAGTGGATGTTGGACCAGATGCAGGAGAGCAAGGTGGTAATATTTTATATAGTGGAGTACCTCAGGGTTTAAGTGAGATTTCAGCTTCACGTACTGCAAGTTATTTATTTAATAAAATCCCAGTTACTCAAAGTTATGGACGTACACCCTCTGGTTGGCTTGAACTTAACAATATTTACCGACATAACCTGCATAATATTGATGCTCGTATACCTCTTGGTGTACTTACAGCAGTTACAGGTATTTCAGGTTCAGGTAAATCTAGTCTCGTTTCTCAAGCTTTACCCGAGTTAGTACTTTCATATTTAGGCAATGAATCTGAAACTGAAAACAATAATGAAAATAATCCGTTAAATGAAGGAATGTTGGTTACCGAGGTTACACAGGGTTCTCTGGCTGGTGATGTGGAGGCTATACAGCGTCTGGTACAGGTTGATCAAAAACCAATTGGCCGTACTCCACGTTCTAATCTGGCAACTTATACGGGTTTATTTGATCATGTTAGAAAGTTATTTGCTGGGACTCCTGAAGCTCGCCAAGCTCATTATGATGCTGGACGTTTTTCGTTTAATGTGGCTAAAGGGCGATGTGAAACTTGTGAAGGTGAAGGCTTTGTCAGTGTAGAATTATTGTTTATGCCAAGTGTATATGCCCCTTGTCCGACATGTCATGGTGCTCGATATAATGATGACACTCTGAAAATTCGCTGGAATGGACGTAATATTGCTGAAGTATTAGGAATGACCGTCAATGAAGCACGTGATTTTTTTGATGGAGAGGTCTCGATTGCTCGTTCACTACAATTATTAAAGGAAATTGGCCTTGGTTATTTACGTTTAGGGCAACCAGCGACTGAACTATCTGGTGGAGAAGCGCAACGTATTAAATTGGCGACCGAGCTGCAACGCAATCAGCGTGGAAATACACTGTATATACTTGATGAGCCAACTACAGGTTTGCATCCATCAGATGTAGATCGATTGTTAGTTCAATTGCAGCGATTAGTCGATGCGGGTAATACCGTGGTTATGATTGAGCATGATATGCGTGCCGTTGCACAAGCAGATTGGGTGATTGATGTGGGACCAGGTGCTGGAAATGCTGGTGGGAATATTGTTGTGGCAGGAACACCAAAACAAATAACAGAAAATCAAGATAGCCGTACTGCTCCATATTTAGTTAATGAGTTAGTGAGTCGTGATACTAAACATTGATATTGCGAGTGGGTAGAATAAAACCTTAAATTAAAAGCCTGTAAAATCAATCAGATATTTTTTGTTTTAGGTGGTGTGTGAGCATGAAATCTAAAATTTTTTTCAACTAAGGGCTTTGTTGCACAAACCTATCTGTAACGGCTTTTTCAGCGATATAATTTTCAAATGAAGAAGCCTACACACAAAATCTACCGCACAACCAATTGGCCCGCATATAACCGAGCACTCATGAGTCGCGGAAATATTGCCATTTGGTTTGATCCTGCTACGCAATGGTATGCGCCATCAAAAGGCAAACAAGGGCGAAATCAAACCTACTCCGACGCAGCCATCCAATGCTGCTTAATGATTAAATCCTTATTCCGTCTGTCTTTACGTATGGTTACTGGCTTTGTGCAAAGTCTGATTAAACTTTGCGGCTGAGCAGCCCCGAATATCAGTGATATTCGTACAGTACGCTTTGTAGAAGACAAAAGCATATTGATATTGTAATCAGCTACCAAAAAAGTAGAGATGGGCTGCATCTACTC